>CP003179.1:0-2400000 GCA_000237975.1 Sulfobacillus acidophilus DSM 10332 | reverse complement strand
ACTGGTCGTTGGCTGAAATCAGCGAATTCAAAGGCATATCCCGGGCCGCGGTTTATGACGTGTTGGAACGCACCGAACGGGCTTTGGCGGACTACGAAGTGCGCTTAGGGCTATTAGCCGCGTGGCAGTCCCGGCGGCAAGTTCTCGCCGAGCTCGTGGCGGCGGTGGCCGCCTTACCGCCGGACACGCCCGGATTGTCGAGAATACGGCCTTTAGTGCGGCGGCTGGCGGAAGAGGAGGGGCTCTCGGATGTTTGACGCACTCACGGAAAAACTCCAAAACACCTTTAAGAAGATGCGCAGTAAAGGGCGGCTGACCGAGGCGGATGTGCGCGAGGCGCTCCGTGAAGTGCGTTTGGCGCTGTTGGAAGCCGACGTCAATTTTAAGGTGGTTAAAGAGTTTTTGACGCGGGTGGAAGAGCGGGCGGTCGGGCAAGATATTTTAAAAAGCCTGACCCCGGCGCAAAGCGTCATTCGGATTGTGAATGACGAGCTCACAACGCTGATGGGCTCCACTCATGAGCGGGTGCGGCTGGCCTCGAATCCCCCAACGGTGATTTACCTGGTCGGATTGCAAGGCGCCGGAAAAACCACCGCAGCCGCCAAATTGGCTCGCTATTTCAAGCAACAAGGCCGTCAACCGCTTTTGGTCGCGGCCGACGTATATCGGCCGGCGGCCGTGGATCAGTTGGAAACGTTGGGACAGCAAATTGGGGTTCCGGTGGCCCATGAGCCCGGCGCCGACCCGGTGCGGTTGGCGCAACTAGGGATGGAACGGTCCAAAAAGTTGGCGCGTGATATTGTCATCATCGACACCGCCGGGCGTTTGCACGTGGATGAGGCGTTAATGACGGAACTCGCCCGTATGCAGGAAGCCGTACCGGCCCACGAAACGCTCTTGGTCGTGGATGCCATGACCGGGCAGGACGCGGTGCGGGTGGCGACCGCTTTTCACGAGCGGTTACCGTTAACCGGCGTCATTCTCACCAAATTGGACGGAGACGCCCGCGGCGGGGCGGCATTATCCATTCGCCAAGTGACCGGGCTGCCGATTAAACTGGTGGGGACCGGCGAAAAGCTGGATGCGCTCGAGCCGTTTAATCCGGATCGGATGGCCTCGCGGATTTTGGGCATGGGCGATATTCAGACATTGATTGAAAAAGCCGAACAAAATCTCGACCAGGAAGACACCAAGGAGCTGGCCAAAAAAATCGGCCGGGCGGATTTCACCTTGGATGACTTTCAAGCCATGCTGAACCAGGTGAAAAAATTAGGGCCGTTGTCCAAAATCATGGAAATGATGCCGGGCATGGGGCAATTGGCCAAAGTCAAAGGCCAAATTGATGACCGCTCGGTGGTCCGGGTGGAAGCCATTTTAAACTCGATGACCAAAAAAGAGCGACAACGCCCGGAAATCATCGACGGCAGTCGGCGTTTGCGCATTGCCCGCGGCAGCGGAACCAGTGTCCAAGAGGTTAACCGCCTCTTGAAGCAGTTCGAGGAGATGCGCAAACTCATGCGTCAAATGAAGGGCAAGCCGGGCAAATCGCGGTTGGGACGCATGCCGTTTCCCCCGCTAGGCTAATTGGGACAACAGAAAGGGGGATAACCATGGTAAAAATTCGACTCCGACGGATGGGGGCCAAAAAACGGCCGTTTTATCGCGTGGTGGTCGCCGACTCCCGGTCGCCTCGGGACGGTCGCTTCATCGACGAGATTGGCTATTACGATCCGACGAAAGAACCGGCCGTGATTAAAATCGATGTCGACAAAGCGATTCGTTGGATTAACAACGGCGCCCAGCCGACCGACACGGCACGTTCATTGCTCCGGAAATCGGGCGTGTTTAAACAGATTCACGACTTGAAACAGGCAGCCAAAGCGCCGGCCGCCGCCGAGGCGCATGAGTAAGTCGCCGGCGGTTTGGCCTGGCCATGTGCTGGTGGGTCAAATCACGGCGCCGCACGGCATTGACGGGACATTTCGCGTCTATCCCACGACCGACTTCCCGGAACGCTGGCGGCAATGGCAATCGGTGGTGATTGACCGCTTAGGGGGATCGCGGGCGGTGATCCAAAGCCGTTTGACACCGACCATGGTCTTACTGAAAGTGGAAGGCATTCAAACCCGCGATGCGGCCGAGGCGTTACGCGGCGCATTGGTGATGGTGCCGGAAACGGCGCTGCCGGATTTGCCGCCCGGGGAATATTATTGGCACCAGCTGATTGGGCTCACCGTGGTGGAAGTCGGAACCGGGCGGGTGCTGGGAACATTAGCCCATGTCTTACGCACGGGAGCCCGGCACGACGTTTTCGAGGTCGAGCGGCCGGGGAAGAAAAGCCTTTTGATTCCGGCGCTGAAAGATGTAGTGAAACACGTGTCGTTAGCCGAAGGCCGGATGGACGTCGCCTTATTGCCCGGATTGGAGGACGTGGCCGATTGATGGTGATCCAAGTGGTCAGCCTGTTTCCGGACATGATGCGGGCGGTGTGGAACACCAGTATCTTAAAGCGGGCCCAATCCCGTCACCTGGTCGATTTACGGGTGGTGCCGCTACGGTGGTTTGGGTTAGGGCCTCATCGGCAAGCCGACGACTATCCCTTCGGGGGCGGTCCCGGGATGTTGTTACGGCCTGACGTGGTGGTGCCCGCCGTCGAATGGGCGATGATGCACCATCGACAGCCGGCTCAGGTGGTACTGACGTCGGCGCAAGGTAAGCCGTTTACCCAAGAGTTGGCGCGGAAATGGGCCCAAAGTCCCCACTTGATTATCGTCGCCGGTCACTACGAAGGGATTGACGATCGGGTGCGGCAAATACTCAACGCCGAAGAGGTGTCGATCGGGGACTATGTGCTGACGGGTGGCGAATTGCCGGCATTGGTCATGGTTGACGCCGTGGTGCGGTTAATCCCGGGAGTATTGGGGAGCGGCCAGGGCGCGGCCGACGACAGCTTCAGTATTGGGCCGGGGCTCTTGGAAGGGCCGCAGTTTACGCGGCCGGAAGTCTACCGAGGGCTTTCGGTGCCGGACGTGCTACTCAGTGGCCATCACCAAGCGATTCGGCAATGGCGCCAACAGGTGGCTTGGGAGTGGACTCGGGACCGTCGGCCGGATTTATTGCCGACACATTCCGAACGAAGGGAGGAGGACCTCTAATGGATTACATCAAGTTGTTGGAAGAAGACCAGATGCGGCATGACATTCCGGAGTTTCGCCCGGGCGACACCGTGCGTGTGGCGGTCAAAATCCGTGAAGGCAACCGGGAACGGGTGCAGATGTTTGAGGGTGTGGTCATTCGCAAACGCGGCACCGGGCTTTCCAAGACCTTTACGGTTCGTCGGGTGACATATGGGGTAGGGGTTGAGCGGACCTTTTTGCTGCATTCCCCGCGGTTGGAATCGATTGAAGTGGTACGCCGGGGTAAAGTGCGGCGGGCACGGCTCTACTACCTGCGCAAATTGCGTGGAAAAGCCGCCCGTATTCGCGAACGGCGCTAGGGAGTCAGGCGAAGACCGCGGGGTCTTCGCCTGCTCAGTATTTCACGGGCGAGGTGACATTGTGCCACGAAATAAAAGTACAACCCGGGAAGTTCTCGAAACCATTATCATCGCTTTCGTATTGGCGTTTTTAATTCGCACCTTTGTGTTCGAATCCTATCAGGTGCAAGGTATTTCGATGGAGCCGACGTTACATAACGGGGACCGGGTTCTGGTCAATAAACTCGCCTATGTCTTTGGACAGCCTAAAACCGGACAAATCATCGTCTTCAAGAGTCCGGTGATTCCTTCCCAAGATTGGATCAAACGGGTCATTGGGGTGCCCGGGGATACCATACGGGTGTCCCACAATGTGGTTTATATTAACGGACATCGCTATCCGGAGCCGTTTTTGGAATACCGCGGGTCGCCCAACGTGGCACCCACTTACGTGCCGCCGGGCTATCTCTGGGTTGAAGGGGATAACCGCCCTAAGAGCTTTGACAGCCGTTATTTTGGTCTCTTGCCGATTAAAAATGTTCGTGGCCGGGCCATTTTGGTTTGGTGGCCCCCGCGCGACATGAAGTGGCTGCCCTGATATGCATAAAAATTCCTGGTATCCCGGCCACATGGTGGCCACGCAAAAGACCATTCGCGAAATGGCCCCCTATCTCACCTTATTTATCGAAGTCGTTGACGCACGGGCGCCGATGGCGACGCGGCACCGGCCTTTGGCGCAATGGGTCGGGAAAACGCCGCGGTTGGTGTTGTTAAATAAAGCCGATGTGGCGGATCCCGCCGTGACCGAGGCGTGGCTGGAGTGGTTTCACGGCCAAGGGGAGGCGGCTTTGGCGGTGACCGCCGGCGAGTCGGCGACGACCTCACGGGTGCGGCGAATGATTACCGCCCGCTGGTCTCCTCCCTATCGCATTGCGATCGTGGGGCTTCCGAATGTCGGCAAGTCGACGTTGTTAAATCGCATGGTGGGCAAAAACCGGGTGCGGACCGGGGCAAAGCCGGGGCTAACCCGCGGGCCGCAATGGATCCGGGTGGAGCCCGGGTGGGAGTGGTTGGATTTGCCCGGAGTGGTCACCCCGTCTCGTAGCCGAGACTGGCGCTTAAAGGCATTAGGCGTGGTGGCGGTGGATCCCGAGGAAATAGAAGCTGTGGCCGCCGAGATTTGGGCGCTGGTATATCCGGAGCGTTCGTGGGAAGCCTGGGCCCGCGAAAACGGATATCTGGCGGCCGGTAATCGGGTGGATGTGCAACGGACGGCCCAATCGGTCCTCATCCGCTTTCAGAAAGGGCAATTCGGCAGAATCAGCTTGGAGCGACCAGAGCAGCCATGAACACCTTAGCCCCGCTCTTTGAAACGCCGTTTTGGGACATGGGTCTTTTGGTGGCGGGCACGGACGAAGTCGGACGGGGTCCCTTGGCGGGACCGGTGGTCGCGGTCGCCGTGTTATGGCCGCCAGGGGCCGATTTGGAGGGTTTGGACGATTCCAAACGGTTGACCGAAGCGCGGCGCAACCGGCTTTACCCGGAAATCGTGAAGCGGGCACTGGCCATCGGGGTGGGCGCGGCGGGTCCTCGCACCATCGAACGGATCAACATTTTGGAGGCCTCGCGCCGGGCCATGCGGCGGGCGCTGGCGGCTTTGCCGCTTACGCCCGAGGTTGTGCTGAGTGATGCGATGGAACTCCCCGGGCAGCCTTCGTACGTCGTGGCCTTGATTCACGGTGACCGGCGAGCCCCGAGTATCGCCGCGGCCTCCGTGGTGGCGAAGGTGCTGCGGGACCGCTATATGACGGAATTGGCCCGGCAATATCCGCAGTATGGATTTGAGCGCCATAAGGGGTATGCCACCCCGGAGCATCTTGCGGCATTGCGACAGTTCGGCCCGTCACCGGCACATCGCCAAACCTTTATCGATCACCTCATCGAATCCTGACGGAGGGCCGACAGAGGGTGGTCGGGGGCCAATTCCGAGCATCCCACGGTTTCGGGACACCGGGGTGCCAATCGGGCTCGGGACTCAGCGCCACCCGGGTAATATAGGGGCCGCAACCCGGCTGCCACTCTTGATTGGGATGGTCCAGCGGTATCCGGACGAGCACATGGCTATGGCCGATATGCCGCGGGGCCGTTTGGGTCACCATCCAGGCGCCGGCGACTTCATTCGCCGGGCAGTAGGGGCCTTTCAACGCACCCGACGTGCGGCTTACGCCGGCGACCCAACGCACTCCGGCCGGTCGCGGAAACGGTTCTGCCGTCAGGGCCAGGGTCCGGTTTACGTCGATCATAATCTCTCGCCAGATGGGTCCGGCTACGGTAGCTCCGTAAGCGGGGCCTTGGTTGGTTTCGGTATAGGGTTGGGCCCATTCGCCCAATCGGTTGCCTTCCCACACCCCGACCACCATTTGGGGTTCATAGCCGATAAACCAGGCGTCGGCCTCTTCCGTACTGGTACCGGTTTTGCCCGCCGCCGGGCGACCGATTCCGAGCGCGTGGCCGGTCGGCCAGGCTCCGGGTCCAATCCCGGTCAGCGGTTTCGGGTCCAATACCCGGGTCAGCATCTGGGTGAGCACATAGGCTTCGGCCGGGGTTAGGGCTCTCACGGCATGCTGCGGGTCGCGGTAAATGACCCGGTGCCCTTTCACCACGCGCGTAACCAGAATGGGGGATAGGCGCACCCCCTGATTCGCGAGGGCGCCATAGGCGAGCGTCATATTCCATACGTTTTGATCGATCCCGAGCGCCGCCTGTAGGCCGGATTGGCGGAAATGCGGCGGCAGCTGAAGTCCGAAGCGGGTGCGGACAAATTGGGCCGCATAGGGGATGCCGATGCGGTTCAGCAGATGGACGGCCACATTGTTGTCGGAGATGGCTAAGGCATCTTCCAACGTTAAATACCCGCGATAGAGAAAATCGTCATTGGCCGGCCACCAGGATTGGCCATTGATTCCACGATAGGTCGGGACATCTTGCAATACGCTGAGCGGCGTATAGCCGCGGGCCAGTGCCGGGGCATAATCGAGGAGCGGCTTAATGGTCGAGCCGGTGGAACGCCAAGCCGACAGCGCCAAATTCGCCTGCTCATAGGCTAAGTGCCGACGCCCACCGATGACCGCCCAGATGTGCCCGTTGGCGGGATTTTCCACCACGACCGCCGCTTGGTGGTCCGCGTAGGTGTGTCGGGCGGGGCCGAATTCGCGGGTCATTATCTGGTTGACGGTACGATTGGCGATGGCATAGACGCGCGGCCGGAGCGCCGTATAAATTTTCAGCGGTTGGTGGTAGAGATCCTGGACGGTAAATCCGTGGGTCAATAGGTCGTCAATCACCAAGTCGACGTACCAGGGATCGGGATAATGGTTACCCGGATTAAACGCCGGATGGCGCAAATGCAGGGGGCTTTGCCAGACGCGGGCGGCTTCGGCCGGGGTCAAATCATGATATTTTACCATGGCGTCGAGAACCTCCCGTTGCCGGGAACGGGCTAGGGACCAATGGAGCCAAGGGTCATAACGGCTCGGGGCTTGCGGCAGTCCGGCCAACAGCGTGGCTTCCGGGAGGGTGAGGCGGCGCGGCGACGTATCAAAATAGATGCGGGACGCTTCTCCGATGCCGTACGCTCCATGTCCGAAATAGACTTGATTTAAGTAGGCATCCAAAATTTGCGCTTTCGTATAATGGCGGGCGAGAGAAAGCCCTAGCCAAAATTCTTGCCACTTTCGCCCCAGGGTTTTTTGATCGCTGAGATAAAGGTTTTTCGCCAACTGTTCGGTAATCGTGCTCGCCCCTTCGACCGGTGCCCGATGGGTAAGATCCACCCAAAAGGCCCGCACCAGCGATTTGAGATCAAACCCGTGATTGTGGTAAAACCCATGGTCTTCAATAGCGATCAGGGCCGTCGGCAGGGCCGGAGCAATCGCCGTCAAGGGGATCGGGCGCACTCCGGGTTGACTATTTAACTGCAAAATCAGATGACCCTCGGCATCATATATTTTCGCTCCCGGAGAGGGGGCCAGCGTCGGGAGGGTCACGTTGGTCGTATGCCAGGCGCGGGTCAGGGGAACCCCCAAAAGGGCCAAACCTAATCCCGCGAGCGCCAAGACACCACGGATGCGCTTAAGACGCGCGCGCCGATGGGGACAGCGATGCCACCATCCCCGCCGACCGCATTGGGGACACCGCATGGCGGGTTCGCCTCCTTCGCCGGTATGCTGCTAGTATGAACCCGGATTGGCCAAATATGTGGGGATTCCCAAAACCCGACAAATACGATAGACTTTATCATAAAAAACGAAGGAGATTTGCCGAATGGCCATAGGAGTGGCGATTAGCCTTTATACGGCAGTGTTGGTGCTTTTGGGGCGGGTGAAGCGGATTCCGCGCTTAGACGTCTATCACACCGGCGGCGGTCAATTATCCGCTTGGGCGGTCTTTTTGTTGGTTTTGACGCTCTGGTCGGCGTCGTCGATCGTGGTGCAAATTGATACCGCCTATACCGCGGGCGTGTCGGCCGTCTGGTATGGCGTAAGCGTCGCCCTGATGTCGGTGTTGGTGGCGTGGCTCGTTCCGTGGTTTCGTGCCCGCGATTATATCTCTAATAGCGCGCTCTTAGGCCGGGTTTTTGGCTCCCGGGTGCGATGGGTGTCAGGGGCGGTGATCGGTCTGACCTTTCCCATCTTTGCCTTGTCAAATGCCCTAGCGGCTGCGGTCTACTTCCGTTTGGCGTTTCATTGGGGATTGGGCTGGTCGCTAGTGGTCACCGGCGCGGTGTTGGCCGTGGTCATCCAATTCGGCGGGATGCTGTCCTTGGTACGTACCCAGTGGTTGAATATGGCGTGGTTGGGTCTGGGACTCGCATTGGCGACGTGGAAATTGTGGCCGAGGGGAGGAATGGTCCATAGCGTGCCGTCCGCTTTTTATCACCCCTTGGGTATCGGTCACGGGTTAGTGTGGGTGTGGTTCGGTATGAACACGCTCAACGTTTTTTCCGCCCAAGCGGAAATTCAAGCCGTCGTGGGCGCGAAAAACATCCGACACGGACAGCGGGCGGTCTGGGCATCGACGGTGGTGTTGCTGGGCGTGATTGGGCTTGCCACCTGGATCGGGATGCGGACTCGGCTCGTCGTGGGAAAACCCGAACTCGACGGATTAGCGGCATTTGCGATGGTGATGCTTGCCCACAGTGGGATGTGGTTTCGGGTGTTGATGGCGCTCAGTATGTGGGCTTTGGCACTGAGCTGGTGTGGCCCGTTGTTGCTGTCGGGAGCCGTCAGCATGAGCCAAGATGTCTGGCGATTACCGGAACGGACCCGCGCCGCCAAATGGGCGCTCCTGTTGGAGGTGGTATTGATGGTCGCCTATGCGAGCTGGCGGCCGGCGGAAGTGGCCTGGTGGCGGGTCTTTGGGCTGACGTTACGCAATGCGGCCGTGGTGGGACCTACGTTGGCGCTCATGGTGTGGCCCGAGTTACCGGAGAGCGTCGTCTTATCGTCCATGGTGGCCGGGGTGTTGGTCGGACTCGGCGCGAATGCGGTTACGGGATTTTCGCCGACCGTCTTTCTTTGGGGCATTAATCCGATGTGGTTGGCGGCGTCCACCGCGTTTGGGGTATTAGCCATCAGCCGGCTCGTCTTATCACGCCGCTGGGGGTGCCTCTTGGGCGCAGTGCTGGTCGGCGGGCTCGTAACCGAGACGGTCATGCGGGTTCCCGGATGGGCCGTTAATCGGGGGGTGCTGCTTTTAGTCGAGGCTTTGTTATTAGTGGTGTGGAGTTGGGTGATGACCCGGACCTCGCGTGGCGCCGGAATATCCTCCATTGAAGGCCAACCGACTTAAGCAAAAAATGACTATCGACATCGGTGAGGGATCAATTGAACATCAATAGGATGCGTCGATGGAACAGCCATGGCGGTATAGAGGCGCACATGTTGAAGGCATCAATGACGTGGTCTGGTCCCCATGGATTTCGGATATTAGATTGTCTTCCGGCCAGTACGACGTTACCTAAACCCATATTCAGCTAGGCGAGTAGATCTAGTTGAGAAATTGTTGGCTGCACAGTCTGCTAATGGTTGGTGGGGTAATCACCGGTGGGTGGTCGCATGTTGGCAGAGGAGGTGGCCTATCCGGTATAAAGATGGCGCGCATTTCGTGATCGTGTTGCCGGTTCATCCTGGGCGCGGCCATGGACATATGTATGCGTATAACTTGGGTGGCTCCACCTCACCGAATTTTGCACAAATAGTCATCCGGGATTTTGGCTGTCAAGAGCTATCCGGATTCACGGGGAGCGTCAAGATCACGGATACTTACGCCAAGTCGCAGAGATGGGTCGAAACGGCGGCAAAAGACTTTGCGGCCGGTTGGTCAAGTGATCATTCATCATCACTCGTCTTGGCCATTGGTGCCAATAACGATGATGTCGGATATGGGGTAGTGGCTCGTCGATCTGGTAATCATCTGGGCAGGACTGGGTCGGAGGTGTTAATACAGTTGCGGGGGCGAATATCCGCTATGTCAGTATATAGGGTGCGAAAGTAATATTGGTCCTACGAAGTATGGAATGCCTGTGAATCCGATGTCGGAGAACCAGTGCGATGGGTTATAGTGTAACCACAACTGCAGTGGCCGATTATCGATCAGGGGCCTATGATCACCAATGTAGTTGGCAATATCATAATCGTGGAAAGGGTCAAATGGTATGACAGGCACCTTTGTCATGGACGCCCACCTATGGCAACTTAACCCGTGAATTATTCCTGTCGGAGTTCCCGCCCTGATGAGTCCGCCGGATAGCGGGCTATCCTTGTACCGCTTACCTATTTCCTGTAAATTAATGCTAATATAATTGGCGTTATGGAAAGCGAAATGAACGCTGAGATTGTTGCTACCACAGTCAACAAGGGGCGATGCATGATGGTGAGACGATTGACCCGTGGATGCGGTATGGACGATTTTTCTCCATTGGGATCGTCGGGCTTCTCGGCAGTCTGTTGAGTGGCGGATCGCTGGCATTGGCCCAGGCGCTTTCCCCGACAACGAGTATCGGGCCGGGCTTTTCCTGTACGATTACGGCCCAACCCCCCATTTCCCGAAATGGTGGGAGACCAATGAGAATCAATATAAGGTGGATACAAAGGTGGATACAAAAGGCGACCGATCGTGTGTCGATCCCGCCAATGAGTTGAAGGCGCAGGCGACCCTCCATTATGCGGCCTATATTGGGCTCTCTGGTTATTGGGTCGCGGCTAATCCCTCGCCCCAATCGGGCTATCCCCCATCCATACCGAATACCCACGGCCTTCATGATTCCCCCCGAAAAAAGGCCGGATCCAAGGCGCTCCCATTAATGACGGGTTCGTCAATCCGCAGATCCCATAATCGGCCATCGGTCCCCTCAGCGGTAATCCGGCGACAAAATCCGGTCCGACTATCGACCCACAGCTGAAAAAATGGGCATAATCGGTTAACTCCTGTTCGCGGTCCCAGGCCGTGGCCCACCAATAACGGACCACTTCGGCCGGGGCGCCTCCGTCCGTATGCGGGTCCCATGACGGGGCGGCCACCAGATGCACAATCGGGGCATCAGGGGGAAACGCATCGAGGACACCGGGTACATAGCCGACATTGAGCACCAAATCGAACGAGTAGGCCCAAATGGGGGGATTCAGCCATAACCAAAGGTGGGCATTCGCTTGTGGAGATAGATAGGGCCGACCATATTGCAAAAGCTTATGGGCTGTCAGTTGCATTTGTCGGGCATCCTCGACCGTACCCCGATGCCATATGATCCCGTTTCGCAGGACCCCCCAGTGGTCACCGTGTGCCCGATAACTGATGGGCATCTGATCAGTCGGGGTCCAATCATGTCGCCACTGGTCGGGTCCCTGCCACCAGGCCCGATACCGGGTCGGTGGGGTATATTCGGACCATACGATAGGGTGGCGGAGGCCTCTAACGTGTGAATATCTTCCCAGACGGTCCGCATGCGATCCCGAATCGCGTCCATCGTCGTCCGCATCATCGGGCTGTCTGCGGCGGGATACATTCGACGCTGACGGGACCTGCGATGGGCGAATTCTGGGGTAGTCCGCCATTGACCCAGAGAACCGCCGTCCCATCGTACTCGTTAATTGACAGATATTCGCATCCGATATTGGACTGCCCGGTGGTAATGGTGCTTTGGACTCATATTAGCGTTACAATATTCATTAATATGGATATATTCGGGGATACCGGGGCGATTCGTCGAGACGCTAACGTAATCCTGACGGCAACGAGCATTTCTGGTGCTGGAAACTGGTTCAGTTATATGGCTTTAGGACTCGTATCCTATAAGCTTGCCGGTTTTACAGGATTCGCTTTCGTAGCCCTAATCCGACTTCTCGGCAACATTTTATTTGCACCCGTGGTGGGCGTTCTTACGAGTAGGATAACCGCCAAGCGCCCGGTGGTTGTCTTAGCGGATGCTCTTCGGGCGTGCACTTTGGGGATAATTGCATGGCGTGGACATTTGGGTTTGGTCTCCGATTTAATCATGGTCGGATTGCTGTCCTTTGGGGATCAGCTGTTTAGCCAATCGTTCTGGTCAATCTTGTCGAGCCTTTTCCCTAACGAGAGCGCCCGACAAAAGATATCAGAACAGTTGGAGACGATAGCCGGAGTGGCAATGATTATCGGCCCTGTAACAGCATCAGTAGCCCTTCAGCATTTTTCTGTTAGTGTCGTGTTACTTATCGATGCCGGTTCTTATATGTTGTCCGGGACGTTGTTCCTGTTCATTCGCAATATTGGCCCGGATCCGGTTGACTTAGAGTCCAAAGGACGCATCGCGCTCGTCAAGAGCATCCAACTTTTGCTTCAAAAATCAATGTTGGCGCTAACAATTTTTATGGCGCTCTTTTATGGTGTGATGGCTATCTATTCGGCTATCGACCTCAGTTACGTGTTGCATGCGTTACGTTTGTCAATATTAGTTTATGGTTATGCTTCAGCCGCCTGGGGGGTAGGTCTTGGAATTTTCTCTTGGCTTCCTTGGATAAGTGTTTCGACAAAAGGTAGTCGTGGCATCCTTCTGGGTTTCTTAGGGCAAGGTGCTGGTCTTCTCTTATATGCAATGAGTAACGGAATCCTGTGGGTTATTGGGAGCAACCTTATAGTTGGCATGTTTAACGCCGTATTGTTCGCGCGTTATAAACAATTTATTTTCCGGATAACAAATCCTAGCAATGCCGGAACGGTTGCGGCCTTGCAGAAAAGCATCTTCTACGCCGCAGCCGTAATTGGTAATAGTTTCACACTGATATTCGTTAACCATCTCTCTCTGCGCTATTTGATGGGCGGACTTGGTGGGGGGCTCTTCCTTATCGGGGGTGGATTTGCAGTAGCGTTTTGGCCACAAGTCCGGGGAACGTTATGAGCCGAAATCACGAAAATACGGAGGTCGTTCGCACCATGTGTTACGGGTCATCGTTAGAGTCCATACGGGTGGGGAAAACTCGAGATGGGTATTTGCCACATAATGCGATGCCTCCATCGAAGGTTTGAACCTCGCCGTCGGAACGTTGGTCGCTATGCTTCGCGAAGCGTATGTCGCGGGCGTAAGCATGTGGAAAGTCGACCAACTGGTACATGCCTTGGAAATAACCGGGAAGCAATTCCTCTCGAGGATCGCCGCGCGTGGGGAGTTACCGCCGGGCCGCACGGTCCGGCTCTTATCACCTTGAAGATCTTTACGCGTGTCCACTTAATTCAAGGGATTCCGCTCCCTAGTGACAATAAAGGGGTGTCTTTATCGCGGTCGTAGTGTGCATATCGATCGAAGCCGAGGCTACCCATCATAAAAAATCATCGCCGCGGGGCCGACTTCGCGGGTCCCGGGCGATGACTCGGCGGTACCTCGCGGTTTTAGGGGGTGCCGGCGCCGATAAAATGGCTTTGCCAATAGGGATTGTTGAAGTTTTGAACCATCACCGATTGACCCGGGGCCGGAGCATCCACAAACGCGGCTTGGTAGCCAAGGGCGGGATAACTGCCGATGTAAATACCGACGTGCGACGCTCCCGGGGCATAGGTGCTAAAAAACACCAGATCGCCTGGTGCCAATTGGGAAACCGGGATTTTATTCACGTCGGCATATTGGGCCCACGTGGTACGTCCAATCGGAATGCCGACCTGACCTAACACATATTGCACCAAACCGGAACAGTCAAAGCCGGTACTTGGGCTAGCGCCGCCCCAAACGTACGGAACCCCCAAATATTTGAGCGCCAAGGAAGCAATGGCTTGTCCGGACGACATGGGTGCCGCTTCAACCGGCAAGCTAACGCTTGCGGAGGTCGGGGGGTTCGCCGGCGGGGTGGCATTGCCGGCAGGCACCGTTAGGGTTTCGCCGACCCAGATGACGTTCGGATTACCGAGATGATTCAGGGCGGCGAGATTTTGCCAGCTGGTGTGAAACAGCGCGGCAATTCCGGCGAGCGTATTTCCCGCCTGCACGACGTATTTTTCCGTACCGGATTGCGATTGAGCCCCGCCGGACGCAGTGACGGCGGGCTGAAAGGCACTGGCGGATAGGCCGGCGGGAACCGTCAACGTTTGGCCGACCATGAGCCAATTGGGATTGGCCAGATGGTTTAAGCTGACCAAGGTGTCCACCGTGGTGTGAAACTTCTGGGCGATGCCGAATAGGGTATCGCCGGGTTCCACGGTATATTGGTTGGTCGTTTGGGATCCGGATAAGGTTCCGGTCGACGCCAATGCGGCTTCGGTGGCGGGTCCGACCCACCCGTCGACGACTAAACCATGTGCCGATTGAAAACTTCGCACGGCATTTTCGGTTATGGGCCCAAAATAGCCGGTGGCCGGAACCGGATAGCCCGCGCGGGTCAATTCGGTCTGTAACAAGGCGACGGAACTGCCGGTAGCCCCGGGACCATAAATGCCGGTCAAGCTGGCGGCATCGGCCAGAGGAGCAAACGCGAACATCAACCCCAAGGCGGAAAGACCCGCCAGGGCTTTGGGATAACGAGACACAGTCAGGCTCCCTTCCTTCATAAATTGCCTCCGAGGTTAGTTGCGGGTTCGGACAGAAGGTGCCCTACGGCAAACGCCGATTCACCCCGATGTGCTCGAAGTCCCCCGTACGCGGCGCCCGGCCGCGATTCGGCGTAAAGGAGTCTTCGGCATCATAGCAGGAATGGACGGGCTTGTCATGGCGAATTTTGGACGATTTGCGCTATTTATGACTCGTCAGCACGAATTTTGCCATATATCTCGCGTGATCGAGACATTTTGGGTAAGCTGGAAGCGCTTGGATTCGCGGGCAGCCTGGGCACCTTGGTGGATATCCGGGTAAATTTGCGATAAGATAGGTAACGCTCAGACGGGAGGTGGCCTGGTGCCCAAGCCAAAGCCGCTGATTATAGTGGAGTCGCCGGCCAAAGCGAAGACCATTAGCCGGTTTCTAGGAAGTCGCTATCAAGTGAAGGCCTCCATGGGCCATGTGCGGGATCTGCCCAAAAGTCAATTTGGGGTGGATTTAGAACGCGGGTTCGAACCCCGTTATATTACGATTCGCGGAAAAGGTCCGTTATTAAAGGAACTTAAAGACGCCGCCAAAAAAACCGACCGGGTTTATTTGGCGACGGACCCCGACCGCGAAGGGGAAGCCATTTCCTGGCATTTGGCCGAATCGCTGGGGATTCCTTTAGCGGAAGCTCGGCGCATCGAATTTCATGAGATTACCAAGGATGCGGTGACGGAGGCCATCCGCCATGCACGGCCCATCGATATGCATTTAGTCGATGCGCAACAAGCACGTCGAGTGCTTGATCGTGTCGTCGGGTATCAGCTCTCGCCCTTATTATGGCGCAAGGTGCGCCCGGGCCTTTCCGCCGGTCGGGTGCAGTCGGCCGCGTTACGGCTTTTGGTGGACCGCGAGGACCAAATTCAGGCCTTCCAGCCGGAAGAATACTATACGGTCACGCTGACGCTCGATACCCAACCGGTCATGACGGCGCAATACGCCGGCCCTTTAGGCGAAAAAGGCCGACTCAGTCCGGTGGATGCCCAAACCGTCGTCGGACGGGTCAAAAAAGGCCAGACGGTGCACGTCGAATCGGTTAAAACGCGCGAGCGGCGGCGATTTCCGGCGCTGCCGTTTACCACCTCGACTTTGCAGCAAGAGGCTTCTCGTCGATTGGGATTTTCGGTCAAGCGGACGATGAGCATCGCCCAGCAGCTTTACGAAGGACTTGATGTTCAGGGGGAAGGGACCGTCGGGTTAGTCACCTATATTCGAACGGACTCGACGCGGGTAGCCGATGTGGCGGAAGCCGAAGCCCGCCAATTTATCGAATCCCAATATGGGACGGCCTATTGGAAGGGACTGGGTGCCGCTAAAAGGCCCGAAAAGGAGCGACCCGGGGTGCAAGGGGCGCACGAGGCGATTCGGCCAACGTCTGTAATGCGGCATCCTGATCGGCTGAAAGCGAGCCTAACCCGGGATCAGTTGCGCCTATATCGCCTGATTTGGGAGCGCTTTGTGGCCAGCCAAATGGCTCCCCTGGTGTATGACGCGACGACCGTCGAATTATCGGTCGGTGAGGATCGTTTTCGGGCGCATGGTGCCGTGGTGAAGTTTGCCGGTTTCACGGTCCTCTATCAAGAGTCGGCAGCCGACGATACGAAAGCCGCCAACGAGGACGATGCCGGACAAGGACCGCTGCCGGTGGTGCAGGAAGGCCAGACACTGACGGCCACTGCGGTCGAAGCCGAGCAGCATTTTACGGAACCGCCGCCGCGGTTTACGGAAGCCAGTCTGGTTAAGACGTTGGAAGAACTGGGGATTGGGCGTCCGTCGACTTACGCCCCGATTATCGACACTTTGCTACAACGCGAATATGTCCAGCGGGAGCAAAAACGGCTGATCCCGACTCCGCTGGGACGGTTGGTGGTGGAGCTCCTTCAGAAATATTTTCCTGAAATCGTCGACATCAGCTTTACCGCCAACGTGGAAAACCAACTGGATCGGGTGGAATCGGCGGAGCTCGGGTGGCGGGAGGTCCTGACCGATTTCTATCGTCCTTTTGCCGAGGAGTTGGCCAAGGCTGAGCAGGATTTGGAGAAAGTGGCGATCCCGGTGGAAGAAACGGATGAGGTGTGTGATCAGTGTGGGCGCCCGATGGTGGTTAAATACGGGCGGTTCGGCAAGTTTTTGGCCTGTAGCGGCTATCCCGAATGTACCGCCACCAAACCGTTCGTCGAGAAAACGGGAGCGGTCTGTCCCAAGTGCGGCGACCAGCTGGTGGTCCGGCGCACGCGGAAGGGCCGGACATTTTACGGATGCCACTCGTATCCCGCCTGCGATTTCGTGACGTGGCTCCGGCCGACCGAAAAGACGTGTCCGCGCTGCGGATCGTCGATGGCGCTCCGAAAAAAAGGACGGCAAGAGACGTTGACCTGTCTAAAGGAGGGGTGCGGCTATGAGGAACAAGCCCAATAACCGGGTTATCGTCGTGGGGGGCGGTTTGGCGGGATCGGAAGCGGCTTGGCAAATTGCGCAACGCGGCATTCCGGTCGATCTCTACGAAATGCGACCTCTGGTCAAAACCCCCGCGCATATTACCGATCGGTTGGCCGAATTGGTGTGTTCCAATTCGTTAGGCGGTGATCAGGGGACCTCGCCGGCTGCCACGCTCAAAGCCGAAATGCGGCTTTTTTCTTCCTTGATTCTACAGGCGGCCGAAAAAGCCCGGGTGGATGCGGGTTCGGCTTTGGCGGTGGACCGGGACATATTTAGCGAGGCCGTAACCGAGGCCATTTTGGGGCATCCGGGTATTACGGTGCACCGGGACGTGGTGGAGACGATTCCGGAAGGACCGACCGTGATCGCCACCGGCCCCTTGACCCATGAAGCCTTGAGTTTAGCCCTGCAGGATTTTTTTGCCACCGATGCCTTGTCGTTTTTTGATGCGGCGGCCCCCATCGTCTTTGGGGACAGTATTGATATGAACTATGCGTTTTATGGGTCGCGGGAAGGGACGGACGATTATATTAATTGCCCGTTGACGAAGGCGGAATATGAAGCTTTTTATGAAAGTTTGATGGCGGCCGAGCAACATGAACGGCATGATTTTGAAGAGGCCCGATTTTTTGAAGGGTGCCTGCCCATCGAAGAGATTGCCCGCCGAGGTCCCAAAACCCTTTTATTTGGACCCATGAAGCCGATTGGGCTGAAGAACCCTCTCGAAGGCGGGCGTCGACCGTACGCGGTGGTCCAATTGCGACGGGACAACGCGGCGGGGTCTTTGTGGAGTCTGGTCGGATTTCAAACCAATTTGCGCTGGGGAGAGCAAAAACGCATTCTGTCGATGATCCCGGCGCTCCGGCAGGCGGAATTTGCCCGTTACGGGGTGATGCACCGGAACACCTATCTCAAATCGCCGAAAATACTCGAACCGAGCCTCAATACGCGAAAGCGGGCCGATCTTTGGTTGGCCGGACAAATGATTGGGGTGGAAGGCTACGTCGAGTCGGCCGCCTCGGGGATTTTAGCCGGCATTAACGCGGCCCGTTACGTAAAAGGTCTCGATCCGGTGGTGCTACCGCGGGAGACCATGATGGGCGCCTTATTCTATTATGTCACGCATGCCGATCCCGACACCTTCCAACCGATGAATGCCACCTTCGGCTTATTTGAGGTTCCCGAGGAGATTCGTGCCGTCAAGGACAAAAAGGAGCGGCGGGAACGCCTTAAGGCGCGATCACTCGCCGTCATGACTCCCATCGCAGAGTCGCTTAGCGTCGAACCGGAGGCGCACCATGTCCAATCTCAGTGAAACCTGGATTGACGGGTTTTGCCGGTATCTGAGCGCGGTCGAGCAGGCGTCCGAACATACGGTACGCGCCTACCACAGTGATTTAGTCGCCTTTTGGCGGGCGGCCGGGGAATTGGACCAAGTCGGTACGGGCGACGTTTACCGCTATTTGGCGGCCTTGGGGGCGCGGGGCCTTTCACCGCGCTCCGTCGCCCGGAAATTGGCGGTCATTCGCACCTTTTATCGGTATTTAGAACGAGAGGGATGGCGGCAAGATAATCCGGCGCGCCGGGTTTTGGCTCCCCGATATCGTCCGGGCCTGCCCCGGGTGCTCACAGTGGACGAGATGAGCCAATTATTAGACGGCTTGGTGTCAAACCGGACCCCGTTGGGCGTGCGAAACCGCGCCTTATTAGAAGTCATATATGGCGGCGGGTTACGAAGCCAGGAGGCGGTCGATTTGGATCTCGACGCGATTCATTGGGCCACCGGCGAATTAACCGTCAAAGGCAAAGGCCGAAAATATCGCACGGTGTTGTTGGGCCGACCGGCCATGGCCGCCCTCCAGGAATACGTCGAAGGGGCGCGCTCGACGCTCGCGGCCCGTTCGTCGACGACGGCGGTTTTCTTAAATGCCCGGGGTGGCCGGTTGACGACTCGCAGTGTCCGGCGAATTGTGAAAGCGGCGTTGGTGGTCGGTGCCGTCCGCCGCAATATTAGCCCGCATTGGCTACGGCACTCTTTTGCCACCCATTTATTGATGAACGGGGCGGATTTACGGGCGGTGCAAGAGTTGCTGGGCCATAGATCGCTTCGGACCACCCAGATCTATACCCATATTTCCCAAGAGGAACTCGGGCGCATCTATGAGCACACTCACCCCCGCGCGTGATGGCGGAGAGCGAAGGAGAGGGAGCATGGAATTTCACGGAACAACTATTTTGGCCATGGTACGCCAAGGCCAGGCGGTGATTGGCGGAGACGGACAAGTGACGTTCGGCCAAAATACGGTCATGAAACATACGGCCAAAAAAGTCCGCCGGCTGTATCACGGGGAGGTGTTGGCGGGATTTGCCGGCGCGGTGGCGGACGCCTTGACGTTGTTTGAGCGGTTTGAAGGTAAACTGGAAGAAAGCCACGGCAATTTGTCGCGGGCGGCGGTGGCCCTTTCGCGGGAATGGCGCACCGACCGGATGTTAGGGAAGCTCGAAGCGCTCTTGGTGGTATTGGATCGGCACAATGTCTTTTTATTGTCCGGTACCGGCGAAGTCATCGAGCCGGACGACGGTATTGCCGCCGTCGGGTCGGGCGGTAGCTATGCGCTTGCGGCAGCCCGTGCCCTGGTGTCGGTGGACACGGGACTCCCGTTGGAAGATATTGTTCGGCGTTCGTTGGATATTGCGGCGGATATTTGCGTATATACCAACCATCATTTAACCATTGAACGGTTAGGTTAAGAGAGGACGGGGAATTCCATGGATGAGGCATTGATGACGCCGGCGCGGATAGTTGAGGAACTCGACCGATATATTGTGGGTCAAAAAGAGGCGAAGCGGGCGGTCGCGATTGCTCTTCGTCACCGGTGGCGCCGGAGCAGACTGGATCCCGAGTTGCAAGAAGAAATTACCCCGAAAAATATCCTCATGATTGGGCCGACCGGTGTCGGAAAAACGGAAGTGGCCCGACGGCTGGCTCGCTTGTTAAAGGTGCCGTTTGTTAAAGTGGAAGCCACTAAATTCACCGAAGTGGGGTACGTCGGGCGGGATGTGGACGCCATGGTGCGCGACTTGGTCGAAGTCAGCGTGCGGATGGTCAAAGAAGAGCGGAGCCAAAAGGTGAAAGATCGAGCCGAGCGGTTAGCCGAAGATCGGATTGTGGATGCGTTGGCTCCGTTGCCGGAAGATACCGGCCCGGTTCGAAACCCGTTCGAAATGTTTTTCGGTGGCGGAACGCCGACTGCGTCCTCGCGCCCGGTAGATCCTGAGGAGCGGCGTCGCATTGAGGATGAGCGGCGGAAAATCCGAGAGAAACTCCGTATGCGGGCGATGGAGCACGAGACAATTGAAGTGGAAGTCGAAGATGTCGCCCCCTTGCCGATGATGGGGGGGAACATGCCGGGGATGGAAAATCAATTAAACCTCGGTGAGATGCTGCAGGGGATATTGCCCAAGCGCACCAAACGGCGAAAAATGACGGTGGCCGAAGCGCGGAAAGTCCTTACCCAAGAGGAAGCCGACAAATTGATCGACACCGAATCCGTGAATGCGGAAGCGGTGTGGCGCGCGGAACAGCAAGGGATCATCTTTATCGACGAGTTCGACAAAATTGCCTCCTCTAGCCAATCGGCGCATGGCCCGGACGTTTCGCGGGAAGGCGTACAACGGGACATTCTGCCGATTGTGGAAGGGTCCACGGTGCAAACCAAGTATGGCCCGGTGAAGACCGATCATATTCTTTTTATTGCCGCCGGCGCCTTTCATGTGGCAAAGCCGAGTGACTTGATTCCCGAATTGCAAGGCCGGTTTCCCATTCGGGTGGAATTCGACGCCCTGACCGAAGACGATTTTTATCGAATTTTGACCGAACCGCGTCACTCGTTGGTTTTTCAATATCAAGCGTTATTGGCGGCCGAAGGGGTGCAAGTCACGTTCGATGACGCCGCCTTACGGGCCATGGCACGCTATGCCTATCGGGTGAATCGGGATACCGAAAATATCGGGGCTCGACGATTGCACACGATTATCGAAAAAGTGCTGGAAGAGTTGAGTTTTAGCGCACCGGAGCTCTCGGGCCAAACCATCCCGATTACGGCGGCCTATGTCGATGAACGTTTGAGTCGGATTGCGGACAACGTTGACATCAATAGGTATATACTCTGAATTTTTTTTGTCGTTATCACTTTATCCCATTTTCGTGGTATACTGGGGGTGAAATCGCGGTTTTACGTCGATATGAGGAGGAATTTGTCGTGGAACAGTTGCTGGACAAGACGCGCCGGATTAACCGCCTATTACAGCGGTCGGCCGGTCATCCGGTCAACTTTGAGGAAATGGCCAAGATTTTAGGGGAACTGATTCAGGCCAACGTGTATGTGGTTAGTCGGCGTGGAAAGATTTTAGGGTACTCTTTGCTGGACTCATTCGAATGCAACATCATGGTGCGTGAAGTCCTTGAACCGGAAGTATTTCCCGCCAACTATAACCAAGGGCTTCTTAAGGTGGATGAGACATTGCCGAATGTGTCGCAGCAAGCCCGGCAGTGTGTCTTCTTCCATGATAAGCCTTGTCTTTATGAAAACAAATTGACGACCATCGTGCCGGTCAACGGCGGTGGCGATCGCTTGGGAACATTGGTCATTTCCCGGTTTGGGCGGGAGTTTACCGATGAAGACCTGATTTTGGCCGAGTATGGTGCGACCGTCGTGGCGATGGAGATCCTGCGCTCGAAATCCGATGAGCTGGAAATGGAAGCACGGAAGAAAGCGGCCGTGAAAGTGGCTATCGACACCCTATCCTATTCGGAACTGGAAGCGGTTCAGCACATTTTCGAAGAGCTTGGCGGACCGGAAGGACTCCTGGTCGCGTCCAAGGTCGCGGATCGCGTAGGCATTACCCGGTCGGTGATTGTGAACGCGCTACGCAAATTTGAGTCGGCCGGCGTGATCGAGTCCCGTTCGCTCGGGATGAAAGGCACCCACATTCGGGTCTTAAACGACCGGTTGTTAGGGGAACTCAAGAAGTTGCAACGGTAACCCGATCCGGGAAGAGGTTAAGGCCAGGCCTTCTCGAAGAAGACCTGGCCTTTCGCCTATTTTAATACGTCTTTCAGGAGCAGTTGCCAAATGACCAATCCGGCACCGAGGACACCGAGAGCTACATCGATCAAAGGGGTCATGACGTCACCCCCTAACTCGACGTGGCGGGTGGCCGCGTAACCCAATCGTAATGACTGGTAAAGAGTCCGCCCGGGTCTTGGCCCACGGATATCATGTCGACCAACTTTTGTGACGACACCGAGATGACCGCCACCTTGTTGATTGAGGGGACATTGACATAAAGGTACTGGCCGTTCGGAGAAAAGGTGCCCACGGTATCGCCGGATCCGGGTAAGGCAATCGTTTTGATGACGGAGGGATGGTCCGACAATTGAATGACTTCGACGGACCCGTTGATGTGCGCTTTCGGGTTACCCGACGAGATTTCAAACGTATATTGGTTGTTGGGAGCCACTTGATCGGTGTTGGGAGCGACGCCCGCCGTCAAAGTAGCTAGCGCGACCGGCGTTTCCGGGTTGGTCAAGGAATAGATGGTGACTTGATTGGCCAGATTGGCCGTATCCTCCACAATGAGATATTTACCGTTCCACGACACGGTATCCATGGTCGGTTTGGGCACGGCGCTGGCGATCGTCGAAACCACCTCGTGTTTTGCCACATTTAACACTTGAATCTGATTGCTGTAGATACAGGGTACAAAGCAAAGTCCCCCACCGGGGGAGAAGGAGACGTCTCAGGGCCCGATGCCGGTCCCGTGGGGACCTAACTGGGCCGTATCAATGGAATATTCGACTTGGCCAAAGGTCTTGCTGTGGGGATTCATGTTCAAAAAGAGATATTTCTCGGCTTCGCGCACCGCGACAACCCCGGTGCCACTCGGCGTGATGTCACCCCACACGCCCGTTTGGGGAACCGGCGTCCCGTTTTTGGTGGTTACACTCGTCGGTAAGGGGATGTTTTTCACCAGAGAAACCGACGTGCCGGATACCTTCAAAATGGATAAGGTATTTTTCCAGCCCGAGAGAACATAACCCGATCCGGGGGCATATTGGTCCGACGGGTACGGGGACAGGGTCATGCCCTGGGCATTGAGGGTTTTGATGACCGTATTGGTTTTCGGGTCGATCACGGAAATCGTGTCCGAACCGGTGTTCATGACAAAGACATAGCCGTCGGACGGCGGTGCCGGATGCACGGCCGGTTCGGTCGTGGCTGTCGGAGTGGTTGTTTGGCCACATCCGGCCGCCAGGCTGGCTAAGATGGTGGCGACGGCCGATAGCCGTACAGGAACTCGCATGCGATTAATCGTCCTCTCTAAAAGATCTATCCGCCACAGCCGACACCCATGGTGGGAGTGCTTGCCTTACCGGGCGTGCTGTGGGCCGGATGGGTCGTGGGGGCGGTACTGGCGTTGACCGGCGGTTTGGCCATGAAAACGGCCAATAACAAGATGGCTACAAACAGGGACCAGAGTGCTGACCGGTGTTCGGTCCATAGCTCAGACATGGGAAACCCTCCTCTTGGGGTGGAATGCTTAACGGTCTTCGACCGCTTGGGCGGGCATCGCTTCTCGGGGTCGGGGACGGAGGACCGGGGTCGGTTGGTCAAATCCCCACAACCGATCCGCCACCCATTCATCCAGCCGGGTGCCGAACCAGACGCCGGGAAACATGCCGACGGTGAAGAGGAGCCCGGACAAGTCAAAGCGGGCAGCGAAACTTTCGGTCCAGGCGCCGATATTGCAGCCCAGCGCGGTGGCTGCGCCAAAGCCCATAATGACCCCGCCAATTAAATACCAGAGCAGTTTGCTGCGCTTTTGGGGGATCCGCCATTTAAATTCCCCGGCGATGCGGGACGATAAGAAGGCCCCCACAATCGTAAGCGGGATGAAAAGCCAGACGCCGAGGGCGAGATCGCCCAAATGATGGCCAAAATGCGGTTCATATATCTGGTTTAGCGCCAGCGGGGAGAGCCGGGAATAAATGTGATGGTGATAGTCGGCTTCCACGAAAAAACCGTGCGTGGCCAAATTGTACCCTAACGGTTTGGTCACCCAATTGACTAACCAGGCAATCGTCAACGTGTTGGGGGTATTGATGCTCATGGACGTGCCGGAGGAAAGGACGAGGTAGAGGGTGGATAACACGGTTAACAAAATCGCGCCGGCTAAGGGATTCCAGGGATGCCGAAGCGACAAGCGAAAGGTTTTTTCCTGATAAGAGGCCGATCGCCGTTGGGGAACCCGCCGGTGAAGGCGCCACGCCAGACCCAAAAATAACACGGCACTGCCCAGCCCCCAGACGATGGGCGGCACGTGGAGGGTCGCCGGTAACGACAGCGGTTGCGAATGCGCGAGCGCGCGCTGTTCTACGGCCGGGTAGAACCAGAGGGCGAACAAGATGCCGCCGAATCCGGCTCCGATGAATTCCATCCAGTTGGCGACGTAGCCGGAGCCGGCTCGGAAGAGTTGACCCGAGGCACACGCCCCACACATGCTCATGCCGGTCCCGAACAAAAAGCCGCCGAACACGGTGTACCACCCTTGATTAAACAATTGCGGCTGGACGCCGCCCCATTCGGTCAGGCCCGAAACGACCAAAGCCGACAAGCCCATCCAGAGAAAGACGGCTTGTAAAATCCACGGATTACGAAATTCCATGGTTTCTTGAAAAGCCGTGGTGAAGCAAAAGCGGCTTCGCTCCAGGATTATGCCAAAGCCAATACCTAACAGGACGAAAAGTCCGATCAACACCCAGCCGGGCGTGATGGCCGGCAAATTGGCCAATATCGTCATGGAGTGTGCTCCTCTCGATTACGGATGGGTTTTAAACACTTTAATCCGCCAATACCCGTCTTCTTTGACGGAATGGTAGGGCCAGTTTTTCTCGGCGCAGATGCCGGGTACGGTTTCTTCCGCCGCGGGCGGATGGTCAATGAGTATTTCGATGACGCGGCCGGCCGGCAGTTTTTTTAATTTCCGTTGGCTATACATCGCCGGAAACGGGCAGGTTTCGCCCCGGACGTCAAACACTTCGTCAGGGGCCAAGTTTTGAACAGGGGTTGAAGCGTCATGCATGAAACATCCCTCCAATCTTTTCTCTCGAATTTAAGCGGTTACGGAAATCACGCGATCGGCGCTGACGGTCAAGGCCACCAATTCTGGGTAACTCGCCGTCACCGCGAAATCGGGCCGGGATGTCGACCCCGTCGGCGGGCAATAAAAGGTCACGGACGAGAGTCCGTCCGGCGACCAATCCGCCAACGCCTGGTCAGGTGCGGATAAGGCGGCGCCATACAAGATGACGTTGACCGAGTGATGTGATTCGGTGGCCACGATCTGTTCCAACACCGGTAACAGCGACTCCCACTGGCTAGCCAAAATCGTGGTCATATGAACTCTGCCTCCTTTACCTTTAGGGACATTTAATGGACAATGACCCAGCGGATGTCTTTCAGCCACTCGGCGGCCTTTCGGGGGCTGATCGACGCGAGCGGGCCGGAGCCTTCGGTCTGATACACGGGCACGTCGCACTCGACCAGTTCCTCCAAATAGCGGCAGATTTGCCGGGCCGCCGGGTTTTGGTCGTCTTGAAACACTGCGCAACCGTGTCCCCAAACCACGACGCCGGCCAACACGTCCGCGGTATAAAGGCCCAAGGTGATGCGCAGGAGTTCGGCCAGCCGATCGTCCGGCGGGCGTTGAATCACGACCCCGATGCGGTTGTCCATGACGCCATCCTCCCCGGTTCCAAAATGACGGTACAGTCGGCCTGTCGCATGAGCTGACCGAATTGGGTGGTGCTGGATAGCACGGCGGTCGGCGGCAAATCCGGGGCGGCGATACCGGAGGTATGACACGCATGCCCGCAGGCATGCCAGCGGAATAATCCGTCTGGCCGACCGACGGCCAAATCGGACCACGGCGATGAAAGCCTGAGGCTTTGGACCGCGTCGCCGGCACTCAAGAGGTCGACGCGATGTCCTTCGGCAAGGGCGGCGAGGATGAAGTGGACGACGAATTCGCCGGCATCCGCCCACTTTTCGGGTGCGTCGGTGGTCATCACAACCAGATGGGCCACGCGGTTACCTTCCTTTCCCGGTCGGCGAGACCGATAGACTTTGGATATAACTCACCAGCCACTGCATTTGTTGAGCGGTCACAATGCCATTCCACGCGGGGACGTTGTAGTGGTTGTCGATGGTGTCGTACGCGACGGACCAGTTGTGTTGATAGGGGTAAAATGTCATCCGGTACGCGTACTGACCGTTCCACAATAAGGTCCAGAGTTTTTGTCGACCGGAAGGCCCGCCAAATACATGGTGAAAGGGCGCCGAATTCCACGCCCATACCCATTGGCCGGGATCCCCCGGATTGGGGCGGTCCTGGGTGCCGTTCACCCCATGGCAGGTATAACAGCCCAGGTTTTGGGCTAATTCCCGACCGGCTTGAATCTCGGCCGCCGTCGTCGCCGGCACCTGAGATATGGGCGGTCGCGGCACCCAATGGTTTTTCATCGCCAACGACTGAAAAGCACCCGTTAAGGCGATACTCCAGAGACCCGACACCCCTACCAACAGCAACCGTTCGGCTTGCCAAAGGCTATTCGCCGACCCGAGGATGCCGATAACGGCGCCGAGGACGCCAAACAGGAGGGCGGCCTGCCCCATTTGGGTGGCAAAATCGGGTACCATGGCACGGGTTGCCCAATGGACCAACAAAACCAGCCCGACGACGAGTACGGCGCTCGTGACGAGGGCGGCGACGCGACCGCCGGGGCCCCGGGCCCAAAACCGTAGCCCGGTGAAGCAAAATAAGCCCATGACCCCGTCGGCCATCCAATACCACCAGTGGCGGCTGGAGCCGTCCATTAAATTGGCCCACGCCGGTAAATAAGGGCCCATAAGGGATTTCGTAAAGAAAAATCCCGTGATGACAGTACCCGTCAGCGCGAGGAGACCTCGCACCAGCTGCTGTTCTGTCCCCGCCCGGCTTCCCAGACTCAAGCCGGCGACGGCGGCAGATGCTTCACAGCCGGTCAACCAGAGGGCCGTCGGCCATCCGTGAATCGGATAGCTCGGAGCCCCCTTGAGGGGAAGGGGATGGGCCAACAGTCCCTGGGCCATCAGATGATTCAAACCGAAAAGCGCCAGGAAACCGACGATTCCGGCGAACAGGGCCGAGAACCGGCCTGGCCTCCGCAACCCGACGAGGCTTAATTCGCCGAACCACAAAACGGCGAGGTCCGCCCTGGCTGTTCCGGTTAGCAGGATCGGGTGCCGCAGACCCCACACGATCCACCAAAGCCCGATGAGAGGCAAACTCCAGCCTGCCCATCGTCCAGATCGTGTCCACCAAGGATATCCGTGCTGTCTTTCCTGTTGGTTGAATGCGGCGAGAAAACTCCATCCGCTGACTAAGGATAGGGGTGCGGCGTTGATCCAATAGGCGAGGCCCATGATATCCAACGCCCCCACATAGATGAGTGACCGTATAGGATTACTACATTTTAAATGTCTCAGAGATCACACTAGTCTGTCAATACCTAAAAATAAAAAAGTTGAATGACGTCATATGGCGGCTTCCCTGTTCAGAAGATTATGCGAGCACCGGTCCGTCGACGAAAAGGCGGTATGATGGGGTTATGATACAAGAATCGCCTCGCGCGTTGTTCGGTGTGTTTTTGACGGTGGCCCTGATCTACGGCCTGATATTTATGGAGCGGACGGCCCCCGGGTTGGTGACGCCGGAACTCCTTCACCTCTACCGGGTGTCCCCGGCGGTGTTGTCCCTGATGACGCTCGCGCAGTATTTCGTATATGCTACGTTGCAAGTGCCGGTCACCTGGGTCGGACAGCGCTGGCCGGCGGAAGCGCTACTGGTGGCGGGTGCGGTGCTGGATGGCGTGGGAACGGTCTTATTTGGCCTATCCCATACGTTTTTTACCGTCGTGCTGTCGCGCGGCGTGGTGGGGCTGGGCGACGCCTTGATTTGGCTCAATATTGTTCAGGTATTGGCGCGGCGCTTTAGCCCGGGGATTTTTGGCCGGATTATCGGTTTGGTGGCCATGACGGGGAATATTGGCGCGATTTTCGGCACGTTTCCGCTGGCGGTATGGATTCAAGGATCCGGGTGGCGGACTCCGTTTTTAGCCATGGGCGGCTTTTTAATTGCGATGGCGGCCGTGTCGTGGGGCGTGTTTTTTCGCTGGGCCCCGGCTCCCGGTGCGACCGCGCGCGTTCGGCGGGGACTACCCTGGCAGGCTGTATGGCAAAAACGCCCTCGCCTATGGGGGCCGGTTTTAGGCCATTGGGGCATGATGGGTCCATTTTTAGGATTCGTCAGCCTTCTGGCGGTGCCCTACTTAGAAACGGTCCATCATGTCGGCCGCGTTACGGCCAGCCTGTATATGGCGGCCGGTCTTTTGGGGTCTTTACTTGGTGGGCCTTTGGGCGGGATTTTGGCTGATCGGTTTGGTGTGGTCTGGCCTTATCGGTTCGTGGCCGTCGAAAACGCGGTGGCGTGGATGATATGGACGTGGGGATCCTCCTGGTTCCCGAGTTGGGCCTTATTAACGCTGTTCGGCTTGACGGGGTTGGCTAACGGAGCCAGTGTCCTTACCTTCGCGGTGACCCGTCACTTTTTCCCGCTGGAAGAACAAGGATTAGCCGCCGGATTAGCCAACACGGCCGGTTTTTTGGCGGCGGTGCTGGTCCCGCTCGGGATGGGGTTATGGATTTCACTGGGCGGAAACTATGCGTCCATGATTGGCGTGGCCGGCCTGGCGTCTCTATTGGGCGTGGTGGGCAGCTTTTTATTGCCGGCGGAGCCCCAAACCCGCCCGGCAAGTTAATCCCGCCGGGCGGACCGGTTTACGGGCGATGGTGATGGGCGGCGGACCGGATGGCCGGTACCCGCTCGAGCTTAAGTAGGTGCGAGACGGTGTCAAACCGGTAGCCGGCCTTTTCTAAGGCCGGAATGATTTGTTCGACGGCGTCGACCGTGGCTTGAGACGAGTTGGGTCCATCGTGAAAGATAATGATGGCTCCCGGCGATATGTCTTTTTCCACGTGTTGGGCCATTTCGGCTCCGGTGTAGCGATGTCGCCAATCTCGCGTGTCAATGGACCAGCCGATGACGCGGTATCCTAATTTTCCTAGGACTTGTCGGGCCACGGTATCGGATGCCCCGCCGGGTAGACGATACAACGTGGGCTTGGGGGCCCCTAAGGATTGCAAGAGCGCCTGATTTTGCTGAATTTCTTGTTCCACCGTGGCGGCGTCTTTGCCTTTTAACGTGATATGCTGATAGCCGTGGCTCCCGATTTCCATTCCGTCGCGGATTTCTTCCGTGAGGATTTCCGGTCGTCGTTCGGCGTGGCTGCCCACCACAAAAAAGGTGGCCCGCACGTGGTCTTTTTTCAATACTTGGAGGACTTTCGGCGTCCACGTCCGGGTCGGGCCGTCGTCAAAGGTTAAGGCTACCACTTTTTGATTGGTCAATACGTGATTGATGATTGGTGCGGGGCGGGTGGCTACCGGGCCGGCCAAGAGGCTGACGACGAGCGGCCACAGCGTCCAGTGCATAAAAAAACCTCCTTTACGACTCGTGTGCGGCTAGTATTTCCGAAATCTTCTCCGCTTATGTCGGGACGGTAACCTGGCGGAGTGACCAAACGTTTATCGAATGGATCAATCTGAGATTGTCGAAAAACCCACAAAATATTTGAGTATAATGCAAGGAGATTAAGGGGGATGGTTAGGTGCGGCAGGTTCGCGGGGGGCGGAAAATCGGCTGGGGACGAACGCTATTGACGATTTTGGCCGCTTTTGTCGTCATTGGGGCCGGGGTGGGCTACTATCTTTATCGACAAGTGTCTCCCCATGCGGTAACCGATACGGTATTGGCCAATAACCCGCCCGCCTTTCGTAATCGCATAACCATTTTATTGTTGGGGAATGCGTTATCGATTATCAACGGAAAAGACCAGACCAATCCCTATGTTCGGGATCGCACCGACACGATGATGCTGGTATCTATTAATCCTCAAACCTATCAAGCCAGTGTATTGTCGATTCCGCGTGACACGTTGGTCAAAATTCCCGGCGTCGGGTTGACCAAAATCAATGAAGCCAATTATTTCGGCGGACCCAAGCTGGCCGTAAAACTCGTTGAAGAGACCTTGCATGTACCCGTCGACTATTACATGGAAACCACCATGTGGAACTTCGTCAAGATCATCAATAGTCTCGGCGGGCTTACCGTCGATGTGACCCAGCCGATGAATTACGGCGGCTATGGAAACCCCCTGGATATTCACCTAAAGCCCGGGGTGCAAACGTTAAACGGATATCAGGTGCTGGCTTACGTGCGGTTTCGGCATGAACCCTTGGGAGATATCAGCCGGATTCAGCAACAGCAGTATATTGTGAAATTAATTCTTAAAAAAGTTTTGACGCCTAGCCAAATCTGGAAGTTACCGGAAATTATCCGCGAACTGAGTAAAGATATCGTCTACACCAATTTGAGTTTACGGCAGGAAATCGCCTTGGGCTTAATGGCGGCTCATGTGAATCAAAGCCAGATTCGGTATGCCACTTTAGCCGGCTATCCGGTGCAACGGATGGATCCCTACATGCACCAAATGCTCGATTATTGGATTGTCAATCAGCGCCTCATGCACCTCATGGTGGACGAGATTGTCTTGGAACGACCGCTGACTGCGGCCGATCGTCGGTCGGTGCATATTGTGGTACGGGCCGGGACGCTGTCGATGGCGCCTGCGCTCCAATTGGCCCAATGGCTCCGGCAACGGGGATTTACGGTGAATGAAGTGATCTGGGCCAATCACCATAACCATGTGCAAAATGAAATTCTCGATTTTACCGGCGACAAATATCTGGTCGCCCGGATGGCCAATGCTCTGGGGCCGCTTAATGATACGGCAATTACCGAATCGCCGTATCATGACGTACCGGGACTGGACATGGAGATTACCGTCGGTAGCGACTTTCATTTAAACCCGGCGGCGCGGCCTTAGAGGGATGAGCCGGACTTCGGGGGGACATGCTACCCCCGAGGTGACGGAACATGCGTATGAAGAAATGGGTATCCGGATTGGTCGGGCTCGCGCTCTCGCTGGCGCTTTTGGCTCCGCCGGTCGAGGCGGCCCCCCTGAAGGTCTTGGGGTTTTGGGCGAACGATGCCACCGCCGGATTGGCCGGCCTCTATCAATACCCCCACGCCATCACGTATTTCTCTCCTTTTTGGTATTCCGTCAATGCGTATGGCGGACTGATTAATCGGGTAGATCCGGCTATTTTATCGGCCGTCGAACAACATCATATTGCGATTACGCCGTTGGTGAATGACGCGACCGGTACCCAGGCCTTTTTGGACAATCCGCTGACCCGATTGCGCGCCGCCCGTGCGATCGCCGACATGGTGAAGGCCGGGCACTTTCAAGGGGTCGATATCGATTTTGAGCCGCCCCATACCTCGCTGGTTCATCAACTGACCGGCTTTATGATCGACTTGCACGACTTCATGCCGCGCGGCAGCGTCGTGACCATGGCCATTGTGCCGCATTCGGGCGGGGCCTATGATTTTGCCAAACTAAACCCGGAAGTCGATCAATATGTGCTGATGAGTTACGATCAGCATGATGACGGATCGTATGCCGGACCGGTTGCCGCGACTCCCTGGGTCCAAAATATCGTAACCCGTATGGAAAAAACGGTGCCGCCGCAAAAAATCCTGTTAGGGGTGGCGGCCTACGGCTACATTTGGCCGGTGGGCAGCACGTCGGCCACCACCGTACCCTATAATGCGGTAACCCCCGAGATGAACCGGTATGCCAAGTGGGATGCCGCGGATCAGGAAACCTATGCCACATATCAAACCAGCCAAGGGCCGGTGGTCGCGTGGTGGGAAAGCCTGCAGGGCATGAACGAAAAAATCCAGCTCGCCAAACAGGACCATTTAGCCGGTATTGCCATCTGGCATTTGGGATACGCCAACAACTCCGTGTATCAATTGCTCTTGCATCAAATTGGTCGTCAACCGTAATCTCGCCGGCAGGATTCTTTCGCCGGATGGCGAAGTGGTGGGAGAGGTGACATGCATGCAGGCAGCAATTTTTGAAACCACGGGCGACGTGGAGGTGCTTCACGTAAAAACCGTGCCGGATCCCCAACCGGGACCGGGTGAAGTGGTTGTCCGCGTCGAAGCCGTCGGGGTTAACCGCTTGGATCTGATGATGCGGGAAGGCCGGGTTCCCGCACGGCCGATGCCGCACATCGCCGGCTCGGAAGTCGCCGGGACGGTCGTGGCCGTCGGGGCGGGGGTTACCAGGCCCTTAGGGCAGCGTGTGGCCGTCGCCCCCTATTTATTTTGCGGGCAGTGCGAAAGTTGTTTAGCCGGTCATGAAACCGTCTGCCTGAAAGGGGATATCTTGGGGCTGGGCAGTCAGGGCGGTTATGCCGAATACGTGGTGGTGGCGGACCACAGTCTCATTCCGATTCCGGATGGGGTCTCGGCCGAACAAGCGGCGGCGGTCACGCTGTCGACCATCACGGCTTGGCATATGCTGGTGGATAAGGTGCGGATTCGCCCCGGCGACTGGGTATTGGTCTGGGCGGCCGGATCAGGGGTCGGCAGCGCCGCCGTGCAAATCGCCAAAATGATGGGAGCTAAGGTGATTGCCACCGCCGGGCAGCCGGCTAAAGTCGAACGGGCGATGGCGGAACTGGGGGCGGACTACGGAATTGACTATAGTCGGGAGGATGTCGGGCTGCGTGTCCGCGAACTCACCCAAAAACGCGGGGTGGATGTGGTATTTGAGCACTTGGGACAACAGACGTTGCCGACGAGCGTGCGGGCGCTCGCCCGGGAAGGGCGGATTGTCACCTGTGGGACACTGACCGGCAATTATGCCGAAATTGACGTCTGGACCTTATTTGCGAAAGAACTGCAAATTGTGGGTTCTTACGGCGGAACCCGCGAGGATTTGCGCCAGGTTCTCCAGGCGGTGGCCGAAGGCCGATTAACGCCGGTGATTGACACGGTCTGGCCATTGACGGATGTCCAGTCGGCCCATCAGCGGATGTCGGCGCGTGAACAATTTGGCAAAATCCTATTAAAACCGACGCGTTAGTCGGCAAACGTCTAAGATTCTCCCGTCAACAGCAGGATTTTAGGGGAATTTGGAGAATGTAAGAATTGTCAGTAATCCGAATGAACCATGGGTATATTCCTCGCGCTCGGGTCGTGCCCGAGCGCTTTTGTCTGTCCGGGTGAAACCCGCCTTTCGTCCGTCCGCGTTCTTTTCATCGATCCCGGTTTTCGAGTCGGGTCGCCCACCACCCCCAGGCGTTTTCTGGCCGTCATTTGGGGCCCGTGTGGTCATTATGTTTTCCGGGGAGAGTTGGCACACTGAAAAGGGAGGTGAGGCGGACGAAAGATCGCGAATTTTGGCGGGATAACGGGATTTTTGGGGCCGCATCACTCATCGCCGGACTGTTTAATTACCTCTATCATGTGGTCTTGGCACACGTGTTGGGTCCCCGCCATTACGGCGATTTAACGACCTTTTTAAACGTGACGGCGTTTTTGGTGCTACCGGCGCCGGTTGTGACCCTCGTCTATACGCGGATGGGGAAAAAATTACGGAAAGGCCGTCGACAGGCGTGGTATCTCTGGGGAGGCGGCATCGCGATTTGGTTGGCGTTAGCCGTTGCTAGCCCGTTTTTAGGTCGTCTTTTACATGTGAGCCCGTTTTTACTTGTCGTGTTTACGCTGGAAGTGGTGCCGAGTTTTGCCTTGGCCGCCAACGTGGGGATTTTGCAGCGGGTCCGGTGGTACGTTTGGGCCGGACTACTAACCGTCCTCAATACCGGTTTTCGGGTGATTGCGGCAGGCATTGCCGTGGTGTTTCACCGCTATCCGTTGTTTTGGGTCGGACTCTTAGAGGGGGTGGCTGCCTGGGTCACCTGGAGCGTCAGCCGGCGGCCGACCGAGAGGGCACCGGCGGCCGGCGATCCCTCCCGGGCGGAGGTGATTTCCGGTACCGCCGTGGTGGGCGTCATTAACGTGTTGTTTTCCATTGTCGACGGGCTATTGGCGAAACATTCGCTTGGGGCGATTCCGGCCGGGCGATATAACGGGTTAGCCACCATTGGCCACACAATCCAGTTTATCTCGGGCAGCTTTGGCACGGTCATGTTGACGTCGATATTGGCCGATCCCGCCCGCAAGTGGCGCTTTCTGGGAATTAGCGGGTTGGTCTACGGGGGCATCGCCTTGACGGCCGAGGGTGTTTTCCTTTTCTACGGGCGTTGGGTGGTGACCGTGATTTTAGGACGGCATTTCCTGCCTATCGTAGGCTTTCTTCCCCAATTCGGTTGGGGTATGATGGCGCTGGGTCTCTTAAATATTCTGATGCTATTTTCCGTGGCGGAGAATCGCTGGGCCGTGATCGGCACCACCGGCTTAGGGCTTATTTGGTGGGTCGGTCGGCTGCTCTACTCGCATTCCGTGGCCGCATTTGTGGCCGGTACGACCGGGACGATGCTGTGGGTCTTGGGCGTCACCGTGGGACTTTTGGCCTGGCTGGAGTGGGGCAGCCGGGTGAGCTGGCGAAGAAAGCTCAGGTCTTGACCAAGTGAAGGAGCGTTGACACGTGTTAACTGTGGCAGAGGCATTGGAAAACTCCGCGCGGCGCCATCGGGACAAGGTGGCGCTGGTTTTTGGCGAACAGACTCTCACCTATCGGTCCTTGAACGAACGGGCCAATCAAATGGCCCGGGCCTTTCGGTCCCTCGGGGTCGAGCCGGGCGATCGCGTGGCGTTGTTGTTGCCGAACGGGCTCACGATGGCCGAAGCCTATTTTGGTTTGGCGAAAGCCGGGGTCGTCGGCGTTCCCTTAAATTTGCGGTGGGCGCCGGCCGAAATCGCTTATGCGCTTCAGGATGCGGAAGTTTCCCTGTTATTGGCCGATCAGGAATTAGCGCCCCTGATTGACCAAGCCGGGTTGTCGATTCCGGTATACTACACCGGGACTTCAACCCACGAGCGCTCGTGGGATCGGCTGGTCGGGGCAATGGACACGGCACCGGTATCCCTGGTCAGCCGTGAGGGGGATCCGTGGGTGATTGTCTATACGTCGGGGACCACCGGGCGTCCGAAAGGGGCCGTACGTTCTCATTTTTCCAATTTGATTATTGCGTTGACCTTGGCGTCGGAGCTGGGGATCAGCCATCAAGACGTGGGATTCGCCCTTTTACCGATGTTTCACGTCAACTCGATGTGGTTTGTGACCTTGTCTATGGCCATTGGGGCCACCTGTGTCATTTACCCGCATCGGACGTTTCATCCTCAGCATGTCATCGACGAGATGAATCGGCACCAGGTCACCTACAGTATGTTTGTGCCGAGCCTTTTAACCTTTTTGGCTGATGCGGTAGAGGCCGGAAAAATCGACCCGCATTCGCTACGGGTCATGATGACCTCGTCCGCACCGCTTGATTCGACGCTTCGCGATCGGATTTTGCGGGGATTTCCCCGGGTTGAACTCTATGACGTCTACGGGTCCACCGAATACGGGGCGGTGACGCTGATGCGGCATGCGATTGGCGGCGCGCTGGGATCGGTGGGCTTTCCGGCGCTCGGACTAGAGATACGGATTTTGGACGAGGAGGGTCACGCGTTGCCGCCGGGTCAGATTGGGGAAGTTTTTGTCCGGGGGCCCTCGCTCATGACGGAATACTGGAAAAAACCCGATGCGACGCGTCACGTATTCACCCCGGACGGTTTTCTGACCGTCGGAGATATGGGGTATCTCAGTGAAGAGGGCATGCTGTATCTCGTGGACCGTAAGCAAGACATGATCATTGTGGCCGGGGAAAATGTCTATCCGACCGAAGTGGAAAACGTGTTATTGAGTTATCCCGGGGTTCAATTGGCGTGTGTCGTGGGCATACCCGACCCGCGACGGGGAGAGCGGGTGCTGGGGTTGGTGGTGCCGAAAACCGACGCTCTCTCCGTCGATGAGCTGTATGCGCTGTGCCGGGACCGGCTCGCCGACTATAAAAGGCCGTTTCGCATCGAATTGGTACCGGAGCTACCCATGGGCCCGGCGGCTAAAGTGGTGCGGCGGCAGGCTAAAGAAGCATGGTTGGCCCAGCACCCGGACGGGACGTACTAACCGCTTTAACGGCTTCGGTCAAGGTGCGGATAATGTCGTGAGGATCTTCCAAGCCGACCGACACCCGCACCACGTCGGGAGTAATTTCGCGCGCTTGACGTTCTTCCGGGGTAAGGGCGGCATGGCAATGGAGCTCCGGCAAGGAGATAATCGTTTCCGTGCCGCCTAATCCCGCTCCTATCACAATCCAGTCGAGGTGGGGTACCAAATCGGTTATCCAATCCGGACGTTGTAGGCGAAACGTGACCATTTGCCCAAACCCGCGCATGTCCCGGACGGCGACGTCATGACCGGGATGGTCCGGCAGCCCGGGATAGTAAACGGCGGTGACTCCCGGCGTGTCGACCAGGGCGCGGGCTAACGCATCGGCCGAAGCTTGCGCGCGTTCCATGCGAACCGGTAACGTACGGAGCCCGCGCCATACCAGATAGCTGTCGTCGGGCGAAAGGGCCAGCCCGCACGCGTTTTGAATAAAATACACCCGCTTGGCCAACGCCTCGTCGGCCGCGACAATGATGCCGGCCGTGACGTCGGAATGGCCGCTGATCATTTTGGTGGCGGAATGAATGACCAAATCCGCGCCTAAAGTGAGCGGGTTTTGCAGATAAGGCGTCAAAAAGGTATTGTCGACCAGGACCAACAAATTCTTTTGGTGGGCCCATTCGGCGATACGGCGAATATCGGCCACGTGTAAAAAGGGATTGGAGAAATTCTCCACCAACACGGCGCGGGTCTGGGGCGTTAGGGCTTGCTCCAATTGGTCCAAACGGCTCGTATCGACATAACTGACGCGGATGCCCAGCCGTTGAAAAACTCCCCGTAACACGCGTTGCGTTCCGCCCTGGCAGTCTTCGGTCACTAAGAGGTGATCGCCTTGGTCGAACAACAAGAACGCCGCCGTCAGGGCGGCCATGCCGGATGCAAAAGCAAAGCCGCGCACGCCGTGCTCCAGCTGGGCCATTGCGTCTTCCAATGCATGACGGGTCGGGTTGCCCGACCGGGCGTAGTCCCAGCGTGGCGGATTCCAGGGATCAGGCTGGTGATAGGTGGTGGCCCGATAGATGGGGGGCACCACCGCCTGGGTTTCGGGATCGATGTCGTGTCCGGTGTGAATAAATTGACTGGTCCACCGTAATCCCTTTTTTTGTTCGTCCTTCATACCGTTCTCCTTCGTCGTCAATGTTGGATGCGGGACAAAGCCTGATCTAAATCGGCCAATAGGTCATCGACATACTCCAAACCCACCGACAGCCGCATAAGGCCTGGGCGGATGCCGAGGCTAAGGCGTCGCGGTTCGGGAAATTCCCGGTGCGTTTCGGAAAAAGGGTGGGTCATAAGGGATTCGGTGCCACCTAGCGAGACCGCCGGCAAAATCAGCTGCAAGGCATCCAAAAATTCGGCGACACGGGATGTGTCCGGCAGTTGAAACGCGATCATCGCCCCGGCACCGTTGGCTTGCCGTTGATGAAGGGCGCGGCCGGGATGGTTGGCCAGGCCGGGATAAAATACCGCTTCCACTAACGGGTGCTCGTTTAAAAACGACGCAATGGCCTCCGCATTGGCCTCGGCCCGATCCAACCGGACGGCTAAGGTTTTTAGCCCTCGCAGGGTGAGCCAAGCGTCAAACGGGGCCAGCACCCCGCCGGTGGTGTTTGCGAGAGCGTTCAATGCGTCGGCGAGATCGGGCGTTTTGGCCACAATCGCCCCGGCCAGCACATCATTGTGACCGGCCAGATATTTGGTAGCGCTATAGACGACAAAATCGGCACCCAAATTCAACGGTTTTTGCCGTAATGCGGTCATAAACGTATTATCCACCGCGAGCCAGGCGCCATGCGCGTGGGCGAGTCGAGCCATTGCACTCAGGTCAGTTATTTTTAATAAGGGATTCGAGGGCGACTCGATGAAGACCAATCGCGTCCGAGGCGTGAATGCCTGTTGGACCGCTTCGAGATTGCGGGTGTCGACAAACGTATAGGTCAGTCCAAAATGATCAAAGACGTCCACCAGCACGCGGTAGGTTCCCCCATAGAGGTCATCGGTCAGGATCACGTGGTCCTGACTGTGCAACAGGTGAAAGAGCGCGGTGATGGCGGCCATCCCGGACGAAAACAAGGTGGCGCCCGCCCCTCCTTCAATTGCGGCCAGGCCTTCAGCTAAACTTTTACGGGTGGGGTTGTCCGTCCGGGTGTAGTCGAATGGCCCCAAATGATCGCCCGGATGTTGGTAGGTCACGGTTTGATAGATGGGGGTACTGACCGACCCATAGGCGGGATCTTGTCCTACCCCGACATGAACCACCTGGCTGTTGGGGTGTAGCGTCTTGGGCTTCACAACGTTCCCTCGCTTTGGATTGTAAAGTGGTCGGGCAACAATCGGTTTCAGGGTTGAATGAGAAAGCGTTCTAAGGCCAGGCGGGCCGCTTCTTCATTTTGGGCGGCCTCGTACAATGATTTGGCCAGCTCTTCAATCCACGCGGCCAAAGAAAGCGGTTCCGTTTTTATGGCGACCCCGCGCACCCGTTTGACCCGGCGGGTGGTCGGGCGTCCTTGGTCTACGGAGAGCTCATAGTGCCAGGGATCCAGTTGCACGGTGACCGTTTTGACCGGCTTGACTTTTTGAAAGAGTCCGCCTTGCCGGGTCACGGTGACCTGGCCGGGCAAGGCCGCCTCCAGTTTCGTCGCCAGCACTTCGGCAAACCGGCCGAGATCTTGGGAGTCCCGACGCAAGCCGGCGGCCAACAGTTCGAACGACAGGTCGTCTTTAGCCACCCTCCGCCTCCTTTGCCGACGTATTGTTCCTGCCTTATTTTCCGGCAAATCGAGAGCGCCTGCAACCACCTGAAAGGGGCTTGACATAAGTCTTGGTCGGCGGGGATAAGCTATACGGAGGCCGAAAAGACATTTGACCTTTCCTGACTTTTATGCTAAATTGTGGTTGTGAAAGCGTAGGGAGGTGAGACAAATGTTTAACCGTTCTCCGTATGGCGCGTACCAAATCGCCGAGGGTGTCGATGGGGCGCTGATGGGCCGCACGCTGGGTTATTTGGCTCTGCTGTTGGCCATTTTAGCGGTCGCGGCGGGCATTTCTCCGGTTTTTGGCGGTTGGAGCCTATGGCTCGGCATCATTGGGGCTTTTTTGGGCACCATCATGGTGTCGCGCAATATTGCATCGGCCGGTCGGGCATTAACCTGGGGGACCATCGTCGCGATTGGCATGGGCCTTTTAATCGGACCGGTGGTATGGACGGTGGCGGTGACGCAGCCGACGTTACTCTGGTCGACGCTAGGCACCCTGGTGATTGCCGTCCTCTTCTCGGCTTTGTTGGTCTCCTGGATTCCCTGGGACTTTACCCGTCTTATGCCGCTCCTCTTTTTAGGGTTGATCATGCTCCTGGTCACCAGCCTTCTGTCTTGGATCATTCCGGGAATGACCGGCGTGGTGATGTCGCGGGCGTATAACCTGATTGGCGTGCTGATTTTTATCGGCTATTTGATTGTGGACTTTTCGATTATGCGCTTTCGGGGCCGGGTGATCCCGTTGGAAGGCGCCCCGGTCGTCTTGGCGGTGTCTATCCTGGTGGATATCGTCAATTTGTTTCTCTTCTTGTTGCGCTTGGGACGTCGTTAAGGGTGACGCCGACTCCCCTGCCCCGGCCCCCGGCCATGGTGCCGAGAGCCGGTTTTTTATGGGGTCGGTGTCCGATGAACCCACAACAACACGCGATGATAGCCGATCGATAAGAGCCCGGCCACATAATGGCGAAATCCCTCGGCGTGTTGTAAGGCATGGGAAGCCCCCGATAGCCCTTGAGTTACCGCCGGCAATTGCCATAAGACGAGGGCGGCGACGAGCAGCGACACCCAGAGGACCACGCGAAACGGATGTGGTCGTCGCGTATTGCCCGTCGCCTTATGCAGAGTGCCGTGACTGTCGTCACGGAAACGATTTTTTGTGGACACGAAAAATCCCCCTTTGCAGAGGGATTATACAAAACGTGGAAAAAAATGGTATGCGGAACGCGTCGAGCACGGGCCGAAACGTTCGACGCCAAAAGACGCTCCTCCCGAAGACCCGCGCTAATTGAGGGTCAACTGAAAGTTTTGGGTCGGGGCTTGACGGTTGGGCACGATTTCAATCCACGTTTGGCCCGGATTAAAGCGTGCCGGCTGTCCATCGGGCAAATAAAATCGGGTGGGTTGACCGGATCCGGCGTTTTCCCAAGTCCCCCGATAAAACCGGTGGCCTAAAAAGAGCAAGGCCGGTCCTTGACCGTGGGTGGCGATTTGAATCCAGCCGGTGCCGGCGGGATCGGGCAAATAGCTTTCGTTGGTGTATTCGATGACGACGTTTGATGCGATGACCGGCTTCCCGCTATTCATGCCCATGACTTGGGTCCATTGGCTATCGGGACAATTGGGGCATCGCACCCACCGGGTCCAGCCTTGGGCCGCGCCGTCCCAGCGCCATTGTTCAATCGTGTTGTTGGGATTCCAAACCAGCGTGACGGTTTGGTAGGGTGGGGTGCCCGAGCTTACCTGGCTCACGAACGGCCAATGCGGGGCGACCGTCGGGTTTCCCCAGAGACGTCGCGCCTCTTTCATATCGGTTTGAATATTGGTAAACAAATTATGGGGTGCCGGTCGGCTGGCGACCCGAAAACCTAAGTTAAAGGCATTGGCATCTAAATCGAGATTATGAATGCCGTCTTGTTGGATACTTTGATATCCGGGATTGGAGGCACCGGCATGGACATAGGCCGCCGGCCATTCATGGATAAGGCTGACGAAATAGGGTCGGGCGGATCGATCGGGACCCACCATGGCCGGCGCATGACCCCAAAACAGTAAGAGATAACGGGAGTAATAAAAGAATTCGGTATAGGCCTCGTAAACGACGTCGGCCGAGGACAATCCGTATTGGGGCCGTCCGTACTCCGAGTTTTCCACCATCACCCCGATTAACGGGCCGTGAACCGGCGAAGGAAGGCCGGTTAAGGGATCGACCGGGCGATCCTGGACTTGGGGGCTCGGAGGGGCGGACGCGGTGGGGGGCGTCGCCGGATGTGAACCACAGGCGGACAATAGAGTGGCCGTGAGCGCGGTCAAGGTCAAAGACAAGGCACGTTTCGGAATCTTCATGAAAAGCCTCCTCGGAGCAGTTATCATTTACCGTCATATCGTTCTTACTCTACCATGGAACGGTTGCCTGTCCGGAATTCTAATCGCCGTTCGGCGTCAAAAGGTTACCGAGAGGTGTCAAGCCCGGCGGACGGGGGAGGGCAGGCATTAGGCCTCCCGTGCGTCTATCGGTACCCATAGGTGAGGAGCGCCTCCAGCATGGCACGTAACACCCGGGGGGACGCGAGCCGGTAGCGGGCTTCGGTGGGGCGTCGGGGACCGACGATGACGGTCAGGGCGTGCGGAAAGGCGCGAAACCCGTCCTCATCCGTCCAATCGTCCCCGAAAATGGCGCCGGGTTCGGCTTGGTTCCAGAGGGTTAAAAGCGTGTGGATGGCCTGGGCTTTGGTGGGGCCCTCGCGTGGCCGAATTTCCCAGGCCGCCCGCGCCTTTCGGACCGCCAGCGCCGCAGAGTCGGCTTCGAGTTCTTGCAAGAGGCGGGCGAGGCGGGGAAGATCCGACGGATGCGCCTGACGGACGTGGACGGTTAACGACAGCCCCTTGTCTTCCAGAAAAACGCCGGGCATCCGCCGGATACTCTCCGTGAGGGCCTGCCGCCAGCGGTTCATCGCCTGTTCGGCGACCGGAGGCAGCGTCTCCCGCCAACGGCGGCCGTCGACCGCATACTCGCCTCCGTGGTTGCCGACCAAGGCCAATGCCGGCGGCCAATCCGCCAATCGGCCGAGGTTGTCCAACGCGCGTCCGCTGACCACCGCTAACCGGGGATGACCGACGGCCGCCAACCGGGTCAAGACCGTGAGCAGGCGCTTCGGCACCCGCACCGCATCGGGGTGGTCCGCTATGTCGATGAGGGTGCCGTCCAGATCAAAAAACCAGGCGCCCGGCGCATGCGTCCAAGCCTGAATCAAGCGGGATAACGACAGGCGATTAGGATCGGGCATACGTTTCGGAAACCTCTTGCAATAATTCGAATATCTGGGCCATCCAGTCATAAATCGTGTGTTCATGGACTTGCTGACGCATGCGCCGCATCCGGGCCTCGCGATCGCTAACCGGCATGGTGAGCGCTTGATGGAGGGTGGCGGCCAATCCTTCGGGGTCGAGGGGGCTCACGTGGAGCGCTTCTTGCAGTTCCACCGCGGCCCCCGCGGTTTCGCTGAGCAACAACACGCCCCGCCCGTCGACTTGTGCCGACACAAATTCTTTCGCCACCAGATTCATCCCATCAAAGAGGGAACTCACCAAGGCGAAATCGGCTGCCCGGAAAATGCCCATCAAGCGGGCGCGGTCGACCGCCCGGCGGACCGTAATCACCGGCTTCCAATCCCCATAGGCGTAGCGATGATTAATCCGAAGCGTCTCTTGTTCGACTTCACGGAAGAGTTTCCGGTAGGCCTCCACCTCGGAGCGGGTGGGAACCACCACTTGTAAAAAGACGACTTGGCCGCGGTGTTCGGGATACCGGTCAAAGAAGGCGTCAATGGCGGCCAGGCGGGGCAAGATGCCTTTCGTGTAGTCAGCCCGATCGACCGAGACGCCAAGATATCGGTGGCTTGCCTTCAGACGACGGCGAATGCCCCTTGCCCAGCGGGCTATCCGGGGGGATTCGACCAGCGCTTCAATCGCCTCTACATCGACCGATATGGGAATGGCTCGCACACGAACGGTTCGTCCTTGCCAAAAAATATCCCCGCCGTCCCGGTCGACCAAGGCGGACTTTACCGTCCGCTCGACGGCGGTTAAAAAATTGTCCACATCGTCGGGCGTCTGAAAGCCTAAAATGTCGGCACCCAAAAGCCCGCGGACGATTTCTTGATATTGGGGACACAATCGAAACACCGGAAAGGTTGGCCAGGGAATATGCCAGAAATGGGCGATGGCGATATCCGGTCGGAGTTTTTTCAGTTCCTGGGGAAGGAGGGCCAATTGATAGTCATGGGAAAAAACCCATGCCTGCGGCGGACTTTGCTGGGCCACCCGGCGGGCGAATTTTTGGTTCACGCTCCGATAGATGGGCCAGGCATCACGGGAAAATTGCGCGCGTTCGATTAATAAATGGCTTAAGGGCCAAAGGCCTTGATTGGCATAATGGGTATAATAGCCCTGAATTTCTTCGGGGCTTAAAAATACGCGATGGAGACGGTACCGCGGGGACTTGGGAGGGACGAGGCGAGTGCCCTTGGGGGCGGTATCGCGGTCGGCCGTGCCACTTCCCCACGCCACCCAGTCGCCCCCGAGCGACTGAAGCAACGGATCCAAGGCAGAGACCACGCCACCGGCTTTTTGGATGGTGCGAATGCCGGAACGCGTGCGCTCGTCAATGTACGGTTCGCGATTCGTGACCACCACTAGCGGATGAGTAACCCGCTTTAAAAGCTCCATGTTCATCGCCTCCTCGCCATAATGGTACCATATGGCAGTTTGGCCCGGATCGCACCTTATTAATGGGCGGCCAATAACCGCCGTACCAGTTTTTGTTCCATTTCCCGCAGGTCGGGGAAGCGAAGCCATGTCAAAACGCCGATGAACACCAGGCCAGAGAGAATCACGGTGCTGGCCAGACCGGCTATCAAGCCAATGAAGGAGTGCAGATGATTCAAGTGGAGGAGATGGCTGACCCCCAAGGTCGTGACCAGCATGAGCCCGCCGGCTAAACCTAAGGCGGTCAGTGTCCGGCGGAATTGCAGGTTCTGGTTATATCGCGGTTGCAGCGCTTTCCAGGTCAGGAGAGCGGCGTTCACCCAGGTGGCGAAGGACGTGGCTAGCGCCAGACCGTCGGCTTTCATGAAATGCACCAGAATAATGTCGCCGATGATATTAATGAGAATGGTCGCGATGGAAAAACGGGAAGGCGACTTGGTGTCTTGCGTGGCAAAAAATAGGCGCTGTAAATAAAACGACAAGCTAAAGCCGGGTAATCCGAGGGCGAAGTACAAAAGCGTTCCGGACGTGAGCGCGGTCGAGCGCGCATTAAAGGCGCCGCGCTGGTATAAGAGTTGCAACAAGGGAATCCGCAACGCGATATACCAGATCGTCATCGGGACGATGATCAGGAGGACCAGACGAAACCCGCGCATCGCCAATTGCCGAAAGGTATCGTCCTCCCGATGGCTGTGATGTTGTGCGAGACGCGTATAAATCGGGGTCGATAAGGACGAGATGACCAACCCAATCGGCATTTGCACCAGGACATAGGAGTAGTTTAAGGCGGCAATGCTACCGGCCACTAAACTGGAGGCGAGAATACGGTCGACAATAACGCCGACGCTGCCGACGGAACTGGTCAGAAAGAACGGGCCCGCCATATTGATCATCTTTTTCAACAAGGGATGGCTGAAATGCCAACGAAAGTGCAAGTGAATCCCCATTTTATGAAGGGATGGAACCGTGACCAAAAGCTGCGAGATGACCGCGAGGGTAAACCCGGCCGCGACACCGCGAATGCCCCAAAAGTGCCCTAAAATGACGATGGTCAGGATGCGGACAATGTTCACCATCATGGGGGAGATGGCCGGGGTGACATATTCTTCCCGCTCTTGCAAAATGCCGACCACCAAGCCCGCGATCCCCCAGAAAAAGATGGTGGGAATCATAATGCGGGTCATGTCAATCGTGAGCCGCAGTTCGCCGCCGTGAAAGCCGGGCGCCATCAGGTGCATAATGAGCGGCGCAAACACCTCGCCTAATGCGATGAGGCCGGCCGAAATGAGAAAGAGCGCGGTAAACACTTCATTCAAAAAGCGCGCGACCGACCGGGGCGAATATTCCGCATCGGCTTGCGTCATTAAAGGCACCACCGTTACTGTAATGGCGCCGTTAATGGTGCTGAAGAGTAAATTAGGTAATGCCGATGCCATTAACCAGGCATCGGTGGCGGTGCTGGTGCCAAAGAAATCAGCCATCACCACTTCGCGGAAAAATCCACTAAGGCGGCTAATTAAGGTCACAATGAAAATGAGCGAGGCGGACAACCCAATGCTGCGCGGTTTCGGGCGCTTCGCTCGCGGCGATGGCGTATTCAGCGGTCATTCCTCCTCAGCTGACCATCACCCCGTATTGTAACCTACTCAGGGGACAGCTACCATTGGGAATTTTTCCGTTGGAACCATCCTCTTGACAACAACTCCCATGAGACATATTATTGCTTATGCAAGAAAGTTGCACGAATGGAGGGGCCAAAATGATTAACCTGTGGGACCCGCATGCCGGATTGGCATTAGGAGCGGCGTTGGTGACGGCCTTCCTGCTGGGGATGGTTCATGGCATTACGCCGGATGAACATACCTGGCCGATTACCTTTAGTTATGCCATCGGCAGTTATTCGACGCGTAAGGGGATTATTGCCGGGCTGATCTTTTCATTGGCTTTTACGTTTCAACGTGCCCTAGCCAGCGAACTGGCCTATCTGGCTTTAGATCGGTGGCTGACGATGAGCGCGATTGAAGACTACGTAGTCTATGTGATCGTCGGCGTGGTCATGGTCTGGGCGGCACGTCATATTATTCAGGGCAGTCACTGGCATCTTTTCGGTAAACACCATCATATGGAATCATCGGGAGGAGAACCCGCGTTGCGCGACCCGCGGCCATGGATGCCGGCCGTCCATGGGTTTATTGCCGGCTGGGGGGTCGGCGCATTCGCCATTATCATCTATACCGTGTTGGCGCCGAGCATGCCCTCGGCCGCCTGGGGATGGGTCCCGGGTGCGCTCTTCGGGTTGGGTACGACGGTGGTACAAGCGGCTGCCGGCGGCATCTTCGGTTGGATTAGCCGGCGTTTGGGTCTGACTACCGAGGACGTGCGGGTCGTGTCGCTGAAAACCGCCGGCAATACCTTAGGTTGGGGCGGTGTGGTATTTGTCGCCGGAGGAATCTTTGGCCTTTTGTTCCCGAAGGTGGCAGGATTTAGTATCAATACCGGTATCCATGTCCACAACTTGGATCAAATTGGAATTTCATTGGTGTTGGTGATGGTGACGGTGCTTTTCATCGGGGTCGGCACGCTCATTCGAGAAACCCGTGCCATGGTACACAAAGGACATAATCCGGGACGGCCGTCCATGGTGGGACATTAGCCCCAAGCGAGTCGGGATCGGGCCACCGCCGGGATGCGGTGGCCTTTTTCGTAATCAGGGCGTCAGACTATCGGCCGTTCGTCGGAGCGGGTAGAATAGAAAGTAAGTAGGCAGGTTAAAGGGGGTGACCCGGTGGCTCGAGCCAATGGGGCCTCGTCGTCCTGGACGGTGGCAACCATTCGCGATTGGGTTTTTGTCATCTTGGGATCGGGCGTCATTCTCTATGGCGTCGGCTATTTACTGGCGCGGATGGGCCGGGTTTTATTAATCGTCATTTTGGCGGGCATTTTTTACATTACGCTCAGCCCGTTTGTCGACCGCTTGGCACTTCGTTGGCGGCGACCGTGGGCGGTCTTGGTCGTGGTGTTGAGCGCCGTTGTCATCGTCGTCGGCGGGGGCAGTTTGCTCGGCACGATCATGACCGGTCAGATTGTGAGCTTGATTAAAAAGGTACCGGCCATCGTGCAACAGCTGTCGACCGTGGCTCCCGGGGTTTTGGCCTGGCTAAATCATAACGATATCCACATTAATATTTTGGACATCGAGAGCCGGATTGTCAGCAATTTGGGTAAAGTCTCCTCGTTTGTGGTGACGCAAGCCTTAAATATCGTGACGCATACGATTGGGGCGGTGGTGGACGGCGCAATTGTCCTCTTCGTCACCGTTTATCTCTTGCTTGATGCGGAGCGTATGCAAATCGCGGTTTTGCGGCTGGTACCGCAAAACCGGCGGGACATGCTGTTGGCTGTGGAGCACACCTTGGCGCGGGTAATTGGCGGCTATGTGCGGGGTCAGCTTTTATTGTCGGCCATTGTGGGGACGGCTTTCGGCATTGGCACCTGGATTATCGGCTTGCCCTACCCGTTAGTCATCGGCGTCGTGGCGGCCGTCATGGAGTTGATTCCCTTATTGGGCCCGATTTTGGGCGCCATCTTACCGGTGATTCTGACCTTCTTCGGGCGGCCGTTGGTACAAATCCCCGAATTGGCGATTTTGATTGCGCTGGTGCATCTATTGGAATCGCAAGTCTTGGGCCCGCGCATCATTCGGACCCAGGTCGGGCTTCATCCGGTGCTGTCGGTTCTGGCCCTCATGCTGGGTGCCGAGTGGCAAGGGATTTGGGGAGCCCTATTTGCGGTGCCGGCGGCCGGGGTGTTAGTCGCCGCTTGGGTTGCGGGCGTGCGGCTCTGGCGGGAGCGGGTCGTCCTACCCAGTCAAACCGGTCCCGACCCGCGGATATCGGCGGCACGCTCGGAGTAGCGGGGCCAAAACCCGCTGCCGAGCAAGACCAGACCGCTCGCGAGGGCTTCTGTGGCGAAGAGCGCCGCTCCATGATGGCTAAAGGCCCACGCTAAGCTGAGGGAAGCCAATATGGTTCCCAAATAACGAAAAAAGGTAAACACACCGGCGGCGCTCCCGGACTCTTGTCCCGGGACGGCGCGAATGACCTCATGTTGCAGGATTACGTTGGTAATCGCGAAACTGAGCCCGACGAACACGAGCCCGACTCCTAAGAAGATCAAGCGGGTGGCCCCGCCTAACCATTCGAGGCCCGTACCGAGTAAAAGGGCGACGGCGGTCAGCACCATCCACGGACGGAGTGCCGCCGGTTTTTTGGCTTGTCGGCCGCCCAGCGGCGATCCCGCCGCAATGACCCCGGCAAACAGTAACAAAATCCAACCGTTTTGAGTGGCGGTGAAATGGCGCGTCCGTGTCAGATAGAGGGGGAGTCCATATAACACCATATACAGCACTTGGTTGCCGAAGACGGTCATGAAAATACCCAACCGAAATCGGGGTCTGCGAAACCACTTCAGGGGCAATAAGGGAGAGGGGGTACGGGATTCGTGGGCGATAAAAAGAACGGCGGATAAAAGGGCCAATCCACCAAGTATCCCGCCCCAGATTCCCCGGTTCAATACGCCTAAAAGGCCGCCCACCCCGAGGGCGAGTGTCATACTGCCGACATAATCCCATCGGAACGGTTCGGACGAAGGGGCTTCGACGGGTGAGGCGGGAAGCTTCCGGAAGCCCCACCAGGCGAGTATAGCCAACGGCAAATTCAGCCAAAATAAAGCCGGCCAACCGACGGTCGCCAACAACAAACCGCCGAGCGGCGGACCAACTGCGACCGCCAAGCCGGCCGCGAGTCTCACCCACCCTAACACCGAAGGCCAGAGTGGCGGGGAGGTGGCGCCGCACCAAGCCAATCGCATTGGGATAGAGCATGGAAGTGCCAATCGCCTGCAAAAGACGCCATAAGGCAAAGGCCGGGAGCGAAACGGGAAAGAGGGGCCCCGATTGCGCTGACGACGACTAATGTGAGCCCGCCGGTGATGAGACGGCGTTGGCCCCAATGATCGCCCAGTTTCCCCATCATCGGTTGGGCTACCGCACTCCCTAATTAATAGGCGGAAATAATCCAGGTAATGCCGGCGGCGGGGGTGTGAAGGACCCGGAGCAATAGGGGCATGGCCACCGAGAGGGTGGACGAATTGAGGGGATTGAGTACCGCCGCGACCATCACGGCGATCCAAAAGGCGCGTGGCGCCCTTGTGTGACGAACCATGGAGACGCTCCTTCACCGGTTCTCCGCATTAGTCTACCAAAACGGGGAGAGCCGTGGGTTTTTGTCAGGATCGACGAAGAGAATGACTCAGCGACCCGGGAATATGGTAAAATAATGATGAACCTCAGTTAAAATCTGCCCTAAACGATGACGGCCGGGGAGCGTGAACGTCGGAATATCCCCATGGCTATGTCAGACATGCGACGTTTGTACGAATCGAGGTGCTGATCATGCCGGTAGCCGATCAATTTTCGATGGCCTCAAAGGAGGTTAGACCCATGACCTATCACTGTCCGGTGTGTCATACTGGATACCTGGAAGAGATAACGACGGTCGACCAGGGCCTGGTGATTCAGTGTTCCGAGTATCCCGCCTGTCGATTTAGCGCGGAGTCTTGGGAACGCGTATCGGAAACGGTTGCTCGCTTCCATCATCCGGTGACCCCAGGGCAATAGTCAGGAGGTATCCTTGTGGCGTTCATCCTTGCCTCCTCGATAGTCCCGGTCCGTCCGGCGCAATACCCATCGAGGAGGCATTGTCTTTGAACCAGGAGCTCAGTACATTACGCGAAGAATTAATCCACCATCCGATGTACAGCCGACTGACCCATCCCGCCGCGTTGTATACCTATATGCAATATCATGTGTTTGCCGTCTGGGATTTTATGACGTTATTAAAACGGTTACAGCAAGAATTAACCGGCGTGGGTTTGCCCTGGCTGCCTTCCGGTCATCCGTCCTTTGCCCGGCTGATTAATGAAATCGTATTAGCCGAAGAAAGTGACGAGGACGGTCGGGGCGGCTACCTGAGTCATTTTGAACTCTATTTGGAAGCCATGGAAGAAGTGGGCGCCGATACCCGCACGATTCGTCGGTTTATCGATCTGGTAGGGAAAGGCGCCGACCCGCTGGAAGCGCTCCGGCAATTAGGGGTTGCCCCCGCCATTCAAGAATTTGTGGCGACTACACTGCACTACGCCATGACTCGGCCCCTCCATCAAACCGCGGCGGTGTTCTTTTTTGGTCGGGAGGATATCATCCCCGAAATGTTCGAACGCATCATCGGTCGGCTAGAGGGTCAATACGGATTGGAAACTGGGCGCCTACGCTATTACCTGGCCCGCCATATCGAAATCGACGGGGAACAGCACGGTCCCTGGGCGCTCCAATTGATGGACGCCCTTATCGGCCCGTCCGTCGCCAAACGGGCGGAAGCGGAGGAGGCGGCGGTCACGGCTTTGCGGGCGCGTATTCGTCTCTGGGATGCCGTATTGGAAGCGATAAAAGCTTGAGCTTTAAGCCGAGTCGTCTCGGCTTTTGAGGGCGGATAAAGCGCATGCCTAAGACCGTGAATTCCGTCCCGCTCGGTCCGATGGGCCTTTTTCGCCTGGGTTATATCCTCGCTCGTCCCCGGATAAATCCACCGGGACGCTTCACGGCATGATTCTTGCAGTAGGTCGACAATCCGGGGGATATCCATTTGACCCACCGTGGTCGTCCAATGTGGGTTGGACTATGGGATCCCCCTCTTGTTTATTCAAGGTAGAAACCGGTCTGAAGATTTTAAAAGCTGTCGCCAGTGGTCCATTCCCCCGAGACTTTGGCTTACGAGCCGGAGCTGACTCGGCAGCGCGGGTATGCCACTACGGAAGACACCCTGTTGCCCGGCATTTACGACTCGTGAGAGATTAGGGCCACGCTGACGGTCGCATGCTCCATCGCCGGCCGTTGGCTTCTTGGACCCGGGGGCGGATGACGCTTTTGGGGGATGCAGCACATCCGATGCTGCAGTATATCGCTCAAGGTGCCTGCCAAGCCATTGAAGACGCGCTGACGTTGGCGGAGTCGGTGACGATGGATAGCGACAATCTGCCCCTCGCGTTGCGACGCTATGAAGACCGCCGCATCCCGCGCACCGCGGCGGTGCAACGAGCGGCACAAACATTCGGCGATATCATTCACCACGACGATCCCACCGCCGTTTTATTGCGCAACCACCTCTTGCGGCAACGTTCCCCGTGGGATTTTCAACCGGTCGACTGGCTTTACCGTCACGACCCCGCGCCCACCTGGCCGATACAGGGTTGACCATCGCGCTTTAACCCCATGCTCTCGTTTGTCGGCCGGGACGATAGCCGTATCACAGGGTTCGTCGCGTGGGAAATAGACCTCGCCAACGGATATGTTGTGGGTGAACCCCTTTTTTACTCCGTCCAAGCGATTTTAAATGTCTGGGACCGGATATTGTGGTATATCCGACAGGGTTGACCTGCCGGGCGGCGGATGCCGCCCAAGTTTATGGGATCACTAATACCTTTCCGGATCAAGGATTCTCTAAAACTGGGAACCACGCAGAAAGCTTAAGGCATGGTAGGACCTCGCCGACTCTGATAAAATAAAACAGATCGGCGTGAGGAGGTCTCAGATGGCCAAGGTCTTTGGGGTTGTCAGCCGGTTTCCCGACCACTTGCCGTATTTTTATCCCAATTATTATGAGGTCAAAGATGTTGCGGGCGTCTGGCATCCGCCGATCCCCGGGACCATTCCCATGGTGAGTATATTTGGTGACAACCGGGTGGCAGAGGCGCATCCGGATTGGGTCCAAGAGGGGCCCGACGGTTTAAGGGGAACGCGCGCGGCGCGGTATTTTGACTGGGATACGTTGTGCCCCGGTCGCGACGAGGTGTGGTCTTTAGCCTGGGATTGGATTGAACGGGCGCTTCAGGGGTCTCGCTCTTCGGTCCTGCGGTTGGATGACGTATCGTTTGCCCGCGAAGGGTTTTGTCAATGCCCGGTGTGTCGCCGTCGGCAAGGTACGGAGGACGGGACCCGCTATCGGGTCCATCGTATTGCCGAATTTGTCCGTCAGGCGCGAGAGCGTGCCGACGCCATCCATTTCACTCTCTATCCCGATCCGTTTCCCGGGCATTTGCCGCGGCGGTTCGGCGTGGATCCGACCCTTTTAAACCGCTGGGTGGATGTATATGTGGTACCGATTTATGATCTCCACTATGCCACCACCTACTGGCTTGAAATATTGGCCGGCGCATTTCGGGAGATATTGGAAAAACCTTTTTATATTGAGCTATATGGGCTGGGTGTGGAGCAGGCGTCATTGCTCCGGGCGGCCGAAGTCGCCCAATTTTATGCCGATGGCGTCATTATCGCGTATGATAACAATTTGACAAAAATCCGAACGATTCAGGAGACGCTCAACCATGCGCGAGGATAGGCTGGTGCCGGCCAAGCATGAAGGCCATTGGGGGTTTTGGAGTCCTCAAGGGCTTTTTTACCCGTTAGACGATGCGGTGCAAGTCGCACTGGGCGGCGAAACAGCCTGGGGGCAGGCGGTATATCAGTGGTGGGATGTGGTCCTCCGTATTCTCTCGCGCGGCCAGTTTGGGCCGGCTGTGGATGTGGTGGGGGATCAGGTTTTACCGCGGTGGCGTGTGCGGGGTATCGATTGGGTCCGGACGGAGCTCGACTTGACGGCGGATGAAGATTGGCGATGGGCAGAAGCCTTTTTAAGCGATACGGTAGACGACTTCATTCGACGGCATGCACCGGATTTGGAAGTCCGGCGGGCCATTGGCGGACCCCTCGGTCGACGTCTCATGGCGCGTTTGTTACGTCCCCGGGCCCTCTGGGATTTAAATCCGGGGGACCGTGCGCAATTGTTGGCGGCCATGGCGGAATGGCAAGAGGGGGCGCCCGAATCTGAACGGCGGGAACGCCGACGGGTGGACGTGGTTCAACGGCCGGAGCTGGCGGGCATTCAATTAACGGTGCACGGGGTAAGCCGTCCAGAACTGGCCGAATGGTCTTTGGCGTTCCCCCCCTATCGCCAGCTATTGGGGGACAGCGGCGGATCCGGTCTTCTTTTGCAAGGAGCCGAGGCGGATGCGTTTTGGGACCAGGAGATTCACCGGTTGAATGGGCTCGGTGTGGCGATTCATTGGCCGGAACGATGGCAAAATCCCCGTTTGCGCTTATCCGGCCGAGTCGACGGCGGACCGTCGGAGTCGGAACGCTTTTTGGGGTTGAATCAGTTGGTGTCGGTCGACTGGACGATTGCGCTCGGCGATCACACGCTTCATCCGAGTGATTTGGCGGCCGTGCTCGCATCGGGCAAGCCTTACGTGCGGGTGGGTTCTTATTATCTGGTGGTCGATGCGGAGACGGTGGCCCACATGCGTCGGGTGTTGGACCAAGCCCGCCATCGCCGGATTAAAACCGCCGATGCATTGCGCTGGGTCATGGCGGGTGATGACGGAGAGCCCGCGCTAAATGCCGAGGGTCAACTGGCGGAGTGGGTCGCCCGGCTACGGGCTCCTTTGCCTCCGTTCGAACCGCTACCGGGTTTTCAGGGGGCTCTCCGATCCTATCAACAAGAAGGGGTCGAATGGCTGGCCCGTCGGATGGAACTCGGCGTCGGGGCATTGTTGGCCGATGACATGGGGTTGGGCAAAACGGTCGAAGTGATTGCCGCGTTGGCGCGGATTCGCCAACGCGGGCTTTGGCGGGGGCCGGTCCTTATTGTGGCGCCCTTGTCGGTGGTAGGCAATTGGGAGCGGGAGATTCGCCGCTTTTATCCGGCGCTGTCCGTGGGTGTGCATGTGGGGATTCATCGGGCTTTGGGAGAGGCATTTTTGGGCTGGCGTCGGCCTTTTGACATCATTTTGACCACATACGACGTCTTGTTGCGGGATGTGGAAGCGATTCGGCAAGTGGTCTGGGAAGGGGTTGTGGCGGACGAGGCCCAACAGCTCAAAAATCCACGCACGAAACGGGCACGGGCCATTCGGGAACTGGATGCCCATTGGCGCGTTGCGTTGACGGGTACCCCGGTGGAAAACCGGTTAGGCGATCTGTGGGCCGAAATGGAGTTTTTAAATCCCGGCTACCTCGGGCCCTTTCGAGACTTTAGCCTGCGATTCGAGCGGCAGCCGGAGGCATTGGCGACCCTCAGGCGGCTCATGGCACCCTTTTTATTGCGGCGGGTCAAAACCGATCCGGCGGTCATGCCGGATCTTCCGCAAAAGATCGAGAGCAAAGATTTTACCCATTTGACGCCCGAACAAGCGACGCTCTACCAAGCCGTGTTAGACCGCTTATGGCATGACGTCCAACAGAGTACGGACCGAATGGCCCGACGGGGAGCGATTGTGGCGGCATTGACGCATTTAAAGCAGGTGGTCGATCATCCGGCGCTATTTTTAAAAAACGGCGGGCCGTTAAAGGACCGTTCCGGGAAATTGGCCCGGGTGGAAGAATTACTGACGGAAATTTTAGCAGCGGGTGAACGCGTGGTGATTTTCACCCAATATGTCAGTTGGGCCACTCTCCTCGAACCCTATTTACGTCGGAAGTTTCATGTGCCGGTGGCGCTTTTTCACGGTTCGTTGTCGAAGGAGGAGCGAGACCGGGTGCTTCACCAGTTCGAAGCGTGGGACGGCCCGCCCATTTTCTTGGCATCACTCAAGGCGGGTGGGGTGGGATTAAATCTTTCCCAAGCTCAACATGTGATCCACTATGACCGGTGGTGGAATCCGGCCGTGGAGGATCAAGCGACCGACCGAGTCTGGCGTTTGGGCCAGACCGCGATGGTGACCGTGCACAAATTTGTGACCCGGGGCACCATCGAGGAGCGAATTGACGCCATGATTGAACACAAGCGGGCCCTTTCACACGAGGTGCTGCAATCCGGTGGGGTGGAAAGCTGGCTCACCGAATTAGGGGACGAGGAATTACGGCGGTGGTTGGAATTGGAGGAAACCGCATGGGTGGATCAATAGCGGAAAAATGGCGTGCACGAGCCGAAGGCGTGATCGGGTATACGCCGGATTGGTCGGCGCTGCCGGTCCCGGATGCCGTACAAGGCTTTGCGGGAGAAGTCACCGGATTTTGGGCCGACCCGCCGGTGAGTGTCCGAATCGAAGGAGTTTCCTGGAGCCTATCCGACCGATACCGTTTTCATTGCCAACCCCATGCCTGGGATGCTCTGGATCTCATCGACCAGTTGCCGTATAGCCGCGAGGTGCCGCACTGGCAATGTTCGGTGGACGGTCGGGCAGGGACGGGGTGCCCCCATGTGTTAGGGACGCTATGGCGTTGGCTACAGGCGGTGGATCAAGAGCCTCAGTTGCTGGCCCTTTTTCTCAACCGGGAAGCGGACGATCGGGCGGGATCGGGTAAGGCGCTTGCGGTACGGGTGCCGGCCGCCTTGGGGGCCCATGCCGAACGCACGCGGGCCGAGTTTAGCGAAGTGATGGAAGTAGTGCGCCGGGAGGCGATGCGGTTACGCGACATTCCGGGCGGGAGGGCGTGATGAAACGGGTTATCGTGACCGGGGCCAGCGGTGGCATCGGGACGGCTTTCGGTCGATTGGCGCGGAACCACTGGCAGGTGATTGGTACCGCCCGTCAAGGGCCGATTGCATTAGATGTCACCTGGCCCACCGGGGCAATCGAGACGGTCTTCCGACAACATGCGCCGTATGATGCGGCAGTCTTTTTGGCCGGCGCCGATATTTTAAGTCCGCCGCTCCGCTTGAAACCCTATGAAGAGCGACTCGCCCGGCTTTGGCAGGTCGACGTGGAAGGCAGCATAAAGTGTAGCCGGGCGATTCGGCCCTATTTAAATCCCGGTGCCCGGTTGGTATTTCTCGGGTGGGATCAAGCCTATCTCGGCAAGTCCGGAGAGGCTGGGGAGCTTTATGCCCTCGCAAAGGCGGCGGTCACCGGCTATGCCAAAAGTTTAGCCCAAAGTTGGATCAAAGACGCGACGGTTTACGTCGTCGCACCGGGGTGGGTCAAAACCCGCTGGGGTGAAAAACTCCCGCTCCCCCAAGCGAGCCGCATCCAAGCCCAAACGCGGGCGGGGGTGTGGCAGTCGCCGGAGGAAGTCGCCGAGGTGATTTGGCGCCTGTTAGAGCTTCCGGGCGATTTGATGACGGGGCAGGTTTTTTACGTCAATCGGGGAGATGTCATGCCGAGCTAGGCGTTGAAATCCTGTAAAAATAGAACATAAAACCTAAAAAAGCAACATTATGTTAACTTATAACCGGTAATCGCTTCATTTGCCGGTTGGTGTTCTGCGTGGCCTTTGGTATATGGAAGGTGCGAGGATTCCACCTCGAACAAAAGAGAACCGGAGGTGACGGATGATGACCTGGCGTAACTGGTTGATGGCCATTATGGGTGCGTGGTTTGTCGTTTCCGCATGGGCGCTGAACCCGATGCATTCCCAGGCATATCTCTGGACTGCGGTGATCTTGGGTGGACTCGTCTTGATAGGGAGCATTTGGGAGCTCAGCGATTTTCGGCACCGCAACTGGCTCTACTATCTGGAAGCCGTCTTCGGCTTATACCTGGCCTTAACGCCGTGGTTCTATAATTTTAGTCGGCATGGTTGGGCTACGGGGATCACGGCGATTCTGGGTGTGTTGATGTTAATCGGAGGACTTTGGCAGGCCTGGTCGTCGACCGATGATGAAGCGCGTGCGCCGACCCATCGGGCCGCCTAAAAGCCTCCCGTTAAAAGAGCCGCCCCGCCGGACGGCTCTCTTTTATTGGGAGGAGTACGATTATTGAACGGCGTTAGATCGGCGGCTGGGCTCGGAAATTTCACTCAACGCCTTACCCGATTCACTGACAAAAATATTGACGCGGGCCAAGTCGGCAATCGCTAAAATTCCGACCAGTTTTCCTTGGGCGTCCACGACCGGAAGCCGCCGAATTTGATTATCCGCCATAATGTTGGCGGCCTCCCGGGCGTCGGTGTCCGGCTTAACCGTGACCACACGGTCGAACATGACCGACTTAACCGGGGTCTCGGGGCCCTTACCGCTCGCGACGGCTTTAATCGTGATGTCGCGGTCGGTGACCACTCCCACCACTTTTCCGCCGTCGGTGACGGGCGTGCTCCCGCAATCGACCTGTTGCATGATTTGCGCGGCTTTTTGAATCGTATCGCCGGGTGACACCGTCGAGACATTTTTGGTCATGATTTCGCTGACTTTCATCAAAAAACACTCCTTTCGCCGGTTTCCCGGCTAGTATCACCGGATGCGGCGAAAAGATGCAGCTATTTGGCGTAGCCCGGCGGTCGATGCCATCGCGGTTTAAGGCGTGTCGACGGTTTGTCCTCTGCCACCTGGTGTAATAACCGGAGCCCTTCGGTCGATTGAAAATAGCGGGCCAGTCCACTGTCCGGGTAATTGTCGGCCAGTTGTCGCAAGCTATTCACCGTTTTTTGCCTTAGCGGGCCGGGTAACCCGATAAGCCACGCTGTCCAATGGGCCGGGAGCTCGCCTGGCGTTCGGACGGCCGACCGCTGAAACACATGAATCACACTTTCCACAAATTTTTCGATGGCGAGGTAGTTCTCTTGAACCAAAAGCGTCTCCCAAACCGGCGCAAACTCGTCCCAATGGAATAAAATCAGTTGAGCCAGTTCCTCTTCTTGGTGTTGTCGATCCGATAAAAAGGCTTGGGCTAAGGCCGGACTCAAGAGGCCGGCCAGCACAGGAAACCAGAGACGGTCATCGTGAAAAAGGCCTCGTTTTCGGACTTGACCGGCCCATCTCAACCGTTGGGGAGTTAAGGGGCGATCGCCCAGCCGAGGCTCGGGCCACTCGGGGCGCTCGCGGGCCATAAAGTCCAGAAAATCGGCCGGCCCGTCGATCGTCGACAACCAATCGGCCATCGTCCAATCGAGCGTCAACGACAGCGTATCGAGTTCCGGCGGCTGACCTTCGATGCCGATTACCCATTGGTCGGCGAGCCGATGGGAACCGAGGTGGCGGGTTCGTAAAAGGTTGGGAAGCCGGGGATCGCTTCGTTCGATTACCAAAATTCCATAGACGGGTAGACGGCCGGCTAATACGGCCGGCCTGTCGGGAAATGGCGCCGGAGTGTAACCGGAAACCGGGTGATAGAGGTAGGCGTCATCCGAAGAGGCGTTACGGTTCAGATAGAGAAGGCCCCAATGCGTTCGAGCGTCGGATGTCAAGTGTTGTCGCACCTGATGAAAGAGCGGCATAACATCGACGCCCGGTGCGCTGCTGACGGACACCGGAATCACGGGAAATTCTCGATAAAGGGTGGCGATCACCTCCACCAATTCCGAAAACCGCATAAACGGCCTCCCCTACCGTAGACGTTAACGAACGGGCGCGTGCCGTTGTCGCCAGACATACCAACCGCCAGCACTCAGTAAAATCCCCGGCAACGCGGCCGCCCACGGGACTTCGGGCAATTGACCGTATGGTAAGGGATCCAGACTCACCGGATCCGATTCTTGCCCAACTTCTTCTAAGGGGGCATTACGATCCGGCTTTTGTGTCGGGTTTTGATTTTTGTCCGCCTCTGCCACCAGATATCCGGTATCGAGGGGAGTGGCGCTCAAAAAGGTGACGATTGTTTGCGACCCCTTGGCGGAAACCTGAACCTGACCGACGACCTTGCCGGCATCGTCGTCGTCGGTCAGGGTGGACGGATCAGTCACCTGCCGGAATACGATCCATTGCGCAGAATCGGGTACCTGACTTAATTTGACGGTGACGGTATATCCGCCCGGTGCGGAAGACTCATTGACGTAATCGATTTTGATGCTTTCGCCTTGGCTTTTTGCGCTATCGTGGTCGCCTTGAGCGGCGAACGCCGGCGTACTCAGGGATCCCGCCAAAAGCACGGCGCCAAGCACGGTACTACCCATGAGGACTTTCCATGCGGTCATCGGAATACCTCCTTTGACGGTGGCCACGGACGCTAAACTGGCCGATATCAGTCATAGCGTATGCGGACAGAAAGTCGCGTACAGTCTCGAATCGGGTCTTAATAGCCGTCTCAGCTGCTCCGTGAAATCTCATGGGTGGAAAGTGACAGCGAGGGGGAAGAATCATTCGAATGTCTCCCGACTCGAGATAGCCGGCGTGCGGCATCGCTCGGATCGCGGCAGCCCATAGGCCGCGCGGCGTACTGGGAACGGCTTCAGCAGTACGGCATGACCGCGAGCATGAGTCGCAAAGGACATTGTGACGATAACGCCATGATGGAATCCTGGCACAGTCTGCTCAAGAAGGAGCTGATTTAAGTACAGATCCTTTTGAAAAAATGAGGGATGCCATTTTCATCTCGCCTGGCCGATGGGTGTGGAAATTTATATGATGGAGGCGGGTGTTTCGGATGGATGACAATCGCTGGTGGCTGATCTTGCGGACGGTAGACGGCGGATATTTTCTTTGGCGCGGGATTCACAAATGGTTGGTGCCCGCCCGAATTTGGCTGGTGCCACGGGTGACCCAGGCGCTACCGACCACACCGTTGGCGCCGTGGATTCGGGCCTGGGTGTTTCCGCACGCCGAAACTTTTGGATTAACTTTGGGGACGGTTGAAATATTGGCGGGCGGCCTATTGTTATGGGGAAAAGGGTCCTGGGGGCCGCCTTTGGTGCTGGCCTGTTTAAATCTCTTGTTTTTCCTCACCCTCGGATTTCGGGAGCCGCACGATTTGGCCCTGAATCTCTTGATGGGGATTTTAAATGTCCGTTTTATGGTGGAGCGCCTTTCTGCGCGAAAGGCGCCCACGGCGTCCATTTAACGGTCTTCCGACGATTCGGATTCCGCTTTGGCCAATTGCGCCTCGACCCAAGCCAGGCGATCTTCAATGTCGGCCTTGCGGGCTTCCAAGTGGCGTTTCATCGAGCGGAGCCATAGAATAGAATGGGGCTGCATCTCATCCCAGTCGGCGCCCCAAGGGCCGAATCCCGGTCCGTCGTAAAGGGCGTTGGCTCCCCAGTTTCCGTGTCGGGGGCCGCGTCCCATTTTATGATGCATCATCGGAGCCTCTCCTTCCTCCATCGGTTGATCACCGTAGAGAACGGTTTCCCAACCCAAAATATCCGAACCGGTGACTGTCCCGCCTTGTCGGAGGGATAAGCCCTGGTTCCAGAGAAAGCGGGGGCTGACACCCAAATAGGCTGCCGCCTCCTCCAAGGGATAGGTGGCTTCCGGGTCGATCGGTTGGAAGGGCTCAGGGGCCGGTTTCCCCAACGCATTCGCCAAGCGGACGATATCGTCATAGAGAATGCGCCGATGCCCTTGGCTTCCGCCCAATCGAATCGCAGTCAGCTGTCCGGTGTGAATCCAGCGGCGAACCATGGGGGGCGGTACCGCCAACTGTCGGCTGGCTTCTTGAATCGACCAGTATTTGGGGGTCATTCACCTCACTCCTCTGGAATAAGTATATATCAGTTGTTCCAAAATGCAAGCGACTGGCATGACGGGTGGATTAATTCGCTTAATCCCTGGGGAAAACGGAACAGATTGCGGGGGTCCCACCGGCGTTTCACCGCCAATAGACGGGAGAGATTGGCGCCATAATAGGCGGCAGGCCAATTTCGTATCCGCCCGTCGCAATAATTGACGTAGGCACCTTCGGTAAAAGGCCGCATCCGGCGACGGAAAGATTCCACCCAGGCAATATGGGAGTCTTGTTGTTCCGGATCCGTCCAGTAGGCTTGATATTGGAGGGCGCCGCGCGCCTGTCGGTGAAAAAATGCCGTGGCGGTCGGGGGCACGGTACTGATGGCTCCGCCATATAAGTCGAGCTGAACGAGGCAGGAGGGGCCCGGGGTTTCGCTGAGGGTCGCCTGGATGATCTCGATGGCGCGGGCCGGAAAAAGATGCATTTGATAGGCCGAGGTATTTTTAAACGTGTCTTGCTGCGGCAACCCCTGAGCCAACCAATGGGCCGGATCCCCGGTGATCCCGGCGAAATGCTTGACCGCGTCAATATAGGACACATATTGGATGTTCTTGCGGTCCAGTTCGCCGACGGCTAAGAGGGGGGCCAACAGCGGTAACAATTCATCGGGAGGACCTAAGAATTGGCCGACAACCGCGACATAGCCCAGATCCCGACTCGGCAGCGTCAAAATGGGCGTCAGCCGGAAGTCAAGGGTCACGGGATCGCCCCATTGTTGATAGGTTCGCAGCACGTTCGGCAATTGCGCCCAGGGCCAACGCAACGAGAAAATCGTGACATGGTCGACGTCAATGGTGCGAAACCAAAACCGGGTGACGACCCCAAAATTGTTTCCGCCGGCGCCCCGGAGCGCCCAAAAGAGGTCGGGGTATCGGTCGGATGACACATGGACGAGGTCTCCTCGGGCATCGACCAGATCGACCGCTGTCAAGGCGTCGACAGTGAGTCCCCAACGCCGGGAAATCAATCCGTATCCGCCGCCGAGGGTTAGCCCGCCGATCCCGACGGTGGGGCAGGAACCGCCCGGTATCGTGACGCGTCCGGCATTCCAGAGCGTTTCATAAATTTCGAGAAGGCGGCTACCCGCACCAATTTTAGCGATTCGTTGGTGAGGGTCGAACGTAATCTGACGAAGGCGGCTGACGTCGATTACCAGGCCGTCGTTTAATAAGGAGTAGGCTTCATAGCTATGACCGCCGCACCGAATCCGAAACGGCAGCCGATGGCGTTGAGCCCAGCGGACGGCTTGTTGGACGTCCTGGGGGACTTCGCAATACACAATATAGCGGGGACGAAACGGGGGAAAACGGCCGTTATAGTCTACCCGGGCGTCGTCATAGCCGGGGCTCCAGGGTGCTAAGACGAGACCCGTCAATGTGTCCCCCATGACGAATCGCTCCTCGGAAAAAATTTAGATTATTTTATGGTGTTGGGGCGCACTTGGGCACAAAAAAAGCGCCCGTAAGGGCGCTTGGGAGGGACTGAGATCATCCCGCCACGGGGACTTTTTCCCGGAGCATTTTGATAAAGGCACGCATCCACTCCGGATGGTCGGGCCAGGCGCGGGCCGACACGACATTGCCGTCGACGACGGCAGCGCCGTCGACAAATTCGGCCCCGGCGGCCCGGATGTCGGGAACCAGCGCCGGATATCCGGACACGGTACGTCCATTTAACACGCCCGCTGCCGCCAGTGCGAGGGGAGCGTGGCAAATCTGGGCCACCGGCTCATTTTGGCGGAAAAAGTGTTGCACAATGCGGATAAAATCGGGGTCGTTACGAATCCATTCGGGTGCGCGACCTCCCGGTATGACAACGGCGGCATAATCTTCCGGGTTGACATCTTTGAACGCGATGTCGGCTTGTACCCGGTATCCGAGTTTTTCCGTATAGGTGTCGAATCCCGGTTCGAAGTCATGGACGACGGTTTGAATCGCTTTTTTGGTCGGTGCGGCTATATGGACCTCGTATCCTTCTTCGCGAAGCCGCTGATAGGGATACATCACTTCCAGCGATTCGCCGCCGTCACCGGTTAAAATTAAAATCCGTGGCATGCCTGTCCCTTCTTTCCGTATGATTCTTCCCATATTGTACCAGATGGGACGGCTAATGAACTTCCAACAAGGGTAATTGCCAGCGGCCTTGCAGCAAAAAAGCCCACAGCACGGTTAAAATGAGCCACGCGAACGGTGCCGCCACGCGGGCGGGCGGAATCACCAGGGTGACGCCCAACAGGATAACCGCCCAGGGAATCAGACGGCCTGCCCAAAAATGAAAACAGTGGGTTTCTTTGGCGGCCATGATGGCCGCGCCCGCCAAGCTGAGGGCCCAGCCGCCGATGGACGTAAGCGGCCAGAGAAGAAGACCGGCGGTGACCAGCCCGCGCACCAGCCACCGCCAGCTGGGCAACCAGACCAAAAAGGTCCAGCCGGCCATGACAAGCGCCATGCTCACCCATGCCTGAAAAACCGTCATGGCGAGGCTTTGGTGAAAGAAAGCGGCGATCGTTTCCCCAACTAAACCGATGCCGGTGAATAATAAACTGAATCGATAGATCCGATCCCGCCGGGCCGGGTATGGGGCGATACGAATGCCGGGGGGCGGGGTAAGATGCCGAATGAGCTCGTCGTCCGATATCCGCGCCATGATATCGCCTCCTGAGCGCAGTATACTCTCTTCGGGTCGGCGGGAAAAGCCGCCCCCGTTCCCTATTCACAGAGTTTACCGACGAAGCGTATAATCGGCATATGCAAACCAGTGGCACGATGAGTATCGGACTCGCCAGCGGATTTTTTGCATTCTTGCTGGTCGCCGGGTTGCTTCACATCACCCATCGGGTTGAACGGCGTCCTGTAGAGAAGCCCCTTGCGGGCAGGACGTTTCTCGGGGTGTCGGCCCTGCTCTTGGTCTTGGCGTTCGTGGAAGAGGCGATTTTCCGGTGGTTTCTCATCGGCTGGCTTTCCCGCTGGATCGGTTTGGTGCCGGCGTTTATCCTGTCCGCTATCTTCTTCACCGCGTCTCATCGTTCGAACGGGCCCCTGAATTTTGGTGCTATCATTAATCTTTTGTTGGTCAGCTTCATTTTGGGACTCGTCTTTTTACATTGGGGGATATGGGTGGCGTCGGCCGCCCATGCCGGATGGAACTTGGCCGAATGGGGTCTCGGCTATACCGTCAGCGGGGAAAAAACCCGTCGGGTCATACCGTCGCCGGCCGTCCGGATCATTTCCGGGGAGCCTTACGGACCGGAGGCCGATTGGACCGCGACCGTTGTGTTGGCCGGGATTTTAGGCGTTCTTCTCTGGATTTATCATCCCCATTTGTGATCCGAAGCCGCGTTGTCCGTCGCGGTGGACGGGTCAATCCGCGGCAAAATCCAACGCCCTCGGACTTATTCGGCCCGAGGGCGTCACTCGCATCAATTGAACGGCGGGCCGAACATTAGGTGCCCGAGGCCGACGTTGTCGGCGGGGCCGACGGTGACGTCGACGGGGAACCGCCTGCCGCGCCTTGGCCTAAATTGGCGGTCAAGGCTTCGACTTGATTGGTGGCTGTCGTCAACGCGGTGAGTTCGGCTTGGAATTTGGCCAAGACCTGGGTGAGACCGCCACCCGGGGTGGACTGGGCCGCATGCTCCGTCTTGACGGCTTGCGCCAAGGTGGTGTTAATCACTTTCAGTTGCTGCACGGCGGTTTGCAGCGTGCCCGTTTGACCGCCCGCCAACGAGGACGACAAGGTTTTGAGGTATTGTCGAATGGCCGCCACGTAGGCTTGCCGCGCGGCCTGGACTTTTTGTTGCAACGCGTGTAATTGCTGAACCTCGGCTTGGACGGTTGCCGACTTCCCGCCGGGGTGGGGATGCGATACCGGCGGGGTATGAGGTGCCCCCGGGGTTGTGGATGGGGTGACCCCGGCCGACGCCGGAACGTTCGACGCACCGGTGGGCAACACCGGGGCCGTGGTTTGGGCAGGCGCGGGCCGATTGGTCGGCTGATGGCCATGAGCCCATACCGGCCAGGCCACGACTAGGCTTGCCGCTGCCGCTAACGGGGCTATCCATTGAATTTTCATCAGTCTCACCTCGATCGATGTTATGGTTGATTCAGTTGCTGCAGCAACTGATTTAATTGGGTTAACTCATGTTGTAACTGGGTCACTTGCGGATTTGACCGCGAAATTCCGGAAACCGATACGGTCAATTGCCCGTGAGGTCCGGTTTTCACTTGGACATGTACGTGAGAAGATACAGGTGAATGTGTTATTCCGGCTTTAAGCGAGTGGGTCGCCTGGGCACTGGCGGCCGAGAGATGACTCCCGCATCCGGTGATCCCGACCAAGGCCAGCCCCAGAATCACTCGGCGCATAACGTGGGGATTAATCGCACTCGCCCTCCTCCAAAAATCCCTAAATAATGTAGCACAGTGGTAAACTTTGGCAAAGGTTTCGCCACATATCGCGCAACTCCTCTTTTTCGACAACGGTTTTTATCGTTCGAAGGGATCAAACGTCTCAAGCGGAGTCATGCGGATGTGGCGGGCCAAATTCGGGAAACGGGCGGACACCGCGTCATATAGCGCATGGGCGACGGCGCGATAGCTGAAGTGGCCGCTGGATCGTGACCGGAGCTCGGCAATATAGGCCAGTTCGTTAAAATCCATGCGTAAAAGCATCCGCCGCCGATGGGCCAAGGGCAGAATATACGGGGCTTCCGCCGGCGACAGCGAGGTCGCCGCGACGGCGGCCAGCGTGTCGCGATAGGTTTTGGCAAGCCCTAAGTCGTCGAATATCTCCGGCGTTTCAAACCCGAGTTCGGGCACCAACCGTTGCACCACTTTGTCGAGCCGACGGTGCCGATTCAGATCCCGAAAGGCGCCCAGGTCTAATACCACGTCAAAAATTAACGGTCGTTGGCGGAGCACGCGCGGCCACTCGTCGTGAGCACCCCGTTGGCGAAAGACGTCGTCGATCCATTCGGATTTTAGGGGTTGGGGGATGTCGCGCAGGATGTCAACAATCGCGCGATAAGGCCAGGCCGCATATGGGTAGATGAGGCCGGCTAAAAGGTCGTCTAGCGGGTCTACGTCAATGCCCCAAGCATCCAGCGTGACCGACGCGGCACTGTCCCGGCTGCCGGGAAACCATTCGGTAATCCAATGCTGGACCAGCTGTCGGGTTTTAATGCCGAAGTTATCCGGGTCGGTATATTTGGTGAGGGTGGGGGCGACCGGACCGGTTTCGACAGTGGCCAGCACCGCCGGCGGCACGTCCGGTCGCCGTTCCAAATGGGCTCGAAGCAGGTTAAAGGGTTCGGCTTGACTGGCGGCCTTTTTCATCTCCGCGGCAATCGTCCGGACCTCATGATAGGGACTGGCCAATAACCGTCGGATTTGTTGCTCCAATACGCGGGCACTGGTGATTTGGCCCAGAGAGGTCAACGTCGCGAGCGGTAACGCGTAGCGTGCGATATCGAACGCGCGGGCTTTTAGTGTCCGGCGGTAGGCGCTTCGCTCTATGTTTTGGGGCATCGGATATCGCGCGGTCAGTGCGTCGTAGGCGGTCTCGTTGAGCGTGCGATAGAGCCGATAGAGGGTCTCGACGGCTTGATGGTAGGCGGGAGTGGCGCCTTCGGGCACATAATAGGGACTGTCGTTAAAATCTTGATACCGGGTCGATCGTTCTTGACCGTCCCACAGGGGCTCGTCGACGATTTCCATCGCCGCCAGCAGCGAAACCTCTTCAATGGCGAGGGCGATATGGGCCAAGTCCGCAATTGAGGCATGTCCATATGAGAAGTAAAACGTGCGCAAAAATGCTTCGGCTTTTTCTTGCGATAATTGCAGTAAACTATCCCGGAGGGACGCTTCGGAACGGGAATATTTGGCCATCCCATAGGCGCTGACTTCCGGCGGCACATGGGTTACCGCATAAATATTTGGCATGGGCTATGAAAACTCCTTACCGGCGGTAGTCGGAGTTTAGCGATAGCGCTGAGCGATTAACAAAATGGCGGCCGAACGCCCGGCACTCGACAACTGCTGTAACTCCGCTAATTGACAATCGCCCCCATTATAGAGGGCATGCGCAATCCGGAGCAAGATACGGACTTCGGGAGCGAATTGTTGGGCGGTTTCATGGATTTTTTCCCAGTCGATGTGGCGCCCGGAGAGATCGACATAGCGCATGAGTTGTTCGCGTTCTTCGTCTTTAATTAACGGCAACGCTAACGTGTCCATCACGGCCGACCATTCGGGACTGCGCTTGACCCATAAATGGCGCCCGATTAATTGTTGTTGCAACGTTGGCATCTTAGACCCCCTCCTTCCAATCGCCGACGTCTTGACCACCGTCAATTATCGCAATGTCTGTCAATTCACGCAACCCCTTGCTAATAATTGTCAGGGTAAGTCGACGACCGAGGCCGGTGGAACCCGGTGGCGTTCGCCGCGGATGGTATAATCAGGGGCAAGGAGGCGAGAGTGATGGCGGACTGGATGGGAGGGCCTTTCGGTAGCGGCCCTTGGACCGACTGGATTCAAAGTATGGTGAGCAATGTCACGGGGAATTTGCGCGGGCTTATCGGATTTCCGCGGGAAGAAATGTTAAAGCACATGGATGATTTTGCGCTCCGGTCCATGAAGCGCCATTTGGAAGCCCGCCGGGAAGACATTGAGGACATGCTACGGTCGGTGGAAGCCGAACTGGCGCGGCGACAAGAGCCCGGGTATGCGCCGGATCCGACGCCGACGGAGGAGGACTGAGGACAGGCGTGCGGTCCTATCGGTTATAATAGAGGATAAGGTCGGTAAGAGCTTTCTGCCTTCGGGGGCGGAAAGCTCTTTAATCACCGGCGCCGGGTGGAGCAGCGGAAGGAGGCCAGCGCATGGCAGGTAAAGACACAAAACGGGGACCGTTTCGGGCGGATCAAGTCGGCAGTCTTTTGCGGACGCCCCGGATTAAAAAAGCCCGGGAAGAGTGGTAGCGGGGTCAGTTGACGGCCGATGCGCTCCGCGCCGTTGAAGATGAAGAGATTGGCCGAATTGTTCGGGAGCAACAGGCCATTGGGCTCAAAGCGGTCACGGACGGGGAATTCCGGCGATCGTGGTGGCATTTCGATTTCTTGGAAAATTTGGATGGGGTCGAAGGATATTACGCCGAACAAGGGATCCAATTTCATGAGGTGCAAACCCCCTCAAAAGGAATCCGGGTCGTAGGGCCGATTGGATTTTCCCGCCATCCGATGTTGGATCATTTTCGTTACTTGAAGTCTATCGCCGGGGACCGGATGCCCAAGATGACGATTCCGAGTCCGAGTATGCTCCATTTTCGGGGAACCCTGAACTCGACGGTTTATCCCGATCAAGCACAATTTTTTCATGATCTCGCCAAAGCCTATCAACAGGCGATTCGTGCCTTTTATGAGTCCGGATGCCGTTATCTGCAGCTCGACGACACCGCTTGGGCGTATCTTTGCGATCAAGAACAACGCGCCGCGCTGCAACAAAAGGGGTGGGATCCGGAAGAGTTAAAACGGATTTATGCGGATACGCTAAAAGCGGCGTTGGCCGACCGTCCGGAAGACATGACGGTCACGATGCATATTTGCCGCGGCAATTTCCGGTCGACCTGGATCGCTTCCGGGGGCTATGAACCGGTGGCCGACGTGCTTTTCGGAGAAGTGCCGGTCGACGGCTTTTTCCTTGAATATGACTCGGAACGCGCCGGTGGGTTTGAACCGTTGCGCCATGTCAACCGCCCCGATTTAACCGTGGTTTTAGGGTTAATCACGTCAAAAGTGGGAACCTTGGAGCCGTCGGACGAGGTCAAACGACGCATTGACGAAGCGTCACGATATGTGCCGTTAGACCAGCTGGCTTTAAGTCCCCAATGCGGGTTTGCGTCCACCGAAGACGGCAACCTCTTGACCGAAGACGAGCAATGGGCGAAACTTCGGCATGTCGTGGCCATCGCGGAAGACGTGTGGGGAGCGGTCGACGCCTAGCCGAGGGGCGCCCGGTGGGGGTGCGGCACATATTGTCGAAAGGATCCGCTGGCCCAGACAAAGAGGCCGGCGGCCATGACGCGAATGACGGTCGCCCCCCAAAAGGCCGCCATCAGAGATCCCCAATGCATGAAAAGCACGGCCGAAATCGCGCCCAGCCCACCGACCACGCCGGTGAGGAAGGTATTCGCGCCCACCGCCATCGTTCTTAGGGATTCCGGCACCACTTCCATCAATCGTACGTTAATTAAGAGGTTAAATCCGGCGCCGGCCAATCCGCCGGTGACGTTGGCCAGAATAATCGCCGCCAATGACGGATGAAATAAATAGATGGCGGGCGTAAGAGCCATGCCGAGCGTCGCCCAGGGTAACAGCCGCCGGGTGGGTACCCGCCGATTAAAGAGGCGCCAAACGGGTAAGGCGGCAATGCTGAAAATCGCGTTGACCGCGGTATAGATCGCCATCCATCCGTTGTTGGCGTGCTCCACACTGACCTGATAACGCAAGGAGGCCGGCCAGAGCATGAGCCAGCCGAAATAAAAGACGGTGCTGGCTAAAATAAATTGCCGTAACTTGCGGTGGTGCCAGAGATCGGGTAAGGCCGTAGCCCAGGTGGTCGACGGAAGGTCCCGGTGCAGGTGGGGGACTCGAAAACGCCGGTAAATCGCAACTTCGGCCAATCCCAAAAAGGCCCCGATAACGTAAAGGACCATATAGCCGCGGGTGCCGGGATCGCGATTGATAGCCCAGCCGCCCAGCAGCACGGCGATGACCCCGACCACATTCATTCCCCACTGGCGCCACATGACGGCCGTGCTGCGCATGGCGCCGGAAAAAAGGGCCGTCGTCATGGCTTGCCAGGACAAGGTGGCCAGGGCCCCCGGAATGTTGGCCCACACAATGGCTATGACCAACCAGAGCGCCCGATGGGGCAAAAGGGGGTCGGCGTCGATGGCGGCAAAGAGTAAAATACTGAGGCGCGCGATCAAAAATAGCCGAACCGTGGTTTGTTTTAATTCGGGTTGGCGAACCAGCCAGGGACTTAATAAAGCGGCCAGTCCGCCGGCTAAATAAGGGATAGCGGAAATAATTCCTAAATCGATATTGGGAGCTCCCAGCCGAATGGCATTGATTCCTAAAAACGGATTGACCAGTTGGCCCCCGGCCCCTTTTAAGACCCCGTTCCACGCATTGATTTTAAGATTATAGGATTCGTCTTTTGGTGACGGTTCGCGTATCGGTTCGTCGGCCACCTCGCTGTCCCCTCTTTTACATGCCGTTATGGACCCGTTTCTGACTCCTTCGTGACCGCCCCCCTAAATTCCTTTCGACCCGATAAAAATCCGTCATGTCCGCTCGTGGGCGATATCGGGCCGGAAATGCCCGGGCCTGGGGACGAGATACGGTATAATGGCGTCGATACTATGTCGGGCGGTGAATTATGACAATTTTCGCAGTGGCTGTCGCATTGGCGGGAGCGATTTGGATGCTTCGCAGTCCCCGACACGCGTGGTGGGGCGTGGTGACCGCGTCGGTGGCTCTTGAGGTCATTCATCATTGGGATCCGGGTGTCGGGCAATACGCGCCGGTGGTCGGGGTTGTGACGGGGATCATTCTCGCCTATGTGCTGCAACCGGAGGTCTGGCAATTCATTCGCCGCCATCGGGCGCATTATGGACCGTTCGCGCTCTATACGCTGATGGTGTGGATTGCCGCCGCTACCAGCATTCATCATAGCACGTCTTTGCGATATGCCGTGGGAGTGCCCGCCGTCTTGTTCGTGACCGCCGTGGTGTTGCCGTATCTCTGGCAAAAGCGCCAATTGACGCAAGAGGCGTGGTTAGTGCCCCTGGCGTGGACGGGGTTGTTGGCGACGCTGGTGGCGGGCGGGGCGGCCTTGGGCTTTCATCAAGGGTTTTTGGTGCCGGTCGGACGGCATCATTTGCTGGCCTGGGAATGGCCCTTTGCCAACAAAAATACGCTCGGGATGTTGCTGGTGTTTAGTGTGCCCGCGTCGCTCGCCTTGAGTCTCGACGCATCCGATTATCGCCAACAACGGGTCTATGCCCTATTTTTCGTCATCATGCTGGCGGGCCTTTTAATGAGTTACGCCCGAACGGCTTGGATTGCGGCCGTTGTCGGTAGTGTCCTCTTGATTATTGCCCGCTGGCGGGGGCGGGGGGTTCTTGCGGTTTTAGTCGGGGGGCTCATTTTAGGCGGCGGCGCCGTCGCGGTTACGGGGCTTTCGCGTTGGGAGCATTTATGGCAGCACGGACTCACCGGCCGCACCGGATTATGGCGGGCGGCGTGGACGGTTTTTCGGCAACATCCCTGGTTTGGCGTCGGGCCGGGCAATTCGCCACGTGCCCTGTTGCCGTATGTACCTCCGGCCTACGCTGGACTTACGCCCCATGACGCGGTGTTACGGACGGCGGTCGAGCTCGGAGGATTCGGGCTCTTGGTCTGGGGCTGGCTGGTGGTGACGGCGCTTTATCATGTGGTCATTCAGGAACGGAGTTGGCCGAGTCGGGTCTGGGCGGCTCTATTGCTGGCGGCCCTAGTCGAACAAACGGCGGAGTCGATTTTCTTGGGCGGGGTCTTTTTTGGGGATTTCTTTTTCACGGCGTTAATCGGCATTGCCTGGCTCTGGCCGTCCCTGTCCCGTGAGGAAGGCCGACGGTATCGGCGGATTTCTTCCGGTGTTATAAACCGCTAACGGATTCCGTTGAGCATGTGAGGGGAGGCGCACGATGGAACCAACCGAACGAGCCATCCGACAACTCTACGAAAAAGAGTTCGATCAATTGGTACGCCACGCCAGTTATATGGTGGGGAGTCCCGAGGTGGCTGAAGAATTGGTCCAGGAAGCCTTTATCCGGTTAATGACCAAGCCTCCGCGGGAAACCGGCCGTCTCGCGGCGTGGCTTAGGACGGTGGTCAGCCATTTGGCCCTCGATTATTTGCGGCGGGCGAAGGTGGAGGAACGGGTGACCGAAAAAGTCCAGATGGACATAAGTGTCGCGTCGGTGGAAGAAACGACTTTGGGACGGTTGGATCGCGAACGCATTCGTCAAAGTTTGGAACGGCTCAATCCTCGGGACCGGCAAGCCCTGATATTGCGCCATTCGGGATATTCGTATCGTGAAATTGCCCAAGCGCTTCACTGTCCGGCGGATCAGGTAGGCGTCATTTTAATCCGGGCGCTCAAAAAGTTGCGTCTCGCGTATGAGGAGAGTACTACGCCGGTGGCAAAGGAGGCTCATGCATGAAACCCGAATTTGTGGCATGTCCCGACGAGGCCGAATGGCTTCGCTTTTGGGACGGGGAAGTGAATGGGCCGGAGGCCGAACGGCTCGGCCAACATCTCCGGATGTGTAACGCGTGTCAACGGCAGTTGGCGGCCGTCGGAGAGCTGGCTCAGTTTGCCGATCGGGGATTGCCCCAAACCGGCGCCGACAGGCCCCGGCGTTCCGGCTTGGCATGGCGTCCGTGGGCTGTTGCCGCCGCCGTCGGAGTCGTGTTGTTGGCCGGGGGGTCGAACCCGCTGTGGCGTAAGGGCGCGTTAGCCGCCGTCGGGCAGTTGTTCCAAGTGAATCGCATTGGGGCGGTGGCGATTACGCCCGCTCAATTAACCCGATTAGATCAAGTGGTAACCGAAGGCGGTCAGGTATCGCTTGCGCATTACGGTTCGGTGCGCGTCATGGGACCCTTGCGGCAACTAACCGTGCCGCCTCGGCAGCTTCCGCAATATGGCATGCCTGATTTATGGCCGGCTCAATTTGGGGCGAATGCGCTGGCGACGGTGGATAACGGGGTGCGTGTCGAATTTCGGTTAAACGTGCCGGCGGTCAACCAATTGATTGCGGAACAAGGCGGCCATCGACTGTTTCCCGAGGCATTGAACCAGCGCCCGTTTACGGTCTATGTGCCCGCTTATGCCCGGATTAGCCAAACCGGATCGCACGGCTCTTGGACGGTCGAGGAAGCGCCCCAACCGACTTTGGCCATTCCGGAGGGGGTCAATCTCCATCAGGTGGTCAGCGCATTGAGCGGGTTGCCGTTTTTGCCGCCTACGTTATCACAGGCCGTCCTACAAATGGCGAACTGGAAAAATACGTTGCTGGTCCCGTTACCTGGAGCCCCCGAAAATGTGACGGTTCATGGGAACCCGGCGGTCTTGGATACCGGTAACGAGAACACCACGGCGGGAGTGGCCTGGGTTGATCGAGGCGTGGTGGTGGCGGTATTTCATCATCAACTGACGGCCGTTAACCGCACGGCATTTCTCACGGAAGTGCAACAGGCGGTGCCTTAGCCCGGCAATTCCGTCCAAACGGCCCTAACCGGAGGACCAGACGGCACTTCAGACGCGAGATCCTCTCCCTTACAGTAAGGGGTAAGGGAGGGGATGGCCCATATGGCCGACACGCCGCAATTATTTAATCACATCGCACCCCTATATGAGCGTTGGAGCGCCATTTTGTCCGCGAACGGAATCCGCTATTGGCACCAATTAGCCGTGGAACAGTTGGCCCTCCGCCCGGGCCTTACCGTGTTGGACGTCGGTTGCGGTACGGGTCAGGTGACCCGCGAAATGGCTCGCCGAATGGGCGGACAGGGTGAAGTAACCGGTCTCGATCCGTCGACGGCGATGCTACAGGTGGCGCGCGAGACACCCGTTAATCCTGACAGCGCCCCGATTGTTTGGCAAGAAGGGGTCGGGGAAGCGTTGCCGTTTCCCGACCGCCACTTTGACCGGGTGACCGCGCAGTTTTCGATTCGTAATATGCACGATTGGCGGCAAGGGTTATCCGAAATGGTTCGGGTGTTAAAACCGGGCGGCCGTCTGGTGATTCTCGAGCTGGTGCAACCGCTGTCGGCATTGGGGGTGCTGGCGCTGCGAGGCCTCGGGGCGGTGACGCACGAATTACCGGATAAGGATTTGGAACCGTTTGAATGGTTGGGGCGATCCCTCTATCACGCACCGACCGCCAAAGAACTGACCGCCTATTTGCTGACGGAGGGACTTTTTCCCCAAAATGCCCACTATTGGCTAGGGGATTTGGTCTGGGTCGGGGTATTCGACAAACCGGCCGGGATCGGGGTGGCTCCCGTGGCGCAGGAATCCCCGCCCAAACTGGTCTGGGCCACCGACGGGTCCTTAACGGCGTTGGCCGGTGCCCGCTGGATTAGCCGGATGATCCGGCCGGGAGCCTTAGTCCATGTCTTGACCGTAATCCCGGAGGGATTGCCGGACGGACCGGTGGGCCTGACCGAACGGGAGGCGTGGATTCGGCATGCCGAGACGTCGCAAAAGGCCCTCGATCCGGAGCGGTATCACGTCATTCCCGTGTTGCGGGAAGGCCCGCCCGCTCCCACGATTGTGGACTATGTGCGGCAGATCTGCCCGGATTTATTGGTACTGGGGTTTAAGGGCCGGTCCGAAAGCGCGGAACGGCTCTTTGGCGGGGTCAGCCGCTATGTCTGGAACCATACCACGTGTCCGGTGGTGACCATCTCCAGTGACGGGATAACCCATTATCCTGCGCCTGTGACCTCCGATTCTTCGTCGGCGTTTGAACGATTTGGAGAACCACGCTAACTAGAGAAAGAAGGCAGTCGGGTGCGAGGCATTGGGGCAGGTATCGCGTTGGGGTTGGCGACGATAAGTTTTCTTTCGGTCGGACCCGGCGTGAAGGCCTATTCGGCCCGGGTGAGCTGGGGGACCATCCAATCGGTTCGGGTGCAGGGCAATACGCCGGCGGCCCTTTTGTGGGAGCCTACGCACCCTCGCCGATTGATCAAAGAATTGTCACGATGGCTGGTTACTGCGCGGCCGGTTGCAGGTCCCGTGCCGCCAGCCTTGACCGGCACGGTTAACGCCTACGTCGGTCCGCCCGTCTTAATCTTGACGACATCCGACGGAGTGGTAAGCCTCTATCCGGTCATGCGTGACGTCAAGACGGCAAGCGGTTGGCAGTCGATACCGGTGCCGGCGCACTTGGTGGTCCGGCGCGGGGATCGCGAGTCCATCGTGGTGGATCGACCGCTTTACGGGTGGTTGGCCTCCGGTCGGTGGCAACGCCAGTTCCGTCTCAGCTAGGCCCTTTTACCCCGCGGATCGGTTATAATGAATAGAATACGAGACACGGGAAAGGGGCCGCTTCCGGATGATCACGGCCACCAGCGTCATTATCGGATGGTATGTCTTTTTGTGGATTGCGGCCATCACGGTGTTCATCGTGACGTTACGGGCCGGCCATCGAGAAGAATCCCGCATGCGGGGGATCATCCCTTGGCCGTCGGCGTTCGAACGTCGCCACCGCAAAGGTCGCAGTCGTCCGTCCTCGCGGTCGCCGCGCTGAGTATTTCCTGAACCCTGAGGAACCCATTGAGTTTCGGCGGAAAAAAATGCTACCATGGACGGCAAAGGGCTCGTCCGGCAGCGGCGAGGAGACTGGATGAGGGGAGACCGAGGCGCCAGGCGGAAGAGGCCGGTGCTTACCACTGAATGAAGGCCATTCAAACGCTCGGGTTGACCAAACGCTACGGCTCTCGCCTCGCCTGTGATCAGATTCATTTGTCCGTCACGGCGGGCGAAATTTTTGGCTTATTGGGCCCCAACGGTGCGGGCAAAAGCACGTTGGTCAAGATGTTGGTCGGGTTGGTCCGTCCGACGGCAGGCACCGCTCGTCTCTTAGGTCAGCCGTTTCAGCATGTGGCGGTGCGTCGGGAAATCGGGTATTTGCCCGAATTGTTTCGCTACCAAGCCTGGTTAACGGTGCGCGAGGTGCTGTACTTTCATGCCGACCTCTTGAAAAAACCGGTCACCCCCGACATCATCGATCAATTGTTGGCTCAAACCGGATTAACCGGTCGGGCCGCCGACCGGGTCAAATCCCTCAGTAAAGGACTCCAACAACGGTTAGGGCTGGCTGTCGCGTTGATTGGCCGGCCTCGGTTAATTTTTTTAGATGAGCCGACGTCTGCCCTCGATCCGGTGGGTCGCTACGAAGTCGGGGAACTGCTGAAATCCTTACGGTCAGCGGGCGTGACGATTTTTCTCAATAGCCATTTACTTTCGGATGTCGAAAAGCTGTCCGACAGCGTGGCGTTGATTGATCAAGGACGGGTGTTGTTTCAGGGTTCGCTGCATGATGCGATGGCAGGGGAAGTGACCCGATATCGCGTGCATATTGCCCCTTTGCCGCCCCCGGTATGGGAAACCCTCACCGCCCGCTATCCGGTGACCAAAGAATCGCTGGGGTCCGAATGGGTGATTACGGTCAATATGCCCCGTCGGCAGATGCCGGAATTTCTCTCCTGGTTAATGGAGCAGGGGGCGGCGATTTATGAGGCCTCGGCCACCCATACCTCACTGGAAGAATGGTTTTTACATCGCCTAAAACGGGGGAATCCATGAGAAGCGTGATGCGTTATACCTTGTTGGAAACGCTCCGAAAACGGTTGATTGTCGCCTCAATCATATTAACCGGCCTTTTTTTAATCCTCTATGCCTTGCTCTTAAGCCAAATGCAAATCGTGGCCGGATTACCGGCAGAAAGCCAAATCGAAGGACTCAGCGCCCTCTATCTGGGGCTTTTCGCAGGCTATGTGTTGGTGGCGTTGTTTGCCGTGATTAGTGTCGCCCCGTCGATTGCGGGCGAAATTGACGACGGCACTTTGCTGGCCGTGTTGCCTCGTCCCTTAACCCGATCCCGACTGTTATTGGGGAAATGGCTGGGCCTTTACCTGGTGGTGATGTCGTATACCACGGTGCTCATTTTTGGCATCATTTTGATTGATCAATGGCGGTTTGGACCGGTTACGGGCGGGTTGGGCGCCCAGCTGCTGGCCTATCTGGAGTTTTTACTGGAGGGATTGGTGGCGTCGGCTGCGACGCTTTTGGGGTCGGTGTTGACGTCGACGATGACAACCGGGATTTTGGTGTCGTCCGTGGTGTTGACCGCATTTTTGGGTGGGGCGCTGGAACAGATGAGTGCGCTGTGGCCGACGGCTTCGGTGCTAGGGTGGATCGGTAACATCACGACCGTGATTATGCCCACGGACGCGCTCTATCGGCGCGGCCTCTTTCAAATTTTGGGGTCCCATGTATTTCCTGGCGCCTTGTCCGCGTTTGGGCCGTTTGGGGCGGCCCGTCCGCCCGCGCCCGTCGTCTCGGTCTATGCCATCCTGTACGCCGGGATCATGTTGGGAGCGGCCATCCGCGCTTTTCGGCGCCGGGATTTATAGTTTATCCGTCGCGGGAAAGGGCCAAGAGGCTCACTAAAATGAGACCGGCACCGATCCCTTGGCCTGGCGAAAGGGTCTGGCCGAGTACGAGCCAAGCAAACACTGCCGTCCATACCGGTTCGACATTGAACAAAAAGGCCGCTTGGGTCGCCGTCAGGCGGGATTGTCCCCAAATTTGCAGCCAAAAGGCTAAGAGCGTACCGGGACCGGCGAGATATAAAAGGCGCCAGAGAGACCGCCAGGACCAGACCGGATGGAAAGGGCCGTGCGTTCCGGGGATGAGCAGCAAAAGCCCTAAAATCACCGCGGCCCCTAAGGCGCCGGTGAAGGTGAGCTCAAAGGCGCCGAGACGCCGGGAAAAACGTGCGGTGGAGATGATTTGTAAGGTAGCGAGCCCGGCTGCGGCAAATGACCACAGGGTCCCGATGGCCACGGTGAAGGTCAGATGGCCGACCAATAAAAGGACGCCGGTCAGACTGACCAAGGCGAAAGCCATAACGGCCCGAGGGGGGCGGCGGCGCCGGAAGAAAGCCATGACGAGCGGAGTCAACACGACATATAGGGCGGTAATAAAGGCCATCTGGTCCACGGAAACACTTTCCATAGCGATGGCTTGCGCCAACGTGGTGACGGCTAAAATCGCCCCTACCAGGCCGCCCCAAAGCCAGCTCGACCACGAAAGGCCCTGCGTCACCAGCCACGGAATCCCGACCAGACCGACCAAGGCATACCGGACCCATAAGAGGAGTAGCGGATCCCACTGATGTTCCAGTTGACGAATCAAGACATTGCTATAGCCCCAGATGGCGGTGACCAAAGCCAGCGCCAAAAGTCCCGCCCAGGTTCGGCGGGGACCTCCCGACCGCGGCGAGACGGAACGGTCACGGATTTCCGGGTCAATCACGCCATCGACTCTCCTATTCGCCCGTGTCTCATCCGATCCATGTTAACATAAGCCTTAACCCAGATAACGGCGTAAAATCCGATCGACCGCGGGACCGTAGGATTCTCCAAGGAGATAAAGATGGACGAGAAGATGATACAGTTGGTAGAGGGGGCGGCGATCAGGATAGTCGGCATCCAGTGGCCAGGTGGCTTGGTAGCCGGCATAAAAGGCGGGGGGAAACCCGCCGAAGAGTTCGGTCATCGCCATCTCGGACTCCCGGTCGCCATGCAATACGGCGGGATCAATCAGGTAAGGGGTCGGCCCTGCCGCCAACCAATTGCCGGCCCATAAATCGCCGTGCAATAGGCTCGGGATCGACCGACGGGGGTCGATCCAGCGATCGAGGCGCTCCACCAATTGTTCTAAGCGGGCACGACGCCCGGTATCAAGCCGCCCTTGATGATCGAGGGCTTGAATGAGCGGCAAAAGTCGCGCCTGGCGATAAAATTCGAGTCCGTTGGGCGTTTCCCAGCCCGGTGCTTGCCTGACACCAATAACGTTGCCGACGGGCAAACCGAACCCCGATACCGGCTGTTGGTGCAAGAGGGCCAATTGGCGTCCCAACATTTCCGCCGCTTCGGTTTCGTGACGGCGATCGGCGGAGATCCAGTCAAGAATGAGATAATGGCGTCCGACCGCCAAAACCTGCGGCACCTGAACCGTGTGGGAGGCGGCCAAGAGCCGCAGTCCGGCCGCCTCGGTTTCAAATTGCCCCTCTACGGGACTCGGGTGGTATTTGATAAAGACGTTTTTAGACGCTAGCGATACGCGATAGGCGTGATTGAGGCTGCCGCCGGCAACGGCGTCAACCGATAGAATGTCTGTCGGGGAGACTTGGAGCCACTCGGCAATCGCCGTTGCCCGAATCATAGGCCGTGTTCCTGTCGTATTTGATCGATGAGGCGCCGGGCTCCCGTTTCCACCAGGCGGTACACTTCATCAAAGTTCCCTTCGTAATACGGATCCGGTACGTCATGAAAGCCTTCTTCCGGTAACAGATCCATAAACAGTTGGAGGCGACCTTTGATGGTACCGAGCCGTTGAATCGCGGCGTAATTCTCGCGATCCATGGCAATCAGGTAGTCGGCCGATTCCAAATCGCGGCGGGCCAGTTGCCGCGCCACCAAATTATCGGTCCCGATCCCATGAACGGTCAATTCCCGCAAGGTACCCGGATGGGGCGGTTCGCCGACGTGCCAATGGGCCGTACCGGCCGAGTCGACGACAATCTGGTCATCTAACCGATGTTGGTGCACGAGATGGCGAAACACGGCTTCCGCCATGGGAGAACGGCAAATATTGCCCAGACAGACAAACACGACGCGGATCACGAATGACGTCCTTTCGGTCATAAAATTCACACCGCCTATCATACCAAATTTTGACGAAGGACGGGCTGTGTCGTGGGTTTGATGAATTATGACAATCATCGTGTGATAAGTTCCAAAACGAGTAAGGAGATTATATGAATCTGACATACGGAATTGATTAACCGGTCATTGTGTGTTAAGTTATGGCCCAAGGTCAATCGCCAAAGTGTCGTGGGCTCGGAGACTATTTTCAACAATTTGTATAGAGGGAAAACCCTTAAAATTATGGAATCATTCTCTTGAGTATTGGCGGTCGGTTCTCCTCCGCCAATAACCCCCATCATTAAATGCTGCACAACGATCGTTGATTGTGACATATTGGTCTGGCGGTCAGAAGCAACCACAAAGGGGGATGTCCATGGTTAAAGTGGCGGATGCCGATTTGGTTCGATATAACGAGGATATAGCACCCACCGAGCCTTCTCAGCGTAATTGGACGCTATATAACTATTTAAGTCTTTGGATTGGAATGGCCCATAACATTCCCACGTATTTAATGGCAGGCGGATTTATCGCCCTCGGATTAAATTGGTGGGAAGCGATTTTGACGGTGTTGGTCGGAAATCTCATTGTGCTCGTGCCGATTTTGCTGAATTCCCATGCCGGCACCCAATACGGAATTCCGTTTCCGGTCTATGCCCGGGCGTCTTTCGGGGTCGTCGGCGCCGGCGTGCCGGCCTTATTGCGGGCGTTGGTGGCGGCCGGTTGGTTTGGGATTGAAACGGCTATTGGGGGCCAGGCCATTCAAACCTTTCTGGTGATGCTGATTCCCGGCTGGGGCCACCTGTCCACCGCCTTTACCTTTGTCGGTTTGAACTTCGGCGGGTGGGTGAGTTTTCTGCTGTTTTGGTTTTTAAATATTTGGATTATCTATCACGGGATTGATGCGGTCCGTCGGTTTGAAGCGTGGGCGGGACCGTTGGTGCTGCTGCTCGGGATTGGGCTTCTCCTCTGGGCCTATAATGCGGCACACGGTTTCGGACCGATGTTGAATGAACCGGCCAAGGTGCACGGCGCGGCCTTATGGGCCGTGGAAATCCCGGCTTTAACCAGTGTGGTGGGGTTTTGGGCCACGTTATCGTTAAACATTCCCGACTTTACCCGCTTTGCCAAAAGCCAGCGGGCGCAAGCCTGGGGGCAGGCTTTGGGACTGCCGACGACGATGACGGTGTTTTCCGCCATTGGCGTGCTCGTCACGTCGGCAACCATCGTCGTTTTTCATCAAGCCATTGCCGATCCGGTGACGCTTTTGGGCCACTTTCATAATGTCTTGTTGCTCCTCATCTCGTTAGGGGCGGTGGTGGTGGCCACCTTGTCGGTGAATGTGGCGGCCAACGTCGTATCGCCGGCCTATGACTTTATCCAGTTGTTTCCGAAGCACCTGAATTTTTCCCGCGCGGGTCTTCTGACCGGGATTTTGGGCATTGTGATGGTGCCGTGGCTGCTCATTTCGAATCCTCACATTTACATCTTCAGTTGGCTGAATGTCTATTCCGGCTTTTTAGGGCCGATTGCCGGGATTTTGATTGCCGATTACTGGGTGTTTCGGAAGACCACGTTGGCAGTGGTGGAGCTCTATACCAAAGGGGGGCGCTATTACTACGCCAACGGCTATAACTGGCGCGCAATTGCCGCACTGGCAGCCGGGGTGGTGGTCTCCTTGATCGGCAAAGTGGTGCCGGCGTTGGCGTGGTTATTTAACTATTCCTGGTTCGTCGGCTTTATCGTGGCCTTTATTGTCTACCTCGGGCTGATGCAGACCGCCGAAAGCCCGGTCCTCGATACGCCGTAATGCTCACCGGCCATCGAAGACACATCCAGCACAGATCAAGGAGGAATTCATCATGAGTCGAAAGGTCCGCGTCGGACTCATTCAAAATCACCACGAAGTCCCCGGTGACGAGCCCCTCGAAGTGCACAAGAAGTGGGCGATCGATCGGCATGTGGGGATGATTTACGAGGCGAAGCAGCAGGGGGCGCAGGTGGTTTGCCTGCAGGAACTGTTTTACGGGCCGTATTTCTGCGCCGAACAAAATACGAAATGGTACGGGATGACCGAGCCGATTCCGGACGGTCCGACTACGCGGATGATGCAAGAGATTGCCCGGGATACGGGGATGGTGCTCATCGTGCCCCTCTACGAAGAAGATGTCACCGGCATTTATTACAACACCGCTGCGGTCATCGATGCGGACGGCACCTATTTAGGCAAGTACCGGAAAAATCATTTGCCTCACGTCCAGGCCGGGGAATCCCCGCATACGGGGTTTTGGGAAAAATTCTATTTCCGGCCCGGTAATTTGGGCTATCCGGTCTTTCGGACGGCGGTGGGGACGATTGGCGTCTATATTTGCTACGACCGGCATTTTCCCGAAGGGGCGCGGGCTTTGGCCCTTAATGGCGCGGAAATCGTGTTCAACCCGTCGGCGACGGTGGCGGGACTGTCCAAATATCTTTGGCATCTCGAACAACCGGCCCATGCCGTGGCAAACGGGTACTTTTTAGGGGCTATCAATCGCGTCGGTTGGGAGTCGCCGTGGAACATGGGCGAATTTTACGGCAGCAGCTATTTGGTGGATCCGCGCGGGCAGTTTGTCGCGCAAGGAAGCTCCGACCAGTCTGAAGTGGTAATTGGCGACGCCGATCTAGACCTCATTCGCGAGGTACGGAATACCTGGCAATTTTTCCGTGACCGACGCCCGGAGACCTATGGCCGGTTAACCGATTGGTAAGGGGGGAGCCGGGGTGCACATCGCCAATTATATCGGGGGAGAGTGGGTGGAGGGCGACGGTGCCTGGCAACAGGACGTTAATCCCAGCCGTCCTCGGCACATGATTGCGGAATACCGCGAAAGCTCACGGAGGCTGGCGGGCCAAGCCGTCGAGGCCGCGAATCGGGCCTGGGAGGCTTGGTCGTCGACCCCGGCCCCCACCCGTGGCCGGTTGCTTTTAGCGGTTCACGCTCGGTTGGCCGCCCATCGGGAGCGGTATGTGGACTTAATGGTTCAAGAGCAAGGTAAAACCCGGCCGGAAGCGGAAGGGGAATTTCAAAAAGGGCTTAATTTAGTGGAGTTTTTTGCGGGGGAAGGATTTCGGCTGAACGGCGAGACGATCCCGTCGGAAAGTCCGAAAACCTTGACCTACACCCTACGCCAGTCGGTGGGGCCGGTTGCGGTAATTACCCCATGGAACTTTCCGTTTGCCATTCCCCTATGGAAGATCAGCCCGGCATTGGTTGCCGGCAACCCGGTGGTGTTTAAGCCGGCCTCCTATACCCCGGCCATTGCTGCCCAACTGGTTTCGGATTTCAGCGAGGCTGGGCTTCCCGCCGGTGTGCTCAATCTCATCCTGGGCAGCGGGCGTGAGGTCGGGGAAAGCGTGGCCGCGGACGAACGGATTCACGCAGTGTCCTTTACCGGGTCCAATCCTGTGGGGCGTCGGTTGGCTGAGATTTTAGCCGGCAGACCCGTGAAAGTCACCATGGAAATGGGCGGTAAAAATGCGGTGGTGGTCACCCCCTCCGCCGATTTGGACCTGGCGGCGGGCGGGATTGTGCAAGGGGCGTACGGCGCGGCGGGTCAACGCTGTACGGCGACCAGCCGGGTGTTCGTCCATGAGGAGGTCAAGGATGCATTGGTTGAACGTCTCGTGCGGCACGTGGAAGGCATTGTGGTGGGTCCGTCGGACGATCCGCGCGTGACCATGGGACCCCTGATTTCCGCCGATCAACGGGATCAATGTCTCGTCTATGTGGCGGAAGCGGCGGAGGCCGGGGCACAGGTGGTCTACGGGGGGCGGGCGCTGCCCCGGGACGGCTATTTTCTCGAACCGACTTTGGTGACGGTCGACGATTCGCGGCTGCGCTTGGTTCAAGAAGAAATCTTCGGCCCGGTATTGGCGTTATTGACCTACCGGTCTCTTTCGGAAGCGATAGAGGCGGTCAACCAGGTGCCGTACGGGTTGTCGGCCGCGATCTACAGCCGAGACTTGCTGGAAACCCAACTCTTTATTCAACGGGTGGCGGTGGGAATGGTTCACGTCAATAACCCGACAATTGGCGGGGAAGCCCAAATGCCGTTTGGAGGGATGAAGGGATCGGGTCTGGGACCGCGGGAGATGGGGCACGAAGGGACGCTTTTTTTCACCGAAACCAAAACCGTGTTTTTGGACTACAGCGGCCAGCCGCGTGTCAGCCGCATTTATTAATCGATGAAGGGAGGCTTGTTCTATGGAGAGTTGGACAATCAATCGGGCGGATCCCTTTCAGGAGGTGGTGCCTCCTCTCAGCGAAAAAGAGGCCCGAGACGAGGCGCTTCGATGCTATTACTGCTACGACGCCCCCTGTATTCACGGATGTCCGACGGCGATTAATATTCCCGTCTTCATTCATCAAATCGCGATAGGGGATTTGGCGGGCGCCAGTCGCACGATCTTAGACGCCAATATTTTAGGCGCCACGTGCGCCCGGATTTGCCCGACCGAGGCCCTCTGTGAAGGAGCCTGTGTGCGCCACACGGATAGTCGGCCGGTGAGCATCGGCCGTCTGCAACGGGGGGCAATGGATTATGCCATGGAGACAGGGGCCCCGTCGTTACCCGATAAACGGGTCGTCGGTTCCGGTCGGGTGGCTATCGTCGGCGCCGGGCCGGCCGGGTTGGGGGCCGCGGCCGAATTACGGCGGCTCGGCTACACGGTCGAGGTGTTTGAAGCCCGTCCGTCCGGCGGCGGTCTTGATACGTATGGCATCGTCTCCTATCGCGAACCGGTGGCGGTGAGTCTTTGGGAAGTCGAGCAGGTGAAGCGGCTAGGGGCGGTGTTTCATTTCAACACCCGAGTCGGACGGGATGTCGAGTGGGGCACGCTCCTGGGGCAATACGATGCGGTGGTCGTTGCCGTCGGATTAGGTAAGGTCCCGCGCCTAGGAATTCCCGGGGAGGATTTGCCGGGTGTATGGGACGCGTTGGACCTGATTGAAGCGACCAAGATTCAACCTTTGGACGCCATTCCGATGGGCCGCCGGGTGGCCGTGATTGGCGCGGGCAATACCGCGGTCGATGCCGCCACATGTGCAAAAAGGCTTGGCGCCGAAGAGGTGACCATCCTCTATCGGCGCGGGGAAGACGCTATGCCCGCCTACGGATATGAATATGCTTTCGCCAAAGCGGACGGGGTGACGTACAAATGGTGGGCCTTACCCGTCGAGATCGTCGGGCAGGCTGCAGTTGAGGGCCTCCGTTATGTGCGGACCCGCGTGGTCGAGGGTGCCGGTTCCGGACGGACGGCGCCATTAGAGACGGTACCCGGTAGTGAGCGGCTTTTAGAGGTGGATACGGTGATTCGGGCCATTGGACAAGAGAAGCCGCAGGGATTGTGGCGCCAATTGGGTATTGAAGAGCGGCACGGCCGTCCCTTGGTGGATCCGGGAACGTTGGAGTCGTCGCGGCCTCGGGTGTACATCGTCGGCGACGGTTTGGCCCGTGGCGGGGAAGCGACGGTGGTCGGGGCCGTGGCGGACGGCAAGCGAGTGGCGGCGGCGATTCATCGCGCGTTGTCCAAGACTTCAAATGGAGAATGACGGGAGGTGGGACTTATGGCCGATTTATCGGTGAACTTTGCCGGCATTCGGGCGCCTAACCCTTTTTGGTTAGCGTCGGGTCCCCTCACCAATACCGCCTATCAGGTAGAAAAGGCGTTTGACGAGGGTTGGGGCGGTGCCGTGTGGAAAACCGTGGGCGAACCGGTGATTAACGTCAGTTCGCGGCTGGCGTCGATTGACTATGGCGGTCGACGCATGATGGGATTGAACAATATCGAACTCATTTCCGATCGGCCGATCGAAGACAACCTCAGGGAAATTGCGGCGGTCAAGCGCCATTACCCGCAGCATGCGGTGATTGTCTCGATGATGTTTGAATCGAACCCCGATGTTTGGCGCGATATGGTCAAGCGGGTCGAGGATACCGGAGCCGACGGGATTGAGCTCAACTTCGGGTGTCCCCATGGGATGAGCGAACGGGGGATGGGATCGGTGGTGGGTCAAGTACCGGAATACACCGAACAAATTACCCGTTACGTCACCGCGGTCAGTCAAATTCCGGTCATCGTCAAACTCACCCCGAATGTGACCGATGTCCGCTATCCGGCGCGCGCGGCGGTGAAAGGGGGAGCCCAGGCGGTATCGTTAATCAACACGATTAACAGCGTGATGGGCGTCGATCTGGACACTTGGATGCCTCGACCACAAGTGGACGGGCGAGGATCGCATGGGGGCTACTGTGGACCGGCGGTCAAGCCGATTGCGCTGCATATGGTCGCCAGCGTCTATAACGATTTGGGGGTACCGGTACCGGTCTCGGGTATCGGCGGTATCGAAACCTGGCAAGACGCGGCTGAATTCATGCTGTTGGGAGCCGGCACCGTACAAGTGTGCACGGCCGCCATGCATTACGGGTTTCGCATCATCCGGGAGATGACGGAGGGCTTAAGCGCCTATCTGGATCAACATGGACTCCAAAAGGTCGGGGATTTGGTCGGGCAAGCGGCTAATCGTGTCGGGGACTGGAATGATTTGCGGCTCTCGACCAATTATCGGATGGTGGCCCGGATTCACCCGGAGCGTTGTATCGGCTGCAATCTCTGTCATGTGGCGTGTGACGACGGTGCGCATCAGTGCATCGACCGGATTCCGGGGCAAAAGGCGCCCGTGGTCCGCGAATCCGATTGCGTGGGATGTAATTTGTGTTCGTTGGTCTGCCCGGTACCGGACTGTATCGAAATGGTCCCGCTAGAAACCGGGACTCCGGAAACTTGGCGTCAGCGTCAAACCCGGCTGGCGTAAACGAAAGGGGAAGATATGATGGCGCGTACCTGTTTAATTCGCAACGCCGAGGTCGTGACGGCGACCGATCATTACCGGGCCGATATATATATCAAAGACGGGGCGATTCAGGCCATTGGGGTCGACTTGTCCATGGCGGCCGACAGGGTTATCGACGCGACAGGTCTCTTGGCGTTACCGGGAGGCATCGATGCCCACACGCATTTTGACATGCCTTTTGGCGGCACGACCTCTTCAGACGACTTCTTGACCGGAACCCGCGCGGCGGCATTTGGGGGGACGACCACCATCATCGATTTTGCCATCCAAACCCGGGGGCATACCGCCCAAGAGGCATTCGACACCTGGCTCGGCAAGGCCGAAGGAAAAGCGGTCATCGATTACGGCTTTCATATGATTTTGAGCGAAGTGACACCGCACACGCTTCAGGAAATGCAGTCGATGGTGGATCAAGGGATCACCAGTTTTAAGCTGTTTACCGCCTATCCCGGCGTTTTCATGGTGGATGACGGGGGGATTTTCCAAGCCTTACAACGTGCGGGAGAGATTGGCGGGTTGATTGCCATGCATGCCGAAAACGGCAGTGTGATTGACGTCTTGGTGCAGCAGGCCTTAGCCCGCGGCCAAACCGCGCCGAAATATCACGCCTTGACCCGACCGCCGGAAGCCGAAGGCGAAGCGACGCATCGGGTGATTACGTTAGCCAAGCTGGCGGAGGCCCCCCTTTATATCGTCCATCTTTCCGCTTTTCAAGCGCTGGATGAAGTGACGGCAGCGCGGGACCGGGGTCAGCCGGTGTTTGCGGAAACGTGTCCCCAATATCTCTTTTTGTCTTATGACAATTATGAAGAACCGGGGTTTGACGGGGCTAAATACGTGATGTCGCCACCGCTCAGGCCTAAAGAGCATCAAGAACATTTGTGGCGCGGACTGAAAACCAATGATCTCCAAGTGGTGTCGACCGATCATTGTCCTTTTTGCATGAAGGATCAAAAAATCCTGGGGCAAAACAATTTCGCCAAAATCCCGAATGGAGCACCCGGCGTCGAAACCCGGATGTCGCTGATTTATGAAGGCGCTACAAAGGAAGGGCGTCTGTCGCTTAACCGGTTTGTTGAGATTACGGCTACGGCACCTGCCAAGTTATTTGGCCTGTTTCCTAAAAAGGGGACGATTGCCGTGGGTTCGGATGCGGATATTGTCCTGTTTGACCCTCAGGGGTCGACCCATTGGAGTGCCCAGACCCATCATATGCGGGTCGACTACAATCCGTACGAAGGGCGGACGACGCCCGGAGCCGTCCGCACCGTGCTTTCCCGCGGCGAAGTGATTATCGAAAATGAGGCCTTTGTCGGACGCGAGGGACGGGGAGAGTTTCTGAAACGGGCGACCTTTAAGCATCCCTAAAGTTTAGCGATGGCGTTGCCAAAACCGGTAGGCGGTAATGGCCAGTTGTAAAGCGAGTCGACGTTCCGGGCTTAAAAAATCCGGTCCTAAAATCTCTTGCAATAACTGAATGCGAGAGTAGAGGGTTTGCCGATGGATGCCGAGAGTGGCGGCGGCGGCCAATTTGGAGTCGATGTGCGTGAGGAGCGTGTCGAGCGTATCCAACAGCAATGCCGCATCATGACCGCTTTTGAAGAGCGTGGCCAACTCCGGTTCAATCAACAACCTCTCGGCATCTTGACGGCTGACGGCTAAAATCCACCGGTAGACTCCAAGTCGGTCATAGCTGGCGACACCGGCATCGGACGCATGGCACTGGCTGACTAAGAGCGCATCATGCGCTTCGGAAAACGCGTCGCGTAGTTGGGCGGGGTCGGTATGGAGCGCGGAAAGTCCGAGCGAACCCAATTGGGGCAAATTCCGCGCCCAGGCGGCTAATTGGTCGGGAAGGTTCCGGATCACGGTCTCCCGTCCGATGACCACCGCCACCACCCGCGACGATTCTTCCAAGCGGGCGACAGTGGCGGAATCCGTGAGATGAAGCAGCACTTTTTCCAAGGCTCCATTGGGGCCCTGGCTGGAAACGAACAGGCGGTAGGTATGATGCGGTTCCAAATGGTAACGGGCTCGAAACCGTTTATATAAGATCGGATCCGGCTCCTCGTCGAAAAGCAGCCGTTCTAACAATACGGCATCTTCCCGGCGACGCGTCCGTTCCAAGGTTTCGACCCGTATGAGGTCTTGGGCTAACGCCGCCGTCGTATGATCGAGGGCTAAATAGAGGCGTTCGTCAATGCGGGCGGTGCCGGATTTGACCACGAGGTCGCCGCGGGGCTGGCCGAAGACCAACACCGTCTGCCGGAGGTAGACGGGACCTTGACCCCCTTCTTCCTCGAGGAGAGGATTGAGCGCGATGTCCTTGAACGGGCCGGGTAACGCTTCCCAGGTACCCCAGGTGATCGGCGGGTCTAAGTCGTCACGCGGACGATATAATACAGGGACCTCCAACAACTCATAAAGGCAGGCCACAATCGCGTTGGGCCCTTCCGTGTTTAACAGGGTTTGTCGAAGGCGTAGCGCCAACGTCTCCAAATCGTCGAGGATCCGGTGATGCCGACTGATGAGAAGCCCGTTGACATCTTGGGAGAGTTCCAAAAAACGTACCGGGTGATGAAAGACGATCACCGGAAAGTGATGGGCGTCGGCCAACGCCATCATGTCGGGGGGAACGTCTGGCAGGGAAGAACCCAACTCCAGTACCAGACCGGAGGCTCCTACCGTGATAAGGCCTTTTAAAAACTGATGGCGCCTGTCATCGGTCGTCAACCCGTATCCGGTGGTCAATACCAATTCGCCGCCTTTCAGAAAGTCGGCCAATTGGGGGATTTCGCCAATGTGCACCCACTCGACCGAACGGGTCAGCCCGGCATGTCCGGCCACGATGCGGGCTGTGCGAAAGAGCGGTCGCTCAAGGATTTCCTGAACGGTTACCATGGGGGTCCTCCCACTGAAGGGTTCACGGTGTCTTTTTTATTGTACAACCTGAAGCCCCTTCCTGCTTTAGGCCGACGACCAAAATTCTGACCGGGAGGTATGACCGATGAACTCGTCGCGACTTCTTCAGGATCTCGTGATCGTGGACTTGACCCGGATTTTAAGTGGCCCCTATTGCACCCTCTATTTTGCCGATTGGGGCGCCACGGTGATAAAAATCGAACCGCCCGGCGGGGATGATACCCGGCGTTGGGGTCCGCCCTTCATCGACGGCGAAAGTGCCTATTTTTTGAGTGTGAACCGGAACAAAAAAAGTGTCGTGCTGGACCTGAAAACCGACGAAGGACGTCAACACTTGCGGGACTTGGTAATCCAAGCGGATGTGGTGGTCGAGAATTTTCGTCCCGGCACGCTTGATCGCTGGGGACTCGGCTATGAAGCGTTGAAGGCGTTAAATTCCGGCATTATCTTGGCGTCCATTTCCGGATTTGGCCAGGATGGCCCTTATCGGGACCTCCCGGGCTATGATCTCATTGCCCAAGGGATGGGCGGTTTAATGGCCGTTACCGGCACGTTCGGCCATTCCCCCGTCAAAGCGGGATTTTCCTTGGCCGATATCGGAGCCGGGATGTGGGCGGCATTAGGGATTTTGACCGCCCTTTATAACCGGGAGCGTACGGGTCAAGGCGCATGGGTTGACGTTTCGTTACTGGACACGATGATTGCCTGGCACACGTATTTAGCGCAAAACTATTTTGCCACCGGGCGTGACCCGGTCCCCTTGGGGAATGCCCATCCCAGTATTTGTCCTTACCAAACGTTTAAAGCGCAAGACGACTATTTGAATATTGCGGTCGGCAACGACAAACTCTGGCGGGATTTTTGCGAGGCGTTAGACCAGAGGGCGTGGGCCGATGACCCCCGATTTACCACCAATGCGGATCGGGTAGAGCATCGGGAGATCTTGGTCGACATGATTGAGGAGGTATTGGCGACCCGGCCCGTTACGGATTGGATTGAGCGGTTAAAATCACGAGGCGTGCCCTGTGGGCCGGTTTACCGATTTTCGGACATTTATCGGGATCCCCAGGTCGAGGCGCGGTCCATGAAAGTCCCGCTTCAGCATCCCCGGCTAGGAAATATTTGGCAAGTGGGAAACCCCGTGAAGTTTCGCGGAAGTGAAGGGAATTGGACCGAATGGACCCCTCCGCCGGAACTGGGCGAACATACCCAAGAGGTCTTATCGGCCGTCTCATCAAATCTTTTTCGCACGACTGGCCAAGACACGTAAAAACCGGCCATGATTCGGCAGGGCCGAGGCGAAGCGTTAAACGGGCCTTTATCAAATCGAGATGGTCAGGTCCCGAAAAAGGCAACAGAGCAACCAGCGCACACGGCGGGATTAGGGCGTCGGTTCCCTTATCGCAAGGCATCAGGGAACCAATCAGGCAAGGCGTCGGGCGGCACGGTCCGACGCGGTCCGCCCCAGCGCGGCGCGGTTTCGGACCTGCCAAGGAGGATCAGGGTCCAAAAGGCCGCCATGGGAGGCGGGAGCAAATCGCGATGCGCCGATTGGGCAATCCAGGCGGCAATGGTGTTCCACCCATACACGGCAAAAAGCCAATCCCAGTCTTCGAGGGACCCATCCGCCAGCACACTGGGAATGATAATCGCGGCATGGCGATCCGTATCGAGACGGTCCGCGTGATACCGGTAAAAGAGGCGTTGAATCGAAGGGGGTAAGCTCATAGCCGGGGCCCTCGGGGGTGCGGCGGTTCTGGATGAAAGCACTGTAGAGACCAGTTACGAACTATCTGAGTCAGGTCGGTGGCTACGGTATCAAACGTGGTCGGGTTCACTAAAAGGGCCAATGCGGTGTCCCGGTCGGGAAGGTCTGCGGTATATATGAGTTGTTGGAGAAACAATCGCGGAGAGAATGCTCCGCGATAGGTTTCGGGAGCCCAAGCGAGCAGATCGTCCAGACTCGCGATGCCCCGCATCAGAATGGCATGCAAATCCAAATAATCTCGGGCTTGACGGCGCCCCCACCGTATAGGATTTTTGCACGGCAATATCCCGGGCGTCGGCGACGGCCAAGCCGCGCCAGGGATGAAAGGGAAAGCGATGGGGAAAGGGATACGCCAAGAGGGTCACCGACACCCCATCGAGACGGCATTGAATTTGTTCAGCGGTCTTGAGGTCCCATTCGACGGTTTGGAAACGGGCCAAAACCCGATCCAGATCCGAGAGAGCGGGAAGCCGCTCTTGGGGCGCTCGCGTAAAGAAATCCAGATCGCGGGATTGGCGATGGCCCAGATGTAACGCTAAGGCGGTCCCGCCAGCCAAATAAAACTGGTCCATGGCCCGTCACTCGGATAAAAGTTGGGCCACCGCCGCGGTTCCCGGGGACAACATGGCTTCGTGCACCATCATCGCTCCTTCCTACCGGTCACCCCGGTTCGCCGAAGTCTAGCTGGCCGACAAGAGAACCCGAACCCGCTTCGTGACCGCCGCGGCCACCGCTCGACCATCTCGGGCTTGTCGTTCTCCCAAACCTACACAAATCTTATGTTGCGCCGGAGTTGGGTTCATTTGTGGGATGAAGACGCATCTGCCCTGGTATCGCGATGCTGCCTCGAGGTTTCAATGTGTTTTCAGAGATCCCGAATCGCCGCCTCGAATTAATCCGGATGCCCTTTCGCATTTTTCATATCTGGGGCCATGGCCGTTCACTCGTGAAACGGGGTCAAACGACCAAGATGGTTTTTAAGGTCAGCCTCTCGTCATCTCGCCCTAAAACGGTAAAGTTCTTGTTCTCGCTTGTGGCTTTTGATACGATGAATTCTCCTGCCACGTAACCCTTTACCGGACTGACGTGGGGGCCGAATCAGATCACCCCGAAAGGCTTCCGGGGCAGTGAGCGGCGTCTGCACGTTTTTGACGGTGCGCGTCATATGGGAGTCTTTTATAACTCCTTCGGCGGCTGGGGGGATTGGCTTCAGACGGAGGCCCAATGCATGTTGGTAAGGACGAGTCGAACCGATGAATAATCCGCGGGTGCCGCTTTTACACAATCGAATGTTTGTTGCCCTTCAAATTGGCGGGTTTTTATCGGGGTTCGGTGACCAAGTTGGTGCTATCGCACTTTATTGGGCGGTTATGACGGCCACCGGACGATCCCTGGACATGGGGCTCATTACCCTGCTTTTAGGATTGCCGGGGTTACTGTCCGGAATGGTGTGGGGGGAACTCCTCGATCGGTGGTCGAAGCGGTGGGTCATATTCTTCGGCGAAGGCCTCTTAGGCGGCATTTTTTATGCTATGGGAGACCTGTTTCACCATACGGCAAGAATTGACCTTCTTTATGGGCTGACGTTGCTGGCCGGGTTGTTAGCCCCTCTGATGACCATCGGCTCCTTTGTCATGCTTCCCGACCTGATCGGTTCAACCGATCTCCTTCGGGCAAATACCGTTAATGAAGTCGTCACGCATCTCCCGATTGTCTTGGGACCTCTGGTGGCGGGATGGTTGATGACCGCCGGGGGCGCATATTCTGCGCTACGTCTTGCCGCGCTTTCGTTTTGGTTCACCGCGGCTCTCTTATTCTTTATGAAATCACCCTTGAAAAACCGGCAGACGGACGTCAAACGTCATTTCAGGTCGCACGGCTTCTTTGGGGCGGTGGGTGAATCCATGCGATCCATGATTAAAAATCCTGTCTTACGTTGGATTACCCTGGTGGCTTTCGTGATGAATGTCGCCTATGGAATTCTTGTGGTATCCCTGCCCATTTTGGTCCATGACCAACTTCGTACGGTCCCTGCCGTGTTGGGTAGTACCTGGGCCGCCTATGCCATCGGTATGATGGCCGGCAGCAGCGGATATCACATCCTGAGAGTCCCGGTCCGAAAATCTATCATGGTCGGTATGGTGCTGGCTTGGGGCAGTGTGCTCCTGTTATCCGGTCTCGTGGTATCGGCCTGGAGCCTAATTGCCGGTTTGGGAATGGCCGGCGTTGTTTTTGGTCCGTATCCTCCGATAGCTCGGACGCTGGTTCAGGCCGTTGTCCCTCCGGAGGATCGCGGAAGAATCTTTTCGGTACGCGCTGCAGTTTTGGGATTAGGCACTCCGTTAGGGGGGGGGTAGCCGGGTTCGCCAATGGCCAGGTGGCACCGGCAACGGTTCTCATCGCCACGGGAGCACTTGTCATCGTGACGGGGGGAATTCTTGGAGCGTTCGCGCGGCATCTCACCCTAACGCACCCTGTGGTGAAAGCGTCTTAGAAAAAAGCAGTCGAAGTCTCGTTGCCGAACGCCTAGGGCGGCCCAAAATATTCCCTAGAAGGTTAATACGGCCCGTCCTATACGGTGGACGGCAACCTACTCTAAAAGCCGACGAATCCATCGTCCGGAAGGTCTATATAGTTATGGCAGACGGTGGCGTAAAGCGGTCGGCAGTGGTCGGGTATGTCGACCCATACGTTGGTGATTTTACTAATCCGGTAACGTTTTCCGACAGTTATCCTACATAATCTTTCGCCGACGGTGGAAACGGGTCGCCATCTTCGATAGGATCATCCCCAAAGGTCTTTTGTCCTATGAGACCGCCTAAAAAAGCGAGGATGACAATCATGGCTCTCTATCGGCTCCCAGCCACTCCCGACACCTGCCAATGGGGGACGTTCGACGGCCGGCTAGCCCCGGTACTGACCATTCGCTCGGGGGATTTGGTCACGATGGATTGCATCAGCCACCGGGCCGGTGATGCCCCCGATTATTTAATGACGCCTGCCATTCGGGCGCTATACGATGCGTTGTGGCCGCGAAAAGGCCCGGGTGCGCATATTGTCACCGGTCCCATCGCCATTGAGGAGGCGCGGGCCGGGGATACCTTGGAAGTCCGGTTTTTGGCGGCCGACGCCCCCCTTTTATATGGGTCTAACTTGGCGGCGGCTTGGGGGGTGCTCTATCCCCAGGCCGGGATACCGGGGATTTCGGCGCGGGAATATCTGACCCTCTACCGGATTCATTTAACCGCCGGGGTGGCAGAACCCGTTTGGCAAGCCGATTACCCCTATCCGGCCGGCGATCCGCGGCATGGCGGGGTGATACCGGCCAATATGACGGAACGAAAACCGGTCGTGCCGGGAGCTCGGGTCCCGCTTCGGTTCCATTTGGGGATTGCCGGCGTTGCTCCCGACACCCCCGATCCGGTCAGCACGACTCCGCCCGGGATTTTCGGCGGCAATGTCGACAACCGGGATTTTGGGGTGGGTACCCGTATGTTTTACCCGATCTTGACGGATCAGGCGCTTTTTTGGGCGGGCGATCCGCACTTGGCCGAAGGGGACGGAGAGGTCTCGGGAACGGCGGTTGAAGGACATCTTCAGGTGACGCTAGCCTTTGTGGTGCACAAAAATTCTTTTCGTATCCGCACCCCCGTGTTGGAAACCGGTTCGGCCTGGATGGTGCATGGCTTTCACACCGATTTAAACGCCGCCCTGACCATGGCGGTCGAAGAGGCCGTCCATTTTCTCGCCGACCGGTGGCGCATTCCGATGACGGAAGCGTATTCGCTCTTGAGCACCGCGGCCGATTTTCGCATTACTCAGGCCGTGAATCGGGTCAAAGGGGTGCATGCGGTGATTCGAAAAGATCTGTTTCAGGGCGCATCCCATACCAATGCTGCACGAGAGCACGGGATGCCACCAACCGACCTCGTTTGAATACCCAGCGCGCCGGGGACTGCCATTGTAACGCCTCTAACGCCGAATGGGCGTCTAAGACGACCACGTCGGCGATACTACCGGGCACCACGCCATAGGGGGAGAGCCCCAAAAGCTGCCCGGGGATTTCGGTAATCATGGCCAACAGGGTATCGGCCTCGGCGGCGCCCAAATGCGCCGCATATCCTGCCAATAGGGCCATTTCTAGGAGATCACCGCGCCCGAACGGGTTAAACGGGTCTTGGATGTTGTCCGACGCGATTGCCACCGGGACCCCGGCGGCCAGCCATTCTCGTATCCGTGTCAGGCCTCGCCGGACATTGACGGTGTCGTGGCGGCCTTGCAGGTAGAGATTGGTGGCGGGGCACGTCACAACGCCTAAGGGCACTTCCGCCACGGTTTGAATTAAGGCGGAAGCCTCCTCCGGAGGCATCGTGCCGATAGATACCACGTGCCCGGCAATCACGGGTAAGTGCTCGACGGTGTTCTTGGTCAGCCAATGAGCCAGCCAACCCAGTGTTTTGGCTGCCGGGTTCAACTGTTCATCGACGTGCAGGTCAAGCCCGAGCCCCCATTTTTGGGCCAAAGAGGTAATCCAGGTTAAGTTGGTGTTCGGATCAGATGCTAAATGGGGGGCGCCGCCGATGGCGGTCAGATAACGTGCCGCTCCGGCGGCTAAGGCATCGACGAATTCCGGGGGGTTATCCCGTGGGGCCATCACCACCAGTTGCACATCGAGTCGGTCGTGCCACTCGTCGATAACCGCCGCCAAAGCTTGTAAGAGGGGTAAAAAGGTCGAAGCGGTCGTGAAATCCAGATGCGACCGAATACTGGTCGTCCCGTGGGCCACGACCGTCTCCGCCATCAGCCGAAACCGCCGAACCACATCTTCCGGCGTCAGGCGCGGGCGAATTTGCCCAAAACTTTGGATGGCCCCTTCGAGCGTGCCGCTCGGGTTTTGAGCATAGGGCAACGTCAACGCCTTATCCAGATGCATGTGGGCGTCGACCATACCGGGTATGACCAACCGTCCTTTTACATCCAACGCCGCGGGCAGGGTTTCTCTAATCGGGGCGTGTTGAATGTCCAACACCCCGGGCGGGCAGGAAGGATCCGGCTCGACGGTGTGGATCTTCCCTTGATCCATCGTGATCCGGTAGAGATCCGGCTGGTTGAGCAGACGAGCCCGGTAGAGAGTCAATGGAACATGAGGTGTGGCCAACGTCAGGTAACCTCCTCCGGTAAATCGACGATCGGTAACAAGAGACTCGTATCATGCTCGCGATCATGCCAAACGCTCACCGTCGCCATCTTGAGAGTCAACAGGGTAGCCGCCGATACCGGCTGATCGCCGTTGGGATGCCGGGCCAAAAGAGGAAAAGCGCTGGAGGTCAACTCGAGGCGTAATTGCATCCCGGCCGACAAACGAACGGCGATGGGGCGAAATGTCAGCATCAGCGGGCTCATGGGCTCGTCAAAGGGGGTGCTGAGGGTTTCGCGAGCCATCGAAAGAAACAGGGCACTACCGTCGGGCGCTTTGGCGCTCAAAACGGCAATCAGATCGGTTGGGCCATCCAGAACCTGGGCAAAGAGGCGCAAACTGGCGCTACCCACCAGGACCAGGTCACGTTCCAACGGGGGACCGGTATAGACCAGAATCTCTCGCCGCTCTTGCAGAAGACTGCGATCGACCGGAGCGTAGGAGTCGAGCGCCATGGGCAAGCGGGCGTCATAGACATAGAGATCGGGCGGTTGGTCCAGGGCCGGCTCACGGACGAGTGTCCCGTCCCCCGAGGCCCCGTTGGCCTGGCCTTGGCTATGAAGGTACCAGCGACGCGGAATATGGGGGGGAGGCCAATGGTCCGTATCAACCCAGGTGTTTTGGCCAAGGCAATAATATTGGACCGGGGCGCCCCAGCCATCCGATTCTTTGTTCTTTAACCAGTAATCAAAGAATTTGATGGCGATCTCGTCGGGTCGTCGGTCTCCCGGAGGGCCGGCCGTATAGGCTACGCTTTTTTGCCCCCAGGGAATATGTCCCCAGGGACCGATCAATAGGGTATGACGTCCCGGGTCTTGAGCCCGAAGCGCGGTATAACTTTGGAGGGTGCCGACTAAATAGGGATCAAACCATCCGCCCACCTGCAGGGTGGGGATTGGCTGCGCTAACGCCTGGGGAAGCCAATTGCGCTCCGCCCAATAGGCGTCATAGTGGTCGTGCGCCACCCATTCCGCCCAAAAGGGCACCTCCAAACCGGACAATTCGGGTTGGTCGGCGAGCGGCAGACGCCAGTAGGGGGGCTTCAGCATGGCCTCCGTTAGGGCCTCCACCCGCTTCAGGTCCTGCTGTCGTTGGGCGGTATCACGGGCCAATTGCATCGCCCAACCCAATTCCGTCAACGCCAGACGTCCGTCCCGGTAAAACCATCCGTGATAGAGATCGGCGGCACACATGGCGGGCGCGATGGCCGCTAGATGGGGCGGATGACCGGCTAAGGCCGCCCATTGCGTAGCCCCTTGGTAAGAAAAGCCGTACATCCCCACCCGTCCGCTACTGCCGGGCAACTTTGCCGCCCATTCCACGGCGTCATAGCCATCTTCTACCTCTTGTACAAAGGGATTAAACGTGCCCTCGGATGTGCCCCGACCACGGACATCTTGAATCACCACCAGATATCCATGGCGGGCATACCAGATCGGGTGGGCATAAGTGACGGTCGATGCCAGCGCCCGTCCGTACGGTTGGCGCATGAGCAGTACGGGCAGCGGTTCATCGATATTCGGTCGGTAAACATCCGCATCGAGTCGCGTGCCGTCTCTCAGTATACACGGCACACCCCGTTCGATGCTTACGCCTAAATCGCTCATAGGTCGGCTCCTAGGGCTAAGGTTTTGGCAAAAAGGCATTCGTATAGGCTGACTGGTACGAGACTCCGGGCTTAATGAGGCCCATTTGGACCATTTGTTGGTCTAATTGTTGCCAACGCCGGGCCGACATCCAGCCGATACCGTGCGTAGCGGCGTCGCCTCCTTCAATTAATCCTTTTTCGTGGCTGACGGCATAGAGCATGCCGGCCGGCGAGAGATCGGGGCTATATTGCTTCATATAGCTATCGGTCGAGGCGGGTGAGGAAAAATATTGTTTCCAGCCGGCAATCGAAGCGGCGACAAATTCTTTGACCACGGTGGGATGGTTTTTAATTTCCGATTGGGTGGTAAAGAGGACGTTAGCATAAGGATTGAATCCCGAGTCGGCGACCAGTTCGTCGTCAATCGCCACCCCCTCATGGGCCAGCGTATACGGTTCTTCCGTAAGGTAACCTTGAATGACGGCATTCGGCGTATGAATGAAACCCGTCAAGGTTCCGTTATATTCTTCTTGGAGGTCATGGGTCAAATGGTATTTATCGACGATGTAGGTCCAATAATCGGAACCGGCGGATACGTAGACCGGCCGATTGCTCATACCGGCAAATCCGTTCTGGACGGCGCCGTGATGCCAAATCAATACCTGCGGGTCGGTTTGAAAGACCGCCAAGATGGCCACGATGGGGACGCCTTCTTGGCGGGCCAATAAAATTTGATCCGCGTTGGCCATGCCAAACGTATCTTTACCGGCGGCGACCAACGGAATCGCCGACACTTGCGGTCCCCCTTGGAGAGTGGTCATGGCCAGTCCTTCTTTAGCATAGAGGCCATGGAGTTGGGCGTCCCATTGACCGCCTTGCTCCGGTTCGGCGAACCAGTTCGTCACTTGCGAGACGGCCACCTTGGCCGGCGCGGCCGACGCGGCGGGAGACGACGATGAGCCGCACGCGCTTAACAAGAGGGCGGTACCGACCAGCGACGCACCGTAAAACGAGAGGCGGTAAGGAGCAAAAAACGAAGGCATGGATGAAACCTCCTCAAAGAATCGGGATTTTTACGTCATGGGGCTGAGCGATTCATGCCATCGGCCAATCAGGGCTTGGGCCAGCCAGGAGACCAACAAGAAGCTGACAATGCCCAGTACGGCCGAGGCCAGCGCTGCGGCGAACAAATAGGGCATTTGCAACTGTTGGGCGGTCGCGATAATCAGATACCCGAGACCGCCCTGACCCCCTCCAATGCCCGCGATAAACTGGCCGACAATGGCGCCAATCACCGACAAGCCGGCGGAGATTTTCATGGCGCTCAACATGTGCGGCAAAGCGGCCGGCAATCGCAGTTTGACCATGGTCCGCCAACGGGAGGCACCATAGAGGGCCATCAAATTCAACAGGTGCCGATCGGTGGAAATTAAGCCGAAATTGGTATTGGAAATGACGGGAAACACCGCAACCAGAAAGGCAATGATAATGATCGAGCCCATTCCGGCCCCCACCCAGATGACAATCAAGGGGGCAATAGCCACAATCGGAATGGTTTGTAACAAGATGGCGTAGGGATACAGACTTTGTTCCAGCCATTTCGAAACGGACATCATCAAAGCCACCCCTACTCCCAACACGACGCTCAGGACAAATCCCAGGGCGCTGCTTTCAAACGTAACCCAGGTCGCTTGTCCTAGCGCCGTTCTATGCGCGTACGCGGCCGCTAGAATGGCGACCGGTGACGGCAGCAAATAGCCGGGAATCGCGAAGCCGACGGTCACGGCTTGCCATCCGCCGATAAAGAGAACCAGGACGATCAGGGGCGGGAGATAATGCCGGAGGCGACCTACCAGCGGGCTCACGCGGTTCCCCCCTCTCCTAAGGCCGAAATGACGTTGTCGACCAGGTGCGCAAAGACCGTAGAGCTGCGGAAGCGCGGGTCGCGCGGGTAGGGTTCGGGAATGGAAATTTCTTTGACAATGCGCCCCGGATTGGCCCCCATGACAATAATCCGTTGCGATAAGTAGACGGCTTCAAAGACGTTATGCGTGACAAACACGACCGTGGTGTGAAACCATTGCCAGAGATTGAGGAGTTCTTGGTGTAAATGCTGGCGAGTGATTTCGTCGAGCGCTCCGAAAGGTTCGTCCAGCAAAAGGATTTTGGGTTCGGTAACCAATGCGCGGGCGATCGAGACGCGCATTTTCATCCCGCCCGACAGTTGGCGAGGCAGCTTATCCGCCACATCGGTTAAATGTACGACCGATAAAATGTTCGTGACCCGTTGGAGGCGTTCGGTGCGGGGCACACGCATGAGTTCTAGGGCCAATGCGACATTGGCCGCGACGGTGCGCCAGGGCATCAGCGTGGCGTCTTGAAACACAAAGGCAATCTCCCCCGAGCGCCGCCGGATGCGAGCCGGGGATTGGCCCATGACCTGCACCGTACCGCCGGATGGCTGGGTCAGGCCGGCGATGATGTTTAACGTGGTGGACTTGCCACATCCCGACGGACCAATCAAGGACACAAACTCCCCACGACGGATCGTTAAATTAATCGGCGCTAACACGGGATCCAAAGGAGTATAAGATTTAGCCACCTCCATCAGTTCAACCGCGGGCTCGATCGACGGATGCTCGAACGGGGCCTCTATCATCGGCATGCCTCCTCGATTATCCCGCCGTAACGGACGTGGATAGCGGTCCGACTTTTCCGGGATTCAGCAAATGAAAGGGGTCGTGTTTTTGCTTAATTGGCCAAAAGAGATCCCAAGGAGGGGTCCGGCCGCCTTCATCTAAGAGCCAGGTATGGGGATTGGCAATGCCAATGCCCTGGTCGCGACAAAACTGAATAATGCGGTTTAGGCGGCCTTCGTCGATAAACGGCAAGAGCGGGAGACCACTGGCCACGAGTTGCCCATCGCTTTTCATCATCTCCAAGTGGATGAGAACTTCCGGATATTGGCGTTTGAGAAGCGCGATCTGTTCCTGTACCCGGTGCCAATCGAAACGGGCTTGTAGATAAGTCATTTGAGGCGAAAACTTGCGCGCCCAGAGCGTGGTATGGTTCCAGCTAAAATCCGAGATCCCGACGCCGTGATGATATCGTTCAGACTCCCAATGGATGGCGATGTGTCCACCGGCTCGTTTGACCTCGGCTTCAAAGGGCAGCCGATGATCGGCGGCAATTTCCAATAACACGACCGAACGTGCCGAATCGAGATAAAGCGGGGTGAAATAACCCGCAATCGGGCTCTCGTGAAGGGAAATCAAACGTTTGGCCAGCGTCGTAGTCTCGGCTATGGCTTGTGCAAAGCGCAGAGCCGTTTCAAACCGATCAAAACTGATTACCCACTGGTCCCAATCCGTTTTCGGGGCCAGTCGCACGGTCAGTTCGGTCACGATGCCTAAGAGGCCGTAACTATGTAAATACGGCATCACCGCAGCATCCTGGGCCTCAAAGGTTTTAACCGGTTGGGTCGCGGTTTTGCCGCGTACCGACGAGACGAGGTCATCCCATAACGTGCCCCAGGTAATCGATCCGATTCCGCCCGAACCGCCCTGGACAAAGCCGCCTATGGTCGCTTTTTTATACGTACTGGGAAACATCCGAAGTTCTTGACCGTGTTCCCGACTGATTTTTTCCAACGCACCCAGCCGGGCACCGGCTTGACAGCGGATCGATCCGGGAATGATTTCCAGTACCCGGTCGAGGCGCGACATATCCAGCACTAAGCCGCCGGCCAAGGGAACCGCCTGTCCGTAATTGCCGGTACCACCGCCGCGTACGGTCAGCGGAACGCGATGCTCGACGGCAAAGCCCACGGCGATATCCAACTCCTCTTCCGTGGTGGGCGTGACCACCGCGTCTGCGACCCGGTCGCGTAAGCGTTCCCATAAGACGGGAGAAAACCAGGCATAGTCGGTGGATGCTTTCAGGCGGGACGGCAAGTCCCAAGCTAACGTGCTAGGCGGTAGTTGGTCGGCTAAAAGCGGAATCCACGGTTCCGTGGTCATGATTCTCCTCCTTCGTGCCATCCATGAAATTGCACGACATCGTGTAAAACCTGCACAAAATGGTCGACCATCGCCTGAAATTGCTCCTGCCCCTCGTCTTTCGAAGCCGCCGCGGGATTCCCGATGACCCCCAGTGGACTGATATCACGGGTTGACCAAGCAACCGGAAATCGGCCTTCATATGAGAGTACGGCGGATCGCGCCGACGGGGGCGATAGGGCGGCAATTCGATCGGTCATCACCCAATCCGACAACTCGGCTAACATCAAGGACGTTTCGCCGGCTCCGGCGTGGATATCCCAGGGATCGTCGCGTGAGGCCAGGGCTCCCGTATGAACCAAAAACACCCATTGCCCGGTACTTAAATGAATATCGCGGGCAACCCACGGCAGAAATCCTAAATTACCGCCATGACCATTTAGGAAGAGGATGCGTTTGACGCCAAATTGGTGTAGGGAGGAGGCGATATCTTTGAGAACGTGCATGGTGGTTTCGGCGGAAAGGGAAATCGTTCCGGGGAACCCGACGTGTTCGTTACTGCAGCTATAGGGCAAGGCCGGTAAGAAATAGACCGGTAAATCCCCAGGAATGGCTAACAATCCTTCTTCGAGAACCCGGTACGTCAGCAACGTGTCCGTATAAAGCGGTAGATGCGGGCCGTGTTGTTCCGTTGAACCGATCGGGATAATGACCACCGGATCCTGGCTCACGATAGACGGTATATCGGCCGCCGTGTAGCGAGGTAAAAATCGGTTCATGAGACCGTCCGGAATCGCATCGGCCAAGTTGGTCACAAAGTCACCGCCTTTTGTTTGTAAGAGTATTAGCGATATCGCCATGTTATGTATATCGAAAAAAGCTGTCAACAAAATCCGTAAATGTTTATTGAGGTGTCAATAATATCCGCAGAAGCCTGATATGAATTACAAAAACACGCATAGATCTTACATTGAATACCGCAATCGATGTATTATCGAGCTATGACAAAGGGGCGTGTGATACATATGTGGCGTTTAGGTAATCGTCGGCGTTATTGGGAGCTCTCCTCCGACCTGGCTAATTTGGCGACCGACAATATGGAGTCGTGGCCGGTCGCCTTTTCGGCGGAGCCGAAGCATCTCATTGTGGATTTAAATCGGAGCGCGCTCGTCATTATCGATATGCAAAACGATTTCTGTGCCGACCGCGGCTGGTTGGCGCAGGTGGGCGGCGACGTGACGAAGACCCGTGCACCGGTACCTTATATAAACCGCACGCTGCCCGTATTGCGGGAACAGGGAGTGCCGGTGATTTGGGTGAACTGGGGGAACCGTGCCGATCTGGCTAATATTAGCCCTGCCGTGCGCCATGTCTATAAGGCGGAGGCAACCGGCACGGGGTTAGGCGACGTTCTACCGGGAACATCTTCCCGGGTTTTAGAAAAGGGATCTTGGGGGGCGTCCTTGGTTGAGGGGCTGATAGTGGCAGACGGAGACATTTGGGTAGATAAATACCGGATGAGCGGCTTTTGGGATACGCCATTGGACAGCATATTGCGAAACTTGGGGGTGACTACGATATTTTTTGCCGGGGTTAATCTCGATCAATGCGTGATGGCAACCCTACAAGATGCCAGTTTTCTGGGATATAACTGCGTATTAATGAAGGATCTCTGCGCGACCTCGTCGCCGGATTTTTGTACGGAAGCCACATTATATAACGTCAAACAATGCTACGGATTTGTCGCCGAATCCGAATCCCTAATTTCGGGGATCAAAGAAAGTCAAGACAAAAGGGGAATGTCGCGTGTTTTCATGGACTAAAACACTGGACCAGTATGAAACCTTTCGGATTTCGCCCGGGGACAGCAATAAATTTGTGCTGTTGGTGGACGGGGTGCGGCTGGGCAGGGAGCTCGAGGAGCCGGCGGCTTCTTTTATGATGGCTATTGAAATTTTCGACCCTGGCGGCCGTACTCCCATCAATGTTCATGAGGTGGCTTTTGAACACTTTTTTGTCCTGGCCGGGGAGGGCCGGGCCTTTCTGGACGATTTCGCCGTTGCCTTGGTTCCGGGGGCCCATTTGGTGGTGCCCCCGAAAACCGTGCACTATATTGTCAATCAGGGAGTAGGTCGCCTCTATCTTTTGACCTCGATGATCCCCGACGAAGGGTTTTCCACATTAATCCGTGCGGGCATTCCGGATGCGTTAGACGCCGAGGATGAGGCGGTCATTCGGCATGCGGTTAAGGCCGTAGATAGGTAACCGTGCGAGGTTCGTCGGTTAACCATACGCGGGTCTCTTGCGGAATCGTTTCGGCGATAATCCGGCCCCGACTAATGACCCAACGGGGACGGGGCATCAGTCGAATTGCGTCGGCGGGCGAGGGAACCGGCAGCACTATCACATCCGCCCACGCCCCGGCATGAACCCCATAGTCCGCTAATCCCATCACACGAGCGCCGGCTTGCGTGATGCTGTCGATGGCCCACGGCAACTCCGTGCTGCCGGTCAATTGACCGATATGGGCGAGCATGGACGCAACAAACAACTGATTTCCTTCCCCTAAGGGATACCACGGATCCATAATCGAATCATGCCCGGCGGCAACCGTCACCCCGGCTTGGATCAATTCTTTGACGCGCGTCATGCCCCGCCGTTTCGGATACGTATCGAAGCGCCCCTGTAATACGATATTGTCGAGCGGGTTGGCTACGATATTCATACCGGCTTTGGCGATATAGCGTATGAGCTTAAAAGCATAGGCATCATTGTAGGATCCGAGAGCGGTGGTATGACTGGCCGTTACCCGGCTCCCTAGATGATGTTCCCATGTCAGTTTGGCCATCGTTTCGAGAAACCGCGATTGATCGTCGTCGGTTTCGTCGCAGTGAATGTCAATCGCTTTATGGTATTTTTGCGCCAAGTGAAAAGCGAGTTCGACGTCTCGGATACCGTCTTCCCGTGTCCATTCATAGTGAGGAATGCCGCCGACCACATCGGCCCCCATGACCAAGGCTTCTTCCATTAACTCGGGACCGTGCGGAAACCCAAAAATACTGTCTTGCGGAAACGCCACCAGTTCCAGGGTCACCCACGGCTTCAGCTTCTCTCGTAGCTGAATCAAAGCTTTTAGCGCCGTCAACGAAGGATCCGAGACATCTACGTGCGAGCGGATTTTTAGGACCCCATGCCCGACGTGCCACCATACGGCTTCTTCGGCCCGGCTTAAAACATCCTCGACCGATAACCGTTCTTTGCGCTGGCTCCAGCGTTCAATCCCTTCGATGAGGGTGCCGCTGCGATTCGGCTCGGGTTCTCCTTCGGTCAATACCGCATCCAGGTGAATATGGGGGTCGACCAAGGCGGGGAGTACCAACCCGCCGGCCGCGTCAATGGAAGTATCGGCAGTTAATCCGCGTCCGATGGCTTGGATTCGGGCGTCGGATAGGAGAATATCGACCGGTTCCGAATGGTTAGGCAGTCGAGCATTTTGAATCAGCGTGGATTTTTGGCCCATGAGGAAATTCCTCCCATGTTCGAGTATGATCTGAGCCTACCATCATTAATCTTCCCACGTCACCATTCCTGGCCCCAGAAAGCCGTCGTGCGCGTCTAAACAGCCCGTGACCATGTTCAGACGAGACAGTTCGGTTAAACGGGTTCCGAGCTCAAACGGCATGTGAGGGAGTCGAATGGGCGATTCACGCATGGCAGGCTCATAATCGTCGGGGATAAAGGCTTGGGGGCGTTCCGGGCCGAGTTGTTCCCAAAGAGCCGGGGCATTCGGAAGAATCCGTCCGCCGAATCCCATGATTTCCAAGCCGAAACTATCTCCGCTAATCGGGAGGGGATGCCGGTTCGGACAAGATGGTCTGGGAGCTAGGCGGGTGACCCACTGAGTAGGGGATCCGGCCGTGCGATACCCCCACTCGCGGCCATTGGCTCCAAAATCTATAATAAAATCGGCTGGCGCGTGGGTCTCCCACCATTGAAAATAGATTTCGGTCATGGCCATGCCTATCGATAGGAATGCACCGGGATTCGTCCAGATGGTCCGGGTAAGAAACTGGTGATCGCGCTCGGTGAGTTCGTGCCAAAGAGACGAGACGGCCAACCGGCGGTAGATTTCCTCGGCCAATAGCCAGGACGCCGCTTGCGCGCGCATATGAAGGTCGTCCCCCATCAAGAGAGCGGTTCGCACTATCGGCCACAGCGGAATACCGTCCGGCAACAGCGTATTCATAAGCGGTTGAAACCGTTCGGTTAACCAGTATTGCAACGCGAGGGTGATGGGGCCGGGCGTACCAAACCGCAAGGTCGGTCCCGATCCTTCATGGATTGGTGCATATCCGCGAAGTCCGGTCGTGGGATCGTCAACTACCCAAAGGGCCATCGATTCCGACACAAACCCGATCAGCGGTGACGTGACATGGTAGATACCGGTGGGCGCCCAGGTCATTTGTTGAGCAAGGGCTTCAATCTCCCGGTCCGATAAATTCACCGGGTTACCGATGCGTTGCTCATAATGCCAGAGAGCCGCGAGTGCCCGGGATTGGGCGGAATTTAACGGCTGATTAGCCCAAGGCGGACCGGGGTGTAAAATGGTGGCGCTCAAGTGGGGATACAGCGTCTTTAAGGTCGTAACCCCTTGCAACCGGGGAGATAATGTGTTGACGGCCGCTGCCATGCGCCTTATACCAGGGATTCCATGGCCAACGATTCGATGGATGAGGCGTGCCCATGGCGAACGACCGACTCGGGTCGAATAAGCTGAGTGCCTGGGCGGACGTCACCCCATCGGTCACGAAAGGTATACTCGCCTTCGGTAATCGAAAAAATCGTTAAATCGGCATCATATCCGATGCGAATGTGGCCGACCCGATCGTCGATACGGAGAATGGCTGCAGGCCGCTCCGTCACCATTTCGACGAGTTCGGTTAAAGGGAAACCCAACGCCATCAGGTGGGACATCGCTTGCGCTAGACCATAAGTGGCTTGGAGACTGTGGGGTCGATTGAATAGGGCATGCACGTCGCTACTGACGATATGGGGTCTTACGCCTTGATCTAGGACGGTTTCGGCAACCCGGAAAGAGAAGTGTTCACCATAACCCACATCAAGCAACACCCCCGCCGCGAGCGCTTCGCGAACGGCAGGATGCACAAATCCCTGACTATGAAGAATGCCTCCCGGATGTCCGGTAAAGCAGTGCGTCAGAATGTCGCCCGGATCGAGAAAAGTGACAGCTCGGGGCATCACCGTGTCCGGGTCCGGCCATGCGGTGGATGGCGCCGGAATCAGTTTTCCGGTATGAACATAACACGGCACCTTGGCTTCACGCGAGGCCTGTTTAGCCAAGGCAAGAACTTCGAATCCCCAAAGTGCCACTCCGCCCATTTCCGCATGGGTTTTAATGCCGCGAATAATCTCGGGATATTGCTCAATCGTATGGACCACCTGTGCCACATCAACGGTGGCCGGGCTATGTAACGCGGGCAGCATACTGCCTTTAATCGTGCCTACCGCTCCAATGTTTAAAAACGAAAAGACCCGCGTTCGGCTCTCATCCACCATGAATTTTTTAAACGCCGGAAATGTCAGATATCCGGCGCTACCTTGGTCGACGACTGTCGTCACACCGGACTTGACGCCGACATCATCGGGATATGTGCCGTAATCGGTGAAATAGGCAAACCCGTGCACATGAAAATCAATGAACCCGGCGGTCACGATTTTGCCGCGTGCATCGACAACATTCGGTGGCGCGTCATACGCTTTATCCGCCAACGAGCCGATGGCGGCAATCCGCCCGTCTTTTATACCAATATCGGTGCAGGTATCTAAACCGTCCGACGGTGACATAACCCGTCCGCCCTGGATAATCAGATCGTACATGAAAAATGCCTCCTTTACCCAATAACCTGACATCAACGCCTATTCTTTAGGGAAGAGTGTAAAAAACCCCGGTATCCCCGTCTATTGGCATAAAACCACAATCGGTGAAATGGGTTCAGCAATTAACACAATAGAATCACGCGACCATACGTGTTAAGGTCATCATAATAGCTGACATACAAATAGGAATTCGTTGTGTTCGCCATGATAGAATCTATGTCGGTCATGAGGTGGATGATGTATCCTTATCCCTTTCGGTATGTTAGGCCCCAAACCTTGGACGAGGCATTACGGTGGGCCGAGACGGACGGTATGCGGTTTCTGGCCGGAGGGCAAAGCCTCTTGCCGCTGTTGAATTTACATTGGGCGGAAGTGGCCGGGGTGATCGACTTGAAGTCGGTGGGGCACGAGTTTAACCATGTGCAATGGAAAGCCGGAGAAATCGAATTCGGAGCTTGGCTAACCCATCACGAATTGGCCACTTTAGAACCGCTGGCTACACGCTGTCCCCTCATCCCGCGGGCAGCCGTGCATATTGGCCATCCACGAATAAGGCGCCGGGGAACCGTCGGCGGGGCATTGGCGCACGGCGATCCGCTCGCCGAGTGGTTTTTAGCGTTTCTCACGCTCAATGCCTCCGTCGTTACCCGCTCACGAGCCTATCCACGGCGGGTGACGCCGATACAGGAATGGCTCTTAGGGCCCCTTATGCCGAACTTATTGCCCGGGGAGATTGTCACCGGCGTTCAAGTGTCGTTACCGGAGCGAGCCAGCTATGGATTTTTAGAGGTTTCCCGACGAGCCGGTGATTACGCTATCATGGCGGCTGGTGTTCAACTGATCTGGGACGCTTCTTATCATCAAATTACCGGTTGTACGCTAGCTATTTCCGGAGCCAACGACCTTCCCAGGACATTTCCCTTGATTTCCAAAGCTGTACAAGGGCAGGCACCCGGCAGCGAGTTATGGCGATTTGTGGAAGATGCCGTACAAAAGGCTGTCGATCCCTATGCCGACGTATTGGCGTCGAAAGACTATCGTCGGCATTTGGCAGGGGTTCTGGCCCGCCGGGTATGTGAACAAGCCACGCAACAGAGGGAGGTTTTGACCAGAACGACATGAAGATCACGTTGACCATCAACCAAGTGCCGACAAGCTGCGAAATCGCCGGCCACGAAACCTTGTTGGCGGTTTTGCGCGACCAATTGGCCTTGACCGAGGTCAAGTATGGTTGCGGAGAGGGGGCGTGTGGTGCTTGTGTCGTACTTGTAGACGGGGAGCCCCGCGCCTCGTGTATCACCTTGGCCGCACAAGTGGACCAACAAGCCGTTACCACGGTTAAAAGCACGGAATTTGCCGCGCTTTGGGAGCTTCTGAAGGACCGTTTCAGTGTGAATCAAGCGGCCCAGTGTGGGTTTTGCACCCCGGGACTACTCGCTACCGCTTTTGCGTTAGTCCATCAAGGTCACTCTCTGACCCGAAAGGAGATACGAGAGGCGATAGCCGGTCATATCTGTCGTTGTACCGGATACCAACCGATTGTCGATGCGATAGAAGAGGTGATGGCATTATGGCCGGCAACGTCCGCCTAGATGAGCGGGAAGGGATCGCGTTTCGGGTCATTGGACGCCCGGTGGTGAGAGATGACGTACGCCGCAAAGTGGCCGGGGAAGTGCTCTACAGCGCCGATTGGGTTATGCCAGGCATGTTATACGGTAAATTGGTGCGATCAATCTATCCGCATGCCAAAATTCGTCGCCTGGATTTTTCTCGGGCGTATCAGGTGCCGGGCGTGGTGCGGATTGTCAGTGCCGCCGACGTGCCTGTCAATCAGTTTTACGATGATCCGGCCGGCCTGGGGCAACTTATCGCTCAACACCGGGTGTTTCAAGATGACGAGGTTCGTTACGTAGGGGAACCCATTTGCCTCGTGTTGGCCGAATCGTCAGATGCCGCTGATTATGCCGCCCAAGCCGTGGATATCGAGTACGAGGAATTACCGGCCGTTCATGACCCGTTGGACGCGCTAGAACCGGAAGCGGTTTTGGTGCATGCCACCGGCAATCTCGTGGTGGAGTGGAATGTCCGCAAAGGAAACTTAGCTGGTATTAAGGACAATCCGGAACTACGGCATTTTTCGCGCTCGTACACCACCCAATATGTCGATCATCTTTATTTAGAGCCGGAGGCCGGGGTGGGATGGCTGGATAATGACGGGATTCTGACGCTTCGGTGCACGACGCAAGTGTTGGAACATTATCGGGCAATTGCCCGCATGCTAAACCTTCCGGATAATCGGGTGCGGGTTATCGCCCCCTACGTTGGGGGCGGTTTCGGCGGCAAAGAAGACATGACGGTGGAACCGTATGTTGCCATTGGAGTTTGGATTACTCGGCGGCCGGTGAAGATGGTGTGGTCAAGGCAAGAGTCTCTGATAGCACGGCCTAAACGGCATCCGTTTAGGATGACCTACGATGTCTGGGTGACACCTGCCGGTGAAATCGCCGGGATGCAAGTGGATATCCTGGCCGACGCGGGTGCCTACGCTCTCTTGTCGCCTCGGGTGGTTTTTGCCGCGGCCGTTGTGGCGACGGGTCCTTACCGAATTGAACATGTCGCGGTTAAGGCACGGGCGGTCTATACCCATAACGTGCCGACCAGCGCGTTTCGGGGGTTTGGCGCAATGCAAATGGCAGTGGGATACGAACAGTTCATCGATGAACTGGCTCAGGCGTTGAACCGTGACCCGATCAGCTTTCGGCGTCAGCATTTTATCGCCCAGGGCGATGTCTTGGCCACCGGCGAGGTACAAGAAACGCGGGTGATGTTGCCCGAAGCGTTATCCGAGGTACTGTCCGCTTTGGGGCCCAAACCGTATCCTTCGCAACCGGGGAGACGGGTTGGGCGAGGGATTGCCTGTACCATGCAACCGTATGGGAGGACGGTCTGGTTTCAAGACCAGGCTTCCTGCTGGATGAATGTCGAATCGGACGGCAGTGTGGTGTTGCGAATTGGGGTGCCGGATATTGGGGGCGGTCAAGCGTTTAGTTTGTGCCAGATTACTGCGGAAATTTTAGGGGTACCGCTGGATATGGTGCGTCCCTATTATGGCGATTCCGCATTGACCCCGCTGGCGGGAGGGACCTTTGCGACTCGGCAGCTCTATATGTCGGGCAATGCTGTCTACCAAGCCGCATCCGAATTAAAGGACGTGATTTTAGGTGTGGTCCGGGACACGTGGGGAACCGCCAACTGGCACCTCGACGATCACCGGGCAGTTTCCTCAACCGGTCAAACGGTTGGGTTTGCCGAAATCTATCGGGCCGCCACCGCTCTTCAGCGCCCATTGGAAGTTCATACGACTTTTTACGCGCCTGTTGGGCCCAAGTATGACAATGTAGAGGGACGGGCCATGAAAACCTTTCCTGATTTTACGTTTGGATGTCATGGTGTCGACCTGGAAATTGATGAGGAAACCGGGCAGGTCGTGCTCTTACAATATGCCGCCAGCCATGATGTAGGGGTCGCCATTAATCCCGTCAGCGTGAAAGGGCAGATTTTGGGCGGCGTTGCCCAAGGGCTCGGATATGCGCTCTCAGAAGAAGTGGTCTATCAATCGGGGCAATGCCTGACTTCGCTATTTAGCCAATATATGGCGCCGGTGGCTCCCGATGTGCCGGACATTAAGGTGATTATTTTGGAATCCGGTGAAGGGCGGGGACCTTTTCACGCCCGGGGCATCGGGGAGCCGGCCATTTCTCCGGTGGCACCGGCGGTAGCTAATGCGGTGGCCGACGCGTTGGCATCCGGGGATCACGTGCGTTCTTTGCCCCTCACCGCCGATAAAATTTGGCGCCAAATGCGTCAAAAGTAACAGGAACCATTGTCTCTAAAAACTTCGGTCTTCCGTGGTGACCAAGGAACAATAGTCCCGTGCTCCGTACGTGGTGTGCTCGCCTGTCCCCATAGGGTTATCGCCGATTTTGAAGAAGGAGCGTGTGAAATGACTCACCCGTTATCTGAACCGGAAGTGGATATAGCCAATCGGGATTTATTGCCGACGACGTCGTCTCAAAGGCAATGGACTTTATATAATTACCTCACCCTTTGGATTGGGATGGCCCATAACGTCTCCACCTACATGATGGCAGGAGGGTTCATTGCGTTAGGGCTTAGCTGGTGGGAAGCCATTTTAACGGTGTTGGTGGGGACTCTCATTGTGCTCGTGCCGATTTTACTGAATTCCCATGCCGGCACCCAATACGGGATTCCGTTTCCGGTCTATGCCCGGGCGTCCTTCGGGGGCGTCGGCGCCGGCGTGCCGGCCTTATTGCGGGCGTTGGTGGCGGCGGGCTGGTTCGGGATCAACGCTGCGATTGGCGGTCAGGCGGTTCAGATGTTTTTATCGATGCTGATTCCCGGTTGGGCCCACCTGTCGACCGCCTTTACGTTTGTCGGTTTAGATTTTGGGGGGTGGGTGAGTTTTCTGCTGTTTTGGTTTTTAAATATTTGGATCATCTATCACGGGATTGATGCGGTCCGCCGGTTTGAAGCGTGGGCGGGACCGTTGGTGCTGCTGCTCGGGATTGGGCTTCTCCTCTGGGCCTATAATGCGGCGCACGGTTTCGGGCCGATGTTGCATCAACCGGCTAAGGTGCACGGGGCGGCTTTATGGGCTGTGGAAATCCCGGCTTTAACCAGTGTGGTAGGCAATTGGGCAACCTTGTCGTTGAACATCCCGGATTTTACGCGGTTCGCCAAAAGTCAAAAAGCCCAGATATGGGGGCAGACGCTAGGACTCCCCACCACCATGACGGTATTTTCCGCTATTGGCGTGCTCGTCACGTCGGCAACCATCGTCGTTTTTCATCAAGCCATTGCCGATCCGGTGACGCTTTTGGGCCACTTTCATAATGTCTTGTTGTTGCTCATCTCGTTAGGGGCGGTGGTGGTGGCCACCTTGTCGGTGAATGTGGCGGCCAACGTCGTATCGCCGGCCTATGACTTTATCCAGTTGTTTCCGAAGCACCTGAATTTTTCCCGCGCGGGTCTTCTGACCGGGATTTTGGGCATTGTGATGGTGCCGTGGCTGCTCATTTCGAATCCTCACATTTACATTTTCAGTTGGCTGAACGTCTACGGAGGCTTTCTCGGGCCGATTGCCGGAATTTTGATTGCCGATTATTGGGTATTTCGGAAGACCACGTTGGCGGTAGTGGAGCTCTATGCCAAAGGAGGACGCTACTATTACGCCAATGGCTATAACTGGCGCGCGATTGCCGCACTGGCGGGCGGGGTGGTGATCGCGCTTATAGGCAAGGTGGTGCCGGCGTTGGCGTGGTTATTTAACTATTCCTGGTTCGTCGGCTTTATCGTGGCCTTTATTGTCTACCTCGGGCTGATGCAGACCGCCGAAAGCCCGGATGTCCGACTCGCCGGTTCCCGATAACCTAAGGATTTTTCACAGGGTACGATTGTGGGTTGTACGTACGTCGCAGAGGGAATTCCAGGGGACACGGTTTAAGAAACGCTCTCGTCTCAATCCGGCATGCTTAGATGGCGGGAGGGTTCGTCTTTTTCCCAATGGCGGCGTTGCAAGAGCCAAAATATGCCGCATAACATGGACACAATGCCGATGCTAAGTCCGACAACGTGATAGCCAAATTGCTGAAAGGCGATCCGTCCAGGGCGTACGAGAGTTGCATGACGCCGCCATAAGTACTTTGATGGAGGGAAAAAACCCGCCCTTGTAAACGAGCGTCGACATACGTTTGAAGGAGGCCATTATCCAGCGGAATGATAATGCCGGAGCTAATCCGCATGCCTAATAATAAAAGGGCCCCCCAAATTCATTCTGTGCTTTGGGCAAGGAGCCCCAAAAACACCGCTTGCGTCAAATATGCTACACCATACCCCAGGTAGGTACGATACGTGTCCGTAACCGCCCAGCATAACTCCCAATCCATCCACGGCATACAAAACCCCGATGCCTGGCGCACCCATGTGATAGGCTTGCTGTCATAAAACCGGAACGAAGATGTAATAGCCGCTGCCCGCCAATCCCCAACTGATGCCGATTGAGGATAATGGAACGGACGATACGGTTGTGACGAATTTCTCCGAGCCCGTCTTTGAGGGCACCGAAATAAGGGGGGAATGGGGTTTTTCCCGAAGTCTCCATCCAGTGGACGCGAGCGATATGCCAGGCCGACCAGAGATAGGTCGCCGCATTAATACTAAAACAGAGAACGGGACTGACCTGAGCGATCCATCCACCCAAGGCGGCCCCCACAATTTGGACGGCCCCTTGGGATTGTGAGGATAAGGCGTTAGCCGATAGAAGGTCTGATGCTCTCACGATGTCCGGCATCGTCGCATGACGGGCCGGGCCAAAAAAGATGCCGGATAACCCGAAGAGAAAGCTGTCGACGTAGAGGATCCACGTCGCGTGCCACCAAAGCGCCAAAGAAAAGCTAAAGGCCAATAAGGAGCGGATGAGTTCGGTGGTAATCATGACGGGGCGTTTACGCATCCTATCGACGAGGGGACCGACCAGGGATCGGAGTGCAACCGCGGGTACGCCTCTGGCCAGCAAGACAAGCCCCATGGATTCCGCGGAATGCGTGGTTTGTAGCGTTATAGTGGCTAGCCCGACTTGGCTGAGCCAGTTACCCAATTGGCTTCCGATTGAGGCGAGCCACAATCCTCGAAACACCGGGTTGGATCGCAGAAGAGTCCAACCGGCCACGACACCGCCCTGTCCTTTAGGCATCCTTAATACTCTACTCCACGTATAATCTTTTGGCTTGTATTGTGAAGGATTTTTGCGGTTGTCGATAGAATAACATAACATCGATCGATAAGCCGACTAGGCCAGTCCTGCTTTTTCACAAACCAGCACAACCCACCGAGATGCCGCGGACATGCGTGTAAGCTCCTCGTCAAGCGACGCGAGGGATAGCGATCCGGGACAGTCCGGGGGTTCGGGGATTATACAAAACCTTTGTCATAGGCCTTTTCGACGGTCCGCTTAAGTGCGCTACGGGCATTGGCCCGTACGGATTCGGGATTCATGGTGAAAAACTGACCGTCGTGGTAGAGGATGCGACCGGCTACCATGGTGAGGTGGACATCGGTGGCACGGGTTTGATAGACCAACTGCGAGTAAATGCTGGCCACGGCATCCGGTGTATGATGAAGCCCTTGGATGTCGACTAATATCAGGTCGGCTTGTTTGCCGACTTCCAGACTGCCGATGGTATGCTGGGCTCCCAACACTTCGGCCCCGCCTATCGTGGCTTTGGCCAGGACTTCTTCCGCAGGAAAGGCTTGGGCCCCAAAGGCCGGCTTGGCGAGCAGGGAGGCCATACGCATTTCCGTAAATCCATCCAGCCAATTATTGCAGGGGGCTCCGTCGGCTGCGATGCCAAAGGTTAGACCCGCTTGAAGCCAACGGGGAACCGGGGCGATACCTGAGCCCAATTTTAAATTGGAGGAGGGGCAATGGGCTAATCCCACGCGTTTTTCCTCGGCGATGGCCAGCTCTTCATCCGTGAGCCAGACCCCATGCGCCGCCACGACATGGGCTCGGGTGACGTCCAACGCATTCAGGTGGGCTAAGGGGGCTAAGACGTGAAGACGCTTAGCCTCGTCCACTTCGTCCAGGGTTTCACTGGCGTGGGTATGAATGACCACCCCGGTGGCGAGAGCTAGCTCGAGCGTCTCCTCCCACAGCGCATCGGTAACCGACAAAGTGAAGCGAGGGGCCAACGCGTACTGTATTCGCCCGTTATCGGCCCCGTGCCAACGTTCAATCAGTGTTCGACTTTCGTGGATGGCATCGTGGCGGGATTCTTGTAGCCATGGGTTTGGGCGGTCCATGAGACATTTACCGGCCCATGCGCGTAATCCGCTCGCTTGGACGGCTTCAAAAATTTGGTCGGTGTGAGCCACCGATCCCATATCTAAGATGGTGGTCGTCCCGCTTTGAATTAACTCAGCAAGGCCCAGATCGGCGGCTGCCCGCATAGCGGATGCATCCAACGCCGACTCCAAGGGCCAAATTTTTTGTTGTAGCCAATCTAATAATCGCAAATCGTCGGCTGCGCCTCGAAAGAGGGTTTGGCATAAATGAATATGGGGTTGAATGAGGCCGGGCATGGCGACATAGCCGGTGGCGTCAATGACGTGATCGGCCGGTAGGGAATATCGACCGATTCCCACTATCCGATCGTCTTCCACCCAGATATCGGTGGCGGGTAACACGTCTCTTTGGGCATTCATTGTGACTACCCAGGCATTCTTAATCCGCGTGCGCATGGTCTATCCCCCATTCGGCCATTTGCTGTTGGACCCACTCCATGAGGGCTTCGTCGGTGCCGGATCCGCCGATGACGGACAGTCCCAGCGGATAGCCCTCGGGACTAACCACGCCGGGTAGGGAGATCTGCGGCAATCCGCCTAGTCCGGCGATTGCTGTCAGTTGCAACACCCGGTCGCGAAATGCGTTCAAGATCGGTAAGGGGGTGTTTCTTTGAGGCGCCGGTCCCGGCGCCGTCGGCAACAGGATGATCGTGTCCGTGCCTAACCGTTCGGCCAGGTTCGATTGCCAGATTTGGCGCTTCGCGTTCCACATATCGCGTTCTTCTACCGTGATGGTGGCGGTCCAGGCAAACCGTTCACGAAATCCCGGACCGAATCGGGGTTTCGTATGGGTAATCCATTCGCCAAAGTTCTGCCAAATGTCATAGCCTTGAATGACGCGGAAGCCCTGCGCCCATTGGTCCAATCCTTCGGGTGCGATCGGTTCCTCTTCCACCTGCTCAAATCTTTGCACGATGCGGTCGACCCAAGACTGCAACATCGGGCGATAGGGTGGCTCCATCAGCGCCCAGGCGTCTGACGCGATGATCACGCGGCGAAATTGGGCAGGTCGGGAGTGACCCGAGAGCAAAACCGAACCCACTAACGCGAGCAAGCCGGGATCGCGGCTAAACCATCCGACCGTATCAAAGGTCTGGGACAGCGGGATTACGCCGGTCAGGGTCGTTCGGCCGACGGTTGGCCTCATACCAAAAATACCCGTGTAGCTGGCCGGGATACGTACGGAGCCGCCGGTGTCGGTGCCAATAGCGAAGTCAACCATACCCGCCGAGACGGCAACCGCTGAACCCGAAGACGATCCCCCCGGAATCCGGTCGGGGGCTTTAGGGTTCACGGGAGTACCATAGTGGACGTTTTCCCCGTTTAACCCGTACATCAATTCATCCGTATGCGTTTTGCCGTCTAAGGCGGCGCCGGCTTTCAACAACGCGAGGATGGCGGGGGCAGTGGTCGTTTCCGGCGGGTGCGTGCGAAACCAATCGGGATTCCCGCCGGAGGTGGGATAACCCTTGACCGCAAAGACGTCTTTGGCCGCAAATCGGGTGCCCGACAAGGGGCCGTCTTGGATCGGCGGTAACGTACAAGAGGGATCGATAAAGGCATGCCAGGTATCTTTCATTGGACACATCCCCTTTGAGTGAGTTGCTTAATCGTCGGCTAACACGACCGGGTTGACCAATTCGCCGATGGCAGGACACCGAACTCGCACCCAATCATCGGGAGCCAAATAGCGTGGCGGTTTTTGGGCAAAGCCCACCCCATCGGGTGTGCCCGTCAAGATGACGTCTCCGCGACTAAGCGGTATAACCTGAGCTAAATCACGGATGATGTCTCCCACGGAAAATATCATATCGGCCGTATTACCCTGCTGCACCAGTTCTTGGTTAATACGGGTTTCCAACAGAAGATGGTCTGGTCCTTCGGGTAGGGCATCAGGGGTCACCACCCATGGTCCAAACGCGCCGGTGGCCGGGCAATTTTTGCCGAGCGTCCATTGTGGTCCACGAAATTGTAAGCTGCGGACTGAGGCGTCATTAAAGAGGGTGTAACCCGCGATTGCAGATTGCCAGGGGATGTCGTCCCGCCCATTCACGTCTCGTCCGATAATGACCGCCAGTTCCCCTTCGTAGTCGAGTGTCGGCCACTTTGGGGGAATTTTTAAAGGTTCCTGGTGCGCTACCAGGGTATGGGGCAGTCGGAGAAAATACACCGGGTAATCGGGTCGGGCATACGGGGTTTCCTCGACGTGCCGTCGGTAATTTAACCCGAGGCCGATAATTTTCGACGGACTGGACACGGGCAGTGCCCAACGCACCTCGGTTATGGGAATGAGGGCCTCGGGCGTGGTTTTCCAATCGTGGCCGACGGCCCGCTTCAATAAGTCCGGATCGGTCAAAAAATCCAATAACGTGTGGGAAGTGTTTAGGGCTTCGGTCAAATCACCCAGGACCGTTTCATTGAGATCGTAGCCGACGTGTACGGTCTCGCCGGCATAGAATTGACAAAGTCTCATAATACCTCCCAAAAAAGTATGACCTATCCGGCCTTGGGGACGGCCAATATCAATGCGACGGGGCCTCCGCCCGGCGGTCCGTGATGTTCGGCGCGGGTGGACACATATATGAACGGTGATTGCATAAAGCCCGCCAACACGCTGCCGATTACGCAACGCGCATAGCGCGTCTCCGAAATATCGTCGTCGGTTCGCATCGTGTGCCGAAAACCTCGCAAAGAATTTTGAGGATCGGCCTCCGCTTTGGCAAATACCGCCACGACGCGTTCCTGTTCCGCGGGAGTCAACGGACAGCCGGTCACGCCCCAGCGAGAGAGCGTTTTTTTCACCGATTCGAGGTCCAGCATGTCACGCATGACGGTATGGTCGCTGACAAGCGATCCGCTCCACCAGGGCGAATTTCCCAATACCAGAATATCCGACCGCTCGACGCCGGGCTTGGCGGAGGTGCTGGCCCGACTCGAATATAAGGTCCAGTCCCGAAGGATGGCGTCCTCATGAATTTTTTCGGGCGCGATTTCGCCGAGAGCCACCGCCACCCCCAACGCGGAAGCTCCACGGGCGTAGGCCATCGTGTTGCGCGGATATTCCCCCGAAACCCGAGACGGCAAGGCCCCTTTAATATGCACAAAATGCACGTCTTGGGGATGGATGCGGGCATCATCCAATAACTGCCGCACGACCCGCGCGGTCTCTTCAACCATGGCCAAGGTTCCCACTTCGTGGGGGGCGAAGCGCCGAGTTTGCCCGCGGGCGGCCGCTAACCGTTTCTCGGGGTTGGGATTTAAGGGCCAAGAACCGTGGTGGGAAAAAACCCAATAGTGAGGAGTTATCACGCCTTCGGTGCCTCCGGAAAACGACAACATGACGTCCGCTTCCGAGGAGTTCTCCGCCAATGCTTGCCGGCATGCGACAGTGGCCAACTCTCGCGTAAAGTCGTTTTGACCTCCGTTGCCTTCGGTTTTACCCAAAATCGCGAGAATATCCCGTGGATTGAGGCGTCCTTCCCGAATCCAGCCGGTGAGTTCGGAGAAATCGGCTGGGTCCTGCATGAGACCCCGCAGTACGGACAGCTCCATTAAAAGCTCACCCGGAGGGTTTTACCCGTATGGGTTTTCACATGCAGTTTATAAACATCGCCGGTCGCCATGTCTTGCGGTACCGGTTGACTTGCGAGGGCATCCACGACCTCTTCGGAATTGATCGTAAAAATGGTCACCGGTTCCGAAACGGCTAACGGAAAATCGTGCCACACCTTTTGCCACAGCATAACCCCGTGGCCACCGGGGAAATAAAAGGCTTTGACGCGATTTAAATCCGGTACGGACTCTGATGTCGGTTCGCCCAGAACCATCACAAAGGGGACATTCCCCAATCCGATAAATACTTGTGTCAAAATTTTGTGGTGTTCAAGCCAGATGACCTCCGGTTCCCGATACGAGATGCGGGCCGTGCGAATGACCGGACGCCCGTTACACACAAAGTCCAAATTAGCGCCTTCTTCGACGCTGCCTTGATAGAACGGGATGGGAAGCCCGGGCTTTAACACGTTCGGACTTAAGAGGATGCCGAAGGGGGCAATCGTTTCTTCGGTGGCCGGTATCACGGGAATGATGAGTTCAGTATCGGTGATCATCGAAAAACCTCCTTGAATAACGGGTAATAACGGGCGGGGTGCTTTAGGCGCGCGAATCGGTGACGAGAGCAGGCACTGCGGACGACGTCTTTTCCGGGTTCAGGGCATGCCATAATCGGCGGGGGGTGACGGGCAGCTCGGTGATCCAGGCACCGGTTGCCTGATGAACGGCATGTACCACCGCCGGCGCAATAGCGCCCAAAGCCACTTCTCCGGCGGATTTTGCGCCAGCGGGCCCGCTGTGTTCTCGGCTGTCTTCGATCAAGATGTCTAAGGGGGGTAATGCGACCGGCGATATCATCCCATAGTCAAACAACGATGGGGTGGTTACGTGATGATTTTGATCCACTTCCAACGATTCGCAGAGTGCGTAGCCCAATCCTTGGACGACCGCCCCTTCAATTTGGCCTCGAAGTCCCGGTGGATTAATCACCCGGCCGACGTCCACCCCTAAGGTGATATGACGAATATTCACCTGTAGGAGTTGCGGATCTACCGTCAGCCGGACGGCACACACGGCAATCGGTGCGGGCGAGTCGTGGGGGGCGGCGATGCCGCGGGCTCCCAGCGGGCTTCGAAACCGGCCGTAAAAACTTTGCCAGGCGAGCTGACGCCACAAGGGAAGATAGCCGAAATTGAGGGGCGGCAACGTCTCCGTGCGAGCGAGTTTCCGATATAAGGCGGTCATTTGCCGCTTGATGTCCCGGGCCGCTTGTTGGGCCGCCAAGCCGGTCACATACGTGGTCGAGGAGGCATAGCTGCCGTAGTCAAATCCGCCTTCGCCGGTTGTTCCCATCGACCAGCGAATGGGCACCGCCTCCGACACCCCGAGCGTCTGGCGCACGATGGCCGACAGGGTCTCCCGCGATCCCTGGCCCATATCGATGGCACCGGTTTTGGCCCAGAGACTGCCGTCTTCGTCAACGCCGAGTAACACTTCGGCCAGTTCGCTGTGGGGCACGCCACTGGCCTGAAGACTCAGTGCCAACCCTAAGCCCTCGTCCGGCCGCAAGGGACCGAGGATCTCTTGGCTATGCTTAACCACTTTACGCATCAGACGGCGGGGTTCGTTATGATGAAAGCGAATCGGCCAGGTCGTGTCCGGGGAAGGAAATAAGTCAAGGGGATGACCGGTACGGGCCAAAATGTGCTGGCGCAGCTCGTAGGCCCCGACCCCTTTTTCGGCCGCGACCGCGTTGATGTGGGTTTCCACCGCCATCGCCCCTTGCGGCCCGCCATAGCCGCGAAAGGCTCCGGCTACGGGGCCCGGGGCATAGAGAATTTGTGCGCCGAATCGATAGGAGCGTGCTTGGTAAAGAGGTAACGTTTTCAACCCCATATTATGGGCGACGGTGGTGCCGTGGGAGGCATAGGGACCGGTCGTGACGGTGGCGTCCAGATCGAGCTGCTCTAGGCTCAAGCCGTTCCAAACGCTTTTCACCCGCAGCTCGGCGGCGTGCCGGGTGCGCCCGAGCACAAATTCTTGCCGACGGGAGAGAATCAGCTTGACCGGTCGGCCGGTGCGCCGAGCTAACCACGCGACCCAAGGCTCGATGCTTACCTCTTGTTTTCCTCCGAATCCCCCTCCAACGTCGGTGGCACGGACAATCACGTGCGAGACCGGCAGGCCCAAAGCCCGGGCGACGATGCGCCGCACATGAAAGGGAACTTGGGTGGTCGTGACGACTACAATCCGCCCTTCGGAATCGGGATAGGCCATGGCGGCATGGGGTTCCAGCTGGACATGGCTGACACGGGGCACTTTGGCACGGGTAATGTAGACATCGGTGCCGGGGCGCGCCTCCCCGTGGCTGTGTTGCCAGCGATCGACCAGGTTATCCGGACATCGGGAATGCAGTGCGCCGGTCACCGGTCGATAGTTTACCTGAGAGAGTGCTAAGGCTTCGGCCAGTGCCGCTTTGGTTTCCGCCGCGACGAAGGCCACCGGCTCGCCGATATAGCGGACTACCGGGTTAATTAAAAAGGTGTCGTAGACGGAAGGCTCCGGTTCCGGTTGGCCGGCAGTGGTATAGGGGTCAGGGAGTCGGTCCTCGGCGGTGACGACGTCCACAATCCCCGGAATACCCAATAACTCGTCCCGATTGGATAAACTGGCCTCGGCGGGACATTCGGCGGCTTCCACAATACCCAGCCGCAAGGCGTTTTGCTGGAGATCCAATAAATCCGGCGCAAACCGGGCATGCGTGGCCAAAGCCCATGTTCTCATCAGATACCTCCTAACCGTTCTTCTAAACGTTGCGCCAAAATATCCCAATAACTGCGGATCAGGTGACATTCAAAGGGATCGGCCGTGACCGAAAAACAGCGCTCTCCCAACTGACCGGTTACGACCGAAAAAATCGCCTCTCCGCTCTCTGTCCAGTGCCACTCTTGAGGAGCCGGGGTTATCCCCGAGACGATGAGGGTGAGCGTCCAAAAGGGGGTGGCAGGGACCGGTTGCAACCCCGCCGTGACGTTCAAAAGGGTACGCGATTGGGAGCTTTTGCCGAATTTGAGGAATTCGACGAGGGGATAGGCGGACGTTTTCGGGGGGATCACCACTTCCAGCCAGGCCTCCGGGAGTTCCGGGGATTCCCACGTCAATGGGCGCTCTTGAGGAACGCCGGTAATGGGCGTGACAAACGTCACCTGCGTTTGGTAAAGGCGCATGACCGGGTATAAGTCGGATATGTCCTCCCGATTGGCCAGCCGACCGATGACGGTGGCCAGATTCCGAAACGGCACCGCCCCCATCTTTTTTAGCACGCGTTTAATATCGTTTGGCGTGTCGGGCCAGTTGAGCAGATCCTCGAGCGTGGTTTGGGGACCGATGTGCACCGAGCCGTCCGGGGCCTGATATAACCCTTGTTCGATGGGCAGCGAGGACAAGTCCATCACGCGATTTGGGAGGGGACCCTCTTGTAGCAATTTGGTACCGCCACCCAGAATCTTGACGTCCTCGGCGAGCATTTGCCGCAACGCCTTGAAGGTACTTATGTCAATCCACTGCATGAGGCGTCACCCGCTTCAACGCCCGTAGCGGCGCGTAATATCCGGTACAACGACACACATGGCCTTCTAACACGTCTTTCCACGCTTCCTCGTCGAGCTCGCCATTGGACTGTTCTAGCCGATGGCGCGCCGACATCAGCATCCCGGGAGTACAATAGCCGCATTGGGCCGCATGCTCCTCGGAAAATGCGTCGAGCAACCGCTGCATGGCGGGATCCTGGGCGAGTCCTTCGAGTGTGGTGACCTTGCCTTTTACCCTGCCGGTCAACACCAGACAACTCGGAACGGGCTTATGATCCACCCATACCACGCAGGACCCGCAATGGCCGGAACCACACCCGTAGCGGGCGCTAAAAAGGTGCAAACGTTCCCGGAGCGTTTCCAGTAAACGCTCGTCATTCGGCACCAGGAGGTCGTAGGGGATGTCATTGACCGTGAGGCGGACTTTTCGGGTGTCCAAGGGTAATTCGGTGGTCATGGATCAGGGGCCTCCTTTAAGCATAGTCGGACCTTATTCGGCGAGTTGTACGTCATTCGCCGGGAATACTTGGGCCCGGCTTTTTTCGGTCATGCGCCAGTAGAGATAGTAGAGCCCGCCGGCAAACAAGGGGCCGGAAAAGGAACTGATATCCATTCCCCCCAACAGGGATTTGGAGAGCGGGCTTACCCACATCGTGGAATTGACCGTCCAAAACGCGAGAAAAGCCGATAGCAGAAAAATCATCAAGGGTCCCCAATTGACCCCGTTTTGAAACCAATAGCGGCTTTTCGGGGATACCGTGACCAGGCTTTCGGGATCATATTCGCCTCGTCGCACAAAATGGTTGACCAGATACATGGCCGTCCAAGGCCCGATCACTAATACCGAGAGACTCAGAAAGTTGGTAAAGAAATTGACGAACTGCGGTGCCAAAAAGATGGCGTAAAGAGAAATGGCCAGGGCAATCGTGGCATCCAATAAGGCGGACACATAGCGCCGAATGGGAAACCCGATGGCTAAAAAGCTCATGGCCGAACTATACGCGTTCAAATAATTGGCGGTAATTTGTCCGACGATGGCCACGAATAAAAACGGCACGACATACCAGGTGGGTAACACGGCCATAATGGCGGCGACCGGATTTCGGGAGTACGCTTCCGGATTGACAAACGTGCCCAACAACACGCCTAAAGCCAGCACGATAAAGGCGGCAATTCCAGCGCCGAGCCAGGTATATCCGACAATGGCCTGGCCGTTACTGTCTTTCGGCAAGTACCGGGTATAATCGGCGGCGTAATTGGTCCAGGACAAGGTTGTCGACATGAGGCCAATCGATAAGGCGAAAATCATGGTGGTGGTGACGCCGGACGCCCACAGATGCGATGGCGGTGGGGCGTAATGCCAGTTAACCCGAGGGAAGATGACACCAAACATGATGATCGAGAGTAAGCCCAGACCATAGGCCAGAAAACGCTGGGCGACGACAATCGTGGCGTGGCCGAGAATCGGTACGCTGAATGTCAATACGATGCTTAAAAGAATCGCGATAATGAGGGGGCCGGTACCTTCATGGGGTAACCCCAGTACGCCAAAAAGGCTGACAAACGCATAACTCGTCAACACCATGGTTACGGCTTCCCAGCCCACCATGTTGAGCCAACTTAAAACGGAGGGCAAGGCGTTCCCTTTGACCCCAAAGACGGAACGGGTAATGGTCAACGTGCCGGTACCGGCTTTCGGTCCGGGCAGGCCGGCCCAGCCGAGCACGACAAAACTGAGGGCTAGGAGCGCCGAGACCACCAACGACTCGGTGAGGCTGAGCCCCATTTGGGTAAATAACTGGCCGATAATGAATCCGCTAAAGGTTAATTGGCCGGCGAGCCAAATCCAAAATAATTCTTTGGGTTTACCATGGCGCTCTTGTGATCGAATCACGTCAATCCCGTGCGCTTCCACGCGAAAAGCGACATCGCCCGTGGCTTCGGCAGCTTTCATCGCAAAACACCTCCAATAATGTAAGATACACGCCAGAATCTATCATGACAGTGAGATAGATTTGCGATACAATACCATGAAACCGATGGTATAGGCAATTGCGTTGGTTAGATTTTGTGAGAAATCACGAATGAAGGTGTAAGAGTTGTCGTGATATCTGGGAATCGATGGTAGGGTTCGGTAAGAAATCATCGTCCATCTAAGGGGGAACTAATATGTTGGAATACACACCGGACGTGCGCGCCCGGCTATCGCAAGTGGCATTGGGTCATATGCCTGCTGATCTGGTGATTTCCCATGCCACGCTGGTCAATGTCCATACGGGCGAATTAGAGTTCGATATTTCGGTGGCGATTCACTCCGGCCACATCGCCTATGTGGGGCGAGAACCTGCCGTCGGCGCCAATACGCAGATGGTGGACGCGAGGGGACAGTACCTGATTCCGGGACTGATGGACGGGCATATGCATATCGAAAGCAGTATGTTGTCGGTTACGGAATTTGCCCGAGCGGTACTCCCGCACGGTACCACCACCGTGTTCATGGACCCGCACGAAATGGCCAATGTGTTTGGTTTGCCGGGCATCCAAGCGATGTTACAGGAAGCGGAAAATGTACCGTTACGGGTATTCACCACCATGCCGTCATGCGTGCCGGCGGCCCCGGGAATGGAAGGGCCCGGAATCGTGCTCGGGCCGCAAGATGTTGAAATGGGCCTCGGGTTGCCGCGGGTGGTGGGCCTCAGTGAGGTGATGGATTTTCCTGGGGTGTTGCGCGGCGACCCGTCGGTATTGGAAAAGATCCGAGCCACCTGGGATCGACGTCTGGTGGCCACCGGCCATCTGCCGACGGCCGATCCCCGGGTTATTCAAGCCTATGCGGCAACCGGCATTTATTCGGATCATGAGTCGACCACCCGCGCCGAGGCACTCGAAAAAGCCCGGAGGGGCATCATGGTGATGATTCGGGAGGGAACCGCCTGGAAAGATGTTGCCGAATGTATCAAAATCATCACCGAAGACGGAGTGGATCCTCACCAATGCATGCTCGTGACCGATGATGTGGAGCCGTCGACCTTAATTCACGAAGGCCATTTAAATCATGTCGTGCGTCGCGCTATCCAAGAAGGGGTAGATCCCGTTGCCGCGATTCAAATGGCCACCATCAATACCGCCCGCTATTTTCATCTTGAAGACTTGCTCGGCAGCGTCGCTCCGGGTAAGGTTGCCGATTTGTGCCTCATCCCAGACCTTCGGACTATGCGACCGTCCTTGGTACTGGTCCAAGGACGCATCGTGGCGGAAAACGGCATGCTTACCATTGATTTGCCTCCAACCGCCTATCCGCCAGCCTTCACCGCTTCCATACGCGTGAACCACCCGATTACTCCGGACGATTTATTGATTCATGCCGATCCGGGGGTCAAGGGGCCGGTGTGGGTTCGTGCGGTATCGGTGAGTAATAATAGTGTCATGACCCGGTTAGAGAATGTCCCTGCCGTCGTCGAGCGGGGGCTCATTCAACGGCCGGATGGGGCCGACTGGGCTTATGCGGCAGTAATTGACCGGCATCATGCGTCCGGTGCCATCGGACAGGGCCTGGTACGCGGGTTTGGCTTGACACAGGGCGCCGTGGCGTCCAGCGTAGCCCACGACAGTCATCAGCTCATTGTCATGGGGGCTGATTTTCATGACATGGCCTATGCGGCCAATGTCTTGATTGAGGCGGGCGGCGGATTGGTGGCGGTATTGAACCAGGAGGTGCTCGCGATAGTCCGCTTACCGATTGCCGGCCTTTTATCCACCGAATCGGCATCGTCCGTCGCGCACGAACTCGATGCGCTCAAGCAGGCTTGGCGCCGATTGGGTTCTTCGTTGAATGCGCCCTATATGACATTTTCGTTGATTGCGCTTCCTGTCATTCCCGAAGTGCGCATTACCACGTACGGGTTAGTTGACGTGATAAAGGCCTCTATCCTGCCCTTGACGGTGTAGCTCAACGAACCCTGACGAACGGGACAAATCACGGAACGCCCGAGAAAACATAATAAGGGGTTGTTCAAGAAAAATCGTGTAAACGATGGCGGCCATGGCTGTGGCTGTCGTCCAGAAAACGTTATGGCTCATACGCTCCCCCGCGGCTCCTGCTTTGGGGGGCTTCGTATAAAAATTTTCCGATCCTGTAGGGCATTTTCCTGACCGAAGGCGGTCGTTTGCTTGACCGAACACAGCGCTCCCGGATAACCTGGGAACAGTAAGGGACTTTCTCGGGGGCTTTGCTGATTGAGAGGTCGATAGCGGCGATTAACCCGTGGACAGGCGGATTATCTGACGGTCCATTGTTGCGGGAATATTAACCGGAAGGCGTGGCTCATGAGCGAACCGTTACGCATTACGTTTATCTTGCCGGGTTATCCGTCGGTGCCGATTGGGGGATTTCGTGTCGTCTATCAATATGCGAACGAATTAGTCAACCGGGGACATCACGTGTCGGTGGTGCATGCGGGCGATTTGCGGCAACATCCGGGAATTCGGGGCATACGGCCGTGGCCCAAACGCTGGGTGGCTCGTTTTCGTCTCTTGCGGGACTCCCGCTTTCCGCGTCCCGTCAAATGGCAGCACGTAGATCGGCGGGTTAAGATGATATACTTGGACCAAGAACCGATTTCTTCCAAGGTGCCGTCCGGAGATGTCGTGGTCGCCACATCTTGGGAGACTGCCGAATACGTGGCCGAATATCCTGCTTCGGTTGGGCAAAAGTTTTACCTCATACAGCATTTGGAAACCTGGAGCGGTCAACTTGACCGGATATTAGCAACCTGGCAGATGCCGTTACATCTTATTGTTATCGCCGGGTGGCTACTTGACGAAGCCAAAAAAGCGGGACGTGGCGACGCCGTGCACATTCCGAACGGTCTTGATCATGACCGGTTTTATCTTTCCGACGATCCCCGAAAACGACCGTTTAGCGTGTTGACCATGTATCATCCTTGGGCTTGGAAAGGATTCGACGACGCGTTGGGAGTGATTTTGAAGCTGCATGAGTCCCATCCACAGGTGCCTGTAACGGTGTTCGGTGCGTATCCTCGACCGGCTTCGTTGCCCGCTTGGGTGCGGTATGTAGAAAATCCGGCTCAAGAGCAGTTGAGAGCGTTATATAATCAACATGCGGTTTTTCTCCATGCCAGCTGGCGGGAAGGATGGGCTCTGCCTCCCGCCGAGGCGATGGCCTGTGGTGCCGTATTTATAGGCACGGACAGTTTGGGATGCCGAGACTATGCGATACATGGGGTCAATGCGTTGCTGTCGCCGCCCCGGGCAATTGACGCGTTATGGGAGCATTTAAGGCGGGTGCAGGACGATCCGAAGTTACGATGGCAATTGGCGGAGCAAGGGCTTCAGGACATTAAGCGCTTCACATGGAGCCATTCCGCGACGTTATTTGAAGAGCATTTGATGAAAGGCATAAACCGGTCGTTGCCGTTAGAGAGCTGAATAACCAGTCATTGTGTGCGACGGGGTGGCAGTCTATAACGAGATGGCCGACTCGGTTTCATCGGACATGACGCTCAAAATCGGTGATAGAGCCGGATATATGACTGGGGCTTAGCTGTGCGTTAGGGGAAGAGTCCAGTTGTAACCAAGCTCCGTTAGCGGTTGGCCACCAATATTAATCGTAGTCTCCCGAATCACGGTACCGCCTAACCGTTCATAAAAGAACCGAGCCGGGTTGTCCTTCAGTACCCAAATCAAGAGGGACCGATATCCATGTTCCGTCAGATGTTGGACGACCCGGTAAAAGAGCTGTTGGCCGATTCCCTGACGCTGATACGACGGCAATAAGTAAATGGCGTAGAGCTCGCCCTCGGATTCCGCATCGGAAGACCGAACGTGGCCGCCATTAGCAAATCCGACGATCCCGTTTGTGGGTGTCTCGGCCACGAACATGGCGTAATGAGGCGGCAGTGAGGTGGCGGATTGTCGCCATCCGGATTCGCTGCCCTCGTAAGTGAGTTGGTCGAGAAAAGAATCGGGTACGATGCCGCGATAGGTGGCTCGCCAACTGTCGACATGCACTTTGGCAATTCCTGCGTAGTCGTCCGGGGTGGCGGCCCGGATATGATATTCCCAGGTCATGTCGACCTACCCGCCTTTCTTTCGTGTACCTAAAAAAATCCCTGTCTTCCGATTGCTAGCGCGGGAATCCCCTATCGCCGACAATGGGCGTTCGCGATGCGGGTCAATAACCCACGGGATCCTCACTACCATTTTATGTCTTCTTTTAAAAAGAACAACCGGTTCCGAAAACGATCGTACGACGGGCATACCAACCGCGGTGGGTGAAACCGGATTATTGTTTTGTCGTCCACGTGTTTATTGACCTGAATCCAAGACGCCTATGGAATACACCTCGAAATGCCGCTTGTGATGGAGTATAAGATGCCGTCCCTCAGTTATGATGTCGACGAGGGGGACGGATCGATATGACAGGTCCCGAGTGGCATCGCGAGATGATGTCGCGTTTGAATACGGTTGAATCGCGACTGCGGCAGGAAGGTGATCCGTCGGGTGATCTTCGGGTCGAACGGGCGGACTTGCTGGCCCTGTTGGACCGGGTGGACGAGGCTCAGGCCCTCTATTGGCAGGTGTTGATCGAACATCCGGCCCATCCGGCGGCATTAATTAACTTGGGCGTGTTATTGGTTCGGACCGGGTATCACCAAGCGGGTGAACGCTGTTTTGAAGAGGCGGTCAACCGTCATCCTCGACTTTCGGCCGGCTATGTGAATTGGGCACACGTCCTAGGGGAGCAGGACGATTGGCAACGGGCGCGTCTGTTATACCATCAGGCCTTGGCTTTGGAACCGGACAGCGTCCAGGCGTGCGTTTCCCATCCTCTTTCGCGCGACTGGGTTTCATGGCGGCCGTTATCTGGTCCGTGTCGATCATCAGTCTGACGTAGCCTGGGCAGTGGTCCGAATCCCTGGGCAACACCTCTTCGCCATCCAATATGTGGACAGGCGCAGTCGAGTTAGATTTTTTCGGAGTCGACCTGGCGCTGACGGAAGACGGGCCGGTGATTTTTGAAGCCAATCCCACCATGGTGTTAAATCGGCCGGGTGTTCAGGATAGCTGGGCCGAGTATCGCAAACCGGCTTTGAATCGGGCTTATCACGCCATGCAAGAACTGGTCGCACGAGCGGCGGACTCCGGATACCCTATGCCAACAATGGGCGGTAACCACTGATCCTGCCTTGGGTAACGTTTGAAGTGATCGGGGCGTTTAACCCAGGAAAAACCGAAGTGCGTTGGAGGGGTTAACGTGAATCCAAAGAGGGGATTCATCGGGATCGGGCTCTTGTTGTTGGGACTCACAGGATGTGGTTATCATGCGCCGGTTTCTGCGGCCCCTTCGCCTCCTCGGCCGACTCGGTCTTTGTCTCCGGCGCCGGTCGGCGGCGACAAACGAAATCCGCCATCGACGACCGTCGTGGTCCGGAATGTGCCGCCGACGCAACTGGAGGCTTGGGCCAAAGGGCATCGCTTATATATCCTGTCGCCCGCCAATGCCTACGACGTGAACCCCGGCGGTACGATTTTTCTTCTGCCACGCTTTCATATTCCCACCACGCTTCACCACTGGCCTTCTCGGAGATTTCGGGTTATTGCGGTGCTGAATAATCCCGGGCTGGAACTGGGTACCGGTACCGGAACGTTGTGGAATCAAATGCTCGCGACCATCGATTGGCTTAAGCCGGCCTCGACGGTGGTATTGCCGTACGCCCTTCATGCACCTACGGCATCGTCCACGGTCCTCCAGGCTCCACCGGGCCAACTTTTTGCGATGTCGTGGCCCGGTGTCGGTGACCCCTATCGGGTGTTGTTTTTGGAACCGCGAAACTTTCACGTGCCTACCGTAGTCCACCATTGGCCCTCTCACCGGTTTCGGGTGGTGGCGGTTTATCCGTCCACCCTATTGCCGGCCATGAACCCGGATCTCATTTGGGTACGTTACATTTCGGCGGTTCCCGGGCTTCACCCGCGGGCCAAGGCTTTTCCGTTGCCGCCGTTGCCGGAAGCGTTCTCCAGCTATCGAACCGTCTGGGATTCGGTGGGGCAGCGATTGGTGCTGACATCGGCCGTACCGGTCTATCTTCCCGCTCCCACCAGTTGGAGCGATGTTCGGGGCGATATCGACGTGACCTACCAAGTTAATCCGAACCAAATCGGAGGTTACCGGATCACGTTGGGAACCGGACCGGCGTTGCCGGCCAACTCTTCGGCCGTGAACATCGGCAATGCCCAACTGCTCGCCTCTATTGTCGCGATGCCTTGGGGGATACCGTTTCACGCCCGAACCGAGGCCATGCCCTTAAATCCGACACCAGCCACCCCGGTCGGGACGCCTTGGACGATTGCCCCTGGTTTGACCGGAACCGTATATCCGGGATCGGGCGCCCTCCCCACATTGGTGAGTTGGCGCGAAGACGGCTGGACCTTTCATGTAATGGGGCAAGGGGTAGGTTCGGAAATGGTTCGGGGGACAGCCGCCGGGATTGCTCGAACGTTGGAAGGCGTGTCGTTGCCCGGTATTCACGGGCAGGCTACGTTTGCCGTCGGTTCCGACGCCCCGTCCGAAGCAACCTATGACCTGAACGGCATTCGGTATTTTGTCTACGCCAACGGGTTTCGGGCCGTCACGGTTGTCCGTTCCATGAGAGCAGTTCCTCCGACTGATTCGTCACGAACCGATTGACCGAATCTGACCCTGACGGATGCGGCCTGACGAAAAAGAAACGTCGGTGCAGGATCTGGATTTTAAATCGAGATGCGGAGTTGCTTACCGCAATGAGACTATTTGTCTGCGCTTCCTTCGGTACGCTTTGCCTTTTTATCGTGGCGATTCTTGACTGGTTTGCGAACCCACTTGGGACATTTTTTCTGGTTCCGTCGACTGGCCCTACAAACGGTAAGAAATCTTGGGATGGGGGAAGATGGCGTTCTCTGTTTGGCGAGGTTTGCCAGGTCGGGCGGCGACTTGGGCGCCTTGATTATGTCCAATCTTTAAATGCGCGGGGAATGGCATCTTATGCCGTTCGGATGTGCCCCTGACGTCATTTCGGAAATCCCGAACGGTATCTGGCTTGGTGTGAGGATGTTCTCGGCACGTCTCCGGTTCGGAAAAATCCCGGCAACCGCTTGTACCGGATCGGGAAACCCGATAGGATAGGAATAGGCATTGGAACCCGGACAATTTCATATCTATTAGACAAGGTGTTCACCTACGGGTGAACTTAAAAGGGAAACCGGTGAGAATCCGGTGCGGTCCCGCCACTGTGATGGGGAGCCGCGGCACAAAAACCACTGAGTCGTTGACTTGGGAAGGGTGCCGTCGGCCGTGAACCTAAGCCAGGAGACCTGCCTTGATCGTGAACCACCAATGAACCTACGGTCGATAGGGAGGTGTGGCGTGATGGGCATGTGTACCTGTTAGGCACCCTTTCGAATTGCGGTTCGAAAGGGTGTTTCTTTATTCGGTCGATTGATCCGGAAAGGCAGGGTAAGCCCATTGAAATGGATTTTATTGGTCGGCCACGGCAGCCGTGACGACGAAGGGAATGAAGAATTTCGAGAATTCGTTCGGCGGTTGGTCCGTCAGACATCCTATCCGATATCCTCGTGCTTTTTAGAATTTGCCGAACCCGACGTGGAACAAGGCCTGGCCGAATGTGTCCGTGCCGGAGCCACCGATATTGTGGTGGTGCCGGTGATTTTGTTGGCGGCCTCGCACGTCAAATGGGAGATCCCGGAACTGATCGACCAGGCCCGGACCCGCTATCCGGGGATATTCATTCGGTACGGCCGACCGGTCGGACTGCATCCTCGGATTGTCGACTTATTGGTCTCGCGCTTTTACCAGATTATAGAAGGCGTCGAAGACCTGTCGGATACCGCGATTGTTCTGATGGGTCGTGGATCGAGCGATCCCGACGCCAACGGCGACCTCTACAAACTAGCCCGGATTTTATGGGAGCGCACCCGCGTGATGACGGTGGAAACCTGTTTTACCGGCATTACCGATCCCCGGTTGCCTGAAGGGGTGAGGCGCGCGGCCCGCCTCGGGGCCCGGCGGATCGTGGTGGTGCCGTACTTTCTTTTTACCGGCGTGCTGATCAAGCGGATGACGGACCTGTTGCAGGAACTGGCCGGGCAATATCCGGGCATTGTCCTCAGCATGGCCGAGTATTTCGGCTTTCATGAGGTGTTGGCCCAGGTGGTCGGTGATCGCATCGAAGAGGCGATCCGGGGACAGGCGGCCATGACGTGCGACCTGTGTCGCTACCGATTGGCCTTGGTCGAACAAGGAGGGTAGCATGGCCGGAAAGGTCTATTTGGTCGGCGCCGGACCGGGCGATCCGGAGCTATTGACCTTGAAGGGCAAACGATGTTTGGAAAGTGCCGATGTGGTGCTTTATGATCGGCTGATATCTCCGGCCGTACTGCAATGGATACCGGCATGGGCGACCGCCATCGACGTGGGGAAAACCCCGGCCAATCACCGGTACCGTCAAGATCAGATCAACCAACTGCTCATCGAGTACGCCTTGACCGGGAAAACCGTGGTTCGCCTGAAAGGCGGCGACCCGTTTGTATTCGGCCGGGGGGCGGAAGAAATCGAGGCGCTGGCGGCGCACGATATTCCCTTTGAGGTGGTACCGGGGATCAGTTCCGCCATTGCGGTGCCGGCGGCGGCCGGTATCCCGGTGACGGTACGAGGACAAGCGGGCGGATTTCACGTGGTTACCGGTCATGAGGCGGCTACGTCCGACGGGGTCGATTGGAACTTTTTGGGACAATCCCGGGAAACGTTGGTGATATTGATGGGAATGCAGCACTTAGAGGCAATTAGCACACGCCTTCAAGCCGCCGGGCGGCCCCCGGACACTCCGGTAGCGGTCGTCTCCCACGGCACTCGCCCGGAACAGACCGTGGCGGTGGGAACGTTACAGACCATTGTCCCAGCGGCCGAACTGGCAAAGGTCACCGCCCCGGCGGTCATCGTGGTGGGTGACGTGGTCGGATGGGCGAACGAGCGGGGCTTCGTCGTCAGAACAGGGGGGAACCGCTAATGGGACGGCTTTATGTGGTCGGATTCGGACCCGGGCACCGGGACCATATGACCGGCCGGGCACTGGACGCCATTTCGACCAGCGACGTCATTGTGGGCTATAAAACCTATGTCGACTTGGTGCGCGATTTGATTCAGGATCAGATGATTATTCGCACCGGCATGACCGAAGAGGTGCAGCGTGCCCAAAAGGCGGTCGAATTGGCGCGGGCAGGGAAAACGGTGGCAGTAATATCCAGCGGAGACGCCGGGCTGTACGGGATGGCGGGCATCATTTACGAGGTGCTAATAGAACAAGGCTGGCAAGAGGGGGACGACCCGGCGGTCGAGGTGATCCCGGGCATTTCCGCCATTCACGCCGCGGCCTCGCTTTTGGGGGCACCGGTGATGCACGATGCCTGTACCATCAGTTTGAGCGATCATTTAACCCCCTGGGACGTCATTGCGCGTCGGTTGGAGGCGGCGGCCGCCGCCGACTTCGTGATTGCGCTCTATAACCCGAAAAGCGGTCGGCGAACCCGTCAAATTGAAGAGGCGCAGCGGATTATTCTCCGCCATCGGTCGCCCGATACCCCGGTAGGCCTGGTCAAAAGTGCCTACCGCGAACGCCAGCAGGTGGTGCGTACCACCCTCGGGCACATGCTGGACCATGAAATCGGTATGCTGACCACGGTGATCATCGGCAATTCGACAACCGTTTATCACGGCCCTTTGATAGTGACCCCCCGTGGTTATCAGCGGAAATACACCTTATCGGCGGCCACCCAGCCGTTAAAGCCGGGAGAGCGGCTCAAACCGGTGAACGAGCCCTGGGCGCTTCATCAGGGGCGGGAAGATAAACCGACACGCCCGCCGGGGACCGTGCGTGACTGGGCGGACGAGGCGCTGGCATGCCTGACGCAAACGGCCACGCCGGCACCGGTGACGCAATCGTCTCCGTCTTCCGTCCGGGTGGAATTGGCGGTCGCTCCGGGCGTCGCCAACAAGACCTTTGAGCCTCGGCAACTGGCGCTGGTGGCCGAATTGGCGGGTGAGTCCGGATCGATCGAATACACTCCGTCTCATCAGTTAATCTTCCGCACGGAGGCCTCTGACCCCGACCGGATCATATCGCGGTTGACCGAGGCCGGTCTCTGGGTGTTTCCGGTGGGCGACGTGGTCAAAGTGAAAGCTTGTGATTTTTGTGACGGAGACAAACAAGAAGGCATTCCCTATGCCGAAGATCTCACTCGGCGTCTTGGCGGGTTGGGCGTAGCTAAAGAGCTTCGCATCGGGTTTAACGGGTGCGCCATGTCTTGCTACGGCGCGGTGCACGAAGATATTGCGCTGGTGTTTCGCAAAGGCCGCATCGATTTGTTTTTGGGCGGAAAGACCGGCGGGCGTACCGCCCATCCGGCGCATTTGGTGGCGGAAGGGCTCGAGCCCCGGGAGGCGGTCGAACGGGTCGAACGGATTGTCCGCCGGTATCAAGCCGAGGCGTTTCCGGGCGAACGGTTTTACCGGTTTTTTGAACGGGTAGGGGAAGTGGACGGGTTTCGACCGGCCGGTGCGCCCAGGGCAGTCGATCCGGTCTGCGGCACGCCATAGACGGAGGAGGGACACGATGATTTTCGTTCTGGCCGGAACCGGCGACGCCCGGGAATTGGCCATTGCGCTGAACCGGGCCGGATTTCCGTTGTTGGCTAGCGTCGCCACCGACAATGCCGCTCGGTCGTTGTTGGATGCCGGGATCCCCACGCGGGTCGGGAAACTGACCGCGACGGAAATGGTGGATCTGTGGAAAGACAAAGGTGTGCGGATGGTGGTCGACGCCAGTCATCCGTTTGCCGAGGAGGCGCACCGGCACGCGATGCGGGCGGCCGAAACCTTTAACGTGCCCTACCTGCGTTTTGAGCGGGCGGTCACCCGCTATGACGGGCCGATTACCTGGGTCGCCGGGTACGAAGAGGCGGCGGATGTGGCTTTCGAGAAGAAAGGCAGCATCTTTTTGGCCACCGGGGGAAAAACGCTGGCGATTTTTGCGCGTCGGTTGCTGGGTCAGCCGGACATCCGGTTGGTGGTGCGGCTTTTGCCGCGAGTCGACAATATGGAACAATGCGCCGCGCTCGGGATTCCCCAGCGGGACATTGTCGCCATGCAAGGACCGTTCTCCCGGGAGTTGAACCATGCCTTGTTTCGGCATTTCGAGACCACCCTGATGGTCACGAAAGATAGCGGAGAAGCGGGTGGCGTGGATGAAAAAATCGAGGCGGCGTGGGATTTGGGGATTGAAGTGGTCATGATTGAAAGACCGCCCATCGCCTATGGCCGGATGTTTTCCGACGCCGATGCCCTAATTTGGGAGGTGAGCCGTCAGTATGCCGTTTAAGGAGATCCAAAATCCGCAGGCGATTGAAGACAAAAGTTTTGCCATCATTACGGAAGAACTGGGTCCTCATTCCTTTACCGACCGCGAGTTTCCGGTGGTCCAGCGGGTGATTCACGCTTCGGCCGATTTTGACTTGGGCCGAAGCCTGGTGTTTCATCCGCAGGCGATCACCGCCGGAATTGAGGCGATTCGCGCCGGTACGCCCATCATTGCCGACGTGCAAATGGTGGCGGTCGGCATCAGCGCGGCCCGGCTAGCCCGGTTCGGCAATGCGGTCCGGGTGTACATCGGTGATGCGGACGTGGCGGCCAAAGCCCAAGCGCAGTCGGTGACCCGAGCCATTATGGCCATGCGAAAGGCGGCCCAAGACGCGCCGCGCGGGATTTACGTCATCGGCAACGCTCCAACCGCGTTATTGGAACTGATCCGGCTGACCCAAGCCGGAGTGGCCCGGCCGTCGCTCATCATCGGGGTCCCGGTAGGGTTCGTGTCGGCCGCAGAATCCAAAGAGCAATTGATGGCGTTGGACGTGCCTTTCATCGCTAACCGTGGGCGCAAGGGAGGCAGCACTATCGCGGTGGCCATCGTCAATGCGCTGGCGATTTTAGCCGGCCAGCCGGAGTCATAGCGATGGGTGAGATGTTGGAGGTTCCGCCGGGACCGCTGCGTCACGGGTATACGACCGGCGCTTGCGCCACCGCCACCGCCCAGGGGGCGCTCTTGAGCCTCATTCGTCAAGAACCCGTGACCGAGACGACGATTTGGATCCCGGCGGGTCAACAGGTCACGTTTGCGTTACACGACGTGCAAATGGGCCCGGATAGGGTGTCGTGTTCCACGATCAAAGACGGCGGCGACGACCCGGACGCCACCCACGGCGCGACGATTACCGCGACCGTGTCCTGGCGCCCGGAGTCCGGGATCGAGATTGACGGGGGCGAGGGGGTAGGCCGCGTGACCAAACCGGGTCTGCCGATACCGGTCGGGGAAGCGGCCATTAACCCGGTGCCGCGAAAAATGATCCGGCAAGCCGTCGAAACGGTACTGGAAGTCCACGGGCTTAGTCACCGAGGGGTGCGGGTGGTGATTTCCGTGCCCAACGGGGAGACCATCGCCCAAAAAACCATGAACGGCCGGCTGGGCATCGTCGGCGGGATTTCCATTTTAGGTACGCGCGGTATCGTGGTGCCGTTTTCCACCGCTTCCTATAAGGCCAGTATTGCATTGGCGCTTCAGGTGGCGCGGGCGACCGGTCGAGACCTGGCGGTGCTGACCACCGGGGGACGCAGCGAAACCTATGCCATGCGCCTTTACCCGGAGTTGCCGCCGGAACTTTTTATCGAGATGGGCGACTTCGTCGGTTTTTCCGCCAAACATGCGAAACGGGTGGGCATGCGAGAAATTCGATTTGTGGGGATGATGGGGAAGTTTTCCAAAGTGGCCCAAGGCGTGATGATGGTTCATGCCAAAAGTGCCCCGGTCGATTTCGGATTTTTGGCCCGGATTGCGGCGGAGGCAGGCGCGCCGCCGGCGTTGCAAGAGGAAATCCGGGGCGCCAATACGGCGGCTCAAGTCGGCGATTGGCTGTGGGAGGCGGGGTATCACGGGTTTTTTAATCGGCTGGCGGAAGCCTGCTGTCGGGCGGTATCGCGGCATATCGGCGGCGGTCTTCGTATCGAGACCCGGCTGATGACCTTGGACGGTAAAGAATTGGGGGGCGCGGCGATTGAAGACTAAAGTCACCATAGTCGGTATTGGCGACGACGGGGCGGAAGGGCTCGGACCGGCGGCTTTAGCCGCCGTCGAGTCGGCGGATATTTTGGTCGGCGGGAGCCGGCAACTCGGGTTTTTTTCCAATTTTTCGGGAGAAACCTGGCGCATGGATTCCGGCGTGTCGGCCTTGGCGGAACGGATCTTGTCCCATGCGGGAGACCATATCGTGGTTCTGGCCTCCGGCGACCCCCTCTTTTTCGGGATTGGCGGGGTGCTGGCGAAGAAATTGGGGCCGGACGCGGTATCCGTGATTCCGGCGGTCAGCTCCATGCAATGGGCGTTTGCCCGGATGGGGCTTGCTTGGCAAGACGCCGGATTTCTCAGCGTGCACGGGCGTTCGCTGGACGGATTGGCCCAACGGATCAACCGCTATGACAAGGTGGCGGTGCTGACGGACGACGTGCACACCCCGGCGGTGCTGGCCCACTACCTCTTGGATTTCGGCATGACCGAATATCGGGCGTTTGTCGGGGAGCGGCTGGGCGGCCCGGCCGAGCAGAGCGGCTGGTACTCCCTAGAGGAAATGACCGGCGGGACTTTTGATCCGCTGAATCTGGTCATTTTCGTGCGGGATCCGGGGATCAGGCCGGTGTGGGCGCTCGGGATTGACGATGAGGCGTTTTCCCAACGAAAGCCCGATCGCGGTCTCATCACCAAGCGGGAAGTACGGGTGATGGCGCTCTCGGCGCTTCGGCCAAAACCCGGTGAGGTGCTCTGGGATATCGGCGCCTGTACCGGGTCGGTTTCCATCGAAGCGATTTTGCTGGAACCGACTCTCTCGGTGTACGCCATCGAAAAAAACGCTGAGGATCTTAACCATTTACGAACCAATCAACGGCGGTTTCGCACGGATTTTGTCGCCGTGCAAGGACGGGCACCGGACGGTCTGGAGTCGTTTGCCGACCCCGACGCCGTTTTTGTCGGCGGTAGCGGCGGAGAGCTTCCCGCCCTGTTGGAACTTATCGGCCGGCGGCTGAAGCCGGGCGGACGTATCGTGATTCCGGCGGCCACGCTGGAAACGCTCGCCCGTGCCCATCAGATCTTGGGTAGCCTGGGCTTTTCGGTGGCGGTGACCTTGATTCAAACCGCCCGGAGCCGGCCGATTTTGGATCTGACGCGGCTTGAAGGCATGAACCCGGTCTTTTTGTTGGCCGCGGAGCGACCGTCATGACCGGCCGATTTTACGGCGTCGGGGTCGGGCCCGGAGACCCTGAGCTGATTACCGTGAAAGCGTATCGAGTGCTGAAGGAAACGCCGGTCATCGCCTATCCCAAAAAACGCCGCGGTAGCCGCAGTTATGCGTTGGATATTGTCGAATCGTATGTCGACGCGCATGCGAAAACCTTGGTCGGACTGGTCTTTCCGATGACCAAAGACGCGACGGTACTGGCCCGGGAATGGGATCGTACTGCCCAAACGGTGGCGGAATATCTTGTCCGGGGGGAGGACGTGGCGTTTGTCACCGAAGGGGACCCGATGCTCTATAGCACCTTTATTCACTTGGCGCGCACCGTAACCGATAAAATCCCCGATGTGACGGTGACCGCCATCCCCGGCATCTCGTCGGTGACCGCGTCCGCGTCGGTCTTGGGGTGGCCTTTGGCCGACGGGGACGAGACGGTGGCGGTGGTTCCCGCCACGGCCGACCGGGAACGGCTGAAGACCCTGTTGTCTCTCCATGATGCCGTGGTGTTGGTCAAGGTGGCGAAAGTGTTGGACGTGGTGCTCGAGGTGTTGGAGGACTTGGGGTTAACCGACCGGGCGCGCGTCGTGACCCAGGCGACGCATCAGGCGGAACGGATCTGGACCCGGGTCGAGGAGCTGAGCGGCGCGGAATTGCCGTACTTAACCTTAATGGTGGTGAAAAAGTGACAGACGAAGCCAAGGTGTATATCATCGGCGCGGGTCCGGGGGATCCGGAGCTGATTACCGTAAAGGGTCTCCGTCTTTTACAACGAGCCGACGTTATCGTCTACACCGACAGCCTGGTGCCGGACGCGCTGATTGCCCAAGGCAATCCGGAAGCGGAAGTGTATAAAAGCGCCGGCATGGATTTGGAGGCCCAAATTGAGTTGATGGTGACTCAAGTGCGGGCGGGACGGACTGTCGCCCGGGTTCATACCGGCGACCCGGCGGTGTTTGGTGCCATCATGGAACAAGTCGCCCGGCTCAGCCAAGCCGGGGTCGCGGTCGAGATTGTCCCCGGCGTGAGCTCCGTGTTTGCCGCCGCGGCGGCGCTGAAAGCCGAGCTGACCATTCCGGAGCTGACTCAAACTGTCATCTTGACCCGGGTCGAGGGACGCACCCCGATGCCGGAACGGGAAAAACTTCACGATTTAGCCCGCCATCAGGCGACCATGGCGTTTTTCTTGAGCGGCGGGCTGGCCGCCACCTTGGTGTCGGAACTGACCCGGGCCGGATGGAGTTCCGACACGCCGGTGGCGGTTGTTCAACGAGCCAGTTGGCCGGACGAAAAAGTGGTGCGTACGCGGTTGGCAGATTTGGCCACCGTGGTGAAGGAAAACCGGATGACCAGTCAGGCGATGATTCTGGCCGGCTGGGCGTTGGATCCGGATTTGGCCAAAACCCCCGGTTACCGGTCCAAGCTGTACGATAAAAGCTTCAGCCACCGGTTTCGCCGTGCCGATAAGGGGGGAGACCGGTGAAACCTTACGCGGTAGTGGCGATTACTAAACACGGGGTGGATATCGCCCGGCAAATTCAGATCGGCTATCCATTGGTGGACGTCTACTATCCGGCCAAACTGGCACGCGGTGACGAAGAGGCGCTCGGCATCCAGGTCTACCAGGGGTCGGTGGTCCAACAAATTCCCCGCTTGTTTCCGGCCTACCAAGGCCTCATCGGCATCGTGTCGCTCGGAGCCATGGTGCGCTTAATTGCGCCTTGGATCAAAGATAAACGCACCGATCCGGCGGTGGTGGTGATTGACGACCGCGCCCGGCATGTGATTAGCGTGCTTTCCGGCCATTTGGGCGGGGCGAATCAATTGGCCCGGGATATTGCCCGGGTGCTCCATGCCACCCCGGTAATTACCACCGCCTCCGACGTGGGCGAGACGGTCGCGGTCGACCTCTTGGGACGGGAGTTCGGTTGGGTCATCGAAAACGAAAACCTGATTACGGCCGTCAGTGCGGCGGTCGTGAACGAAGAGCGCATCCTGGTGATCCAAGAAGCGGGCGAGCGAGACTGGTGGCCGGAGGACAAACCGTTGCCGGCCACCATTCAGGTGGTCGACTCGTGTGACGCCGCGACCGATATGCCGTTTGACGCGGCATTGGTGATTACCCCCCGGATCTTAACCGCGGAGGAGACGGCACGGTTTCTCGACCGAGGGGTTCTTTACCGCCCGAAAGTGATTGTGGTGGGCATCGGGTGCAATCGGGGCACGTCGGCCGAGGAAATTGACCGGGCGATTCACCACGTATTGGCCGAAGCCCACTTGTCGCCCTTGAGCGTGCGCAATCTGGCCACCATCGACCTCAAAGCGGACGAGCCGGGTATTCGCCAAGTGGCGGCCCGATACGGATGGCCGGTCGTCACCTATTCCGCCGAGGAATTGAACCGGGGACCGATCTTACATCCATCCGAGACGGTCTTTCGTTATGTGGGGGCGTACGGGGTCAGCGAGCCAGCCGCCCGGTTGTCGTCCGGGGCGTCGGAGTGGGTGGTCGAAAAAGTCAAACACGGAAACGTTACCGTGTCGGTCTGTCTGGTGCCGCCGGACCGTCGACCGGCATCCGAAAAATCCGGGAGGGTTCATCCATGACGAAGCGTCCACGGCTGGTCATCGCCGCACCGTCGAGCGGCTCGGGCAAGACCACCGTCACCGTCGGCCTGATGGCCGCGTTTCGGCGCCGAGGGTTGACGGTGCAGGGATTCAAGGTCGGCCCCGACTATATCGATCCGAGCTATCATACCGCCATTACCGGGCGGCCCTCCCGAAATCTCGACAGTTGGATGATGTCTCATGCGGTGCTAGGCGAGGTGTTCGACCGGGGCTCGCGGGATGCCGATCTCTCCGTCATTGAAGGGGTGATGGGCCTGTTTGACGGCAAGGAAGCCACCGGCGACCAGGCCAGCACCGCGGAGGTCAGCCGCTTGTTGAAAGCCCCGGTGATTTTGGTGGTCGACGTCGGCGGCATGGCCGCCAGCGCGGCGGCGGTGGTGCTCGGGTTTCAATGGCTCGATCCGCGGGTATCCGTCGCCGGGGTCATCGCCAACCGGGTGGGCTCCGAAGGTCATTATCACATTATCAAGCAGGCGATCGAGCGGGTGACCGGCGTTCCCGTGCTCGGGTACCTATTAAAATCGTCGGAGGTGACTATGCCTTCCCGGCATTTGGGATTGATCCCGGCGATCGAGCGCGGCGAACTGTCCCCGCTGTTTAATCGGTTGGCCGACTTGGTTGCCCGCACCGTGGACCTCGATGCCATTTGGAGGATGGCGGAGCGGTATGCCGACTGGGATCCGCCTGATCCGATCCTTTTTGCCGGTGAACCCAAGCCGGCCGCGGTCTCCGTGGCGGTGGCCAGGGACCGGGCGTTCAATTTCTATTACCCGGAAAATCTCGACCTTTTGCGGTGGCATGGGGCGGAAATCGTGCCGTTCCGCCCGCTTGAGGGGGAACCGGTGCCGGCTGGTGCCGATGCGCTCTATCTGGGCGGCGGATTTCCCGAGGAGTTCTTGCCGCAACTAAGCGCCCAAAACGCCGTGCATCAGAGCGTCCGGCGAGCGGTGGAGGCGGGTATGCCGGTTGTGGCAGAATGCGGCGGATATATGTACCTGATGGATGCCATCGTAGACAAGAACGGTGAACGGTATCCGATGGCCGGGGTCATTCCGGCCGTCGCGGTCATGGAGGCGCGTTTGGTGGCGCTCGGCTACCGGGAGGTCACCGCGCTCTCCGACAATGCGCTGCTTTTAGCTAACGAACGGGCCCGGGGGCACGAGTTTCACTACTCGTCGATTCGCTATGGCGCGGAATCCTGGGCTTGGCCCTATGCCTTCGAGGTATCCGGGCGGCGTCAAACGCGTCGCGACGGGTATGCCGAAGGCCGGCTTTTGGCGTCCTATATGCATTTGCACTTCGCTTCCCATCCGGCTATGGTCACGCGGTTTATCGAGGCGGCAAAAGGACGAAGAGAGGCCCGGCGATGATTAAAGAGCGTCGTTTTCTGCCCCAATTATCGTTACCGGACCTGTCCGTGCTGTCGATTTCCAGCGTTGCCCCGCTGTTTAGCATCGCGGCCGCCGGGCAACTTTTGGTGGAATTGGTCGGCCCCCATGTGATTGAGGCCATCATGGCGGTGGCCGTACCCTTTATCTTGAGCGCGACGATTTTTCGGGTGATGAACCAGCATTTTCCCCACGCCGGCGCCTCCTACCACTGGTCGCGCCGGGTGCTCGGGGTGCGTGCGTCCCATTTTCAATCGTGGATTTTGTTGATGGCCTATTTCTGGTCGATTCCGCCGATTGTCATCCCGGCCGCCGAACAAACGCTGGCGCTATTAGGCGACGCGGCGCCCGCCCCGGTGGCGGTGGTGGCGGCCGGAACGGCCTGGATGGTATTTTCTGGTCTGGTATTATGGCTTGGCAGCCGAGTGACCGCATGGGTCACCCAAGGCTTTTTGCTGTTGGAGGTAGCGGCCGTTGTGGCGATGGGCGTGTTGGGCCTGCAGCACTGGCATCCGACGGTTTCGGTCGGCCGGTCTTCCTGGTCGGTTACGCACTTAGGGGTCGCGATGGTGGTGGCCGCCACCATCGTCGACGGCTGGGAAATTGACAGCTACGCGGCCGAAGAGTCGCGAAAACCGCGGCACGGACCGGGCACCGCCGGGCTCATCGGGGCCTTGGCCGTCCTCTTCTATTACGGGCTGGCGTGGACCGTGTTGCTGCATAACGTGCCTGTCGCCTCCCTTGCCGCGAGTCCCGACGTTTTATTGGTCTGGGCCCATGCGGTGCTGCCCCGTCACAGCCATTGGGCGTTAGTGCCGATTTTGGCATCGACCGCCGGATCGCTCTGGCTGACCACGTTTATTTTGTCCCGAGCGCTTTATGCCATGGGACGGGATCGGCTGTTACCGGCCGCGTTTTCGCGCCTTAATCGCTTTCATGCTCCGGCCTGGGCGATTTTCGCACCGGCGGCGGGGGCTCTGTTGGTCGTTTGGGTCAATCTGATTTGGCCCTCGGTCAATGGGCTGTTTCAGCTGGTGTTGAGTTCGGCCGGGTTTTTTCTGGTCTTGGAATTTCTCTTTGACAGCATCACCGCCAGCGTGTTTTTAGGCCGTCCCCATCGATACAGTCTGCCGCACAGCTGGGATCGCCACCGGCACCGCGGACTACGTGCCGTATCCTTTCTAACGGCGGTGTGGCTGGTTGCGATGGTGGTTATTTTCCTCCGGTACGGCGGACAGGTGCTCGGCCACGGGCTTTTATGGGTCATCGGGGCCATGTTGGCGGGCGGCGTGGGATTCATGGCGTGGGCGGGACGGCGTCACCGCTCGGAGGCCGGATACTATATTTATGAGCCGGATACGGACCCGGGTGTTACCCGGACGACGTCACCCCCGGGCTAGGAGGTCTTTATGGACGAACCACGTGAACGAGAGACTATTGAAGAGCGGGCTCAGGCCCGATTGGACCAACTAACCAAACCGCTCGGCAGTTTGGGGCGGCTGGAACCTGTTATCGTCCGGCTGGCGAAGATCACCGGACGTGTCATTCCCCGAACGGAACAGCCGATGTTATTGGTGTTTGCCGCCGATCATGGTGTGGCCGAGGAGGGGGTGTCACGCTATGCCCCCGAGGTCACCGAAGAAATGGCGGTCAATCTGGCGATGGGGACCGCGGTCAGCAGTGTGTTGGCGCGAAACCAGGGAATTCCCATCGAAGTGGTGGACGTCGGCATAGCCCGGGCCGTGCGCCATCCGGCGGTACTAAACGCCAAAGTGGCATGGGGCACCCAAAACTTTGTCGAACAGTCGGCCATGACCCCGGAACAGGCCCGACAGGCGGTCGACATCGGGCAAGAGCGAGTGCGCCGGGCGGTGGGGGCCGGTCATGACATACTTTTGTTGGGAGAGCTCGGTATCGGCAACACCACCGCCGCCAGCGCCTTGGCCGCCGTCTTACTGGGCGTGGATCCGGCCGAGGTGCTGGGACGGGGAACCGGCCTCGACGATCGGGCGTTGGCACATAAAGAGAGGGTGATCCGACAGGCGCTGGCCCGTCATCCCGAGGCGATGCAGGACCCCTGGGATGCCATGGCGCGTCTCGGCGGATTTGAGATTGCGGCCTTGGCCGGGGCCGTCCTGGAAGCCGCCCGGCATCGGATGCCGGTGGTGCTGGACGGCTTTATTACCGGAGTGGCCGCCTTATGGGCAACCCGGGTGGATCCGGCCGCCCGAGACGTCTTGTTGGCGTCGCACCGGTCGGCCGAGCCCGGCCACCGACGCGTGCTGGATGAACTCGGCTTAACCCCGTTACTGGATTTGGAGCTTCGGCTCGGGGAAGGCTCGGGCGCGCTCTTCGCCTATCCCTTAATCCGGCTGGCCGGGCGGGTCATGGCGGAAACCGCCACGTTTGAAGATGCCCGGGTCACACCGGTCGGCCACCCGCCGGCCGAGACGCCGAAACGGTTGACGGCCGAAAGCCCCCCGGTTGCCCGCGATTTTTCCGACAGCGAGCGGGCTGCCGTCTACCGGGTGATCGAGGCCCGGCGCGACGTGCGGGTGTTTTTGCCCGATCCGCTCCCGCACGACGTCTTGCAACGGATCTTGCGGGCGGGGCATTTGGCGCCCTCGGTGGGGTTTATGCAACCGTGGAACTTCATCGTGGTGACCGACCGGACCACGTTGGACCGGATTTATACCGTGGTGGACCGGGAGCGGGTTCGGGCGGCCGAGAATTATTCCGGCATCCGGCAAGCGCATTATTTACGGTTAAAGGTCGAAGGGCTGAAGCAAGCGCCGGCAACGCTCTGCGTGACGCTGGACCGCCAACGCGGAGGTCCTCATGTGCTGGGACGGAACACCATTTTAGAAACCGATCTGATGTCGGTGGCCTGCGCCATCGAAAACATCTGGCTGGCGGCACGGGCCGAAGGGGTAGCCGCGGGGTGGGTCAGTATGTACCGAAAAGAAGACATTCGGGACATCTTGGGCATTCCGGAACCGGTGGATCCGGTGGCGCTCTTGAGTCTCGGCTATACGCCGCATTTTGCTGACGAACCGGGATTACAACGGGCCGGCTGGGCCCGGCGGCTGCCGCTGGCGGAGGTTATTTACCGGGAATGCTGGGGACGTCCGGGGGATTTTTATGACTAATCTTTATCCGGTGTTCTTGCGGTTGGAGAAACAGCCGTGCCTGGTGGTCGGAGGGGGTCGGGTGGCCCTTCGAAAAATCCGCCGATTGCGGGAGGCGGGTGCCGACGTGACCGTCATCAGCCCCGACCTTCATCCGGAGTTGGTCCAGAACGACGTGATTTGGATAAACCGTGCTTATGAACCCGGGGACGTTGTCCGCATACGTCCGGTGTTGGTGTTTGCCGCCACCAACCGACCCGCGGTCAATCGCCTGGTCCGGCAGGAAGCGGAAGAAGCCGGCGTATGGGTCAACCAGGCCGACGATCCGGACGGGTGCCGGTTTATGGTACCCGCCAGCGTGGACCGGCCTCCGTTTCATCTGGCCGTATCCACCGGCGGTACCGACCCGGCGCTGGCGGCCGCCCTTCGGCGAGCGTTGGAAGCCGATTTGGCCGACGGGGGCCAGCGGTTTGTCACCCTGCTCCGAACGACTCTTGAACCGCCGGAATCTTGAGACGGCCCAAGACACTTAACGCTCATCGAGATCCCGAAACTCCGGAAAGGCTCGTATGTCCCGGACTTTTTAGAACCATGGCGACGGATGAGTAAGCCTTGGTCGGTGATGCAGAAGCCAATGTCGCGGGTGTAGGCACGTATCCGCCCTGTGTCAAGGCTAGAACGAACGGGTCCAAAATTTTCGGGGGCGAACGCTTGAGGGCTTATCCCCCTACGTCCGGATCGACGCCAAGTCCCGGAAAGTCCGGAAAGGGGACCGCGTATACAGCAGGGCTTTGTAGTCGCGATCGGCGTGCCCGCTATCCGATAGTGAGGACGCGACCGTTGGCACGGCCTTTTTACGGGAGATAATGGCGCACGGGTCAAGCTCGTGATCCCTGACGCTCATAGCCGGTATTTGGCTAGTGCTCCCCGGGTGCCACGTGGCAACGCTGTCGGGTTCATTTTATGGGCCATGGATTGGCTCAGGTCTCGCGGTCCTTGTAAGCCTTAATCGCGGCGCCGGGGAAACCGATGGTTATGCAGCCGGACCAGGCCAAATCCCAAGAAGAATTGGCATGGGTAGTAGTTTCCCGAAGCCGCCGAAGTTCGGGAAGCCGGGGGCGCCGACGGACATAACGTTTCCGAAAGAGCATTGGCAATACGTTCATTCGACAAATCCGTTAGAACGCCTGAACAAGGACTTGGGCCGCCGCGCGGATGTGGTCGGGATTTTCCCGATTCCCAGGATGGAACGGTCTTGAATTGGGCGGCCTTTCTTCGGCGCTATTTTAGTCACGCGTCGATGGATAAACTTCGGCGCCCTGACCCACCGGAGTTGCGGAGGCTGAATCCGTATTTGACGCATACCACTTGAAACTACCAAATCCTCGGAGACTGAATTTCCACCACTTGACGAGACATTGTAGACGCCGAACCGTCACCCGTTCAGGTGACTTATAGACAGCGCCTATAAGGAGCCTTCTTTTCCCTTCGGGATTGTTGCCATTTGTTTTAAAAGCAGAAAATCCCAGGCAATCGACGGAAGAATTCCTACTCGACCCCCTCCGGGATTTCAACGAATTGTGATGGGCGCGCGTCGGTACGCTACCTCGCTCTTATTCGATGGGGGCCTGATTCGAGCACGCATAAAGCCTTTCAAGCCATCGCGCGACTTCTGCGAGGGTCACCGTTCCTTCGGCTACCCCGACGGCGATGGACTCAATGTCGTTATCTGACGCTGTGATTTTTGGCGGAAAATTGAACTCTAAAAGCGCTAAACCTAATCGCATTGCTGTCCGCTTATTGCCATCGAGAAAGGGGTGGGTGGTGATAATACTCTCAATGAGGGCAGCGACTTTCAAGGCTGGCGTCGGAAAGGGATCGTAGCGAATACCATAGTGAGAGGCCGCGCAAGGGCGGCCTCTAATTTTCCTTGATCGAGGACTCCGATGATTCCGCCGGTTTCGCAGACCACCCGTTCTTGGAACAGAATGGCTTCTTTGAACGACACCCAACGCATTAACGATCAGCTAATCGCTTGAATGCTTCGATGTGGCGCTTCTGGATGTTATCGCCAACTTTCATGAATTCCGCGTTGACCTCCGAAGCGGGGGGAATGGTGACTTGAGAAATATCAACCCGTTCTTGGGTCTTCACGTGTTTCGCCATTCTCCGTGCCCCCCTATTTAGCTTCCGATTTTTTCTCATCATGAGCCATCCTTCCGAGCTTGTCAACAAACGCCTACGGTCATTGTATGCAGAAGGATGGTCAAGTAGTCCGAAATTTTTCATGGGCCCCTTGTTCAGCGGATCAAGGATTGACCGCTGACCCCGCGTCATCCGGTTTGCGCCTGCCATTCTGGAGGGCGGGTCACGTGGTGTTCCGGGGCCCGGTATTGTCCCTCACGCGCCGCAGCGCGGAGTTGTGCGGCGGCCTGTTCGGTCGGATGGGCCGTAGTCGCCGGGCGGACCGGCCCCCGTTTTTTGACATCAGGGTTCTCTACTGGGGCAATGGCGAGCGCTTTGAGGCGATTACGCACACAACAGGGATTATTGTGCGCTTGGCCTTTCGTTACGGATTACCGTATTTGGGCGGAGACCGATATCTTAAGTATCCATGAAGGCGGTGCTGGTTATAGATATCGGGTTACCACCACGTAGGTTTCTGCATAGGTCGGCAAATTCCCGACTCAGACATTTGTGGTCTAAAACGGCTTCCCTGGCCTTAACCGAGGCGTTGAATATCCTAAGCTGATTTCGGTTTGCCACAGCTGGCTCGGCCGGGCGATGCCCCGGGCCAATTAGTGCGATGCCGGGGGGCGTTCGGGCCTGAGAAACGGGGTGATCGGTTTGTGTTATGCTACGGACTACAGGGGTGCGCCGCCAGCAACATTCCGTCGGTCTTCGGACAGGTACCGGTTCCTGCCAGCACTAGGCATCATAAGTCCCCGGCGACAGCTGCACTATCGTACAAAGACCTCTACGGGTACATGGGGGTACGTTCTCGGCATCTATCGCCTCAGAATCCCGTTCGACCAACGGCAAGTCAATGATCACATTTAGGGAGCCGCTGGGCGCAAAACGGCGCGCCGCACCGTTCTGGCACCGGTGCGGGTTACCGTGTAACATGAGAGAAAGGGTGTATCCCTATTTAACGGCTCCAACATGACCGTTACATGACAATTCATTAAAGGATCGAAAAAACTTTGTTGACAGGCACTGTCATCTGTCCGGTGGCTACCGACTCTCCAACGGGAGTACCGGATTCGGTTCGTCTCGGTTAGGGGGGTCGCGAATTGGACCTGCGGGGCGGCCTTCGGCCGTGTGACTTGGACATTTTCTCCAATAGATGACAGAAGGTTTTGTCGGAGAAATAAAAATAACGGCTTGCAAACCGTCCGGACTTCGGTGACTCTGTTGGTATACGGGACGAAAGCAGGTTGGAGAGAGCGGCATGAACGCTATGCAAACCCTGGATAATGAACTCATGGCGGTTCAACGCGAATTCAGCGGTCGTTACGCGGTCTATGCCGAGCACTTGGGAACCGGGGAGACGGTTTCGTTCGGCGACGTTCAGACCGCTTGGGAAACCGCCTCGGTGATGAAATTGCCGATTTTGACGGAAGCTTTGCGACAATGCCAAGAGGGCGTTCATGCCTTGACCGAACCGGTTGAATACCGACGTGACGATGGAGTGCCGGGGTCCGGGGTCCTACAATATCTGACGCCCGGGGTTACCTTGCCGTTTAAAGACGTGCTGACCCTCATGGTAATCGTCAGTGACAATGTGGCGACGAACATGGTGCTCCGGACGATCGGCATTGAGGCGGTCAACCAAACCTGTCATGATATGGGGCTTATGCAGACTCGGGTCATGCGCCGGATTGATTTTTCCAGTCCGGATCCCCTAGGCTTGAGTTCGCCCTTTGATTTGGTACAACTTCTTAAAAGCCTGTATTTCAATACCGTCTTGGATTCCCGCCATGCCGGCATAGCGGTCGAGATTCTTCGCCACCAGCAATACCAGACCCTATTGACCCGTTACTTGCCGTATGACTTGTTGGATGATAATGATCGGGAGATACCGATCGTCACCGTGGCTAGCAAAAGCGGTTCGTTAACCGGGATTCGAAACGACGCGGGCCTGGTGATATCCCCGTGGGGTGATTATGCCGTCGCGATTATGAGCGAAGCTTCTAAGGACCGACGCTTTCATGTCGATACGGAAGCGTTTCAGGTTTTACCGCGGGTCAGCCGGGCTATTTTCGATTATTTCATTCCCGAGGCGGAGCGCGAATTATAAAAATCCTCTAGAAGGGACGACATTCGCTTGACCCTGGTCATATATACTGGGGTCAATATTTGTTGAGGACCGACGGAGGGTCACGGACATTGAGCGAACGGTATTATCTCGGAATTGACGGAGGCGGCAGTCATACCCGCGCATTAGTGCTGGACGACACCGGAAGCGTCGTGTACCGCGGGGAGGGAGGACCGTCCAACGTTCTGGTAGTGGGCGAAGAGCGTGCCCGGGCAAGTTTAGAAGAGGCGTTGGCGACCTGGACGGATTCGGTTACCGGTGGCGTGTTGGGGATGGCGGGTGCCGATCGGCCGCAAGTCACCCGGTTTTGGCAAACGTCGGCTGTTCCCCGTATAGGGGGACCGGTGCTGGTGGTCGGCGACTATCGGATTGCCTGGGGGGCGTTGACCGCATTCCGTCCAGGGTTTATCGGGATATTCGGTACGGGATCTGTAGTCTACGGGGAGAACGGGACACAGGCGTTGAAAGTCGGAGGATATGGCTGGCGCCTAGGCGATCCCGGGTCCGGGCTGGAATTGGGCCGGGAAGCCATTAAGGCCACGTTGAACGCCCTTCAGCATATCGGTCCGGAGACGTTGCTGGTCGGACCGGTGCTACAATGGGCCGGGGTGGACTCGGCGGAACGGCTGATTTCCCGGGTTTATGACGAGGCGTTTGACTGGAGAACAGTAGCCGATTTGGCCCCGTGGGTCGTGCGGCTGGCCGGTACCGACCCGGTAGCGCATGCCATCATCGACCGCCAAGGGGCCGAAGTACACCGGCAGTTGCATCAGGTCTGTCGGCGCCTGGGGTTGGATCGGTCGGCGATCGGCGGTTTGGCCGGGGGGCTGGCACCGTTTTGGTTGGAGTACCTTTCGGCACGGTGGTCGTGTTCCGGTGTTCCCTTGAGTCTCGCGTCTCGCGAGCCGGTATGGGGTGCCGCCGAATGGGCACGGCGGGCCTTTGGGAATTTTTCGTGAGGGACACCGAAATTATGTATCGAAAAAATACTTTGTGGTATGATAATTTATGTCAATATATGCACGAAAAGTACATATATTGAAACGGAGGTTATGGGTGTGACCATTTCGGGCGTGTTGGAACGGTTGGAATCCAATGTCGATCAACTGGCGGAATCGGAAGCTCGGGTTGCGCGGTGGATTTTGGCCCATCCCCAAGAGGTGTTAAGCTTATCGGTCCGTGAGCTGGCCCGGAGGGCGGAATCGAGTCAAGCGGCCGTCACCCGGTTATGCCGTTCGCTTCAGATTGGCGGGTATCACACACTTAAAGTGTTGCTGGCGGCCGATTTGGTTCGGCAAGAAACCGATACGGTCTACGAATATGCCGAGATCCAGCCGGAAACCCCGTTTCAGGCCATTCTCAAAGGATTTTCGCAAGGCGTGCAAACGTCGCTTAGGGCCACCCTCGAAGGTCTCTCGGAAGAACAGCTCGCCAGAGTGTCGGACTGGATTCGCGGAGCACGCCGAATCGTCGTGTATGGAGTCGGCGCGTCGGCGGTGGTTGCCGACGATTTGTCTCAAAAGTTGTTACGTCTTGGCTATCCGGTCAACCGCTTTACCGATTTTCATTTGGCGGCGATGGCGGTGGCGCTTTTGGAACCCGGAGACCTGACCGTGGTGGTCTCCTTTTCCGGCGAAACGTCGGAAGTCCTGGAACTGGCCGAGTTGGTCCGGCAACGAAAAGTACCGCTTGTGGCCATTACCCAGTTTCGCAAGCGGAACCCGCTAATCGAATTGGCGCGTGAGGCATTTTTCGTCACGGCAACGGAGCCGACCCCCCGGATTGGGGCAACGACCTCGATTCTGGCGTCGTTGGCGGTAGGGGATGCGTTGGCGCTGTATTTGGCCAACCGGGACGCGACACGGGCCTACCGTAACCTCAAAAGCACGGAAGATGCCGTCAGGAGCCATCGCCCGGGCTCTTGACCCATAGAAACGGAGGACACATTTGGACTTTGACGCTGATCTCCCGTCGCTCAAAACGGAAAGGTGGAATCCCGGTATTCCGGATTTGGCGACGGTCGATACGTTGCACGTGCTGGAACTCATGAACCAGGAAGATGCCACGGTGGCCGCGGCGGTGGCGAAGGTGCTGCCGGAAGTGGCACGCGCCGTGGACCACGTGGTATTGGCGCTTCGCGAAGGCGGCCGGTTGTTTTACGTCGGTGCCGGCACTAGCGGACGGCTCGCGGTGTTGGATGCCGCGGAATGCCCCCCGACTTTCGATACGCCGCCGGAGATGGTTCAAGCGATTATTGCCGGCGGGGCGGATGCGATTTTTCAGGCTCAGGAAGGGGTTGAAGACCGCGAGGATTTAGGGGCGCGGGACGCGGCCAACGCGGGAGTGGGTCCCGGGGATATCGTCGTCGGCATCACGGCCAGCGGGCGCACCCCCTATGTGCTGGGGGCGCTGCGATGGGCACAAGCGCAAGGGATCCGCACGGTATCGGTCAGTTGCAACCCCCGTCCGTTGGTGGCAGAGGTTGCCGACATCAACATCGCGGTCGATACCGGTCCTGAGGTGCTCATGGGGTCAACCAGATTAAAGGCCGGTACGGCCCAAAAAATGGTGTTAAACATGCTGAGTACCGCCGCCATGATCCGACTCGGCAAAACGTATCAAAATCTGATGGTGGATATGAAACCGATGAATCGGAAGCTCCGTGATCGGGCCGTCCGGATTGTCATGTTGGCCGCCCGGGTATCACGCGGTGAAGCGGAGCGGCTGTTGTTAGACGCCGACTGGGAATCCAAAACGGCGATTGCCATGCATTTGTTGGCCGTCGACGCCGCTACGGCACGAAAACAGCTGGCTTCCGTCGACGGCGTGCTGGCACGGCTCTTACCGCCGGTGGACAACATGGGGCGATGACGATGCCGACATCTCCTGACATTGGTTTGACGGAAATATTAAATCAGGCTATCGCGCAACGGGAGATCCCCGCGGCGGCCGCGGCCGTCGGCGTTGGCGCACAGGTTCTTTGGCGGTACATCGGGGGCATGGCCGTCGTCAACGGGGGCAATCCCCGACCGTTAGCGGATTCGACCCGGTTTGATTTGGCGTCGTTGACCAAGGTGATGGTGACGTTGCCGGCCATCTTGCGGCTGGCCGTCGAGGGGGCTTTGACCTTGGATGATCCCGTCGGTCTCTTTTTACCCGGGTTTTCCGGCGGACTATGGAATCAGGTCACGATCCGGCGATTATTGACCCATTCCGGGGGCTTGGCGCCCACCAAACCCTACTTCGAGACGTTGACCGGGATCGGAGAATATCTTGACGCCATGCAACGATCGGCGTTGGAAGAGGTGCCCGGCCGACGGGTGGCTTATAGCGATTTGGGGTTTATCTTGTTGGGCGAAGTGGTGCATCAGGCGGCCAAACGCCCCATTGACCAATATGCCCGCGACAGGATTTGGACCCGTTTGGGCATGCACCGCACCGGGTTTGGGCCGGTGGGCGCCGAGGAGGCAGCGGCGACCGAAGTCATCGAGGGACAGGCGCTGATTGGCGTGGTGCATGACGAAAACGCCCGGGCATTGGGCGGCATTGCAGGACACGCCGGATTATTCGCCCCGCTCGATGACGTGGTGGCGTATGTTCAAGCATGGGTTTCACCCGACAACCACTGGTTAAGCCCATGGATTCGTCAGGCGAGTGTCCGTTGCCAAACCCCGGAGCTCGACGGGCGCCGAGGGCTTGGATGGGTGTTGCGGGGCGATCCGTTTGATGTGGCGGGCGACTTTTGGCCCTACACGACCGTGAGTCACAGCGGGTTTACCGGCACCAGCCTGGTTTGGGATCCGCCGACCGGAGCATGGGCGATATTGCTGACCAATCGGGTGCATTTCGGGCGAGATCGCAACATCAGCCGTCTTCGCCGGCGCTTTCATAATGTGGCGGCACAATTTTTATCCGTGGCAGCCGGTCAAGTCTAGTGGATTTAAAAATTTTGTGTCAGTGTATGTTGATAAATGATGAAACGTGGTATCATCGTAGGCAATAATAGTCATAGATGACTGATAATTATGTCTCTGAGGTTCCTGTGGAAATAGTCACCGGTTGTCAATTTGACACGGAGGATGCCGATGTATCGACAAAAACACTTGGTTTTGTTGTTCCTGGGTCCGGCCTTGGCCACGTATTTGATATTTATCGTGTATCCGTTCATTTCTAGTTTTCATTACAGCTTATTTAATTGGAACGGGATTGGGCCGTTAAATGATTACGTAGGGTTAGGAAATTATGCTTATGTTCTTTTTTCTCATCAGTTTTCCGGTTTCTTTTGGCGTGCGATTGCACACAACTTGGTGTTTTTCGTAATATCGATGGTTTTAACTTTGTTTGTTGGGCTTGGACTGGCAATTGCGTTAATGGCGATTTCCGAGAAGGTTGCCCGATGGTTTCAGGTCATCTACTTCATTCCCTTGGTAATCCCGCCTGTCGTGGTCGCCTACTTATGGGCCATTTATCTCGAACCAAATTTCGGCCTCATTGCGACTATTGGAACCCGATTGCATATCGCATTCTTGCAACTACCTTTCTTGGGTTCGCAAACGTTAGCGTTGCCTGTTATTGCTGTCATCACTGCGTGGGCGGGCATGGGTTTCCCGATCTTGGTGTTTTTGGCATCTTTAATGGATATTCCGAAAGAGTTGTTGGATGCGGCGAAAATCGACGGCGCCAACAGTTTTCAGACCTTTTGGTCGGTGACGTTGCCGATGATTAAACCAACAATATTTACAATTATGACTTTGAATTTTGTCGGAAGTTTCGGAGTTTTTGACCTGATATATATTATGGAAGGCACCCAGGCCGGTCCAAATTACTCGACTGACGTATTAGGTACGCTGTTTTATCGTACCGCGTTTGGCGGATTTGGAACAACAGCCCAAAATATGGGGCTGGCGACCGCGTTGGCGGTAATTGGCTTTGGTTTGGTGATGTTGGCTTCTGGATTGTTTGTGTACCTGCAAAGGCGTTCAGTGGTCGAGTTTTAGGAGGAAAAATGACGCGTCGATTTTTAACCTACGGCCCTTTATTGATATATGCCATGATCGTGATTTTTCCGATCGCAAATATGGTTTTACTATCCTTTAAAAGCCTGGACGGTATCGTCAGCTATCCTCTTGGTTGGCCTACCCATTGGTACTTCTCAAACTTCATCGAGGCATGGCAAGAAGGAAATCTTGGACGCTACCTGATAAATACCGCGGTTGTCACGCTGTTGTCGGTTGCAGGCATCATCTTATTTTCTTCAATGGCGGCCTATGCCATTGCCCGGTTCGAATTTCGAGGAAACCAAGGGATCTACTTGTTGTTCTTGGCCGGGTTGGCGTTGCCTATTCAAATGATTGCTGTGCCGCTGTTTATCTTAATGCATCAATTGAATTTACTTAACCAACTATCTTCGGTTGTTCTTATTTATGTCGCTAGTGGACTTTCCTTTAGTGTGTTTCTGCTTGTTAACTTTATTCGGAATATCCCGAAAGACCTGGAGGAGGCGGCGTTTTTAGATGGAGCTTCACCAATTCAGGTATATTGGCATATCATATTACCACTCATTCGTCCTTCACTATCGATTGTAACGGTTTTGAACTTTATTGCCGCATGGAATAATTTCTTCTTCCCCTTGATTCTTCTCACCAGTCCATCGAAGATGACGATTGCCGTAGGAGTCATGTCGTTTGTCGGCCAGTATTCAACCCAATGGAATCTTCTCTTGGCCGCGTTGGTGATTGTGACACTACCTGCTATGGTAGTTTTTGGACTCATGTCACGGCAGTTCGTCCGTAATATGATGGCTGGTGCTATCAAACTTTAACGGTTCAATCCGTTAACCATCAAACTCAGGAGGTTTCATTCCCATGAACAAAAACAACACAAAAATATTGAGTGCACTGGCGTTGACCGGCATTGCCATTAGTGCGGCAGGTTGCGGGAGTTCGGGCGGTACCGCTTCGACTAGTGCACCCACCACGGTGACAATTTGGTCATGGCGTTCGCAGGATGCCGGAATGTGGGAAAAAGTCCAACAAGCTTTAAATAAGCAAGGCGACCATCTTCAAATTCAATTTCGTGCTATCAATCCAACCAACTATGATTCGGTGTTGCAAACGGCAATGGATGGCGGGCAAGGTCCCGATATTTTCTATGGTCGGGCTGGAATCGGAACACTAAATTATGCCGCGGCGGGAATGATTTCTCCATTAAACGGTGTAGTGAATTTTTCTGCCGTCAATCCCGCGACATTGGCCGATGTGACTTATCAAGGAAAATACTATGGAGTACCCCTTGATATTGAAACGATGGCCGTGTTTTATAATAAGTCCATGTTTCAGCAATATGGGTTGTCGGTTCCGCAAACGTGGAATCAATTCATTCACGTTTGTCACGTGCTTCAAAGCCATGGAGTTACCCCCATTTATTCTATGGGGCTCCAAGGCTGGATGCTTGCTTTAGATTTTGATGAAATAGGCGCGACTTTCTTAGGTGACCATTTCACCAAACAACTTGTTAATCGTCAAGCGACGTACCAATCTGCACCATACGTTAACGCCTTGGCTCATTATCAGCAGTTGGCTCAATTTATGGAACCTAATTTTCAAGCGGTTGGTGCTGCTGACAATGAACAACAGGTCGCTTTGGCAACAGGGAAGGCGGGAATGATATTCGACGGGATTTTTGATGTGCCCACTATTTTGCAATACAATCCTCACCTGAAATTGGGTGCGTTTCTGGTGCCGCCGGCTACGAGTACACAGCATGCTCAGGTGGACTGGTATGAGGACGCGGACTTGGCCATGAATAGCCACATTTCCAATCCAGCTGTCGCCAAAGCCACAGAAGAGATTATGAAATACGTTGCCACCCCGGCCTTTGGGCAGGATTTTTCCGGTATTGCCGGAGAAATATCGGCTATTAAAGGCGTTCACATTCCTTCCCAGTATCCGTTGTCGATTCAAGCTTATCAATGGTTTCAAACGGTGCCGATTAATCCTATCTTCGATATCCGTAGCCCGATGGACACCCCTCCCGTCAATCCGGCTAGCGTGAAATCTCCCAACGCCAAGAAGGCGTCGCCCAATAACGATCAGGGGATTTTTACGGCAGAAATGACGTACATGTTGCCGTTGTTGGAGCATAAATTAACGCCCCAACAAGCCGCGCAAAAAATCCAGCAAACGGTGTCTTGGTATTTCCACAAATAGGCGGATAATCTGGTCGTGTATTAGCTCTCTACCAAGGGGACGGGTGTGAAATGGTGTTATTTGGAATTGATCGGTTTTTTGACGAACCCCCTTCGTTTTTGCAGCATCAACGTATTGGGCTCGTAACGCATTACGGAATGACGGATACATCATTTGTGCCAACCATCGACCGGTTTCTTCACTGGCCTGATGCGCAACTAGTCGCGTTATATGGTCCGGAACATGGGGTCCAAAATTGTGCCAAGGAAGGCGAACCGGTATCGTATCAAATTGATCTGCATTCTGGTTTGCCAGCGTTTAGCCTGTACGGAGAGATTAAAGAGCCAACTGCCGATATGTTGAACGGGATAGATATCTTAGTCGTCGATTTACAAGATATTGGTAGTCGGTATTTTACCAATATCAGTACACTCTATTATTGTTTAAAGGCGGGGGCGGAAAATCAGGTACCCGTAATTGTGCTGGATCGTCCCAATCCCATCGGCGGCGTATGTCGTGAAGGCTATCCGCCGGAACCAAACTATCAATCGTTTGTCGGTATTACGGATCTACCTCCTCGACATGGAATGACCCTTGGTGAAATTGCCCGATATATACAGGACCGCCATTGGCCTCAGTCCTCTCTCTCGGTAATTCCTATGGTGGGCTGGAAACGATCGATGTATTGGATGCATACGGGGCAGTCGTTTATCTCGCCGTCCCCTAATACGACTCACCCGGAGATGGCTCTATTGTATCCGGGAACCTGTCTTTTTGAGGGCACCAATGTAAGCGTGGGACGAGGCACTGTCCATCCGTTCGAATGGATTGGTGCTCCCTGGGCCGACGGCCATCGCGTTACCCACGCGTTTAACTCCCAGGGCCTTCCGGGAGTTGTGGCCCGCCCGGTATATTTCGTACCAACTAGGGACCCGTATGCCGGTGAGATATGTCAAGGTGTGCAGATTCATGTCACACAATCTCACAAGGTCCATAGCCTTCTAACAGGAATCGCGTTATTGCAGGTTTTTCGCGATACTTATCCGGAACACTTCCGGTTTCGTCTCCCGTCATTTGATTTATTGGCCGGGGGACCTCAACTTCGCTATTTAATCGACGCGGGACAATCCGGCCATTTCCTCGATGATGAAGTTGAGGTGCTGAGTCAGTTTGAAGAACAAATAGCGCCATATCTCCTTTATGATTAATAACCCAGGCCATGTACAATATGCGTTAATTTAGCTCTGCTAAGCACCAAATACGTTCGGTTCCGAGGACGATAGCCCCATCACGGTAGTCAACAGCGATGCAGTGGGAAATGAGACGGAAAGACGGGCTATGTCAAGGATGTGGATATTGTGAATACGTTTTTCGGACATCCCCGACGGCACACCGAGCTAAGCGGTCACCCTCCGATGATCGCGAGATGGCCAGCCTGCCTCACGCTAGGCCGCGTGTCGGGCCCGATCAGCCAAAAATCGGGGTTCGTCGTAGACCGTTTTGGACTTCCACATCCGGAACAGGATGCGCAGCCACACGTTCGCCAAGGCACGCAGAGCGGCATGTGACCTTGTCCTCGCGCTCGGTATTGGTCGTAATATTGTCGGGCCCAGCCAAACCGGGACAGGGAGGTGAACACGACTTGATGGACTGTCGCCCGCAAATGCTTATCGCAGGCACGGCGCTTATGCACGCGTTTGAGCTTGCCGCATTGGTACAAGACCGGACTCGTGCCCGCCAAGGCTTGAACGGCCTCTGTCCGTTCAAACCGGTCCCGGTCGGGACCGAACCCGGCATGGAGACGAGCCCCCAACCGGACGGCCACGCCGGGCAGGCTCATCCTGAGGTGAGCATCCGGGCTCGCCAAAAAAAGCCCGTCGAGATGCTTCTGCAACGCTTGCGGTTGCGCGACCAGGGCGCGGCGTTTGCCCGGCGACGCCTCCAAGGCGCGTTGCTGCAAAATCCCCAAGATCCGCGCGGCCTCGTGGGCCGCGCGGGGGTATCGGTGCTGCCGCAGCTACATGATCAGATCGCGGACGGTCAGTTGATGGGCGGCGGATTGGCTTGGTTACCCATTATGCGATGACGGACAGCACGTTGACGGCGGTGATTGACCGGTTTTTAGCGGAAGTGCCGGAGCAATTGGTGGCGTTGTTCGGACCGGAGCACGGGGTACAAAATGGAGCCAGGGAGGGTGAGCCGGTCCAGTATAAGATTGATCCGCATAGCCGTCGTCCGGCTTACAGCCTTTACGGCCTGCATCAGATGCCGACCCCGGAAATGCTTGCCGGCATCGACCTTTTGATTATTGACCTGCAGGATATCGGCAGCCGGTATTATACCAATATCAGCACGGCCTATTATTGCCTGAAATCCAGCGCGCTCTATGGTGTCCCGTTCTTACTGCTGGACCGACCCAACCCGATTAACGGGGTGCAGCGGGAAGGATATCCCTTAGATTTACGGTATCAATCATTTGTAGGAATTGCGGCTTTACCAACTCGGCATGGCTTGACGTTGGGGGAAATTGCCCGCTGGATGACACGGCTCTACTGGCCAAAGGCCTCCCTTGAGGTGATTCCGTTAGCCGGCTGGAGACGGGAGATGTTTTGGCAGGACACCGAAATTCCCTTCGTGTCGTCCTCGCCGAATACGACGGGTCCTACCATGGCGCTTTTATATCCCGGCACGTGTCTTTTTGAAGGGACGAATGTCAGTGTCGGCCGGGGGACGATTCATCCTTTTGAGTGGCTAGGCACCTCCTGGGTTGACGGTCATCAATGGGCGGACGGCATCAATCAACGGAGTATTTCGGGTCTCATAGCGCGGCCCGTCTACTTTGTTCCCGCTCGTCCCCCATATTCCGGCGAGCTTTGTCAGGGTGTCCAGCTCCATGTGACGGATCCGACCGTCTTTCACAGTATGCGGGCCGGAGTAGCTGCTCTGGAGATATTGTACGCGCTCTATCCGGAGATTTTGGCGTTTCCCTCGTCCTCGGACGGCGTCCCGTTTTTTGATCGATTGGCCGGTGGCTTTGCGCTTCGCGAGGGGATGCTTAACGGCGGCGTGGAGCACTACTGGGGTGGGGAGGCTGAGGCGGTGGCGGCCTTTGCCGCATCCGTAAAACCCGATCTTTTATATTAACCAGGGAGGATATGATGCACGAAACGGAACAATGGCGTTTTTGGGCCGGTCAAGTCCTTATGGCGGGATTTCACGGCACAGAACCCAACCGGGCTATCCGGGATCTGATTCAATCGCATCACGTGGGCAATATCATTTTATTTTCCCGCAATGTCGCCGATGCCCGTCAATTGCAATCGCTAACGGCGGGATTACAAGAATTGGCTCGGGAGGCCGGTCAACAGTGGCCGCTTTTGATTGCTACCGACCAAGAAAACGGTATGGTCCGGCGGTTGCCGCCGGATATCCCGGGACTTCCGGGCAATATGGCGTTAGCGGCTACCGGAGATCCTGCATTAGTGCAGGAAGTCGGCATGGTGACGGGTCAGCTGTTACGCGCGGTGGGCATCAACATGGACTTGGCTCCGGTGCTGGACGTGAATAACAATCCGGACAACCCGGTCATTGGGGTACGGTCATATGGCGATCGGCCCGATCGCGTGGCCCGATTCGGCTCGGCGATGTTACGGGGGCTTGAAGCCGGCGGCGTCTTGGCCTGTGGTAAACATTTTCCGGGCCATGGGGACACGGTGGTGGATTCACATCGGGCGTTGCCGGAAATTCCCCACGACTGGGAGCGATTGCAACAGGTTGAGCTTCCGCCTTTCATCCATGCGATGCGAGACGGATTGGATGCCGTGATGACGGCCCATATTGTGTTTCGAGCGGTTGACAGCCGACCGGCCACGTTGTCGGAACCGATTTTAACCGGTTGGTTGCGAGACATCTTCGGATTTAACGGGGTTATCCTGACCGATTGCCTAGAAATGGATGCGATTCAAAAGACCGTCGGGGTAGCCCAAGGGGCGGTGGACGCGCTCAAAGCCGGCGCTGATATCGTGTTGGTGTCCCATTCCCGCCATCAGCAACTCGCGGCGTTGAACGCCATTGTTGCCGCGGTCGCGTTAGGCGAATTGCCGCCGTCCCGACTACAAGAAGCGGCTCACCGGGTCCAGACATTGAAAAGTCGGCGCTTAGGGGATTGGAACAGTTATCGGGCCTTTCTAGAATATGAGCCTTGGCAGGATTTGACGGCCAAGGCTGCGTTGCAAAAACGGGCTTCCAGCCTGGCCGTGACCTGGCTTTCGCGGGGGGACGCGTTGCCGCTGTCGGCAAGTTCCATTCGGCGGATAGCGGTCCTTTACGACGAAACGGGCTCTCCGATGGTCCCGGCGGGATCCGAGAATCCCGTCGGGCAAGCATTGGTCCAGACCGTGCGTGCGGTGCTACCCGGGGCAGAGGTGCATCGCTACGGGTTTCCCGCCATCCTCCATCATGAATCACCCACCGTGCTCCGACAACGGATCGCTCGAGCGGACGTTATCATTAGCGGTCTTAACGGAACCCAAAATAGGCTTTATCTAGAATTTGTGCGGTCCATTCAATCGCTGACCATCCCTCAAGTAATTTTTTTATTGCGTAGTCCCTATGATGCGCGAGCCGTGGCCGATGCTCCGCATATTTTAGCGCTTTATGAAACCACCCCGTGGATGTATGAAGCCGGCGTTCGGGCGATTGTGGGCGGCGAGGCGCGGGGACGACTGCCGGTAGAGGTGATTCCGGTGTTTTCTCGCGATCATGCGGCAGGGTGAGGGAGAGAGGTGCAAGAACGGTGAAGGGGTGGGCGATTGGAATTATGACCGGGACGTCGGCGGACGGGATGGATGTGGCGCTCACGGAAATTGAGGACGTCCATCCCGACTGGCCGACGTGTCGGCTCGCCGATTTTCGGTACCAGCCGTTCGACCGGGGAATGCGGACGAAAATCCTGGCGTGTAGTGAAAAATCCGTACAATGGGAGCTTATCAGCGACGTTCATCGGTATTTGGCCCAAAGTGCGGCCATGCTGATAGGCGATCTGTTGAGGGATCACGGGATGTCCGCCGCCGAGGTGCGGGTTATCGGATTTCACGGACAAACGGTTCAACATCTGCCCGACTTAGGCGTCAGTTGGCAAATCGGGGACGCCCATCGGCTGGCGGTTTTAACCGGCATTGGGGTGGTGTCGCAATTTCGGGCGGCCGATTTGGCCTTGGGCGGGCAAGGGGCACCGCTGGTACCGTATTTCGACTATGCCGTTTTTCGCCATAGGGAGAAAACCCGCGTGCTCTTGAATATTGGCGGCATCGCCAACCTGACGGTGATTCCGGCCGGGGCTTCGGTGACACAGGTAATAGGGTTTGATACCAGTCCGGGCAATATGGTGATTGACGGGATCATCGCGGCGCTATCTCAGGGGCGATGGCGCTATGACGCGGCCGGGCAATTGGCCGGCCAAGGGCGGGTGAATCCGCGGCTTCTTGCACAATGGATGGACCATCCCTTTTTTGCTTTCTCACCGCCCAAAAGCGCTGGACGGGAGCAGTTTGGAGAAGCGTGGGTGGAGCAAGCCGTGGAAGATATCAAAACGCGGGCGCTATCTCTTGCCGATGCCTTGGCCACGGTCACCGCTTGGGTGGCGGAATCCATTGCGGATGCCATCCGGCGGGTGGCGCCGCCCCCGATGGAAGTGATTGTATCGGGCGGCGGTATACATAATCACACCTTAATGGCGTCTTTGCATGAGCGGTTGCCCGAGGCCATTGTGACCACTTCAGACGCGTATGGCATTCCCGGGTACGCCAAAGAAGCGATGGCCTTCGCCTATTTAGCCTGGCAATTTCTCGCGGGTAAGCCGACCAATTTGCCGCAGGTGACCGGCGCTCGGCGTGCCGTGCCGCTAGGCTGTTGGACACCCCTTTATGCCGTCGAGCCTCAGGACAGGAAAGATTCCAAGGAGGAATGCTCAGATGGACGATGATCGTTTGATCATCCGCGGTCCGTTGGTCATGGCCGAGGATATTTGGGATGACGCCGAGTTGGTGATTACGGGCGGCAAAATCAGCGCCGTTCATACCCGGCCTTTTCATGCCCGAACGCGTTACCGCACCCCAGATCATTTGATAGCCCCAGGACTAATCGACACGCATATTCATGGAAGTCTCGGAGACGACGTGATGGACGGTCAGGAAACCGGGCTTCGTCGGATGGCCGCCTACTTGGCGTCTCAAGGCACCACCGGTTTTACGCCGACGACCATGAGTGCGCCGACGACCGACTTACTTAAAGCGTTGGGCACCATTCATCAGGTGATGCGTTCACCCAGACCGATGGAAGCGCAGATTTTCGGTGTCCATATGGAGGGTCCGTTTTTAAGTCCCTCATTTGCGGGGGCGCAAAATCCGGCGTTTTTACGGTTGCCAGATTCCCATGAAATGCGGCAATATATTGACGCTGCCCCGGTGCGCCTCATGACCGTGGCTCCGGAACTGCCCGGTTGGGACATGATCTGGCCCATGTTTCGACAACATGGGGTGATCGCGTCTCTGGGCCATTCGGCTATGCCGTTTGATGAGGCCGAACGGGTGATTTTGGAGGGTCGGATTCGGCATGCGACGCATCTTTTTAACGGGATGCCTCCGTTACACCATCGGGATCCCGGGCCGGCAGGGGCTCTTTTAGCGTCGTCTCAGGTGGTGTGTGAAGTCATTTGTGACGGCATTCACGTGCATCCCGAATGGATTCACCTGGTGAGCCGTCTCTTGGGTGAGCGGTTAATTTTGGTCACCGATGCCATGCGGGCGACGGGCTTGCCCGATGGACAATACGACTTGGGGGGACAAACCATCACGGTCAGGGACGGTGTGGCCCGCACGGGCCAGGGTAGTTTGGCGGGGAGTACGTTGACGCTTTTGCAGGCGGTGCGAAATTTCCGGGCGTTTACCGGATGTGATTGGCCGACGGCGTTTCGGGCGGCGAGTTTACGCCCGGCGGCGCTTTTAGGGATGGAACATGCCAAAGGCAGTATAGCCGTCGGCAAAGACGCCGATCTGATTTGGGTGGATCCCGATTCCGGGCGCGTCGACCGGACACTCGTCAACGGTAGGCTTTCGTGGGAGGCGGATCCGACGTGATCCGGCTTATTGCCTGCCCGAGTCCGGCCGATGTAGCGGAAGCGTCGGCCCGGCAATTAGCGCTCATTTTTGAAGGGGCGGGATTTCATCGGGTCGGATTGGCCACAGGAAAAACGATGGTTCCGGTATATGAGGCGTTGGTGCGGCTATTGGCGAAGGCCGTGCCCAAACCCCATATCGAGACCTTTAATCTGGATGAATATTGGCCGCTGGATCCGGCGCATCCCGGCAGCTTTCGTTCCTTTATGGAACGCTATGTTTTTCGGCCCTTGGCCCCTTACCTGGCGGCAACCCAATTTCTTAACGGGGAGGCTCCGTATCCCGAACGCGAATGTCAACGCTATGAAGATCTCTTGTCCAAACGTCCGTTACATCTGCAGGTATTGGGCATCGGGGTCAATGGGCATATTGGATTTAACGAGCCGGGCACCCCGTTTCAAAGTCGTACTCGGCGAGTCCGGCTGAGCGAGAACACCCGGCGCCAGAACCAGCCCGGGTTTCCGGGTGAGTTACCGTATGAGGCCTTAACCATGGGGATCGCGAATATCATGGAGGCCCGCTCAATTCTTTTGGTGGCTTTCGGTGACCATAAACGCGAAGCGTTGGTCAACGCTCTTTGGGGTCCGGTGACGGAAGAGTGTCCTGCCAGTGTGTTGCAGCTTCATGAAAATGTGACGGTAATTGCGGATCGGGCCGCGCTGGGAGAAGCCTAAAGCCGGCGGCTATAACACCACCATTGAGATGATAGGAAATTATCGAACCGGTCATGGTTCCCTATCCTGTCCCTCTCATTGACGGTGACCATTAAGGATATGCTGCTCAGGCAATTTCGGGGATTGACCGCTCAAAAGGCAGTCCAAAAAGATGCCGCCATTATTGTTTGGGATCCGGTTTCCGGCCAGGAATGAATGCTGATTGTCGGATGACACCGCCTGTCATGCCGCACGAATGGTAGCTTCCGTGTTGATCAGGGCCGGATATCATCGGATTGGTCTGCCACCGACCAGACGATGATTCCGGTTGCTTTGGCGGTGCTTTTGGCGAATACCGGCGAATGGCCATAACATCATTTGGAGGCGTTTGCCCCCCTGAATATTGGCCTTTGCCTACCGGCCATCCGGTGGATTTATGGCCCTAAATCTCTTTGTGTCGGGCCAGTTTTTAAACGGCGTGGCGCCCGAGGCCTGGCGGGAATGTCCGCTCTATGAAGAGCTTTTGCAAAAAAAAGGCCGATTCATCTGCAGCTCCTCGGAATAGGGATACACGGTGACATCGGGTTCAACGAGTCGGGCTCTTCGTTTTCGGGTCAAATCGGCTGACCTTCGCTATTTGAGAGCAAACCGGATACACTTTCCCCGCTCTACCGGACCATGTCCTGACGATGGAGATTACCAATGTCATGAGGCCCGGTCGATTCTTTTGGCGGCTGGGGAGCAACCAAGCGAGCGCTATAGAGACCAGTGACCGAGGCTCGTCCTGCCAGCGTGTTATAACTGCATGACGATGTGACTGTGATCGCCAATCGGTCGGCGTTGGATGACGGTTAGGCCTCAATCGGGTAGGTGATTGTCTGGCCGGTCGGCTGTCGAGTTCGGCGGCGACGCGGAGCCAAGGCCTGATCAAATAGCTTTACGGCCTCGTCGAGACGAAATCCGGTAAAGGCGTAATGGCCGTCCGCCCAGAGGCGGTACAGGGCATAATCTTCATGGTCGGGATCAGTTATGGCATCTAAAAATTCGCGATAGCCGGTGACGCCGCCGACATCTTCCGGAGGACACACGCCGTGTCCGTCGAGCAAGATTGGCTGGCGACGGTTACCCACTGCACAATTCAACACCGTGATCCGATGGCGCCATCCGTCATGAAAGTCGTAGAGGTAGGTGAGCTGACTGTCCGCCAGCCAGGGATATGCCGAGAGACGTACGGTGCGGGCATCGGTGACCGGATGAGGATCGCTTGAACGGGGCAAACCAATCCGCTCGGTTCCCCGACGAAATTCGTAGCGGTGCAGGTTTTCCCAGCCTAATGCCAACTGTAGGACGGTGTGCAGCTGGTGCCAAGTCAACCGTTTCGGTATCCAGAGATCGCGATACACAACATCAGGCACGTCCAATAACTCGACGCGCAAGGACAGGCCACTGATCCGAGCCATCATATCCCCCTTTTTCCGGGCATTGCATGTCCGGTTAAATGAGGTGGGTAAACGTGATGCCCATGCTCAATAATAATAGGGCGGCTAAGATGCCGCTCACGGCGGTCAGCATAGGATCTTTCGGATTACGGTTTGACATGGAGCCGGTCTCCTTTCCTAGGGTTTCATCCTCTATATTGAACCACCCAATTGTTAACGATTTGTTACCAACGTCTGAAACCTGGCTGAAGCTTAAAAGAAATGATTATTTTTTTCCATAACCAGAGGGTGCCCTAGATGTAGATTAGATAACGAGAGAACCCTTGGCGAGATTTGAGGTGAAAAGGTACAATGATGTCGCTTTCGGGCGTATGTTAACGAGGGAGGTTGACCCGGCTGGACAATTTGGAGAACGCTCGTTCGATACCGGCGGTCATGGAAGGCCTATGGCGTCGAACGGGAATTTGGTTTGAACTAGTGCGTAATCTGGCCGTGCGTGATGTCGAAACGCGGTATAAGCACTCGATCTTAGGGATTTATTGGGCCATTATTAATCCGCTGATTTCATCGGCTATCTACGGGTTTGTTTTTGGGTTAATATTTCATGCGACATCGAAACCGATTCCTTACGTCGTATTCTTATTGACGAACTTAACCTTTTGGAACCTATTCGCTAACGGTATCATGTCGGCCACGACGTCGGTATCGGGTAATGCCGCGTTGTTGGCGAAAATTTATTTTCCTCGGGTAGTTTTACCGACCGCATCGGTTGCCGCTCGATTGATTGACTTTTTATTTTCTTTGCTGGTTTTATTTGTATTTATAGGTATTTATCGGGTTCCGATCCATTGGCAAGTTGTGTTCTTGCCGGTCATTCTCGTTGTGCAGTTAATTTTTACTCTTGGTATCGCCTACTTAGTTGCCGCGTTGAACGTACTATATCGTGATATGGGTCAGTTAATTGGTCTAATCCTCATGATTTGGATTTATCTCTCACCGGTTATGTATCAAGTGTCAAAAGCCCCGGAGCATATTCGGCGTCTTTTGTTGCTGAATCCTATGGGTGCCGTCATTGAGGGCGAGAGAAACCTCTTATTCACCGGGCACCTATTGCACCCGCATTACTTGGATTTAGCCGCCGGATTGGCGATTTTAACATGGACCGTGGGGTGGTATGTGTTTCACCGTATCGAACCCTTATTTGCGGAGGTGATGTAGGTGGCTTCGGTCGTAGTTGATCATGTGTCCAAGCGATTTGCTTTGCGTAAGGATCGTGCCGACAGTGTGGGCCAATTGTTAGCACGCATGATTCCTGGGCGTTATCGTCGGCCCCGGTCGGAGCCGTTTTGGGCACTAAAGGACATTTCGTTTGAAATGCCTCCCGGAATCAGTTACGGCATTATCGGATCCAACGGTTCCGGTAAAAGCACCTTGTTGAAAATATTGACGCGTACCATGATTCCCACAAAGGGACGTGTTTCGGTCAACGGGCGGGTGTCGGCATTGATCGAATTAGGAGCGGGATTCCATCCGGACTTTACCGGTCGGGAGAATGTTTATTTAAATGCGTCGATACTAGGTATTCCGCGACGAGTCGTAGACCAGAAAATGGACGACATCATCGATTTTGCGGATATACGACCATTTATCGATACACCGGTGAAATATTATTCGTCCGGAATGCACGCGCGGCTCGGGTTTTCCGTGGCAACCAGCGTTGAGCCCGAAATTTTGATCGTTGATGAAGTCCTGGCGGTCGGCGACGAGGCATTTCAGCAACGATGCATGGATCGGATTTTCCGAATGAAACGGCAAGGCACATCGATTTTATTAGTATCTCACGACTTAGGATCCATTGAACGTTTAATGGATCGTGCGTTATGGATCAATAAAGGAGAAATGCAATTCGACGGATTGCCTCATGACGTTGTGCGGGCTTATCGTGAAGCGTTGGTAGGCGAGCAACAAAAAGGCGGCGATGATACTCCACCGGTTCCCGAAGGTACCGTCACATTGGATGAGGCACGGATGACCGCTCGCGACAGGGCGTCGGAAGTTCTGTTAAGTGGTGAGCCGGCAATATTGACAATGAAATTTTCGAATCATGGCGATACCTCGATACCAGCACACGTCACCGTCAAATTTCGCCGTCCTGACGGGCTGGATATCGCTGAGGTTTCGACGTTGCACGATCAGGTCAAATTGACCGTTGAGGCGTCTAAAAAGACGCGGGTCGCTTTGAGCGTCGACGCTTTGTGGCTGGCGACCGGTCAATACGAGGTGGACGTGATGCTACATTCCATTGAAGGTCGGCTGATTGCCGAATGGCATCAAGCTACGACTATTACGATTCAATCGTTGGAGCGTGGCGGTGGGGTTATGGTGCTTCCCCACGGTTGGCAGGTGACCGAGCGTGGGTAAGCCACGGCCGATTATTGTCGTCGACGGGCGTTATGGACTTCGCGCGCCTCGCCGGGGGATTGGCGAGTATGTTTACCGTTTGTTGGTGGAGATGGCTTTTATCCCTCGCCCGTATGATCTTCATGTTTTCGGCGATCCGGCGGCCGATCCGGAGGTTGTAAGGCGCATCGGTTTGTTGCACTCGGTTGATCTTCTAATGAGTCCTACATTCTTTACTTGGGAACAGATTGCCTGGCCTCAAGTGCTTCGTAACGCGGCTTTGGTGCATGGAACGGCAAACATTGGCCCCGTCGCGACCCTTAAGCCATTGGTATTAACGGTTCACGACGTGATTGAATGGCATCGTGGGCAAGACGTGCCAGGGCACATTCGGTGGCGACATCGGATGAGTCGAACATATCGAATGACGGCTTTGCGTGCACTCGTGCGAAGGGCACAAGCGATTTTTACGGTATCTCGACATGCGTCGGAGGATATCCAGAAGGTCCTCGAAGTGTCGCCAGAAAAAATTGTTGTGACTCCATTAGCACCGAAATATTCTCCGGTCGATACGCCGGTGTTTCCAAAGAAACCTTACATATTGGTCCTTGGCGCTTTAGACCCTCGAAAAAATTTACGCGGGGCGCTCAAAGCTTTTAAACAAGCGCGATTGTCACAGATCAGTCTAAAAGTCGTTGGCCTTGAACCGGAGACGGTCCCACTGGTAGAACAGTGGATCCATGAAGAGCAATTGGACGGCCGGGTGACGGTTCAGGCGATGGTTACGGATGAAGAGTTGCAAGACCTTTATCGCCATGCCACCGCCTTTTTTTATCCTTCTTATTACGAGGGATTCGGTCTACCGGTCCTGGAGGCGATGGGGCAAGGTTGTCCTGTGATCGTATCCAATCGTACCTCACTACCGGAAGTGGCCGGTAGTGCCGCCTTGTATGTGGATCCTTATAATACGCAGGCAATGGCGACATCGCTTGCCGAGCTCATACGTAATGCAGGATGGCAGCGTGAATTGGCAGACAGCGGCATTCGACACGCGCAGAGTTTTCATTGGAGGAATACGGCTCTTCTCACCCATGAAACCTATTTACAGGTTTTGAGCCGATTAGGGCAGATCGACTGATAATTGGCCGAACGGAAAAATTCCCGCTCTATAAAAAAGGATAATGTTCCTGGGAATGGAATTTTATCGTATCGGGATTTGTCGAAACGTCGGATCCCGTGTCAACAATGACGGACACACGGTCTTCTTAAGACCGCCGCCCTTTCATAACGATGATGTCCGCAACCCTGACGAGGCGACGGCCCATTTGCTCCGCTAAAAACCTGCGAGACGGAGGAAACAGGGTGATTCAAGGACATTTTCTTTGGGGCGCCGTTGCTTTGGCAGCGGGAGTTTTTCCTCATACCAGTCTACAGCATACACCGACGGTCAGTCATGGGACACCAACAGTCGTCGTCAGTTCGCTCGCTGCGATGCCGGGAGAGAAAGAAACCTTATCTCTTTCCGGTTTCCCAGCCGTCAAAACCGTCACCTATTGGATTCAATATCCGAATAATCGTTGGCTGGCGTTACCCGGATCCGGACCGTTACAAGATGCATCGTGGACGGTTCCGGGAACGGGAAGTTATGTCGTTGATGCGGCGGTTCGGTTCGGAGGGGACAAAAGTATCATCACCACGCCGACAGCTGTCGTTTTTTCCCATAGCACGCTTGCTTGGGCGTCAGTTCCGACCGCTTTGGCCCTCGGTCAAAATATGACGGTAGCCACTAGCGCGGTTGCGGTTGCCAATCCCGTCTATCAATTGTGGTTCGAAACGCCCAGCGGCGTATGGCAATCTGCCGGTGGATTTGGCGAAAGTCCTCAGTGGACCCTGCCGTTGGCTCAAGAAGGTCAATATCATTTGATTGTCTATGCTAAGCCGCTCAACGCGGATGATAACGCGGCAAGCCTATTGGGCGGTCGAACGGCGGTAGTCAATGCGTACGGAACGCCGAGCCAGCTGGTGGAAGAACCAGCCCAACCGTTGGTCGCAGATGGAATCGATCGGCAAACGTTTCAGTGGGCGATTGAAGATCGTGCCGGCGATGTGGTGCCGACTGCAAACGGTGTAGCGACGTTGAATTGGTTGGCGCCGCCCGGCACGATTGGCAATGGAACCACAGCCGAGACCGATGGACAGGCACCATTGGTTTTTCATCAAGGGTTAGCCGAAATGACCGTTCAGTCCGGCAAGGATACCGGGTCGATTAATTGGCATGTTCAGTGGGAAAATTTGTCGGGTCAAGGCGCGTGGACGGTAGTCCAACCTCAGGCGACTACGGTGGGTATTAGCGCCCCCGACACGCCATACATTGCTAACGAAAGCGGAAACCCGGCGGTGTTTAACGTGACGGTTCTAGACCAAGTGGGCAATCCGATGCCGACCGGTATCTATCATTTAACAGCGGGGATTATGGGGGGAACAGGACAGTTTCACGATTTGACGCAAGGACCCGATGCCATCACTGTGGACGGCGGACAGCCTCCAACGCCGGTAACGGTCTACTCGATCGCGGGATCGTTAGGTCCGATGACCCTTACCGTATCCGGCGATGGGCTTCCCATGTCGTCATCCACCATTCAAGCGGTCTTAGGGGGGCAGCCGGAGCAAATGGGTGTCACGGCATCCTCTCCTCAGTTGACGCCTGGTCAACCTATCACCCTGACGCTAACCCAGTTAACGTCGACCGGTGGCGTGGTCGATCCCGCTAGTGTTGATAATGCCGGATATACCGTGACCGTCATTAACAGCCAAGGGAATGGGGTTGGCGCCGGATTTCTCTTGGGTGGCGTGCCTTACACGGGTCCCGTCACTATTCCTATCGCGGTTGGTCCCAATGATTTTTATGCTATCGCCCAGACCGTTACCCTCGATGCGGTGGATGTGTCACCGGGTACCTATATCGTGATCGTGTCCGATCCCAGTGGCCTTTGGAAATCGTCCACTCCTCTCAAGTTGACGGTGTTATAAAGCTCGAATCAATCGATTGAAGCGCCTTTTCTTGCGGGCGCTTCAATCTTTTTGAAGGCCTTGTAACATTTTCGAAACATTTTCTTGCTAAACCTTAAGCGAAGAAATGGGATGGAAAATATTTCGAAGGAGGTAACGTCGTGGCGGTGCAACAGGCTGAACGGTCTCCGGCAGTGCCGACTGGACGGGGGTGGACAGTCGGTGGGATTTTGTTGTTGGCGTTGGTGCTCTATATTCATTTGGCTTTGTTTTTCCGGGTTCATCGATTTGATCCATTGTTAGGCTGGTTATTTTTGTTGGATGTTGTAGGTGCCTTGGGGACTGCCATCGGTATTGCCATGAACCGGCGATGGGCTTGGGGACTGGGCATCTTGCCGGCCGGTGGTGCGGCAGTGGTGCGTTTATTGATGGACTTTATTCCGGCGTTTAGTCGGCTATTGTTACCAGTACCAAAATTCCGAGCCGGGTTTTCCCCGCCGGCGGGAGGGTTTCGGTTCCATCACCATTCTGCGGCTTTTCATGGTTTTGCCGGCGGGGGATTAGCTCCTCATCGACTGGGCGGCCTGCCCTTGCCGGCCGATGCGGCCCTACTGTCCATCATCGTGGAGCTTTTATATGTTGTGGTAAGCCTTTGGGTGTTAAGTCGCACGGCACCCAGGTAAAAAAAGGATTGCCAAGCATCATTTGCTTTATATACTTAAATAAGAAACGTACAAAGTATTGACGGTTGTTTTCACATCGTGAAAGGCGGGAAGGGACTAACGTGGTAACCACTCCTCAACGGCGAGGGCTCAATTTATTGGCTTTGGGTCATGCGAATCGGTGGGTGTTATATGGCGGCGCCGCCGTGATTGTGGTCGGCGGGGGACTTATTTATCGCGCAGCCACCAAGCATAATGTGGCGATTCCGGCTAGTGATATTTATACGGTCGGTTACGGTTCCGTGGTCCAGACCATTTCCGCATCAGGAACGGTGGAGCCGCTCCAGCAAGTAAATTTGAATTTTCCAGCTGGTGGGGGAATTTTAAGCACGGTAAACGTGAAAGTGGGCCAGGCGGTTAAAGCCGGGCAAGTATTGGCCACACTTTCCGATCCTAGTGCACAGGCTGCCATTCAATCCGCTGAAGCGGCCGTAGCTTCGGCTGAAGCCAATTTGGCTTCCTTACAAGCCGGGCCAACGCCGCAAGCTATTGCCGTAGACCAAGCAAATGTGCAGCATGCCCAGATTCAGTTAGCCGGAGCGGAGCAACAATATCAAGACGCGCAGCAGAGTTTGGCGGCCAGTGCTCAACAGACTTTGGATAACGCTCAAAATCAGGTCGCGGAAGATAATGCGGCGTTGCAAGCGGCCCAAGCTAATGTTGCCAGTGCCCAAAACAAGCTGCAGCAAGCCGAAGCCGGGGTGTCGACCTCCACCGTCAATTCGCTGCCGGCGACCATCTCATCCGACCAGCAGGCACTGAAAGCGGATCAGGCGCAGTTGGCGGCCGATCAGCAAACCTTATCCAATGCCCAACAAACGTTACAACAAGACCAGACCACTTTGCAACAAGATCAGTCGCTCTACGGTACGTTGGCCAGTCAATATCCTCAAGATGAGCAAGCGTATCAACAGGCCTTAGAAAATTACAATTCGTGGTCGGGTTATGGCACCAACCCTTATCAATCGTTGGTTAATAGCACGCAGGTTGCCGCATCGGCCGCACAAAACGCCTATAATACGTTGCAAAGCATTAAAACCCAAGTTGCCTCTGATCAAGCGGCGGTGCTTGAGGCTCAAAAACAGGTCGCCGCCGATCAAGCGGCGATTCAAAATGCGCAGGCGGCTTTAACCCAGGCGGAAGATCAACAAGCCAATTTGAATCAAACCAACCCCTTAACCGTGCAGGCCGCTCAAGTGGCGCTACAACAGGCGCAAGCGTCCCTGGCGCAAGCACAAGCGGCTTACCAAGGGGCGGTTAACAGCGTCAGCGTCACCAAATCGGTCACTCAAGCCTCGGATCAATCGCAACTCGATCAATTGAAAAGTACGGTGCAGTTGGATCAAAATGCGGTAACCCAGGCAGAAGACGCACTGAATGAGGCACAAGCGCCACCGACGCCGGCACAATTAGCGGCGGCCGAAGCTCAAGTTCAGTCTGCCAAAGCCCAATTGGCCAGTGCCCAGGCGGAAGCCTCCAACGATATCTTGAAAGCGCCTTTTAATGGCGTGATCGTGGCGTCAAATTACAATCCGGGCGATACGGTATCCTCCGCCACGCCGGTCTTTGTTCTGGACAACACGATTAAAAATGATTTGGAAGCCCAGGTGGAAGTGGCCGAAGCCGATATCGGACAAGTTAAAGCCGGCGAATCGGTTGCATTAACCGCCTCCGCCTATCCAAATCAAACGTTCACCGGGAAAGTATTCGAAGTGGAACCGAATCCGCAAACGGTTGATAACGTAACGGAATATACCGTACTCACCACGGTCAATAACCCCGGAGGTCTTTTGTTGCCGGGAATGACCACCAACGTGACCATCAATACCGGCGAAGTCAACCATGTGCTGACGGTGCCGCCTGTCGCTTTACAAACGTTAGGGTCCACGCAAGGGGTTTATGTAATGGCGTCGTCGTTTAAACTGGGGGCATTTCATCCTAATCCGGCGTTATTGAAGAAATTTAAAAAACTACACGCGGGCACGGCAGGTGGGGGCTTTGTCCATCGAACGGGCGCGTCCAGTGGTGTGGTGTTCATTCCGGTCCAGGTAGGACTTTTTGGGACTAATTCGGTTCAAGTTACGCGAGGAGTGTTCCCCGGTGAAAAAATATTGTTGGTGCCTCCCTCATCATTGAATATTCAAGCGCGTGGAGGATTCTTATTCGGTGGGGGGCGCGGCGGATTTGGTGGTGGCGGCGGTCGTTTCAATAGTGGGGGATCTGGTGCCGGAGCATCTATAGGGGGAACAGGGGGCCAATAATGCAGCCGGTCATTTATATGGAACATATCAAAAAAGTGTACCGGGTTGGTCAAGAAGATCTTTGGGCACTGCGAGATGTCTCGTTTTCGGTCGATCCCGGAGAATATGTGGCGATTATGGGGCCGTCGGGTTCCGGAAAGTCGACCACCATGCACATCATCGGATGTTTGGATGTGGCTACCGAAGGGATATACCGTTTAGATGGGGTCGATGTCGCTTCCTTAATCGACGATGAACTGGCGCATCTCCGGAATCAGAAAGTGGGCTTTGTATTTCAGAGTTTCAATCTGTTACCGAGAACGACCGCCGTTGAAAATGTCGAGTTACCCCTTTTATATGCGGGGGTTCCCCCTCGTGTCCGACGCGAGTGGGCGATTGAAGCCCTGATACGTGTCGGTTTAGGCCATCGGCTCTATCATCATTCCAACGAATTATCCGGCGGACAACAACAGCGGGTGGCCATTGCCCGGGCCCTAGTGGGGAACCCGAGCTTGATTTTGGCGGATGAACCGACCGGGGCGCTGGATAGCCATTCGTCCGAGGAGATCTTGGGAATCTTTGCCGAGCTTAATCAAGAAGGGCGTACCGTCGTAATGGTCACCCACGAGCCGGATGTGGCGCATCATGCCAAACGGATTATTTCGTTTCGGGACGGGATGGTCGTGAGCGATACCCTGAGCCCGGTCACGGAGGGACGACGATGATAGGCAGCGAAATTTTTCGGATTGCGATCCGAAATATTCGAGCCAATAAGATGCGCTCGCTCCTGACGATGTTGGGAATTATTATTGGGGTTTCGGCGGTAATTTTACTGTCGGCAGTCGGTCGGGGCGCTACCGATTCGGTGACGTCCCGCATCGAATCTCTCGGGTCCAATATCATTCAAATTATGCCTGGCGGGGGGAGTTTTGGCGGAGTCAGTCTTGGTCAGGGGAGCGGGGCGCCCTTGACCATGGCCGACGTGGCGGCCATTCAAGCCCAGGACAATGCGGTCAAAGCGGTTGCGCCGTTATTGAGCAGCAACGCCCAAGTCGTCTGGCGGTCCAACAATTATCAAACATCCATTCAAGGAACCACGGCTAATTACTCGGAGGCTAAGCCGACGCCGTTGGCGGAAGGCCGTTCGTTTACGTCCTGGGAAGTCGCCCACAGCGCGACGGTTGCGCTGCTGGGAACGACGGTGGTACAAAATCTATTTTCGGCCGGCGTGAATCCAATCGGTCAAACGATCGACATTAATCAAATTCCGTTTACGGTCATCGGGGTGTTAGCTACGGAGGGCACTAACGGCTTTATTAATCAGGACGACCGAATTATCATTCCGATTACTACCGATCAGAATTTACTGGACGGTACCACGGATCTCACCGGAATTTACGTATCAGCCAAATCGGCGTCGTTGATGAATTTGGCGCAAGCCGAAATTACCGCCACCTTACGGGCGGCCAATCATTTAACGCCGAATGAGCCGAACGATTTTAACATCCTGAATCAAGCCACGATCCTCTCGACATTGACGTCCGTGACCGGGATCCTCACCAAGCTGCTGGCCGGCATTGCCGCCATTTCTTTGGTAGTTGGCGGAATTGGGATTATGAATATTATGTTGGTCTCGGTGACGGAACGCACCCGGGAAATTGGAATCCGAAAAGCCATTGGCGCTACTCGACGAGCCATTTTGGCTCAGTTTGTCGTAGAGGCCGTGTTGGTCAGTACATTGGGAGGGGTTATCGGCGTGATAATCGGGGTTGCCGGAGCCCTGGGAGGTGAGGTGCTGTTTCACTTGCCGCACTTGCTGGACACCAACTCGGTAATTGTGGCGTTTATTTTCGCCTTGGCGGTCGGCGTGGTGTTTGGGGTTTATCCGGCTCGACGCGCGGCGAATTTAAATCCCATCAACGCTCTACGGTTTGAATAGATCCTCCTGTTATGATGGATAATGGTTGGGTCCAAAGGGGAGACAACATGAAACGAGCGATTTATGCGACCGCTGTGATTTTGATGGGATCGGCGATGCTGGCGACGTCGGGAGTGATGGCGTCGTCGGCGGCCACGCCCAATCCATCGGTCGAACCATTAAGCGTTACGGCATCACAACCGATATTACGGACCGGTCAAATTGTTCAGCTTTGGGCTGAAGCTCCGGCGCCGTTGCAGCCGGGACAATCGTTGGTGATTGTCGATACCAGTACCGGCCAAATTATCGGGCAAACTCGTACGGGGAGCACGGTTGGCGCTACCTACGAGACATCTTCGCCCACCACACAAACATTTCAGGCGGAAGTCTTGGGGAAACCGGTCACGGTCCAATGGATCGATGAAGGGATCGGCACCAATCCTGGCTATCAGAACGCCGCAGGCGACACGGTGACCCTCGACGCGCCATTAACAGCGTCACCCGGCAGTCCGATTACCGTCACGGCCAACGGCACCGGGTTTAGCCATCCGGTTTATCAATTCTGGTGGGCGCCGCAAGGTGGTAGCTGGGTTTCTAGCGGGCCGTTTTCGGCCGATGCGCAGTTTACGTTTACACCACCGTCCGCCGGCCTTTACGATGTCGTGGCCTATGCTCGCGAGGCGAATGCGCCTACTCATGAAACGGCGGCGCAACGGGCCCAATATGAAGCGAAATCCGATACGGCGGTCGTGACGGTGGCCGGGTCGGCAAGCGGATCGGGGAACACGGGAGGGGGAAATGTGCCGACATTGGCGTCCGATGCTTTCGTAGGATTGTGGACCAATAATCAAGTCAGCTTGGGAACCCCCATTATCGTCACCGCCGATGTCAACGACATTCCCAATCCCGTGTACCAATTTTGGGTGAAGACGCCCTCGGGGACGTGGGAGAGTAGCGGCCATTATCAGCCGTCGAATACCTTTACGATACCGACGACCCAGCCGGGAACCTGGGTCGTCATGGCCTATGCCAGACCGTCCAACGCTCCGTCAAACGAAAGCGTGGCTGAGCGGGCGCTGACGACTGCCGCCAGCCCATTGACCGATATTGTGGTGCACCCGTAAGGGCTTAATTGGTGAAGGCACGGTTTCGACCCGTGCCTTCAAGACCGTAATAGCCGACGCGCGAGTCCGCGGGCGGCTTTTTTCCACCAGGGCTGGGGAGTCAGCGGCGTAAACGAGCCGGCGACGGCCGGGGTTTCGCGCAAGGGGGTATCCGCTAAATATTGTGGGCCGTTGGCGTTTAGGAGGTTGGCCACTTCTACGGCATGCCGTTCATAGACGTCTGCGTTCAAGCGGGTTAGAGTTTGATAAAGATAGAGGAGATTGTGGCGATTGAAGCCCCGCGACATGGAATCGGGTCGAATTCGGTATCGAAAGAGCGGCTCAGGAATCACCACCCCGGGATATCCCGCGGCCACCAGGCGAATTACGGTCTCCCAATCTTCCATCCCATAGGTCATTGCCGGATTGTTTCCGCCGACCGCCTCAAATACCGCCTTACGCACGATGAGCGCCGAGCTGTTAACGGTATTGTGATAGAGGATATAGGGTAGTTCTGGATTAAACGTGGGCCAGATTTGCTCCGAGGCCCCGAAATACTGGGCCCAAGCACCGACAAATGCCACGTTGGGGTAGGCTTCGAGAAGAGCGACGGCCCGTTCCCAATAGGTGGGGTCGACCTGATCGTCCGCATCTAAAAAGGCTAGATATTGCCCTTGAGCATGGCGGGCGCCGGTATTACGGGCAGAGGCCAATCCCTGATTGGTCTGACGGATAACTCGAAGCTTCGGATAGCGCTCTTCCAATTGGTATAAGAGCGCTACGCTGGCCGGATCCGTCGAACCGTCATTAACAATTAGCACTTCGTCCGGGGGCACTCGGGACTGATACACCGATTGCAGCGTTTCTTCGACATAGGCTCCCATGTTGTAATACGGGATCACGACCGATAAACGGGTCGACTCCGCGGGAACCGATGCTACGGATCGGCTCGCGGTTAAGAAAGGAAACTCCGAATGCGGCGAACCGGCAATGACGTCCTCAAACACTGCCAGTTTCCGGGTCGCAATCCGCTCCGGTTCACAGACGTAGGCGATGGTGGCATGCGCGGCCTGACCAATCCGAAACCACTCATCAGCCGGTAAGGCCAAGAGTGTGAGAATGTGTTGGGCCAGCTCGTCGGCGCGGTCCGGGCGCATGAGAAAGCCGTTGTCGCCGGGTCGGATAATTTCCCGCTGTCCGCCGGTTTCCGAGGCGAGTACCACCCGGGCTTCCGCCATGGCTTCGACCACGGTATAGGGGAAATTTTCATATAATGAGGGGACTACCACGAGTCCGTCCCGGCGCAAAAATTCTTTTACCGCTGCCGGTGGTTTCAGACCGTGAAAGGTTAGACGGCCCTGGCGAATGTCGGCGGCATAGCGGGTCTTCAGATCGTCCGTCATCCAGATCGCCCGTGGGGCAAAATAACTATCGCCACCGACAACGTCGAGCGTGACCTCCGGGCGACGCTCCCACACGATTCGCATAGCTGCCAACAACGCTAAAATTCCTTTAACCTTTTGCACGCGGCCTACATAGAGGATGCGTGGTGCCGGGCGGGCCGGAACGGGCCCGATCCCGTCCGGTAACCGATAGGGATTGGGAATTACATGGCTGGGCTGAGTGACCAACGGGCCCAGTTGGTCCCGAACATAGTGGCTCGGGCATACGACCGCGTCGGCCATTTTGATACTGGCTTGTTCCAAGACACCGATCCAATAATCCGGTAACCGATAGAGCGGCGCGTCGTCAAATCGGTCAACTACAAATTTGGGACTATGGACGGTAACCACCACCGGGATGCCTTGAAACAAAGGATCGCCGGTCCACCGACGTTGTAAGAGATAATAGGGAATGCCGAGATAATCTTGACTTTCGATGACGTCCGGCCGTTCCCCGATTCGTATTCGGTCGGCAACGACGGCGGCATACGTCCAGCTGATTTGGGCGGCACCGGTGAGGGCTTGGCCTGGCCCGATGGGATAGGCGTCTGAGAACCGGATAACACGAACCGGTCCTTGCTGGATGTCAAGTGGGGCGGTCTTCAGACTCGGATCACGGACAATGACGGTGACCTCGTGACCCAATCGGGCCCATTCTTGGGTTATGATCCCGGCATAGGTGGCAATGCCGCCCCCAAAATACGGCGGGTATTCCGTCGTTAATAGCCAAATTTTCATGAATCGGACATCCTTTTGACGAGTTTGTCGCGCAGCCACCAGAGCACGCGCCGGAAGGGCGCATGATCCAGCCAGTACCAATATCGGCGGATAAGACGCCAGGCACGTGAGCGGGAAACGATCTCCCATTGGGTGGCGGCCTCGATCAGCCGGTTATGTTCGGCCCGAAGGGTCTCCAGTTCCGTGAGGACGGGCGTGATGTCGCGGATTTGGTCTGCCAAGAGGCGATTTTCTCGCCAGAGCGCATCATATTGCGACTGCAGGGTCGCCATGGCGTCGTTCAACGCAGCCAAGCGCTGTTGCTGCTCGGCCGTTGTATGTTCTTGGACATCCAGGGTGTTCCAGAGACGCAGCAATAAACGCCGTGCGTTATCGACCGTGACGCTGGACAGGGTTACGGGCAGGTCGGTTACACCGGCCACGAGAATGATCGGCAAATGCGTATCAATCCCGACCGGCTCGGGTCCTTGACCCGCCCGAAACGCCCAAAGGGGCACGGTTCCTGGGGGGTGATCCGGTTCCCAAATGATGCTGGCGGGTACGATTTCTTGGAACGCGAGCCGGAGGACGGGGAAAAATTGACCGACGAGATCTTGGAGTTCCTCGGGTGTCCGTTCGCCCAGATGATAGGGATTGGAGCCAGGAAATAAGGCTGTGCGGGTGCGATCCGGCGTACTCAGGACTAAAAATCCCGTCGGTCGGAGGACCCGCCGGATTTCTTGCAGCATGCGCCATTGATCGTTCGGAGCGAGATGTTCGAGAACCTCAAACGCGATGACCCCGTCAAACCCCGCGTCGTCAAACGGAAGATCCAATGCCGAGGCCGCACGGTAGCGTAACCGAGGATGGCGGTAGCGCTGGGAGGCGGCGATTACCGCTTCGGGATCGATGTCGATCGCCGTGACCGTCGCGCCTTGATCCGCTAAATAGGCGGCCCCATACCCATCGCCAAATCCGACCTCCAAAACCTGCAGCCCGTTGACCCACGGGGCGATCGCCTCATACCGGTGCCAATGAAACAAGAGTTCCGCATCATCGGCCGTATCGGGATGTAGTCGTTCTTCCGCGATGCTGAGTTCGCCTCCCTACCAAAGTGTACCGTGTTGCGCGAGACTACGATTTCGGCGCCGTCTGACCTGCGGGGGCCTGAGCGATTTGTTCGAGGGCCTTATAGTAGACATTGGTGGATTGGCCTTTAACCGTGGTTAGCGCGTGTTTTGCCGTCTGCACACTCAGCGCGGACTCTTTGAGAGCCGCTTCACATTGCGAGAGATTATACCAGGCGATGACGTTTTGCGCATTGAGTGACACGGCTTTTTGATAAAGAGGCAAGGCCTCTTGCGGCTTCTTTTCGGTATAGAAGTAAATATTGGCCAAGTTATTCCATAAGATGCTATTGTTTGAGTCTAAATCGATGGCTTTTTGATAATCGGTCACGGCTTCAGCGAATTGGCCGTTCACGAATTCGGCTTTGGCGGCATTATACCAGGCGGATACCGACGTGGGATGCGCTTCGGCGATGCCTACATAGTGTTTGAGGTTGGCGCTGCCATAATAGGGAGCGCCCCCTTCAATAAGATCGCCCGAACCGGGTTGGCGGACAGCCGCCGTTTTCACCGGATGGTGCAGTTTGGGCGCCGATTGGGGATGGGAGCTGGTGCCACATCCGGTCAGAACAACCACCCCTCCTAAAACCACAGTCGCAATCCGAGCGGTCCGTGTCGTAAAAAATGTCATGGAGTTCCTCCTACGGGTTTACCGTACAGGCATTTGTGGTCCTTATGATAAGGATTTTGGAGGTTATTCGTCAAGGATGGCGAATATTGGAGAGGTTGTCTAATTCTGTCGAAAATCCGGGAAATTTTTTCCGAAAACATGTTGTTAAAAGCAGGAATTGTTTCCAACGATGTTGTAATATAGGCATGACACAATGCATGGTATCAACAACCTATACAGGAAGGTTATGGTACCGTGGTTGGAGTCAATGGCGGAAGAGCCTTCACGCCTGGACTCGTCGATAAGGAGGGAGGAGGATGACAGGCTACGGGCAGCATCCGAAAGCGTATGTCACCTTTCAGGCCCGTCTTACGCCGGAAATGAAAGAGCAGCTGGTCCGATGTGCTCAAGTGTTGCAGGAGAGTCAAACGACTCTGGTAACCGAGGCGCTCAAAGATTTTTTTGGTCGTCACCCGCTCTCGGTATTGGCGGATCAGGTTAACCAGGTCAGCGTTTGACATGGACCAGACGTGATAGGCTTTCGGATGATTGCACGGGTAGAGAGGCAGGGGTTAGCCCTGCAGCTCGAGAGGGGGAGCATCATTGCCGACCTATCCCAAGCGACCGCGAGCCTATGTCACGTTTCAAATCAGGCTACCCCCTGATCTCAAAAGGCAGTTGGAGGACTACGCCTTTCAGACGCAGCAAAGTCAGATTGCGGTGGTGACGGCAGCTCTGGAGGATTATCTTCGGCGCGTGACTGAGCTAGAAAGCAAACCTGATATCGCGGATGAATCATCAGGCCCGGGACCCAACGCATAGGGGTTAGGGAGTTGCTTACGAGAGTGATATAGGCCAGCCGGCCTTGCCTTCGGCCCCAGAGGACCGAAGGGCTGTCGGAACAGTAAAGAGGAGGTTCAGTCAAACTTGTCTATGAAGAGTCGTCTTACAAAAAAAGCTAGCGGTATCGCGTTGGCATCATCCCTGGTAGCTATTGGATTGTTGCCCGCGGCTGCGGCCTTTGCGGCGTCGATGCCCAGTGTTTCATTATCGGCTTCGTCGTTGACGGCTCAACCGGGCGGCAGCGTGACCTTTACCGCTTCGTCCTCCGGTGTGAGCAACCCGGAATATCAATTTTGGGTAGAACAACCCAATGGACAATGGACGGTGGCCCAGAACTGGTCAACCTCCAACACGTTCACGTTGAACAACGTGACAACCGGTGACTACCTCGTGACCGCGTATGTGCTCGGTCAACAACAGCTTCAAAACCACGATTGGTCGGCGGCGACCAACGCCGAGGCGAACGGTCAACAGGCCGTGGACGGCGTGTTCGTGGACAGCAGTGTCAGCGTATCGAGCTCGTCGGCAACCGTGACCGAAGGTCAGACCGTGACCGTGACGGCCGATGCGTCGAACATCTACAGCCCGCTTTATCAGTTCTGGTACAAGGACCCCAGCGGCAACTGGCACCAAAGTGGTGACTACACCGCCAACTCCACGTTCACGTTTACCGCGAATCAGACCGGAACCTACGAGATCGTGGCGTACGCCAAATCCCCGTTGGCTCTCAACAACCCCGAAGGGGCGTTGATGAGCAACGCGGCATCCGTAACTAGCGCCGTGGGACAGCCCACCATCGGAAATATTCAAATTTCCGGGCAAAGTGCCGGAACGGGAACGTCCGGTTCGCCTGCGTTGGTGACGAACGGCGGTTCGTTAACCCTTAGCACCACGCTGCTCGATGCCATGGGTAACCCCGTTCCGAATGTCGCTATTACGTATGATATTAGCGGCGTTACAGCGGGGGCGTTACCCAGCGTAATGAGTAATGGGCAGGTGGTATCGGGAACGGCTAGCACGAGTTCTTCAGGTACGTATGAGTACACGGTGTACACCAATTCCGAGGGAACCGCGTCCATTCAGGTTTCGGGTCCATCGGGTAGCACGGTGTCCTACACGGTGCAAGCTGTCGCCCCATATCAAGTGAACGGTAATAGCCTCGAAACCCCCAGTGCGTATGTCGAGTTTGTCACCGCGGGACAAGTCGGAATTTCGCCGCTGGCGACGTCTACGGCTCCTTACGTGGGGACGTTGGGTCAAGCTATTCCCGTAACTGTCACCGTTCCGCCTGTAAACGGCGTTGCACAAGCCAATGTGCCGGTTGAATTCAGTGATACTGCTACCGGTTTGAACGGATACTTCACCAATGCCGCAGGAAGCGAGAACTTCGGTCTTACCCAAACGGTGTACACCAACGCCGAGGGGCAAGCGACGGTTTATGTTATTGATCCCGTGGCTGGGGATGAAAACACAATTACGGCCTCTTTGACCTATAACGGTGCTCAGGTAACCGAGTCGACCTATCTTGAGTTCCAACAAGCCGGTATTCCAACCAGCATTGCTAACCTCACGGTAAGTAACTCGAACCCATCGGCTGGTCAACAGGTGACTATCTCCGGCACGGTTGAGGATGCGACGGGCAACCCGGTTCCTAATGTCACAGTGTTAGTGGCAGCGGCAGCGGGTTCCAGCACCGGAAACCCCAACGGTTATGCGGAATATGAATTGAACGGTAAAGCTACCGCGTTCCCGAACGTGAATGCTGGAACGCTTTATGATACAACTACGAACACCGGGGTTCCGGCCACATCCACGTATGGTGCTGTTTTGACGACGAATGCGTCCGGACAGTTCTCTATTACGGTAACCGATAGCCAACAAGAAACCGACACCTACTATGTGTATCTGACCCAAAATGGGTATGTCGATGCGACGCCCATTAGTCAAAAGTTAACTTATGGTGCGTCGACATCTCTAAGCGGGATCGGTTTATTCGCAACGAGTGCGGCTGCCTCCAGTGCGACCAGCGCCAGTAACTTGACTGGAGTGCAAACGACTGACACCTCGCCGGTCACGGTGTATGTGGCCCCGTTTACGTCAACCGGCTTGGATGCGGGGCAGAGTATCACCTACCAGCTCTCAGCTTCCAATGGGGGTTTGATTGATTCTATTAACGGAACGGCCCTTACCTCGCCGGTTTCGAGTGTCACTCTGAGCGAAACCTACAGTAGCACCAGTGGTTATACTTTGACCATCCCGGGTGAATTGGATAAAACTGCGTCATCGCCGATTTTCTCGGTTGGGGTCTCCAACAGCACGACAGGTAACACGGTGTTGACCGTCTCGTCCGGTTCGGTTTCGGGTACGGCAACGATCGATGTCACCGCGGGTCCTGCTACTAACGTAACGAATTTCCCGGCAGTCGTTCAGCTGAACGCTGGTAGCTTCCAAACCCTTAGCTACCAAGTGCTCGATCAGGCCGGCAATCCCGTTCCGAATGCGGCGTCCACCCTGTACTACGATGGTAGCCAAAATAACCTGTGGATCACTCAGGTTAACGGGGTGACATTGCAACAGTCCCTGCCCGTTGGTTCAAGCAATGCCAATGAGCCCACTCCGATTCCGCTTTACTCCGTTAGCGGACTTGGATATAGTAGCGTAAGCATTCCCGACGTAGTGTCGTGGAACTCAGGCAAGAACACCGTTACGGTATACTCTAACAACAGTGGTAACGTGTCTCTGACCTTACAAGCCGGACCGGTAACGTATTACACCAGCAGTTCTTCGCCGTACGTTACGTCGACGACATCTGCTTCCCCCTCGGCACCTACTTACGTTTACACGTATCCTGATGCCAGCCAGACTCAGGCGTCTAATGGTGCTGTGTACCTTGGTACTACGGGCCCAAGCGGCTACAGCAATATCGGACAAATTAACTGGTAGGCTTGGTTTCTTCAGGAAGGGAGCCAGAATTGTCTGGCTCCCTTTTTCTGGACAATGGTTGCTTAGTGTGAAATACCGTATCTGTGGTAGAGTCGCCAATATCCAGGCTATATTGCCGCGCAACGAAGGTGTGATGACGACTGTGCATGCTAGGAGTTTTTTATCCTTTCGTTCATTGGTATTCATAATGCTCTTAGGAATTATAGTGGGCATATTACCGTTTTTTGACGGCCTTTTTTTCGCCACCGCAAAGGATTTGGTTAGCGGCGGGATATTATTCCTCGGCGTTCTGATGCTATGGCTATACAGTCGTCGTGATAGCATCTGGGGCTGGGTTGATTTAGCCATGGCCATTTACGTTGCTATGGCGCTTTTTGGCGTGTTTTACGGGGCCGATCCAAGTTTGGCGACGCAAGGAGCCTGGATAGGTATGGCTGATTTAGCTATATATGGGATGGCTAAGCGCTTAGCCGGCGACAACCCGGAGTGGGTAACCCCGGTTTGGGTTGTGCTCGGGCTCACGGGCGTGGTGCTAGGGGTGGTGGGAGTAGCCAATGCTTGGCACCAGTTATCCTTCCCAAGTGCCTATTCGGCGACCAATCACGCGGTAAGCCTGGCCTCGGTGTTTCAATATCACAATACGTTTGCTGCTTTTGAAGGGGCGATAGGCCTAGGGTTGTGGGCTTATCTCGCGCGAATGGATGCCGGGTCGCCTTGGCTTCGATATGGATTGGCTGCGGTTATCGGCTGGACCTTGACGATGGTGATCTTGTCGGATTCCCGCGGAGAATGGCTGGTGGCTAGTATTGTAACGCTTATCGTGTTATGGCGGGTTGCGGACTTCCGTTGGCAATATGCCGGTACCGGTCTTCTTATCGGCGCAGGCGCATTACCAGGACTTTGGTTATTGCATCACGGAATGGTTCAGGCCGATGACGTGTGGGGATGGGCTGGAGTCTTATCGACGCTATTAGGGTCTGCCCTTGGCTATGGCCTCTGGGGCCGACTCGGGAGTTTTTTAATTAATGCTATGGCCCGCGTACCGTCTCGTCGGGTAGGGCGTTGGATTGGCGTTCTCGTTGGTGTCTTTTTGGTAGTAGGAATTATAGTTAAACGTGCCACAGTGCTTCACGCCATTGGGACGCGCTCTCTGACCCAGGTGTCGGTTCCCCAACGTCTCTTGTTGTGGCATGACGGGTTCCGGTTGTTTTTGATGAGTCCCCTTTGGGGATGGGGAAGCGGAGGATGGCATGACCTGTATTTCCGGGTGCGGTCGCAGCCGTATTTTATCAACGAAGTCCATTCCTTTTTGCTTCAAACCGCGATTGACAAGGGCATCGTGGGGGCTATAGCGGTACTTGGTTTAGCCTGGTATTTGTGGCGCACGACCGGTAACGTAACGTTCGATAATTGGATGACCCAGGGAGGTGCCTGGGCCTTAGCGGTTTTTGGTTTAGGATTATGGATTCACGGATTGGGCGATTGGGACTTTTCGTTTTTGTATATTCAGTTGCTATGGTTCGGGGCCGTGGGCTGGGTTTCCGGTGTTTTTGGGGTTCAGAAGACATGGGTACTGGCCTCACGAGGAATGCAGTGGTTTCTCAGGGGCATTGTCACTTTAGTGGGTCTGATCACCATAACGGGAGCCGTTGCTAATGCCGAGAGCCTTACGTTATTGAGAAAAGCCGACGCACTTCCACCCGGTCCGGTGCAGGTGGCGTGGTTGGAAAAAGCCCATGAATTGGCCCCGTATAGCGCGAGTACCCTGGTGCAATTAGCGACGGCACAGGTGGACGACGCCAGCACACGTCATCAAAACGGCGTAACGGTGTACCAAAACACCCTACCGGAATTTGAAGCGGCGGCTCGGATGAATCGGTGGAACTCGTCAATTGAAGAGTCTGCCGCCGTGGCAGCCGATCGGGTGGGACAGTGGGCTTTGGGTTATGCCTATGCCCAGCAAGGATACGAGGACTTGCCACTATCGGGCTACACGGTGAGCCAACTGGCCAACGCTGCGGCACCCTATGCATTAAGCATTGCTCGAATCCATCCGAATGCTGCCCGGCGGGTCGCCATCCGCACGTTGGCAACCCTTAACCGATGGCAGAGTCTTTCAAATCCGGGCGGAGCGCTATCCGGATTCGCGCGGGATTCTGCCGCAGCGCTATTACTATTAGACGATCGTCGGCAGCAAGCCCGGCAATGGCTTGAGCCCGCGTTAACCAGTCAGACGGCGTTAACACGGGACCTGGCGGGTTTGCTCTTGCTCTTGGCGCAACCGTCCTCACAAAATTTGACGGTGAGGATCGACCGGTATATTCAGCTTCACCCGGACGTAGTGCCATCCTACTCGTTACTAAGATTAGCGTTAATACCCAAGCCTGGTTAAAGCAAGCATGATTAAAAATGGATGGGTATCCGTAAAAGATGACAATTTCCAGTGCTTTCGATACACTGGTAAAGGATGCTAGAATTCCATTAGTCTTCCTTGGCGATCGGCCCGGATAGGGAATCGTCGGCAGACGTAGGGAGCTTACGCGAAGATGCCGGAATCCTCACTGATGCAAAGGAACAGGAATACCGTGACGGTGGTGATCGTTAATTATCGTTCAGATGCCGATACGATACGGCTGGTGGACACGCTTCATCACAATTACCCGATTATCATCGTGGACAATTCTCAATCCTTGTCGATGCGGGAAGAATGGGCGTCTGTATCGATTATTCGGGCCGAACGTAACCTAGGTTATGCGACGGCGGTTAACCGGGCTATCGACCACGTATCAACGCGTTATCTCCTCCTAATTAATCCCGACATCGTCATACCCGATTTGTCGTCTATTCAAGCCCTAGAAACGTTTATGGACGTCCATCCGACGATAGGGATTGCAGGGCCTCGATTGGATAATACGGACGGAACGCGTCAATATTCCTGTCGGACATTTTATACTCCTTGGTTGCCGGCGTTGATTCGGACCCTACCCGGGTTACGCTTAGTCCGCAAACACCTGATGGTAGACGTAGATACCAGTCGGCCGACATTCGTCGATTGGGTGACCGGGGCGGCGATGATGGTGCGAAGGGACGCATGGGAATCGGTGGGGGTTATGGATCCGGGGTATTTTCTTTATTTGGAGGACACGGATTGGTGTTATCGGATGTGGGAAGGTGGATGGCAAGTGGCCTATGTTCCGGCGGTGCGGTGGGTCCACTTTCACCAGCGCCAAAGTCGGGGATGGCGTCTGGAAGCCTGGTGGTTTAAATGGCAACACGGGCGAAGTTTTCTGAGATATATTCGCCGCCGTTTGAACGGTGGAAAGCGTATTTCGACTCGTAGCGGACCGATTGCCGGGCAGGTTATTGTGGATAGTCGGGCCTCCGACAGTAGCGGAAGGATTCGGGTTAAGCAGGTTTAATCTAGTGGATTACGAAGCAAACTTATGGAATGCCCAAGGGGAACCACGGGTACAAATTCAAGTAGTCCTATATCCGAAATTTGACTGGCCGTATGGCTCAGCAATGCCGTTTCTTAAAGAGCAGGGACGCTTAATGATTGTGGTTAATGGTGAATATGAGGATGTTCCAAAAGAATGGTCGGGAATTCGGATTGAATTTTTGGGGCGCAATCTAGGATACAGCGCGGCCCATAATTATGCGATTAGGCAAGCTCCCGTGTCTATCGAATATATATTGACGTTAAATCCGGACGTATTACTCACGGACGATTATATTCCGAGGCTGGTCAACTGGCTGGATAAGGATTCCGATTGTGGTATGGTGACGGGAAAACTGTTGAGATTTGATGGAATGACGATCGATAGCACCGGCATCTCGTTTCTTAAAAGTATGAGATGGGTTGATCGCGGCCAAGGACAGCTTGACAAAGGGCAATTCGACACCCCGGACAATCGCGAGGTCTCTGGAGTAAGCGGTGCTGCCGCGATTTATCGTCGCAAGATGTTGAGTGAGATTGCAGACATGGACGGGCAGTTTTTCGATGAAGACCTATTTTTATACAAGGAAGATGTTGATCTATCATGGCGTGCTCGTAGATTCGGCTGGTCAGCTAAATATATTAGTGAAGCTGTGGCCTATCATGATCGGTCGTGGAATAATAATCGATCGCGTAAAACGGTGAGTGCGAGTATTCGAAGACGTTCCCTGCGAAATCACTATTTAATCATGATAAAAAATGTTGAATGGGTTGATATCCGCCATAATCTAATCAACTGGTTTTGGTGGGAATTTTGGCAAGCGATGTATATTCTCGTTCGGGAACCGACAATAAGTGGGGGCTATATTGACGCATGGCGCCTTTTTCGCCGATTTTTAATCAAGAGAAAGTGGATTCATAATCGATTATCGAGTTATTCGATGAGAGGAACTTTTCAGGGTCATGACAACTAGGTTGACTACCGTAGGTAATGGGCGGAAGGCATTCGGTGTAAACATAGCAGGCTACATTCAAGGGGAATTAGGCTTAGGACAAGCGGTTCGGGGAGTTATCCAAGCATGTGAAGCAGTAGAGATTCCTTATAGTCTGTATAATTTCCGGCTGGGGATTAGAAGTCGACAACGTGACTTTAGTTATGGCAACTTCTCTGGAACCTACCCGTACCCCATTAATTTAGTGAATATTAATCCTGACCGATTTAAGTTGTTTTCAATTATGAGCCGAAAGTTTTTACAGGCAAAATATACTATCGGCCTATGGGCGTGGGAATTGCCTGATTTCCCGAAACCGAACCTGCCCAGTAGTCTAATCCAAGAAGTTTGGGTTGCTACCGATTTTGAATTTGATGCCGTAAAACAGGCTGAGGCTGCTTTGGGCTATCGTACCGTTAAAATACCGTTTGCGGTAACTGTCCCTCGCCATGCCATTAAACCATTCCATCGAGAAAAATGGGGCATATCTCATAATGATTTCTTGTTTTTATTCGTGTTTGATTTTCGGAGCTTTCCAGAAAGAAAAAATCCCTTAGCGGTCGTGAAAGCGTTCCTAAACGCATTTAAAGACAAAAATAGCGTCAAGCTCATTTTGAAATCCATTAATGGACGTATTTCTCGTGGACCCTTTGCAAATTATTTACGCGATTCAATAAAGCAATACCGAAATATTATATGGATCGATCAGTATTTTGATCGTGGTGAAACCTTGGGGCTTTTGTCCGCATGCGATGCGTATGTTTCGCTGCACCGGGCGGAGGGCTTCGGGCTCACTATCGCAGAGGCCATGTTGTTAGGTAAGCCGACTATCGTAACCGGTTGGTCAGGGAATATGGACTTTACTTCTTCCGATTGTAGTTATCTCGTTGATTATCGGTTAGTGCCTGTTGGGCGACGATTGGGCCCTTATTCGGAAGATTCTCTGTGGGCTGAACCGAATGTCGAACATGCTGCATATTTGATGAGGGAATTGTATAAGAACTCCGATGAGGCACACAGAAAAGGGATGATAGGTGCGCAACGTGTAGGATCCCTCTATTCTCCGCAAACTGTGGGCAAACAAATTTTGGCGCGGTTGGCTGAGATTATCCAGCCCATGTGATATATTCATAGGTGCCAGCATTCAACAGGAGTTGACACATACTTGCAAAAAAGAGCATTGATTACGGGTATCACTGGCCAAGATGGTTCTTATCTGGCTGAATTTTTATTGAACAAAGGTTACGAAGTATATGGGCTAGTTAGGCGCACAAGCACCACCAAATTAGAGCGAATTTCCCACATTCAAGATCAAATTCGATTGGTGTCGGGTGATATATTAGATGCAAGATCATTGCAGCATGTATTAGAATTGGCGCAACCGGATGAGGTTTATAACCTAGCTGCCCAATCATTTGTTCCTGAATCATGGACGCAGCCAATCTTGACGGGTGAAGTGACCGCCTTAGGGGTAACTCGGTTATTGGATGCGATTCATATGGTTAACCCTAAAATTCGGTTTTATCAAGCGTCAACCAGTGAAATGTTTGGGAAGGTGCGGGAAACGCCACAGAATGAACTCACGCCATTTTATCCTCGAAGTCCTTACGGGGTGGCTAAGGTATATGGACATTGGATCACGGTAAATTATCGTGAAAGCTATGGCCTTTATGCTTGTTCGGGAATACTGTTTAACCATGAGAGCCCACGACGTGGATTAGAATTCGTTACCAGAAAGGTTACCAATGCTGTAGCACGGATAGAAGCAGGCCTACAAACCGAACTGCGGTTAGGTAATCTTGATGCCAGACGCGATTGGGGATATGCTCCAGATTATGTCGAAGCTATGTGGTTAATGTTACAACAGGAAGAACCGGATGATTACGTGATTGCCACTGGACAAACTCATTCAGTTTACGAATGGGTGGTCACGGCATTCAATTTAGCCGGACTTGATTGGGAACGTTATGTTGTGATTGATCCTAAATATGTTCGACCGGCTGAGGTGGAGCTGTTAGTTGGAGATGCGGGTAAGGCTGAACGACAACTGGGTTGGAAGCCTACAGTCCATTTTCAGGATTTAATTCAAATCATGCTGGAGGCAGACCGAAAAATGGTGCACGAGGAAATAGTATGAGGATTCTTGTTACAGGCCATCGCGGTTTCTTGGGGCAGTATATTTCTCGACAGCTAATTTCTCGGGGACATATGGTGTTCGGAATTTCTAGAGGCGAATTTATTTCGGACCTGCCGCCGCAACAGCAATTGGCTGCTGATTTAAGTGATAGTGCCGCCGTTACTAGGTTTGTTTATGATGTGCAACCGGAAGTAGTGATCCATTTGGCGGCTGAGTCTTCTGTGGCCGAGTCGTGGATTGACCCCGAAAAAATTGTTTTCACGAACGTCATGGGTACACTTCGATTAATAAAAATACTGTTGAAAGTAAAGAGTGTAAGGTTATGGGTCAATGCAGGATCTGCCGAGGAATACAGGGCCTCACAACATTTAAAAAGAATGACAGAAAATCATCGACTCTTTCCGGCTAATCCATACGGCACAACTAAATTATCGCAAGAAATTATGTTAAGGCAAATTCTTGAATCAGCCGGAATCGAATTTGTTCAGTTTCGAATGTTCAATATCACCGGTCCGGGACAGTCAAACAAGTTTGTTCTAGCGTCCTTTGTAGATCAATTAGCGCGGATTTTGAAGCATATGAAGGAGCCGGTTATTGTTACGGGTGATTTAAGTAAGGTGCGCGACTTTGTTGATGTCCGTGATGTTAGTCTTTTATATTGTGAAGCTGTAGAAGGTCGCATACCTTCAGGTGTCTATAACGTCTGCTCAGGAGTCGGGCGACGCTTAGACAATATACTTCGTCAACTGATTTCGTTAGCACAGGTACAGGTGAAGATAGTCGAAGACCATTCTCGTTACCGGTATGGAGATCGCGATTTTATGGTGGGGTCACCCGGCCGTATACAAAAATATATGCCTACCTTCCCATCCATTCCGTGGGAGAAAACCCTAGCCGACATGTTGTCATTAGCGAGTGTTCGATTATGAGGTTGAAATTAAATTGCGACTAGGAGCAGGTTAGATGGGATTTGTGTCTTATGCACAAAATTTGGAAGACGTTATCTTATGGAGGGCGTTACAACATATTCCCAATGGTTTCTATGTTGATATAGGAGCCCAAGATCCAATCGAGGATTCGGTTAGTCTAGGTTTTTACGAACAAGGTTGGCGGGGTATGCATGTTGAGCCGAGTAGTCATTGGTCTCAAAAATTACGGGAGCATCGGCCCGAAGAAACAATTATTCAAGTGGCGATAGGTGACCGACCAGGATTGATATCTTTTTACGAAATACCCGAAACGGGTTTAAGCACTGGTTTATACGCGTTGGCAAGCGAATATTCGGAGCAGGGGTTCCGGGTTAATGAAGTCGTGGTGCCCTGTGTTACTCTTGACGACCTTTTTCAAACTCAAATGACTCGGGAAGTTCATTGGCTTAAAATTGATGTCGAAGGTATGGAGAGAGAGGTTCTTCAGGGGTGGAGGGAGTCCTCTGTTCGGCCGTGGATTGTGGTTGTCGAAAGTACGAAACCTTTGACCCAGACCCCTACTCATACCGAGTGGGAATCTCTATTAATTGACAAAGGATATACTTTTGCATATTTTGATGGGTTAAATCGGTTTTATATATCGAACCAGCACTTAGACTTAAGGCGTCATTTTTTATATGGGCCGAGTATCTGGGACGACTTTGTTTTTGACGTTAACTCAACCTATAAGGCTCTAACTAATATAAAGTCTACTGTTCGCTCTTTAGAAGGACGAGTGGCTGACTTACGCGAGCTTGTCGAAAAAACCACGAACGAAAATGCCTACCTAAGTAGCCAATTAGACGAACTACGGAACGTACAATCAGAGGCAGTTAAATTAGAAGTAAAAGTCCATGAGATGGACTTATCCTTTGAACAAGAGAGACGCCAAAATGAGCTGTTGACGACTCAAGTTCGAGAACTAGAGGCGCTAAATCACCAACTCCGAAGCGAAATAGACGCGATATATTCAACTCGCAGTTGGAGATGGACGTTACCTCTGAGAAAAATTAATGTTTTTATTTCTGGTCGTGTCCAAATGAGACGCATTTCGTTCAAAAATCTGAAGATTTTTCTGCGGCGGTTTGGCCAATCGGGGGCAGTTGTGATAAAAAAATATTTTGCGAGACATGAAAGGTTTAAGGGTTTTGTTAAAAGAATTATCAATATTTGGCCCATAAGGCGATTGGTATATGACATATGGTTTCGACTTGCTGACGATAGTAACAGGATAGAAATAGCTGATAATAATATGTCTGAGACGGCACGATTGATCTACCTCCGGCTAGCTAAGTGGACAAATTCTCAAAAATAGGGTGAAAGATATCTTATGCGAATTCTGCTAGATGTTCAGGGTGCACAAGGTATTAGTAAAAATCGGGGAATCGGTCGATATACTTATGAATTGGCGATGGCTCTTGTTAAGGCACCAAGGGAGCATGAATTTCACATTCTGTTAAATGGCTTATATCCTGAAAGTGCTGAAACGTTACGGTCTTCCTTCGCTCAATTCGTTGACCCACACGCTATTCATGTTTGGGAACCGCCGGCTTTGATTCGATTTCAAAATGAATCGGCTAGAACCAGACGTTTAATTGCAGAAAAAATGTATGAAGCCGTCGTGGCCAGTATTAAACCGGATTTAGTCCACATATTTAGCATTTTTGAGGGGTATGTTGACGATATTGTTTCAAGTATTCATACGTTCGTTGACAAGCCTAAGATCAGCGTGACGTTATATGATTTAATCCCTTTAATTTACCCTGATATCTATCTATCCGATCCGATTATTTTACATGGATATATGACTCAATTGGAACATCTTAAGCGCGCCGACATGTGGTTGGCTATATCCGAATCTTCCCGTCAGGAGGCAATTAAGTGGCTAAACTTACCTGACTACCGGGTGGTAAACGTATTTTCCGGAGTGGACAATAAATTTCATTCAATTGAATTAAGTCAAGAGGATAAACAGCGTCTACTGGCGCGCTATGGAATTAATGGCCCGTTTATTATGTATACTGGAGGAGAAGACCCGAGGAAGAATTTAACTGGATTAATACAGGCCTATGCATTGTTACCTAAAGAACTTATACAACAATATCAACTAGTATTTGTCGGCAAATTTACTCAAGCGGAAGTCGATCGGTTGCAGAGAGTGGCGCATTCACGAGGCTTACGGACAAATGATGTTAATTTTATAGGATATGTTGCTGATGAGGATCTGGTGGGGTTATATAATACCTGTGACCTGTTCGTGTTTCCATCCTTGCATGAGGGATTTGGCTTGCCTGTGTTGGAAGCCATGGCCTGTGGAGCGGCTGTTATCGGAAGTAATAATACAAGTGTACGGGAAATTATAAATCGTTCTGACGCACTATTTGATCCTCATGATTATGATGGGATGTCTAAGAAAATAACAGAGGTACTAATGGACCGAGAGTATCGACAACATCTACGGGAGTATGGATTAATACGAGCGAAAGAATTCTCATGGAATAAGGTTGCTGAATTTGCCCTACGCGCGTTTAGTAAATTCGAGTCCTTTACCCAAAAAGAAGTATTTGGGTATTCAGGCCGACGTTTAAAATTAGCTTATATATCGCCATTGCCTCCCCAAAAAACCGGAATAGCTAACTACAGTGTCTCTTTGTTGAAACAATTAAGTCGTTTCTATGATATTACTGTAATCGTAAACCAGGAGAATGTTACGGATCCTTGGATCATGGCCGTTTGTGACATTAAGCAACCGGAATGGTTTACGGATCACTTTCGTAGATTTGATCGGGTGATATATCATTTTGGTAATTCAGAATATCACCAATACATGTTTGACTTGTTGCAACAAATTCCTGGGGTTGTGGTCTTGCACGACTTTTTTTTGAGCGGAATACTGGCTCATGAAGAAGTTAATAGAATGGCAGGGCCGGTCTGGACAAGAGAAATATATAAATGTATAGGGTATCCTGGGGTGAAAGAGAGGTTTTTGTCGAGAGATCTTAAAGAGATTATCGAACGCTATCCCTGTAATCACTCCGTTATTGAGCAAAGCCTTGGAATAATCGTTCATTCACACCATGCACAGCATCTTGGTCAACAGTGGTTTACTCCGGAAACTGTTTCTTTATGGAAAGTTTTACCTCATTTAAAGGCGCTTCCTACGAAGATAGATCGCAATGCAGCGCGCCGCTTTCTTGGCTACTCTGCCAATGACTTTGTTGTATGTAGTTTTGGGTTCCTTGCCCCGATAAAGTTAATTGATACTTTAATAGGCTCGTGGAAAGAGTCACGTTTAAGCTCTGAACCCGAATGTCATCTGGTACTTGTTGGTCAACCTATTAGTGATGATTATCAACGTGAACTCAAGTCTTTAATCGGTAAGCAAGAGCAGATCCGTATCACCGGGTATGTATCTCCAGATCTGTATGAAATTTACTTGCAAGCAGCTGATGTTGCGGTTCAATTAAGAGAAATCAGCCATGGCGAAACTTCGGGTGCGGTTCTTGACTGCTTATCATATGGTATTCCAACGGTAGTAAACTCTATAGGGGCATTTTCGGAAATCCCAAGTAATTCAATCATTCGAATTGAACATCCGGTTAATCCTCAACAACTTATTGAAGTCTTGGATACTCTTTATATCGAGAAGGCGTTACGGCATCGATATGGTGAAAATGGCCGAGAGTATATTAGGCTCTCTCATAATCCTTGGGAGGTGGGCGAGCGATTTATGGAGGCAATCGAGGATTTCTATCAACCACAAAATAATTTAGTAAATGAGTTACTCCGAGAAGTTTCTAAAGACGGACTAACATTCCAAGACCTTTCATCTTTAGCCTATTCCTTAGGTCGTACATTTTCGATTCCGCGCAAAGATGTTCAAATTCTCATTGATGTTTCCGGTTTGGTTTCCGGTACATTTAAAGGTGTACTTGCTCAAGTTGTTTTAAAAATTACAAACCAAGTTCTAGATCTTAAAAGGAATGGGTATCGATTTGAACCAATTTATCACCTAAATGGTACATGGCGTTATGCCCGTCAATTTGTCCTTGAAAAATTCTTGGGAGTTAAAACAAAAGTGTTTGAAGATGATATCGTGGAAATTCAGCAGTGTGACATGTTTTTGGGTTTTGACTTTCTTGTTCCGACATCTAAAGTTACGTCCAATCATCGGAGTTTGTTCAATGATCTCAAGAATAAAGGCGGTAAAGTTTTTTTCGTGCTTTCTGATTTGCATTCGTTTCCTAAGTCGGATTATTGTTCGTTAGGTAGTGCTAATGGCATCATATCTCTTTCTAAAACTATTTTGAGTGAGCTAATCAGGAAGTTGTCTTCTTGTTATTCTGTCCATGCTCATGATGGTTTACCTATCGGTTGGATTAAATTTGGAGGAGATATGGATAGTGTATCCTACGAATTACGGGACGATGTGGAACAAATTGAGCAGTCAGAAATAAACGGACCGGTAGAGTGGGAGAGTAGTGCTCAACAATTATTTGAGCTAATTACCAATCCCACCCATCCCCAGTGGATATATAAGTGGGAGCCAACAATCCCATAAAACCGTCCGGTACCTGCTCAGACTTATTGTACGAACACTGTCGTTCGAGTCGATATTGCATTGGCCTCAGTTGCTAATGCTAAGGGATCTTTGGCATAGAGGATAAGGGTGTAGGTTCCTGACTGGGTGGGGGTGAATGTCCAAACGGGTGACGATTGATAAGCCCCTGATGAGGTCCATTGCCCGCTGGGGGATTCGATCCACCACTGATATTGTGCGGCCGTGATATCGCTGGCAAGCCCGGTCACGGTCAGGGGTTGATTGACGCTACCGGTGGCCGGTACCGAGGCCGCGACATTTGAGCCGACATAAATGACGGTGGTTTCAGTGTAAGCCTGGTTCCAGGCGTGGGCGGCCACTTGTGCGGCATCTAATGCATACACGGATATCGCATAGCTGCCTGGTTGAAGGTTCAAAAGGCTAAGCGACTCCGTGCTGCTGTAGTTTTGCACCAGACGCCATTGGTCATTGGGACCGCGTAACCAGAACTGATACTCAGGCTGGTTACCGGTATCGGTGCCATCAGCCGAAATCGTCACGGTTTGCCCCGGATTTACAAAGGGTGAGGCAGACGCCGTCGTGATCGTGAGGCTGGTGACCATGGATCCGGTGGGGCTGACCGACAGCGTGGTATTGGCCATTAACGTGGTGCCCTGTGGCAGCAGGGCATAGACCACCGCTTCCCAGTTTCCGGCGATCGATGGACGGAACTGAAATTGGGCGTTCGAGGAATAGGGACCGCTCGAGATCCAGGTGCCGTTGGCGGGGTTTTTGAGCCAAAACTGATATTTGGCAGAGCTCACTCCGTTGATGTCGGCACTTAAGGTGGCGAGCTGGCCTATAGTAGTAGCCGGTGCTTTTAGGGACAGGGTGGGCGTGACGGATGCCGGCGAGGTGGCGTCGGCGAGGGCTAAACCACTCCAGTTTACCATCCCGAGTCCCGTCACCGGATTCCAACTGCCAGGTGAGGGCGAGGTCACCGAATAAACGCCGTTCGAACCCCACAGGGCTTGCGTGAAGAGGCTGGGATGCGCTTGGGCGGTTTGAAACAATAACGGGTTGATGTTACCCATGCCCGATTGGCTAGTGCCCATCAGGGTTTCTGCATCCGCGAGCCATCCGGCGGTCAGCGGAGCGGCGAGGCTGGTACCCCCGAATATGGCTTGCTGTCCGCCTTGATAGCCGGAAAATCCGGGAGCACCGGCGGGCGCGGCAATAATCGGCACCCCAAATCCACTGGCATTTGCGGGTAAAAAGGGTGATTCCCACGAGGGTACCGGAATTGTGGTGCTATAGCCGCCGCTGGATGCGGCGTTTTGGCTGGTGTAAGCTTGCGCCACAGCGGGGGGAAGCCCATTCATATAGTCGCCCCCCCACGCTTTAAAAATAGCCGGGCCATTAATATTGACCACATTGCCGTTGGCGTCTAAGGTCGCCGGGGCTGCGGTATCCAGTCCACCGACACTCAACACAGAGGGGATTTGCTCCAATTGGCTGAGGCCCGCTGGGCCGGGATCGCTGCCGCCGTTCCAAGCCCCTTGGTCGCCGCTGGCTTGCACCACGGTTACGCCTTCTGCGGTCAAGATGTTCATCAAACTGCTCAGGGTGGCCGGATCTTCGCCATAAAAGCCGTAACTGAGGCTGGCAATTTTGGCGGCAGTTTGTTGGGTGAGTTGGGTCAAGAAGCCGACCAGCGGATCATTGGGATCAGAATCGGGATACACATATTCTTCGATCGGGGAATGGGGGGCGGCACTCGCAACCGCTTCTAAATCCAGTTCAGCCTCTGTGTATTCGTTGGCCGTCCCCGTCTCGTTATTGCTGGCCCCATCTTCGTAATGAAAGGTCACGCCCGGAGGGGACCATTGGCTTTGAGTTAAGGTGGCGCTTAAATCGGCGAGACTGGGCGGCTGGCCAATGGTCAACACCGCCACTGGTGGGGTGTTGGCGGGGAACGTACTCCATCCGTCAACCTGATCCACCTGACTCGGGGTAAAGGGCGACAAGATCGTGGCATTGCCCGTAATCGCGGGTAAGGTAAAATTGGCGGTGGCGGTCTCTCCGTTAGCCAGTGTGACGGCAATTTGCACGATGTCTCCCGCTGGTTGGGCGGTGAAGCCTGCAATAGGTACTTGCCATAAGGTGTTTTGCGTGCCGGGCATGGCTTGGGCACCAGCGACACCCAAATTGCTATTGGTATCAGTGATTTGGTCCACGTGGGAGATGGCGATTGGGGTGCCAATGCTGGTTTGGGCCATGACAAATATATTTAGGGGTAGCCCGGCGGGCACCTGACTTGCCATATGTGGATTCCAACTAAGAACACTAATAATGTCACCCGCGCTATCACGGGTTTGCTGAATCACGGCTGGAGGTTCATTAAATCCGAGGTTTGCCAACGGCGCTGATAAGGTAGTGATTTTGGTAGCTTGCGGGCGAATGAGTCCATGCGGCAAAAGGCCGGATACGGCCCAAATGGCCGGCGATACCGGCATGCCCGCGTGATTGGGATGTGAAATGGTGGCCTTCATGATAAAGCCGGCGACACCGGTGACGGACCAGCCCGCCGCGGTCAGTGCGGCCTCCGCCGACTGGATATCGGCAGGGGTAGGACCAAAGCGCGCTTCGACGGCACTTGGTGATAAAAAGTGATGGTATAGCGGATTTCCGGGCGTGCTGACGGCCGCGGTGTAGGCAGCCAAGGCAGCCATGCGCTTTTCCGTGTCTACGACCACGTCTACCGTGCGGGGACCATGAAGGGTGGCCAATGCAGAAAAATCCTGATGTAATAGGGTCTTGGCATAGGCCGGGGTATGGGGTAACCAAGACACCACTTGCTGTGACCATTGGCGTAACGTCAGCATATTGGGCAACGAGGCAGCTGCAACCGGAGGAACGGTCGCTATTACCAGTAAACTCGACGTAGTAAGGGTCCACCAAAAAAGACGTGTCATCGAGGTCTCCTTATCGGTTTGAATTTAAAAGGATGTTGATTTGCTGTTGGGAATTCGACGTCGCGTAATGAACTCCTGTTTACCGTCAGGGGGTTTTTCCCAAAATCTCCGCCTTCAGATGTTTTTCTGGTGTCTGGCACACGTTGGAAAACCTTGGGGGTTTGCTAAGGATGAGCGATGCGAGAGATCCCAACCGTCTTCCCTCAAAAATAAAAGTACTTGAACGGGGTTTCGTTGCCTCAAAATAAAAGGTCTTTGAAAATCGTATCATAGAGGGAACTCGTGCGGGGTTTCGCGGGGCATGGGGTCCCACAACCGGTTTTGGAGCCGTAGCAAATCGCGTCGAATCGCGGCGGGATTGAGCGAAGCGTACTGCGCCGTTAAGACCGCTTTCTGTGCCGGAGACACAACCGTATCCGGCAGCGCCAGGACCCGTTGGTAGGGAGTTTGAGCCTGATCATAGCGGCGGTAGGTGCGGGCTCCCCGACGCTCTTTGGCCACGGCCTTTTGTAACGGCTGAAAGAAATGGGTATAGAGGCGGAGGGTGGCATAGAGGTCGTTCAGCCATTGCACCTGTTCGGCCCCCTCATAGCGTAGATAACCGACGAAGCGCCGCACCACCGACCAGTTTTTTTGCTCCACATAACAGCCGTCGTTTTTGTGATAGGCTCGGGCCCGGGTAAACGTGATCGGGTGGCTATCGCACCAAGTCAGAAGATGGTGGTTGATGAATTCGCTCCCGTTATCCGAGTCGATCCCGCGAATCGGGAAGGGAAAGCGCGCGAGCTGGGTATCCAAGGCCTCGATCACCCATTTTCGGGCTTTATTCGGCAAGGCCACGGTTTCCGTCCACCCGGTTAAGATGTCGACCAAATCCAGGGTCCAGGCAAATTCGCCACGGGCTGCGCCGCCATCGTGGGAGACGAGATCGATTTCGAGAAATCCGGGATGGGTCGCATCATCCCATTCCGCCCACATCCGGACCGGGATTTGCTGTTTGAGGGGGGTGCCGGGCTTGGTGCCGTTGCGCCCTTTGACCTCCAACCGCCGCCGTTCGGCGGCGAGAAAGCGGTCGATCGACGCGGCACTCATCTGCACGTGTATTTGGTCAAGAGGAAATGGCTCTTGTCCAATTTTGGTGCTTGGCGAATTATGGAATAAGATGGAAAATGGACATGAGACAACTCCGTGCAAGGATGGTGATCTCATGTCCGGTTTTATTATACTCGAAAATACCCCGGTGCGAATTCTCCGCATCAACGGTGAGCAGGCACCGATTCACATTGGGGCCGAGACAACGGCGCCCACGGCTGCATGCCCGCGGTGTGGCCAGCCGAGTGCCTGGGTTAAAAGCCATTATTGGCGCACCCCGCGCGATGTTCCGTGGAGGGGCTGGGCGGTGCAGTGGCACCTCCGGGTCCGGCGCTTTGTCTGTACGAACCCCGCCTGTTCGCAAGCGATTTTCTGTGAACGCCTACCCGGTGTCGCCCCGTATCAACGGTGGACCCGGCAAGCCCAACAGGCCATGGTCTGCTGGACTTTGGTGACCTCGGCGAGCGACGCCGCTCGGCAGCTGCAGACGACGGGTTTCCCGGTCAGTCGCCAAACCCTCAACCGATGGATTCTCGCGATGCCCCTGCCCGATCCGCCCGCGCCACGGGTCATCGGCCTCGATGAATGGGCCCGGCGGAAAGGCCAACGGTACGCGACCATTGTGGTCGACCACGAACGGGGCACCATCCTCGACATTTTGCCGGATACGCGCGCCGAGACGGTGGCCGCGTGGTTACGAGCCCATCCGACGGTGGCGATCGTGACCCGAGACCGGGCGGTGGCTTTTGCTCACGCCATTGCCGAGGGGGTGCCCCAGGCGCAGCCAGTGGCGGACCGCTTCCATCTGTTCCGGAATTTGGCCGACGCCGTGGAACGGTTCTTCCAACGGCATCCCGAACCGCTACCGCCCTCCGAACCGCTGGCGGCGCCGGAGGCGCCGACGGAGACGCCGAACCCTTCCCGATCGCAAGCCCGCTGGGCGGCGATTCATGCGCGGTTGGCCCAGGGCGACAACCTCTCGGCGATCGCCCGCGCGTTGAATCTCGACCGACACACCGTTCGCAAGTATGCCCGGATGCCAGCGTGTTGGCGCTAACGCTTCTTGGCAACGCTGCCGCTCACTGTCAAGCTGTTTAGCCCTGAAAGTTTTGCTAAGGCCGTTGGCACAAGACCCCCTGCCGGTTCCCGAGAGGAGGTCTTGTGAACGTATGGGTGAGTCAACTGCCGTCGCGCCAGTCGGCAATGGCCTGTTGCATGTGTGCCTCATCAACGATGTCCGCATGGGCCGCCGCTGCAGCCCAGAGTGCTTGGACGGCGAACAGGTTGATGAGCCGCGGGATGCCGTGGGTGGTGGTATAGAGTAGACTCAAGGCTGAGGGCGCCATCAACGGATGGGTCGCGCCTGCAAGCTTACAATGATGTGCGACATAGGCCTGCGTTTCCGACTCGGACAGGCCGCCTAAATGGTAGCGCAAGGCGATGCGTTGTTGAATCGGTTCAAAGTATCGTAGTCGTAGCTGGGCTCGCAAGTCGGGTTGTCCCACCAAGATGCACGCAAAGGGCGTGACGGCGTCCATTTGGGTATTGGTGATGAACCGGAGTTCTTGGAGCATGGTGGCGGGAAGATTTTGAGCCTCGTCAATAATGAGGACCGGTACTTTATGCTGTTGGTCAAACAGATCGGTCATAAGCGTCAAGAATTGACGCCGCGCCTGGGATCGCTGAAAGCGTGGCGTCATGCCGAAAGCCTCCAGTACCAAGGAATAAAAATCGAATGGCGTCAATTGAGACTCGGCGCAGTAGACTACGGGGTGGCGATGGGGATCTAAGCCGGCGGCTAGCCGCCGGACGGCGCTCGATTTCCCCGATCCAATGTCCCCGGTCACGAGCCCTCAGGCACGGGTTTCGACCATGATGGTGAGCCGAGCGTGTAATTCCTGAAATCCGTTGTGCGGAAAGTATTCCGTGGGATCGAGCTCTTTGCTGAACGGCTCGCGGGTAAAGCCAAAATAGCCTCTAAGCATGTAGCGGGGGGTCCTCCTTCGGATGCGCAGAATTGAGGGATTGGGTGGCATAGCGAATGCGGGCTTGCTGTGCTTGGGCACGCGTAGCCTGTTGTTCCTGAGCCAGGGTGAGATAATTTAAGCCGGTTGCCGGCGCAGCCGGTGGGGATTCCGGATTGGGCACCTCGCGGTGGCGATGATGGTGTAAGACGAGCGGCGTCGCATCGGGATAGACCTGGCCCTGATACTCGCAGTGGATTACGGTGAGATCGTACGGATCATATCGCACCGTGATAGTTTTGCGCGCCAGCCGGGCATCCACCTCGTATCGATTGCCGGCCAACTGAATGACCCCCGTTTTGTCCACCCGGCGAGTGTCCTGCCACAAGAAGATGCGCCGCAATGTTTCCACGGGTTGGGTACGCGGTGGATGATCTTGGCGGCTCGCCGTCCAGACCTGCCGGGGCGTCGCCCCAGCCAAACGCTTATGCGGCGCATCGTGATATCCCACAGCTAACCACGCCTCCAGGAGAGCGTTGAGCTGCTCGAGCGTTTGCACGCGTCCGTCGGCGATCAGCGTTTCCACTTCCCCCGTGAACTGTTGATCGACTCGGCGAAACCAGCGTTCAATTTTTCCTTTCCCGCTGGGATGTCTCGGGCGTCCATGGCGTAGGTCAATGGCTAGTTCGCCACAGACCCGTTGGAGATAGTGCGAAGAGTACACCGCGCCGTTGTCGCAATGCAAAATTTCGGGTACGCCGTGCCGCACAATCGCCCACTTGAGCACCTCTTCGAGACGAGGGCGGTTCTCTTCAAAAAAGAACTGCGCTCCCACAATAAAGCGACTGCGGTTTGGCCCCCGTTTTTTTGACACGAGCGTTCTCTCTAGGGCATTCGCTCCCATTTTGGGGCGATTACGCACACAACGGGGTCCACTGTGCTTGGCCGTTCGCCACGGCGTGCCGCATTTGGGCAGGAGACCGATACCCTAAGGCTCCGTGCAGGCGGCGCTGGTTATAAAACGCAATCCACCGGGTGACCGCCGCGTAGGCTTCGGCATAGGTCGCAAATTCCTGACTCAGACATTCGCGGTCTAACAGGGCATGCCAGGCCTCAATATAGGCGTTGGCGTTCGGCGTCGCCACGGGAATCCGTTCGTGGGTCAAGCCGAAGGCTTGACACTGGGCTTCGAACACGTGAGCCGTAAATTGAGGGCCATTATCGGTGCGAATCACGGGCGGTTCCGGACCCCATTCGGTCTGGCGGGCCTGGACGGCTCGTTGAAGCGTCTGGGCGGCGTCCGCCGCCCGGCAGGTCAGCCCAATGTGATAGGCCACGATACTCCGGTCACAGACATCTAAAATCGCTTGGACGTAGAAAAAACGGTCTTCGCCCGCAATATATCCGTAGGTGATGTCCGTTTGCCACAGCTGGTTCGGTCGCGTGATGACCCAATTCCGGGCCAATTTGCGCGGATAGCGCGATTTCGGGGGGCGATCGGGCCAGAGCAAGTGCCAAGCCTTCATCAGCCGATAGACCTTTTTCGGATTGATGATCAACCCATACTGTTGGCGTAAGACCGCCGTGACTTTCCGATAGCCATACCAGGGATTTTCCTGCTCCAAAATGGCCAGAATCCACGCCATGATTTGGTCGTCGGACACCGCATGCCCGGTTTGGGTGGTGCTATAGCCCACAGGGGCGCGGCCGACGGCCGCGCGCCGTCGGTCTTCGGACGGGTTGAGCTGCCGCCGGCGCCAGGCATAATAACTCCCGCGCGGGAGATGCACGGTCGCACACCAGACTTGCAGGGGCACCTGGGGGTACGCCTCAGCCCATGCATGCACCTGTTCACATAATTCTGTCACCACCGCATCCCCTTTTTGCGGAGAAAATCCTGGAGCATCGCAATTTGAAGGTCGCGCTCCGCTAACAGCCGCTTTAGGCGCACGTTTTCTTCGGCTAACGACAAGGCTTGCGGATCCGGATATTCTGCGGTTAAGGCTTCCCGGACCCAGCGGCGCACCATGGAGGGGTTCAGCTGATGTTGCCGGGCTACCAGGGCCGCATTACCGGTTTCTCGTACTTCGCGTACCACTTGCTGTTTAAATTCGGGTGCATAGGTTTGACTCATCGGAATCATAGCCTCTCCTTTACCTGTTTTTACGGTATCAAGAGAGATCGCTTTTGTCATGCTTTCTTAAGGGGCTAAAAAGACTGTAATCGTCGATGAATGCAAAGAGATAGGCTTGTTTGGTCCGGCCCGGTCGGGCTGGATCCGGAAGACGGACCGTATACTGGGTGTCACCTTGCCATTCCGCATTCGCATACGGGGCTTGGCGGCGCCGGAGAACGTGCTCCGGATCGGGCGCTTGTTTTGCCAAAACACCCCGCCGACGAAAGTGGTACGTAAGCGTGCTATATTTCACCGATCCCGGCTCAATCCGGTGGGCCAACTCCATCACCCGAATAATCTGTTGGACAGACCGGGTGGGATTTTCGTCACGGAGTTGGATAGCGAGAGCTAAGATTTCCGGATCAAGATGGCGCATGGTGCCTACATCCGCCCGCGGCGCGGGCGCTAAGGCCGCCCAACCGCCGGCACGATACGCCGCCAACCACCGATAAATCGTGCGCGGACTCAGGGTTACCGGCTCGCCATCGGGCGCCTGCCAGATTTGCTGGCAGAGGGTCTGAATGAGCGCACGCTGCTCGCCATACGAGAGCGGTCGACTCACTAACGGAGCAATGACATGGTAACGAAACGCCGCAATTAGTTCGGGTGTCGTCCGAGATGACAACATGGGTCATCAGCCTCCTCATGGCAGAAATGGTCAATCACCTGACCCTACCCCAGCCGTTGGTCCCCGTGCCATTCGGCATTCCGTGTGACAGCCTAAACCCAAGAGCGTCGGTCCCACCCAAAGGGATCCCCTCCGCCACGCGGCCATACGCTGCTGCAGGCCGCGCCACAACTGTCGCCATGCCTGAAACGCCGTATCCGTGTCCACCCGCCCCCAGACATCCACCTGCTCCCGATAGCCGTTGTCCGCAATCCAGACCATCAATTGTTGCAAACAGGCCGTCATGCGTCGGCTCCACTGTCGCGCCCAGCGTTGCAACGTGCGAATATGGACGGGAACATGATGGGCCGTGCACCACGCTTGAATGCGTCGCCGCCAAGACCACCCGTGTTCCCGATGCCAGATGGCGACCGCCCAGACGACGCCTTGGGCATACGCCGAAAACGGGGTGGCAAACGTGGGGAACAGCGTCCACGTCTGCTGGCAGGGCCGGCAGCGATACCGTTGCACGCGTAGCGAATGGGCTCCTTGGGCATCCACGTAATCGCGGCAATAGGTCCCGTTTTTTGCGAGAGGGCCGTGCCCGTTCGGGCACGTAATCGTGGGCCAGGCAACGTCCCAACTCTGCTCATAGGCCTTGAAGGACGGCCAAAAATGCCATAAGATAGCCAAGAAAGATCGCAACTTTCACTGGCCTCGGTACAGGTGCCAACTGTCCGAGGCCCTCGTATTTTCCCTGGAGACCTCCTCTGGTGCCACCAAGAAATCCATCTAAATTTACCAAAAACCTCACAAACCATTGAAGTCAGTAAAGCCAAATAAACTTAGCCGAAACAGCCAGCGCCGCCCGCTCCCGCCGCCCCCCAACGTCGACGCCGCCCCCAAGAGAGGACCGGTGGGCCGCGGTCTTCGAAGCCGCATGGGCCGCGGGACATCACACGCCGACAGCGCTAGACGCGGCGGCCCGCACCCAAGGCTATACGGGAAGCCAGTCGACCGTGTATCGCTGGCTCGTCGCCCGTCACGGGACGCGGCGGCGACCTTCGCCGTCCCGACGCCCGGCACCCTGGCGGCCGCGGCGCTGGGCGATGGCATGTCTCCGGCGGTGGACGACGTTGCCCCGGGCGACGACGGAGCGGCTCTCGATGCGCCTGCAAGATCCCGAGGTGCGCCGCGTCTGGACCCTGGTGCATCAGTTCCGGGCACTGGTCACGCATCACCGCGAGCGAGCGCTCGCGGCGTGGCTCTGCCGCGCGGAAACCAGCGGCATTCCGGAATTGGCCCGCTTTGCACGGGGCCTCCGCGCGGACGAGGCCGCGGTCCGGGCGGCCATTCGGGAGCCGTGGAACCAAGGACGCACGGAAGGGCTAAACTACCGGATTAAACGGCTGATGCGATTAATGTACGGTCGGGCCAGTTTTGCCTTACTTCGATCCCGTTTGTTACTCACCGCGGGGCAGTGAAGGGGTGGTGACCAGGGCTCCTTGTCCCGAGCCCCCGGACGCGGCGTCATGGGCGTGGGACGTCTTTCGGCGAAGGAGCTTCGACTGTGTCAAGAGGGTCGGAACGTGTCGATTCGTTGCAGATCGGGCCCAAACCTCAGGGGGATCACCGATGGGTTGCACCAAAATTGGACAAGAGCCAAATTCAGCTGGCGTTATGGGGGATTTTCAGGTGTCGTTTTTGGGGATTTTCAAATTATCTTTTCTGGGGAATTTCAATTGCCCTTGACACCAGCCCGGCATACCGCCCGAAGTGGCGGGCGGACCGAAAGCGCAGCGGATCCCCGATCCAGGCCCACACCACGGCCGCGGTCCACGCGCCCAGACCGGGCACGCTCCAGAGCCAGGCCATCTCGGGCCGGTCCTGCAAGCGCCGCAGAATCTCGCCCCGCAAGCGCTCGCCTTCCTGGTGGGCCTGCTCGGCCATCGTCAGTGCACTCGTGAAAATCATTTGCAGCGTCTCGTCGAGTTCCGTCGCATGGGCCGCCAGCCAGTCCCGCAAGGCCACCGACCGCGGAACCGCGTAACCTGCCCGGATCAAAAGATTCCGCGCCCGGTTCCGCCACGCGGTCTCCTGCTGCTGACAGGCCCGGGCTTGGGTAATCAACGCCCGAATGGCACGAACCTTCGTGGGCGGCACCCACACCTGGACTCGGGTGTACGTCCCGAGCGCCAGCAGTTGCGCCAGCCGTTCGGCGTCAATCCGGTCCGTGTGCCGCCCGGCGCCCAGCCCTGTGAGGCCGGCCGGATGAATGACGACCACTTGACCCGCGTGGTTGATCAGGCGATCATCGATCGTGAATGCATTGCCGGTCGCTTCGATCGCCACGGCGGTCTCCGGGGTGAGCCGCGTGGCGAGAAACCGGGCCCACTCGTCGGGCGTGTTGGAAAACCGGAAATGCGTCCCTTTTTGGCCGGGTTGAAAGACATAGCCATGAATATAATTTTTATGCAAATCCAACTCCATAAATTGTGTCATGGGGGACGTCCTCCTTATTTGCTAGTCTCAGTGGTGGATAACTTGGTCAAAGATTACGACGAGCCACTGGATCTCGTCGAAGTATTTAGCCCATCATGAGGTATGGCTGACAAGCATTCCCGGAAAAGGCTTCTCCTCCTTGCGACGCGATCGCCGAAGAAAGATTCGCCTTTCCGGGACCATCTGTAGCCCAAGGAACCACTCATAGACCGGTCGATATCCGGGTTCTGCCACGTCTGGTGATAAATAAGGCTGGTGCGTCCTTGGGAGATCTCACAAAGGAGGCGCGGTCGATGGAAATCGTTGTCGGTTGGGACTGGGCGGACGGGCATCACGATGTGGTCGTGCAAGACCAGCCCGGCCATACGCTGTGGGCCGGGCAAGTTGCCCATACCCGCGAGGCGTTGGACCTGTTGGAAGGTCGGCTGCTCGACTGGGCGCACCACGTGCGCACGGATGTGCATGTCGTGATTGAGACCTCCCAAGGCTTGGTGGTGGATTGGTTGATCACGACGGGCTTTTGGGTATATCCGGTGAATCCCAAAGTGTCGGATGCGCGCCGCAAGCCCTCGGGCGCAAAAACCGACCGCCTGGATGCGGCGATTTTGGCGCGGTTGGGCTGGACGGACCGCGACCAGCTGCGGCCCTTGCGGCCCGCAGACGAAGCCTGGGTCGAATTGCGCCAGTTGACCCGCATCGACGAAGCGCTGACCCGGCAGGCCACCCGGTTGACGAATCAACTCCTCGCCGCCCTGAAGAGCTATTATCCGCAGGTCTTGGCGGCCTTTGCCGATATGAGCCGTCCGGTGGCCTTGGCCTTTTTGGCCAACTGGCCGGATCCGCAAGACGCGCGCCGCCTGACGGTGAATGAGGTCATGAGCTGGCTGCGGCAGCACCGCTATCCCCGGGCGGCGCAGGAGGCGCCCCGGATCTGGAGCGCCCTGCAGCAGCGCGCCTGGGAAGCGTCGCCCGGCAAGCGCCGAGCCCAGGTCTGGGCGGTGCGGGCGCTGGTGGCCCAACTGCAAGCCGTGCAAACGGAGCAGCGGGCGTTGCGCGAGCACCTCGCCGAGCTTTTTTTGGCGAGCCCGGATGCTGACCTCTGGATGAGTGTACCGGGAGTCGCTGTGACCTTGGCCACTCGTCTCCAGGCCGGGTTTGGTCCCGATCGGGACCGGTTTGAACGGGCAGAGGCCGTTCAAGCCTTGGCCGGCACGAGCCCCGTACTCTACCAAAGCGGGAAATTCCAACGGGTGCATATGCGCCGGGCCTGTGACAAGCATTTTCGCGCCGCCGTGCATCAACTCGCCTTCACCTCCCTATCGCGGTGTACCTGGGCCCGCGAGTACTATGACCAGTACCGAGCCCGGGGCCATGAGCATCACGCCGCCTTGCGGGCGCTGGCGAACGTCTGGCTGCGGATTCTCTTCCGCATGTGGAAGAGCCGCCAGCGCTACGACGAAGCCCGGTTCTTGGCCGACCGCGCGCGGCACGCGGCCTAACCCAGGACGCCTGTTGGCGCTGTGCGATCGCCCCTGGGTGATCGCTTCCTGGAGTGTTGTCTTCATGTCCCCTCATGTTCCGTCATCTCAGTTATCCACATCCTTGACATAGACCGTCTTTCTTCTGCTTGGGGTTCCCGATGTCTTGATGTTCCGTGCCTGACGGCATTCACGTATCCGAGTCTCCGGTCGCTGCCGGCTCATGTGGGCGGTGCGCCGAGCGGAACTCACTCACACACACCAAGCGAACCGCTGCGTCGAGTGCAGGCCCATGTAAAAGCCGAGTCGTTCCGCTCGGCGACATCGCACGGCTCACCCACGAAGTACCGAGCAGTTCGACGGATCGCCCGCCGATTCCTGCGCCGCACCCCGGGGCTTGATTCCCATCATACCCACACACAAATTAGGGCTTGATCATTCAGCCTCCTAGGATTGGTTGTGATTGGCGCTTAGACTCTAGCGATTGAACCAGTCTGTCCCGGATTCATGCCAAATGGGCACAAGGTATCTTTGGCTAACGCACGCGCTCTGTTTGACTCGCCTCTGTCGGCGAGACCGTCTCGGAATTGGACGGCACCGGGCGTTCGCGAGAGATTTCCCTGACCAAAATAAGGGTTAGTGGCATAGCCATGGACCTAGGAAAGCGTTTCCCGGTGATTTACAATACATGTATATATTCTTTGAAGGCTGGTAGCCGGTGATAAATTAAAATATATCGGTGATTTGGAGGAGAATGTGGCCATAAAAATACCCAAGTTATTAACCGCGGTCGGTGCCGTTACTGCCATGCTCGTGGCGTCGTCCGACGCTGTTGCCAAAAGTTTTTCGTTAGATCCATATCCGGTGTACCGGGTTATGGGACACCCCACCGTATATATCGAACGCAACGGGGTGATGCAAGCGATTTTAACCAAAGCCGAATTCTTCGACTTGGGTTTCCGATGGTCAGACGTTCGGGTTGTGTCCCAATTACCGGATCCGGTAGGATCATCGGCCCAATTGTTCCGGCAATCGGGACAATCGGCGGTTTATTGGTATAACGGCGGGCAATTGCACTGGATTCCTTCCCCAGCCGTATTTCAAGCTATGCGGTTTCAATGGGACGATGTTTATACGGTCTCCCAATTGCCGTGGCCGGTCGGATCGCCTGTGGCCCAACCGACCAATCCTCCGGCTGCGCTAGAGTTTTTGTCGGGATATCCTTATTTACCGGCCGAGGCGGGTCAATCGAAATCATTTGCCTTATATGCGCTGACCTCATCCGGGCAAGTGATGACAGAAGATAACGGATCGGCAACCGTCACCCTCACGAATAATTCCGCCGGGGTATCACTGGGGACCACAGCAACGTCCGAACCCGTTACATTCCATAACGGAGTGGCGTGGGTCACGGTGACCGCCGGATCGGGGGCGGTCGGAACGAGTGCCACCCTCTCGGCGTCGGCTCCCGGCGTCGCCCAACCGGCCTCGTTGACGGTGACCCTGCTATCGGCCAATCCGGCTCAGCAAACCGGCTACCGGGTGTTTTGGCCGTCGGGGACTCCGCTGGGTGGGGGCCATCCGCTGTCATTAAGTACCTACAGCACGTCGCTTCAGATTGATTCGGTCAACGCCTGGGGCCAGCCGGTTCCGGCGACCGTGGGGGATACCGCGGACACCGATTTGGTGAACGGATCGAATAACGGCCAAGTGTTTAACACTGCCGTATACATCCCGGTAGGTCAGACCTCGGAACCGTTGACCTACCAACAAGAGTTTCAATCTCCCGATGATGCACCGGGCGGCGTGGGGCCGGCCGTGATTTTGGCGAAAGCCGGGATGCCGCAATCAGCGGCGGTGGTCTCCATGACCAACGTCACAACCGGCCAGACGCTATCGGTAAGCGACCCGGTTGCACACAATAACGGTGAGGTTTTCTACTCTCAATCGGTTAATGGGGTACAAACAGGCGCCACATATCAGGTCGCCGTAAACCTGTATGCCCCGGACCGGCACCGCATCCAAGGGAATCCCTTTGCCGTGTTTGTGCCGGCGGAGTGGGACATCGTTACCCCCGACAATCTTCAGTGGTTTGAAGACGGGTTGTCGGGATTTCCCGGTAACGCCAATCCGCCGACCGTCACGGGGGCCGTCTGGAAACAAAATCAGCTGACGTTTACGTATACCGCCGGCGGCGCCAGCCCCACCGGGGACACCCTTTGGCTGACGGTCGAAACCTATCCTGGGTTTCTGGCGAGTGACAACGGGCCCACTAGTCCCTTCTTTCAAACAAATATGGTCCCGGTCACAACGGAGCTCAACACGAATTCTTATTAAAGAAGGTCGGATGGCGGACGGAGGATGAAATGACGGTCATCTTACTGAGGTATCCGTCGATTCTGGGCCAGGCATGGGGGCGTGCTTGGCGTATTACCCGAGCCGAACTCTCACGAAGATGAAGACAATCGAGACCCTCAGAGACCGGCGGCGGTCGAAGCAAAAAAATGTTTTTAGGAAACGTTAACGGACAGGCCGACAAAAATTTGATAATACCGCTCGTTGCGCTCAAGGTTTCTGAGGGCTCAAGACATAACGGCTCAATGTTCCCCTCTACGGTGCGTGACAGACCCTTATAGTTCCCCCATTCGGTGAGACTCGATATGAGACGCCGGGTGATAGGGACATCGGAACTTGAGAGGTCGGGTCGTCGCGTTAGAGTAAGAATGGTGCATGGCAAACGTCGGCGGAAACGCTATGCCCAAGAAAGGGGGAACTGAGACGATGATCCATCGGTATCGAGCATTATTAGGCACGGGCATGGCCGTCGGCGCGGTCATATTCGGCGGGACGGCCTTAGCGGCAACTCAATCGCCGTCTTTTACGGTCACGGGTTTAAGCATTCAGTCCGTATCGTCGTCCGGCGGCTTTACAACGGTGGACGTGGCGATAACCGTCTTAGACACCGGCAATCAGGGCGGCAGCTGGGAATTTCCTGACACCCAATTGGTGGGCGGAAATCCTAATGCGATGCCGAGCATTGATATCACCGACACTACCACCGGCAATCCGGTGGCTACGGATCTCAGTAGTTATCAGTTGGTGACCAATCCGGATCCTTTCGTGAGCGGTGGTCAAAGCGCTACGGCCGTGTATGCATTTCAACTGCCGACGCCCGCGTCGCCGGGAGATTCTTTTTCCATTCAACTGGTCAATCAACCGGCGGCGTCGACCACGGTCTTTCACATGTACCAGCTTGACGATGAAAAACTCGACACGGCTCCGGTGACGGCGTCGCCCCCACCAAGTATTGTCGGGCAATTGCCCGAAGTTCCGTGGGCGGTTGGCGTGCCGTTAGTCGGATTGGGAGTCGTTGGCTTCTGGGGGCTCCGTCGGCGCGGATCGTTTGTTAAAGAGGCGGTACGATAACAGACAAAACCGGCGGCAGACGTTATAAAAAGGCATCGAGGGCCGCAGGGGCATGCCGATCCGGCCCTCGACATATCCGAGCCGGACCGGCTGCTTTTGAAGGTGATTATAGACCGTATTGCATTTGAACCACTGACCACAGTCCTTTGGCTTCGAGAAGGTGCCGGGGCAGCAAGAGGGACAGTTGTACCGTGCCGGGTAACCGGGTGATTTGCACTTCCCCGGTGACGGTGGCACGATTCATGACCTCATCCCGTGAAATGCCGAGGAACTGATGCGCCCGGTCTATCGCATTATCGACTGCCGCATTCAAATCTTTGCCGGTTCCGATAAATTGTACGGGCCCCATTTCGGTGTCCGTCCGGAGGCCATATTGTTCCGCTAATCGTTGAAATGCCTGACGTTCATCCGGCGTATGGGGTTTTGCGATAGCCGGCAAATCCTCTGCATTCGGTAGCAAGATCGGACCCGGAACAGTTACCCCCTTAAGAAGTTCGGCTCGCACGGTGATATCGGCCGTGATGTCGATACTGTGAACCGCGAGCTCGCCTCGCCCCATAATGGAGTGGGCATCGCCCATCTAGATGCCGCCGCCGGGAACTTTAACCGGGCAGATGAGCACGGCACCCGGTCGGACGTCCGTGCGAACCGCATCCAATTCCTCCGCGGTTAAGGCGTATTCATGCGGGGCGTCAACCAAAAAGGCGCCGAAGTCTCCGGCGTTATGGGAATCCGGGATGGTCTTGGCGGGGATGGTTCCGATGTTTCCGATACAGGGGCTGACGCGGACGGGAAACCCGGCCAATTCGTGGGCGGCAAACAGTAAAATGGGGTACTGTTCGCTGTGGTCAGGTAGGGCTGCCCACTCTTTGGCTTGACGGGCAAATCGTTCGGCATTTTCTTGATTAACTGCGACAGCCACTTGCCTTTCGGCATCGAATACGACCGTATACCCTTGTTGAAAATGAAAGGGGCTGGCTTCCGTCCCACAATGAATGCAGCGGATGGCTGTTCCACGGACGACCACACCCGGGACATTTTTTCGCCACGAAGGCGTCGCCGTCAAACGCCCGCTCGTTTACCCGCATGGTTCCGGTGCTGGCCGCCGTCGATAGCACGGTCACGTTTTCAATATATAACGCGATCGCATCACCGACATCGGCGCCTTCTACATATACCGGCTGGGTCACTTCATGTCCGCCCCGAAAATCTGGGGTAATCATGGGTCCCCAGCACCCGGGCGGGGTGACGGCCCGAATCCGGCCCCCACTGGGAATGGTGGTAAAAAATCCGGTGTCGGGTCCGATAAGTCCATGGGTGAACCGTTGGACAAATACCGTCGTATCAGTCTGGGACATCGTTAGGACCTCCTCAAGGATTTAATCTTTGGGTAGCCTGCAATCGGGTTCGGGAATTCTCTGACTTGCCCGATCGGGTTTCATCCGCGATGCCTTCTGTCCGTTGACCGACGGACAAGCCGTTAACGGTATGATAAACCAGGCGTGCGAGACAACTTGTCGAACGATCGGCTTAGACTTCGCCTGATATACAGCTTTTAGCAGACTCCGCTCTTGCCGCAGCCAAGGCCCATGCAGCGCCTAATGCCAAAAATCATTGGGAGGGATAAAGAGAGCCGGTTAACGAACCGGTATCCGTCCGATTGGCTCAAGGGCCAAAAAATCCCCCAAACTGCCGACCGAATTCCTGAACGAGACGACATAGTTGACGTCTCGCATAAGAACGTGGACCGTAACACCCAAAAAGCGGAAAAACCCGTTAATCATTAGGGTGGTCATGATAGGAAGGGAAGGACAGATCGCGGCTTTATGCGGCGTCCTCAATCCAAGAACTTTTCATAACGCGATCCCTTCTTTAAAGATGCTTTGGCCGAATTGGATGAGACGGGCAGGGTCGGCTTCCTCGGGAGTGAGCACGATGATGTCAACCGGAACCGAGAGCGGTCCTAAGCGGCGATAAAGTGCTGCCGCTCGTTCGAGGGGCGGCAGGTCTGTATACCAAACCACCGCGAGATCGATATCACTATGTTTTCGGGCTTGACCGCGGGCCAGTGATCCAAACAAAATGACCTTTGACACGCCCCACGCATGTAGCTGTTGGGCAATGTGGCGAGCCATTTGCCACAGGTATTCCTGGTATTCTTGACGCTCGGACATCAACTCATGAACCTCCATGTTCAAAACCCCCGTGCCTATAAGCATAGCAGTTTTTGGAACGATTTTGGTTAGTGTATCGCGGTTGGCTCCGATGAGCGAAGCATATCGATAAATAAAGTCGGGTTTGGATTATTAAGAGGTAACCGCTCCCGTCAGTAAGCCGCGTAAGAGACTTCTATTAAATCGTAGTACCACCAGGATTGGCGGGAGCAATGCGAGAAGCCCAGCGGCCGCCTGAAGTCCGTAATTAATGGCGTATTTACTGACGAATTGCGTGATGAGCACAGTTAACGGCTCAACGTTGGCAGTTGGAGCAAACGTCAAAGGGATGAGAAATTGGCTCCAAGTGGTTAAAAACACCACTATGGTGGTAGACGACAGGCCTGGACCGATCAGGGGTAGAACAATCTCCCGAATCATGGTGAAGTGGGTGGCCCCATCGATCAAGGCAGCTTCTTCCAGCGAGGGCGGCAACGAGGCGATAAAGCTGCGCATCAGCCAAATAGCCAATGGCAAGGTCGCCGAAACTTCCACCAGAATCACCCCGATATATGTTCCGACCAGATTTAATTGCGTCATGAGCTGAAACAAGGGGATAATGACGGCATATACCGGCAGCGCCATCGTTGCGATAATGGTAAGGAACAAGACCTGCGATCCGCGAAATCGGTACCGGGCAAACGCATATCCGGCCATCGTGGCTACCACGATGGTGATAAGGGTGGTTACCGACGTTTCGATAATCGAGCTCAACGCTACATGTAAGAACGAGGTGTTGTCGCCGTTAGCGGATGAAAGGAGTTGCGCAAAATAACGCAAGGTGGCCGGATAGGGCACAAAGGACGGTTGGGCGGACAGCAGTTGAACCGGGTTCATGAGACTCAAGACCAAGGCCCAATAAATCGGCCCCAAACTCCACAAGCTGATGAGGATTCCGCCGACCGTCAACGCGATACGTCGCATCATTAATAACTGACCTCCCGATAAAGAAACCGGAGATAGATAAATCCTACGACCGTTATTCCCAACGTTACCAGCATGGCGGCACTGATTCCCTGACCCAGGTTCAGGTTTTGAAAGGCATATAAATAGGTTTGAATTATGACTGACTTGGTACTCGGATCGTACCCGGTCAGCACGTATACCTGGTCAAATACTCCGATGGTCAATACCGCTGTTTGGACCATGGCGATAGCCAACGCCGGTCGGATGAGCGGGAGAGTGATATGGGTGAACGCGTGCCAAGGATGACATCCGTCGACTCGGGCAGCTTCATAGATTGACGGGGGAATACTTTCCAAACCGGCCAAAAGAATGACCGACGTCAACGGCAGAATCTGCCATAATAACGCGATGACGATCAGCAGAAGATTTAACCCTGGATGGTTTAACCAAACGATATCATGGTTAATGACGTGCAAATCGAGCAATATCGCATTGAGAAGTCCTGTGGTCGGGTTGTAAATAAACGACCAGAGAAGGCCGGTCACCACTCCCGGCACTGCCCAGGGGAGAATGACAACAGTGAGAAAAAATCCACGCCATTTCAAAGAGAGGTTGTGTAACCACATGGCGATAATCAAGGAACCCGTCAGCACCCCGAACGAACCGGCCAGAAAGTAAATGGCGGTATTTCTGACGGCCAACTGAAACGACGGGTCCGAAAGAACGTTTTGATAATTGGTTAATCCGATAAAGCGGTGCACGCCGGGGAACAACACGTTGTCCACGCGAAGACTGGTGACCAGACTCAAAAATAACGGGTATAACACCAATCCGGCAATGATGACCACGGCCGGCGCCACCATTAGGTAGGGTTTAAGGCCCTTACCTAATGACGCACGCCGCCGCACTTTCCATGCAGGACGGTCAACCGGCGGCAAATTGGATGCCAATGGACGAGACACCGATTATCCCCCTTGATGAACGATGGCATGGACTTCGTTGGCCAATTGTTGAAGGGCAGGCAGCGGTTGGATCCGGTTTTCGACTACGGATTGCACCATCGTGGCAACATCGGTGGAAAATTGGGGATACCAGGGTGGAGTCCCCTGCGGGAACAACGGGGTGACTTGTTTCAACAACGTTTCGATTTCTTGACCTTGGGCCAGTTGCCCAGTTCGAATGAGTTGGTCGAGCGCATATTTTTCCGGGGGCGGATTGCCCATGTTGGGATTGTGATACGACACCATCAATTGGGGCGTTTGCATCCACCAGTTGATAAATTCCGCGGCCGCCCCTTGATGGGTCGACAGCTTCGGAATGCCCAGACCCTCCGGCAATCCGTACACGCCGCTCGGATGACCCGGCAATCCGGGCACCCGGATAATCCGAATGTCGTCTTTATACACGGTCGACGTTTGAGGGGAAAGAAATTCCGACAAGTCGATGGGAGTGGCGCCAAGCAGCGCCGCTACCTTGTTTTGGGCGAACAGTGTGGCAGTCTGGACGTCGGTGAGTTGCACCTCGCCAGGTGGAACCAGTCCGTCTTGGTAGAGCGTTTTAATGTATTCCAACGCTTGCGCTCCGATGGAGTTAGGTGCCGTAAACAAGGGGGTCCAATTCGGCCCAAAGATTTGGCCGCCCGCAGACTTGATCAACGTATACCAGGTATCGGTCGAGGTGCCTTCGGTAATCGACAGGGGCATGCCGATGGGATATTGGACAATGCCTTTGGCTTTGATTAGTTTGGCGTCCGCCAGCAGTTGGGCCCAGGTGGTGGGTACGGTGGTAATCCCGGCTTCTTGAAAGTCCTTCCAATTCAGCGTGGTTTCCCGAAAATCAAAGTTGTACGGCATGGCAATTAATTGATGGTGGACCGTGAAAATGTTGGCGACGAGGGAATTTTTGAGGGCGGTGGGCGAAATGAGATGATTTAAGGGGGTATACCACCCGGTGTCGCCGAATTGGCCAACCCATGACCAGTCTACCTCGGTCACGTCTGCCGGTGAGACGTGGGCCGCTTCGGCGGTCACCACCTTGTCATGGATATCGTCCCACGGCATGATTTCCAGATTGACATGGATCCCGGTTTCCTTGGTAAATTTGGCGAGCTGTGATGCGGGCATGGCTCCCCAGGGGGGCAACAGCACGGTAATCGTCGTACCGGCGAACTGCCGGTTGATACTTCCCGGGACATATCCGGCGGCAGGACTGGTTCCGGTGGTTGATCCGCACGCCGAAAGACCGTTCATTAACACCGCCGCAGATACGGAAGCAATAAACGTTTTGGCTTTCATCCACGTCGCACTCCTTTTTGGATTTTCGTGAACTCAACATTGACAACACACTACCAACGGCCATGGCTATGAACGAGACACCATTAGACGATAAGAATTCTTCATGTGATGCACGATTTTGTGAACTATATCGGCTAAGTGTGACTAAATCTTCTCCATAAAGCGAACAAATTCCTGCACAAGAATTGCGATTATGAAAAAATTTAGCAAAAAGGACAATGCCCTACTCAAGCCGGCCGGGCAGTTCCGAACGTAAATGATAAAGAACCGCATCCTCGTATGTCATAAGTGGTTCCGCCTGCGGAGCCCAGCCCGCGACAACCGAAACGCTTTGACTATCGGTGGCCAGATCGTCAACCTGGTTCCATTCGAGCATTTGGAACAGCGAATTCCGGTTTAGTTTAGAGTGGTCGGCCGCAATGATTACCCGATCGGACCGTTCGGCAAAAGCCCGACCGACGGCAGCTTCCTGCTCCGTCGTGGTGGTGACCCCAAATCGAGGATCGACGCCGTTGGCGCCCAGGACCACAATATCCAGATGCAACGTGACCAACGATTGGATGGCAATGGGCCCAATCGTCTCGTAGTTCGGCGGACTCACGGCCCCTCCGATTACCACCACGTCGATGCCGCCGTCGCTTAACAGATGGGCGATATTCACCGCGTTGGTCACCACGGTGACCCGGCGACGCGCAGCCAACAACTGTTTGGCGACACTGGTGGTCGTGGTACCGCCGTTAAGGCCGACAATGGCGTCTTCCGGGATCCATTCGGCGAGAATGCGGCCGATGGCGGTTTTTTCGGAGGCAAACCGTAAGGCGTTCTCCCGGAACGATGTTTCCGGACCGGTTACGCCCGATAAGGCTACCGCCCCGTGAAAGCGCCGGATGTCTCCCAGGCGTTCCAGTGCCAAAATGTCCCGGCGGATGGTGGCGGTGGAACACTCGAAATAGGAAGCCAGTTCGGTCAGGGTCAACGGCCCCCGGGTTTTTAACAGCTCCAAAATCATCTGCTGTCGGGACGCTATGGGATCTTGGGGTGAAGGGTTCAGATTCTTAGTCACGGTCTAATACAACCACCGCATTGAGATTTTGGGGATGATCGGGATCCAGTCCCAGGCTGATAGTCCACGCCCAGGCCGCCATCTGTAACGGAATGATCGCCAACGGTCCGCACCATAAGTCCCGGTTGTCGGGCAGCACCACCGAGATGTTCGTGGGATTGACCTGAGCTTCTTCATACCATCGTTGGGACGCGATAATAGCGATCCGGTCGGTCCGTCGGGTTAAGTCGCGGTACAAACTTGCCTCGTAGGACGCCAAACTTTCCTGGCCCAACAATACGACCATGTCCTGCGCGCTTAACGGTCCCCATGGCCCGTGGCGAAATTCCAGCGTGTGAAAGGCCAATGCCGAGGTCCCGGCCATTTCCTGCATTTTTAACGCTCCTTCTTGAGCTATTCCATAGCGTACCCCACTGCCCAGTATATAGGTTCGTCGGGGCGGCGACATCAGATAGTCCTGCTTTAAGGCATCGGAGCGGGCGATGACCGACGCCGCGTGATCCACTACCGTGCGCGTAAGGGAGGGAGACAAGCCCAAGGCGCTTTCTAAAGCTCGTTGCAATTGATAAAGCATGCTGGTAAATGACCGGATCATGACAACCGTTTGATCATCGGCATGGTCGGCCAAAAGAATCTGATCCGCAAAGGTTGTCACTTCCCCGTCTTCGCGGCATGTCGCGGCCACCACGGTCAGGCCGGATTGCTTGGCTGTCCGGGCCGCTGTCACGGCTTCGGTCGTCTGACCCGATCGGGATATAGTGACGACGGTCGCATAACCGGCGAGAACGACTCGGGGTTCCATCATAATATCGCCGGCCGGCACCGCGTGAGCGGCGATGCCGAGCCGCTGGCAAATAGCGGCGGCGACTTGGGCCAAATAGTACGAGGAGCCGCTGCCGGTGAAGAGATAGGGCGCCTTACCTAAAAGCGGTTCCGAATGTTCATAAGAGGCCCACGTTCGGGGTTGATTCCCGATTAATTCAAGTACTTTTGCGCCCTGGGGCATAAAACAAATTCCTCCTTAAAACAAATGAACAGCTGTTGCAACTTATCATACACATATACGCACATGTTTTCAAAAAAAGTTTCATGCTAAGCAGGAATTCAAACATGATTCGGAGAATTCTCTGTGGCAATTGGTTCACAACGGGGGGAGTGACATGGATGACCTTTTAGTGGCCGTTGATATCGGAAGCACCAGTATCAAGGTCATCGGTTTTCGGCCAGACGGTCGAATGGTCGAGACCGTTCGCGCACTTACCGGAACCTTGCGTGTAGCGACGGTCACGGCCGGGAGACAGCGGTTCGACGGGTTGCTGGATATTCGGCAGCTTTGGACCGTGGTACAACAAAATCTTGCACACCTGGCGACCATGGTCCGTTCCCGATATCGGATCCGGGGTATCGCGGTGACAGGGATGGGCGGCCCGTTAGTGTTGATCGATCCTCGCGGTGATCCTGTTTATCCCCTGTTGTCGGGATGGCCGATTCCGTCGCTGTCGTCGCGGATGGAGCAACTTGACGAGACGGAGTTTTATTTGACCACCGGATATCATCGGCATAACAGCATTATCGCGACGGTCTCCTGGCTTTATGAGAACGACTCGGCGACGTTTGCCCGGGGAACCAAGCTGTTGCCGGTAGAAAGCTATATCACGTATTGTTTAACGGGCACGATGGTGGCGGATCCGTCGACCGCCGGTGCCACCGGGGCGTGGGATCACGCCGGCCGGCAATGGAGTTGGCCCCTGATTAGTCGGCTGAACCTCACGAGCGACTTGTTTCCCCCCATCGCGGAAAGCGGTACCGTGGTTGGCGCTGTGCGTACCGGGGTGGCGGAAGCGCTGGGATTGCCTCCGGATGTTCCGGTAGCGGTCGGCGGGCACGATTATCTTTGCGCCTCGCTGGCATTGGACATTACTCAAGAAGGCCAATTTTTGGATATGCTGGGGACCTATGAAATCATCTCGGCGCCCCAAACCATCAAGACCTTGACGAACCATGACTTTTTCGACTTGATAGTGGATTCTCATGTTTATCCGGGCATGTTGTCCTATATGTTTCAAATGGTGGCAGGTGGCCAATTGGAATGGATCCGACATCTTTTGGTCCGCAATGACGACGAGCAGTGGCAAGACCTGAACCGACTGGCCCTGGGCCTTGATGAACGCGACATGAAAAACCTGGTGTTTGCTCCGTTTCTGTTCGGGCGGTTGTTTCCCGAACGATGTATCTATTCGGAAGGCGCGTTTTTGGGATTGAGTCACACACATCAAGCGCCGCATGTAATCCGGGCCGTGGTTGATGCCTTGAATTATCTTAGCCTTGAAGCACTCATGACGTTGGCGTCGTTCGTGGGGGTCCAACCCCAGCGGGTGGTGGTGACGGGCGGCGGTATCCGAAATCCGTTATGGTTACAACGGAAAGCCGACTTCTTTCAAATTCCGCTATCTGTTCCCGAGGTTGCCGATGCTACGGCGTTAGGCGCTGCACTGTTGGCAGGAGTGGGCGCGGGCGTCTATCGGGGAGTCGACGAGGGGATCCGGGCGTTTTCCTATCGCTCTTTTACCGTGGAACCGAAGGACAATCCTTCTGTCGATTATCTCAGTAGGTTCTTTCGGTGGGATGACCATCATCCCGACGCGTGCCAGGACACCATGGCAGTCAGCCTTCAAATCGGCCGGCAACTGTTGAACACAATGAATCGCCGGCACAGCACATAAGAGGGGAGAAACGTCACATGACCTTAAGACCGGTGAAAGTGGGCGTAATCGGCGGTGGAAGCGTATTTACGCCGGAATTGGTCGATCTGCTGGCCCGTTCCTATCGGGAGATGCCCGTAAAGGAAATGGTGCTCATGGACATTAATCTGCCGCGGGTCGAAATTTTACTAGGCATCGCGCAAAGGATTGTGGCACGCGCCGGGGTAAGTTTTCCCATACGCGTGACCCAGGATTATCAAGAGGCCATTAAAGACGCGGATTACATTCTCATTCAACTGCGCGCCGGGGATCAGGCGGGAAGAATCACTGACGAAAAAATTGGGCTAAAATATCGCGTGCCGTTTGTCGAAACCGTATCGGTGTGCGGATTAGGGACGTTTTTGCGGAGCATTAAAATTTATGAGGACATTGCTGGACTCATACGGACCCTGGCCCCGAACGCGTATGTGATGAATTTTGCCAATCCGGCGGGACCTCTTACGGAATATTTATTACGGCTCGGCATTTCCCGCACCATTGGCGTTTGTAATGTGCCCGTTATTCTGGGCCAATATCTTGGCGACATATATCATGAACCGCCTGAGGCCTTCTATATGCAGACTCGCGGGTTGAACCACCTGACGGTCACGGACGCCATTTACCTCGACGGTCGCGACATTCTGCCCGACCTGCTGCCACGGGTGGAACCCTATAAATTTCCCATGCCGTTTAGTCATCACGTGATTGAGGCGTTCCCGGCCGTATTCAATCCATATTATCAATATTACTTTCACGGGCAGCGAATCATGAACAAATTGCTACAGGCCGAAAAAACCCGCGGAGAGGAGGTCTTGCAAATCGAACAAGAATTGCTCCGGCTGTACAGCGATCCGGCCGTCGATCAGGTGCCCGACTTGTTGAGGTCACGTGGAGGGTTTGGTTATTCCTTGGTGGTTGTCCGGTTGATGTTAAGCTTATATCGGAACGACGATACCATACATTACGTGAATGTGCGGAATAATGGCGTTCTGGCGGAGTTGCCGGATGACACCGCCGTGGAGATTCCTGTGATGATCAAGCAGGGTCGGGTGTTGCCTATCGAGACGGGTCCGTTGCCGCATTATGCCGCTCCTTTAATCATTACCATGGCGGAATATTACCGGTTATTGCTTGACGCTGCCCAAGAACGCAGCAAGAAGGCTTTGCGACAGGCCTTGCTGGTTCACCCGTTATTTCCCGACGCCGACATGTCGGACCAAATCATTGACGAAATGCTCGAGATCAACCGCGACTATCTGCCCGCATCGTTTAGCTAACCGGGGAACAGGAGATCAGAATGGTGAAAATTACGCTCGTCGGCGCCGGAAGCATGCATTTTACCCGTGATTTGATATGGAATCTATTATTACATCCCCAGGCGGACCGGATTGAATGGCGGTTATTTGATATCGATGCCGACCGGTTACGGATTTCGTATCGTCTGGTTCAGGAAATCGGCCGTCAACTTCACGTAACACCTCGGGCGGTGACCGTTGATACGCAACGGGAAGCTTTGCAGGGGGCGGATTTTGTAATCAACGTGGTTCAAGTAGGCGGATTTGAGGCGACCCGACGGGATTTTGACATACCCGAACGGTACGGGATCGTCCAGACTATCGGGGATACCCTGGGGGTCGGCGGGATTTTCCGTGCGCTTCGGACCATTCCGGTGGTGCTTGATTTGGTCCGAGATATGGAAGACGTATGTCCGGAGGCCGTCTTGTTAAACTACACGAACCCGTTGTCCATGGTCGTCATGGCAATTGCCAGGATCAGCGGCATCCAGGCGTACGGGCTATGTGAAAGTCCTCGCACCACCGCGGACACTTTGTCCCGCTACCTTGAAATTCCGCCGGACCGGTTAAACTGGATGACCGCCGGCATTAACCACATGGCGTGGGTTCTCCGATTGGAGGCGGAGGGCCGGGACCTATACCCGACATTGAGATCGTTGGCCGATGATCCCGAGACCTGGCGAAAGGATGCGGTGCGATTCGAATTAATGAAAGCGTTCGGCTATTTCGTGACCGAGTCGAGCGAACATAACGCCGAATACGGTCCTTGGTTCATAACTCACCCCGACGAGATTCGGCGCCTGGGCATTCCCCTTGGCGAACTGCTGCGGCGAAGCGCCAACTATCTCCGCGACTTCGAGGCCTATAAAACCGAGGGTATTCGCGAAGATTTTACTTTTCCGAGACACCCGCCTTTTCAATATGCCGCCGAGCTGATCACACATTGGATGACTGGAGAAGACCTGACGTTTTACGGTAGCGTCATGAATCACGGCTTAATAGACAACATCATGCCGACCATTGCCGTGGAGGTTCCCTGCGTATTGACTCAAGGTGAGATTTTTCCGGTGCATGTGGGCCCCTTGCCGGACGTGCTGGCGGCTTTGAATAATCGCGCCGGTGCGATTCAGGATCTGACAGTTCAGGCAGTGCTTCGACGTAACCGGGAGGACTTGTATCATGCCTTGTTATTGGACCCGGTCGTGTCGAGCCGATTAACCGTGGATCAAACCGTTTCGTTGGCCAACGAGTTGTTGGAGGCCCATAAGGGGATCGTTCCCGAACTTAAAACCCGTCGCGTCTTCGGGAACACGTCATTCTCCGGGGAGGGTACATGATGACTTCTCTGAACCATGTTTTAGGATTCGACTTCGGCGGAACCAAAGCGGCGATAGCTATTGGCGCTCCGGACGGCTCGGTGGTCTGGGAACAGCGGTTACAGGTGGCAGATTTTGATTCGGCGGAGGAATTGGTGACCGCCGCCATCCGTTACGGGAAAGCGGCAACCGAGGGGATGGGGATTGCCGCGGTGGGCGTAGCGACCATGGGGGTGACGACCCCGGAGGGCATTGACCTGGCTCCTAATGTGAACGGCTGGCAGACACTAAATCTCTGGAAGATGTTTCACGAGAGCTTTTCATGTCCGGTGGGATTTGAAAACGATGTACGGGCGGCGCTTTTAGCCGAACAGGCCTGGGGGAATTTGCGGCCGTATACTTATTCCGCTTATCTGAATCTGGGTTCCGGCATCGCTTTGGCTTTTTTCTTGGACGGACGGTTATATAAAGGGGCCCACCAGGTGGCCGGAGAAATTGGCTACGCTTGGGAACCGGGGGATTTGGGATATTTGGACCACCATGCGCCGTTGGAGGAACGGGTGGGCGGCTTGGCGCTCAATATGAAAATTCAACGCGAATTTCCCGGATACGAGTCGGTTCTAGACGCGTTTCACCGAGGATGGCACGATCCCGCGGTTCACGCGTTTTTGATTCGAACATTGGCGACCATCGCACGTTATGTGGGCTATGCGCTCTTGGCGGTAGACGTCGAGGCGGTTGCCGTAGGCGGAGGGATTTCCGCCCAGTTCGAACGCATTGCCCCTATTTTTCTCGCGCTATGGCGGAGATATTTGCCGAAACCGCCCCTAGTCATGAATAGTGCGTTCTACGGACGCGCAGGCCTCATGGGCGCATTGAAAGTCGCATGGGACAGTTTAGGGCGATGATTTGGGCTGTCACTTTTAATCCGTCGTTAGATATCACCTGGCATGTACCCGACGTCGAAAAACCCATATCGTACGTGACTCGGGCGGTTCACCGGGCAGGGGGAAAGGGGAACAACGTTGCCCGCGCGATTCGTACCCTCGGTGGAACGGTGACGGCGGTAGGTCCGTACGGCGGTGCAGTGGGACAGGCCATCCAGACGTTATTGAACCGCCAAGGTATTCCCGTGCTGTCGGTCGACATCCCCGACGACAACCGAATTTGTGTCGCGTTGGCCGGTACCGGGAACGCCGTGACCGAAATACGCGAACAGGGTCCAATGGTTTCGGTCGTCGCCCTCGAGCGCCTTTTGGTTCGCCTGGTTGAGAGGGTGTCGCCTGACGACTGGGTTACGCTGTCTGGAAGCCTTCCGTCGGGACTTTCCGCCGAGATTTATTTCAACTGGGTGAAGTTTCTGCGCCCCAAAGTCGCCGGCGTGATCGTCGACACGGCGGGGGACAACCTCCGAGCTGCCCTGCGGGCCAACCCGACGGCGGTTACCCCCAACGAAGAGGAGGCCCTGGCGCTGTTGGCCGAGAACTTAAACGGAGACACGTACGTCTTGGTGACCCGGGGTGCGCAGGGAGTGACGCTCTATGGCCAAAACCAGGCCCCCAAGATGTGGCAAGCCCCGCACGTGGAGATGGTCAACAGTGTGGGCGCGGGCGACGCCTTTTTAGGCGGACTGGTCTATGCGCTGGCGAACGGTTCCGGATGGGAGGATGCGATTATTTTGGCGGTAGCCGCCGGGTCTGCGAGCGTACGTCATTTTGGGATTGCCGATTTTGATCCGGAAGACGTCTTGAGGTTGATTGCCCACGTTACCCGAATTCAGTGAATGAGGAGGAGGAACCATGCCGCTGGTTAATGCGCAGGCGCTGATGACCTGGGCTATAAGTCAGGAAAGCGCAGTGGCTGCGTTCAATATCGATACGTTGGAAGTTGGGGTGGCGATTGCCCGGGCGGCCGACGCCTGTCACCTACCGGTCTTTTTGCAAGTGACGACGGCAACCTTGGATATCTGGGGATGGGAACTTTTCTTTGACCAGTTGGCCTACTTGGCTCAACACAGTTCTTCCGATATTTGTGTACAGCTTGACCACGCGGCGGAGGTGTCAAAGGCGCAACGGGCACTCGGTATGGGGTTTCCGTCGGTCATGTATGACGGATCACATCTCCCTTTCGACGAAAACGTCCGAAACACGCTCACGATATTGCAAACCGCGCGCCAAGTCCATGCGACGGTCGAAGCCGAAATCGGCCACGTCTATCGTGCCGGCGAACCGCCGGAGTGGCAGGCCTTAACGCGTCTCGAGGATGCGCAACGGTTTATGTCGGTGTGTCCGGTCGATATGTTGGCGGTATCAGTCGGCACCGTTCACGGTCAAAATCGGACGCCGCAAGACATCGATATCGAACGGCTTAAAACCTTCCACCAACACCTGCCGGATACGCCCTTCGTGCTGCACGGGGGCAGCGGGGTTCCTGACGAGGTTCTTTCCCGGCTGGTTGACGCGGGAATCCGAAAAGTCAATGTGGGAACCGAATTACGGCGCATCTGGTGGAATCGGATAGACAGTCATCACGGGCAAAAGCCCCGCGAGGTCATGAAAAACATCATGGCGGACACCCAACAATTTGCCGAAGGGCTGATGAGGCGACTTCATAGGATGTCGGCGGCGGCCGGGCCGGTTTAGCCGGTCGGACGTATATGGAGCCCTTTATCTGTTCTGTGGGGGTGTCCTTACAGTTTGTCGAATCCAACCCGAAACAATTGTGCAAAATGTCGAAAGGAGTCTGATACTCAGTGTAGAATTTGTCGTCATATTCCTCTGATTTTATGGCTCTTTTCCGAGGAACCCGGCCTTTTTTTAAAGGGGTGTTATCATGCGGTTTCGTGATTATGGCTTGGATGTGGGTTTTCTACCGCCCGGTCCGAAAAATGCCATTACCGACGTGCCCGGCGTGCGGGTCGGGCACGCGACGTATTGGACCGACAACCCGGTGCATCGGTCGGGTGTCACGGCGATCTGGCCTCACGACGGCAATCCCTTCCGACAACGGGTTTATGCAGGAACCTGGATCCTTAACGGATACGGGATTATGACCGGTCGGGCGGTGATTGACGAGTGGGGCCTTTTGGGTGCTCCGATTGTGCTATGCAATTCACGGAGCATCGGAATCGGATTTGAAGCGGTGGTCGATTACTTGACCAGACTCGATCCAGCGGCCGGAGATGTCGACGTGGTCATGCCGGTTGTTGCGGAATGCGACGACGGATTTCTTAACGACAATCGGGCGGGGGCTACACCGCTTGAGGTGTTTCAAGAGGCGCTGGCCCATGCGTCGACCGACACGCCGTTGGAAGGGGCTGTCGGGGCCGGAACCGGAACCCAATTATTCGGCTATAAAGGGGGGATCGGAACCGCCTCTCGGGTCGTTTCCATCGGTTCTCGGCAATATGTCGTGGGGGTATTGGTCAATACCAATTTTGGGTACCGGCATCAACTCTTGGTTCAAGGCCTTCCGGTAGGGCGATGGCTAACCGGCGGGATGCCGCCCTATCAAAAAGAGGGGTCGTGTATCGGTGTCGTCGCGACCGACGCCCCTTTGTTACCGAACCAGTTAAAGCGCTTGGCAAAACGGGTGGGACTGGGGCTCGTCCGGACGGGATCGGTAGGCAATGATGGATCAGGGGAACTCTTTATCGCATTTTCCACCGCCACCATGGTTCCGCGGGAATCAGCGGTTCCGTTACCTACCGAACACCTGGTCGACGGGCAATTTTGGACATTGGGGTCTCCCATTGATCAACTATTCGACGCGGTTGTCGAAGCCAGTGCAGAAGCGGTGTATAACGCCATGGTCCAGGCGACGACCACCCATGGCCGAAACGGGCACGTATTGGAACGTTTTCCGATCGACTCGGTTTTGCCTTTATTAACATCGTTGCCGGGAGGGATATAAGGGATGCCTCATCATGACGTGAGTTCCGAAGAGATCCTGAAAAAAGCCGGGTATCGCCAAGACTTGGCCAGAAGCCTGACCGTTTTGCAAACCGTCGGTCTCGCGTTATCGGACATTACGCCGGCGGCGTCATTTTTCGTGATTGCGGCGCAAATTTTTCCCATGACGGGAACGGGGGCAGGCTGGACATTCTTGCTGGCCGGGATTATTGCGCTGTCGGTAGCCTTTAGCATGGCGGAATTGGGTTCCCGCTATCCGTTTGCCGGAGGCCTTTACGCTATTGTCACCCGTGTGTTGGGAAAACCTATCGGTTTTTTGGCCATGGTGGACTATGTGGTTCAAGCGATTTTCTTGCCCGCATCGATTGCGTTGGGCATCGGAGGCTACATTCAAACCCTGGTCCCCGGTATTAACGCTAATATCTGGGCAACCATTTTAATGGCGTTGGTGACCATTCTTGCCGTGTTGCGCGTTAAAACCAACGCCAATATCACCGGCATTTTTTTGAGCGTGGAGCTGGCGGTGATGGTGTTGGTTACCATAGTCGGGCTGGTTCATCCGTTAACGCCGTTTTCACTGTTGATTCATCCCGTGTCCTTTAATGCGTCTCATGTCAGTCCTGTAAAAGCGGCCGTGATTTTGGCCGCGATTTCGGTAGCGTTGTTTTCCTACAACGGGTATGACAGCGCCATCAATTTCAGTGAAGAAACTGACGGATCAGCGCGTAACGTCGGAAAATCGGTAATGAATGCCGCCAGTCTCGGGGTATTGTTTCAGGTAGTGCCGGCCTTTGCCGTGATTTTGGCGGACGGGACCATCCGTGCTTTTTACGGCGCTTCGCTGCCGATCGAATACTATGTGGAACATGCGATAGGACCTACCGGGGCCACCATCGTGATTCTCGGCGTGATTTTGGCTGTCATTAACGCGACGTTGGCCATTGTGCTGCAATTTTCGCGCGTGATTTATTCCACCGGGCGAGACCAGTCGTGGCCGGCGCCGGTTAATCGGGCATTGACGTTGATCCATTCCCGCTATCGTACCCCTTGGGTCTCGGTATTGGTTGTTGGTGTCTTGGGGATCGGATTGACGTTGCTCGGGTCGGCGGTCGCCGCGATTACCTTCACCTCCGTGATGATCATCATTCTTTACGCTTTAGTGGCAATTTCGGCCATCGTCCATCGTGTGGGCCGACTCAAAACGGGCGAGCTCCCGTTTAAAATGTGGATTTGGCCCGTTCCGCCCCTAGTTGCGTTGGCCGGCGTCATTTTAGCCATTTCACAACAAACGTCCGGGGACCTCGAGACGTGTGCCGCCATCTTTGGCGGAGGATTTTTATATTATCTGGTGTGGGCACGCCGTCAACCCGGCCTTTGGCATGTGTCGACCTCTTTGGTGGAGGAACCCGCCAAATCCTCGGCTAGACCCGTAAAATAGGAGGTGCTCCCCATGGCTATTCGCGAAATTATTCAACCGGGCGACCATCCTTATGTGTTTGGACGATATCATGAGCCGATTGCTCGCGTGTCGCCGGGAGAAATCGTGGCGATTTATACCGAAGACGCGTTCGAAGGTCGTATTACCGGGCCGGATACGTTGCCCAGCCAAGTATTAGGAAAATACCTCAATCCGCAAACCGGCCCCATTTATATCGAAGGTGCAGAGCCCGGCGATACGCTGGTGGTGGAGCTTTTGGATATCGAGCCGACGCGGGATTGGGCGGTAAGTTGTTTGGTGCCGTATTTTGGAGGGCTTACCTCCACCATGATGACCCGCACATTGCAGGACCCCTTGCCGGAGCTGGTATGGATCTATCGCCGACAGCCGGACGGAACGTGGGCATATAACGACCGGTTCTCCGTAAAACCGCGGCCCTTTATGGGCACCATCGGGACGGCTCCGGATTTGGAAGCCTTGTCGTCCTTGACCCCCCATATGCATGGAGGCAACATGGATGTTCCGGACGTGTGTGCGGGTAATACCGTCTATTTGCCGGTCAATGTCCCGGGCGCCTATTTTTCTACTGGGGATTGTCACGTCGCGCAGGGGGAGGGTGAAGCCTGCGGGGTGGCGTTGGAAGTCAGTGGCAAGGTAACCGTCCGGTTCGGACTTATCAAGAACCGTCCGATAATGTGGCCACGCATCGTTTCCCCGGAAGACATCATGACCATCGGCAGCGCGCGTCCTTTAGAGGACGCCGCACGAATTGCCTTGGCGGAAATGGTCGAGTGGCTGCAAAGTGAATTTCAGTACGCGAAGTGGGATGCATACCAGCTGGTGAGTCAGACGGCTAAGCTCACTATTGCGAATCTGGTGGACACCTACTATACGGTGGTGGCCAAAATTTCGCGGACCTATACCGCTGACACGGTCTCCCACACCCGTTGAGGTGCGGGTGACGCCGAAACCAAATCCCGGGGTAACCGCCCCGGGGTTTTTTATTGGCCGGGGGGAGGGGAGGAACGGGACCCCATTTTTTCGTTGGACAGAGTTTGTATTGATGACGAAGAATTTAACAAAATCGGCCAACAAATGTAAGGTGCGATGTAATGGCTTACAAAGATACGAAATGGTTATTGCTAGTTACGTAAGGTCATGCTATATGTTGGGTGAACTCACCTACGCCATACGCCAACGACGGGTAAGAATCCAACCAAGTACGCGCTATCATTTTTGTTTCCGTTTCTAACATTTGTGATCACATATTTGTGATCGTACGTCGGGAGGTCTAGCGTGATCATCCAAGTCGAGTCCGTGCAAGATAAAGTGTATCAACAGATCAAAAGCGACATTCGAGAAAGACGTCTCGAACCCGGAGAAAAAATCACCATTCGCGGGTTGGCCGACCGGTACGGGGTGAGCACGACCCCGATCCGGGAGGCATTACAGCGCCTACATGCCGACGGATTGTTAATCTTTAAACGGCGTGCCATTATCGTGCGAAGCCTTTCCGCGGAAGAGGTGCACAAAATTTTCGAAATCCGTGGCCGTCTGGAATCGCTCGCGATTGAATGGGCCATCGCACGGATTGACGGCGAAGCGATCGCGCGATTGAAAGCCATTGTTGATCAGATGGACAACGGTACCGACCTTGACACCTGGCGCGAGCTGAATCGTCGGTTTCACACGACCATTTATGCCTATGCCGATTCGGAACATCTCCTCAACTTCATTGAGAATCTCTGGGGGGCCATCGATCCCTATATGCGCCTTTATACGTTGTCGGTGGATTCTTTTGGCGAGGCGCAGTGGCAACATCGAGAAATTCTTCTCGCGTTGGAAGAACGCGATGTGGATCGAGCGCAAAACGAAGTGCTTCGACACCTGAATCATACGGCGGAAATCGTTGTCCAGGCATTGATGTCCGATACCGGTCATCGCTAATCCAAACGCCAGTAAAGGGGGTGGTTGCCTTTTCCATGCGGGTATCGTGTTGATTGGCCGTCAAGTTCAGAAGGGAGGCGAATACCATGAGCGCTGTGACACAAGAACACCATTTACTGGAAGCGGAATTCGAGCATTCGGCCGTTCCGCGGTCCCATCGAAAATCCTTTATTTCGGTGGCGTTGGTGTGGCTGGGGTTTCCCATGATTATCACCGGCGCCATCACCGGTGCCGCCTTGGTGCATGGTCTCGGGTTTCAACGAGGCTTATTGGCCATGATTCTAGGGAATCTGGTCATGTTTGCCTACGTTGGTTTGCTGAGCGCACGGGGCGCCCAAACCGGATTGAATTTCGCGTTGTTGGCGTCGTTGACTTTTGGGCGGAAGGGGTATTCGCTGGCGGCGGGGCTCCTTTCTTCCATCCTGGTCGGCTGGTACGCGGTTCAAACCGGGTTGACCGGCGTCAGCATGCATGAGGCGTTTGGGAGCAACGTGTTTGTGGCGACTCTCATAGCCGGGATTCTCTACATGGGGATTACCATTATTGGGATCCGTGCCCTGTCGGTGATTGGAGCCATATCGGCGCCGTTGTTCGTCATTTTGGGGCTTTACGCGGTGAATATCGTGCTTCGCGGCCACGCTCACTCGGTATGGAATTACGCGGGCATCCCGGGCCAACATATATCGTTTGGGCTGGCCCTGACAATCGTGATTGCCCTGTTCGCGGACGCCGGTACCATGACGGCGGATTTCACGCGATGGGCCCAAAACCGAAAGCATGCGGTCGGCGCAACGTTTGCGGCGTTTCCGCTGGCCAATTTGACCGCCATGATCATCGGGGGCGTTTTGGTGGCGGCCATGCCCCAAAATCCCGGCAACGTGTTTTCCACCATTGCGCAGCAAGGCGGGATTTGGATCGCCATCGCGGTGGCCTTTCTGTTTATCAACTTGGGATCCGTCTGTTCCCATTGCCTTTACAATGCGTCGGTCGGGTGGTCGCATATTGTCGGACGCAACATGAACATGCGGGTGATGGCCGTGATTTTGGGAGCGGTCGGGATCACCGGGGCGGTGTTGGGGATATGGAACTACTTTATCGACTGGCTCAATATCCTCGGTGTCTTGGTCCCGCCCATCGGCAGCATCATCATCCTCGACCAGTACCTGTTTATGAATCATAAGACGGCAGACACGACCCTCGAAAGCTTCCGTGTCCGACCGTTCATCGCCTGGGCTGTTGGGTCGCTGGTGGCGTTGATTGTCAATTTTCAGGCTCCGGGATTATCCACGGTATTGACCGGAATGGTCACTTCCGGCGTGACGTATCTTCTGATTAGCCAAATGGCCATGCGGAACGTCCCTATCGCGTCGACAACCCGACCTGAAGATTTATGAGCTTCCGTTGGAACCTTCGGGGGACGCCCTCCCCCGAAGGCTAACGGGACCGAACACCGAGTATTCCCATTATAGCATTCCGAGGTTTTATCCGGTGACCGTTTACCGGGGATTCACGGAGCTTCGCTTCCCCGAAACCGATTACGCGATGAGGAGCCACGTATGTCACCCTATGAGTCTATTTCGGAAGCGACGTTAACACGTCTACAAGAGCGCATAGTGGGGCGTAAAACCGAGATTCGGCTGCTGTTGGCCGCGTTACGGGCCGGTCGGCCCGTCTTGATGGTCGGAGCGCCGGGGACATCCAAAACCACGTTGCTTCGGGCTTTGGTAGACGAAGCGGGTTACCAAAGGGAGCATGAGCCGGGCATTTACCAGGTGACCGGGGATGAACAGCTCACGGCACACGGGCTGATAGGCACCTTCGACCCGTCAATGGTGCTTAAAGCGGGTTACCATCCTGACCATTTTGTTCCCGGACCGTTGACGCAGGCCATGCAACAGGGGGGCATTTTATATATCGAAGAATTAAATCGTGCCCCGGCGTCGTCTTTGAACGTATTACTGACCGCATTATCGGACGGGTATGTGGATATCCCCCACTTCGGGCGCATTACCGCCGTGTCGGGTTTTTCCGTGGTCGGGTCCAGTAACCCGCTCGACGACGTGGGAACCGAGCGGCTGTCTCGCGCCGTGCTTGACCGGTTTGTCGTGATTACGGTCGACTATCAATCCCGGCCGGAAGAACTGGAGATTGTACGTCGGCATCATCCGGAGTGGCCCGCCCCCTGGATTGGGTTTGCGGTCGATCTGGTGCGACAGTCCCGTGTGCATCCGGATCTACGGTATGGGGCATCGATTCGGGGCGCCATCGATTTTTTGGGGTTGCTGGCCGGATTTTCGAAGGAAACCGGGTTCGTCGAGGAAGCCGCCGTCGCCGCGTTAATCGGTCGCATTGCCGTAAAGCCGTCTAGTGAACGGACTGCCCGCGAGATCGTTTTGGAGATTTTGTCGGGGCTTCAGCGTCCGCCGGATCCCGGTCCCGGAGAGAAATGGGAAGCATCCGGAGCCGCACGGTCCATCGGCGAGTCCCAAGGCGCCGGCCTTGTCAAGGATCGGGGCGGAGACGCGCCGGATTGGGCCCGGGGCGGAGAGGTGTCGGGTGAACAACGTCAATCGCCGACCGTCATCGATCTGGCCTGGCGGGGGGGACAGGGAGGGGTACGCGGGCGAAGCGAGCAAAAGCCTTCGGATCGGGAGACGGGTCTTCAATTTGGGACAACCCTTGAAACGGCTATGACGGCGCCTCGGCGCGATGAGGCCTGGATTGATCGGGAATCGGCCCAACGTTGGGCACGGCGGTATCATGGCCGCATGGACGGCGGGGTGTTCGTTTCGGGCGGCGGCCAAAAACGTGGAACCCGTTCGGTCCCCTGGCACCTTCATCCAACCGGGGTATTGGATCCCTTGGCCACGTTGCAAGCCGTGATAAGCCAGCCGGATCCAGGAGAGGCGATCCGGGTGCGCGGAAAACGGGGCTTTAAGCGACGTCTGGCTCTCTTTATCGACCATTCGGGATCCATGGCCGGGGAAAAGCTGGCGATAGCCGTCAGCATTGTGACGGTGTTGGCGCAACACACCTTGGACGACTCGATAGATTACGGGGTTTACGTGTTCGACCATCAAGTGACGGTGTTGAAGCATATCGACGAGCCGCGAGCCTACCCCTTTGTCGTGGATTTGTTGCTTCACCTGAAAGAAGGACGCAGTACCGATTTGTCGGCAGCCTTTCGATACGCCCGAAAACTCGGCGACCGGCTGTCCGACCTGGAACTGCTTTTGATGAGCGATTGCATGCCGACACGCGGCGAGCGCGATTTTCATAAGCTGGCCGGCTTGGCCAGAGCGTTGCCGGGATTGTACATTTGTCAAATTCCGCAGACCGGGGCGATGACATTTATGAACACGCGCGGCGCGGGCGGGCAACGCTTAGACCTTTACGGCCTTTGGGCTCTTCGGTGGGTCGGTTCCGAACGCTTTTGCACCGTACGGAGCCTTGAGGAAATCGATAAACCGTTACGGCTTCTCGGGCGCGTCAGCGGTTGGTTATAACGCCCAACAGGGTGATGGGAGGGTCAATGATGGCGGTGGAAGTGGTGTTGAACGTGAATGGAATGTCGCTGCCGGTCCTCTTAAGGGATCCGGCCCGAACGCTGCAAGACGTGCTTCGGGAGGACTTGGGGCTACGGGGCACCAAGAAAAGTTGTAATGACGGGTACTGCGGGTCCTGTACCGTTCAATTGGACGGCCAGGCGGTCAAAAGCTGCCTGATTTTGGCGGTCGAGGCCGAAGGTCGGGCCATTCGCACCATCGAGGGACTGGAACAGGCGGGTCGGTTGGATCCCATACAACAGGCCTTTTTGGAGCATGGGGCGGCCCAATGCGGCATGTGCACCCCCGGGATGGTTATGTCCGCGCGGGCCTTATTGGACGAAAATCCCCAGCCGACTCTAGACGATATCAAAGAAGCGATCAAGGGCAATTTATGCCGGTGTACCGGGTATGTCAAAATCGTCGACGCGATTGCCGCGGTTGCCGGTGTGTCCGCTCCGAAGAGGTCGTTGGAACGGGGCCGGGTGGCGCTGTCGGGAAAGCGGGTCGCCGGGCACAGCAAATTGCGGGTCGACGGGCGGGTGAAAGTGACCGGCAAGGCGCAGTACGTGGTCGATATGACCCTGCCCGGCATGCTCTATGGCAAAATCTTGCGCAGTCCCTTGCCTCACGCCCGGATTGTGGCCATCGACACGGAAGCGGCGCGTCGGTTGCCTGGGGTGTTCGCCGTAATTACCGGCCACGATTTGGCCATTAAGCCGTTCGGAGCGTTTATCGCGGACGAAACCGGGCTGGCCAGGGACAAGGTTCGATACGTCGGAGATGCCGTGGCGGCGGTGGCGGCGGTCGATGAGGCCACGGCGGAACGGGCGATTCAATTGATCGAGGTGCAATATGAGGAATTGCCGTTTGTGATCGATCCCGAGGACGCCATGAAAGAAGACGCTCCGCTCATTCACGAGGTTGAACGGAATATCGCTGCGCATAATCGTGTGGTCGGCGGGGATGTGGCCCAGGGCTTTGCCGAGGCCGACTATATTTTCGAGGACCGGTTCGAAACGACCAAACAGGCGCATGCCTGCATGGAACCTCATGTCTGTATCGGCCATTGGGACGCGTCGGGGAAAATTACGTTATACGATTCGACCCAATCGACCTTTTTCATGCGATATCATTTGTCCCATATCTTCGACGTACCCGCCAGCAAGATCCGGATTGTCGCCCCCTACTTAGGCGGCGGATTTGGCAGCAAAAGTGAAGTCCATGCCATTCACGTATGCGCGCTCTGGCTATCGCGACTGACGGGGCGACCGGTGAAGATGGCCCACGACCGGGACGAAGAGTTCATCGGCAGCCGTACGCGTCATAAGGAGATTATCTACCTGAAAACCGGGGTCAAGAAGGACGGGACCATTACGGCCCGCCAAGCCACGGTGATTTTGGACAACGGCGCCTACACCAGTTACGGGCCCGGCGTATCGTTGACGCAATCGATGCTCGGTGGTGCCGTCTACCGGATTCCGCACTATCAATATGACGGGTACGTGGTGTATACCAACACCCCGATTGGTGGGGCGTTTCGGGGCTTTGGCAGTCCGCAGTTTACTTTTGCCGCCGAAAGCCAAGCCGATATGATTGCCGAACGGCTGGAAATGGACCCGTTGACGTTTCGCCTGAAAAACCTCACAGAGCCCGGGGATAAGGCGATTTCGGGGCCGATGCTGACGACCAACGGAGCCCGCGAGGCTTTGACCAAAGCGGTCGACGCCATTCACCGGACTGCCGGGAGGACGTCGGCGCCTGGTAAACTGCGCGGCATCGGCTATGCGGTCGGCACCCACTTTACCAGCGGAAAATTTCACCCCGAAGCCAATGCCGACTTTTGCGGCGCGACCGTGAAAGTGAACGAGGACGGATCGGTGACCGTGCTTGCCGGAGTGGTCGAAATGGGGACCGGCTGCTCGACCACCCTGTCGCAAATTGCGGCCGAAGAATTGGGGGTTGATCTAGAGGATGTGACCATCCTCTTGAGCGACTCCGATGCTACGCCGCCTGACCTTGGCACGTTTGGGAGTCGGGCCACCACGCTCGGAGGCAATGCGGTGCGGCAAGCCTGCCAAGCCGTCAAAGCCACGTTAAGCCGGGAGGCGGCCACCCAACTGGATTGCGATCCGAACCGCATCGTTTTTCAGGACAAGGCGGTATTTGACGCCTCTCGTCCCGAGCGCCGGATTCTTCTGGCCGATTTGGTTACCGGGATGATGTTTCGGGACGGAGGCGGGTCACACGTGATGGCCAGCGCTCATTTCGACGCCCCGTGTTCGCTGCCGGATCCCGAAACGGGGGTCGGCGATTTTGCCATGAGTTACTCCTTTGGTTGCCACGCGGTGGAGGTGGAAGTGGATCCCGACACCGGAAAAATCACGGTTGTCCAAGTTGTCGCCGCGACCGACTGCGGCAATGTGATTAATCCCGTGGGAGCGGAAGGACAGGTCGAGGGGGGCGTGATGCAAGGGATTGGGTACGCCTTATATGAAGACATCAAATTTGCCGAAGGACAGCCCCTGAACACCCGATTCGGTACCTATAAAATTCCAACCGTCATGACCGTTCCCCCGATCACGGCGATTTGGGTGGAGACCGATGATCCCCGGGGCGTTTACGGGTCCAAAGGATTGGCCGAAATGGGGATGGTGCCCACGGCCCCCGCGATTGCCAACGCGATTTATAACGCGACCGGGGTACGCATAACGTCGCTGCCGATTACCCCCGAGAAAATTTTGCAAGGATTGCCAAGTGCCCAAAATCGGGAGGTGTCATCCCTATGAATGTGCATGAGTCGATTGTCGTCGCCGTCCCCGGTCCTCAATTACAAGACATCATGGCACGTCGCTTTGACGAAGTGGCGCGCTGTCTACCGGGTGTGCGGGAAATTGCGGCGGAGGATCAATACCGGTATCGGCTCGTCGTCGAAGTCAAGGTGGGTCCGTTGGCGCTTTCGTTCAAAGGTCTTTTGGAGTTGGGGGAACCGAACGTTACGCATGCCGGGTTTCGCATGCAAAGTCATCTCACGGACGAAAGAACCGGGTCGTCGGTCAAATTGGTCCAAGACATCGCCCTTCATCCTTTAGCGGAGGGGACCGAAATCGTCCTCGATTCCGAGGTGGATCTGCGCGGAAAAATCGCGTCGTTGGGCTGGGGATTGATCCGGCCGAAAATGCGGACCATGATGCGCGATTTTGCCACGAACCTGCAGGCGTTTGTCGAACGGGACGCGGCCCAACCGCTGCCGTCGGATTAAAGACTTACGAGGAGGCGCGTCGTATGAGATATTTTCGTCCCCATGATCTCGGAGAGGCTTTGGAGTATCTGGAGAAAAATCAGGGAGAGACCGTCAAAATCATGGCCGGAGGGCAGTCTTTGCTGGTGATGTTGAGGCTCGGGCTACTGCACCCCGATACGATTATGAGTCTCAGCGCCCTGGAGGAACTCCGCCACATTGCCATAGAACCGGACGGCAGTCTTTCCATCGGGAGTATGGTGACGCATCAACGCATCGCGACGGACCCCGTTCTTAGCGACTATGCCCCGTTGTTGCCTCGAACCGCCCGTAAGGTGGCCGCGCGCCAGATCCGGAATTTGGGGACCTGGGGAGGAAATATCGCGCACGGGGAACCCGGCTCCGATCCGCCGGCCAGTCTCATCGTGTCGGATGCCCACGTGGAATTGCGAAACCGGACGCGGTCGCGACGAGTGCCGATTGACCAGTTCTTCCTGGATTACATGTCGACGGATATTCAGCCCGACGAATTATTGACCCGTATCATCATCCCTCCGCAACCTGCGCATGCGAAAACGATGTACCTGAAGCACACCTTGCGCGACGACGGCGATTTGGCCATCTGCGGCGTAGCCTTGCGGATTGTGGCCGACGATCACGGGCTGATTCGAGATGTACGCATCGGCATCAACGGGGCATCTCTGACACCGATACGGGCCCGCCGGGCCGAAGACAGCCTGGTCGGCCAGTTTCCCGACGATACTCTGTTTCGTCAAGCCGGAGAGCTGGCGGCGACGGCCTGTGATCCGATGGATGACGCGGAAGCCTCGGCGGAGTACCGGCTGGCGGTGGTCAAAGCCCTCGTTCGTCGGGCGCTGGTCGAAACATTTTCTGAGGACGGCCAGGGGCGCGTCGAGGGGGCTAAAGCGTGAGGCATCGCATTGACGTCAACAGTGACATGGGGGAAAGCTTTGGGGTCTATCGGTACGGCGCCGACGAGCAGTTGATGCCGTATATCTCTTCGGCGAACGTCGCATGCGGGTTTCACGGGGGAGACCCGTCGGTTATGCGGCGAACGGTTCAGCTGGCGAAGCGCTATGGGGTGCATGTCGGCGCGCATGTCGGGTTTCCCGACAAGCTCGGGTTCGGCCGGCGGTATATTTCGGTTTCGCCGGAAGAAGCCCGCGATTACACCGTGTATCAAATGGGGGCCTTGGATGCCGTGTTGCGATTGGAAGGGATGGCACTGAACCATCTAAAATTTCACGGCGCCTTATATATGATGGCGTTAACCGACTATACGTTATCGGCCGTCATTTTAAAGGAGGTGGCGGAGCTCTATCCCCACTTAAAGATTTACACTATCGCAAATAGCGAAACCGCCAAGGCCGCCAGCCATTACGGGCTCGTGCCGGTTTCCGAATATTTCGTCGACCGACCGTATTATGCGGATACGGGCGTCAAGATGTTCGGGTGGACCGTGGAAGAAACGGGAAATCCGCGGCAAATGGCACAACGCGTTCTGAGCCTCGTCACCCATGGGGAGTTTATCGGGGCTGACGGGCAGAAAATTTCTCTGGCGGCGGATACCGTGTGCATTCATTCGGATACGCCGGACGCGTCCGCGATCGCCCGCATATTGCGGGAGACCTTGCGGGATGCCGAAATTGCCGTCGGGTCCTGACGGCAAGGAACCTGCGCCGTAAATGGAACAACTTAAATTCTGTGGGGCGACTCGGAACCGAAAAATCTCCTGGCCGCCGGCCCAGGTGGTCTGGGGATGGGGTTTCCTTGAATCTGTCCGATGATGGAGGTGTTTTTTATGGCTTCGTTTGATCTGTTGGAATGCACCGTTGAAGGGCTTCATTCGGCCATCGAGTCGCATGAAGCAACCGTGGAGGAAGTCGTAGACGGGTACCTGGCACGGATCGAACAGTATAATCCGGAACTTCATGCCGTGGTTACCGTTAATCCCGATGCCAGGGATGACGCTAAACGGCTGGATGAGGATTACCGAAAACGGGGCGGCTTGGTCGGTCCTCTCCACGGCGTACCCGTCGTTGTCAAAGACCAGGTGGAAACCCGCGGGATTCGCACGACGTTCGGCTCGGTCGTTTTTGATTCTTACGTGCCCTCGGAGGACGCCACGATTATCAAAAAGCTGCGCGACGCTGGAGCCGTCATCTTAGCCAAGTCCGCCATGCCTGACTTTGCGGCGAGTTGGTTTTCCTTTTCGTCCGTCTCCGGGGAGACCAAAAATCCCTTCGCATTGAGTCGGGAGCCGGGGGGCTCCAGTAGCGGGACGGCGGTTGCCGTGACGACAAATCTCGGTATGATCGGAATCGGTGAGGATACGGGCGGGTCCGTCCGGGTACCCGCGTCGTTTACGGGCATTTTTGGCTTAAGGGTCACCACCGGCATGATTAGCCGCACGGGCCTGTCCCCCTTGGTACATTTTCAGGATACCCCGGGACCGATGGCCCGGACGGTCAAGGATTTAGCCCGGCTTTTCGACGGGTTAGTCGGATATGATCCGTCGGATCCGATGACGGTCGCCGCGCTTTATCACCAGGCGGGTGCCGGCTCGGCGGCGCTTTCGGAAAATGCCTTGAAAGGTACCCGCATCGGCGTCCTCCGGCAAGCGTTCGGGCCGGAACATGCCGCGGAATCGGCTCCGGTCAATGCGCGAGTAACCGAAACCCTTTTGGCTATGAAAGATGCGGGCGCCGAAATCATTGACCCGGTGGCCGTTCCTGATCTGGACGCGTTTTTGGCGGAGACGGCCATGTATGCGCTTCAGTCGAAATCGGACATCGATCGGTTTTTGCGGACCAAACCCGAGACTGGCGGCCTGACGTTTGACGAGATCTATCGGCAGCGGCAATTTCATGAAATGCTGGACTTGTTCCATGATATTGCGGCGGGTCCGGAGGAGCCGGAGACGCTCCCGGATTATTTCCGGCGTCGGCATTCCCAAATGCGTTTTCGCGAGGCTATTTTAAATGTGCTGGCTCAAAAGCGGCTGGATGCCCTATTGTTTCCCGACGTCCAGGTGCTTCCTCCCACATGGGACGATCTGTATGCCGGCAAATGGACCACCATGACGTTTCCTACCAATACGCTGATTGCGTCTCAATCCGGGCTGCCGGCTCTGTCGATGCCGGGCGGGTTAACCGATGACGGGCTGCCCGTGGGCGTCGAATTAATCGGTAAACCGTATGACGAACCGAAGCTTCTCGCGTTGGCCTACGCATATGAACAGATTGCCGATCCGCGGCGTATGCCGAAAAGGTATGCCTAACGGCCGTTCGCAGCGCAGTCGGAAGGATGTCGGAATGGATGCGCCGGGATTACGACACTTTCGATGGCATGGGGGAATAACGCATGTCGAGTATTATGGAAGCCCGCTCCCTATGGGAATTTGTCGAGGAGACGAGCCGTCAAGGCCACGCCTCGGTACTGGCTACCTTGGTGAGCGTTCGCGGGTCGGCATATCGCCGGCCCGGGGCCAAAATGATTATTTGTGAGGACGGCCGGATGCGCGGAACCCTTAGCGGCGGTTGTCTCGAAGGCGAATTGTTTCTTCAGGCAGAACATGTCTTCCGGACAAAGAAAGCCAGTCTGCACCATTATGAATTGGCGGAAGATGACATGTGGGGACTCGGGATCGGGTGTAAGGGTTCGGTCGATATTTGGCTTGAACCGGTTGTTCCGGACGAGCCGTTTTGGCAAGCGTTTGGCCAAGCCGTGAAACAGGATCGGTTGGTGTGGTGGGGGGCCGAAATCCCACAAGGGCGCCGTTTTCTCATGACCAGGGATTGGCGAACGGGTGACGTGCCGGACTGGGTGCGATGGTCAGAGACATGGTCAGGCCCGGAATCGGGCGTCCGTCACGGGTATTGGTGGGACGTGATGCGACCGGCCGACCGGGTGATCCTCTGTGGTGCCGGTCATGATGCCGAGCCCGTCGCCCGTTTGGCGCGATGGGCGGGATTTACGGTGGCGGTGTTGGACCCACGACCGCAGGTCAATAACGGGACCCGGTTTCCGGAGGCCGAGCATTGGGTGTCGGAACCCGGCCAAGTCGATCCGGAAGAGGTTATGGGCAGTTATTGGGTGATTATGAACCATCATAAACGGCGGGACGAGGACGCGATACGGTTGGCGTCCCGAAGTCAGCCCCGGTTTGTGGGGATTTTGGGGCCGCGGCAACGGACCGACGAAATGCTGGCGCACATCGAGGTGAATTCTCTCGATTTACCCATCCATGCCCCGGTGGGGCTTGACCTGGGGGCGGAAACCCCGGACGAGGTGGCCGTCAGTATCGTGGCGGAATTGATGGCGGTGCGCCGGGGAGGCTCGGGACGCCCACTGAACGGCCGGGCGCAAATTCATGCCTGAGTTCGGCGGGGCCGAGAGATTACGGGGTGCCGGTGGCACCCCGCCGTCGTCATGAGGGTTTTCGGGCGCTTTCACGCTGCCGAAGGACGTTGCGTTGAATTTTTCCGGTGGTGGTCATCGGCAAAGTATCGACAAATTCGATTTCCCGGGGATATTCGTGGGCGCCCAGCCGTTTTCGCACCATATCCTGAATTTCTCTCGCTACCCGGTCCCGGTCTATCGTGGGGGTGGTCGGTACGATAAACGCTTTGACGATTTCGCCCCGAATGGGATCCGGCTTACCGACGACTGCATTGAGCGCGACCGCCGGATGGGAGGCGATGACCGATTCGATTTCGGTGGGCCCGATTCGGTAACCTGAGGAATTAATGACATCGTCGACCCGTCCAACAAAATAGAGGTAACCGCGCTCATCCTGCCGGCCCAAGTCGCCAGTATGCACCCGGCCGCCGGCGGTTTTGGCTTCGGTGGCTTCCGGGCGGTTCCAGTAATGCAAAAAGGCCACCGGATCGGGCAATGTGACCGTGATCTCCCCGACCTCGCCGATGGGGGCTTCCTCCCCGTTTTCTTGAACGATCCGGATATCGTGGCCCCAAACCGGGCGGCCCATTGACCCGGGTGTCGGCGGGAAAATGTCCGGGGCATTGGCGACCAAGAGGTTGGCTTCCGTCTGGCCGTAAAATTCGGCCGGTGTCACGCCGAAGACCCGGCGGATCCAGTCGATCATATCGGCTCCCAACGATTCGCCACCGCTGGCTAACGTACGGAGAGCAACCCCGTCGCGGGGCCGATCCGTATACGTCCGCAATAGACGTAACGCTGTTGGCGGAAAGAAAACGTTTCGGATGGGCAGACGTTGAAGTAAGTCGAGGGTCCGTTCGGGATCAAATTTTCGGGGGCGAAACGCTACCACCGGAACGCCGGCGTAAAGGCTCGGCAGCAATACGTCCAATAGCCCGCCAATCCATGCCCAGTCGGCGGGTGTCCACATGACGTCGCCCGGTTGGGGAAATTGTTGGTGCGGCATCACCACGCCGGGCAAGTGGCCCAAGAGGACCCGATGGGCATGGAGCGCCCCTTTGGGGGAGCCGGTGGTACCCGACGTATAGATAATGACGGCGGGATCGTCCGCACCGGTGGGACGGGGATTAAACCGGTCGGAGGCCCCGGTGAGTAACGTATCCCAGAGAAGGGTGTTTTCTGCTGGACCATCCGGTTGCCGGGTCAAAATGATATGGTGGACGGTAGACCATTGATCGCGGATCGGTGCCAACCGAGGCCAGTCCATACCGTCGGCCACCAAAATGCGACACCCCGCGTCGTTGACCCGGTAGGTAATCGCATCCTCACCAAAGAGGGCGAATAGCGGGACGGCAATAGCGCCGACCAAATAAGCGGCAATGTGGGACACCACTAGTTCGACACTCTGTGAGAGCAAAATGCCGATACGGTCTCCCGGTTCGACGCCCAGCGATTGATAGACGTTGGCCAAGCGCCGAGCGTCTTGGGCTAGGTCCCCGAAGGTATACCGCCGGGTGGTCAAATCGTCGGCGACATCCCAGACGGCGACCGCCTGCGGGTCTTTTCCCGATAAAACGGCCTCTCCGATATTGAATACGGCCGGTATGGTCCATTGGAATCGGCGGTAATGTTCGGCATATCGATCATTCATAGTTGTAGCGCCTCCAAGATGTTGATGAGGGGGCCCGAAGGCCCCCGACCATTACGGGGTTGATATCGGGTCGCTGGCCGCCACTGCGGTCACCGGAGGAGGCACCGAACCCATGCCGACGATAGCCTCCATAGCCGGGTCGAGCACTTCGGCCGGGGTAACCAGCGAGATGATCCAATAAGCCATTATGGATGCGGCAATAATTACGGCGATGCCGAAGAACCCGCCGGGATTCCAGTTGGTGACCGTGACCAGGGTGCCGCCGACAATGGCAATCAGGCCCGAAACGACCACTCCCCATCCAGTGCCGCGCCGCCAATTGAGGCCAATAGCAACGGCAGGCAGAAAAACCGCGGCCAAAAGTCCCCAAGCCTCGGTTCCGGCAATGCCGATGAGGCTCGACCGCCAGTAGGTGACCAAGAGCGCAATCGCCAATAGCAGAAAGGTCCACAGACGTCCCCATAAAAGCCCTTGCTTATTGGTGAACTGAAGTCCCAACACGCCTTGCATGAAATCCCGGGTTATCGCGGCAGAGGCAATATTGGAAAATCCGTTGACCGTGGCCATGGACGCGGCAATCAAGGCGGTAAACACGATCCCGCTTAGCCAAGTGGGAATATAGTGAATGAAAAAGTACGGTGCGGCATAGTCCGGGTTACTAAGCACCGGAGCCCGATGGGTGGCCGATAGCGCCGCCAGTCCAAGTCCGCTAAATATCATGAAGGCCGCGATAGAATAGGTCAGGCCATTCCCTAAGGCTTGATAGCGGGTGTTTTCCACGCGGCGGTGTACGTAGTACTTGGCTAGCAGCTGCGGTTGACCGGCGCCGCCGAGACCGAATTCAAATGCCCAGGCAATCGCCGCTCCCATGCCCAATCCGGCGGTGCCGGCCGGCCACCAGGGGGCCGCGTGATATCGCCAGGTACCTGGCGATCGGGCCAAAACGGCCAAAATGTGGGCCGGGTTACCGACCAGGATAAAGACGGTGATGATGACCGTGATGCCGGCCAGCATTTCCAGGGAAAATTGAAACAAATCCGTCCAAATTCCGGCCCGGATACCCCCAACGATCGTGTAAACGGCTACGATGGCGGTACCTAAAAGGACACCGGACCAATACGATATAGGTAGCAGTGAAGACAGCACGACGCCTAAAGCTTGAAATTCAACCGATAGATAGCCGAGCATACCGACAATCAATCCCAAAATCCCGACGATACGCATGACCCGAGGCATGGACGGGTAGCGGAGCGCCATGGCATCCGGCACGGTATAGGCTTCTTTAACCTCCGTCAATGTGCGCATTTTCCGGGAAGCCAAAAACGCGGCGACGCTAAATCCGAGGATGGCGAAGACCTGCAAAAAGAAGACGACACCGCCGTAAGCGTAAGCCAATCCCGGTAGACCGACCAACCCGAACCCGCTCATCACCGCGGCACTGCCGGAAATAATGGCAACCCAGCGCGGGGCGTTTCGGCCGGCGATATAATAATCGGCCAAGTTACGCGTCCCGCGGCTGGCCCAAAGGCCCAATCCGATAACGACGGCGAAATAGATGACGACGGTGACTGCCATACTAGTGGGTGCATGAAGGTTCATAAGCCGGCCTCCTCGCCCGATGGGTTTTTCGCGTAGCGCCGGATGATGGCTTGACTGATTTGATCACCACGATCTGCCCGCTTCAACAGAAGGTACCCCGGTAACCAGTTAAACACCAGCCAACCCAGAATGATTAAGATCAATACCGTAAGTCCTGGCATAAAAAACCTCCTAACACGGGGAAACGAGAATGAGACGACAGCAATAAACTACGACAATTAGAGTTAATCTGTCTTCGGCAAGTCGACACAAAATTCCGATGATAAATTTATGAGGGGGGAAGACGGTTCCACGATATGGTGTCCCATATTGTGAGCGCCAGCTCTAGGGATAGCCGTTTGACCGGGTCGTGGAATACGTCTCCCAGCTTGTCCCGTGCCTTATCCAAGCGGTACCGAAGGGTGTTCAAATGGATGGCGAGTGCTTTGGCTGTCTGTTTTTGGTTTTGCCCCAACGAAAAATAGGTGTATAGCGTGTTCAGCAGATCCGGGTCGTCCGAGATAGGCGACAAATGCTCGCGCATGAGGGTATCCAGTCGTTCAACATTTCCGCGGGAAACATCCCATACGAGTTTTAACCGCCGGGCCGGCGTTATCGAGTGTTTAAGGACGTCGGCCAAGATATCCAGTTCCCCAATGGCCTGTCGAATCGTTTGGGCAGTAACGGCCGGATCCGGGGTCCGGTCTCCTGGGACGACAACCAGTGACCGACGGTCCCAGCCGGTTTCCTGAGCAATTCGGGCGAGCGTGTCTGCCAAGCGGTGTTCGTCGGAGTCGGCGGTGATGCCGATGAGATAGTCTTGATAAAGGCCCAGCAAATCGTCCGGCCGCTCGTGGATGAGGTGTTGTAATAACTGTTGTAAGTATATCGGGCGGTTTAAGGTATTCGAGGTTTTTAGATACAGGAGATAGGATCTATGGTCAGCTTGTAATATGGGCCATCGGTTCAGGGTACGAGCCGGGCCAGGATACGCATTGGTTACCAGTTGAGTGATCACGTCCTGGCCCACCTCCGAGCGGTGCGTCTCGGTAGACAGATATAAGCCGATGATGCGCGCCACCGTCTCTAACGAATGGCGCAAAGCGGGCGGTATGGGATCCCCGTCTTGTTCAACCCAAAGCCATCCGGAGACTCGGCCGCGGACAATGACCGGGAGGACCAAAAGACGGTCTGATGCTTGAAACGTCCGTTTTTGTGCACTGGTGACCGCTAAAGTCTCCCCTTGGCGTTCCCGGATCCAATTGCGGGGTGCGACCACAGAGAGCGGGACCATCGGCCTGTAAGCCAGATCGGTGAGTATGACGTCGCGTTGAAGAAGCTCTCGCAATACCCCTAGCATATGGGACAAATCCAGGTGTTCGGTTAAGCTGGTTGCAGCCATACGCTCCAGATTAAGCGCCAACTTGTAAAGGCGCATACCGGATTCGGCGTCCGTCTGGGCTAAAGCGCGATAGTCCGCCAAGTGTTGCAGATGTCGGAACGCCTCGGCGTTGTCTAAGGCCAATGCGGAAAAATCGGCCAACGATTGTAGCAAGGTCACTTCCAAATCGGTAAACCGGGCCGGTTCTCGCTTGGCCGCAAACATCACGCCTAAGACATTATTACGAACAATTAACGGCACTCCTAAAATAGCTCGAATACCTTCTTGCCGCACGATGGCATCAGTCTGCGGATCATGGTCCAGCGTGTCGGCATTCAAATAGTCGGGAACAGCTAACGGCGTTCGGTCGCGGGCCACCCGGCCGCCTAAACCGACACCGAGAGGAAGCACAATACGAAGGAAGTCAGGGTGTCGGTGACCGGATGCCACTTTCATATGAACGGTATTTCGATCGCGATCCATCAGGGTCACATAAGATAAATCCGATTGCAGGAATTCCCGGGCCCGGTTGACGGCTTGTTGCAAAAGCGGGGTGGGGTCCCTTTCTTCGCTTAATCGGGTGGCCGTGTCGAACAGCATGCGAAAAATTCGGGCCTGATAGGCTGCACGGTAGTTTTCGAGCCAGGCGTCGACGGTAGCCCATGCCTTTTCTAGTAGGGCATCGGCCTCGGTGTCCAATAAAAATGAACGCTCGACGATTAGTCGTCCGGCACGAAATTGGAGAATGTAGTGATGGCTGTCCATTGTAAGTGGACGTGATGGCGATTCCCCCAAAGAATAAGGATAGCCGGGAGCCATATCAAATTGGACCTGTTCGGCTGGTAAGATCGATTGCGCTACGGTGCATACCATGCCGGGAACCTCATCTAAGGTTATCGTATCGAAACGAAGGGTTGCCCATTCCCGCCCGCGGTGACCGGCTTGGGGCTCCCAGACTAATCGCAGGCCTAGGGCGTCGCCGAGGGCCGTAAGGCGTGGAAGGGACGGTATGGTTACGCCATGTTCCATGGCGTGGACAAAACTGCGGGTGCACCCGGCACGTCGGGCCAGTTCCGCCTGCGATATTCCGCGACGCCGGCGCATGGCTCCGAGATCGGCAACTAGCGGCGATAGCCGCTCGGGTTCACGAGTCGATTTCATGAAGGGTCACTTCCATTCGTCACTTGTGCGGTTTTTGTTAATTGTACACAACATCCTTTCGGGCCATCCAGAGGGCCGAGGGGCCTCACCCCCTTTGCGTCCCATCGGCACATGCCCTAGCACGGGAAAATCCGGTAGTGGATGACAGGGACAAGGGAATGGTGTTATTGAGTTAGGAACGGAAAAGGCGACCGGCCGGATCGCCCGTTGACGAGCCGAAATTTAAGCGCGTCGTGCGCCTTGCGCCTATGATGCGTTAAGCGCCCGATTGATCGAAGAAGCCGGTTTTTCGGTCGTGTACATGACGGGTTTCGGAACGGCCGCCTCCCGTTTGGGTTGACCCGATGTCGGGCTTTTGACGCTGACCGAATTGGTCGGATAACACCCGGCGCATCGTCGATGCCGTCGCATTACCGATGATGCCGACACGGGCTACGGCAATCCGGGCGGGGGGTTCCGGAATTCCATTGGAAGATCAGGTCGCGCCGAAAAAATGCGGGCATATGATCGGCAAGGCGGTCGTTTCGGTCAACGAGACGGTGGCCAAGAGCCATGTCTCCTTCAACGCTTGGGTCACCGATCGGGTCGTCATTGCTCGAACGGACGCGTTAGCGGCAGAGGGATTAAACCTCGCCATGCATCCGGATATCGCGCCTGGAGCGGTCTTAATCGACGAGGTGATTCGTCCGCGGGAAAGCGGGTTGAACAACCGTGGAGAAAGCACGGGGTGATGCCAGTTTGATTCTTATTGATCCCACGGCTATGCGGCGATGCATGAGTTTCTCAGTGGGGACGGCCGCTAGCTCTGCCACAAGCGAGGAGCGTTTTAGGCAAAAACAACAGAATAGATCCTTCGAAACGACCGACGCACACAATTCGTTTGCCCGGCTTTTACCTCTTGCGGTTCATAACACGCCAAGGTACCGGATCAACCCAAAGTACCTTGCAACGACGAGCAAGCAGACGGGTTTACACTGTCGGGTCATGTTCGGCATCATGAACTTCCAATTCATAAGACTACTAAGCGAAAGTTAAGGATTCGACGGTTGGACCCGGGCATTAGCCCGACGCGGCCGCCATTAGGCGAAATCGACGATATTACGTGCTCTGACAGCGGCAACAAACCGATCAAAATCCTTCAGGAACCTGGAACTTAGCACGATTCCCGTCGAATCAGCTGTCCGGGCAGCGTTACAAGCCGGTCTTTTAATTCGTGACCACGAATTTGTGCCAATAACATCCGCAGCGCGGTTTGGCCGATTTGGTCCATGGGTTGACGGATCGTAGTGAGCGACGGATTCACGTATCGGGCCGCCTCGATATCGTCAAACCCAACGACGCGGATATCATCGGGACAGACATATCCTGACTCGCGGATAGCGCGTAGCGCCCCTAACGCAGACAGGTCGTTGGCCGCAAATACGCCGTCCAAGGGAAGAGAGGTGGAAATGGCGGTAAGTAAAGATCGCATTCCATGGTAACCCCCTTCATACGTGAAATTTCCTGGGGCAATCCGTGATTCCCGACTGCTAAACCCCGCATGCTCTAAAGCGTCTAAATATCCCTGCAGTCGTGGCGTTGAACTGGTCACCATCGACGGACCGGATAAAAAGGCAGGCGGATAACGGCATTCCTTTAGAAGTAATTCCACTGCTTGCCGTGCTCCCCAGTAGTGGTCGACCGATATTTGAGGTACTGACGAACCAGGAATTAACCGGTCCAAAACGACTAGCGGTGTACCCTCAATAGTCGGAATTAAGTCCGGGGTTCCTGGGGTAGCAAATAAAATGACTCCGTCAGCCCGCAGTTCGAGCATAGTCCGAAGGATTTGTCGTTCCCATTCTGGATTGCCTCGGGAATCCATCACCAATAAAGAATATCCTAGTGGATAAGCGGCGTCGTTTATGCCACGGACAATCCTCATGAATAATGAGTTGTCCATGTCCGGAATCAAAATGCCTAGCGTCATGGTGGCACCATTCACCATGGCGCGAGCTTGTCTATTGGGGACATAACCCAACTCGTCTGCGGCTACTAAAATCTTTTTCAATGTCGTTGGCTTGACATATCCGGTCCGATTAAGAGCCCGGGAGACGGTTGCAACGCCAACGCCGGCACGTCGTGCAATGTCTTTAATGGTAGCCATCGTTACTTCACAATCCCCGAACCGGCCGCCCGTGCCTGAAGGCCGGCAATCACCAAGATTATCGCGACGAAAATATATTCATATAGGGACGGTAACCCCAACAGAACAATCATATCACTGATAAGGCCGATAATTAGTGCGCCTATGGCCGCACCTACGATAGTTCCTCGCCCTCCGGTAAAGGGGATACCGCCTAAAATGACTGCGGCGATAGCCTGCAAGGAATACCCGGCTCCTGTAGTGGGGTACATGGATCCTTGCCAGGCCGCGATGAGAACCCCGGCAAACGCCGCTAAAACACCGGAAATCATAAAGGTCGCAATTTTGAGAGCATCTACGTTGAGTCCCACAGTTTTCGCGGAGAGCTCATTGGAACCGACACTCTTGATCCACGTTCCGATCGGGGTATAACTGAGGACGATTTGTGCGAGGGTTACGATAACTATCATGATGATCACGAGGGTGGGAATGCCCAAAATATGGCCGGCTAATCCGGAGAAACCGAATTCGCCGTTATTGGGACTGATATAGTTACCGCCGTTAAACAGAAGAGCAATGCCTTTAAGCCCCCAGTATGTCCCCAAGGTTACAATAAACGACGGAATACGCCCTTTCGTGACCAAAAGTCCGACAACGAGGCCGACAACCAAACCGACCAATAACGTTAAGACGATAGACACACTTCCGGAAATATGATGCATCACCGTTAAAAAGGCGACCAGCATTCCACCGGAAGCCAGAATACTTTCAACCCCCAGGTCAATCATGCCGGTCATGATCACCAAGGCTTCACCGACCGTCACGACCACCAGAAAACTGGTGCTGACCAATAGGGCGCTCAAATTCCGTGATGTCAAGAACGAAGGAGCTATCGCACCGGAGATGATGAGTGCTAATATGATGAACAAAATGGGTCGCTTCACGCTACCGGAGGCCCCAAAAATCCGTTGACTAATTTTCTGCATTATCCGTGGCCTCCTTTTTTCGATCGAACATGACTTGGATAAGGTCGGAGATATTAAGATGACGGTTAGGTAAAATAGATTTGACGGTTCCGTGGGAAAAAACTACGATACGGTCTGCCACGGTTAACACGTCTTCCAATCGGTGGCTCACCAATATCACGGATTTTCCACGGCTTTTAAGCTGTACAATCAAGCGGAGCACGTCTTCGATTTTTGCTACCGAAATGGCAGCGGTCGGTTCGTCCATAATGATCAAATCCCGTTCGAACAACAGGGCCCGTCCAATGGCGACCAGTTGTTGTTCTCCCCCTGACAAGGTCCCTACAATGTCGGTGGCTCGGGCTTTGGCGTTAAGTTCCTGCAGAACCTTATCGGCATCGGAGACCATGGCTTTCCGATCGTTAAAGACGCCGAAGCGGCGCCGTTCTTCGCCTAAAAACATGTTTTGCCACACCGGTAAATCAGGGGCGAGAGAGAGATTTTGGTATACCATTTCAATCTTCAGCCGATTCCTGCTTTCACGCGGGGACGACACCGAAACAGGTTTCCCCCGGTATATAAACTCTCCGGTATCTTTTCGATGGTACCCGGTTAAGAGACTTAGAAATGTGGATTTTCCCGCTGCATTATCACCGACAAGACCGACCACCTCTCCAACCATGATGTCGAGACTCACGTTGTTGACGGCCTTAATCGGCCCGAAAGATTTCGATAAGTTGCGTATCGATAACAACGGAGTTTGGGGAGATTCGTTGTCCATTGATTTATCCTCCGGTTAAGAAGGCCTTAGCCTATGAATCTAAGGCCTTCTGACGAATTATTGGGTTACGGTGTGTGCGGAAGCATGCCCGTACGGCAACGGAGGTACTACTTGGGGGGTCCCCCATCCCGCAACCTGCCCCACATTTTGTTTGGTTACCAGCGTCATGGGGATAATGATATCGCCGTGAAGATATTTTGTGGGGGGCTTAATGTGATATTGAAGGAGATTATCCATCGCTTCTACGGCCCAGTACGCTTCCACGAACGGAGAATGGGTCACCGTATCGAGTTGCGTTCCGTTTGCCACATCCGTAAGGCTTTGAGGTTGCGCATCGGCACCGACCACCAGAACATTTTGGCCGGGTTTCAGTCCGGCGTTTTGTAATGCCGTAATCGCGCCCAACGCCATGGCGTCGTTGGATGCAATGACCAGCTGGACGTTGGTGGTCTTGGCAAGAAATTCTGACATGACGGTTAGAGCCGTATCGGTCTCAAAGTTAGCCGATTCGTTTAACACTACCTTGACCGATCCGTTGGCTAAGTAGGGCTTTAACGCCTCCATGGCCCCGGCTAGACGGTCGATGGCTGTACTTGAACCAAGTGTCCCCTGTAAGACGGCAACATTCCATGGTTTGGGTACATTATGTGATTGAAGATATTGTAGGGCATACTGGGTTTGCAAAATACCCAACTGTTTGTCGTTATCTCCGATAAAAACATCCCGGCCTTGAGGGTTATTCACGTCCCGATCGATAGTGATGACCGGGACGCCTTGTTTCATGGCCTGAACGGCGGCATTTGTAACAGATCCGTTGACCGGATTTAAAATTATTCCCTTGGCGCCGTTGGCTACCGCCTCATTTATATCCGTAATCTCCTGAGACGGAGAGCCGTTAGCGTTAACAATTTTTAAGTTAAGGTCTGGATAATACTTGGCGGCTTGTTGAACGGCTTGGGCCATGGGGGCAAAGTACGGGGCGCTATATCCGGTAAAAATGAAGTACACTAAGTCTTTGCTGGGCGCCGACGCATGGGCGCCCGATGAGGAGCTGCCGCAGCCGGCGATCACGGTGCTGGCCAGTAGGGAACCCATTAGTAACCCTATGGTCCGTTTTTTCATCAAAGACACCCCTTCACAGATCATCTATGGATACGTTTCCATATTATCTCGTGGTTTGCGCGTGTCAAGTGTCATAAGTGATAATTGATCGAAGGTTTGGGTTATGGTACCTCTTTAGACTTCGTGACATTTAGCCCGAAAGAGTACGCGAGATGTTCAATCGCGTGTTTGCCGTTATCAAACGGGCGATGCATGGGAAACCCGGGGACGTACGATAACCGAAAGCGATTTGGTCCTTTTGCGGCCTTAAGCGGGGACTGGTATCCGCTTCATAGGGAATGGGCTGTCCGGAGTCTTTTTGGTCCAGCGAATTATCCATGGTACGTTGCTGCCGTTGGTGGCGACCGGCCTTATGGAGTTTTAACCTGGCATCGTTTTGGCTTTTTGCGGCATTGCCCGGCTCAGGTTTGTGGTCCCGACGTATATTGGGAATACGATTCGGGTGCGGTTGACGGTAACGGGTTTACTGGAAAAAGGTCCTGGCGGTGTTGTCGCCTGTGATCCGCGAATTACGAAAGATGCCGAGAAACCGGTCGCGGTCGGAACCATTCGGGTGTTAGTGGCGAAGTCAAGCGGACCGTTGGGCCTCGGGTATGGTACGTCCGGGGATGCGGGATACTGAAAAGGTGTGTGTCAACGGATGTTCGGCCCGATGAAAAAGTCCCTTATGAAAAAAGGAGTCCGGCATATCAAACCGAATTATTCTCCCTGGTGACGAAAATCAGTGAAAGAAGGTGACGGAACTGGCACACTTCGCCACAAAGCTGGCCGGCATGGCGATCGCCGGCGGCCTGGTATTGGTTTCGGGCGTCGCGTTTGCCCATGACCATCCCGATCCGGGCGATCACGGCGATCATGCCCATCAGGTTTTTCGAGGCGTTTTTGAAAGCGGCTCGTTGACCGGACCGTCCATCGAAATTAAAACGACGTCCGGAAAACTGGTGACGATCGATTTGGCGCCGACCACGCGGATTTCGTTGGAAGCCCAAGGAACCGCCGCGGGTATTATGGCGGCTTTGAACAACCACCAGTTGCAGGTCACGGCCCAAGTGATGGCCAAAAACAAAGCCTGGGTCGCGACCGGCATCGAGGCGCACCTGAATGTGGCCGGGAAAGACCATTCCGGAGACCATCAGGGATCCGATCACCAATCGCACGACAACGCCAACCATTCCAAGGGGGATCATTAAGTCCTTCTCCAGGAGCCTTGCCGTCATTTGCCGGCGAGGCTTTTTCTGTTATGGCCGTGTGACGACCGCCACGATCGATAGCCGGTTTTGGTCGATCCGAATCGCCATGGTGGTTTGATAGGGAGCTCCGTTCACGCGGATTAGATCATCGGACAGCGTGAAGGATGTCGGAATGCCGCCCGGACTGACCGCGAGGGTGACGTTTAACGGCGCTTCAAAAATCACGGACCGGGCGAGCCAATACGGATTGGACGACTGGTTGGCACCGGGAACCAGCGCCGTTAGCGCTTCGACATCGCCCGAACGTACGGCGTCCACATAGGCGAGCCAGAGCGCTATCGCCACCGTTTCTGCCTGTAAGGGCCGGGGCGATTCTTCAAATCGGACGACGGCCGGCGTATCCGGGGCGGCATAAGTTAATTGGCCCATCGGTAGCGAGTTATTACTCAACGCCAACGAATAATGGTCCGTGATAGCGGCCGGTATGGCGGCGGAGAACGGGTTGCCCGCCGTCGGTGCGGACGGTAGCGGGTTGGCGGGGGCTCTGTCTGCCCCGATGAGACGGCTGAACACGATGTACCGTTTCGGCGTGAAATATAACGCGTTTAAGGGATAGCAAGCTTCCAGATCCAGCGTCGGGGTCGACGTGTCGGGCAATCCGGCCGTGTCGGATACTACCGCCGAACGGGTGACAGCGAAACGAAAGATGCCTTGCTCGGTTTGAACAATAATCAAGCTGCCGGGGTGAAGCCGGTCCAAATGATGAAAAAACGTATCGTTATGGGCGGCGATAACACTGGCTCCCGATTCGCCGGGCAGCACGGATCCGGCATAGTGGCCGGGCGCAAATAATAATTGCCCGAACGCGGTTCCTTGGAGAACCGGAACATTTAACTGAAGTGCCGGAATGATCAAATCGGCGACCTCGTAGCCGGTAGGCGGTTCCGGTAACCGGGGAACGGCTGTCGTGCGCACGCGGTCCGTCACCGGTTGCCCCGGCGTGGCCCGCGGGAGCTTTTGGGCAGCGACCCGGGCTGCCGGGCCAATCCAGATAGGTAGCGACAACAGTCCCGCTCCTAATCCGGCCAAAACGAATCCCCAGAGACGATGACGAGGCACAGGGCATCCTCCTTAAGGGTTTATTGACCCATACGTAACCGGGCGGGCAAACGATTTGCGCCGGGGTCGGAAAAATTTTTGCCCGTGAGAGATCGGTTTCGGTCTCGACGACGTATCGGCCGGCGGTCAATTTACGCGCCACGTTGGATCAGTTGTTGAGCGAGCATGCCTTATTGTTGGCAATGCGTATGGATGCCGTGTATGTCGGCAATCAGCCGCTGGCCAACGCGCTTGACCAGGCGATGATGCAAAACACCGCCGCATTGACCGCGGCCGTGACGCATCTTTATGGTGTCAAAGCCGGGCAGACATTTGAACAACTTTGGAACCAGCACCGCTATTTCTTTAATTATGTGGCGGCCGTCAAAGGGGAGAATCAGGCCCAGAACCTGTTGACGTTCTATAAAAACCAGTACAGCCAATTTCTGGCCGGGGCCAATCCGCATTTGAGCGAAAGCACCCTGTCGTCAGTTCTTCAAGACCACATTAACCAAATTACCCAGGCGTTTAATGATTATACGACCGGAAACGATAACGGTGCTGCGGCGGAACTGGTGCAGGCCGATAACCTGATGTTTACCGCCGGCGATTATTTGGCAGGAGGGATTAGTGCCCAATTCCCGCAAAAGGTCGCGGAGACCACGACAGATACGCCGGCCGTGAACCTTCAAGCCGAGCTTGATCAGCTATTAGGCGAGCATGCCGTGCTGTTGGAGTTGGCTATGCAGCGCTGTATGCGGGCAACACCGGACTGTATCAGGCGTACATGAGCCAGATGGATGCCAGGCCCTGACAACAGCCGTCAGCAGTGTCTACGGCACGGCCGCAGGACAGGAATTTCAAAGCCTGTGGGACCACCATCAAGAATTCTTTACCTACGTCGAAGCGGTCAAATCGGGCAACACGGCGGCCGCCAATGCCGCTCAAGCCGCGTTGACGCAGTACAAAAATCAATTTAGCCGGTTTTTGGCCGGCGCCAACCCGAACTTTAACGAAAACACATTGTCGACGGTGCTCCAGGATCACATCAATCAAATCACCCAAGCGTTCCAGGATTACGTCGCCGGGAATCAAACGGCGGCCGCTGCCGTACTGATGCAGGATTATCAGTTGATGTTTACCGCCGGCGGTTACCTAGCGCAGGGGATTGTCACCCAGTTCCCGGCCAAATTCGGCAACACCGCCACCGGCACGCCGGCCGGTAACCTGCGGGCGACGTTGGATCAATTGCTGGGAGAGCACGCGATATTGCTGGAATTAGCCATGCAAGCCCTTTATTCCGGCAATACCGCGGCTTACGACGGATACATGGCGCAAATGGACCAAAACACCCAAGCGTTGACGTCGGCAGTCGCCGGCATATACGGCCAGGCCGCCGGTCAGCAGTTTGAAGCCTTATGGAACCATCACCAGGAATTCTTTACCTATGCCGCCGATGCGGCGGTGGCGGCTCACAACCAGGCCACCCTGACCGCGTACAAGAATCAGTTTGCCCAAGTGTTGGCGCAACTGAACCCGCATTTCAGTGCCGGCACCTTGTCGGCCATGTTGCAAGATCATATCAACCAAATGACGGCCGCATTTAACGACTTTGCCGCCGGTAATCCGGCCGGTGCGGCACAGCAGGTCGCCCAAGACTATCAGCTGATGTTTACCGCCGGCGACTATCTGGCTACAGGATTTGCCGCCCAATTTCCGAGCGCTTTTGCCCACTCGTCGCCCAACACGCCGACCGGCAATTTGGTGGCCACACTGGATGGGTTGCTCGGGATGCACGCGGGCGCCCTGGAAGGGGGGATGCTGGCCGACTACAGCAACAACCCGATGGCCTCGGCCGTGTTCATGAACGTAATGGACCAAAACACCGCCCAGTTGACCGGCGCAATATCCGGTATCTATGGTACGGCCGCGGGGCAGGCGTTTGAGCAACTGTGGAATAAGCATCAATATTTCTTTACCTACGCCAGGGACGTCAAAGCCGGGGACACGGTCGGCGCCAATCAGGCGCAGGCGTCGTTGACCCTCTATAAGAACCGGTTTAGCGCCTTCTTGTCGCAAGCCAATCCCTATTTGGCCGATAATACGTTATCGACCGTGCTCCAGGATCACATCAATCAAATTACGACGGCTTTTAACCAGGCCGTCGCGGGTAACGACCCGGCGGCGGTCTCGACCATGACCGACGCCTACAACACGATGTTTACCGCCGGGCAATATCTGGCCCAAGGGATCGTCAGTCAATTTCCCGCCAAATTTGCGGCCGCCGACCAGTCGCCGCCGCCGACCGTGATGCCGGGGGCGACATCCCCGGTGACCGGGTTTCCGTTATTGCCCGTGATGGGGATCGGCGCGGCCCTGTTGGTAACCGGTACCCTGGTGGCTCGTCGTCCGCGGACGCGATAACCGACGTGGATCGGGGGCTTCCGTCGACGGAGGCCCCTTTTCCGCTTGATGGTCCAGAAAGGGGGACGGGGATGAACAGCGAGGCGGTACGGGTTTCCCGGGGTACTCGGCGTTTGGTGGCTTTTGGACGGTCTGTTGCAATTACAGCCGGCCATGTTCGGGCCGGCATTCCGGCAACAGGTGTTGGAACCGGCTGCAGTCGGACAACCGCAACCGGTGGCCTGGCTGCTGCATTGGGGCATTCACTGGTGGCAAGTCGGTGGCATATGGTCCAATGTCGGCGCGGCCGGCCTCCGGCTTGCCATCGGCACCTTATTATTGGTGTCCGGTATGCGGGGAATCCGTTGGGGCCTCGGCTCTCGCTCGTATGGGGGCTCGGGGTCTGGATATTCGGCGAAGGATTGGGCGGGCTTTTGACGCGATCGGCCAGTCTGCTGACCGGGGCACCCGGTTCGGCGCTGATATACGGCATTTGGTCCGCCCTGTTGCTGTGGGCCCCGGATGCTTTGGAAGCCGGCACGCTGAATCTCATCCGGGCATTTTGGTGCACCGGACTGGTTCTGAGCGCAGTGGCGTCTCGAGGGTTGGGGACCATATTGCGCCAAATGGCCGGCACGCCGCAACCGGTCTGGATATCCGCCCCGATTTATGATGCCGGAATGTTTTTACAATCGCACCGCGTATTTGGAGGCTTTTTGATAGGCGCGGTCTGGTTCGGGTTGGCGGTCTTATGGGAGATTCGCTCGGAGAACGGCGGGACGGTTCTGTTGACGGCGTGGGTGTTGGCTGTCATGTGGTGGATTGGTTTGGATTTTGGCGTCCTCGGCGGAACCGGCACCGATCCGAACACCGCCCAGTCGGACTCGCCCTCTGGGTGTGGGGCCGGAGGATTCCCATCCCGCGGTCGACCGTGCTTCGGCTAATCGATAACGAAACGCGGCGTGTAGTCGGGAGATGGTTAGCGGACCGTCGGTGCAAATTAAAGGAGATTTGGGGACTCTTGGCGAATCTCGTCCCGTAAATAAATTCGCGCAACGGAGCCATGGTATGGGGGATACCGATCAAGAGCTTCTGACCCGGATTGCGGCGGGCGATCAAGACGCGATGATGGCGTTTTATGACCGGTATTTCGGGCTGGTGGCGGGCTATTGTCGTAAATTGATTCATGATCGGATGCAGGCGGACGAAGTGATTCAGGACGTCTTTTGGCAAGTGTGGAAAACGGCGTGCCTGTATGACGCCGGCCGGGCGTCGGCGACCGTATGGTTGATGACCATCGCCCGCAGCCGCGCTATCGACCGTTTGCGCCGCCTGGCCAAAGAAACGGCGACGGTGGAATGGGACGCGGCGGGGGAGGCAGTGACGTCTTCCAACAATGTCGAGCAGGCGGTCGTGGCCCGTAGTGCCCAAGATGCTTTATACGACGCGTTGGATCAGTTGCCCGACGCCCAAAAAGCCATGATAGCGGCCGTCTATATACGGGGCCAAACGGCCGAACAAGCGGCTCGACGACAACAAATTCCGGTAGGCACCGCCAAAACCCGGTTACGGCTGGGTCTCGAGAAACTGCGGCGCATGGTGGGGGTCGATGCCTATTGAATCATGAAGAGATTCAACTCAATTTACCGCTGTGGGCGGCCGACGAAGTTCCCCCGGAACTTCGCCACGAGGTATCGGACCATCTGGCCGCCTGCGAGGAGTGCCGTGCGGCTTGGGACGATTATCGAGCAATTTTGACCTCGATGGAACCCGGTCCGGTCGAGCCCGATTGGAGTGGGCACGAACCCTTGCGGCAAGCGTTTGCCGCCCGACTGGCGGCAACCTCGCCGGGAAAATTTCGGCCATCATCGATCCGTTGGATCGGTTGGGCCGCCGCGGCCATCCTCGCGATGAGCGGCTGGGGACTGGCTTACCGGTTTCATCAGGAAGCGACCCAAAAAGAAACGGTGTTGGCGTTGATGAGCCAAGGACACGTCGTAGAACTGACCTCACCGGTCAGGAGCCCCTATCATGCCGTCTTGGTCGTCCACGGCCGTCAGGCGGTGATTTGGGCGGATCATCTGCCGTCGCTGCCGAGCGGGCATATTTATGAGGGGTGGTGGGTGATTGGGGGGCGCCCCCAACCGGCCGGCCTTTTTGGCAACCGCCCGGTGGTGTTGACCGGTCGGCCGCCCCAAGCGACGGAATTTGCCGTCACCGTGGAACCTGCCGGCGGAACCCGTATGCCGACTACCCCTGTACTGGTGGCTGGCTCGGTGCAATAAATGAGCCATGTGCCTTGGGGATCGGAGGTGACGGTCGATGCAAGGCGGCTCGTCGGAGGGCGATGACCGGATTAGCCCGGTCGGCCCGATTGTCGAGGGTACGGATGCGCTGGATCGAGCGATTTTGGCGTATCTTAAGGCGTTGGGACCAGATTACGCCAAGTTGCTCAGTATCCGTTTGGCGCGGCATTATCATCGGCGCCTCAAGGCGGTAAAACACCGGAACCACACGTACTATCAACTGACGCGGGACGGGGAGCATTTTTTGCGTCGACACCCCACCCACCCGCCGCCCATAGAGCGGCCCCGCCGATAAGGCCGACTGCAATCGATGATCACGGATCGGCGGGATGTTCAATTAGACGTTCGGGATGTTCTCCAAAGTCCTAGGATATCCTTAATCAGGCTAGGTATCCCGAGTCCTCCGCCTACACGGGAGCGATAGGGGCTCCCCGGCCTAACAGTCCCACACATTGGAGCAACCGGTCCCATCGGCTCATCCGTTGTTGGACGTAGGGTATCAATCAACTCGGCTTGATACCGGGCACATGGAGGGAAACGCCTGATAATCCGTCGCTTGGTTTTGCCACCGGGGGAACCGACTGGAGGCGGCCCGGTTCCCTATCGGGCCACCGCCGGGAACAGCATGGCCTCCAATAGCGGGGTAGTGGTGTCGCCGATGATATTGGGGCCGTTAGTTCGCGTCTGGGGCATGACTGGCGGGTCTTTTCCTTCTAGGGGTGAATTCCATGGCGGTCCCGTTTTTTCCCGTCACGAGGCCGTAAGTCAGTCGGCCCCGGTGTCCGGCACACGTTACCCGGATCCACATTGAGGGCACCGTGCATAACTTGTGCCATGCTGCAAATTTTATCATGAACACGTGGCCGAGCATATCCGCGCGGCCCATATTAACTCGCCGAAAAACTATGAGCCCTGGGTTATACCCAGGGCTTTCCTTAACGGATGACAATGTGAACCGGGCGATTCCGTTGGAGCGGCGGAAGTGTCATCTCCAGGCATGCATGTTCCGGAATCCAAGTCCCGTCGGCCGCTTGGCCGTCTAGCGAGATGGAGGTGGGGCGAGTGGTATACGGCGAAATGCGCAACCGAAGGTGTTTGGTTGGAGGGGTGACGACATCCGGCCATTGTCCGGTGACCGTGATGATCGTGTCGGCCGCTTCCGGGGTGACTGTGACGGCGATTCGTCGCCAATACCCGCGGGCCATGGCGAAAGTTTCACCGTCGTCGCTATAGCAAGTCAAAGCGCCCTGGCCGCGGATGATCCAGATCTCATCGGGCCCATCCTCACCGTGCTCCCAACGGGATCGCAGTCGGGCGGTGGAATCGACCTGCGGACCAAGCGGAACGATTCCGCCGGAACGGATAAAGATCGGTAACCGGTCGATTGGAGATTCGATCGGGTGCCATCCTGGCGATAATATCCGGCGAGTCCATGGATCATACCAATCGGTTTCCGGCAAATATACCACACGTTGTGTGGAACCGGGTTCCGTTACCGGGGCAATTAATAACATCGGTCCCAATAAGAATTGGTCTTCGACGGTATAGGCCGCGGCGTCATCGGGAAATTCCCAGAATAGCGGCCGCATGATTGGGGTACCGGTGCGGTGCGCCTCCTCAAACAGCGTTTCCAGATAGGGGAGCAGCCGGTAACGATAGCCGATATACCGCTTGGCGATCGCCTCAACGTCCGGGCCGAACGCCCAAGGCTCCTGGTCCGGGGTACCGATATCGCTATGGATTCGGGCAAATGGAAAGAAGACTCCCATTTGAATCCAGCGTGCAAAAAGTTCCGGACTGGGGGCACCAAAAAATCCTCCAATATCCGGCCCGACGAAGGGGATACCAGACAAGCCCAAATTGATACACATAGGGATCGCCATCTTTAAATGCTCCCACCAACTGCTATTGTCCCCGGTCCACACGGCGGCCCAATGTTGAATACCGGCAAAACCGGACCGGCTTAAAAGAAACGGTCGGGTGTCTTGATCGGCCATAAGTCCCTCAACGGTCCCTGCGGCTTGCAATAGCGCGTAAACGTTATGCACCCCCCAATGGGGGACCGGGTTGTCTTCCCCGTTGCGATGGACGATGCCGACATCGGTGGCATGTCCGCCGATTTCCGGATGGCGCGGGTCAATCCCGAACAGAGCGGGTTCATTCATGTCGTTCCAGATACCGCCGATGCCGTAGGCCATGACCCACTCGCGATTGAGGGAACCCCACCATTCGCGGATTGACGACCGCAAAAAATCCGGAAAGACACAGAGACCGGGCCAGACTTGACTTTGGAACGGTTCACCATTGGCATAGGCGATCCAGGCGTCGTGTGCCGACCCGGACTGATACACGGCGTAGGTTTCATCAATTTTAACGCCGGGATCGACAATGGCTACCACGCGAATGCCTTGATCGGCTAATTCCTTTGTCAGAGCGGCGGGATCGGGGAACCGATCGGCATCCCAGGTAAACAGGCGGTAACCTTTCATATAATCGATATCCAGGTAAATCACGTCGAGCGGAATGCCGCGGCGGCGATATTCGGCGGCCACCTGGCGTACCCGTGTTTGGGTTCTATAACTATACCGACTTTGCTGAAAACCCAATGCCCATCGGGGGGGCAAGGTAGGCCGCCCGGTGACGCGTGTATGCTGGTCTAATACGTCGGCTACCGTCGGACCTAAATAACAATAAATCGCCAAAGGTCCGTCGTCGGCGGCGATCGTTGCGATTTCGGGGGACGTCAGATCGAAATAGGTGCGGAACGTATTCGCCAAAAACAGTCCCCGAGCCCCCCCCGGACGGGCCATGAGCATCATCGGCACCGCCTGATACATTTCGTCGGTATCGGGAGTATGTGGATGCACATCGGTGGTCCACTGGGTCCACCGCCGACCCCGTTTATCGAGCCCGCCGGTTTTTTCTCCCAGACCAAAGACCCGTTCGGATGGCGCTAGCAACATCTGAACGAATCGGGCTGTGCCAGACGCGCCCCAGCCGCCCAGGTCGGCTGAGGCGTCCGGGGCAGTGATCCGAACACTTCCATCCGACAATACGGTGATCGTTGCTACCCCGCCGGTGATCACAAACCCGTCCGAAACGGTTTTCAGTTGTAGCGTTTCCGGGGTCAGTTGGGGATCCAACAACGGCTGGACTACCTGGTGGAAAATGTCGGGTCCGTTGTGCCACTGAATACGCACGATGCGCGTATTATAAATGGTGACCGACAACGTATCGGTGTCGGACGACAGATTAACCGATAATTGGTCTGCGCCGATTTCGGCGCGGACGATCCGGCCGATCGGCCGGCTGTTGCGGGGAGGGAGATAGGATAACGGTTTCATAGAGCACCTCACATGATGGTAGAGTCGGGGAACGCTATCCTTTCACTGCGCCTTGAGTTAACCCGGATACCACGGCTCGGCGGAAAATCAGCACACCGAGAGCAATGGGCAGTACGGCAACGGTCGACGCGGCAAACAACGTTCCGTAAGGGATGACAAATTGGGCCCCGAATAAGGCGATTCCGACCGGAATGGTGCGAAATTGCGGCGAGGCGTTAAAAGTTAATGCCATCAGAAATTCCGTCCAGGCGGCCGTAAAGGTAAAGACACCGGCGGTAAACAGTCCTGACGTCGCCTGCGGCAAAATGACCTGAAACAGCGTACGCCAACCGGATGCCCCGTCGATACGTGCGGCCTCCTCCATTTCTTTCGGAATGGATAGGAAGTAATTACGTAAAATCCAAATGGCAAACGGCAGATTGAACGCCGTATAGGGTACGATGAGAGCTTGATAACTATTCAGCCACCCTATTGACCGCATTAACATATAGAGCGGGGAGATGACTGCAATCTCGGGAAAAACCGATATCATTAATAAAGCGACCAAAATCACGGTTTTTCCCCTAATCGGCAGCCGACCTAATGCGTATCCGGCCAATGACCCAAAAAACAAAACCAAAATGGTGGTCGACACTGCTACGATTACGCTGTTTTCGATATAGCCCTGAAAATGATAGACCACGAAGGCCTGACGGTAATTTTGCAAGGTCGGGGGATTCGGGAACGGGCTCGGAGGAAACAGACCGAGAGTGAAATAACTTTTAAACGAAGTGGCTACCATCCAATATAACGGGGCCAATGTGAAGACGATCACTACCGTGGCCCAAAAACTCAACCACAACCGACGCCGTGTCACTGCGTTCATGACGCTTCCTCCTCGACTTGGGCCCGGAACACACGAAGCACAAACAGACTGGCCAGAAGGACAATCAGAGTGGTGCTGGCGGCGATGGCGGCGCCGCGCCCCATATTCAAATCTTGAAACATCACCTGGTAACCGAGCATGGCCAACGACTCGGTCGCATGACCGGGGCCGCCTCCGGTCAAAACGAACGGCAAGTCAAAGACGCCGAACGCTTGAAGCACACGGAACAACACCGATAAGGCAATAGTCGGGCGCAACAAAGGGACGGTGATCTTCCAGAAAATATATCCGGGCGATGCCCCGTCTATCGATGCCGCCTCATAGAGTTCGTCAGGAATCATCTGCAATCCGGCCAGCAAAATGATGGCGACAAAAGGCGTAGTTTTCCAAATATCGGCTACCATCATGGAGGCGATGGCCAATACAGGCGTACCGAGCCAGGTCACCGGATGGTGAAGCAACCCGATCCCTATTAATAAGGCGTTCAGCACTCCATAAACCCCGTTATAGATGTAACTCCACACTTCGGCCGAGATGACGGTAATCAACGACCAGGGTAACAACAACAGTGCCAACATAAAACCTCTCCCGGTGGTGATCGCGTTTAACACCAGCGCGACTCCCATCCCCAGAACCAATTCCACCATTACCGTGACAATCGTGTAGATCACCGTAAATACCAAGGAATAGCGGAAGAGGCTATTAGACAGTACAATGCGGTAGTTATGCAACCCCACCCAAAACAGTTGAAAGCCGTTGGTCGTCAACGCGACGTGGTTAAAGCTGATATAGATCGAGTAGAGAATCGGGAAGATTGTGATAGCGATAATTATCAACAACCCCGGCAATGCGAACGCCCACCCCTGGTACACCAGATATCGAGCGGCAAGACGTCGGCGACGAGAATGCGGCATCAGTATTTTCATGCCCGGTATCTCCTCTGGGTAAAGTGGGGGAGGGAGACCCCTCCCCGATATCCGTTATAACGAATTTTGGGAAATAGCCTGGTTAATTTGGGCTTGGGCCTGTTGGAGGGCCGTTTGAGGACTGACGGACCCGTTTAGCGCGGCGTTGATATTAGAGTAGATCGCCTGACTGACTTTGGGGTACGCGGGGGTGCCTGCCGGCCGGGCGATCAGTCGTACTTGACTAACTGCCGCCAAGACGGGATTGATCTGGCGCACCGCAGGATTTTTTTGCACTGCATAGTTGGTTGGGATTTCGGAGAATTTGGTCGCTAGAACGGTTTGAGCCTGGGTTCCGGTAATCCATTTTATGAAAGTCAGATCCTGGGGGATATGCTGGCTATGGGGGTTAATGTAGATATCCCATCCGCCGATGTTTGAATATCCGGGATATTGACCGGCCGAAAACGTCGGCAGGGGGGCAACGCCGACTTTACCGACGACTTTGGAATCGGTTGGGTCATTCGAGTTGGACCAGGCGTAGTCCCAATTCCGCAAAAAGGCTGCCTGACCGGCGTCAAAGACTGCCATCGCTTGGGGTTCCTCAAAAGTTGTCACCGCGGCCGGGGATACGCCGGAGGTAATAAACGAACGCATGAGCGTCAAGGCCTTTAAGGAAGCGGGGGAATTGATTTCGGAGCGAGTACCTGCAGCGTTAAGAATTTTTCCTCCCGCATCCGTCATATATTCCATCCAGTCACAAGTCAGGCCTTCGTAGGCATTGCCTTCCCAGACAAACCCATAACGCACCAATCCGTCTCTTTGCAGAGTTTGGGAGTCCTGGATTAATTGTGCCCAGGTGTGGGGGACGGGAAGATGTGCTTCGGCCAGCAAGTCTTTACGGTAATAAAGGAACCCGGCATCCATGAAAAACGGAGCGCCATAGACTTGGCCCCGGTAGCTGGCGCCTTGAACCAGACCGGGAGCAAACCGGCTCCAAAAGCTGGACGGCAAATATTTGGACAGGTCCAAGGCAAGGTTGGCACTGGCGAATTGGGCCGGCCAGACGACATCGCCCATAAACACATCCGGTGTAGCCGAACCGCTGGAAATTTGCGTGGTTAGAGCCGCCCGGTTGGTATCGGTGTTAGTCGGGGCGGTGATCAATTTGACCCGGATATTCGGGTAGGATTTTTCAAATAAACGTATCATGTCGCTTCGAATACCCACTCCGGCAATCGGACTCGCATACCAGGTGATAGTCACTGGTTCTGAAGACCCCGCTGAACTGGGGGTCGGGGTGCTCGTTTGGCCGCAACCGGCCAGTGATAACGTGGTCAGTGCCGCCAGCCCGGCGGCCGAGCGGACAAGAATGTTGTTCACGGAGGACACACTCCTTTCATCATAAAAGAGAAAATTCTGATATATTGGCGGGCATCCGATAAAGAGTTTGATCCGTCCGGTTAAGGTGATGGATCGTGACGAGTCAGCCATTGAGAAGGTGATACGGTGTGGATAGCCTGACCTTGGGAGCGGGCCAGCTCCTGTTCGAACAACAACCCCGCCAATCCGAGCAGGGGGGCGTTATCTTCCAACGGGGACAGAATGAGCTGAGTTTTATGGGTTAAGTGGTTTAATAATCGGCTTCGGGTATCCCGGACAATGGCCGGCCACAAATCCGGATACATCGCGAGCATGCGTCCGCCTAAAACCACGACTTGGGGAGATAACACGTTAATCAGTCCGCCCAGGCCAATGGACAGATAGCGAGAAACACGGCCCAAACTGGACGATAGTGTCATGCCGCCGGCATGATACCGTTGGAGGGCGGTCAATGACCCCAGGGCTTCAAGGCACCCATATTGACCGCATCCACACAGGAATTCCGAATCGGAAGAGTCCACGAAAATATGGCCGATCTCGCCGATGGAATTATTCTGGCCCCGAATGAGTTGCCGCTGAATGATAATCCCTGCCCCGATGCCAGTGTCGCATAACACATACATCATGTCCTGAACATCGCGGCCGGCTCCGAACCATAGTTCCCCCCAAGCCGCCGCATCCGCATCGTTTTCTACTAGTGTCGGCTCCGTGTCGGTGCTCCTGCGGATCAATTCTCGGAGTTTCATGCCAGCCCACTCTTGCAGATTCGGAGAGAACACCACAGTTTCGCTTTCGGGATCCCAGATTCCGGGAATGGCGATGCCGTAGCCGGCAAACCGTCCGGACTGATGCGGGTAGCGCTCAAGCAATACATCGGTCATGCGTTGAATGACTTGCAAGGATGAGGGGATTTGGCCCATGGGATGTTCCAACCGCATTTTGGCGATAATGTGACCGCCAAAATCGACGATAGCGCCGGTCAAGAGATCGGGGCTAACGGTCATCGCGATCGCATAGGCCGCCTCGTTTCGAAGGGTTAAGCCCATCCGCGGACGGCCTCCGGTGTTATTCCGTCGTGCGGATTGTTCCTCAACCCACCCCCCGTCAATGAGTTCCCGTACATGATGCGTTAAAGTGGCAGGGGTGACCGGCAACATGGTGGCCAATTCCGCGCGGGACAAGTTGGGGTAATTACGCAGGGTGTACGTGATTAGCCCGATAATTTCCTGGCTTGACAACACGCGCGAAAATTGCACAACCGACTCCTTCTTTCTTTGTTGCGGTGTACAATGAAGCGATTTCGACGGATATTGAAAATATCCTCTGTCTTAAAAAAAGATTAATTAAAAAATTAAGTTTGGATAAACTTCATTTAAACAACGGAAAAAGTCTGGTCGACCTAAAAACCCCCGGGCGTTGTCATTCTGGTAGGCATCGGTAACCTCCCAGTCACCTGGCGTTTTCGCCGCCGCGACCCGGGTTTCGTGCGGCTCCGTTTTTTCTGGAGCTGCGCCACAGCTTTCGCCCGCCCCTGTTTGACTGATCGGAGACTCCGGCCGCAGAGGGCCAAGGCTTCTTGACCGTCCGAGACCATGCCCAACTGAATGCTGCCAATATCGAGGCCCCCGGCTTTACCGGATCCCCGGGGCACAGGGTCTTCGCGGGTGCTGAGACCGTCAGATAGATCTCGCCATATCCCAATTCCGGAACGATCGTCCCGGTCGGCAGCCGTCCGGAAGACGCGCCCGAATCGGTGAGCGTCCGCGGCCGAGGGGCAAGAGTAGATGCTGTTGTTCTATTTTCAGGGCTTGCCCCTTAAAAATGGGGTTAAAGTACCGGCGGAATCGCCAGGGATACCGGGCCTGCTGATCGCCGTTCTTGCGTTTGGTGCGCACCCCGGCAATCGTGGCGCAGAACTTTTACTTTTCGATGAGGGCTTGGACGGTTTGCGAGTGCAACGGGAAGCGTCGTTTGAAATGCGCCTTCAGTTGAGATTCCGTCGGCCAGCACCAATGCCGCCGACGGCAAAAGCGATGGATCTTCACCAGGCGGGTTCACAAGTCTCCCGCAGCCCGTCGGGCATTGGAGGCTTTGGCCCATCCCATTCTGTCGGGGAAAGGGAAAGACCGTCGTCTCTTGCGTAGAGCACCGCCCCTTTTTTGACGAACCGTGATGTCAATTATATGCTGGGTCTATGGCCAATTCAAGCGACTACCGAACTGGCCGCCATGGTGTTTTTACCCTACACGTGCACGTGGTCTTGGTGGCGAAATCTCGGCGGTTAGTCTTCACGCCGGAAATCTTGGAGGACTTGCGGACGATCTTGTCTACCGTGTGTCAAGACTTCGAAGCAACCTGGGAGGAATTCGACGGGGAGCGGGATCATGGGCATTTGCGGGTCACCTCCCCCCTAAAGTGGCGATTTCCCGACGGGAATAGCCTGAAGAGGATCTCGTCCCGCTTGATCCACAAGAAGCACGATCCAACCATCGAGCGGGCACTGTGGGGCCAGCCACTGGTCCCCGAGCTATTTTGCCGGTTCCGCTGGCGGGGCGCCCCTATCGATCATCAGACAATACATCGCGCAACAGGAGACCCCGAATTGACCCCTACGGAGTCAGCGCCTCATATCCCCGCCCTAAACGGCGGGGTTTTACGGCGCGTCTGATAAAAATGCCGGTCACGATGGCTAATTGGTTGGAACCGATCAGCCGCCCCCGAATCCGTGGCGGGGCGATTTCGGCAATATAGAGCGGGGACAGTAACGAGGCTAAGCCAATCCCGATACCGCCAATGAGGCGACCGACAATTAATGTGGGGACGTTCGGGGCTAACGCCGAGACGACGCCACTCAACATGAACGTGATGCCCGCGGTGAACAGCGCGTTTTTACGCCCGACCCGGTCGCCTAAAAACCCGGCAACCAATACCCCGATCATTGCCCCCAAGTCGACACTGCTGGCGACTAATCCGGTTTGGGCCGGAGTCAAGTGAAATAACGCTTTTAAAAATTCGTTGGCGCCGGCGATGACGCCCGTGTCATACCCGAACAACAACCCGCCGAGGGAGGCGATAATTACCACCAGTGAGATAAATCCGGATTGGCCATGCTCAGCGGTTATAGTGGTCTCCATGCACGATGGCACCTCACTTTGAATTTGCGGATAGAGCCCTTAAGACGGAACCGTTCATAACGTCACAAGGTTCAGGCATGTTAAATTAACACCCGCGTTTATCCCGTCACCCGTAAGAGAACCCAAAACATCAGGAATATGGTGACTAAAGCAAATATAAAGCGAGCAATTTTGTTATGTCAAAAATGGTAAATCTAACATTTTACCGGAATAAAAAAGCCCCCTTTTCGGGGGAGCTTTAGGCCCGCGGCGGGGCTACCGATTGGCGGAAAACATAATGGGACTCGAGGATCATTCGCCGTGGCGGGTGTGATAACCCTTCAACCCGTTCCAAGAGCATTTGGGTACCCAAGGAGCCGTAGCTATAAGCCGGTTGAATGGCGGCGGTCAATGGCGAGTCGACGGAGGCCAACTCGTCGGTGTTGCCAAAGGCCACAATGCTGATATCGTCCGGCACCGTAAGATTGCGTGCGGCCAACCGTTGGCGGGTGTGGGCGTATTGAAAGACGTTGGCGACAAACAATGCGGTCGGCGGCTCCGGCAAATCCAACAAGGCGTCGACGTACCTGGCGTCGCCGTCTCGCAGCATACTGGCTTCCCTAATATATTCCGGCCGTGCCGGAATCCCGTGGGCCTCGAGAGCGGCGAGGTATCCGTCAAGCCGTTCGCGGCCCGCTTCGTTTTGGGCCGGACCGGTCACGATGCCGATGCGGCGGTGGCCTGCCTCGATCAGATGGGATACCAAGATATGGGACGCCTCTTTGACATTGCCTTTAACCAAGTCGGCCTCAATCCCTTTGACGCTTCGGTCTACCAGCACTAACGGCGTGTGCTGCTGAAGCCAGGCCAAGCACTCGGACGAGCTGTCGCCGACGGGACAAATCAGCACGCCGTCGACATGCAAATCGACGCACATTCGGAGTGCGTCGCGCTCCCGATTTTCGTTCTCGTCGGTATTGACCAAAAGTACCTGGTATCCGTGTTTTCGGGCGACGTCTTCCATACCGCGGGCTAAAAAGGTGAAAAAAGGGTTGGTAATGTCCGGGACAATCAAGACCAACGTATGTAGAGACGACGGCCGGGGCGTAGGGGTTGCCACACCTCGCGGCACATATTGGAGTTCGGCCATGGCTTCCAATACGCGTTGGCGGGTTGCCTCCCGCACCGGACCTTGTCCACGGATCACCCGGGAGACGGTCATGATGGAAACGCCGGCTTTATGCGCGACATCCGTTAACGTGGCCATTCGGGATCCTCCTCGTCGAGGGTCGTATAATGTTAAGTATAACATACGCCCGAAAATCCCCGTAAATCTATGCAATTAATCCGTAACGATGATGATAAATAGTGTTGAAATGTGTTAAACCTAACACTATAATCGGGGTAACCCAGATGGGGGGCTTTCCTATGGCACATGTATTCGAAGTGATGCAGGAACAGAAAATTGTCGCGGTATTGAGGAGGATTCCGGCGTCTGCCGGTTCGTCGGTGGTCGAGGCGCTGGCGGCGGGAGGCGTACGGCTGATTGAGGTGACAATGGACAATCCGGAGGCCGCTCACCTCATTGACGGACTGACCCGTTCGCCGGATGCGGGGATCCGGGTGGGAGCCGGGACGGTGATGACGCGTGAACATCTCCGGGATGCCGTCGCTGCGGGCGCTGCATTTGCCGTGTCACCCCACTGGGACCCCGAACTGTGGGCGGAAAGTGTTCGGTTGAACATCCCTTATGTTCCCGGTGCCATGACGCCGTCCGAAATCGCGGCTGCCTCCCGGGCGGGAGCGGTCATGGTCAAAGTCTTTCCCGCCGGGCCGCTCGGGAGTGGGTATATCCGGGAGCTTCGAGGGCCCTTCGGCGAGCCCCGCATCATGGTTACGGGCGGCATTCACGCCGCCAATATCCTGGACTATCTGAAAGCGGGAGCCGACGTTTTCGGGGTCGGAGGAGCCCTGTTGCCCGCCGAGGCTATCCGGACGGGCCGATGGGCCGAGATAACGGCCAAAGCCCGAGAACTGGTTGCCCTGGTCGCCGGCGGAAGGGAGGCGTAGGATGGACCCGGTGTTGGTGCTGAATGCCCGTGACGATGTTGGGGTGGCTCTCCGGCCATTGAACATTGGGGAACGCGTTCGGGGAATATCGGTACAAGAGGCGGTACCGGAAGGTCATAAAGTCGCCTTAAAGACGATTCGTCCCGGCCAAGCGGTCTATAAATATGGACATCCGATTGGGGTGGCCAAAAGCGCGATCGAACCGGGTCAATGGGTCCATGCCCATAATTTGGCATCGGGGCTCAAGCCGGACGGCTCGTATACCTATGAGCCGGTATCGACGCCATTGCATCCAGGTTCGGTCGATTTGCCGAACGAGTTCTGGGGTTATGTCCGAGACGATGGGCAAGTGGGCACCCGCAATGAGATCTGGATTATCAACACGGTGGGGTGCGTCAACAAAACCGCAGAACGGTTAGCCGCTTTAGCCGAGAAAGAGTTGGCGGTCGACGGGGTTGACGGGTTTTACACGTTTAGTCATCCCTATGGCTGTTCCCAATTAGGGGACGATTTGACACATACCCAAAAGATTCTCGCGGCTTTGGTGCGGCATCCGAATGCGGCGGGCGTATTGGTGCTGGGCTTGGGATGCGAGAGTAACCGTATTGCCGACTTTTCCTGCGTGGTGGGATCGGTGTCGGATCGGCGGGTTAAGTATTTGACCGTCCAAGAAGTAGAGGACGAATGGACCGTCGGGTTGACCCTCTTAACCGAACTTCGGGATTATGCCCTGTCTTTTCGGCGTCAGCCGATTCCGGTCAGCCGCTTGACCATGGGGCTTAAATGTGGGGGATCGGACGGATTTTCCGGGATTTCCGCCAATCCTCTGGTCGGATTGGTAGCCGAACGGGTCGTGGCCCGGGGTGGTACGGCGTTACTGACGGAAGTGCCGGAAATGTTCGGGGCGGAAACCTTGTTAATGAACCGGGCCCACGATGAAGCGACCTTTGAGAAAGTGGTTACGTTAATTGACGACTTTAAGCAATATTACGTGTCTCATCACCAGCCGGTGTATGAAAATCCCTCACCCGGCAACAAAGACGGCGGGATCACCACATTGGAGGAAAAATCCCTCGGCTGTATCCAAAAGGGGGGCCAATGTCCGGTGGTGGATGTGCTCGACTATGCCGAGGCGGTACGGCGCCCCGGCCTGAATTTGGTGCAGGCCCCCGGCAACGATCCGGTTTCCGTGACGGCTTTAGTGGGGGCTGGAGCACAGGTCGTATTGTTTACCACCGGCCGCGGCACGCCGATGGGGGGGCCGGTGCCTACGGTCAAGGTGGCTACCAATTCCGCATTGGCCCAGCGAAAACCCCAATGGATTGATTTTGACGCCGGTCGTCTATTTGCGGGCGACGACTTGGACTCGATGGCCGACGAACTCTACCGGCTGGTCATTGACGTGGCCTCCGGACGCCGTAAGACCCGAAACGAAGAGTGGGGCTTTCGGGAAATCGCCATTTTTAAAGACGGGGTGACGTTGTGATGCCGATGGCCAAGGGGGTCGGGCCGGAGCGGGTTTTACAAATCGGCGAAGGGCGATTTTTACGAGGGTTCGTCGATTGGATTTTAGCCCAGCTGCAGCGCCAAGGCCGTTATGACGGTCGCGTCGTAGTGGTGTTTCCACGCTCCGCCAACCCTGCCGCCCGAGAGGCCTGGAATCGCCAACAAGGGCAATTTTCCGTGGTGGTGTGTGGGATTGAAGCCGGGCATCCGGTGTTTCGGATCGATCCGGTCAGGGTCGTGAGTCGGACCATCGATCCGCACCGCGAATGGATAGCCTTTCTTGACACAGCCACCTTGCCCACGATGGAGGTTCTCATATCCAACACGACCGAAGCGGGACTCGTCTGGCTCGACGAAGGCTATGTTGCCGATCAGGCTCCCCAATCGGTCGCCGGTAAGATTACCGCCTGGCTCTACCGCCGTTTTCAAGCTTTTAACGGGGCGGCGGATCGGGGGATGGAGATAGTCCCCTGCGAATTAATCGACCAAAACGGGACGACGCTTCGGACACTCGTCTTACGCTACGCCGAGGCGTGGCATTTACCGGCAGCCTTTCGGCAGTGGGTGACCGAGGCCAACCGATTTTACAACACGTTGGTGGACAGCATCGTGACCTCTTGGGTCGATGACGGCAGCCATCCGGAGTTATCCGAAGACGCCCTGGCCGTCGTGCGAGAGCCGTACTATCGATGGCTCCTGGAAGGACCGCCGACGCTCGGGGAGCGATGGCATCTGACCCGGGACGCCGGATTAGCCGTGGATTTTGTCCCGGACTTGGAGCCTTATCGCGAACTGAAAGTGCGGGTTTTGAACGGGGCCCATACGGCGATGGCCGGGTTAGGCCTTTTGATGGGCCTTTCGACCGTGCGCGAGGCGGTCACGCATCGAACGATGGCGTCCTTTATTGATGCGTTGCTTCGCCGCGAGGTGTTACCCACGCTGGCGGCACACGGTATCGCCGAGTCGGAGGTGACGGCGTTTATCGAAACGGTTCTCGAGCGGTTTTCCAATCCTTATTTGGTGCACCGATTGGAAGATATCCAGCTCAACGCCGATTGGAAGGTTTACACCCGCTTATGGCCCTCGTGGCAGGATTACCACAACCTGACCGGTCACGTGCCGCCGTTATTGACCTTGGCTATGGCGGGACAAAAGCGGTGGCTGGAAACCCAAGGGACGGATAATCCCTTTGCCGCCTGGCCGCTAGGAGAAGCCGCGCGCGATCTCTTAGACGCGGCGGTTCAGGCGGCCTCCGACGATCTACGCACCTCGCCGGAGTCGGCCATTGGCCACACGCTAAATCAAACGATAGGGAGCTGATGGGAAATGCTTCATATAACGGCCCAAGATTATCACGGATATCACTCGGTCGTCGGACCGGATAACGGGGTCTTGCAATACTTGACGTTGGGATTGGTGAAATTAGCGCCTGGCGAAGCCTATACCGGAGAGACCGGCGATTTTGAACAAGTCGTGGTATTGTTGAGCGGTCGTATGGAAGTCACCGTCGATGAACACGCCTTTACCGGGCAGCGCAAAAACGTTTTTAAAGACCGTGCGACCGCGGTCTATTTGCCGCCACATCGGGATTTTCACATACGAAACATCGGTGACGCCACGCTGGAAGCGGCACTGGCCGGAAGCCCGGCCACGGGCGCCTTTGATCCGTTTATCGTGACCCCCGACGAGGTCAAACCACGGCGGGTGGGCCGCGATAACTGGGTGCGCACCGTACAGGACATCATTGTCCAAAATGGTGAAGGCCGAGTCCAACGGATTGTGGTAGGCGAGACGATTAATGATGCCGGTAATTGGTCCGGCTATCCGCCGCACAAACACGACACCTATGAACCCGGAATTGAAGCGGACATGGAAGAGCTCTACCATTTCCGGCTTTCGCCGGTCCAAGGATTCGGGACTCAGCTGCACTACCGCTATGAGCCGATGACCGCCGAGGCCTATCTCGTGCGCGACGGCGATACCTTTATGATTCCGGACGGATATCATCCGGTGGTGGCCGGCGCCGGGTACCGCCTATATTACTTATGGATTATGGCGGGGGAGGGCGATCGTGTCCTAACGCCTCATGAAGACCCTCGGCATGTTTGGGTTAAGGAAGCGGGTGCATGAGGGAAAGCCGTTTAGCACGTCTACAGGCGCTTATTCGTCGGCAAGGGTGGACGGGATTATGGATTACGCAGGAACCTACGTTGGCCTGGGTCTTTGGCGGCCGGTTTCATGTCAATTGGGCGACGGGAACCGGCGTCGCCGCCTTGGCGTTGACGGCCGGAAGACGCCGTCTTGTATGTGGACAATATTGAAGGGGAGCGGATACGGCTGGAAGAAGGAGCCGATGCGTGGCCGATACGCATCCATGCCTGGTATGGGACGCGACCGGTACCACCGCCGGACTTTGTGCCGGATACGGCGGTCGAGAGGGAACTTCTGCCGCTTCGGTGCCTTTTGGACGAAGAACAGCGTCAATGGGCGGCCGAGGGCGGATTGGCGGTCGCGGAAGCGCTCGAAGCCACCGCCCGGTCGCTCACCCCGGAGGACCGGGAATATACGGTGGCCGGTCAATTGGGCGTTTCATGCTTTGACACGCGGCGTGGAACCGATCGTCAATTTGGTTGGCGGAAACGCCCGGCGCCGACATTTTCGCCATGTGATGCCGACTGATACCCGGGTAGGGCAGACGGTGATCTTATCGCTGGGCGGACGATATCGGGGATTAGTGTTGTCGGCGACCCGGATGGTCCATTTTGATGAGGTATCGGAGGCATTAGAGCGGGAATATGACGCCTTATGCCGGGTGGCCACGGCGATGGCCGCGGCGTCGATCCCCGGAGAGTCGTTAGCGACCGTGTGGGAACGGACCGTCACGCAATATGCCCGGGAAGGCTATCCGGATCAATGGCAACATCATCATCAAGGTGGGGTTGCGGGTTATCGATCACGGGAAATCCGCATGCGGCCGGATTCACCGGAAGAGCTGGCCGGCGGCTACCTGGTGGCGTGGAATCCTACCCTGCCCGGGATCAAGGTGGAAGATACCGCCCTTTTAGACGACGACGGCGGGTGGCGCTGGTTGACGCGAACCGCTAAAACGCCGATATGCTCGGTCGAGTGGGGCGAAAAATCTTGGGAGTGGGCCGATATTATTCGGCGAACGAGGTAGGCGACGGAGGAGAGGTGACCCAGGCTGAATCGGGAAATGGTCCTGGTGACCGGAGAAATATTAGGGGTATTAGCCCCGCGAGAACGCGGGATGATTTTTGCCCATAGCCCGATGACGTTTAGCGTGGCCGGCGCCGAATTTAACGCGGCGGTGGCCCTGGCGCGGTTAGGGGAACGGGTGGGGTTTACAGGGTTGGTGGGCTCCAACGCGGTGGGGCGGGTGGCCCGTCAAATCTTGCGACAAGAAGGGGTCGACACCCACTGGCTGGCGAGCACCGATGACCATCCGAGCGGGCTATACTTCAAGGAATTTTACGGCCTAGGGGACGAACCCCGCGTCTATTATCATCGCCGGGCGAGTGCTGCCACATACTGGATACCGCCCGCACTGGACCAGGTGACTCAGGTGGGATGGGTGCATACGACCGGTATTACGGCGATGCTGGATGAGGGGCTTCGCGGGCGTCTGGTTTCTTGGCTACGTGACCTGTCACCATCGACCACGGTTTCCCTGGACATTAACTACCGTCCCAAATTGGGTTCCCCGACCGCCTGGCAACAAGCGCTTCGGATGATGATACCGGTTTGCCGGGTTATCTTTGGGTCGCCCGCCGAGTGGGAAGCGCTGACGGGAACCCGCAATCCGAAGGCCCTGTTGGCCGACGGGATTATTAGCCCGGAGCAGATTTTAGTCTTGAAAGACGGCCATGAGGCCCGTGTGGTAGAGGCCGGCGAGCCGGTGGCGATGCAACCGGCATTACGCGTGCCAAGCGTCGTGGATGTCGTCGGTGCGGGGGATGGCCTGGCCGCCGGCGTCATTGCGGGCTATCGGCAAACGGGTGATTGGGCGACCGCCTTAGCCTGGGGCCATGTCGTCGGTGCGTATGCGGTCCGGCATCCCGGCGATTGGGAAGGGTACCCTACACGAGATGAGGTTCTGGGCGTTTTGGGCTAAAGGGCCGGGGATCCGGATGCTTTCGTCTCATTTTTTCGGGGCCCGTCGGCCAATCTGACCTGCCTCCTATAGTAGAAGTTTCGGGAGAGAATATCGGCGGGCGTTACCGGCGCCGAACCCCGAATCTTGAATAGGGGAGGCCGACGGGGGAATGGCCGAAACGGGCCTTAGTCCGTCGGAGGTCGATACACAATTCGCTCGGAACGATGGAGATTTGGTGGGAGATTTCGGGAGGATGCTTCGTGCCCAGGTAAGGCCGTCCGGCAATCGGCGTTCCCCGTTTTTCCCTTGACGCCTTACGACTTACCAAAAATCGAGGCCCTTCGAAGGCCCTAGTTCCGTATTGCGGCCGAGTTCCTCAACTAATCGAATCCGATCCCATAATTCTACGTTGGCTTGGCGAGCCAACGTGCGGGCATTCGGGGTAAATTCGTTATTGGTAATGACTAGTGCGCGGGAGGCCCGATAATGGATTTTACCCCCGAGCACCTCCTGGAGTGCACGGACTCCCACGGGTCTTTGGTACCGTTTGGCTTGAATGACGACTACTTGACCGTTCTCGTCGGTGCCCACCAAATCCGCGCCGTAGTCGCCTGATGCCGGCGTCAGGTGCACGTGCCAACCACGGCTACGAAAAAGCTGCAACAGGCATTCCTCAAACCTACGGCCCGACATGCGATCGATATCGATAATCCGGCTTTGCCGTAAGATCGATCGCCGACGACGACCACGGTACCATCGCCGAATTATCCAGAACATACCCCCGATGAGCAACAGCGGTCCCACTCCGAACCACTTAAGGATGATAATCCCCGAGACGAATGCACCACCGAGTCGTATAAGGTTCAACACCCGATTGAAAGGCCGTTTGCGATAGGCCATAGTTCCCGTTCTTTCGCCCAATTCTCCGAATTTGTCACTTGTGCCGCTCATATTCTTCGGTAACGGGATAATAGGCGTCGGCGGCAATCTGTCTGACAGGAATAACAATTGGCGCAGTCGCGAAAAGCGCTATTGCAATACGAGATCCTCTTGTTTAAGATAAATGGTACTACCTCTGTCCACATACCAATGAATGTTGTGTAGTGTAAATTTTTAGGAGGGATGCCCATTGAAACAGGCGGTCAGAAATTGGCTTATCGCGGCGATTGCCGTGTACGGCCTTTATACCATCATATCCGTCGCGTTCTTTAATCATGCCAAACCGGCCATTTTAGGAATGCCGCCCATGCTCTTTTGGTTCACCGTGGTGCCGTTAGTGACTCCCCTCATTTTGGGCGGTCTTTATCTTCTGGATAAAGCGGTGAATCCCCAATGGGATGAGGAGGGCTTTTAAATGAGCGAGGGCGCCATTGTGTTACTCATTGCCCTGGGGGCCGTTGTGCTGATTACGATTGGTGGCATTTTGGTGGGCAAGGATCAAAGCCGGGATCTTGAAGGCTGGTTGGTCAACAGCCGATTGATGGGGCCGATTTTGGTGTGGTTTTTGCTAGGGACCGAAATTTATACGGCCTTTACCTTTCAAGGATTAGCCGGGTATGCGTTTACGAAGGGGAGTTCGGCGTTTTATAACGTGGCACTCAACGATGTCGCGTATGCGTTAGGGTTTTTTATCCTTCCGGCGATTTGGCTTATCGGTAAAAAGTTCGGTCACGTCACCCAGTCCGATTTCCTCGCCGGTCGCTACCAAAGTCGAAATCTGGGGATTTTCGTGGCGTTGGCCAGTGCGCTCATCATGATTGGCTATATCGATCTGAATATCGAAGGTTTAGGAGCCGTCATTCACGTGATCGGGCATAACGCGTTTAATCAGACGGTATCCGATCTGATCGGTTTTTTGGTCTTGGCCTTGGCCGTATTGGTCGGAGGCATCCGGGGGAACGCTTGGCAATCGATGATTAAAGATATTCTCATGTTTGTGGCGGTGGTCGCCATATTTATCGTCATTCCGGTCCATTATTTTGGCTCGTTCGGTCACATGTATACCGCGATGATCGAAAAATTGCCGAAGTATCTGGTCCTACCGGGCGTGTCCAAAAATCAAGGTCCCCTATGGTTGATTACCACGGTCGCGGTAACGGGAATGGGCCAATGGATGTGGCCGCAATGGTTTGGTGTGGCGTATACCGCCAAAAGCCCGCGTACGCTCAAACTGCAAGCGGTGTTTATGCCCCTCTACCAGCTGGTGAAGGTGATGATGATTACGGTCGGCTTAGCCGCCGTGTTGATTTTCACGACCGCTAAGGTCAACGGCAATGACGTGATTATGTTGTTGGCATTAAAAACTTTTCCGACCTGGTTTTTAGCGGTGTTTACGGTAGCGGCGGTTTTCTCGGCGATTGTGCCGGCCGGCCCGATTATTATGACCTCGGCCGGACTGATTGCCAAAAATGTCTACGGGGCATTGTCGTCGAACGCCAGTGAACCGGCGATCTATCGGTTGACCAAAGGATTGGTGTTTCCCTTGACTTTGCTGGCCTTTATTTTGGCCGCGGCGGCACCGGCTTTGATTGTCGTCGTCCTATTGGTGGCGTATGACTTTATCTCACAACTATTTCCGGCGGTGGTGATCGGGGGACTCTTTTGGCGCCGCGCCACGAAACAAGGGGCGACCGCCGGCCTTATCGTCGGCTGGGTGGTGAGTGCCGGATTGTTATTGACCAAACATGACCCGCTATTTGGCATTAATGCGGGATTAGTCGCGTTGGCGGCCAACCTGGTGGTGTTTGTCGTGGTCAGCTTGTTGACGCCCGCAGTCTCGGAAAATTATTTAAACGATTTCTTACAGGCGGCATTTCCTCAAGCGCGTCGGGGTACGGCCCGGGTCGGCGGCCAAGCCGCTCCGGTCTCCAAAAGCTAAGAAGGGGCTTGACAGCGAAGTCCCCTTCAGGAATGATGGATTAAGAGGTATGACCACATACCACAAAGGAGGAAGCGCATGTGGGTTACGGATTTCTTATTCATGGTGATGAAGACCACGTCGGGGTTGCGGTGCGCGATTTGAACGCCGGTGAAACCGTCACCGGCATTACACAAAAATCGCGGCGCGAGGTGACGGTCACCCTCCGGCAAGCCATTCCCTTAGGACACAAAGTGGCCCTGGTCGAACGACATCCCGGGGATCAGGTTCTCAAATATAACGAAGTGATTGGAGTGGCCACGCAACCGATTGGGGTGGGCGATCACGTGCATGTTCACAATATTCGCAGTGTAAGGTGGGGATAGTATGATCGAAGAGACAACCTTTTTAGGCTATCGGCGCCCGGACGGTGCCGTCGGATCCCGCAATTATGTCGCCATTATCCCGGTAGATGATCTCTCTAATGCGGCGGTGGAAGGCGTTGCCCACTTGGTGCCGGGGGTTTTGCCGTTGCCCCATCCCTATGGGCGGCTTCAGTTTGGCGATGATCTCGAGCTCCATTTCCGCACGCTCATCGGCACCGGGTCGAATCCCAATGTGGCGGCGGCCATTGTCATCGGTATTGAGCCCAACTGGACCGAACGGATTGTGGACGGCATTCGGCAAACCGGAAAACCGGTCACCGGGTTTGCCATTGAAGGGGTGGGAGATACCGAGACTATCGCCCGCGCCGCGCGCCAAGCGCGGATTTATCTCCAACAGGCCAGCGAGATGCAGCGGGAACCGGTATCCATCAGTGACGCGATTCTCAGCATCAAATGCGGGGAATCCGACACCACGTCGGGATTAGGGTCTAATCCGGCTTTAGGGGTGGCGGTGGATTGGCTGGTGGATCATGGCGCAACCGTCATTTTCGGGGAAACGTCCGAAATAACCGGCGCCGAGCACATTATCGCCCGTCGCTGTGCCACCGACGAGGTGCGTGCCAAATATTTGGCACTTCACGAGGGATACCAAAAATTTATTCGGGATACCGGGTTTGATTTACTGGGTTCGCAACCGACGCAAGGTAATATCGCCGGCGGTCTCAGTACCATTGAGGAAAAAGCGCTCGGGAACATTCAAAAGACGGGCACCAAACCCATCGTGGACGCTTTGGAGCCGGCCGTTCATCCGACCCGAAAAGGACTCAACTTTATGGATTCGTCGTCGGCGGCCGCCGAATTCATCACGCTCATGGGGGCTGCCGGTTCGATCTTTCATTTCTTTACCACCGGTCAAGGGAATATCGTGGGGAACCCGGTGGTACCGGTGTTGAAGACCACGGCCAATCCCAAGACTGCCCGCACGATGGCCGAGCATATCGATGTCGACGTGTCTCCTTTGCTCTCGCTCGAAATGACTCTCGAAGAAGCCGGACAAGCCTTATTGGCGATGATGTTCCGTAATTTGTCGGGACGCCTGACGGCGGCGGAGGTTCTCGGGCATAAAGAGTTCGTGCTGACCAAATTGTACCGGAGTGCGTAAATGAGGCCAAAGGGCCGCCGAAGGGCGGCCCTTTGGGGGAGGTGATAGGGTGGCGGAAATTCTGGTCACCGAATTCATTGATCCGATTGGGTTGGAAATTTTAGAAGAGGCGGGTACCGTTCGCTACGATCCTCACATCTGGAAAGATGCGGCCGCTCTGCGAACCCGGGTACGGGAGTCGGATGCGTTGGTGGTGCGGAATCAAACGGCGGTGACGTACAGCTTGTTGGCGGGAAGCCCGGTGCGGGTGGTCGGGCGCCTTGGGGTGGGTCTCGACAATATCGATATTGGAGGGGCCCGTTCGCTCGGGATTCCCGTCGTGGTGGCGCGCGGCGCCAATGCCATCGCGGTAGCCGAATATGTGTTAGCCGCCTGTTTTCATTTTAGCCGCCAATTGGCGGATGTGAGCCAAGACACGCGCGAGGGGCATTGGAATCGTACCTTGGGGGGCTTTGAACTTTACGGCAAGACGCTCGGGATTGTCGGACTGGGAGATATTGGGCAACGGTTGGCCCTTAGGGCACGGGCGCTCGGGATGCGAGTGGTGGCCAGTGATCCGGCGCAGCTTTGGACGCATTGGGCGGCGATGGATGCCAACGTGGAATTGCGCTCCATGGACGATCTGTTGGCTTCCTCTGATTTTGTTACGCTCCATACCCCGTTAACGGCCCAAACGCACCATTTGATGAATGCCGATCGGTTGCGGATGATGAAACCGACGGCATATCTGATTAATACCGCCCGCGGAGGCATCGTCGATGAAAAGGCGTTATGGGAGTCGATTCAAACCGGGATCATCGCGGGCGCCGCGTTGGATGTGCGACAACAGGAGCCGCCGGCGCAGCCGGACTTGTTGACCGATCATCCGCGGGTTCTTCTGACCCCGCACATCTCGGGGTTGACCGCCGAAGCGCAAAGGCGGACGGCCCGGATGGTTGCGGAGGATGTCGTTCGCGTATTACAGGGGCAAGAACCCCAAGCAGTCGTATCGAGGGAGGCACCATAAGATGGCGTTGTCAGCAAATGTGGATACGGTCAGCGTGTCCGAAGCGACGCTTCGGGAATTTGTCCGTCACCTTTTTATCGCGGTCGACGTGCCGCCGGAGGATGCCGATATCACGGCCAGAGTTCTGGTAGAAGCGGATCTAACCGGTCGTCACACACACGGCGTCAGTCGGTTGCCGCTGTACGTCAACCGCCTCAGGCGGGGCTTGATTGACCCTCGCCCGTCACTGACGTGGGAGGAGCCCCGTTTTCCCGGTTTACGGGTCCTGGACGGCGGCAACGGGCTGGGCCCGGTCGTGGCTTGGCGGGCGATGGAAGAGGCGGTGGGGTTAAGTCGCCTCTATGGGATGGCCGGCATTGCGGTCCGGCAATCTAACCATGCCGGAGCCATGAGTGTCTATTGTGAAGAAGCGGCTCGTCACGGGCAAATTCTCCTGGCCCTGACCAACAGCCCGCCGGGCATTCCGCCCTGGGGAGGACGGACCGCCTTTTTAGGCACCAATCCGATTGCCGTGGCTTTTCCGCGAGGGGAGGACAAGCCTCCCTTGGTCATTGACTTGGCCACGTCGGTGGTGGCTCGGGGGAACATTATTCAAGCGGCCCGCCTTCATCAACCGATTCCGGAAGGATGGGCCATCGATGAGGACGGCTATCCCACTACCGATGCGGAAAAAGCGCTTAAAGGCGCCGTATTGCCGATGGCAGGGCCCAAAGGGTACGCTCTGGCTATCATGGTTGAAATATTTTCCGCGGTATTGAGCGGGGCAGGAATCGGACCTGGGGTGAAGAATCCGTATAATGATGATAGCGGGCCGGCGAATGTGGGGCATTTTTTCTGGGCCCTAAACCCGTCCGGTTTTGGGTCGACTGACGACCTTTACCGATCGTTAGCGGTATTGGAAGCGGGTCTCCGTGGAGTTCCGCCGATGCCGGGCAAGATCGTCCGAATGCCTGGCGACCGGGCGGAAGAACAGCGTCAGCAATATCGGACTCAAGGGATCCCGCTTGATCGCGATCTGTACAACCAACTCAATTCTCTAGCGGTGGCGTGTGGGGCGCCCGCCTTGGTGCCGAGCCAACGGGAGTAGGAGGCTTTGTGTTCGAACCGATTTCGCAAAGTTTGTCCTTGCGCGAACGCATCGTGCAGGAAATTCTTCGAAAAATTGAATCCGGCGAACTCGCGCCCGGTGACCGATTGCCGCCGGAGCGGGAGTTGGCCATACAACTCAATGTATCTCGCACCACTGTGCGTGACGCTCTTCGTACCTTGGCCGGGCTTGGCGTGATTTCCATTCACCATGGCCGGGGGATTTTTGTGCAGGGAACCGAAGGTATGGCACTCGGCAATGCGTTGTGGGCACCTTTTGTGGTGCGTCCGGATACGGTCTCGGCATTATTCGAAGTCCGCCGGACGTTAGAGGTGGCGGCGGCCGGATGGGCCGCTCAACGCGCCACACCGGAAGAACGACAGAAACTCATCACCATTACGGAAAGCGCGGAAACGGCGGTTGCCGGTGAATCGGTGATTGACGTGGATTATGTGGCCGATGCCGATCAAATATTTCATACCACGTTGGTGATGGCCTCGCATAACCCGGTCGCGGGGCGCTTGATGCTGAACTTATTGGATTTATTGGAGGCCGTGCGAAAACAAAGTTTGGCCATTCCGGGGCGAGCGCGTCAATCGATTTCGGATCACCGGGAAGTTGCCGAAGCGGTTGCCCGCGGTGATGTGGAAGCCGCTCAGCGTGCGGTGCTCACGCACCTCACCAGCGTAGAAGAAGCGATATTGAAGCATCTATCCATACGACGGGAAGAGTAAGTCTCGAAAGATTAATTATCGTTAAATGAGAAAACAAAGTCGGGCATTCGAGTAAAAAACCGGGCTGGAGCGCCATTCGGTGTCTTATGATCCGGTCCTGGTGCGGGTAGCATTCGATGAATTGTCCGACAGCCTTATGTTTTGGCGGCCACTACCTCGTATTTCGGGATTGGTTAGAAGCACGCGATCAAAAATATTTTCTCCAGTCCAACGGTATCGCTTTAACCGGCGCCTGTCCGCGGGGCGTTGTCTGGAACCACTCTATTCGTGCGAACGGTCATTCACGGATTTTTTCTTTACGAATTGTCGGACTTAGCGTGTAATGACAGCATGAGGTGATAGATCATGAGTTCATGGATGGCGCCTGACGGTGACCGAACGACGCGACTGCGAGAACTGATCGAAGGTCCTGATCTCATATTGGCTCCCGGTGCTTACGATGCGCTCAGCGCGCGTTTGGTGGAAGAGACCGGTTTCTCGGTCGTTTATATGACGGGTTTTGGTACGGCGGCGGGACGGATAGGGCGGCCGGATGTGGGGCTTCTTACGCTAACGGAAATGGCCGATCAAGCCCGACGCTTAGTGGACGCGGTCCGGATTCCGGTGATTGCCGACGGCGACACGGGTTATGGCAATCCCTTAAACGTCATCCGGACCGTCAAGGAATACGAGCGGGCCGGGGTATCGGGCATCCAGCTAGAAGATCAGGTGATCCCGAAAAAGTGTGGTCATATGAGCGGGAAAGCGGTCATATCGGTAAGCGAAATGGTGGCGAAACTTCAGGCCGCCGTAGATGCGCGCACCCAGAATACGGTCATTATCGCCCGGACGGACGCGCTGGCGGTGGAAGGGCTCAATGCCGCGATTGAACGCGCGGCCCGCTATTACGAAGCCGGGGCCGATATGCTGTTTATTGAGGCTCCGGAGCATACCGACCAAATTCGTCGTCTGGCATTTAGTTTTCCGGAGGTGCCCTTGGTTTTTAATTGGGCCGAAGGCGGTAAGACACCCCCTTTAAGTCGAAAGGAAATCGTGGAAATGGGGTTTAAACTGGTCATATTTCCCCTGAGTACGCTCTTTTCGGCGACAGCGGCCATGCGCCAGGTGCTCCAAGTGATTTACCGATCCGGTACACCGGCGGTGGTTATGGATCAATTAGTTCGGTTTGATGAATTCCTCCGCTTTATTGGTCTTCCGGAAATTCACGAACTCGAACAGCGGTACCGATCATGAGAAGGAGGCGACCTCATGTTTGACCGACCGTTTGAAACCTATCAAATTGGCGACCGTTGGGAATCTCGCGGTCGGACGATCACCGAGTCCGATTTGGTCATGTTTTCGGCGTTTAGTGGCGATTGGTACCCGTTGCATGCCGATCGGGAATGGGCGTCCAAGACGCGATATGGGCAGCGGATTGCGCACGGCATGTTGGTCTTGTCGGTTGCGACCGGACTCATGGTGTTTAAACCGGGCATCGTGTTAGCGTTTTATGGATTGGATCGGACTCGATTTGTTCGACCGACCTATATCGGTGACACCTTGCATGTCGAACTCGAGGTCCAGGCCCTTCAGGATAAAAAGGCACTGGGCGGCGTAGTCACCTGCATGATGCAGGTCGTCAAACACACCGGTGAGGTTGTTGTTAGCGGGATCTTTAAGATTTTGGTGGCCAAATCGGTGTCGTCGTAGCTGGTAACCCGACACGGGGATTGGACCCCGTTTTTTTGACATTCGCGTTCGCTTTCGAGAATACGCTCCTGCTTGGGGGGATTATGCACACAACGGGTTCCGCTGCGTTTGGCCCTTCGCCATGCGGGTGGCCGTTTCCTTACCATAATCTAAAGCTCCACATAATTTCGGGTATGCGGGATTCGTGATGGATCTCGGCTAGTTTTTCCGGAGGCACAATCGGATCCAAAAACGGGGTTTGTGATGGATGTCCCGCTGTTGTTGTGTTAAATTAAAAACGGATTTTGTGATGGATCGAATAGATGGCGTAGTTAGTTGGAGGCATAATGGACGATCGTATCGCAGTACCCGTGCCGAACCTGCTCAACTTGCCCGACTACCGCATCATCACGGTGGATGAGACCGATGACGCCTACCACATTGCCGCCGAGACCCTGGTAGACCCGACGATGTGTTCCCATTGTGAAAGTGCGGCCATCGTCGGGTATGGCCGTCGTGAGCAATGGACCCGGGATCTGCCGATGCATGGAAAGCGCGTGGGTCTCTACTCCAAACGCGCCGTTTTCGCTGTAAAACGTGTGGGAAGACCTTTTACGAGAATTTGCCCGGCGTGAATGCTCGGCGGTTTATGACGGAACGGTTAGTCGCCTGGATCGGACCGGCGGCCATCCGACGGCCCTTTACCCACGTGGCGCAGGAGGTGGGTATCTCCGAACGGACGGTACGCGATATTTTCCACGATCATGTGACCGCCTTAGAAGCGCACCGTAAGGTCGAGACTCCGCAATGGCTGGGTCTCGATGAAATCCATCTCATCCGTCCTCGGGGCGTGGTGACCAACGTCCAAGAATGTACGCTGGTCGATTTGCTGGTGAACCGCAATAAGGAGACCGTGACGGCGTACCTCATGCGATTGCCGCATCGCGAGCACGTACGACTGGTCACGATGGACATGTGGCGTCCGTACAAAGACGCCGTCGAGGCCAGCCTCCCTGACGCGACCATCGTGATCGACAAGTTCCATGTGCTGAAAATGGCTAATGCCGCCGTCGAACACGTGCGTAAGCAACTCCGGGACGCGCTGACGCCGGCCCAGCGCCGGGGACTCATGCACGATCGATTCGTCCTCCTCAAACGGGAGGCCGACCTGACCGACCGGGAAGCCTTACTCCTCTCCACGTGGGTCAAAAACTATCCGGTTCTGGGCGAGATCCATCGCTTAAAGGAAGCCTTCTTCGGGCTCTATGATTGCGGCAATACCGCCGAGGTGCGATCCTATTTCCAGACGTGGGAACGATCGCTAACAGATCAACATCGTATCGCATTTGCCGAATTACTGACGGCTTGGGCCAATTGGGAGACGCATATCTTGGCGTACTTTGATCATCCGGTCACGAACGCGTATACCGAAAGCCTCAATAATCTCATCCGTGCGACGGATCGTCTGGGGCGTGGCTACAGCTTCGAGGCCTTGCGCGCCAAAATGCTGTGGACGGAAGGTGTGACAAAAACGCGACGGCGCCCACTAGAACGGCTAAGTCCCCTACGGGAGCAGTTACCACCCAGCGGTAACGCCCAATTCGGCCGCCCCTCGCTCCAGGCACCGACTATACCGTGTGTTCGGGTTAATGTTGGCATTGACATGGTTGCGATAAGTCAGCGGTTGGTTCTCGACCAACCTAATGCGATGCACCAGACGGTGCCATAGGAAACCCATCGCGTCCCGTGTTCAATCTATCGCCGTGTAGGTGGTAATATCGCAGTGCCCAACGCTATAGTCAACCAATAGGCATGGCAACGGGGTGCTCGATATTGCCGGACTATCATATAAGGCCACTTTGTGTCGAACGAATTAATTTGAGTCCAGCGGACTTTAAGCAGGAGATTCGTATACTGGAGACGAAATATTTCGCAACTGTCAAATAAGGGGGACTTGTCAGTTAGATAGCGGAAGGAAGCGCCATGGAAAATAAGTATTTTTGTCCGAAGTGCCGTCTATGGACGGATTATGATGTTCGACCAATGTCCATCCTCTTCGTGATAGTTTGTCGTGCCTGTAAATCCGAGTACCCGGCCCTTTTTCAACAACAAATCCTAGCAGTTGCCAAGGGCGGTCTCGACGCGATTGCCGTCCTGGAGGATGACGTCGAAGACATCTATCCGGCGGATACAGACCGATACAGGCTGTAACGTCTCATGACCAGAGGTCACAGTTGAAAATTGTAGTTGTCTATGCAGTGATTCACCTTCTATGAGCACCGCGATTGATCCTCGGAACGGAAAGGAGCTTTCGACTATCATGGAATTAGAATTACCTCTGATACAGGATCGCAAGTACGGAATTCCCACCACGAGAGATGAGGCTGTCGTCGAGCGGGTAGGGACCAGACTGCCACTGGGGGATTGGGCCCCATCTGAAGGCTTAGTGAATCTTCTGGAGGAATCTGAGTTCAACCCAGGCCAGTGGTACACGGCCCTTAAGTCGTACGGGTCAGATGCATCCGTAGAGCTCTTGCATTTCTGCCTAGAATACGATGCCGATGATCAAGACCCAAACCGATTCATCAATGCATTGCGCGATAGACGATTGATCCCGGATCGCGAGCAAATTTTGAATTCCATCCACCTAATTACCTTGGACGCGGCGCAACCGGAGTCTGCAACCGTCAATACGCGTGTAAATGTTAATCTCGGCTATGACGTAAACGTCTACGTTGGTTATGAGGTTGGGGCGGTAGTAGTAGTTGTAGCGGCGATAGCCCTAGTTATCCCTGTGTTTCCGCTCGGGGTACCCGCGCCAGAGCAAAAGATTGGATATCAGCGCGCGGCCCAAGCTGCCTACATGGTGAGTGGTGTTGGGTTTGCACGATCCGTACAAAACGCTATGGCCGCAGAATTCCACAGTTTGGTACAACATAAAGAGCAATTGTTAGGAATTCAGGCCTAAAGGAGACGCTCATGCTCCGCGCACCTGCAAAGGCAGCAAAGCCTCGCGCACGACCGATGGCGACCGGGGCGCCACATCCTGATCGCGATCTATGCGTTCTTGCGCACACGGGGGCCGTCTACGAAGATTTTGGCGCCAAGGACTTTAACCAGCAGGATGATCAGGCCGTGGTCCGCCGGGCAATTCGGCGTCTCGAAGCCTTGGACTATTCGGTGTCAGTCGAATCGGCTGCACCCGAAGCCAGTTAATCGTAACTATTGTTCAGAGGAGTATCATTTCACGTTCGCGGAACAAGTGAGGGGGATAATCGTGGTACCAGACTTCGTTCGTGATCGGGTTCAGCTAGGTCCCACAACAATGACAATCCTTGCCACGTATCAATGTACCGCTGCATGTCAGGAATGTTGTTTTGAATGTGGACCCCAACTACATCAGCGCCTGTCATTGCCCGATATACTTGATGTGATTGACCGGGCTCGCGAATTTTCGACGTTAAAGATGGTAGTATTTAGTGGGGGAGAATGTTTCCTACTACGGGGCGACCTGGTCACCTCTGTGAAACGCGCCTCTTCGCAAGGCCTTTCGGTACGATGTGTAACCAACGGATACTGGGCTACGTCAAGACGAGCCGCATTGGCTCGTCTTGAGCCGCTCGTTGATGCAGGATTAACAGAATTAAACTTGAGTACTGGCGATGATCATCAAAAGTTCGTCCCATATGACCGCGTCGCCATTGGTGCTGCCTGCGCTGCCGAGCTAGGAATTCAAACGCTCATTGCTGTCGAAGGAAGTGAAACAACGGCTTTCACGGTTAAACAGGCCATGGAACATCTGTTCATTCAGGAATTTTGGCGGATGCACCCCAACACGCGGCACAAGCTTCAGGTAATTAGCAACATCTGGATACCCTTTCATAACGACCGCAATATCGTCCACAACCAAAACTTAATTCGCGATCCCGCACGGCGTATGGACGTGGGAGGCTGTGATAACATCCTAGAGAACTTCGTCGTGACTCCAGCCCATCAAGCAGCCTCCTGTTGTGGTCTTACGATGGAATATATCCCTGCGCTCAAGGTCGGCGATGTTCGCACGCGGCGGCTCGTGGATTTGTACGACGACCAGTTTCAGGACTTCCTCAAGATTTGGCTAAATGTGGACGGGCCAGAGAACATTTTGCTGTTTGCGCGCCAGTACGATGATACAATCGATATAGACGCCGCTGTTCATCCGTGCCAGGCGTGTGTTTCCGTTCATCAAAATTCGCGTGTCCAAGAAGTTCTGGCGCAACACTACCCGGAAGTCATGGACTCCGTCATGACTCGGTTCCTTTTTAAAAAGAAGTTTACGAAAGCACTAGAAGGAGCCGCCCAAGAAATCTCGTGAAAGGAGAGTTGCCTTTATGGGAGACGCCGAGGAGCACCCCAAGAAAAAGACCCCATGGTGGCAATATATCATTTATTATAATCCCGATGACCCGCGGGTGTTCGTTCCACGATGGGGCGGGTGGAACGTCAATATTGCACGACCTGGCGGGGCACTGTTTTGGCTCGGCGTGCTGATATTTTTCGCGGTTGTAATTTATGTGTCCAATCGATGACCAATGTTGGCTTTTTTGGGCTATTTGTGATCCTCAATTCGGGCGTCGCTCTTGCTGTCCAAGGCGTCGGGCGGGTTCTCTTGTTTGGACGAACGGTTCAGCAGAAGCCCTATTCTGCTGTGCCTCTGGGATTCGCTGCGTTTCTCGTCGGTATTATGGGTCAATCGGTCTTAGTGCACGGGTACTCCTTGATGACAAGTACCTCCGTCCAGTTTATTCCGTGGATAGTCCTCGGCATGGCCGCTGCTACCGGCCAAACGTTCGCTAAATACGTCGCCATTCGCTCGGGAAGTTCAGATCTGACGGCGGATGTCGCCTGGCTTGAAGGCCTAAGCGTGGGCTTAGGGTTTTCGCTGGCCGAAATCCTATACCTGGGGATCACGCAATTTCCCGGAGTACTACCACCCACCATCCTCTGGAGTACGGTCGAGCGCTTGGGAGCTACCTTGTTCGACCTTGCTAGCGGACTGTGGCTGGTAGGCTTCATAAAAACGCGGCGTATCGAAATGCTTGGCCTCGTGTGGGCATTTCACACGTCTGTTGATGGCGTGGGGGCGTGGGTGCGCCAGCACGAGATCTATGTTCCTGTGTTCGAGTTATCCCAGGCTCTAGGGGCCTTGATACTGTTTGTGATAGCCATCATTTATGGACGCACGTGGCTAAAAAGGTAGGCGCATAGGAGGCCCACGATGTTTGTTGGCACTCGCGTGAAGAAGATGACCGCGTTGCTGACCAGTAACGTTCCGTTGCGATTCGCGGTCAAGTCGGTGCGGATGGTTTGGCAGATGGTCATGGGCAAATCGGGATGGCGTGTGGTCCTGATCGGGGGGGCGACCTCGTGCGTGTTGGTAGGCACACAACTGATTAGTCCCCTCTTGACGAAATATCTCATTAACCGCGTACTCATTCCTCATCATCAGCAGATGCTCTCATTTCTTCTACTGGGGATTATCGTGGTCGGCCTCGCGCAAATCGGGGCGTCTCTGGGACAGTCTGTCGCGCTAGAGCGCATCATTCAATCGCGGTTACTACAATTACGTACGCGCTGGATTCGTTCGGCCTCGATGAGACTCCTACGCCCCGGGGACCTGGAAGCGACCAGTGCCGGCTTCAGCAGTCGCCTATTGAATGACCTGGATAGTCTGGCTCGCGAAGTCCTGGGTGTGATGATCAGTGTACCGCGTGACACCCTATGGCTCATCCTTCTCATCGTCCTCATGGCGCGACTGGATTCCCCCATGACCGTCGCCGCCTTTGTCATGGTCCCCGCAGTCGGGGCGATGGAACTCTGGCTTGCGCGATTGCAAGCCACCTGGACCCAACGATTTCACCACGATCTCGCGGCCACGTCCGGGGCGATCGTGCATGCGCTCCATCTTTCCCGGGTCGTCCATGCGTTTCAGACGCCGTCTTACTTAAATGACCTGACACACCCTTCCTTAGTTCAGCTGCAAAATGATTCGGTGCGGCGTATCGCCTGGCTCAGTACGGCGCAAGCGCTGTCGAGTTTTATGATGTTTTTGGGTCCCTTGACGCTGCTGCTTTATGGAAGCTGGCTGGAACTTCATGGCCGACTTTCCTTGGGAGCTCTGCTGGCGTTTTATGCCTTTTCGATGCAAGTCTACTTGCCGGTGAAAGGATTGCTCCAGGGACCTTCGCGATTCGCCCGTATTCATGCCCTGAGTGTCGGCATTCTCAACGATATGGGGCCGTTCCCCATGAGCTCAGAGTTCGGACCTAGCGACATTGGTCTCCCGGTATCCGTTGCCGATCGCGTGTCGGGTGCAGACAGTTACGTGCGTCTATCGGAGGTCGTGATCGGAGAGAAGGACACACGTGCTGGCTCGGATCCCAAGCCGATCTCACTGATCTTACAACCCGGATCGCGTCTATGGATTCAAGGACCGAATGGCAGCGGAAAATCGCATTGGATTAGCGTCATCGGGCAACTAATCCCCCCGATCCGTGGGGAGATCGTCGTGCACGGTCGGACCGGTTGGGCGCTTCAGCCGCCGCAGGTGAGCCGCGATACGCTGGAAAATAATATCCGGTGGGGCCGACCTGCACTTGACCTCACTCAGGCGGAAAATATCTTAGCGGTTTTGGGTCACGACATGGGATGTTGGTCACAGGGCTGGCAGACGCCCATTGGCACCGCAGGCCGCGACTATTTAAGTGACGGGCTACGACAAATTGTGTCATTGACCCGAGCGCTGGCCGATTCGCCCAACATTTTATTCCTCGATGAACCGTTCATCTATCTCGATACCCGTGCCACCCGAGGATTAATCGATCTGCTCGCACACTGGGAGGGAATTGTGGTCTTTTCTCATCACGGGGCCTTACCCATAGGGTTCCCGGAGGTCACCCATCGGTTCGACCTCCCGTCACTCAGAGTCATCCAAAACACGACGGGGCTCGAACGCTGATTGTCAAGCGAGATACCAGTCGATCAACGACGTGGAATTGTTTATCCTCGGCTCCAGTGAAAGTCCGATCAACACAAAGCGTCGTGGCTTCGTTTCACCATGAGAAGCCATCGATCCATCACAAAATCCGCATACCCATAATTTCCATTGTGTGACTCTACATCACGGAAAAACCCATTGGGCCATAGGGCTGGGGATTGCCGGGTGCGAACGCGGCCGAACCGTCGGCTTTACGATCGTCTGTTAACGCCAGAATTAAAATGATCCAGATCGCCGGAAAGAATTTGACCCACCCCTGACGAAATCCGACACCAATACCCGACCAAAGGTGAGGTGTCTCGATGACAAGGAGTGGGCAAGTCATGAAGATCCGTGATCTCCATGCACAAGGATATAGTATCCGAGAAATCAGTCGCCAGACGGGCTTGTCCCGTAACACCATAAAGAAATACTTGCGGACCGATCCGGATAGTCGGCGGTAAAGGCGTGTTTCATGATCGCCGTAACACCATAAAGAAATACTTGCGGACCGATCCGGTCCGCCGCCGTCGGACCCCGAGGCCATCGAAACTCGACCCCTTTAAGGCTTATTTAGATAACCAAGTGGCGCGCGGGGTCACCAATGGCACCCGACTGTTTCACGAGATTCGCCAGCAGGGCTATACCGGCGGGTATACGCTCGTCAAGAACTATCTCCATCCGCGCCGTCCGGCGCGGACACCTCCAGCGGTGAGGCGGTTTGACACCGAGCCGGGCCAGCAGGCGCAAGTGGACTTTGGGTTCTTTGGCTACGACGATGTGGCCGGGCGGCCCCAAAAGCTGTGGCTCTTTGTGATGGTCTTGAGCCACTCACGCATGACCTATGCCGAGTTCGGAACCACCGCGGACGGAACGGCCGTCATCCGAGGGCTCGTGCATGCCTTTCAGTACTTTGGTGGTCGTCCGCGGGACGTGCTCTTTGACAACATGAAACCCGTTGTCCAGGGACGCAACGAGAACGGCGACGTCGTCTGGATGCAGATTTCGGAAATACCCCACCATCTCTTTCACTAAGTTCCCACCATCCATTTCACTAATGTCCCACCATGAATTTCACTAAATCTCCACCACCGCCATGATTTCGCCACGGCGCTGTCGAATGAGGTATCGAGGGCGTCTGCCCTCGATACCACGCATTCGGGAGGGCTAGTATGAAAACAGGGAGGTTACCTTTTGTGCTCGTACGCGACATCTTACGGTTACACTTTGACTTGGCGTTATCGTATCGCGAAATTGGCCGGTCGTTAGGCATTCACCATACCACCGTCGCCCAGGTCGTGCAGCGATTTACCACGAGCGGTCATTCGTGGCCCCTGCCGGACGGCTTGCGGGATCATGATTTGGCCCAATGGATTTACCCGGGTCGTCGGGGACGTCCCCGACAATATACGGAACCCGATTGGCCCACCATTCATCAGGAATTACGGCGTCCCGGCGTCACTCTCCAACAACTGTGGTTAGAATACCGTACGGAATATCCCGAGGGACTCGGCTATACACCATTTTGCGCCCGTTATCGGCGCTTTGCCGCGACCGTCACGGTCGCGATGCGACAACACTATATTCCAGGCGATCGCTGCTTTGTGGATTATGCAGGCAAGACATTAACCATTGAGGAGCCTGGTGGCGCAGTTCCCGGGTATCTCTTTGTGGCCACCCTGGGATATCGCCACGATACCTTCGTGGAAGTTCATCGGGATTTGAGTGCGGCGTCGTGGATCCCAGGGCATGTCCATGCATTGGAATATTTTGGCGGAGTCCCCCGCCTCATCGTACCGGATAATCCAAAAGCGGGCGTGATCCAGGAGAATTGGTATGAACCGCGGCTTCATCCCACGTATCAGGAATGGGCCGACCATTATGGCTGTGCGATTTTACCGGCCCGTGTGCGCAAACCTCGCGATAAAGCCAAAGTCGAAGCGGCCGTTCTTCTCGTCGAACGTTGGATTTTAGCCGTCTTGCGCCATGAACGCTTCACCAGCTTTGGTCAGGCTCAGGCCCGGGTAGCGGAACTGAACGCCCAACTCAACCAGCGGCCCTTTAAGAAATGGTCGGGTTCCCGGCAGAGCGTCTTTGACGCGGATGATCGGCCGGCCTTACGGCCGTTGCCGCCGACCGCCTACGAATTTGGAGAATGGCGGCAGGCCAAAGTGCACAAAGACTACCCCATTCAAGGGGATCGGGCGTTTTATCGTGTCCCCACTCGATGGGTGGGATCCACCGTCGATGTTCGCGTGACGGCGACGACCGTGGAATGTTTTCAGGATCACGAACGTATTGCGAGTCATCCGCGCATCTGGCAGCCCGGGGCCCGGTCGACCCATCCGGACCATCTGCCCCCCGCGCATCGGGCGTGGGCAGCCGGCATCACCCCCGAAGCCTTGATCACCCGGGCCGAGGCCATCGGTCCCCACACGCGGACCCTAGTGGTGGGCATTTTAACGCGGGGCGGTGTTCCGGAACAAATCTACCGCCGATGTCTCGGCATTTTGGACTGTGCCAAAACCTATGGCCCGGCCATTTTGGAAGAGGCCGCGAACCGGGCCCTCACGGCCCAGACGTGGTCCTACCCCCACGTCCGGGCCTATTGTGAGACCCTTCAGCGTCCGACGGCCCGATCCACCCCGCGCCGTCATGCCCATCTTCGCGGGTCTGCTTATTATCATAATCCGGAGGAGGAGCACTCGTCATGTTAACGCATTCGATTGCCGAACGCTTGCATGCCTTAGGCCTCTCGGCGATGGTCGCCGAATGGCACCGACAACAAACCGACCCGAACCGTCTCGCCTTATCGTTTGATGAACGTCTGGGACTATTGGCGGATCGGGAATGGGACGCTCGACAAAACCGTCAGTTACGACGGCGCCTGACGGAAGCCCGGCTTCGTCTGCCCGCAACACCCGAAGATTGGGATGCGCATGCCCCGCGCCACGTGCGTGGCGCGGGCGTCCGCGAGTTGGCCCAAGGGCACTGGATTGCGGCCCATCAAAATGTCTTAATCACCGGGCCGACCGGGGTGGGCAAGACGTACTTGGCCTGCGCCTTAGGTCATGCGGCCTGCCGTCAAAACTATCGGGTGCGGTATTACCGCACGGCCCGTCTTTTTGGCGATGGGGTTGTGGCCAAACAACAAGGCGGGTGGACACGCTGGTTGCGCCAACTCAGTCGGTGGGAGGTCTTGATTCTGGACGATTGGGGCGCCCAACCTTTTACCGCCGAAGAGAGTCACGATCTCTTGGAGATCATGGACGACCGCTATCAACTCAAGGCCACCATCATCGTGAGCCAGATTCCTTGGGAACAATGGCATGACCTGTTTCCTGATCCGACCGTTGCCGATGCCCTGGTGGACCGGATTGTGCATGATGCGCATCGGATGACCGTGCAAGGCGAATCCATGAGGAAGGTCTTGTCAAACGTGCCAGGATCCGGTACAACCAACTATCATGCCCCTGGTGGCGATTAACCGAAATCCCTGGTGGCCGTTAACCGAAATGCCTGGTGGCGAATTATCGAAACGCCTGGTGGATTTGAGTGAAATCTGCATCTGGACGCCGCGGTTTCTGGACGCCGCCCTCGCGCTGGGGTTCCAACCGCGCGCCTGCCGCCCGTACCGGGCGCAGACCAAAGGGCGCGTGGAACGGACCATCGGGTATATTCGGCATCATTTTTGGCCGGGCCGCACCTTCACCGACCTGGCTGACCTGAATCGCCAGCTGCTCCAATGGTTGGACACCGTAGCGAACGTCCGGCCGCATGGTACGACCCACGAGCGCCCCATCGACCGTTTGGCGACCGAACCCTTGGAACCGTTACCGGATCCCGCCCGATGGGCTCCGTACCTCCTCGAGACCCGGACGGTGAGCCGCGATGGGTTTGTCGCCTACGGCGGGAGTCGGTACGGGGTGCCATGGACCGTGGCGGGACACCCCGTGACGGTGGAAGATCTCGGGGAGCGCGTACGGTTTCGAGTGGACGGCGTCCTAGTCGCAGAACATCCTCGGGCGCCCGTCCCGGGTAGCGTGTATCGCCTCCCCCATCAATGGGACGCGTTGCCGCTGACCGGTCCCACCCCGACCTGCCCGGGTCGGGCGCAGCAGATCCCCGACCCGGATGTGGAAGTCCGTGACTTGCACGAATACGCACGGTTTGGAGGAACCATCCCATGATGCCTCTCGAACAGGTCCGTCAACAACTGGAGACCTTGGGGTTGCTGGATGCCGCGGCGGTCCTTGAGAATCGTCTCGACAGGGCCAGTCACGATGGCATCTCCTATGTGGAGTTTCTCCAGGACCTCTTGCGTGTGGAAACCCAGGCTCGGCGGGAGCGGTATCTGAAGGCCCGCTTGCGGCTGGCACACTTTCCCGCCGTCAAACGGTTGGAAGATTTCGATTGGGCCTTTCAACCGTCGATTGATGCGCGGCAAATCCAAGCGCTCGCGTCGTTGGCCTTCGTGGCGGAAGCCACGAACATTCTCTTCCTCGGACCTCCCGGGGTCGGGAAGTCCCATCTCGCTATCGCATTAGGCATGAAGGCCGTGGAGGCAGGCTTCGGGGCGTATTTTGTCACCGCCGATCGTCTATTGCAGGACCTCGAGCAAGCGTATCACGAACATCGGTTGGAGCGGCGCATGCGGGTCTACCTATCGCCCAAGGTGCTCATCGTCGACGAATTTGGCTACCTGCCCTTATCTCGCGTGGCCGCGACGTTATTCTTTCAACTGGTGTCCGCTCGCTATGAGCGAGGTAGTCTCATTCTGACCTCGAACAAGGGCTTTGCCGACTGGGGCGACGTATTGGGCGATCCCGTCATCGCCACGGCCATCTTGGACCGTTTGCTGCACCATTCTCACGTGGTGAACATTCGCGGGGACAGTTACCGACTCAAAGACAAGAAGCGGGCCGGCGTGTGGGGGACTCCGCCGGCCACCCCCGCATCCCCGGGGGATTCATTAGGTGGGTCAAATTTGGTTGGCGCAAGTGGATCAAATTTCGATCGGCGTTGACACGTCACCGGCTTGGTGGTACGGCTGACCGAAGCCCTCTAGGCCGAAACCTTGCAACGGGCCTTTATGGATCTAAAGCGAACGGATCTCCTCATCCTGAATGATCGGGGGTATCTACCGATTGAGCCCTTCGGCGCCCAATTGCTGTTTCGGGTCGTCGCGAGGTTGCGTTTATTTCACTTATTGCGTATAATGCGGGTAAAGGCCGGGTAACCTGACCGGTAAAGGAGGAGCTCCGATGGCTGATGATGTCCTCATTGGCCCAGACAGTCAGGATCTGGACACCGTGAAGCGCATTGCCGACGACTTAGTGGCGCATCCGAATACGGCCTACGTCCTGATGGACAACAACCACGGTCAAGTCCCTCTGCCCGCGCCCTTGGTTCGTGTGCTCCTGGCGGCGGCCCAACATTTGGCGAAGGGCCATTCTGTCTCGATTCTGCATTACGAACAAGAATTGACGACGCAACAGGCGGCCGATTTGCTCCAAGTGTCCCGCCCGTATTTGATTCGCTTATTGGACGAGGGCAAAATCCGCTTTCATCGGGTGGGGTCGCACCGCCGCATTCGGCTCGGCGATCTGTTAGATTACAAAAATGCCCGGGATCGTCTGCGAAAGGCTCATCTTCAGGAACTCGTGCGCGCGTCCGAGGCCCTCGGCCTCTATGCGTCGGATGATGTCGACGAACGGGAGTCTTAACGGATGCCTTTCGTCGCGTTTTTGGATACCTGTGTGCTGTACCCGGCGACTTTGCGCGATGTCATTTTGACCATTGCCGAGGTCGGAATCTGCCAGATCCGATGGAGCCCCGATGTCTTGGACGAGTTGGAACGCACTTATATCTAGCTATCACCCCTCGACCCTGTTGCAGCCAGGGCGGGTGCGCACTATGTGATCGAGATCATGAAGGACACGTTTCCTGATGCCATGGTCGAACAGAGTCACTATACCCCTCTGATTCCGTCCATGCCCAATGATATCAAAGACCGCCACGTTCTCGCCGCAGCCATTGCCAGTCGGGCGGACGTGTTGGGTCACGGCGAATCTAAATGATTTCCGGGTGCCGGACGGTTTTTGCGACACCGATATTCAACATCCCGATAAGTTTTTGTGCTATCAACTAGAGCTTGCCCCGCAGGATTTTTTTCATGCGCTTGAAGACCTGGCATCACACCGCCGCGAGCCGATGAACACGGTTCAAGGAATTCTCCGTTCGCTTCAGAAAACGGTTCCGGATTTTGCATCCCGAGCCCAAACAATGTTCCATCCTGAGTCCTGACTGAGTCCTTTGCCGCCCGCTTGTGGTCCTGCTTGCTTTTGTAGGGGGATAGACGTCCACGACGTATTGTGGGGATCCCACGACGCGCACTCCGGCCATCCGGGCTTTATATTCGAGAAATCCCCGCAACCGATGGAATGTCCAACTATGCCGGACGCCGCTGAGCCCGCTCAACCGTGATCCGGATGCTATTCAAGTCTTCCAGGGCAATCCCGCGCCTCCTGTCTTGGGCTGTCGTCAACGGTTGTTCGGAGTCCGGTGGTTTTCATTCGCCGAAAAGCGTTGTTCTTTGTGCCGCCGTTTCATGAGCAGACGTTTAGCCGATTTCGTGCTTCGAGTCGGCGGCCAGGTGGACAATTCCGAGATCTACGCCCAACCAATCGTTCGGTTGAAACCGGGCGGTTCGGGCCCATCGACGACTACCGCGAGATAGCACTGATCGTCTCGATACATCAGGTCGGTTTGGCCTCGAAGGCATTCCGTCCAACGCCATGACGAGGGGGATGATGTATCGACCGTTGAACCGTTCCATCATGAGGAGTAGGGCCTGCGCTTGGTCAGCATTCGGTTGGAGTTTGATTAGCAAGGTCAGGTTCATCAACGGAGTACAGCACCAATAGCCAATAACAGAGACATTTCACGAACAGATGCGCCTTGCTCGTTCCCATCCGCCCGCGCTGGGTTTCTATGTGAATGGGTCCCAACCGAGTACGTCATACTGAAGGGGCGTGCTTGAATCGGTTCGCGCAAAAAGTTGCTGTTCAAAAAAGGAGTCTAGTCGAGCGAAACGAATGATCCCCTTTGGTGACGAAATCCAACGAAAGAAGGTGATGGCTATGACACAAATCGCCACAAAGTTGGCGGGGGTGGCGGTCGCCGGGAGTTTAATCCTGGTGTCGGGCGTGGCCTTTGCTCATGACCATCCGGGCCAAGAGGATCATGGAAACCAAACCCATCAGGTGATCCGCGGGGTGTTTGAAACCGGTTCGCTGACCGGTCCTTCCATTACCGTCAAGACGACGTCCGGAAAAACCGTGACGATCGATCTGACTCCGAGCACCCGCGTTTCTCTCGAAGCCCAGGGCACCGTTGCCGGTATCATGACGGCGTTAAATAACCATCAGCTTGCGGTGACGGCTCAGGTGGTGTCTAAAAACAAAGCATGGGTCGCAATGGGTATTGAGGCCCATCTCAATGTCGAGGGGAAAGATCAGGGCTCTCATCATCAAGATTCGTCACACGATAACGCCCAGAAAGCGAATCGTCACGACAATTAGCCCTTTCTCGGTAAACCGAGCCTCGCCGGTATTATCACCGGTCGGGGCTTTTTGTATATGAGTGATTCAGCGGGATTTTCCGTTCGGCCTTTTCCTCCGGGTAACACCGCTACAATATTGACGGTGCCGTGCCGACCTCCTGAATGGTGAGGGTCGTTCCCGTAATCGTTATGGTCATCTGGGTTTGAAAAGGTTCGCCGTTAATCCGGACGAGGGCGTTTGTCATGATGATACGGATTGGAAGACCGGTTCCGGTGACGGTCATCTGAACGTTTAAGGGCGCCTCGAAGACGACAGAGCGCGCTTGCCAGTAGGGATTCTGATTTTGCCGGACACCTAATGCCGCCAGTGCGGACCGATTGCCGCTCCGGCTGGCGTCAACATAGGCGAGCCATAATGAAATGGCCACCGTTTCCGCTTCCAGCGGGTTCGGCGACTCTTCAAAGGCCAGGACCTCGGCGGTGTGGGGAGCATGATAGGTGAGGCTTCCCATGGGCAAGGAATTGTCCGCCAGGGACAAAGAAAAGCGGCTTTCGATGCTGGTAGGAATATTGGCATGGTACCGGGTAACAGACGGCTTGGCAGATGGCAACAGGGGAACAGGCTTCCCGGTGGAGGACCGGATGAGGCGGCTAAAGACGATATAGCGGTCGGGGGTGAAATAAAGGGCATTTAAGGGATAGCACGCCTCGAGATCCAGGCTAGGGGCGACGGTGTTCGGCAAACCGGCCGTATCGGAAACCACTTGAGCGCCGGTGACGGCAAATAAAAAGGTTCCCTGTCGCGTTTCGACCGTTATCCGGCTGCCCCGATGAAGCGCATTCAGATGGCGAAAAAACGTGGCATTATGGGCGGCAATGACGCTGGTACCCGGTTCTCCGGGTAACACCGAACCGGCATAATGGCCCGGATTGAAAAAGAGTTGACCGAATCCGGTACCTTGTACCACCGGGACATTGAGCCGCAACGCGGGAATAACGAGCTGGGCGACCACCGAACCGTTGGGCGGCGCCGGTATCACGGGGGCCGCCGTTGGTAGACGACGGGTGGAAAGGGACCCCGGCATAGGCCGGGTCAGCTGGGTTGCAGCGACCCGGGCTGCCGGGCCAATCCAGATAGGTAACGCGATGAGTCCCAAACCGATTCCGGCGAGACCGAATCCCCATTGGCGGCGTCGTAACATGAATTGACCCCTTTCTCGGTATTTATTGGTCTCTACGACGAGAACACCGGCAAACGATCTTTGCTTAGGAAAAAAATTTTTTCTGCTCGGAGAGATCGCATCCGGGTCGGCCGTCGTATGGGCTAATGAAATCGCAAAGGAGGTCAGATTCAATGAACTCATGGATGAAAATAGCCGGCGCCGCCTTATTCAGTGCCGGTATGATTGCGGCTCCGGTCGCCACGACATTTGCCGCCTCGAGTCCCGCCGGGGTTCAAGCCGTCACGCCGGCCGTAACCTTACGGGCCAATTTGGATCAACTGCTCAGTGAACATGCGCTATTATTGGCCATGCGAATGGACGCGCTCTATGCAGGGAATACCGCCTTAACCGAAGCGCTGGATCAGGCCATGATGCAAAATACGGCGGCATTGACCGCTGCCGTGAGTAAGCTTTATGGGACGCAAACCGGGAACGCCTTTGAACAATTATGGAACCAGCACCGCTATTTCTTCAGTTATGTCGAAGCGATGCGCGGGGAGAACCAGGCTCAAAACCGGCTCACGTTTTATAAAAATCAGTTTAGCCAATTTCTGGCCGGGGCCAATCCCCATTTGAGCGAAAGCACGCTCTCCACGGTGTTGCAAGATCATATCAACCAAATCACCCAGGCCTTCAATGACTATGCCGGCGGTAATGACGCCGCGGCGACCGCTGAGTTGGTGCAAGCCGACAATCTCATGTTTACGGCCGGCGACTATTTGGCCGGTGGCATTGCCGCCCAATTCCCGCAGAAGTTCGGAACCACCGGTCCCGACACCGCGGCGGTAAATCTCCAGGCCGGTTTGGATCAGCTGTTGGGTGAACATGCCATATTACTGGAGTTGGCCATGCAAGCCTTATATGCCGGCAATACCTCGCTCTATCAAGCGTACATGACCCAAATGGATGCCAACACGGCTCTTTTAACCCAGGCCGTGAGCGGGATTTATGGCCCATCCGCCGGCCAGGCCTTTCAAAGTCTATGGAACCATCACCAGGAATTCTTCAATTATGTCGATGCGGTGAAATCCGGTAATAGCGCCGCCGCCGCTCAGGCCCAAACGCTCCTCACGCAGTATAAAAACCAGTTCAGTCAGTTTTTGGCCCAGGCGAACCCCCATTTGAGCGAAAGCACGCTCTCCACGGTGTTGCAAGATCATGTCAACCAAATCACCCAGGCCTTTCAAGATTACGTGGACGGGAATGCCAGTGCCGCGGCGGCGGAACTGATGCAGGATTATCAGCTCATGTTTACCGCCGGCGGTTACCTCGCCAACGGCATTGTAGCCCAATTTCCCTCAAAGTTCGACAATACCCAAATCGGGACCCCGGCCGGGAATTTGCGAATTACCTTAGACCAATTATTGGGAGAACACGCGGTTTTGTTGGAACTGGCCATGCGAGCGCTCTACGCGGGGAACACGGCCGCTTATGACGGCTACATGGCACAAATGGACCAAAACACGCAAGCGCTGACGGCCGCCGTGTCGAGCATATACGGGTCGGCGGCCGGCCAACAGTTTGAGGCTTTGTGGAACCAGCATCAATACTTTTTCACCTATGCTCGCGATGCGTTGGCGGCAGAGGCCGATCAAGCGACATTGACCCGCTATAAAAACCAATTTGCCGATGTGCTGGCCCAACTGAACCCGCATTTTAGCGCGGCCACCCTGTCGGCGGTATTGCAGGATCATATTAACCAGGAGATTCAGGCCTTTAATGATTTTGCCGACGGGAATGTGAGCGGGGCGGCCCAAGAAACCACCGCCGCTTACCAATTGATGTTTACCGCCGGCGATTATCTAGCCACGGGGTTTGCCGAGCAGTTCCCGACAACTTTTGGCAACTCGTCGCCGAACACGCCTACCGGCAATTTGGTCGCGTCCCTTGATGCGTTATTAGGCCTACATGCGGTGGCATTAGAAGGGGCGATGCTGTCCACCTATGCCCATAACCCGGTGGGGACGGCGGTGTTTATGAACTTAATGGATCAAAACACCGCCCAGTTGACTCAGGCCATAAGCGGGATTTATGGTGCGGCGGCGGGACAGGCGTTTGCCTCCTTGTGGAATCAACACAAATACTTCTTGACTTATGCGGCGGATATTCAAGCAGGCGATACCCAAGCGGCCAATGAGGCGCAAACCTCTTTGACGGCCTACAAAAATCAATTTAGCGCGTTTCTGGCCAAGGCCAACCCCTATTTAAACGAGGGGACGTTGTCCACGGTGCTGCAAGACCACATTAACCAGATCACGTCGGCGTTTACCGACGCCGTTCAGGGTAACGACGCGGCCGCGGTTACGACCATGGAACAGGCGTATGGCACGATGTTTACCGCCGGGCAATATTTAGCCCAAGGGATCGTCAGCCAATTTCCGGCTAAATTTGCGGCGGCGAATTCCTCGGTCACCCCGCCTGCCACGAATACCCCGTCGATGGTGAAAGGGGCGACGTCGCCGGTTACTGGGCTGCCCATCTTGCCTCTGATGGGGATGGGGGCGGGATTACTCCTGACCGGCGGTTGGCTCGCCCGTCGACCCCGCGTCCGTTAAAGTCTGACGAGTCGGAGGCTCCCGGCAGAAGGGGGCCTCCCTTCGTCTCGACGTGAAGGAGGAAGTTCCCTATGGGATCTGTGGCTACGCGAATTCGCCAGGTATTGGGTATCTTATGGGTGGTCGACGGGCTCTTGCAGTGTCAACCGGCCATGTTTAGTCCGCTGTTTTGGCACCAAGTCCTTCAACCGGTCGTCGTCGGTCAACCACCGGTGGTCCTGTTTTTACTTCGGGAGGGCATCCATCTGTGGCGCGAGGGGGGAATCTGGGCGAACGGACTGGCGGCTTTCCTGCAATTGGGCATCGGCGGGCTCTTATTGATGAAACGACCCGGTTGGTACCGTTGGGGGCTTTGGCTCTCGTTGGGATGGGCTCTCGTCGTGTGGATATTCGGGGAAGGCTTCGGCGGTCTTTTACTACCGTCCGCGAGTCTTTTGACCGGCGCACCCGGATCGGCCCTCTTATATGTCGTCTGGTCGGCGATATTGCTTTTCGCGCCGGATACGGTAGAATCTGCGGCAATAGCGCTGATGCGGGGGTATTGGGGATTGGGTCTTTTTCTGGGTCAAGTGGCCGGGCGGCACATGGGACCCGCACTGATCCAAATGGCTCAGAGTCCTCAACCGGCATGGGTGTCCCGCCCGGAATATCTCCTGGGGCATTGGCTCACCGTGTATCCCGGGTGGGGGCGTGAGGTCATGACGGGGCTTTGGGGTGTGTTGGCGGTCCTTTGGACCACTTTTCCTCGGCATTGGTCGACGTGGGCGCTGACCGGATGGGTATTGGCGACCATGTGGTGGACGGGAATGGACTTTGGCGTTCTAGGAGGGACCGGAACCGATCCGAATACGCCGCCCTTAGTGGCAATGGCTCTTGCCGTCGTAATCGGATCCACCATGCCGGGCGTCCGTCGGCAACCGCGCGGTTTCACTCCGTTTCCGGCCATGCGGCGGATTGTCGGCCATGATTAACGGAAACGTAGGACAAATTAGAGGATTTTTGCGGGTTTTTCGCGAATCGAATTTCGTAAATGACGGTGAGCAACGGAGTCAACGCATGGGTGAAACGGATCAAGAGCTTTTGTCCCGCATCGCGTCCGGCAATCAAGATGCCATGATGGCTTTCTATGACCGCTACTTCGGTCTGGTCGCGGGATATTGCCGGAAACTCATTAACGACCGGGTTGAAGCGGACGAGGTCATTCAGGACGTTTTTTGGCAGGTGTGGAAATCGGCGTCGCTCTATGATGCCGGCCGGGCGCCGGTAACGGCCTGGTTGATGACCATCGCGCGAAGTCGCGCGATTGATCGACTCCGCCGTCTCCAAAATCGCGCCCCGACGGTTGAGATTGAGGAGGCGGGGGTTGGCTTGGCGGCTGCCGATAATATTGAACAAGCCGTCATTGCCCGCGATACCCGCGAACAATTGTATGACGCGTTGGAGCAATTGCCGGAATCCCAAAAACAAATGGTTTCGGCCGTTTATTTACGGGGGCAAACGGCCGAAGAGGCCGCTCGACGCCAGCAAATTCCGGTCGGCACGGCGAAAACCCGGCTTCGGTTGGGATTGGAAAAATTGCGGCGAATGGTGGGGGTTGATGGCCATGACGCATGACGACATTCAATTAAATTTACCGATTTGGGCGGCTAGTGGATTGCCAACCGATGACCAGGACGCGATTTTATCCCATTTAGAGGCCTGCAAGGAATGCCGTAGCGCTTGGCAGGATTATCAGGCGATTTTATCGCATCTCCAACCGACAACGGTGGAGCCGGATTGGCAAGGGCATGCCGCCATGCGAGAAGCTTTTCAAGCCCGGCTGCAGGGCACGGGGTCGCCCACGCGCCGCCGTTTTCGGGTGGGCCCGTGGCTCGGGTGGGCGGCTGCCGTCATTCTGGCGGTGAGCGGTTGGGGCGTGGCTTATCGCTATCATCAAGAGGCGCTTCAGAAAGACGCGATTTTAGCCCTGATGAGTCAAGGTCAGGTGGTTGAGCTCTCCTCCCCGGTGTCGGGAGCGTATCATGCCGTGCTGGTGGTACGGGGTAATCGAGCGGTCATTTGGGCGACCCATTTACCTTCGCTGCCGCCGGCTCATGTGTATGAGGGCTGGTGGATTGTGCGCGGAAAACCGCTGCCTGCCGGTCTTTTTACCAAACGCCCGGATGTCTTGCCCCCGCGGCCTCGTAACGCGTCAGTTTTTGCGATTACCGTCGAACCGGCGGGAGGCACGGCGCAACCGACATCGCCGGTCTTGGTGATGGGCACGGTACGATAATCGGCGGGCTTTTATTTCATATATTGAGAAATGCCTGGGTGTCTTGCAGGATTTTCTAAAAATATTGGCGAAAGGAAGGACAAATGCCCAGGGAGGAAGAGAATGGCAACGTCTAATCGTGTACTCTTAGCCTATGCGTTATTCGCCTTGTCGTTGGGGTTTTCCTGGTTCATATTGGCCCCGTTGGTACCTTTTCTCATTACCCGCTATCATGAGTCCTTAAGTCATGTCCTCTTGTTAATATCTCTTTATGGATACGCGATGATTTTATTGTCGATACCCGCAGGTTATTGGGTCGCGCGGAGCGGGCCCCAACCGGTCTTGATGACCGCATACGGGCTCACGGTGGTCGGCTTGTTCCTCAGGGTGGTGGCGCCTTCTTTTCAGGTTTTTCTGGTGGGGCAAATGGTCGCGGCATTGGCCTACCCCTTATTGATTGCGCCAATCGGGTCGGTTTTACGGCTGACCGGTGTGACGCGTTCGCAGTGGGGAACCGGGCTCGTCATCGGGGCGCTGTTTTTCGGTATGGCGTTAGGGGCGCTGTCGGGGTCTCGGGTTCCTCCCGCTACCGGCCTTCTAGTGAGTTTTGCCGTGGCGGTGCTGTTTGGTGGATGGCTGGTGCGAGCCGTTCGTCCGTATCGCGCAGAACGTCGGACGCTCGGCAAAGTGCGGTTGGTGGTATCGCCCTGGTGGGTAATCGGCTTTGTGGTGGCGTCGGTGAGCGTGATGTTCGGTTCGGTCAGTACGGTGGCGCTGATTCACCTCCATGTAGCGGGGGCTGAGGCGTTGGGGGGGAACTTGACGGCACTGACCTTTCTCGGCTCGGCAGCCGGGGCTATCTTGTTTGGCTGGGTGGCGGAACGCGTGGAGCGGCCGATTGGGCTCCAGCGGGTTCTCGGTGTTCTGACGGTGGCTTTTTTAACCCTATCCGGTTTATTGTTGGTGGGGCGTTTATCACCAACGGCCTTTGGATTAGAAGGGGTATTTTTCGGGTTCGGGATTTTTAGTAACGGTTGGTATGTGCTGTCCTTGGAGTCCTCGGCTCTAGCGGCGGGGTCGGAAACCGGGGCAGGTTTGGCGACTGCCGGCTACAGCTTGGCGTCAAATCTAGGGGTGGCGATTTTGCCGGTGGTGCTGGGCCCCTTGGTGGTCACGGCGCCTACAACCTGGCTTACGATATTGATCATCCTAGCCGCGATTGCCGTGCTGGTACCGTTTATGGCGAGTCCGCCGTCGCCGCTATCGCATCGAACGGCCTTTCGGTAACACCGGCCATCAGGCGGGAAAAAGCGTGAAGGAGAAGACGAATCATGCGACATATCGAAGACTTTCCCGCCGACTTTCTTTTCGGTGTGGCCACGGCTGCGTATCAAATTGAAGGTGCGGTCAATGAAGATGGACGCGTGCCGTCCCAATGGGACACTTTCAGTCATCGACCGGGAGCCGTTTTGAACGGCGATACGGGCGACATCGCCTGCGACCATTATCATCGATATGCCGACGATATTCGCCTGATAAAAGATTTGGGTGTCACCTCTTATCGGTTTTCCATCGCGTGGCCGCGCATCCAACCGGGGCCCGGCAAAACCAATCCGCGTGGACTCGCGTTTTATCACCGCGTACTCGATGAGCTCGACCGTCACGGCATTATTCCGGCCGTCACCTTATATCATTGGGATTTGCCGAAGTGGGCGGCTGATCGGGGCGGATGGCTTAATCGAGACGTGGCGGAGTATTTTAACGACTACGCGGCTATTTTGTTTCAAGAGTTTGGTCGGCGCATTCCGCTCTGGATTACGCATAACGAACCGTGGTGTAGTGCTTTTTTGGGTTACGCGCTAGGGGAGCATGCGCCCGGGAACCGGAATTGGCGGGAAGCCATGATCGCCTCTCATCACCTCTTATTGTCCCATGGGAAGGCAGTCAACACGTTTCGCTCTTTAGGGGTCGAGGGGCAAATCGGGATTACCTTGAACCTGACCGTGGCTGACCCCGCCGGTGACCAAGCGAGGGATCACGACGCGGCACATCGGGCGGACGGCTATGCCAATCGCTGGTTTTTAGATCCGCTATTTCGGGGGGAATACCCGGCCGATATGCTGGAAGTATTTCGCCCGACAGTGGGCTCTTATGATTTTATGCATCCCGAAGATGCCGCCGTCATTCGGGCGCCCCTCGATTTTCTCGGAGTCAATTATTACACCCGCTCTATCGTGTTTGACAAGCCGGGAGACGGTCCGCTCAATTTAGGTTATGTCCAACCGGAGCCGGCCGAGAGCACCGCGATGGGTTGGGAAATTCATCCGGAGTCGCTTTATCGGCTCTTGACACGTCTCGAACGGGAATATACCCAGGGGCTTCCCCTTTACATCACCGAAAATGGTGCGGCGTTTGATGATCATCTCGGGGTGGATGGGCAGGTGCACGACGAAGGACGCATTACCTATTTGCAACAACACTTGGTAGCTGCCCAACGATTTGTGCAGGACGGTGGGGCCCTTAAAGGGTATTATGTCTGGTCGTTGTTGGACAATTTTGAATGGGCGTTTGGCTACAGCAAACGATTCGGTCTAATTTATGTCGATTTCCCGACCCAGACGCGCATGTTAAAAGACAGTGCCCATTGGTACCGCGAGATGATCCAAAGGCCGTGAGAAAAAGCCCTGAATCTTTCGCCAGGCGTGCCGGATCGTTGTCTCTTGTGCGGGAAAGGCACGCCCGAGGAAGAGGCGGGGACTCGGAACGATGCCCTTTCCCGTAACCCCCCTAACGGGTTGTTGGGATCTTCTAGATTTGTTCGAGAGGTTCCGGGTTCCGTGCCCGGTGCTATCGGCGTGCGTCGCCGAAACGACCACCCCATCGGTGACCAACGATTTATCCGCTTGCTCCCCCACGGGAAGGTGCAGACATTTTGCTTACGTTTTAACGGTTAAAGCCGGCCGTGAGCCCGCGTAGGAGATAGCGCCGTCCGATAATGTAAGCCAGAATCAAGGGAATGGCCGAGAGGAGCACAGCGGCCATGATGGCGGGAACGTCCATAGAAAATTGGCCTTGAAAACTCACAATCGCTAGCGGAAGCAGGCGGACATTCGGGGTTTGGGTTAAAATCAAGGGAAATAAAAAGTTGTTCCAAATACCTACAAAATTGTAGATGACTACCGAGATAAGGGCGGGCCGGGCTAACGGAAATACCAAATGGCGCAGCAGTTGCCATTCTGTGACGCCTTCCAATTCCATCGATTCGTAGAGTTCGTTGGGAATATCGCGGACAAAATTGACCAGAATCAGAATCGTTAACGGCAGACCGAACGCCACGGAGGGGAGAATCAATCCAAGTAACGTGTTATATAGCCCCATTTTCCCAATCAGGACGTAGATCGGAATGATTGCGGCTTGAATCGGGATCGCCAGCCCAATGAGAAAAATGTTAAAGATCAATCGTACGGTCGGATTCAACGTCCGTACGACAACATAAGCCATCGGCAATGCGGAAATGACGATGAGAAAGACCGCGCTGACGGCGACAATAGCGCTATTGAGAAAATAATGGGCAAACCCGCTTTGTAAAACGGTGACGTAATTGGTAAGGGTAGGGTGCGCGGGCGGAAGCCAAGGAATTCCTAACAGAAAGCCGCTCTGGGAGCGGAGACTCGTCAGGACCATATAGACGACGGGATAAAAGGAAAAAACTAACCAAATCAGTGCCAAAACCACCACAATCATCTTTTGGATGCTGAGAAGTTTGGCGAGCGAACGGGAACGGCTCGTGGCGACGGTTGGGTTTACCATGTTAGGCTCCCTCCATTTGACTTTCCATCCGACTAAATCCGGTCGTGCGCAACATGATAAGGGAGAGCACAATGCCTAAAGCGGCTAATACCACGGCCAGCACACTGCCATAACCGACTTCCAAATCGACGAACGCCGATTTGTACATATACATCGGTAAGATGGTGGTCGAATAGCCGGGTCCTCCATTCGTCATGACATAAATTAAATCGAAGTAGGTCAAGGCACCCGTTAACATCAACAACGAAGACGTCGTGATGGTATATCGCAATTGCGGTAAAATCACGTGCCGAAAGACATGGTAGGAAGTCGCGCCATCAATTTTGGCGGCGTCAAACAAGGATTCAGGAATCTGGAGGGTGCCGGCTTGATAGAGCAACGTATGAAAGGGAATGAACTGCCACGCAATTACCACCGCCAGCGTATAAAACGCGAGATGGGGCTCACCCAGCCAATCTTTGACGAACATTGTCAGGCCCAGTTTTTGAAACAGACTGTCGACCAGGCCAAAGTTGGGATTTAAAAGATATTCCCAGGTGAGCCCAATGGCGGCCGAGGAGAAAAGCAAGGGAAAGAAATAAAATACCCCCAGAATGGCCCGCCAACGCTCCCGTCCGGCCAAAAACACGCCGACGGCCATACTGACGGGGGTTTGAATAAGCCAGGTGACCACCATCATTTTGAGGGTAAGACCTAGGGATTCGGCCGCTACCGGATCGTGAAACAACTGAATCCAGTTGCCCCAACCGATAAATTTGGGGGTCGTAATCCCGTCCCAATTGAGAAAACTCATATACCCCGCCATCAGCATCGGGCCCAAGGCAAAGACCAGAAAGAAAAACAGGGACGGCAGCATAAAAAGAACCCGGGTGGCCGTGAGTTTCCGTAACTTCATCAGAACCGCTCCTTAGAAAACGGCCTGGCCAGAAGTTTCGGGACTCCCAACCAGACCGGACGGGTGACTACTTCAGGTATTGATTCATATTTTGGGAAAACTGCTGAGGCGTAATCTGATTCAAGAACAACTCGCTTAAGTTGGTTAATAGGGCTTGGGCCTCAGCTGGCGGCAAGGCTTGGTCCCACGACAATTGAAAGTGGGGTGCATTGGCGGTCATGTCATAGATGTAGGTGAGCCAGTTGCCGTTGGGTTGTTTGGCCAATAAGGGGGCAATGCCGACTACCGGCGGAACGTCACCCAATTGAATATAGGTGTGCACCTCGGCGCTGTTGAGGGGCACGCTCTTTAAGTAGGTTACGGCCGCTTGAGGATTTTTGGAAGCGGCTGCAATGGAATAGTAGTTCGACAGGTTGCCGGCGACGTTAGCCGGATTTCCTTTACCGCCGGGGACGGCCGGAAATGCGAACCATCCAAAATGCCCTTGACTAATATAGGCGGGATCAGACGCTTGGATATTTTGATAGTCCCAGCTACCCATTAATTGCATGGCGGCTTTCCCGGTATACACCAGGGCATCGGAACCACCGGCCGTATATCCGACCGCGCTAAAGCCCGGTTCAAAAGCGCCGTCTTTTACCAACTGTTGGATCATCGTATTGGCTTGAATAAAGGCCGGGTTAGACCAGGCGTTGGGCTTACCGGCCAGGACGGCATCAAACGCTTGGGGCCCTCCCAGGCGGTCCACGAGATATTCTTCCCATATCAACTCCGGCCATTGGCTTTCACCGGCCAGCGCAATCGGGATCACGTTGTGGGATTTAAGCACTTGAATGTCGCTTAAAAGTTGGGGCCAGGTGGCTGGCGGAGTCAAATGATATTCGGCGAAAATGGCTTTGTTGTAATTAAAGAGTTCCGGTTGAACGAAGTTGCTCGGGACGCCATAAATTTTGCCGTTGAACGTGACGGCTGACCACATCGACGGCAGGTATTTGTTTTTCCAGGCGGGATCGGCATTTAATGCGGGGGTCAGGTTGTACACGTCATTGGCGGCGACGTACGATTGTAGAACGCCTCCACCCCAGTTAAAGAAAATGTCGGGCGGATTATGTGCCCCCATAGCGATTTGCAACTTTTGCTTATAGGGATTGTTTTGGAAAAATTCAACCGTTGCGTGAATGTTGGGGTGTGATTGGTTGAACTGATTGGTTTGATTTTGGATCAACTGTTGCGCCGGGCCGGTAGCGATATCCCAGACGGTAATGTTTGCGGCACTCGCATTGGAAGACGGCGAGGATGTGCCGCATCCGACAATAATCGAGGATAAGACCATTGCGGTGCCGATGCCGGCCCAGGTGCGGGATTTTTTATACATGCCGGTGACCTCCTTCAGAGTCGAACCACCTGTCCCAGGGAGCGTGGTTTGACAGATTAGTTCGCGATCTATTTATATTCGACAGAGTTGGAGCTGTCAAATGGTGAATGGGCACCGGGTATCGGTGCCTAGGATTCCTCGCGGCTTACCGCGGTATCCAGCACCATGGCGCCGGCTCCGAGGGCGCTGGTAAATTCGCCTAATGAGGTTAGCCGCACGGCTATTTCCCGCCGTTCGGGGGCGATGGTGTCCTGGTGAAGACGAACGGCGATGCGCGCCCGCAGCATTTCTCCTAACCGGGCTAAGGGACCGCCTAATATCAGCGTATCGGGATCAAAAATATTGGCGATATTGACCATACCTTGTTCCAGGTAATGCATAGTTTCGTCCACCGCCTGTACCGCCCAGGGTTCGTTTTGGGCATAGCCGGCCAATATCTGATCAAGACTCATCCATTGCCACACGTCGCGCGCCCGCATGGCGCGTTCGACCAAGGCCCGCACCGAGGCCACCGCTTCAAAGCATCCTCGCCGCCCGCACCGACAATAGGGGCCGTTGTCGACGATGACCATATGGCCGATTTCGGTTCCGGCACCGGTTGTCCCTTGCAAAAGGTTGCCGCCTAAGACCGCCCCGCCGCCAATCCCGATCCCGAGAGAGACATACAGGAGAATCTCGCTTTGTTGGGCTTCGCCAAAATAATATTCGGCGACGGCTCCGGCGTCCGCATCATTGACGACATAGACCGGTTCGCCTAAGCGAGCCAGCAAATGTGCACGTACCGGGACATGAGACCATTTCAGGTTAGGGGCGTAAACCACGTCGCCGGTAGGGGATATAATGCCCGGAATGGAGACGCCGAAACCCCAATAATGTTCATGGGGAATTTCACGGCGCACGGCTTCCGCGTCTTTTGCGATTTGCTCCAAGACCGTCTCCGGTGAGGCGTTCGGATCATAGGAGACCGTTTTTTGCGAGAGGATGTGGGCTTCTAAATCGAAAAGCAAAATTTGATAGGTCGCGACATCGATGGCCGCCCCCAGAATATAACCCGCTTGGGGATTAAGCCCGAGCATGATTTCGGGCCGACCCGGCCCGGTACTGACGGAGCCCAGTTCCATGAGAATATTTTTGGAAAAGAGCCGTTGAACCGCCACCGTGACCGTGGATTTGGTCAAACCGGTAATTTCGGCGATGCGACGGCGCGAAATCGGGGCATGGCGTCGGACAACGGTCAGGACGGCAATTTCGTTCATTTTGCGCATCAGGCTATGGCGTGCAACGGATATGGGCATGACAAATCTCCTACGTAGCCAATATGGTCCACTTTAGCGTACCACACGGCCTTTTGCCGGTGAAATCTTCAGGGCTGGAAAAATCTTTCGCAACTTTTACGGTAAAACCCCTTGGTCATGGCCGATTGTGGTTTAAAATAATCACAACCCGAACTAATTCATGTCCTCGGGATAGAGGAGGAGACAAACGTGGAAGACCAGGAGCGATTCGTACCGCAACCGGAAGACCGGTTTACTTTTGGCTTATGGACCGTCGGCAATCGGGGGCGTGACCCGTTCGGTGATGCCGTTCGTCCGACGATCGCCCCGACTACCATTGTGCGGGAGTTAAGTCGGCTGGGCGCTTATGGGGTAACCCTTCACGACAATGACTTAGTGCCCATCGATGCCACACCGGCGGAGCGGGACCGCATTGTGCGCGAATTCAAGGCGGCGTTAGACGACCATCATCTGGCGGTTCCGATGGTCACGGTCAATTTGTTTTATGATCCTGTCTTTAAAGACGGCGCCTTAACGTCGGCTGCTCCCGCGGTCCGTCGCTTTGCCGTGGACAAGGCCAAGCGGGCCATGGATCTGGGACACGAGTTGGGGGCGACGATTTTTGTCCTTTGGGGCGGTCGTGAAGGAGCCGAGGTGGATGCGGCCAAGGATCCCCGGGATGCGCTACGGTGGTACCGGGAGAGCCTAAACGAGTTGACCGATCACATTATTCGAAACGGCTATCCGATGCGGATTGCGTTGGAGCCCAAGCCCAACGAGCCGCGTAGCGATATTTACCTGCCCACGGTGGGATCGATGTTGGCCTTTATCCAAACGCTGGATCACGCGGAACGGGTCGGCGTCAATCCCGAGGTGGCGCATGCGAAAATGGCCGGATTGAATCCTGTGCATGAAGTGGCCCAGGCCATCGACCAGCAAAAACTTTTCCATATTGACCTCAACGATCAGCGGATTGCCCGATTTGATCAAGATTTACGGTTCGGATCGGATGATCTTAAAGGCACGTTCTATTTGGTCAAACTGTTGGAAGATAGCGGATATGACGGGCCGCGGCATTTCGACGCGCATCCCTACCGGACGGAGGATATCGAGGGGGTGTGGCAGTTTGCCCGGGGATCCATGCGGAGCTATTTGGCGTATCGCGAGAAAGTCCGTCGGTTTCATCAAGACGGCGAGATCCAAGCGGTCCTGGCCCGTATCCAAAAGCTTCATAGCGAAGGCCCGGCCATCGACGGCGAGGCGAGTTTGAATTGGTGGCGGGAACGGGGATATGCCTACGAAGAGCTCGATCAGTTGGTCACGGAGCTACTCCTCGGGATGCGGTAGGTGACGTTCATGACAGACGTATTTCTGGGGATTGACGTCGGCACCCAGGGTCTTAAGGGTGTGGTCATTGATGAAATGGGCACCGTGTTGGCAACCGAGACGGCCGAATACCCGACGGCGACTCCGAAGCCGGGCTGGTCCGAACAATCGCCGGCGGATTGGCGGCGGGCGCTTGATCGGGTATTGGCGGCGCTCGTGAAGGGCCGACCGGATTTTACTTTTCGGGGCGTGGGACTAACCGGCCAGATGCATACCACGGTCGTCTGTGACGATCAGGGTCAGCCGCTCCGCTCGGCCATTCTTTGGTCCGATCAGCGGACGGCACCTTATGTCGATGCGCTCCAACAAACCTATGGATTGGATACGTTATTAGGGATTACCGGCAATCAGCCGCTCACCAACTTCACGCTCTTGCGTCTTTTATGGATGCGCGACCACCAGCCGGAGCTATATCGCGAGATTCGGCGGGTCGCGGTGGCGAAAGACTGGCTCCGCTTTATTCTGACCGGGTCCTGGGGCAGTGATGTGACCGACGCCTCCGGAACCTACGGGTTTGATGTCCGTCGGCGGACGTGGGCGCAAGATTGGCTGGAGCAATTAAATATCCCGGCCGCCTGGTGGGGATCGGTGGCGGAATCCCACGAAATCGTGGGTACCGTGCGTTATGGTCCGGCAGGGCTTCAAGGGGTGCCGCTCGTCGCCGGCGCCGGTGACCAGGAAGCCAGTGCGGTGGGAACAGGATTACGTCCGGGTGATTTAGGCCTTTCGCTCGGGACCAGCGGCGTCTTGTTTTGGGTGCTGAGTCAATATCAACGGCCGCCGCATCCCTCGATTCACGCGTTTTGTCATGCCGAGACCGGGCAATGGCATTGGATGAGTGTGACCCAGGCCGCCGCGCTCTCGCTTCGCTGGTTTCGCGATGAACTCGATCCCGGCGCCACATACCAAGCTATCAACGACGAGGCGGCAACCGTCGAGGCGGGGAGCGACGGTCTTTTGTATTGGCCCTATCTAAACGGAGAACGGGCTCCCATTCTTCGCCCCGAGGCCCGCGGGGGCTTTCTCGGCCTGACCCTCACACATCGGCGAGCCCACTTGGCCCGGGCCGTTTTGGAAGGGGTGGCCTATAGCCTGAAACATAGCTTCGTCACCATGAATGAATCCGGCGGTGTCAATCCGCGCCGCTGGGTCATGACCGGGGGCGGGGCCCAAAGCGCCTTGTGGGGAGATATTGTGGCCTCCGTATTCAATCAACCGGTAGACTTGGCGCATGATCCGGGCGCGGCGGTCGGAGCGGCCTGGCTTGCGCGAAACGCCGTCTTGAACCAAAGCGACCGGTATCCCTTAACGGTCCACGCGGTTGCCACGCCCCGATCGGACTGGGTGGCGACCTACGAAGACGGGTTTGCCGGGTACTTGAAGGGGATAGAACAAATCATACCGTTGTGGGAGCGTACGAAAACATGAAGGTAAGCCGCGGTCTGACGCGTACGGCCGATGAAAGCTGGATTCTGGAAAATGACGGTTGGCGGATGACGGTGGTACCGGACTGGGGAGGACAAATCACGTCCCTGGTGTACCGGCCCCTCGATGAAGAACTCCTCCGATCGGTCGACTCGCGTCCAATGTGGCAAGCGGAACCGTATGTATACGGGATTCCTCTGCTGTTTCCGCCGGGACGCATTCGGGGAGGGACCTTTGAATGGCAACACGTCACGTATCGATGGCCCACAAATGATACCAAGGGACCGAACCATCTGCACGGCTTTGTCTGGGATCTTCCTTGGGAGGTGGCGGATACCGCCCGCGGGTTGACGATCGTACCGTCTACATTAGCCCGTCAGCGATTTCATGATTATCTCGGATCGCAGGTCGATGTCCGCGTCACCTATTCCTTAGAGGCCTACACGGTCAGGATTCGGGTCGTGGTGACAAATGAAGGACCGGCGGCGATTCCGTTCGGCTGGGGATTTCACACCACTTGGAATTTAGCCGGTCATGATTGGCGGGTGACCCTGCCCGCGGGGCAAGAATGGGCCATGGGGCATGACGGCATGCCTTCGGGCGCCTTGTTGCCGGAGCTTCAGGTGCTTCGAGATTTGGATCGTGGCCGTCCGGCCGGAACGGTCGTGGCCGATACCTGCTATCGTCTGGCCGACGGGGTTGATCCGGCCGTCTGGATGCGCCATCCGTCCCGGCCGGTTGCGTTCGCCTGGCGGCCGGATCCGTCTTTTCGTCATCTGGTCATCTACCGGCCTTCGCTCGATAGCGCCTATATCTGTGTCGAGCCGTATACATGGACGCATAATGCGGTCAACTTGTCGCTTCCGCCGACTGTCACCGGGGTCGACGGACTAAATCCCGGAGAGCGTCGGCAATTGGATTATACGGTAGAAGTCTCTATGGACGAGGTGAGCCAATGACCGAAATTGATGAGCGGGTAGCCCGGCTAGTAGCCGATATGACCCTGGAAGAAAAAGTGGCGCAATTAAGTGCGGTCTGGGTTTATGAGATTTTGGACGGGTTGGAGTTTTCCGAAGACAAAGCGCGGGTGCTTTTCCGGCATGGCATTGGGCAAATCACCCGGATTGGCGGGGCGAGCAATTTGCCGCCGGAGGCGAGCGCGCGCTTGGCCAACCAAATCCAGACCTTTTTGCGTGAGCAGACGCGTTTAAAGATCCCGGCTTTGGTCCATGAAGAGGCTTGCAGCGGATATATGGCGCAGGGAGCGACTTTATTTCCGCAGGCGATTGGGGTGGCCAGCAGTTGGAATCCGGATGTGGTGTTTCGCATGGCGGATGTCATCCGCCAACAAATGCGCGCCGTAGGATCCCACCAAGCATTGGCGCCCTTGTTGGACATCACCCGCGATGCCCGTTGGGGCCGAATGGAGGAAACGTTCGGAGAGGATTCCTTATTGACCGCAACTCTCGGCATAGCGTTTATCCAGGGCCTCCAAACGGCGGGCTGGCCAGACCGCATCGTGGCCACGGGCAAGCATTTTGCGGGTTACGGCTTTTCCGAAGGGGGAATGAATTGGGCTCCGGCCCACATTCCGGTGCGGGAGCTGTTTGAGATGGTGTTACTGCCGTTTGAGGCGGCGATTAAAGAGGCCGGATTGGAGTCGGTGATGCCGGCGTACCATGAGCTTGACGGGGTGCCGCTGCATGCGCATGTCGGCCTTTTACGGGAGATATTGCGCGAGGCATGGGGATTTCAAGGAACCACCGTGTCGGACTATTTTGCCGTCGCCATGCTCGAGGATTATCATCATGTGGCGCCTGATCGGACGGCGGCAGCGCACATGGCTTTAGAAGCCGGAGTCGATGTGGAATTGCCCAATCGGGATGCCTATGGCGAGCCGTTGTTAGCCGCGGTAAAAAGCGGACGGATTCCCGTGAGCCGCTTGGACCAGGCGGTATCCCGGGTTTTACGGCAAAAAGTGGCGTTAGGTTTGTTCGAAAATCCGTGGGTGGACGAGGCCCGGGTGTACCAAGTGTTTAACCGACCGGAAAACGATCGGCTGGCATTAGAAGTGGCCCGTGAATCCATCGTCTTGTTAAAAAACGAAGGGCAGTTATTGCCCTTGCCCAAGGCGGGGCTTCGTTTGGCCGTCATCGGACCTAACGCCAATTCGGTGCGAAATCTCATGGGTGATTATGCGTTTCCCTGTCATATCGAGTCTTTAATCGAGATGCGCGAGCAAGGAAACGTCTTTTCCCAGCCTTTGCCGGAATCCCTGACCCTGGACGGGGTATTAGGCGATATGCCCACCATCTATCACGCGATCCGGCAAAAGGTCGGCAACCCCGACGATGTGGTGTATCGTGCCGGGTGTTCCGTCACCGGCAGCGATCGCACGGGATTTGAGGCCGCGGTGGCAGTCGCCCAAAATGCCGACGTGGCGATTTTGGTCGTGGGGGATAAGGCGGGGCTGACGTTGGAATGCACTACCGGGGAGTCGCGCGACCGCACGGATCTTTCGTTACCGGGGGTCCAAGAGGCCTTAGTCGAGGCAATCTGTCAAACCGGGACTCCGGTGGTGGTGGTGTTGATCAACGGGCGACCGGTGACGGGAGACTGGATCGACAAAGTGGATGCCCTAGTGGAGGCTTGGCTGCCCGGAGGTCAAGGAGCCACGGCGGTGGCCGACGTTTTGTTCGGGGATTATAATCCGGCCGGGCGTCTGGCGGTCAGTTATCCGCGCACGGTCGGCCAGGTGCCAGTATATTATAACCACACCCCGTCGGGCGGGCGGTCGCATTGGCATGGGGATTATGTCGACTCATCGGCGACGCCGCGCTTTCCGTTCGGATACGGCCTTTCTTACACCCAATTTGCCTATGCCGAGAGTACGGCTCGGCTGGATTGGCATGCCGACGATCCGCTGTCCTCCGAAGTTCATGTGGCGGTACAGATGGAAAACGTCGGTGCCCGGGCCGGCGACGAAGTGGTGCAAGTCTACGTGCATATGCCGTCGGACACCGTGACGCGACCGGTCAAGGAACTGAAGGCGTATGCCCGGGTGCCGTTAGAGCCGGGGAGTCAAAAGACGTTACGGTTTATCTTGCCGCTCGAAATCTTGGCCTATTATCATCCGACCGGCGCTTGGGCGGTTGATCCGGGAACCCTGGATGTCTGGATCGGCAGTTCTTCCGAACACATCCGCGCACATCATCGACTCACCGTGCCTGAGCGTGTCATTTGGCCCCAACGAAACCGGTTCACTTTTCGGATTGCGCACTCATGACCCAGGGAGTGCTCACGCCGTAGGCGCCGGGCGGGGCGATCGGCCGACGATGTTCGAGGGGAGACGAGTGCCGGAATTGTGCGAATCCCTGCGGTAAGCACCTCGGAAGCGGTAAGATGGGCATAACGAGACTCACAGAAACGGGGACGCGGTAGATGGCTGAATTACGATATAACCCGATATTGCGCGATTGGACGATGGTGGCCGCCAACCGCCAATTGAGACCGGATATGCCGGCCACCGCCTGCCCTTTTTGTCCGGGGTCGGGACGGGTGCCCGATCAGTACGAGGTATTTATCTATGATAATGATTTTCCGGTTTTGTCTCCCCAACCGGGTCCGGTAGCCGAAGGGTTCTCCGATCTTTATCGGGCCCGGCCGGCTTACGGGAAATGTGAAGTGGTGCTGTATTCCTCCGATCACCAGGCGGCGCTCTCGCGGTTATCGCCGGCGCACCTGGAGGCCGTCGTGCGACTCTGGCGATCGCGCTATGAAGCGCTCGCGGCCGATCCGAACCATCAATATATTCTGATCTTCGAAAATCGCGGGCGGGAAGTGGGAGCCACCATCTCCCACCCCCATGGGCAAATCTATGCTTACCCGTTTATTCCGCTCAAAATCCGGACCGAGTTGGAGGCGTGTTACGATCACCATTGGGTGACCGGCCGCTGTTTGGTATGTGACATTCATGCCGCCGAAGTCGCGGACGGTCGTCGGGTGGTTGCGGTTAACGAGCGTTTTGCCGCCTATGTGCCGTATTTTACGGATTTTCCGTATGGGGTGTGGATTACTCCGACGCGGCACGTGGCGGATCTCAGGCGGTTTAACGAGGCCGAAGAACACGATTTGGCCGAAATCCTCGGGTGGGTGACGCGCGGCATGGATGCCCTTTACAATCGGGAATTTCCCTATATGATGGTTCTTCACCAAACGCCGCCGCAGCGGTCGGACACGGAGCCGTTTTATCATTTTCACATTGAATTTTATCCCCCTTTGCGGGCAGCGGATAAAATCAAATTTCTCTCCTCGTCCGAGACCGGCGCCGGTGCGGCGGCCAATCCGTCGTTAGTCGAGGAGACGGCCCCGTTATTACGCGCGGCGATTGATCGGGTACGGGGGACGAGCCGATGACTAGGACGACCGGGATTTCCCTCCGCGAGCGGTTTTTAAGGTTTTCGCCCGGACCCTGGAGCGAAGTGAAGGGAGCCTTTTCGCCGGGGCGGGTGAATTTAATCGGGGAACATACCGACTATAACGGGGGCTACGTACTGCCGGCGGCCATACAGGCAGGCACCTGGTGCTGGGCGCGGCCGCGCGCGGATCACCGCTGGCGGTTTTTTTCGGAATCCGCCCGGCAGGTGGTCACCGTCACGGAATCGGAACTCAGTTTGCGAGAGGACCGAGGATTTGGCAATTACCCGGCCGGCGTGGTGTGGGCCATGCGGCAGCACGGCTGGGCTATTTCGGGAGCGGATATCTATTATGTGGGCAATTTGCCGCAAGGAGCGGGTCTTTCTTCCTCGGCCTCTTTAGAGGTGGTGACGGCTTTCGTCCTGGCCGAAATCAGTGGATTATCGCTCGATCGGGTGACGTTGGCTACGATTGCCCATGAGGCGGAAACCCAATATGTCGGCGTACCGTGCGGAATTATGGATCAAATGGCCGTGGCGTTGGCCGAACCCGGTCACGCGATATCGTTGTCGGCGGCGACGCTGGCCTATGAATCAGTGCCCGTACCGTTGGACGGGTTGAAAATTGTCGTGACCAACAGCAACAAGCCGCACCATCTCGTCCAATCGCCCTATCAGGCCCGTCGGCAGGAGTGCGACCACATTCTGGCCTCTTTACGCTCGGCCGGGTGGCCCATCACCTATTTGGCGAAATTGACGCCCGACGATTACGACCGGGCCCTCGCCATCGTGACCGATCCGGTGCTGAGGCGTCGGTTGCATCATGTCATTTGGGAAAATCAGCGCGCCCGGTTGGCGCCCGGGCTCCTGATGCAGGCTCGACTGGCCGAATTCGGGGAATGGATGCGCCGGTCGCACGAATCGCTGCGGGATGATTATGAGGTGACCGGGCCGGAGTTGGACACGCTGGCGGAAAGCGCCTGGCTCGTACCCGGATGTATCGGCAGTCGCATGACGGGGGCCGGATTTGGCGGCTCGACCGTTTCCCTGGTGGAAACGGCGGCGCTGGACCGCTTTCAGGCGACGGTGGGTGAACGTTACCGCCGTCGTTTCGGTTATGATCCGACGTTCTTGGTGACCGATTTGGGGCCGGGGGTACACGCGGTAAACGGGGAGGAATGGCAGGCATGAGGATATTGGTGACCGGCGGGGCAGGCTATATCGGGAGCCATACCGTCAGTGTGTTGGTTGATCATGGGCATGACGTGACGGTGGTGGATAACCTGACCACCGGCCATCGGGAATCGTTGGCGCCTTTTGCCGGGGTGCGGCTGGTAACGGCCGACATCCGGGACAGCGAGCGAATGACAGCTGTTTTGAGGCAACAGGACATCGACGCGGTCATTCATTTTGCCGCCTTGTCGCTGGTCGGGCACAGTATGACCGACCCGTTGGCCTACTATCACAACAATGTCGGAGGGACCGAACGGTTATTATCGGCAATGAAAGACGCCGGCGTGTCCCGTCTGGTCTTTTCCTCCACCGCGGCCGTTTATGGGGAACCGATGTCGGTTCCGATTGCCGAAGACGCCCCCACGCGGCCGACCAATCCTTATGGGGAGACCAAACGGGTCATTGAGAACATGTTGGCTTGGGCGTATCAAGCCCACCGGCTCACATCCGTCTCGTTACGGTACTTTAACGCCGCCGGGGCGCACCCGAACCTTCCCCTGGGGGAAGATCATCATCCGGAAACCCATTTGATTCCCCGCGTATTACAAGCTGCTTTGCGAAACGAGCCGGTTCCCGTGTATGGCACCGATTATCCGACGCCTGACGGCACGGCGGTACGCGATTACATTCATGTGTTGGATTTGGCGGAAGCACACCGTTTGGCCCTCGAATGGCTGGAGCACCATCCCGGCGCCCACGCCTTTAATTTAGGCAACGGCCAGGGTTTTTCGGTTCGCCAAGTGATCGATGCCGCCCGGTTGGTCACCCAACAGGATATTCCGGTCACCTATGGGCCGCGCCGGGCAGGCGACCCCGCCCAATTGGTGGCTTCGGTCGAACGGGCACAACAATGGTTGGGCTGGACCCCGCGGCTTTCCGACTTGACGACGATTGTGCAAACGGCGTGGGATTGGCATCGCCGCCATCCCTGGGGCTATTAAGACTCCCTTAAATGTCCGGACAGCCCTACGCCATTTTGCCCGACAAGCGAATAGCGGCCACCGAGTGGCGGACGACGAGATCGGCGGGTAATACGATCCGTGTGCCTTCCTGTGCTCGCGGCGGGTTTTCCTGAATCATCCGCAATAAGTCGTCGGCGGCCAACCGCCCCATCTTTTCCTGCGGATGGCGAATGGTCGTCAGTTCGGGGTGGGTCACGGTGGCCAACGGCGAATCGTCAAATCCGACGACGGACACATCGGCAGGCACCCTGAGCCCGGCCGCCCGCAGGCTTTTAACCAGGCGAACGGCAATATCGTCGTTATAGCAGACGACCGCGGTCGGGGAATCCGCCCGCTCCCCGAAGCGCGCCCGGACATATTCTTTCGTGACAATATCTTTCGATTCGGTGGTAAATAACGAGACGGTATCCGGGTTAAACGCCAGATGACGGTGATTTAACGCGGCGATGTATCCTTTCAACCGGGATACGCCCTGCTTGTCGTCAATTTTAAAGATCCCGCCTAGGGCCCGGTGGCCTTGCGACAGCACGTGCTCGGTGATGAGCTGGGCGCCGGCCAAGTCGTCAAACAAGATGGTATGAAAGGCCGGAAAGCCCGCGGGTTCCGCATGCAACATGACCACCGGCAAGCCCTCGGCATAAATGTGTTGGTACAGATCCCGGTTAGGATTCGGCATGGTGCTTTTGACCGGTTCAAAAATGATGCCGCGGCACCCTTGGGCCAATGCCGTTTCCAGCGCTCGGCGCTCGAGGTCAAATTGGTTCTGGGTACTGAGCAATAAGAGATTAAATCCGTGTTCGCGGAGTTGTCTCTCGATGCCCCTGATTATCGAGGGGAAAATGTAATCCGAAATATAGGTCATGATGACGGCGACCAAGTTCTGGGTGGCCGTGGGGGCCGGGATTGACGGGGGCGGCTCCGCCACAAAGGTGCCACGCCCCGGCACGCGAACCAAGAGATTTTCGTGGACGAGCTGGTTTAGGGCCTGGCGTACGGTATGCCGACTCACCCCATAGCGCGTCATCAAGTCGCTTTCTGTCGGAATCTGTTCGCCGGCTTGCCCTCCCTGCAAAATAATTTGCCGTAGTTCGTTAGCGATCGTGATGTATTGGGGAATGCGTGGTTGCGGCATCGGTAAACTCCTTGACTAAATGCGTCAGTTTTTCTTTTAGTATATCAAACCCTAAATTGTCCGTACAAATGTTATTGAAAACATTGACTGGACTGCCAGCCAAGTGTACAATGAGCCAAAAATCGAACTAACTGTAGGGGGTGAAAAACCCTTAAATAACCGCATTTATCCATAATCAGAATTGTGCGACCATATGAAGTCTTGGCTCAAATTTGTGAAGGAGGTTGGGGTTATGAGTGAAATGGAGGACAAAGGGATTATTGGGCCGGTATCCCGGCGGGGACTTTTGAAGGGCGCCTTGGTCGGTGGCGCCACTTTGGTCGGGGGCGGTCTTTTAAGCGCATGCGGAAGTACAACGAGTGTGGCGGCTTCGGGCGGCGGTTTGGATTATCCCGCGCATCCGAAATGGCATTTTGTGTTTGTCAATCATGTGACTACCAATCCGTTTTTCGTACCGACCCAATACGGCATTCAAGACGCGTGTAAATTGGTCGGGTGCACGTATTCTTGGACCGGTTCGGAAACCAGCCAGGTGAGTGAGATGGTTAACGCCATCGAGACCGCCATCGCGAGTCATGCCGACGGCATCGCGACGTCGATTATCGCTCCCGAAGCCTTTAACGGGCCGATTCAACAAGCGATTGCGGCGGGCATTCCCGTGGTCGCGTATAATGCGACGGTCTCGCCCAACCCGGCCATGTCTTATATTGGACAAGACCTCTATGTAGCCGGTCAACAAATGGGGCAAAAAATTCTTTCTTTAGTGCCGCCAGGCAGTCACATCGGCCTCTTCATCGCCACGCCGGGTTCGGCGAATATTCAGCCGCGTATCGATGGGGCGATTGCGGCCATCAAAGCGGCCGGTAATCCGATTACGTATGACGTGGTGGCCACCGGTGCGCTCGTCTCACAAGAATTGAGCGCGGTACAAAGTTGGTACTTGGGACATAAATCGGCTAAAGGGATGTTTGCGGTGGATGCCGGGAGCACCCAGAGCGTGGGACAGGTCATGCAGCAATTTAATCTGCCCGCTCAAGGGTGGCATGCCGGGGGATTTGACTTGTTGCCGTTGACCCTGAAATTAATTAACACCGGCTACCTCGACTTTACCATCGACCAGCAGCCCTATGAACAAGGCTTTTACCCGGTTATGCAATTGTACTTGTACAAGTTGTCGGGCGGCTTAATGAGTCCAGACGATACGGAAACCGGACTTAAGTTTATTACCAAGAAAAATGTCGGCCTCTATCTGAAGACCGAAAGCCGGTTTGAGGGCAGCACCGCGAAGGAATTGGATCTGGCCAATATCTAGGGAAAGAGGGAGCACTGTGGTGTCGCAACAATTACGCACCGACACAAAATCCGCCCCTCACGCACCAAAGACGTTGGGTCAGGGGCTCGGTCGGATATTTCGGCAACGGGAAAGCGGCATTGCCATTGTGGCGGTGTTGTTAATTATTGTGTTTCAACTGCTGAACAATTCGTTCTTAAGCCTGGCCAACCTCAAAGTGGTCTTTCAGCTCTCGGCGGAAATCGCCATTGTCGCGGTGGCGGAAGTAATGGTCATGGTGTTGGGGGAAATTGACTTGTCGGTGGGAAACGTCTTCGCGTTTTCCCCCTTTATCATGTATTTTGCCTATCAAGCCGGCATGCCTCTGATTCTGGCGGTGGTCGCCGGATTGGTTGCGGCATTGGCCGTGGGTTTGGTCAACGGGTTATTGCATGTGAAACTCAAGGTCCCGTCCTTTATTGCCACGCTGGCCACGTTGTACGCGGTCAAAGGGCTTACCCTGGTGATTTCCAACGGCTATCCGGTCACCACCCCGGGATCGGGGTGGCTCACCGGACTATTAGGGGCATCCCCTTGGGCGATTGTCTGGTGGGCCGTGATTGTGGCGGCCGTTTGGCACTTCTTGCTCAAGCATAATAAGTTCGGGATTTATACTATTGCGGTCGGCAGTAACGCCGTGGGGAGTCGGGAAGTCGGAATTCCTACGGATCGCATTCGAATGGTGAATTTTGTCTTGGCCGCCTTACTCGGGGGGCTGGTGGGGATTGTAGAGTCCTTTCATGTGCAATCGATTGATCCGTTGGCCGGCGGCACCAGTATCCTGCTGCAGGGCATTGCCGCGGCGGTGATTGGGGGCACCGCGCTCACGGGCGGTTCGGGCACGATTGTGGGGGCGGTCATCGGATCGATCGTGATTGCGTCCCTCAATGACGGGATGAATTTACTGGGAGTCAACGCCTATCTCTTCGACGTCGTACTCGGCATTGCCATCGGCATTGCCATGATTCTCAATATCCGGATGATGGGAGTCAGGGGGGGACGGCAATGAGTCAAACCGCTTCGGTGACGCCCATTATGGAAGCCCGCGGTATCCGGAAAAGCTTCGGGCCGGTGGAAGCCTTACGGAACGTGAGTTTGCGACTCTATCCCGGCGAAGTGTTAGGGTTGGTCGGCAACAACGGCGCCGGCAAATCGACGCTCATCAAAATCTTGACCGGCTTTCACGCCCCTGACGGAGGGGAGATTTTCCTCAACGGCGAGCCCGTCCATTTCCGATCACCCGATGATGCCCGTGCCCACGGCATTGAGACCGTGTATCAGGATCTCGGCCTGGTCAACGATTTGCCGGTCTACCGCAATATGTTTTTACGTCGGGAACATGTGCGAAAGCTCCTCGGATTTTTCCCCTTGCTGGATGATCGCCGGATGCAGCACGAAACGCGGGAATATCTGAAATCGTTAAAACTAGAATTACCATCGGTCACAACCGATGTCGGATATTTGTCGGGTGGCCAACGACAAGCCATTGCCGTGGCCAGAAGCCTATTCATGCATCCGAAAGTACTGATTCTGGATGAACCCCTGGCGGCCATGGGGGCGCGTGAAGGCCGCATGATTCTGGATTTGGTGGTGGACTTAAAAACGCGCTTTAACACCGCGATTTTGTTAATCGCCCACAACTATGCCCAAGTGTTCGAAGTATGCGACCGGATCAATTGGCTGAGCAGGGGAGAAATTTCCTTCGATCGGCGCGTGGACGAAACGTCGGTGGATGAGCTGACGCGGTTGGTGATGGCCGATTATCGCGATTCGGCCACCGGAACCGGCTATTAAGAAAGGTAGGCTAAAGCATGTTCGGAGATTTATTGTCACCCTCCCACCTTATCGTGTTGTTGATTATCGCCGTGTTCGTGTTTGGACCGAAACGTTTGCCGGAACTAGGTAAGGGGTTGGGACAGACCATTCGTGATTTCAAAGGAGCGGTTAGCGGGACGCACGTGGCACCCCCTGAAGTCAATCCGGCGGCCGCCTCCGACTCCGAACTGAAGGACGGTTAGGGACGAAGACGGCGGCGAGTGAACCCCAGTTAAGGGGGGCGGGACGGGGCGGGTGCGGCAGATTCCGTACCGTCTCGCCCCCTGTGAGAAGATTTTTATGTACGGACATTTAACGACAGAGGAAACAGGTGAGCCATCATGGCATATGCCATCGGTGTCGATTTCGGCACATTATCCGGGCGGGCCCTCTTATTAGATCTGGATAGCGGGCAGGAGGTGGCGGCCGTCGAGGTGCCATATCCTCACGGGGTGTTGGATGAACGGTTGCCGGAGGGCGGTCATATCCTGCCGCCCGATTGGGCGCTGCAGGATCCCGACGACTATCTTTACGTATTGGAAGAAGCCGTTCCCGAATTGTTGCGCCGGGGCCGGGTGACGGCGGACCAGGTCGTCGGCATCGGGGTGGATGCCACGTCCTGTACCGTGTTGCCGGTTTTGGAGGACGGCACGCCGCTTTGCCGATTGCCGGAATTTCGTAAACGGCCCCATGCGTGGCCCAAATTGTGGAAGCATCACGCGGCGCAACCGTGGGCCACTCGGTTAACCGAGGTGGCGGCCGACACGGGTGAATCCTTTTTATCCCGCTATGGCGGGCGTATTTCCTCCGAGTGGTACTATCCCAAACTCTTGGAAATCTTTCATGACGATCCCGAGACCTATCGCACGATGCGCTGGTTTGTCGAAGCGACCGATTGGATTGTCTGGCAACTCACCGGCCAATTGATGCGAAATTCGTGTACTGCAGGCTATAAGGCGCTCTGGGATCCCCAAAAAGGCATTCCGTCGTTGGCGTATTTCACCCGCGTCCACCCCAATTTCACGCACCCGGGGGAAAAATTGGGTCACACGTTTTATCCGGTCGGAACTCCCGCCGGTACGCTAAGTCCGACGATGGCCCGGCGGTTAGGGCTTCCGACCACGGTTACGGTAGCGGTGGGCAATGTGGATGCGCATGTATCCATGGTGGGCGCGGGCGTCACCGAGCCGGGTCCCATGGTCATGGTCATCGGTACGTCAATCTGTAATTTAATGATAAGTTCTCAGGATATTCGCGTACCCGGGATTACCGGGGTTATCCCGGACGGGATTTTGCCGGGATATTACGGATATGAGTCGGGGCAGGCGGCCGTCGGGGATATGTATGCCTGGTTTGTCCAGCAAGCGGTGCCGCCCAGCTATGTCGATCAGGCGGCGCAGGCCGGCCTGAATATCTACGCCTATCTCGAACGGTTGGCCGAGCCGCTCCGCCCGGGGGAAACCGGTCTCATCGCGTTGGACTGGTGGAACGGCAATCGCAGTATTTTGGGCGATGCGGAATTAAGCGGACTTCTGGTCGGGCAAACCTTATCCACCAAGCCGGAGCACATTTATCGGGCGTTATTGGAGTCGACCGCCTTCGGCACCCGGCGGACGATCGACAACTTTGTGGAGCATGGGGTGCCGGTAACCGAGATTGTGGCGGTGGGCGGGATTTCCCACAAGAGTCCGTTGTTGATGCAAATCTATGCCGACGTCACCGGATTGCCGGTAAAAGTGCTGGACTCGTCGGAAATTCCTGCTCGCGGGTCGGCCGTGTTTGCGGCGGTGGCGGCCGCCGGGGGCGATGCCGGGTTGGTCGCGCGTCTAGGACGGCAACTCGCGCCCCCCGTCCGGCACACCTATCGTCCACGAGTGAGCCGGCATGAGGCGTATAACCTTCTCTATCGCCATTATCGGACACTTTATGAATTCTTCGGCCAGACCCGCCAGGATATCATGCATGACTTAAAGGCTTGGCGGAACCGGGAGCAGCCGGCAAACGAGGAGGCATAACATGTCCGAATTACAGGATCTGAAAGAAGCGGTCTTACTGGCCAACCGGTTGTTGCCGCATCATCGGCTGGTGACCTTAACCTGGGGTAACGTTTCCGGGGTTCTGCGGTCCCAGGGCATGATGGTGATTAAGCCGAGCGGCGTGGATTATGACGCCCTCACGGTGGACGATATGGTGGTGGTGGATCTTGACGGGCATCGGGTTGAAGGGGATCGCAATCCCTCGTCAGATACCCCGACTCACCTGGTCTTATATCGACACTTCAGCACCTTGGGGGGCATTTGCCATACGCATTCGCCCTGGGCCACCAGTTGGGCGCAGGCCGGACTCGCTATTCCGCCGCTAGGAACCACCCACGCCGATCATTTTTACGGGGCGGTGCCGTGTACCCGGCGACTCTCGCCGGACGAGATTCAAGGCGCCTACGAGCGGGAAACCGGCAAAGTGATCGTCGAAACGCTCGGCAACCCTGATCCGCTCGCGGTACCGGCGGTGTTGGTGCATGGGCACGGACCGTTCACTTGGGGCCGCGATCCCCTGGAAGCCGTGCATCACGCGGTCATTTTGGAAGAAGTGGCCAAAATGGCCTATCATACCTGGATGTTAAATCCCCATTTGGCTTCGGTGCCGCGTTCGCTTCTCGATCGCCATTATTACCGCAAACATGGCCCCAACGCCTATTACGGCCAGCCCCCGGAAGCCTCTTAGACCCTAATCGGCCACGAGAAGTCCGCATCGAAGGAGGAGACCTATGTCATTTCCGGACTATGAATTTTGGTTTATTGCCGGTAGCCAGCACTTATACGGGCCGGAGGTCCTGCGGCAAATCAATCGGCACATTGACGACATGGTACGCGATCTGAATCAGGATCAGGCTTTTCCCTATCCGGTGATAGCCCGACCGGTCGTTTCCACCCCGGACGGGATCCGCCAAGTTCTGCGGGAAGCTAATGACGATGACCGCTGTGCCGGCGTCATCGTGTGGATGCACACCTTTTCCCCCGCACAAATGTGGATTGCCGGGTTAAGGGCGTTACAAAAACCGTTGCTGCATCTCCACACCCAAATGAACCGGGACATCCCTTGGGATACCATTGATATGGATTACATGAACCTGCACCAATCGGCCCATGGCGATCGGGAGTTTGGCCATTTGACCGCCCGTTTAAAGACACCCCGCAAAGTGTTGGTGGGCCACTGGCAAGACCAGGAGTTACGCCGGGACATGGCCCGCTGGATGGATACGGCGGCTGCGGTAAGCGATAGCCTTCGGCTAAAGATAGCGCGCTTTGGGGACAACATGCGGGATGTGGCGGTCACCGAAGGGGACAAGGTCGCGGCTCAAATCCGGTTAGGCTGGTCGGTTAAAGGATTTGGAGTCGGCGATTTGGCCGAACGGGTGAACAGGGTCGCCGATGAACGGGTAGATCGCCTGCTGGATTTCTATCAGTCGACGTATGAAGTCGCCGATAACGTGCGACATGACGCGAATCGTTGGAACGCGGTCGCCTATCAGGCCCGGCTGGAGTTGGCGCTGCGGGACTTTTTGGCGGATGGCGGATTTCATGCCGTCACCACGACGTTTGAGGATTTACATGGATTACGTCAGTTGCCGGGACTCGCGGTGCAACGGTTAATGGCCGACGGCTATGGCTTTGGCGCCGAAGGGGATTGGAAAACGGCCGCGCTGCTTCGGGTCGTCAAACGAATGGCGCGTTTTCAGGGCACCTCTTTTATGGAGGATTACACGTATCACCTCGAACCCGGGCAAGAGGCGATTTTAGGTGCCCATATGTTGGAAGTGTGTCCCTCGATTGCCGACGGGACGCCTCGGATTGAGGTGTGGCCGTTGTCCATCGGGAGCAAGGAGGATCCGGCCCGGTTGGTATTTGATGCGCGACCGGGCGAGGCGGTGGTGGCGTCCTTGGTGGACTTGGGTTCCCGATTTCGACTGGTGGTGAACGAAGTCACCGCCGTTGCGCCTCCTCCCATGCCTCGTCTGCCGGTCGCGCGGGCGCTATGGCGGCCCCACCCGTCTCTCAAGGAATCGGCGGCGGCTTGGATTTATGCCGGCGGGGCCCATCATACGGTCTTTTCCTACGGCGTCACCAGTCAGCAATTAAAGGACTGGGCGGATGCTCTCGGAATCGAGTGTGTGGTGATCAACCGAGAGAGTTCCGCGGCCTCGATTCGACAGATGTTAGAGTGGAATGAGGCGGTCTATCGATAGAAGCCGTTTTCGCCTATTCCGGCAAGGCGTCGGCGATATCCCAATCGACGGTATCGGAGGCATAATATTGCCAGATATTCGGCAGAATCCCGCCGAATCCTTGGGGGCCTTCATAGGAGCTCGGACACGGCGCGTCGGGCTCCGGGATAAAGCGGGGCGGGCAGGCCGGCGGGCTTGCGTAATTAAATTCAGCGGTCCAAACGACCACGCCACACGGTAACGCCATGGAACCGGTTATCTCCTGCCAGGCGCAAGGGCCCGAATAAATGCCGGGCCGACAACCGAGCGCTTGAATTTGCCGGATAAATCCCGAAATCACCGCTTGATTGAGGGCGATATCAACCGACCAGCTGCCGGGCTCCACGTCGCCGAAGACGGTTAAGCGATTGATTTCGGCATAATGGCCGACGGCGGCCACGGCGGCGTTGGCTTGCTGGACGCCCCAATCCTCGGCCTCCGCCAGTGTGGCGGCTCCCGCACAATCATTGGCAAAGCGGGGACCCAGAAGAAACCAGGAGCCATAGACGGCGCCATGATTGTTGAGGGCGGCTTGGGCGGCTAAACTGGAAAAATTGCCGAAAATGGTGTAGCCGCAAGGTGAACTGGTGCCGATGGCGGTGCCGCCCCCCATTTGCCCGATGTAAAAGCTCATGCCGCAGGAATTAATGGGCGGCAGGGCATTGGTACCCAAATCGGAGCCGTAATAAATCCCGGTCGGCGGCAGGGGAGAGAGTCCAACACAGGGACAAGAGACATTGGGGCTACCGGCACAGGTCATGGTCGGGCTGATGGGGCTTGGGGGGGTGATGCCGGGCAGCAGGGTACCGGTCGTGGCATAGTAGGCGTTGACGGCGGCCAGCTCCAGCGATTGATAGGCGGTTTGGCCGGCGGCATTGACGTACCAGTCGGGTCCGGGAAGCGTGTCGCGGGGCCCCGCCGCCAAATCAAACGGGGTAAAACCGGCACTGTCCCCGGCGGGATTGGCCCATCCGCACGGGTTATAGTAAAGAGCGTTATTCGCGGGCTCGCCGACCGCAATGACCAAGTAGTCGCCGCTGGCGGTATAAATCCAGGCATCGTCAAAATTGCCCGTGACTTGGCAGAGCGGGATGCCGGTAACGGCAGCCGCCGCCATAGCACTCGAAAGGTCGACGGGATCGGCGGCATAGAGAATGACTTGATGCGGATTCAGTGGCATAAAGGCTCTCCATCCTTTGCAAAAAGTGGGTAAGGTTACCAACAACCAGCATATGCGGTGTGCCGGGATCACGTGCCGCGGAAACGGGGGTGAAGCGATGGCTTCGGTATGGCTCGATGGGCTCTTTTTGCCGGGTGTCGGTGTCGGAGAAGTCACGCGTACCGAGGCCGGCACCGGACTCACGGCGATTGTTTTACCGGAAGGCGCCCGGGGAGCGGTCCACATTGCCGGGGGAGCTCCGGCTACCCGGGAAACACCCGTTTTAGAACCGGATCATCTCGTGCCGGGCCCGGATGCCGTGGTGTTGACCGGGGGCAGCGCGTTTGGGCTTCGGACCGCCGAGGGGGCAATGGCGGCGTTGGCCGCTCGGCAGCGGGGATTTCGCGCCGGACACCATCGGGTACCGATCGTGGTGGCGGCGGCCCTTTTTGACCTTGAATACGGACGTCCTGAGATTTTATCCGTGGAGGATGGCGTCCTGGCGGTGACGCGGGCCTGGCAAGGGTTACAAATCGTTTCGGCCGGGAGTTACGGCGCCGGCAGCGGGGCCACCGTCGGTAAACTGCGGGGACCGGAACGGGCCATGAAAGGCGGGCAGGCCGCGCTGACGCTGGTCACGTCGGACGGGCTTCGAATCGGGGTGCTCGTTGTCGTCAATGCGGTCGGGAGCGTGGTGGATGGTCAGGGACGCCTGATTGCCGGTCCGCTCGGGGATGACGGCAGGCCGGACGACATGGATTATGCTTTCCGGGGCTCGTTGGACGATATGCCCTTCGGCCAAGCCACTACCCTGGGCGTGGTGATCACGAATGCCGGGCTGTCGAAAGGGGAGCTTTTGCGGGTGGCGAAAATGGCCCACACCGGATTGGCGCGGACCATCCGCCCGGTGCACACCCCGTGGGACGGGGACGCCTTATTCGCCGTGTCGGTGGGGGCGGTCCCCGCGTCCGCGGGTCGAGTCGGCGTGCCGGCGGCGGATTTGGTGGCCTCGGCGGTCATCCGTGCCGTCCGTTCGGCCAACACCAGAACGTGAACATAAGGAGGAGATCTGATGGAATACCGGGAATTGGGGAAAACCGGCTATCGGGTGAGCGCGGTAGGGCTTGGAACTTGGGCCATCGGGGGATCCTGGGGCGCGACGGTGGAGGAATCCGAGGCGTTAAACGCCATTTCGTATGCGATCGATCAGGGAGTCAATTTCTTTGACACGGCGGACGTTTACGGGGACGGGCGGTCGGAGACCCTTTTGGGGCAAATCGTCGGCCACCGGCCGGAGATTATCGTCGCCACTAAATTTTGCCGGCGAGGAAATCTTGAGGATCCCCTGAATTATGCCTATGACACGGTGAAGCAGTACGCGCTGGACAGTCTCGCCCGCCTGAGGCGGGAGGCGATTGATTTATACCAGGTTCATTGCCCGCCGACCTGGGTCATTGAACGGGGCGAGGTGTTTGAGGTATTGGACCGGTTACGCCAGGAAGGGTTGATCCGGCACTACGGGGTTAGTGTGGAAACCGTCTATGAGGGATTAAAAGCCTTGGAATATCCCGGCGTGGCCTCCTTACAGGTGATTTTCAACATTTTTCGGCAAAAGCCGTTACACGAACTCTTACCCCGGGCGGCACGGCAACAGGTGGGCATTCTCGCCCGGGTCCCGTTGGCGAGTGGGCTTTTAACCGGCAAATTCCGGACCACCGATACCTTTTCCCCGAGCGACCACCGAAACTTTAACCGGGACGGCCAAGCCTTTAACGTGGGGGAAACGTTTGCGGGATTACCCTTTGAGAAAGGGGTGGAGCTGGCGGATCAATTGCGTTGGATTGCCGAAGGACGGGAGACGATGGCGGCCGCCGCTCTACGCTGGATTTTGGATCAGGCGGGAATCTCCAGTGTTATTCCCGGGTTTAAAAATATTGAGCAAGTGAAAGCCAATCTAACCGCCCTCGCGGTGCCGCCGTTTACGGCCGAAGAGCAAGAGCGCTTGCGCACGTTTTATGAAAACCAGGTGGCCGACTTTATTCGTGGACCGTATTAATATCGGGTCACCGATTTGCTCCCCGGGCTCCGGGGAGCGTTTTTTTATGACCGGAACCTTACCCTATTTCGACACTATAATTTCTTTTTTGTCGAATGATGAGGGACAATAGGCCGTGGACGTTGATTTTTACCCCGTTGTAATCTCTAAAATAGAAAGTACGACACTCTTCAGATTTGATTGTATTTTGCGACCGAGGGTATTTCCGTCCGGGGGGTCTTCTCCTCGATTTGATAGAAAAGGGGTGGCATTACGGCGCCCTGGAAATCGGTGCTGTTTTTAATTTTACATGGAGTTTTACTCGCCGGGTTGGTGGTAAGCCTCTGGGACGGCATACCGTCCCTGGTACGCCAGGGTCCTCGTCGATTCGCGCGCTTGGCGATTATCTTAGGGGTACCGGTGGCGTTGTTGGTGGTCGCGAATTTACCGGTCATCCCGGTGCCGCTCGGTGTCACCTTGGTGGCGATGGCGTCTTTAGCCTATCTGGAACCCGACGGTCGATTGTTGCTCGGACGATTGGTAGCGTTGGGACTCGGCGGCTGGATGACCGAACTCGGGCATCATGCGGGGGATTGGCCGCGGCTTTTATGGGACGGCGGCTGGATTTTCGTCATTGGTGCGGCCGCCTGGCGGTTTCGCCGTCAACGGCGACTGCTCATGGCCGGCACAGCGGTCACCGTGTTGGCGGTAAGTGTTCTGGTCAACCCGGACGGCATTCAGGATGCGTTGGTCACGTTGACTGCGGGCATTTTGCTGTTGGGCTATGCCGCTAATCAACTTCAGCGGGAAACGGCCTTAGCGGTGCAAACGGAACGCGCCAACGCCGACGCCTTGACGGGTGCCCTATCCCGCTATGGCCTGGCGGCTTGGCGGCTTCAGGGGCCAAGCCCGGAGGGCGCCGTAGCGGTTTTGGACCTTGACGATTTCAAATGGATTAACGATACCTATGGGCATGCGGCCGGCGACGCGATTTTACGCGAATTTGCGCGACGTCTCAAAGAGGCCTGTCGCCGGGAGGACGCGGTCGTCCGCGACGGCGGGGATGAGTTTAGCGTTTGGATGCCGGGAGGCACGGAGGATGATTGGGCCTCGGTGGTCGATCGGTTGCATCGCGTGGCGTCGGTCGAACCCTATCCGACGCCGGGACGGATGGTGCAAATGGGGGTCTCCATTGGCTGGGCGGCCGGATCCCTGACGGAAGAGACCTGGCAACGGGCCGACCAGGCGCTTTTAGACGCCAAACGAGCGGGGAAGAACCAAGTCAAAGGGGAGTCGCCGGTGCGGGTAGACCTCAGCCACTCGCCGACCCGCGATCCGGACGGGGAACTGGGGTGGTTGAGTGATGCGGCGGCCATTCTCTGGCACCCCTGGTCGGAAGCGGCCATGCTCACCAACCGGGCCGGCACCATTTTGGCGGTCAATCCCGCTTTTGAAGCGTTGACCGGGTTGTCCCGGCATCAATGGATTGGTTACAACCCTCGGCGTCATCAAGGCGGCCATACCCCTCAATCTGTCTATCAAGAGTTGTGGGACACGATTAGTGCCGGTCGTGTCTGGCATGGCGCGATGGAAAACCGGCGCCCGGACGGCACCCGGTGGTGGGCGGAAGAAACGATAGTACCCATCCGGGTGGGTCAAGACGTGGTGGGCTATTGGGCTCAAGTCCGTCATGCGCGTCCAAAGCCGTCGACCTGGCAAGCCTCGGTGGTCGACGGCACCGAATTAGACGTCGTCTTTCAGCCCATCTATCGGTGTCCCGTCCGGGATCTTTGGGGGTATGAAGCGTTAGTGCGTCCGCGACGCGGGGATCAGGCGATTTCGCCGGCGCGGTTTTTTTCCGATGCGTTTCATATGGGTGACGGCATTCGAGCGGACTTAAAGGCGTTGGAGGCTATCGCCCGCGCGGTGGAGCAGCGGAGTTGGCCCGGAGGGATTTCCCTTTTCTGTAATATCCACCCCCAGACTTTGGGCGATCCCGGCTTTTCGGCCGTAGAAGACCGATTGGCCTTATCCGTCGGACGCGATCAGCTCGTGTGGGAGCTTTCGGAACGGCGATTAGAGGGGGATGAAGTATTCACCGCCGATTTTTGGCGCCAATCCCTGCCGGGCCGGCGATGGGCGCTCGACGACGTGGGTTCCGGAGCCCACGATCTGTGGCGGCTTTGGGGATGGCCGACCGACGTGGTGAAAGTCGACTTAACGTGGACGCAGGCGTTACTCGCCTACCCCAGGGCCCGGGATATGGCGGGGATGTTAATCGAATGGGTACACCAACGGGGAGGACAGGTAATTGCGGAAGGTATCGAAACCGAAACCCATTGGGAGAGCGTGGTGCAAATGGGTTTTGACGGCGGCCAGGGATTTTGGCTGGGCCGCCCGCAACCGGAGTTGCTGATGAAAGAAGGGACCCGGCCATGATCCCCCACGATTGGGCCCGTGAGGTGTTGGACGCGGTCATTCGGAATGAGGACGTGGAGATCGTGTTTCAACCGATCCACCATGTCACGGGAGGCCTCTGGGGATTTGATGTGCTGACCCGGTTTCGGTTGGAAGCGTCCGTCCCGCTGTTATGGCGTTGGGCGGAAAAGCTTCACCGGGCACCCGAGCTCGATCGGTTGGTGGTCCAAAGAGCCTTGGAGACAGGGTATCGGTTACCGGGCCTTTTCTTTATCCGAATAAGTCCCGAGAGCCTCAAATGTCCGGTTTCGCAAATTCCTCGGGATTGGGCCCATCGCATCGTGTGGGTCGCGTCCGATTCCGCGGTCCGCCATCAAAGAGCCCGCAGCGGCATTCGCCTGATTCAAAGCTGGGGATATCATGTCGCCTGGCTTCATCAAGAAACGGCCGAGGGACTTTCGTCCAAGTGGGAGGAGATTCGTCCGTCGTTTTTGATGTTGGATCGGGGGATGGTCCAACGCTGGATCGTCAGTCCGCGTAAACCATTGCCCGAATGGGTCACCCGGGCGCAAAAGTCCGGTGCCCAAGTGATTGCGCTCGGCGTGGAAGAGTTGTCTTGGGTTTCGGCCTTGAAAGATGTGGGGGTGGATGCGGCGGCGGGCCGCGCGCTAGGATCGCCCTACTCGGCCAAGGTCTGGACGTGGGCCTACCAAGAAGGATTTCTTGGGAAAATGCCGCTTGAGAGTCAGGACAATCCGTGAACAGTGTGTTGAGGAGGTTTTTCTATGTGGTCACGCATTTCAATTAGCGGGAAATTAGCCTGGACGATGGCTATCATTTTATTTTTATTGGCGGTGACGGATAGTTGGATGGTTTGGCGCACTACTCAAGTTAACCAGGATGTCACGCGGATTGAAGAGCAGGCCGTGCCGTTTTTAGTGACCACCAGTCAAGTAGCGGCCTCGTTTAACCATTTTGACGGGGTGATGAATGCCTATTTATTGGCGGCGGCCCAGCATCAACCGGCAACGGTCACCAAGAAATGGCTTAAAGATCAAAAAATTGGACAGCAATTGGAGGTCCAACTGCGAGAACTAGCCGGGTATCACTTTAATCCGACCGGGGTTCGGCAATTAAGCTCGGCCTGGCAAGGGTATTACGGGTTCGTCGAAAAAGCGCACCAGGCGATTTTGCACGGCCAGGTGAGCCAAGCCATTTATTGGCAAACCGTGGCCAACTCGCCGGCTACGCAGCAAATGAACCACGCGCTGACAAACGTCGCGGGCAACGTCAAACAAGTCACCCAAACCCAATTGGCATTAGCCCGTCGGCACCTCAATCAAAGTCGCAACATCCTCATATTGGGCTGGATGGTTACCATGTTGGTGGCATTAGGCGCCTTATTAATGCAATGGAAAGGCATTGCGCGTCCATTACAAGACTTGGCGGGGGTTGCTCGGGGGCTTGCCGAAGGCGATGTGAATCAAGCGGTACAGGCGACCGGTACGGATGAAATCGGTCAATTGGCGACCGCTTTTCAACAATTAATCGGGTATCTCGGGGATCTCAGCGCGGTGGCGGATGCCATTAGCCAAGGGGATTTGCGGAAAGCTCCGGTGCCTCGAAGTTCACGCGATCGGTTAGGACAAGCGGTGCTAGAGATGCATCGCGCGCTGACGGAGGTTTTAGGTCGGGTGAAGGCCACCGGTCATCAAGTGCGGGTTGAGGCCAAGGCTCTTCAACAATTGACGGAACGGACGGTCGCGGCTACCCGTCAAATTCGGCAGGCCATGCAACAAGCGGCCGTCGCCAGTGCCCAATCGGCCCATGGATTACAACAAATTGCGGCGTCAATGCACCAATTACAAGCGGCCGGCGATACCGTGGCGGCAGGTACGGAAAAAGAGGCGGAAGCGGTATTGCAAGGCACGGCGAGCCTGGCTGCCATGCAGGCGGCGGAAGCCGCCCTCGATGAAGCCATTCGGGATATTGAGGCGTTGACGGGCGAGTCTCAGCGGGTGACGGATGCGGGACGGTCGGAAGTCGAACAGACGTTAGCTAAAATGGCTCGTATTACCGAGGTCACCGAGACCGCGGCGGCGGCGATTCAACGGTTGGGCGCACGCTCGGAGGAAATTGACACCATTATTCGCGCCATTTCCGATATTGCCGATCAAACGAACCTGTTGGCGTTGAATGCGGCGATTGAGGCGGCGCGGGCGGGGGAAGCGGGCCGTGGGTTTGCGGTGGTAGCCGACGAAGTGCGCCGACTGGCGGAGCAATCCGCCAAAGAAACCGAGAACATTCGCCGCATCGTCTCGTCCATTCAACAAGATGTGGCGGTGTCGGTGAACGCCATGAGCGAGGGTCGTCAGGAAATGGCGGAAGGCCATGAGATGGCCGGGCGTGCACAAGATGCCTTAACCCGTATGCACGAGGCCTTGGGCCAGGTCGCCCAAGCCATGAACCGCGTGGTGGCGGAAGCGGCTACCGTCAGTCGGCAGGGAGCCCAAGTGGCGGAGGCGATGAACCATATTTCGGCCGTTTCCGACGCCAATACGACCGTGGCCGCGGAGATGGCATCGGCGACGCAATCGACGTCCGAGACGGTTCAAAACTTGGCCGCCGGGGCGGAGGAAACCGCCGGGGCGGTGGACAGCGTATCGAATGCGGCGGATCATTTAAGCGAATCGGCAGACACGCTAAAAGGGCAATCGGAAACCTTGGCCACCGTGTCGGACACGTTAGGCGAATTGGTCGACCGCTATCAATTGCCCGAAACGCTCGATCCGGCGTTGGCGAAAACGGCGTAATACCCAAACCGCAGAATCGTAGGGAAGATCAGGGGGGCAACGCCCCCCTGAACCTTTTAATATATCGCCCCCGGAAACCAGACGGCGGACCTTATGGTGCGCTGAAGGTCAGCCAGCGATTGGACTGAATATGCGGCCACAATGCCAAAAGGGCGCCGGACTTCAGAGAAACGGCAATCGTTTCGTTTTGACTTTCTACCGTGGTGTAGGCGATTTGTCCCGTCGGATCAATCGCCAAACCCGACAATTTGGCCATCGGTACCGGAGCCGGCACGTCCCGGACAAATTGGTTGGTGTTGGCGTTAAACTCCATGATATTTCCACTGAAAGAGGCGGCGTAGACGTGTTGGCCGTTCGGGCCAGCGGCAATTTGCATATATCCGCTCATCGCCCCCATTTTATCCGTCATGCTAAATCCGCCGCCTTCCGCTTCATGGAGCGTCGTCACCACCCGGTTGGTCGTGACGTTAAGCACGGTCATATCACCGTTATACCAATTGGCCATCCAGAGCGTATGGTAGGCGGGATCGAAGACCATATCTTCTATATGGCCGACCGGGACATTTAGTTCGAGAGCGCCGGTCTCGGCATTTAAGATGGTGGTGACGCTGGCAGTAGGCGCGTTCAGGTAAAGGCGGTTGTCGGCAATCACGGCCGTATTTCCGCCGACAGGCTTTTGCCACAGGGGCTTCAAGCCGGGTAAGGCATAGGCGGCGGTCGTGTTGGGTCCGATGAGATAGAGGCGGTGGGTTGCCGCATCCACTAAGGCGACGCGGGAGCCGACCGGCGTGGCCAACGTGTTAACCAGCTTTTGGGTTGTCCAGTCGACGACGTCGGTTGTGCCGGTGAGAGTCGGTACAAACACCCAAGATCCCCAGACGGCCGCTTGAAAGGCGTTGGCGCCTTGTCCCAAACTGACCAAATGCCAATGGTTTTGATGTTCTATCCATAAAAAGCCGTTCCCGGCACCGCTCGGGGGGCTGGCTGCAGCGCCCACCAGCCAACTGCCGGATCCGGTCGTGGGGTGAGCCGGGGCCGCCGTCGTTACCGGCTTTGACATAGGGGCGGCGGCTTGTGTGGTTCCGCAACCCGCCAGCAGCGCACTGGCCAACAGGGTTCCCCATACCGCACCGCGGGATATCTTGATCATAGGACACCTCCTAATACGACATCATGTCGTATTTGCTGAAGGAGGACAAGATGGGGGCCATAGCATTTCCTAATGGCACCAAAAAATAATTCCTTGGGCGATCATGGCCACCTCGAGCGCGGTGGTGGCCAACACGGGGGACGCTATCGACGGGGGCGCTTCGACGAGAGTGGGATGTTCCAAAAAGTGAATGCGGGCGGACAATGCGTCCTCCCACCCGACGGAAGTGTCTTGGGCATGACCGTCGATCGGTAACCATTTCAGTAAAGCGCTAATCAGCGGGGTATCGTCACCCAGAGCCTCTATCGCCCAGCGGTCGGCCAGAATCTCTTCGGTCACGGCGAGCCGGCGTAAAACCTGACCATAGCCCCAACCCGGGTAAAGAGCATCCAGTAGGGCCAACAAGACTTTTTCCAGCGGCACCCGATACCGGGCGTGGTGGGCTTCGTGCCACATCACCGCTAAGCGTTCGCTCTCGGTTAATCGGTCCCAAAACGATCGGGAGACGGCAATGTGAGGCCGGATGATACCCCAGGTAAATCCGCTGAAGTCGTCGCCGGCATAGAGGTGCCAGCGGGCCGACGGCCAAACGGGAGGGGTCGGAAAGGGCATGAGACGCGAGCGAATGCGGTGCGACCACTGGCGATGGGACGTGATGAGTCGATATCCGGCTTTGACCGCCCGGCCCCAGCGACGACGGCCATCCCGGTGGCGACGAGTGTGACACCCAGTACGGGGATTAGGGGGTGGGGATGCGGCATCATGGTCAACCAGAGGATATGATGCCACAAAATGGCGGTGGTCCCGGTCAGGGTCAAGAAAAGTCCGGAGCCCAGGGCAATCAGGGCCCAGGCCTGGCGGTGAAGCGTCATCGAGGGGATGCTCATGTCTGGTCCTGCCGCCGGGCCGCCAACAACCGTTCCAACCGTTGAACCAACTCCGGGTTGAGGGTTTCCAGCGACTCGACAAAGTGGGTTAACCCGGCCGGCCCGACCTGGGTCGACAATTCCAACGCCGTCTTGTGGGCCTGTCGGCGTTGGACCTCATCGGCCGGATTCAGGCGATACCGGGAGGGGCGACGGGAGACGTCCCGCGTCAAAATCCGGTCTTGCACCAATCGGTTTAACACCGTTTGCACGGTATTCAAGGACAGGGGGTGATGCTGGCGGATATCTTGCCAGACCTCGGTTGCCGTGACCGCCCCCCGCTCTTGTACAATCAGTAACACCCGTTCCCGAAGTGCCCCTTTTTCCATGTCAACGCCCTCACCCGAAGAAAGTCATGTTTCTCTTACCGTATCATATGGGCCTTCTACGTGGGAACTCAGGTTATTCGTCGGTGGCCAGATGGACGGCCAAGGATTGAATACCGAGACGCCCCGGACCTTGAAAGCGGTTTAGGGTAAAGGATGTGCTGGCGAAAAGGCCGGTGGCGATATTGACCGGCACGGTGGTCATCCGCACCGACGCGTCTTTATAGCACCAGGCTCCGGGTTCCACATCCAGCACATCTCGGGGCCCGAGGGTCACTTCGGTCAAATTACCGTAAACATGAATCCAGACGATTCCCGCTTGGCGGTCGGCCTCAAACGAATCCATGAAATAGCCGCTGCCGCCCCAGAGGAGGTTGGCAATGCCGCGAACTCGGGTGAAGGTATAGCGAATCGTGGCCGACGCCGCCAAAAACTGGTGTTCCCGGACGTCCAACCGCTGACCGGGACTTAAAGGAATCCCCACCACGGCTCCGGGACCGTCCCGGCTGACCGCGAGGTGGCCCGGACCTTCCGCCTTGGCCAATATCACCGGCATTTGCCCAATCAGGCGCTTGAACGCACCTTTGGGCATTCCGGCGGTCAATTTGACCGAAGGCTCGCGGTAAAGCAGGATGTAGTGTTCAAAATAGACGGCATGCGACTTTTCGAGCGCAAAATCCAATATCGGGACCAATTCTCCGGTGACGGTATAGGGCACCACGGCGTCGGGATAAAGTCCTTGATCACCGGGGATATGACGGAAGTCCATGAAAAGCCCTCCTCTTTAAAAGGGGTTGTCCGGATTCGGCGAGGCGGGAGTTCGACCCGTTATAGGTTGGCGGGTCACCGTCGATGGCCGTGACTTAGTCATAGCATGGACGATGTCGGTCCTTATGTCCAGAGAAAGGCGGCCGGAGCACTCGTTCATGTCATATCCCGCGGGTCGCCGATCCACGGCCGGTTAGGGAGGGCGACCCTTTAGCCCGTGCGGCTTGGGCTTTCGTTTGACAGACAGAGTTAAAGTAATCCATCATATTCCTATAAAAATCATTATCGGGCGAATGCCAATCCCTTTTTGAGAGTTCCGACGGGGGAGACACGACCTTTTTAGCCCTCTTCGGCGAAGGGCTCGCATCGGCCCGAGACCGGCGGTGTCTCAATCCGCCACATGTGGCAACATTTCGGCGGGCGGCGAACGGTCGCGCCTTGGACGGGAGATGTGATGAAGTGAAATTGGCGAGCGGTATCCTACATAATCAAGAAGAACTTTTTTTGGTGACCGACCAGGGCGCGTATCAGGTAGCCCGGCTTCGAAAGGGGATGGGATACGGCGACGAACGGTGGACGATGGATCGGGTTCTTCGTTTCGGCCACGAAGCCTTGACCGGCCTTGAGCAAGTCGGCCAATGGCTTTTCAGTCACCGGGCGGAACCGGATCCGGAGCCGGATAAGTGGCTTGCGCCCGTGCCGCGTCCGGGAAAAATTTTGTGTGTCGGTCTCAACTATCGCCCCCATGCTATCGAGGCGCGACAAGCCATTCCGGAATACCCCGTCTTGTTCAATAAATATCAAAACGCCGTCGTCGGCCAACGCGCCCTGGTCCATCCGCCCGTCGGCGCCGAACAAATCGACTATGAAGCCGAATTGGTCCTGGTCATGGGGCGGCGTTGTCGGAACGTCTCGGTCGACGACGCGCTTCACTACGTCCTCGGATATATGAACGGGAACGACCTGTCGGCGCGCGATTTGCAATTTCGCACCGGGCAATGGCTTTTGGGGAAAGGGCTCGACGGTTTTGGTCCGATGGGGCCGTATTTGGTAACCCGGGACGAAATTCCCGACCCCGACCAGCTGGAAATTAGCGGCCGCTTAAACGGCCGTGTCGTCCAGCATTCCAACACCCGAGAAATGATTTTCTCCTGTGCGGAGTTGGTTTCCTATATTTCCCGTTATATGACGTTGGAGGCGGGCGACGTGATTTTCACCGGCACGCCTGAAGGGGTGATTTTAGGCCGTCCGGAAAATGAACGGGAATGGTTAAAGGCGGGAGACGAATTCACCGTCGAAATCAGCGGACTTGGGCAACTGACCACCACGATCGGACCCGCGCTTTAGGGAGGCCAAAGCATGGCATCGGACGTGCAATTATGTGTGACCTGTCTCATCGATCTTTTCCGGCCCCAAGCCGGGCAAGCCGCTTTGCGGGTGTTGGAACGGCGCGGCGCGACGGTGCGGTTTCCGGCCGACCAAACGTGTTGTGGGCAATTTAGTTATAATGCCGGTTATCGTCGGGAAGCGGCCGCGCTGGCGCGTCATTTTATCGAGGTGTTTGAAAGGTCGCCGGAGCCGGTCGTCATGCTCTCCGGATCGTGTGCCGCCATGGTGATTCACGAATATCCCGATCTTTTGGCCGAAGATGCCGCCGAACGCGGCGAATCGGTCGATGCCTGGCGTACACGGGCGGAGGCGATCGGACGACGCGTGGTGGAATTCAGCCAATGGCTCAAGACCCACTCCCACCCGGATCCGCAACCGGCGGATCCGACGGCTGCCGTGGTTCACCATGTCGGTTGCCATATGCGGCGACTCCTAAAAGACACGCGGTCATCGCGTGATGCCTTGATTGCCGCCCACATATCCCCGGAAGAGCCGGACACGGCAGACGATTGTTGTGGATTCGGCGGGACCTCGAGTATCACCGAGCCGGTCGTGGCCGCCGCGTTGGCCGATGCCAAATGGGCAAGTTTTGAGCCGTTTTTGGCGGCGGGAGCTTCGGGGGTTACCGGGGCCGACCTCGGGTGTTTGTTGCATTTAGCGGGGCGGCGGGACTTTTTGGGCCGGCCGGCGCCGGTTTGGTACTTGGCGGAAGTCGTGGATGCCGCGGAGACCGGTCAATGGCCGCCGGCGGGGGGTGACGAGTAAATGGGGGGACAATTACCGGCGGATAAAACTCCCTGGCCTATTCGGCGGGACCGGGCGTTGGCCGACGGCACGATGCGTCACACCATCGGGGTGGTAACGCGCCGGTTTACCCAAGCCAAACGGGACGCTTATGCGCAATATCCGCCGGGAGAGGAAGCTCGCCGGCACGCGTTAGCGGCTAAACGCGAGGTCATTCGGCGCTTACCGGAGCTTTTGACCGAGGCTCGGCAAGCGCTGGAACGAAACGGGGCCGTGACGTACGTGGCGACAACGGCCGACGAGGCGGTTGAACGGGTGACGGCCATTTTACGCCAGCATCAGGTGAAGACCGTGATTAAAAGTAAATCGATGCTCACCGAAGAGCTGGAATTGAATGACCGGCTCCTAGAGGCCGGTGTCAAGGTGCGGGAAACCGATTTAGGCGAATTTATCATTCAATTGGCCGGGGAAAAACCGTCCCATATTTTGGCGCCGGCGGCTCACAAAAACCGTGCCCAGATTCGGCGCCTGTTTGACGAGGATGCGCGCCGGGAGGGGATAAGTCCCCCGGTCTCCGAAGACACCGCCGATCTCACCGCGTATGCCCGTCAACGGTTGCGACAGGAATTTTTACAGGCGGATGCAGGGATTACCGGCGGTAACTTTTTGGTTGCCGAAACCGGCACCGTGGTGCTGATTACCAATGAAGGCAACGCCGATATGGTGACGACACTACCGCGAGTCCTCATCAGCGTGATTGGGGTCGAAAAATTGTTGCCGCGATGGGAAGATTTCCAAGCCGCGGTCACCCAACCGGCTTTAAGCGGGGTCGGCCGCCGACTCTCCTCGTACACGACCCTCATTCAAGGCCCGCGGCGGCCCGGGCAAACCGAGGGGCCGGAAGCGTGGTATGTCGTGTTGGTGGATAATGGGCGATTATCCCTGCGGGGTACCCCCTATCAGGATGCGTTGGCCTGTATTCGTTGCGGGGCATGTCTTAACGCCTGCCCGGTGTTTCGCCAGCTTGGCGGGCACGCGTACGGTAGCGTCTATCCGGGACCCATCGGGGTTGTGGAAACGCCGGCCTTAAGCCAATGGGCCACGGGGTCCGAGTTGCCGTCGGTGGCGTGTACCCTCTGTCATGCCTGCGGAGAAATTTGTCCGATGGGGATTGATTTGCCCCGCATGATCGTATCGCTGAGGACAGACAAGGTGAAACGGGGCGGGGTGCCGCGGACCCAAGCGGCCAGTTATCGCCTGTGGGCCCAATGGTGGGCCTCGCCGGCCGGTTACCGCCGTTCCGTTCGGTTTGCCCGCTTGGGCCAAAAATTTTATCGACGCCAGGGGCGTTTAGTGGGAGCGCCCGGATTTGCCGGCGGATGGTTTCAGACCCGAACCATGCCGACGGTGGCGGACGAAACCTTTCATGAATGGTGGCAGCGCACCCGGGAAAGAGGGACCCGGCATGGATGAAGCGGTAAAAGACCTAATCAGCCGACTAGAAAAGGCCGGTGCCGACGTTTTTTATGGGAATAGCCCGTCTCAGTTGACTGCGGCGTTCTCGACGATTTGGGAGACCGGCGTAAAACCCGTGGCCGAGGGGACGGGGCGAGCCGGCGGATGGATCCCCGACCCCGCTTTTTGGCACCCGATTATCGAGGCGACCTGGCCGGTTCCTGTCGAAAAGGCGCCCCACGACCGGGACGCGATCACGGTCGGAGTCACGGGCGTGGCCTGGGCGGCGGCCGATACCGGAACGTTGGTCCTTTACGGGACGGACGCGACGCCGTTATGGCCCAGTCTCCTACCGCCGGTGCATGTGGTGCTGGTGCGTCAAAGCCAGGTGGTGTCGTCCTTAAAAGACGGGCTCGATCGGTTATTTCAGGAAAATTACGGCACGACCAAACCGCCGCTGGTGAAATTGGTTTCGGGGCCCAGTATGACCGCCGACATTGAAGGCGAACTGATTTTGGGCGTCCATGGGCCCAAACGCTTGACGGTCGTCATTGATGGGACCGCCCAAGCCCCTTAAGGGGGCTTCGGCCGGTTGCCGGAGACGGAGGAATTCATGAACCTGAATCCCAATGAGTTTCAGCGCCGTGACCAATCCTTGGTGGGGCGAACGGATGAGCGTGAATGGGTTTGGCGTTGGCTTCAGGCTCCCCGCCCGGCGACGATGTGGCTCGTGGTGACAGGGCCGGCGGGACTCGGTAAATCGACCTTTTTACAGTGGCTGGCATCGATTCGCCGGCCCGATCTTCGGGTTGTCTGGCTTGATGCACGCATTACCGGCAAAACCCCCGTGGACGTATTACGAGCGCTCGGACCACTCACCACCCGACTCTTAAATGGACGACGGGCACTGGGTCATGAGAAATTAATCGTGGCCATCGATAATTTTGAGGCTTGGGCCGACATCGGCGATTGGATGGAGGAACGGTTTCGCCATGTGGTGCCGGTCCATCAAATTCTGATCGTTGCGGCCGCCCGCACCAATCCTTTAGCGCATTGGGAGCGGGATCCCTTTTTATCGGCGCACTTCCGGGAATTTCGCCTAGAGGCCTTTGATGTGCACGAAACCGCCGCATTTCTTTCGGCACGGGGTCTTACTCCCGAACGGGTGGAGGACGCCTACCAAATCACGCACGGAAATCCCCTCATGTTGGCCGTGTTGGCCGATATCTGGCCTAGTTGGGAAAAAAGTGTGCCGGCGGAACGATCCCAGTGGCTCTTGGAACCCTTTATCGAACGGGTCTTTCGGGAGATACCGAACGATGCGATTTACGAGTGTGTCGATGCGTTAAGTTTGGTTTTGGACGTTCCCCTGTCGACGTTAGAGGCCATCTTAGGTCGGGCGATACCCGCCGCAGAAGTGCAGCAGCTGAAGCGTCTTTCTTTCGTGAGAGAGACCGCCGACCGGTTGGTTTCGTTACATGACGCGGTCCATGACTTTTTCCGGCAGGATTTTTTCTGGCGGGAGCCCGATACCTACCGACGGATGCAAAATCGGGCCGCGGCCATATTACTGGAAGAATGGTATCGCTCGCCCCCGGCCCGACAAGTACGCATTGCGGAAAGTCTTTTAGGGATTGTCCGGGATCGTCTTCAACACGCCTCGTCTTATGCCGATTTAGCCGCCCCCCGTCACGACGTCATCCTGACCGGCTATCGCCCGGAAGACCTTCAGGACCTCCCGGCACTATTGACCAATTGGGGACGTCAAAGCTTGCCGTTGGAACCGGCCGCGAGCGTGGCGTTATTGACCCGGCTGGGCGCCTTATTTCCGGAAATGATTCGGGTCGTCCGGAATACGGAAGGTCGGGCACTGGCGCTTCATGCGTCGGTTTGGCTCTATCGGGAAACCTTGGAGCTATTGGCGGAATTCTCCCCAGGCTTTGTCCGGCAGTTACTTCAGTCGCCCTTAGGGATTACGGCGTGTGAGCGGGAGAAGGCCGACACGCTATTGAGTGTGGCGGTCGGGCTTTCGCCCCTCGACGGGTTAAGTCGGCGGGATTTAATCGGCCTCATTATTCGGCATACCTTGTCGCTTCACTTCGGCCGCCGGGCGTTAGTACTAGCCCAAAATCCCGCTCTCAAAACTTTGTTGGCGAGTCTCGGGTTCGAACCCTATCCCTTTCCGGTGACGCACGCCGACGCGTCGGAAGTCCTCTATGCCCTCGATTGGCGGGGAGAGCGGGTGATTCATTGGGTTCAACAGATGGTCGGCCTGGACCGTGCCGGTTTCTCGTGGACCCAATTGACGGACGACGACGTGATCTCCGCTCTGCGGGCGCTACCGGATCGCCGGCGCCTGACCTATTCGCGCTTTTGCCTCCTTTATGGCCTAACCGCCGTCGAGGCGGAGGCGTGGCTTCGTCAAGGCATTCAGGCACTCAAAAACCACTCCCGGTCCACAACGCCGGGAGCGTTGTTGGAGTATGCCTACCTCCGCTCTCCACGGGATTCCCGTACGGTGGAAGAAACCTTTCATATCAGCCGCGCGACATATTATCGCCGCCTGCAACAAGCGACGGGGCAATTAGCCGCTTGGCTTCGCATGCACCCTCCCTCCTCGTCTCAGCCAACTTGAGACGGATCTGAGACAGTTTCCGCAAAACCACTCGGTACAATAGTAGTTGAAAACTACTAGATCTTTGTGGGGTATTCGGCATGTATCGGGTTCCAATGCCGTCGTCGCACATACGGACGGTTTGGAAGGAGGTACCGATGGAGCGGTTAGAGATGGGGCGCTTGGTGGTATCGGGGACGCGGCCAGGGTTAATGAGCGCGGATCCGTGGGGGGTTCCCACTCCGTGGGCGGCCGAAGCGGTAAACGGTCACGCGTTACCCCGTGTCGTCTATCTGGCAGGTGGGCCCGGATCGGGCAAAACATTTTACGTGCGCCAGTTATTAGAGTGGGCGCAGCATGAGGAAGCGGATTTCCTTTATACGCCGGCCCATGCGGTTGAGATGTCTCCCGCCGGGGTGGCCCGCTGGGTTTTAGAGACATTGCGGAAAGAACCGGTATCGACGGCAACGGTCTTAGAAATGGTGCGGGAAATGAATCAAGTGGCCGACCGTCGCGGCTTGATATGGGCGCTTGACGACTATGACCAATGGTATTCGGTAGACCGCTGGTTGCGAGAACAGGTATTTCCCCTGATGAGTCCCCGCATTGTCTGGGTATTGGCCGGATCCGATCGCGTCCGCGGACATTGGGTAGGGGATGCGGACTGGCTTTCTCGGGTATCGACGGTGACTATTCAGCCGCTAGACGGCCCACAGATCGAGCAAGTCGCCCGAAATGCGGGAATTCGGGAATCCGAGGATATCGCGCTCGTAACAAAACTGTCCCAGGGCAACCCGAAAGTACTACAAACGTTGGTCCATAGCTTAGTTTGGTTGAAAACGAGTGACCCGTTGGTGCAAAAGCGCATTGGTCGGCATCTGCCTTTATTTCTGATTGAACAGATGTTGCATCGGGGCTCCCGACGGCTCCGTTGGCGCGCCGGGTGGGGCCATGACACGGTCGATACGTTGATTGCGGTGGCCAGTTTAGTACCGTGGTTTGATCGACGGCTGCTTTCGGGGGTGTTGGATGCCCACCGGGTGCGAAAACATTGGGATGAATTGATGACGTTTCCGCTCGTGATAGAGCATGCGGGGGGGATTTATCAAATCGCACCGGAAGTGCGGGCTCCGATTCAAGAAGGCTTGGGCCTTAGTCGGCCTTGGTCGCGGGAGTGGTGGCGTCGGCGATGGCTTAATCTCCTGATCCAGGAAAGTGGCGGGGAGCGAGCGGCACTCTATGAGGCTCAAATCACGGCGCTGGTGCAGGACCTGCTGTTTCCTGTCCATGAGGCGGATTGCCGAGTCGGTCGGTGGCATCCGAAAGACGGCAAAGCCGGGCCGAGGGAGTATGTAATCGACGGTAACGACGGCGACTTTGCGGTGCGGATTACCGTGGAGCATAATTTGACCTCGCGTTGTCTGACGATTCGGGATATCGAACTATCCGAGTGGTGGGCGTTACCCCATATCTTTCGTATGGCGGTGGCGTTATTTTCTCAGACGGCGTTCGTTCGGTGGGAGATTGCAATCGACACGCCGGCCGGACTCCGGGAAATCCTATCGGCCTATTTGCGTCGGATGGGATTTCGCGACGAACGCATCGAAATGGGGCGCATAGTCTGGCACCTCGACTTATCGGCCGGGTACCTCGCCTGGGCGCGAGATGTCGTCAAGCCCCGTCTTAGCGACCTGCCGCCCAAAACCCGGCTGGTGGATTGGGTGCAGCAAGCACTCCACGTCATTCGCGATACCGGTTCCTTAAGTGAAACGGCTTTATATCAGTTAGCGGGCCAGGCATGGGGGCTTACCTCGGCCGAGATTTTTCAGGTGCGGATATTGGATGCTCTTCATTCGGCTGACCTTGGGGATTGGCCGGAGGGCCGCGAACTTTTATATCGGTACTATGTGGAACGGGCGGGATCGCATGAATCCCTAGCCGAACAATTTCACGTATCCCGTGCCACCTATTTTCGAAACCATCGAAGGGCGATAGAACGACTGACCGACGCCCTGTTCTTTTTAACGGAATCGTGATGTGGATCAAAACGGGGAGAATGGGATGGCTGAATTTAAGAATGCTCACGCTAATGGGACATGAGATTTTGTCGTGACCGGATTTTTGCGCGCGATGGCACGGCATCAGACACTGTGGGGTTTGGAAACGCTTGTCGAGGGCTAGGATTTAAGTTGACTTCCGGTCTAACAGTGGCATGGCTTATGTGGCTTATGCTCCCATCACTTCTTCTTGGGAGATCCTTATCGCTTATTGGCGTGTCCGCGTCAAATCGGCCCCGTAGACCTCGCAAGGAGGTTTAGGGACCGTGGTCAGGCGATTAGACCATTGCGTGAAATCCCGGCTATGCGATTGGATTGGAAAAATGTCGGCTCTCATCCGCACGTAAATAGATCATGGAAACTTGCGTGAAAAACGCAGCCATTAGTTGCTGTCGTCGGATAAGGGGATCCATAGGGCGATAGGGGGATGATCATCATCGGGGGTCAGGGGCCACATCGGTGGCATGATTATCACTCGGAGCGGGTTATTATCGATTTACTCCTCTTAGGCACGCCAATAGCGGATATTGCTCACTCGACGGGAGCCGGGGAGGAAATGATCCGTTTCCGATTACGCGAGTTGGTCGGGCATTTGACCCATCATTATTTTGAGGATCTCTCACGGGAAGGATGGCTATCCGGCATATTGACCGATGACGTAACGGGCATCTGGACGCGGCGTTACGGCTTTATCCGCTTGCAACAGACTATCAAATCGGCGACACGTTATAACCAACCGTTGTCGGTGGTCTTTCTGGACCTTGACGGCTTTAAGTTGGTTAACGATCAGCACGGTCATGCGGCGGGTGACCGCCTGTTACGCCAAGCGGCAACCCTTTGGCGCGCGAAGATACGAGACTCGGATTTTATTTGCCGGTGGGGCGGTGATGAATTCCTCATCGTGTTGCCGTGTGCTTCGTACGAGGCGGCGGCAGCCTTCGCGGAACGTCTTAAGGCGGAAACCGCGTTAGAACTGGCTTTTTCGGTCGGGGTAGCAGAGTGGCATGCCGGCGAATTACCGGAGGCCTTGATTCATCGAGCCGATCAGGCAATGTATGCGGATAAGCGAAGTCGCCAAGTACCTGGTCGACATAATCATGAAAAATCTCCCTCGGCCGCGAAGCCGAGGGTTATCGGATGCAATCAGGAGCGTCGCTTGACTAATTTCCGACCGTAATGGTCAGAGGAACACTGACCAATCCGTCGCCGGTAACCAGAGACAGGGTAGCCGGTCCCGACTGTAACCCCGGTTCGAGATGACCGGTATTTGACATTCCCGGTAAAGGCACTTGAAATGTGACCGCGGTATCGGACCATGCCCCAACAGTAAGGCCGTACCAATCGCCTGGGGCACCATAGCTCACTCCGTTTTGCGTGATGGTGACGTACCCGCTTCCTTGGCTGCTTCCAAAATTAGAACCGTAAATTGTCAGCCATTCGCCTGGAAGCACATGGTCGGAAGGTTCGAGGGTTATTGCGATTTGCGGGGGAGTGGTAACCATCAAAGAGATGGGCGCGGATTTGAGGCCGGTTTCGGACACGATGTCCAGAGTCGCCAGACCCGGCGATAGCGAAGGCCCTGACCAACCGTTCGGTACTTGGAACGATACGGCGGTTGGTGTCCAAGCGATGATACGAAGCTTATAGGCGTCGAACGGAGCGCCATAGCTTATGGAATTTTGGCTGAGCATGACGAAACCTGATCCTTGTTCGGTACCAAATCCGCTACCGGTAACCGTAAGAATTTCCCCCGGATAGACTGTGGCGCCCGGTTCGATGGAGGCATTTAGCACAGGGGGGGCGGTTATCGAGATGGGAAGAGAAGTCGAGACCAACTGGGCATCCGTTTCAACCGTTAACGAGGCGTTGCCGGGCACTAACGGAGGGCCGGAGGTGCCGTCCGGTACCGTAAAGGTGATAGCGGTATTGGACCACCGTATAATATTCACGGAATACGCATCACCCGAGGCTCCGTAGCTGATGCCGTTTTGGTCGAGTATCACTCGCGCGTTGGGACCGGCGGAACCAAACCCCGATCCTGTTACCGTGACCGATTCCCCCGGGTACAAGGGCGGTAACGCATTGACCGTGGGCACCGACGGTTGATAGGATGCGAACCCGGTCGGGTTACCCGACAGGTTGGAGGGGGGTACCGGCGAGAGGACCGGGTTGGTCAACACCGTCAGCGAGGCGGGCGGCAACGTCGTCTGGTCGATTGACCGCGAGACGGCCGAAGTGTTGACGGCAAATACATGAACTCCTTTGGGGGAGACGACTTGTCCGATTACGGTGTCGGGCGTCACGTTAACCGTCAATCGTCCACCGCTGCCAATGGCGTTCATGTAGGTAGATAACGCTGCACCCGACGGGTACAGGGTGTTAATCCCGATTTCGGGCGACTGCCCGTCGCCGGCCAGTGCATAAAGCCCGAACGGAACGCGACTATTGGTGGCCAAAGACCAGGGCGAAGTCGTCAGATGCGGTTCCCCATCATAACTCCAGATAAAGAGTTTGGCGGCGCCGTCAGCACGCCATAACATGGCGCTTTCGACCATGGCGGCGCCATAAACCGGTTCGATCGACTGAATGCCGGGTTCTTGATAGGGGTTAAATTCGGTTACCCAGATCTGTAGGCGGTTTCGTAAAGTCGGAGGCACATTGGCCGAAATTTCCGACTGGGCAAAATCCATCGATTGGGCAATTTCTCCCGGTAACGCGGATAACAAGGCCGCGTTACTTAACGCGGATCCGTTCGGGTAGTCGTGGACACTTAAAAAGTTAATGTAAGGGGCATCCATCCGTAGTACCGTTTGATCCCACCAAAGGCCGGCGGGATCTTGACTCAACGTAAAGGACACGCCAACTTGCATAGCTGGATCGACGGCGTGAATTGCCTGTGCGATGCGAGCGGCTTGGGTCGCATAATACGTAGCGGAAAACGAGGGGTTGAGATTGGCGTAATGATCCCATTGGCCATATTCCTCGTCGCCAATGACGATAGCCGTAATCGGTAAGTGGTGGGCCAAGATATACTGCGTGAGTTGGACGGCATCAGCCGGTGAGCCGCCCCCGGAAAATGTGGGGTTTTCATCATAGTCGAAAATATAGAGACCGGTATTTTCAGTTTGTTTTAGCAGATTACCCCACCCGTTAAGGGAGACGGGTGATTCTCCGCCATAACGATATTGATTCGTGACCCAACTCCATTCTACGTCATTGGGAAATTGCTGCATGCCCATGCCGAGACCGATCAGGGCAGGTGCGGTCGACGGGTCATTCAGTTGGCTATCATAGGAGAAGACATTAATACCATAATCGGACCGTGATACGGGTACGGTGATACTGGATGATGGGGCATCGGACGCCGTGGTTTGGCCGACGTCGACCGGGGCACTTACCGCCGCGACCAGAGGGATGAGCAAAGCCGTGGCAATGTATTTGAGAATAGGCATTCAACCGCATCCTCCCGTGTTGAGAGAATAGTTGAAACGGGGCGGCCCCCCGAAACCGGGGAACCGCCCGTTTGTCCAGTTCCCGTTTCGGCAGCTGGCTGGCAATCGCGGATGCGATAAGCCCCTCTAGCTTTGCGTCCCATGCTTTCGCATGGTTTGCCTTTATCGTTCGTTCTGCCACAACCCATTTCTTGATATCTCATCTGAGGGTTATCTATGCGTCGAATGATGAGATTTGTGCTCATCATAACACGGCCCGACGCATCTCATTCTTTTTTAACGCCGATTTAAGGAGCGTTGGATAGGACCTGATACAAGCGATCCGAGCCGAAGCTGGCCACCAATCTCGTCCAAGGGACACCTCCGGACCATAACGTGGGGTAGACGACGTTGACCATATTCAGTTGGGAGATGCCGACCGGTTGAGGTACCAAAATGTCGGTAATCCGGCCACGGGGGTTTTGCAAAACGCTGCGGAAATCGGCGTCGTTGGTAATCACGACCTGGCTCGGACGGTCGACGTATGGAATGACGAAAAAGAAATTAAACGTATCCAACAGTACTCGGATATGGGGATGCCGGTTAATGTAATCGGCTTCTTCCTTTGCCATCGCGGTATTCCCGGTATCGATAACGGTCGCGCGGGCTAATGCACCGGAATTCGGTCGGTTAGGATGTAACAGGTAGGCCACTAAAGGTCGCAAACCGTGTCCGGTGCCTGGCTTTTGAATCGCCGACAACGTTTGCGCATCGCCGACCAATAAGGCGATGGTGGCCAGCCCGGACAATACCCAGGTTTGCCAGCGGCGTCCCTTTAAGACGTGAACAAGATAAAAAATAAGCAGGAAGCCCATCGGGATATACATGATAAAATAACGGTCCCAGGCGGCCGAAAGTCCCTTGAACAGAAGGTCGGCTTGCAATAACGGGACTGCGACTGATGCGGCAAGCAGGATTAATGCTTCGGTATCGAGCTTTTTGACGAGTGCGACCACTACAACCAGTATGAACGCGGGGATAAACGGGGGAAACAGGTTAGCGAAAAAGATCAAAATATGTGCCGTACCCGGGATGCTATGTTTTGCCAGGGCTGTCACCCAAAAATTATAAATTCCGGTTTTCATTTGTGCGGCATTGGAGTATTCCGAGTTCGCGAAATAAAAAGGATCGCCCATAATCGTCCAGTTAAAAAAGATCCACAGAAATCCCAAATAGGTGATGGGCAAAGCAAGAATAGCCGTACGGCCAATGATTTTTTTCCACGGCACACCATGCACGATCATCCCGATATCCCACGCCACGCCGATGCATAAAGCAAACGGGACCGCCTCATAACGATTCAGAAATGCTAGTCCCAGCCAAATGGAACTGGATACCAGTTGCCCGATATTTTCCGTAGCAATATAACGTAAGAGCCCGTCCAACGCAGCCAGAAAGGTGGTGACCATCATGATGTCCGACATGCCATTGGGTTCAAACAAAAATATCATCGGATTTAAGACATAAATCAGTGCCCAAAGTCCTCGAAACCAGCGGGAAATGTGCCAGTGCTGCATAATGCGTATCAGGTAATATGCGCCGATCCCGGCAAAAAGGGAGCTAACTATGCTGCCGGCAAAGGCATCGGTAACCAACGGATGCCACCACCGTTCAAAAGCTACGAGGGGTAATTCCAAAAGGCTTGGTAGGGGGTTCCAGACAAACCCGATTGCGGCCAAATGAAATTGATGATAGATAACATAGTAGGCATCCATCACCCGCCCTAACGCGTCGTTTTGCATGGTATGGTATTTAAAGACCAAAACGGCGGCCGCCACCAACGAAAGGATAAAGGTGAACAAGCCCGCGCCCAGCGCTTCCCGCTGTTCGTTACGGTCGTAGGGCCGGGGGACTCGGGTTACGACAGGGTATGACCGGGAGATGGACGAATAGTGTCTGGTTGTGCTCATTATAACGTCACCTGCTTTTTCACATGCGCCGACTCCGGCCGGATTCGCCGGTCTTCCACCCGGGTTGGCGGGATGGGGTTGTTGGCCAATCCGTGAATGGTTTTTTCCCAGTAAAATGGACGGGAAACCAGTTGCCATAAACCCTTCCAAGCCGCTACAGACATCAATAGCCAGTAAAATGGCGACAAGAGGGCCGGTATCACCAATGACCATTCTTCCCGTTTGGCTAAACTAATCATATTGACATAAACAAACGTAAAGTTTCCGATAAAGAGGTTGGCAATGGCGACATAATAGACGACCCCGGGAAATATTTTGCCGGAGAAGTTAGGACCAAGGATGTACCAGGACAAGGTTAAGGCCCAAAGGAGAGGATTTAACAGAACCGTAAGCGGTGTGCCGACCACCAATCCCCAAAAACCCATGACGCCGCGCCAACCCAACGCTTTTTTTAATGCCCGGGGCGACCGGAGGTGAACGAGACTCGTTTGAATGTAGCCCTTGATCCAACGCGATCGTTGGCGAATCCAATTGACCAAGTCCGCATTGGCTTCTTCATATGTGGTGGAATTCATGATCACTGTGCGATATCCGGCCTTATATAAACGGATGCCCAAGTCTGCATCTTCCGTGACGTTAAAGGGATCCCAAGCGCCCATCGATTGCAATACCGCTGTTTTGAAGTGATTGGAGGTGCCGCCGAGCGGAATGGGCATGCGTGCGGCAAAAAGTCCGGGTAACATCAAATCAAACCACGTGGCATATTCCACCGTAAACCATTTGGTTAACACATTTTGAAAGGCATTATAATAAGATAATTTGGCCTGTACGCAGACCACCTCCGCTGGGCTGGAACGGAGTACCGCTACCGCCTTCAATAATTGGTCGGGTTCCGGAATGTCTTCGGCATCGTAGATGACCACATATTCACCGCGGGCACGCGCCAATCCATAATTGCAGGCCTTGGGTTTGGTGCGCGGTTGGGAAGCCGGCACAAGCACCAGTTCGATATAATTGGGCAACGCGGCCGACTTCGCCGCACGAATCGTATCCTCGTCATCCTCTTCCAATAATAATTTGACATCGAGACGGTCCGGCGGATATTCGAGGCGTTTGAGCGCGTCGACCAACGTCGGTAATACGTTAGCCTCACGATATAACGGCACTAAAATAGTGTAAATGGGCAGGGTTTTGGGATCGAGCGCGGCCAGTTCACCGGTGGATACGTTGACCTCCGGGGGGTTGGTAGCTGCCTCGTACATCATCCATAGCCGAAATGCGTTATAACCCGTGTAAAAAATCTGTATCAGGAGACTGATGACAATCCCCGTGACGACCGCGTTGAATGCGAGACCGAGACCCAGACAAAGCAGGATACCGAGCAAAACGGCGGTTTGGCCGGTAGAGACTTGACGATAAGCGCTATTCTGAGGTTGGCTGGTCAGCAAAGCGGTGCGGCTCTGCATCAGATGATCCGTACCAAATTGCTGCGTAAAGGCGTGAAACACGTCTCGATAACCGGTGACGAATACCCGCACCGGGCGCCTAAAATGGGTTTCCAACATTTTTAGGCCAGCCGCGTCTTCGGGCTTCGCAGTGGCAATCAGTAGTTCTTGGAAGGTCAATTCAAGCGGGACAATGAGATGGTCCCGCCAAAAGGATTCCGGCATGGCTTGCCAGGTTGTCGGATCCGCCAACGGAGAAGTCGAGTGCAATAAATTGATTAACGGCAATTGATATTGTTCCGCTAACGCCTCGGCGAGTTCCCACGGGTTTATGAGGTTGTGGCTGGTCAACAAGGGGCCTAGATCGGCGCCGGTTTCGGCTTGTTGCCGTTTAATTTTTTCGAGGGCCCGAGCGTCTACCGACCCCTGATTCCGGATAACGGTCTCCAGTTGTTGCTCAGCCGATAGCATCGGGGAGCCGAAAACGCGGTCGTATGTTGCCTGGAGATCGTCGTCCGAACAGAGAAAGAAGGTTACCGGCCCCGGTAGCATCTGTTCAATGGCATTGAGCCGGGACGTATCAGGCTGCGAAGTGGCAACAAAATAACGCCCTTCAGCATATTGGAAGGGGATCATATGCCATTGGCGGGATAACTCGGAATCGAAAATGCGGCTTACGGTAGGGTCGACAGGATCCTGCCAACGGCTGGTCTCGGTATTCAAATAAGGTTTGAGGCTGACGAAGGGAATCGATAAATCGGGGATAAAAGCTCTGATGCTCATGCAGGTTTTTGTCCTTTCGGTGTCACATAAAGCCTGTCGGCGTGAAGTTGGATATCATGTACGGCTGCATGATTTCTTAACCCGTCTAAAACCGTATTGAGACTGGTGGTGGTGGCTTTTACGCGGTAAAACCCGTCTTGATAGAGACGATAACGGATACGAAGCAACGGTAATCGTTCCAAACTATCTATAAGTGCACCGATAGTACCCAACCTGTCGATCGGGCCGACGAGGATCTCGATAGCCTCACCGTCGGTTGTGTCCCGCTCTTTCGGCAAAGCCCATGAGGTTGTATTCACGGTTGCCAGGGCATCTTCCAGCTCAGCAATTCGGTCTTCGGCTTCCGATAAAGCCAATCGCGTCTGTGTCAGTTCGAGTTCAATCGTCCGCAAACGTTTTTTAACCTCGGTTCGACGGTATCCCAATAATTCTCGAGAAAACACGCGGCGTTCCTCCCCGTAGCGTTGTTCGGGATAGTGTGAGAATAAGCGAGACGCGATTAAATATCAGTCTCAATCCGGGTATCAATTGGCAGGGCGGGTGAAAAGGGCAGGTTATGTTTGTCGTCGACTGGAGCCGATCGCTGGGCCAACCATAAATACCCGGTGTAGGTTATCCCGGCGGCGATTATAATTCCGCCCAATTTGCCCATAAAGGCCCCCACACTTCCCGCCAAATGACTCAAGAGAGCGCTCATGCCGACTTGTACCAGAATACCGATTAGGGTGATCGCATAGAAACCGGTAGGTTGCAGATTACGTCCAAAGGTAATCCGGGAATGGAGACGGCGGCTCAATAGAGTGGTCATGCTCCACGAGGCGAAGGATTCGAAGGCGGCGAGCCACCACTGATGATGAGGGGGGAAGAGCGATATGAGTAAAAAATACAAGGTCAAATCGACGACCGTATTGAAACTGCCGACGCCGATAAACCGTAAGAGCCGGCCCCGGTTACCGGCGGTCCAATGATTTTTGGTTAAGCGCCAAAGGGAGGGCAGGCAACCAATCATCGCGGAGACTCGGGCCCGGCGTGGTCGGCGCGCCGTTTGTTGGACCGGGAATTGGATAATCGGTAATTGATAAAGCGTTGCCTTGGATAATGCTTCCAAATCAAAAAGCCACCCTGTTTCCTCTGCAGTGGAAAGCACCTGTCGGGCAAACCAGCCCGGGAACATTTTTAGTCCCGCTTGCGTATCCCGGACCGGAACCTGCAAACATAACGAGGCGATCTTATGGGCAATGAGGGACGTAATCCGTTCCCAGACTGGTCGCGTATCGGTTTGTCGTACGGCGATGGCACAGGCCTCGAGCGGATGGGCTTGCAAGCGGACCAACATCCGAGGGATTTCTTCCGCCGGGTATTCCAAATCGGCGTCGATAAATGCGACGTAATCAGCCCGAGACAGTGCAAATCCGGTCATCAGGGCAGCCCCTTTACCTTGCGAGCGGGTCTGACGAACGATTTTAAGCGGGAATTGAAGAAGGGTACCGGTACGGATAACCTCAGCACTCGTATTGTCGGTGGATCCGTCATCCACGACGATAATTTCTGCCGCCAGATGGTTTCGACACAAAATGTCATTGATTGTCAACAACGTGTCTTGAATCATCTTGGCCTCGTTCTTGGCGGGAATCACCACGGTGAGGGATAGATTTTCAGGGTGCGAATTTTGCGGAGCGGTATTTGACAATGTTTGACCCTCCTAAGGAGAGATAACGATTCATGTCGTCGTCTTAACCGTAATGCCGATAGCCCTTGACATCAGTACCGGAAAAGGTCCTAATTCGCGTCTCATGCATTTTTTCTGTCCATGCGAAACAGGGAGTCGGCAAAATGAATCAGGTCAGTCCGATTGGTTAGCAGAGTTGTGGGCCAATGACCCACCGTCGGCGGTGCGACCATGGCGTCGAGGCCGAGGAGGGCGGGATGGAACGATTGTTGCCGGATCGTCGGCGGCCATAAAGCGGATGCGAGTGGGAAGGTCGCCACCGACCAGCGCTGATAGCGCACTCCAAAAACTCCGTGAATGGCGTCGGTCCATTCGACGTCCAGGTATGTCGCGCCCTTTTGCCCATAGGACTCTGGAGGAAGGGTAACGGCATAAGCGGTTGCCGCAATCCCAGGAGCCAAGCCGAAGGACCATTGGGCCACAATGCTCTCACCATGGTAGAGAAGGCAGTTACGGAAGCCATAACTTGCGAGGTTACCCGCACTGGGCGTACTCCAGACCTCCGCTAATACTTGCGCCCCGTCGGGTGTGATATATAAATCAGCCTGTGTGGCACTACCCGGTCCTAAAAGGCTACTTTCGTTGGCGTAATATTTAGGGATCTTGGTAAAACCGGGAAGAGGGGGCATCAAGGTCGTCAAGCGGTCGCTAGACACCCGTAGGGGTTTACCGAAATATCCTGGCGGCAGGTTCAAAAACGGAACTAATGCGGCGAATAGTAATGCCGCCAAGAGCGTGCTGACGATGAGACGTGAACGGGTTATACCGGGCAACGACGTGCGATTCCAGGTATTGGGTACGGACAACCGAAGTTTTCCGGCCAATAGTACCAAACTCGCCGAGAGTCCGGCAAATAGCAGGAAGCCGAGCAGCGGATGAACGTACCGAAAGGTCCAACTCGCACCGATCCAATGAGCCGAGGCGACAATGATGAATAACCGAAGCCAGTTAATGACTAAGGCGCCTATTAAGGTAAAAACCACCATGATCATCAGCCGATAGCGCGGGCCTTTTAAGACCGTGAGGATTAAAGGTAACAAAATGGCGGCGCCGAGAAGACTATCCGCTCCGCTACAGGCTTGAGCAACTACCACGCCGGACCAAGAGGTGCCATGCTGCACATAAAAGGTGCCTACCGGTGTACCCTTAACGAGCCAGGGCACTCGTTCGGCCAATAGGTTCAGTGCGCCAATCGCCCAAGTAACCAGGATATTCTGGGTCATCGTGGCGATCCATCCAAAAATGGCAGGCCAGGCCAAAAAAAGATAGGACAGGGGAGCCAACAGGTAACGAGTCGATCCCAACCCCAATATGATCCAAGCTAATGACAAACTCCAAAAGGGCCACAACAACAAACCCGCATGTTGGTAGACAAAAGTCGAAGGCCAACGTACGGGCCCAAATGCCAAAAGGAATCCGGTAACCACGGTGGCGATACCGCCGGCCAGAAGATCCAACTCGATATCGTCCGTATAGTCCGTATCAATGGTGCCCAAGTTCCACCAGGCCCAAGCCATGGAGAGAATCGGAATCCATATGAGGTACGCTATCGGTGTATCGGCTAACGCATTTTGCCAGAGGGGTTGGGCGTAGAATAGCATGGGCCAAACGCTTAACAGAGTCCATAAGCCGATTTTGGTCGGAAGCTTGAGTCCCCTATGCTGCGCGATAGACTGCGCCATAAAACACCTCGCAGAAGATTATTTCACCAGGTTGCGGCGCCGTCGGCTGATCCCCAAGACGGCAAGGAGTGCAGTGGCTGGCAATACCGCGGCATACGGAACTTCGGGGGTTTCCCCATAAGGAAGAGATTCAAGGTCTGTCACGGTATGCATTTCAAAGGCTTCCGGGTGCGTCGCATTCCATCCCGAGCTAGGCGGGGTAAAGGACACCTCGGCCAGTCCGGGGGTGGTTACTATGCCTGAAGCCAACGTCAGGATTGGTGCGGAAGGATCGTCCGCATGATGACCCTGTACGCCGACCAAAAAAACCTGGTCACCGGGGACTAAGGGGGAATAATTCCAGATGGCGGTGGCTCCGTTTGCCGTGACATGAATCGTGAGGTTACCGCAATCTGCAGGATCGGTTGATGTGGCCACGCAGGCATTACTGCTGTCGGTACCGGCCGTCGACGCCATCACGGGTTGTACGGCCATAAAGGCACCTGTAACCACCGACAGGATGCCAACAAGTGATAGCCATTTCATTTATTTCGCCTCGCTTCCCAAGAACTTTTAAAGAGGATTTCATTACGTCTCTTTTAGGGTAGGAGTGGGCTGGGGAAGGCGCAGTCCCTTAAAGCATCTCATTTGACGTCTCATTTATGAGATAAAGCTGAGACTACGGATGCTCCGGGTTTAGGATATATTGGCATCAAATCGTTTGAACGGAAAGGAATTTTATGATGAAACTCAATGCGGATATACCGGTCCTCCGGGAACCGGGGAGACGGAGGGTGGTGGCATTTATTCTCATCATTTTGCTGCTCGTCTGCGGAATATGGCTGCGACAGCACCTCACTAGCCGTCCCGTCGAAACCGCGGTGCCGAAGCCGACTCTTTCACTCGTGGTTCGGCCCAACGCCATCGGAGATTTCCTGGTCTTGTCGGTTAATGGCGTGGAATTACGTCATCACTTGCTGTCGCTAACCTGGTCCGGATCCCCCTCGATACGGCAATTGGCCTCCCAGGCGGAGTTGGTCGGTCGGAGCGGTAATCCGGATGGCCGGACGACATTCGAGGTATCCGGGCAATATATCGTCTTGGTGTATGCGCCTTTTTGGCGGAATCGGACCGGCTACGTCGAGATGCGCCTGAAGGGTGCTAGAGGGAAAATATGGGTCATCCGATCTCCCCGATTGACGCTGTAAGACCTCGTCGTGATACGGAAGATGGTACTGTCACCCTGGCGGGACGCGGGTAGTGTTTGGGGAGGGAAGGCCCAAATCGGGACTCCTGTTCTCAAATCACGAAGAATGTGAGGGATTGGCGGATGGCTTTTATGAGGTCCCAAAAATCGGGACGCCTGGCGCTCCCGTTGATATTGACCGGATTGTCATTGCTGTGGGCAGGTTCCGCATTTGCCAAAATGAATACTCTGCCGAAATGGATGGTCAAGAAGGTAGAACCTTACGTCAATTCAGGGACATGGAATGCCATAAGTGAGGAGCTATTAACCACGGGTTTCATTACGGGTCACGGCTCCCACATGGATATCTATCCGCAAAACTTGGATCCGTCAGCCAGTGGATTAGTTCAGAATACGAATGGGTCGATGACGATTTCCGGGCCGACCAATGGGACATATACCGCCACCTGGACTTCGAGCCCTACCATTTTGGCCCCCGGGGCCACGGTGATGTTGTTAGGTTATAATACGCCAACCCCGAATGTTACGACGACACCGGAAACCATCGCGCTGGGTACGGTCCAAACGGCCGGTACGGCGGTGGTAAACTTTCCGGCCACGGATTTTTACGGCACCACCACTTCTCCGGAGTATTTTGAGATGATGGTGATCTATGCCACCACTCCCATCGGAGACACGCCGGAAGTACCCTATGCGGCGGGTTTACCCCTCGTGGCAGGTCTTCTTTTGGCGGGGGTGTACGGCTTACGACACCGGTTAGCGTGAGATATTTTGTCGATTATGCAAAAAGCCCTCGTGACGTTCGGGGGCTTTTTGCGTCAGCTATCCCGACCATTCGTCCACACCGGTCAAATATCGGGGATATGTTACACTTTTGACCAGGCCTAACGCAGGAGGAATGGTCGGTGAACGTCGCCATAGATGTACGGGTATTAGCCACCCAAAGCCAGCGGGCGGGTATTGCGCAATATGTCGTCGGCCTGTTTCGGGGATATCAAGCCCACCGACCGCAGGATATGACATATATTCCGTTGAGTATGGATGCTCGGGGACTCGACGATTTACCCGAAAGGCCGGTGATTATCCCGGCCCGTCGACCGCTTCCGTGGCAAACCGTACTGGTCCCCTGGGCCCTCCGGCGTCAGCCGTATGATGTTTTTCATGGACCGGCTTTTACCGTGCCTCCCGGTTTATCCATGCCGCGGGTGGTTACGATTCACGATCTGGCGTTTTGGCGCTATCCCGAGTCGGTGACCGATGATACCCGCGCCTATCTGAAACGTGTGGTCCCGTTGGCGATTCAACGCGCCGCTCGGGTGATCGTGCCGTCGAGTCAAGTGCGGCAGGATTTGTTGGAATTCTATCCGCGTCTTTCGCCGGAACGGATCCGGGTGATTCCTTTAGGAGGGGATCGGTTGCCGCCCGGAGCCGACACGCCGCCCTTTCAAAATCCCTATGTATTGTTCGTCGGTACGATGGAGCCCCGGAAAAACCTTTCCGGCCTTTTACGGGCCTGGGAGCTTTTCCAACGGCAATCCCATGCGGAATGGCAGTTAATTTTAGTGGGGGGACGGGGATGGAAAACCGAGGCACTATGGGATCAGGTGAAACGGCGGGAGGATATCGTCTATCGAGGATATCTGGACGACCGGGAATTAGCCACTTATCTCCGTCATGCGGTCTTTTTAGTGGAGCCGTCGTTTTATGAAGGGTTTGGGCTGCCGGTGGTTGAAGCCTTACATCAAGGGACTTCGGTGGTTGCTACACCGACCGGGATCGCCCGCGATTTGCGCCATCCTTTATTGACGGTCAGCGAGTCCAGTGACCCGGAAGCCTTGGCTTCGGCCATGCTCACGGCCATCAGCACTCGGGCGAGAGACGCTTCGCCCGTTCCGACTTGGCGCGACAGTTTTCGGCAGCACGCGGCGTTATATTCTGAGGTGATCTATGAAAAGTGAACCGTTTTCGGTCTCGGATATTTCTGTCATTATCGTAAATTATAATGGAGAACACGTTTTGCCCGATGCGATAGCGTCGGTGCTACGGTTGGATCCCCCACCGGGCGAATTGGTCGTGGTCGACAACGGCTCGACCGACCAGAGTCCTCTTTTAATTACGCGTTGGGCGGAAAAGGACAGCCGAGTGCGCCCGATTTTGGCCGGGGAAAACCTCGGGGTGGCCGGTGGCCGCAATTTAGCGGCGGCCTATGCCGAAGGTCGCGTGCTGGCCTTTTTGGACAGCGACGGGATTGCCGAAGCGACTTGGTTGACGGAGTCTTTAAAGGCGCTCAACCAAGATCCGTTGGCGGGCGCGGTGGCTCCGCTGGTTTTGCTGGATGACGGAGAGACCATTAACGGAGCCGGCTCTTTTCTGGACGTCGACGGTCATGGGTATGATCGGTTTTTCGGGGAGCCGGAAGCGGAGCATGCGGCAAAATGGGCTTCTTTGGCGGGCACCGTTTGTGACTATCCGATGGGTTGTGGCATGGTTGTTCGGTTGCCCGGGTTGGAACGCGTGTGGCCCTTAGACGAGACGCTACCCAAGTGGCATGATGACACGGAGTTGGGACTGCGCATTCGCCGACTGGGCTATCGGACGATATTTTGGCCTGCCGCCCGCGTACGGCATCGCTGGGGGCACGCCAACCCGGCCGATGCCTATGCCAAACACTGGATGGCGGAAGAAGCCCGTCTGCGTCTTTTAGTGAAATACTTTCCTTGGTCGCGGGTGGTCACTAATTTGCTCCATCTGGGCGTTCATGGGATATCCGGTCTTCGCCGACGCCCTCAGATGTGGCAAGAGACACAAGAGCTATTCCGGCGCATCTGGCGTGACTGGAATGATCTGACGCTGATCCGACGCGAATGGGCCTAAGAGATTCAGCTTTCACTCAGTCGTCGGCAACACTTTGGTAACAATTGTGGGGCACACTGGTCCTGGGAGGCCGCCTGTCGACCCGGCGAGCCCCTACTAACTCCCACGGAGGAGGGAATCGGGATGTTGCGAAATATCCGACGAGCCGTGATTGGCGGCAGCGGAGCGTTGGCGCTTTTGAGCGGCGGGCTCTTTTTGGCCAATGGGAGTCCGGTGGCCCAAGCGTCGACCCGTCCGGTGTCCCAGATCGTCGCGGCCAATGACCTGACGCCCAAGAGCGGGTGGCACCATTCGGCGGTGGTGGAGAAGGCTGCCGCTCAATATTTAGGGATCAGCGTGGCTACGCTACATCAAGAGCAGGCCAAAGGGATGTCGTTGGCCGCCATCACCACGGAGCTGGCCAAGACGCATCCCAATCTGACCGTGAGCGGATTGGAATCGGCGATTCAAGCGGCGTTAACCCAGGCGATTCAAAAAGCGCAGGCGAACGGGAAAATCACGGCCACAGAAGCCCAAGATCGGTTACAAAAACTCCCTGCCCGGGTCCAATCGCTGGTGAACCGGCGTCCTCACCGGGGACATTTTGGGCTTCTCCGGCCCTTTATGCAGACGGTCGATCAGGCGGCTGCCAAATATTTGGGAGTGAGTGTCGGTACCATTCATCAAGACCGCCAACAGGGGCAATCGTTGGCGGCACTGACGGAAACTTTGGCAGCCAAAAATCCCCAATTAACGGTGGACGGGCTGAAATCGGCGATTCAAAACGCGTTGAACCAGGCGATCCAAAAAGCCGTGGCGGACGGTCGGTTAACCGCTACCGAAGCCGACCGGTTGACGCAGCACTTGCCGGATGTGGTTAATATGGTGGTCACCATGACGCCCAAACCGGGAATGGGTCCTGCCCTACGAGGGGCCATGAAGTCGGTCGATCACGCGGTCATGAGCTATTTGGGGATTAGTGCCGGCGTGTTGCGGCAAGACCGGGCCGCCGGGATGTCCTTAGCCGCGGTGGCGCAATCGGTGGCCAAAACCAACCCGGAGGTCAGTGTGGCCGGACTGGAAACGGCCATTACCCAAGCGTTGACCCAACAAATCGGCGCCGCGGAACAGCGACATCTGTTAACCGCGTCGGAGGCTCAACATCTCCGCCAAGGCTTATCCGGATGGGTTCAGCATTTGGTGACGATGACACCGCCGACCGGGGGGCCTTCAATTCATCCGTTGGGCTGGGGAGGCGGTATGATGGGAACACTCCAGTCAGCCGCCGCCAGTTATCTCGGACTGCCCGCGAGCACCTTACAAAGTGATTTAGCCGCCGGCGAGTCGTTGGCGACCATCACCGCCAATCAGGCCAAGACCAATTCCAGTTTGTCTTTGACCGGGCTCGAAAATGCTTTGACGACGGCCATGACCCAAAAAATTCAACAGGCCGTCAGTGCGAACCAGATGACCAGCAGCCAGGCGAGTCTGCTCGAGTCGCATGTGAGCCAAATGGTCAGTCACTGGGTGACCCAAAGTCCCACCGGTGCATCACCCATGATGGGCACCTGATAGCTCGTCTATCGCCTCAACGCCAGCTCCCCTCAAGGAGCTGGCTTTTTTTCGCATCACCCCGCACGTTACGAAAAGAAATTCGGTATGATTGCAGCAAGCGACTTTCGGCAGGGATTCGGTTCGTTTGAAGGGAGGGGTCTTGGGTGTTTCGGCATCCCGTCAACGATCACATTGCGCTCAAACTGCTCGAATTACAAGACGCTCCCGCCCTCTATGACTTGATTGATTCCGGGCGGGAGTATTTACGGGAGTGGCTGCCCTGGGTGGATCAGACGCGGCAGGTGGAAGATACCGCGCGGTTTATTCAAACCGCCTTAGGTCAATTTGCCGCCAGTAACGGGTTTCAAGCCGGTATTCTTTATCAAGGACAGCTCGCGGGAGTGGTGGGTTTTCATCAAATCGATTGGCATAACCGGAATACGGCTCTTGGCTATTGGCTCGGGGCCTCCTATCAAGGTCGGGGGATTATGACCGCGGCGGTGCAAGCGATGGTCGATATCGCGTTTAACGAATACCATTTACATCGGGTCGAAATTCAAGCGGCGGTAACGAATCGGAAAAGTCGGGCCATTCCGGAAAGGCTGGGGTTTACCCAAGAAGGCGTCATTCGGCAAGCGGAGCGGCTGCTTGACCGTTTCGTGGACCACGCGGTGTACGGCATGCTGGCTCCGGACTGGTTTCAATATCGGCATTCGCGTTTGGATCTTGGAAATAACCGCGAAAGCTGAGGGGTTTTGAGTGGATGTGTGGCAGCCGGCTTGATCGAATCGCCAACCCGCCTCACGAGAAGTGGCGGTGCTCCGCATCACGTTTGGTGCGGGTCTCCTGGCCAGTCTATTGGTTTTGACAATCCCCTCCCTTTTGGGCGGCCTTATCGGCGGGCAACTGGCGATTGGTTTGGCTCGAGGGCTTTTTTGGACCGCCGGGCAAGCGTTGGTGGGTCGGCAACCCGGCGACTCCGCACGCCACTTGGGGCTCTTTACCAGTGCCACCAAAGCGGGAGCCATGATCGGGTTGGCTTCGGCCGGCCTGGTGGCGGCCCGAGCCGGGATTGGCGTCGGATTTGGGGTGAGCGGAGCGCTGAACGCCGTGGCTCTCTTATTGACGTGGCGGATCCCCCAAGCGGGTCGTTCGCATCGTACGCCGGCATCGTGTAGGTGCGCATCAATGTAGCCGGCGACCTCGGAACGGTCCCAACACGGCAAATCGATGCGTTGGCGGATGGCCGCTTTGGCTTGGAGGCTGAGGCGATGTTTGGCCCACCAGGATGAGCGCCAGCGGACTCTGCGAATCCATCGGCACGTTGAGTAAGAAGCGTACCTCTCCAAGATCTCGCGGTTTAATAAATGCGCTTCATCGACGACCACTACGGGATGCCGGCCATGGACGCTGCGGAGAATTTCGGTTTCCCCATGGAGTTGGCGCTTGGCATCTCCCGATAGAACTTGGCTTCATATCCCAGTTGCTCCAGTAATCCCTTATAAAAATGGCGAGGCGTTAGCTTGGAATCGGCGACGTCTAACACTTTGTACATCGCACGGTCGAGCGTCGCCGTGAGGCGACGGATCGTGGTGCTCTTGCCGACCCCACAGTCCCCGGTCACGACCGTAAACCATTGCTTTTGCGCCGCATAGACCAGACGCCCCAAGACTTTCGGTCCAGCGGGGGCCTGGTAACAGGTCTCCGGCGGCACATCCCGGGTGAATGGGGTTACCGTGATGTGGAAAAACCGCTCAAACATTCGGCGTTCCCCCTTCGTCGACCCCACGCCGATACGACATCCTTGATTTAAAATAAGGGATAGGTGTGAAGGAACGACAACAACTATGTGGTAGAGCGGATCTTAGGCCCTTATCACATCGTGTACGGTGACAATGTTCTACAAACCAAAACGCGCCACAAAATCGTGTTTTAGGAGGTTAGCCACTCACATGACCGCTCGACGCTACTATTCTATACGAACTGGCAAAGACCAAGGCAAGGTAATCCTTACTCTGGAATTGTTGAGAAAGCTGTTTTATGGCACTTATATGATGTTCGACTCAAAGGAATATTTTCAGGAAGCCTTAGGTTACGACTGTGTTGATGCAGGGAAGGTTCCTGGTTTAATGGGTACCGATCCGGAAACGTACGCGATGGTTAAATTGAGAAAGCACGGTTTGTTCCCAATAAAACCTGACTTTTCATATAGCGAAAACGACATTTTCGACCTAATAGAGTTTCTCTACGATTATATATCGAAGCCTATTGACGGCTATTTCCATAATTATTGTAATTGCGGTTGGCACTACTCAACTTTTGACAAGAAGGCTGGCCAAGAAGAATTTCGAGAAGCCGTCAACGAATTTCTGACGGACTACCAAGATGGTTGGGAACTCTCGTCAAACGGAGAAATCCTATCCAAGGGACAACCTGGATTGCATTATCTTTTTAACGCCAGCTTACCCTTGTCTGATGAAGAGAATGTCAATGGTCGAGTTGATGCCGCAATTCGTAAGTTCCGGAGACACCACTCCTCGATAGAGGATCGCAGGGATGCGGTAAGGGATCTTGCAGCGGTTCTAGAGTACTTGCGTCCGCAGGCTCAAGCCGTCATTACCAAGAAGGACGAATCGGATCTATTTGAACTGGCAAACCGTTTCGGAATCCGCCATCACAATCAGAAGCAAAAAACAGACTACGACCAGAATATTTGGCTAAGCTGGGCGTTTTACTATTACCTTGCAACGATCCATGCCCTCCTGCACCTCACCGCGCGGAAAACGGGTAACCCCAGAACGGAGTAATAAGGGGTTTGTGCAATAAAATCAGGGTATCCGGATTTTCGTGTGGATCTAGGTATGGTACATTGACGTGCTAAATTTTACCTGGGTGTGGATCAGTCGGGTGCTCTCTGGCCAACACGGTCACGAGCTTTAAGAAGTCGGAACCCAGAAGGCGACTTGCAGTGGCATCGGGCTGGACTTGGTAAGTGGGCATTCCGTTGAACAAACGATGTGCCATCATGTCCTGCATGACTGCCGTAAACGGTTCGGGCCCATAACGGGGTGTCTCGACTTTTTGGACACCCTCTGTATACAGCATTTTTGCCACAGCACAAGCTCCTAGGAGGGCGTCCATTTCGGTCGGTTCTAGGTAGGACACAACATGGGTGGCGGCCTTCTTGAACGGAATCTGCTGGACCCGTTGCACGAGTCCGAGACACTCCGGAGCTTGAAAGCTGATGTAGTCCATAAACGAATGGATCGCGGCCAGGCGATGGTTGCGGGTCTTGATGGTGTTCTACCGACGGACTTCCAAGTCATTCAAAAAGGCCAAGATGGTGTCTGCATGGAGCATGTCCATCGTGACCGTCGTCGCGGGACATTGCTGCTGGTCGGCCAGATACCGCAACAATAGCCGGAATGTATCGCGATACGCGCTCACCGTCGCCGGTGAGGCGTTGCGTTGTGTCATCAAGCGCTCCAAGAAGAATCCTTGCACCAGGGCGGGAAGCGGTTCATCATCATTTCGCGCCTCCGGGACGGCTGCCTCCGCGGCCCAGTGTTCAAATCGCTCCGTCACGTGGGCTAAGAGTCCCGGCGTGCCGGTCAGATAACCGCGTGCCTATCTCCAATATCTGTTTGAGCAATTGCCACAACGCGACCTTTCAGATGCCGCGAGCTGGGCTGATTGCTTACCCTGGTCGGCCACGTTACCGGTTCACGTGAAAGCGCAGCCCATCCCATCAGCCCCCTAATCCCTCCATCACAAACGATCCCCCCTGCCAAGGTGGGGACTATTTTACGTTTACGTTACATCCGTTGCCCTGTTTGCAATAATTCCAGGTTCGGTCATGTCCCCATATTTTGAAACATTTCCCGTCTCCTCACCCAAAATCGCCGCATCGAGGGCGAAAGGGCGGGGCACCCCGGCCGCTTAGTCCAGTTCTTTTTCCAACTCCCATTCATCCCATAACGGGATGCCGTAATGCCCGCGCAACGGAATCGAGGGCTTCTGAGCACGGGCGCGTGTTATCGCATCCCGATGGATGGCGGTGAGACGATATCCCAGGCGGAGATAGAAGGCGAGCGCGTCCAGATTGTCGTTCGAGGTAATCAGCCAGAGACGGCCGCGCCGCCGCACTTCGGGGTCGGTTTCGACCGCGAGAAGCAGCTGACGTCCAATCCCTTGACGAGGAATTAAGGCGTTTAAGCTCACAATTTCGGTGCTTTTCTCGTCCTGTGCGACCGTGACGGCCCCGACGGGTCGATGGTCCCTATCGCGGGCAATCCAGCCGGGCAAGCGGTCAACGAAATGAACCCGACCGCGAGAAACCATGGTAAGTCCGCCCCATTCCCGTTCCCAGAGGGTGCGGAGCCACGGCCGATCCGACGCTTGAATCGGGGTGATGCACCAGCTCATCCGTTAGCGTCTCCATAATTGAATGACGGTTTGAATCATAATCGACACATCTTTGAGCCACGACCAGGTTTTAGCGTAATGCCAATCATAGGTCGCTTTCTCTTCCGGCGGGGAATCATAATCGCCCAGCACTTGGGCCAACCCGGTCAGTCCCGGCGGGGTCAAATGACGTAATGCGTAATGGGGCACCTCTTCTTTAAATTGATCGACGAATATCGGCCGTTCGGGACGGGGGCCGACTAGTGACATATCGCCCACGAGAATATTCCAGAGCTGGGGCAGCTCGTCCAAATGACTGGCACGCAAAAATCGCCCGATCGGGGTCACGCGGGGGTCTTCGGTTTGGGCCAGCACCGGCCCGGTGTGGCGCTCGGCATCCGGAATCATCGTCCGAAATTTAATCAAGGAAAAAATGCGCCCGCCGCTGGTCACACGGTCTTGGCGATAGAGCACGGGCCGACCGCTGTCGAACCAAATCGCGGCGGCAATGAGACCCATGACGGGGGAGGCGAGAACCAGCCCGAGGGCCGCCACCACGATATCCGCCAGTCGCTTAAACGCTCGCGATCCGCCTTTCACCCGCACCGACGGCAGGGAAAACATCGGGGCATCGTCAAGACTGGTTAATTGGGCGCCGGCGACCAGCACGTCATAGGTATCGGGGGACCAAAGACAGGGGATATTGCGGGCCATCGCGGCCAAGAAAATTTTTTCCCGCAAGTCTTTCTTGACCCGCCCGAGAATGACCGCGTCGATACCGTGAAAGACGGCAGGTTCGACGGCCTCGTCGGGGGTCAAATAACGGAGGGTAATGCGGGGTAAAAATTGGCCGGCTCGAACCCTCAACATATCCCATTCGGCGGGCGAGCCAACCGCTAAAACCTGTCGCGCCGGCGCCGTGCGTAACATATAGGACCGATGCGCCATGTGCCAGATTCCAAATAAAGGAAATTGGAGCGTCATCGACAAGAGGAAAACGGAACGGGGAAATCCGATGTTGACGATTAAATAGGCGACGGCCATGGTCAAAAAACCGGCGAGCAGTATTGCGGTGACAATGGCGCTTTTCATTTCATTCGAGGTTTTATGGGCGTAATGATAGAGACCATAAAAATAAAAGACGATGAGATAAATAGCCGTTTCCCACGGCATGAGGTGTAAATAGGCATTCCAGTTATAAGCTGGTCGGCCGCCGAACCGAAGCCAAAAGGCGAGAACGTTGGCCAAATTGAGCAAGGCCACGTCCATCACCCCGACAAAAGCGGCTTGTAGCGGACGCCGCAACGAACGGAACGTGTCGGTCAACCCCCTCGAAGTCTCGGCATTGTCTCTTGCGGTTCCTCTTTTATTGAATGCGATTTGAAACCCGAGGTCAATGTTTGGCGATAATGGATTCGTTTGCTAAGCCGCTCGGCGAGCCGGACTGGCAGCCCTGCCACAAATTAAGTGCCCGGACGGTTGAGAGGATTTGCTATCATGGACGGGCGGCAGGGCTATGTTACAATAAACGGCATGGACGAAAGGGGATAGACGCATGATCAAGCAAACACGACTCGTCGGGATAGGAGTGGTGGCGGCCACAGCCCTCATGATCGCGGGGTGCGGAACCACGTCCAGTCCGACGGCTGCCCCCAAGCCGTTGGCGGTGGTCAATGGCCAGGCGATCACCGAATCGGACTGGCAGGTGGCGGTGGCGGCGACCAATCTTCTCCAAGGTGTTACCCTACCGACCGGTGCCAGTGCGAAAAAACAGCAAGTCAAAGAGTTGGCGTCGGAAATCGCGGTCGAACAGTGGGCCTTGAAGCATCATTTGATTACGGAAACCAAGGCGCACCAGGAAGCCACCCAGTTTCTCGACGAGAACGTCGCATTGGCGCTGGGGGGCACCACCGCCATGCAATCGACGCTCAAACATTATCATTTGACGACGGCGACCCTAACCAACTTTTTAACCCAGCAAATGGTTTTGCAGGCCGCGTTCGCCCAAGAAACGGCGAAAGTGCCGGCGGTGTCGGCCAGTACGGCAAAAGCCTATTATGATGCCCATCCGTCGCAATTTCAAACCCCGGCCCAAGTCTTGGTTCGCCACATTTTGGTCAAACAAAAAAGTTTGGCGGAATCGATTCTGGCGCAGGTGGAGGCGGACCACGGGGCGAATTTTGCCGCGTTAGCCAAGAAGTATTCCATTGATACCGGCACCAAAGATAAAGGCGGATCGCTCGGATGGGTCGATACAGGTGCCGCTTCGGGTTTTGTTCAGCCGTTTTACGAAGAAATGGACAAACTGAAGCCCGGTCAATTCGGTATTGCCCATTCGCAGTTCGGGTATCATGTGATTGAGGTGGAAGCCGAAAAGCCGGCGACGTTAGAGCCGTTTAGTTCGGTTGAAAGTCAGATTGAACAGCAGTTGACCCAAAATCAAAAGTACCAGCAGTTTCAAACCTTTTCTAACGGCATTGTCAAGACGGCCCACGTCCGTTACAACCTGTAGGGCCGCGATTTGCCCCTGAGAACCTGGGGATTAGTCAAAAACAAAGCGGGTTTGTCGGACGATTTCATAGGCCACCGGCATTAGGGGCTTTGGGCTGACTCCGTGCCGCGCCAACACGGGATCGATTCGTCGTCGGAGGCGGTCGTAATACGCGCTCGGCGGAGTTTGACGGTCTTCATAAAGGGACGCCAGCATCCGGGCGGATTCGGGATGGGTCTCCCTCAGCCGGTTCAAAAAATAGGCCTTCAGGGGCGGACTTAACCGGGCCGGGGCCGCCATCACCCAGGCTGCGCCGGCCTCGATGGCGGCCGTGGCCAACTCCTCGATTTCTCCCGGCCGGTCCGTCAAACCGGGAATGATAGGCGCCAGAAAAAGCCCCACCGGAATATCGGCGGCACGCAATCGGCGAATGGTCTCGAGGCGACGGGCCGGCGGGGCGGTCGCGGGTTCGAGGATCCGGAGGAGCGCTTTGTCCAGGGTGATGAGACTGATATTGACGGCGACTTGTCGGCGGCGCCCGAGCACGGCCAACAACTCCAGATCCCGCAAAATTAACGGGGATTTGGTCGTGACGGTAAACGGGTGGCCGCTTTCGGTCAGGACTTTTAAGGCTTCTTCTGTGAGACGGTGTCGGCTTTCCAACGGTTGATAGGGATCGGTTACCGTGCCGATGGCAATTTGACGGGCCACCGGGATTTTCTTCAATTCCGCGCCAAGCCGTCTAGGCAAGTTCTCTTTAGCAAAGAGCCGCGTCTCGAAATCCTCGGCCAGGTTCAGATCCAGGTAGCGATGGGATTCGCGGGCATAACAATAGCGACAGGCGTGCGCGCAGCCGCGATAGGGGTTTAGCGAATAGTGAAATCCGAAATGAATGCCGTTGGGCGCCCGGTTTAATGCCTGACCGGCTTGCCATTCCCGAATTTGGCGCGTCGGCATCGGCCTTCCCTCCTCCGCAATTACAAACGAATGTTCTCTTATATTATCCTGCCGTTCTATTAGTCGCAAGCAGGGGGCGCTTACTGGAGAAATTTTCTCCGGCGTGGATAGCCGCCCGATGCGATAGAAAGGCGTATGATGGAAATAGGCGAGGTGATCCGAATGGGGCGAACCTTAGCAGGAGTCGGCATCGTGATTAATTTATTTGTCCCGGGGGTCGGGACCTTAATAATGGGGAAATGGCTCAGTGGCCTTGTGCAATTGGGCCTCTTGTTTATGGTGTGGCTACTGCGCCTGGTGTCTTTCGGCTTTTTGGATATGGTTCTCTGGCCCGTCACGGGTGCCGTTTGGCTTTGGGCGCTCGGCGGAGGCATTTTAACCTATATCGATCGGAGTCTAAGCCGGCGAGACCCGCGTTAAGACGGGTCCCGGCCGGATACGTGCGGTTCGACTAGATACCGGTTCAGTCGGTCGCGCCAAAACACGTCTAACGGTTCGGGCGCTTGCTGATCATAGTTGAAGCGAACAAGCGTGGCGACTCCCATCAAGGCGATTTCCCCGGTTTCCTCCCGGAACAAACGATGGAGCATGTCAAAACTGGTGCGGCCGAGACGAAGGATGCCGGTTTCAATCCGCAGGATATCGGGGAAAAAGACTTGTCGCATAAAGTCGAGTTTGGCGGAGGCCAAAATGAGGGGCACTCTTTCGGTTTCGAACACTGATCGAAAGAAATCGACCCGGGCTTCTTCCAAATAGCTGAGGTAGACGGCATTGTTGACGTGGCCGGCCAAGTCCGTTTCGCCAAACCTCACCCGTAGCCGGGTTTCATGAAACATACCATTTCCTGCCTTTCTGTCATCATGTCATTCGGATCCAAACGCTATAAGAATCCTTGATATTGCGTTAGTATAGCATAAGAGGAAATCATGGGCGGTCGGGATTGGGGAGGAGACAAGCAGTGCGGGTGTTGGAGGTCATTACCGGTGGTGAAGCCGGCGGCGCCCAACGCCATGTGGCCGAATTGACCCGATTTTTGGCCGACCACGGTATCATGGTGACGGTGGCGCATGGTGGTGGCCATTGGATTGATGCCTTGGTGGACGGATATGCCACGATTGTCACGATACCGGAATTGACCCGGGAGATTGACTTAGGCTCCGACAGTCGGGCGGCCCGCGCCTTAGGACGCCTGATGCGTCAAGGGTATGATGTGGTCCACGCGCATAGCTCCAAAGCCGGTATTCTCGCCCGCTGGGTCGGGGCGCGAGTGGGCGTGCCGGTGGTTTATACCGCTCATGGCTTGGTTTTTCAGGACCCTACGTGGCCCGGTTGGCGACGTCGGCTGTTTCATCAACTGGAACAGTGGGCGGCCCGCCGGAGTGCCGCCATTATTACCATGACCCCGGCGGATTACGCATGGGCGGTCGCCCGCGTGGGCAACCGACGGGCGCATTTCATCCCGAACGGGGTGCCGGCACCGTCATCCGACAACGCGCGATATCTTTCGAATCCGCCCCGGGTCGGCTTTTTGGGGCGACTCTCGCCGGAAAAGGGCTTGGACGTGTTATTAGAAGCCGCCCGCATGCGCCCCGAATGGCATTGGCGGATTGCGGGCGACGGGCCTTTGCGGGATACGGTAGAGAAAGGGGCGGCCTCCTTGCCGCACGTGAGGTGGGCGGGATGGCAAGAAAACCCCGCATCGTTTTTGGAAACCATTGACCTTTTGGTCCATCCGTCTTGGAAAGAAGGGGCACCCTATACCGTCTTGGATGCCATGGCGCTGGGCGTTGTACCGGTGGTGACACGGGTCGGCGCGCAACCCGCGATGGTCGAGCCCATCGATCCGGCTTTGGTGGTGGAACCCGGGCGTCCGAAAGAGTTGGTGACGGCGATGGAGTATGGACTGGCCCACTATGAGCCCTTAAGTCGGGCGGCCCGTCGGGTGGTCCAAAAAAACTTTAATGCCGAAGACGGCTGGAACCGCACCCTGACGGTGCTCCGACAGGCGGCGCAACGATGAGGGTGACGCTTGTGACACGGGTGTCGCCCGCCGGACCGCCCCAAGGGGATGTCTATCGCCTCAAAGGGCTTGTCGAGGCTGTGAATAGGCTGGCCGACGACCTTCAGTGGGTGGATGCCCGCCGTCCTCCCGTCGGCCTGCCGGCCCACTTCTGGCCGCCTTACTTTTGGCACAGCCGAGGGCCAGGCAGTGCGCCCGCCACTGACATCGTCATTGCCTTTCAATTGGCGGCAGCCCCTCTCGCGTTATCCCTGCCGGCCCCCCGGCGCGTGCTGGATTTGACGGATTCTCTCGATTGGTATCGCCGCCGATTAGGGTTTTCCCGGATCACCTGGTCTAAACGCCTGACGTTAGCGGGTATCGGTCGCCGGGAAGTGGCGTACGGTCGGCAATTTGACCAAGTGTGGGTCAGTGCCGAACCGGATCGGCTATGGCTACGCCAGTACGGCCTCGAGACCGCCGTCGTGCCGAACGGAGTGAACGAAAAAGTCTGGTTGGATCCGGCCGACCCCAAGGCTTTGGTCATGGTCGGCAATTTCCGCTATCTCCCTAACCGGTTGGGCATAACTTGGTTTCTCGAACGAATTTGGCCGTCGTTGGCATCTCGGGGTTATCGGTTAACCCTGGTCGGCCGCGGCAGTGAGGCCTATCGCGCTCCCGGTGTGGACGGCCGCGGATTTGTGGAGGATTTGCTCACCGTCTATCGTACCCATGGTGTGGCCATCAGTCCGGTGGGGACCGGATCGGGTGCCCAGAATAAAATTCTGGAAGCGATGGGCTATGGCCGTCCGGTGATTTGTCGCGCTTCCGGGGCCATCGGGCTCTCCCGGCCACAACGGGAAGCGGTGTTCGTGGTGGGCGACACGGTCGGGGAGTGGCTAGCGGCATTGCAGCAATGCGCCGATTCGGGAATTTATCGCCGCAAGGCCGCAGCCGGCTTTCAATCGGTTCAAGTCTGGGGGGACGCCGCGTATCACCAGTTATGCGGATTTTTGGCCGACGTATAAGCCGTAGGGATTCCGGCCACGCTGTTGACGGATTCCCATCCCTTAGAGGAGGTTTGACGATGGCACAATTAAACCCGGCCGAATTGCTGGCGATTCATGAAATGGCGTCGACCTTGGCCACCGACATCAATAAGCTGACGGCTTACCTGAGCTTTGTAGACGATAGCCATTTAGAGGCGATGCTGCGTCACGCGCGTCAAAAAGCGGAGACCCACTACCATGAATTAATTGATTTGGCCAACGGCGACGCGTTAAACCGCCGCTTTGAAAATCTTGACGGCGGATTGAGCGGCCGACCCAAGGGCATGCCGAGCCAATCGCCGACCCCGGTGCGTCCACGGGTCGAGTCGGGTTTTTCGGCTCGCACGATCGCCAGCGATTGCTTGTCCTGTAACAAGAACATGGCCGTCCGAGCTCTTTGGTTTGCGACGGAAGCCTCCCACGTTGGGCTTCGGCGCGCCTTTTCGGAAATGAGCCGCTATTATCTCGACGCGGCGTACGAATTCTACAAATTCATGGAGCAACAAGGCTGGTATGTGCCCCTAGAATCCCAAGATAATCCCAATGACTGGTTTCGGCGTAATCACGAGCAAATGACCGCGTTTATCCAAACGGAGAGCGACTGGAACCGGAGCCCGGGTATGCCCTCCTAACGGATCACCGACGCACCGGCGGCTGGAAACGGTTTTCTCTCGTCCCGAGGCCCTGCCCGTACTACAATGGCTAGGGCCTCGGATTATTTTTTGGATGCGTGGTAACCCGAAGCGATTTGATGCGTTGGTATTAGTAAAAGATATGGAAAAATATAGTCGGTGTGGAGTGGTATGCGTGCGGTGGTTGCGCCTCGTCTTGATCGTATTCCTGAGCGGGTTACTCTATGGTTGTGGGGTGGGGGCCAGCGATCGGCCCCATCCGGTTAAGGAGCCCGCGCCTGGGCTTTCCACGCTCTCTCGGGCGCTGGCCTGGGTGCATCAACGGACCGGTTTGACCATCTGGGCGCCGACCCGCCTTGTGGCGCCCGCGGCGGCCTGGAAGCCGGCCACCGCCGGCATCGGATTTTTTTCGCGTGGCGGGTACGGCATCACCCTTTTGCGGGTGCCGAAACCCGAACCGTTTAATGCGTCCCCGTTATTGGCGGGGAATATGGGGCAACCCGTGTTGTCGCTCGGGGGCATTCAAGTCGGATCCATTCCTCCGCGGTCGGTCTTATCCTGGCTGGCCTCCTATAGTCTGTTGGGGCCCCATGGCGTCCCGCCGATAGAAGGGCGGCGCCTCGAAATGGGGGGGATCACGGCCTATAACCCTAAACCGGGGCTGGTGATCTGGCATGTCAAGCGCTGGCTCGTGGTGGTGGAAGCTCCGACGACGCCTCAAGCGATCGCATTGGCCCGCTCGTTGGCGCATCCCGGGCTTTTCCGCCGATTACCGGCGGATCCCGGATTGCTGGTGGTGGCTCCCGGCGCAGCCGAAGCCGATTGGCTGGCCGGCCGGGAACTGGTGACCTTGGCCGGCGGGATGGCCACGCCGGCGGACGTCTTGCGCATGGTTTCTACGGTGCGTCCATGGCACCCGCTTCAAGCCCCTGGATAAAGGCCTCGGGGGCGATGCGTTTACCGATCAAAAACGGTCCAAATTCGGCAAATCGGGCACTGGCTTCATCAAAACGCATCTCGTAGATTAACTTCTTAAAGCCTAAGACATCGTTGGAAAACAGGGTCACTCCCCATTCCCAGTCGTCTAATCCCTGTGAGCCGGTAATGATTTGGATGACCTCTTCATGATACTTATGGCCAATCATGCCGTGACCCTTCATGAGTTCCCGACGCTCGTCCTGGCTCAGCATGTACCAATTGTCCTGTCCCTCGCGTTTTTTGTTCATCGGATAAAAACATACGTAGTCGCGATCCGGGATTTGGGGTTCCAGTCGCGGTCGTAATGCCGTTCGCATCGCTTCGCCGGTTAACCCGCGCGCCAGGTATTTACTGAGCTCAACCACCGAAAAATAGGAATAACTTTGGGGGAAGGCCGAGCCTAACCGCAATTGGTTGAAGTCGGTCTCCAGGGTCAAGAGAGCGTCCACCGACGGACGAAAATGCAAAAAGAGGACGTCCGCCTTATGGCCAATCACCTGAAAGAGGCCGAAACTGCCTTGGTCGGCGGCTACGGACCGATATTTTTCGATCTCGCGGGCCAGTTCTTGGATGGCCTCCTGGCGGGATGCCGGGGACAACTGGCGGATCTTCTCCCAGTTGATGTGGCGGAAATCATGGAGCGCATACCAACCTTCAATTGTTTCTACCGCTTCGGGCATCACGCCACCTCCTATGCGGGTCGAAATTCGTCCCTGTCTTTCTGGGGGAAGTATAGCATAACCGCAAAAAACCGCGGGAAGATGTCATGAACCCTCTCTTCGCCGTGATATCCTGAAATTGGCTCCCGAATCCGGTAGGAGCCCTGTGGTCAGAGTCGTTTGTCACTCAAGGAGGCGGTAATGCCCATGAATCCTTCGACGCCGGCAGATTTACCCCCGGATGCGCTAGAGCGGTTAAACCGCGAGTCGCCGCGCTACGTGTTCACCAGTGATTTAAGCGTGAATGAATTTGTTTTGGTGGATGAGGCCGGTTTTGAGCCGTTAGGGCTGGTGATGGGCTCGTCCATCTATCATATCGGGTATCAACAGGCGGCGTGGTCCAAAAATCAGGAGATGACCGTGCTCTCGCAAGCGATGTATCAAGCGCGGGAATTGGCCATGTCCCGCATGGAAGAAGAAGCGGAAGAACTGAAGGCGGATGGCGTCATCGGGGTGCGGTTAGAGGTTAAACTGGCCGAATGGGGTCAACATTTGGCCGAGTTTATCGCCATTGGGACCGCCATCCGCGCCAAAGACGGAACGTCTTATCGCACTCCGGCCGGCAAACCCTTTACATCCGACTTGTCCGGACAGGATTTTTGGACGCTGATGAAAACCGGATTTCGCCCGATTAGTCTCGTGATGGGGACGTGTGTGTACCACATCGCCCATCAGGGGGTCCTGCAATCGCTCCGGCAAGTCGGCCAAAATCAAGAGCTCACAATCTATACCCAGGGACTATATGACGCCCGCGAGCTGGCCATGGAACGCATGCAGACGGAAGCCGCCGATTTGGGCGGGGAAGGCATTGTCGGGGTGCAATTACATGAAAACCACCATGAATGGGGGGCCCATGTGATCGAATTTTTTGCCGTCGGCACCGCCGTGAAACGGGCGAAGCCGTCGGAAATGCCCGCTCCTCAGCTCGTGCTGCCGATGAACGACTCCGCGACCGGCTTATAGGAGGTGTCATATGCCGTGGTTTAATCGCCCCAAACCTCCCGGCCCCACGCCGGACGGGCGGTTTCAAGGATTGTCGGAGGCGGAACAAGCGCGCGACCGGGAGCTTTTGGAAAAAGGCCAGTTGCCGGCCAAGGCGGTGAATCGGGTGGTGGCCACGCGGGAAGGCCAATTGCCCTGGATGAGTACCTTTAGTGTACCGGAAACGGCTCTGGCCGACCTCCTACACCTGACACCGATTGCCCAAGTGACCGGGAGCAGTTATTTTCATGCGGCGACCGACCAGAGTCAGCGGATTTTTTTGGACGATCATTTTGATGCCGCCAACCTGATCCGGGCCCATTATCGCGCGAAATCGGATGCCTTGGGGCGCTTGGTGGAGGAGGCGCGACTGGCCGGCGCCCATGCGGTGATCGACACCCGAATTCAGTTTACCCGGGAGGGGACCGTGGTCACCTGTAGTTTAGTGGGGACCGCGGTATCGTTCGGTCCGACCCTCCGGCCGCCTCGCACTCCGTTGGTGAGTCCCCTCACAGGCGAGGATTTTTATCGCTTATGGAGCCGGGGCTATATGCCGGTGACCTGGGCGGTGGGTTATTACCGCCATGTGATGCCGGTGGGGTACCGCACCCGGTCCATTACCTCCGGCTGGAATTTCTGGAATCAAGAAGTGACCGGCGTGACCGAGCGATTGTCGGAGGTGCGCCGCTACGCCGTGCAACAAATGCTGAGAGATGCCCGCGATAGTGGTCAGCGGGTGGACGGGTTAGTCGGGGTGACGATTCGGACGGCCATTGAAGAAACGGAAATTCTCATGATGGCCGGATATGGCGCCTATGGCTTTGGCGGCGGGGTGACGATTGACGGAACGTTTTACCCTTATGACAATGGGCGCGCGGAAATTCCCGCTTATTCGGTCGAATTTTTACTCAGCGGGGCCGGGATTTCCCGAGTCTCGTCGGATCCCTTGGCGGCGAAAGACATTCAAAGCGTTTTGGCGGCGTTGCCGTAAATCGGCCTTCATGGCATTTTCTCCTAGCCCTCGGTATACTAGACGTGTACCTGACCTGGGGTGATAGATGCCGGGGGCAGGGAATGGGGAGGGAATAGGGTGCGACTGAACAACTTTATTGGCGGGCAATGGGTAGCGCCGGAAACCGGGCAATACCGGCCCGACATTGACCCGGCCAATGGAGAGGTAATAGCAGAAGTTCCGTTATCCAGCCGTCAGGACACCGAACGGGCCATTGCGGCCGCCGCGGACGCCTATCCACGTTGGCGTAAGGTGCCGGGACCCAAGCGGGGGGAAATCCTGTTTCGAGTGGGACAGATTTTACAAGCCCGCAAGCGGGAACTGGCGGAAAAAATGACCCGGGAAATGGGCAAGGTGCGTTTGGAAGCCGAGGGCGACGTACAAGAAGGCATCGACATGGCCTTTTATATGGCCGGGGAGGGCCGGCGCAGCTTCGGTTTCACCACCCCGTCGGAATTACCGGACAAATTTGCGATGGCTCTACGCGATTCCATTGGGGTCGCCGGTATTATCACACCATGGAACTTTCCGATGGCCATACCGACCTGGAAGATTTTCCCGGCCTTGGTTTCGGGCAATACGGTCGTCTTTAAGCCGGCTACCGAATCACCCTATTTGGCGTACGAATTGGTCAAAATTTTAGAGGAAGCGGGAATTCCGCCGGGCGTCGTCAACTTGGTATTCGGTTCCGGTCGTGAAGTCGGCGAGACGTTATTGACCGATCCGCGGGTGCAGTTAATTTCCTTTACCGGATCCAACGAAACCGGTCGTCATGTGGCGCAGGTGGCCGGCGGGCTTTTAAAGCGCGTCTCCCTGGAACTGGGGGGTAAAAACGCGGTCATTGTCATGGATGATGCGAATCTCGACCTGGCGGTCGACGGCATCATCTGGAGTGCTTACGGTACCACCGGCCAACGTTGTACGGCCTGTTCGCGCATTATTGTGCACGAGGGGATTTATGACCGCTTGCGAGACCGCTTGAAAGAGCGCATTCGCGGCCTTCGGTTAGGCCACGGGCTTTCCGCCGAGACCGATGTCGGCCCTTTGGTGAATCAAGCGGCGGTGGAAAAAGTTCAGCATTATGTCGAGTTGGGGCAACAAGAAGGCGCCCACCTGGAGATCGGCGGGGGGATTCCGGACGATCCGACTTTGGCGCACGGCCATTTCTATCTCCCCACCCTGTTTACCGATGTGACGCCGGAGATGCGGATCGCTAACGAAGAGATTTTCGGCCCGGTATTATCCATGATTCGCGTGAAATCTCTCGACGAGGCGATCGAGGTCAACAACCGGGTGAGTTACGGCCTTTCCTCGTCGATTTTCACGCAGGATGTCAACCGGGCCTTTCAAGCGATCCGTGATTTAGCGACCGGTATTGTCTATATTAATGCGGGAACCACCGGGGCAGAAATTCATTTGCCCTTCGGCGGCACCAAAGGCACAGGCAATGGCCACCGGGAATCCGGGGAAGCGGCGATTGACTTTTTCACGGAGTGGAAGGCGGTCTATGTGGATTACAGCGGACGCTTGCAGCGGGCGCAAATCGACACCTAGAGGCATTTGTGTCGAGAGCCCCGACGCTCCACCAGACTCATTGACGGGAGGACACTATGGCAACTCAAACCAAATATATTTCGTTGAAAACCGCCATTCCGGGGCCCAAGAGCCAAGCGGTGTTGAGCCGATTGGAGAAGGCGGCTCCGCGGGCGGTGTCCGTATTCGCCCCGGTTGTGATTGACCGGGCGCACGGCAGCCTTTTGACCGATATCGACGGGAACACCTTTATCGACTTGACGGGTGGTGTGGGAGTGCTCAATGTCGGTCACACCAACGATCGGGTCAAGGCGGCGCTTCATGAACAGGTCGACCGGTTTTTACACACCGACTTCACCGTAGTCCCGTACGAAAGTTATGTACGTTTGGCCGAACGGCTTAACGCCCGCTTTCCCGGGGGCGGTCCGGCGACGACGGTGTTTTTCAACTCCGGGGCCGAAGCGGTGGAAAATGCGGTGAAAATCGCCCGCGCCTACACGGGACGAGCCGGTATCTTGTCCTTTGAGCGGGCCTTTCACGGCCGTACCCTGATGGCCATGTCGTTGACCAGCAAAGTCCATCCCTACAAAGCCAAAATGGGTCCGTTTGCGCCCGAAGTCTATCGCGCGCCGTACCCATATCCCTATCGGTGCGAATACGGCGCCGGGGAGGAGCATCACGTCTGCGACGAGCGTTGCTACAGCGCAATTGAAAAAGCGCTCTTATTGCAAGTGGCGCCGGAAGATTTGGCGGCCGTGATTGTCGAGCCGGTGCAAGGCGAAGGCGGTTTTGTGGTGCCGCCGCCGACGTTTTTGCCCTGGTTGCGGGAATTCACCCAAAAGCACGGGATTTTGTTGATTGTCGATGAAGTCCAAACCGGATTTGGCCGTACCGGCAAGTTTTTTGCGACGGAGCATGCCGGGATTCAACCCGACTTATTAACCATGGCCAAATCGATTGCCGACGGGGTGCCATTGTCGGGGGTGATTGGCAAACCGGAGATCATGAATGGGCCCGACGATTCGCAGATCGGGGGCACCTACGTGGGTAACCCGTTGGCTACCGCCGCCGGTAACGCGGTGTTGGATGTCTTCGAATCGGAAGATCTGCTCGGGATGGCGGTGAAACAGGGCGAACATTTGATGAGTCGGCTGAAGGCGATACAAGAAAAGTCACCGGTCATTGGCGAAGTACGCGGTTTGGGCGCCATGGTCGGGGTGGAACTGGTCCAAGACAAAAAGACCAAGGAGCCGGCAGGCGAGCTGACCAGTCGGATTTTGCACCGGATGATGGACCGTGGGGTATTGGTGTTAAAGGCCGGGATTTACGGGAACGTGATTCGGTTCCTGGCGCCTCTCACCACCCCGTTGGATATGCTCGATGAAGCGCTCGACTTGTTAGAAGCCACCATTATGGAGGAAGGGGGCCGTTAGGCCCTCTTTTTCCCATGACGCAACCGAAAGGACCTTTGGCCGGGATTAAGGTACTGGACCTGTCCCGGGTAATGGCGGGGCCCTATGCGACGATGGCTTTAGGGGAACTCGGGGCGGAGGTTCTCAAGGTGGAACGGCCGGGCGGCGGCGACGACACCCGTCAATGGGGACCGCCGTTTGTTGCGGGAGAATCCACCTATTTTTTATCGGCTAACCGCAATAAAGAATCGATTGTGTTGGACTTGGAAAATCCTCGGCATCGGGCTTATGTGCGTGAACGGGCGCTCACCTGGGCGGATGTGGTAGTGGAAAATTTCCGGCCCGGCACATTGGAAAAATGGGGGCTCGGGCTCGATGCGTTGCGGGAGGCTAATCCGCGGTTAATCACCGCCTCTGTGCGGGGTTATCCGCCCGGTGACGATCGGCCGGGGTATGACTTTGTCATGCAAGCCGGCAGCGGACTCATGGCGATCACCGGTCCGGTGGCGGGGGAACCCAGCAAGGTCGGGGTACCGATCGTCGATTTGGTGGCGGGGTTGTTTTTACTGAGTGGAATTGAAGCGGCGTTATGGGCGCGGAGCCAGACCGGTCAGGGGCAGCATGTCAGTGTTTCCTTATGGGAAGCCGGTTTGGCGATTTTGTCCAACGTGGCTCAGAGCACGCTGGCCACCGGTCAACCGCCTGCCCGGCTCGGCAACGCCCACCCGCAATTGGCGCCGTACCAAACCGTTCGGGTGGCGGACGGGCAAATCGCCTTGGCCGTGGGCAACGACCGTCAGTTTCAAGCGCTGGTGGCGGCGATGGGACATCCCGAATGGGCCGCCGATGCGCGATTTCAGACGAACCCGGAGCGGGTTCGCCATCGCCGGGAGTTAATCGATTTGTTGGAATCCGTGTTGCTGACCCGGTCACGCGAGAGCTGGCTGGCCCTTTTCGAGGCGGCCGGGGTGCCGGCCGGTCCGGTTCGCACGGTGCCCGAGGCGTTGGCGTTTGATAGGGATCGCGGGTACGGCTCCGTGGTGTCCGTTCATCATCCGACGGTCGGTTCATTGCCGGTGATTCGATTGCCCTGGCATTTTTCTATGACACCGAGCGCGGTGCATCGGGCGCCGCCGACTTATCCTGAGCAGAAAGGAGATCACGAGTGACAGCATTCGAGGCACGCCGGGAAGATTTTTACGGCCTAGAGGCCGATTATCCTCCGGAATCGGTGCAAGCACGTGACATGGTCCGGCAATGGGTGACCGACCACATTCGTCCCCAGGCCGGCAGTTGGTGGCTGGAAGGGCGGTTTCCGACCCATTTAATCGAAGAGATGGCTCGGTTGGGCGTGTTTGGGCCGACCTTGCCGGAAGTCTATGGGGGGTCCGAAGCGTCGGCACTCACCTATGGGTTAATGATGCAGGAATTAGAGCGAGGCGATTCGGGGCTCAGGTCGTTTGCGTCGGTGCAAAGCGGGCTGGCCATGTATGCCATTTATCGTTACGGTTCGGAGGAGCAAAAACAGACGTATTTACCCCGCATGGCGGCCGGTCAGGTGATTGGATGTTTCGGTCTGACCGAACCGGATGCCGGGTCCGACCCCGGGGCCATGCGGACCACGGCGCGTCGTTCGGATCGGGGCTTTATTCTGCAGGGGGCCAAGCGCTGGATTACCAACGGGACGCTGGCCGATGTGGCCGTGATTTGGGCCAAAGACGAGGCCGGCATCGTCCGGGGATTTATTGTGCCGACGGATACCCCAGGTTTTACCGCGCGTGAAATTCATACGAAAGCCTCTATGCGGATGTCTGTGACCGCCGAACTCTATATGGATCAGGTAGAAGTCTCTCCGGATGCGATATTACCGGCAGCCGAAGGGCTAGGCGCTCCGCTTGGTTGCTTGACGCAAGCCCGCTACGGAATTGCCTGGGGGACGGTGGGTGCGGCGTTGGACTGTCTGGACACGTCGGTCACATACACAAAATCCCGTATCGCCTTTGGCCGACCCATCGCGGCGACCCAATTGGTGCAGGAGAGGTTGGCCGACATGTTGTCGGAGGTGGTGGCGATGCAGTTAAGGGCGCGGCAATTGGCCCGGTTATATGAGACCGGTCGCTTGCGCTATCCCCAAGTGTCCTTGGCCAAGCGGGACAATGCGCGCGGGGCGTTAACGGTGGCCCGTATGGCGCGTGAGCTTTTAGGCGGTAACGGGATTAGCGTGGACTATCCTCCCATGCGGCATTTGGCCAATCTTGAGACCGTCGATACCTACGAGGGCACGTATGAAGTGCATACCTTGATATTGGGGCGTGACCTGGTGGGAGAAAACGCATTCTAACCCCACCGTATGAGGTCCCACGCCACGACACTGATGGCCGTCCAGCGATGGGCGGCCACGAGTTTCTGTGCCCACTCGAGCCGGCTTTGGGGCACTAAAATCGCCGCCACCGCCGTCGCCGGGTCAAATCGAAAGTCCCCCAAGTGACGCCACTCCCGCTCATGATAAAACGAATGGCCGGCGTGCGGAGAAAAATCTGTGACTTTCACCCAGGGAAGCCAGCGCGCCCCCGCATGCGGCGACAAGGTGCGCACCAATTGGGGGTGGACATACCAGACCGGATTCCAACCTTGCCGGTAGATAACCTCCGGACGAAAGCCGATGGCCGTATGACCATAATAGGTGGCGTGAATTTCGAGGTCTTTCCAGGGGATATCCGTCACCGAGCAAAACGGGCCGATGACGAGGCGGTTTTCCGGAGTTTCCACCACGTCCCGGGCGGTGGCGGCCAATCGACCGCTTTCGAGAATGTCTTCGACGATATCGGTGGTGATGCGATCAGACTTAAGCGTCCGGCCGTCGGCCGTATAGTCAATCGGTTCGTCCACGTCGGCCGGGACATTGGCCGGGCGACCGACAAAATGCCAGTAGATATTGGAAAAATACCGTTGGGCCACTCGGTCACCCCTCCTTCCGCTGGTATGGCTTTTCCGTGCGCCCCCTATACCGTCGGCAGGATTTCTCCCGCCGCGACGCGAAAAAGAACCAAGCTGGGGAATTTGTCCAAATAGGAGGGGGACGCGTGGAATCCTTGTTTAATTTTCGGCAGGTGCTGCGCTCGCGAGAACTCGGGGGTCGACACTTTGACTGGGTGCAATGGGACTTATTGCAGCGAAACGCCGCCCTTTATGGGGCACGGGAAGCGTTTGTCGACACGTTTTGGGGCGTTGAACCGGCCCATCGGCGGCGGAAAACTTGGGCAGAAGCGTTTTACGAGGTGAACACGATTATTTTTCACCTGTTAGATCGCGGTCTGCCCCGGCGCTCTCTGGTGGTGTCCCATTTGCCGAATTGTCTCGAAAGCGTCTATTTGGACCAGGTAACGTCCAAATTGTCGTGGATTCATGCCGGGCTGAACGTGGATTTGGGCAAGGCGGAGACATTGGCCGCTTTACAAAAACTCAAGCCGGATGTCGCGGTGATCGTGGCCGAATGGCACGGCCGGGAACTCTTGGAATGGTACCGGGAAGCCCGTGAGCTCTTGCCCCATCTCAAAATATTTATCGTCCGGCGGCCAGGTGAGAGAGTTCCCGAAGACGTGGAAGCTTTTGATCAGTTGCTGGATCCGGGTATCTGGTCGCGGTATCAACTGACCGATTTGGCCTACCTCAAAACCGATCCCTTAAATGTGCACGAACTGTTGCCCACGGCGGGCACCACCGGTGTACCGAAATTGTCTCAACGAACGACGCTCGACTGGTTTCATGTGCACAGTGTGGCGATTGCCGAACGAGCCGGTCATACCGCGTACGACGCCCGTTTGTTAATTGGGCCGTTAAGCGGCGGATCCGGTCGGCTTTGGGGGGTCCATACACCGCTTTATACCGGGGGCCGAAGCGTCTACTTGACCGAATTTGACGAACCGACCGTGCTCCGGTTAACCGAAGAGGAACGCATCACGCTATGGGTTTGGAATCCGGCCTTGATCACCCGGGTGGTCACGCACCCCGCTTTTGCCGATGCCACGTTGGAGACTTTGCGTTTGGTCAGTTATTCCGGCGCTCCCTTTAGCCGGGATATTTTGGAAACCCTTTGGGATCGGGGAGTTCCCGCCTTTAACGTTTACGGCACGTCCGAGGTGGGGGGCTGTATGTCGCCGATTTTGCCCGGGATTAGCCGGGAACACTTGCTTTCTGCCGCCGGAGTACCGTTTGAGGGGTTTGACGTGCCGGTGATCGACGCGGCCGGCCGGCGCCTTCCCCCCGGTGAGGTGGGGGAAATCCTCATATGGAACGTGCACCACGGCTACTGGGACGCTCCCGACGAAAGTCGGGCCACGTATCATGAAACCGACCCCGATGATCCCTGGTATGGCTATCAACACACCGGTGATTTGGGTGTCTACGACGACTCCGGCTATCTCCGGGTGGTCGGACGCAAGAAAGACATGATATTACGGGGCAGTCAAAATATCTTTCCCAAAGAAATTGAAGACTGGTTGAGTCCGCACCCCATGGTACGGGATATTGCCGTGGTGGGAATGCCGGATCCGGTGCTCGGGGAGCGCGTCTGCGCGTTTGTTGTCCCGACGCCGGGCACGCAACCGACGGTGGCCGATTTCCAAGCGTATTTGGCTGAGCGAGGGGTAGCCAAATTTAAATGGCCGGAACGGGTGGAGTTGGTGGAGGCCATGCCGCTGGGACCGGGCGGTAAAATTCAAAAGGCCCGGTTACGGGAGCGGATTCACGAGATTTTAGCCCGCGAATCCCGCACGTAACCGGTCGACGGGCTTTTACAGCGCTTGTAGAGGAATATCCTCTTTGACCGCCGGAAAGGCCGCATCGAGCGCCGCCCGGTCGGCCGATGTCAGCGTCAGCTCGAGGGCTCGGCGGTTGGCGTCAATATGTTCACGGTGAACGGCTTTCGGAATCGCCACGACTCCGGGATGGGCAATCAGCCAGGCTAACGCGACGGTTTCGGGAGTCGCCTGATAGGTTTCGGCTAACCGCTGCAACACCTGCCGGCCGGGGTGGTCGGATTCGAGAGCCGTGAGCCCTTTGACCGGGGAATAGGCCATCGTAGCGACTCGCGGATAGTAACCGAGCAGCCGGTGTTCGGCCCGCCGGTTTAACAAGTGGTATTCGACTTGATTGACGGAAATGGCTCCTTCGGTGATGGCCAGCGCCTGCTCCAACAGATCCGCGGGAAAATTGCTGACTCCGATATGCCGGGCCAAACCTTGGCGCTTGGCGGTCACGAGGGCGTTTAGGGTATCGACCAAGGGATAGTGGCGGGACGGCCAATGGAGCAGATAGAGGTCGACATACGGCCGCCCGAGGCGGTTTAAGCTTTGCTGTAACGCGTGCAGCACGCCGTCATAACTGGCGTGGTTGGGCCAAACTTTACTGACGATAAACACCGTTTCGGACACGTCTCGGACGGCCTCCCCCACGACCTGTTCGGCGCCGCCGTCGGCGTACATTTCCGCCGTGTCGATGAGTGTCAGGCCTTGCGCGATGCCGTACCGCAAGGCGTCGACTTCGGCGCTACGGGTTTTCGGGTCGTGTCCTAACCGCCAGGTGCCCTGGCCGATGGCCGGGACCTCTTCGCCTTCAATAAGGACCTTCGTCATGGGTCATCGCCTCCTCGTTTCCAGTATCGCACAGGGGGCGGGATTTGGTGCCGGATTTCGCGGTTCAATATTCAAATCCGGCTCGGGGCATGTTAGCATGAGAAAAAGACCCGCCAGGGAGGTGGTGCCGCGAGGTGAAGGATTCTCGGGGCCGACGCCACCGATGGGGGGAATTTTCGTGGATGACTTTCTTATCATCGTCGAGGGTAAAAATGATGTGCGGCGACTGCGCTCGGTCGTACCCGACACCATTCCAATCGCCATGACGTACGGCATTCCCGGATCCGAGCGGATCGAGGCGCTCAAAAAAATGGCTCGCCATCGCACCGTCGTCCTCATGACCGATGCGGATGCGGCGGGTCGTCGAATCCGGCGAATGCTGAAAGAGGTTTTCCCCGATGCTTTAGATATCTACACCAAGCCGGGCTATAACGGGGTGGAGCATACGCCGTTAGATTATATGGCCGACCGGCTGCGGCGAGTGGGCATTTTGCCCCCGGTGCCGGAACATTGGTGAATTTCGAACGAAGGATGAGACCGTGAAGCAGAAAATTTGGATGTTACCGGACAAAAGCGATTTTTTGCGGCAGCGTACCACCAAGCTGAAAACGATCGGATCCCAAGCCAGGCAATTGGCGGAGGACTTTTTTGACACATGGGATACCGTGGCCGCCTATGGCATTGCGGCACCCCAAATCGGATCCAGTCTCCGGTCGTTTATTTGGAAAGGGAAGGACATGGAGGCGCCGGAAGTGATTTATAATCCGAAAATCATCCGGGCCTACGGTGAATTGAAGGATTACGACGGTTGCTTGTCCGTCCCAGGCGTGTACTGTCCGACCCGCCGGGCCGAGGTGGTGGAATTAACCGGACTGGACGCCGAAGGCCGTCCGATTCGGCGAAAATACGAAGGCTTCGATGCCCGGATCATTCAACACGAGGTCGATCATCTGGACGGCGTCCTCTTCATCGACCGAATCGATGACTTATCGGAAGCTTATACCCTGAAAGAAGGTCCGGAAGACGAAGAGGGCGATGTCACCTATATTCAGGTGCCGGACGACGAGGAGATCAAAGCGTGGGTCGAACGGTTTCGGCGGCCGTTACCCGGTTACGCGTTAGTGTGGTAGGCGGAAGGGAGGGAGTAGCCGTGGCTGTACAGCCCGCCAATTCGGTTTGGCAGGACGTGCTGTCGGAAATCAATCATTGTAACAAGTGCGGGTTCTGTTTACCGGCGTGTCCGACCTATCGCTTGACCGGTAACGAGGTCGATTCTCCCCGAGGCCGGATTGCCATGGTCGAGGCGGTCGCTCGGGGGGAAATGCCGATCGGCGAGGCCTTGGCGAAATCGTTGGACTATTGTTTAGGCTGCCGGGCGTGCGAAACGGCTTGCCCGTCCGGGGTCGAGTACATTCGGATTTACGAAGCCGGCGTCCGTGCCCTGCGGGCCGTGCGAAAACCACGGCCGATGTGGTTGGCGCAGCAAATGCTCACGTTGGTCAAACACCCCCGGCGCTTGGCCCGTATGGCGCGATTGGCGGAGCGGTTGAAGAATCTTCCCTGGCCGACGGCATTTCGTCCCTATCGGGGCATGTTAGGCTATCGAACGGAGTCCGTTAGCGTGCCGGCCAACCCGCCGGATGCCGCCGTAACCGTATTATTTTTTGGCGGCTGCGTGCAATCGGCGGTTTTTCCCGACGCCAACCAGGCGGCGGTGGCCCTTTTACGGTGGGCCGGCTATCAGGTCGTCACGCCCGTCGGGCAAACCTGTTGCGGTGCGCTGCATTGGCATAACGGGGAGGAGTCCCAGGCGCTCGAACTGGCCAAGCAAAATATTGTGGCGTTTGAACGCACGCCGGATGCCTGGATCGTTAATACGGCGGGCGGATGTGGTGCCATGCTCAGTGAATACGGGAAGATTTTCGCCGACGATGCGGCCTGGTCGGCCCGGGCTGCCGCCTTTTCCGGCCGGGTGCGCGACTGGACGACGCTTTTACGGCAATCTCCCCGCCCGTTAACCTTCCGCGGAGCCGGGGAACGGGTGACCTTGCAAAACTCGTGTCATCTGGTGAATGTGGAAAAGGCCGGCGCGGATCCGGTTTGGCTTTTGCAGCAGGTCACCGGCGACGACTTTCGGCCAATGCCCGGACAAGATCGGTGTTGCGGGTCGGCCGGCATCTATAACTTGGAACATCCGGATTGGTCGGTGGCCATTTTAGACCGCAAAATGGAAGAAGTCGAGGGGCTGGAAGTGGACCGGATTGTGGCGGTGAACCCCGGGTGTCAATTGCAAATGCAGTGGGGCGTGGCGCGGCATGACAGTCGGCAGGCGGTCGAGCATTTGGCCCGGTATCTTTATCGGGCGCACCAGCGGGCACGTCAGGCGGGCGGTGATGGTCATGGCTAAGCCGCCTTCCCCGGCCGGTCGCTGGGTCACGTGTCCCGACCTGGGCGGCCATGTCCGGCAATATCCGGCCGCCGAGGTCAAGTTTCGCCCGGCGGCCTACGGCATCTGGTGGCACGAGGGGCGTGTGCTCCTGAGCCGATCGCGCTTTACGCATTTGTGGGATTTTCCCGGGGGCGGGGTGGAGCCGTTCGAGTGGATGCCGGACGGGCTCCAACGAGAGTTCCAGGAAGAAACCGGCGCCCTTGTTACGGTAGGGGAATTAATCCATACCGCCGAGAGTTTTATCGCCTTTTTCGGTCGCCCGTTTCACTCCTTGCGATTTTATTATTTGGTCACCGGCATGCCGCAAGAATGGACCCGGGCCGTCGATGAGCTCGAGGACCTCAAGTGGTGGGATCAGGCGGCGATTCCTTGGCAAGCCATGAATCCGGAAGATCGGGAAGCGTTGGCACAAAGCGCTAAACGGTTAAAGATTTTCTAGTCATAAACCGATCCCCCGGCGGAGAGGCTGTCCAAGGGGGGGATGAGGTTATGGCGAAAACATCGGCAGCGAATGCGACGTCACCATCCGAATCGGATACGGGCCGCCGTACCCATTCGGGTTTGGTGCGGGAAGCGATTTTCGGCATCAACGACGGGCTGGTGGCCACCATTGGTTTAGTATCGGGCGAAGCCCTCTCCCATCAAAGCCATCAGGCCGTTCTGATTGCCGCGATGTCGGCGGTGGGTGCGGCCGTGGTGTCGATGGCGGTGGGGTCGTATTTAGCCACGGTTTCCGCCAATGACTTTTTGAAGAAAGAAATTCGGGATCAAAAACGGGCGATTTGGCGCCACCCGGAGCGGGAGCGGCGACACGTGCGACGGCTTTTGGACGAAATCGGCGTGCCGAAACCCGTTAAACCGCCGGTGGAGCGGCATATCGTCTCCAGCCGACCTCGTTGGGTGCGCTTTATGGTGCGCGAAAACCTCGGTATTCATGCCCGACATCAAGAAAATCCTTGGCAAAATGCGGTGACGATGGGGATCGCGGTGACGATCGGGTCAACCCCGCCCGTCCTGCCCTATTTGTTGACCCTGCCGTCGATTTGGGCTCGGGATTTGAGTTGGGCCTTTTCGTTAGCGTTTGCTTTGGTGTCGGGCGGAGTCAAGGGTCGGATTACGGAGAGTTCACCCATCCGGAGCGCGCTGTCTTTCGGGTTTTTGGTCACCCTTTCGGCTGGTGTGGGTGCCTTGATTGGACTGGGACTCGGTCAAATGGGCCTCTGAGCGTTTCAGGAAATCTTTAGGGGGGGTTCAGCCTATCTTTAGCCCGCTCGGATACGCTTAAACCACTATCCGAGAGGTGGGAAAAGCGTTGCGGCTATTTCGCAGTATGACCCGAGCTCAGCGGCTCTGGCTGGTCTTGGCGGCCACTGCCTGGCTCATTGAATCCTATGATATTGGGCTTGTGAGCGTGGTTTTGGTTCCGTTTAAAAAACTGTGGCATCTTACGGCGTCGGACGTGGGATTATTGGTCGCGTCGGCGACCGTCGGGATTGTCCTGGGCGTGGTGCCGGCCGGATTTCTGGCCGATCGTCTGGGCCGAAAGCGGATGATGGTCGGGGCGTTGGCGTTTTATTCGGTGATTACCGCCTTGACCGCATTGGCCCCGGACTGGCATGCCGTTTTAGGACTGCGCCTCTTGGCCGGCATTGGCCTGGGCGCGATGTTTCCGTTACCCTACACGTTATTGACCGAATTGAGCCCACCGACGGCCCGGGGAGCCGTGGCCGGTCTTTTGGACGCGTTTTTGTCGGTGGGATATTTTTTGGCGCCCTTAGCGGGCGGTCTCGTACTGACCGCATTGCCGCTGGGCGTCGGTTGGCGCGTGCTGTTTTTGGTCGCCGTTTTGGGCTTGCTTTATGCCGGGGTGTTGGCTCGCTATCTACCCGAATCGCCGCGCTGGCTGGCGTCAAAAGGTCGCGTGGCGGAAGCTCAAGCGATTTGGGCCGCCTGTGGTGCGACGGAACCGTTGGCTGCCGTTGATTCGGCACCGCCTCGGGTTTCCGCCCGAACGCTCTGGCAATCGCCTTATCGTCGGCGAACCCTCATGTTGTGGATTGCCTTTCCGAGCATCCTCTTCATCTTTTATGCGATCATGAACTTTATGCCCAGCATTTTAGTTAAAGAACATATCCATGGGGCCTGGGTCTACGAATTTGCCGCACTAATCATGGCGGCTTCCATTCCGGGCAAATTGATCGAGTCCTGGTTGGTCGAAAGGTGGGGCCGTAAGCCGGTCATCGTCGGGTTCACCGTCATCGCCGGCGTCTTGGCTTTGGCCTTTCCTTTAGCCCGCCAGCCGTTCGCGATTGTCGGGTTGGGAATGGCCCTCGCCTTTTTCGGCATTTCGGTGGATCCGGCGGTTAAAGTGTTTACCGCGGAACAATATCCTACGGTCATCCGGGGAACCGGGGTCGGGATGACCGAAGGCGTCGGACGCCTCATCGGGGGGGCGTTGGCGCCGTATATCATGGCGTTGTTTTTGTCGGCCACCGGGCTTTGGGGTACGTTTCTCTTTATCGCAAGTGTCGCCTTTGTCGGGGCCTTAGTCGTTCTGGGACTCGGCCAGGAAACCGCGCGTCGCCCGTTGGAAGAACGGGTGCTGGCTCCCAGGTTCGCCGGGGAGGTGCGCTAATGGATTTGCGCCAGGTTTCGGCAGGAGAAGCCACGGATCTTTTTCTGACCGTGGTAGGCGGCGCTGGAATTCGGAGCCGCTGGTCGTTTGCCCGCTTGGCCGAGGCGGTGCATGGGGAGGCGGCGCGACTGCGTCGGCAGGGAATTCGGCGCGGGGACCGGGTCGGGGTGACCGCCGGTCCGCCGGATCAATTTATTGTTGCGTGGTATGCGCTGTGGACCTTGGAGGCGGTGGTCGTTCCGCTGAATCCGTCGGCACCGGCCGATGATTGGCAGCGCACGCTCACCATCGCCCAAGCCCAATGGTTATGGGTTTTACCCGGGACGCCGGTACGACTGGCGGCGGCCCCGGCGCGGGAGGGGGATAGCGGGGCGGGGATGATTTTGCTGACCTCCGGGAGCACCGGTCATCCGAAACCGGTGGGGCTTGCCGCCGAACAACTTTGGTTAGTCGCGCGGGAAGTCCAAAAGGCCCATCAGTTATCGCCGAGCGATCACGAATTTTGTCCTTTGCCGCTTTTCCATGTGAACGCGCTGGTGGTCGGGGTTTTGACCAGTTGGGCCACCGGCTCCCGACTCACCCTGCCGGAAGACGGATTTCACCGCCGCGTCTTTTGGCACCAGGTGCAAGCGGTGAAGCCCAGCTGGCTTAATTTAGCCCCGAGTATTTTGCACATTTTAATGGACGAGCCCCCGCTAAAGCCTTTGCCGCCCTTGCGCATGGTCCGTTCGGCGTCCGCGCCGCTGCCGGCTATGATTCGGGAACGGGTCGAGCGGGAGTGGGGGATTCCCGTTATCGAAACCTATGGCATGACCGAGGCGGGCAGCCAAATTGCGGCCAACCCGTGGCCGCCTGACCGGCGTCGGCCGGGTACGGTCGGCATCGGGTTTGGGGTTGCGATGCGAGTCGTGGACCAAGACGGGTTGCCGGTTTCCCCGGGCCAGTCCGGAGAAGTGGAGATTAGCGGACCCACGGTGATTCGACCGCAGTGGGGTCCTAACCGCTGGGCTCGATTGCGGCAAGGCTGGTATCGCACGGGCGATATCGGCCGATTGGATGCCGACGGGTATCTGACCTTAGAAGGGCGCGTACGGGATTTGATTAACCGCGGGGGCGAAAAAATATCGCCTCGGGAAGTGGAAGAATGGCTGTTGCAAGCGTCCGGGGTGCAGGACGTTGCGGTGGTGGGCCGTCCTCACCCGGTTTTGGGGGAAGAGCCGGTGGCATTTGTCGTGCCGCGGGAGACCCGGGAGTCCGATCGTCTCCCGGAACGTCTCCGGGTATGGGCGGAGAACGGGCTCGACCGATTTAAACGGCCGGCCGATTACTTTATAGTCACGCGATTACCGAAAGGCCATACCGGCAAAGTGCAACGGCAAGAGTTGCGCCATTGGCTTTTAGCGGGAGGAGGGGGTCATTGATGGCGGAGCGTCCCAAAAAGTATGTGGAAGCAATTGATTTGGTCCGTGCTTTGACCATCGTCAGCGTGATTGCCGTGCATTCCACCTGGTATACCGCGAATGGCGGCGGATGGGTCGCCTCGGGGGCCCTCTTGTCGCTGTTGCATTTTACTCGAGAATCGTTTATGGCCATGACCGGTTTTGTTCTCACCTGGTCGTTGTTCGGAAAACGGCTGGACTGGCCCACGGTGTGGGCCAAACGCTATCGCCTGGTTCTTTTCCCCTACCTCATCTGGAGTTTTCTCTACTTGTGGCTTTTCAAGCCGCAGCCGACGTTTCTGGGATTTTGGGCCACTTATGGACGAGATTTGTTAAATGGCGGGGCATGGTTTCATCTGTACTATCTCTTGATCACGATGCAATTCTATCTGGTCTTACCCTTGTTTTTATTCCTGATGCGCTGGGGCCAAAAACGGCCCTGGACCGTGTTTTGGGGAACCGCCGCATTTCAGGTGCTCTTGATGGCTTACGACCAATATGGCTTGTCGGCCCACCCTGGCGGCTTGAATGCCTACACCGGCGACGAAGTGTGGAGCTATGCGCTGTATTTTGTCATGGGAGGGTTAGCGGCGCTCCACTGGCCGCACATTCGGGAATGGCTTGCCGCGCACGGGCGGCTGGTGGGTTGGATCGTCGTGAGCGGGGCGGGTATCATGCTGTCGGGGTTTGGGCTCCAATGGCAATTGACGCATAACCTGACCCTCGCCGATGCCGTTTTGCAACCCGCCATGGTGCCTTGGTCAGTGGCGATAATTGTGGGGTTGGGATGGCTTGGGGTGCAATACGAGGAAGCCCGCATCCGTCGGCCCGGCCGCTGGCCACTCGTCGCGCTAATAGCCGATTTGAGTTTCGGCATCTATCTTTTTCACCCGATGCTCCTCCAATGGTGGACTAACGGGCTAAATGCCGTACATGGGTTTGTCACCGGCTATCCCTTGGACGCGCTGACGGTGGTCGTGGTGACGGCCGGGGCGACCCTCACGGTGCGGGTGTTGTCCTGGTTTCCCTTTAGTCCGTGGGTGATTGGCCGCTCGGCGGCTCCGCGGCCGAGCTGGCTTCGCTGGCGGCGGCCCCTATCCCCAAGCGACGAGCGAGAAGTTCCGGCTGAAAGCCGATAACGGCCTCGTCCTCAATGACAATGGTGGGGGTCGACGTCGACCCCCACGCCATCACCTCGTCAAGCCATTCGAGATTCTCTAATACGTCGCGTACTTCATAGTTGATGCGGTGATGCGCCAGCCACGCTGTCGCTTGCTCACAGGCGTGTCAACCCGGTTGGACGTAAACCACCACCCGTTGCCGCCCCTTATCCATGGACCGACACCGATTGTGGGGGCCGTGCGGTGCGGATTTCCCGGAACCGCCCTTCTGCCAGCTCAACCACGCGATCAACCAACTCGGCATAGCTCATGTCATGGCTAATCCAGAGAACGGTTTTACCTTCGCCGGCCGTCAAGACTAGCCGCATCACCTGTTGGGCCAAGGGTAAATCCAACCCTTCGGTCGGTTCGTCCAGGATCCATAGCGTGGTGTCCCGTTTCAACAGAACCCGGGCCAAAGCCAGTCGCTTGCGCTGGCCGCCGGACAAACTTTGGCCGTGGTCTCCGACCGGACTATCCAGTCCTTCCGGCAGCTGCCGGGCCCATTCGGCCAACTCGACTTGGGCCAAGGCCTGCCAGAGGTCCGCCTCCGACGCGTCCGGGCGGGCTAAAAGCAGGTTCTGCCGTAACGTGGTGTCGAAAATGTGGGGATGTTGGTTCACGACCGCCAAGCGCTTCAACCAGGCGTCCGGATCCGCATTTTCCAGCGGATGGCCATTGACCACGATTTGGCCGGCCGAAGGGGAGACTTGCCCGGTGAGCAACTGGACCAATGAGGACTTTCCGGCGCCGCTTTCCCCGATGAGGACGGTCACACCGGCGGGAGCCAGCGAGAGGTCGGCCTCGTTGAATATCCACGGATCTTGTTCTCGATATCGATAGGACACGTGGAGCAGATCCACGGCCGGGGGACGGTTATCGGGTTGCCAGGTGATTCGGCGCGCGGGGACCGGCTGGCGGGTAATCTCTTCGATGCGCTGATTGGCGCTCAGAACTTGGCCGCTCATTTGAAAGGCTCCCGGGAGCGGGCGAATGGCTTCGAAACTCGCTAAGGCCAAAAACACCGCGACCGAGACCTCGACGCCGGAAATGCGGTGATGAAGAGCCAAGTCGGCGGCCAGCGCTAAAATAGCCCAGGCGATAAGATGATTGAGGCCTTCGTTGAGGCCCGCCACCCAGCCCTTCAAGCGATTAATCCGGCGGACTAGCGCTTGCCATTCTTTTTGGTAGTGGTCGTGCCACTGAAGGGCCGCGCCGTCTTGATTTAACATCAAAAGGTCGGCCAATCCGTAGATCCAGTCGACCCAGCGACTGGCCAAGACGGCTCGTCTGGTGACCAGCTCCCGCGCGTTCTGGTCGGTAACCCGATACATGATCCAAGGGACCCAAAAACCCACCAGCGTCAACAAAATGAGTAGGCTCAGGCCGATCGCGGGCGCGACGACCCAGCCAATGCCGGCCGCAATCAGAATGCCGCCGACGGCAATCAATGTGGGCGACAAAAGCCCCAGATAGGCATTTTGTAACGTCTCGACGTCGGCGCTAAATCGGGTCAACAAGTCCCCGCTCAGATATTGCCGCCAGCGCACCAAAGAGAGCGGTTCTAACGCTTGATAGAGGCGCACGCGCAAATCTTTCAACAACCGAAAGGTCACATCATGGGAAAAGTATCGATCGCCGTAGCGAAATACACCGCGGGAAGTACCGAACGCGCGAACGCCGACAATCGGCACCCAAAGCAATAAAATCGTCGAGGGATGTTGTGCCGCCTTGGCAATCAGATAAGCCGCGGTGCTGGATAAGCCGAGGTTGGCAGCGACCGTCAGTACGCCGAAAGATAGCGCCAAGACGGCCCACCACGTATACGGTGCTAAACGTTCAACCCAAGAGCGCATCGACCATCGCCTCCTCTCCTTGAGCGGCCAACCGTTGGGCCTGACGGAAAAACGGGTGACTCAATGCCGCTGGACGCCCGATTTCGGCCACCTGACCCTCAATAAGGAGCAAAATGCGATCGGCCGCCTCGAGCGTCTTCCATCGATGGGTGACCAGAATCACCGTACTGGCGGTTTTCAACCGGTGAATCGCCTCAGTGAGGACCGCTTCGGTTCGGGCATCCAGATGCGCCGCCGGTTCGTCTAAAACAATAAACGGTTTCGCCTGTAAAAACGCACGGGCCAACGCGACCCGTTGACGCTCGCCGCCCGACAGCCGCATGCCGTTTTCCCCCACTTTTGTCAAAACCCCCTCCGGAAAGCGGGCCAAGGCTTCGTCCAGGTGGGCGGCCCGAATCGCATCGGCGACGGCCCGGTCGTCAGCGTCTGGACGGGCTAGCCGCAAATTGTCCTCGATCGTGCCGTCAAAGAGATAAGGCGACTGGTTAATATAGGCGACCTGAGTTCGCCACCAGGCGCGATCGAGGTCACGAAACGGAACCCGATTGACCAGGATCTCTCCCTCGGTCGGGTCGGCAAAGCCCAAAAGAAGTGACAAGAGGGTGGATTTGCCGCTTCCCGACGGGCCGATAACGGCCAGCGCTTCTCCCGGTTCGATCATGGCGGTGACGTCCCGTAAAACGAGCGGGGACCGGTCCGAATAACGAAAGCCGACGTGCTGGAGTTGAATCGGCCAGGGACCGCCCTGCCCGATTTTTACGGTGCCGACGCCCTGCGCCAGCGGGGGACGATCGAGCCACTCGTAGAGGGAACGGGCAGCCGCCAAGCCGTTTAGGCCATCATGGAATTTCGCGCCCAGGGCGCGCCAAGGGGCGTAAAAGTCAGGAATCAAAATCAAAAGAAAGATCGCCCGTTCAAACGAAATGTGTCCACCGACCAGTCGAATGCCCACTGCCACCGCAATCATGGCCATACTCAGGGAGGCTAGCAGTTCGAGCACCATCCCGGACATAAACGCCAGCCGAAGACTCGCCATGGTACTCTTCCGAAACTGCTCGGCCGATTGGCTGAGCGCGTCGGTTTGGCGGCGACTTTGGCCAAAGAGTTTCAAGGTTTCCAGTCCCTGCACCAAATCGAGGAAATGAGCCCCCAAGCGGCCTAAGTGCGCCCACCGTTTGTCGGTTTCCACTTGCGCCCGGCGGCCAATCAGGGCCATGAAAAAGGGAATCAAAGGAACGGTAATCAGCAAAATGGCGGCACTAATCCAATCGCTCAAGAGGACCCGTATCCCGATGACCAACGGGACTAACGCGGTGATCGCGATTTGCGGCACATACCGGGCCAAAAAGGTCTCCAAATTATCAATTCCGGTGATGACGGTGTTGACTAACTCCCCTCCGTGTTCACGGTTCCAGGCCAACGGACCGGCTTCAAATAAACGGCTCAGCAAACGTTGCCGAAGTTCGGACTGGATGCGGGCCGATAGATTTAGGGAACCGGTTTCCAAAAATCCCGCCACCAGGCCCCGAGCCAACACAATGAGGAGTAGCAGCCCTAGACCGCGAATTAATGTCCTATAGCCCCAATGGCCGAGGTATATGCCAGCCACGATGTGGGCGATGGCGGAGGCCTCGGCGATAATGAGACCGCCCGTCACCCCGCCTAAAACCGCGACCCATACCATGAGCCGCCGCATGGTCCGTAATTCCCGTATTAACCGCTGGAACACCGCTATCCCTCCTTCCGCCGCAATTTTGCCGTTCGTCGGTCAATCCTCACGCCCTTCATGCTAGTCGTCACGTGTCGACGATGCAAGCGGCGAAGTCCTTCCGTTAATTGTCACCAGGTTGTGATCAATCGTACGAATTCGCCAATCCTCCCAACGAACTATCGCAAAATAGCTCACCCGACCCATATCTGGAGGGATCCAAAGTCCAAGCAAAAATGAGCCGGCCGGTCATCCGGATCTCATACCCTAGGGGGATGCTGAATTCATGGGGAAGATCCACCATGAAATTAGCGTTTAGGAACCCTCGGTATATCGACAACCAGTGTGAGGGGGTAAGGACGCCAGGCCAGTCTGAAGAGGTTGGAGGGGAGACAGCATGAGTCAATTGGGTTGGGCACGGCTCCAATTCGGTGTCACCACGATTTATCATTTCTTTTTCGTGCCGGTGACCATCGGCATGGCCCTATTATTGGCCATTATGGAGTCGATTTATGTAGCCACCGGCAATGAAGATTACAAGACGCTGGTCAAATTCTGGGGTAAGCTCTTTTTGATTAATTTTGCGGTGGGTGTCGTGACCGGGATCTTGCAAGAATTTCAATTTGGCCTCGACTGGGCCGATTATTCCCGGTTTGTCGGCGATATTTTCGGAGCTCCGTTGGCGATTGAAGCGCTGGCGGCCTTCTTTTTGGAATCGACCTTTATCGGTATTTGGCAGTTCGGGTGGGAGCAAGTTTCGAAAAAAGTGCACTTGCTGGCGATTTGGATGGTAGCCTTGGGGACCACCCTGTCCGGTTTTTGGATTTTAACGGCGAATTCTTTTATGCAAGAACCCGTCGGTTATGTGTTGGTTCATGGCAAGGCGGAAATGAAAAGCTTTGGTGCCTTACTAACCAATCCGCAACTGTGGGTCGAATTTCCGCATACGATTGTGGCGGCTTATTTGACGGCGTCGGTCTTCATGTTGGCCATCTCCGCCTATCAAATTCTGAAGCACCGGACGCCGGAGCTCTTCGAGAAGTCGTTTAAACTGGCTGCGGTCGGAACCTTGGTATTTGGGATAAGTGTTGCCGTCATTGGAGACGCCCAGGCGTCGCACCTCGTTCAAGCGCAACCGATGAAGATTGCGGCGGCCGAGGCCATTTGGCAAAACACCGGGAATCACGCCCCATGGACCGTGATTGGGATTGTGGATGCGAAGGATCATCAATTAAAGGATGCCATTCAAATCCCCGATATGCTTACCATGTTAGCCTATAAGCGGCTCTCGGGTTCGCTGGAAGGCATTAATGCGCTCCAGGCGGCGTCGGTCAAACAATTTGGGCCCGGAAACTACGTACCGCCGGTCGCACCGACGTTTTATTCCTTCCGGGTAATGATTTTTGCCGGCACGCTGATGATTTTAGGCGGACTATGGGCCACCTGGCGGATTAAGGGCAACCGGTTCTTACAGAATCGCCGGCTGCTAAAACTCATGGTGTGGATGTTGCCGTTACCGTACATCGCCAACAGCGCGGGATGGATCATGACCGAAGTCGGCCGACAACCTTGGGTGGTCTATGGGCTTTTAGGAACCGCTCACGGTGTGTCGCCGGCCCAAACGGTGCCGGCGGCGGAAATCATCACCTCCCTGACGGCATTTGCCGCCATCTACACGGCGATGGCCATCGCGGCGATTTTCCTGTTCAAGAAGTATATCGACTTAGGCGCCACGCCCGATAAAAGTGACGTGCCGAGCAACACCGACAGCTACTTGCACGTGGTATAGGTCAGGAGGGACTTGACGATGAGTCTCAATGTCTTTTGGTTCGCGATTATCGGCATTCTCTTCGTGGGCTACTTCTTTCTCGAAGGGTTCGATTACGGGGTTGGCATGCTCTATCAATTTTTGAGCCCCAATGATACCGATCGACGAGTTGCCTTAAATGCCATCGGCCCCACCTGGGGAGCGAATGAGGTGTGGCTGATTACGGCGGGCGGCGCACTCTTTGCCGCGTTTCCGGAGTGGTACGCCACGCTTTTCAGCGGCTTTTATCTTGCCCTGGTGCTGATGCTGTTAGGTCTCATCGCCCGCGGCGTGGCGCTGGAATATCGGAGTAACCATGATAGCCGCAAGTGGCGTAAAATGTGGGATTGGGCGCTCACCGTGGGTAGCTTCATCCCTGCCTTTTTGTGGGGTGTCGCGGTCGCCAACTTGGCCCGCGGGGTGCCCATCAATGCCCACATGAACTACACCGGTAATCTCTTGACGCTGTTGAACCCTTACGCGATTTGGTCCGGACTGACGATGTTGGCTATTTTCTTGGCGCATGGGGCGTACTTCTTGAACATGAAAACCGACGGCACCATCCGCGAGCGGGCGAGTCGGATAGGGGGCCGCTTAGGCATCACCGCCGTCGTCATCGAGGCCTTTTTCTTGGCTTGGAGTAGCCGCCTGCCCCATTTGCACCCGTCCGGTTGGGCGGAACTGGCGGGGGTTTTGTCCCTCGTCGGCACGCTGGTCGCCGTCGGCATGCATGGTCGGCAAAAGGCGCGGACGGCCTTCTTCTCCCAAGGATTGGGGATTGCGCTCTTAACCGCCTCGGGATTTCTCGCCTTGTTCCCGCACGTGATGGTCTCCAGCTTGAATCCGTCGTGGAGTCTGACCATTTACAATGCGGCGTCGAATCCTTACTCGCTACATGTCATGACCATCGTCGCCCTGACATTGGTGCCGATTGTCTTGGCGTACCAGATCTGGACCTATTGGATTTTCCGCAAGCGGATTACCCCCAAAACCCATATGGAATACTAGGCACCGATACAAAGAAAGCCTTCCTCCCGCGGGGAAGGCTTTTTTCTACGCAAGACCGTTTTCGGCATCGGCAAGACATTGGAAAGCATGGTTTCTCACACGTCGATCGTAAGCCAAAACCTTGGTCGATTTCGTTGGGCCGAGCGGCTCGGGGTCCCCAATATTAAACAGGGGCTGTCGGACGCGTCGCCTCCAAATACCGCACTAAGAGGATCGATTGTTTTCGGGGCAATGCTCGGCTTAGTAGGGAGCGGATGCGCTCCCGTTCCTGGCCTTGATCCTCGATGGGACCGATTGCCATAATGGCGATCAACCGTTGATCGCCGCCCTGATGGGCCGGCAAGTCCGGCGGTTGGTGGCGACGTGGGCCGAAGGGCCAAAAGAACCGGGGTTTCTTGTCACGAATTGTGGCCATTTGACGGCGCATCAAATCATTCGAGCGTATGCGCCCGGCTTCAAATTGAGGAGCTGTTTAAGGACAGTAAAAATGGCGATTGCGGCTGCGCCGCTGGGGGCCGTCTCACCCGCGCGGCCGATGCGATCGGTTATGGCCGATCTTTATGTGGGCTTATGCCTAGCGGTATGGTATGGTGAATAAAACCATCACGGAGGTTCTACCGATGTCCGCCTCACGGCGTCTCCCCCCACTCTCCTAACGAGGAGCGTGACGAGGAAACAATGATGAATTCTTTGCCGTTTGAGCTTGTCCCGAGCCGGGTGGATCACACCGAGGCGTTTTACGAGCTCTATTTGCGCAACCGGTCGGCTTGGGGACCTTGGCTGCCGCATAATCCGTCGCTGTTCACCCGCCACGGCCAGCGCGAGCGACTCCGGGCGGAAGAAACTGCCCGTGATCAAGGGAACGGATATGCATTCGGCATATGGTACGGGGCGCAACTGGTCGGACGGATTGCGCTCACCGGGGTGGAACGCGGATTTTTCCAAAACGCCCATTTAGGCTATGCGGTGGATGTGGCCTACCAAGGTCGAGGCTTGGCGACCCAGGCGACCCGCCGGGTGGTGGATTTTGCGTTTACCGTGATCCGGTTACACCGGGTGGATGCGGCGGTTTTGATGGATAACCGGGCGTCGATGCGCGTATTGGAGAAAGTGGGATTCCGGCTGATTGGTACGGCTCCTTACTATTTGGCGATTGGCGGGGAGTGGCGTGATCACCAACTTTACGCCATCACTCTCGAAGAGGCGAACGTCGGAGAAAGCCGGTCAAATCCGGTTTAACTTTCTATGAGTTCCTAACCTTTTAATCAAGACATGTTTTTTAAATCGGATTATACTAGCCTGGTCGGATCATGCAAATTGTTAGGAGGATAAAAGATGCCCGGCATGTCGATGACCAGTTTACCTCCGCGGATTGCCTTGCAATTATTCTACGAAGTATCCATTGTGTTGGCGCTGGTGACGGTGCTTTTTGTGTTGTACGGTTATTGGCAGTCCCGAAGATTTCCTGAACCGGTAGACGGCGATTTACGTGACCCGTATGACCGGTCGCGCCATTGGCTGATGCAAGGCCTGGGAGCATTATGGCTGTTAGACGGTCTTCTGCAAGCTCAGCCGTTAATGGTAACCCGCTTTATTGGCGGATTTTTGGCGCCCCTTTTAAGTGGGCAGCCCGCGTTTTTGGCCTTTTGGATTGATGTAGGGGTCAAGCTTTGGTCCGTCAATCCGGTTTTGTGGAATGTTTTTGCAACCTTTATTCAGATCGGCATCGGGCTCGGACTGATTTGGGGCCATCCCGATCGCGGCCAACGGATCGCGCTGTGGGTGTCCTTGGCCTGGGGGGTGGTTGTGTGGGTTGCCGGGGAGGCATTAGGCGGCATATTTTCCGGCGGCGGATGGTTAACCGGGGCACCGGGGTCCGTATTCTTTTACATGGTGGCGGCGCTCCTATTGTTACCGTCCCGCGACTGGTGGCGAAATCCCCGGGTCACACGGGCCATCGAGTGGGGAGTCGCCATCTTGTTCGCATTTGAAGCGTTTTTGCAGGCCTGGCCGCCAGCGGGGTGGTGGACCGCTTCGGGAATTCAAGGGTTTGTTCTCTCGATGGCGGAAATGCCCCAACCAACTTTCGTTTCTGCTCCCCTTTATGCCTGGGCACACACGCTCGGCCGTCATCCGGCGCTTTGGAACGCGATTTTGGTCGGCGGTCTCGTCGTATTGACGGTGCTTTGGGCGGTCCGGCCGCGACACCGGGGTGTTTGGTGGCTGACCGTGGCGTGGGTGTTTGCGGCATGGTGGCTCGGCCAAGATTTTGGTGTCTTAGGCGGAATGGGCACGGACCCCAATAGTGGTGCCATCTTGATCCTAGGTCTCATGGCCTACGGTGACCGGGTGGGATTGATTCGCCTGCCGGTGTTTCATAAAGTGTCCCAGCCACATTCGCTTCCGGAAACGTCTTCTTAATGGGTCTAGGGTAGACGACCGCATATCTGATTGATGACGATTCGAAACCGGGCATCCACGGCCCGGTTTATTTTTTGGCGTTCTTCGGGGTGTCCCGCCGGGTGCGCGCGGGATCCTGTGCGGCCATTTGGCCCCGGGTTTAGGCGCGAGCGATTGAGAAGGGTCAATCGGCCGATGACCCGATTACGGTATTGCAAATTTCCGGCAATTGGCGTAGGGTGAAACCAACCGACCATACGGTCGACACCTTAGCGAAACGGAGTTATGCCATGCAATCCGGCGAAACGCTGACCAAGCTTCCCCAGATTATTGAGGCGGCCACCCGTTGTTTTCAGGACAAAGGGTACGTAGCCACTACGCTGAATGACATCGCGGAGGCGGTGAATCTTCAAAAGCCCACATTATACCACTATGTCAAAAATAAAAACGAACTCTTGTTTTTGGTGTTGAAGAACACCGCCGAATCGTACAATCAAGCGCTCGAGGCGGTTGTCGCCAGTCCGCTCAATCCTCGGGATAAGCTGGACCGTGCCATCCGTCAGCATATTCACCTCCAGTTGGAGCATCCCGGCACGGTCACCCTGTTTCGGGACGTGGGGGAGTTGGATCGGGGCTACCGGCTTGAAATCCGCCAGGCGTTGAAGCGATATCGTGAGCTTCTGCAGGACATCATCCGCCAAGGCATCGAAGCCGGTCGGTTTCGTCCGGCGGATCCGTCTATGGCGGCCCTCTTTGTGTTAGGCGCCGTCAATTTCGTGCATCGGTGGTACCGCGAGGAAGGGCCGCGGTCGATTCCTGAGATTGCCGAGTTTTACAGCCAAACTTTGTTACAGTCGTTGTCGCAATCATAATCCGGAGGGAGGATCTCGTATGTATCCCGAATTAACCGATCGTACCGCCGTGGTTACCGGCGCGGGACGCGGCATCGGACGGGCGGAAGCGCTACGGTTGGCCAGTGAGGGGGCTCGGTTGGCCGTGGTGGATTTACGGCAGGAAGACGCCGAGAACACGGTCAACGAGATTCGTTCGGGTGGTGGACGGGCAGAAGCCTATGGCGTCGATGTGGTCGACGCCGATGCCGTTCGGGCGATGATGGAAGACGCCGCCCGACGCTTGGGGCCGATTGCGATATTGGTCAACAATGCCGGCATTACCCGAGATAACCTGCTCTTCAAAATGAGCGTGGAGGATTGGGACGCTGTCCTCGACACCCATCTGAAAGGTAGCTTTCTCTGTGCCCGTGAGGCGCAGCGTTATATGGTGGAGCAAAAGTGGGGTAAGATTGTCAACACCTCGTCCACCTCGGCCTTGGGCAACCGGGGGCAGGCCAATTATTCCGCGGCCAAGGCGGGATTGCAAGGGCTTACGCGCACGCTGGCCATTGAGCTGGGCCCTTTTAACATTAACGTCAACGCGGTGGCACCCGGGTTCATCGACACCGACATGACCCGAGATACGGCCCGGCGGCTCGGGCTCGATGCGGAACAATTCAAGGCGGGGGCGGCCGCCCGAATCCCGCTTCGGCGCGTGGGGGTCCCGGATGATATTGCCAACGTGGTGGCGTTTTTGTGTTCGGACCAGTCGTCCTATATCTCCGGTCAGGTGATTTATGTCCGCGGCGGGCCGGCCGAATAACCTGAAACCCGGTAAAAGGGGGCGGTTGGCATGGAGGATGCGGTCATCGTCGATGTGGTGCGTTCGCCCATCGGTAGAGCCCACAGAGGGAGTTTGATCCATGAGCGGCCTGACGAGGTGGGGGGATTCGTTGTCGATGCCCTCATGAAACGGGTGCCGGTCGTAAGTCCGGCCGAGGTGGAGGATTTGGTGGTGGGTTGCGGTGTCCCCGAAGGTGAGCAGGGCTACAATATAGCCCGGGTAATGGCACTGATTGCCGGTATGGGCACAACGGTCCCCGGGACTACCGTCAGCCGCTATTGCGCCTCCAGCCTGCAAGCCCTGCGGATGGCCGCCCATGCCATATGGGCCGGCGAGGGCGACGTGTTTGTAGCCGCAGGGGTCGAATTTGTCAGTCGCTATGGGAGACGGGAAGATCATCGCAACCTCCGCTTTCTGTCGGAGGATGCTCCGCCGATTTATATTTCCATGGGTTTGACGGCCGAAAATGTGGCGGTTCGCTATGGGGTGTCGCGACACGATCAAGACGCTTATGCCAAACGGTCCCAGGATCTGACCCGACAAAGCCGCGAAAGCGGCTTTTGGGCCCGGGAGATTGTACCGGTGCCGTTGTCGGACGGCACGGTGATGCGTGAGGACGACAGCCCTCGTCCCGACACCACGTTGGAAGGCTTGGCGCAACTAACGCCTGCCTTTCGGGAAGGCGGGACCGTCACCGCCGGCAATTCTTGCCCGCTGAATGACGGGGCGGCCGCGGTATTGGTGATGTCGGCCAGGCGGGCACGGGCCTTGGGATTAAGGCCCCGCGCACGAATTGTGGCGACTTCAGTCAGTGCGCTGGACCCGGCCATTATGGGGATGGGGCCGGTCAAAGCGGTCAAACAGGTGCTGAAGCGCGCTGGAATGACGCTACACGACATAGACATTGTCGAATTGAATGAAGCGTTTGCCGCCCAGGTGCTGGCGGTCCAGCGCGAGCTGGACATTCCCATGGAGAAGTTGAACCCTTTCGGCGGCAGTATTGCCGTCGGTCATCCTTACGGCATGACCGGAGCCCGCCTGTGCGCGACCTTACTGAACGGGCTTGACACCCTCGACCAGACGCTGGGACTCGAAACCCTTTGCGTCGGCGGCGGTCAGGGTATGGCCATGATTGTGGAACGGTTAAATTAAGGGGCGGCACAGTCGGATTCCGACGAGGGCTTATTCTTCGTGTGCCGGAATTTGTCGCGGAAGGGCTTTTAATTTTTACCGCAAAACGTCGCAAAAGTGGGTTGATTGCGAAACGCGTGCATTTTACTATGGATCTACCGACCAGGCGGTCGAGGAGGTGAGGCCATGCAGGTTTTAACGCGGGTACTCCGCGATAATGTGAAAGAGTTCGGCGAGTATCCCTTTTTGTATGACGGGGACACGGTCTTCAGCAATGTCGACGGTCTCGTTCAGGCGGAGCGAATTCGGGATTTGTTGGTAGCCACAGGAGTTCAACCGGGCGATCGCATCCTGGTTTCCATGCCCAATCGGGCCGAAGTTTTCTTCGTCTATCAAGGGGCGATGATGGCCGGTGCGGTGGTCGTGCCGGTTATGTATCTTTTGGGGCGCCCGGAAATCGCGCATATTCTGCAAGACGCCGAGCCTGTCGGGATATTCACCGACCGGAGTTCGCTCGACAAAGTGCTTGGGGCGGTCCAAGACGCCGGCGTTGCCCCCCGGATTTGGTCGGCGGACCCGTCGGATCGGGTGTCGTGCCTTTGGGATAACGTGGAGGTCCCTCAAGCGGTACGACCCGACCCGGGGGAAGAGGATTTGGCCGTCATTCTTTATACCTCCGGTACCACCGGCTCTCCCAAAGGCGTCATGTTGACCCACAAAAACCTCTATGCCAATGCACAGCAGGTCATCGCCAGCAGTCCGGACCGAGATCGTGGGGTGACGCTCGGCGTGCTGCCGCTGGCACATATTTTCGGATTTACGGTGACTACGGTGACGGCCATGCTAGGCGGGTCCATCGTCATATTTCGGAAATTTGACGTCGTGGAAGTCTTCGAAGCGATTCAACGCCACCGGGTGCGGGGATTTTCCGCCGTACCGGCGATGCTCTATGCGATGGTCAACAGCCCTGAGGCGAACCGTTACGATCTGTCCAGCTTGGAGACGGTTTCATCCGGATCGGCGCCCTGCCCGGTTCCGCTCATAGAAGCCTTTCAGGCCAAATTTCATGCGGATGTCCTCGAGGGCTACGGACTGTCGGAGGCGGCGCCGGTGGTGAGCGGCCATCGGCGCGATATGCCGATTAAACCGGGCACGGTGGGAGTTCTCGTCGCCGGGGTCGAGGCGCGCATCGTGGATATGGACGGCCGGGACTTACCGTCCGGCGAGGTCGGGGAACTGTGGGTGCGGGGGGACAACGTCAGTCCAGGCTACTTCCGGCGACCGGAGGCGTCCCGGGAAGCATTGGATGGCGACGGTTGGCTTCATACCGGCGACATGGCGCGCATGGACGAGGACGGCTATTTAACGATTGTCGACCGCAAAAAGGACGTCATCATTCGGGGCGGATTTAACATCTACCCCCGGGACGTGGAGGACGTGTTAGTGCAGCACCCGTCCGTGGCCGAGGCGGCTGTTGTCGGCGTGCCTTCGGAACGGCTCGGCGAAGAGGCGGTGGCATTTGTGACCGCTAAACCCGGCACGGTAATCGACGAAAATGAGGTGTTAAGTTACGTCGGGCAGATATTGGCTCATTACAAAGTGCCCAAAGCCCTTAAGGTCGTCGAGGCGTTGCCGAGAAACGCGGTCGGCAAGGTTTTGAAAAGAACGCTGAAGGAGTGGGCGTCCCCATGACGGCCGATCGGGGTTGGTCAGGACGCGGTCCTCCCACACGGCACGGGTGCCCGATTATAACGCGACGACGCCTCCGGTCTTTTCCCTTCAGGCGGCACAACGAGGAGGCCATGCATTGAAACGGGAGGGAATCCAATGGCTGTTGAAGCTCCGCGCATGGCACGCTGGTTTTCACGGCGCGACATCGATATCTACCCGCGGGGATGGATTCAAGTCGGACTCTTGGTGATGGTCATCATTGCCAACATCGTGGCCAACTATGAGGGCGAGCTGGCGCCGGTGGCGCCGGTGCTGCTGCCTTACCTGAAACTGACGTTATTGGGTTACGGCCTTATCGTCGGGCTCACCACGATGGTTTCGGGGATTGTGTCGTTACTGGTAGGAGCGCGCTTTGACCGATATGGGCGTACCTTCTTTGTCGCGCTGGGCACCTTTGTCACGTCGATCGCGGTCTTTTCGATGGTTTTGGTGCATAACACGTTGGATTTTATCATGGTGCGCCTTATTATGGCGGTTATTCTCGGGCTTGTGCTGCCGGCCACCACAGGGCTGGTGCGGGACTTTACCCCCCGTGTGGGACGGGCTCTGGGGTTTGGGCTCTGGACTTTCGGCCCGGTGGGCGCGAACTTCCTGGCCGCCGGCGTGGCCGGTGCGACGCTCCCTCTGTTTCACGACGCCTGGCAATCTCAGTTCGTGATTATGGGTAGCGTTTGCTTCATCATCAGTATCGCGGTCGCTTTTTTGATCCGCGATTTAAGTCCGGGCCTGCGCGCACAAATCGTCCATAACCATACGGAGGCGCAAACGGCGGCGCTACGAGCCCGCGAAGTGAAAGAGACGGTGGCTGACCCGCGCCTGGTCTACCGTTCCGGTCGCATTTGGGCCTTGGCGGTCGGGATTGTGCTGTTTTTGTTGGTTTACTACTTTACCACGGCGTTTGGACCGTTGTACCTGTCCACGGTCTTTAAATACCCGGCCGCCGAGGCGGCTTCGATTGCCAGCTACTTCTGGTTGGCGAATCTCGGGTCGCTTATCGTGGTGGGTCTGGTCTCCGATTGGCTACAACTCCGAAAGCTCTTTTCGTTTATCGGCGTCATCGGGGTGGTTGTCTTCATGTTCTTCTGGGTCCGGCTTATCGGCCACCCGGTGCCCCCTTCCACCATGATTCTTTACACCTCGCTTCAGGGTGTTCTGCTGGGCATCGGGTTTGGTCCCTGGATGGCGCTTTACTCGGAAAACCTTGAGGACATTCATCCGGCTCTGCAGGGAACCGGCTGGGCGTTGTGGTCGTTTGTGCAGTATGTGTTGGCCGGGTTTGCGGGCGCCATTACGTTTCTGGTGGTAACGGGCGCCGGTTGGGCGGCCTGGTTGGACGTTTGCTGGGTTGGGGTGGTGGTGTATGGGGTGTTGCTATTTTTTGGCCGCGGTCCATGGTTTCACCGTCCGGATCGGCCATCCGGTATCGGACGGCAAAGCGTTTCCTAGGTGAAGTGGTCGAGGCACCGAGAAGATCGGTCGGTAGCCGACCGTCCAGTCGATAGAAAGGAGAACTCATGCTGCCTACACAGAAAACCGCGCTGGTGACCGGAGCGTCGCAGGGCATTGGTGAAATCGTGGCCGTGCATTTGGCGCGGGCCGGGTATCGGCTGGCCCTTTTGGCGCGGAACCGGGAGAAGCTGGCCCAAGTCCGGGACCGCTGGCCCGAGTTGGCCGAGGCTTTGGTCTTACCGGCGGATGTGCGCCGGGCCGATCAGATTGAGCACGCCGCGGCGTTAGTCGAAGAACATTTCGACCACCTCGACGTGTTGGTCAATAACGCCGGCGGATCATTTGCGGCTCCGGCCCGCCGGTTGTCACCCAATGGGTTCTCGCAGGTGGTGGCCATTAATTTGGTCGGGCCGTTTGTGGTGTCCCGCACATTCTTGCCGCTATTGGAAAAAAAGGGCGGCTCGATTATCAACATCGGCTCCACGGCCGGGCGGGATATGGCGCCCAACATGGTTGCCTATGGCGCCAGCAAGGCAGGCTTGGTGAATATGACGCGGACCTTGGCGGCGGAATGGGGGCCGGCGGTACGAGTCAACTGCATCGCTCCCGGACCGGTTCTCACCGAGGCCGCCCGCCAAGTGTTGTATCAGAACGACGGCGCACGCATTGCCGAGGCGGCCCGAACCCGTTCGGTCGGACGTCTGGGTACCCCCGAGGATGTCGCGGAGGCCATATTGTGGATTGTCCGGGCCGGGTATGTGAACGGAACGGTCATCTATTTGGACGGCGGTCCCGATGTCCATCCGGCAGGCGGATCGGGGAGGTAAAACCATGTGGGATTACGATCCGGGCCGGGTTGGCGAAAAAAGCGTGCCGGCCGTGCATGAGATTGAAAAGGGCGCGATTCGCCGGTTCGCGGAAGCCCTGGGAGAGACCGACCCCATCTACTTTGATGAGCAGGCGGCCCAAAGTGCCGGATATCGGAGCGTACCGGTACCGCCGACGTTTTACGTGACACTTGGCCGAAATCCTATTCCGGGTCTTCAATTGCCGCGGGCCGGGGTAATTCATGGCGAGCAGGAATTTATCTACGGAAAAGTTGCTTGTGCCGGGGATCGCATTACCGTGACGGGATGGGTGTCCGACGTTCGTCAGGTTCAAGGGGGACGGGGAACGATGACGTTGGTGACCATTATGGCGGAGGGCGTGCATGAGGATGGCGACACGGCGTTTCACTCGCGGTCGGTCCTGATAATACCGGAGGGGGTGGCGTAAATGTGGCAGGCGGGAGACACGGTTAGCCTCGGAACCATGCAATTGAGCCGGGAACAGATTGTGCGGTACGCGGGAGCGTCCGGCGATTTCAACCCTATTCACTATGACGAGGATCGCGCTCGCGGGTTTGGCCTTCCCGGGGTTATTGCGCACGGCATGCTGAGCATGGGCGTGTTAGCGCGGCTTATGGGTCAAGCGGCGCCGCCGGGATCGCGGATCGAGCGGTATGGCGTACGCTTCCGGACCATGGTTCGGCCTCAGGAGCCACTGACGGCCACGGCTCGGGTGATTTCGGTGGATGGCGACGGACGGGTGGTGCTGGACCTTGTCCTTCGGCACGACGACGGCCGGGTTGCGGTAAGCGGGGAGGCGGTGCTAACCCCCTTGTCCCAAAAACCGGTAACCAAGGGTGAACGATGAATCGGTTAACCCCCAACATTTGGATGGGAGACGCCGCCGAGGCGTCTAACATGATTCGCCACGGCGCTACCCGGCTGGTGGACTTGCGGGCGGAAGCGTTTCCCCCCGGCTACGCGATTCCGGTCGATCACTTTCCGTTGCAAGACGAGATGCCCGGCCAGCATGCTATGCTCGGTCAGGCGGCGCGCCGGGTGGCCCAATGGGCCCGGGCAGGCGCGACCGTGGGGGTCTATTGCCAAGCCGGGAACTCCCGCACGGCGGCGGTGGCCGCGTTGGCGCTGGTTTATCAAGGCGCCGATTTGGAGGATGCGTTGGCGGCCGTGCGGACTGCCCGTATAACGGCCGTGCCGGCCTTAAGCCTCAAAGCGGCGATGGTGGAGGTCGTGCGCGGCTGGCGGGTGGAAGGTCTGACGCACCATCGTCTCCAAGTGGGTGATATCACTCTGCACGCCGTTCATCGCCCCGGAGAGGGGCCACGGCTGGTACTGCTGCATGGGGTTTATGGAAGTTGGACCCATTGGCGGAGCGTGATGCCGCACCTGGGGAACTTGGATGTCTGGCTGCTGGACCTGCCGGGTTATGGCGAGTCGGACGATTGGCCCGGGAATTTCGACTACGGACGCTACTTGGACATTTTGGCCGATGCGGTGCGGGGGGTGGCGGGCGACGGAGCCATATTAGGCGGCTACTCGTTTGGCGCCTACCTGGCGCTGGCGTTGATGGAGCGTCAACCACCTGTGGCTCGGGCCGGAATATTGGTTTCTCTTGCCGGGCGGACCGGCGAGCCGTCCCGTCATTGGCCCGTGGAAGAGCGGCGCTTTCCGCCCAATCCGCTTTTCGATGATCGTCTAGCCGTGGTAGAAGCCAATTTGAAGGCGATTCACTTCCGACGACCCGAAGCCGTATCGCGCCAAGCGGTTTATACCACCTATCACAATATTTGGCAAACCCGTCTGGGACCACGCCGGATGCGCGATGCCGGGGCGAACCGCACGTCCCCGCTGGTGACTCTAAGCCGGGTCAGGCATCCGCTTCTCATGATTTGGGGCGCTTATGATCCATATTGCCAGCCCCGGGTCGCCGATTGGGAGGCGGCCTGCCGCCGCGTTCGACCCGATGTAGGAACCCGCGTCGTGGCCGAGGCGGCGCACTGGGTGCAAGAGGAACAGCCCCAAGTGGTGGGCCGATTGATGCGGGACTTTGTCGAAACGCTTTAAGTACCCGCCAAGGAGGGGGAAGAGGATGGACTTTAGTTATTCGGACGAGCAGTTCATGGTGTACGACAGCGCACTGGGTTTGATGCGCCGGGAGGCAGGACCCGGTCTATGTCGCGATGCCTATCGAGAGGGGGCGGGGGTGGCCCGACGGCTAGTCGGTAAGTTAGCCGACCAGGGGATTCTGGGAGGTAACCTTTCGGAAGCGTATGGCGGCAGCCATTTGACGCTCTTGGATTATGCCCTCGTGTTTGAGGCCGCCGGGCAAGCCTTGTTACCGTTTCCTTTGGCGGAAAGTTATGTGGTCACCGCCATTTTAGAATCCTGGGGGGACAACCAGGTGCGAGAACGGTGGCTTCCCGCGATCGCGGCCGGAAAGACTATTCCCACCATCGCCTGGGGTGACGGTCAAGGCGGGTTTGAGACCGGCGGGGTGCAATCCGTGAAACGGCAAGGACGTATCCGGCTATTCGGACGACGCACCTTCGTGCCTTTTGCCGAAGTGGCCGGCCTCGTGCTGACGCCGGCCTACTCGACCGAGATCGGCGGGGTGTTTCTGGCCCTGTTGGAGCCCGGCCGGCCCGGTTTGGCGATTGAACCGCTTCAGAGTCTGGACGGCTCCTATCCGATGGCCGCGCTCAGCCTGGACGGTTACGCGTTGGACGAGGCGGATGTCGTCCGGCCCGGCGCCGAGGCTTGGCAGCGCGCCCGTACCATCGCGCTGGCGGCGCTGGCCCAAGAGGCGCTGGGGGTGGCGGAAGAAGTGTTTCGCCTTACGCTGGAGTATGTCAAAGTCCGCGAACAGTTTGGGGGACCGGTCGGTCGGTTTCAGGCGGTCAAACATGCCGCCGCCGACGACTATCTGTTATTGGAAAGCGCCCGGGTGGCGAATCGTTATGCCGCATGGACGGTGAGCGAAGGGGATTCCGACGGGCCGCTCTATGCCAAGCTGGCCAAGGCATACGCCGGGGACATGGCTCGGCGGGTCACCGGTGATGCCATTCAGCTGCACGGAGGCATCGCCTTTACCTGGGATAGCGATGTCCACCTCTATTTCAAGCGTGCCTGGCGGCTGGCTTCCCAATTGGGCCGGTCGACCGACTTGCGTGAGCAGATGGCCCGGCGGATCATTGACGGACGGTTCGAGGAGGGGGATGGGCATGGATATTCGCTTTAGCGCCGAACACGAGGCATTTCGGGAGCGCGTGCGGTCTTTTCTGACGGAGGTATTGCCGGAGGGGTGGGGAACGTCTAAACATCCCTACCCGCGGAATCCCCAAGAACAGGCCGAAGTAGGGCTTTGCTGGGAGCGGACGGTCTATGCGCATGGATTGGCGGGCTTGTCGTGGCCCAAAGAATATGGCGGGCAAGGACTGACCTGGGTGGAGGAGGTGATTTTCTCGGAAGAATGCGCCCGCGCCAATGCTCCGGCCGGCGTCAACGGCCTAGGCAAAGGGCTTTTGGGGCCGACGCTCTTGGTCGAAGGCACCGAGGATCAGAAACGACGATTTATCCCCCCCCTTTTGGCCGGGGACGAGATCTGGTGCCAGGGCTATTCCGAACCCAATGCCGGCTCCGATTTAGCCTCTCTAACCACCCGGGCGGTATTGGACGGCGACGAGTGGGTTATCACCGGCCAGAAAATTTGGACCTCCTATGCTCATTTGGCGGACTGGTGCTTTGTGTTGGCCCGTACCGACGCCTCGGCACCTAAACACCGCGGCATCACCTTTTTGTTAGTGCCGATGCACCAGGTCGGGGTAACGGTGGAACCGCTGGTCCAACTGACGGGTGAGGCCCACTTCAATAGTGTCACGTTTAACGAGGCCCGCACCGCCCGGGAGAATGTCGTGGGGGCGGTTAACGACGGCTGGCGGATCGCCAACACCATCTTGTCCTTTGAACGCGGTACGACCATTGTCGGCCGGCATGCGCACTATCGGCGGGAATTTGACACATTACTCGATGCGGCTCGCCAATCGCGAGGGGAAAACGGCCCCATCGCCGACGACGCCCATTACCGGCAGCGTTTTATGGAACTCTGGAGTGAGATTGAGATTTTACGGTTTCATGGCTATCAGGTGATTACGCAGCTACAAACGAAAAGCCGTTTGGGACCCGAAGCGTCGATGCTCAAGCTCTATTACAGCGAAATGCATAAGCGCCTGGGGGAACTGGCCATGGACGTACTGGGGGGCGCCATGCCTTTCGCGGGAGGCTTGGACAGTTTGGCCGGGGGTGATTTGCATCGCGCGTTTTTGTGGTCTCGTGCCGAAACCATTTTTGCCGGCACTTCGGAGATTCAAAAGAACGTCATCGCCGAACGGGTATTGGGGCTCCCGAAAGACGGACGCCCATGACAAGGTACGAAAAGACCGACGGGTCCCCCGCGAGGACAGGTGACAGAACCGATGCCGATGAAGAGGCTGAACGGCTTGCGGTGGCACTTTCGGGTTTGGACGGTCATCGGGGAACCGGAGAGGGCGCGGGTTGTTCACCCGCCCCTACTCAATCGATGACCGGCCCAGGAGTCTTTTTAGGCATGCAGATGACACGCCACATCATGTTCGGGGGCGGCCGGTGTCCAGTCGGGCATGACTTCCCGGCAGCGGTCCATCACATGGGGGCACCGGGGGGCAAACGGGCATCCTGACCGCATGGGGGACAAGTCGGGAGCTGATTGTTCGGTTTCCGGCAAGGCGCCGGTCATCGGCGAACCGGGGCTGGCCGCCAGCAATAAGCGCGTATAAGGGTGAGCGGGGTGTTCCACCAATTCGCCGGCTTCCGCCAACTCGATGAGAGATCCGCCATAAACGACCGCAATGCGGTGGGCCAAATATCGAGCCGACGCCAGGTCGTGGGTAATATAAAGAAAACTTAACGCGTGCCGGGTTTGCAGCGATTCTAAGAGCCGCAGCACATCGGCCCGGAGCGAGACGTCCAACATCGAAATCGGTTCGTCGGCGGCGATAAATACGGGATTGGCGGCTAAAGCCCGCGCAATCGCCACCCTCTGGCGCTGACCGCCCGACAGTTCATGAGGGTATTTGTCGCGAAACTGACCGGTAGGGGTGAGGTTGACTTGTTCCAACAAGCGGTCGATCTCGGCTTCGGCGGCCGATCCCCGGAGGTGTTGAAGCCGCGCCAAGGGACGCCGGATGTGGTGGGCCACGGTGTGCCAAGGATTAAGCGAAGAAAAGGGATCTTGGAAAATCATCTGGGCTGCCCGATGATAGTCCATTAAGGCCGAACCCGCCAAATGGGCCACGTCCCGATCGCGAAACCACAGGTGTCCCGCGCTCGGTTCTATCAGTCGCACAAAGGTTTTTCCGATAGTGCTTTTACCGCTGCCCGACTCACCGACTAGGGCCACCGTTTCTTCGGCCTGAACCGTTAAGGTTAAATCACGGCACGCGAGAATGTCGCCCCCGCGGGCCCGGCGATATCGAACGGATAGATGCTCTGCACGTATTAACGGAACCGTCACGACGGGTCGCCTCCTATATCATGATGGACGGTGATACTGTCGTCTACGAGATGGCAACGGATAAACGTCTCCCCGGTTCGCGGGGGAAGAGGCGTCTTTTGGCAGCGCGGGAGCCGCTGGCTGCAGCGATCGTAAAAAGGACAGCCGGGCGGCAAGGTCCGCATGTCCGGCGGTTCCCCCGGTATACTTTCAATCGTCACCCGGGTTCCGAGCAAGCGTGGAGCCGCGCGCATGAGCCCTTTCGTATAGGGATGATGGAGGGCGGTATCGCCGGTCACCTCGGCGGTCACCTCCATCAGTTCGCCGGCATAAAGAACGGCGATGCGGTCGGCTAGACTCGACACCAGCATGAAATCGTGGGTGATGAAAAGGACGGCTAACCGGCGTTGTTGTTGAATGTGGCGGATTTGGTCCAAAATGGCCCGTTGAACGACCACATCCAAGGCGGTGGTCGGCTCGTCTAAAATCAAGACGCTCGGGTTTAAGGCCAGCGCCAAGGCGATGACGACGCGTTGCCGCATTCCCCCGGATAATTCATGCGGATAGTTGTGGGCGACGGCGGGGTTCAGGCGAACCAACTCCAACAATTCGGCGGTTTTTGTTTGGATCGCCGACTTTCGCATGGTCGGATCGTGAGCCAAAAACGTGTCGCGAAAGTGGGACTCCACCGAGAGAACCGGATTTAACGCATTCATGGAACTTTGAAAAACCATGGCGATGTGGCGCCAGCGCGTCAGCCGTAATGCGTCATCCGTCAAGCTGTATAAATCTTGCCCGCCGACATGCACCGACCCCGTGACACGAGCGGCGGACGGCTTCAAAAGACGCATCACGGCCAAGCCCAACGTGGATTTGCCGCTGCCCGATTCGCCCACTAAGCCCACAATTTCCCCGGCATTAATCGAGAGGCTCACGTTTCGCAGGGCCGCCACCTCACCATCGCGGGTCCGGTAGAACACACGGAGTTGCTGAAGCTCTAAAGGATATGTCATAGCGGCTCGCCTACCTTCTGTTGTGACGGTAGGGCCGGCCTCCCGGGCTCGGACCGTTGCCGTCGGACGTTCGAGACGCGTAAACGCGGATTCGAGATTTGATCAATGCCGAAGTTAATTAACGAAAGGCTCAAGCCGACCAGCGCAATGCCCAGACCCGGGGGCACAAACCACCACCAGGCTCCGTTTAAGAGGGCTTGCCCGGTCTGTGCCCAATAGAGCATCGTGCCCCAGGTCACCGCATTGGGATTGCCGAGTCCTAAAAATTCGAGACTGGCTTCGGCCAAAATGGCCGCGATGGTAGCAAACACGAAGTTGGCGGCGACCAGGGAGAGCATATTGGGTAAAATTTCGGCCAACAAAATGGTTAAGCGGTTTTCTCCGGCTAGACGGGCGGCCACCACAAAATCGCGTTGAGCCAGGGACAAGGTTTGCGAACGTAAGATGCGAGCACCCCAGGGCCATCCCGTGAGTCCGATGACCAGGGCGATGGTAAAGGGCCCGGTTTGATGCACATAGGCGGTGATGACAATCAACAGCGGCAGTCCTGGGATGACCAGCATAATATTGGTAAACGTCGCGAAAATCGTGTCGACCCGACCGCCCCAGTACGCCGGGAGCATGCCTAACAAAACCGCCAAGGCGGTCGCCACGAAACCGGACACGAACCCGACCGCCAAGGAAATGCGGCCGCCATAGACAAATTGGGCGAAGACGTCCTGACCGTTGGCGGTCGTGCCTAACCAATGGTGGCCACTTGGCGGTAGAAAAGGGGTAAAGACGGTCGCGGAAGGGTTATAAGGGGTGAGCCAGGGAGCGGCTAGGCTGGCCGCCACCAAAACGGCCAACAGAATGAGACCGACGAGGGGGCGCCGATCACTTCGAAATATCGACCACCATTCATGCCATTGGCTTCGGCGGCGTGGACTTTCGGTCATGAGGATACTCCTCCTCGGGTGCGGGGATCGAGCTTGGCATAAACCAGTTCGACCAGGAAATTCGCCACCAGGACGGCGAACGCAATCATTAAAAAGAGCCCCTGCATCAAGGGATAATCTTCGTTTTGCACCGCTTGCAACAGCTGATAGCCCAAACCCGGGTAGGAAAATACCACTTCGGTCAACAGCGCGCCGCCGACCACCAGGCCCAAAGCCATGGCAAATCCGGTCAGGCTCGGCAAGATGGCATTGCGGGCCGCATAGTGGATCATTAAGCGCCGTTCGGACAACCCGCGGGCTTCTCCAAACAAGACGTAATCTTCCCCCAAGGTTTGAATCATGTTGTTGCGCATGCCCAATAACCATCCGCCAATCGAGCTCACCACAATGGTTATCGCCGGTAAAAGGGCATGGCGAATCACATTGAAGATAAAGGTCAGACTGAATGACGGTGTCAGATTCGTCGAATAGGCATGCGCGAGAGGAAACCAATGCCATTCGTAGCCCAAGCCGTACAGCAATAACAACGCGAGCCAAAAATAGGGCAAAGCGGCGGTAAATGTCGCCAGAGTGGGCAATATGGTATCCCAGCGGCCTCCTCGGCGCCAGGCGGTGAATACCCCTAACGTAACGCCCAGGCCAACGCTAAGAACCGTAGCCGTTCCCACCAAGCCAACCGTCCAGGGCAGACTTTGGGCAATCACTTTAGACACCGGAACCGGGTAATACGTGAGCGACAAGCCCCATTGGCCATGCACCAACTGATTTAAGTAGATAAGATATTGCTGCCAAAGCGGCGCATGCGTGATACCAAACTGCAGTTCCAAGGCATGAAGGGCGGCGGGGCTGATTTGCCCCTTGAACCGCCCAATCATTAAAATCGCCGGGTTACCGGGCATCAGCCGCGGTAAAATGAAGTTTATCGTTGCGGCCGCCCAGAGGGACAGCACCAAGAAACCTAAGCGGCGCAGAAAGTAAGACATCGCACTCATCCTTTTGATCTTATGACCGTGGGGTCAGATGGGTCAGGACAATCGCTTCCGCCGGATAATTGTACGGGGCCGGTTGGGCGTATGGATTGGAGGCGGAGGGCCAGCCCGTAAAGTATTGGGTGCGATATTCATACCAGGTTGCCCCGTAAATCAGCGGGATGGCCGGTAAGTTGGCGGCCACGGCTTTCTCCAGAGTATAGATGGCTTGCCGTTGGACCGCCGGATTACTGGACGTACGATACTGGGTGAGTGCCGCGGTCGTGACCGGGTTTGACCAGCCTTCAAAGTTGCCGGGGTTTTTGGGAGCCAGGAGGCTCTTATAGAGGTAATAGGGAGTGGGCCCCATATTGCTCCAGGACATCGCTAATTGATAATGGCCGGTGGTAATGTCCGAGTAATAGGCGCCGAAGCTGAGTTGTTCCACCGTCGCGTTAATCCCGACTTGCTTTAAGTCTTGCGCCATCAAAGAACAGTCGGTGTCCCAGTCGGTCCAGCCGGCGGGTACTTGGATGGTAAAGGACAGCGGGGTCCCGTTGGGTGCGGTAAAGATGCCCTGGGCATTTCGCTTATATCCTGCGTTTTCCAGAATCTTGACCGCTTTAGCCGGACTGAAGGTAAAATGAGTGTCCTGAGCCGGCAATTGCGGATCAATCCAGGTTTTTTCCGGCGGTAAGACCAATCCGGTCGGAGTGGCGGGGGGTTCATAGCCGTACTCGCCGACATTGGTCAACTGCGGTCGGTTGATGGCTGCGCTAATCGCTTCACGCACTGCCAGATTCGATAACAGGGGATTCGCCAGGTTCGGATACAAGAATAATGTGCCGCCGGTGGAAAACCAATAATGGTTGTACTGGGGATCTTTGCTCACAAACACTTTATTAATATTGGGAACAAAGAGGTCGGTCCAGTCGATTTTATTGCTGGCCAACGCTAACGTGGCACTTTCGTTACCGCTGTAATCCAGATATTTGAGGGTATGCACCTTGGGCTCGCCGCCCCAATAAAGGGGATTGGCTTCATAGGTGTAGACCTCCGGCGTGAAATTGGTCGCCAAGTAGGGACCGCTGCCGACGGGCTTTTGATTGGTCACCGTGGCCGGATTGCTAAACTGGCTCCAGATTTTTTCGGGGACAATATACGTCTGTCCGAGAATGAAATAGGCAAACGGAACGTCCGGTTGCTTGAATTGGAAGACGATTTGGTTGCCTTCGGCCGTAACGCTGGTGAGGTGGGTCCAAATACCGTTGGTGTCTAATGCCGGAAACTTTTTCAAGATGTCAAAGCTGAAAACGACGTCAGCCGGCGTCAGCGGGGTGCCGTTGGACCATTTGACGTTCGGCCGTAGGGTGACCGTCAACGTTTGGTTGTTGTTGCTCCATTGATAGGATTTGCCGATGAGCGGGTAAACCTGGGTGCCGACAAGATTAAAGTAAAAAAGCGGTTGGTAAATTAGCCCTAAGGTCCCGCTCAAGGCACTACCCGAATAGGGGTTGAAGTTATCCTGAAACGCGCCGTTCAACCCGGGAATCACTTGCAACGCATGTTGGGGGGCATTGCTCGCGGCGGTGGTGGTTCCGGATTGCCCGCAACCCGCTAACACGGCTGCCGAAGCCAGGGCTACCGTGGAGGGCAGCCAGCCGCGACGTAATAATCCGACAATTTTCATCTGGATCACGCTCCTTATTTCCATAATCCGAATCCGTCGGGTGCTCGCCTGGATACCCCGTCCGAATGCTTAAGTCATCGAAACGTTTCGCCGAGTGAGTAACAAAATCGGTCGCGGACAGCTCTGGGATGACCATTGAATGTCAATAGCATCCGGATGATGAGCGACCGTGGCGGATCCCTGCAACAGAAGGACGTCGCAGGATGCACCGGGTTGTCGAGTTAGCTGTGCGTGACCGGCGGTCGGTCCGCGATGAATGGCTAAGACCTCTCCGTCGAATGTCATTTCCGCGGTGGTGGATTGGACGGCCAGATGTCCGGGTACCACCTCGATGCCTCCAAAGGGCAACATGAGTCCTTGCCGCGGATTGAGCATCACCTCCCATACGTAAGTTTTTTGGGGCGTATAAAGCCGAATGGCCGCATTTTCCTCGCTGTCGTGATAATTCTGAACAAAGAGAAACCCGGCAGGTGCCTGATTGGATGGGGTTTGCCGATAGGTGACGTGAAGCCGGGTGTTGCTTGTACTGAGGGCCCCGGGGATGCCCAACCGAGCCAACAGATCGCGCATCACGGCATGATAATAGTCATAACTGTCCGAGCACCCGCACCCGAGAACGGTGACCGACCCGCGACCCGCAACCCGTCGAAACGCCACCCATTTTTCGGGCTGTCCTTCCACAAACGCGAGCCGTTCCGCCTCCTGCTGGGGGGAGAACGCCCAATACCGAGGAGCATAAATGCTGTGCCAATCCAGCACCGAGATGAGTCCTCTGTGGCCCTCCTCGACGGGTTCGGGGAGTTGCAGGCCGTCTCGTAACACCGTGACGGGATGGCCGTCCAGGTCCCGATCAGGGATGTCGGGCCCCAAAATCAACGTGCCCCCTTCATGGACATAATCGACCAACCGTTCTTGCGTCGAGCGGTCCAGATAACGGGTGGCGGGCAGAAAGAGAACCTCTACGCCGCTGAGTGCATCGGGTCGATTGACCACTTGGGCGTCTAGAACCAGGTTAGCGGCCACCAGCATGCGGGCGACGCCGTCGAACTGCTCATGCTGCCGCTGGTGAATGATTTGGGTCACAATCCCGGTCGTGTCGGGATAGGCATCCGGGTTGGTGTCGGTGAGGTAATAGGGGGGATAAAACCCCAGGGTGACCTCGGAGACGGGCCGCGTTAGCGGCAAGCTGGCGTGATACGTCGCCAAAAGCGCTCCCAGATGGCCAACGACGGCCGCCGAGGGGCGACTGTCGCCGGTCTCCGGTAAAGGTGCTTGCCACAGATGGCGAGACCCGAAAAGGCCAATATTTTCGGGGTTCTGCCCGCCGACCAGCATATACCAGTTAATCCCGTTGAATCCGGCCGCCAGGGTCGCGCGTGCGGCCAAGTCCAGGTCCGACGGGTCAATATGGGGTCGGTCCTGAAACCGCCCCGATTGAAATTCGGGTGAAAAACCCGGTGCCTCCGGCCGATTTACCGCGTTGGTGAAAAGGGCGGCCAGAACGAGATCGTGAAAGTTATCATAGGTGACGTGACCGGGATAAAAATCCCCCCCCAAGACGGTATCGGCCAATCGATGGGTTTTTTCCAATTGGGCCAAGCCGACGGGGTAGTCCACGCCCCGACTGTATACTGAGAAGTCGCGAAATCCGTGGACGTTGACGACGAAGGGCCGAGGGAATCCGAACGCTTCGGCCCAGTCATGTAACGTATGAAGATACTGGGCCCGATATGCCGACCAATACTCCGCCGCTTGCCAATAGGCGGCGTGACCGGGCGCCGCCTGAACATCTAACGGCAATTCGGGGGTGATATCGGTCCGCTGATCCGGCAATTGACTGACCCAATGGAGCATGCCCACCTCGTTATCCAGTTGGGTCATGACAATGGGACCGCCGTTTTCCGCAAAATAGGGGCGAAGGGCATCGGCAACGGCTTCATACCACTTTTTCACCAATTGCAAAAACGTCGGGTGAAGGTAGGATACCATGCCGGTCGGATGACGTTGCCCACCTGGACCCTGGGCCAACACTTCGGGATAACGGTCCGACACCCAAGCCGGAATGCCTTCTTGTCTTAGTTCGGCCATCACATAAGGGCCCGGGCGAATGAACACCAAGAGCCCGGCTTGGTGGGCCAGTTCAATAAAACGAATCAGATTTCTTTGGGGATGGCTTCGTCCGCGAAAATCGATCACGTCCGGATGGGGTGCGTGCCAAATCCAGGGAATATAGGTACTGAGCAAATTGATATGGAGGTCGCGCATGGCCTTTAGCCGGTCCGCCCAATGGGCGGGATCGGCCCGGAAATAGTGGAATTCTCCGCCAAATGGCACGAAAGGCGTTCCGTCGAGCCAAAAGGATCGATGATGAAATTCAAATTGTGGCATGGATGGATCCTCCTTGCTGCGTGCCGCGTTGGGTCGATTCGCGAATGATTAGGGTGGTGGGGAGAGTGATGGGTGGGATCCGCGTTTGACCGGCCAGGGCTTTTTCTAATTGCCGCATCGCCGCAACCCCTAACTCATACATCGGTTGGCGGACGGTAGTCAGCGACGGATGGAGATAACGCGCCAAGCGAATGTCGTCAAAACCCATCAGCCCGACGTCCTCGGGAACGTGCCGCCCGTGGTCGGTTAGGCATTGCAAAGCCCCAATCGCCATTTCGTCGTTGGCGGCAAATATGCCGTCCCAGGGAATACCGGTGTCCAACAAGCTGTCCATGGCCCGATAGCCGCCGGATTCGGTGAAATCGCCATGTACCACCGGGACTTTGACGGTATCGATACCGGCTTCGTCTAATGCCCGAAAAAAACCGATTTGACGCAAGCGACTGTGTTCCGAATCGATCGGGCCGGCAATAAACGCCATGCGACGAAACCCTTGCGCCAAGAGGTGTTGACCGGCCCGGTACCCGCCGTCTAAATGATCGGCGGCTACGGCGGTAATGTAATCCGACTGGAGGACCCCGCCGAGCGCCCGGTCCAGCACCACTACGGGCAAGTTTTCCGAGGCATAACGACACAGTTCTTCCGATTCGATATGGGGATCGAGTACGATGGCCCCGTCAACGCGGCCTTCCCGCAAGAGGCGGTGGGATCCTTGTTGCTTGGTAACCGATGCCCGCGTTACGATAGCGGTCAGGGCGAGCGTTTCCGCGACCGATTCGACCCCCGAGATTAACTCGGAATAAAAGGGACCGCTTAAATTATGTAAAAATACGGCGATGGTGTGGGTGCGGCGCATGCGCAGGTCGCGGGCAATCCCGTTCGGTTGATATTGTAATTGTTCTGCCGCTCGGCGCACCCGTTCACGGGTTTCTTCCGATACCCGATGGGGGTGGTGTAAAGCGAGGGAAACGGTTGAGACGGATACATTGGCTGCCCGTGCGACATCGCGGATGGTAGTCAGTCGGGACGCCTCCTATCGAAACGTTTTGATTTGAATTGTAGCTGGTTTTTAGGTTTTGTCAATCAACGAACTAGAAAATTCCGGTTAAAACACCAAACAAGGCGCATATTCTCGCTTTTTATTCGGATATTTCCCATGTATTGACATTTATAGGCGCCCGATCGATAATCGAACCGTTTCGATATTCAGTAGAAATTATCTGAAAAGAGGGATGACAATGACAAGCGCGAAGCGTATCGGCTTTGCCCTGAGTGCCGGACTCCTCTTGGCGGCTTTGCCGATGGCGGCTTCCTCGGCCTGGGCGGCCAATAACGGAACCGACCAGCCGATATTTCGGGAGGCCCCGCCATTAGCCGATTTGTATGCGGAAAAGCCTTTAACCGGTAGCCAAGTCGTGGTACTGCGTCAGATTGCCCAAAAAACCTGGTCGTTCTTTTTGGCCGATACCGCCCCGACAACGGATTTGCCCTATGATAATTTGGGATTTGCCGGAGCACCGCCGGTGGGCAATTATACGTCGCCCACCGACATTGCCATGTCCCTCTGGGCTATCACGGCTGCGACCGAATTACATCTGATTTCGCCCGAAGAAGGCTATCGGCGGGCCCAGGGTGAATTGGCCGCCATTCAAAAACTCCCTAAATGGCAAGGGTTTCTTTTGAGCTGGTATTCCCCCACTACAGGACAGCCTATCACGGGACCCGGCGGGTCCCCCGTCACCTCGTTAAACGGACAATTTATCTCGACGGTGGATAACGGGTGGTACGCGTCGGCGTTGGTCATCGTGCGGGAAGCCTTTCCCCGCTTGGCCCCTCAGGCCACCGCGCTCTTAAATGCCATGAATTTCGGTGTTTTTTATCATGGCGGGGATGAGACGACGGACATTACGGCGGGCCAGTTGTCGGGTGGTTATGTGGTCGGGCAAGGACCGACCTCGTGGCAATACGGCAATTTAAATACCGACCCGCGGATTGCCGTCTATATGGGCATAGGCACCGGTACCGTTCCCGGGGATGTCTGGTGGCGCACCTGGCGGACGTTGCCGGCCGATTTTACGTGGCAGACCCAAACGCCCCAAGGATATTGGCAAACCTATTCGGATCCGTATTCTCATCAGGACTTTTCCGTGTATGAAGGCCATTATGTCTATCAGGGCATCTCGTACGTGCCGAGTTGGGGCGGCAGTGCCTTTGAAGCCTTAATGGCGCCGTTGGTGGTGCCGGAGGGGGTATGGGGAACGCGGAATTTCGGGCTTAACAACATCAATTATGCCGAGGCGGGGATTTTCTACGCCAAAAGCCTGAAGGATCCGGTCTGGGGATTTTCGCCGGCCAGCGTCCCGGGTACAAGCGGGGCCTATGAAGCCTATGGCGCTTATCCGCTCGGATCGGGCGGGCCGGCAAACGCCTATGCATCAACGGCGGTCGCCCCTTATGCCTCGTTTATCGCCTTGCCGTGGATTCCCCAACAAGCGTTTCGGAATATTCAGCGTCTCATGTCCCGATATGCCGTCCTAGGGCCCGATGGATTTTACGACGCGGTCAATCCCACCACCGGGCAAGTGGCGCCCCGTTACCTCGTTCTTGACCAAGGCATGATTTTGGCCGCGATTGATGACACGTTGGAGCAGGGGGGACTGCAACGATACTGGGCCGTCGATCCTGTCGGAGAGCGCATAAAACCGTATCTCCAAGAAGAACGGTTTTCGATTCAACCCGTTGCCGGTCTGTCTCTTTCGCAAGGAACGCCCTAGTTTGGATAACGCGCGTTCCGGGATAACCCGGGACGCGCGCGGGGTTGTGGCTCATTAGTAGTGAAAGGTTTCGTTGAGGGAAATCCGGCGGCGGAAAATCCAGTAGGTCCAGGCTTGATAGGCGAGGACCAACGGGAGGACCGTGATGGCGACGATCGTCATCACCTTTAAGCTATAGGGATTGGCGGCGGCGTTAGGCACGGTGAGACTCCAGGCCGGATTTAGGGACGAAATCATAAGGTCGGGATAGAGCGCTAGAAAGACGCTGGCCGTCGACAAGATGATGGTCAGTAGACCCATCCAAAAGGCCCAAGGGTGGTTTCGGCGCGGCAACAGCAAGCGGACGGTGACCATCCCGAGCCCCGCCAATATCGGAATCGGCCCCGGATCCACCCCGAGGCGGTGGATGAAATGGGCGTCGAAATAACTCATCAACACGAAAGCAAAATAGAAGACGGTCGCTACCGGCCCCACCCGAAAGGCGGCCCGGTAGGCCCGATCGGATACGGGGATGGGGGCTTTGAGGGTTAAGTAGAGGGCGCCGTGTAATGTCAAGAGACTTAACGCCGCGGCCGCTCCGACGAGGGCATAAGGATTCAAGATGGTGGCGAGCGATCCGGTAAAGTTTCCTTGGGCGTTTAAGGGGATGCCGTGTAACACGTTACCCATGGCCAAGCCCCAGACCAAGGGCGGGACGGCGCTCGAGCCCGCAATGAGATAGTCCCACCGGCGCCGCCACGTCGGATGGCGGTCTTGGCTGCGAAATTCCAGGGCGACTCCCCGAACAATTAACGAGACCAACAAGAGGGCCAATCCCCCATAAAACGCGCTAAAAAGCGACGCATACCAGAGCGGAAAAGCCGCAAACATGGCCCCGCCGGCTGTAATGAGCCACACTTCGTTGGCATCCCAGACGGGACCGATGGTGGCTAACACGGCCCGGCGTTCCGTATCGCTGTGGCCGACCCACGGCAAAAGAATACCCACACCATAATCAAATCCCTCGAGAACCAAATAGCCGGTGAACAATACCGCAATCAACACATACCACAAGACGGGCAATGACAACGAGGGTCCTCCTCTCACGGTTCGAATGATTGGGCCGGTCCGGGCGGTGTGAGAACATAGGACGCGTCCGGCGAAGGGGGTTCGGCGGGGAGTTCGGGACCTTGGCGGATGATGCGAATCCATAACCGGAGATCGATGAGAGCGATGACGCCGTACAAGAGCCCAAAGCCGAGGAGCGTAGCCCAGATATCCGTCGCCGATACAAAAGGCGATGCCGCTTGGGCGGTTTTCTCAAGCCCAAACACGATCCATGGTTGCCGACCGACTTCGGTCATCACCCATCCCATGATATTACCGAGCGAGGGCAAGCCGGTCGCCCACACCATGAGGCGGAGATAACGACGGCGTTCGAGGAGGCGACCCCGGTAAAGGTGCCACACTCCGAGGGCTGCCAGGCCCGCCATCAGAAATCCGATCAAAATCATGACGCGAAAGCTCCAAAACGTGGCTAGGACCGGCGGCACATAATAACCAGGGCCATAACGGTGAACATACAGGCGTTCTAGGGTATCGATGCCCAGCACGCGGCCACTGAGCCGGTTGTAGGCCAATATGGTGAGAAAATCGGGAATCGATAGCGCCCACCAGGTGTGATGCGTGACCGGGTTAAAAAACGCGACAATCGACCACGCTGCATGCAGGCCCGTCGTCTGCCATAAGGCTTCGGAAGCCGCCATTTTCATCGGCTGGGCCTGGATCAGGTGCTGGGCTTGATCGTGGCCGATGATGACGACCAGCACGCTGGCGACCAAAGCGACCCCTAATGCTAGCTTGAACGGGGGTAAAAACCACTCGACGTAACGTCCGCGGGATAAAAACACGGCACTGACCCCCATCATGACAAACGCGCCGGTGGCTAGGGCGGCGAGTTCGGTATGGGGAAACTCCACCCATAATTGCGGGTTACTTAAGAGCGCACCAAAACTGGCCATTTCGGCTCGTCCATGAACCAGGTGATAGCCGACGGGTTCTTGCATAAAGGAATTTGCGGTTAAAATCCAAAAAGCCGACAAACTCGTCCCGATGGCGACAAGCCAGATGGATAAATTGTGGATTTTCGGGGGGACTTGATCCCATCCAAAAATCCAAATGCCCAAAAATGTCGACTCCAGAAAAAACGCGGCTAACGCTTCGACCGCCAAAGGAGCGCCGAATACGTCGCCTACAAAACGCGAATAGTTGGCCCAGTTCATGCCAAATTGAAACTCTTGCAAGATTCCGGTCACCACCCCCACGGCAAAGTTGATTAAAAAGAGCCGACCAAAAAACTCGATCGTTTGCCGTTGAGCGGGTGTCGGCCGTCGCCAATACCGGGTTTCTAAAATCGCCATCAAAAAAGCCAGTCCGATGGTGACCGGGACGAAAAGAAAATGATAGATGGTGGTCACACCAAACTGTAAACGCGCTAATCCGACAGCACTCAAAGACATCCCTCCTAGCTACCCTTTAGTCGGGCAATCCCATGGTATTCCTAGTGTAGCGTGAGAAAGCCCGATTGGGAAATGTCACCATCACCCCACGGAAAGACAGAGGATTCCGCGAATTCCGGCGGGAGAGGCCTTCTAGCTTAGGCTCTGCGGGATTTCCCGCGAAAAGCTAACATACCAACGGGTTAAACAAATATCACGATGTAAGTTTAATGATAAAGACTATACAAAGATAACACTAAGGTATTGATTAGATCGGAAACCTACCATAAAATGAACCTGATAAAACCTCGTTACACCACGTCATGAAGACGGGCTTCCTGTCATATCTCTGATTTTGCTGACGGTTATCAAACCGGCTGTCCTTGGGACGATCAGCGATGGCCAGAAGGCCGGAAAAGGGAGCGATGTCGATGAATGCAATTATTTTGGCCGGTGGCCGTGGTCAACGCCTTATGCCATTAACCGCCGAATGTCCGAAACCCTTGGTTCCCTTCATGGATCGCCCCATTTTGGATCATATCCTCACGCGGTTGGCTCAGGCCGGATGTACCGAAGCGGTGTTGGCATTGGGATATCAGGCGGATGCAATTATGGCGTTTGTCGAGGATGGTCGCCGATGGCATCTCGGTGTGCGATATAGTCGGGAGGAGAACCCGTTGGGTACGGCCGGGGCGGTACGGCTGGCTTTAAGCGGTCTCCCGTCGGCCGAACCCGTGTTAGTGGTGAGCGGCGACGGAATGACCGACGTTGATTTGGGAGCGTTTTACCGACAAGCCGTCGCCTCGAGAGCGGACGGCGCCGTGTTATTGGCGCGCGTGCCCGATCCCAGACCCTATGGTATGGTGGCCCTCGATCACCGGAATCGGATTCGGCAATTTATTGAAAAGCCGACCCGAGTCGTCGCCGATGCGTTAGTCAACACCGGGATCTACGTATTTACCCGGCGGCTGCTGGAGGAGATTCCGATCGGAGTGACGGCGGACTTTGGCCATGAATGGTTGCCCAGGTGGATTGCCCGGGGCAAGCACCTAATCGGGGTCGTGGGTGACGGTTATTGGAGCGATGTGGGGACGGTCGAACAATACCGACAGGCCCATGAAGCGGTCTTATCGGGTAAGATGCGGTTTTGGGATATGGGCAGGAAAGAATGGAACCCGGCGGTTCGGGTGTCCGGGCCGACTTATATCGCGCCCAGTGCGGTGGTCGATCCCACGGCGCATATCGGTCCTTATGCCGTGATTGGGGAAGGGGTTCGGGTCATGCCGTGGGCTCGGGTCGAACGGGCCATTTTTGCCCGTGGTGCGGTGGTGGGGGCCCACAGTCAGGTCAAAGGTGCCGTAGTGGCTGAAGATGTGGAATTAGCCGGGTACAGCGTGATTGACGAGGACGTCGTGATCGGCCGCCGCGTGCGGGTGGGATATGGTGCGCATGTATTTCCCGGCACCCGTTTGAATTTGGGGACGTCCGTCAAACCGGGTGCGCATGTTTATGCCCATCATGTCATAAAAGACAAACACGATCGTGAAGAACTCTATCCCTCCATTCAGACGACGGCAAAGGTGTGGTAAATCGTTCATGTGGATCCCGACTCCCGAGGATACGGTATTTATCGTCATCAGCTTTGAAGGGCCGGATCCCTATAGTCAAGCGGGGGGGCTCGGTGTCCGGGTGACCGGCCTCACCCGTGCCTTGGCCGCGCGCGGATTTCCGGTGCATTTTTTCTTTCTCGGGGATCCCGACTTGCCGCCCCGCGAACAAAGCGGGACGTTGACGCTTTATCGCTGGGGACAATGGATTAGTCGTTATCACCGACAAGGCGTCTATAGCGGCGAATGGGAAAAACGGGGAGACATGGAACAATCCTTAACCCCGTTTGTGACCGATACGATTGCGGAACCGGCGTTTCAACAGCAAAAACGCGTGGTGGTCCTAGCGGAAGAGTGGCATACCGCATCGATCGTGATTCAACTGTCGGATACCTGGCACGCGCAAGGCTATCGGGATAAGGCTCTTTTTCTGTGGAACGCCAATCATCGCATGGGGCTTCATCATGTCGATTTTTCTCGCCTCGGCTATGTGGCTACCCTGACGACGGTCAGCCGATTTATGAAGCATCTCTTCTGGAACTTCGGCATTGATCCGGTGGTTATTCCGAACGGCCTCGATGCCTCGGCCTTTGAACCGGTTAACCCGTCCGAGGTTTTAAAAGTCCGCCGGGTGGGCGGCGCGCCTCTTTTAGTTAAGGTGGGGCGGTTCGATCCGGATAAGCGGTGGATCATGGCGCTTGAGGCGATGGCACGGTTAAAAGCCGAGGGACTGGCTCCCCGGTTATTAATGCGCGGGGGAATGGAGCCTCACGGGGCGGAAGTTATGGGGCGGGCCCGCGCTCTCGGCCTTTCGGTGACCGAGATCACGCTTTCGGGGACGGTGGATCATCACATGGCATTGAACACGATCGCCGAGGCACCGGCAGCCGATATTGTGCATTTGCGCTTTTTTCTTCCGGCCTCGATTTTACCGGTTCTCTACCGGGCTGCCGACGCCGTCTTGGTCAATAGCGGATTTGAACCCTTTGGTTTGGTTGGATTAGAAGTGATGGCCGCCGGCGGGGTGGCGATTACCGGTGCCACCGGGGAGGATTATGCCCAGCCGTTTGTCAACAGCCTGGTCCTGCAACGCGATAATCCCGCCGAATTAGCGGCCTTGATTCGGTACATCGGAGACCATCCGACGGAGGTTGAGCACTGGCGTGCCGAAGCGCAACAGACGGCCCGAAGCTACCAATGGGATCATGTATTAAATCAGTTGACGTTTCAAATTGGGGTGGCGGATCGATTGAGCGGGCAGGCGTAACGGCATACGCCCCCAGTTTGCAATGATAGAGGAGGAGCCTTCATGGCCCGCAATGTGGTAATCTATCTTGTCATGCATCAACCGCGTCGGCTTCGTTTGCCGGCCGTATCGCTCACCGAAGCGACGAGCGCCCGGGAAATGGCGGAACGGTTGTTTGATGATGATATGAACGCATATTATGTGCAAAAAGTCGCGCGCACCTCGTATCGGCCAACTCTGACCCGGCTCCGGGATTTAGTCCTACACGAGGGATTGCGTCTCGGCATCGGTATTTCCTGGTCGTTGATTTGGCAATTGGAGCGATGGGCTCCCGACGTGCTGGATCTCTTAGCCATGCTTGTGGACGAAGCGGGCGTGGAGTTGGTCGGGGTGGAGCCCTATCATTCGTTTTTACCCTATCTTGACATTAAACGTTTTCAACGTCGTATGACGTGGATGAGTCAACACGTGAAACGGCGATTCGGGCAATCGTTGCAGGTCACCGATACGACGGAAATGATGATGAATCAGGAAATATACTGGGCTCTTGATAAACTCGGCTTTCGGGCCGCTTTCGTCGACGGTCGACCGCACGTGTTAAAGGGGCGCCCGGCGTCCGACGTTTTTGCCGGCGGGGGTTCCCTGCGCTTATTGGCGCGCCACGTACCGCTCTCTGACGATGTTGGCTATCGATTCACCGACCGCCATTGGGATGCCTATCCTTTAATGGCCTCCACCTATGCCGGGTGGATTAAAAATACACCGGGGAGGGTGGTGGTCCTGGGCTGGGACTTTGAAACCTTTGGGGAACATCACCGGGTGGAGAGCGGCATCTTCGAATTCTTGGATCATTTGCCGCGTGAATTGACCCAAGCCGGGGTGGCCACGCATACGCCCTCCGAAGCGCTCGATCTGTTCGAGCCGACCGAAGGGCTGAATCTCCCGGTTGAAAGCAGTACCTGGGCCGGCGTGGGGGATGTGAGCTTTTTCTTGGGTAATCCGGTGCAACAACGAATTTTTCGCTTGATGCACCACGCCTATCATCTGGCGGTGGTGAGCGGGGAGACGGAACTCATCGATTTGGCTCTCTGGCTTTTACAATCCGACCACCTCCATTTAATCCAGTGGTACGGCCGAACCGGACCGGAGGCCGAGGTCTCGGCCTATTTTACTCCGAAGGAATGGTGGCCGTTGGGGGCCGACGGAATCGTGACCCAAATGGCCCAAGTTTATCACCATTACGTCGCCAAAGTGGCGGATCGCCTGCAAGAAAGGGTTTCTCTGGGTTCGGTCGTAGGCGACCGGTAAGGGGGTTGGGCGATAGCCGGAAAGGGGGCGCTATGCCGCGCGATTTGCCGCTAGGTAATGGGAATTTATTAATCACCTTCGATAGCCGGTACCATTTGCGTGACGTGTTTTTCCCGTTGGTCGGGCAAGAAAACCATACCGCCGGTCATTATTTCCGTTTAGGGGTCGGTTTTGGCCATCAGTTCAGCTGGGTGCACGACGCCCCCTGGATTTGCACGCTCATGTATGAGCCACGCACGCTCATGACCCGCGTGACGTTGCGGCATCCGGTTTGGCGGCTTGAGATTCAGGCCCAGGATGCTGTCGACATGGTACAGAACGTGCTTGTCCGCCGCCTGGTCATTCGGCATGAAGCGCCCGTTGTCGAGACCGTTACCCTGTTTTTCACGCAAGATTTTCATATTTACGGGCTGGACGTCGGCGATACGGCGTTTTATGACCCGGTCACCGGAGGTGTGGTCCATTACAAACGGGAGCGGTATTTTACGGTTAACGGCCAAATCCCCGGATCTCGAGACGCCGGAGTGTCGAGCTATTCCACCGGGAATAAAGAAACCGCCCAAGCCGAAGGGACCTGGCGGGATGCGGAGGACGGCCAATTAGGAGGCAATCCCATTGCCCAAGGGTCCGTCGATTCGGCGATCGGGCTTTCTGCCGAGATCGAACCCGGCCAAGAGGCGATCTATCATGTTTGGTTGTGCGCCGGCAAGAGTCTTGAAGAGGTGCGGCGGTTAGACGGATGGGTGCGTTTTCGCGGGGTCGAGGCGATTTTGGATCGAACGCGCGCGTATTGGAAGTTATGGGGCGATCCGGACGCCGCCTGGGTACCGGATAAGACGCGAGAGGAATGTCCTTTAACGGCGTTAGAGTCCCCCTTGGCAGATTTGTATATTCAATCATTGTTGATTATGCGGACCCACATCGATAACCGCGGCGCAATTATTGCCGCCAATGATTCGGATGTCATGCATTACGCACGGGATACCTATTCGTATATGTGGCCGCGCGACGGGGCCTTTGTGGCCATGGCCTTCGACCGGGCCGGCTACGAAGACATTGCCCAACGCTTTTTTGATTTTTGTCGGGAAGTGATTGAGCCCGAGGGATACTTTCTTCACAAGTACAATCCGGACCGCACCCTCTCGTCGTCTTGGCATCCCTGGTATCGACAAGGCCAAGTGGAATTGCCGATTCAAGAAGACGAAACCGGCCTGGTTCTGATTAGCCTATGGGAATTCTTCAAACGCCACCGCCAGGTCGAAACCATCAAACCCTGGTTTCGTCCGCTCATTGTGAATGCCGGGCAATTTTTGGCCGACTACCGAGATAGTGAGAGCGGGTTGCCGCTGCCCTCCTGGGATTTATGGGAAGAACGGCATGGCATTCACGCGTTTACCGTTTCGACCGTCTACGGAGGATTAATGGCCGCCCACAAATTTGCCCAGGCATTTGGGGAAGTCCGTTTAGGGGATCACTTTTGGCAGGCCGCCCAAAGCGTGCAACAAGCGTTCCGTCAATATTTTCTTGAGCCAGAGCACACCCGTTGGTTGCGATCGTTACGGCAAGAGCCCGATGGGACCTGGATGTTCGACACCACCTGGGACGCCAGTCTCTTGTTGCTCTGGCGCTGGGGGTTGGTGGAGAGCCACGAGGAGGCGATGAAAAATACGGCCGCCGGGGTCTACCAACACCTGTGGGTGCCGGGGCCGGTCGGCGGGCTGGCGCGATACCAGCAAGACCCCTATCAACGGGTCGATCCCCGTCCGGAAGCGGTGGGCAATCCGTGGTTTGTCTGTACGCTGTGGTATGGGGAATATCTGGTACGCACCGGGGACCTGGACGGGGCTTTGGCGCTTTTACGTTGGGCGCGCCAGTATGGCTTACCTAGCGGGGTGTTGGCCGAGCAACTGCATCCGGACACCGGCCATCCGGTCTCCGTCGCCCCTTTGACCTGGAGTCATGCGGAATATGTCTGGACTACCCTCAGCTATTTAAATGCCCAGCGTGCGAGGTCGCCGTTTCTCCGCGGATTTCCGCCGTCGTCCGCCGCGGAAACCCGATGATAACCGGCGGGCCGTGGGGCCATGACACGATTACCGGCGACTCGGGACTCGAGCGGGAATGGCTATTGACCAACGGGCTCGGCGGGTATGCGATGGGGACCGTGGCGGGGGGCCTGACCCGCGGCTACCATAGCTTGCTGACGGTTGCCCAGCGTCCCCCGCGTCAACGGGTGCGTTTGTTGGCGGGGTTATTGACCACTGTCGACGACGGGTACGGGGAATGTCCGTTGTGGATGCAGGAGTGGGCCCCTGGCGTCCTCTCCCCCGGCGGCGAGGGGGTTCTTTGGCGGTTTTGGCTGGAAAACGGACAACCGGTCTGGGAATATCAGTGCCGGGGGCTTTGGCTCCGGTACCGCTTGGTCATGCCTTTTCAAACGGCCAGTGTGATCGCCGCCTGGGAGTGGCAGGCATCGTATCCGGTGACGGTTCGAATCACGCCGTTGGTTTCGGGCCGCGATCATCACCGGTTAGGGTCCGTCTTGCCGACCTGGGAATGGGGAAACGACGGGTTTCGGGCAACGTGGCCCCATATCCGCTTGTCCATGCGCATTCCGGGAACGGATTTCCACCCCCGGCCGCTGCCTTACTATCACTTTTATTATCGCGCGGAAGCCGAACGGGGACTTGCCGCCAGCGAAGATCTGTGGTCGGCCGGCGGTTGGGTCATCCCGCTCCCGGCGGGAGTTGGCCGCGTCCGCGGCTGGGCCTGGGCCAATGATCCGGAGCCCGACGGAGATCGCGAATGGGAGGCCGAACAGCGCCGCCGCTCCGCCTTGGTACAGTATGCTAAGGAGGTCAACCTTCCAGCCGGTTTGGCATTGGCCGCCGACAGTTTTCGGGTTACGACCACATCCGGCCAGTCGACGGTCATTGCCGGCTATCCGTGGTTTACCGATTGGGGGCGCGATACGTTTATCGCGTTGCCGGGGTTGGCCCGGTCGCAACCGGAGGGGCTAAGATGGGGAGAATCCGTCATTCGAAGCTGGGCGGACCTCTTGACCGACGGGTTATTACCTAATCGGTTTTTGGATGATGGGGAAGTTCCCGACTGGTCAAGCGTGGACACCGTTCTCTGGTGGATTATACGGATTTGGGATTGGGGCCGACGGATGACCGCGAGTCGCCGCCAAACGTTTTGGCAAAGCCTTTTGCCGGCGGTGGACGAGGCGCTGGGTCGCCTGGCGGAGGGCACCCGCTACGGCATCGGAGCCGATGGGGCGGGGTGGCTGCGGTTAGCGGATCCGAATCGGGCGCTGACCTGGATGGATGCCCGAATCGGCGATTGGGTCGTGACGCCGCGATCCGGCTATCCGGTAGAGATTAACGCATTATGGATTAATGCGCTGACCGCGCATGACATCATGGCGCGGCAATTGGGGCTATCCTCTCGGTGGTCTTCGGTCGCCAACCTTTTAGCGCAGGCATTCGGTGAACGTTTTCGGCATCCCGACGGCGCGGGATTGGCCGACGTCATTCGGCTCGACGGTTCGCGTGATCCGGCGATTCGCCCCAACCAGCTTTTGGCTCTCGCGTTACCTCGACCCTTGGTCGGGGGGGCAATGGCCGACCGAATCATGCGGACGGTCGAAAGCCGGTTGGTCACGCCTATCGGCCTTTACTCGCTTTCACCGGGGGATCCGGCCTTTCGATCGCGATTTACCGGCCCGCCCGAGATGCGGGATCAGGCGTACCATCAAGGTGCCATTTGGCCTTTTTGGTTAGGTGCGTATATTGACGCCTGGCGTGCGGTGGACCCGGAGCAGGCTCACTTACGGGCAAAAACTCTCTGGCCGATCATTCTCACCCATTTGGACGAAGCGGGTGTCGGCAGCATGTCCGAGGTGATGGACCCGACCACCCATCGTGGACGCGGGTGCCCGTTTCAGGCGTGGTCGGTTGCGGAGGCCATTCGCCTGGCCGTCGACCATGGTGCGGCAACCGCCCCTAAAGCGTCGAGAGGATCAGATTAATGATCATGACGGACAACCAGCCGGCTCCGGTCGCCAGGCCTGCCGTCGTCCAGGTGGTTCGCGCGATACGCTTCAAAAGAATGGCCAGGATAACGGCCCATAAAAGCCAGAACACATCGGCCGCAAACGGCAAAGGAATCAGTTGCCCCCAGGTGGCGATTACCAACCAACCGGAGCCCATAATGATGCCGGTTTTCAGATCGTCGACCGAGGCCCGCAGCACGTGGAACTTTTGCAGGACCCAGGCCGCGATCCACGGGTAGGCGTAATAGAACAAGAAAAAGAGAAAGAACGTGTTGATGAATCGGGTCAGGAGCAACATGGGGGCAAAACCGGATACGACGGCGGTGGCCACCACCATCACCAAAGCGGCCAATAACGCGTTACCCCAGAGCATCCGTTCGGTCCAATAAAACTTCCCCGGTTTTGGAATCGGCTGCCGGATAAAGCGGGTCCAATATTCCACCACGTCTTCGGTTTCACTGGGCCGGCGAACAGACTTCGGCGACCCCGATCGCCGCGACGACCGGTTAGGGGACCGTTTTCGTGGCCGAAAAGGGATGGGGGGCTTTTGTTGCATCGACAACACCTCATTTGCCGGTTAACCTTATGACTCTGCCTTATTATACCTCTTCTGTGACCTAAACTGCGGGCGTTCTAATTTCCGTTATACTGGGGAGGAACACTTGATGACGAGGTGAACCAGATGACCAATTCCGAGATCGACGAGATACTGAAAACCAGCCGGACTATCGCGGTTGTCGGCTTGTCCCCCAAGAACGATCGGCCCAGCTATCGGGTCGCGGAATATCTCAAGGCACAGGGGTATCGCATTTTTCCGGTGCACCCGACTGCGGACGAGATTTTGGGAGAGCCGGTCTATCGGCGGGTGGAAGACATTCCGGGACCGATTGATATTGTCGACGTCTTTCGCAAGTCGGAAGACACCCCGCCGGTGGCGGAATCGGCGGTGCGGGCCCAGGCCAAGGTCTTATGGCTTCAACTGGGCATTGAAAATGACGTAGCCGCCAGCATTGCCGAAACGGCCGGGCTCCAAGTGGTACAAAACCGCTGCCTCAAAATTGAGCATGAACGCTGGCAGCGTGAAGGAGGACAGGCATAGGCGTGGCCAAAGACAATTCCTTTGATATCGTCTCGGAGCCCGATTGGGCCGAAGTCTTGAACGCGATTGATCAGGTTCGGCGGGAAACGGCTAACCGATATGATTTTCGAGGGCACTCGATTACGGTCGATTATGACGACAAAGCGCATGAAATTCACCTCGATGCGCCATCCGGAATGATCATGGACGCGTTGAGCACCGTGGTGGGCGAAAAAATGGCGCGACGGAATGTCTCGCTCCGATTTTTAGACTATGGCGAGGTGGAGCCCCACGGAATGGATCGGGCCCGTCGCACCATCAAGCTCAAAGCGGGAATTGCCACCGCGGATGCGAAAAAAATTCAAAAGGCGATTCGGGATCTCGGGGTGAAAGTGGATACCCAAATTCAGGGGGATGCCATCCGAGTGAGCGGGAAAAGCCGGGATGATTTGCAACGGGTAATTCAGGCCCTTAAGGCACAGGATTTCGGCATCGAATTGGTGTTTACGAATTTCCGGTAGTTTCGGAGAATGTGACGCGGGATAAGGAGACAGTCATGGCCGAGCGGGTTCTGGCCGACACGGGTCCCATCCGGCGCCCCATGCCACGGGTTCAATATCGCCTCGCCTTAGGGTTTATCCTGGTCCTGGCCGGCGTATTGCGGTTTTGGGGCCTCGGGCGGTATCCCGGCCTCATTTATGACGAATATTACTACGTACCGGCGGCCGACACGTTATTGAGCCGTCCGAGTCCGGTATTGATTAAGCATGCCGTGCCCGGAATCGACCCCAATCTGTTATCCCACCCGCCGTTGGCCAAAGAGCTGATAGCGGCCGCCATCTGGCTATTAGGCAATCACCCCTGGGTGTGGCGCCTGCCGGGGGCTCTATTGGGGACGATGGTGCCGTTAGTGGTAGCGGGGCTGGCCCGGGATTTATTCTCGTCGCGGGCCGTGAGTCTCATGGCGGGTCTTTTGGCCGCGTTCGACGGGTTACTGATTCCCATGGCACGGGTGGCCTTGCCGGATAGTACGGCCGTGCCGTTGGTCCTCGGCGGTATCTGGCTTTTCTGGCGAAACAGTCAAACCCTCCGGGAAACCGGCCACTCGTCGATCGGGAGGTGGCTTCTGACCGGATGGGTATTGGGTTTGGCTTTAGCCGCGGAATGGATTGGCGGACAGGCGTTGGTGTTGGCCTGGGGGTGGATGTTCCTGCATTGGCGAAAGACTCGCCGAGCATTTTGGCAGTGGGCACCCGCCCTTACCGTGGTTCCTTTGGCGACCTATTTTGTGAGTTATTTTTACGCCTGGCCCCACGGGTTTGAACAATCCTGGCTGCCCCGAAATATCGTCTTGGCTTTTGGGCGATTGCAGTGGCTCATGTTAAAAGACATGTGGACGCTGAAATTTTTTCATCCCTGGACTTCTAACGCCTGGTCCTGGCTGGGGCTACCGCGTCCCACCGCCCTCATTCTCTCGTTGGCGGCCAATCAAAGCGTTCGGCTATGGGCATTGCCGGATCCGGTGGTGGTATGGTTCGGACTGTTAGCCATCGTGGGGGGATTAACCCGCGGCCGCCTAACCTCATCTCGAAAGGCTTGGCAATTTTTGGGGATTTGGATGCTGGCCTTTTACGGCACCTGGCTCTTAACCCCCCGTTCCAAGTTTGTTTATTATTTCACGACCGCCGGGGTGGGGCTCGATCTGGCGGTAGCGGCCGGGCTGGCGGCACTCTGGGCCGCCGGTCGCTGGCCTCGACGCATGGCCGTGCTGGGGGGCGGCATCACCGTCCTCAGTCTTTTCTACCTTTTGCCGTTATGGGTGGGTATGGCATTACCGAGACCCTGGTACCACCGTATCTATTGGCCGGCCAGTTGGAATCCCCGCGTGCGGGCCACCCGGGTGATTCCCACCACGTCCTACCCCTTGACCTATCATCCACCCCGGAAACCGGTGGCCGCTTGGGAAGTGCCGGGATCTTGGACCCCCCGGGTTTGGCCGGGGGTGCCGACGCCGTGGACGGTTTTTGAAGGGACCCCCACGCATAACCCGGTCTATAGGACGAGTCTGGCACCGGCCGGGGGCTATCGACTCGATTTGGGCGGACCGATTGTGGATCCTGTAACCGTATCGGGATCCATGCTGTACGTGGGGACGAACGGTAATCAACTCTGGGCCATTAATTGGCAGACCGGCCAAGTGGTGTGGGTCGTGGTCGTGCCGAATATGGTGATGACCAATCCCTTGGTCAAAGACGGGTTAGTGGTCATCGGCCTCGGCAATAACGCGTTTCGCGCCTATAACACGACGCAAGGGTGGGTGCGCGGAACCGGGATTAACGGGTTGATGGCATTCCAAGCCGATACGGGCCACGAGGTGTGGTTTTATCCCACCGTGGGCGAAACTATGGCGACCCCGGTGTGGCAAGGGGATACCCTCTATGACGTGACCGGCGGCGGTCACTTTATCGCCGTCAATGCGCGTACCGGACGGCTCTTATGGCGTTTGACGCTCGGGGGCTTTGACTCGATGTCCAGTTTGGTGGCGAGCGGGCCCGACGTTTACGTAGCGATTAACCGGTATCTGCATGCCTATCCGGCGACCTGGTCCAAAGTGGTCGCCGTCGACACGATGACGCATCAAGTCGCCTGGGCTACCTCCCTCCCGGTTGCCAGCGGTCTCTCGGATTCCAGTCTGGCCGCGGCGGGGGGATCCCTTTTTGTTGCAGGAGTCCCTGCCATCAGTGATAACGGCCAAGGCGGCATCTTAAGTAACGCGCTTTTTGGATTGAATCAAGCAACCGGTCGTCTCCTCTGGCAAGTGCCGTTGGGGGCGGGTCATTTGCCCTTGGATCAGGAGGAAGAGGGGATACCCCTGGTGATGGGCCATACCGTGTATGAAGGCAGTCCGACGTCCCACAGCGTGGTCGCGGTCAACGCCAAGACCGGTCGGGTTCTTTGGCGGACGCGGTTGCCGTCCGGGGTGACGGCCAATCCCTTAGGTCTCGCTCCCGGCTTAATCTGGGTGACTCAAATGAATGGCCGCATCGCGTATATTAATGCCGCCAATGGGCATCTAATCGGTCAGTCGCCGGCGCTCGGTCCGGTGGGCCCGGAGAGTCCCGTATTGGTCGGTCATACGCTCATTGAAGGGACACTGGGCGGCCGTTTGTGGGTCATTCCCGTTAGTCCCCGGAACGGGTAAGATAAGCCGTAGGGAGGCGAAAGCCATGTTACCGCGCAAATGGGCCAATCTGGAACGGCAGCGACCCCAACTTCGCTGGGTCAAATGGGGGGAAGCGGCGGGTGCGTTATTGGTCGTCGGGTCGCTTGTCGGATTCGGCAGTTGGGTTTTGGGGCTTTTATTGATGGTCGGGTTTGGCCTATGGGGCTATAGTATTTTAAACCGGTCGTCCTGAGGAAAATTTTTTTGGGATGAGAAACCCGTGGGGCTGGCCCGAACAAGGCATGGCTCGCGGGTTTTCCTATGGTTGGGGGTCCGCAAGATAATCCTCCTTAAAGGTTTCGATCAAGATATAGTAGGCGGTATAATCGTGATGACACTACATAAAGGGGTGACGAGATGCGTTGTCCCCACTGTCACTTTCATGACAGCAAAGTCTTGGATTCACGCCCGGCGGAAGATGGACAAGCCATCCGTCGCCGCCGAGAATGTCTTCAGTGTCATAAACGATTTACCTCGTATGAACGGGTAGAGGAAGCTCCCTTGTGGGTCGTCAAAAAAGACGGACGGCGCGAAGGATTTGACCGGCAAAAAATTCTTCGGGGGCTTCTGACCGCCTGCGAAAAACGCCCCATTGCGTTGGCGGAATTAGAGGCGGCAACCAATGCGGTGGAACGAACGATTCGCGATCAAGGCCTTGAGGAAGTGCCGACGCGCGTGATTGGCGAGGCGGTGATGAGCCGATTGCGGCAACTGGACGAGGTGGCTTATGTTCGGTTCGCCTCGGTGTATCGCCAATTTACGGATGTGGAAGGATTCCGGCAAGAACTTGAGCGCCTGATTCAGGCGCATTCCTCGCCGGAACCTCAATAGAGAGAGGACGATTTTCAGGATGGAACTTGAAACCGGTTTTTCTTCGGAATTAAGCTGGAAAATATTTCTAGATCGGTATACCGTCAAGGATCCCGAACGGCATTTTCAGGTTGGGGACTTGGTGATTGCTCTGGTTGAACCGCATCCGAAATGGCCTAAAAAAGATATTGGTATCGTCAAAGCCCTGTTGCCTAACCAATATTTATCGATTGAATTAATTACCGGACCGCAAAAAGGCGATGTAATCGAGCGGCGGGCGATCGAGTGCGACCGACCGCTGGAAACCACGATCCAAGATGTGGCCGCCCGTATTGCCCGTGGCGTAGCGGCGGTGGAACAGGCTAAAGTCCGCCCCGATGTGGAAGCCAGTTTTGCCCGCGAAATCGCCGGGCTCCGGTTCATCCCGGGCGGACGGATTTGGGCCGGCGCCGGCACCGGACAACAACTGACCTTTTTCAACTGCTATGTTATCCCGTCGCCCAAAGACAGTCGGCAGGGGATTGTCGAGACGTTGGGCCAAATGATTGAAATTATGAGTCGGGGCGGGGGAGTCGGTATTAACGTATCTTCCCTACGGCCATCCCGGGCTGCCGTGCGCGGCGTCAATGGGCGGTCGTCGGGTGCTGTATCCTGGATGGACCTCTATTCCCGCGCGACAGGGCTGGTCGAACAAGGCGGTTCCCGGCGGGGGGCGCTCATGTTGCAATTGGAAGACTGGCATCCGGATATCTGGCGGTTCATCGAGGTGAAAAAAACCCCCGGGATGGTCGAGAACGCGAATATTAGCGTCCGCATTTCGGACGCGTTCATGGAGGCCGTGAAACACGACGGGGATTGGGACCTGGTGTTTCCGGACACGACCGATCCGGATTACGATACGTTATGGGACGGCAATTTAGAAACCTGGAAAGCCCTCGGTAAACCGGTGGTGGTATATGAGACGGTCAAGGCCCGAAAGATTTGGCAAGAGATTATCAAAGGGGCTTGGGAAGCCGCCGAACCGGGGGTGGTATTTGACGAGCGACACGAGAAAGATTCTAATAGCTGGTACTTCAACCCGCTCATCAGCACTAACCCTTGTGCCGAGCAACCGTTGCCGGCTTGGGGCGTCTGCACCTTGGGGCATGTGAATCTGGCGGCTTTTTACGACCGTGACCGCAACGATGTGGATTGGGACGGACTCAAAAAGACGGTGCGCATGGGCGTGCGCTTTTTGGACGATATCGTGGATGCCACACCCTATTTCTTCGAGCAAAATCGCACCAATCAGATGAATGAGCGGCGTATTGGCCTCGGGACCATGGGCCTGGGGGAGCTTTTAATCCGTCTTGGCCTTCGGTACGGGAGCCCCGAGTCGATTCGGTTTATCGATAAGCTATATGAGTTTATCGCGACGGAAGCCTATTTATATGATGTGGAATTGGCGAAAGAAAAGGGGGCGTTTCCGGCCTTTGATGCCGAGAAATACCTTCAAAGCGGATTTATGATGCGCATGCCGGAGCGGGTGCGAGAACAAATCCGGAAACATGGGACCCGTAATGTGACGATTTTGACCCAGGCGCCAACCGGGACGGTCGGTACGATGGTGGGGACCAGTACCGGCATCGAACCGTTTTATGCGTTGACCTATTTCCGGCAATCCCGACTGGGGTTTGACGAGCAATATGTGCCTGTGGCGCAAGAATGGATGGAGGCCCACCCCGGGGAGGCCTTGCCGGATTATTTTGTCGGGGCGATGGACCTGACGCCGGAAGAACATGTCCAGGTACAAGCCGCCATTCAGCGGTGGACCGACTCCAGCATTTCCAAAACGGCTAACGCGCCTAGTACCTATACCGTGGAGGATACCCGTAAGCTCTATGAATTGGCTTATGATCTCGGCTGTAAAGGGGTCACCATTTACCGGGATCAAAGCCGACAAGAGCAAGTCTTACATTTGGCCGAAAAACCGGCCGACAGTGCGGTGACGACGTCGTCACCAACCCCGATGGCGACGGTTGATACCGGGGTGGACGTTGAAGTCTATCCGGTCCCGGCCCAAATTAACGGGCGCACCTATCGAAAAGAAACGCCCGCCGGAACGGCACGGGTGGTCATTAACGAAGTCGACGGCAATCCCTTTGAGGTCTTTATGTTGCTCGGTCGGGCGGGATCCGAAGTCCAATCGTTTATGGAAGCCCTGGGCCGGATTATCAGTCTCTATCTGCGGTCGAACGGAAGTCTGACGCCGCGACGAAAATTAGAACTGGTAGCCGAACAACTGCAAGGCATTGGTGGGGCCAACCAAATGGGGTTTGGGGCCGGCCGGGTCCTCAGCGTGGTCGACGCTATCGGGAAGCTCTTGGAAAGTCACTTGGCGCAAGGACGAAACGGGGCCCCCGTGGCTGCGGAATCGCAACCGATTCTGGCGGCGACCGCCGCGGCGGTTTCTGCGGGGAAAAAGAGCAGCCATCTGGATTTATGCCCACAATGTGACGCCCCCACGTTGGTGTATGAAGAAGGGTGTCAGCATTGCATGTCGTGCGGCTATTCCAAGTGTTAAACCGCGGGAACTGAGCCAACCAATCATGGGGAATATGTGCTCTCACATATTCCCCCTATACTTTCGGCTATTAGGGTTAGGCCCGGGCACCGATTCCGCCCAGATGGCCAATCGCCGCACTGCCCGATGATACAATCCCGCAATTCGCGACGCATCTAAGAGGAAAATCCGTTAAAGAGAAGGGGCGCCTTTGTCATTGATGTCATCCGAATGACTAAATTAAACTAAGCCTAAAAAGGGGTAAATCGCATGAAATGCGTAAACATCTATGAGGCCCAAACCCATCTTTCGCGGCTTCTTGATGAGGTGAGTCGTGGCGAGGAAGGTACAATTGCCAAGTCCGGCAAACCCATAGCACGACTGGTCCCCGTAACGCTTTCCCGTCCAATTCGCACACCCGGCGTATTACGTGGAAAGATCCAAATATCCGATGATTTTGATGCGCCATTGTCTGACGAAGTGTAGTCGAGTTGTGAAGAGGTCAGCGACTGATGTTGTTACTGGATACCCCTATCGACTTATGGTACCTCATGAATTCCCCGCGTATTACCTATTGCCAATCAGAGCGCGGCAGTTGAAGATTAATGGATTGGCCCCGCGTTCGAGTCTATCGTGGTCTTTGGCTAGAGGCTCTTAATGTCTGATGCCGCAAGGGTATCTCGGTATAACCAGGAATCCGCGGGTGTTCGAACTAAAAGGTGGCCGACAACCACTAGCCGTACGACTTTTTGAACGGGGTCATGGTTGCCTTGGCCAACCAGAAATGTGATGACGGGAAAGGATCAATGACGATTAATGCGAGCGGTCAGAGTAACCGGGTTTGGCGGCTCAAAATGAAACAGACCCATGAGAGGTTCTACTCGTTGTCAACAAATATGCCGAAAATGCCAACCATGCGCTAGCCAGCATCACCCAAATCGGGTCTAATGCGCCCCAAGCGGCTATCATCGCCAGAGCAATAAGTTTAGACACTGTGCTCACGACGCTTCCAACCGCCGTGATGCGGCCCAAAAGGTGCTGGGGCACCGATTCCAGGACCGCCCCACGGGTCAAAACATCTATCCACGGTAATCCGAATCCGGTTAAGAAGACACCGGTCACCGCCAGGCCGACATGATGGCCGTATAAGGCTAGGAACATTCCTAGAACTATAGCAAAGGGACTGGAATAAGCGACAGCCGCTTGAGGAATCTTTTGTGCCCATCGAGGCACTATCACGGTTGCGGTAAAGACTCCCAGGTAAAAAGATCCGTAGAAAAACCCGAGTCCTAAAGCTCCCGCGTTGGGAATATGGGAGACAATAAGGGGCAAGCCGATCATAAACGTCGCGACGGCCAGGTTGGCAAATGCCTCAAACGTAAAAATTCGGCGAACAACCACCGCTCTCCACGTCCAGAGCCAGGGGTTTTGCCCGGTGTAGAGGTTTTTCTCGTGGCGTTCGCTACCCACGTCTACCGCGACTCGTGTCATGAGGGCGGCACCGATGAAAAAACTGAGTGCGTCAACGGCGAATCCCATCCATACCCCGGATGCCTGGATAAGAATTCCCCCAAAAACCGGTCCTAGAATGCCACTGACCGCATAACTCCCCAACATCCATGAATTAGCCGTCGTGTTGGCCGGGCGTTGTCGCACCGTGGTCATCATGGAAAAAAACGCGGGTTCAACCGCGGCTCCAATAGCCCCCAGGGTCATGATGAAGAATAGTGACAGTAACGGCGGATATTCGTCGGGCCGATTTAAAGCCAGCCAGGACAATCCGGCGGCAACGAGACCCAACACGAAATCAATGGTCACCAACACGCGTTTTCCGTGATAGCGGTCAATGAGATTGCCGGATCGCCATTGAACGACGGCGCCAAATAGAAGACTGAGAAACTGGACAAGGGCCAGAACGCGAGCCGAATCATACCGCGTAACCAATGCCCAGTTCAAGGCCACCCGGTAAACACCATTCCCTACGGATGAGGTAAATTCGCTGCCGATGAAGAGAAAGAAATTATTCATGGCTTTCTCCTTGACTCGATTAGGGCTGTCTAACCTCAATGACGCGAGTCGGCTGATGGAGCTTGGAGGCCTAGACGACAGATGTTTTTCGTGTAACCTATCCGGTATCCGACCACGGCCACCAGGTGCCCCTGGGGGATTACCATTCTGTTGTACCGTAGGCGGCAAGGAGTTATATTTTCCGGTCGATGATGGCCGATGCGCTCAAAGACCGCGTCGCCGATGACCGTGTCGGACGATAAAAGCCCTCGGGCACCCCATGCCCCAAGCTTTTGTTCACCTACGATTCATGAGTTATTCTACGCGATTTTTGAGACCGTCAAGCACCCGGCGAATCGCGCTTCGGTATCGAAAGAAATAGGCGCTTATCCATCAAAGCCCTCAAGCCTCAAACGGGACCACCCGCTATGTTAGGGGGAGGGTATTCACGTTTCGAAAAAACGGTTTTTGGATTCATTGTCTCGCCGTAGGCTTCAGGACCGTGACAAACTACGGGAAAAGGGCGCGATGAGTTCTATGCAAGTGCCTTCATGCGGCCGACTGTGTATCAACAGTTGGCCTCGAATGCGTTCGGCCCGTTCTAAAAGATGCTGGCGGCCATGATGGCCCGGCGGGGAAGGGATATCCGGATCAAAACCGATCCCGTCATCTTCTATGACGAGCTGAAAATCTTGCCCAATCCGACGCCACGTGATATCGACACGAGTGGCTTGGGCATGGCGGGCGATATTGCTGAGGGATTCTTGTAAAATCCGCAAAAGGTGTTCGAGCGTTTCCCCGGGAAGCTCGCTATAGGAGGTATCGGCGGTGTGAACGTGGGCGATGGTGTCTAAATGCAATTGACGCAGCAAACGATCCACGGCTTGCGGAAAAGGCAATTGATCCGACTTCAAGTCCAGAATATAGCGGCGGATGTCTTCGGTCGTTTCCTTCAGTCGCTCGGCCAACTGATTAATCGTATCGGCAATGGGCTCCATCCCCTCGGGCAGTTCCTCCAACACCGTATCGAGACCCAACAAGACGGCGTAAATGGCCTGCAACGTCCCGTCATGCAGGTTCATACCGATGCGTTGGCGTTCTTCGACAATGGCCAAGTGTTCCACATCGCGGCTTAACCGAGCATTGTGGATGAGCACCGCCGCTAAACTGGCCAAAAAGCCCAGTAACTCTTCGTCTTCTTCCGTAAAAGGCGGATCATATTTGTCTGTCACATAAAGATGGCCGACGACTTGATTTTGAAAGATCAACGGCACGCCAAGAAAACTTGTCATGCTCGGATGACCGGCCGGCCATCCGGCCGACGCGTGATGGGACCGAATGTCGTCGACCCTTAAAGGCCGACGGGTCCGAATCACTTCCCCCAAAAGGCCCCGGCCGCGCGGTAATGAACCCAAGTGGCGGGCGGCTTCCCGATCTAATCCGGCCGTAATGAATTGCGCAATACTTTCATCCGGATTCAGCACGGCGAAGGCGGCATACCGGGCGTCGGTTACCCCCCGCGCCAGCTCCACCAATTTCTGAAACATGTCGTCGATCGCCGATAACGTCGCCAGGTCGGCTAAGCCGTGATAGATTTGGGATATGCGTTGGCGATAGCTGTCCCGCCCTCGGTACGCCTCTTCCGACGCGGCCAAGGTTCGCAGCCGGGTTAACAGCCGAGGCGCCAATTGCGGGTCAAATACCACATGCCCGGTCGCTAATTGGCGAATGGCGGCCAAGATTTCCCGTCCCCGGGCCTGCTTAAACAAGAAGCCGTTGGCTCCTTTAATAACACCTTGGTAGACGACCTCTTCGTCGATGGATCCGGTTAAAATCAAAATGGCCCGTTCCGGCCAGCGTTGATGAATCCACTCGGTTAAGCCGATTCCGGAGCCGTCCGGCAACCGGGCATCCACTAAAATCACGTCGGCGTCGGTGGCCAGCAGTTTTACCTGCGCATCAGCCACGGAGGCTGCTTCGCCGACCCAGACCATGTCCGGTTGTTCGGAGACCAATTTGGCCACATGTTGACGGATCGGGTCATAGTCATCAATGGTGAAGACGCGAATCGGAGCACCTTCCCGCACCATGAGGCTTCCTCCTAAAAGTCATCCATCGGATACTATATCATTGCATTTAGTAAATCATAGGTTCTTCTCTCTTGTCAAAAAGTGGAGTGCGTGTCCAGGGGGCTAGTTCCGGCGTCATCTTTTTGCGATGATAGCGTGAAAGGATATGATCCGGCGGGACGGACAGGGGGGAGCATTATTCAGCGTCTGGGCGGGATGATCGCGTTGGCCGCGGCGGCCACGATTTGGGGCGGCATGTATGTGGTCAGCAAAGAACTTTTGACGGCGGTTTCGCCGGTGCTCTTAATGTGGTTGCGATATGGCATCGCATCGGTGGTCATGCTCGGGGGCTTGATTGCTCGCCGTCAGCTCCAGTTCGATCGGGACACGCTGAAGTGGGCTTTAAGGGTGGGGGTCATGGGTTACGTGCTGTCCATTGGCGCCCAGTTCTGGGGTACCGCCCTTTCGACGGCCACGTTGGGATCGGTGATTACCGCGGCGACCCCGGCCTTTATGGTGTTGTTTGCCCGGCTTCTTTATCATGAAGGAATGACGGCGGCCAAAATCACGGCGGTGGGGTTGGCGACCCTTGGCGTTTTGCTGGTGGTCCCCTGGCAGGGTGCCGCACGCATTACCTGGGGCTCCGGCATTTTGGTGGCGGCCGCGCTCACCTGGGCGTTAATGTCGGTATGGGTTGGCTATATGCCGCCGACGATTTCCACCACCCGGGTCACGGCTTATGCCATCGGAATCGCGTGGGTCCTGATTACGCCTGCCGCTTGGGTTAGCCTGCCGACGGTGTCGGCCGGCGTGTGGCAGTCCCAGGCTTTTTGGCTTGGCGTCCTTTACGTTGGCGTTTTATCGACCGCGCTGGCGTTTTGGTTATGGAGTTACGGCCTTCGGCAAGTCGATCCGGCGACCGGCGGGGTGTTTTTTTTCTTTCAACCGTTGAGCGGCACGATATTGGCCGCATTATTCTTACACGAAGCGGTCGACCCGTCGCTTGTGATCGGGGGCGTGCTGATTGTCGCCGGCGTTATCGTCAGCCAATGGGCGCAAAAGACGCCATCGCCCCGGCCCGTGGGGAACCGGGGCGATGGGGAGGATTCGTCGGTTAATCCTTGAGAATATGACCTAGAACCGTTTGTAAAATCCCGCCGTTACGGTAGTAGTCGACGTCAACCGCGGTATCCAGCCGCGCTTTGGTGTCAAACCGCACCGTCTCCCCGTTGGGCCGGGTGGCCGTTACCGCAATCGTCTGGCCGGCGTCAAGGGACTCGGTCACCTGAATGGTATAGGTCTCGTCACCCGTCAATCCGAGAGTTTGGGCGTTTTGACCCGGCATAAATTCAAGCGGCAAAATTCCCATGCCCACCAGATTACTGCGGTGAATACGCTCATAGCTTTCCGCGATGACCGCTTTGACGCCTAATAAATAGGGACCTTTCGCGGCCCAATCTCGTGACGAGCCGGTGCCGTATTCCTTGCCGGCCAGCACGACGAGAGGCGTATGTTCCGCTTGGTATTGGACCGATACGTCATAAATGGTGCCGGTTTGCCCATCGGGATAATGGACCGACAAACCGCCTTCGGTGCCCGGCAACATCAAGTTCCGAATACGAATGTTAGCAAACGTTCCCCGCACCATGACTTCGTGGTTGCCGCGTCGGGCGCCGTAGCTGTTAAAGTCCTTGGGATCCACGCCGTGGTCTTTGAGATACCGCCCTGCCGGACTGTTGACGGCAATGTTGCCGGCCGGAGAAATATGGTCGGTGGTCACCGAGTCGCCCAATAGCGCCAAGACCCGCGCGTTTTCAATCGGACGCACGGATTTTCGGTCCGGTGTCCACCCGTCGAAATAGGGCGGCTCTTGAATATACGTCGATGCCGGATCCCACGCATAGAGGTCCCCGGTTGGCGCTTCCAACGCGTTCCATCGAGGATTCGCGTCAAAGACTTTTTGATATTGCTCACGGAAAAGTTCCGGCCGAATGGCGCTTTCCATGACCTGCCGGAGTTCGTCCGGGGTCGGCCAAATATCCCGTAAATAGACCGGTTGGCCGTGGGCGTCGGTCCCGACGGGATCCCGTTCCCAGTCAATGTCCACCCTGCCGGCCAACGCATAGGCGACAACCAGCGGGGGAGAGGCGAGATAATTGGCTTTGACTAACGCATGGATGCGTCCCTCAAAGTTCCGGTTTCCGCTCAAGACCGCGGATACGGTCAAATCGCCGGATTGAATGGCTTCCGACACTTCGTCCGGTAGGGGCCCGCTGTTTCCGATACAGGTGGTGCACCCGTATCCCACAATATTGAAGCCCAATTGCTCTAAATAAGGCAGTAGGCCGGCTTCTTCCAAGTAGGCGTGCACCACACGCGAACCGGGGGCTAAACTGGTTTTCACATAACGAGGCGGCTTTAATCCCCGCTCGGCCGCTTTTTTGGCCAAGATACCGGCTCCCAGCATGACGGAGGGATTGGAGGTGTTCGTACAACTGGTGATGGCCGCGATGACGACGCTGCCGTGGTGCAAGGTTTCTTTTGTCCCGTCGGCATAGGTCACGGTAGCCGACCGCTCCCGATCGGCCGGGTCGAGACCGAATCCGCGTTCCTTGACCGGCTGGGTGAGCGCTTCTTCAAAGCGGGCCTTCATTTGACTTAAGGCGACCCGGTCTTGTGGGCGTTTCGGCCCGGCCAGACTGGGTTCGATCGACCCCAGATCTAACTCCAGAACCTCACTATAAACGGGGTCCGGGGTGTCTTCGGTTCGGAACAATCCTTGTTCCTTCAGGTACCATTCGACCAATGCCACATGTTCGGCATCCCGTCCGGTTTCCCGGAGATACCGGAGAGTTTCCTCGTCCACGGGGAAAAAGCCCATGGTGGCACCGTATTCGGGGGCCATGTTGGCGACGGTCGCCCGGTCCGCCAGGCTCATGTGCCGAAGTCCAGGCCCAAAAAACTCGACAAATTTACCCACCACCCCATGTTGACGGAGGCGCTGGGTTACCGTTAAGGCGAGATCGGTGGCGGTGGCGCCCGCCGGTAGTTGTCCGGTGAGCTTGAATCCTACGACTTTCGGCGTCAAAAAGTACAGCGGTTGGCCCAACATAGTCGCTTCGGCCTCAATCCCGCCCACACCCCAGCCCAGCACGCCTAAACCGTTAATCATCGTCGTATGGGAGTCGGTACCGACAACGGTATCGGGATAGAGGGCGGTCAGTCCCTCTTCGGTGGGACGGGCATGCACGACTTGGGCCAGGTACTCGAGGTTCACTTGGTGGACGATTCCGGTCGCGGGGGGAACCACACGGAAATTGTTAAAAGAGGACTGAGCCCATTTCAGGAAGCGATAGCGCTCTTGATTGCGCTCAAATTCGCGGTCCATGTTGTAAATCAGGGCGTCGGGGGTACCGAAACGATCCACTTGCACCGAATGGTCAATCACCAAATCAACGGGGACCAACGGGTTAATCTTTTTGGGATCGCCTCCGTGCTCTTTCATCACTGAGCGGAGTAGCGCCAAATCCACCACCGCCGGTACTCCGGTAAAGTCCTGTAACACGACGCGGGCGGGTTTAAACGGAATTTCCCGGTCATGTTGCGGATGGTCGGCCCACGCCGCCAGTGCTTGGACATCCTCGGGATTGATTTGGTAGTGGTCGAGATGGCGCAGTAACGCCTCCAACAATATCCGTATGGAGAAGGGAAGGCGTGACAACGAACCGGGTACAATCGCGTCGAGTGCCGCTAAGCGATAGTAGACCACGGAGCGCCCGTGCACATGAGCGGTCGTTCGCGCATGAAACGGATCAGATTGCGGCAATGTTCACTCACCTCGCTGTTATTCAGTCACCTGCCGGTTGTTATTGTACCGCAGATTGTCGGCCCGAACAGGAGAATTTGCCGAACCGCAAGGATGGTATAATGAAATACCAGTGAATACGAGTGTATAGCCGAAGAGGAGTCGACCGATGATGACGGCAGAACCAGCCGAGCTCTTGAATGGGAGAACCTTTGCGATTATTTCCCACCCCGATGCCGGCAAAACCACGCTCACAGAAAAACTGCTCCTGTTTGGCGGCGCCATTCGCGAAGCGGGAGCCGTGAAAGCTCGCCGGGCTCAACAGCATGCCCGTTCCGACTGGATGGCCATCGAACAAGAACGGGGAATTTCCGTCACATCCACGGTCTTGCAATTTCAATATGACGGGTTTCGGGTCAATCTCTTGGATACGCCGGGTCACCAAGACTTCAGCGAAGATACGTATCGGACGTTAATGGCGGCCGACAGCGTCGTCATGGTGCTGGACGGCGCCAAGGGGGTGGAAGAGCAGACGTTGAAACTTTATCAGGTCTGTCATCGCCGGGCGATGCCGGTCGTAACGTTTGTCAATAAATTGGATCGTGAAGCGCGATCCCCCTGGGAAATCCTCGAAGATATTGAACAAAAGTTAGGCATGCGGACGTACCCGATGAATTGGCCTGTTGGCATGGGGGCGATTTTTCGGGGCCTTTATGACCGGACCGAAGGCGTGTTTGAGTTATTTGATCGCGAAGCGCGTCAGTTTCGCCGCCTTCCCTTAGACGAGGCGGGATTGACCGAGGATGAATCGGCCGCCTTGGAAGAAGATTTGCTGTTGTTGACCGAAGCCGGCGAATCGTGGGATGAAGCCGCCTTTCAGCGAGGGGAACTGACCGCGGTCTATTTTGGCAGCGCCATGGCCAATTTTGGGGTCGAAACGTTTTTGCGCGGATTTTTACGGTTAGCGCCCGGTCCTCGGCCGCGGCCGGTGGAGCAAGGCTGGGTGGATCCTACCGCCGAGAACTTTTCCGGTTTTGTTTTCAAGATCCAAGCCAATATGAACCCGAACCACCGGGATCGGGTGGCGTTTATCCGCGTCTGTTCAGGGGTTTTCGACCGGAACCTGGAGGTTTTCCATCGCCAAAGCGGGCGCCGTTTACGGCTATCCGCCCCCCAGCAATTCCTGGCGCAAGACCGGAATATTGTCGACCGGGCCTACCCGGGCGATATCATTGGGGTTCACGATCCGGGCATTTTTCATATCGGCGATACCGTCACCACCGAACCGCGTTGGGAATTCATCGGATTTCCGCGGTTTAGCCCGGAACACTTTGCGGAAGTGGAACTGCAATATACGCTGAAGCACAAGCAATATCAACGGGGATTGGATCAACTGGTGCAAGAAGGTGTCCTACAGCGTTTCCGTCCGGACGATCAGGGCCCGCAAGTCTATTTAGGGGTGGTGGGGCCTCTGCAATTTGAGGTCTTTCAATATCGCATGCACCATGAATACGGCGTGGACGTGCGGCTCCGGTCGCTCCCCTATCGGATTGCGCGCTGGGTTTTGGCCGAACCGTCGCGTTGGGAATTTGGTCGCTTTGATCGGGTCAAATTGGTGCGAGACGATCTGGGTCGGCCGGTCCTTTTGTTGGAAGATGAACGACATTTGGAGCGGGTGCTCGAGCGTCACCCCGGTCTAAAAGTGACCGATAGCGCGCCTCTATCGGCGGCGCTGGATGTCGGATGATGGTCCCGGCTGATCACCCGGCGATTATCATGCCGCCGCCGATTCTCTGGTTGCTAGCGGTGGGCGTCGGCGCCTTGTTGCAATGGCTTATCCCTTGGCGGGTGACGGGGATTGGCTGGCAGGGGATCGGCCTGGTCTTGGTGGCGGTGGCCTTTTTCTTGTCGGTGTGGGCGCTCTGGTCGTTACGGCAAGCGAAGACCCCGGTCGATCCCTTGAAGACCCCACGCGCTATCGTGACGTTCGGGCCATACCGGTATAGCCGAAATCCGATTTATGTGGCCCTGATCTTCAGTCTTCCGGGAATCGGCTTTCTGACCGGCTGGCTCTGGATTGCGATCCTGGCCGTACCGTTTTGGGCGATTCTCCAATGGGGAGTGGTGCGACCCGAAGAGGTGTTTTTGCGCCAAAAGTTCGGAAACGAATATGAACGCTATTGCGCCCGCACGCGACGCTGGGTATAGCTCTTCCCCAATCGGATCTGGTAGGATGAAGCCGGTTCACGTTTGAGGGTGGAGGGGGACATACATATGAAATATCGCCGATTAGGCAAAGCCGGGATTCAGGTCTCGGAAATCGCGCTCGGCTCGTGGTTGACCTACGGCACGGTCACCGAGCGGGAGAATGGTATCCAGTGTGTGCGGCAGGCCTTCGAGGTCGGTATCAACCATTTTGACTGTGCCAACGTCTATGGACATCAGCCGCATGCCGCCGAAGCGTTCCTCAAAGAAGCGCTGGCGCCGTTTAAACGGGACGAATATGTCCTGACAACGAAGGCGTTTTGGCCGGTCGGCGATAAGCCGAATCAACGCGGATTGTCTCGCAAGCACTTATTTGAACAGATTGACCAAAGCCTCAAAGCGCTCGGTACCGATTACGTGGATATTTTCTATTGTCATCGGGCGGATCCGGAAACGGATGTGGAAGAAACCCTATGGGCTCTCGATGATCTCGTCCGGCAAGGCAAAGTGTTATACACCGGGATTAGCGAATGGGCTCCCCAGCAGATTAGCGAGGCCTTGGCTGTGCAGGCGGCGCGCGGCTTTCGTCCGCTCCGGGCGAGTCAACCGGTTTACAACATGTTCAACCGTTACATAGAGGCGGCGGTTTTGCCGCAATGTGAACAAGCAGGGATGGGGGTCGTGGTCTTTTCCCCGTTGGCCCAAGGGGTGCTGACCGGGAAGTACCGACGGGGCGAAGCGCCGCCGCCCGGGTCGCGCGCGGCCACCGAAGGGGTTAAGCACTTTGTGGCTCGCTTTTTAACCGACGAGATTTTATCGAAAGTCGAACAACTGAGCGCGGTCGCCCGCGATCTCGGCATTACGTTAAGTCAGCTGGCACTCGCCTGGGTATTGCGGCAGCCCGCGATTTCCAGTGCCTTAATCGGGGCGTCGCGACCGGAGCAAATTCTCGAAAACGTGAAAGCCATCGATATCACTCTCGACGCGGACACGTTGGCTCGCATTGAAAGCATTTTAGCCTAATCCGACATTTCTCCTCGTCCATTGGCTTATGTATCAATGGAGGAGTGATGGGCGATGGCGGATAAAATCAGCCGGCTCGGCATTCTGTCGCAGCCGGCTCCGCTTTTTTGGCAAGTGAACCAGGTTGTGCCTGCGTGGCGTATGGCTCTCGGTACCTTGTTGGCGGCGACCGCGGTCGTAGGACTGGGCCGACTGGCCCACACGGCCTGGGCCGGTTATGGTTACGGAGGCCTCATCTTTTTGGTGATCACCTGGCCCTTAGGGGGATGGCTCTGGCGGAACACCCGACTCACTTCGGCCACCTGGGGGCAAACGCTCTTGCTGGTGGCCGCCAGTTTGGCGATGGGGTCGGCCGCCACCCATATGCTGGGATTTAATCCCCAGGCCGACGGGTTGTCGCGATTGACCCCTACGGCGGCCCGCCAGCTTTTATGGCAATTTCCCTTAGTTCTGCCGGTCGAAAATCTGGTGCTGTTGGGCGGGTTAATCGCCGTGTGGCAGTGGGTCCGGCCGCGCGGAAGCGGCGAACGATTGCTGGTGGCGCTGGTGGCCGCCCTGCTGTTCGGGTTATGGCACGTGCCCAGTTGGGGTGGATGGACCATGCTGGTAATTGGGCTGACGGTCTGGCCTTGGACCATCTATCTTTTCGTTACCGGGGACATGTTGGCTCCGATATTGGCCCATGTGCTGTTGGACGTCTTGGCGGTCTTGCAAAAAGCTTGGCCGGTCGGGGCAAATCAGCTCTTGTGGCCTGGGGTGATTTTAGCGCTGCTGGTTTTCGGCCTGCTTTTTTCGTTATGGTTTGACTGGCACCGTGCCCGGTTACGGCTTTAACCCCCGAAAAGACTGTGATACGGTACTGGATGGGGGCGATAGGGTGGACGTTTTGACCGTCACGGTAAAAGGTATTTTGGCCCGACGGGGGAAGATCTTGTTCGGGAAAAATCCCGCCGGGGATTGGGAATTGCCGGGGGGCCGGCATGAGGCCGGAGAATCGTTAGAAGAAACGTTAATCCGAGAGTTCCGGGAAGAAACCGGTCTTTCGATTCAAGTCGAGCGGCTCTTAGATGTGCGGGTCGCGGAAATCGTGCCTCAACGGCCACTCCTTTTTGTGACCTACGCCGTGGTTTCCGCGTCGGCCGACGATGATTCGCCGGCGGTCAGCGAGGAACATACGGAGCTGGCTTGGCTTCCGGAAGCAGAGATTTATGATTCTCTAGCCGAACCGTATCAAGCGGCCCTCGAAGCGTATTGGCGTCAAGGTCACCTCCGCTGGACATCCGAACGGGTGGATCGCCTAAGAAGACTCCAGGTGCCGATTTCCGTGGGTTTGGAGGTGGCCGCACATGACCATCCGTGAATTGACCACGCGCTTTCGGCAAGGTGATCTAAGTCCCGTCGAATGGACCCGCACGGTATTGGCGGCACTACCCGCGTGGCAACAGCGAACCGGACTCATGGTGTCGTGGGACGAGGAACGGGCCCTCAGTGAAGCCCGAGCCGCCGAAGCGCGTTACCGACAGGGAAATCCGCGAGGACCGCTCGACGGGGTACTGGTTGGGCTCAAAGATTTGATTGATCGGCAAGGACAGGTGACCACCGCCGGTTCCCTCTGGCATTCGGCCACCCCGGCGACGGAAGATGCCCAGGTCACGCGACAGCTCCGGCAAGCCGGCGCCCATGTCGACTTAGGGAAATTAAACCTGCATGAATATGCGTATGGTCCGACCAGTACCAGTTCGGCATTTGGACCGGTGCGTAACCCCTGGAATTCTCAGTGGATGGCCGGCGGTTCGAGCGGGGGATCGGCGGTGGCCGTGGCGAGCGGGTTAATGGCCGGTGCGGTGGGGACGGATACCGGGGGCTCCATTCGGATCCCGGCCGCCTTTTGTCATGTGGTGGGACTCAAGCCGTCGATGGGCCGGGTGTCCACCGACGGGGTGATTCCCTTGGCCTGGAGTTTAGATCACGTGGGACCACTGGCCCGCACCGTCGAGGATGTAGCCCTCTTATGGGATGTCTTGGCGGGTCCGGCGACGGCTTCGGAACCTATTCGGACGCCCGTTCGGATCTATTGGCCGGAAGGGCCGTCGGTTGACCCCGACGAAGAGGACGTCGCGCACGTTCTGCGCCAAACCGTGCAACGGCTGGCCGATGCAACCGGGGCCGTCGTCGAACGGGGTCCTTTGCCACATGTCGAGGAGATCCGGACGGCTCAAAGCATCATCCTGAGTGTCGAAGCGCTCACCTATCATTGGCCTAAATGGCTGGAAGCGCCCGAACGGTATCAACCGGATGTCCGGGACCGGTTAGCCGCCGGAGGCGACTGGTCGGCCGTCGAATATGTCCAAGCCAAACGCTACCAAAACTGGGTGAAAGCCTGGTACGCCAACTGGTGGTCCGCCTACGACGTGATCGTGTTGGCCACGGTACCGGTCGCGCCGCCGCCCTTGACCGAAACCCATCTGACGACCCGGCGCGGTCGAGAAGACGTGCGGGCGGTGGTCACCCGCTTGACCAACCCGTTTAACTTACTGGGATTGCCGGCCATCGCGGTACCCGCCGGCTGGACCTCCGATGGGCGCCCGGTGAGTCTCCAGTTAGTGGCGGCTTATGGACAAGAACGCGCCTTATTGGAGATCGCCGCGATTTATGAGGCGGCGACCGGATGGGTCCATGAGACGCCCCCCGGGGCTTTATCGTTGACGTGATAGCGTAGGGGCCCTCGCGCCGTGCGCCCGGCGTGACCGAAGGGGTGGCTATGGGGGAAGCCTCCTGGTCATCCGAATCGTGGGAGACCGGACGGGTTCGGGCAACCCGGATAAAGTGCGGTGCCCTTCGGCACATTACCCGTATGCGGTTACAATGGTCTAAATTACCCTGGGACCGTCTGGAAAACTGGGGGCTTAGCCTGCAGGTGGTGAAAACGGCGATTGCCGCCGGACTGGCTTGGGGCCTGGCCGCTTGGCTTTTACGGACTCCGCGTCCCTATTTTGCACCGTTGGCGGCCATTTTGTCCCTTCAGGCGACCGTCCAGGAATCCTTGTCCCGGGGGATTCAACGCATTGTCGGTGTGGTCGGCGGCATTTTATTGGCCATGGTGTTTGCCCATCGGGTGGGATTAAACACCGGGTCCTTAACCGTCTTGGTGTTTGTCGCCTTGGCGGTGGCCACGCGGCTTCGCCTCGGTCCTCAAGGCGTGCCGCAGGTGGCTATCAGCGCTTTACTGGTGCTGGCGGTGGGAAATCACGTGCAGGGTTATGCGTGGCAACGGGTGATGGATACGATTTTGGGGGCGGTAGTGGCGATGGCGGTTGCGGCGTTGGCCTGGCCGCCGGACTTTACCCCGGAGGCGAATCAAGCCGTCGCGCTGTTGTCCCAAGCCGTCCGCGATGTGATGCGCGGGATTCAAGAGGATTTAGCCGGCGGGCTCGATCCCGACGAAGCGAATCGCCACTTGGCTCGGGCCCGTCAGATTGATCGGGCGCTCGGTCAGGCCCGCACGGCCATTAAACGGGCAGAAACCAGCCTGCGTTGGAACCCTTGGGCCCGGGGGCGTCGGCAACGGCTGGATCGACTGGCCAAGGCGGTGGTCGTGTTGGACCATGCCGTCAGCCAAGTCCGCGGCATTGCGCGGACCTTGTTTGTCACGTTGGACCGCGACGTGACCCAACCGGGGGCGATGTTGCCTAAGACCCTGGCTGCCGGGCTGGCGCAAGCCCTGGCGGTGATGGCGGACGCGTTGGATAGTTATGCCCAAGTGGTCACCCGGGGGCATACCGACGCCGCCGCCCAATTGGAAGCGTGGCTTGACCAAGCGGATCGCTTGCGGGACGACTTGGTCCGGCAGGCCGGCACCCTCTTGTTGCCGGGCCATGGTCGGAAATTCTTAGACATGGCGGCCGTATTGGTCGACTTGGAGAAAATGAGCCAAGATTTGCGGGTCAGTGCCCGCTATTTGGTTCCGTTGGTCGTGGCACGATAGCGCGGGAGGCCGGACCCGTAGCCGACCTCCCGCCTTAGGTTAGCCTTGATACCGCTGGCGAGACGCTTCCAACACTTTCAGGGCTTCCTCGGTACCCTTCCAGCCGCGAATCTCGACCTCTTTGTTCTCCAGTTGCTTATAGGTTTGGAAAAAGTGGGGAATTTCTTTGAGGATGTGGGGATTGACGTCATCCAGCGATTGAATGCCGTCAAAGCGGGGATCGTCGGCGGCAACTCCTAAGAGTTTGTTGTCCACCCCTTTGTCATCGGACATTTCTAACAGGCCGACAATTCGCGCCCGTACGATACACCCCGGAAAGGTCGGAAAGCTGGTCAGAACCAACGCGTCTAAAGGGTCTCCGTCCTCACTCAGGGTATTTTCGATCAGTCCGTATTCGGCCGGATAGTGCATGGGGGAAAAGAGCACCCGATCAAGCCGGATGCGGCCGGTTTCGTGATCCACTTCGTATTTGTTTTGACTGCCGCGGGGGATTTCAATCACCACATCAACGATCATAACCTGTTGCCTCCTATTGTCCTAAACTCGTGAGCTCCCCGGAGCATGGGTCGGGGCCCAGGGATTTTCCGTCTCATTGTCGTCTAGCCGCCAGGAAAAATCAATCGGCGGTTTGTTATCATGAACAGGAAGGGGGGGAGCAGGACCATGTCCGCACCATCCGGCCGATTCCTGGACCGGGGCACGCGTTGGCTATTGGCGACCATGGCGGGGGCGACGACCGCTGGGGCGATTGCCAGTGTCTTCGTCAACTTGTTTATTTTTGTCGTGTCCCACCAACTGAGAGCACTCGCACTATTCAACGGGATTTATTTTTTGACCTTAAACGGCGTTTTTTATCTGGTGGCGGCCGTGTTTGCCCGCCATGCCCCTATCCGTCCGTATCGCCTGGGGCTTTTTTTGACCGCCGGGTTTTATGGGGTGCTCTGGTTTTTAGGGCCGACGGCCAATCGGCATCTGGTGGGGTTGGGGATTTTACAGGGCGTGGCGCAGGGCTTCTTTTGGTTTGGGGCCAACTTGATGACGTTTGATACCGTCGATCCGGCTCAACGGATTCGGTTTTATGGTATCAATTCGGCGGTGAGCAGTGTGGCCGGCGTCTTGGGGCCGCTCGCGGGCGGCTTGATTATCGGCTTTTTACCGCATTTTGAAGGCTATTTGCTCGTGTTTTCGGCTGCCGTGGTGTTATATGGCATAACTTTCGGTATTAGTCTGGCGGTACCCCCCGGTCCGCCTTTGGGCGATATGCCGCTTCGCGTCAGTTTTCAATTGGCGCGCCGTTTCCCTCTTTGGCGCGACGCGTTAAAGACGTTGGCCGTGCGGGGCACTCGGGAAGCGATGACGGGATTGGCCGGGGTTTTTCTGGTCTATCTGGCGACTCGGAGCGCCTGGCTCGTCGGGGTCTATTCGAGTGTCAGCGCCGTGATGCGCATGGTGGGTTCCCTGGCGGTCGCCCGCTGGGTCACCCCGGAAAAACGGGAGCGGTCTTTATGGATCGGGGTGGTCGGCATGTCACTCGGGGCCTTGGCGCTCTTCGGACTTCGTGCGGGGGCGTGGGCGGTTTTTCTTTACGGCGTTGTGATGTCCTTTAGCATGCCCTGGTTTACCGTTCCCAACGAAGCGATCCCTCTCGACGTCATGGACCAAGACCCCGATGTTACGCGCCATCGAGTGGGTTACATGCTGTCGCGCGAACTGGCGTTGAATAGTGGCCGACTGGCCAGTATGGGTCTTTTGATGGTCCTCTACCAGAAATGGCCCCATCCGATGACGCTGGTCATTTTTGTGCTGTTGGCGTCTATGGCTCAGGGGTACGTGGCTTGGACGGGCCAACTTATTTGGCGTCGTCTCCATGCGCGCGTATCGCCTGCGTTTGCAGAAGTGCCAAGTCCTCGGTAAGATACTCAAAGATACGGGCATAAGAAAGAGGGCGGGTCGATGCAACGGCGCTGGGCCAATATCTCCTTAGGAATCCTGCTGTTGTTATTGGTCGTGGCCCTGGCGTTTCGTCATAGCGGATGGGCCCCCTACCTTTTGGGGATGGCCCTGGCCGGCTTGGCCGGCGGGGTCGCCGACTGGTACGCGGTGACCGCTCTTTTCCGGCATCCGTTAGGGTTGAAGTGGCTACCGCATACGTCGATCATTTCGGCCAACCGTGAGCGCATTATCAACGCCATCGCGACGTTGGTCGAAACCGAGCTCTTATCGTTGGAATATGTCACCCGTCAACTGGACAAGTTGCCCTGGGACCGGTGGATTACCCAGGGGCTGGCCGCCGATTGGCCGCGGCCGGTGGCCGTCTGGCTTGGCCGTCACGGCCGGGAATGGCTGGCCGACGTCGCTCCGGCCGAGTGGGGGAGCTTGGTGAAAAACTGGACGGAACGCCAAGCCGCGTCTTTGTCGCTTAGCGACGGGCTGGTTACCCTGATCCGATGGTTAGTCGCGAGCGGGCATGATCGCGATCTCTTTCAGTTCTTGGCTCAACACGTGCGGGTGACGCTCGACAGTGTCGAATTTACCGATGAAATGGAAAGTCGGTTGAAATTAGTGCTGGAGCAATATACCAAGACCACCACCCAGAAATTTTTTCTCGGGCTCTTGGAATCGTTAGGGACGGTCGACTATCGCGACTTAAGCCTTTCCTTGAAACATGGATTAATGGAGTGGCTGGAATCGGATAAAGCGCTGGACCAATTTGAACTGCTTTTAGTCCGCATGATGATGGCTTTACGGGATAACCCGACAGTCCGGGAGCGGGTCGAGGCGTTTAAAATGGGGGCTCTCGGGCAGATTCCCTGGGAGGAGGTTGTGGTCTGGCTGCGTGCGCAATTGACCGCATCGGTTGAACCGGAAAAAGCGGCAGAGACACTTGAGAAAGTCCGCCAAGCGGTGACGGATTGGCTTCGGGACCATCCCGAGACTTTGCACCAGGTGTCGGACGCCTTAACGGTGGGAGCGGCCCGATTGGTTCGGCAATATCATCCGGTACTGGGGCGGCTGGTGAGGGACAATTTGAATCAAATGAATGAACGGGAATGGATCGACAAGCTGGAATGGTACGTGGGCCGCGATCTGCAGTGGATTCGCATCAACGGTGCGATTGTCGGCGGGCTGGTCGGCCTTTTGATAACCGTGGTGACCCATCTTTTGCGGCTATAACTTGATTAATTTGCGCCCCCAGCAAAAGGGCCCAACTGAGCCAATATAAATAGAGCACAAAAAAAATGACGCCGGCTAAGCCCCCATAAACGCGGACCTCTCCCTGCCAAAGAGCCTTCGTATAGAGAGAAAATGCCCAAGAAATTCCCAACCAAAGTACTAGCGCGGTCAATTGGCCAGGACTTACCCAGCGGAGCGGCTGGCGCCGATCGGGCAACCAGGCGTAGATGGCGGCGATGACGGCCCCGGTCAGAACAATCACCAGCGCCCAGCGCATGATCTGGGCACCCCAGATCCAAATCGGCGCACTTTCGGTCATGATACTGATGAGATGGACCACCATCGACCCGAAAACGACGAGAGCCTCACTCACTGTCAACAACCCCCCGGCGATGAGGCCGGCCGCCGCCGCGATCACATAATCCAGCCATCCGGGTCGTCGAGGGTGATGAATTCCTTCAACCCGGTTTAATGCATCGATTAATTGCCGCATCGCGCCGGCCAATCCCCAAAGCACGCCCAAACCCGCCAAGGATAATAAGGTTGGACGATGCTGACCCTTCGCCAATTGCAAGAGAAGCCGACGGAGTGCAGGTGACATGAGTACGCCCAGCGGTCCGCGAAACCAGTCTTCAATCCCCGGAAGATGCAGCCAGGCTAAAAGCGTGCCCGACAAAAAGAGGAGCGGGGCTACCGCGAAGATGAGGTTATAGGCCATGGCTGCGGCAAACGCGCTGAGATCCCGCCGTTGAACGAGTTTCCAGAGCGTCCGAAGCACGTGTCCCACGGGTGCGAGGCCTCCTCTCTCTTTTAAGACATAGCATGGCAACTTTCGGAGAGGCTATAAGCGGAAAAACCGCGACGGAGGCAAAATGACCGATGCATGGGATATGGCGTACCGCGGCCGAAATGGGGGGCGGGTGGCTTAGCGGCATGATGTTAGGGCTTTCCGGTGCCGGGGGAACGGCGGTCGCCGGGCCGGTTTTTTTGGAAGTGGTGCGCACGGCCCGCATGCATGAGCGCTTGGCGTCGGCGGCACTGGCCGTCACGCTGACCGTTTTGGTGGCTGCGGTGGATGCCGTTCGTCGGCGACAAATTCCCTGGCCGGCCTTGTATCGTCTTGGGGGACCGGCGTTGGCCGGCCTGGCAATTGGCCACTGGATTCACCGACAGGTGATGACACCGGTTTTGTCGGCGCTGATCATGGCGGGCTTTTTTCTGGTTAACGGCATATGGGCGGCGTTTTTGCGGTCGTGGTGGATCGCGTGGTATACGCGCCACCCGCGGCTTTGCCGGATTCCGGCCGAAGGGGCCGGATTGGTTCTCGGGTTCTTAGGGGGATTCGGGGGTGTCGGCACCAGCTTTTTAACCGTCCCCGCCCTTTGGATTTCCGGCATTCCGGAGGCCGGTGGGATGGGCGTGGCACTTTTGTTGATCGCCGGTCTGGCACTTTTTAACGCGGTGTATTATGGCTTACATCGCGCGATTGATTGGCATGGCGTGCTGGCGTACGGCATCGGCGGTCTTTTGGGGGGACTCTGGATCCGCCGTTTTCAAAGTGTCTGGCTACCCCGCCGGCGCTGGTTGGATGTGGTATGGGCGGTCATTATGATGACAGCGGCAGTGGTATTAGTAATTACCCAGGATCCCCGCCTTTACAGAGGTCCGTCCGTCTTATAACATGGAGGCGGAGGCGATAGCGGTGGCGATGAATTTGGTAATTACCCCGGAAGCGGAAGAAGCCTTGTCCCGACTGGCGGAAAACAAGCGAGCGGACTATGTGCGGATTGCCGCGGCGCAGACCTGTGGATGCGGAAGTATTGGTTACCGGATGCACTGGGAAGAGGAACGCTCCCCCGACGATGCGGTCGTAGAGGCGCGGGGATTGGCCCTGTTGGTCGATCCGGACAGCCAGCCGCACTTGGACGGGGGCATCATCGATTACAAAAAGTCGGAGCTCTCCGAGGGGTTCTTTATCTCCAACCCCAACGCACCGCAAGGCGGTTGCGGTTGCGGCGGCCATTAAGGGACGGCGTTAGGCCACCCAATGGGCCGTGGCAAATAACGTGACCAATAAGACGCCCAGAGGAATTGCAACGACAAAATAGACGGCTCGAACCCAAGGGGTTCGGGCCATTATATTGCCGAGCCCCAAAAAGAGGGGGAACGCTTCCAAAACTAAACGCGGCATCGACATGAGCGGGTTTCCTTCCGCCGGATAGGAAAGCGGCATGAAAAGAGCGGCGGCCGCATAGAGCCAGAGATAAAACGGCAGGCGTTTGATGCTGAACACCAACACGGCTAAGGCAAAGAGCGTAAACAGCACGTTATAGAGATTACTGGGCACCGTCGACGGGGCTCCCCGTTGAAACAACACGGCGAAGTTCACGGCATCGGGCCAGGAATGCCACGCCGCCACCAAACCTTGCCAAATCGTGACCGGGAACCATTCGAAGTGACGTCCCCAATTGGACTGGGCTTTTTCGAAGATTAAGGGGTCTCCAAAAAGAGGCACCAGGTACGCCATGTAAACAGATAAACCGAGCGGCATCCACAGCACATGGAGGAGTTTCTTGAACCGCCAGCTTTCTTGCCGACCGATAACCCAGAAAAAGGGCAAGACGAGCAAAATGCCGTACATGGTGACGAGCGTGGCTAACGCCCCCAAGGGTCCGGCAATCCAATAGCGCCGAGTCCGCAAGAAATAGAGGGAGGCGCTGGCCAGCATGAGAAAGAGCGACTCGGAATATACGGCATTGGCATAAAAGGCGGTCGGAAAAAAGGCCAAAGCTAAAAGAGCGTACCAGGCGGTACGCGGGCCCCATTCCAGCTCGGCTAATCGGGCCAAAAAATATAAAGCGACCAAGAAGGCCAATAACGACACAAAAATCCCGCTCAGTACGGATCCCCCGGTCAGCTTGATCGCCAAGGGATACAGCGGAAAGAAGGCGGTGGCGGTGGGACGATTTTGATAGCCGTAGGTGGCAATCGACAGGTACCATAATCCGTCCCAATGGGCCCAGAGGCCAACCAACACATGGTACAGAAGCCCCCCGGCGGGCGGTAGGGTGCCTTCCGGGGCTTCAATCCAGGCGTGGGGCAAGTAGATATACCCAAGACTGGCCACTTCCACAAAAAACAGCCGGGATAAAACAAATACCCATCCCACCGCCGCCAATAGGGGCCAGTGGCGTTCCAGGCGAGGGCGCCGAGGAACCGCCGGCGTCTCCCGGTCGGTGTTCACGAGTGAAGTGTGCGATTCGGTTTGCCAGTCCTTAGCCATGGGTCCTCCTGACGGGATGATGATAGGCTTGGGGATTTCCCGGCACCAACTGATCCCCGCGGACATAATTAGCCAGCAAAAACAACTGATAGCTCGTCAAATTGGTAACGGATGACTTCGGAATTTGCAACAGGGAGCCGGCCGCGATGGGACTAATCGTCGGCAATTGCGACACCAAATGGTCAATAAAGGCGACTTGTTGCCGGGGGGCGACCCGACCGCTAGGATAACCTAAAATATTCAACATCACCACCGGAGTTTCGGTTTTGGGCCAGCCGGGGGAATGATAGTAGAGGGCATCAAGCACCAGCATGAGATCTTTCGGAGTGATGTAGAAATAGTGGTCGATGGGAATTTGGGTCGCCTGCGACACGAGACGGGTTGCGGCTTTGGCCGGCAACCCCGATACCGCTTCATATAACGGTTCGGTTTGGTGATCGGCGACCACCGGGATACTTCCGGAAACCGGCACGACCGTTAGGGTCCGGGTTGTCGGCTGGACCACCGCCACCAGGCCGATAAACACCGGACGCTCGGGTGATCCTTGAATGCCGACCAGCACATTCATAGGTTGACGGGGATTCAAGACGTCAACGTGCGATTGAATTTCTGGATGAACTTTTAACGAAATGCCAATCGCCAATGCACCGAGAACCGCCAACAACAATAAGAGCGCCAGCTGCCAGGGCCGAAAACCTCCGGCATACTGTGGCGCTTCATTGGTCACTTGCATAAAACCCTCCTTAACGGGTAACGGGTTAAGGTCCCGGCGCCTAGGCGGTACAAAGCCTGTTACCCCCGTACGGACATCCTAACGGTTCTGCCCTCCGGCTATCTACGGAAATATCTCCCGGTCCTTTTAGTTAGTATGCCCGCTGCATCTCCTCCCGATATGATGCGCGATTTCTGCTGTCGAGGCAAGTCGGCGTCTTTCCGGAGCACCATCCGAATCACTCGCGTAGGCGAATCGGGCCGGGCTATGATACGCTTTTGATTAAGAGAGGGGGACGGAGAATGTGTGGCCGGATGACGCAATATACGCCCATTGACACGTATCGGCGGGTATTTCCGTTTTCGAGCCGCGTGAGCGAGCTTTCGGCACGATATAATGTGGCACCGGGCAGCATGGTTTTGGCCGTCATTGCCTATCCCGACGGGGAGCGGGTAGGCGGGATGATGCGGTGGGGGCTTTCGGGACCTCGTTCCGGTTTGCTGATTAACGCGCGGTCGGAAACGGTGGCTGAACGCCCGCGTTTTCGCCCGCTGTTAGCCAAGCGCCACACCGTGATTCCGGCCAACGGCTATTACGAATGGCATCAGGCCTCTCGCGATCCGTATTACTTTCGGCCGACCGACGACGTGTGGCTGTTTTTAGGTCTCTATGACCTTGAGCGAACCAGCGGTGAGGCGGCCTTTGTCATTTTGACCGCCGAGGCGCCGGAGCCTTGGCAGACGATCCATCCGCGAGTCCCCTTGGGTGTGTCCCCGCACCAAGCGGCGGAGTGGTTAAGTGCCGACAAGTCGCCCGGCGAATGGCAAACCTGGCTGACCCGGGTGGCTTCTTTTCAAGCCCCTGCCGAAGTCTATCCGGTGTCGCGACAGGTCAATCACGCGCGGATTGATCATCCGGAGTTGGTGGTGCCGGTGGCACCCGCCGGCAGCGTTTGAATGGTGACCGACAGAATCTTTTGGGGATGGAGGGGCGCGCTGTCTTCTCCGGTCAAGGGATTAACTTTCACCGGTCCCGCGGCAATCGCCTCGATCGTGTTCCACCCGCTGACCACTCGGCCCACTTCCGTGTATTCCGGGGTTTGGTTAAGCGCTTCACTTTCCGGACCCGTGCAAATAAAAAATTGACTGCCGTTGGAATTGACGTTTGACGGATTGATCGCCATCGCGACAATGCCCGGTTGATACGGTACCGGCGGCGGAAGCTCGGCTTTCCAGGTGTACCCGGGTCCGCCGGTTCCGTTATTCAACGGATCGCCGGTTTGAATGACGAAGGATTTCAGGACCCGGAAAAATTGGTCGCCGTTAAAAAATTGATGCCGGGCCAAAAAGACGAAGTTATTCGCCGCGACGGGATCCGAACGGGAAAACAATTGAATGGTAAAGGAGCCGGCCGAGGTTTTGACCGTAGCCAGATAGTCCAACCGTGGATTGATTGTCATCGGGGGCGGGCTATTCCATCGCAGGATCCGCATCCGGGTGGTATGGATCTTGGCCGAAGTCGACGCGGTGGCCGTATGCGTCAATTGCACTCCGCATCCGGCTAGACCGGCCAATATGGCGATCCCGCCGCCCCAGATCGTCAGAGCATGCCATCGTCGACGTCCCATGCGCCACTCATCCTTTACCTTGAGATTTCGGTTACCGGGGTATTTTAGCATACGGCCGAAAGCGAAGAAAACTGACGAGGTGGGTGATAGCCCCGACGGCAATCAACGTCAAGGCCGAGAGACTCACGCCGACATAGCCGAAATGCCGCCAGCCCAACGTGGCCAGCCCGGAGCCGGCCGCTCCGCCCAAAAAATACACCACCATGTAGACCGTATTAGCTCGAGAGCGCGCTTCGGGGTACAGCGCATACATCCGCGCCTGATTCGAAATCTGGGCCGCGTTGGTGAGTAAATCCAATAACACGACGGCCGTTAGAATCGCCCACAGCCGGCTGTTGAGCATCACCAGGGACCCGAATAAAAGGGATTGGCCGCCAAGGGAAACCCATACCGTCCAACGGGGATCGTAACGGTCGGCGAGACGCCCGGCAATCGGGGCAACAACGGCTCCCGCAACCCCGGCTAAACCAAAAAGTCCGATAACATGAACCGGAAAATTGTAGGGGGGCAACCCCAATCGAAACGTGAGAGTGGTCCAAAAAGCCGAAAAGGCTCCAAAAATGGTTCCGCCGGTCAACGCGATACGGCCAAGTTCCGGCTGCTCGCGCACGAGTGTCACCAGGGATGTCAGGAGATCGCGGTAGGCGGGAAGGGGAACGGTGGGAGGCGTTTGGGGTAACCCGCGACGAACCGCCCCGCTGAGGGCCAACATGAAACAACCCGCCACGAAAAACACGCCGCGCCAGCCGATGACCGCGGCCAAGAGCCCGCTGACGGTGCGGGCCAATAGCACGCCCATTAATAAACCGGACATGACGAGTCCCACCACGCGCCCTCGTTGACCCGCCGGTGCCAGGTCGGCCGCCCACGGGACCAGAATTTGGGGCACCACGGATGTGAGGCCTATGGCATAGCTGGCCACGTTCAGCCAAGCTAACCGGGGAGCCAGTCCGGCGACCGCCAAGGCCGCCGCCGACAATCCCAAAAGCCAGAGAATCAAGTGCCGACGATTCACATAGTCCCCCCAGGGGACAAAAAAGAAGAGTCCCGACGCGTACCCTAACTGGGTTACCGTTGCCACCAAGCCGGTGGCCGCCCGTGGAACGTGAAAGCTGGCGGCCATGACATTTAACAGAGGCTGATTATAATAAATATTCGCCACAACGGTGCCGGTCACGACCGTCATAATCCACAGTTGACGGGAAAAAGCGTTCGATGACCCGGCATTTTGTTTGGACACGCGCATCACCGTTCTTCAGTGTACCAGGTCGCTCTTCACTGGTGCCGCCTCGCCGGATTTGTTAGCATAGATGGCACAACAAACCCGGTAGGAGGACCAGTATGAAGGCGATTGTGCTCAATCGATACGGCGCTCCGGAAGTGCTCCAGTGGCAATCGGTGCCGGACCCGGTCCCCGGGCCCGAAGATCTCTTAGTGGAAATCTATGCGGCAGGCGTCAATCGAGCCGATTTGTTACAACGACGCGGCCTCTATCCGCCTCCCGAACCGCGGCCGACACACGAAATTCCCGGTCTTGAGTGCGCGGGCGTGGTACGGGCGGTTGGCGAGCGGGTATTGGGGTTTCAACCCGGCGACCGGGTGATGGCGCTTTTAAGCGGCGGAGGCTATGCAGAATGGGTTACTGTGCCCTATCGACTCGCGTTGCCGATTCCCGACCGCCTCTCGTTTGTTGAAGCCGCCGCTATTCCGGAAGTGTTTCTCACGGCGTACGACGCCTTATTTGAGCGGGCAGAGCTTCAGCCCGGGGACACCGTGCTGGTTCACGCCGGAGCGTCCGGTGTGGGCTCGGCGGCTTTACAAATCGCGCGGGCAAGCGGGATCACCGGGTGGGCCACCGCCGGGTCGGAGCGAAAGCTGGAGGCCGCCCGCGCGTTTGGTGCGGAAAAAGTGGTAAATTACCGGCAAGAGAAGTTTCTCGAACGGGTGCAGGAGTGGAGCGGCGGACGAGGGGTGGACGCGGTTCTCGATTTTGTCGGGCAAGATTATCTTGAGGACAACCTGAAAGCCTTGGCGCCCGAAGGCATTTTGGTCATCATCGGCACGCTCAGCGGGCCAACGGCGGCCATCAATTTGGGATGGCTTTTAAGTCGCCGGTTGACGGTGCGCGGAACGGCGCTCCGGTCGCGCCCACCGGAACAAAAAATGACCTTGGTCCAACGATTTGGCCAACGGATGGGCCCTTGGCTGGCCGACGGCCGCTTGAAGCCCGTGATTGACCAGGTGTTTTCCCGGGATGAGGTGGGATCGGCCCACGAGAAAATGGAGGCCAACCGTAACATCGGCAAGTTGATCATTCAGGTGCGGACTTGAGATAGGCGGCGATGGTGTCGAGCGCCTCTTGTAAGGCGGTCGGAGACGGTTCGCCGGCGGGCAATCGGCCTCCGGCGGCCCGCGCATGGCCGCCTCCTTGAAAGTTTGCCTCCATGACTTTCGCCGCGTCGACCCGCGACGAGCTGCGGGCGGAAATGCGGCCGTCGGGTTTAATGGTCAGAACGAGGTCGGCGCCCCGTTCAATCAGTTGGTGGGAGACTTGGTTGACGGGACCCTCACTATCCAGGACCACCCCCGCTAATCGAAGTCCGTCGGCCAACGCCCGCCATTCGGCGTCTTTCACATGACGAGCCACATAGGCGCGCTCTTCTGCAATAAGATGAGCCAATTGGTCGGCTTCGGCGGGGGTATAGGGAACCCAGCCGGCGGAAAATCGCTGACGATACCAATCCCATCCGTTGGCGTGAAACAGGCGATTTAGGTTTTCGCCGGCCGCGTGACGCGGTTTCCACAAATCATAGCGTTCCACCGCGTAGACCAACCGTTGCCAGCGGTCCGAGGGTTTGACCCAACCTTGCTCGACGACAAAGTCATACCAAAGATGCGCACCCGATCGACTCAGGTCGATCGTTACCCGGGGTTTGGCCGCCAGCCGCAGGGCCGACTGGTGATGGTCCAATAGCCAGGTGATGCGCTCGCCATACGTGTCCCAAGCCGATAGGGGTATCGATACGTCGGCTAAATATAACGGTTTATCCGAGGCCAGACCGGCAATTGCCGGCACCACGCGGTCCGGTTCGACAAAAAGCGGATGCAGACTGGCCGCTTCCGCCAGCAAGGCGGCGGTCGCGCCGTCAAGACAACGGTCATGGGTAATTAACCAGCCGGTTTCGGTCACGGGACGTCTAGCCTCATTTCTGGACGTTAATCAAGCATCTCGATGCGGTTGGCGCGAATGGTCGACTGTCCCTGGCGTACGCCATAGATGCGCACCCGGGTGCCGGCACCAAAATAACAGGGTCCGGCCACTTCCGTTTGGCCGTCCGTGACGACGGTAATAACATGGGACGAGTTATCGACCGCCAAAAACCGGCGCAATGCGGTAGGGGACGGGCCGGACTGCACCTGGCCCCCGGTTAAAAGGGTCGCGCCGATTAGCAATGCAACAGCCCATTGGCGGTGGCGCGGCGATTGACTCATCATGTCACTCCCTTTAGCCGGTCGCTTTGTGTAATGCAATAATTCGCGACCCACGGCAAAATTCCTGTCCCTCATGCTGAAGTTTTTCTAAATGCCGCCTTTTGCATTCATCATTGCCGAGGAATTGACGAGGCCTCGCCGATGAGCATGGTACAATGAACCCAGAAAGCCTAAGGACGAGCAATCGAACCATTTTACCGAAAGGGTGGCCGAAGGCGCGTGGAACGCGTGTTATCCAGTGTATTGGAGGCAATCGGCAATACGCCGTTGATCCGGTTAAATCGCATTGCAGAGGGATCGCCGCGGCCCGTCGCGGTGAAATTGGAGGCCGTCAATCCCGGCGGTTCCATTAAAGACCGCGTTGCTGTTCGCCTGATCCGGCAAGCGGAAGCCGATGGCCGTCTCAAACCGGGAGGAACATTGGTGGAAGCGACGGCCGGCAATACCGGCATTGCGTTGGCCATGGCCGCCGCGGTCATGGGCTATCGGAGCTGGTTTGTCGTTCCGGACAAAATGAGTCCGGATAAAATCCGGATTTTGAAAGCCTATGGGGCTCAGGTGACTGTCGTGCCGGATGTTCCCAAAGACGATCCCCACCACTACCAAGCGGTGGCTCGTCGGTTGGCCGACGAAATTCCGGGGGGAGCCTACATGGGGCAATTTTTATATGCGGCCAACCCCGAGGCCCATTACGACACCACGGGCCCGGAAATTTGGCGGGATACCGGAGGCCACATTGCCGCGGTCGTCGCGGGTGCCGGTACCGGCGGCACCATTACCGGTATCGGCCGTTTTCTCAAAGAACAAGATCCCGGTATCCAAATTGTCGGTGCCGATCCGGTCGGTTCGATTTTCACCGGTCCCGTCGCTCCATTTAAGATTGAAGGGATGGGGGAGGACTATTATCCCGATACCCTCGATCCGGAAGTGGTTGACCGCTGGATTGCCGTCTCCGATGACAATGCGTTTGCAATGGCCCGCCGATTGGCACGGGAAGAAGGGCTTTTGGTGGGCGGATCGTCCGGAGCCATGGTACACGTGGCGTTACAAGTGGCCGAAACGGTTGAACGACCGGGGTGGGTGGTCGCCTTGTTGCCGGATACCGGCCGCAACTATCTGGCCAATATTTTTCAAACGGAGACGGAGGCGTTGTAGGTGGAAGCGAATGCGTGGCATTTTCAAGCAAATTCAACCCAAGGCGACTTTAATACACGGACCGTCCTCGGTCAGGGCCCGCTGGTGGTGGCGTTTTTTCCCATGGCGTTCACCGGTGGGTGAACGCAGGAGCTAGTCGTCTGGAAGACGCACTACCCCGTGATCCAAGCGGTCGGCGCCCAATTGGTCGGTGTGAGTACGGACCACATTTATGCGCTGGACATTTTTCAGAGGAGTCTCGGCGGATTGCCGTTTCCCCTCGCTTCGGATTGGATGCGGCAAATTGCGGTTCAATATGGCGTTTATGACGAGACCCGCGGCATCGCCCGGCGTTCGGTATTTGTGCTCACCTCTCAAGAGGGCCCGGTGTTCGAAAATCGGACGTTTCAAGCCGGCAATCCGGAACACTATCAGGCGGTTTTGGATCGCCTGCAAGAGCTAGCGCCACCGAATACCAGATAACCAGATATCGAGGAGGGCCCGCCATGGTAGATAAAAAGCTGGTGCAAGGCATTGGTACCGTCGCACTGTTAGGATCCGCACTCTTTTTCGGTGTACTCCACGTGACGGCGGTGGGCGTGTACTTGCTTTTGGCCGGCGTCGTGTTTTGGCTTTTTACGATAGGATGGACCGCCCGCTATCAGCGGGTGTTGGACGCGCCGCCGGACGGCTATCGGCCTACCGGCGAAATCTATCCGAATCCGGGTGGGGACGGACCGGTGGCGGTCTATTTTCACGGCATTCGCCGCGTCTACGTTAAATATCGGACATAGCCGCCGTCCACGCGGTTTGATAGAGCCATCCGACCAAATGGCGCATGGGGACGTTGGCGACTAACGCTTGGCCGGTTGTCGGATCGAACAGCGTGGGCGTTTTGCGTATCCCTGCCGCTTGGCTTTTTTCGGTAAATTGCTCAACCGGAATAATGTCACACCGGATACGGGGCGTGAGCCGCGATACGTCAGTTACCAGATGGACCATCTGGTGACAAAACGCTCACGTAGCGCCGACATAGAGTTCGAGAGAGAGCGTAGCGGGCAACGCCGACAACACCTTTTCGGCTTGAGAGTCGTGGAGCGGGGGGCGTAAGTCCCCCAAAAGTTCGAGGGCGTACACGACCGACTCGAGGACAAATCCGCCGGGAATACCCCAAAACCGGACACCTAAAGACTGTTCGGCGTCGTGTAACGTCATATGGAGCGGAATACCCGTCTCCTCCCGTATCGTCACCGTCGCCGGGACGATTCCCTCCCACACCTCTCGGATAGCCTGCCGGGACACGCCATCGGGGCCGACCAATCGCAGGGTGAGCGGACGGCGGATCCGGCTTAACCGACGGGCCAAGTCTCCGTTGAGTGAGGCCACTTGATTTCCTCCGTTGATACACGATAGAGACGCGATGAGCCGTCTCGTTCACACCACGCACGGGCTAAGGGCTCATCCGGTTCATAGACGGTAATGCGTAAATCCGGTCGATGCGGCACCCGGGCATAGACGGCCCGAAACCGCAACGGCGAGAGCCCGGGTCCTTGGCGTAACCAGACCGGCTCATCCCATGGGGGCGGAACCGGAGGAATCGGCAACCGATATTGTTCGATCAAGCCTTCCCAGGTCAATCCCAGCAATTTTTCCAAGGCTTGTCGCAAATCGCGATTCCACGGCTCGTCGTAATAGGCATACCATTCCCAGAAAAGACGTCCCAATACCCGCCGAATGGATTCGGACGAATAGGTGTGCCGCAAAACCCCCTGAGGATGAAAATATTGCACCAGCCAGTTTTGGCCCAGCCCTTTAAGATGTCCGTTGGGCATCCGGTAAAAACGTTCCATGGCGCGATTCCAATAACGGATAAACCAGCCCACATCAATGATGGACGCGGGATACGGCAAATACGCGTCCAAAAGACTCTGATAATCGGGCGGGAGCGGCAACTGGGGCAGGACATGGGGGCGGTAGCCAAACCCATAAAGCCACTGATTAAGTTCCCCCGAGGCCAACGGATCGCCTAAAACCTCCGCGATGCGAATCAGCAGATCGCGTTCCACCTGCAAGACATCTCCGTGTTCCAAGCGCGAGAGATGTTTTTGGGATACTTTGAGTTTCTGGGCTAACTGCTGCTGAGACCAGTGTTTGGCCTCCCGGAGTTGACGCACCCGGGCTCCCCACTGGCGATGCGCACTCATCGGTCGCCCCCCTCGTCCCCCGTTTGTTGTCGTATTAATTCGCGACACGTTCAAAGTTTCCCTGCTATAGGGGGCAAATTCTCTCGCCGATCCCGGAGGGCCACCCGCCGGCTTGGCGGGAGCCGGCAGGCGGCCGGAATAACTCCGGGTGGTTGGATTAGAGGAAGGAGTGTTACAGACGGGACACTCTTAACATATGCCTAGGATTTGCCGGGTGTTCCAGAACATGCCATTTGTATGACCCGAGACGGTTTGGGGAACATCATCTACCAGAACATTAAAGGCGGGACGCATGTGAGCGTGTTATGGGCTATGAGTCTTTGGGCGGCAGCCCACGTGTTGGCGACCTTCGGCTGGGGGCAAACCATATGGCGGCGCCGGGGCATGCCGACACGGTGGTTAGTCGGTTTAGGTTGGCTCATCGGGATTTTGGGGTGGGTGGGGATCCGGGTTTCGGACCAGGGGGTCCGCCTTGATCTGGGGTTTCTCCTCTTGACCGCCGTCGCCTGGGGATTTTTATTACGCTACGGATCTTACCGAGCCTGGCTGCTCGCCGCCCTGTTAGCCCTATTCGTCGGGGGATTGGCCCAGTGGGTCCCGTATACCAGCCAAGAAGCGCAGTGGCTGCCTATCGTGCCGCTGGAAGGGGTCAGTTGGGGCCTCTTTGCCGCGGTCAGTGTCGGGGATGCCGGAGAAGCGTCGATGACGGCCGCGTCAGGGGCCGGATTAGGGCTTTGGTGGCATCACGGCCTCCACCAACTGTCCATTGGCCGACACACTACGGCCATGCTCTACTTCGCCACCTTGAGTGCGTGGGCGGTCGGGTGGATATTGCACCGAAATCTCCCCCTTGACCCCGACGAGCGGGCCGGGGATAATCAACCAGTGCTTCGATAAGGTTGGCAAGGGAGGAAAATAATGCCTATCGTTGCGTTAGTGGGGCGGCCCAATGTGGGTAAATCGGCTCTGTTTAACCGAATCACCGAGTCGCGACGCGCGATTGTCGAGGATTTTGAAGGGGTGACCCGCGATCGGTTATATCAGGAGACCGATTGGAACGGTCGCACGTTTACCATGGTCGACACCGGCGGTATTTGGGAAGATACCCAAGAGTCGCTGTTGACGATGACGCGTGAACAAACCGAACAAGCGATTCAAGAGGCCGATGTGCTGGTCTTCGTCGTGGATGGCCAGGCGGGAGTTACGGCCGCGGATCAGGACGTGGCCGACCGGTTGCGTCGTAGTCGCAAGCCCGTGATATTGGCCGTGAATAAAGCCGAAGGGAAGCCCCTTTTAGGGGAGTTCTACCAACTGGGCTTCGGAGAGCCCCTCTTGGTATCGGCGGTGCATGGGCAAGGGATCGGCGACTTATTGGACCGGATTGTCGATAATCTGCCGGATTCTCCGCCGACCGAGGCGTCGCCGGAGACGGCTCCGGTCCGTATCGCGATTGCCGGCCGTCCGAATGTCGGCAAGTCTTCGTTATTGAACTGGATTTCGGGTACCGAACGGACGTTGGTGACCCCGATTGCGGGAACGACGCGGGATGTCGTCGATTCGTTGGTAGAGCATGACGGCCGTTCCTATTTATTTTTGGATACCGCGGGATTACGGCGGCCCAGCCGGATTGACGAAGCGTTAGAGCAGAAAACGGTCCAACGATCCTTGGCGGCCATTCGGGAAGCCGACGTAGTCCTTTTGATGTTAAATGCGGCGGAAGGTCTTTTAGGCCAAGATCAACGGATTGCCGGCCAAATTGCCACCCATCATAAGGCGGCGGTGGTGCTCTTAAATAAAGCCGATTTGGTTAAAGGCTCGACCGTCCCGTTGCAAACCCGGGTCAAAGAACAATTGCCTTTTCTAAGCTACGCCACGGTGCTGCCGATCTCGGTCCTGACCGGCTGGCATTTAGAGGACTTATGGCCCGCTATTGAAGCCGCCTATGACGGATATTGCACCCGGGTAACCACCCATGCGTTGAACCGGCTGATTGACGAAGCTATCCATTTGAGTCCACCGCCGACCAAAAAGGGACGCCAACTGAAAATCTACTACGCCACGCAAGTCGGTACTCGGCCGCCCCATTTTGTGCTTTTTGTCAATGATCCGGAACTTGTCCATTTTAGTTACGAACGCTATATTGAACATCGCCTGCGAGAGGCCTTTGGATTCACCTCAAGCCCTATTCGTCTGACATGGCGCGCTCGCCGCCGGGGAGAGGGACAAGAAGCATAAGACGCGGGACGGTTGGACCCTCCCGCGTCTCTCGGTATGAGATTAAGCCTTTTTAACCGTTTCCAATTCGACTTCAATGGTCACTTCTTCGCCGACCAGCACTCCGCCGGTTTCTAACGCGGCATTCCAGGTCAATCCGAAGTCTTTGCGGTTAATCTTGGTGGAGGCGGTAAAACCGGCGCGTTCACCGCCCCAGGGATCCTTGGAAAATCCGAGGAATTCCACTTTGACGGGAACCTCGTGCGTCACCCCGTGAATGGTCAAGGGGCCGGTTACTTCATAAGTATTCTCCCCGATTTTCTTAATCTGGGTGCTTTCGAAGGTCATTTGCGGATAATTGGCGACATCGAAGAAATTGGCCGACCGCAGGTCGTTGTCCCGATCGGGCTGCCGTGTATCAACGCTGGCCACATCGATGGTTAACGTGGCTTTGGCGGTCGTCAGGTCTGCCGGATCGCCCACGATTTGTCCGCTAAAATCCGAAAACCGTCCGCGGACGGTGGAAATCATTAAATGGCGAATACGAAATTCGGCGGTGCTGTGGGAGGGGTCAATTTCCCAAGTGCCCCAAGTGTTAGATGCCATAAAACCATCACTCCTTCCCGACATGGGTATGATAGGGGGTCAGGTGCGATAACCTTTCCGCATCTATTATAACAATTTGCGAGTGACTTGTGAAATTAAAGTAAAAAAATCTCCGTTTCAGCGATTGCGGCTACCAATGGTTGGCATTAATCGGTCCCTTCCGTCATATCTTGCTACTGTCATTCATAGGGTGATCCCGGGACAGGCGAGGACCGGCGCCAACCCTGGTAGACAAGGGAGGGAACCGACAGAATGGAGAAGTTTGACCTGTTTAAGGATTTAGCCGAACGAACCGGAGGCGATGTATATATTGGCGTCGTGGGCCCGGTCCGCACCGGCAAGTCCACCTTAATCAAGCGGTTCATGGAACGCATGATCTTACCCGCCATTGACGATCCCAATGAGCGTGAACGGGCGGTCGACTCGTTACCGCAAAGCGGTACCGGCCGCACCATTATGACCACCGAGCCGAAATTCATTCCCGATGACGGAGTGGAAATTCAGCTCAACGACGCCATTGCGTTTCGGGCCCGATTAGTGGACTGTGTTGGCTATGCCGTCCCGGGCGCTTTAGGCTATACCGAAGAAGAGGGCGCACGGATGGTCAACACGCCGTGGTCCGACGAGCCTATGCCGTTCGAAGAGGCAGCCGAAATCGGTACCCGTAAAGTCATTACGGACCATTCGACGATCGGGTTGGTGGTGACGACCGACGGAAGCTTCGGCGATTTGCCGCGCGATGCCTATCGAGAGGCGGAAGCGCGGGTTATCGAAGAATTAAAGGAGCTTGGTAAGCCCTTCGTCGTGGTATTAAATACTGCCATGCCCTACGCCGAAGACACCGTATTACTGGCGCAAGAGCTCTCGGAGAACTACGATGTGCCCGTGATTCCCGTGAACTGTCTCGATTTACGCCAAGAAGACATCGCCCACCTGTTGGAGCAAGTCCTTTACGAGTTTCCCGTCTCCAGCATTTTGTTTCAATTAGTCGATTGGGTCGAGGCTCTCCCCGGCAGCCATTGGCTTAGAAAGCAGGTCGACCAGGCCACGGAAGAAGCACGCACGATGATTCACCGGCTTCGGGACGTCGAAGCCGCCGTCAATTTTTTGATGAGTTATGAATACATGCAGGACGTTCGCTTAGTGCATATGGATCTCGGCAGTGGGCAAGCGGAAATTCAACTGGGCGCCGACGACAATCTCTACTATCGCGTGTTAGGGGAATTAGCCGACCGACACGTCGCGACCCGCGGCGATATTATCAAGTTGTGGCGCGAGTACGTGGTGGCCAAACGCGAATGGGATAAAGTGGAGGAAGCGGTTCGAGATGTGCGGGCGACCGGTTATGGGATGGTCGCGCCGACATTAGATGAACTGAATCTGGGGGAACCGGAACCGATTCGCAAGGGAGCCCAGTTTGGCGTCCGATTAAAAGCGACGGCCCCGTCGATCCATATGATTCGGGCGGACATCGAAACGGAGATTACCCCCATAATTGGCACCGAACGCCAAGCCGACGAATTGGTGCAGTACCTGATGGAGCAATTCGAGGACGATCCGAAACGACTTTGGGAAACCAACTTGTTCGGGAAGTCCCTGCATGATTTGGTCCGCGAGTCGATCCAATCGAAGCTCTTTAAGATGCCCGAAAATGCCCAGGAGAAATTGCAGGAAACGCTGACCCGGATTATCAACGAAGGCTCCGGCGGACTTATTTGCATTATCATTTAGACGTCGGCAAGCGGCAAAAAAGCCCGGGCCGCTTTCCCCGGGCTTTCTTGGCTGGCGATAGGTCAGTTATAGGTAATGCGGGGGTCGACCATACTGTACAGCAGGTCGGCAATCAGATTGCCCAGAATCGTGATAAAACCAAGAAATACGATGATGGCCAGCAATACCGGATAGTCGCGGTCGTTGGCGGCGTCCCAATATAAGAGTCCCATACCGGGATAGTTGAAAATTTCCTCCGTCACCAACGCGCCGCCGAACAGGTTGGGCAACGATAGCCCGAACAGTGTAATTAACGGCAACACGGAATTCCGGAGCGCATGGATGAACAGCACCCGAAATTCGGAATTTCCCTTGGCCCGGGCGGTGCGAATGTAATCTTGAATCAAGGTTTCACGCATCGACGAGCGCATATATCGGCCCCAGCCGGCTACCGTGGTCACGATCAGGGTAAGGCTAGGCAATACCAAATGATAGACATAGGACCAAAACCCGGGATTTGGGTTCGTCGGACTGGTAATCCCGCCGGAGGGGAACCACCCGAGGTTAATGGCAAAGAACTCAATCACCAAAATACCGATCCAAAACGTCGGCATGGAATATAAGAAATAGGTGACCACGGTCAAAATGCGGTCGAGCCAGCTATCGGCATAGTAGGCTTGCAACGTGCCGAGAAAAATCGACACGATATGGGCCAATATAATCGCGGTGGCCACCAGCTCCAATGTATGCGGAAGTGTCTGCCAAATAAGAGTAAACACCGGTTTGTCATAGACATAGGAATATTGAAAGTTGCCGTGTAGGGCATCCCACAGCCAAATCAGATATTGTTGCCACAGCGGTTTGTTTAAGCCTAAACTATGGGCTAAAATGGCCGCCCGTTGGGGGGTATAACGCTGACCCAACAGCAACCGAACCGGGTTGCCGGGCACAATATGCAGCAAGATAAAGCTGATAATCGTGACTCCTAGAATGGCCGGAACGGCTTCCAATAATCGACGGATAATATAACGGGTCATGGTTCACCTCCACTAGAGCCGGGTATCAAAGGCCTGCCGCAAGGCGTCGCCCAAGAAGTTGATGGAGAGTTCCGCCAGTAAGATGGCAAGGCCCGGCGGGTAAATCAGCCACCAACTGTTTTGGTACATATAGCTCATGGCGGTGGCCAAATCACCGCCCCAGTTGGGGGCCGGCGGCGGAAGCCCGAGGCCCAAAAAACTTAATGTGGCGACGGTAATAATCGCGTCGGCAATCCCAAACGTTACCGCCACCAATACGGTTCCGAGAAAATTAGGAATGAGATAGATCCGCATAATCCGCCAGGTGCCGGCACCGATGGATTGGGCGGCTTCCACATAGGTGCGGGTCTTAATGCTTAACACTTCCGCCCGTACTAAGCGTGCGACGCCGAGCCACGAGGTGGAGGCAATAATGAATACCATCAGCAAGACACTCGGTTGAAATACGGAATCCAAAAACAACAGTACAAATAACGAAGGAATGGACAACAAAATGTCCACAATCCGCATTAAAAGGGAGTCGAGCCATTTATTGGATAATGCGGCGACCATGCCGTAAACGGTGCCAAACGCCATGGCCACTATGGCGGCGGCAAAGCCCACAATCAAGGACGATTGACCCCCGACCATTAAGCGCGCTAATTCATCCCGACCCAACCCATCCGTGCCTAACGGAAATTGGGCGCTCGGCGGTTGTAAGACCGCGGTCAGGTGGGGCTGTATGGGATTGACCGGATAAAAAAGCGGTCCCACGAACGACAACAAAACCAAGAAGACCAGCCCTAGAACCCCGGCGATGGTCATCGGATTGCGCCAAAACCGGCGCCACACACGGCCTTGATAGCTAAACACCGGCTCGCGTTCGACGGCCTCGGCCGGGGTGACCACGGGATTTTGCATGGTCCTCCTCCTTTAACCAGGGGAACTCGCACGCTGTGCGAATATTCCCTATGAATTCGGTTTAATCCAATCTTATTGTACGGCCAAACCATTGAAAACGGAAAGTAAAGTGGTGGCATGGATGCCAATTTTGTCGGAACCCCATAGGGAGCAAGCCTCGCGGTTAGCGCACATGTCGCCAGGCATAAACGTGGTACCACCAATCCCATCGATCGGCCACAACACCGGTTACGGCGGCGGTTTGGCGCATAAACAAAAGCCCGAAACTCAGTGGCGCCCCAGTCGCCCAACGCGCGCCGGATTCTGTGGGAGTGATCGGCACCCAAATCAGGCGATAATCGGCCACGGTAGCCGCATTGGCCCACCGAACGGTGATACCGTGTGCCCGTAAAGCCTGGACCGCCGACATGATCGACCAGCTGAGAGGCCCCTCGGGTTTGGCCACGGAAAGAACGAGGGGCCGACCTCGGCTCTTCCCATGATAGAGGACCCCATGGGCGATGGGCCCCGATTGCGGTACCGCCAGTTGCGGCGGGACGGTTTGCCGGATGAGGGTGGAGAGTGATTTCAATTGATTGAAAGCCGTCGGATGGGTCGGCTGTAAAGCCCAGTATCCGGGGGCTCGGTATTCGTGAAACCCCGGCGGTCGCCTGGACGGATCGAATATAAAGGCCAACTGGGCCGTCGAAAGGCTCGAAGGTCTCCACACCCAATGTAACTGTCGTACGTGTGGGGCACCCAAAAAGTAATGCGGGTTGGCCGTCCATCGGATTCCGGCCGCACTCCAGCGATAGGGGCGAAACGGCCCCATACCCACCAAATCATTCACGTTGGTTAAATAATCCGAGGCGTCTAATTTTGTGGGCGGCAAACGGTCCAACAAAAATGCCGGCAAAACCCACGCATGGCCTAAGGGTGATAACGACGTCACCATGAATGCCGGATCGGGCCGGTTGAGATGGATCAGCACTTCGGTGGGCGTCACGGCGCGCATTGCCGTAATTTGGTCGAGCGCAGGAGATACCCAGGGCAGATGTCGCGATCGATAGAGGGCCAAGGACCACACGACGTCGTTGGCCGCCACGGGTCGGCCGCTCCACCATTTGGCGTACGGATTTAGATGGATCAGCCACACCCGCCCGCCGTCCGTCATTGTCCATGTGTTGGCCAGTTCGGGTTCCGGCGTTCCGGTCGGAGACAAGGTCACCAAGGTGCCATACACCATTTGACAAAACGCTTGATCGCCTACGGATTCGGCCGCTAACGGACTAATGGCCGTAACCGGCGGCGTATAGATCGTAATTTCGGTGTGAAAAAGGCGGGGTGGGTGAAGCAATGGTGGGGTACCGCAACCGCTCACCAAAGCCATGATCCCCCATGTCAAAACAAACCAACCCGTAACAATCCGTTTCATCGTTCTCACGCCCTACCATATTTGCAGGGGTTATGGTACTGAAGACGCTTCATCGTGTCAAAAGAAAACCGGGATCCCTGGCGAGATCCCGGCAAGTCGACCGACACTAGTGGGCAATCCACCAATATTGAAATTGGGGGTAACCAACGGTCGGGTTAGAGTACTTGTAGGCATTGTGTACCGTTTTGGCCGTCACGATTAAGGTTCCGACGTTGTTGTTCCATAGCACCGGTAATACTTTGGCCGTGTAATCTTCATACGCCAAATACGCTTTCATCGATTGGGCGGCGGTCGGATAGGGTTGATGGGTCGCTTTGATGAGCGCATCTTCCGTGGGGTCGCTAAAGCCCATATTGTTTAAACCGCCCCCGGTGCCAAAAAGTTCCCCGCCGGTGGGATAGGATCCGCCGTAAATAATGCCCTGACTGCCGGCCGCATCCCATCCGCTGGGTGCTCCCGAAATGGTCCCTTCCAGGTTGGCAAAGGGAATGGGCTGTAACGTGACGTTCACCCCTTCTTGTTTCCAGCCTTGTTGGATAAGGGCCATCATTTCATCGGAGGCCGTGCTGCCGCTAGAATAGATCATGGTAAACGATAACGGCACCCCGTTTTTGGTCATGACGCCGTTAACCATTTTCCACCCGTAATCTTCCAACAATTTTTTCCCGGCGGCGGGGTTATACGGGTAGAGCGGTTTGGTTAGTTTGGGATCCAAAAAGGGCGTTTTCGGTAAGACCGGAATGGGCCCGTATTGGGGCGGTGCATAGCCGTGATAAATATCGGTGTTGATGGCTTGTTGGTTAATACCCATTTCTAATGCCTGTCGCACATAGAGTTGGTTGAACACCGGACCTAAGTTGTTCTTGGCGTTCTTGTGTAAATTAAGTTCGATGTCGAAGTAGGCGAAAGGGTAGCCCGGGCGAATGAGATCATTCGTGAGTTGGCTACGCGCCCCATATTCCGACAAATCCAAGTAACCAACCTGGACCTGGTTGGTTTTTAACGCCGCAAATTCCGCGGCGTTAGACCCTTCGTACGCCATGACAATCGTGGCATAGGCTTTGTGGCCGGCGTAATGGGGATTCGGCACCAGCGTCCACGATTGGCTCGATACCGCATTCTTGAGCATGTAGGGTCCATCGACCACCGAGTCAAACGAAGGGTTGGTGCCTTGTTGACCCAAATACGTAATTTCTTGGCTGATATTGGTGGGATACTTATTCCACACCGCGGACGGCATAGGCGTTAACTGGGCAATACCGTTATAAATAAACCACTCTTGGTTGGCGGGTTGTTTCAAAGTAATCGTGACTTCGTCCGGCCCGTTCGCGACAATGCTTTGAACGCCATTAGGAATATCGCCGACGCCCGCCATGACATAGGGCCAGGGCTGGGGCGCATTTGGTGCCGAGGTCGCCTTAATCACGTTCCAGGTAAAAAGGATGTCTTGCGAGGTAACCGGCTTGCCGTTGGACCACGTCCACTTGGGATTCAAGAAAATGTGGTAAACCGTTCCTTGCGCGTTGTAGGTGATGTTTTTGGCAATCGAAGATCCCCAGTCAATCGCGTAATTCGAACCGATATAAATTAAGGGCTTATAAAGCTGGTAGATCAACTGAAAATTGTAGAGGCTGTCGTAGCCCGAGTTTACGATGGGAATATACCAATTTAAGTTTGTTTGGGGCGGCAGCGCGTAGACAATCGTCCCGCCCGATTGCGGAGTTGACGGGGTAGAACTGGGGGTTTGGCTCGTTGAGCCACACCCGGCGGCCGCCAACGCCACCGCAGTGGTGAGGCTGGCTGCAAGAGCAAGCCGGCGCGATTTCATCAGATTTTCCCTCCTGCGCAAGTTATCCAATTCGCTTAACGCCTATACACGATTCGACGTCGCCGCCGGAAAATCCTGCTACCGTCAACCTCTGCAATAGTCGCAGAGGACAACCATCGGATTTTTCGCGTCTCGAGACTTAGTAATCCCCGAATGGGATTCGTTATGCGCGCGCTTGAATTTTGCCGATCCGTTTGTTAGAATAGAAAAGCCATCGGGCTGTGGCGCAGTTTGGTAGCGCGCTACCTTGGGGTGGTAGAGGTCGTGGGTTCAAATCCCGCCAGTCCGACCAATTCGGCTCCCGTCCGGGAGCTTTTTTCTTTTCCCGTTCATAATTGACAAATCATCATTAGCCGACCCGTTTCAGGTCGCTCCCGCAAAAACCGCGCCCGAGCTCGACCATAGTAAATCTGTCGACGAGACGGATAAATGGGCCCGTGAAGCGTCGCCGACTTGGTGTGGGGGGTGTCGAATCGAGCGAATCCCCAACTTTTTATCCTCCTACTAGGCGGTGACGGTGTGGGGCACGCTCTCTAACGGGGTGGCACCGATGACGGATCAATTCAGCTTACAAAACGACCGGGTGGAGTGGCGGCATCACTGGGGACCGATGCCGGACGGACTTCCCTTGGGGCCTCGCGACGACGAGGGCGTGATGAGGGCGCAGTTTCGCGAAATGCCTCAGGGATTTGGCATTCGGTTATTAACCTTTCGATTTATCCGAGACAGTCAAAAAGTGCACGTCTCGCCCTTTATTTTACGGATTAAAGACAACGAGATTCTGAGTTGGAGTCCTGATCCCCAGGATTTTATCCGTCGCCTGCAAATCGAATGGGACCAAAAGCCGTCATGGACTCAATCGGTCGAACGCTGTGCGCTCGAGATTTTGGACGAACTCTTGGGATCGCTGTTTCCCTTTTTGGATGACGTAAGTGATGCCATGGCCCGCGTCGAACGGGATACGCTCACGCTCCCGCAATCCCAAGCGTTGGCCGATAGGATTTTTTCTTTGCGTCATCAAATCTTACAAGCTCGCCGGCAAATGGCGTCCGAACGCGACGCCATTTTGCGGCTGGTTCGCTATTGGAGCACTCATCCGTCGTCCTCCGCTTTTTATGGCGTGGATATTTATGATCAAATGCTACGCGTCTTTGATACGGTGGATACGTACCGCGAAATGATGACCTCCATCGTGGATTTGTACATGTCGTCCGTCTCCAATCGGCTGAACGAAGTGGTCAAAACCCTTACGTTAGCCACCACTGTGCTTTTGCCGGGATCGCTGGTGGCGGCGCTCTATGGCATGAACTTCGACGAATTGCCGTTTAGCCATCATCGGTACGGATTTTATGGCGTCCTGGCCCTCATTTTAATCATTGCCGGGTTGCTGCTCTGGCTTTTTCGGCGTCGGCGCTGGCTGTAGCAGGATTTTGAGGGGTCGGTCGCGTATCCTTTGGAGGAACGACGATATGCGGTAATGGAGGCTAAAAATGGCGGACGATTTATTGACCCTAATGGAACGCTATATGAACCCGGGATTGGCCCGGACCTTTCGTTTTATGGGGCTCGACCATCAGGAGGTCACCGCCACCGGGGCGGTAGTGGTGGACGAGGAAGGAACCGAGTACATCGATTGTGCCGGCGGTTATGGCGTATTTGGCCCCGGCTATCGCCATCCCCGGATCGTGGCGGCCGCACATGAACAAATCGAACAGATGCCTCTTTCCTCTCGGGTGTTAATAAGCCCGCCGGCAATCCAACTCGCCCGGCGATTGGCGGAGGTTACACCCGGGGATTTGCAATATAGCTTCTTTTGCAATAGCGGGACGGAAGCCGTCGAAGCGGCGATTAAATTTGCCCGCATTAGTACCGGGCGGACCAAGCTCGTGGCCATGATCAATGCCTTTCACGGAAAGACCCTGGGGTCCTTGTCGGTTTCCGGTCGAGAGTTATATCAGAAACCCTTTGCGCCTTTAGTGCCGGATGTCGTACACGTGCCCTTCGGCGACTTGGACGCATTGGCGCAAGTCATGTCCGATCAGGTAGCGGCGGTGGTGGTGGAGCCGATTCAAGGGGAAGGCGGGGTCATTGTGCCCCCGGACGGCTATTTAGCGGGGATTCGGGCTCTCTGCGACCAAGTTGGAGCCCTCATGATTGTCGACGAGGTGCAAACCGGGCTGGGTCGGACCGGCCGGTTATTTGCCACGGAATATGCCGAAGGCGTGGTGCCGGACTATCTCTGCTTGGCCAAGGCCCTCGGCGGCGGAATTGTCCCCATCGGCGCAGTCGTCGGTCGCCCCCGCGCTTGGGAGTTTTTTGAGAGTAGCCCCCTCATCCATACCTCGACCTTTGGGGGCAATCCCTTAGCCGCCCGTGTGGCATTGGAATCCATCAACGTGATTATCGACGAACAGTTGCCGGAGCGTGCGCATGAGGTCGGTCAGTGGTTCTTAGGGGAATTGAAAAAATTGGCCGAAACCTATCCGACCGTCATTCACGAGGTTCGAGGCCGAGGCCTCATGATCGGTATGGAACTCACCGGACCCGGTGCCGCCGGCGCCCTCATGTCGGAACTTTTCCAGCGCCGGATATTAGCCGTGTATACGTTAAATAACGAGCGCGTGATTCGATTAATGCCTCCTCTGGTGATTAGCCGGGATCTATTGCAACAAGTCCTGGGACGATTAGAAGACAGTTTAGCCCAGGTCGCTCTCCTGATGGCGGATTTGGACTGATAGAGAAAGGAACGGATACCGATGCCGAGCGTAGAAGTGCGTGAAGTGGTTCCGGCGAGTCCGGACCACGTCTTTGCGATATTAAGCGACATGGCCGCTTTTCCCCGGTTTATGAAGACCGTCGAATCGATCACCATTATCGAACGGGGCGACGGGTACACTCTCTCCGAATGGGTGGCGAAATTACAAGGGGCCCGTTTTCGATGGGTCGAACGAGACGAATTTTATCCTGCGGAAGGCCGCATTACATACCATCAGGTGAAGGGAGACCTCAAAACCTTTCAGGGATATTGGGCCTTGACTCCGACGCCCGAAGGCCAGACGGAAGTGGCATTATTAACCGAATTTGAGTTCGGCATCCCGATGTTGGCGTCTTTGTTAAACCCGGTAGCCAAAATTGCCATCCGTGACAATGCCCGCGCCATGCTCCAAGCCATTCGCGAGGAACTGCAAAAATGAGCACGGTGGGGGAGCGTTGGGGGCGCGTTTTTTGGCTAGGACGGACCTGGTCGGTCCACGTAACGGATCAGGGGCTGGCACTTTATAACGGCAACTGGTGGCAGGAAACGGCACACCCTACCGGAGTGGTCGTATCCGCCGATCAGGTGACCTGGTTAACACCGACAGAACCCCGGAGCATTCTTTGTGTCGGACGCAATTATCGCGCGCATGCGGCCGAATTGGGCAATCAGGTGCCGGACAAGCCTCTCTTTTTTTTGAAACCCGTGAGTGCCGGTCTGGGGCATCAAGGGATTATACGACGCCCGACCGGGGTGGGCCGAGTCGATTACGAAGGGGAACTGGTGGTGGTCATCGGCGTCAGCTGGCCCGCGGCGCTCGCCCGGCCGATGTCAAGCCGGCAATGCTGGGGATTACCGTCGGCAATGACGTGACGGCCCGCGATTTACAGCGTACCGACGGGCAATGGACGCGGGCCAAAGGGTTTGACACCTTCGCGCCGGTCGGCCCCTGGGTCACCTTAGGCATGGACTGGCGAGGCCGCATTCTCGAAACGACGGTCAACGGGACGGTTCGGCAACAGTCTTCCACGGATGCCATGATTTTCGACGTCGAGACCTTATTGTGGGAAGCCAGCCGGTTTATGACGTTGGAGCCGGGAGATCTCCTGTTTACGGGAACCCCCGAGGGTATTGGGCCGTTGGAGGATGGGGACGAGGTCTCTGTGACCGTCCAAGGCGTTGGAACACTGAGCAATTTGATAAAAAACGAAGAATGAGCGAGACAAGCTGGAAGAAGTAAAAGAATATCACGCCTTTTCGCGAGAAAACGCATAAATTTGTTGACACAAGCGACTTATTTGATACAATAGTCCATGGCCGTCGGACAGGTATCTGTGAAGGACGAGCTCAATTCCTTCAAAAGGGGGTTGGGAATGCGATGAACGCATTGGGTCGACACATTTTGGCAGAAATCCACGGATGTGACAGCGACGTGCTGAATGATCGGGTGGCTGTCGAGGAAATTATGGTAAACGCGGCACTGAAAGCCGGTGCCGAGGTTCGAGAGGTGGCCTTTCACAAATTTAGCCCGCAAGGGGTGAGTGGTGTGGTGGTCATTTCGGAATCGCATTTAGCTGTGCACACGTGGCCAGAATATGGGTATGCGGCGGTGGATGTTTTCACCTGCGGCGATTCTGTCAACCCCTGGGATGCCTGTAACTATATCGTCGAACAGTTCCGCGCCCAAAATTTTACCGCCTCGGAAACCTTGCGGGGTGTCTTAGTCGAAGCGAATCAAAAAGCTGCGGTGTAAACGACGGGAGGTTTGTCGGTGTCTCGAACCTTTGTCATGGTTAAACCCGACGGTGTACGTCGGGGATTGGTTGGTGAAGTGATTCGTCGCTTTGAAGCGAAAGGCCTCACCTTAAAAGCCATGAAGTTGATTCGCGTAAGTCCGGAATTAGCGGCTCAACACTATGCCGAACATCGGGAAAAGCCGTTTTACGGGGAATTGATTCAATTCATTACCTCCGGTCCTGCCGTGCCGATGGTGTTTGAAGGCCGGGAGGCCGTGACGGTGGCACGGACGTTGATGGGGGCTACAGACCCTGCCAAAGCCGTGCCGGGCACGATTCGGGGCGACTTCGGGCTTGAAATTACGGAAAACGTGGTGCATGGCTCGGATAGCCCGGAATCCGCGGAACGCGAGATCGGACTCTATTTTCAGCCGGAGGAACTGGTGTAAGCTGATGGGTGCCGCCTGGGCGGGCCTCGCCCTTGTGGCGGTGGCCGGATATGCCGTATTCATCGAGCCGTACTGGATTCAAGCGTCCGAGTATCAGGTGACCATACCTGGTTTGGCTCCGGAATTTGATGGTTTTTCGCTCATCCACCTGTCCGACTTACATGGGCGGGTGGATGTTTTTTCGCATCCGCGCTTTTTGGCTTGGCAAAAAGCGTGTCATGCGCTGGCGATCACGGGTGATTTATATTCCCCGACCCGGCCGCGTCGCCGATTAGCGGCCCATTTAGAACGCTTAGCCGCGCCCGAAGGCGTGTTTTACGTATCCGGCAACCATGACTATCGGAAGGGCCGCATGCAGGTCGACCCCTGGCACCCGGGCGTGCATTTGCTCGATAACCGGGTCGTGGTGTTGCGGCGAGGGCGTGCGCACCTCATATTGGCCGGAATTCCTGATTTGGTCAAAGGGCAACCCGCTTGGGATCAAGTCCGGCAGCAACTGGATTCCTGGCGGTCACCCGTGATACTGTTGTCTCATCGGCCGGATGCCTGGAATTTACCGGGCATTGAGCGGGTGCAGTTAATTCTGGCCGGACACACCCATGGCGGCCAGGTCGCCTTACCGTTTTGGGGGGCACCGATTCGACATAATCATGTGCCGGACCGTTATGTCGCCGGCTTAAAAATGGCTCCGGGCAAGCCGGTTCTGATCACGAGCCGTGGACTCGGCACCTCGGAGCTGCCGATTCGATTCCTGGCCCGTCCGGAAATGATTCGTGTCATTTTACGGGCACCAGGGCAAGAAAGGGGCACCTTATGAACGTTGCAGTCATTGGAGGAACCGGGGTCTACGATCCCGCCTGGATGCTGGACGCCCACACGGAATCGGTGGCCACTCCATACGGAGAGGCGCTCGTCACCCGTGGGCGATTGGCCAGTGCTCCCGACCTCTCGATCATCTTTTTAAACCGTCATGGCACGGGTCACGCCTTACCGCCGCATCGGGTCAATTACCGCGCGAATATTTGGGCATTAAAAGCGTTAGGCGTCGATCGGGTGGTAGCCACGGCGGCGGTCGGATCGTTAAACCAGGCCATGGCCCCCGGACACTTTGTGTTGGTCGATCAGTTTTTGGATTTTACCAAGAGTCGTCCGTCCACCTTTTTTGAGGGAGGTGAGGCGGGCGTGGTCCACACGGACATGACCGAACCCTATTGTGGCGCTTCCCGCCATCGCCTGAGCCTCTCGGCCGCTAAGTGGGGTATCCCGCTGGTCAACGGAGGCGTCTACGTCACCACCGAGGGGCCCCGCTTTGAATCGGCGGCCGAGATCCGGGCATTTAAACTCTTAGGCGGCGATGTGGTGGGTATGACAGGTGTGCCGGAGGTGGTGTTGGCGCGGGAAGCCGGGATGTGTTATACCGCCATCGCCCTCGTCACCAACTATGCCGCCGGGTTGGCCGGTCAACCCTTGACCCATCAAGAAGTCTTAGACGTGATGAAGCAGCAATCGGAGCGACTTCGCCAATTATTGGCCGAGGGTCTGCCCCGTCTGGCCGAGACTTATGCCTGTGATTGCCCGACGCCTGAAATGCCTTTAATCCCTTAATTGGAGGTGAACCCGATGAACCACACGTTAAAAAATCCCGCGTTGGCTGAGAGCGGGCACCGGAAAATGGATTGGGTTATCGACCGGATGCCGATTTTAGCCAAAATTCGCGAACGCTACCGCCATACGCCGGTTTTTCAAGGGCAACGGATTGCCATATCGCTCCACTTGGAGGCTAAAACCGCCGTGCTGGCCGAGCTGTTACATATTGGCGGTGCCACCGTCAGCATCACCAGTTCCAACCCGTTAACCGCCCAAGACGACGTCGCGGCCGCTTTGGCGGAACGGGGCGTGACGGTACATGCGTTTCGAGGCGCCAATGCCGACGAATTTGACCAATTGCACCAACGGGTGTTGGATATTGAGCCCACCCTCATCATCGATGACGGCGGGGAATTGACGGAACGTCTGCATACCAATCGCCGGGCGCTCGCCGACCAGGTTCGGGGCGGAGCCGAAGAAACCACCACCGGCGTCACCCGCCTCAAAGCGTTGGCCAAAGCCGGTAAGCTCCTCTACCCCATGATTTTGGTCAATGATGCCGATATGAAACATTTATTCGATAACCGATACGGCACGGGTCAATCGACATGGGACGGCATCGTCCGTACCACGAATCTCGTGGTGGCCGGCAAAACCGTGGTCGTAGCCGGTTATGGCTGGTGCGGCAAAGGCGTGGCCGAGCGCGCACGAGGGTTAGGAGCCCGAGTGATTGTAACGGAAATTAATCCGGTCCGGGCTAATGAAGCGATTATGGACGGGCACCAGGTGATGACCATGCACCAGGCGGCGCCCCTAGGGGACTACTTTATTACGGTCACCGGCAACACCCATGTTATTCATGCCGACCACTTTGCGCGGATGAAACATGGTGCCATTTTGGCCAACGCCGGACATTTCGACGTCGAGGTCGATGTGCGGGGATTACGGAGCTTGGCGGTCGACACGGTACCCGGTCGAACCCCGGAGATCACCGGGTACCGCATGCCGGACGGGCGGATTTTATGGCTTTTGGCCGAAGGACGGCTGGTCAATTTGGCCGCGGGTGACGGCCATCCGGCGGAAATCATGGACTTGACTTTCGGACTTCAGGCTCTGTCGTTGGAAAATTTGCTAAGCCATCCGCGAGCCCCCGGCGTCTACCCGGTTGATCCGGCGGTCGATGCCTGGGTGGCCCAAATCCGGTTAGAGGCCCTCGGCATTGCGATTGACCACCTGACCCCGGAGCAGAAAGCCTATCTGAGTCAATATTAAAAAGAAGGGAGCGGTCGGTCATGCGCTATCGCCTGATAGGGGATTACGTCCTTACGATGGATGATCACGCCACCATACATCACCCGGGCCAAGTGACCTGGGAAGACGGCGTGATTCTCTCGGTTGGCCCGGGGGACAGTGATCACTCCCCGGTTGACCAGGAAATTTATGCGCCCGATCATCTGGTGTTGCCGGGATTATTAAACGGCCATAACCATGCGGCCATGTCGCTCTTGCGGGGGATGGCCGACGACAGCCCGTTAGAAGAGTGGTTACGCCAACATATTTGGCCCGTGGAAGCCAAGCTCACGCCGGACGACATTTACCTCGGGACCCTCTTAGCCGCGGCCGAAATGATCCGCTCGGGCACGGTCGGATTTGCCGACATGTACTTTGAAGTGGATCGAGTCGCCGAAGCGGTTCGGGATAGCGGACTACGGGGCTGGATCAGCCGGGGATTGGTCGGTTTCGACGATCCCGGGGAAGAGAAGCTGGCCTGGTCGCGGGAATTTGCGCGCCGCTGGCGAGAGCGGGGGGATGGGCGCATCGTTCCCATGTTGGGTCCCCATGCCCCCTATACGTGTCCCCCCGCCTACTTGGAGAAAGTGGCCGAAGCGGCTCGGGCGGATGGATTGGCCGTACATATCCATTTGTCCGAATCTCCGCAGGAGGTTCGCGACATGATGCGGCTATACGGAAAATCGCCCATTCAAATCGCCTATGATGCCGGGCTTTTTTCGGTGCCCACCCTCATTGCCCACGGTGTCCAAATTACGGAAGCCGACATGCCCTGGCTTACCCGGCTTACCGGCGGCGGCGTCATCGCCTGCCCCGTCTCCAATGCCAAACTGGGAAACGGGATCATGCCCTATCGGTTATTACAAGAGCACCGGATTCCGGTTGGGCTCGGTACCGACGGCGCCGCCTCGACCAATACGCTGGACATGTTTCAAGAAATGAAGGCGATGGCGTGGATGCAAAAACTTCAGAACCAACGACCGGACGCCTTTACGGCCTACCAAGCGCTGTGGGCGGCCACCCGGGGAACGGCGGCGGTTCTGGGGCATCCCGGCGGCCAGTTGACGCCGGGCGCTCCGGCCGATTTAATTGCCGTGCGGGGACGGTCAGATCATATGGTGCCCGAGTGGGATCCGGTTGCCAATGTGGTCTATGCCGCGGTCGGGGCCGATGTCGACTATACGGTGGTCAACGGCGAGATTTTGCTGGCCGACGGCATTATTACGCGCTTTGACGAAATGGCGGTGATCAAAGAGGCCCGCGATCGCGGGGCCGCATTGAAATGGTTAGTTGAAGGTGAATCCCATGGAATTTAACTGGGAGGATAATGTCTGTTTTGTCTGTGGCGCGAAAGCGCCTGGACTGCAGGTGACTTTTCATGCCGACGACCGGGGGGTATGGGCGGAAACGGCGATTCAGCCGCCCTATCAAGGATTTTCGGGATATGTCCATGGCGGCATTTTGGCCGGTCTCCTGGACGATGCCATGTGGCACGCCATTCATCAAGCCCATCACGTCTGGCCGCTGACGGCCGAATTGACCGTCCGCTATCACCGGCCCGTGGGCATTGGCCAAACCGTGCGCATTCACGGTTGGTTAACCGCTGTCAAACGCCGTATCCTGGAAGCCGAGGCGATCGTGTCGACATTGGATGGCGAGCGGTTGGCTAGCGCGCACGGGCGATTTATGGAAAGGCGGGGAGCGGGGACTGGCGATTGATCCCTTTCAGTTCTATGAATATCGGGCGGCGTTACATGTTCATACGCGTTATTCGGACGGGAGCGAATCCCTCGATAAAATAGTGAAATGGGCGCATCAACGAGGACTGGATATCCTCTGGGTCACCGACCATAACGTTCTCGGCGAGGTCCCGGGCTATCGCGAACATGTTTTATGTCTGGTGGGCGAAGAAATCACCCCGCCCACCAATCATTACCTGGCTTTCGGGATTCGGCAACCAATAGGGCCGGAAGGCCCCCTGGCTGACATTATCCGAAACGTTGCCGGTCAACACGGCGTCGGATTTATCGCCCATCCGGATGATCTCGGCAACCCCTTACTGGGTTTACCCGCCTATCATTGGACCGATCGAACGGTAACGGGGTTTACCGGCCTTGAGGTCATGAACCATTTGTCCCGATGTTCGGAAGTCATTACGGACGGACTGGCGCTTTTGCGCTGGGGATGGCGGTTGAGCCGCGCGGTGGATGCCGCTCCCTTCAAGACCCTCCAACTGTGGGATACGCTGGGCCAACAACAACGGGTGGTCGGCATTGGCGGAGTGGATGCCCACGGCATTCGGTGGCGCACGCGTTGGGGGTCTTGGCCGATATTCAGCTATTCGGCGAGTTTTGCCACGGTGAGAACCCATTTTTATCTCACCCGGCCCTTGAACGGCGAGGATTGGAATCAGGACGAACAGTTGTTGGTGGCGGCGCTTCGTGAGGGAACGGTCGCGATCGTCAACGGCTTCGAGGGGTCCGAACGTGGTTTTCGTTTTGGTGGTCGACACCCCAACGGAAACGTTGTGCCGATGGGGGGCGAAGTCGTTTGGGAACCCGGGTGGTCCTTATGGGGCCTGTCGCCGGTCGTAGCCGATTGGGAAGTGTGGCATAACGGGGTGCGCGTCAACCGAATGCAAACCACGATTTTCACCATCCCGGTCGCGGCGCCCGGCGTATGGCGGGTCGTCCTCCGTAAAGCCGGGCGTCGTGCGGTTTGGATTTATAGTAATCCGGTATATTTCCGGCCTCATCCTAATCCGACGGAGGACTCGACAGCACCGGGGTCACCGTGACACGCCCGCAATATTTTCCGGTACCGCCGCCACTCCCCACCAGTTATCCGCCAAGTTTAATGCGCTTTGCGCGCGGCGGTCAGATTGCCGATAAAACTATTGAACGCAAATTGCACCGTCATATCATCGCCGGCCGCGAGCAGTCCCGTTGGCCCACGCCAGCCGATGTACTGCATGGGGCCGGTTTCGGTGGTCCGGGTGACGAATGGGCCGTTAAAGGAATTGTGGCCGGTCAATGTCTCAGGATGCCGGTGATTGGCATCCCCGGGGTGAGCCCCTGGAGCAAGGCGTTGGAGCCGCTGGCGGTCTTAAGCCTACTCAAGTCGTGATTGCGTTCGACGACGATCCGAATCCGGCGACGGTGCCCAGGTCGCGCAACACGTGGCGCGTTTTGAGAGGCCTTGGCGCAGCAGGGGATTCCGTGGTCCCGCGCGGTCTGGTCCGGGCCGAAAGGGTTGGATAATGCGTTGGTCGCCCGAGTGCCGGTGCTGTTCACGCCCCTTTTTTGACCCGACGGCGTCCCGCCGATAGCGGGTTTTGCTATCATTGTTCTTAACGGATCCCCGGCGGGAGGGTTACTCATGTGGCGGTATGGTCCGCGGGTCATCGCAGCCGGCACCCTCTTGGCGGTCGGCCTCACGGGATTAGCGGGTTGTGGCCCCGCCGCCCCCATAGCCGGAAGTCCGGCCCACTCGCCGTTAACCGGGATTCCACATACCGCCTATCCGCCCGTCAATCGGGCCTTACAATGGGTCCGCCAACGGACCGCGATGCCCTTGGCCGCGCCGACGATCTGGCCGGCTTTCACGATTTCTTCGACAGCGGAAGCCGTTGCGTCCCATGTGGTGACCAGCGGGGCGGGATTTTTTCTCCCGGCATCGGCCTATTCCATTACGGTCGATTTTGACAATGGTTCTGCCTCCTGGACGTTTGGGGGCGCTCAGTGGCGACCGCGACAAGGCCCGACGCCGCTGGCGATGCCCATGGGCGTGTTGACGCCCACGGTGTACGGCGCCTTTGGAGGCGTTGCCGGTCAGCAACCCCAGACTGTCTTGGTCGGCCGGGTCTATACGGCCGTGTGGCCCGACGCGGCGGTGACGAATATGGGCCCGTGGATCGTGGAGGTGCGGGGAGGTAGCGCGTCGCAGGAAATCGCGGTGACACGGATTCTGATTCACGCGCTGGAACAGGCCCCCCGGGGCTGGGTTCACCATACGGGGCTCGTGGCGGTGGATTTATCCCAGAACCTTCTCGAGATTTCTTGGACGCAAGGCACGATGACGTGGTTTATATATGGTGGCGTTGACGGATCGACCGCCGATGCGGCTCACGGCATTCCGCAAGCGATTACGATTGCCGCGTCGTTTCGATCCTCTTAGGAATTTTGGCTACTGTAACGAAAACGCGTTAAACTGCGTTATATCCGGTGGAATAGGGGATTTCATGGGTTGCCCAGGATGATTTCGGTCAGCGGACGACTCGGCATCTACAGCCCCGATCGAGGAACATGGACTCGACCTGGGGGCGCAATGAACACTTCCGAATGGGTTCTAAGCCTTATTACTTGTGTAAGTCCGTTATTCCACAACCCATTATAGGAGTATTCTTATGCGAACGCTGTTTTTCTGGTTTATGTCGGCTATGATCAGTGCTGGAAACGACATTGGTGTTACTTATGACAATCAATACTGTCCCGTTCTCATTAAACCAGGAGAAGAGGTTGTAGAAACGAAAATAAGGTTTCCGGAAACTGCACCCCCTTACACATACTGGTTTAGAAAGTTTAGTTTAGTCATGGTAGATGGACTGCTTAGTGGTCTCAAAAAAGGCTTGTGGGCTGTGCCGCATATGAAAGAGAGCTGGTGAACGGTGGTAATCCGTGAGGCGCTTGCTAGTGATCGCAATGCATTGCAATCACTCTATGAAGAATTGGTTTCCCGTAACGTTTTGGTAACGTCGACTCAAATTGAACGTTTTCTCAAAGACGACGACAACTTTCTGTTTGTTTGTGATGACTCGGGCTTGGTACTGGGAACTGCGCAACTCGGAATTTGCATGGATGCAATGTTTAATAACCAGCCCTTTGCTGTCGTAGAAAACGTGATCGTGGACAGTCGCCACCGTCGGAAAGGAGTCGGCATGCGTTTATTGCACCATATTGAAACCGTTTGCCGCGCGAGACACTGCACCAAGATCATGTTGGTGAGCGGTGCGGAGAGACATGGGGGCCATGCCTTGTTCAAACGAGCCGGGTACGTCAGTGATGCCATGGTGGGATTCAAGAAGTATCTAGGGCAATCGAAAGGAAAGGGAAAGTGACCGATAACAGGACAATGTTTGTTATCCTGGTTTTGGGGAGCTATTCGAATGAAATTGGCGAAACGTATGGAAATGGTGGACTTTGGTCCACCACATGAACTCGGAGTTTTGATTGAGAAAATGGCATTGGTACACAACGATTTAATCGATTTGGGGATAGCGGATCCGGATCACCTGGCGAAATCGGAGTTCCGCAATCCGGCGTTTCACCGCCTTCATGAGGAGCCGATGATGCACCGTAGATGCGCCGCGCCGGGTGGGGCCGATATGTGTCGGTGAGCAGTTCCGTGCGCAGCCGATCTCCATGGACCACGTTGCCAGTTTGCTCTGGCGGTTCCTGTTTGCTTAGACGGGACCTTCAAATAATAGGTGGCGATAACCTTCAAGTCTTTGCAGGGCGTAGAGCGGCGCTTCTTGTACTTAAAAACCGCCATCTCCTCGAGCGAGCCCGACAGGGAACCGACAACAGTCTGCCACTCATCTTCCGCTTTTCTTCTGGGGGATGTTCAGCTGACGTTCCGATTTAAGTACTGGGGCGGGGGGACTACGAACAGGTACCCTCTCTCACGCCGGGTCAGCGGGAAGCGCGGGTGACGGGGATCGGGTTCCAGATCCTGTGAAATGGGGTAGATATGCCGATAGAGGTCAGCAGTGGTTTGATACGCTTCCCCAGGCCACAAATGAGCAATTAATTCGGCCTCCGCCACCACACGATTCGGATGAGCCAATAGGTCCCGTAAAAATCACCAGCCTAGGGCCAAGACGGTCGTGCCGATCGTGTGATCAAACACCTCCTAGCTGAACAACCTGGACGGCGGTTGATGAAAACAATAGGTTTTCGTTAATCTAAAAGACAAAAATCATACATAGGTTTCTCTTGAATAAATTATGCCGAATTGTTGGCCCGAGGCTAGGCGAATGCTGTCGCCGGGGCTTCGATCCTTGGAGAACGGCTATTCCAAACGCAGAAGGGGGTGCGCTGCAGAATCAGCCCACCGATTCCGAACCAAAATTCCGGGGCCAAGCCCACATCCTTCACGCTTGGCGGGGCCCCAGAGCGAGCGCTTTCCCGACGCACCGGCGCACGGCATTACGGGCCATCTGCAGTCGGTCCGCAATCGCGCCGAGTGGTTGTGCGCCCGCTGTTTCAAGTAGGCACGATCCTCGTCGGTGAAGGAGAGTGAGGAGCGACGCCGTGAGGCGGACATCGGCCAAACCTGCGTGATGGTTTTATTCACCATGTACATAACGCCCTCACTAAGTCACGTATTAAGGAATCGATCTACTGGAATAGTAGAAGGGCTCCTCGGGGTTTTAATAGGGAACCGGGTGATCCCCTAAATGTGCCCGCCGAATTGCCGGATAAGATGTTCGGCTTCATCACCGCGGGATTCCGGCACGACCGCGGTTAAGAGCCAAGATTCTCCCCAGATGAGGCCTTCCGGATTATCCCAAGATGATGCCGCCGTCCATTTATCGTCCAGCGTGTCGGGTTGATAGCCGTAACGGCCCCATTCCACCATCGGCATCGTGGTTAACTGGTTTAACCGATCGGGATCTTCCGAACTCACCTGATCAATTTGCACGATGGCAAATCCGGCCTGATGGAGGGCTTTTTGGCATTGTTCGGCCCGCTCGTAGTCGGTGAAGGTTGCTAAAATATTCCGTTCATCCATAGGAATCGCCTCTTTTCGCTGGGATTACGGTTAAGATGCCCGACAGCCTTATCCGACATACCCGTGTTACACTAAGAGAAAGCCCAGAGTGAGGACGGGATGCATGGAGCCTTATGTCGTATTGGATTTGGAAACCACCGGTGTGGGCCCGGCCCGCGATCAAATTTTTCAAATAGCCCTGCGCCATTCCGATGGCCGTCGCTGGACGACGTGGATTAATCCAGGGGTTGCGATTCCGGAACCGATACGCCGGCTCACGCGAGCGGATTTGGACGCTATCCGTCAGGCTCCGCCTTTAGCCGTCGTATTGCCGGAGGTTATCCCCTGGTTGTCGGAAACAACCGTAGTCGGCCATAATGTGCGATTTGATCTCGCTTTTTTAGAAAGGCAGGGCGTTCGGGTCAAGCAGTGGATCGACACGTTAGAGTGGGCCCGCATTGCGTTTCCGACGCGCACGCATTACCGACTGGCGGACTTTTTCCCGGAGGCCATCGGCGATTTGCACGACGCCGAAACGGATGTAGACTTAACCGAAACCTTGCTTCACGAGATTCGCCGGGCTCTCGGCCGATTACCCGTTTCCACCCAAACGGATTTGGCACGGATTTTAGGGTCGGAATGGCACTGGTGGGCTATTTCTTCGTCTCCAGGTCCCGAGGATGACGTGCTGTCGCCGTTGGATCATCCGTCCCCGGAGCCCGAACCGGACCCGATGCCGGATCCGGTGCCCGTGAATTGGGACGTCGCCCAACGGCTACACGAGTTGGGGCAACACGTGGGTCCCGATGTTCGTTGGGACCATCGGCCGGAACAACTCGCCATTCTCCAACGGGTGGACCAGGCGATGCGCGAAGGGGAAATTCTTTTGGCCCAGGCCGGGACCGGCACGGGCAAAAGCCTCGCCTATCTGATTCCCGCCCTACGTCAGGCCCTGACGAACGGGACGCGGGTGGTCGTCGCCACCCATACTTTGGCATTACAGGAACAATTATGGCAGCGAGATTGGCCCCTCGCATCCCAAGGACTGCCCGCCCGAGCGGTATTGCTCAAGGGCCGCGGTCGCTATCTATGTCTTTTACGGGCTCACCAGGTGCGTGACGACTGGCATGTTCTAGGGGAAGCGGCGGAGCGGCGCTGGGCCTTGGCACGTCTTTTAACCTATATCGCGGTGACCGACCGCGGAGACGGGAGCGATACGGCCGGAAACGCCACCTGGGACGCGCTCTGGCGCGAGGTGGAGGTGGATATGGATCACTGCATCGGCCCTCGTTGCCCCTATGCGGGCCCGTGTTTTATGCGCCGGTCACGACGGGATGCCGAGTCGAGCCATGTCCTGATTGTCAACCATGCGCTGTTAGTCGCCCATTTAATGACGGGCCGCGCTCTCCCGGAGTTTTCGCATGTCATCATCGATGAAGCCCATCATTTGGGAGAAGTGGTGGAACGCGGATTCGGCTTTGAGTTTCCGATATATCGTTGGTTAAAGCAACTCCGGGAGATGTTCGAGGGGAGGTCGGCCATCGCCCAACGAGCCCAATGGCATCCTGATCTGTTGCCGCTATTCTACGATCTGCAACACCAATTCCAACAACTGGGCCAATCGCTGGGAGAATGGGCCCAATTGCTGGTCGTCGAATCACCCCCGTCGGAATATGATACGCGTATGGTCCGCTTAGATCGTGAACGCCGGCAACTGTGGCAAACCCGGGACACAGAACGCCAATGGAATCGCCTTCTTGACACGCTGGCGGAAGCCGATGGCGGTGTGCAAACACTCCTGGCCGAGTTGGAGAGTCGATATGGTGCGCATTTGAGCGACGACCGCGCCTTATGGCGGCTGGCCCAGTGGTTGAAAGATTTTCCCGAAACGGCTCACAATCTGAGCCGATGGGGTCAAATCGATGACGAGCGGGTGTCCTGGTGGGAAATCCATCAATGGTCCGACGGGAACCCGGAGGTGACATTGCGATGGAGCTGGGTTGAAATCGGCCCCTTACTCGACCGGCATTTATGGCAGACGGTAACAAGTGCCACCTTAACCTCGGCGACTTTGGGGCTTTCCGGCCGAACGCCGTATTTGGCCGAATGGCTCGGGATTGATCCGTCCCGCTTGGCCACGGTTTCGGTGCCGTCCCCATTTGATTGGGACCATCAGGCCCGCCTATTCTTGGCCCAAGATGCGCCGGATCCGCGCGAACCCGAATATTGGGATGCGCTGGCGGCCTTTCTTATCCAAACCGCTCCGATTCGCGGTGGACGCATGCTGGTGCTGCTCACCTCCAATCGGAGTGTCGGTCAATTAGCCTGGCGTATTCGCGCGCCGTTGGAAGAACAGGGGATTCAGACTCTGGCACAAGGTATCGATGGTCCACCGCGACTGATTGTGGAACAGTTTCGGCAAAACGGGCGGTCCGTATTGCTTGGCACGGCGAGCCTTTGGGAAGGCGTGGATATCCCGGGACAAGCGCTGGAAATCGTGGTTCTTGCACGCCTGCCTTTTCGGGCGCCGGGCGAGCCGTTAGAGGAAGCCCGCCATGAGCGGATTCGCCAGCAGGGGAAATCTCCCTTTTGGACGCGTTCTTTACCCGATGCGATCATCCGCTTCCAACAGGGGTTTGGTCGCCTGATTCGTACCAAGTCCGATCGCGGAGTGGTGGTGGTGTTTGATCCTCGCATTCAGCCGACCCGGACGCGCTATGCCGCGACGTTTTTGCAGGCGTTACCGGCTGTTCCCTGGGTCAATTTGCCGATCGCGTCGTTGCCGGAACGGATCACCGCTTTTTGGGAGGAACAGCATGCGCATTTTGCTGAGTAATGATGACGGATTTTACGCGACGGGTCTAACGATTTTACGGCGGGTACTTGAACCGCTCGGCCAGGTCGTGGTAGTGGCTCCCGAAGGCCAACGCAGCGCCTCCGGTCATGCGATTACCATGCATAAACCCTTATATCCCCGTCGGGTGGATTGGAGTCCCTCCAGTTATGGATGGCGGGTGAACGGAACCCCGGCGGATTGTGTCAAATTGGGTATCGGCGCGTTGCTGGACGAGGCGCCGGACTTGGTTTTGTCGGGCATTAACCAAGGATCCAACTTGGGCAAAGACGTGTTCTACTCCGGAACCGTCTCCGCCGCGGTGGAAGCGATGTTGCTCGGGGTGCCGGCGATGGCGCTTTCGCTCGATAACGGGCACGACGCGGCGTTTGAATGGGCCGCCCAGTTTATTCGCTGGTGGATTACCGGTCCGGACTTTGTACCGCCGCCCCCGGGGACCCTCTATAACATCAATTTTCCGGATCCCCGCCATGGTCGCCCGCGCGTGATGAAAGGAGCTCCGTTGGGGCAACGGGATTATGCCAATGAATTTCAAAAAGGCCAAGATCCTCATGGGCGAGAATATTATTGGATATCGGGCGAACGCATCGATCGGCTGGATGAAGAGGAAACCGATGTGGCCCTTCACCATCGGGGGTTTATTACCTTGACGCCCTTATCCATGAATTGGGTCAACGAGTCGTTATTGGCCCGATTGCCCGAAGTTTCGGTACCCGAACGGTGGGGCTAAAGTTAAGGAATTTGGCCAGACTACCCTCGGGGAGGTGGTGGTAATGGCCCATACCCATCGTCCGCTTCTTCCCAAATCCGAGCGGGCGCTTGATCAGCTCAAATATGAAGTTGCCGAAGACCTCGGACTCGAGGAGAAAATTGCCCGCGAAGGTTGGGGCAATATGACCACACGGGAAGTGGGGGCAATCGGCGGTCATATGGTCCGCCGTTTAATTAAACGAGCGGAGGCCGACCTCGCGCACGACTCGCAAACCGAATCGTAAGAAGTCCCCTCGCGGATGGCCCGCGAGGGGTTTTCGCAATAATTTGGTAACATTTTTGCCTTACCCTGTCCTCAATAACTCGCTGACGGGTTAGTCATGGATTTTGGGTTAAGGAGATAACACAATGGCTACACGCCGCACATATATCGGAATTGGCGCCGCGGTCCTTGTCGTCGGCGGCGTTTTGTGGGTTTATCATGGGCGGCCGGCAGAGGCCTCGTCGACCCAAACGACCCCGGCATATTTTGTCCAAACCGTACAAGAAGGGGCTTTCCAAGGCGCCGTGAGCGCCACCGGAACCGTCACCGCGACCAGCGAGGCGGCAATCGAATCGCCTACGGCGGCTGCGGTCAGCCAAATGAATGTCCATCTCGGCCAAAACGTGGCATCAGGTGCGACCGTGGCCACTCTGAGTAATGGTACGACCGTCACGACGCCCATTAGCGGAACGGTGGTTAACGTGGCGGTGGCCGGCGGCGACTATGTCAGTGCGGGCCAGGTTTTGGTCACGGTAGCCAATCTAAGTCCGTTGCAAGTGACCCTCGAGGTGCCGGAAGAAAGCATTACCCAAGTCAAGACCGGCGATAGCGTGACCTTGACGTTTCCTGCCTTCCCTAATCAAAGCTATGCGGGGACCGTCAGTACCGTCGGTGAATTGGGGACCGCCAACACCAGCGGAGTCGTGGTGTTTCCGGTAACCGTCACGATCCAAAATCCCTCCGGTATCCTCCTCGGCATGGACGCTAACGCGACGATACACACCGGAAGCGTATCCAATGCTTTGTACGTACCGACGGCCGCCATTCAAACCGTCAACGGGACCGATGAAGTGCTGGTACCTGAAAAAAGCCTAACGCCGCCGACGTTTGGCGGCTTCGGAGGCGGGGGATTCGGCGGGGGGAGTTTTGGCGCAGGAGGCGGTGGTTTCGGCAGCGGAGGTTTTACCGGCGGAGGGGGCAGCTTTCGCCAGCGTCTTATCGCGCAAACCATCCCCGTACCGGTTCCGGTCGAAGTCGGGTTGACGAACGGGAGCGATACCGAAATTCTGAGCGGGCTCAGCGCGAACCAGCAGATTTTGATTCCGAATCCGGCCGCGACAACGACGAGTCGCACCGGACGACTGGGATTTGGATTTGGAGGCGGCCTGGCGCGACTCGGCGGCGGATTCGGACGAGGGGGGGCTAGGACATGAATGCCCTGATCCGGTTACAAGAGGTTAAAAAGTCTTATCGTCTCGGTGCCGAGGTCCTAGAAGTCTTACACGGGATCGATTTAACCGTTCAATCGGGAGAGTATGTGACGATCATGGGCCCCTCCGGGTCCGGTAAATCAACGTTGATGCATATTCTGGGGTGCCTCGATCTCCCCTCGGCGGGCGAATATTGGTTTGAAGACCAACCGCTTTCGCGGTTGGGGGAGGCCGCTCTGACCCCCATTCGTCGCCAAAAAATCGGGTTTGTGTTCCAAAGTTTTAATCTGCTGCCCACCTTGACGGCGATTGAAAACGTCGCGTTACCGCTCTTATATCAACGGGTCGACGGCCGCCTGCGATTGGAGCGTGCCCGCCAAGCGCTCGAACGTGTCGGTCTGGGGCACCGCATGCAATATCGGCCCAATCAGTTGTCCGGCGGGCAACAGCAGCGGGTCGCGATTGCGCGGGCCTTAGTCACCGATCCGCCATTAATTCTCGCGGATGAGCCGACCGGCAATCTCGATACCCCAACCGGTCAGGACGTGTTGGAGCTCCTGCAATCCCTTCACCGAGAAGGACATACCATTGTGTTGATTACCCACGATGTCAAGGTGGCCGGTTGGGGTCAACGGGTTGTGGAAATTCAAGACGGCCGAATTATCGGGGATAGACAGGTGTCAGCATGATTAGACAAGCTATTGAAGTCGCGTTACGTAGTCTCTGGACGCAAAAGCTCCGCTCGCTTCTGACCATGTTGGGCGTCATTATTGGTGTAGGCGCCGTGTTGGCCTTAGTCGCCTTGGGCAAAGGGGCTCAAGCTGCAATCACGTCTAATATTCAAGGATTGGGATCCAACTTGATTGTGGCTTCCATCGGATCCAACCCCTTTCAAACCGCCAATCAGACTCAACCGACGCCTGTCCCCCCCGTCTCGATGAATCAAGCGTTAACGCTGGCGCATCTACCGGGTATTCAGGCGGTGGCGCCCGTCATGACAGGAAGCGGAACGGCCGCGGTGGGGGACACCAGCACCAGTGTGAATGTCATCGGCACCACCCCTTCCTACAGCCAGATTTTGAATTACCAGGTGGATCTGGGCCGGAATTTGTCGCCGCTCGACATTCAAGCGGATAATCCCGTCGTCGTTCTCGGCAACCAAGCCGCTACAACCTTATTTGGTCAGCGCGATCCGGTCGGCGATATGATGACCATTAATGGAGTCCCTTTTACCGTCATCGGCGTGTACCAACCCAAAGGGACCAGTTTCGGACAAAGTCAAGACAATTTTGCGGAGATTCCCTGGACTACCGCGGAACGCCTGTTCGGACCCGCCACGGTGACGACGATTGAGTTATCGGCGGCCCCTAAGGCCAATGTGACCGCCGTCGAAAATCACCTTAACCAACAACTGTTGGATTGGCTGGGCAGTAGCGGCAATTTTAGCGTAACCGCGCAATCCCAGATTCTGTCCACGTTAAATGCCGTTTCCCAAGTGACGACCGTCTTATTGGGCGGTGTGGCCGGCATTTCGTTGGTCGTCGGGGGAATCGGCATCATGAACATTATGTTGGTCTCCGTCAGTGAACGGACCCGAGAAATCGGCATTCGCAAAGCGATCGGGGCATCGCCGATGGATATTTTGGTGCAGTTCTTGATTGAAGCCGTTTTGCTCTCCCTGATTGGCGGGTTGATAGGACTGGCCGCCGGTGTGCTCTTTTCGCGAATCATGACGCAAAGTTTTCATTTGCCGAGTGCGATTCAACCGTCCATTGCGCTCGTGGCTCTAGGTTTCGCCCTGTTGGTCGGCATCGTGTTTGGCATATGGCCCGCCTCACGGGCTGCTCGCATGCGTCCCGCGGAAGCCTTGCGATGGGAATAATCTAGAAAGAGGACGATACGATGAGGAACCGCACGATATCACCTGTGACGCGAATCGTCGGAGTGGGGGCCGTCGGCTTATCGCTGGGATTCGGGCTTTACGCGCTGGGATCCGTTCAGGCCGCGAGCCTGAGTGGGGTGCCCGTAAGCCGTGGCACCGTCGTCAAGACCGTGTACTTGGCGGGTACCGTGACTTCCCCGGAAGAAGTGAGCGTCAGCTATACCGGGCGCCCCACGGTCGTGACCAATCTGGCCGTGCACGTCGGTCAAACGGTTTCCGCCGGGACGGTGCTGGCCACCCTGGCCAATGGCCAAACGTTGACCAGTCCGATGAACGGCACGGTGGTCGCTTCCTCCCTGGCCGTGGGACAATTGTTACCCAACAGCGCGAGCACGAGCACGAGCGGCGGGGGAGGGGGCAGGTTTGGTCGAGGGAACTTCGGCGGTCAAACCGTCTCGACCACGGCGACCGCCCAATCGATCACCATCGCCAATCCGCAAGACATTGAGGTCACCGCCAATGCCTCGGAGTTGGACATCCCGGCGATCCAAACGGGTCAATCGGTCACTCTCATTTTCCCCGGTGAACCCGACCTCCGCTATACCGGAACGGTATCGGCCGTGAGCCGATCGCCGGTCGCCGGTTCCGCGAGCGGGGTCGTAAGTTATCCGGTGACCATTCACCTGAATACCACGCATCAACCGCTTCCGTATCTCGGGATGTCGGCCGCGGTCGCAATTCAAGCCCAAAAAGAAACCGGCCTAGTGGTGCCCATCGATGCGGTGCACGCCAAGGGAACCGGGTGGGTCGTCACGCGGCCCGGGGGGACGCAAGTACCGGTGACTCTCGGACTCGTCGGTATCAATCATGTCGTTGTCACCCGCGGGCTAACCCCCGGCGAGATGATTCTGGCACCGTCTAACAGCACCGGTCAACATGCGGTGACGGTCATGTGGCGGATTACCCCCGGAAGTTTTTCGTCCGGCGGTTAGCCGGACATACGCTTGCCACCCCTCGCATACCTTGTCTTAGGGGAGGGGTGGCGGTGAGCGTTCGAGCCATTTTAGAAGGCGCACTGGCCGGCGTAGCAGTCGCGCTGGGGCTGGCGATTGTGTTGGCGCTGATCGATTATCATATCGGCATCGCTCAAAGTTGGCAAATCCGCTTGGTGTGGGTGGGCAGCGCCGTGACCGCGTTGGCGGCGGGTTGGATCGCGGGTAAAATTGCCGAAACGGCGGCGTGGCTTCATGGCGCCTTGGCGGCCGTTACGCTGACGTTGGTCGGTACCGTCATGGCGGAAACCTTCCAATTAGCCTCGGCTACGCATATCTGGTTGTCCTTGGCCGTCGCCCTCACCATGGGTACCGTGGGCGGCGTCTTGGCCCGCTTAGCCGATTAGTCGGCACACCATGAATAAACCGGCCGATATTGGTGCATCCTGGAAATAGGAGGCCCAATCATCGGTATGGTATCCCAAATCGTATTAAAAACCCTGTTAACCTTAACCGCATTGGCCCAGGCAACACCGGCCAATGCATCCGTCACTCCGGCCAGCCATGGGTATGCCGTAGCAGAAGTGCAAGCATTGCTCGGCGTATTGGGTTATTCGGCGGGTGCGGTCACCGGGCGGATGAATCCCCAGACGCTGACGGCTTTGAGCCTTTTTGTCACCACCCATCCCGGCACGACGTCGTTGACGTCCCGATTGTCCCGAGCCGTCACGGAACTGGGAGCGGAAAAAACCCCTACCCCTGCCCAAACCGCGGCACTGGCCGCCGATTTGGCGATCTGGCCGCAATTCGCCCAAAAACCCGTCTCGAAGGCTTGGCCCGCTTGGGCGGCGGCAGCCGGCCTATCGTCGTCCTCGGCTTGGACGCCGGGAGACTGGTTGACCTTGGCGCATCTGTCGGCGGTTCGAGTCACCCGTCTCCATCAGTGGCCCTACCGGGCAGAGGCAGGCGATTCGTGGAGCCAATTGGCGTTTGCCGCACAATTGCCGGAGTCCGCATTTTCTGCCGCCAACCAGGTGCATGGCAGCACCTTATGGGTTGGCCAACCGATTCATTGGACGGTATCTCTTCCGAAGCCGTCGGCCCCGCCCGCTCAACCGGCGCCTGTGTCCTCCGTCCCGACCACGTCCGCACCAACTCCCCCTCCAAGTTTGCCTTCAACCAGTGGGGTCTACAGTAATTTGCGACCGGTCGCCTGCCTGGTTTGGTGGAATCCGAACACGGCCGGCGTGGACGGACTACTGAATGCCGAGCGTCATTTCCATATGGCCGTGGATGTGGCGGTGACCGGCCAATGGGCCGTGACCCACCCCGAACTTATTCATCGGCTTGCCCAAGCCGGTAACGAACTAGACATCGGGGGCTATAGCGGGGCCAATCTCGATCAATTGCCCGGGTGGGGGGTGACTCAAGAGCTGACCTGGAGTGATCAGGTGCTCCGCCGTCTAACCGGTTCCCCCGCCAACTATGTGATTTTCCCCGAGACGCCGAACGCGACCGTCACGACGCGGGCCGCTCAATTAAATTTGACTGCAATGGCCGCCAATCAGGTATGGTGGGCGCCTTCGCCCTCCCGGGCGGCAGCCTGGTTAACCGGTCATCCCAACGAAATTCTGCTGTTCGCCGGTCCCTACGACCAATGGCCGTCGCTGCTGGCCCGCCTTCAGGCGCGTCATTTCGTTTTTGAAACCGTGGCCCAAATCTGGGCTCAACAGTCCTAACCGCGAACAGAATTTTTGGTGATTGGGGCGACAAAGATGATAGGGACGGTATCTTTTGTTACACTTACGCTATCACTCAAATGAGGAGAGATAGCCGTGGAGCGAATCATCGTAATCGGCGGGGGCTATGCCGGTTTAGCAGCTTTGAGTGAGCTCCGACAGCTATCCGGTGAACGCGAGATTCTCCTGATTGATCCGGGTACCGGTCACGAATTGATTCCGGAGCTACCGGAGGCCTTACGCCAACATGATCCGATTGAGGAACACATTGTCTCGTACGGCGAGCTCTTACGAGATACCGGAATTATCCATCTGCAACGCCGCGTGGTAGGAATATCCGCGCAAGAACAATTTGTGGTTTTGGATAGCGGGGAAAAGCTCGGATTCGATTGGCTGGTCTTGGCGATGGGATCGGTGACAGCATATCCGCCAATCCCGGGTTTACGCGAAAAGTCGTTACCGTTACGCAATGCCTGGGATACCCGGGTTATCAAGGATCAGTTGAAATATGCCCAAGATCAACGCATCGTGGTGGTGGGCGGGGGACTGACCGGGGTGGAAGTGGCCGGGATCTTAGCCCCTGATCATGACGTCTGGTTGATCGAAGGGGCACCCCGACTCCTTCCGGCGTTGGGCGTCGGGTTGGCCCAATACGCGAAAGAGCGGTTAGTACGGGCCGGCGTGAAAGTGATTTTAGGGCAAAAGCTGGTGCGCGTGGAGGATACCACCCTCGTCTTGGAACGGGACGAACTTCACTATGACGTGTTGATCTGGGCGGGTGGCATTGCCCCTCCGCCCTGGTTACGGGAGACAACCGACCTCCCGTTGGACTCCCGGGGGTACCCTCGGGTATCCGACCAAGGCCGGCTCACCGAACGCATTTTTGTGGCCGGCGACCTATGGCGGGTCGAGGTCGACGGAGAAATGGTGCCTCAAACCGCCCAATTAGCCTCGTTGGCGGGGGATTATGTGGGACGACAGGTGACGTTAGCGCTGGCCGGTGAACCCCTCTTGCCCCCGTTCCGGCCTTCTTTGCGCGGGATGTTGATTTCGCTCGATACGGGCATCGGTGTCGGGTGGGTGATTCGAGGCGGTATTCCGGTACGGGGATCGTCGGCGCGCACGTTAAAAAACCTGTCGTTTCAGCAATACCGGCTCAAACTGGCCCGTTTATTCGGCCGGGGCTGGCCTTTTTAAATCAGACAGGGGAGACGGGTTAATCGGTGAGGGACACCTTAGGGTCAGACCGTCCGTCATATTGGCAGATCGCTTATACCGAAGCCCCCACTTATGCACCCTTGGAGGATAGCCAAACCGTCGAGGTGGCGGTCGTCGGTGCCGGTTTCACGGCTGTGGCGACCGCCTATTACCTCCGTCAGCTCGGAATCCGTGTAGCCTTGGTGGAAAAAGATCGCGTGGGGTGGGGCGCCAGCGGACGAAACGGCGGCCAGCTCTTGACCGGGTGGCCGTCCGATATGGTGGATCTCCGCACCCGCTGGGGTGACGAGACGGCCCGAGCGTTATGGGACATGGCGTTGGACGCGGTTCATCGCGTCGTTTCGCTGGTGGAAAGGGAAGACATCGATGCCGGCTTAGCTCAGGTCGGGCATTTAGAAGCGTGTTGGAGCAAAGACGACGTGGATCGGTTACGGCGTGAATGGGACTGGCTGCAACATCAAGCGTGCTATGAACCGGTTGAGTGGTGGGACGCCCGGCGGGTCGAAGAACGTATTCGCACAAGCGCCTACCGTGGCGGGCTCTTTGATCCGGGCAGCTACCACATTCAGCCCTACCGTTATGTCACCGGATTGGCACAAGCAGCCGCTCGTCAGGGCGTCTTGATATTTGAACGGAGCCCGGTGATCGATATCCGGCGCCGTCAAAGCGGGTATGAAGTTCGCACACGCCAAGGCGTGTTAAGGGCGGACGAAGTCGTGGTGGCCACCAACGCCTATCTACTGCCCGGGTCCCGCTGGCTCGAGTCGCATATTTTACCCGTCACCAGTGCCGTTCTCGTCACCGAGCCGTTACCTGCGGATTGGCCGTCGTCTCTGCCGACCGTGTCGGACAACAAACCGAATTTAAGCTATTTTCGTCTGACGCCGGATCGTCGGTTAGTCTTCGGCGGGCGGGCCCGCCCTACCGACCGTCCCGGTACGGCGGCCGATCCCTTATATCGGGATCTGGTGCAACTGTTCCCCGATTTATCCGGTATAGGGGTTTACCACCGATGGGAGGGACCGATCGCGATTAGCTGGGATCGCGTTCCCCGGATGGGACGGACCCCGGCCGGCTTTTGGTTTGCCGGAGGGTTTACCGGCCACGGGGTGGCTTTGACCACCGAATTTGGCTGGATCTTGGCCCACCGCGTGGCCGGGCAGGAAGGCCGGCTGCCGCCGTTTTGGGCCAAAACGGCGGCCGAGCTGGATATTTCCCGGCTTCCCCGATTACCGCTCGGCCGATGGACGCCGCGTCTTGTCAGGTTCTTTATGCGTTAGGGCCTTTTTGTGCGGTTACCACCGTCTCCGGCAGACGCTGGCTTAAATAGGGGGGTAAAGCAAACGCCAGTTGATGGATTTGGGGCGTATACCATCGGGTCGGCCAGGTTAAGGGTGTCGATGGCTTTTGAATGTCATACCGTTTGGAGCCGGACGTAAAGGTGAAAAGCGCTCCCGGATACGTGGGCACGGTGCACCAATAGACGCGGCATAAAGGAAACCGGGTTACGACACTATGGGATACCTGTTCAACGACCTCGGGATTATAAAACGCGGCTCCCGTCTGTTGAACATATAACCCGTCGTCCGCCAACCCCTCATAGAGCGCTTGATGAAATGCGGGCGTATAAAGAACCGTCCCCGGTCCATCGCCTTCAGGATCGGTCGAATCAACCAAAATCACATCAAAAGGTTCGGTTTTTTGATCGGTTAGATAGGCGGCGCCGTCCGCATGAATCAGGGTCAGGCGTGGATCGTCGAGGGCCACCGTATGCTGGGGTAAAAACCGGCGGGCGACCTCGACCACCACCGGATCGATTTCGACCAGAACCACCTCTTCGACCCCAGGGACTTTCAGCACTTCGCGCGCCAACCCACCGTCGCCCCCGCCAATGATCAACACCCGCCGCGGATGCGGATGGGCTAACAGCGGCACATAGGCGAGCATTTCGTGATAGATGAATTCATCCCCGGTGGTGGTTTGCATGATACCGTCCAAGACCAAGGATGGGCCAAATTGTTCCGTGTCGAGAACTTGAATGGACTGAAACGGGGATTGTCCCGAGTATAACTCCTGACGGATTTTCCATTCCAGACGGTGTGCGGGGGAGGCCGACTCCCGAAACCATAAGGCCATTTCATCACATCCCTTGCCGAATTTACTCAATCTACCCGGTCAAGCCGGACACCACGTGAGTATATCATACGTGACGGGTCGGGTCGCCCGACAACATCCTAAAAGTGGTATGATGTGCGCAATAAGGGGGGAGGGATTTGTGGTGGGGGGATGGCTATTTCGGCGTTGGCTTTCGCGGTGGAGTTGGCTGCTGATCGGGTTAGGGCTTTGGTTGCCGGCCCGGAGATGGGCCAAAACCCCTGAGAGAGCCCGCAGACGACGTGAAATGCAATATAAACTACGAGAAACCTGGCGGGTTCGGACCACACCGCCGCCACCGGAGGAATTTATCGATTCGTGACCACGCCAAATTATCCGATGCACCCCGTCCGCCGAAGCGCCGCCATTTTCCGACTTGCGCTCAGTTATTGGCGGGATAGTCGGACCATTCGACGGCTCGAACGAAGCGCCTTACCCGCGGTGGAAAAAGATCAGCGTATCCAAGCCCTCTTTAAAGCCGGTGGGATCAGACTTCGAGAGACGGCTTTGGCCCTCGGGGGACTCATTATTAAAGTGGGCCAATTTCTCAGCGCCCGCAGCGACATTTTACCTGCGGCCTTCGTCCACGAACTGCAAAGCCTACAAGATGAAGTGCCGCCGGCTCCGTTTGAGGCCATTCAAAGTCTTTTACGACAGGAATGGCAAACCGACTGGGCTACGGTTCTGCTGGATTTGCAACCAGAGCCGATGGCTGCCGCCTCCCTCGGACAGGTCCATTTTGCCCGACTGCGGGCTACCGGCCAAGCGGTTGCGGTAAAAGTTCAGCGACCGGACATCCCCGTATTAGCGGCTATCGATTTACGGGCTCTCCGAATCATTATGGGCGTGATGGAACGGACCACGACCGTGGGCCGCCGATTACGGGTCACCGCGCTATTGGATGAATTCGAAAAGTTGGTCGGCGAGGAATTGGATTATGTCCAGGAGGCGGCTCATCTCACCCGGTTTCGTGACAATTTCCGGGATCACCCGACGGTTCGAGTCCCCGACGTCATCACCGAATGGACGCGTGCTCGGGTGCTGGTCATGACGTATGTTCCGGGGATCAAATTGACCAATCGCGCCCAACTGCTCGATGTGGGCCTCGATCCGACCCGGTTGGCCACCCACATCATCGATGCGTACCTCCAACAAATCTTGGTGGATGGTCTGGTCCATATTGATCCCCATCCGGGCAACCTGCTGACGGACCAGGAAGGCCACCTCATCTTTTTGGATTTCGGCATGATGGCGCGCATTGGGCCATCCGAACGCCAAGCGGTTTCCGACCTCTTACGCGCCATTACCCAAAACCGTCCCGAAGACGTGGCGTATGCCCTACAGATGTTAGGGTTTTTGGAGCCATGGGCCAATATGACCCAATTAACCCGGGCCCTACGTCTATTTATGGGAGAGCTGATGGGTACGCCGCTGGCGCCCGGCCCCCAGCGGGACCAGGCCGTGCAGGCCTTGCAAACGTTTCTTTACGAGGAACCCTTACGTTTTCCCGCCCTCTATCTCTTTTTGGGGCGGGCGTTAGGCATGTTGTTTGGACTGGTCGAAACCCTCGATCCCGATCGCGAATGGAGCCGGGTGCTGACCGAACAGGTGCTTCCTTGGGTGCAGCGGGCACGTCGGGGGCAGCGGGCCGGTTGGACCCGCTGGTTAGATCAGCTGGCGGAGAGGCTGGATGAACCGGTCGCTTCTGCCGTTCTCTTAGCGGGCGGCTGGCTATCGGACCAGGTGGGGCGTTGGAGCCAATGGCCCGGACGGCTGGAACGGGTACTTCGGCAAATAGAAGACGGTCGAATGACCACCCAGCCGGAAATAACCCCTGTGTTAAGTCGGCTGGACACTTTGTCCGAGTGGGCCCGGAGCGCCTTTAGGGCGCTGGTGGCCATTTGGCTGGTCTTGGCGGCTTGGTTTTATGAAGCGTCTCACCTGGTTGTGTGGGCCAAGGGATTGGTGATCGGTTTGAGCGGCATGGTGCTCCTCATATCCGGCCGACGCCGAAGACGATGGGGGAGGCCCCGACGCGAACGTCTCTAGAGTCGGGTGGCCTGCCAAACGGTGTCCCATGCTGACTGAAGCTCGTCTTGGGGTCCGTGAGGCGGTGTTCCCGGCTTATTAAAAGCCAGGACCTCGGAGGCGCCCCGGTATAAAGCGCCGAATAACAAGCGGGCGGCCTCTAAATCCGGCAACAGCCACGGTTTTCGGGAACGGACGACCGGCATCAGCCGTGCCACCTCCGTCACACCGTGGAGTGCGGCCGCTCGCATCGCTTCTAACGCATCGTTACCGGCCGTCGGAGCCAGGACGGCATCGTCGAGCGCCATTTGTCCTAACTCCTCGGGAAGGGTGTCCAATCCCGTGTCCTCGCCTAAGACGCGCGCGACTTTCAATACCAGGGCGGCCGCTAAGGCCCCGCTGAGAGCCAAGGTGCTCCCCGCGGCCCAGGATGGGCGGGGAGCACTGATACGGGTCAAGATCCGAGACCAGCTATCCGAAGACAAGCTCATGACTCCATGAGTCCTCCCACGTCGCCGCTGGCCGGATCAACCTTGATGCGATAGGCGGCCGGCTCTTTAGGGAGACCGGGCATGCGGACCATGGTGCCGGCCAAGGGTACAATATACCCGGCACCTCGTGCCAGTTCAACATCCCGGACATGGAATACAAAATTCTCGGGAGCTCCGCGTTCCGCCGGATCGTCACTAAAGGAGTAGGGAGTTTTGGCAATGCACACGCTGAGGTCGCCCATGCCCCAAGACTCGTACGTTTTGAGTTTGCGGCGAGCGGTCGTACTCAACTCGACAGAACGGGCCCGGTAAATGCGGGTCGCGATCCGTTCGATTTTTTCGGTTAGGGGCAACGTCGAATCATATAACGGCCGGAATTCGTTGGACGACGCGGCCATAGTTCGCAACACCGTCTGCGCCAGTTCTTGTCCGCCGACGCCGCCGGCTCCGAATACGTCGGCAATGCCGGCGGGAATCTGCCGTAAATCTAATTGGCGGGTGAGCCAGTTTAGCTCGGCGGGCGTGTCGGCGGCGAATCGGTTGATGGCGACAATCACCGGCACGTGATATTGGCGTAAATTATCGATATGACGCTCCAAGTTGGCCCAACCACGCGCCAAAAAGTCGGGCTGGGGCCGGCTGGCCTCCTGGACGGGAGCGCCTCCTTGATATTTTAAAGATCGCAACGTGGTTACCAGCACCACCGCGTCCGGGGCCGCTTCGAGAACCGGAGCGACTATATCCATGAACTTTTCGGCACCCAAATCGGCGCCAAATCCGGCTTCCGTCACCATAATATCGGCATACCGCAAAGCCGCCTCGGTGGCCAAAAGGCTATTTGTTCCATGCGCAATGTTGGCAAAGGGCCCCCCATGGACGAACGCCGGGACACCTTCCGTCGTTTGGACCAGATTGGGCATTAACGCATCTTTCAGAAGGGCAGCCATGGCGGGGGCCGCGCCTAAATCGTCCACTGTGGCGGGTCCGTCGGCACTCCAGCCGATCACGATGCGCCCCAAACGACGGATTAAATCCTCCGCGTCGCGCGCCAAGCAGAGAACCGCCATGACCTCCGACGCCGCCGTGATATCAAACCCGCTTTGCCGAGGCACTCCGTTACCCGGCCCCAAACCGGTGACAATGTCGCGTAACGCCCGATCATTCATATCCATCACCCGTTTCCAGGTGATATCGGTGGCCCGGAGCTTGGCCGACAATCGGTGGCCTTGATACAGTTCATTGTCAATGAGGGCAGCCAACAAATTATGGGCCGACGAGATGGCGTGAAAATCCCCCGTAAAGTGAAGGTTAATGTCTTGGGCCGGAATCAGTTGAGACTTCCCGCCGCCGGTGGCGCCGCCTTTCATACCAAACACCGGACCGAGCGAAGGCTCCCGTAAAGCCGCCGCCGCCTTTAACCCGAGGTGCTGAAAGGCTTGCGACAAACCGATGGTGAGCGTGGTTTTCCCTTCACCGGCCGGCGTCGGGTTGGTTGCCGTCACCAAAACCATTTTTGCCCGACGCGGTTGCCGGTAAATCACCGATAAGGGGATTTTCGCCTTATCGCGTCCATAGGGAATCCAATCCTCGGAACCTAGCCCTAAATATCGGGTCAACTCGTGCATGGAACGGGGAGGAGTTGTCGTGGTCATGCTGTGCCGCCTTTCTGATTAGTTCGCCGTTCCCGATTTTACCACAAAACCCTGAGGCGCCCGAAAGGTCGTAGAAGGCCTCACGCCGATTTAAAACCCGGTCGGGAAGCTCGTCACGTTGGACCCGTCGGCCACGCCGGACATCACCGTCGGGACCCCAGAGTGCGCGATTTTTCCAGCCCGAAAAGTCTTGACGAAGGCCTATGCCATACGGTCTACTAGTGTCATTCTGCCTTAAGTTAGGCCGCCTGCCACATGTGGAGTGCGGCTCGACTTTTGCGATAACTGACATTTAGGAGGCTGAAAGGTAATGGCCATGCGTCCGGCCATGGGACTTGACAAGAACGTGTTGAATCGATTTGACGCCGTCATTATGGCCATAGCGGGCAGTGCCCCGGCTTATTCATTAGCCGCGTCCACCGCGGTGCTGGTCGGGGCGGTGGGATTGGAGGGGCCGGCTGCGCTCCTTTATTGCGGCATCCCCATGTTTGGCATCGCCATGGCTTTTAATTACCTAGGCCGAACCGAAGCCAATGCCGGAGCCAGTTACGCTTGGGTGGGGCGGGCCCTGCATCCGGCGCTCGGCTATCTCGCGGGTTGGGCTTTGTTGGTTTCCGCCACACTCTTTATGGTCGCCGGCTCCCTGCCGGCCGGTTCCGTAACCCTCGCGTTGGTGAATCCGGCCTGGGCGACACACACAGGGTTGGTGACCGCTGTCGGTTCTTTGTGGTTTTTGGTCATGTCCTTGTTGGTTATGATGGGCATGCGGATGACGGCTAAAACCCAATGGATCTTGTCCCTGGTCGAAATAGCCATTTTGATGGTATTTGCCGGTTTGGCGATGGCTCACGCGACCCGTCACGCAGTCACCCCATTTCGTTGGGCTTGGCTGAGCCCGACCCATTTTCACGGACTGTCCGGGTTTGCCGCCGGCGCGTTGGTGGCCGCCTTTTACTATTGGGGCTGGGATGTCAGCGCCAATCTTAACGAAGAAACCCAAAATGCTCTCCACACGCCGGGTCTTGGAGGCATCTGGGGCGTGATCGTGGTCTTTTTGCTCTTTGAAGTGTTTACCCTGGGGACCAATTTGACCCTCTCGACCGCCGCCATCAATGCCAATAGCGCCAACGTCTTAACGGCATTGGGCCAAGCGGTGTGGCCGGGACCGGGCGGAAAACTGTTAACCCTAGCCGTCATGTTGTCGACGGTCGCCACGCTCGAGACGACCCTTTTACAAGTGACCCGGTCACTCTTTGCGATGGGCCGGGACGGTACCTTACCGCCGATTTTCGCGCGGATCCACTCCCGTTGGCGAACGCCCTGGGTTGCGAGCCTGGTCGTGACCGGTCTGGCGTTAGGACTTTTCGTGACCTCCAATCTGATTGGTTCCGTAAATTCGGTCATGACCGATGCCATTAATGCGATTGGGCTCCAAATTGCCGTCTATTATGGCTTAGCCGGAATTGCGGTCGTGTTCGCCTACCGTCGACGACTCACCCGATCATTGAAAGATTTCGTCCTGGCCGGACTCTGGCCTTTCGTCGGCGGCCTCTTCATGTTTTGGGTGTTATTTCAATCGATCTTATCGTTGCCCTTGACCACCTTAATGATTGGTTTGGGGGCCCTGGCCGTCGGGCTAATACCGCTTGGCATTTATTGGAGTCGAGGCCGGGCCTACTTTAACCGAACCGCGGCGGAAACCAACGCCGCACTTTAATGGCTTTCAGCGCGGTTTCGCGCCCGCACCCAATAGATGCCTACCAGCAAAAGAACCACAAATAGCCCGAGTCCGAGGGGAATCAGTTCGTGGGGAGCTAAGGGGGCGGTCGCAATCACCCCCACCATTAACAGCACCGCCAACCAAGATGTCCAGGGATATCCCGGCATGCGAAATTCTAGCCGGTGTCCCTGGGCTAATAATTTGGGGCGGTAGTAGATTTCGGTGACGACAATGAGGATCCAAATAAAGAGCGCTTGAAATCCCGTCGCGGTGACCAGGTAAGTATACGCGGTCCGCGGGAGAAAATAAGCCAACCCGCTGAAGAGGATCAACAGGATGCCGGAAATGAGGTTGGCGCGACGGGGAATACCGGAAGATTCGCGTGCCACACCGGTGGGCGCGGCATGAATCCGCCCCAAAGTGGCCAGCACCCGGTTGGTGGCAAAAAGCCCGGCATTCATGGCACTGAGCACCGCGACCAAAATAATGACATTGAACACTTCCATCGGCCAGCCCCACGGCAAATGCCCCAAGGCGACGGTAAAGGGACTTTTGGTGGTGGGCATATGCGCCCACCAGGTCATCCCGGTCAACGCCAAGGCGGAGAGACCATATAACAGGTAAATGGTGATTACCGTGGTCCGAATGGTGTGGCCCATCACGTGTTCCGGATGTTTCAGGTTCGGCGCGGCCAGCCCTAAGACCCCCGTCCCCGACATGGAGAAAAGCACCAGCACCATCGAGGCGGCTACACCCGACCACCCATGCGGGAAAAAGCCGGGACGGCGCCACCATAACTGCGGTCCATGGGGGCCGGCCGCCGGTATCAGATGAAAAATGGCAAGAAACGCGACGATGATAAAGAGTGCCGTCGCGCCGATTTTGACGTACGACATGATGGATTCGACCCGGCTAAACCCCTTAACGGTCAAAAAGTTAATGCCGGTGATGATGGCGGCATAGGCCATCGCGAAAATGAACACCGGGATGCCGGGAAACCACACCCGTGTAAACAGCGCTCCCGCCGTGGCCTCGGCGGCCAGATTTAAAATACTGGAGAACCAAAAAATCCACCCGCCGACAAAGGCATAGCCCTCACCGAGGGCGTGGTGGGCAAAGGCCAAAAAGGAGCCCCGTTCATGATCGGCGGCCGCCATTTCCGCCAAGGCGGTGACCTCCAAGGCCATAATCGTGACCCCAATCAAATAGGCCACCAATATCGCCGGTCCGGCCAAGCGGATGGCGGGGCCGCTGGCTAAAAAGAGGCCGGAGCCCATAATGCCGCCGACCGTCATCAAAGAGAGGGTGCCGGCGGTTAAATGTTTTGGGGGTTTCGCCCGTGGACCGGCGCCGTATTGGCGTGCGACCAAGCGGGTTTCTGTCGGTTTATTGGCTGACGGATGGCGTTTAATGGTTTTCATGCTGCTAAAATGCGCCCCCAAGAGGGGTTTTTATACCCCGCTTTTTCGTTACAATCAAACGGGGAGGCCTGGTCCGTGGGGAACGTCAAAGAGTGGCCACAAGGCATCTGGGCATTATTATTGGACTCGTTTGTCAGTAATTTGGGGTTTTACCTGTTAGTCCCGCTCATTGCCGTCTATCTCACCCATGAGCTCGGTTGGCCGGCATGGCAAGCCGGAGTCATTTTAGCCGTCCGGCAACTAAGTCAGCAGGGGCTAGCGCCGTTTGGCGGACAATGGGGAGATCGGCTCGGATATCGCACTGCCGTCGTCCTCGGGATGGAAATCCGGGCGGTAGGCTTTATCTTATTTGGCGTGCTGCACTCGGTGACAGGCATTCTTCTGGCCAGCGTATTGTCCGGACTTGGCGGCGCCTTATTTGGGCCGGCCGATGCGGCGGCTTTGGCGGCATCGGTATCCGACCGACAACGGGCGGAAATCTATAGCTGGCGCGTCGTCTTTGGAAACACCGGCATGATATTAGGCCCCGTGGTCGGAGCCTATCTTTTATCCATTCAATTTGCGATCGTTGCGTGGCTAGCCGGCCTCTTGTTTTTCTTCGCCGGGGTTATGACCTGGCGATTTTATCCGCTGGCCTTGGGCCGGCGACCGAAGCCGGGGACCGAGGCGCCCGGATGGTCAGCGGTGCTCCGTCATCGGCCGTTTGTCCAAATTACCCTGATTGCCTCCGGCTATTATTTGTTAAATAGCCAACTGACGATTTTGGTACCGTTAACCGTCATGGCCCAACACGGGCCCTCGGCGTTGATTGGCTGGCTATTGGGGGTGTATTCCGGGACTGTGGTTTTATTGCAACCCTGGGTCAGCCGCAAAACGCGCCATTGGCCCCAGTCGTGGGCTTTGGTGGGCGGCCTCGCCGGCGGGGGGATCGCGATGGCCAGCGGGATACTGAGCCGCGTGACCCTCGACAGTCTTTTCATCACCATGATTTTGTTTGCCGGCGCCTCCATGCTGGTGAATCCGGCGTTATACCAATTGACGGCGGAACTCGCCGATCCGGCCGCTTTTGGGCGCTATTACGGTTTTAGTCGGCTCTCGTTGGGCATTGGCGGGTCCCTGGGTAACGCCGTAGGCGGTCTACTGGTCTCCCTCGGCGAATCCTTGGCGCTGCCGATTTTGCCCTGGGTCATGTTGGCCGGCCTCGGCGCCGTCTCCGCCCTTCTCATGGCGCGCGCCATCCCCCCATCAATCAAGAAGGTGGCGAATGCGGTTGACGTCTCGTGATGTGCACTTTTGCGCGACCTGTGTTTGGATTCGACATGTGGCCCCCCATCGGTTTATCTGCCGCCGCCTCGGGTGGGAAACCCGTCCTCGCTGGAAATTCCGCTGTTGGACGCCGCGACCGGAGTATATGCGACAGGACGAGCCCTAGGCGGAAGCGTTCGGGCGAGCTTTTTCCTGGAATTCGGCCGTCGGAATCGAATCGCTCGTCCTTCAATTGTTATCATGAAAACAAATGCTAGGAGGTATGACCGTGGCCGAATCTACCCAACCCATGGCTTTACGCTATTATTTACGTCTCGGACGGGTTCTGCTCCAACGCAGTGTGCCTCGGATGGGTCAACGATGGTTGACCGCCAATTTACGGTGGGAGCCGCTGGCTGTCGATCAGCCGATGTTGCCGGACCATTGGGTCGCGCTTCGCCCGCTGATGACCGGGATCTGCGGGTCGGACCTGGCCTTGTTGCGGGGTCATAGTTCACCCTACCTGGCGCCTGTCACGTCGTTTCCGGCGGTTTTGGGGCATGAAATCGTGGCTGAGGTGATCGAGCCGGGCCATCCCCTATATGGACAACGGGTGGCCGTCGATCCCACGCTCGGATGCCAAGCCAGGGGGTTACCGCTTTGTGAAGCCTGTCAAGACGGTCGGCGAGACGATTGTCTACGGCGGGCCGATCCCGGGCTAGGACCCGGGATTTTACTCGGCTATCACCAACGTCTACCCGGCGGCTGGTCTCAAAAAATGTGGGCACCCGCCGATCAACTGGTGCCGGTGCCCGAATCGTTTGCGCTCGAACGAGCGGTCTTGGTCGAGCCGGCCGCCATTGTTTTAGCGGGGCTTCGGCGCGTTCATTGGGAACCGGTATCCACCGTGCTCGTGATTGGCACCGGACCTTTAGGGTTATTGGCGTTGGCCTTCATCCGTACCCTCTACCCGTCGGTTGAGTTGGTGGCTTTTAGTCGTTATCCGCGACAAGCGGAATTGGCTCGCCTCATGGGCGCCCAAACGGTGTTGCCGGGTCCCGACCGGACTTTGGACGCCATTACCGGACAGCCCAGTCCCGGGATGTGGGGCGCTCCGGCATACCGACCGCGGGGCTTTGACCTGACGGTCGTCACGGCGGGATCCGCCCAAGCCGTCGAACAGGGAATGACCCTTACACGCCCCGATGGACAAGTCTTGTTGTTGGGCGGGGCGGGACATGTGGCATTGGATTTTACGCCTCTTTGGTTTCGCCGCCTTCGCTTGATCGGATCCTACGGTTACGGCCCGAGCGGAACAGACACGTTTCACACGGTCGTCTCGCTCCTCACGTTAATGCAGCAGCCGTTAGAAGCCCTGGTGACTCATCGGTTTCCCTTAGCCGACTACCGGGAGGCCTTTGCCCGGATTACCCAGCGCGACGCCATTAAGGTCGTTTTGACCCCCTAGCCGAGGCTATTTGCGCCAATACCTCGACCGTGCGCGTAATCTCCTCTGCGGTATTATAGGGAGCGAGTCCGATACGGACCAAACCGCCTTGATCCTGAAGGCCGTAATGGGTCAAAACCCCCAATGCATAAAAATCCCCGTCCCATACATAGATGTCTTCGGCCGCCAATAGGCTCGCCACCTCGGCGCTGTGACAGCCGTCGACGGTGAAGCTCAGGGTGGGGGTTCGGGGGTTATCGTCGACCGGCGGGCCATAGACCCGAATCCCCGGGATATTCAGAAGTTCTTGGTATAAATCGGCCACCAGCCGATGTTCGTAGGCATAGATGCGCTTCATCGCATCCTGCAGCCGGTCCCGCCGGGTTTCGCCCGCTTGACCGCAGGCGGCGATAAAATTAATCGCGCCGGTCACTCCCGCCAGTGCCGCGTGATTCAAGGTGCCGGTTTCGATGCGATACGGGGGATGGGGATTTTGAGTACGCACCCGCAAAGTCGGCAATGCCTCCAACCGACCGGGCGCGGAATATAGAATGCCCACATGCGGTCCAAAAAATTTGTAGGATGAACATAAGAGGAAATCCGGCTCGAGTGCCCCCACATCAATCGGTCCATGAGGTGCCCAGTGTACCGCGTCAATTAACAGCCAAGCGCCAACCTGGCGAGTCCATTGCCGGATTTCCGCCACCGGATTGACCGTACCCAACGCATTGGATGCCCATCCGAGCGCCACTAATTTTGTGCGGGACGAGAGGGTGTGGGCCCAAGCGTCCGAATCGAGCCGTCCATCATCCCTTAGCGGGATCTGCCGCACCCGAATGCCCCGATCTTGCAGTCGGAGCCAGGGTGCGACATTGGCTTCGTGATCCAGCTCGGTCACCACAATTTCGTCTCCCGGCTTGAGGGTGCCCGCAATCGCTTCGCTTAACAAAAAATTTAACGTCGTCATATTTTGGCCGAACGAGATGGTCTCGGGCGACGAAGCGCCCAGGAAATCCGCCGCCGCGAGACGCGCTTCCGTGATCGTCCGGTCGGTCAACCGGCTGGTCCAAAACGCCCCATGGGTATTGGCGTTGGATGACAAATAATACCCGGTCATTGCCGTCACCACCGACGCGGGTACCTGACTACCGCCCGGCCCGTCGAGATAAATCGGCAATCGTCCACCGGGCAAGGGAGTCGTCACACTAGGGAAAAATTCGCGGCAATCGGCAATATCCATCGCTCGTCTCCTAACGTCTTATCGGGCTAATAGGTCAACTTTAACATAAAATGCCAGGGGGGATCATGCCCCCTGGCGCGTTTCACTTACTCGTCTTCAATCCGCGATTCGGCATAACGAATCATCACTTTCACCATATTGCCGCCGATTTTCCCACCAATGCGCCCGAGCTCCCGGGTCGGGATATCGGCCCAACCTTTTTCTTCAATCGTATCTAAAAGACCTAATTCCTCCGCCACTTCATATTTAAAGCGATCCCGAGCGTTTTCACTCAGTAAAGACGGGTTTTTTCGTGCCATCGGTGTCACCTCCTCAAATTAGTGCAGGACTAGTATGTCGGCGCGGGGTGCTGGGCATGTTAGGGAGATGGTGTGTTCCGATATCAAAACTAACGCCGATGACGACATCTGGAGACGTTGGATCGCCGAATGGCACACAGAACGGTGAGGAACTTGGTATAATAACGGGGAAAAATGAAATGGGGTGGCGTGTCATGAAAGTATCCGCCGCACACGAGAAATTAACGCTTTTAGCGCAAAAGCGTTTTAAAGGGTTTACGCCACACCAGGTGGTTACGTTTCTAAACCAATCGCTGAAAGGCCAAGGGTTAATTTTTGGTCTCAGACAATTTGACGAGGAATGGGAATTAACCGTTTACGATGTCCGAAACGTTGAAGAGCCCTAAAATTGGAGTGGCCGGCATTCTCCGCCGGCCCGACGGACGGGTTTTATTGGCTAAACGAGGGCGTCCGCCGGCAGCGGGCGAATGGGCTTTTCCCGGCGGTAAAGTCCAATGGCGCGAGTCGTTGGAAGACGCGCTGATACGGGAGTTTCGGGAGGAAACCGGGCTCTGGGTCGAAGTCGGCCCGTTGCTGTGTTTTACCGAAATCCTCGGGGAAGCGCACTATGTCGTATTGGATTTCGCCGTATCCGCGATCGGGGGCAGCCTGACTGCACGTTCCGATGCGGCCGAACTCGCCTGGATGAATCGCGACGAACTTCGGCAGCATCCCTTGGCGCCTGGAATGGAGCGCTGTCTAGTCAATAATCCTCCCGTCCAGACCTATCTCGGATGGGCTTTATGACCAAGCGCTCGCCCTTATTATGGGCTTTCGGATTGACGATGTTGAGCATCGTCTTGAGCGGGTGTGGTTCGAGTACCTATCTGGTTCCGCCGACCGGCGGATTATCCCGTCTCAGCCTCGGCTATCAACAGGCTGTCGAAGAACGGCAAGCGGCCGTCGAGCAAAATATTGGCCAAGCCATTCATGACGAGGAAACGGTCTTAGCCCAAAATCCTCGCTATGTACCGGGGCTCCGGCGATTGGCCCAATTATTTTTGGAATCGGGTAATCCGACGGCCGCACGCCAAGAATTGCAGCAAGCCTGCCAAGTGGAACCGGGAAACGCCGAGAATTGGCTGTTGCTCGCGCAATTGGATCAAAATCTGGGCCATCTCCGGTTCGCCGGCCAGGAATATCGTCAGGCCCTGGCCCGAAATCCGGGCGAATGGCAAGCGTGGGACGGGTTGGCGTTTCTGGCCGTCACGCAAAAACAGTGGGCCGTCGCCTGGCAGCAAGCCGAAACCGCCCAATTGGTCGGAGGGAACCAGGCCCCGACATTCGATGCCTTTGGTCGGGTGCTGGCGGGAGAAGGGGATTGGGCGGATGCCATGCAGTATTTTGTGGATGCCCAAGCGACCGATCCCGGGTGGTGGCAGCCGTACTATGATTTGGCTCGCGGTGATTTGGTGTTCGGAGACGTCTCCGAAGCTCAAAATAATTTGGAACAGGCCTTAACCGAAGATCCCGCCAATGCCGCATCCTGGCAGCTGCTCCATCATATCCAAGCGACGACCGGGCCCTAGCAGCGATGCTAGGATCTGGCCTCGTCGGCCCTTCCCGATCCGTGATACAATGCCCTATTAGAGACTTGGAGAGCGAAGGCAAGAAAGGAGGGCATAAGATGGGAGAACCGCGCTATTTTATTAAAACCTATGGCTGCCAGATGAACGAGCGCGATTCGGAAATTATGGCCGGGCAGTTGGACCAAATGGGCTTTCAAATGGCCTCCTCGGACAAAGAGGCCGACTTGATTATCGTCAATACCTGTGCCGTGCGGGGAACCGCCGAACAACACGCGTTGGGCTATATCGGCCAATTGCGTCAATTAAAAGACGCCCGGCCCGATCTTAAATTGGCGGTAGCCGGCTGTATGGCCCAGGAAGCCGGCACGATTGCGTGGTTGAAGAAATACGCGTCCCATGTCGATCTGGTTTTTGGTACGCACAATCTGCATGAGTTGCCGAAACTGCTGGACCAGGTCGAGCAGCAGGACGAAATGGTGATCGATGTCTGGCAAAGTGCCGGCGAGGTGGTCGAACACCTCCCCTCACATCGGGCAGAAGGTGTACGCGCGTTTGTGAACATCATTTATGGGTGTGACAAGTTTTGCACCTATTGCATTGTCCCCTTCACCCGAGGACGTGAGCGATCCCGGGAAATTGCGGCGATTCGCGCCGAGGTGGAGGCGTTGGCGCAAGAAGGGTACCAAGATGTCACCGTCCTGGGCCAAAACGTCAATTCGTACGGCCACGATTTGGATCCGGCGGTTGATTTAGCCGACTTATTGGCGGCATTGGAACCCATTGAGGGGATTCGTTGGCTTCGGTATATGACGTCTCATCCGAAAGATTTCAGCCAGAAGTTAATCGACACCATTGCCGCTTCCCAAAAGATTACACGGCATCTCCATTTGCCGGTGCAATCGGGCAGCAATCCGATTTTAAAGCGGATGAACCGGAAATATACCAAAGAGAGCTATCTCGATCTGGTGGCCCGGATTAAAAAGGCTATCCCCGACGTCTCCCTAACAACCGACATCATTGTCGGTTTTCCGGGGGAAACCGAAGCGGATTTTGAAGAAACCCTCGACTTGGTCCGCCAAGTCCGATTTGATTCGGCGTTCACCTTTTTGTATTCGCCGCGCGAGCGGACACCGGCCGCGCGCTGGGAGGCGCGGGATCCGGTACCAAACACGGTGAAGAAAGATCGGCTCAACCGACTGATGGAGCTGCAATACCAAATCAGCCTGGAAGCTAATCAAGCATTGATCGGGCGCCGCGACATCGTGTTGGTTGAAGGGGTCAGCCGCAAGGACCCGCATGTGTGGACGGCTCGTTCCCATCACAACAAAGTGGTTTTATTGGATCGCGATCCGGCGGTGGATCTCGTCGACCAATTCGTGCCGGTTCGTATTACCCAGGCTAAAACCTTCTATCTCACCGGCGAAGTTGTCGGACCGCCTTTACCGGCTTTGGTAAATAAACGGCGAATGGCATTGCCGATGGTTTAAACCCATAAAGGAAGGGCGGGGAACCCCCGCCCTCCGGGTTTTTAATGATGATGGGCTTTCTTGGGTTGATGGTGGAGCGGATGTTGGGGAGAGACTTTCGGGCGCATGGCGGCGGCTACCGATTGATGGTTTAAGGCCGCCGCGACCGCGTTCCACCATTTGGCATCTTCATACCCGATCCGCCAAAACGCCACCCCGCCCAAATGATCTTTTTCGGCCAATTTAATCCGATCGACCGCGCCTTGGTCGTTGACAAACCATATGACGTGGGGAACCCCATTGACGGTATAGCTATCGTAGGCTTCCTTATAGGTCGGATTCCAGACAAACTTTCCGTACTTATGTTGGTACATCACCTTCAGCGGAATCGTTTGCGCATGCGTCGAATGATCCGTCCATAAATACCCGTAGTTCGCGATACCTAAATATAACTTCTGCCGGGGGATACCGGCGTTCAGGGCACGATTGACCGATTGCACCACCCAAGGGTACGGACTGACCGGTCCGGGCGGGGTGCCGTCGCCATGACGGTCATAAGCCATCAACACCATCGCGCTCACCATCGGGCTTAAGGCTTGGTAGTCGTAGGCCGAACTGGCTCCATTAAGATTGGTTAACGGCACGACCGACATGGACAATGCCACATGGGGCGGCAAGGCATGGTACAACTGCGTCATAAATGCGGTTAACGCTTGACGGTCGGCCGGTTGCAATTGCTGAAAGTCGATATTCAGACCCGCATAGTGATGGTTTTTAATGAGTTGAACCAGATTATTCACGAGAGTGGTACGGGTGCTCGCGCTGTGTAAAAACGCATCGGTCCCTCCGGCGTTATTCACAAGCGGCATTAACGGCAAATGATCGGCGGCCGCCGCGGCGGCCGCGTTGCCCTCCGGCTTGGCAATGATACTGCCGTCGGCCGCCGCCTCGTACCAAAACGGCGCGACATAGTCGACCAATCCGGGATGGGCTTTTAACAGATAAAACGGGTCCGGGGGAACTTTGGCCATCGTTTGATCATAAAACGCGATCACTTTCAGTGTCCGTCGAGGCGATTTATTCTGACTGGCCACCATGGGTGCCTTTTTGGTGGTTTTGACATTATTGTGGGGTTTCGGCTGGGCCGACGGTTGGCCGCTGCCGCAACCGGCCGCCAATAGGGATAGTAGGGCCACGGCACCCCATATTCGGCCTTTTGGTGTCATAACGGTGTTCCTCCTTCTCTGTCCTGAACGTGTCCGAAAACGTCAGGCATATTATGAAGCGGCCCGGCATTTGTCATACTGGTAGTAGTCGGTAACGCGCAAAAGGGGATAGGGCCGTGCCACGATGGCGTCATTGGATTGGCGGGGCCAGCCTATTACTTATGCTGGAACTCTTGTTGGTTTACGGATATGGTCTGACGGTCACCGTTCCGCCGCGGGAAATACCCCGTTTACGCACCCTGGTCGTCACCGCCGTGACCCCGGTATGGCCCGCTTGGCAAGCCGCGGTGGTTCAAAAGGCGACCCCGGCGCTAAAAGGTGATATCGTGAAGGCGCTTCGTCAAACGGCATTGAATGTCGGCGGGATTCAAATCACCGTACCCGACGCCTGGCAGAAAGGGGTGGCGGACCAACTGGTGGCCTTTGTCCAAACCCGATTAGCGACCACCTTGGTGCGGCAAATCCGTCCGGGAGAGGTTATAACCCCAGACGTGATTCGGCAAATCTTACAAAATGTCGGAGGGGTTCCGGTATGGGTCCGGTTAGGACCTTTACCGGTTCCGGTACGAATCCGCCTAGGCCACGCCTGAAAAGGCTCCCGGCTTGCTGTGGCTAGGCGAGGTATGCTATACTGCGCTAGGCGATCTCACCTGAGATGGCTAAATCTAGCACGCAGTTCAACCCTGGTGCTTTATCTCGTCGAACTGCGGAGGCTAACCAGGAGGATGTGCATTTTATGTCTGTTGTCTCGATGAAGCAATTACTGGAAGCGGGCGTGCATTTCGGCCACCAAACCCGGCGCTGGAACCCCAAGATGAAGCCATATATTTTTACCGAGCGTAACGGGATTTATATCATTGACCTCCAAAAAACAGTCCGCAAGGTGGATGAAGCCTACAATTTTGTGCGTCAAATTGGGATGTCCGGTGGACGGATGCTGTTTGTGGGTACCAAAAAGCAAGCCCAAGAAGCCGTCATGGAAGAAGCTCGGCGCTCCGGCGATTATTACGTCAATCAACGTTGGTTGGGCGGCATGCTGACCAACTTCGACACGATTAAGCGGCGGGTCAAGCGTCTAGCCGAACTCAAGGAGCAAGAGGCGTCCGGTCAGTGGGAGCGCTTGCCTAAAAAAGAAGTCAGTGCCTTGTCTCGCCAAAAGGCCAAATTGGAAAAGTATCTCGGGGGTATCGAAGGCATGCGGGAATTGCCCGCGGCGCTATTCGTGGTGGATCCCCGTAAGGAGCACATTGCCGTTACCGAAGCGCGGAAATTGGGGATCCCGATTGTCGCAATTGTCGACACCAACTGTGATCCCGACGAAGTCGACTACGTGATCCCGGGTAACGACGACGCGATTCGTGCCGTGCGCCTTTTAACCGGAAAAATTGCCGATGCCCTCATTGAGGGTCGGCAAGGCGAAGTGCTGAGCGAAGCGACGCCCGCTACCGAGGGGCTGGCCACGGAAATACCGGAACCGGAAGCCGAAGCGTTATAACCCCGGTACTACCCGAAGGCGACCGGAAGGTCGCCTTCTTTCTGAGGCGAACCCGCCACAATTTTTGGCAACAACACCATTGAGGAGGAAATGGCGTGATTTCAGCGCAAGACGTGAAGGCGCTTCGGGAACGCACCGGCGCAGGCATGATGGAATGCAAAAAGGCTTTAGAAGAAGCCAACGGTAACATGGAGCGGGCGATTGACATCCTGCGGGAGCGGGGATTGGCGGCGGCGGCCAAAAAGGCCGGACGGACGACCAGCGAAGGGTTGATTGAGAGTTACATCCATTTACAAGGGCGCATCGGCGTATTGTTGGAAATTAACTGCGAGACGGACTTTGTCGCCAACACCCAGGACTTCCGCAATTTGGCCCACGATGTGGCCATGCATATTGCCGCGGCGCGCCCGTTGTACGTAACCCGACAGGAAGTGCCGGAGGCGGTTTTGGCCCACGAACGGGAAGTGTTGGCGGCTCAAGCCCAAAATGAAGGAAAGCCGGCTCACATCGTCGAAAAAATGGTTGCCGGGCGGATTGAAAAGTTTTATCAAGAAGTCTGCCTGTTGGATCAGCCGTTTGTGAAAAATCCCGACCTAACGGTCGACCAACTCATCAAAGAACATATCGCTCGGCTGGGCGAACAAATCACGGTCCGTCGCTTTGCCCGATTTGAGCGGGGAGAAGAGCTCGGAACGGACTCCACACCAGCGCCGGTTGCCCCTTAGGCGACCCGGCGCCTTCTATTGATCCAAAAGCGCAGAGCAAGGGGAGTTAGACGTGCCCAGACAACCGAAATATCGTCGCATCGTGCTCAAAATATCCGGAGAAGCCTTGGCCGGGGCCGCCGGCTTTGGTATTGATCCCATTGTGGTCGACAGTATCGCACGGCAGATCAAAGATGTTCAGCAATTGGGCGTACAAGTGGCCGTGGTGGTGGGCGGCGGTAACATTTGGCGCGGCCAGTCCGGCTCGCAAAAGGGCATGGATCGGGCTACGGCCGATTACATGGGCATGTTGGCCACCGTCATTAACGCCCTAGCTCTCATGGATGCCTTGGAAAAGCACGGCGTGGTCGTCCGCGTTCAAACGGCCATCGAAATGAAAGAAGTGGCCGAACCCTTTATCCGCCGTCGCGCCATTACCCATTTAGAAAAGGGCCGGGTCGTGATTTTTGCCGCGGGTAACGGTAATCCGTATTTCTCTACGGATACCACCGCCGCTCTGCGGGCCGCCGAAATCGAAGCGGACGTGATGTTGAAAGCGACCAAAGAGGCCGGAGTCTATGACATGGATCCCCGGACCCATCCCGAAGCCAAGAAACTCGACGAAATTCATTATATCGATGTTTTGAAGGAAAATTTGCGGGTGATGGACGCCACCGCCACGTCCTTATGCATGGACAACAATATTCCGATTGTGGTGTTTAACTTAAACACCTACGGCAACATTTTGAAAGTGGTTTTGGGCGAACCGATTGGCACCTACGTGGGAGGAGACAACCGTGCTGAAAGAGATCCTGAATGATGCCGAAGACCGGATGAAAAAGACGCTGGAGAATTTCACCCGCGAGGTCATGGGGATGCGAGCGGGTCGGGCCCATCCGGCACTATTGGAGCGCGTCACGGTGGACTATTATGGGTCTTCCATGGCACTTTCCCATTTAGCCAGCATTTCCGTTCCCGAGCCGCGGGTGTTGGTGGTACAGCCGTTTGATAAAAGCGCTTTGAGTGCCATAGAAAAAGCGATTCTGAAAGCGGATTTAGGCGTGTCCGTCCGCGTCGACGGCACCCTCATCCGGGTTTCGGTACCGCCTTTAACCGAAGAGCGGCGGCGGGATTTAGTCAAGCAGTTGCGCCGCCAACTCGAAGACGAAAAAGTCGCCGTCCGTAACATCCGCCGGGACGCGGTCGACGCGCTTAAAAAAGCACAAAAAGACCACGTGATTACGGAAGACGACGAGCGTCGGGGACAAAACGACGTCCAAAAGTTGACCGACCATTATATTAAAGAACTCGAACAGGTCGCCGAATCGCGTGAACGCGATATTCTTACACCATAAATGGGGAAAGGGGGCGACGAAGTGGAGGCCCGCCACATGTCGGATTCGGCCTTACGATCTTTCACGTCTCCCATCCCCCGTCATATCGCGATTATTATGGACGGAAACGGCCGATGGGCCTGGCAGCGCGGTCTGAACCGGGCGTACGGACACCGGGAAGGTGTCAAGGCCCTCAAGCCTATTGTGAAAGAGGCCGCCCGCTTAGGCATCGAAGTCTTAACGGTCTACGCGTTTTCGACCGAAAATTGGCGTCGGCCGGCGGAAGAAGTGGAGGCGTTGATGGATCTCTTGGTGGAATTTTTAGCGTCAGAAACGGCTGAATTAAAAGCCGAAGGCGTGCAAATTCGAACCATCGGGGCCATTGACGCGTTGCCGGAACGGTGCCAGGCCGCGCTCCAAAAAGCTGCGGCCGAAACGGCGGAAGAAAATCGCTTGGTTCTCAACTTGGCCCTTAACTATGGGGCGCGGGACGAAATTGTTCGGGCGGTCAATCGCTGGCGTGCCGCCGAACCGACTGCGACCCGATTGGATGAGGCGACGCTCAATCGATACCTCGATACCGCGGGGCTGCCCGACCCGGATTTGGTGATTCGGTCGAGCGGGGAGTTGCGATTATCCAATTTTCTTCTATGGCAGATGGCGTACGCCGAAATTTATGTGACCGATACCTTATGGCCCGATTTCGGCCCGGGCGATCTCCATCAAGCACTAGAGGCTTATCAGCGCCGTCAACGCCGGTTCGGCGGCCTCGGGGGGGATGGCAACTAACGTGTTAAAGCGCCGGGTAATTACGGCGGCTATCGGAATTCCCATTATGTTGGCGCTCATTTATTGGGGAGGTTGGGTGCTCGCCATCGCCACCGCCATTTTGTCGACCGTCGGGATTTATGAGATGGACCATATGTTCCGAAGCCGTACCTTGGTCTTTTTTCCCCGCATTGGCGCCCTCTGGGCTTGGGCTGCCATTTTTGCCCAAGCGGCCCATTGGCCCTTATTACCGGTACTCGTGGCGGGATTGACCGCCACCGTTCTGGCGGCGGTGGTACTAGGGCGGGAGGCCAACAGTTTCGAAGGCGCCATGACCACAACTTGGGCCAGTCTTTATGTCGGGGTGTTACTAAGCTTTTTGCTGCTGTTGCGTACGCTCGACCATGGTCGGCGATTAACGTTTGGTTTTTTTGTGGTCATCTGGATTACCGATGCGATGGCATTTTTCATGGGTCGCAAGTTTGGCCGGCGGAAATTATTGCCTCACGTCAGTCCCGGCAAAACCTGGGTGGGTACGTTATCCGGATTTTTTTCGGCCATGGTGGCCGGGGTGTTGCTATCCGGTTGGCTTGGCCTCGGGGAGTGGCAAGGTGCGCTCTTTGGGGCGGTGATTAGTGTCAGTGGCCAGATTGGCGATTTATTGGAATCGCAATTTAAGCGATATACGGGGGTCAAAGATTCGGGAGGGCTTTTGCCGGGTCACGGTGGCTTTCTTGATCGGTTTGACTCGGTTTTATTGGCCTTACCGCTTGCCTATTATTTCCTCAGGAGCTTGGGCATAAGCTAGTACCGGGGTGCCTTATGCCCAAAAACGATGTGCAAGCCTGGTTTATGCGGTTGACCGGGTGGGGGTTCTTGGTCGGCCTGATTTATGGCTTTTGGCGGTGGTGTGCCGGTTACCTGATTCCGTTCCTGATTGCGGCGGTATTGGCGCTGGCGCTGGAACCGGTCGTTCGGGGGTTGGCCCGACATGGGCTATCCCGGACGTATGCCAGTTTGGTGGCCGTATTGGGGGTGTTCGTTACCGGCCTCGGTTTGGTAGCCTCCGTCTTGACGTTGTTGCTCACCGAACTCGTCGAACTCAGCCGGGATTTGCCCCGCTATTGGGTCCAGGGGCAAGAGGATGTTGACAAGTATATTCAGCGCTGGACGGATCTCCGCAATGAGCTAGGACTCCGGCCGGGCGTTCTGAATAATGAGCTCCACGCCCTTTATCGCGGCTTGACGACGATTATTCACCGTGTATTGACGGGGTTGTTACAAGTGCCGGATGTCGCCCTCATGGTCGGAATCACCGCCCTCGCCACGTTTTTTATGCTGCGCGACCGTCACCGGTTGGCGAAAGCGTGGCGACGCCTATTGCCGCGGTCATTGGAAGCCCGGTTGAGCCCGGCGATTGAAGCGACGGTTCGGGGCCTTTTCGGCTTTTTACGGGCACAACTTGCCTTAGTGGCTCTCAGCACGACCGCGACCACCCTCGGCTTGATGCTGATTCGGGCACCCTATGCCGTGTTAATCGGGCTCGTGGCCGGACTCTTGGATCTCGTCCCGTTTTTAGGCCCCACGGCCGTCATTGTCCCCTGGTCCGGCCTGGCGTTAGTGACCGGCCACGCCGGACTGGCCGTGCGCCTTTTATTGGTGTTACTGGGGGTCGTGACGCTCCGGCAGACGGTGGAACCGCGCCTGGTAGGGGGGATCACGGGGCTTCATCCACTCGTGGTATTATTTTCCCTGTACGTCGGGGTTAAAATGTTTGGAGCAGCCGGATTCGTTGTGGGACCGGTGACCGCCATCGGACTAAAGGCCATGTCCCAAAGCCGCCATGCGACGACGCCCACTCGGCCGACGCATTGACGCCCAGAACAAAGGAGGCTATATGGCACCTATTCGCCTCATCATTTTAGGAGCTACCGGGTCGATTGGTCAAAACGCCCGGGCGGTGCTGGAAGAACACCGGGACAAAATTCAAGTGGAGGGGCTTGTGGCCCGGTCGCGCTTTGAGGCCGTCCACGACTTTGCCCTGGCATTTGACGCCCGTTGGGTCGGGCTGACCGATCCGGCCGCAGCCGACCGGCTGCGCCAATTCGCGCCGGATCGGCCCTATCGGTTAATCACCGGAATGGAAGAGGTCGTAGAAACAATTCATGAATCGTCGGCCACGACGGTGCTGGCGGCGATGAGCGGTTTTTCGGGGCTGCGTCCGACCTTAGCCGCATTAGAGCGAGGCATGACCGTGTTGCTGGCCAACAAGGAGACGTTGGTGGCGGCCGGCGACTTGGTAAAGGGGGTGGCCGCGGCCCACGCTGCGCCCTTGGTTCCCGTCGACAGCGAACATTCCGCCATTTTCCAATGTCTTGGGTTAGACCAACCGGTACGGCGCATTATCTTAACCTGTTCGGGGGGACCCTTTCGGGGGATGACGCGCGAACAGCTCCGCCACGTGACGGTGGAACAGGCGTTGGCCCATCCCAATTGGCGAATGGGGCCGAAGATTACCGTGGACTCGGCGACTTTAATGAATAAAGGGCTTGAAATAATCGAAGCCCACCATCTTTTCAACACACCTTTCGACCAAATTGATGTCGTGGTCCACCCGGAAAGCGTCATCCATTCGTTAGTGGAGTTTGTGGACGGTGCCACTCTGGCCCAGCTCGGTTGGCCCGATATGCGGGTGCCGATTCAAGTGGCACTGAGTTGGCCTGACCGCTGGCCTTTAAGTGGCGCCCCATTATCGCTGACGGACCGTCCGCTGACGTTTATGCCGCCGGACGAGGAGGCATTCCCGGCCCTTCGGTTGGCCCGGCAGGCCGGCATCGCAGGAGGCCTCTACCCGGCGGTCCTTAATGCCGCCAACGAAGAGGCCGTGGCCGCGTTTCTCGCCCGGGACATCGCCTTTTTGGACATTTCCCGCGTGGTGGAACATACCCTCTCGGTGTTTTCCGATACCCGGCCCGCCACCACCCTCGAAGACATTCTCGCGACCGACCGATGGGCACGGCAAACGGCGGCCGCCTGGATTCACGAAAGGGCCCGTACACCCTGAAAGGAGGCGCCCGATGACGACGATAATCGCGTGGATTGTGGTATTTGGGGTTCTCGTGGCGGTTCATGAACTGGGCCACTTCATTATGGCTAAACTACTCGGCATGCGTGTTGAAGAGTATTCCCTGGGGTTTGGCCCGTCCATGCTGCGGATTCGGGGTCCGGAAACGTTATATGCCGTCCGCTTGATTCCCTTGGGGGGGTACGTGCGTCTGGCCGGCATGGAGGGAAAGCCCAGTGACGATCCCCGCGATTATCCGAACCGACCGTTGTGGCAACGCTTCGTGGTGATTTTCGCCGGTCCGGTGATGAACCTGTTGCTGGCTGCGCTCTTATACGCGCTGTTGTTCGGACCGGTCGGCATTCCGGTTGCCACCACGATGGTGGCGCATACGTTAGCCCATTATCCCGCGCAGGCGGCCGGCATCCGCCCAGGCGACCAGATTATCGCGGTCGATGGGCACCCGGTGCAAAACTGGAGCCAACTCGATCAATTAATCCGGCAACACGCACGCCATGTGATGGAGATTACGGTCAAGCGGGGGCAAGCGATTCGCCGATTTTTCGTCCGCGGAAGATGGGATCCCACCCAAAAAGCCTATCTTATCGGCATCGAACCCGCTACCCGCCTGATTCACGAACCTTTGTGGATGGCGTTGAAGGCCGGCGTCAGCCAAACGGTGCAACTCACCGGGGCCTGGTTTCGGGCGTTGGCGTCTCTCGTGACCGGACATAGTCGTTTCGATATCACGGGACCGGTCGGAATTGCCGTGTTAGTCGGCCAAGCCGCCCGGGAAGGCCTACCGTACTTGGTGTTGCTGGCGGCCGGGCTCTCGGCCAACCTCGGCCTATTTAACATTTTGCCGGTTCCGGTTCTGGACGGCAGCCGCCTCTTTTTGTTGGGTTTGGAAGGGGTCCGCCGAAAAGCCATGGACCCCGAGCGGGAAAGCATGATTCATTTGGTGGGAATGGCGCTTTTATTGCTCTTCGTGATGTTTGTCACCTATCACGACTTGGTGCATTATTTACACTTAGGATAGGTGCCTGCCGATGTGCGGCAAAAGGTGTAAGATGAAGGCAGTACCCCGAACGGGACCCAAGGTCCCGGGAATTCAAGGAGGACGCTATGTCGAAGGCGGTTAAGGTACGCGATCTGCAAATCGGCGGTGGTGCTCCCGTCGTGGTCCAGGGCATGACGAAAACCGATACGCGCGACGTCCAGGCGACTGTGGAGGAGATTCGCCGGTACGCCGACGTCGGCTGCGAAATCGTACGGGTCGCCGTGCCCGATATGGAAGCGGCCCAAGCGGTCGGCACCATTGTGCGTCAATCGCCGATCCCGGTGGTGGCCGACATTCACTTTGATTATCGGCTGGCCCTCGAAGTGATCCGGCAAGGTATCGACAAACTTCGTTTAAACCCGGGCAATATCGGCGGACGCGATCGGGTCGAACAAGTGGTCAAGGCCGCTAAAGAACGCGGCATTCCCATTCGGATCGGGGTGAATTCCGGGTCGATTGAAAAAGGGATGTTACAAGACTATGGCCGCACCGCGGAGGCGATGGTGGCATCGGCCGAAAAGCATATCCAAATCTTGAATGATCTCGACTTTGACGATATCGTAATATCGCTTAAAGCCTCGGATGTTCCGACCATGCTACAAGCCTATCGGTTAATGGCCGCCCGTCATCCCTATCCGTTGCATCTCGGGGTAACGGAGGCCGGCACCGTGTTTCAAGGCACCATCAAATCGGCCATCGGCATTGGCGCCCTGTTAGCCGAAGGCATCGGTGACACCATCCGGGTCTCGTTGACGGCGCCGGGTGAAGAAGAGATTCGAGTGGCCTGGCAAATTCTGAAAAGCCTCGGCCTTCGGCAGCGGGGAGCGGATATTGTGGCCTGTCCCACCTGTGGCCGGTTGCAGTTCGATATGTGGCCGGTGGTTAACGAGCTCGAACGGCGCCTGGCGACGGTTGCAGAACCCCTGCATGTCGCGATTATGGGCTGTGCCGTCAATGGTCCCGGCGAAGCGCGCGAAGCGGACGTGGGGCTGGCGGGCGGCAAGAATATGGGCCTTATTTTCCGACATGGTGAGATTGTCCGTCGGGTAGAACAAGAGGACATGGTCGAAGAACTCTGGAAGGAAATTCAGTCGGCTCGTGAGGAGGCACGCACGGTTGGACAACGTGCTCAAGGAAATCACCCCTAAATCGCAAGATTTTTCCCAGTGGTACGTCGACGTCATCCGGAAGGCCGATATGGTGGATTATGCCCCCATGAAGGGGTTTATGGTGATCAAACCCTACGGCTATCGTATCTGGGAATTTATTCAGCAAGCCTTGGATCGTCGATTTCGGGAAACCGGACACGAAAACGCATATTTTCCGCTTTTGATTCCCGAGAGTCTCTTACTCAAGGAAGCCCAACACATCGAAGGGTTTTCCGCCGAAGTGGCGTGGGTGACCCAAGGCGGTCAGGAAACCCTGGCCGAACGCTTGGCCGTCCGCCCGACGTCGGAGACCATCATCGGTGCCATGTATTCCAAATGGGTCCAATCCTATCGTGATCTGCCGCTCTTGCTGAATCAATGGGCCAATGTGGTGCGATGGGAAAAAGCTACCCGACCCTTTTTACGCACCACCGAATTTTTATGGCAAGAAGGCCACACCGTGCATCGCACGGCCGAAGAAGCGGAACAGGAAACGCGTCAACAGTTGGCCATTTACCGGGAAATTATGGAAGATTGGTTGGCCATTCCCGTGATCCAAGGGGTAAAAAGCGCAGGCGAGCGGTTCGCCGGTGCGGTGGAGACCTATACGTTAGAAGCCCTGATGGGCGACGGGCGGGCGTTGCAAATTGCCACGTCCCATTTTTTGGGGCAAAATTTTGCCAAAGCTTTTGATATCCAATTTTTGGACGAGGACGGACAACGCAAATATGCTTGGACCACGAGTTGGGGCAGTTCCACCCGGATGATTGGCGGCCTCATCATGGTTCATGGTGATGATAAAGGGCTTCGCTTGCCGCCGAAAGTAGCCCCCCTGCAAGTGGTCATCGTGCCCATCGCGCGCGGTCAAGAGACGGCTCGGGTATTGGCGGCCGCCGGCGAATTGGCGAAGCGGCTCGCCGCGTCCTACCGCGTCAAATTGGATGATCGGCCCGAACATACTCCCGGATATAAATTTAACGATTGGGAAATGCGTGGAGTGCCCTTACGGATCGAACTCGGTCCCCGGGATTTGGACAAGGGGCAAGCGGTGCTCGTCCGCCGTGATACCGGCGAAAAAATCGCGGTGGCGCAAACCGAAATCCTGACGCGGGTGGGGCAGGAATTAGACGCGATTCAGCGAAATCTCTATCAACAAGCGGTGGAATTTCGAGAAAAATCTACGCGGGTGATTGAAACCTATCGGCAAACGGAAGAATATGGATATCGAGGGTTTTTCTTGGCTGACTGGTGTTCAAAAGAATCTTGTGCAGAACAGCTGAAAGCGGAAACCGGGTTGACGATTCGCTGTATTCCGCTCGGCAGTCAGCCGACAAGCTCCCACTGTGTGGTTTGTGGACAGCCACCAGACAAACGGGTGTTGCTGGCTCGTGCATATTAAGGCTCTTCCACGCATGTAGTATCTAGGGGTGGTCATGTGCCTGACCGGATATCAGCCATCGTGCCGGCCTATAACGAGGCACAAAATATCGGCAATGTCTTACAAGTCCTGAAACGGGTACCGGAGGTCCAAGAAATCATCGTCGTCGACGACGGTTCCCTGGACGACACGGCGGTTGTGGCCCAGCGTTTCGGTGCCCGTGTCTTGCGACTTGAAGTCAATCAAGGCAAAGGCGCCGCCATGAAAGCCGGAGCGTCCATCGCCACGGGGGATATTGTGGTGTTTTTGGACGCCGATTTGGTCGGTCTCACTGTCGAGCACGTCCAAGAACTCATTCAACCCATTCAAGCCGGGGAAACGGATGCGACGGTGGGGATTTTTGAAGGTGGCCGGGTATCGACCGACTGGGCTCAGGCGGTAGCCCCGTTTTTATCCGGCCAACGTGCCCTTAGACGGCAGTTGTTGGAGGTCTTCGATCATTGGGACATGTCGGGATACGGGGTTGAATTGCAACTGCACCGGCAACTCAAACGGATGGGCAAGGTCCCCACGTCCGTGGTGCTCCATGATGTGACCCAAGTGGTAAAGGAAGAGAAATTAGGTTTGGTCAAGGGATTTGCCGCTCGTATGCGTATGTATTGGGAGATCTTGCGAGAGATTCCCCGCATTTGAACTTGCAACAAGGGATCTGACTGAATGAGGTGACATTGTGCCGGTCCGTTTTCATCAATGGATGCGAGAGCGAGGCTGGCTAGACTGTGACATTCCGGTCGTCCTGGTCAAACGGGAAGCCACCGGAATTCACGTATGGCTCGAACGACCTGTCCCACCCCCATACGCACCGTGGCTTCAGGAATTAAGTCAAGTCTTAGCCCGCCAATGGCAGACCCCCGTCGTTTTCGACGTGCCGCACGAGTCGGCTGAGCACTTAGCGGACAAGCTCATCCGACTCTTTCAGACGTCGGGGGGCAGTTTTGTCACGCTGTTGGACACCGATGCCGTGACGGACATTCCCGGCGGACTGCGTATTCGGTTTCCGAACCGGGTAGCCTGGGATTTGTTCGAAAAGTGGGGGGGGACGGCCCGTGTCCAGCGGGCCCTCGGCCGCGAATTGCATCTGGAAACCGCCATTGCCGAATTGCCCCCGCCACCGCCGACCCCGGTGGTGGCGGCCCCGATCGCCGTCAGCCCGGAGCCTGTGCAATCGATAGGGTCCGGCATACCCGCCGGAGAACCCCTCCGATTATCGCAGTTGCCGATGACCGGCGACGTCATTGTAACCGGCCGCGTCTTGTCCCGTGAGGTCCGCCAAAGCCAATTGGGCCTTAAGCATGCGACCTGGACAATCACCGACGACACCGGTGCCGTGCGTCTAAAGTGGAGTGAACGCCGTGGAGGTCCGAAGCTGCCGGAGGATTTATGGCCGGTCGGACGCTGGGTTAAGGTAGCCGGCACGCGGGACGTCGATAAGTTTACCGAAGAGCGGGTAATCGTTGTCAAATCCGGTGGGCTGGTCGACCCCCCGTTACCGGAAAAAGGGGAACCTCGGATTGAATTTCATGCGCACACGAAAATGAGCGCCATGGATGGATTGGTCAGCCCCAAAGAGCTCTTTCAACAGGCCGCCCTACTCGGCATGAAGGCGTTGGCGGTCGTGGATCACGGAGTCGTGCAAACCTATCCGGAGCTGGAAGGTCTCGAAAAGAGTACCGGAGTGCGACCGGTTTACGGCATCGAAATAAACCTGGTCGATACCGAAGTCGTCCCCTTGACGGGGGACGCGCCGGACTTTCCCCGCATCCCGCTAGTGGTGGTCGACGTGGAGACCACCGGTCTCTCGCCGTGGGCGCACGAAGTGATCGAGTTAGGGGCGGTGCGAGTCGAAGAGGGACGCATAACGGATACCTTTCACCGCCTGATTCGGCCCACTCGGAGCGTATCGGTGGCGACCACGCGGATTACCGGGATCAAGGCCGAAGAATTGGCTGAAGGGGTCCGCCCCGAAGAAGCCTGGGGCGCGTTCTTCCAATGGGCGGAGGGGGCGGTTTTGGCCGCCCATAATGCACGCTTTGATATGGGATTTTTGCGGCGCGCCTACCAGACCTATATCCGCCCGGACGGCCCGACGACCTTTCCGTTTGCCATCCTGGACACTTTGGCGTTAGCCCGGGCTCTAGTGCCGGGGCTCAAAAGCTATGGTTTGGGGCCCCTAACCGATTATTTCCGGATTCCCTTGTCCCAACATCACCGGGCCTTAGCCGATGCCGAAGCAACCGGGCACTTAACGATCCGCCTGTTGACCCAGCTCATGGAAGACGTGCCCCATTTTCAATCCGGTCAAGCGCTGGCGGTCGGCTATCAAGTGGGCCGTCCTATTCCGGCGGTCGTGTTAGTCAAGTCGCAACCGGGCATCGAAGCCCTGTACCGACTGGTCTCCGAATCCCACCTACAGTATTTTCATCGCGTGCCGCGAATTCCCCGAAACCGTCTGACCGCGGTGCGGGAACATTTATTGATTGGAAGCCCCTTTCACGGCGGGGAAATCGCCGAGGCTTTATTTCGCAATGCCGACGACCACGAACGAGAGGAATTGGGACGTTTCTACGACTATTGGGAAGTGGTCGCTCCCGGTAGCGCGCAGACCTTGATGAGCGAAGAAAATTTAGACGGCTTAGACGGTGTACGGCACTTCATCGAACAGATCATCGAGTGGGGTCAAAAAGCCCACAAACCGGTTTTGGCGGTATCGGACGTCCATTATTTGCGCTCGTCCGACAGTATCTACCGAGAAATTTTAGCCCAAACCGCTAAGGGCGAATTACATAATCGGCTGGATACGCTGTATCTCCGCACCACGGAAGAGCTCTTAGACGAGTTTGCCTGGCTTGGACCCGAGATCGGTCGGCAACTGGTGATCGAAGAGCCCGAGGCCCTATTGGCCCGTATTGAACCGGTTAAGCCGGTTCCGAGCGGCCTTTTCTCGCCTAAATTACCCGAGGCGGAAGAAGTGGTGTCGCAAATGCCCTATATCCGAGCCCGCGAGCTTTATGGCGATCCGTTGCCCGACATCGTCCAAAAACGGCTCGATAAGGAAGTGCACGCCATCGTCAGTAACGGATTTGCCAGTATCTACTACATTGCCCATCGATTGGTGCAAAAATCGCTGGACGACGGATACCTGGTCGGCTCGCGAGGTTCGGTAGGTTCGTCGTTGGTCGCCACCCTGTTACGCATTACGGAGGTCAATCCCTTACCGCCGCATTATCGCTGTCCCCGTTGCCGGTATACCGATTTTGAGGCGGGGGAGAGCTATGGATCGGGTTATGATCTGCCGCCGAAGCTTTGCCCGCATTGTCAGACCCCCCTTATTGGGGACGGACAGGACATTCCCTTCGAGACGTTCTTAGGGTTTGAAGGGGATAAGGTACCGGATATCGACCTCAATTTTTCCGGTGACTACCAACCTGTGATTCACCGCTATACGGAAGAATTGTTTGGCCAAGGACATGTTTTTCGGGCCGGAACCATCGCCACGGTGGCCGAAAAAACCGCTTTCGGATTGGTTAAGGCCTGGGCGCGGGAGAACGGCCGCGAGTTGACTCCGGCCGAAATCGAATGGCTGGCCTCGGGCATTACCGGCGTTAAACGCACCACAGGCCAACACCCGGGCGGCCTGATGGTCGTACCGGCCGATGAAGATATTCATCATTTCTGTCCTGTCCAACATCCGGCCGATGATCGGACCTCGGATGTCATCACCACGCATTTCGATTACCACGCCATTGAAGGGCGGCTCTTGAAGCTCGATTTACTGGGACACGATGATCCGACGGTCATTCGCATGCTACAAGATTTAACCGGGATCGCGCCGCAAGACATTCCCTTTCAGGACGACAAAGTGATGAGCCTCTTTCGGGAGGTTTCGGCGTTGGGGATTAGCGCCGAAGAGATTGCCACACCGGTCGGTAGCTTAGGCATACCGGAGTTCGGCACCCGATTTGTCCGAAACATGTTAGTCGACACGCGGCCGAAGACATTTGCCGAACTCATCCGGATTTCCGGCTTGTCGCACGGCACGGAAGTGTGGACGAATAATGCCCAAGATTTAATCCGGCAACAACTCGCCAATTTGTCGGAGGTGATCGCCACCCGCGACGACATCATGTTGTATTTGATTCAGCGTGGTCTCGAACCCAAAGTGGCATTTGGCATATCGGAGTCGGTTCGTAAAGGCAAAGGGTTAAAGCCGGACCAAATTGAGGTGATGAAAGCTCACGGGGTACCCGATTGGTATATCGAGTCTTGTGGGAAAATCAGCTATCTGTTTCCCAAGGCCCATGCCGCCGCGTATGTCATGATGGGTTGGCGAATCGCCTGGTTTAAGGTTTATCATCCGTTGGCCTATTACGCCACCTACTTTTCGGTACGGGCATCGGATTTTGCCCCGGACATCGTTTTGGGAGGTATTAAGGCGGTCAACCGCGCGCTCGCCGATATTGAAAGTAAAGGGAACGACGCCAGTCCGAAAGAAAAATCCCTTGTTATCGTCCTGGAAGTGGCACGGGAAATGCTGGCCCGGGGATTTCATTTTTATCCCATCGATTTGGAACGTTCCCACGCCACCCGCTTTTTGTTGGAAACGGACGGCTTATTAATGCCGTTCGCGGCGCTCCCCGGTTTAGGCCAGAATGCTGCACAACACATTATTGAGGCCCGACAAGAAAAGCCTTTTCTATCAATTGACGACCTCCGCCAACGCGCACGCCTGACCAAGAGTGTCATCGACCTATTACGACAGCATGGTGCCCTGGACGGATTGGGCGAAACCAGTCAGCTCGGGTTCTTCTGATTATGACATCCTCGCGTCGCGCGTTCTGGGCCGTTCTGGTCGCCAATACGGTGGTCCAAAGCGGCTGGGGAGCAATCTTGCCGATTTTGCCGCTTTTCGTGCGGGATCACGGCATGCCGCTGGGCTGGATGGGGGTCATGGCTTCGGGGTTTGCCGCCATCTCTTTTGTGGCGCAGTTGGGATTCGGACGGCTCTCGGATATCTGGGGCCGAAAACCGTTGTTGGTGGCCGGCGCGGTATGGGAAGCGGTGGGTACCCTCGCGTTTGTCGGGTCTTGGCCATGGCCTTTTTACATTGTCTGGCGCCTGGTGCAAGGGGTCGGAGCCGGCGCCTTCATGCCCGCCGCCAATGCGTTGGTCGCCGATTTGGTACCCGAGGCCGAACGCGGTCGGGCTTATGGCCTGCTGTACGCGTCCAGTAGCGCGGGATTTACCGTCGGCCCCCTCATCGGCGGACTTTTAGGGGCCTCGGGACATCTGAGCCGGCCGTTTTGGGCAGGTGCCGGGTTAAATACCTTAGCCGCTTTCGCTCTCGGGAGTTGGCTTCCCCGACATCGGCCGGAACGGCCCGCCGCCCGGCCTCCCCGTCGGGCTCCCGCATTCTGGTCCGCCTGGATTCGTCAGCTATGGCCGCCTTTTTTGCTCACGTTTAGCCTGACCGGATTAAGCGGGATGTACGACGCCACCTGGAGTCTTTATATGCGGGGGCTTGGTGCGAGCAATTGGGTCATCGGGCTCTCTTTTAGTCTTTTTTCGTTGCCGCTCTTGCTCTTTAGCCTCTGGAACGGACGCTTGGCGGATCGACCGGGTGAACGGCGGCGGTGGGTGTTGGCGGGGGCGCTACTCCAAACCGCTATCGTCGTGTTTTACATCGTGTCCCGCTGGGCCTGGGCTTCGATTGCCGCGAGCGTATTGGAAGCGCTGGCCATCAGCCTTTCCGGACCGGCGCTGACTACCATGGTCATGGAAAGCGCTCCCCCGGATGCGCGCGGGCAAGTCCAGGGATGGTTTCAAGCCAGCGGGACCCTGGGAGCGACCGTTTTAGCCCTGGTCAGCGGCCTTCTCTTGCCCTACGGCACCACCCGGCCGTTTGTGGCGGGAGCGGCCTGGCTTTTGGGGGTGACGGTCGTCGTCGGCTGGCGTTGGCGTCGGCACCCGCCTGCCGAATCGGCAACCGGCCCTCGGCCCGGCGGGTAAGACGGAGGTGGTTGGTTGTCGAGCATTCCAGCTTATGTTATTATATGGAGAGAATTTGGTCGCGATAGCCCAAAATTTCGGGAGCACGGTCGGTGACTCGGAGTGGGGAGCATGTCATCCCACTCTTTTCGCTTGACAAGGGCACCAGGCGGTTTAAGGAGGAATGACGGAATGAACAACGAGTTAATGGATGCGTTAGCCGAGTTAGAGCGCGAAAAAGGGGTTGACAAAGAAGTTTTATTTCAAGCCATCGAATCGGCTCTCATCTCCGCGTATCGGCGCAACTTTGGCTCCGCACAGAATGTCCGCGTCCATATAAACCGCCAAACGGGGGCCACCGAAGTCTACGCGCTGAAAACCGTGGTGGAAGAGGTGCAGGATCACCGCCTCGAGGTCAGCGTGACCGAGGCCCATCATGTGAAGCCGGGAGTAGATGTGGGCGATGTGGTCGAATTCGAAATTACGCCCAAAAATTTTGGTCGGATTGCCGCTCAAACGGCTAAACAAGTCATTGTCCAACGTATTCGGGAAGCCGAGCGCGGGATGATTTATGATGAATACTCCAATCGTGAGGGCGATATCGTCACCGGCGTGGTACAGCGCGTCGAACGCGGCCTGGTATTTATTGATCTCGGTCGGACCGAAGCGATTTTAATGCCTAACGAACAAGTGCCGGGAGAAATCTTAAGGCCCCACGAACGGGTCAAGTTATACGTGGTGGAAGTCAAAAAAACCACCAAGGGCCCGCAAGTCTATTTATCCCGCAGCCACCCGGGACTCGTCCGGCGGCTATTTGAATTGGAAGTGCCCGAAATCCACGAGGGGATCGTGGAAATCAAAGGGATTGCCCGCGAAGCCGGCGCCCGCACGAAGATTGCCGTGTGGTCGGACGATCCGGATGTCGATCCGGTCGGCGCGTGTGTAGGCAACAAAGGCCAGCGGGTGCAATCCATCGTCAACGAGTTGCGTGGCGAAAAACTTGACATTATCGCGTGGGATCCGGATCCCGCCGTATTGGTCGCCAATGCGTTGTCGCCCGCCCGGGTGGTAGACGTGACGATCGAGCCGGATACGCGGTCGGCGCGAGTCGTGGTACCGGATAATCAACTGTCGCTGGGAATCGGCAAAGAGGGGCAAAATGCGCGGTTGGCAGCCAAACTGACCGGGTGGCGGGTCGATTTGAAATCGGAATCGCAAGTGAGCGGGAGCTGGTGGGCATGAAAATCAAAAAGGTGCCCTTACGCACCTGTGTAGCGTGCCATACGACACGGCCCAAAAAGGAACTGATGCGGGTGGTGCGCCAGCCCGACGGACAATTGCTCATCGACACCAAAGGCAAAGTGTCGGGACGAGGCGCGTATTTGTGCCCCAGTCGGCAATGTATTACCGGAGCCCTAAAGACGCATCGCATTGAACGGGCGTTGGAAGTGCCGTTGCCGGAAGAGTTGGTGGTCGCACTCAATCAACTGGCGGAAGAACTCCCATGAAATCCCAGTGGACCAATTTGGTCGGCATTGCCCGGCGAGCGGGTAACCTTTTTCCGGGCGAAAACCAAGTCACCAATGCGATGAAGCACCAGTTGGTGCGGCTGATTATTTTAGCGACGGATGCCGGGCCATCGCTATACCGCAAATATCACCTGTGGGCCCAAGATTTGTCGGTGCCCATTGTGCAAATCGGCACCAAGGTAGAGCTGGGCCATGCGATAGGAATGGGTCCGCATGCGGTAGTTGCGATTAGCGATGCAGCACTGGCGGAGAAGATTTTGGAACAGGTGAAAAGCGCAGGGGGGATTATTCTTGGCAGACAAGGACAAAGACAAGGTCAGGGTCTACGAGCTGGCGAAAGAGCTCAAGCTCGACAGTCGCCGGCTCATCGATCTCCTTCATCGATTGAAGGTAGAAGGTATCAAAAATCACATGAGCACCGTGGAGCCGGAAGCGGTGAAAACCGTGAGGGACATCATGGAAGGGAAACTTCCGCCGGAACCCAAACCGGAAGCCAAACCGCGACCGGCGGCCGCCGCCAGCACGAGCACTCCGGCGCCCGCCGTGGTTCCCAAGCCGGCCGCCCCGCAACCACCGCGCCCAACCATGACGGAGCCTCGCGTCAATCCGGCGCCCCGCCCCGAACGTCCGGTGGTGCCCGGCAGCAGCCGACCGGAACCGATGACCAATCGGCCCGCCGCCGGCACGACCAGACCGGCCGACAACCAGCGGTATCCGGGACCAAACCGCGGCGATCATCGCCCCCATCCCGCGGCCGGCAACCGAAACGGTCATGACCATCGTCCCACCGGCCCACGGCCCAATCCGGCAGCACCGACCGGCCCTCGCCCTGGTGCACCCGCGGGCGGTAATCGTCCGCCCTATGGCCATGATCAACGGCGACCGGCCCCCGGTGGCCGGCCCGCCGGAGGTCCGCCTGGCGGTGCCAACCGTCCGGGAGGTCCTCGTCCGGGAGCCCCCAATCGGCCAGGGGCCGGACGGCCCTTAGCGGTACCGCCGCCGCCCACCCCGGCTCGTCCCGCTCGCGATCAAAATCGGCGCAATCCGAAAGACCGAAAACCCCATGAATTTGAAGAACGGCGGTCCTTGCGGGATTGGGACGAAGAGCGGATGGGCAGCCGCAAGAAAAAAATGAAGGCGCACCAACCGGTGCAAGACACCTCCATGCCGCCGGTACAGCGTCGTATCGTGATCAGCGGCTCGATTGTCGTCAAAGATTTGGCCGATCAACTCGGCATTAAAGCGACGGAACTCATTAAACGGTTGATTAATCTTGGCGTCATGGTCGGCGTCAACCACGAGCTGGATAAAGAAACCGCGGTCATTGTGGCTACCGAGCTGGGAGCGGAAGTGGAAGAACGGGCTTCCGTGCAAGAGCAAGAGGAGATTTTGATTCAAGGGGAAGAAGACGCACCGGAGTCTCTCCGCGAGCGGCCGCCGGTCGTAACCGTCATGGGGCACGTCGACCATGGCAAAACCTCCTTGCTGGACCGCATTCGCTCGACCCGGGTGACCCAAAGCGAAGCCGGGGGGATTACGCAGCATATCGGGGCTTCCGTTGTCGAACATGACGGCCATCCCATCGTGTTTTTGGATACGCCCGGCCATGAAGCGTTTACCGCCATGCGCGCCCGGGGTGCCCAGGTGACCGATATCGCCATTCTGGTGGTCGCCGCCAATGACGGGGTGATGCCGCAAACCGTGGAAGCCATTAATCACGCCAAGGCGGCCAATGTGCCGATTGTAGTGGCGATCAACAAAATTGATTTGCCCGATGCCAATCCCGAGCGCGTCCGGACCGAACTGACGGAATACGGACTCATCGCGGAAGAATGGGGTGGGGATACGATTATGGTCCCGGTATCGGCCCGCACCGGGGAAGGCATCGACAAATTATTGGAAGCCCTTTTGGTGCAGGCGGAAATCATGGAGCTAAAAGCCAATCCGGATCGGCCGGCCTCCGGCACCATTATCGAGGCCAAGTTGGATCGCGGCCGGGGACCGGTGGCCACGGTGCTCGTCAAACGGGGGACCTTACACGTGGGGGACGTGTTCCTCTCCGGAACGGTTTGGGGCCGCGTGCGCGCCCTGATCAACGATCGCGGACAACGGGTGAAAGAAGTGGGCCCCTCGATGCCGGTCGAGGTACTCGGATTCAACGAGTTGCCGGAAGCCGGGGATGATTTCGTGATCATGCCCGACGAACGGCAAGCCAAAAGCATTGCCGATGCCCGCGCCAATCGACTGCGGGCCTCATCCGAGTCGGGTCCGCGGGGCGTATCGCTGGATGAGTTCTATCAACGGCTGAAAGATGAAGCCGTGCGCGATCTCAACCTGGTCATCAAAGCCGACGTTCACGGTTCCGCCGAAGCCTTGGCCCAAGCCTTGGATAAACTGTCCAACGACGAGGTACGGGTGCGCGTCTTGCATACCGGCGTCGGTTCCATTACCGAATCGGACGTGATGTTGGCCCAGGCCTCGGGCGCCATTATCATCGGATTTGGCGTGAGTATGGAATCGAAGGCCCGGCAATTGGCCGAACGCGAACATGTCGACATCCGTCAGTACCGGATTATTTACGAAGCCATTGACGACATCAAGCAAGCCCTGACCGGTATGTTGGAACCGAAGTACCAAGAACTCTTCTTAGGCCGCGCGGAGGTCCGGGAAGTCTTCCGCGTACCCAAGGTCGGCGCGGTGGGCGGATGCTACGTCACCGAAGGGAAGATACTACGATCAGGCCAAGTGCGTGTCATCCGTGACGGAACCGTCATTCACGAAGGTGCTATCGCTTCCCTCAAACGATTTAAGGATGATGTGCGGGAAGTGGCCACCGGGTATGAATGTGGCATTGGGCTCGAGAAATTCAACGACATCAAAGTTGGGGATATCTTGGAGGTCTTTACCCAAGAAGAGGTTAAAGCCAGTTAGTTAAAGGACGGCCAGACATGAACCAGACACGGGCAAAGCGCGTCGCCCAGCTAATGCAGCGGGAGCTGGGCGAGATGTTGCTCACAGAGATTAAAGATCCGCGCGTGGGTTTCGTCAGCATTACCCATGTCGAGGTGACGCGAGACTTACAACAAGCTAAGATTTTCGTCAGTATTATGGGAACCCCTGAGGAGGTCAAAGCCTCGTTGGAGGGATTAAAGAGCGCGCAACGGTTTTTGCGGGGAGAGGTTTCCCGCCGGCTCGGTCTGCGTATGGCTCCGGAACTCGTCTTTATTGTCGATTCGTCTATCACGGAGAGCCTGCACATTCACGAATTATTGCAATCTCTCCCGCCGCGGCCCGAGGTGCCGGATGAACCGTGAGAAGGACGTAGCGGACCATTTGCTGGCTCACCGGCGCCTCTTAATCATTGCCCATGCCGGCCCGGATGGCGACACCCTGGGGTCGGCGCTGGCGCTTTCCGGTCTCCTGGCGCAAATGGGTCACGAGGCGCAAGTGGTGTGTCACGATCACGTTCCGCCGACCTTAAATTTCTTACCTGGGGCCGATCGGGTGGTGTCATGGAATCGGGTCCGCCCCGACGAGTGGGAGGGCCTGGTGGCCGTCGACTGCGGTAGCCCCAGTCGCATGGCTTGGCCCAAAGATAGCGGGTGGGAGCGTCTTTCTCTCCTCAATATTGATCATCATGCCCATAACCCCGAATTTGGCACGGTAAACTGGATCGACGCCAACGCGGCCGCAACGGGCGAAATGATTACCCGCTTGGCGTTTGGGTCCGGATGGCCAATTACGCCGGAGATCGCGATGTGCCTTTATACGGCGATTAGCACCGACACCTTATCGTTTCGGCAAGTCAATACCACCTCCCAAACACTGGCCTGGGCTGCTCAATTGGCGGACCGGGGTTTAAATTTGGCCTCCTTGAACCAACTCTTATGGGAACACCAAAAAGCCGGCGAAGTCCGGTTATTGGGATGGGCCTTAAGCCATATGAACCTGTCCCGCGACCACCGCGTCGCCTGGCTCGAAGTCACTCGGGCGATTATGGATGCTTTTGGCGTCCATGACGCCACGGTGGACACCTTAGTCCATCATCTACGCGCGATCGATTCGGTGCAAGTCGCGGTGGTCACCAAAGAAATGGACCGGCCCGGCTGGGTGAAAATTAGCTGGCGGGGTAAACAAGACATCGATGTTTCGCAATATGCCATTCAATTTGGGGGCGGTGGCCATCGCTACGCCGCCGCCGCACAAGTCGCCGGGTCGATTACCGAGGTCACCCGGCAAGTGCTGCAGGTCATTGGGGTGGGACCGGCATGACCGGATTTATCAACGTCTATAAACCGCGGGGTTTAACCTCTCATCAAGTCGTCCATCGCATCCGGCACCTCACCGGCATCCGAGCGGTCGGGCATATGGGCACGCTCGACCCGGAAGCCGATGGCGTATTGCCGATTGCGGTGGGGCGAGCGACCAAATTAATCGAATTTGTTCAGAGCACGCCCAAAACCTATGAAGCGGATGTCGTGCTCGGTGTGATGACGCATTCGCTGGATGTCGATGGGCGCCCCGTCGGACGCTCCGGACCGCCTTGGCCTTCGGCAGACCATATTCGTTCCGTGACCGGATGGTTAACCGGACACCGCTGGCAAGTCCCGCCGCAAGTGTCGGCCTTAAAGGTGGGGGGACAACGGGCTTATGCCCGGGTTCGCCAACAGGCGGCCACCTGGCCGGCTCCTCGGCGGGTGGATATCCACGCCATTCATGTTGACCGCGTCACCGATGCCGGCTGGACCTTTCGGGCGGTCGTCGGGTCCGGCACCTATATACGGGCTTTGGTCCGCGATTGGGGGATACTCTTAGGTCAGGCGGTCCACATCGGGCGGCTGACTCGGCAATCCGTCGGGCTTTTTGATCGAGCCCATAGTTGGACCCTGGAGGATTTGACTCGGTTGGGCTCTGAGTGGCGTATGGCTTTAGCTCCGGCTAGCGAATATCTCGCAATTCCTCGTCTCCCGGTGAGTGAACCGATGGCGGTCGCGATTCGCCATGGCGTCATCGGTGCCTGGCCTGATGTATCCAGCTACCAGGGCCCGGTCGCTCTCATGCACGGCCCCGAAGTGGTGGCGGTTATCCAGGGGCCGCCCTGGCGTTATCGAAAGGTACTAGGAGGTCCTGATGAAGAAATTACCCCCTGATCAGACGGCACCCCGGCCCAGTGTCGTGACGATTGGCAGTTTTGACGGCGTCCATCGCGGCCACCAAGCCTTGATTCAAGAGGCTCTAGAGCGCGCCCGAAAACGGGATGCGGATATGTGGGTGATGACTTTTGATCCGCATCCGGCCATGGTATTACGAGGCATCCGTCACCGGTTTTTAATTACCCCGGGGGTGCTCAAAGAAATTTATTTGGATCGGGCCGGGGCCCTAGGAGTGACCGTGATTCCGTTTACTCCGGCATTTTCCCACCTCAGTGCGGAAGATTTTCTCGAACGCGAAATTCGGCAGCGAATGCAAGCGGTGGCCGTGGTGGTCGGCTTCAATTTTACTTTTGGTGCCCGGGGGTTGGGAACGGTAACCACCCTCCAAGAATGGGCCGCCCCTCGCGGTATCGAGGTGGTCGTGAAAGAACCGATCCAGATTAACCCGAACCGGGCGGCATCCAGCTCTTCTGTGCGAGAGGCCATCACCGCGGGACAATTGGACGCGGCGGAGGCGGTATTGGGCCATGCCTTCTCCGTCCAAAGCCCCATTCAACGGGGAGAGCAGCGCGGTCGAGCCTTAGGATTTCGGACCCTCAATTTGGTGCCGCCCGCCGAACAAGTGATGCCGCCATTTGGGGTTTATGCCGGTTATGTCCTCATCGAGTCCCGACCGATTCCGGCGGTGGCCAACTGGGGCATCCGCCCCACGTTTGGCGGCGAGGATCCGGTGCTGGAGATTCACGGATTGGACGGCCCCTTGCAGGCGTCATACGGTGACGTCGCCCGTTTTGATTTTGTCGGGTTTATCCGAGAAGAGCGGCGTTTCCCGTCACCGGATGCCCTAACCGACCAAATCCGGCGGGACGTAGACCAGGCACGCCGAATGTTAGCCGAAAAACCCTGGCGTCGATGAACCCCGGGATCCATGCCGGACGAAAGGCGGTTGGGGTCTATCCCCGGCAGGGGAGGACTCGGATCGTCGTCAACTTGTCAGGTAAAAACTGCGTATGTTACAATGAGGTGTCAATGGATTGGGGGGCGTTTTTGTGCATTCCGACACGTGGCGTGCGATGGTCAAAAAAGTTTCGGCCATTTGCGTAACGGGTCAGTTTAAACGGCTACAACGAGAATTGGAAGAACTGTACCGGCGCGCAGGGGTGCCCGAACCCGCCGTCCAAGCCTACCAAGACGCACTGCTCTCATTATTAGCGGATGATGACGATGCAGTGTCCATGATGTCACATTGAGGACGAAGGGAGGTAACACGGTGGCCCTCCAAGAAGAAAAGAAGCAGGCCATCATTGCGGCTTATCGGCTGCATGATTCGGACACGGGGTCGCCCGAGGTTCAGATTGCGCTGCTAACCGAACGCATTAATGAACTGACCGAGCACCTGAAAATCCACAAAAAGGACCATCACTCCCGTCGGGGGTTATTAAAGATGGTAGGCCATCGCCGCGCCCTGCTCAATTACTTGCGTAACAAGGATATTGACAGATACCACGCGGTGATTCAACGGCTGGGACTGCGTCGCTAAGAGCGGGATTATCCCGCTCTTTTTCTCGATTCCAGCCGTTTAGAAATAGGGTAGGAGAGCGAATATGGCAATTCACACAACCGAATTTTCGGTCGGTGGCCGTGTGATGACTTTGGAAACCGGTCGCATGGCCCGGCAAGCCAACGGGTCCGTGTTGGTGCGCTATGGGGACACGGCCGTATTGGTGACTGCCGTGGCATCGAAAGCGCCACGGGCCGGCATCGATTTCTTTCCACTCACGGTCGATTTTGAAGAACGCCTCTATGCGGTCGGGAAGATCCCCGGCGGCTACATTAAACGCGAAGGTCGGCCCAGTGAATCGGCGATTTTAGCCGCCCGCTTGACCGATCGGCCGATTCGTCCGTTATTTCCGGACGGATTTCGCAACGACGTTCATGTGGTGGTCAGCGTGCTGTCCGTCGATCATGACTATTCCCCCGAAATTTGCGGTATGATCGGGGCATCGGCTGCCCTCACGATTAGCGACATCCCGTTCGAAGGTCCGATTGGGGCTGTCGAAGTCGGATTAGTGGATGGGGAACTGGTGATTAATCCGACCTCCGAACAATCGCAACGCAGTCGGTTGCATTTAACCATTGCCGGAACCGACGAGGCTGTTTTAATGATTGAAGCGGGAGCCGATATCGTTCCCGAAGATGTGATGCTGAACGCGATTTTGTTCGGTCACGAAGAGATTCGGCGGATTATTCAGGGCATCCGGCAGTTTCAGGTCGCCGCCGGCAAGCCCAAAGGGGAATACCCCTTGTTCCTGCCCTCCCCAGAATTGGTGGCACGGGTGGAGGAAGTCGCCGAGACCCGATTGGCGGAAGCCATGCGCTGGGCCGATAAGCTGGAGCGAGAGGCCCGTATCGATGCCGTCAATCAAGAGGTTTCCGCCCAACTGCTGGAGGAATTCCCCGAGCAGGCGGAAATGATTCCCGCGGTCTTAAAGAAAGTGTTGAAAAAAGTGGTTCGCCGGGCCATTATTCATGAAGGCATCCGGCCGGATGGACGGGGATTCAAGGAAATTCGGCCCCTATCGATCGAAGTGGGCGTCTTACCGCGGGTTCATGGAACCGGTCTCTTTACCCGAGGTCAAACCCAGGCATTGACGGCCATGACGTTAGGCCCTTTATCGGATCAGCAAATGCTGGACGGCATCGGGGAAGAAGAATCGAAACGGTACATGCATCATTACAACTTCCCTCCGTTTGCGACCGGCGAAACCGGTCCGATGCGCGGACCCAACCGACGGGCCATCGGGCATGGTGCTCTAGCCGAACGGGCACTGGAACCGGTCATCCCCTCCGAAGCGGAATTTCCCTACGCGTTACGGTTAGTGTCCGACATTTTAGAGTCTAACGGATCCAGCTCGATGGCTTCCGTTTGTGGCAGCACCTTAGCCCTCATGGACGGCGGCGTACCCATCAAAGCCCCGGTCGCCGGAATCGCGATGGGCCTCGTCAAAGACGAGAGCGGCTATGCCATTTTGACGGATATTCAAGGGCTCGAAGACTTTTTAGGGGACATGGACTTTAAAGTCGCCGGCACCCGCGAAGGTATTACCGCGATCCAAATGGATATCAAAATCCATGGCTTAGATCGCAATATTCTCACGGAAGCGTTACAACAAGCCCGAGAAGCCAGGCTCTTTATCCTGGACAAAATGGCCGAGGTTATTCCGGCCCCTCGCCGTGAACTGTCGCCGCATGCGCCGCGCATCATCACGATGCATATTGACCCGGATAAAATCCGCGAAGTCATCGGCCCCGGGGGTAAAACCATCAACCGGATTATTGACGCCACCAAAGTGCGGGACAAGAAAGTGGAAATCGACATCGAGGACGACGGCACCATCTATATTGCCGCCGTCAACCAGGAAGCCGGCGAACGGGCAATGACCATGATTGAAGAACTGACCCGGACCGTCGAAGTGGGCCAGGTTTATACCGGGAAAGTCACCCGCTTGATGAATTTCGGGGCATTTGTCGAGATCTTGCCCGGCAAAGAGGGTCTGGTGCACATTTCCCAATTGGCTCATCATCGTGTGGCCAAAGTCGAAGACGTCGTGCAGCCCGGCGATACGCTGACGGTCAAGGTCGTCGAAATCGACAACATGGGACGCATCAACCTCTCGCACAAAGACGTCCTGCCTCCTCCCGAAGCGCAAGAACGGGCGGCCAATGACGCCACCCCTGCCGGACGCCCTATGGGCCCGCGGGAACGCCCCAATGACCGACGACCGCCACGCACTCACGGGCCGCGCCGGGATCATCGGTAATGCGACTGGGCGCTCAACTTTCGGCCATGCCGGGATTTGAGGCGGTAGTGGAGGAGGCCGGCCGTGCCGGCCTTCGTGCTTTACAATTGTTTTCCCGCAATCCCGTGGGGGGGAAGGGACAACTCATACCGCCCCTACCGCGGATGAAAGCGTTGCTGACCCGCTACGCTATCCAGCCGCTCTACATTCATGCCCCCTATTTCGTCAATCCCGCCGCGCTTGAAAAGACCAAGCACCTCAATGCGAAAACCGTGCTGGTGGCCGAAATGCGACGGGCTAAACAGCTGGGTGGGGACTACTTGGTATTGCATCCCGGGCATTTTTCCAGTCCTGGGCAAAAAGAGCAAGCCTGGGATCGGACCTATGAGACCCTCATCGCCATGCTGAGTGCGCCGGGGAAAATCTTGCTCGAAAACACGGCCGGGCAGGGAAAGGAACTCGGCGCGGATTTGGCCGACATCGGTAAGTTATTTCAGCGATTAGGGCGCACCCATCGTATCGGACTCATGTGGGATACCGCCCATTGGATGGCGGCCGGTCATCCCTTAACCACGCAAGCGGACGTGGACAGAGGATTTGAGGCTATCGACCAAACCGTCGGCCTCGCCCGCCTAAAAGGGATTCACCTGAATGACGGGGAAGGGGCGGTGGGCAGTCGGCGGGACCGCCATGCCCCCCTATTAACCGGCCCCTTAGGGCGAGAGGCGTTAAAAGCTCTTCTCCGGTGGGCCGAGACGCTCGACATCGGGGTGATTTTGGAAACCCCGGGACGGGATATTAGCAGCCGTCAATCGGATTTGACGTTGGTGCGGAACTTGATGGCCGAGTTCTAACCTGTCCCAAAGACGCATAAGAGGTGTCGGAGGCGGTATTGAGATGGGTTTTCGGGTGATATCTCTTAGAACACCAACCGCAAAGCTGATTTTTCTGACCCTCTTGCTGATTGGCCTCGCCGCCGGCCTGAATCCGCGGGTATTACACGCCCACCCGGCCACCGTCCCCGATATCCCGGTTTATCGCGTCAAAACCTCTCAAAAGGTGATGGCCCTGACCATTAACGTGGTGTGGGGCACGTCGTATGTGCCCCAGCTGGCTCAGATCCTCGAAAAGGCGGGAGTGCCGGCGACCTTTATGCTGGGGGGTGCCTGGGCTAAAGCCCACCCCGACCTGGTGCGCCAGCTCGCTCGGGACGGGAATGAATTGGGGAATCACGGGTGGAATCATGCCCATCCCACCCAGTTGGGGTACGAGGCTTTGGTCGACGATATACGCCGCACCAATGATACGATCCAAAGCATCGCCGGCGTCATGCCGACCGTCTATGCCCCGCCATATGGCGAATTTAACCGCACCGTATTACAAGCCGCCCAAAGCCTGCATATGACCCTCACGATGTGGACCATCGACACAATTGACTGGCGCCCCAGTTCGTCCGTCGATTATATGGTGAACAAAATATCCCGCCTCAAGGCGCCGGGAGCCATCGTTCTCATGCATCCCACCGATCGGACGGTCGCCGCACTCCCGTTAATCATTGAGGTGCTTAAAGCGGACGGTTATCGATTGGTGACTGTGACCCGCTTGCTCCAATCTGGAACCCCCGCCACCGACGCGCAATAGCTCTAGCCGAGGCCCGTATGCTAGAATAGCCGTAACGGAACGTGATGAAAGGTTGCGACAAACGATCGAACGGTTAGAGACGTTATCGTCAGGGTTTCGCCTGGCATGGGACGATACGCCGTCGGTGGGTACCACCGCCTTGGCGTTTTTCGTCGGGGTGGGCTCCCGTGACGAATTGCCTTCCGAATGGGGTCTCGCGCATCTCTTGGAACATTTGTTGTTTAAGGGCGCCGGCCCGTGGGCGGCGCCGGAGATTGCCCGACGCATGGATGATCTGGGGGGAGAAGTCAATGCTTTTACCACCCGCGATTATACCTGCTATTACGCGAAAGTGTTGGACCACCAAGCGGTTGAGGCGTACGAGCTTTTGACGACCATGATTAAGGCGCCCTGGTTAGATCCCCAAGAGTTTAAACGGGAACGCCGGGTCATTCGGGAGGAAATCCGCGAAAGCCGGGACGATCCCGATGATTTGGCGGACGCCTTATACCTTGAAGCTTTGTTTGACGGCGGGGATCTCACCCATGATACGCTGGGAACCCCCGGCAGTTTAGCTCAATTGGATCCCGATACGGTGCGATCCTTTTTTGAACGGTGGTATCATCCCGGCAATGTCGTATTGGCCGTGTCGGGCGGCGGGCGAGACGGCGTGCTCGTGCGCGCCCGCGACGAGTGGGAACAGGGTGGGGGATTGGGGGCCCTGCCTTCGCGCACGACACCTCGCTATCGCATTCGTCACCGCATTCGTCGCCAACCTCTCGAACAGGTGCATCTCATTATCGGAGGCCCCGCTCCCGTGCTGGGTGATCCCGAATCGTATACCGCCTGGGTGCTGGCGACTCTGTTAGGCGGGCAAAATTCCTCACGGCTTTGGCAGAGCATGCGAGAAGTGAAAGCACTGGTGTATTCGGTCCAAACCCAATACACCGCCGAGCGTGACTATGGCGAACTCGCTACCTATCTCAGCGTGGGGCCGGATCGGTTGGAGATGGCGCTGGCCGAATACCGAAACCAGATGACCCGTCTCTCGACCGAACCGGTGAGTGCGGACGAATTAACCCGGGCGGTCCGCGTGATTGAAACCGCCGCCCTATTGGCGCAAGAAACGCCCGATGGCCGGGTCATGCGGATGGGGCGGTGGGGCCTTTGGGGAACTACGCCGCCGACCCCGTCGCTTGTCCACACCGGACTTGCCGCCGTTACCCCGGAGCGCATTCAAACGTGGGCGCAATCGTTTTTTGATGCACGTCAACAAGCCGTCGCCGCCGTGGGACCTGTCCCCAAAGGCTGGCGCCGAATCCCTCTTTAAAAAAGGAGCGAGAACATCATGGATCGGTTGGAAGAAATATTTACCTGGCAACACCAATTTAATCAACAGCTGCGCCGGGATCGGCAATTAGATTGGGATGCGGCTACCTGGATCCAAAAAGAAGCGTTGGCGTTGATGGTGGAATTAGGGGAAGTTGTCGAAGAAGCTCGCTTTAAGTGGTGGAAAAACCCCGAACCGATCCAACCCGAAAAATTGCACGAGGAACTGGTCGATGTTTTGCATTTTTTTATCAGCATGTGTCTGGACGCCGGCCTCGATGCCGAGAGTCTTTACCAAGCCTATCTGAAGAAAAACCAAGAAAATTTTCGACGTCAAGCCGGATTGTCCGAAAAATCCGGCTATGCCGTGAAATCCCCGGAATGATTTGGCGCCCTACCACATACGCTGTTGCCAGAGTATGAAGGAGGGCGTCCGATGCGGATGAGCGAATTGGCGTCAAAAGACATCATTAATTTAACCAACGGGGGACGGCTCGGCTCGTTGGGCGACAGCGATTTGGTGATTGATCCCGACACGGGCCGCATTTTAACGATTATCGTATCGCCCCGGGGCCGCTTTCATCAAAAAGGCCAACGATTGGAAATCCCGTGGGAAGCCATCCGCCGCATAGGACCCGAAGTGATGATTGTGGATTTGGCAGAAATCCCAAAAATCGCGAATCCCCCTCAGTAATCCCAGCGTATCCTGGTCGCCTCGAACCATACTATCCAGGCACGGATAGATGGAAAGGAGGCATCAGTATGTCAAAAACGGTTGTAGGCACGTTCCGGGACCACGAAAGTGCCGAGCGAGCCGTGCATGCCCTCGAAAAACGCGGTGTCCCGGAAAAGGACATATCGGTCGTGGCACGTGAACACGGTCACGTCGAAAGCGGCCATCCTGAGGGGCACATGCACAACTTGTCGAGCGGCATCGGATGGGGGAGTGCCACCGGCGGTGCTATCGGTTTATTGGCCAGCGCCGGATTATTGGCGATTCCCGGGGTCGGTCCGATTTTGGCTGCCGGTCCGTTAGCCGCCACCTTAACCGGAGCCGCCGCCGGCGGACTGGTGGGGGGATTGATGGACTACGGAATCCCCAGCGAGGAAAGCAAAAAACTCGAAGAACGCGTGAAAGAGGGCGATGTCCTCGTCATGGTGCGTTCCGATAACCCCGAAGTCGATAAGGCCAAAGACCTCTTTCATGAGCACGGCGCCGTCGACATTTACGTCCACTAACCTAAAGGGCCCCCTTTTTGGGGGCCTCTAATTTTGTCACCCTCGCTTAACCCGCTCCATAAGATGCGAAGGAGCAGGTTAGGGGAGGGATTTTTCCATGCATCATCACGTCGTGGTGGCGGGCGGCGATGCACGAGATGTCTGGCTGTGCCGAATTCTTTTGGATAAAGGCTATACCGTAAACACCTGGGGGATTCAGGTCAATGGCCTCCATCCCTTTGATCCGAACACCCTGAATGGGGATTTACCCGATATTTTTATCGGGCCCATGACCGGCATTGCCGAGGATGGGGCATTCGAAACCGAAGACGGAATCCAATATCTCACCACATCCCTCTTGGACGGCATGCCCCAAGGCAGTTTATTGGCGGCGGGGCTACTCGCGCCGCGCTGGATTGACGAAGCGTCACGGCGCGGCATTCGCACGGTCCAATATCGTACGGAATCCAGCTTCATGTGGCTTAATGCCGTGCCTACGGCCGAAGGGGCCATAAAAGCCGCTCTGGGAGAGTCCGGTCGCACCTTGGCCGGTCGCCCGGTGGCGATTCTGGGATTTGGCCGGGTGGGCACGGTCTTAGCCCATAAATTAGCCGGTCTGGGCACCCAAGTACTGATCTTTGAACGCCAGGCCGAAAAACGCGCTATGGCCGAGGCCCTCGGGTATACCGCGAAACCGCTCAATCGATCCGACCAAGAACCGTTTGACGGATGCTTTAATACGATCCCCGCTCCTGTCATCGATGCCCAGTGGCTGCGGACCACGTCCCCCGCCTGGGTTATTGATTTGGCTTCGCATCCGGGCGGCCTGGCACCGGGCCTGAAGGGAACCCCGCTGGTGGAAGGTCGCTATCGACATATTTTAGGCATTCCCGGAATGGTGGCTCCAATCCGGGCGGCCGAGATTATCTGGGACACGTTGGCGTTGGCGTTAGAGGAAGGAGAGGAGAGCTATGGGACGATTAAGCGACGTGCGAATTGGGGTGGCAATGGCGGCATCCCATTGTAACTTGGGCCGTGCTGTGGCTACAATGAAAGAGTTGGTAGACGAAGGTGCCTTGGTAACCCCGGTGATTTCGAGCAGTATTTTGTCGGTCGCAACCCGCTTCGGCACACCTGATTATTGGCGTGACCAAATCACGACCATCGCGAACGGCGAAGTGTTGCAGTCGATTCCGGATGTCGAACCGAGTGGGCCCCAACATTGGTTTGACGTGGTCCTGGTGATGCCTTGTACCGGTAATACGCTGGCCAAATTGGCTAACGCCATCAATGATTCGCCGGTTACCATGGCGGTCAAGGCGCAGCTGCGAAACGGCCGACCGGTCGTCTTAGCGATTACGTCGAACGACTTGTTGGGGATGAATGCCATGAATTTAGGTCGGCTATTGGTGGCGCGCAATATTTATTTCGTGCCATTCGGCCAAGACGATCCGATTAATAAACCGCGGTCGTTGGACGCCCACCTGGAACTGACAGTGGATACCATTCAGGCCGCCCTTCGGGGGGAGCAATTACAACCGATATTAGTGCCATGGCATGAACGGTAGGAGGAAAGTAGCGTGTCTGGTGTACGCATCGCCATTGTCGGCGCCACGGGTCTGGTTGGCCAGACCATTTTAAAGGTGTTGGAGGATCGACACACGGAGGTCGATCAGCTGGTCCCGCTAGCCCATAGCGGAGAAGGACGGCAGGTTCGCTTTCAGGGAACGGACATCGCGGTTAAACCGGTGGATACCATGGATTGGCAAACGGTCGACGTTGCGTTCTTTGCCGCCGGCAATCCGGTTAGTGCGCAATATGCGCCGCTGGCCGCTCAAGCCGGGGTCACGGTGATTGACAAGTCGAGCTATTTTCGCATGGATCCGAAAGTCCCTTTGGTCGTGCCGGAAGTCAATGCCGATGCGATTCAGGACGCCCGGATCATCGCCAGTCCCAACTGCTCCACGATTCAATTGGTGGTCGCGCTCAATCCGATACGTCAACAATATGGGTTATCCCGCGTCATCGTCTCCACCTATCAAGCGGTATCCGGAACCGGGCGAGAGGCCATGGATACTTTGCGACAGGAAACGGCGGCGGTAATGGCCGGCCATCCGGTGACCCCTACAACCTATCCACGGCAAATCGCCCATAATGTCTTGGCCTATTGCGATCAGTTCGGGGAGCTCGACTATACCGGAGAAGAATGGAAGCTCATGCGAGAAACGCCCAAGATCTTTAATCAACCGGTCCGTCTTTCCGCCACCGCGGTTCGGGTTCCGGTCTATGTCGGCCATGCGGAAACGGTGTATGTCGAGACCGAACGGCCTTTTGTCCTGGATGAGGTGCGTAACTTGTTGCGGGAGGCCCCTTCCATTGCCTTAATGGACAATCCCGCCGAAGGCGTGGTACCGACGCCGATTGACGCGGAAAATCAAGATCTCGTACTGGTGGGGCGGTTACGGCAGGATCCCCATCAGGCCGACGGTTTACATTTATACGTCGTTGCGGATAACCTGCGCAAAGGGGCGGCAACCAACGCCGTGCAGATTATGGAACACCTTTGGCATCGGTGGGCCTAAGCCGGGTACGACCCTATCATACACACCTTACGAGGAAGGACGAGGGCAGTTTGGCCATCATTGTACAAAAATTCGGCGGCACCTCGGTGCGTGGACGCGAGCAGCGGGAGCAGGCGGCCCAATGGGTCAAGAAGGCGGTCGCCCAAGGGTATCAACCGGTCGTCGTGGTTTCCGCCATGGGCCGTTATGGCGATCCGTACGCCACGGATACGCTCTTAAGCCTATTGGCCAACCTTCCTAGTGCGCCCGGCGGGGAGCAAGACCTCTTGTTGAGCTGTGGCGAAATTATTAGTGCCGTCATAATGGCCGGCCATTTGCGGGAAGCCGGGCTCCGCCCGCAGGTCTTTACCGGCGCGCAAGCCGGCATTCATACCGACACGCAACACGGTGACGCCCAAATCGTGAAACTGGATCCTTCGCTTTTGCAAGAGGCAATTCAGCAGCATCGTATTCCGGTGGTCGCGGGTTTCCAAGGCGTTTCCCCGCTGGGGGAAGTCACCACGTTGGGACGAGGCGGCAGCGATACGACCGCGGTCGCCTTAGGGGCCGCCTTAGGAGCGGAAGTGGTCGAAATTTTCACTGACGTAGACGGCATCAAAACCGCCGATCCCCGCATTGTGCCCAACGCACGCACCATTCGCGAACTGGATTATGAAGAAGTCTTTCAACTGGCGAATCTGGGGGCCAAAGTGATTCACCCGCGCGCAGTCGAAATGGCGCGCCAATTTTCGGTGCCTCTGCGGGTCCGGTCGACCTTCTCGCCGGATCCCGGCACCCTGGTGGCGCCCGGGCGCCGTGCCATGGATCCCTGGGCCCACCGTGACCCGGACCGGGCGGTCACCGGCATTACCCAAATGGCGCAACTCATCCAGTTTCATGTGGATCCGCCCGCCGAAAGTCAACCGGACTGGGTCTACCGGTTATTTGATCAGCTCGGCCAATCCGGCGTCTCGGTCGATTTAATCAACTTATTTCCCGAGACGGTCTATTTTTGCGTCGCAACGCCCATGCGCGACGCCACCGAACAGGTGCTCGATCGCCTCGGTTACCCTTATCGGGTGTTTGACGATCGGGCCAAGGTCTCGATCGTCGGGTCGGCGATCCAAGGGTTACCGGGTGTGGTCGGGCGTGTCATGGCCGCCTTGACTCATGAAGGGATCCCGATTTTACAGTCGGCCGACTCCCATGCCACGATTACCTTGTTGTTGCATAAAAGTGACATGGAACGGGCGGTGCGTGCATTACACCGCCAATTTGGCTTAGAGGCGGAATCGTAAATACCGGCCAAGGTCCGCAAGAGCCGTCGATCACTTCCGATCGGCGGCTTTTGGCTTTACGGGAAAATCTGCATATTGTCCCAAGACAAAAGTTGCATGCACCAGAACAGGCGGGGTATAATATGAGCGATGACTTAGTGCTCGGAGGGAATCTCAAACTCGAACGGCCAGCAGGGAGCGAGCGGGGCTGGTACAAGTCGGGTTTATGTGTTATGCCCCTGGCATAAGTCCCTAGTCGTAAGACTAGGGGCGTTTTGTTGTGCGACTTTTATTTGAACGGGAGGTGGAGCCACTGGCTTCCAGACCAGGTCCCGGTAAACTGCAGTTCATCCCCTTAGGAGGACTCGGGGAAATCGGGAAAAATTTAGCGCTACTGGTGGTCAATCAAGACATTATTTTAATTGACGCCGGACTAGCGTTTCCAGAAGAAGATATGCCCGGCATCGATATCGTATTGCCGGACATCACCTATTTGATAGAGAATAAGGAGCATGTACGCGGGATCTTTTTGACCCATGGCCACGAAGACCACATCGGCGCGTTACCGTACATTCTCCGTCAAATCAATGTCCCCGTCTATGGTGCCCCGCTCACCATGGGCATGGTGGAAATGAAACTCCAGGAGCACCAAGTCACGTTGCACCCGAAATCGCGGGCGGTAACCCCGGGTGAGGTGGTGCGAGCCGGCGTATTTTCGGTGGAGTTTTTCCGGGTCAATCACTCCATTCCGGATGCGACCGGGCTCATTATCCGGAATCCGGTGGGCACGGTGGTCCACACCGGCGATTTTAAATTTGACCAGACACCGGTTGACGGCCGAGTGGCTGAATTTCACAAATTGGCTCAGGTCGGGCAAGAAGGCGTCTTACTGCTCTTATCGGACAGCACCAATGCGGAGCGCCCGGGCTACACGCCGTCGGAAAAAACTGTGGGGAAAATGCTCGATTCCATCATCGAACGAGCCGAGGGGCGCGTGATTGTCGCCTCCTTTGCGTCGCAAGTTCACCGGGTGCGGCAAGTCGTGGAGGCCGCGGTGCGGCATGGTCGACGGGTTGCGGTGGTCGGTCGCAGCATGGAAAATGTCGTGCAAAAAGCCATTGATTTAGGCTATCTCGACTTTCCGGCGGGCACCTGGATTGACGTCGACGAAGCGAATAAACTTCCCGCCCACCAGGTGGTCATCGTATCGACCGGGTCTCAGGGTGAGCCGATGTCGGCCTTAACGCGAATGTCCACCGCCGATCACCGTAAAGTCACCATTTTAGCCGGCGATACGGTCATTATTTCGGCGACCGCGATTCCCGGTAACGAAAAATATGTTGCCCGCACCGTGGACAACTTGTACCGTTTAGGGGCCCAGGTCGTGTATGGCCGGGAAGCCGGGATTCACGTCTCCGGACATGCCTGCCAAGAAGAGCTGAAACTGATGCTGAACTTGGTGCGGCCGCAATTTTTCGTACCCGTTCACGGGGAATACCGGCATTTAGTGCATCACGCCCAATTAGCACGCGATGTCGGTATTGATCCCAGCCATATCCTCATAGGCGAAAACGGTACGGTTTTCGAGTTTACCAAAACCACCGGAGCCATCGTGGGCCAGGTCCAATCCGGAAAAGTCCTGGTGGACGGCATGGGCGTCGGCGACGTGGGCAATATTGTCCTCCGCGACCGAAAGCAGCTGTCCAACGACGGGATCCTGATTGTGGTGGTGGGGATGGATGCCCAGTCCGGATTAATGGTGACCGGGCCCGATATCGTATCGCGCGGATTTGTCTACGTACGCGAGTCGGAAGCGTTATTGGACGAAGCGCGGCAACGGGTTAAAACGGCGTTGACGGCTATGGAAGGCAATAACCTGTCCGAGTGGTCGGCCATTAAATCCCAGGTACGGGATACCTTAGGACGGTTCCTTTGGGAACGAACCAAACGGCGGCCGATGATTTTGCCCATTATCATCGAGGTGTAATCGCCGTCCAGCGGCCGACTCGAATCTGGATCAGCGTTTGCAGCGCAATGACCAGGGTCAGCACATGCGTTTGATACAGCTGGTGTCCTACGGAAATCATCCGACGGTCAAACAGTCGAAAGACCAAATCGGGATTTAGTAGTGACACCGGCTGGCCCACTAGGGCCTCGGTTTCCGGGCGAAGCGCCAACCGCGCGTCCAGGGACGAAACCGGTGACGGTTCGACGATATCGAGCCGAACCGACCGCACATAGAGAGTTTTGGCTTGCCGCTCGTTGATAGCGGCTAATTGGCGTTGCAAATTTTGGGCTTCGGCCTTCCACGCGTCGCTTTGCTGACGCGCTTTGGTGAGTGAAAGACGTAACTGGTCATGTTCGGCGGCGGTATGCGCATTCATGACGGCCGCTCCGACGAGAGCGGCGGCCGCTAGCGCCGCGAGCCGGCGCGCTATATCCGTCCTTGACTCCACCACGAAACCGCCCAAAACCCGATTTCGGCGCCTAAATAGGCCACCCCGACCAACAATGCGGTTTTCCCGGCATCGCCCAACGCCCGCGATGTCAGATGCTGCTCCAGCTGCTCAAAAACCGTCAAGGTCCCGCCAATGGCCATCGCGACCGCCCAAATGCGAATGCGGTAGGCAATCAGGGCAGGATTGATTTCCGGCTGACCCGCCAGCCATTGGCCGAAACTTCCCAAAAGACCGCCGCCGAGGGTGACCCCCATGGCCAAGAAAAAAGGGACAAAAGCCGCCTTAAAATCGGCCCAGCCCATATTCACCCTCCTCCTTTTGCCATCCTATGCTTGACCCGGCGTATTAAACCCCGTTTTCGGCACACACTAGGCCCATTATGAACGCGTAGGAGGAGCCTATGAAGCGCCCGTTTCCCCGCTTAATAATGGAGGCCGCTCCCGACACCGAGCGCGAAACCCGCTCACGGTCATCGGTCACCGACAACATTACCGAACTCGGGACGACCAAAGTCCCGCGCTCCCGTTCCAAAATTCATACGCTCATCATCATTGGTCAAATCGAAGGACACGTGGTGTTACCGTCACAAAATAAAACCACGAAATACGAACACGTTATGCCCCAATTGGTGGCTATCGAAGAAAATCCCGACATTCAAGGCCTCTTAATTTTGCTGAACACCGTCGGCGGTGACGTGGAAGCCGGATTGGCGCTGTCGGAAATGATTGCGTCGTTGTCCAAACCGACCGTTTCCTTGGTGTTGGGGGGCGGCCACTCGATCGGAGGCCCCGTCGCCGTCGCCGCCAATTATAGTTTTATTGCGCCGACCGCAACCATGACGATTCATCCCATCCGCATGAACGGGTTAGTTATCGGGGTCCCGCAAACCTATGAGTACCTCGACAAAATGCAAGATCGGGTCGTCAAATTCGTGACCCAACATTCTCATATCAGCGAAGAAAAATATCGGGATTTGATGTTTCGCACCGGGGAATTGGCCCGGGATATCGGCACCGTACTCGTCGGCAAAGATGCGGTCGAGGTAGGGCTGATTGATGCGGTCGGCGGCATTGACGACGCCCTGGCGAAACTGAAAGGGTTGATTAAAGAGCGGGGGCCGGCACCGAACCGGACACGCCGCGGCACCCGTAAGCGCAAAACCGAAGAAACCGAGGTGAATCCCTCATGATTTTATATACCCCGTTAGCCTGGGACGATATTTTCCCGGCTCCGGAAGACGCCGCTCCGGTGTGGGAACGCATCATTGACGGTCGGCTATGTCTGGTCCGGCAAAGTCCTGACGGAACACCTCGTTTGGAACGGCTCTTATCCACGGATCCGGCCGATTATTTGAATCCCGCATTTCAACCGAACCGGCTGCTTTTTTAACGCGAACGGCATAAATCCCCAAGGGGGCCGATACCTTGTCCTAAGGAGTTGATGGCAAGGTGTGGCCTCTTGTCGCGTTAGGTGTCCTACAGGGTCTGACGGAGTTTTTACCGATTAGTTCGTCCGGCCATCTCGTGTTGGTCAAACACGGATTTCATGTGACGGCGCCCGGTGCCGCCATGGAAATCGCGTTGCATGGCGGCACTCTGCTGGCGATTATCATTATGTACCGAGAACGGCTGGCTTCGCTTATTCGCGGCGGATTGGCCAGGGACCCGGCTAGTTGGCGCCTTTTGGCCCAGCTGGCGGTAGCGTCCATACCGGCGGCCGTCGTCGGATATACCCTCGGCTCCCGGATTACCGCCTTTTTCACCCTCTCGGGGGCCAGTTTAGGGTTTATTTTGACCAGCTTTCTTTTGTGGATGACCCCCGCCTCCGAATACGGAGAACGCCATTTGGCCCATCTCCGATGGTCCGACGCGCTCTGGATTGGCATCGCCCAAGCACTCGCCTTATGGCCGGGTTTATCGCGATCCGGCAGTACCATAGTCATGGGCCGCACCGTCGGATTAGATCCGGCCAGCGCGGCGGAATTCTCCTTTCTGATGGCCATCCCCGTCACCCTGGGCGCCATGCTTTTATCCTGGCCCGACATGACACGTCTGGCGGGTCCTACCCCGCTCGCGTTGGGACTCGGCATGCTCGCCTCTGCCGTAACCGGATTATTTGCGATAAAATGGGTCAAGCGCCTTTTATTGCATAATCGTACCTGGCGTCTTCTCGGGTTTTATACCTTGGGTTTGGCGTTGATAGGTTGGTTCATCGGGGGATAGGATTGGAACACGGATGGCATCGTTTATCGGATGAGATGCAGCGCGAAATGGCCGGCATTATCCTGCTGGCTCTGGGAATATTAGGCTATTTGGCCCTGTTATTTCCCCATAGCGGCATATTGGGTCGCGACTTGGGGCGGGGACTTCGGTACTTTTTTGGGTTCATCAGTTGGGTGGTCCCCCTCGGGTTCATCCTGTGGGGCTTCAGTCGATTGTTGAATCGACCCGGACTATTAATCGGCGAGCGGCGAGGGCTGGGAGCGCTGCTCGTGATCATCGGCTTGTGGATTCTTTTGGGCTTTGGTCCGTTGGCTACCAGCGGGTTAGGCGGTTATTGGCTTTATCGTGCGGTCACCTTTGCGACCGGCCCTATCGGGGCGATCGTAGTCGCGCTGTTAGTGGGCATGCTGGGTCTGATGCTGCTGACGGGCCAAAGCCTGATGAACGGGGCCCGCATCATGGGACAAGCCCTGTTTCACCGGGTCGTACCGGCGGGCCGCCACGTCATTAAGCGGTCCGGGGCTCAACTCCGCGATTGGCTGACGGAAGAAACCCCGGCGCCGGCCGAAACCCCTACCGCCAAGCCCCGCACCCGGCGTCCTCGCGCCGTGCCGCCCGCCGCGGAGCCGGCCGCGGTCCGGGAAGAGGTCGTCACCCGCATGGTGACGGTCGAACCGGCCGACGACGCCCGCTGGATTCAGCCGCCGGTGTTTTCCCATGGGCCGACGCCCTACCTGCCGCCGCCCTTTGCCCTCCTCCAACCGCCGGTTGCGGGGCGCGGTCCGGAACGAAAGACCGCCGAGACCCGCGCCCACCTTTTACAAGAAGCGCTGCGCCAGTTTGGCATTGAGGTCCGCTTAGGCGAGGTGAGTCAAGGCCCGACCATTACCCGGTTCGAAATTATTCCGCCGCCGGGAGTCAAAGTCTCCCGCATTGTCAACTTGGCGGACGACATCGCCTTATCGCTGGCGGCGACCGGCGTACGCATCGAAGCCCCGATCCCGGGAAAATCCGCCATCGGCATCGAGGTCCCCAATGAAGAAGTCACTCCCGTGCTCCTACGGGAGGTTTTAGAAAGCCAGTCCTTTGTCGAGTCGGGCTCGCCTTTGACGGTCGCGTTGGGTCGTGATGTCGCCGGCAGTCCCGTTGTGGCGCAACTCGATCGTATGCCGCATCTCTTGGTGGCCGGGGCCACCGGTTCCGGTAAAAGCGTCCTCATCAATAGCCTCATCACCAGCCTTTTGTTTCGATCAAGTCCCGATGTGGTGCGGCTGTTGTTGATTGACCCCAAAGTGGTCGAGCTTTCCGTTTATAACGGCATTCCCCATTTGATTGCCCCGGTGGTGACCGAACCCAAAAAAGCCGCTGGGGCCCTCCGGTGGGCAGTGGCCGAAATGGAGCGCCGTTATCGGCTATTTGCCGACCGGGGCGTACGCGATATCGGCCGCTACAATCAACTGGGCGACGAACTGTTGCCGTTGATTGTGGTACTGATTGACGAGTTGGCGGACCTCATGATGGTCGCGCCGGCCGATGTGGAAGAATCGATTGCCCGTTTGGCCCAAATGGCCCGGGCGGCCGGCCTTCACCTGGTCGTGGCCACTCAGCGCCCGTCGGTCGACGTGATCACCGGCACGATTAAAGCCAACATTCCGTCGCGGATTGCGTTTGCCGTGTCCAGCCAGATCGACTCCCGCACCATTTTGGACATGGCGGGGGCCGAAAAGCTCCTCGGACGGGGCGATATGCTCTTTTCCCCGGTGGGTTCCGCCAAACCGCTTCGTATTCAAGGCGCGTTTATTACCGAAAAGGAAATTGAGGCGGTCGTCCAATATTTGAAAGAGCACGCGGCGCCGGTGGGGGAGAGCCAGGAGACGCCGGAATTCTCGTCCGACGGGGGACGAGAATCCCCCAGTGACGAAACGGATCCGCTATTTCTCGATGCCCTCCGAATCGTGGTCGAGAGCCAACAGGCCTCCACCTCCATGCTTCAACGCCGTATGCGGGTCGGATATTCCCGCGCCGCGCGATTAATCGACGCCATGGAGCAACGGGGGTATATCGGACCGCCCGACGGTGCCCGTCCCCGAGAGGTTTATATTACACCGGACCGCTTATCCCAAATCCTCCAGGAGGGAACCTCGACCCATGGAACTTCGTGACGGGTTGTTGGTGTTTGGGGGGGGAGCGCTGGGTGCGATGGCGCGGTTTTGGGTGGCGCATAGCCTGTCGCGTTGGAGCGCCCGTTTTCCTTGGGGCACCTTGGCCATTAACCTCAGCGGCAGTTTTTTGATGGGGATCTGGACCGGATTGGCGATGAGCCACACAGGACTTTTGCTCTGGGCGGTCGGATTTACGGGAGCGTATACCACGTTTTCCACCTTTACCTATGATACCGTGACCCTCTGGTCGCGCGGTCAAGTCCTTGCCGCCTGGACGAACATTGCGGTCTCGTTATTAGGAGGCGTGGCGCTGGTGGCAACCGGTATTCGGCTGGGGGAGGTTTGGCGATGAGTCTCGCGACCCGCCTAGGACTGGTGGGACTGGGGGGAGGAATCGGAGCCTCCCTCCGCTATGTGACCGCCCTGGCCCTGCCGGCCTTTCATGGTTTTTGGGCGTATGGGTTTATCAACCTGTCCGGAAGCTTCGCCTTGGGCCTTTTAATGGCCTGGTCCGCTCAGAATCCCCATCGGTACCAGGCCTGGACGGCTTTCGGGGGCACCGGGATACTCGGCGGGTACACCACGTTTTCGACGTTAGCTCTTTTAGTGTGGCAACACCAATCGATGGGATGGATTTTTGGCTTATTGTCAGTTTTACTCGGTCTTTGGCTGTCCTCTTTCGGGGCCCAACTGGTCAACCGGGTTCTCCGCTCGCGTTCCCGCGCATAACCCCCTTTTCTTCGTATCTTCGCGTAGGCTCAATGTGCCGAAATGCGCCGGACAAGCGCGAATTTTTTTCGCCTATGCAAAATCCTTGGAATCCCGGCATACAATGAATCACTCTTACAGAAAGGAGGTGGGGTACCATGGCTGACCTGGTGCCCGATTGGTCCCTCCAACGCAAAGGCGCGTCCGACCAAAGTCGACACGTCCAAAAAATTCGTCAGGCGTTAAAAGAGCGGTTGCCGGATTTAGTCACCGAGGACAGCATTATGACATCGGACGGCCATCGGATTATTAAAGTCCCGATTCGCTCGCTCGAACAATATCGCTTTCGCTTTCATCCGTGGCAACAAGACCGGGTAGGTCAGGATCAAGGACAAGGGCAACCGGGCGATGTGCTCGGTACCGTCCCCAAGCCGGGCGGACCGGGCGGCCAAGGTGGGCAGCCGGGTGAAATGCCCGGGATCGACTATTTTGAAGCCGAAGTCACCATTGACGATATCGCCGGTCTCTTATTTGAAGAGTTAGGGTTGCCCTATCTACAACCCAAACCGTTGGCCTCCATCCCACATCCCACATGGCGGTTTAAAGATATTGCCCAAAAGGGTCTCATGGGTAATTTGGACAAACGGCGCAGTTTAAAGCAAAACTTATTGCGTAACGCCCGACAAGGCACCCCGACGGTCGGTAAATGGCGCGACGAAGATTTGCGCTTTAAAACCTGGATTGACGAGCCGCAACCGGAGAATAACGCCGTCGTCATCGCGATGCGCGACATCTCCGGGTCCATGGGGGATTTTAAAAAGCAGATGGCGCGAACCTTTGCTTTTTGGATGTTGAAGTTCTTGCGCACCCACTATCAGTCGGTGGATGTCGTCTTTCTCGTTCACCATACCCAGGCGCGGGAAGTCACGGAAGACGAGTTTTTCCAATTGGGGGAAAGCGGCGGCACCAAAGTCTCCTCGGTCTATCAACTGTGCGCGGAGATTATCCAGGAACGCTATCCGCCGCATCAATGGAACATCTACCCTTTTCATTTTTCGGACGGGGATAACTGGTCCGATGCCGACAACCGACGCACGGTCGAGATTTTGGAAAAACTGCTGCCGCAAGTCAACGTATTCGGCTATGGGGAAATCCGCGAAGGGGGGTATACCAGCACCCTCATGTCGGCATTTTCCCGCATCCAACACCCGCGATTCAAAATGGTCACCATCACCGCCAAAGCCGATATCTATCCGGCGTTGAAAGCCTTTTTTCCTCGGGAGGAGGGAGCGCACCGTGGCTAAGTCCTACCCATCCGATCAGGCCATTTGGGAGCTATCCCGGGAACTCGGGCTCGATCCCTGTCCGGTCCATTTTGAAAGCGTGCCCGCACCCGTGCTATATGAATTTGCGGCGTATCTCATTCCCGGCCGCATGTCACATTGGTCGTACGGCAAAGCGTATCATTTGATGAAGACCCGGTATGATTACGGACTCAACAAGCTCTATGAAATGGTGGTCAATACCAATCCGGCTTACGCGTTTTTGCTGGATTCCAATTCGGAATTGGAGAACACGTTTGTTCGTGCCCATGTCATGGGACACGTGGACTTTTTTCAGCATAATACGGCATTTGCCCATACGCCCCCGGACATGATTGAAGTGGTGACCCGCCATGCCGAGCGGGTACGCCAGTATGAATTTCAATTTGGCCGCGATCAGGTGGAATCCTTCTTAGATGCGGTGCTTTCTCTCGAGGAGCATGTCTCGTGGCCCACCCCGCCGATCCATTTGCCCGCCCGGGCGAAACCGGCGCCCTTAAGTCCAGCCGAACGCCAATGGGTGGAAGAATTAGGCCATCCGCCGCTCGGCCCGGGAGAGTCTCGCATTCACCAAATTCATCCCCGACAAGCCCCCGAGGATGATCTGCTGAAATTCATTATGCAGGAAAGTCGCCACCTCGACGATTGGCAGCGCGATATTGTCGCGATGGTGCGGGACGAAATGGTCTATTTCTGGCCGCAAATCCGCACCAAAATCATGAACGAAGGCTGGGCCAGCTATTGGCATGTGGCGATTATGCGGCAATTACCGCTCGACGATCAAGATTATCTGGATTTTGCCCGGTTGCATAGCCAAGTCACGGCCCCGGTGATGTATCATGTCAATCCCTACGCCCTCGGCTACGCCATTTTCTCGGACATTGAACGGCGTTATGGTCGAGAAGCGCTCTTCTTAGCCCGGACGGTCGACGACGACGTCAGTTTTGTCCGCAACTATCTGACCGAGGAGATTGCCCGGGATCTCCACCTGTTGGTGTATGGCCCGGATCAAGATCATATCGTGGTAAAGACTCGCGATTTTGAGGAGGTGCGGCAGAAACTGGTCAATGAATTGGTCCATGGCGGCATTCCGGTGATTGAGGTGGATGACGGCGATTTTAACCGTCGAGGCGAATTGTATCTGATTCACCGCCATGAAGGCGTGGATTTGGACCTACCCTATGCCGAACGGACTTTGCACTACGTCTACCAGTTGTGGGGACGGCCCGTCCATTTGGAGACGGTCGCGAACCGGAAAAAACTGATTCTCACCTACGATGGCAAAACCGACTCCAAAGTCGTGCTTTAGTCTGGCAGCGTGCCGCAAAGGAGGGAGTACCCGTGGATCTCTGGGAAAGTCTCGAACACTATCGGAGTCGTGAGCACGAGCTCCATTGGCGTGGAACCTTTCGCGATTATTTCAATCTTGTGCGGGAAAATCCGCGATTGGCTCGTTTGTCGCATGCCCGTATTTACGACATGATTGCGGAAGCCGGGGTGGTCACCACGCCGGAAGGATCGCATCGCTATCGCTTTTTCGAAGACGATCTTTTTGGATTGGACCGGTCACTGGAACAGCTGGTGGAATATTTTCATTCCGCCGCCCAGCGGCTGGAAGTCCGTAAGCGCATTTTATTGCTCATGGGACCGGTCGGCGGCGGCAAGTCCACCCTGGTGACTCTCTTAAAACGGGGGTTGGAGGCTTACACGCGGACCGATGCGGGGGCCACTTTCGGAATTTCCGGCTGCCCGATGCACGAAGAGCCGCTTCACTTAATTCCGGACGCGTTACGGCCGGACGTGGAACGCGATTACGGCATCTACATTGAAGGCGACTTATGCCCGGTATGCCGTCAACGGCTCGATGACGAGTATCACGGCCGGATCGAAGACGTTCCGGTGGAACGGGTTCTCTTCTCCGAAAAACACCGGGTCGGCATCGGCACCTTTTCGCCCAGTGATCCCAAAAGCCAAGATATCAGTGAACTCACCGGTTCGATTGATTTGGCCACCATCGGAGAATACGGGTCGGAATCCGATCCCCGGGCGTATCGATTTGATGGGGAACTCAACGTAGCCAATCGCGGCTTGATGGAGTTCATTGAAATGCTGAAAAGCGACGAGAAATTTCTTTACGGTCTCTTGACGCTTTCGCAAGAGCAAAACATCAAGACCGGGCGTTTCTCGATGATTTATGCCGATGAAGTGATTGTTAGCCACACCAACGAAACCGAGTACCTCAATTTCGTGAACAACAAAAAAAACGAGGCACTTCGAGACCGGATGATTTTGGTCCGGGTCCCCTACAATTTGCGGGTCAGTGACGAGACCCGCATTTATCAGAAACTCATTCAGGAGTCCGGACTCAAAAATGTCCATTTGGCTCCTCATACCCTCCGGGTGGCCAGTATGTTCGCGGTGCTGTCTCGCTTGAAAGATTCGAAAAAGCAGGGCATGTCGCTAATCAAGAAAATGCGCCTTTATGACGGGGAACCCGTAGAGGGGTACACGTCCAAAGATGTACGCGAACTGCGCGACGAATTTCCCATGGAAGGGATGGACGGCATTTCTCCGCGTTATGTGATCAACCGTCTGTCCACCGCCCTGGTCAAACCCGGAGTGACCTGCATCAATCCCTTGGATGCGCTCAAAACCCTCAAAGACGGATTAGAGCAACACACCGGCATTGGCGACGAAGAACGGGAACGGCTCTTAAACCTGATTTATGAGGCCCGCAAGGAATTTGACGAAATGGCCAAAGTCGAGGTGCAAAAAGCCTTTGTCTATTCGTTTGAAGAAAGTGCCCAAGCGCTCTTGAACAACTATCTGGACAACATCGAAGCCTACGTCAACAAAACCAAATTAGTGGATCCGATTACGGAAGAAGAAGTCGAGCCGGACGAAAAACTGATGCGATCGATTGAAGAGCAAATCGGCATTACCGAAAATGCCAAGCGCGCTTTTCGGGAGGAAATCCTGATTCGAATTTCCACCTTGGCCCGCCACGGGCAGCGCTTTTCCTATCAGTCGCATCCGGGTTTGAAACAAGCGATTGAGGTCAAGTTGTTTAACGATCTGAAAAACGTCGTGAAAATCACGACCTCCACCCGTACCCCGGACCAGGAGCAACTGCGCAAACTCAACGAGGTCGCTGCCCGACTCATTGACCACGACGGCTATTGCTCGGAGTGTAGCCATGCCATTTTACAATATGTAGGAACACTCCTGAGCCGATAATCGTAGGGGTTGTCCGATTACGGGCAGCCCTACTCGTCGGGCCCTTCGGTGAACGGCACCTCGCCGGTCACCACGCGGCGAACCCGATTCTGATCGTCGACAAAGACCACCAACGGGTGATGGTGCGCCAATTCGTCGCGCGTCAACAGGCGATATCCCATAATAATGACTTCGTCTCCCGGATGAAAGTGCCGGGCGGGCGGCCCATTCAAGCAAATATCGCCTTGACCGCGCGGCCCTTCGATAATATAGGTTTGCCATAGCATACCGTTAGCCAAGTTGGTAATTTGGACCATTTCCCAGGGGAGTAGCTGGGCGGCATCTAATAAATCGCGGTCGATGGTAATCGATCCCATATAGTTGAGATTGGCTTCCGTGACCCGGGCACGGTGAATTTTTGCCGTTAACATGCGATACATCATCCGACAGAGGCCTCCTCAGAAAAACACACATTAACCGGACACGCGGGCGATACAGGATTCCGCGGCATACCATTGTCGTTTTTCTTCCCGGCTGGTATGCTGCGCAATCTCATCACCCAGATCTTCCAACCGTTTGAGAAACTGCTGGCGCTCCACGACCGGCAAGCGCGCTAAAATATGTTGAAAAAACGCGGCGCCTTTTACGTAAAACAAAAACGCCTCTTGGTGATCTTCCACCGATGCCACTAGGGGCAATCGGCGATACTGGACCTGTTCGAGGCCGGGATGCGATTGGAAAAGGTGAGCCAACTGGCCTTGTCTTAACCCGTTCCGCTCACCGAAAGGCAAGCCGAAACGCTCCGCCAAATCCCCTAACGGTCGCATCCAGAGTGCCATCATGGGGATCTCCCGGATATCAAATTCGGGATGGGGGGATAAGACGGCCACGTAACCCCCGGGCTTGGTAACCCGCACCATTTCATTTAACGCCTGGGCCGGATCCATAAAATGAATCGACATCACCGCCAGGGCCACATCCACCTCCCGGTCCGGTAGGGGAATCGACTCGCCCCGTCCCCCGAGCGGCCGGACCTGATGAAGTCCCGCCTGTCGGCACTTCTGACGGAGAACCTGAAGCATGGCCTCGCTGGGATCGACCGCATAGACAAGGCCCGAATCGGTGACGCGCTCGGATACCCCGAGATCGACGGTGACACGGCCCGTGCCGGACCCTAAATCTAACACCCGCGCGCCCGGGACCCACGGTAACTCGTCTAAAAAGGTCTTGGTCACCGCATCAATGTCCGGAAACAACCGGCGAAACACCCGATCATAGTCCAGTTGGCGAAATACCGTCCACCGCTGCTGCTGCACCCGCCAGTTGCCCACCCCGGCTTGACTCAAAAGCCCGCTGACCTGCTGCAGAAAATCGTCGCCCCGTGAGGTGAGTTCCAACATATCACCTTGTCCGGTAAACAATTCCCGCACCAAACCCGCGCTACGGTAGACGCGCATCTGCTCGCTCAGCATCGGGAGGCCCCATGGACGATGATAACGGCCGGACACAAAGTCTTCCCGCGTCATGCGTCGGTAATATTGGAGAGCGCTCAAGTCCTCCTCGACCCACACCAAGTTGGTCGCCCGTGCCACCGCCGTCCACCCGCCGGGCTCTTCTTGCATAAACGCGGTGATCGCTTGGATGGCGTGCCGGGCATGTTGCAGTTGGACGCGCGATCGGGCGTCCCGATCGGCCCGGTATCGGGCCAACGTCGTCACCACGGTATCCACCAGCGTTCGAACGAACATGTCGGACATGGGGAATTGCGGATAGACGGCGTGCTCGGACAGCGCCGTGACCACCTGTTCCTGGATCCAGTCATCGAGTTCTTGACGAGCCCGGGCCGTCATCGGTCGCCGTAACGCCTGAATCATCCAACTGTCAAAGAGCAGGGGAATGGCCATGGCGCGTTGCAACAACTCGCGTGTCTTGGGGTCTTGAGTAAGTTGGTCCAATAATAACCAGGTTCGCATGACGATGGTTTGTTCCTTTCCCCTTACCGGATGCCACAGAGATTATACGCTATTGGAGATACCTCTTCAGCCCCGTGTGCATGCGGCGCAAATCGGATATGATAAAGCAATCATGGGTTTAGAGGGTGAAGCCACGTGCAGTATTTGGCTCAATTAACCGCGCCGCCGCGTTCCGGCCGTCAGGCTTTGACTTTTTGGGACACGGCACGGGAAACCGAAACCTGGCTCCACCAGGAACAAAAACCCGTCACCCGGCGGATTCTCACACTCAAAGCCAAAAGTTTACCGTTATTGAACCCCTGGCGGGAATGGCAAACCGGCCCTCTGGCCATTGAGGCTTGGCTCAACCCCATGGATCTGGCGGTGACTTGGCAATATGTCCGCCACTTTTTAACCGAACCGAATTTAGTCGACATTGCCGTCCGGCTGGGTCAGGAGAGTTGGCTCGAATGGCATCAGGCGGGCCGGGTGCACATTCAGGCCCCCCACCAGGCCCGCATTTGGGCTTGGATTCAGGAGATGTGGCATCCCGCCCAGTGGCCGGTTCTGGCCGAGGAAACCTGGCGGGAATATCAACGGCCCCAGGTCGCGCGGCAATACGCGTGGGGAATTGGCCAATTTCGCCAAATCAAAGCCGGTTGGACCGAATGGTCACTCGCGGCGTCACCCGACCATGTCGGCTGGCTATCGGAACAGTGGACGACTTTGGTAGCGCGGCTGAGCCCGCGGCCGGTCAGGATTCGGTGGCGCCAAGAACACCTGCCGACCGCTGAAGAGTTATTGGGTCTCCCGGTCCGGCTGGTGTGGGCCGAATTAACGCTCAACACCCGTTCCACCGATACGTTTAACGCCTGGATGGAGCACGAACCCCAATATCTGAAAGCCCAATTGGTATGGCAGGTGACTTGGCATGCCGAGTGGCAGGCGGAACTCCGTTTAATTCGAAGCGGACCGGCCCCACGACTTGAAGCGATTTTTTCGCCGACGGCCGCAAAAACCGGTGAGCCGGCACTCTGGACCCCGCTTAAACAAGACGGGAAACGGCTGCCGTTCTTGACGCTGGCGCCTTTAACCCCGGTCGAGCCTCAAAGCTGGCAAGATATTCAACAAAAAGCCCGCCAGCGGCGATGGCTTGACGGGTTTTATCGGTTTGCCGATCAGTGGTCTTGGCCTTCTCTCGTCGAGGCGCCCCGTCGCGTCCGGATTCCGAACGGGTGGCGCTGGGCGCGGGCTGAAGCCGGAACATCCGGATGGGTCATTTGCCGGTCAACCGACGGGTTATGTGTGCGCATCGACTGGCCTCGCCAGCATCACCCGGGACACGTGACCCTCTATTATCCCGGAACCGCCGGGACGAGTCTTGACCCCTTCATCCCGGGATCTCTCCGGGATACCCGGCATTGGAAAGCCTGGGGCACTTGGGTAACCGAGTCCCTCTTACCCGCCATCCTGGCTTGGGACCGGACTCAAGCCTAGTCTCGCATTATCCGCTATGCTCGGCGCGAAAGCCATCCAGTAAAGTGCGCATGAGGGAAATCTCCTTGGCTAACCGCGCCCTGGTACTGCTGATTTCCAACAGCTCCTGCCGCACGGCCAGGGCTAACGGCACATGGGCGGCAATCCAATAGGAGAGGCCGGTGGCATTTTGCGGCAAAGCGCGTCGATCCCCATGAGCGACGGCCCCAAACAGTTCCGACCCAAGCGCCCAGGCCTCTTCCGTCAAGGGAGGCGGCACGGCGTCATCTTGATCGACCGCATATCGGCACTGCCCAACCAAGCGGGCACCTTGGTGCCGATAGGATAAAAGCGAGACCCGTTGCACACCGACAACGGTGATGGTCATCGCCGTGGCATCGCGGAGAGACTCCACGACGCGGGCGGTTGTCCCGACCGGAAAGAGTTCCTGATTGGGCTTTTCGGATATCACCACAAACGTACTGTCCCGTTGGATGACATCCTCCAACAGTTCGATCGACTCCGGTTGGGTCAGCGTCAGTTGCAGTCGGCTACCCGGAAACAGCACATGGGGCACGACCAATAACGGTAATGTCAACAAATCCCGGCTGGCCAATGGTCTCGCCTCCTCAAATCACCCGGCGGTGATTCGGCATAAGATTCTGACTCTAAATGCGCGATTGCCCTCTGGTTGTTATTGTATCATGATCCGCGAAGGTTTCGATGAGGACGGACGGCCGACGTGATAAGATAAAAGCGGTATTTTAACCCAACGGAAGGGGACGCCCCATGACGGAAACCTATGAACTGAGTGAAGAACAACGGTTATTTCAAGATACGGTACGGCGTTTGGCGAAAGAACGGGTCGAACCGCGGGCCGCGGAAATTGACCGGACGGGAGAGTTTCCCTGGGACATGGTGGAACTGTTCCGCGAATACGGCTTGATTGGTGTCGGAATGCCCGAAGAGTATGGGGGCGGCGGTGCCGACCTGTTGACATTTTGTTTGGCCGTGGAAGAAGTGGCGCGCGTCTGTGCCACATCCAGTTTAATTATTGCCGCCCAACACCTAGGGGCCATGCCCATATTAATCGCCGGCAACCCGGAGCAGAAACGGCGCTTTTTACCGCCGATCGCCCAGGGGGAACAGCTCGCCGCCTTTGCCCTGACCGAGCCGGAAGCCGGGTCGGATGCCGGCGGAACCCGGACGCGAGCGGTGCTCGATGGGGATTCCTATCGCCTCACCGGCACGAAGGTCTTCATTACCAACGGTGGACTGGCCAAGACCTTGGTGGTCTTCGCATCGACCAACCCCGAGCGCGGTGTCAAAGGGATCTCCGCCTTTGTGGTCGACGGACAAGCGAGCGGCCTATCGGTCGGTCGGATCGAGGACAAAATGGGGATTCGCGGCTCCCAAACCGCCATGTTAAACTTTGATGACGTCCGCGTGCCTCGGGATCAGCGGCTGGGAGAAGAAGGGGACGGCTTCAAAATTGCCATGCGTACGCTCGACCGCACACGGCCAGGCATTGCCGCCCAAGCCTTAGGCATTAGCCAAGGGGCCTTGGACGTAACCGTCGAGCACTTGACCCAGCGTCGACAATTCGGGCGCCCCTTGATTGAACAAGAGGCCATTCAATTCATGCTCGCCGATATGCAAACGCAAATCGAGGCCAGTCGGCAACTGCTCTACCGGGCGGCCACAGTGGTTGAACGCGCCGGGTTCGAGACGGAATCGTCGGCCGAGGTTACCCGTTATTCCGCCATGGCGAAACTCATGTGTTCGGAGACGGCCATGCGCGTCACGACCGATGCTGTCCAACTGTTCGGCGGTTATGGATATATTCGCGATTATCCGGTGGAACGGATGATGCGGGACGCAAAAATTACCCAAATCTATGAAGGCACCAACCAAATTCAACGTCTGGTGATTTTCCGCAATATGCTGCAGGGAGGCTCCCGAGCGTGACCGCGACGGCTATTCACACTCTCCAATCGCATCTGGGCGACCAGGTGACGGTACACGGTTGGGTCACTCATTTTCGGTCGTCGGGCAAAATCCACTTCCTGATGGTTCGAGACGGAACCGGGGTTGTGCAATGTATTATTCGACCGGGACAAGCCGTTCTTGAAGGGCCCTGGGTCACCGAATGGGATCAGTTGGGCACCGAAATGGCCGTTTCGCTGGACGGGACTGTGCATGCCGACCCGCGTGCGCCCGGCGGTGTCGAAATCTCTCTCACCCGATTACGCGTGTTGAGTGAAAGCCCGGATTATCCCATTCAACCGAAAGAACACGGTGTCGATTTTCTCCTGGACCATCGCCACTTGTGGATCCGGAGCCCCCGTCAGGCCGCGATATTACGGATCCGAAGCCGCATCATCCATGCCATCCGGAACTTTCTGGATGATCAGGGATTTGTCGTGACCGACCCTCCGATTATCACCCCGGCAGCGGCCGAAGGGACGACGACACTCTTTGAAATCGATTATTTCGGCGAACCGGCCTATCTCTCACAATCCGGCCAACTCTATCTGGAAGCGCTGGCCATGGCACTCGGTCGGGTCTACTCGTTCGGGCCCACGTTTCGCGCCGAAAAGTCCAAAACGCGCCGCCACTTGATGGAATTTTGGATGGTCGAGCCGGAAATCGCCTTCTGTGAATTCGAGGAAAATCTCGAGTGGCAGGAACGTTTAGTGAGCCACGTGGTTCAAACCGTCCTTCGCGAGTGCCAGGACGAACTGAAGACCTTAAACCGGGATGTATCCCGCTTGGCCGCCGTGATCCCGCCGTTCCCCCGAATCACGTATGATGAAGCCGTCGAACGGCTCAATCAGGCGGGATACGGCATTGCTTGGGGAGAGGATTTGGGGGCCCCGCACGAAACGGCATTGGCCGAAATGTTTGATCGCCCGGTGTTTTTGACCCATTTCCCCAAAGCCATTAAAGCTTTTTACATGCAGCCTGATCCCGAACGCCCCGACCGGGTCTTAGCCGCCGACTTATTGGCGCCCGAGGGCTATGGTGAGATTGTGGGCGGCAGTCAGCGGATCCACGACCTTTCGGTATTAGAAGCCCGCATGCGTGAAACGGGGCTGGATCCGGAACGCTATCAATGGTACCTGGATCTCCGGCGCTATGGCAGCGTGCCGCACAGCGGGTTTGGAATGGGGCTCGAACGGCTGGTGGCCTGGATTGCGGGCTTGGAACACGTCCGTGAAACGATTCCATTTCCCCGTACGTTAAATAGAGTGTGGCCGTAAATCATCGCAAAAGGAGGCAGACTGCATGGCCGAGGAACCCGTCAGCATCGGGGAATATTTGCGCCGAGCGCGTCTTCTGAGGCGCCTCTCACTCGATGACGTCAGCGAAGAGCTCCACATTCGCCTCGAATACTTGCAGGCGCTGGAACATGACGACTGGGATCGCCTGCCCGGCGAGGTGTACGGGCAAGGGTTTTTGCGCAGTTATGCCCGGTACTTGGATCTCGATGCCGATGCGCTGGTTCAGCATCGAAAGCAGCAAATCGCACGCCCCTTGCCGGCGGGTACCCCGGATCCGTTGCCGACCCGACGGCGTTCGGCTTCGGTCGAACCCCTCGGCAAAACTAAAGCCCTCGTGGTCCCGAAACCTTCACCACGGTCCAATACCTCCAGCAATACGGTGGTAGCGGTGGCCCTGGTGTTGGCCGGCCTTTTTGTGGCGGGAATCTATCTTCTGACGCAAACCGGCCATCATCCCGCCCCGGCCGCCAAACCGCCGACAGCGCCCGTGGCTCGGGTGCGGGCGAAGCATCCGGCGGCGGCTCACCATGCATCGGTGCCCATCCAGTTGCTGGCCACCAACGCCAGTACGGCCAGTGCCAGTTATGGAGTCGGCACCAGCGGTCCCGTTAGCGTCGCGTTATCCTTTAGCGGGCCGTGTTGGGTTGAAGTGTGGGAAAACGGGGTTACTTCTAACCCGTCCGGTCATACTTATGAAGCCGGTCAAAGCATCACCGTCAGCGCGAGCCGGTCGGTTGGCCTTAAACTCGGCACCCGCGCCGTTACGCTCGTCGTCAACGGCCAGTCCCAACCTCTTCCGTTTCCCGGCCAGTATCCGATTACCCTCACGTTCCAGCGCGAGTAAGGCGACCTGAACCGGATATACTAGGCCGGGAGGCGATACCCGACCATGATCGGATTCCGGTTGCGACTGCTGGCCGTTTTGACGGCCGTCCTCAGTATCGGCATGACGGTGCATGCCCCCCGGGCAGAGGCGGCCGCGCCGCCTGTTATTGGTGCGCGGGCCGCCATTTTATGGGATCCGCGAACCGGGGCGGTCCTTTATGAAAAGCATGCCTTTCGGCAAATGGATCCGGCGTCCTTGACTAAAATGATGACGGCACTGGTCGTGATCCAAGCGGGTGACTTAAAACGGGTCGTCACCGTATCGCGGCGGGCCGCCGGTACGCCGGGTTCTTCTTTACATATTCAAACCGGGGAACACTATACGCGTTACGATTTACTCACGGGTCTTTTGTTGCGATCGGGGAACGATGCCTCGGTGGCCCTGGCCGAAAGCGTGGCCGGTTCCGTCCCCCGATTTGTCGCCCGGATGAATTGGGAGGCCGCGCGCCTAGGCGCGTTTAACACGGCGTTCGAAAATCCTAACGGCCTGACCGCACCGGGGCATTATTCCTCCGCGTACGACTTGGCAATTATTGCCACGGCGGCCCTTAAACAGCCGATTTTCCAATCCATTGTCCGTCAGCCCGAGGCCACGATCCAAGAACTTCGGCATCAGCATTCCCGTCAGATTCATAACACCAATCAACTCCTCTACGGATTTCCCGGCGCCGACGGGATAAAGACCGGGACCACCGACGCCGCCGGCAAGTGTTTAGCCGCCTCCGCCACTCGGAACGGTCGGCAATTGATTGCGGTGGTCCTGCATAGCCCGGATCGTTGGGGAGAGGCCGGACGGCTATTGAATTGGGGATTTCAAAACTGGGAGACCGTTGAAGCGGCGCGTCCTCGGCAAGCCTGGGGTGACCTGCCGGTCATCAACGGTACCCGCGACAGGGTCACGGTCTTTGTCCGGCATGCGGTGTGGGTGAGTGTACCCGTGGGCGAACGCTACACCGTTCGCGTGTCGTTGCCGACCCGCCTCGCGGCCCCGGTGAAGCCGGGCCGGGTGGGATTTTTGACCGTGTGGGGGCCAAACCAACCGCCCCACCGGGTAGGTCTTTGGATCACCCGGCCCATTTCCGCCAAACCGTGGTACCGCCTCTGGTGGGATCGCTGGTTTAACCGCGGTAGTTCGGCTGCCCTGTCCGCAAAAGCTCTTTCAGAGTGACCAATCGATACCCTTTTGCGTGTAAATCCTTGATAATCGTCGGCAGAGCCAAATCGGTTTGTTTACACGTATCGGACGCGTGCAGAAGCACAATGTCTCCTGGATGAATACGGGTCACCACACGGTTGATAATGGTCGACACCCCGGGATTCATCCAATCCCAGGAATCCGTACCCCAGGTGACCGTGGTATAGCCAACGGCACGAGCGGCCGCAATCGTGCGTGGGCTAAAATCGCCATTCGGCGGGCGCACAAATTCCGGCTTTTGCCCCGTGATAGCGGTCAGCACCGCATTGGCCCGGAGAATATTTTGTCGAACCCCTTCGGATGAGAGACCGGTGTAATTGACATGAGCCCATCCGTGCGATTCTATTTCAAATCCGGCTTCGGCCATTTGGCGGACCAGAGCCTGATTTTGTGACGCCCAGGGTCCCGACAAGAAAAATGTCGCTGCCACATGGTCTTGTTTGAGCAAACGAAATACTTTTTCGGGCATCACGGTGCCCCAAGAAATATCGAAGGTCAAGGCGGCCACCTTCTGCTGGGTAATCACATCCCGGAGGGAATACCGGTCTTGGGCGGGTAGGGGGGTGGTCGCAACGGGTGCCGTGTGGGGCGGAACCGATAGGGTCATCCCCAAAAGGACAACCAACCCCAGCATAACCAAGGCCGTCACGGTGCGCCGCCATACCTCATAGGAAACCGTAATGATCCGCATTGAACACCCTCCTTGCTTCAATAGGTACGTCTGTCCGGATATCGCTAGAACTTCCTGTCCTCTGCAAATTTTGTCGAAGAAATATACCGTGTGATTACAGGAAAATTGGATTCCTAGCGAGAATTTGTTGATTTAATCAGTAATGGTGTCACTATCCAACCGCAGGAGCGCACCCATGAGTTCGATTTATCGACAAGCGAATTTTTTGCGATTATTTTTTGCCCAAATGATATCCATGGCCGGCGACACCTTGACGGAAATCGGCCTGGCGGTGTTTTCGTTACAACTCTCTCATCATTCCGCATTGGCTTTTGGTACCGTATTAGCCCTTGGCATGCTCCCGAACGTCTTATTGGGTTGGGTCGTGGCAGGCGTGGCGGACCGCTGGAATCGGCGCCGGGTAATGATTGGCGGGGATCTGTTGCGCGCGGGATTGGTGTTGTCTATCCCCTGGGTCGGATCCTTGTCGTGGGCTTACGTCACGGTTTTTTTAGTGCAGGCGATTAATTTGTTTTACCGGCCCGCCAACCGGGCCGTGTTGCCCGAAACGGTGCCCCCCGACAAACTCACTCAAGCCAATAGCGCCATGGAAACCGCCAGTAATATCTTGGGCATTGCCGGCTACGGCTTGGCCAGCGCCTTGGTTTTAACCGTGGGTGTCCGCGATATGTTTATTATCGATAGCATAAGCTTTGTCATCTCCGGCCTCTTAATTGCCCGAATCGATTTACCTCACTCGGTGTGGCAACCGATCGCGACAGCCGGACAAAACTTTTGGCAAAGTATCGGGCAAGGGATTCGCTATTACCGGGCTCATCCGGTGTTGTCGCATTTATTGGCGATTACCGCTTTGGGGATTTTTGGCGTCTACTCGATCGAGGTGTTGGCCGCCGTCATGCTGTATCATATCCATCGGCCCACCGGGTATTACGGGTTTCTTATGGGCGCGATGGCCGTAGGCATGGTCCTGGCCGGCGTGTTGATGGAACGCTTCGGCGATCGTCGGCGCCCGCCCTTTTGGATTACGCAAGGGTTTTTATGGATGGGACTGGCCATTGTCGCCTTCGGTTTTACGGTCTCTTGGCCGCTGATGGTAGCGGAATTTGTCGTTTTGGGTGCCGGCAATATTTTTTACCTGATTCCCATGCGCAGTTGGATCCAAGCGATTACTCCCCTCGACATGCGGGGACGGGTATTTGCCGTGCGCAGTTTCGGCATCGGCCTCGCCGCCATGCTGTCGCTTGAGGGCGGCGCCGTTTTAGCCGAGGCGTGGGCACTACGCCCCGTCTTGTTGCTGGCCGGTGTCATTACCTTATCGGCGAGCGGCTATGCCTGGTGGCAATCCCGAGTGCCCACCGCCGTCGAACAACCGGCCACCCCGCTTTCTTAGCCCGCCCCTTTATTTTAGCGCATGCCTACGATATGATAGCCAACGAGGTGACACCCATGGCGACAAAAGTAGGCATGGTCAGTTTAGGCTGCCCAAAAAATCGCGTCGATTCCGAAGTCATGCTGGGATTGTTAGAACAGGCGGGGTACGAACTCACCGCCGCCGCCGACGAAGCCGAGGTGTTAATTGTCAACACGTGCGGATTTATCGACAAAGCCAAGCAAGAGTCGATTGACACCATATTGGAAATGAATCAATACCGCGAAACGGGCCAGCTGAAAGCCCTGGTGGTGGCCGGCTGCTTATCCCAACGCTATCAAAACCACTTGTGGGACCAACTGCCCGAGGTAGACGCCATGGTCGGTACGGGTGAATTTCATCGCATTGTCGAAGCGGTCGACGGCGCCTTGCACGGCAGTCGTCCGGGTTTTTGGGGCGAAATGCCCGTCGGGGGCATCGAGCGGCCCCGTCGGCTGACCACCCCGCAATATACGGCCTACCTGAAAATCGCCGAAGGGTGCGATCATACGTGTGCCTTTTGCGCCATTCCCCAAATGCGGGGCGGATATCGGAGCCGACCCTTGGCCGATATCGTGGCCGAAGCGCGCCAACTGGTTGCCGGGGGCGTCAAGGAACTTGTTTTGATTGCCCAAGATTCGACAATTTGGGGTCATGATCTCTACGGACATCCCGAATTGCCCCGGCTTCTCTATGAGTTGGCCGAGATTCCGGGTCTCCAGTGGATGCGGCTCATGTACAGCTATCCGACACAAATTTCCCCCGCCTTGGTCGAGGCGATGCGACAAATTCCCCAGGTCGCCCCGTACCTGGATATGCCGCTGCAACATGCCCATCCCGATTTATTGCAAAAAATGGGGCGCCCGTTCCGGCGAGAAAAAACCGAACGGGTAATCCAGATGATCCGGGACGCGATTCCGGGAGTCACCCTGCGGACAACCTTTATCGTCGGATTTCCCGGCGAGACCGACGCCCATTTTCAGACCTTATTGGAGTTCATTGAAGCCATGCGGTTTGATCATGTCGGGGTCTTCACTTATTCCCCGGAAGAAGGCACGCGCGCCGAGCCGTTGGGTGACCCGGTGCCTGCGGCCGTCAAAGAACGCCGGCGGCGCGAAGCGATGTTGCTCCAACGTCGACTGGTCGGTTCCGTGCGCGGCCGCCACATCGGACAGATTATGCCGACGATAATTGAGGAAACCGGATCCACCGTAAGCGTCGGACGGGGACCGACCGATGCCCCCGGTATCGACGGCGTAACCTACGTCAAAGGAACGTTCCCGGTCGGCAGCGTGATTCCGGTGCGGATTTTAGGGGTTAAAGAATATGATTTGGTAGGCGAACCCGCGACTTAGCGGTTCTTGCCAATCCAGACAAGCATTAACGCCGCCATCGACGCATGCCGTATGATATACTGCGCCCAAGAAGGATTGCCCAGGAGCCAAGGAGGCGCGTATGAAGCTGTCGGTAAAGCAACTCATCGTGGTATTTGTGACCATGCTGGCCACATTTGCCCTTTTGCGGGGAGCCCAATGGGTCTACCTGACGACTGCGGTCAAAAGCCCCTTGGTCCAAACTATGGGGTCGATACCCGGGGTAGAACGGGTAAGCCTGACCCCGAACGGGGAAGTCACGGTGGTACTCAATCCATCGGCCGACTTGATGACCGTGTATCGTCAAGTCGAGGTGGTCGCCACCCAGACGTTAGGGCATACGCCGACCGGCATTTCGATGGTGAACCATGCCAATCCGGCCCTGGTCCAACTCGCCAACAACGTCCGGTTTGAGGTGGCTCAGGGCGAAGCGACCGGTCAATACGTCGCGATGAAAAATCAAATTCAGGCGATGGCGGCCCAAAGTCATAGCCAAGCGACCGTAGAATTGGGCAACACGCATCTTTATATTACTCTGCGACAAGGCTCGCATGTGCTCTATGACGTGATTCCGATCGTACTGGGAGGAGGACAACATGGCTAAAGAAATCGGTCTCGGCGCCTTATTAGGCACGATTATTTTCTTGGCCTTTAATCAGGTGGACATTTGGCCCCTGGTGCTTCTCTTAGGGATCGGGGTGATGTTATTTTCCAGCGGTATGATGGCTCGCCTGCAAACCGGAATGAATCGCAAAGTGGATGCGACGGCTACGCCTTTGGTGACCTTTCAAGACATCGGGGGTCAGCGCGCCGCCAAAAACGAGCTGATAGAAGCATTGGATTTCGTGCTGCGTCCACGGGCCATCGAGCGGTTGGGCATTCGACCCCTCAAAGGCATTTTACTGACCGGCCCGCCCGGCACCGGGAAAACCTTATTAGCCAAAGCCGCCGCGCAATATACGGAATCGGTCTTTTTGGCCGCCTCGGGTTCCGAATTCGTCGAAGTGTACGCCGGGGTCGGGGCCCAGCGGGTCCGGCAATTGTTTCGCGACGCACGCAGTCTGGCCAAACGGGAAGGTCGCCAAAGCGCCATTATTTTTATTGACGAGATTGAAGTCATGGCCGGTCGGCGGGGGCAGCATCAAAGTCACCTGGAATATGACCAAACCTTAAATCAACTATTGGTGGAAATGGACGGCATGGCCACCCATGAAGACGTGCGCATTTTAGTCATCGCCGCTACCAACCGGGCCGATTTGCTCGACCCCGCACTGATGCGACCGGGGCGGTTTGACCGGCTAGTTCGGGTCGATCTGCCGGATCGCGAAGGACGGGAAGCGATTTTGGCGCTGCATACCCAAAATAAGCCGATGGCCGATGACGTCGACTTGGCCGTTTTAGCGCGCGAAACCTATGGATTTTCCGGGGCCCATTTGGAGAGCGTGTGTAACGAGGCGGCCATCTTGGCGCTTCGGGAAGGAAACGACCGGATTACGATGGCGCACTTCAAAGCCGCCGTGGACAAAGTGCTATTGGGAGAAAAACTGGATCGGCACTTAAGTCGAGAAGAACTGCGGCGCGTGGCCGTGCATGAAGGAGGGCACGCCATTATAGGGGAATTGGTCAACCCCGGTTCGGTATCCTCCATTACCATCTCGCCCCGTGGAATGGCTCTCGGTTTCGTCCGGCAAGCGCCCGACGACGACCGCTTGTTACAGACTGTGTCGGAGCTGCAACAAGACATTAAAGTGTTGCTGGCCGGCTCCACGGCCGAACGGATTCTTTTGGGCGAACAAAGTACGGGCGCCGCCAACGACTTCGAAAAAGCCTGGGAGATTGCCCGCCGAATGGTGCTGACCGGGTTAAGTTCGCTCGGTGTCGTCCACGAGGAAGGGCTGTCGCCGGAAGTGCTTTACCGCGCCGTGCAAGAAATTATTGACCAGGCGCAGGCCGACGTCACCGCCTTGGTGACCGCCCATCAAGACGCCATATGGCGATTGGCCGACGAATTATTGGAGAAAGAAACCCTTCCGGGGGAATACGTCCGGCAACTCGTCGCCTAACCGGCTCTCCGGCTGGCTTCTCCGATTGCCTTGCCTTTTCCTGTCATTTCCCGTATCATTAATTGTTATCGTGAGCAAGGTGATGTTGGTGAAGACCCAAGCGGAGATTATCGCCGTAGGCGACGAAGTATTGGCCGGCGAAGTCATCAATACGAATGCCGCCACTTTATCGGAGTGGCTTTTGCGTTATGGCATTCGTCCCATTCGTCACACGGTGGTCCCAGATGACCCCTCGGCCATCGCCGACGCGGTGAGGCGAGCTCTCGAACATAGTCAATGGATCGTAGTGGTGGGCGGTCTCGGGCCCACCTGGGATGACGTCACGATCGATGGGGTAGCCCAAGCATTACAACGTCGAATTATTGTCGACGAGCGGGTCCGTCAGCGATTAATGAATCGGCCTTATCGCCATCGGGGATGGGAAGACGCCGTCGCCCGGCAATCGCGGGTTATCGAAGGTGCCGAAATCGGGTTTAATCCCCGTGGACAAGCTCCAGGCCAATGGGTGACCGAAGGGCATCAGATTGTTCTGCTTTTGCCTGGACCTCCCCGGGAACTGGAAGCTCTCCTCGACGCATGGCTGTCGTCGCGCCTGGCCAAGATGGGCGGGACGGCGGTTGAACGGTTGACGCTCAGCCTCTTCGATTGGGGAGAATCCACCGTCGCCGCCCATGTCAGACCGCTATTGGCCGGTCCGGTACCCCACGCGGGCATTTACGCCAAACCGGGACGGGTCGATATTCGGCTCCAGATGACCGATGACAGCTGGGGTCGGGTGACTCTCGAACGGGCGGCCGGATGGGTGAAAGGAACGGTCCCGGGACAGGTCTATCGACTCGGAAGCTGGTCTCGGGAGCACTACCTTATTTATTGGTTAACGACCCATCATCTCACGCTAGCGGCCATGGAATCATTAACCGGCGGATCGGTCCTGTCCCGGCTGATCGATGTGCCGGGGGCTTCACAAGTTATTGTCGGGGGAGCCGTCACGTACACCGACCATGCCAAAGTGGCTCACGGGGTGAATCGCCGGATCCTGGAACAGTTCGGGGCCGTCAGTGAAGCGTGTGCACGGGATATGGCCCGCGCAATTCGGGAAACCTGGCGCACAGACGTCGGGGTGGCGACGACGGGTTTTGCCGGCCCCTCCGGTGGCACCGATCACGATCCCGTCGGCACCTATTATGTCGCCGTCAGCACCGCCCGAGAAACACTCGCGCTTCGGCGATATATGCCACTCGGCCGCGACGCGGTTCGTCAAGCCGCCGTAGAATCCGTTTTGAGCGCGCTCTGGCAGGCGCTCGGCTTACCGACGGACATCCATCACGTATCACCGCCCGTATCCTAAGGGCAATGCCCGTGCCGGGCCAACGGCACAGAATTAGCAGGTTAGAGGAGACACAAACGTGGAACAACAAGAATTGTCATTCAAAGCGATGGGGCTTAGCAGTTCCGTCATCAAGGCCTTAGAAGAGATGGGCTTCGAAGAGCCGTCACCCATCCAGGCCAAAACCATCCCGATTATTCTCGAGGGACATGATTTAATTGGTCAGGCGCAAACCGGTACCGGCAAAACAGCCGCTTTCGGCATTCCGATTGTCGAACGGCTCGACCACCGATCGAAACGGGTGGAAGCCCTGGTTTTGGCCCCCACACGGGAATTAGCGATTCAGGTAGCCGAAGAAATCACCAAAATCGGCAAGTTCTCCGGCATTAAAGTCGTCCCGATCTATGGCGGGCAGTCCTATGACCGCCAAATCCGGGCGCTGGAACATGGTGCCCAAGTCGTGATTGGGACGCCGGGCCGGGTGATGGACCATATTCGTCGGGGCACCCTGAAACTGGACCATGTCCAAATGATGGTGCTCGACGAAGCCGATGAAATGTTGGACATGGGCTTTATCGAAGATATCGAGTTCATTTTGAAAAACGTGCCGGAAAATCGTCAAACCCTGCTTTTCTCGGCCACCGTCCCGGATCCGATTGCCAAACTGGCCCGGCGGTATTTGAAAGATCCGGTTCATGTCAATATTAGCCCCGAGCGGCTGACCGTGCCGTCCATTGAACAAGTGTTCTACGAAGTGCGCGAATTTGAGAAACTGGATGCCCTCACCCGCATTTTAGACATGGAAGAAGCGGAACGCACCATCATTTTCTGCCGGACCAAAAAACGCGTGGATGAGCTGACAGAAGGACTCCAAGCTCGCGGATATACCGCCGAGGCGTTACACGGCGATCTCAACCAGGTCCAGCGCAATCGCGTCATGAAGCGGTTTAAGGAAGGCGGCAGCGAAATTTTGGTCGCTACCGACGTGGCCGCCCGTGGGCTGGACATCGACAATGTCACTCACGTCATAAACTATGACCTGCCACAAGATACCGAAAGCTATGTTCACCGGATTGGCCGAACCGGCCGCGCCGGGCGAACCGGCACGGCCATTTCGCTCATTAATCCGAAAGAGTTTCGCCAGCTCCGACAAATGGAACGGGTCCTTCGCGTTCGGCTGCAGCGGCGACCGTTGCCGACCCCGGCCGATGTCGCCGAAAAGCAGCGGGAAATGTTGAAGAATCGGCTGGCGGAAGAGATTCAACGAGGGGTATTGCCGAGTTATCAGGAATTGGTGATGCAATTAGCCGAGGAATATGATTCGGTCGATATTGCCGCCGCTGCCATCCGCCTCATGGTGGACAAGGGCCGGGAGGACAAATCCGATCTGGACTTTGGGGAAACCGGCGCCGAACCCGGCATGGTCCGAATGTTTATGAATTTAGGCCGGATGGACCGTGTGACACCCGCCGATATTGTGCGGGGATTAGCCGAAGGGGCCGGCATTCAAGGCAGTGTCATCGGTTTAATCGACATTTATGATCGCTTTACCTTTGTCGAAATCCCCAAGGATGCGGCCCACAAGGTTCTGCAAAATGTCGGCGCCATCGTCATCCGGGGTAAGAGCGTAAACCTGGAGCCGGCGCGCCCCCGCTAAGGCAGGAAATTGGCAATCAACCGCGAATTGAATGCCAGGCAGGGTTTTTAGGGTGGGGGAGGAAATCCGATGGCAATGGACAGGGAAAAAGCATTAGATCTGGCATTGGCCCAGATTGAAAAACAATTCGGCAAAGGCTCGATTATGCGTCTGGGCCAAGAATCGACACGTACGGCCATTGATGTCATTCCGACAGGATGCATCACACTCGACCTCGCGATGGGAGTCGGAGGACTCCCGCGGGGACGCGTGGTCGAGATTTATGGCCAGGAATCGTCCGGAAAAACCACCATTGCATTACACGCCATCGCCGAAGCGCAAAAAGGCGGCGGCGTGGCGGCCTTCATAGACGTGGAGCATGCGCTGGATCCGTTATATGCGTCCAAACTCGGGGTCAATTTAGACGATCTCTTGATTTCCCAACCGGACACCGGTGAACAAGCTCTCGAAATCGCGGAAGCGTTGGTGCGATCAGGGGCGGTGGATATCGTCGTCATCGACTCGGTGGCGGCGCTGGTGCCCCGAGCGGAAATCGAAGGCGAAATGGGCGATGCCCATGTCGGCCTGCAGGCTCGATTAATGTCTCAGGCCTTGCGGAAGTTAACCGGGGCGATCTCCAAATCCCGCACGATTGCCGTGTTTATCAACCAATTGCGGGAAAAAGTGGGGGTCATGTTTGGCAATCCGGAAACCACCCCCGGGGGTCGCGCCTTAAAATTTTATGCGTCCATCCGACTCGAAGTCCGTCGGGTCGACAGTTTGAAACAGGGCAATGAGGTCGTCGGCAGCCGGACGCGGGTCAAAGTGGTGAAAAACAAGGTCGCCCCGCCGTTTAAACAAGCGGAATTCGACATCTTATACGGCGAGGGCATCTCGCGCGAAGGCAGCATTCTGGACTTGGCGGTGGACCTCGGGTTAGTCCAAAAAAGTGGCGCCTGGTATGCCTATCAAGATACCCGGCTCGGCCAAGGGCGGGAAAACACCCGCGAATTTCTCAAAACGAATCCCGACTTGGCCAATGAGTTGGAAACCCGCATACGCCAACAGGTGATGGGGGAGACGACGGCGACGGCATCGGTCGTGCCGCCCGAGATTGACTAGTGCACGCGGCTGGGCGCTTCGCTGGCTCAGCCAACGTAATCTCAGTGCCGCCGAACTCGAACAGCGGCTGTTAGCCAAAGGGTTTGACCCGGACGAGGTCAAGACCGTCATCGACGATTTGTTGGAACACGGCTGGATCAATGAACACGCGGTGTACGATGCCGTGATTCGTCAAGGTTTGGCCCATCACGCAGGGCCCCGGAAAATTGCCGCCCGTCTCCAACGCCGCCGGTTAGATCAAGAGTGGGTCGCCCGATTTCGTCAAACCGAGTCACGCGAAGTTGACTGGCAAGAGATTGCCGAAGCGTTATTAAGGCGTTACGATAAAGATGATCCTCGTGAGCGCGCTCGCCTCCTGCGCCGCCTGGTGCGAGAAGGGTTTCCGCGTGCGGTGATCGCCCGAATTAGCGAGTCATGGGACGACGCTCAAGCGACCGCCGACCACTGGGAGAATGACTAAGCAGGCATCATCGGTATCGCATCATGGCGGCACCGGGAGAGAATTTGAGTCGCCATACAGCCCTTCGTTGTGGCATGACATAGCATACTGCCATAACCAGGGTTGCTCGGAAAGGGGTGGGTTCTGTGCAAATGACGACATACGGTTGGGGTGGCAGCACCCGCGGATTGGGCACACTGATTGCCGTCATTATGCGCTATCCAGAGGTTGGCAGCGTTCAATGTGATCCGGAGGCCAAAGCGTTGCAAGTGACGTTTGTCGTGCGGGGACCGCTCTCGGAAGAGACATGGACAAAACTGCAAGAACAAACGTATGACGTGCTGGCCAGCTACCGCCAAATCACCGGTCGACCGCTCAAAACACTCACCATGAGTGCCAGTGAAGTGGGAGAACTTCTTAGCATCGAACTCACCCGCGATACCGATACGGTGTCGGTGGAGGAAATTGGCATGTTTATCGAAGTCTTACGGGATCACTTTAATTTAAGCGTCCTTGCCGACCCTCATGACTTATTGGAAGAAGAAATGTTGGTTCAAGAAGAAACCATTCAAGAACGGTTGGCGGCGGTGGTGCAGCACGGATCCGGGCAAGTCGTGGCATTGCGGGAGGAAGGGCGCGTCCTCATTTTCAATACCTAAACTGGGTGGAGGCGCTCTATGCGCATTCTCTTGATTGGTGATATCGTCGGCAAAACCGGGCGTCGACTGGTTCGTGAGCACCTCGCCCGCCTGAAGCGGGAGACTCCACTAGATTTAGTGGTGGCCAACGGAGAAAATGCCGCCGGCGGTAACGGTCTCACCCATGACATCATGGATGAACTCTTGAGCGCCGGAGTGCACGTCTTGACCTCCGGCAACCATATTTTCGATAAAAAAGAGATCTTTCAATTTATCGATGATGTGCCTCATTTGCTCCGACCGCTGAATTTACCTCCCGGTACCCCGGGACACGGATATGTCGTGGTAAGCCCGGGGGGGATTCCGGTGGTGGTCGTGAGTTTAGCCGGACGAGCATTTATGCCCTTTCAATATGACGATCCGTTTCGCACCATGGATGGCCTGCTATCCTCATTGCCCGAACAAAGCCGGATCGTCGTCGTCGACTTTCACGCCGAAACGACCAGCGAAAAAGCCGCTCTCGCGTGGTACTTGGATGGCCGGGTTTCGATAGTGGTCGGCACCCATACGCACGTGCAAACGGCAGATGAGCGGATTTTGCCCCAAGGCACGGCTTTTCTGACCGACTTGGGAATGACCGGCCCGCGCGATTCGGTAATTGGCGTGCAGACCGAGCTCGTGATTAAAAAGCTGACGACCCAAATGCCGGTGCGGTTTGAAACCGCGCACGGGGCGGGGCAATTTGGCGGTTTATTGGTTGACGTCGACCCGGAAACCGGCCGCTCGCTCCAAGTCGAGCGGATTTTCTATCGCGAATAGCCAGAAAGGCGGAACCGTATGCGCTGGAAAGAAACCGACATCATTACGGTGGACACCCACGCCGATAGCCTAGGCGCCGTTCTTTCCGGTCAGCGCCACCTGACCGAAACGAGTACCAAAGGCCAGCTTGACTTCCCCCGCATGCGGCAGGTCGGTCATCGGGTGCAATTTTTCTCCTGTTGGGTCGAGCCCGAATACAAGCCGGACCGGGCCCTCACACGGACCTTGGCGTATATCGACGCGTTTTGGGAAGAAGTCCGGCACGCCGCCGATCTGGTGATGCCGGTGAATGACCGGGCCTCGTTAGATGCGGCCCTCGCCTCGGGAAAAATTGCCGCGTTGTTATCCATTGAAGGGGCCGATGCGGTCACCGGTCCGGGTCATATCGTCCGGTTACTCTATCGGTTGGGCGTGCGGTTAATGAGTTTGACATGGAATCAACGCAACTTGCTGGCCGACGGTGCCGGCGAAGACCCGGGCGGTGGCGGGTTAAGCCAGGCCGGCCGACAAGTCGTTCACCAAATGAACGAGATCGGCATGATTGTCGACGTGTCGCATTTGGCTGAAGCGGGTTTTTGGGACGTGCTGGCGGTGAGCCAAAAACCCGTCATAGCCTCGCACTCCAATTGCCGCGCACTGAAGGACCACCGACGCAACTTAAGCGACGCCCAAATCCGGGCGCTCGCGGAAAAGGGCGGTATCCAAGGCATCACGTTTGTTCGCGATTTCCTCGGCGGAACCGCCGATTTGGATCGCGTGGTCGACCATATTGTCCACGCGTTAGATGTCGTGGGCGATGACCGCCATACCGGCATTGGCTCCGACTTTGACGGGGTCGAGGAACCGGTACCCGGTTTGGAAGATGTGACCGGATGGCCTCGGTTGGCGGAACGGTTAGCCGATCGACAACTGTCGGACGACACCATTCGCCGGGTGCTAGGTGAAAATTACATAAACTTTTTGTATGATATCTGGGCATAACGGTCCTTGGGGGCGGGAACGATCACCCGCCGACAGGGACGGTTTGAACGAAGGAGGCGTTTTATGGACATTATTTTGAACAGGGCGCATGCCACCCGGGTTTCCGCCGACGTCCTGGCGGTGGGGGTCTTTAGCGATCAACTCGAAGGGGGCCTTCTCACCGAACTCGACCAGGCGTTGGACGGGGCGATTCAGGCAGCGATCGCCGCGGACGAGTTTCGCGGCCGGTGGCTTCAAACCTGGTCAACCCTCACCCTCGGCAAACTGCCGGCACGCCGCATTCTTTTGATTGGATTGGGACCGTCCGAGACATTCACCGGTCGGGAACTCCGGATGATGGCGGGCCAAGCCGGCATGTCGGCCGACCAATGGAAAGCCAAAACGCTTGCGATCCAATTGCCGAGCATCGATCTCACCCCGGAAGACGCGGCCTCATCGCTCACAGAAGGGGTTCTTTTAGGGTGCTGGCAATTTGCTACATATAAGTCGGAGCCGCCGAAACAGTGGTTAGAACAGGTATGGTTGTTGGGATTGGCGGGCGAGGATGCCGAAGCCGGGTTGGCCCGTGGGCGTGTGATTGCCCAGGCCCAAAATCTCACCCGCGAATTAGGCGCTCGGCCGTCGAACCACCTCTATCCCGCCAAACTGGCCGAAGCCGCGGTGGAGGCCGGACAGCAACACGGATTTGATGTCGAAGTGTTCGACGAGACCCGGCTGGCGGAAATGGGCATGGGCTGTCTTCTGGGTGTCGGGCAGGGCAGCGCCTATCCGCCGCGCCTCGTCGTCATGCGATATGAGGGTAAACCCGGCGGCCCGACCTTGGCGTTGGTCGGAAAAGGCATTACCTTCGATTCCGGCGGCATTAGCCTGAAAAGCGCCCCCGGGATGGAAGACATGAAATACGACATGTTGGGTGCGGCCGCGGTGTTGGGGGCTTTGGTAGCTATTGCCGACTTGGCCCTGCCGATTAACGTGGTCGGATTGATGGCGGTGGCCCAGAATATCCCCAGCGGGACATCCTATAAACCGGGCGACGTGCTCAAAGCGTTTAACGGTAAAACCATTGAAATCACCAACACCGATGCGGAAGGTCGGGTAGCCTTGGCCGACGCCGTGAGTTACGCGGCTCATCTGGGCGTGAACTGGATTGTTGAAACGTCGACCTTGACCGGAGCGGTTATGGTGGCCCTCGGACATGAAGCCACGGCCTTAGTCTCGCAGGACGACGCCCTGGCCGCCCTCGTCCTGCAATCCGCCGAATCGGCGGGCGAACGCGTCTGGCGGTTGCCGACCTATCCCGAATTTCGCAAACTCTATCGGTCGGACATTGCCGATATCAAAAATGCGCCGGGACGCGATGCCGGGACGATTACCGGCGGCATGATTATCGCGGAGTTTGCCGGTACCGTTCCCTTCGCCCACCTCGACATCGCCGGCACGGCCTGGACGGATCGCGGCCCCCTCAATCGAGTCAAAAATAGTCCGACCGGCGTAATGGTGCGAACCTTTGTCGAGCTTGCCGGTCGCCTGAGTCAATAAAAGCCGGGATACCGTCTTTCTCCGGCGCCCCGTTGGATGCGTCCATTTTGCCGGAAAAACCCGTGAAGCCCTCAGGAAATGCCTGAGGGCTTCCGTCATTGGGTCTGGTAACGAGCCAATTGACGACGCCATGGATCCGGCAGGGGGGTTGGGCGCCCGGTTTTCGCATCCAGCAGCACCAACGTAATCGCGCCCCGCATGGCGTCCACCGCGTCCGGTAACCGCCGGACGGTGATCGCCAGGGTAAAGGACGTCCGCCCGATGCGCGAAACGGTGACGTCATATTGCACCTGGTCCGCAAAATGCAAGGGGTCGAGATAATCTACATCGAGATGGACGCGAGGCAGGAGATAGTCGTCAAACATATCAGCGTGATAGGGAAGCCCTATGGCTTTCATAAAATAGAATTCCGCCCGTTCCAAAAGCCTCAACTGGCCAATAAAATGACCAATGCCGGACGCGTCGGTCTCGCCCATCATCACAATATCGGTTTCTTCCAACGTCATCGATTTCGCCCTTTCTGACAAAGTCCACCCGGAATATTCTACCATCACCACGGGTATATTAGGGGCAAAGGAGGCGAGGGATCATGAATCCACCCCAAGAGGATCCGCGAGACGAGGAAATACTTCGCCTACGGCAGCGAATCCGTCAATTGGAACAGGAATTAACCCGTTTGCGTACGAGTCGGCGGGTGTTGTTAGAATTGCTGACGACCGCATTTCCTGCCGAGCCGCCTGCCGCCGTTCGGCCTTCCGCCCCTGTCATCGTATTTCCCTCCCGACAGCATAACTCATAGTGAGGGTGGGCCATACTGGCAATCGTAGTGTAATTTGTCCAGGAGGTCCATACCATGAATTGGCAAGATTGGATCCGTCACCACCGACGAGAAAGTGCCGCCCTTACGGCCGGCGTGGTCATTGTCCTGTTGCTCCTCATCGGCTGGCTGGGGCATCGGCGACCGGCCGCGCCCTTTCCTCCGGGGCAATTTCAAGTGGAGGGATTTTATGAAAATCCGTCACCGGGCGACCCCGGTTCGCGTCCCTCGTTTGACCAACACTGGCAACATCTGACCATGGTCAGTCCACTATGGTTTAGCGTCAACCCGGACGGGAGCGTCACCGATACGGGATACGATAATTCGCTGGTCAGCCAGGCACATGCCCATCATATTGGTGTCATCCCGCTGTTTGTCAATGCCAACGGCAGCTCGGATGTCCTCTGGACCCGCTCCACGCGGCTCAAGGCGGCGGCCGCTATTCGCCGGGTGGTGGTGCAAGACCGTTTGGACGGGATCAACCTCGACTTTGAGCTGCTGAACCCGAGTAGTCGCTCGGATCTCTCCAAATTTGTCGGCGATGTCGCCAAACAACTCCACCCCTTGCATAAAAAGGTGCTGGTTTCGGTGTTTCCCCTGCTGGGGGTTCCCACCAGCATCAACGGCGCCTACGATTACCGGGCCCTGGGGCGAACCGCGGACGCCCTCATCATTATGGCGTATGATCATCATTACAGCGGAGGGCCGCCGGGGCCCGTCGCACCCTATGATTGGGTCGCCTCCAACGTCCGGCAGGCCCTTCGGCTCGTACCGGCTAACCGTATCATTCTGGCCATCGGGATGTACGGGTATGATTGGTTAAACACGGGAGGTCCGGGGCCCGCCAGTACCGTTTCGGACGTGGAAGCGAAAGCCTTGGCCCAAAGTCATCATGTACCGATCACCTATATTCCGTCCGAGTCTCAAAATCGTTTTGTCTACCAATCGTCTACGGGTTCGTCGCACGTCGTATGGTTTATGGGCGACCGCTCGGCCCATGCCCGCATCCGATTGGCTCAGGCCGACCATTTGGCCGGCATCGCGCTTTGGCGGCTCGGGATGGAAGATAGCGCCTTTTGGAAAAACGTCCCGGTTACCCGTTAACTCGGCGGCCAGGGGGAGGGGATCTTCGCGAACGAATGGTGGAGTCTTGCCGCGGCCCTGCTGGTTGGATTTCGCAGCAATGACGGACCTCGGGCACTCGGTTGGGCGATAGGGGTCTGGCTCGGCGTGTTATGGACGGTTCACCATATGAGTCATCACGGGATTCTCTTTTGGTGGACCGCGGGCGGCCTCGTGTTGACGCTGGAAGCCGTCCGATCGTTATGGAAATCCCGTCGGGGGATATCCGCCTGGAGTAAATCCTTGGATGCCGGCTTGGCGTTACTCAGTCTATGGCTCACGGGCGGTAGCCTGGCCGCCGGGATGAGCGGATATTTAGCCGGTTTCCTCCTGCCCTGGGCGATCCCGGGACAAGGAATTACCCGGCTTATCGAGCCACTGGAGCCGATATTGCTGGGGGCCGTAGGACTCCGCAGTCTAGCCGTGGTGGTTTTCGGGCCCGTATATGAACACGGGCCCCTAACCCTCTGGATGATTCCCTGGTTGCTGGCCGGCGAGGCTATCCGGCTTTACGCCGCCGACGAAGCCATCCCAGCCAAATAATCAGTGCGATGAGGGTCACGGCGAAAAAAGCGTGCGAATAACTGCCCACTTGAGTCCAATGCTGACCCAAGGCATACCCGACATAGGTGAAAAGGACGGTCCAAGGAAGTGCCCCGAGAAACGTGAATACCAAAAACCGGCCCCAGGGCATTTCCGCCACGCCGGCCGGCAGGGAAATGTAGGTTCGAATGCCGGGTAACAACCGACCAAAAAATACGGCGCCGTCGCCATGGCGCCGAAACCAGGATTCCGCCCGATCCAATCCGCGAGCGTGAATCCCGACATACCGACCATAGCGTTCGACGAGCGGGCGACCGCCATAACGGGCGATTAAATACCCGATCGACGCACCGATAAGCCCTCCGACCAATCCCGCCAAGACGGCGCCGACAAAGCTGGCCCGTCCGCTGTAGACCAAATAACCCGCATACGGCAAAATTATTTCGGAAGGCACCGGGATGTAGCAACTCTCCAAAATCATGCCGATTAAAACCCCGTACACGCCCAGGGCCAATATCGCGTTCGTCACATGTGATAGCATGAAAAAATCCGGGCCTCCTCGTGGATTCTGAACCGATAACGTCTATCGCTCGCCAAATCTAACGGCGGACGGGAAACAAATGGGCGGCTCCTATCCCTTTCATCCGCCTCCGAACCCTGACGCCCCAGAGCCAAACGGCACTTGGCAGCCCGAGCCACCACCAGCGGTACGTCATGCGGGGAGGATTGGGCGGCAGGTTCTCGGCCGCTACCACCGGTTGTTGAAGGGCCGGGCGTCCATTGACCCACACCTCCAGCGTGCCGACCGGTTGGTTTTTTCTCACCCCCGCCGCCACCGACAGCCGAGGACTGGGACGGATTCGCCAACGAATTCCCTTTCGCCCGGACTGGCGCGAAGCCAGGACGGTCACCGGCACCCGGCTCGTCACCGCAACGGTCCGCCCGGCAATGTGAAGGCGGCCGATGACCGCCTGCGACCGCCATAACGTAAGCGGGTAATAGGATTGAAATCCCCACTCGAGCAGATTGGCCGCATCCGGCCAGAGGCCGGCCGGGGTATCGTGCAAAAGGACTTCAATCAAAAATACGCCGTGGCGCCGTGCGGCGGCGACAATGGTTTCGTCCGCTTCGATGGTGTATCCGATTTTGACGCCCACCGCACCCGGAAACGTATATAACAGTTGATTTTGATTATAAAACACGCGGGGCGTCGGATCGGGCGGCAAGGCGGTAACCCGCGTTCTCACGATACGGGCAAAAATAGGATTAGCCATGGCGTGCCGGGCAATGATGGCCATCCCCCAGGCGGATACGAGGTGACGGGGATCCGGTAATCCGTCCGGGTTATCGAAATGAATCCCGGGTGCATGCCAAAGCCCGGCTTGGCGATTCATCATCGCCACAAAACGAGGAACGGTGCCGCCAACGGTTTGTGCCACCGCATAGGCCGCGTCGTTGCCGGACACCAGCATCATTGCCGTCACCACCGCCGGCATCGGGAGTCGTTCACCGGCCTTCAGATAGCAGCTCGAACCAATCTGGGCCGCCGCCGCCGGTGACACGACCACCGTTTTATGCCACCCGTCTTGAATCGCTAAATAGGCGGTCATGATTTTCGTAATCGAGGCCGGATAATACTCCGCCAACGGACGCCGCGCATAGAGAATCTGGCCGGTATTGCCGTCCACTAAAATGGCGGCGGAGGCGGACAAGGGCGGAGGAGCGGCCTCGGTCACCGGTCCGAAGGCCAAGCTGCCCATCACTCCCGCGATACTCCAAACGGTCAACCGCTGATGCCATCCGGACCGCACCCGCCCGATCCTCCTCGTCATGATGATACCGACCGACTCGTCAATTCATTCTATCAGATCGACCCGCCCTCCGGCTTTGATATAATGTCGGATAATGGCAGGTGACGGAGTGACATGGTGACCGCAGCGTCAATCATCAAGTTGGGCACTACCACAAGTGTCCTGTTTGTGGCGCCCCAGCTCGATACCCCCTGGGCGCGCGATTACCAAACGGTCAATTTATTGCGCGAGGACGCGGAAGGCCGGCTTGATCAACTGCTCGGCCGGTGGCGGGGCTTATTAACCCATCATCATTGGCCGGCTCCCTTGGTGGCCGGCGGCGAAGGACTACGGATGCGGCCCCAGCTGGTGTCGGTGGTCCGGCGGTATTTTGACGATTGGTGGCCTTTGGATGGCCGATTGGAAGGGCGGCTGGCCTGGATCGGCGTCAAGGCACAGCATCCCGATCTTAACGTGCTGCTCGACATTGGGGGTGGCAGCACGGAATGTGTCACCCCTCGGGACAGTTGGAGCATTCCGGCGGGCGCGTTGCGGCCCCAAACGGACTGGAGCTGGCCTCCCTTGTCGGATCATCCTCCGGTAGTCATCGGCGGAACGGCGGGGGTGTTGGCACGGCTATGGAACCGGCCCGTCATCAACCGCGAACACATTACCCGGGTCGGCCATCGGCGCCACGAACTGGCGAATTGGTTGACCCCGGAACGGCAAGCCCTCTTTCAGGGGGGGTTAATCGTGCTCGAACGATTTTGGGACCATTATGGCTGGCCGTTTGTCCGACTATCGGAGCGCGGCTTGTTAGAAGGGCTATGGTTGACCCGTAGTTTAGGACGAAAGGGGCCACCGGAATCATGAGCCATCCGGTCAAAACCACGCCCATGCTAGACCAATATTACCGACTCAAGGCCGAACAACCGGACGCCTTGTTGCTTTTTCGCTTAGGGGATTTTTACGAGTTGTTCGGTCCGGATGCCGAACTCGCGGCGCCTTTACTGGACCTCCAACTGACCTCGCGGGATGGCCGGGTACCGATGTGCGGCGTACCGCACCATGCGCTGCATCAATACGCCCGAAAACTGTTGGAGGCCGGTTATACCGTGGCCATCGCCGAGCAAATGGAGGATCCGGCACTCGCCAAAGGCTTGGTCGATCGCCAAATTGTGCGGGTGTTGACCCCCGGTACCGTGATTCCGGAAGACGACGAGGGGGTACCGCGCCTGGCCGTATGGTATCGCGATCGGTCGGGCTGGACCCTGGCGGTGGCCGAACTCAGTACCGGTACCGTCCACCTGGTCGAAGGCGGTCTGGCGGAAGGAGACCTCGAGCAGCTTCAAGAATTGTGGGCGCTTTGGCATCCCGACGAATTTTTGAGTAATCACCCGTTGCCGTTTGAGGTCACCTCGCGAGCGGTAACGGCCGACGGATGGTTTCAAAAAGTTTCGCCGCTGGCGGTCGAGAAATATTTAGCCTCGGCATTTCATAGCGTCAGTTTAAAAAGTTGGGGAATCGACGATCCCGCCCATCCACGGTTGGCGCCCGTTCTGTGGGCTTTGTGGCGGTACCTGGAATCGCTGCAACGGCGTTCACCGCGGCACCTGACCCAAATCGTTTGGCATGCCCTGGGCGGGAGTGTCCGCATCGGGCCGACCCAACTTGCGCAGCTCGATATCGTGGATGGCCCTTATTCCCTTTATCGTCACCTCGATTTAACGGCCACCAAAATGGGCTCCCGGGTTTTGCGGGAATGGCTGGAGCGGCCGTTGGCCGATCGCGCGGCGATTGAAAGCCGCCATCGGCGGGTCGTGTGGCTGGTTCAAAAGGCTCTCGTCCGTGACCAACTACGTGAAGCGTTAGCCCAAGTGGGGGATTTATCGCGGCGGGTCGCCCGTACCGTACTCGGGCTGGCCCGACCGCGGGACCTGGCGGCGATTCGCACCGCATTGTCGCGCATTCCCACCATCGCCGCCCTATTGGTTGATGCACCGGACGCCTCTGGGCTCGATCCGGAGGATACCGACTGGACCGAACTCGCCACCCTTTTGGATGGCTTGATCGATCCTCCGCCCGCCCGCTGGGACGATTCGCCCTTAGTCAAAGACGGATTAGATCCGGAGATCGATCAGCAACGGCAATTATTGCGTGACCAGCGGGAGCGGCTCGCCCTCTTGGAGGCGACCGAACGCGAACGGTCCCGTATCAAAAGTCTCCGGGTCGGATACCACCGAACCTACGGCTATTATCTCGAGGTCACGAAAAGTCAGGCCAAAGAAGTGCCTGGCGACTGGCAGCGGCGGCAGAGCACCACCCATACCGAACGCTATTCGTCAGACGCGCTGCGGGAACTGGAACACCAAATTCAATCGGCGGACGGCACCATCCGGGCACGGGAACGGGATTGGACGGAAAAATGGCTGCAAGCGATTACCCAATCCGCCGACCGCTTAACCCGGGTATCCCGCCGACTGGCGGAGTGGGACGCGTTGAATGCGCTGGCGGAAGCAATGGTCCGCTATCACTATACCTCGCCCCAATGGGTCGACGACGCGGCTCCTGTCGTCATTGAAGGATTGCAACATCCGGTGCTGGCGCAGCATCTCGAGGATTACGTGGTAAGCGATCTGACGATTAGTCCGCCTTGCCGGGCCATCGTGATTACCGGACCTAATATGGGAGGCAAATCGACCTACATGCGGGCGATCGCCCAAAATGTCCTGATGGCCCAAATCGGCGGGGGAGTAGCCGCCCGTCGTTTTCAAATGCCGGTACGACACGCCGTCCTGACGCGCATCGGCGCGGACGACAACTTGGTGCGCGGGCAATCCACGTTCATGGTCGAAATGGAAGAAGTGGCCGCCATTTTACGGCAAGCCGGATCCCGGGCCTTGGTGCTGCTTGATGAATTAGGGCGGGGCACCTCCACCTATGACGGAATGGCGTTGGCTTTGGCCGTGATGGAGCGGCTGGCGACAGCCGACGGCCCCATCACCCTATTTGCCACCCATTACCATGAGCTGACCGATTTGGCCGAACAGCATCCCCATATGACGAATCTCACCGTCGAGGTCGTGGAAACCGCCCGGCAACCGATTTTTACCCATCGGGTGATTCCCGGTCGGGCGTCCCGATCCTATGGGATTCACGTGGCACAAATGGCCGGCTTGCCGCCCACCGTCATCGCCCGGGCCAAAGCGTATTTAAAGGAGCTGGAATCCCGCCATCCGAGTGCCGCCGCGCCCGCCGAGCAGATCACGCTGTTTGCGCCGGACCCGATTTGGGAGCAATTTCGGCAATCCCTCTTAGCCCTCAATCTGGACGACGTGTCGCCCCGCGAAGCGTGGCAATGGTTACAACAATGGCAAGCGCGGCTTGGGGGGAAATAGCATGGGACGTATTCACCGATTGGATCCGGTGGTGGCCAACCAAATTGCCGCAGGGGAAGTCGTCGAACGGCCCGCCTCCATCGTCAAAGAACTGCTGGAAAACAGTTTCGACGCCAATGCCGGCCAGTGTCGGGTCGTATTGGACGAGGGCGGCCTGGCCCGGATATCCGTCAAAGACGACGGCATCGGAATGGGCCCTGAGGACTTGATGCTGGCCACCGAACGCCATACCACGTCGAAACTCACCCGTTTGGATGACCTGGGGCATTCCCCCTGGCTGGGCTTTCGAGGCGAAGCCCTGGCCGCCATTGCGTCGGTCAGCCATTTGACCTTGGCGTCCCGCGAATCGGGCGCGGCCGTCGGCTACGCGCTCACGGTGGAATTTGGCCGCATCGGTGACCTCGCGCCCCGCGCGATGTCCGAGGGCACCCAGGTCGAGGTCACCCGCTTATTCGATACCGTCCCGGCGCGCCAAAAGGCGCTCAAAAGTCCGGCCGCCGAACTGGCGGCTTGTCAGCAGGTGGTTCAACAGTTGGCGCTTTGTCGCCCGGATGTCGGCATAACCTTATGGCACCATGATCGCCGATTGCTGGAGACCGGCGGTACGGGGGATCGGCTGGCGGCCATTATGGCTATTTTCGGGCGGGATCTGGCCGAACAGGTGATTGCGATCGACCACACCTTCAGTCGCGGTTTAAGGATTCAAGGATATGTGGCTCCCGCGCACGTTCACCGGGCCAATCGGGCAGGGCAAGGACTTTATTTGAACCGGCGCTGGATTACCAACTGGACACTTCGAAGCGCGATAGAAGAAGCGTTCAAACCCGAGTTGCCCGACCGCCGATATCCTTATTTTTGGTTGTGGCTGACATTGGATCCGGACACGGTGGATCCCAACGCCCATCCCACCAAAGCGGAAGTCCGGTTGTTAGGCGAACGGCAAGTCGCGGCGCTTTGCCACCGGGCGGTTCAAGACGCGTTGGCGGAGGCCGCCAAACCTTTTGCCCTAAACGCCCCGGCGGTCTCTGAGGAAGAAGCTCGGGATTTGGCGCCCGGACCCGTGTTGCAACCGACCTGGGAGTTGTCGGGTCCTCCCGCGGGTCTCGGCTCGGCATCCCGTCACCCCGAATATGCCGGATTGGTCCCTCTGGCCCAATGGCAGGCCAAATACATCTTAGCCCAAGGACCCGACGGGCTTTACATCATCGATCAGCATGCCGCCCACGAACGCATTTATTTCGAGCACTTCCGCCGAGTGGGGGAGGCTGTCCGCACCAGCCAGCCGCTCTTAATGGCGCAAACCGAAACCCTTTCGGCGGCCGAATGGGCCACCTACCAAGATCATCGCGAGCATTTGCGAACGCTCGGATTTGACCTCGTCGAACTCGGGGGGACGACTGTGGCCATTCAGGCGGTTCCCACCGCGTTTCGTGACGTGACGCACTATGCCGGCGTATTGCGGACGGTATTGCAGGCGTTGGAGGAGCCGACGCACGCCGGCATGTCCCATCCCATTTCCTGGGTGGAAGAACCCCTCTTCGCCATGGCGGCCTGTAAAGCTGCGATAAAGGCGAATCGGCCGTTGAGTCACCAAGAAATGCAGGCGCTCATCGATGATTTGGCCGAAACCGAAGATCCTCGCGGGTGTCCGCACGGGCGGCCTACGATATTACACTTGACATTAGAGGAGGTTGACCGTCGTTTTGGACGCCGCGGCTAAAATTCCCTTGTTGGTCATTGCCGGTCCGACGGCGGTGGGTAAAACCGCGCTGAGTTTAGCGGTCGCGGAACAGTTGGCCGGCGAAATCGTCTCGGCGGATTCCGCCCAAGTATACCGCGGACTGGATATCGGAAGTGCGAAAGTTTCGCCCGCGATCCGTCAAAAGATTCCCCACCACCTGATTGATATTGTAGAACCCGATCAACCGTTTTCGGTCGCCGATTATCAACGGGCCGCCCAAAAGGCCATTGCCGAGATTGCTGCCCGCGGCCGATTACCGATCTTGGTCGGCGGTACCGGTCTCTGGATTCGGGCGGTCGTTCAAAATTTTGACCTCCCCGAGGATGCCGGCGCAACGCCGTGGCGGGCTCGCCTCATGAGGCAAGGCGAAACCCAAGGATGGGACGGCTTACGCCGCCAGTTGCGGGTGGTCGATCCCGCCAGTTACGTCGCCATCCAACCGAACGATCATCGCCGACTCGTCCGGGCTTTAGAGGTCTTTTTTCACACCGGCCGCCGCTTGAAGCGATCCCCGGGCGAATCGCCCTACGCCGTACGCTACTGGGTGTTGTCCCGGCCTCCCAGTCAATTGCACCGCCTCATTGAACAGCGGGTCCGGGACATGTTGGCAGCCGGGTTGGTCGACGAGGTCCGGCGCCTTTTGGCTAACGGAGTCCCCCCCCATGCCCAAAGCCTATCCGCGATCGGCTATCGGGAAGTGGTTCAGTGGCTTTATGGTCAGTTGACCGCCGAAGAACGGGATCGCCTGATTATCCGTCATACGCAGCAATACGCCAAACGCCAGCTCACCTGGTTTCGCTCGGAGAAAATGGCGCGTTGGCTCGACTTAAGTGCCTGGACGCCCGAGCAAGCCGTAGACGCCATTACCGCCTCCTTAGGCCGTTAGCGGCAAAACACCTGGCTTCCGATCACCGCCGTTTGGGGCAGCGTGTCCATCCAGGCCGCATGGGGCAAGGACGGGTTATAAAAATAGAGCGCGCCGCCGGTGGGATCCCACCCCGCCATGGCGGCTTTGGCGGCCATAAAAGCCAAGGGGCCGGGACTTTGCCAGTAGGCCCCGTCGCTGACACTTTCAAACTGTCCCGGATCCCAAATCACCGCGGCCAGGGTTTTCGGAAAGCCGGGTGTTTTTAACCGGTTTAACACAACCGCGGCAACCGCAACTTGTCCCAGAAACGGTTGATCGCCGGCCTCTCCTTGAACCAAATGGGCTAACATCAAGAGATCATTGGCGGTAAACTGTGCCGTCGTTACCGGTGCCCCCCGATTCGGTAAATTGCCTAAGGGGTCCGGGGTAGACAGGGTAGGCGCCGCATAGGTTTCCGGCAGGGAGCCGGTGTAGGGGATAACCAACGTTTGCCCCGGCTTTAATTTGTCGCTGACCAGCCGATTGGTATGCCACAGGAGCACTAACGGGACCCCGAATTTTTTGGCCACACTGGCTAAGGTATCTCCGGCGGTTACCTGGTAGGTTTCCGGGATGATGAGGGACTGTCCGGCGTAAATTTCCGGCGAGGTCAGATGATTCGCTTCTTCCAGGTCGTTGACCGTCACGTGAAACCGCTCCGCCAGGGTCCAGAGGGTATCTCCCCATTGGATCCGATAGACTTGGCCGGTCGGTGCCGCTGGACGGGGCACCACCTTACGCACGCGGCCCTGGGCCAACAACACCCATTCCCGGCGATCCGGTTGGCTAACCGTCGGCGGTTCGATACGTCGAGTCGGGACCGATTGGCCGGCTGGTGCGGCCGGAAATCCCGGCAAGATAAGCGTCATGATGAAAGCGCCTGTCGCCGTCATGACGGCCTCGCTCCAGCGTGACATCCTGTCCCGTTTGAAGTCCGTCCACCGTTCTATCATGAGCCGCCCCCCTATTCTTGTCCTCCAATCTATGCCGGGATGGTGGACAACTTGCCACCGAAGCGGGGTTTTTTTCGAATCAGGACAGAAATCGCCGGTAGCGACGTATAGTAAACCGATCGGCTCCAGGCGCCTCGCCTCACCGTACCTCGAAGGAGGAAAGAAACCAGATGACGGATTCTTGGACACCGCCCCCGCTGGGCCCGACGTCAACGGAAGAAATCTATCATTGGGTCGAGGGTGGTCGGTTGGCGCCGGACGACGCCTTACGCTATTTAAAGGCGTTACAAGACGGTCCCACCCGACCGGCCAAGCCCAATCCGCCGCGGCCCCGCCCGCCCGAGCCGCAAGCGGAAACGCCGGAAGACGTCTTACGCGATCTCGACCAGTTAATCGGGCTCACGGACATTAAACGGATGGTGCGCGAGATTCGGGCCTGGGTCGAAATTCAAGCGCTGCGCGAAAACGCCGGATTGGCCACCGACCCCCATATGTTACACATGGTGTTTTCCGGGGCGCCCGGCACGGGAAAAACCACCGTTGCCCGGATTTTAGGCCGTCTATTTCACGCCTTGGGCGTCCTGGCGAAAGGCCATCTGGTCGAGGTCGAGCGGGCCGATCTCGTCGGAGAATATATTGGCCATACTGCCCAAAAAACCCGCGACGTGATTAAGCGGGCGCTGGGCGGGGTGATGTTCTTGGATGAGGCCTATGCGTTGGCCCGCGGAGGGGAAAAAGATTTCGGCAAAGAGGCGATCGACACCTTGGTGGCCGCCATGGAAAACCACCGGGGAGAATTTCTCCTCATTTTAGCCGGATACCCGGATGAGATGGGATGGCTCATGGCCAGTAATCCCGGGCTCATGTCCCGCTTTCCCATTCGCCTGGAATTTCCCAATTACGGTGGCCATGACCTCTGGTTGATTGCCCACCAAATGGTTCGGCAACGCGATTATTTACTCTCGCCGGAAGCGGATGCGAACCTTTTACGAATCCTGACCGACAATGAAGGCTATTGGCACAAAAACGCCGGCAACGCCCGGATGGTACGAAACCTGTTGGAATACGCCATCCGGCGTCAGGCAGTCCGATTGCTGGCCCGCCACACCCCGTTGACGCGACATGATTTAATGCTGTTAACTTGGCAAGACTTTGAAGGAGGCTTCTGATGGAAGCCTTAATTGTAGGCCGTCCGAATGTGGGCAAAACCTTGTTGGCCTTAAATTTTGCCCAATATGTTGGGCATCGGGATATTCGCTGGCTCACGGCGGACGAGGGGGGAGAGCCCTTTACCCGCCGTCTGTGGGTTGAACGCGCCCGACGCGAACTGGTGTCGCCGAGCGCGCCCAAAACCCGGCGTTTGCAAACCTTTCAAGTCGAACTGCGTGACCGCCGGCACCCAGACCCTTGGGCCTTCATCGATACCGTCGGATTGGATCACCAAATCTCCGAGGATCCGCAGGTCCGCCAACAGATTGCCATGACGTTAGAGCGTATGGCCCGCTCACCGGTCGTGTTACATGTAGTGGACGCCCACGCGGTGACACGTTATACTCCGGAAGAGTGGGGGACCGATGACGCCTTGGTAGCCTATTGCCGCGCGCGACGTGGCTACACCATCTTAGCCAACAAAATGGACAAAACCGGGGCCGACCGGGGTTATCGGGTATTACGGGAGCGGTATCGGGGACTCCTGCTCATTTCCGTATCCGCGATAACGCACCAAGGCTTCCGGGAGTTAAAACAGCTATTGACCCGGCGCAATTGGTAACCGGTTCCGGCCCGTTCAGAAAGGATGACCAGCCTGTCAGACGTATTCACATCCCTGCAACCTGCCTGGCGATATATCGAAACGATTGTGCAAAAGAATTCCCGCCGCGTCGTCGACGCGTTCCGCCAGAGCGGGCTGTCTACCCAAGATTTACAAGGCACCACCGGCTATGGGTATGGAGACCGCGGACGCGACATCTTAGACCGGATCGTCGCCGAAATTTTTGGTTGCCCGGCGGGACTTCTGCGGGCCCAATGGGTATCGGGCACCCACGCCCTCACGACCACTTTACGGGCGTTCGGTCCGCAAACCCAACGGATTTGGCTCGCCAACGGACGCGTCTATGACACGTTAGCGGGCGTCATCGCCCAATTAAGCCGCGAATGGGGATGGGAGATCATTGCGCTCCCCACCCAGAGCGACGGACGACCCGCCTGGGATCGCGTGCGTGAAAAGCCGAATCCGGGCGATATCGTCTATATTCAACGGTCTCGCGGCTATGAACCCCGGCCGGCCTGGGGCCCACAGGATATAAGACCGGTGATTGAGTGGGCCCATCAGGGCGGTGCCTATGCCGTGGTGGATAATTGCTATGGCGAATTCACCCAACCGGAAGAGCCGGGGCATTGGGGCGCAGATTTAGTCGTGGGCAGTTTGATGAAAAACGCGGGCGGCGCCATTGCTCCCACAGGGGCCTATGTCGCCGGTCAAGAGGCCTTAGTCGAAAAAGTCGCGGATCAACTCATCGCCCCGGGAATCGGGCGGGAAGTGGGAGCCACCCATCCATACCAACGTCTTTTGGCGCAAGGGCTCTTTTTGGCGCCGCTCCTCGTCGGAGAGGCGTTGATGGGCGGTCTCTATCTTAGCGCCAAAGCCGAGGCCTTAGGGATTCCGGTCGATCCGCCCGTATCCCAATGGGACCGTAACGATATTGTCGTGAGCCTCGAATTAGGCCGACCTGAACGGATCGTCCGCTTTTGCCAAGCGATTCAGGCGTGGTCTCCGGTGGATGCGCATGTGACGCCGGAACCGTGGGCGATGCCCGGATACCCTAATGCGGTGATTATGGCGGCAGGCGGATTCGTCGCCGGTGCATCGTTGGAACTCTCGGCCGACGCCCCCATGCGAGAGCCGTACCGCGTCTATGTTCAAGGCGGGATTAACCGTTGGCACACCCTATTGGCGGTCGACCAGGCTTTCCAAGCCGCGTTGGACTAATAGGTGCGGACCAGGCCAATGACTCGGCCGATCACCTGGATATAGGGATGCTCAATCGGCTGATAACGGGGATTCGCCGGTAAAAGCCGGAGTCCGTGAGGGGTGATATCGAGCGTTTTCACGGTCGCTTCCTCTCCGATGACGGCAATCACGATATCCCCGCTATCCGCCGTATTCACGGCCTCGACCGCGACCAAATCCCCGTCGAAAATGCCGACGCCAATCATGGAATCACCTTTGACACGCAAAAAATAATCCGGCTGACGGGAAAAAAGGCTCGGCGTCACGGACCAGGTATCCTCGACATTTTCGACCGCTAAAATCGGCTGGCCCGCGGTAATGCGGCCAATTAAAGGGACGGGAACCGGCGGTTCGCCCCGGTCACGTTCGACGCGCCAGGCCCGCCGCTTCGCGGGAGGATGGGAAATTAGCCCGCCTTCTTCCAACCGCTTCAAATAGCGCGCAACACTGGCGGTGGATTTCAGGCCGACGGCGGCCCCAATTTCCCGCACGGAGGGAGGGTATCCATACCGCTGAAGATAGCGTTGGATGAATTGTAAGATATCCTGCTGACGCTCTGCCGCGCTCCGCCTCATGTTCCACCTCATGCCGTTAAGCCGACGTTACTGATCTTTAGTGTATCATAGCCGGTCCCGGTGATCGCATCGGAAATCCCCTGAAGGAGTGGTGATCGGCCCGGCTATTGTGTTTTACCGCTCCTAGAAGGCGTAAAAAACATCGAACAAATTTCCCCGCCAACGAAAAGACGATAGGGTTTCAGCCAAACGTTTCCCAAAAACATTTGCTGTGGTAAAATAATGATGGATGCAATAAAATAGAAGTCAAGACGTCACCGATTAATCGATCGCACCAAGGAGCGATAGCCAATGGAATTTGCGTTAACCCCGGAACAACTGGAACTCCGCGAATGGGCCCACGGATTCGCCGAAAAAGAAATGCGTCCCGTCGCCCAGGACTACGACGAACGGGAGGAATTTCCCTGGGAGGTCCTCCAAAAAGCCGCTAAAATCGGACTTTTAGCCTATAACCTGCCGGAAGCCTACGGAGGCGGCGGCATTACCAGCCTCCTGAGCTCCTTAGTGATCGCCGAAGAGCTCTTTTGGGGCTGCGCCGGAATCGCCACCGCCATGGGGGGCATTGGTTTGGCGGCACTGCCGATTTTAGAAATGGGGAGTGAGGAGCAGAAGCGACAATGGCTGCCCCGCTTTACCGACCCCGATCACGTCCGATTGGGCGCCATGTGTTTAACCGAGCCCAATGCGGGTTCGGATGTGGTCAATATGTCAACCCGGGCCGTCCGCGATGGAGACGACTATCTCATTACCGGCACCAAAACCTTTATCACCAACGGGGGCATTGCCGATGTCTATGTGGTGTTCGCCAAAACCGACCCGGCGGCAGGCTATGCGGGTGTCAGCGCATTCATTGTCGACGGAAAAACCCCCGGCATTTCCAGCGGGAAAAAGTTCAAAAAACTCGGTCTTAGGGCCAGTCACACCGCCGAAGTCCATTTTGACCAGGTGCGTGTCCCGGCCGCCAACCGCCTCGGTCCTGAAGGGCAAGCTTTTTTGGGCGCGATGAAAATGTTGGAGCACTCCCGGCCCACCGTCGCCATTGCAGCCGTTGGGGTGGCGCGGGCGGCTTATGAATATGCGTTACAATATGCTAAGGAACGCGTGCAATTTAATAAGCCGATCTATCACAACCAAGCGATTTCGTTCCCGTTGGTCGAGATGCGCACCAAAATTGACGCAGGTCGGTTGCTCGCGTATCGGGCCGCCTGGTTGGCCGACAATCAACAGTCCTGTAATTTAGAGGGTTCCATGGCCAAAGCGTTTTGCGGCGATATGGCCATGGAAGTGACGACCCAAGCCGTGCAAACCCTGGGCGGGTATGGCTATATGCGGGACTTTCCGGTTGAAAAATGGTTCCGTGACGCGAAAATCATGTCCATCTATGAAGGAACCACCCAAATTCAAAAGCGGGTTATGACCCGCTTGTTATAAACCTTAGGAGGCAACAGAATGACAACGGAAGAAGTGTTTCACGAGCTCAAAAACCGCCTGGCCGGCAAAACACCGGACCAGCTGGCCAATTCACAAGGCACTTATCAATTTAATCTGAGCGGCGACGACGGAGCGCAATATTACGTCACCGTCACCCCGTCCGGTGCGACCGTCGAAGCGGGCACGGCGCCTGCCCCCGGCGTCACGATTTCGATGACCGCGGCTGACTTTAAAGCGTTAGCCGGCGGCCAACTCAATCCCATGTCGGCTTTCATGAGCGGCAAACTGTCGGTGGCCGGCGACATGGGTCTGGCATTAAAGCTGCAAACCCTGATTAGCTAGGAAAAAACCCGCCCAGGAAAGGGGATCATCATGCGTGACGCGTATATAGTGGATGGCCTGCGGACGCCCTTCGGGCGCCGTCAAGGCGGGCTTTCCGGTATCCGACCGGATGATCTGGCCGCTCTGACCCTTCGGGGATTGGTCGAACGCACGGGCATCAATCCCGCCCTGGTGGAAGATGTGCGGCTTGGATGTGTGACACAAGTGGGGGAACAAGGCTTTAATATCGGTCGGCTCGCCCCCTTAATTGCCGGCTTTCCGGTGGAAGTACCCGGTGTCGCCATTAACCGCATGTGCGCATCGAGTTTGGAAGCCGTCAACCAAGCCGCCCAAGCCATTCGTGCCGATGTGCACGACGTGGTGATTGCCGCCGGCGTGGAATCCATGTCACGGGTACCCATGGGGTCCGATGGGTCCACATTTAGTCAAGAACTGTTAAATCGCTTTCAGATTGTGCCGCAGGGCATTTCCGCCGAGCTCATCGCGGAGAAATGGGAGCTTTCGCGGGAGGAACTGGACGCCTATTCCTTAACCAGTCACCAACGAGCCATTGAAGCCCAACAAGCGGGATATTTTGACCGGGAAATCTTGCCCGTGACTGTCCAGACCCCCGACGGGGAAACCCGACGGCTCACCACCGACGAAGGGCCGCGGCCCGATACTTCGATGGAAAAATTGGCCCAATTGCGACCGGCTTTTAAACCCGACGGGCGCGTTACGGCCGGTAACTCCAGCCAAATCACGGATGGCGCCGCCGCCTTGTTGTTGGCGTCGGAAGAGGCTTTGGTCCGCCATCAGTGGACCCCCCGGGGCCGCATTGTCGCGATGACCGTGGTGGGGGTTGACCCGGTCATTATGCTGACCGGTCCGATTCCGGCCACGGCCAAAGTGCTCCAAAAAGCCGGACTGACCCTCGAGCAGATGGATGTGATCGAAATCAACGAAGCCTTTGCGTCGGTGGTCCTGGCTTGGGGCAAAGAATACCGGCCGGATTGGACCAAAGTCAACCCGCATGGCGGCGCGATTGCGCTCGGTCATCCGCTCGGAGCCTCCGGTGCCCGATTGGTGTTGACCGCCCTCAATCACTTGGAACAAACCCACGGACGATACGGACTCATTACGATGTGTATCGGGTGGGGGATGGCGGTGGCCACGATTATTGAACGACTGTAATCCCCGGAAAGAGGGGCTCGCCCATCGGCGAGCCTTTTTTCCGCCAATACCCGAAGCGTAGGAGGAACCCCGTGAGCCTAACCGTTGACATTGCCGACCATATCGCCCGGATCCACTGGGATTCGCCAGCCCCGCGGCAGGCGTTTACCCGGGATTTATGGCGTGATTTGGGGGACGCCGTCCAAAGGGTCTCCGATAATCCGGACGTCCGGATGGTGTGGCTCTTCTCGGATTCCTCCGTCGCCTTTTCCGCCGGGGCCGATATCCGCGAGTTTCCAACCCATCGCTTCAACGCCCAAGACGCGCGGGCGTACCACACCCTAACGGAAAATACCGTCCGACGACTCATGAATTGCCCGAAGCCGACCTTGGCCATTTTACGCGGGTATGTGGTCGGTGGGGGCGTCGAGATCGCCACGGCGTGCGACCTCCGAGTGGCCGACGAAACCGCCCGCTTCGCGGTGACACCGGCTAAGCTTGGAATTGCCTATGGCCCGTTACCCTCCGCTCTCTTAGCCCAATTGGTCGGTCCTGCCCATGCCAAAGATTTACTGTTCTCCGGTCGGCTGATCGAGGCGACCGAAGCCCAGCGAATGGGACTGGTCAATTGGATCGTGAATCACGAGCAATTATGGGACTGGGTGTTGGACTACTCCCGGCGCGTCGTGGATAACGACCCGGCGGCGATTGCCCTCATGAAAACGATGCTCCACGACTGGGGTCGGCGATGGACCGCAACGGAAGAAGAGGCCTGGGAAAGTCGAACCAGCCAATTGGCAGATAACGATAATTACCGGCGTCGGGTGCAACGATTTTTACATTCGGAAGACTAGGGATTTGCCGGTTGCCAAAAGATGTACCAGCTGTGGTTATAGCCGGCCAAAATTTGCTGGTTGCCGATGGCCTGTAGCGGTTGGGCGGGAGCATGAGCCGGATCGGCACCGGGCGGGGGATTCATGCGCACCCATTGATGTTTTTGGGTCAGCCATTCATAAATCGTTCCGTCGGGCGATCCGTAAAGAATGTTCCCGTTCGGTGCTTCCGCCAGCTGCCCGAGGCCGCTCGCTGTTTGGGCGGCCGGTACCGGAAAGAGCTGCCATCGCCGAGACGGCGGTTGATATTGGACCACCACCGGACCGTTTAAATTGACCAAACCGACGATCCCCTGATGCGCATTCATGGCCATCGCCGAAGGGGCTCGCCCGACCGCCGGGAAATTGGCCATCGGGCGCCAATGGACCCCGCCGTCGGTTGTTTCCAAAACCGGCCCGGTGCCTTGGCCCGCGACCGGAATCAGCGCGACCGCAATGTTTTGCGGATTGGCGGGATTGACGGCAAAACTTTCCACTTGCCAGCGCGCCGTATTCAGCGCCAATAACGTTGTCCAGTGCCGACCGTCTGTACTGCGGGCGACACTGCCATTGAAAATCGCCCAAAAATAGGACCCTAAACTCATGACCCCAGAAATGTTTTGCTCGCCTAATCCCCAAGCCCGCCAATGACGACCACCGTCCCGGGTAATGTAACCCAGGCTTAACCCGGACGGCAGCTCTTCAACCAACAATGCCGTCAGGGGATCGGTAGGCAGTCCAGCAATGGTGGAATTGATCACCGCCTGGTTAGCCGTTCGAGGAACATTGGCCCAGTAATCTTTTTGATGCCCGACGAGGTCCGCCCATCGGGCCCCGTGGGTCACATAGACGTGATCGCCCGCCGCCGAAAACGAGGTCAGACTCTCGGTGCCTTCCAGAAACCACCAGCCACGAGCCGGTTGAGCCGGCAAAACGGTGGGCACCACGCTGCCTTGTTGCACATCAACCCCCGCAAACGTATAGACGGGGGCGCTTTGGTCGAATAACACCCCACGTTGGACGTGGTCTTTGGTATCTAATTGGAGGACCAGTTGGGTGCCCGAAATGCCCCGCCAATGAAACGAACCGCTCAGGGATAAGGCGCGTCCGGTTGGTGCATCCACCGGGTAGTGGCCATAGACCGGCGTCATCCCTTCCACTTGGTAATCGGCACGCCCACCGAGTGCCGTCACTACGGAGGCCGCTTCGGTCGGAAGATTCAGCGAAGAAAAACTCGGCGAGCCGATGGCCACATGATGCTCCGGTAACGGCTCAATCCACGGCAAGCCCAAAATCCCGGCCACGGCCATCGAAGCGGCAATAAAACCCAGTCGCTGCCAACGGGTGCGGGTCACGGGCCGTCGACGCACCGGATTCCAGTCTGGGTTAAAATGGAGCCCATAACGCTCACCCAGTTCGCGATCCAGTTCTTCGCCCCAATGGTCATCATCAAACCAGGCCGGAGTCATAAGCTTCCCTCCTTCCATAAGGGCTCCAGTTGGTTTTTTAACCGTTGCCGGGCGCGATAGAGGCGTGTTTTCACCACTTGCTCACTCACTCCGAGAACGCGTGCGGTATCTTTCAAGCTGCGGTCCATATAGTAAAACAACAACACACATTGCCTTTCGGGCGGAGCTAATTGCATAACGGCCTCCACAAGCGAAGGCTTCGGATCGGGAAGTCGATCATCCACGGCCGGGTGGGGTGTCTCCAGGAAATCCGTCGGATCTTCGGGATGCCGTTTGGCGTGCCGCATCCGATCGCGGCAAAGGTTCGTCACCGTGTGATATAAGAGGGCGGGGGTAAGGGTATCGACGCCCCGGCGCACCGTGTGCCGCCAAAGACGCATAAAAGCCTCTTGCGTGACATCCTCTGCATCTGGACGGGAACGCAAGGTGACAAAGGCGAATCGAAGTGCCCGATCCCCATAGGCTTCCACAAACTCCTGAAATGCCCGCTCGTCCCGTGCGTTCGTCGTCCTATCCCCTTTAGAACCGCCGATTCATGTCTTGCATTCATTGTAACGCCTGTCGAGGGAATCTGGTTACCCGATTATAGACTCCAAGCGGTCCAAATGCCTAAACTCAAAAATAAGAGAGCCGCCAATTGACTCAGTCGACGCGGACTCACCCAGTTTTGAACCCAACGGCCCGCCCAACTGGATATACCGCTGGCCAAGACTAACGCCGCCGTTACGATCCCGAATAACGTGACCGGATGATGCGGATAGCGTGTGGAAAACGCCACGGTCGCCAACTGCGTGATATCCAAAAATTCCGCGAGAAATACCGTCAGAAAGGCTTGGAGGAAGAGCCGAGCGCCCGGGGTCGCACGGGAAGACACCGAATCCTCCCCCTCGTTCGGCTCCCGTGATTCCCGCCAATGCCACACCGCAAACCCCAAAAAGGCGATAGCGCCCATCCCATGCACCCAATTGCGGGGAAAGCGGGCCAGCCATTGCCCGGCATAAATCGCAAGCGCGGTTTGACTAGCCAGTGCCAAAGCCGAACCGGCCCACACGCTTAACGGACGGCCCCGGCTGGCTAGCGACATGGTTGCCCACGATGTTTTATCCGGCAGCTCCGCCAAAAAGATGGCGGAAAAAATGATGAAATAGGGCACCTGGCCACCCCCCATCCGAGCGTACGGCTTCTTTCGGGGGCAACGCAAGTCCCAGGCCAATCCCCCGGGAAGTCCGGGGGATTGGCTATCGGATTATTGACCTAAGACGTAGACGGTGACCGGTTGAATACCGAAATTCGAGACCACGGACGGACTTTGGTCCATGTAAATATCAATCCGCATCCCTTGAATGGCTCCACCGGTATCCATCGCTTGCCCTAAAAACCCTCCGCTGGGTAAATAGGCGTCCTGATAACCGGTCACATATACCGTAGACTTCAACGGAATTACCGACGGATCGACGGCCACCATGCCGGGTTCTAACGGCTGACCGAAATAGTCGGTTGGCCCATAAGGATAATTGTCGGCCAAACTAGGACCATAGGCCGTTGCCAACATATGATAGACATGCAACACCGGGCGACCGTCAATCATTGCCGGCCCGGCGGCTTGGGGCACACTGGACGACGTGTCGGTCACACTGGCAGCCGGCATTAAACCAAAACCGGATAGGATATCTTGCCAGGTCACGGGGTTCGTTTCTCCGGTAACCGGAAGCTGATGCGCCGATTGAAAGGCTTTTAATCCCGCCTCGGTTTTGGGGCCAAACACCCCGTCCACTGGCCCCGCCGAATAACCTAATTGATTTAAATCGGCCTGTAACGTCATCACCCAATGCCCAGTATCCCCATAACTCAAGATCTGTTGCATGGCCGGATGAACCGCTTCCAACTGGACCGTCGTCGGTGAAGCGGCCATCGCCGGAACCGCCAATCCTGCGCCCGATAGAGCGCCTAACGCCAATGCGGTTGCCATCATTTTCACTGAGAATATCCCCCTCGTATGCCTCCGAGGTTAGCTGACGGGTTCGGGCGCGAGAGAGGTCACCCTACAGTAGACACCTACTGATTCACCCCATAACTGGGTTCCCCGGTTCCGCCATCGGCGAAATTCGGCAAATTAGTGGCTTTATTGTCAAAAACCGACCTTAGTCTACCGAATCGCGATCCGGCTTGTCAGGCAGAAGATTCTCGGCTCACAGGCTATGACGGCGATTTCCCCGTAATATGCGCTCAAATCCCCGGATTCCCCTAAAAATCCGAAGTCTCGGAGATTTTTGCCGCCCTCAACAATACCTGGGAATATTGCCAATGGCGCGAACACATGTTGTGCCGGCAAAACGCCCACACTTTACTACGCCGGACACTCCTTTTTCTGCTAATATGAACGAGGAATCGCGCACATCGAGCACCGGCTGGCGAGCTTGATTACCCCGCTGGCGGGTACATGCTGCCAGAGAGGGAGGGACAACACGTACATGGATACACAACAGGTATTCGAGTGGTTTGTAGGTCCCAATTTAGGCTACTTGGCCGAGGCCTACGAACGTTACCGGAATGACCCCGATTCGGTGGATCCCGAAACGCGGGCGCTTATCGAACAACTGGATCCAGCGTGGTGGGAACGGTGGTTAGGGGGCGAGACAACGGCCCAACCCGTTGCCGGACCGACCACAACCATCCCGACCGAAAAGATTGTCAAGGCTGTGCAACTGGCACGAACGATTCGCGAGTTTGGCCATTTGCAAGCCTCTTTTGATCCCTTGGGCGTCTCGCCGCGCAAAGTCGTCGACGATCCTGAAGTCATGGGTATTACAGATAACGACTTGGCGCAAATGCCGGCTACCGTCGTATGGCCCCGGGGGCTTCGGCAAGCGCCAAATGCCTTGGAAGCCGTGAAAATCCTCCGGCAAGTCTACTCCGGCCCTTTAGGTTACGACTTCAGTCACGTCCACAATTTTGACGAGCGAGACTGGCTACGCCAACAAGTCGAAGGCGGGGGACTGACGGTGTCGTTTTCCCCCGAGGAAAAACGGGCGTTATTATTCCGATTAACCGAAGTGGAAGGTTTCGAACGGTTCTTGCATACCACTTTTCCCGGCCAAAAACGGTTTTCTATCGAGGGGACCGACATGTTGGTGCCGATGCTCGATTCGTTAATCGCCCAGGCCGTGAAACAGGGTATTCACGAAGTGACCATCGGGATGGCCCACCGGGGCCGTTTAAACGTGCTGGCCCACATCTTAGGGAAACCCTACGAAAAAATCTTCTCCGAATTCCATTCGGCACCCAACAAGGAACTCGTGCCGTCGGAAGGGTCAATGGGGATCAACGCCGGTTGGACGGGCGATGTGAAGTATCATTTAGGCGCCCATAAATTGTTGCGGGACGGGGAATTATCGGGAGCGCGGATAACCCTGGCCAATAACCCGAGCCATTTGGAATTCGTCAATCCGGTCATTCAAGGGGCCACCCGCGCGGCCCAAGAAGACACGCGGCATCCGGGCCAGCCGTCGCTGGAGGTCGACCGGGCCATGGCGATTGCCATTCATGGGGACGCCTCTTTTCCGGGAGAAGGGATTGTCGCCGAAACCCTCAATCTCTCCCGGTTGGCGGGATATCACACCGGCGGCACGGTCCACATCATTATGAATAACGGTCTCGGCTTTACCACCGGTCCGGAAGAAGGCCGATCCACGCTCTACGCCAGTGATTTGGCCAAAGGCTATGAAATTCCGGTGGTCCATGTCAACGCCGATGATCCCATGGCGTGCCTTTTGGCGGTTCAGCTGGCGTTTGAATACCGCCAACGCTTTCACAAAGACTTCCTGATTGACTTGGTGGGCTACCGGCGCTGGGGACACAACGAGGGAGACGAACCCGCGTATACGCAGCCGGTCCTGTACCAAAAAATTGCCCGTCATCCCACCGTCCGCGCCCTATTTGCCGACCGCCTGGTGAGCGAAGGGATTGTCACACCCGAAGAGGTGCAAGAGATGGCGGGGCAGGTTCACGCTCGGCTGGTCGAAGCCAAAGACCGCGTCCAAGACGGCGTCATCCCGCCGGATGAGCCGGAACCCAGCACCTGGTCGGACGCCTTAATTGCGTTGGCCGAACCGACCGCCGTCGACGCCGACGAGCTCATCCGATTAGCCCGAGAAGCGCACCAATGGCCTGAAGCGTTTCATCCCAATCCGAAACTGGCTCGCCAACTCCAACGACGGTTGGACAATTTGACCGAACCCAACGGTATCGACTGGGGTTTGGCAGAAACATTGGCATTTGCGTCGATTTTGGCGGAAGGAACGCCGATTCGCCTGTCGGGGCAGGATTCGGAACGGGGAACATTTAGTCAACGGCATTTGGTATTGCATGATGTCGATACCAATCAAAAATATACGCCGCTCCAACACCTGCCGTCGGCGCGGGCTTCGTTCGCCGTCTATAATAGTCCGTTATCGGAAGCGGCAGTGCTCGGGTTTGAATACGGGTATAATGTGGAAGCTCCCACGGTCATGACGCTTTGGGAAGCCCAGTTCGGCGATTTTGCCAACGCGGCCCAAGTGATCATTGACCAATTTTTATCGGCGGCCCGAGCTAAATGGAAAGAACGGTCGGGTCTGGTGCTTTTATTGCCTCACGGATATGAAGGGCAAGGCCCGGAACACTCCAGTGCCCGACTCGAGCGCTATTTGCAATTGGCGGCCGACAACAACATGCGGATAGCCAACTGCACCACGGCCGCGCAATATTTCCATTTATTGCGCCAACAAAGCCATCTCTTACGGCGGGATCCGCGGCCGCTCGTGATTATGACCCCGAAAAGTCTCTTGCGGCATCCGTTAGCGGCTTCTAGTCTTCATGATTTGAGCCACGGCCGCTTTCAACCGGTATTGGAGCACGAGGCGGCGAAAGAACACCCCGAATCTATCGAACGGGTCATATTGCTTAGCGGTAAAGTCGTGGTCGACGTATTAACCCGTTTAGGGGGTCATGTCCCCGAACACGTTTCGATTATCCGTCTCGAACAGCTTTACCCGTTCCCCGATGGCGAGATTGAGGCCATCTTCCACCGTTACCCCAATTTAACGGACGTGGTCTGGTTGCAAGAAGAGCCCCGCAATATGGGAGCCTGGCGGTATATCCAGCCTCGACTGGAAGCCCACTTGCCGCCTGGCCGCACGTTGCGCTACGCCGGCCGGCCCGAGCGGGCGGCAACGGCCGAAGGATTTCCGGAAATGCATGAAGAAGAACAAGGCCGCATTGTCCAGGACGCCTTAGGGGAAAGCAAAGTGTCAACACAGGGAGGGCATCGGTAGTGTCTGAATTGAAGGTACCGGAATTGGGCGAGTCGGTGGTTGAAGCCACCGTAGGCCGTTGGTTAAAGCAGGAAGGGGAGGCCGTCTCTCCGGGAGAACCGGTGGTCGAACTCGAAACGGATAAAGTCAATTTGGAAGTCGCGGCCGAAACGGCGGGCGTGATTACGAAGATTCTGGCGCCGGAAGGCAGTACGGTGGCGGTCGGCAGCAGTCTCGCCACCATCGAGGCCGGCGCCACCGCCGCCCCGCCGGCGGCGGTCCCCCCGGTGTCCGACTCGGCGCCGGTGGTGGACGAAGGGGTCCGGGCGACGCCCGATGTTCGGCGATTGGCCAAAGAACAAGGGGTTGATTTAGCTCGGCTCCAAGGCTCGGGTCCCAAGGGGCGCATCGTCCGAGACGACGTCTTGGCCGCCACCAAACCGCCCGAGAATCCGGTTTTACCGCCGCCACCCCCTCGAGCTCCGCAACCGGAACCCCGGGCCCTATCACCCGATGCGGCGTGGTCCGAACGGCAGGAAGAACATATCCCCATGTCGTCTCGTCGGCTGACCATCGCACGCCGCTTGGTCGAAGCGCAACATCAGGCGGCCATGCTCACCACGTTTAACGAAGTCGACATGTCTACGGTGCTCGCCGTCCGTCAGCGTCGACGAGACGCGTTTAAAGAACGGTACGGTGTGAGTCTTGGATTGATGTCGTTTTTTACCAAGGCGGTTATTGGCGCCTTGAAAGCCTTCCCGCGGTTAAACGCGGAAATCCGTGGTCAGGAAATGATTATTAAGCATTACTACGATATCGGCATTGCCGTTGCCACCGATCAAGGCTTAGTCGTCCCGGTGTTACGAAACGCCGACCGGATGACGTTTGCCGAGATTGAGCAACAGGTTGCGGAATTGGCCCGCCGGGCCCGCGACAATAAGCTGACGTTAGACGAACTGAAAGGCGGCACGTTTACGATTACCAACGGCGGGGTGTTTGGATCACTTTTGTCGACGCCTATCTTAAACGCCCCCCAAGTCGGCATCTTGGGCATGCATAAAATTCAAGAGCGTCCGGTGGCGGTTAACGGCCAAGTAGAGATCCGGCCGATGATGTACATCGCCTTGTCCTACGACCATCGGATTGTGGACGGAAGTGAAGCCGTTCGGTTTTTAGTGACCGTCAAGCAGTTTATTGAAGACCCCGAGGCCTTGTTGTTGGAGGGGTAGGCCATGGCATCCAGCCATCCGGGACGCGGCACGGCCATCGGGCTGACAGCCATTGCGGCCGGCGCGGCCCTGGCCACGCTCTGGGTCAATGCCGCGCCTCGGACGGCTGGTTGTCCAGGTTCCGCGGTCCTGCCGGTTATTAACTGTGCGGCCGTCGTTTCGTCGGCCGGGAGCCACCTCGCCGGACTGCCTTTAGGCGTTTGGGCCTTATTTTGGCTTGTCGGATATTGGGAGGCGTACCGCTACGCCTCCCGCTATCACCTTTACTGGAGCCTTCTCGGCATAGGGGGCGTGGTGTATGCCTGGTCAAAGGAATGGGCGGTACACCATCTTTGTCTTTGGTGTACGGTAACCCAAGTGGCGATTTTAGTGTTGGTAGGGATGACACGATGGACCAAGCCCGTCAAGACGCCGCGGAAGAAAGACTCCGGCTATTAGCCGAAGAAGTCCGTCAATGCCACCGGTGCCAGCTCCGCCGGTCCGCCCAACACGTCGTGTTTGGCGAAGGCAACCCGCGAGCCGCCCTCGTGTTCGTGGGGGAAGGTCCCGGCGCCGAAGAAGACCGGTTAGGCCGCCCGTTTGTGGGCGCCGCGGGCCAACTGTTGGATAAGATGTTGGCGGCCATGGGCATGACCCGCTTTGAGCACGCCTATATTTTAAACATCGTCAAGTGCCGACCGCCGGGTAACCGAATTCCCACCGAGGCCGAACGGTTGGCCTGCCGCCCCCATTTAGATGCACAAATGACGCTTATCGACCCGATCATTGTGGTTCTGTTGGGCAGTACGGCCCTGCAAACCCTGATCGATCCGGCCGCTCGGATTAGCCGCTGGCGCGGCCGGTGGATTGTTCGGGACAACCGGTGGTTCATGCCCACTTACCACCCGGCCGCCTTATTACGCAATCCCGAGTGGAAACGGCCGGTCTGGGCCGACTTAAAGCAAGTGCTGGATAAATATCGGGCGCTTGTGGATCCGAACCATGAAAGCCCGTATTATCCCTTGCCGCCCCGGGATATTCGGTCATAAAGATCCGAATGTTGCGGCAAGCCGCGCGAATGGCGCGTATCAGCACAATTAATGAAAAACATCATAATATGATATGGCGTGTGATTGCTCCCAAGCTTGGAATGGAGTATCTTAAAATTACATTCGCAAATACTAGGAGGTGACTGACGATGCAATTTGTGACAACGGTTTTTCTGACCGATGTACCGCTTTTCATTTTGACGATTATTGTGTTAGCGTCCAAGCTGTTACACGATTACGAGTTTTAATCCGCGTCAATCGTCATCGCGGGCGTGGCCTTCACGGCGCTCCCCGATGTAAATAAAAGCGGACAAACCCAAGGCGACCACAAAAAATGCGGCCGATATGATCAGAAATTGATTCATGAGCCTCCATCCTTTCACTTGATAATGGTCCTATTGTACCTGATTCGGCGAAGGTGAGGGGAGATCGGCCCGGCAGAAACGGCAGGGAACCCATGGAACGTGCGCTGGTGATTACCTATCTAGGCTTATTGGTGACGGCTGCCACTGGAGCGTTTGTGTTTTTCGGGTTTGCGTTGTTTGGACCGCCTAAGCCGCGGCGGCGGGGCACCACGGTGCATTTGGCCCCGAAAACCCTTCCGCTCAATTGGGTCGTATTGCATATTATTTTCGCCACCATTACGCTGGTGCTTTTTTCGTTCGCGGTATTTAATCCCAACGCCCTCTAGCGTAGTAGGAGACACTTGATGCACTGGGTGCTGTATTTTACTTATGGATTCTATGTATTCACCTATTTAACCGGCTTGACGTTTTTCATTCGGTTTGATGCCCGTCGTCGGCCGCTACGGCGGCGGCTTATCGGCATGCATTTGATTTTAGCGGTCACCACGTTTATTATGGTGACGTCGATTATGGCGATTGGCGCATTGCCCAAGCCTTTGCCGCCGCCGCGTACAACGGCCCAGCAATCCTTTATGTGGCATATCCGGCAATCACATTCTGCCGAGCTCGAACGCTATTTAAAAAGCACCAATACATTGTATCCAAGCGTCAAGTCGTTGCCGTAACGTGCTTGAAAGGGGGACGAGGGATGTCTGAACCGTGGAAGACCGGTTGGATCCGTCTCGGCCAATATTGGGAACAGGAATGGCGGCGCTGGATGCCGTTATTAATCGTGGGGAGTTTATGGGTGTGGGGCGTCCTGCTGGCGGTTCCCGCCGCAGCACCTTTCATCTATTTGGAGATCCAGCCTATTAATGACCCGCTGGTGGCACTGACCTTTCACCGGGAAGTCGCCGCCTTAGTCACGGATTGGCCTCGTTTGACCCTGGCGTATTTCGGCTTGGGACTTGTCGCGGCGGTCATCGGTCGACGGATTTTACAACGGTGGGGTCCCGCTCAAGGTTCCCGGTTTTTTAAAGCCACGGTGGGACTGGGCGTTACCTTGACCATTGCCGTGCTGACGATGGGGATCTTTAAAGCGCCCATTGGGATGGCTCATCATCCTTGGGTACCCACCTTGGCCGAAGACGTGATGGGGCTAGCGATTATCGGCATAGCCGTCCCGGAACTTTTTTGGCGTTCGGTTTACCTCGCTAATCCCGGTCGGACGGTTGCCCGGACGCGTGAATACTGGTTTGTTCCCTGGGCTTGGTTATTGGGCTTGGCATTAACCCAAATGTTCACCGCGGCGGTGTCCTGGACGATTGCCACCTGGTTCGGTACCTTGGTGTTCGGCGTGCTCGCCCTTACCAATACCGCCTTATTTGCATCGTTCGCCTATATCTACGCCCAAGCGGCAACAGATACCCATCCACACGAATCCGAAGCGGTCACCCGACCGGTCACCATCTAGTTAATCCCAAAAGAAAAGCCCCTGGGGAATCCCCGGGGGTTTTCGGTTTACTCGCCTTGGATGGGAATTGCGCGGCGGGTACTCGACGCATTCTTCGGAATCGTGACGGTCAACACCCCGCGCTTTAACTCCGCTTTCAATTGCTCCGTGTCCGCATCTTGGGGCAACGTAATTTCTCGGTAAAAGCGGCCGTAATAGCGCTCACTGGTGTGGGCCCGGCGGGAATTCTTTTCACGCTCGTCGCGTTTCTCCCCGCTGATAATCAAAGCCCCGTTGTCCACCTCAACCGTGATATCCCCGATGTCGACACCCGGCACGTCCAGATGCAAGTAGTAGTGCCGGTCGTCTTCTTCCACGTCTAACGCCGGCGCGAATAACGGCCGCGTGTCCAGCGTGTCATAGAAGCCCCAGCCCCGAAAAACCCGGTCAAACAGGTCGTTCATGTCGTTTTGGAGTTGTACCAACGGATCACGCACCTCACTACGGTTGGTTCGACGCATCGGTAAGAGACTCATCGCTCATCCCTCCGTTTCGTTTTTGACTGTCTTTGACTTTCAATTTCTATATACAGCGGGATTAATTAGATGTCAAGGGATTTTTCGGATCTCCTTAAAATTTTTTTCTCGCCGCCATGCCCGTGTTTGACGCTCGCACACGCCCGTAGGGGTATCGGGTCCCGGCTCTGTCCCACCTCGAATGGCGGTCGTCAACCCGACGAGACCCCGAACCCGGTTCGCGGGCAGAGGAGGCGGAGCCCCGTAAAAAACCCGGCCGGGCATTGTGAGACCGACCGGGTTTACGAGTTAGGCGGGTTCCCCGGTCTCTGCGGCATTAAACATTTCGAGATGGGTGGGATTGGTTTGCTGCAAAATAAAATAGGCTTGACCGACTAACTCGTCGGTCCCGCTCACCATTACCAGATATTCGCCTTCTTGCACCGAATGCTCAAATTGAATCGCTTTTTCGTGTTGCAAGCCCCATCCAATTAGGATCCCGGCTAATCCTCCAAAAATGGCCCCTTCCACCGCGCTCGTCAACGCATAGGCAATCGGGCCAAACAAGAGGAGGGGACCGGTGACGGGCATGAAAAAGACGGTAAACCCCAATAAGAGGCCTAATATCCCGCCCCATAGGGCTCCAAATTTACTGCCTTGCTTTGCCACGCCCCCAATGGTGGTAAAGCCGAGCGGCTTTTCCTGAAAGGAAAAATTTTTGCCGACCAACGAGACGTTCTCCACCGGAATCTGACGATCCAATAGCTTCCGCACGGCATTTTCGGCCTGCTGGTAATCGCGATACGTGGCCGCCACATGCGCCGCATGATCGGCGTGTACAGTAGGATTTTCGGGTGTTGCGTCCGCCATCGTCGAACCTCCTTGTCCATCCATTCTCCCATATCATGGCACCGCCGCGCCCCACACGCAACGGCGGATTATCGCGGATCACCATTCTCCCGTGATTCGGCCGCCCACTCCGCCCAATGCCGACTCCAAAAAGTTACCAGACCCAAGCCGGCGGCGACGATGACGAGAATCCCGATCACCACGGTGCCCCGTACCACCGAGGCGTCGGGGGCCAGATGGCCAAACCCCACGAGATAGGGGGCCAAAATCATCCACATGCCGGCCAGCATGGCCACGATAAACCCGACGGTCCCGCCCTTCATAGCCGTTCCCCCTTGGCTTGTGCCGCTTCCTTTTGGGCCAGCTGCTGCTCCAAATCGCGCAACACGGATTCGGCCAAAGGACGTAGCCACTGTTCCCAGTCATCCGCCGGAGCAACCGGGTCGGGCTGAGCACCGACGTCCGGGCTAGACGGACGGACCCGGTACCCTTGCCGAATCATTTCCGTCCCGAACGCGGACCACCATGCCCACGCGGTACCGAAGCCGACGACCACAACCCCGACTCCCGTCCAAAAATCGGTCAGCCGCACCGAGCCCCAGGCTCCCTGGGGAACCGGGAGCCGAGCGAAAGGCCACAGCATCAAGCCACCGCCCAACAGTACAATCATCAACGAAAACGTCAAAGGCCATACATATTTTGTCATGACGACGGTTCCTCCTCCATTAAAACGGATGGTGCCGGGGTAGACGCATCGGCGATGAGCGGCCTTTCCGATTGGCGAGCCATCTCGGCCCAATCTTGTGACGTGGCCCAGGAAACTTTCGGTGGGCGGCCTAAAGCCGCCGCCAATAGCGCCACCCCCCGCCGTAGTTCACCCTCGCGGGCAGGATCCGCATCGGGATTCAGCCCGTCCCGCGCGGCCCAAATGGCCGACAAGGCCAGCAATACCTCGAGCACGGGAAAGGGTGCCGCATGACCCTGACGGGGGCGATCGTCTGCCGTCTCGTCATCATAGATAAAATGTTCTCCGCGGAAGATCGAGAGAATTCCCGCCACCAAGGTAATCACCGCCGAAAACAGAAACACCACCCGGAGCGCGCGCATAAACGCGTGGGCAATCAACGTGGGAAAGAATCGGGGACTGGTCAATGAGGCCAACGCGGCCGCGGGCAAGTGATGTAACACCGGCGCGGGCAAAAGCATCGCTAAGGGATTATAGCCCAGAAGTGCGGCGAACAACACCGCCATCGGCGGTAAATGGGCCAATCCGTGCACGATCGCGAGGGGCAGGGGAAAGCGACTCAACCCGCCGACAATGGCCCCGGGTAATCCGCTCGCCAGGGAACTGATGACCATGGTGAAAAAGATGCCCATACTTAACATTTGGCCGGCATTCATAAAAGTCGCCCGCATGCCGGATGCGACACCACGGTATTTCGGCGGGACGGCACTCATAATCGAGGAGGTGTTGGGTGACGCGAATAAGCCCTGCCCGGCGCCAATGATAAAAATATAGAAGGCGAACGTCCAATAATGAAAATCGGCGGGCAACGTATTCATGAGGAAAAATCCGACCGCGGTGATCAGCATGCCCACGGTCGCAAACCACCGCGGACCATAGCGATCCGACAAACGTCCGGACACGGGGCCAAAGAGCAAAAAGCCGACCATTTGCGGGATCGTGTCCAAGCCGGCTTGTAACGGGGTATTGGCAAACGACACGCCATGCATCGGAAGCCAAATCCCTTGGAGCCAAATAATCAGCATAAAGGATAGCCCGCCTCGGGCAATCGCCCCTAACAGCATGGTAAAATTGCCGATGGCAAACGCCCGTGTCTTAAACAGCGTCAAATGGAACATCGGTTCCGGCACATAGGCTTCGATAATCACGAACGCGATAAGTAATACAAGGCCCCCGATGAGACTCACCATGACAAACGGATTCTGCCATCCCATGGTGTGTCCATGATAGGGACTAATGCTATAGGTTAACCCCAGCATCACCCCTAAAAGCCCGCCGGCAAACGTGATGTTGCCCCACCAGTCGATTTGTTTGCTATCCCGTACGGTTGCCGTTTCCTTAAGCGCGACGTAGGCCCAAATGGTCCCCGCCAGACCAAACGGCACGTTCACCAAAAATACCGCACGCCAATCGATCGACGACAACAGCCCGCCGACCACTAGCCCGATAACCCCTCCGGCAATACCGGCGATCTGATTTAGACCTAAAGCAAATCCCCGTTCATTTGCCGGAAAGGCATCCGTTAAGATGGCCGCACTGTTGGAAAACAAGAACGCGCCGCCGATGCCCTGCACAAACCGAAAAATAATCAGTTCCCACTCGCCGGCTAATCCGCGGCCCGGTGTTAAGAACAACAAAATCGAGCCGACGGTAAAAATTAAAAATCCGAGATTATAAAGGCGTACACGTCCATAGGTATCGGAAATGCGTCCAAAGGATACCAATAAAATGGTCGTGGCCACGTTAAACCCCATCAAAATCCACAATAACAGACTGGTTTGCCCGTTCGACAAGGGATTGACATGAATTCCCCGAAAAATGGCCGGTAGGGAAATGATGAGGATCGTGCCGTTAATGGACGCCATTAAGATGCCCAACGTAGTATTCGATAAGGCAATCCATTTATATCCGGGTCCAAGCCGGGGAGGCGTCATCGCCTCCTGTCGCTGTGCCATAGAGTCTCCTCCTTGATTAAGCTAAGGCCGTTCGGAGGCGAAAGCGGCCCGTTCGGTCACGGTGCGGATCCGGTCAGCCAATAAATTCAGCGCTGTAGCCAACCGCTCACGTTCATCCTCCGATAGTTCTTGAATGGCTTGAAAAATCGGGCTTTCCAGCCACTGGTCCAAATCGGACACCACGCGCCGACCCTCATCGGTCAGTCGCACCCAAATGCGGCGCCGGTCATGATGATCCAATACCCGTTCGACCAGCTGGCGGGCCTCCAGCCGTTCCAACAATCGGGTGAGCGACGTCGATTGAATGCCCAAACGTTTAGCCAAATCCCCCGCCAAATAATCATCCCGTTGCAAAATCCGAAGACACCGAAATTGGGTGAGGCTTAACTGATGGGATTGCCACAGCTCAAACAGTGCAGGCTCCGATAAACTGATCACTTGCACAAAAGCCCGTAACGCCGCCCGAGCCGGATCGTCTGCTCGCGTATCACTCGCCTCCCGAGCAAAAGTACATGTACCTAATGATTGTCGTCATGTTAATAATAGCACTTACGTAAACCACCGGCGTCAGTTTTAGTAAATTGTTCCCGGCCCCGAAAAAGTATGCGGCCGCAGATATGTTTTGCGTGGGCTTGTCATACCTATGGGTACGGATAACGGTCGATGTGCGAAGGTATGGAAAGCAAAGGAGGCCCGGTCATGACGGAACCGACCCGGATATGGGAAGAGATGAGTCACGCCGTACTGTGGGATGTCCCTTGGCGCACGGTGTTCCGGCGAGGAGAATGGTTTAGTGGTGGATATGCGAATCTCAGCAGCAATTGCCTCGATCGGCACGGATCCCAATTAAAAACTCAAACCGCTCTCCGTGAGTTTTACCGTGGTACGCAGCGGTCTTGGACTTATGACCAATTATATCAAGAGGCCGGTCGGTGCGCCCGCTGGCTCTGGGACAATCACTGGGGCCCGGGGAGCCGGATAGCCCTTAGTGGCCCGGTTACCGGCGACATGGTAGTGGCGGCGCTTGGCATTGCGCGCGTCGGAGGGACAGTCGTTTTGTTGCCCGAACCGGAATCGCCCGAACAATTTCTGCGCTATCTCCGGCAAACCGAAACCACGCTGTATCTGGGGGATTATCCCGTGGGTGAAGGCATATCCGCCCTCAATTGGACGACCTGGCGGATCGCGACGGAACGCGCGCACGGGCTATTGGATCCCATTAGCATGCCGGCCGGCGCCGTCGGATTCATCGTCCTCGGTGATCGGCCGGAACCATACCACTTTACGGGGATGGGCCTTTTAGTCGAAGGCTTGGCCCTCACAGACCGGATCCCGTTATTGGCCGAATCGCGTCATTGGACGCTCGTGTCCCGGGTGTATGAAGTGCCGCATATGCTCGTATGGGTCCTCATCCAATTGGCCCGCGGAGGAAGCCTCACGCTTTTACCGGACGGTATCCCGATCGAGCCGCGTGGAATCATCGCCGACGGGCCCTGGATGATTCCCGCCAGTATCTACGAAGATACCCCCGGCGACTGGTTGGAACGTTCCCCGTCCGGACGGATCATTATCGGCCCGCTCGCCCCGCATTTGACGACGGTCGAAGATGCCGGGACGGTGAGTCTTTGGGGTCCGGGGCAGGAAGGGCTGCCACGCTGGATCAAAGCCGAAGAACCCCTATTGGACGATCCCGGGCCGGGAGCCGATTTGACCGCCGTCTCGGCGGAGATGTCGACGGTGCCGCCGACCGTTTTTTCCTTATCGAATCCTCTCACTCCGGTGTTGGCCGTGCCGACCCGTTCGGAACGAGGAAACCGCCTTTGGATGAAATCCTCCCGGGAGATTGCCGACGATGCCTATCAACAGCTCCTCGCACCGTTCGAACAGGAAGGCTGGATACCGATTCGAGTCACCCAATGGCCGATTACGCGGGAAGGCCATATCGATACCCGCGTCCTGCAACAATTAGCCGACGGGGACCCCTTAATCGATATTTCACGTTTGCGGAATGTCGGCGTCATTCCGGCGCTTGTCCAATCGCTGGCTCTTGCTCCTTCGGTGCCGAACTGATAGGGTGGTGACAGGAAAACCCAGGGAGGATGCCGATATCGTTCACCACCCGCGCGTTCACCGCCAAAGCATCGGAATCTGGACGGGAGGCTTTTTGGCGGGAGCCCTTTTGGCGCGATTGTCACTAATCCAGCAGCTGGATCGGAGCCTCAGCCATACTTTAGCCGCCGTCGGTACGGCCTGGCCGGTCTTGAATCTCGTATGGGTGTTTGCAGGATTCCCCCTAACCGTTTTGCTGGTCGGCCTGCGCTGGCTTTCTCGTCAACCGCGTCAACGATGGTCTATTCTGGGAGCCTTTCTCGGAGGAACCCTGGTTGAGGTGCTGTTGAAACACGGTTTGGCTACCCCGTTTCCACATCCTACGCCGGAGCCCTTGATCTATCGACAATTGGAATATTGGACCAATATCACGCCCGAACTGCTTCGACACTGGCTTGGACGGGGAGGACCGGCCGGAACCGGAACTCCGATTGTCCACCGCTGGTTTGTCGGTTCCTATCCCAGCGGACATACCTTTCGCGGTACCTACACCCTGGGCGTGTTATGGCCGCGCCGACCGACCGTCCGACGGGTTGGGGCCCTCGTGATCGGCTTCGCGGTATTAGCCACCGGCGGCCATTGGGCCATCGACGCCGTCGGCGGTTGGCTCCTGGCGGAGCTCTGCCTTACCGTGAATGATCTTTGGGTTCCCCCCGTTCGATAAGAGCGCCGGGATGGCTAATCCAGTCGCTCCAACTCCCGGCATATAATACCGGCTGCCGGCCGACCCGGTAAAACGCCAAGACATTGACACACGCCGAGACGCCGGAGCCGCAATAAATGACCGGTCGAGATGGGGACAAGACGGGCAAGCGAGCGACTAACGCGTCTTTCTCGGGAAAACGAGCCGGGCCCGACATGAGCGATTGATACGGTACGTTTATCGCGCCGGGGATGTGGCCGGCGACCGGATCAATCGGTTCGACCTCCCCCCGAAACCGCTCGGGTGCCCGGGCATCAATAACGGTCAGATGCCGGCGTTGACTCGCAACCACATCATAACTGGTCACCCATTCCAACCGGGGGGAGGGCTGCCACTGCCCCGCCCGTTCGGAGGGGACGTCCCGACTCGTCGGGAACCCGGCCTCAACCCAGCCGGAATACCCTCCGTTGAGCACCGCCACCCGGTCATGGCCATAAAATTTCAATAGCCACCACAGCCGGGCAGCGCCCGACCCTTCATCGTCATACGCGATGACCCAATGGTCCGGCGTCAGACCCAACCGCTCCATGGTTCGGCGAAAGGCTGCCGCATCGGGCAGCGGATGCCGACCGCCGCCGGTTACTCCCGGCGGGCCGGATAAATCCCGATTTAAATCCAAAAAGTAGGCGCCGGGAATATGGCCGGCCTGATAGAGTTGATATCCGGCCGCCGGATCCGTCAAACGATAACGGCAATCCGCCACAATGACGCCCGGTACCGCCGCCGATAGCCACTGCCACAGCGTCTTGGGTTCGACGAGAGGATCGGTCATATCATGAAGAGGAATCGATTGCAAAACGGTCGCCTCCTGATCCTGGTAACGGTATTGTACAATAGCCGGAGTTACCATATATTGGTTTTTATAATGGCGGTAGCAGGAATTTTTACCGGGCTCGCGAATAGGATCTTATGGAAATCCTTCCAAGCCAATGTATCATACCATCAAAACGGGAGGTCTTTTCGTGTCTAGCCCAACTATCGTTGTCGAACGGCAAGAAGCCCGTGCAACGATCACTTTGAACCGTCCCGAAGCGCTTAACGCCTTAAACACGCCGCTGCGCGAGGGCCTATTATCCGCGTTAAATCAGGTGGCCCAAGATCCGGGAATACGGGTGGTGGTTTTGGCCGGAGCCGGGCGTGCATTCTCGGTCGGTCAAGATCTGCGGGAATTAGAGACCTATTACGAAACGCACGGACCTGCTCTGGGTCAGTTGGTCGAGCAAGAATATCTGCCTATCGCCCAACGCCTCCGGACGATGCCGCAACCCACCATCGCCGTTTTAGACGGACCGGCGGTCGGGGGGGGATTAGCCCTGGCCCTAGCCACCGATTTTCGCGTGATTTCGGCCCGTGCGCAGCTCAATCCGGCCTTTATTCATGTCGGGTTGGCACCCGATACGGGGGCGTCGTATCTCTTGGTGCACAGTCTGGGCCTCTTACCCGCCATATCGCTGGCCATGACCGGGCGCGTGTTAAATGCCGACGATCTGGTGCGCTACGGTTTAGCCTCCCGCATCAATCAATCGCCGGAAGCACTCCAACAAGAACTCGACGAGTTGGCGAATAAACTGGCGGCCGGGCCCACCCGGGCCTACCATTTGATTCGACAGTTGATGGACCAAGCGGCTAGCCGTCCTTGGGAGCAGGTGCTGCAACTGGAACGCGATGTCCAGGACGCCTTGGCACATACCCAAGATCACGGGGAAGCCGTCGACGCTTTTTTACATAAACGTCAACCGCGTTTTCACGGCGAATGACTCGGGAAAGGAGAATGTTTGTGCCAGACACGATGTTACCTCCCAATACGTTTGCCGGCCGTACCGCGATCGTGACCGGGGGCGGCAGTGGCATCGGATTCGGGATCGCAGAAGAATTAGCCCGCTTGGGCGCCACCGTCGTGTTGGCCGGCCGTAAGGCCGACCGACTGGAAAAAGCACGCCAAACCATCCAGCAACAGGGGGGACAAGCCCTCGCCGTCCCTACCGATATTCGGGATCCGCAGCAGGTCGACCAATTGGTGCATCAAACCTGGGAAGAAACCGGTCGACTCGATTTACTGGTCAATGCCGCAGCCGGCAATTTCATCGTCGATTCGGACCAGCTCTCCGTGAATGGTTGGAATGCCGTCGTCAACACTGTGCTCAACGGGACGTTTTACGTAACCCGGGCGGCCGGTTTACGAATGATCGAGAGCGGACGTGGAGGTCGCATCCTCTCGATCGTGGCGAGCTATGCCTGGACCGGCGGCCCCCGTACGGTGCATTCGGTAGCGGCTAAAGCCGGGGTGGTGGCGATGACACGAACGTTGGCGGTGGAATGGGCGCATCACAATATTCGCGTCAATGCCATGAGCCCAGGGCCAACCGACACGGAAGGCGCCCGCCCCTTATGGCAAGACCCGGCTGACGAGGCACGCCTGTTGGCCAAAATTCCGGTGGGTCGGTTCGGCCGCGTGGAGGAAATGGCGCAGGCCGCCAGCTATCTCTTGTCACCCTATGCCGATTTTGTCAACGGGGAAGTGTTCGTCATTGACGGAGGCGAGTGGTTAGGGAAGGGCTTAACCTCCTAGCCTTCCGTAGAGGAACAGGAGGGAACACATGGACAAACGTATGACCATCGATGAGGTGGTCGCCGAAATTCCTTCGGGGGCCACCGTCGCGATCGGCGGATCGTCAATATCCCGTAAACCCATGGCCTTAATTCGGGCGTTAGCCCGCTCGGACTGTCGTGATTTGCGGGTGATTGTCGATGTGGGCGGGCCGGACGTCGATTTACTCATCGGCACCGGATCCGTCCGCGAAGTCGTCTACGCCTTTGTGGGCTTTGAAATTCTGGGCTTAGCCCCCCATTTTCGGCGAGCCCGCCAATCCGGCATGACAGGGTTTCAAGAATGGACGGAGTACACCGTGATGGCCGGGTTGGATGCGACAATCAAACGTGTCCCGTTCATGCCGACTCACACCACGCTCGGTACCGATGTCCTGAAGGTCAACCCGGCTTTTCGGGAAATCACCGATCCTTTTTCGGACGAACCCTTAATTGCCGTTCCGGCTTTAAAACCCGATATCGCCCTTATCCATGTGAATTATGCCGACGCGCAAGGTAACGGCGTGATTCTCGGTGATGGACATGTCGATGTGTTATGCGCCAAAGCGGCTCAAAAAACCTTTATTTCTTGCGAGCGGGTGCTATCGACCGACGAACTTCAGCGCTTTGGCCGGGATGTGCAAATCTTACGCGTCTATACCCAGGGGGTGGTGGAAATTCCTTGGGGAGCCCATCCTACGGGCTGTGCACCCGATTACCGAACGGACGTCCGCCACCTTCAGGATTACTTAAAAGCCGCGGCCACCGAATCCGGCTGGCGCCAATACGAACAAGAATACGTGAACGTCAGCCATACGGACTACCTGGCAAATCAGGGGGGCGTGGAAACGTTGGTCGGACGTCTGAAAGTCTAACCGGGTACTGAAAGGAGGACCAGCATGCCGCTGATTTCGGACTATGCCTTAGACGAATTTATGATTACCCAGATGGCCCGTCAGTTACATGGAGAAGTCTTGGTCAGTTCGGTCACCGCATTTGGGGCCCTAGCCGCCCACTTGGCCAAACGCCGTTATGCGCCGGACCTGGCGGTCCTGTCCACCCCGGAATCCGGCATGGAAGTAACCCCCATGCCGACCCTGACCTTAGGACAATTTCTCACCGATATTCAACAAGGCATTCCGTTAACGATGGAAGATATTTTCGATGCGATTTTCACCGATCACTTCCGAATTTGGATCAATCCATCGCAAATCGACCAATACGGGAATACCAACATCACATGTATCGGGCCCTGGCAACAGCCGAAAGTCGCCTTAGTTGGTTCGCGCGGGATTCCGGAAGACACCAGTCACCTGAGCGAGACGTTTTATTACGTATTACACCATTCGCCGCGTTCGGTCGTCGCCCAGGTTGACTTTAAAAGCGGCGCCGGTAACGGACCGTCCCGTGACAAACTGGGGCGTCAGGGGGCTCCCACCGTACTGATTACCGATTTGGGCATTTTTCGATTTAACGGACCGGAAGGTCAAATGACGATTGCCAGTCTTCATCCCGGAGTCAGCTTTGACGAAGTGCAGGAAAAAACCGGCTTTCCGTTGACTCGCCCGCATGCCATACCGGAAACCGAACCCCCGACACCGGACGATATTGCCATCATCCGGCAAGCCGATCCCCTGGAGGTCCGTAAATTGGAGCTCTTATCGGGTCCGGAGGCCGCCGAGAAATTTGTCAACATCTACGAACGGGAGCGACAAGCGTTGCATCTGAGTTGGCCGCGTGTCGGGAAATTAGCCCGATGACGCCCCGGGTTCTCATAACCGGCGGCGCTCACGGCATTGGATTCGCCACCGCCCAAGAAGCGCTTCGACAAGGGGCCGACGTGGCCATCTGGGCCCTTCACGCCGAAAGCATCACGGAAGCCCGATTGGCCGAACCCCAAATCGGCTGGGGCGAGGCGTTGGACGTCGGCGACCGGGAAGCGGTGAATCGTGCCTACCAACGATTGAAAGACGCATGGGGCGTACCTACCATATTAATTAACGCTGCCGGCTGGACCCGTACCTCCCGCTTTTTAGAGGAAGATGTCGTCTATTGGCAGCGGGTGATGGACACTAATTTTTGGGGTACGGTCTATACCACCCGGGCGGTGTTGCCCGATATGCTGGCGACGGGCTCCGGGAGCATCGTCAACGTGGTATCGGACGCGGGACGGGTAGGCATGGCCGGTGAAGCGATTTACGCCGGCAGTAAAGGCGGCGTTATCGCGTTCAGCAAGTCTCTTGCTCAAGAATTGGCCCGGCAGCAAATTCGGGTCAATTGTGTAGCCCCGGGCCCTACGCGTACACGCATCTTAGCCGACAACGGGTTAGAGGCGGATCACCTGATCCAGCGCATGATTCAACGCATTCCGCTCCGACGCATTGCAGAACCGGAAGAGGTTGCGCAGGCCATCTGGTTTTTGGCCGGTCCGGCGGCGTCCCATATCACCGGCCAAGTCCTATCCGTGTCCGGTGGCTTAACGATGGTTTAGCGTATGGCCCCCGACTATCGCGCCGCCGCCACCGTCGTCCTGATGACCGATACCCCGACCGATCCGTTGTTGGTACTCCTCATTCAACGCCCCCGGCACTTTCGGGCGTTTGCCGGCCAGTGGGTCTTCCCGGGGGGAGCCGTCGACAGCACGGATACGGATCCCCGCTGGATCGAGGGCCAGACCAAATCCGTCGCCGGCTGGGAAAAGCGGGCCCGGCTGGCGGCCGCTCGCGCGGGAGCCCTTGATGCGCGGGACTATTTTCACCGGATGGGGGTTCCCTATCCGGAGCCGTGGGAGGATTGGCGACCGCCCGATAGGAGGCCTTTATGGCCGTATGCGGTTGCCGCCGGCCGCGAAACCCAAGAAGAAGTCGGTCTGACGATATTGCCGACCTCGCCTCCCTTGACCGGTAAACATCTGGATTCCCTGGCCTATCTCGGCCGCCTTTTTCCGCCGCCGACGGCTCCTCAACGGTTTGACACGCGGTTTTTCTTGGTTCGGGTACCGACCGTCCGCACCCCGCATAAATCGTCGGAGACGGCCGACTTTCGCTGGATCAGCCCGTCAAAAGCGTTAGCGGGAGACATGGCGCTTAGCCAGCCTACCCAATATGTCTTGATTCGGCTAAACTGGTATGAGACAGCCGATGCGGTCTGGCAAGCGTTCGCTCCATAACGGACAAACCGGGAGACAGGAGGATTTCTGTGGAACACATCACCGCCGGAGTTTTTCATTCGCACGTTCCCGGGCGAACCCTCCCGCCCTACCAAGCGACCGAGTGCTATTGGATTGGTTCACGGGATGAAGTCATTTTAGTCGATACCGGCGACGGTGGCGAACTGGCGCAAAAAACCCTCTGGAACGACTGGGAAGCTCTCGGACGGCCCCGGGTACTCGCCGTCTATGCCACCCATGGGCATCCCGATCATACCGGTACCGGTCCATGGGCCCAACAAACCTGGGGCTGCCCGATTTATCTACCGCCGGATGATTTGGTCACTCAATCGCGTTGGGGCAGTTTATCTCTTTGGCAACCGGCTCCAAACGGGGAACCGTTTACCGTCGGCGGGGTGCGGGTCGAAATGTTGCCGATGCCGGGCCATACCCCGGGCCAATGGAATTTCTGGTTGCCCGAATCGCGTGGACTGTTGGCCGGGGACAATGTCTTGGGAAATACGACGGTGGTGGTAACCCCGCCGGACGGTAACCTCCGCGATTATTTAACCACCTTGCGCCGGATGATCGCTCTCAATCCCGCCTGGATCGGTCCGGGCCATGGCGATCTGGTGACCCGCCCGGCGGAATATCTGCAGCGTTATTTAGATCATCGGTTGGAACGGGCGGAAGAAATTATCGCCCTTTTACGCCAACGGCCCATGACGCTCCGGGAACTGGCCGAACACGTCTACCGCGAGAGGTTGGCCCCTGACCGGCTTTATATGGGGGAATGGATGATTTTGGGCCATCTGGATGATTTGATCGCCCAGGGCACCGTCGGTCTCGACGAGGATCGCTATCGCATTATTTAGGGTCGAAAGAAGGAGAGCGCGGATGTTTGTCGCAGATTTATTAAAAGATAAAGTCGTCCTGATTACCGGTGGCGGCACCGGACTCGGCAAGCTGATGGGACAGCGCTTTGGGCAGTTGGGGGCACGCCTGGCGATTATTGGACGGCGAGAAAACGTGTTACACGAAACCGCCGAAGAATTTGCCCAAGCCGGCATTGCCGTCTTTCCGTTTGCTACCGACATCCGAAACCCGGACACGCTCCATCAGGCTTTTGACGCCATCTACGCCCACTATGGACAATTGGACGTCTTAGTCAATAACGCCGCCGGTAACTTTATCAGTCCGACCGAAAACCTATCCCCGCGGGCCGTCGACGCGATTCTCAATATCGTATTGCATGGTAGTTTTTATGCCTCGCTAGAAGCCGGCAAGCGATGGATTGCCGCGGGACACCGGGGCACTATTCTTAATATCGTCACCACCTACGCGTGGACCGGTTCGGGCTACGTGGTGCCGTCGGCGGCGGCGAAAGCCGGCGTGTTGGCGATGACGCGCTCGTTGGCGGTCGAATGGGCCCATTATGGTATCCGCTCGGTCGCCATTGCCCCTGGACCGTTTCCGACCGAAGGTGCCTGGTCCCGTCTCATGCCCACGGACGAATTGGCCCAAAGCGTCACCGACCGCGTTCCCTTAGGCCGTGTAGGACGTTATGAGGAGCTGACCAATTTGGCCGCGTATTTGATATCGGATCAGGCGGAGTACATCAATGGCGAGGTGGTCACCATTGATGGCGGGGAATGGCTTCAAGGAGCCGGAATGTTTAATCATTTGACCCGCCTGACCCCGGACCAATGGGAATCGATTCGGGCTCAAATGCCCGGCAAAAAACCGACACCGTAACGTGGGGAACTTCCCGGCCCACCGTCACCTAAAGGCTGACGACGGGCCGGGAACCGAACTTGACCCCCTTACAGGAAAGCCCGTTCCACCCAGCGTCGTCGCCACCGGATGGCCATCGTGAGGCCGACCAAGCCGACAACCCCCATAACCGTCTTAACCCACGGCCAAGGTACGGCGGGGATGTTCCAACGGTAGGCAAAAAGATCGATCAGCTGTAATCCGGGAATGGCGTTAAAAGCGCCCAAAACCCGCAAAATGAGGTCTGTCACCGGTAACGCCAAGATGACGAGATAGCCGAACGCGACGCGGGGGAAAATCAAGGTCGCCCATAGTCCCAAGGCGGAGAGCCAGAGAGCAGGGCCGAGCGCGGCGAATACCCCGGCCCAAAAAGGCACCGGGCCCCACAGCTTATCTAAAATCGCGACCCCAATGAGAATTTCGGCCCATAAAACCGTCCACAAAATGGCCAGCCGCCATCCGGTAATCGCCGCCAAAGGGAGTGTCATTTCATGCTCCAACACCCCGGCCTCCCGGTCGATTATCCCCAATGGGACCGTTGTCAAGGCAATGGCCAGGGGAAAAAAAGACTCCATATTTTCAATAAAGTGGCGATCCCACCGAGAAGCCAGTTCGAGAACCCCATGAGTTAGTCCCAGCAGTAAAAGCGCCAGCGGTACCAATCCCAAATTGGGACTTTTTAACACCGTCCATTCATAGCGGATGCGCATCCACCTGGAGGTCATAGCGATCGCCACCACCTTGTCAATTGTTGAGTAGAGGCCGGTTGGCCGATTGCTTGCAAGAGAGCCAGACGTTCGGAAGGGGATAAAGGTCCGTATCCCGGCAACCGGCCTTCGCGGATAGCTTCTTTTAGCGATCGGGCTTGCGGTTGTCGGCGAAAAACCGCTAACAGCAAGCGGCCGAGCACACCGGGATTCACCGGTCGGGGCGCCGTCCAAATTAATAGGCGACTGGCCGCCGCCAAGACCGTCGGTTGTTGCCCGCTGTCCGCCAAGACATCACGGGGGCGGGAGTACCAAAACGCTTCACTCCACACCAAGAGGGATCCCGCCACGGTGGTATGACTGACCACCGGAGACGGCACGACGGTAAGCGCGGGTAATCCAGGGATCGTCCGATGCAAAATCCTCCACGCCCGACCGTAAGGCGCCAATCCGGTCACGGTTTGATATGCACCGGGCCGGTACCAGACGATCCAGGGCGCGATGCCCCGATGGGAAAGCGGGGCGTTCACGATATAGGCTTTTTGAAGGGATCCTGTAAGCCCCCCCATAGGGGCTGGCCTCAAATCGGTGAGTACGGGATAGCGCCGCGATAAGCCGTCAATGACCACCCGCGTCTTGGGATCCGGTGTTGACCACTGAGGAAGCCAGCCGCCATCCCCTGCCAGGAATACCCGATCCTGTCCGGCCATTAACGTCGGATAAGGGTGGCCCACGCCCCAGGGAGGATAGGGTAGCCAGGCCGGACGGGGAAGCATGGTCCCTTGATATGTCACGGTGATGCGTGCCCGCAAGGGCAGATCGCCCACCGACCAGATGCGGTCGGCGGTTGCGGGTTGAAGCCCGCGACTTTCCGTCACCGGAAGGGGGTGCCCCCCCAGCGTCACCCGCGTCACCCTCAGCCCCGCATTCAAAAGGAAGGTCACCGGTGCCCGCGACGGCACACGATCGAGGGTCCCGCGCCAGATGCCGGTGAACCGTCCGGTTTGAGGATGGAGGTGAACGGTTACCACCGCCCCCCGAATCGTCATCGATTGGGATAGCGAAATCGGTTGCGGTAAAGGGAGCGGCGCCAGCACCCGCGAGATATGCCATAAAAGAACGGCTAGTCCGCCCGTCGTCATCAAAAGTCCTCCGAAAACCCCACGCCAGGCTCGAGAAAGCCTCGAATCGGAGGCCGCGTAAGACGACGAAGGTTTCATGGCGATCCACAATATCAATCCGGCGACTCCCAGCACGACCAACCGGTTCAGCCAAAGCCAGCCGTTCGCCGCCAACGGCAGAAGCAAGGGGGGCGGCAAAGCTAAGCCTAATTCCAAAAAAGCGGGGAAGGGGTTCCAAAAAGGCCAATGCGGCAGCACCGTCAACCATAGGGCGGACTTATATTCCGAAAACGCGATCACCAGTGCCGACAGAATCGCGATCGGGTAATAAGCGGCCAGCGACACACGGCGTCTTAACCACAAATAAAAGGAGACGACCAACGCTAGGCTCGGCGTCATGATGAGAAGCCACCACCCGGTCCACATGAGCCCCGATAGCGCGTCGGTACCGGCCCATACCGTCATCAAAAGCCATCCGGCCAACCCGACCAGTCCCTCAATCGCCAGACCGAGAAGTAAAAACCCCGCTGCCCGCCCGCCAACGTAGTTCAGGGGACACACGAGTCCCCACCAATGAGCTTCGTCGTCGGGTTGTCCTACTTGCCCAATGATCAAGACCAGTGCAAAAGGCGTTACGCTGTAGGTAATGGCAGCCATTTGCACGGCGGCGTCACCGGCGGTGGGCGAGCCGACCGTGGCAATCGCCGACAATCCGGCGAGAATCCCCAGTAAGAACAACTCCAGCCACACTAACGGTTCGCGCCAGCCCAGGCGCCAGGTGTTGTCGGCAACGACCCGCCAGGTTTTAGGCATCGAAACCCCTCCTTTGACCTTGGGGTTTCGTCTGGGTCAAAAGGCGCCGGGAGGCTTCCGCCAATCCCCCGGAATCCCCCGTCACCTCCATGTCGGTTAAAAAGCCCGATAGAGATCCCGCATATAAAATCCGTCCATTCCCTAACACGATCACCTGATTGGCGTAGGCTTCCACTTCGGATAACAAATGGGTGGTCACCAAAACCGCGGGGGTAACGGCGGTGAGTTGTTGCCATTGATTTAATTGCTGCCAAAAAACCAAACGCTCCTCGGGATCGAGACCGGCGGTCGGTTCATCGACCAGGGCCAGACCCACTTGCCGTAGCCATAATTCCGCCAGGGCTACTTGACGTCGTTCGGTTTGGCCCAGATATCGCCCCAATCGGTCCGACGGAAGCCGGAAATGGCGCATGGCGGCCGTAATTTGCTCGCGTCGGATTGCCGTCGACTGTTGAGGCATAGCCCACAACAAGGTCCGCTCTAAATATTCTTGTACGGTTAATTGAGGATAGATCCCCGGAAATTGGGGGACATAGCCGGTCCGTGCTGCCGACTCCTCGCCCTCGTGGCGAATCCGGCCTACAGTCGGGGTGTAAATGCCCGCCAATAGTCGCAGCAACGTACTTTTACCGGCCCCGTTCGGCCCGATCAGCGCCGTCACGCCGGCAGGAATGCCAAAAGACACACCACGAAATATCCACCGGTGCCCTATCCGATACCCTAAATCTTCAATGCGCCAGGTCATACCGGGCCTCCTGTCGGATAGTCCGCACCATCCACAAATAGCCGTCTTGAGGGGTGGCCGGCCACGGCTCCCAGTGAGCCTCCGGGTGCGCACTGATGACTTTGATCCAGCCGCCCGGCATGGGCGACCACAGGATATCCGCCACGCGGGGTGGGGGAGGAATCTCTCGGGTCCGATAGACGCGTCCTTTCACGGCGTTGACCAAATCGTCCCAGCTCACCTCGTGCCGGATGGCCCCGTCAACCAGAATACCTATCCGATCGAGCGGTTCCAGGTCGTCCACGACTTGCGTGGCCAAAATGATGCGCCGTTCGTGTTTTAACCGCCCGATCAAACGATATAACGTGTCTTGCTCCGCCGGATCCAATCCCAAACTCGGCTCGTCTAACAGAAGCCACGGCGTCTCGCGGACCAACGCGGCCGCAATCAATGCCCGGCGTTTCATACCGCCGGAAAATCCTGCCAAACGCCGATGCCATTCCGCCGCGAGATTCACGGCATCGGCTGCCCACCGCGTCCGGTGGGCGGCAACCCGTGAAGAAAATCCGGCTAATCGCGCAATTTCCGTCAAATACTCCCCCAAAGTCAATAATCCGGGTATCCGGTTATCCTGCGGAACATAGCTGAAGAGGCGCGCAATCTCACGCGGTTGCCGGGTTAAGAGGATCCCGTCGACATGAACGGTACCCGTCAGATATGGCACCCGGCCCAGCAAACTCTTTAACAGCGTGGATTTCCCGGCCCCACTGGGTCCGATGAGGCCGTAAGACCCGGCCAGCACGGAGTGAAAATCTCGTAACACGGGGGTATCGGGATCATATCCCGCATTTACGCGTTCGCAGACGACCATGACTTTTGCCGCACCTCCCCCCCCGGGAATCTTCCGAGCCTGGCGAGCCCTTGCAGGATTCCCGTCCTTCACGTCGAAGAAGTAATCCGTATGTTGCGCCGAAATCGACCGATACGGAGGACTATATGCTCTACGTTGCGTGGTTGTCCATTATTGATCCGGCACTAAACCAACAAATTCGACCGGCGCATTTAGCCTACCTCAACGAATTATACAAAAAGGGGCAGGTCGTGATGGCCGGGCCGTTTCCTGACGGGTCCGGCGGTCTGGTCATTTATCGGGCCAATTCCGAAGACGAGGCGCGAACTCTCGCCGAACAGGATCCGGTGGTCGCCCAAAAAGCCCGCACGCTAACGCTGAAAACCTGGTCACCATTGGATTTTCCGCTTCCGCAATAATTTTTGAGGGGGGACCGACACGGTATGGCTTCCACACATTCTCTGTTGCTTTGGGGCGCTCGCGAACGAGAGACATTGATTGGCGATTATCCTCGCCCCACTCCGGCAACGCGGGAAGCGTTTCTGCGGGAACTGGCACAAACGGTTCCCCCTGACATCCTCATTACGGCCGAGGATCAATTGTTGGCGTATAGTTATGACGCGACCGGTGAACGTCACCGGCCGGACGCGGTGCTCATTCCCCGAGAAAAAGAACAGGTGGTTGCTGCTGTCAAACTGGCGTCGGCTCGAGGCATCCCCGTCATTAGTCGGGGAGCCGGCACCAATTTGAGTGGCGGCACGATTCCCATCGTGGGCGGATTAGTGATCAGCTTCGCCCGGATGAACCGGGTCGTCCGGCTGGAACCGGACAACCGCCGCGTGACCGTAGAACCCGGAATCGTCAATGCGGAGTTACAAGAATTGCTGGCCGCCCATGGATTGACCTACGCGCCCGACCCGTCTAGTCACCGCATTTCGACGATCGGCGGCAATCTTGCGGAAAATTCCGGGGGCCCGCATTGTGTCAAATACGGGGTGACCGCCAACCATGTCCTCGACGTGGAAGTCGTGTTGGCCGACGGGGAATTGCTTCGCTTGCCGGCCACGGGGGATTGGCGATCCGGTTATGATTTGACGGGAATTCTGGTAGGTTCGGAAGGTACCTTGGGGTTGATTGTGGAAGCTACGCTGATGTTAAGTCCTTTACCCCAAGCGAAAGCAACCCTCTTGGCCATCTTTTCGTCCTTGGATCAAGCCATGCACACGGTGTCCCGCATTGTGGCGGCCCGCATTATTCCTGCAGCGTTAGAGCTGATGGACCGGATTTCGATAGAAATTGTCGAGCAATTTGCCCATGCCGGGTATCCCGCGGGTGCCGACGCGGTGTTATTAATTGAACTCGACGGCACCCCCGAACAAGTGGAGCGGGACCGGGCGACGGTGGCAAAGCTCGCCGCCGAGACGGGGGCGACCGAAGTTCGACAAGCCGCTTCTCCCGAAGCGGCGGAAGCCTTATGGCGGGGTCGCCGGGCGCATTACGGGGCAGCCGCCCGTTTGGCGCCCCGGCTTTGGGTGCAAGACGTCACCGTGCCACGCCCTTTATTGCCGACGATGATGCGCGAGGTGCTGGACATTGCCGACCGACATGGGGTGACCATCGTCACCGCCGCCCATGCAGGGGATGGCAATCTACATCCGACGATTCCCTATGACCCCGATAATGCCGAACAAGTTCGCCGGATGCGGGCGGCGGATCACGACATTCTCCAAGCCTGTGTCAAGCTGGGAGGAGCTATTACCGGAGAACACGGTATCGGCGTCGACAAGGTGGAACATCTGGCGCTTATGTATAATGCCGACGAACTCGACCTGATGATGGGCGTCAAACGGGCTTGGGATCCCAAAGGTCTTCTCAATCCGTTTAAAGCCGTACTCGATCCCCGACACGGGACACCGGCGCCTCACGCCCCGAACGACGTCCATTGGTTCGACACGCCCACCAAAACCGAGGAGGTTGTCGAGTCCGTCATATGGGCGGTCCACCAAGAGGAACCCATTACCATTCAGGGCACGGCACGCCGACATCGACCCGTTCCCGATGCTCGCGTCTTGAACCTCACCCAATTAAACCGACTTATCGACCTGGACCAAGAGAATTTAACCGTCGACGTCGAGGCCGGCATGCCCGCCGGACAACTCGCCCGCCGGCTTGCCGCCGAAGGTTTTGATTTGCCGGGCATCGAACCCTTTTTAGATGAAACGGTGGGCGGCTTGATTGCCTCCAACGCCCGCTATTGGCGTCAAAGCTGGGGCTTAGGCTGGCGGGACGATCTCTTGGCGGTCGAATGGGTTGACGGCCAAGGACGGGTACACCATTTTGGCCGAAAAACCATGAAAAATGTCGCCGGCTATGACATGGTCAAACTCGCTGTCGGGTCGCGGGGACAATTGGGGGTGATTACCCGCGTGAGCCTCAAATTGCGTCCGGCCGATACCGACCGCTGGCTGGCGGCCAGTCCGCCGGCCGTGGCGGAGGATTTGCTGTGTGAAGCGCTGGCTCTGGCGAAAAGCCCCTACCGTCCGCCTGGGATGGTAATCCGCCAATTGCCGGACGAGGCTTTACCCCGCCTCTGGTTGGTGATGAATGGAGCCCAACGGACCCTGTTGGCGGCCCAGCTAGCCCATTTTGAATGGATACCCGGCGAAGATGCCTGGCTCCAATGGGAACAAGATCGGATCGACCGTCTCTATCAAGCCATCCGGCAAGAGCACCATCAATCCGGATGGCTTAAGCCCGACCAACTGGCCCAGGTGTTCGAGACGGCTCCGTCCGATACCGCCGTGTACGCTTTTGTCGCTCACGGCGGCTATGACATATTGGGGGCACCGGAGGCCCGCGAAACCGTGTCTCCCTCCCTCAAAACCCTTCAGGACCGGCTCCGGCATCTATTTGACCCGCATGGCATTTTTCATTAAAAGGGGCGACCGGACATGGACTTAGGCTTGGAAGGGCGACAATATCTGGTAGTCGGGGCGAGTCGCGGTTTAGGTCAGGCCGTGGCCGAAGCGTTAGAATCGGAAGGCGCGTCTGTTTATAAGACATCACGGGAACCGGCGTCCGACGAGTTTTGGCCGCTAAACACGGCCCGATTGGACAGTGTCGAGCAGTTTGTCGCACGCTGGGGGCAACGCCCGCTAGACGGCATATTTGTCAATACGGGCGGGCCTCCGGCCAAGCCCTGGCAAACTTTGACCCTCGATGAATGGCAGACCGCCTTTCAACAACTCGTGTTGGGACCAATGTGGTTGGTCAAAGAGCTGGTGCGCCAGATGAACCGGGACGCCTCGATTTTGTTTAATACCTCGTCTTCGGTGACGAGCCCGATACCGGGCTTGATGTTGTCCAACGTCTTACGTCCCGCTATTCATGGATTGGCCAAAACCTTAGCCGATGAGCTGGGGCCGGCCGGAATCCGTGTCAATGTGATTGTGCCGGGACGCATTGACACCGAACGGGTCCGCACCCTCGATCAGCTCCAAGCGGAGCGCCTACAACGCACGTTACCCGAGGTGCGGCATGCCTCCGAAGCGCAAATTCCTTTAGGCCGTTATGGCCTTCCGGAAGAATTCGGTCGAGCGGCGGCCTGGCTCTTGTCTCCCGCGGCCAGTTACATTCATGGCGCAGCCGTTCGGATTGATGGGGGGCTTATCCGTGCCTTATGACATCAAGTGGGGCAGTGCCGTCCGAACCGATGGCTCACGTACCGCCGTGTTGGCCCTCGGCGACCGGGGACTCCGCCTCGATCGGATAGCCGGGGAGGTCCCCGCTATCGGCTCCCTCACCTTGGAACACCTCATTCGCCACGGGTTGACCGACCGAATCCAACAACAGGCCTTCGACGGCGATTGGTTTAACCGGTTCGGCGAATCGGTTGCCGATATCCCTCTTACCGTCCCTTTGCACGATCCGGAACGGATTGTCGGCGTCGGTCTCAATTATCGGTTGCATGCCCACGATTTGGGCGAAAAAGTCCCGGAAGAACCCGCCACCTTCATGAAGCCGACGACGACCCTTCTCGCCTCCGGGGAAACGTTGGTCATTCCCCGCGGGATCGGTACGATTACGGCCGAGGCGGAAATTGCATTGGTCTTCGGCCGCTCGGCACGTAATACGCCGCGTCATGAATGGAGCCGCCATATCTTTGGCCTGCTCACGGTCATTGATATGACCGCGGAAACGGTACTCAGAAAAAATCCCCGGTTTTTAACCCGCGCCAAAAGTTATGACGGATTTTTGGTCCTATCCCCCTGGATTGTTCCGCTGTCCGCCACCGAGGCCGATCGTCCCCGGACCGTTCGCACGCTGCATAACGGTCGTACGGTGGCCGAGAATACCACGGAGGCGATGCAGTTTCCCTTTGATGCCCTCGTGTGGTGGTTGACGCAAGGGACCACCATTCGACCGACCGCGCTCTTAAGCACCGGCACCCCGGGAGCGGTGGCCGTGTCGCCGGGAGACCAAGTGACGGCTTGGGCCTCCGGGTTACCGGAGACCACGGTGGCCATCGGTTAACCGGGATGGGCGGATGGGCCCAATGACCTCGCGAAAGGAAGCGAACACATGGCGGAATATCCCTACGTTATCGTTGGAGGTGGGATGGCTGCGGATGCAGCCATTCGCGGGATTCGACGGCGCGATGCCTCGGGGCCGATCGCTGTTTTTACCCGTGAACCGTTTCCCCCGTATCAAAAGCCCCCCTTATCCAAAAAGCTTTGGCTGGACCTCCCGACCGAATCCCTTTGGCTCTCCCAATGGCAGCGACAGGCAGGGGTCGATCTCCGGCTGAACACCCCTGTGGTCGCCATTGACCCGGTAGCCCACACGCTGACCGACCGGCGAGGAGACCAAACCCGCTACGGGAAGCTCCTCATCGCCACGGGCGGCGAGCCCCGCCGCACATTCGGCGAATCGCCGGCGATTTTTTATGTGGGGACATATCTGGATCACCTCCGATTATGGCGCCGGCTGAACGGGGAGACCCGGCAGATATTGGTGGTCGGGGGCGGTTTCATCGGGGCGGAAATGAGCGCGGTCCTAGCCAGTCGCGGCCATCAGGTCACCTGGGCGTTTCCCCAATCCGGACCTTTGGCCGACAGGTTTCCGGATCCGGTGGTCACCCACCTGACCGCCGTCTATACATCTCATGGCGTGACGTTGATCGCCGGTCAGCGGGTGACCGACATTGTCGACACGAATGAGGGGGTAGAGGCCCGGCTTGAAACCGGCGGTATTGTCCGCGCCGAGCTCGCGGTCGTCGGCATTGGCTGGACGTATGCCACCGATTGGCTGAGCCAAGCCGGGCTTCAATGTCAGCGGGGAGTCTTGGTGGACGCATTTTTAAGAACATCCCAACCGGATATTTTTGCCGCCGGAGACATTGCCGAACAAAATGGGCATCCGCTCATGCCGCATGAAGATCATGCCGTCACGCAAGGCTATCTGGCCGGCCAAAACTTGGTGGGCCCTTTGACCGCCTACGAGCATCAACCCTTTTTCTATTCGGACATGTTTCACCTCGGTTACGAAGCGGTCGGCACCATCGATAGCCGGCTCGACACCGTGATAGATTGGGTCGTTCCGGGGGAAGAAGGGGTCATTTACTATCTCCAAGACCGGCGTGTCGTCGGAATCGTCAATTGGAACGTGTGGGACGGCATCCCGGCCGCCCGAAAAATTCTCCAGTATGCGGGGCCTATCGATCCCGGTGATCTCCCCGGCCGAATCCGGAATCGTTGACCCCCTTGTGTCCTTTGGCCAAAAGTGTAGTATGGCAGTGGAGTATGCCGACTCGTGCTCGGTATCCCAAGCCACTCCCTGGTAAGAGAGAAAGGACTGGAATTTGATGGTAATTGGATTACCCAAAGAGATTAAACCCGACGAAAATCGCGTGGCCTTGACGCCCGCCGGTGTTCTCGCCTTAACCCGTGACGGCCATCGCGTATTGGTGCAGCAAGGGGCCGGTGAGGGCAGCGGGTTTCCGGATAGTCAATATGAGGCCGCGGGTGCGCAAATTGTCGGCCAATCGGCCGACGTCTGGGGACAAGCCCAGCTGGTGATTAAAGTCAAAGAACCGCTCCCGGAAGAGTACGGCTATTTCCGTTCCGATCTGGTTCTCTTTACATATTTGCATTTGGCGCCCGAACGGGAACTCACGGAAGCTTTGCGCCAATCCGGCATCACAGCGATAGCCTATGAAACCGTCCAATTGTCCGACGGTTCACTCCCGCTGTTGACACCGATGAGCGAAGTGGCCGGCCGTATGGCCACGCAGATTGGCGCGCAATTCCTGGAAAAAGCCTACGGCGGCCGGGGGATTTTATTAGGCGGGGTGCCAGGCGTGCTACCGGGTCGAGTCGTCGTGATCGGGGGCGGAATTGTCGGCACCAATGCGGCACGCATTGCCTTAGGCTTGGGAGCGGAGGTCACGATTATCGACATTAACGCGGACCGCTTGCGTCAATTGGACGACTTGTTCCACGGCCATATTCGCACGTTGATGTCCAACGAATATAACATTCGGGAAGCCGTGGCAACCGCCGACCTGCTCATTGGTGCGGTGCTTATTCCCGGTGCCCGGGCACCCCATTTGGTCACGGAAGAAATGGTGCAATCCATGACGGCCGGTTCCGTCATCGTCGATGTGGCCATTGACCAAGGCGGATCCATCGAAACCATCGACCGGGTTACTACCCATTCACATCCCACGTACGAAAAATATGGCGTCATCCACTATGCCGTAGCCAACATGCCGGGCGCCGTGGCACGGACGTCGACGCTCGCCTTGACCAACGTCACCCTCCCGTACGCCCGGGCCTTAGCACGTTCCGGCGTTGCGGAGGCGTTACGGCATGATCCGGCCTTGGCGCGCGGACTCAATGTCTATCGCGGTCACGTCACCTATCAGGCGGTTGCGGAAGCCCATCAACTTCCTTATACGCCGTGGGAACAATTGGTCGACTGATGATATGGCGAGGCCCTGCCCCCGCAGGGCCTTTTCCGGGAGGATCCCATGACGTTATCGGCCTATCGTGAAGCGTTTTTATATATGTTGGCCTTTGAGCGGCAATTGTCCCGTAATACCGTAGAAGCCTACCAACGGGACCTCGACGATTTTTTGACCCGCTATCCCGATGCGGATCCTGCCACCCTCAGACCTTTATTGATATCCTATCTCCACGATTTACTGGAAGCCGGTCACCGCGAGTCTACCCGCGCCCGGCGCTTGGCCGCGTTAAAAAGTTTTGTGCGTTATTTGGAACGCGAAGGGATCATTGTGCCGGCCTGGTCGGATCAATTGGCTTCACCCAAAATCCCCCGGACGCTTCCGCACTTTTTAACGGTGGCAGAGGTGGTGCGGTTGATTGAAACCCCCGACGTTCAAACCCCGGAGGGACTACGGGACCGGGCGATGCTGGAAGTGCTGTACGCCGCCGGGCTTCGGGTGTCGGAACTGCTCTCGCTCACCATTAACGACTGGTGGAGCGATCCGCCGAAAATTCGGTGTCTGGGTAAAGGCGGCAAAGAACGTTATGTACCCTTGGGGCGTATGGCCCTCACCTGGTTACAGCGGTATGTGATGCAAGTGCGTCCCCGATGGGTCCGGGTCGACAGCCCCGATCACCTGTTTTTGACCCGTCGCGGACAGCCTTTAACCCGTCAAGGTTTCTGGAAAATCCTCAAACGCTATGGCCAACGGGCCGGTATTACGACACCGCTAACCCCTCACGTGATCCGCCATTCGTTTGCCACCCATCTCTTGGAAAATGGGGCGGATTTACGGGCCGTGCAAGAACTGTTGGGTCACCAAGATATTTCGACCACACAAATCTACACCCACGTCTCGAAATCACGCCTACGCCCTCTCTATGATCGAACCCATCCGCGGGCCTGAAGGGAGGTATGAAAGCGGGAGCGCATGCCGATACTAGCCTCAAATTTTGGGCTGGGGGAATGGATGTGCGACAAAAACACTGGAGCGTCTGGCTGTTCGCCGGTATTCTGGGATGGATCCCGCTAGGTACAAGTGGAGGAGGGGTTTACGCGGCCAATCTTACCCCGCCGGCGCCCGTTAGCGCGAAAGCCGCGGAATTATTAGACGGTCAATCGGGGCGCGTGCTGTATGAAAAAAACGCCTATGAAAAACTGCCGATGGCCAGCGTGACCAAGCTGATGACCTTAGTCTTGGTTTTGCAAGCGGTGCACGCCAAAAAGCTCGGACTCAACGAATTGGTCCCCGTATCCGAAGAAGCCTATCGCGTCGGCGGCTCGCAAATTTGGTTAGAGCCCGGGGAACGGATGACCGTAGAACAACTGATTCGGGCCGTGGCGGTCGGGTCCGCCAATGACGCCGCCTATGCCCTGGGAGAATACTTGGCCGGCTCCCCTGACGCCTTTGTCGCCGAAATGAATCGAACGGCGCGCCAATGGGGGATGGTGTCGACTCATTTTGCCAACCCTCACGGGCTTCATGATCCCAATCATTACACGACCGCCCACGACTTAGGCATTTTAGCGCTCCATGCGCTTCACACCCCGGGCCTTCTCGACTATACCCGAATGCGAGAAGACCGAACCATCCGTAACGGTAAAGGCGGCACGTTGTGGTTGGTCAACAGTAATCGGCTGCTTCGCACCTACCCGGGGACCGATGGACTGAAAACCGGATATACCTCGCAGGCGGGCTTTTGTCTGGTGGCCACCGCCAAACGGGGCGACACCCGCATGGTCTCCGTGATATTGGGCGCCCCCAGCTCCAAAAACCGCTTTCACGATGCCGCGGAATTAATGACGTGGGGATTTATGCACTATGAAACCGTCGCGATCGCGCGCAAGGGACAACTCTTCGGAACGGTGCGCATTCGGCGGGGGACTCAGCGGATGGTCGGGGTGCAGGCCACATCTGACGCCTATGTAACCGTACCTAAAGACCAAACCGCGTTAACCCGGACCGTGGTCATCCCGCCAGAAGTCGGGGCACCGGTAACCACCACCCGACCGATAGGGAAAATCGTGGTCAAGCAGGGGTCTCAGGTCCTCATGACGGTCTCGCTCTATCCCACGGCGTCGGTGCCGGCCTTAGGATGGGGTCAAGGGGTCTGGCGCTGGTTTTGGCGTATCACCGGATAACGAGAGGAGAGCTGAATAGCGTGGATGCGATTCCCGGTGGATTGGCCGCTCGGCTGCAAGAACTGTCTCTGCTACGCGACCGGTTATTACACCAATTAGGCCAAAGTGAAACCGACAGTGTCGGCGCCTTAAGTTCTTACGATAATCATCCGGCCGATTTAGGAACAGACACCGTCAGTCGCGAAATGGACCTGGGCCTGGCTTGGGACATCAACCAGCATATTGCCCAAATCACCCGGGCGATGGAAAAAATCCGTGAAGGGACCTACGGTGTCTGCGACCATTGCGGCCGGATGATTCCGGCGGATCGTCTGACGGCCATGCCGGAAGCCATCTATTGCCTAACGTGCCAAGCGGCCCAGGAGCCCGTCGGGCATCCGCCGGTCGAATCTCAGGTGATTCATCCGCCTTACGGCACGCCGGCGCCAGGAGCCGTCGACAGTGTCGAAGCCGAAGGCGAGCATTTTTGGTCGGCGGTCGCCGCTTGGGGTAATTCCGATACTCCTCAAGATACTCCGCCCGCTATCGACTACGACCAAACCTTTCCCGAATTTTCTCAAGAACCGGGGGTTGTCGAGGTCGTCGAGGGTTTGGTCGACGAAAACGGTGAGGTCTTATGGGACGCTTGGCGCACGCGACCACATCGGATGGCCGAAAGTACCAGCGCAGAATCTGACGAAACTCCTTCCTAAAGGCGGCCACCAGTCGCCTTTTTTTTTACCCGCGGTCCAGTATCATGGAAAGGAAGATGTTGGAAAGCGGGGGACGCTATGACGATTGTACATGCCGTTCAGGGTAAAACCATTTTGGTCGCTCTGCGGGGAGAACTGGACCTCAAAACCGCCGATCCGTTACGCGAGGCACTCGATGCATTAGTCGACCGTTACTCGGACAAGCATTTAACCATCGACCTGACGGACGTCGAGTTTATTGACAGTTCCGGGCTAGGCGTCCTGTTAGGCCGTTACCGGCGGCTCAAACCGACGGGACGTCACCTCAGTCTCACGGGGGTCCGTCCGGCCGTGCGCTCCGTCTTGGAACTGGCGGGACTCGACGCGATTATCCCCATCACGGATGCGCCGAAGGGACGTTCGGAATCAATTACCCCCTAAACCACCGACAAAAGAAGGAGGGGCCCATGGTGACCAATCGAGTGCACATACGCTTTTTATCACTCCCGGACAATGTGGGACTGGCCCGTGTAGCGATTGCCGCATTAGCTGCCCAAGCACACTTTTCCATTACGGAGTTGGAGGAAATCAAAGTGGCCGTCTCCGAGGCCGTGTCCAACGCGGTGATTCACGGATACCGTGGGCGCACCGACGGCTGGGTTGAGGTATCGGCCGAATTGGACGAGAACCGTCTGACGATTACGGTCGAAGATTGGGGAGTCGGCATCGAAGATATCGATAAAGCCCGTCAACCGGCCTATTCCCAGGATCCCGAACGCATGGGGCTGGGCTTTGTCTTTATGGAAACGTTTATGCACGGATTGGAGGTCGACTCGACACCGGGCCAGGGCACCCGCGTGCGAATGCAACGGCTCATTACGTTGTCGGGAGAATTGTCGCGTGATGTCCAATGACTTCGGAGGTTCCCCGGAGCCCTTGGACGATCGAGCGCTATACCGTCAAGCCCAGGCGGGGGACGCTGACGCGCGACAAGCATTGGTGGAAAAACATTGGAACCTGATATGGCATATTGTCCACCGGTTTAGCGGTCGAGGCTATGACCCGGAGGATCTCTTTCAAGTCGGAGCCATCGGCCTCTTAAAAGCCATTGAGCGGTTTGATGTGGACCGCGGGTTGAAATTTTCTACGTACGCCGTGCCTCTCATTATGGGGGAGATTCGTCGACATCTACGAGACGACCAACCGGTGCGGGTTGCACGCTCCCTGCGGGAACTCGGACTCAAAGTCGAACAAACCCGTAATCAGCTGGCCCAACAACTCGGACGAGATCCCACCGCGCAGGAAATTGCCGACAAACTGCAACTGGATGTCGCCGCAATTACCGAAGCATTAGAAGCGGTCCGCCCTTTGACGTCGCTCAATCAACCCTTGGAAACCCCCAACGGTTCGGAAACCCCGTTAGGGGACAATATTGCCGACGGACGTCAGGAGAGCGACTGGATTGACCAACTCGCCCTCAGTCAGGCGTTTGCGCTATTAGATGAACGTGAACGATATATTTTACGCACGCGCTTCGTCGAAGGGCGGACTCAGATGGAAGTGGCCCGTCAACTGCACGTGTCTCAAGTCCAAGTCTCCCGCTTGGAACGAAAAGCCTTAGAGCGCCTGAAACTGGCATTAGCGGAAGACGAAAACCAAGCCCGTTAAGAGTAGCCGCGACGGCGATAACCCATACTACCTCCTGAACACTCGTTCAGGAGTCTTTTGTTTGGGAGGAATCGCAATGGCATCCACTCACGAAAATTACCAACAACTGGTGACACGGTTGAAACCTAAGCGGCCGCTCTGGTCGAATCTCCTATGGGCTTTTATCGTCGGCGGTATCATTTGTACCCTCGGCCAAGCCGTGCAAACGTTTTTCATGCACCATGGCATGACCGCGAAAGAAGCGGCCTCACCGACGTCGGTCGTCATGATCGCATTAGGCTCTTTGTTGACGGGTCTCGGCTGGTATGACCGCGTCGTCAAGCGGGGAGGAATGGGCGGTTCCTTGCCCATTACCGGATTTGCTAATGCGATGGTGGCGCCGGCAATGGAATTTCGCACCGAAGGGGCCATTATGGGGGTTGGCTCCCGTCTCTTTACGATTGCCGGGCCCGTACTGGCGTATGGCCTTTTGGCGGCCTTCTTGGTGTCGTTGGTTCGCTATCTCTTGACGGGGGTCGCGTAAATGAGCCCGATCACCCGTTTAGGCGACTCGACGTATGAGGTGGATCACGTCTACGTAAACGCCACCGCGGCCGTTGTCGGTCCCAAGGAAGGCGCCGGGCCGTTTCACGGACAGTTTGACCGCGTATGGGAAGACGAAATGAACGGTCAGTCCAATTTTGAACAGGCGGAGCGGGCGCTCTTAGAAAATGCCTACCAAATCATTCTCGAGAAAAGCCACCTGGCGTGGTCGGACATCGACCTGGTAGTTGGCGGCGACCTCTTGGATCAGTTGATTAGTACCGACTTTGCCGGCCGTACCCATCAACGGCCTTTACTGGGTCTATTTGCGGCATGTGCGGTCTTTACGGAAGGGATTGGACTGGCCGCCTTGTTGGTGGCCGGGTCCGGTCCCCGGCGCACACTGGTCTCCGCGGTCAGTCATCATTTTGCCGCCGAGCGCCAGTTTCGCTACCCGGTCGAACTCGGCTATCAACGGACGCCGACCGCCGCCTGGACCTCGACGGCCGCCGGAGCGGCCCTCATTACCGACCGCCCGGCTCCCATAAAAGTTCATCGGGTCACCTTTGGCCGGGTAGTGGACTACGGCGGCAAAGATCCCAACGACATGGCCAGTGCGATGACCCCGGCCGCACTCGACACGATTCGGCACCACCTGACGGCGACCGGTCAACAGCCGGACGATTTCGACGCGATCTTTACAGGCGATCTGGGCGACTTTGGGCTGACCTTGCTGCGCGAATATGGCCAGCAGCAGGGCATGACCTTTGGCCCCGAGTTGAACGACTGTGGACGCTCGTTATACGACTTGGAGACGCAAGATGTTCATAACGGCGGCTCGGGACCGGGCTGTTCGGCTAGCGTCTTCGCCGGTCCCTTAGCGGGTCGGCTGCGCCGGGGCGAATGGCAAAACTTATTACTCGTGTCCACCGGAGCCTTATTCTCGCCCACCACCTATCAGCAGGGCGAAAGTATCCCGTGTATCGCCCATGCGGTGGAATTTCGACGGGAGGAGGTGCCATCGGGATGACGTTTGTCTGGGCGTTTGTCGTGGGCGGCTTGCTCTGCGCTCTGGCGCAACTGGTTATGGACGGTCTCTCCTGGGCCCCAGGGCAAGTATTGGTGCTATTCGTAGTGTTGGGCGCATTTTTCGGCGGAATCGGCCTTTACGGCAAATTGGTCCAATTCGCCGGAGCCGGAGCCACCGTCCCACTGCCCGGTTTCGGGTACACCATGGTCGAAGGGATTAACCAAGCGGTCCAGCATAAGGGTGTTCTCGGTCTTCTAACCGGCGGCCTCACCGCAGCGGCCGGCGGCATTAAATCCGCGGTGTTATTCGGATTGACCGCGGCACTGATTTTTCGACCCAAAGCCTAACCAACGGTACGGGATAAACCAGAAGGGAGTCCTCCACATTGACGCGAACAACCGAAACCAAATCCGTGATTATTTTTACGGACGGCGACCAGACCGCATACCGTGCGCTGAAAGAAGCCGGTGACGAGTTGGGTCTTTATGTCTTGTCCCAAAGTCGTGGTAATCCTACGCCGCTCGGTGGCAGCGAATTGATTGAAGCGGTGTTAAACGCGCCCGCGGAACCGGTCGTAGTCATGGCCGACGACCGGGGTAAGACCGGAAAAGGAGCCGGCGAAAGGGCGGTGGAAACCTTGCTCCATGACGCACGGATCAACGTTCTGGGCGTGATTGCGGTCGCCGCCAATACCCGCCCGGTCCATGGCGTACGGGTCGACGCGTCGGTTACGCAAGACGCCGAAGTGGTGGAGACGGCGGTTGACAAACAAGGACACCCCACTTCGGATGATCGCCTGAAAGGTGATACGGTGGACGTCCTCGACGAGTATTCGGGTCCCATTATCGGGTTGGGCGACCCCGGCAAAATGGAAGGTCATGACGCGATTGGTCATGGCGTTCCCGTCACCAAAGAAGCGTTAAAAGAAGTCCTGCAACACGCGTTACATCAAATGTCTTAGCGACGAGGAGGAGGGGACATGGCAGAAGTGAAATACCATGTCCGGGGGAAAGCCGATGTGAAACAGCAAGAGATCTCCCCGGACTTGCAAGAAAACTTACACTGGTTGAAACGATACCTGGGCTATAAGGAATCGTTTGATATTATCGTGCGCGAGTTTGAAATTGCCGGGCGGGCGTGTGCCTTGATGTACATTGACTCCTTTGTGGATCAGACGGTGCTGACACTGATTATGGAGCAGATGCAGCGGCTAACCCCGGACGACTTGCGGCATCCCTCGTTACGCGAACTGTTGAACCGGTCGGTTCCTTTTGTGGAAGTGACACCTGAAAGCGAATTGTCCAAAACCGCCGAGCAAATCTTAGCAGGTCCGGCGGCCTTTTTGGTGGACGGGGTGGACCATGCGATTGTGATGGATGTGCGGAAATATCCCGACCGCCAACCGGAGGAGCCCAGTATTGAGCGGGTGTTACGGGGTCCGCAAGACGGGTTTGTGGAAACCCTCATCTTCAACACGATTCTCATTCGCCGGCGTTTACGCGATCCCAACTTACGCATCGAGATTCTCGAGGTGGGCCGGCGTTCTCGCGCCGATGTGGGCCTCATCTATGTCAAAGATGTGGCCAACGATTTTTTTGTTCGCCAGATCCGCCAGCGCATCCAGGCGATTCAGGTCGATGCCCTGACCATGTCGGAGAAAGCATTACAGGAGTGGATCGTCAAAAAACCGTGGTGGAACCCGTTTCCGAACGGCCGCTTCACCGAACGGCCGGACGTGGCGGCAGAACACCTCATGGAAGGGCATGTTCTCGTCATGATCGACACCTCGCCCAATGCCCTGATTCTACCGGTGTCCATCTTTTCTTATTTACAATCGATCGAAGAATATCACGAGGACATTATGGTCGGCACCTATTTAAAGTGGGTGCGCTACTTTGGAGTTCTCTTGTCCTGGGTGTTACCGCCCCTTTGGTACGCGCTCATCGCCAGTCATACCCGGTTACCGGGCCACCTGCAAGTCCTGTTGACGCCCAAAGTGACGGATATCCCGATCTTTTGGCAATTGGTCGGTTTAGAGGTGGGGGTGGACCTGCTACGTCTAGCCCTCATGTTTAGTCCCGATCCGCTGACACAAGCCATGGGGTTTTTCGGCGCGATTTTATTGGGTGATATTGCCGTGAAAGCGGGCCTCGTGGACGCCGAGGCCATGGTTTTTGTGGCCATTGCGGCAGTAGGCACGTTTAGTGCGCCCGATTTTGATTTTGGCTTGGCCATTCGCCTCTTACGCGCCTTTCTCTTGGTCATGACGGGGCTTTTCACCCTTATTCATGATCCGTGGCTCGGTTTCGGTCTGGGCATCGCGACCCCATTGGCCATTTTATTTACGTCCAATTCGTTTGGGGTGCGCTACGGATGGCCGCTTTACCCCTTTGACGGCCCGTCGTTGTTGGCGGAATTGGGCCGAAAACCCCTCAACAAAAAAATCTTACGTCCATCCTTAACGTTACCGAAAGACAAAACCCATCGGCGCCCGCCCACCCGTGACTAACTCCGAGGCTCCGGTTGCCGGGGCCTCAATTCTTTCAAAGCCGGCGTCGGAAAAGGCTCATAGTGGAATACCACAGTAAGAGGACGCGCCAGGGTGGCCTCCAAGTTTCCTTGATCGAGGACTCCGATGAAACGGCTCACGGATCCTGAGCGGGGCCACCGACGCCGGAACGGAAGAATAAAAGTCTACCATCTATCACAAAAACCTAATTCCCGATTTGTTTGATCGCCAAATCCGAGTACGATAGGGAACGAGGAACCGGTCGCTTTAAGACCGGGCGCTCCCGAGAACCCAGCGGTTCTTGGATCCGAAGCCACGGGCTTCAGGGGGAACCACGGTCACCCATTTTAACCTCACAGCAAGGGGAGATTTCGTGTTACGCCCGATGACGGTTATCGCCCTTTTAATCGTAGCGGCCAATTTACGGCCGGCCATTACCGGGGTCGGTCCATTAATGACGACGTTGGTCAACGCGACACACCTGCCCCATGCCATAGCCGGAATCATCACCACCATCCCGCTCATCACGTTTGGCCTGGTATCGCCTTGGGCTCCTGGGCTCGCGCGTCGGTGGGGGATGGAAAAGACGCTCACCGGAGGCCTCGGATTGATTGTGGTCGGCACACTCGTCCGCACCCTGGGATCCTCGGCGGCCCTCTTAAGCGGCATGGCGTTCATTGGTTTGGGCGCGGCAATCGGTAATGTGTTGTTACCCAGTTGGATTAAACGGGATTTTCCGACCCGAAGCGGACTCTTCACCGGCCTCTACGTAACCGTCATGAACATTTTTGCGGCCCTCGGTTCCGGTTTAAGCGTACCGCTAGCCCAGTCGTTCGGCTGGCGGCCCGCCTTGGCCATCTGGGCCGGACCGGCCCTTGTCGGCTTGTTGGTCTGGTTGCCGCTCGCTTCTCGTCAGACGCCCCCGGCCTCACCGAACAGACGCTCCCAAGGCCTCTGGCGATCTCCCCTGACCTGGCAGGTGACCTTCTTTATGGGGTTACAATCTTTATTGTTTTACGCCAGTGTCGCGTGGTTACCTATTTGGCTTCATACCCGTGGTATGAGGTTGGCCGATGCCGGTTGGTTAGTCTCTTTGATGCAATTGGTCAGCTTACCGGCCACGCTGATGATGCCGTTATGGGCCCATCGGCTGAAAACCCCCTATCTTCTCGTCCTGACCGTGGCCGGATTTTTTCTGGCCGGATTTGGGGGACTCTTATGGCTATCGAACCCGCTTGCCATGGCCGGATCGGTAATCCTAGTCGGAATGGGTGCCGGATCCAGCATTAGCCTGGCGTTGGCCTTTTTTACCCTACGCACCCGTACCTCGGAGGAAGCGGGCCAATTGTCCGGCATAGCCCAATCCGTCGGCTATTGGGTGGCAGCTAGCGGTCCCCTCATCGTAGGTTACCTTTATCATGCCAGCGGGCACTGGACACTGGCCGGGGGCTTTCTCATCGGCGTGACCGTGCTCATGACCTGGGCGGGTCTCGGTGCCAGTCGGGACGTGACGCTTGACGCCGGCGCGCCGCCGATTTCGGCCTCTACGCACGCTTAAAGCCCCAACACTTTCCCGGCGGTTGTGGTTGACCTTGTCATAAATCGCATGCTAGGCTGAAAGGAAGCGCGCGTCATGTGTGCGAAAGGCAAGGAGGACACCATGGTTCCCGAGACATATCAAGTGGATGCCGGCGGTCATATCACGATCGGCGGCATGCGAATCGAAGACTTAGCCGCCAAATTTGGAACGCCGTTATATGTATTCGATTATCAAACCTTGGTAAACCGCCTGACGATGTTTCAAAGCGCGGTAAGCCAAAGTGCGGTTCCCGGGATGGTGGCTTATGCGGCGAAAGCCTTTTTCACCGTCCCGATGGGGCGATTGATTCAATCGCTCGGTCTCGGGCTCGATGTCGTCTCCGGCGGTGAGCTCTTTACCGCATTAGCCGCGGGCATCGATCCGCAGCGGATTATGTTTCACGGTAATGTGAAAACGCCTGAGGAGATCGCTTGGGGGTTAGACCGGGGGGTCGGTTATTGGGTGGTCGATTCGTTGGACGAATTGGATCAATTGGATCAAGCCGCCGGTGAACGCCACCAGGAAGCCGCCGTGGTGTTGCGCCTGACCCCGGGAATCGACGCCCACACGCACGCGTTTATTCGCACCGGACATTTTGACTCGAAATTTGGCTTCGCCATGGCCGAAGGGATTAGCGACCGGGCGGTTGAACGCGTGTTGAACGCCCGACATTTGCGGCTCGCCGGATTTCACGCCCATATCGGATCTCAAATTCTGGAAACCGAGCCCTTCTTGGCCAATGCCGAAGCACTCTTGCGTTACAGTCGGTCCTGGTACGATCAGAAGGGCTGGTGGCCTGAGGTGCTGGATATTGGCGGAGGCTTTGGCGTTCGCTATCAACCGGACGACGATCCCCCCAATCCCGCCGCCATTATCCAAACGGTCCAATCCTTATTGGCGGAATGGACACCGGCGACTCAGCGGCCGCCCCGCCTGATTGTGGAACCCGGGCGATCGGTCGTGGCCGAAGCCGGCGTAACCATTTATACCGTGCGCGCCCGTAAGACCACACCGGGAGGCCATGGGTACGTCGCGGTCGATGGGGGGATGGGGGATAATATTCGGCCCGCCCTCTATCAAGCCGTCTATCAAGCGGAAATCGACGGGAAAGTTCATTCCGATCGTCGAATCCCGGTATCTTTGGTCGGCCGGTATTGTGAAAGCGGGGATGTTTTGATACCGCAAGCGCATCTTCCCGCCGCGGATGTGGGTGATCGGGTGGTCGTGTTCGGGACGGGCGCGTATAACTACGCGATGGCCTCCACCTATAACCGCGTGCCGCGGCCGGCGGTAGTGGTGGTCCGCGAAGGCCAGCCGACGGTCTGGGTACGACGAGAAACCTGGCAGGACCTCATCACATTGGACAACCCGTAAACACAACCTGGTAGCAGAAGGAGGATGGGGTTGGTGACAACCAAAGTCCGGGTGCTCTCCGGCATGCAACCGTCCGGCCGGTTGCACTTGGGGAATTGGAAAGGCGCGCTGGAAAATTGGGTACGGCTGCAAACCCATTACGATTCCTTGTTTATGGTGGCGGACTGGCATGCGTTGACCAGCGGTTACCATCAAACATCGGCCATCCCGGAACTGACGCGGGCGATGGTCTTAGACTGGCTGGCAGCCGGGATTGATCCCGAACAATCGGTCGTCTTTGTGCAGTCTGCTGTGCCGCAACACGCCGAGTTGGCGCTCCTTTTAGGCATGATAACGCCGTTAGGATGGTTGGAACGGGTGCCTAGCTATAAGGACAAGCTCCGCGAATTGGCCCAACGCGACATTCACACCTACGGGTTTTTAGGGTACCCGGTGTTAATGACGGCCGATATTGTATTATATCGTGCCGGGTACGTCCCGGTCGGACAAGACCAAGTGCCCCATGTTGAGCTCACACGCGAAATCGTGCGTCGATTTAACGGACTCTATGGCGATGTATTGGTCGAACCCGAGGCGTTATTGACGGAAGCGAAAGTCCTGCCGGGACTGGACGGCCGTAAGATGAGCAAGAGCTATGACAATACCATTGCCCTGTCGGCGACGGCCGAGGAGGTTACGCAGAAAGTCCGAACCATGTTGACCGATCCCGCCCGGGTGCGTAAAAGCGATCCCGGAAACCCGGACGTCTGCCCTGTCTATCACTTGCACCAAGTCTTTTCCTCGTCGGCCACCGTCGCCGAGGTCGACCGGGAATGCCGAGCCGCCGGCATCGGCTGTGTCGATTGTAAACGGAAATTGGCCGAGGCGATTAATACGCAGTTGGAACCGATTCGCGAACGGCGTCAGGCGTGGGAATCCCATCCCGAAACCGTCGACGACCTATTGGTTGCCGGAGCGGTCCGCGCCCAGCAAATTGCGGAGGCGACCATGCATGATGTCCGTCAGTCGATGCACCTGACGGTGGGGCGGGAATGACCGCCCCACTCGTCCAGCAAGAGACCTGGGATTTGCCGGATGTCGTGGTCGTTATCCGAAAGCACCCAAAAACCGTCCTCGAACTACCGGTCACGGTGGTGATTCAGCGCGCCATGAACCGTTGGCGGCAATCAGCCGATTTTTTGGCGGTGAGCGAGGAAGTCCCATGGGCGGCCTGGGTGGTGCGAAAGAAAGCCGAAGGACTTGTAGCGCCTCCGGTCGAAGAGAATCTCGACCCGACCGAATCCGCCGACGTTCGGCCCGTCTGGATTGACCAGGCCGTCGGCCATTTAAAAGCGCTAGGGGAACAGGCGGGCATACGCTTTGAACGCCCCCCGGGAGATGTGCGGCTTCCGTCTGTGCCGCCCCCCGTCAAAGACGCTACCATTTGGAAATTAGCCTGGTCTTATCCGAAAGTTCGGCCCGTCGTCGAGCCCCGTCCCCGTCTTGTCTACCGCGACCCCGAAACCTTGGCCCAGCGCATCCAGTGGTTGCGGCAACGATTAAAAGAACGGCCCAGGTGGTTATGGCAAGATACGGTTGACGGCCAGTCGCGTGCGGACCAAATTCTCGGATTTTTGGCCGCCTTGCATCTCTGGCACCACCAAGAGGTCGAGCTGCAACAAGAGGCTCCGTTTGAGCCGTTATGGATTATCGTCCCCGAGGAGCGTCACGATCCGTCATGAATCTCGTAGGTCTCTTGGAAGCCATTTTATTCTTACATCCGGAGGGTGTCTCTGCGGAACAACTGGGGCATTGGCTTCAAGTCGAGGACGGTCGTCTGCGAGAGCTGTTAGACCGTCTGGAACAACAATATCGGACCTGCGACAGCGCGCTGTCGGTGGATCGGGCAGGCCCCCAAATTCGTTTAACCACCCATCCCGGGTGGGCCGACGCAATAGTCGCGCGTTTGGACGACAAGAAACCCGAGCCGCTCTCCCATGCCAGTTGGGAAGTCCTCGCCATCATCGCCTATAGGCAACCCATCACGCGGCTGGAAATTGAAGCCATCCGCCAGACCGGTTCCGAGCGGGCCTTAGAGACCTTGATAGCCCGGCAGCTCATTGAGGAAGTGGGCCGCAAAGACACCCCGGGCCGTCCCATCCTTTACGGCACCACGGCCCGGTTTCTGACCGAATTCGGGTTAACCTCCGTAGACCAACTTCCGCCGCTAACCGACACGCCCGCATAATTGCCCGGCCTTTTGCCATGCTAATCCACGAATAGGCAAGGGGAGGCACAGTATGGGTTGGCTCCTGGCAGCATTCGGCGTTGTCGTGCTCTTAATCAGCGTGTGGTGGGGGTTTCGCCTCCCCATCAAGATTGTCGTCGATGCCGCCGGTACACATCGCCAAGGCCGCTTAACGTTTACTGTGCGATGGGGGCGGGTGACCTGGTCGGAATTCTGGATTTGGCCGAGTCCACATCCTTTAGCCCGTCGTCCGGCCCATATTTTGCCGATGCCCCGATTTAATCCGGAACGGGTTTGGCGACTCATCCGTTGGGCCTTTCAGCGACTCAATCGATTGCAAAAAGCGTTATGGGAACGAGTCACGATTGACGCGTTCGAACTGCAGGTGGAGATCAGTGCGGGGGATGCCGGTCGGACCGCCGAACTATTGGGCGGGCTCTGGGCCTTTCTTTCCGGATGGTATGCCATGCGGATAATCCCGAGGGCCGAACGACCGCCACAGCTGGTGATTCGCCCGAACTGGGGATCCGCCGGGATTACCGGTAAATTTTCCAGTATAATTCACCTCACGCCGTCCGATATTATGCATGCAATTTGGTGGAGCTTTTGGGGACATCGGCAGTCGGGCGCTCGTCGGCCTCCGGTTTCTCCACCTCCGCCGTGATCATGGATAATCGGAGGGAACAGCCATGGAACATCTACCCAGCCAGCCCACACCCACCACCCACCCCATCGAGGGCTTGATGAAAACCGCGATGGAATCGATTAAAGGCATGATAGACGTCAACACGGTGGTCGGTCAGCCGGTGGAAACCGCCGACGGCGCCACCATTATCCCGGTCTCGCGTGTCTCCTTAGGGTTCGCCGCCGGCGGTGGAGAATACTGGAGTCGAACCGGGGACGGAGACGGGCATCCCTTTGGCGGTGGTAGCGGTGCTGGCGTCACGGTTCATCCCGTAGGGTTTTTGGTCGTACACAAAGACACCGTGCGGTTATTGTCGGTTGACCGTGGGGACATTTGGGAATCGTTAGCCAATAATGCGCCTCAACTCATCGACCAAGTGCAGTCGCTTTGGAAAGATCAAAGTCAGTCCAAAGATCATAACCACCGATCCACCATTATTGATCCCACCACAGCCAGCTAATGATGCGCAGTATCTTCCGAGGTGTGATCGGGTTTGGACTGGTCGCGATACCCATCCAAGTTTATAAGGCGATGGAATCCGACCATATCGACATCCATTGGCTCCATCGCGTATGCCATAACCGGATTCGCTATCAGAAATATTGCCCGGTGTGCGACGTCGTGGTGGAACCGGATGATTTGGTCAAAGGGGTGGAACTACCGGACGGCCGAACAGTGGTGCTACCACCGGACGAAAACCCGGAACCGGAAGCGGATGAACGGAGCATTACGATTTTGGCCTTTCCCCGCCTGGCTGATGTCGATCCCGTCTACTATGAAACCGCCTATTGGTTAAAACCCGCCCCGGGGGGCACCAAACCTTATGCACTCTTGGTCGAGGCGTTACGGCAAGAAGAACGGGTGGCTCTGGCGGAGATGCGGCTCCGAGCCCGGCGATCCCTGGCGGTGGTGCGAGCTTATAATGAGCGAACCTTAATGCTCCACCGGATGTATTATCCGGAACACCTCCGGGCGGAAGGACAAGAGTTTGGGCCGACCGCCGTGGAGCTGTCGGAGAAAGAACGGCAATTGGCTCGTACGTTAATCCAAGTCATGGCGGAACCCTTTCGTCCGGAACGCTATCCAAATGAGGAGCGGGCTCGAAAACTTGCGCTCATTGAATCCTTAACCCCGGCGGCGGTGAAGCCGAGCGGAGTGGTAGCCAATAACCAGGACGTCATTGATTTGATGGAACGCCTCAAAGCATCGGTCAGCCAAATTCAAGCCGAGCGGGAGGTTCAATAGGGTGAAACCGGGAGAGTTTATCCCGCCCATGCTGGCCCAAACCGCACCCGTGCCCTTTAGTGACGATGATTGGTGGTACGAAATTAAATGGGACGGGTTTCGTGCGATCATTAGCCGGGGTTCGGAACTCCATATCTATTCCCGGCATGGCCAGGAGTTACTGGGGCATTACCCGGTTTTAAAAACGCTGGAGGCGCAATTGCCGGACCCGGTGGTCCTCGACGCGGAATTAGTGGCCTGGACACCGGAGGGGCCGTCATTTTCCGGCCTCATGAGCCAGGATCCCCACACCCCTTTGATGTTGATGGTGTTTGACTGTCTCTATAGCCATGGCCGTTGGCATCTGGAAAAACCCTTGGCCGAACGCCAACAACGCCTTCGGGAGGCGATAACCCCCGGCGGTCTGATGATGATCACCGACGGGGTAGCGGGAGCCGGCGAAGCGTATTTTTCGGCCGTGAAAACCGAAGGATTAGAGGGGGTTTTGGCCAAACGACTGAATAGTCCCTACCGACCCGGACGCCGAACCGAATATTGGCGGAAGTTTATTGCTTGGCAAACCGGATGGTTTTGGGCCATTAGTCAAAAGCGGGTGGAAGATGGCCGATGGTACTGGAAAGTGGCCGAACGCACCAATCGGGGACAGTGGCACGTTGTCACCGGCGTACCGGTGCCGGCCGGAATCCCGGTCGACCCCGCCGTTACGCTGTTATCGCCACCGATTGCGGTCGAACTCTTATTCCGCGAGCGTACGCGGGAAGGACGATTACGCCATGCCAAACTTCGTCAATGGAGATTTACGGATTCCCCATCCGGAACGCATCTTGTTTCCCCAGATCGGACTAACCCGCCGAGATCTGGTGGAATACTACCGCCGGATGGCTCCGCCGCTATTGACCGAAGCCGGGAATAAGCCCTTGACTGTGCGGCGATGGCCTCATGGGATTTTAGGGCCGACGTTTTACCAAAAACATCAACCCGAGGGAGGTCCCATTCGGGTGCACACGGTGCACGAACTCTTGCGCTGGGTAGGGCAAGGGGTGATTGAATGGCATGCGCCATTGGGGTCGACCTATCGGCAACATGAGTGGGCGGTGCTGGATCTCGATCCGGAACCGCAGGCGAGTTGGCACGATGTCGTCGCGGTGGCGACGATGGTCACCACCCTTTTGCGGGAAGTGGGTTGGTCTTATGTCATGAAAACGTCAGGCCAAGACGGATTGCACATTTTTTGTCCCATTGAACCCGCGGAACCCCCTGTGGTCACGGCGGTCATGAAATACTTCGCCGAGCTCATGGCTGCCGCGGCCCCCGATTTGGTCACGGTGGAACGCCTGAAATCCAAACGGCAGGGCAGGGTCTATGTCGATTATCTACAAAACGGTGCTCACCGGACCATGGTCATGGCCTATTCCGTCCGCGCCACCCCGGACGCCCGGATTTCGTGGCCGTTGATGCCCGATCAATTGAGTCTGGGACCGGCCCGCTGGACGGTCGGTTGGGTCCTCGACCAGCCGCCCACATCATGGCCGCCGTTTGACGGGAGCGTCCTTCCGCCGGCCGCTCTTCAAGACACCGTCAGACGGTTCGGTATCCGGGCGGAGACGTCTACAGCAGCTTGGAAGTGGTGAGGTGAACCATGATAGAACCGATGGCGCTGGAAAAAGCCCGGCAACTGACGGCTTGGCCTGCCTTGGCACCCCGGCTGGCTCATGGACTCTTATTTCACGAATATCAAATTGACAGTGTGCTCCGGGTGGTCAACCAATTGGATGGCCGGGCGATTTTGGCCGATGAAGTCGGGTTGGGCAAGACTATTGAAGCCGGTATGATTATCGCCGAGTTACGGGCCCGCGGATTGGCGCAAAACGTTTTGATTATCGTACCGGCGGGCTTGGTTTCCCAATGGGTGCGGGAAATGCAGGACAAGTTCGGTTGGACGGCTCACAAGACGGCCAAAGATCGCGGCTGGCTTTGGATCATCTCGATGGATAGCGCTAAACGGCCGCCTTTAGTCCATCAACTGCAATTTGTGCCTTGGGACTTGGTGATCGTGGATGAGGCCCATCATTTAAAACACCAGGACACCCTCAATTACCAATTGGTCGAAGGCCTTAAAGCACAGTTTTTGCTGCTGCTCACGGCCACTCCCATGGAAAATCAACTAACCGAACTCTATACGTTGGTCAATTTGGTCAAACCCGGCCTTTTCGGTCCCTACCTACGATTTTATCGACAGTTTATTTTGGATAAGCGAACCCCTAAAAACGCCCAAGAATTGCGGCAACTGTTGGCCCAGGTCATGGTGCGCAATCAACGGCAAGCCGTCGGCCTCGAATTTGTGCCGCGCTACGTATCCTTACGCCCGCTCGAGCTAACCGGAGATGAACGGCAGTTGTACGATGAGCTGTCGGGCGAATTGCGCACGGAATATCGCCACCGGGTACATATGGATCAAACCGTCTTGCCTTTATTGACATTACAACGCGAACTCTGTTCGTCCCCGCAGGCGCTTTTGCCGACCTTACGATCGGCCGACTGGTTGGGGGACCGACAACCCCGACTCATCGAACTCGCCGAACAGATGGGGCCTACGGCCAAAATGCAGGCCGTTTTGGAGTTAACTACCAGCCAGCCCGACCAATGGTTGATTTTTACCGAATATCGGGCGACTCAGGAGGCATTGGTTCATCTGCTGCAGGAAGCCGGGTTGGAGGCCGCCGCCTTTCACGGTGGCCTGAAGGCTCGCGAACGCGATCAACTGGTGGAATGGTTTAAAGGCGGTCCCCGGGTTTTGGTGTCGACGGAAGCCGGCGGCCAAGGGATTAATTTACAATTTTGCCACCGGCTGATTAATTTTGATTTACCCTGGAACCCCATGCGGATTGAACAGCGTATCGGACGGATTCACCGGATCGGTCAAGTCAATCCGGTCGAAATCTATAATCTCTACGCTAAAGATACGGTGGATGAATATATTCTCAAACTGTTACACGAGAAGATCGATTTATTTCGCCATGTCATCGGGGAACTTGACGTCATCTTGCGCCATCTTGAACGACGAGGCAGTCTAGAAAAACGGTTGATTGACATCTTTTTTTGGGAAGACGATCGGGACCATGTCTGGCAACGGTTGGATGCCTTGGGTAATGAATTCTTGGCCGCTCGCCGCCGACTCAGCTGGCCGACGACTTCCGACCCGGATCCCGCCCCGGATAGCCAAGAACAGCTAACGTGATAAAATAAGCACGAGAACCAAGGACGGGAGTTCGACGTGATGCTGGCGACCAACCTAATACTGGGATTATTTGCGCTTTATGGGGTTTGGCACGGGATATCCCGCCGATGGGGAGTCCGTACCATCGCTCCGACCGAATGGGCCCTGATAAATCATAGGAACTACACAGTCATTGATCTTCGCTCGACAGAGGCTTTTGAGACGGCCCACCTGGACACGGCCATCAATGTCCCGGAACCGACGTTGTTCGAGAGGCTGGCCGATATCCCCCGTGACCGACCGATATTGCTCGTCGACTATGCCGGTCGGCAATCCCGAAGGGTGTTTCACCAACTCGGCCGAAACGGGTTTGATAACCACCGCGTCCTCACCGGAGGCCTTTTAAAGTGGTACCGTTTTCGCCGCCTAGAATCCCGGAGGTCCTATCGCCGGTGATGAATCCTGTGCTCTCCGAACGGGATCGATGGGCGTTGGAATCAATGTTCAAGGCCCTCAAACGTCCCGTAACCCTGATCGCGGTATTGCATCACGCCTCCTCGGAGGAGGAACCCCTTCACCCGTTACGCGTCATCCTGTCGGCCCTCCAAGAGATCGCCCCCCATTGGATTCAGGTGTCGACCTTGACCCCTACCCGCGATCAGGCGATGTTGAGGGCTTTGGGGGCCCCGTCCGCGCCGGCCATCGGGTTTTTGGCCGATGGCGGGGAACCGATACCGATATGGATGGTGGGTATTCCTAACGGCTATCAATTTGGGGTATTAGTCCAATTGCTGTTAGACTTGGGCGGCAACGGCCCCAAAATCCGCCGGCCGATTCTGAATATGGTCCGAAACTGTTCACACGATATCCATATTCAGGTTTGGGTCGCACCAACCTGCGCCCATAGTCCGCGGGCCGTGCGCTATGCGCAGCAATTGGCTCTGGCCAACCCGGTGCGCATTCATGTATCATCCATTGATTGGACACAGGTTCCGGAAAGCGAACGGTTACCGGGGTTAGAGTGGGTGCCTTATACCAGGATTCAACGAGACGGCCACCCGTTAACGGACTTTTACGGAATATGGCCGCTAGACAAAATGGCCCGTGTAATCCGCTTCGGGCCCCACGCCGTCCCATTCGACGGCCCCGCCGCCCACCGCACCCGATCAACGATTTTAGAATCAGAGGAGACCCAAAGCGATGAACGTGATCCAAAAAATTGAACCTCTTCGGACCCGACTCAAATCACAAAAACTGGCGGGAGAAACCCTGGCGTTGGTCCCGACCATGGGCGCCCTCCACGAGGGGCATTTGGCGTTAGTGCGCCGCGCCCGGGATGTGGCCGATCGGGTGGTTGTCAGTATTTTCGTCAATCCGTTGCAATTTGGTCCCCAAGAAGATTTCGCCCGCTATCCTCGGGATCTCGCACACGATGTCCAGCTCCTGGCCGATTTAGGGGTCGATACGGTCTTTGCCCCGACGGTCGAGGACATGTACCCCCTCGGTAATAGTTGGACGCGCGTCGAAGTCACGACCATGTCTACGGTCCTTTGTGGGCGCACCCGTCCAACCCATTTTGCGGGCGTGACGACGGTGGTATCGAAACTTTTCAACCTCGTACAACCGGACTTTGCCGTTTTTGGAGAAAAAGATTGGCAGCAGCTGTCCATCATTCGGCGGATGGTGGCCGATTTGAACTTCCCCGTGACCATTATCGGGGTGCCGACGGTGCGCGAAGCCGACGGTCTGGCCAAATCGTCCCGCAATCAATACCTTTCGCCGGAAGACCGATTACGGGCACCGGCCCTCTATCGCGGTCTCCAACAGGCCCAATCGCTTTATCAAGCCGGAGAGCGTCAGGTCGAGGCCCTTATCCAAGCCGCCCGGGGAATCATGGAAGAGGCGGGGATTGACCCGGAATATCTCGAAATCGTCGACCCGGTGACGCTCGAGCCGATGCCTACGCCGCTGGATCGTCCGGCCCGCATGGCCACCGCCGCCCGTGTCGGCGGAGCCCGCCTCATCGACAATATTGGACTTGGCTAAAGGGGCCGGGCTTCCGGCCGATCAGGTCAACCGCCGGGGTTGAAACAGTCCGAACCGACACCTCAGAAGACGCCGGAAGACAGGGACACCGGACGCCGAGCCCGAAACTCCTGGGATCCGCGCCTCAAATCATTAGCCGGGTTAGGTGGCGAAAGAGTCCAGCCGGGGCGCGCCGTCATGGCCGCCCCGGCCTTCTTAATGCTGGGTTCAACTCCTTGGCCAAGCCGCATATACTCCTTTGAACACAAAGGAGGGGGCCCCTTGGTCAATCTAGTCTGGATCGTCTTAATTGTCGGAGGCATTCTGGTGAGTGCCTGGCATCATCACATGATGATTGTCACCGAAGCGGTGGTGGCGGGAACCGATAAGGCGGTAGAAGTGGCGTTCGGATTCATCGGGATTATGGCCCTTTGGCTTGGACTCGCCCGCATCGCCGAAGAATCCGGTCTCATGCGAGGATTCGCCAAACTCTTGGCCCCCTTGGTCTCTCGCTTGTTTCCCGGCATCAGTCCGGATCATCCGGCCATGGGCAATATGCTCATGAACATGGTGGCGAACATGCTGGGGATGGGCAGTGCCGCCACCCCGTTCGGCCTTAAGGCGATGCAGGACCTGCAACAGTTAAACCCGGTTAAAGACGTCGCCACAAAAAATATGATTACGTTTTTGGCCATTAACACCGCATCGATTAATTTGGTGCCGGCCACCGTCATCGCTTTGCGGGTAGCCGCCGGCTCCCGAAATCCCACCGCCATCGTGGGCCCCACCATTTTTGCCACCGCCGTCGCCACCGTCGTCGCCATCACCGTGGATCGGATTTTTCGCCATTTGTCCCGGGACGACGAGGATTAACCAAATAACCAATGGCAGACCGCCACCGACGCGATAAATCCCGCCAGATCGCCCAACAAAGCGACAGTCAAGGCATAGCGGGTCCGCTTGACCGCAATCGATCCAAAATAGAGCGTAATCACATAAAAAGTCGTGTCGGTACTGCCTTGAAGGGTGGAAGCCAGCCGGCCGACAAACGAGTCGGGACCATAATGCTGCAGGATACCGGTCGTAATCCCCAAGGCGGCTCCCCCCGACAGCGGGCGCACCAACATCAGAGGAATCACTTCGGCGGGCACGCCGACCCGGGCCAACGGCCCCTTCAAAAAGCCAATCACCGCCGCCAAAGCCCCCGACGCCTGAAACACATTGAGCGCAACCAATATACCCACCAGAAACGGAATCATGCGGATGGCCATGTGAAATCCTTCACTGGCGCCCTCGGCAAACACTTCGTAGATATTGACGCCTCGTAGCCACCCCACCAACGGAATGAGACCGATCATGACCGGAATCGCCCAAACCGACACCGCATCAATCACATGATTCATGAGAAACGCTCCTACGCTACTCGACGTGATTGGGTCCTGGTATACTGAACCCGCATGAAAGTCATGCTACTTGTCAAGATTGCCTGTCTTAGCTTATGATGCAGGATTGACGGTCATGTCTGAGAGACGGGGTAGGGGAGGTCCGTATGAGTATTACCGTTCGATTACAAGAACTCGGGATTACGTTGCCGCCACCGCCTAAAGCGGTAGCCGCTTATGTGCCTGCCGTGGTCAGCGGCCGTCTATGCTTTACATCCGGCCAATTACCGTTTGCCGACGGCCGGTTGCTGGCCGAAGGCCGGGTCGGAGGCGAGGTCACGCCCGAAGACGCGTATCAGGCGGCTCGCCAAGCGGCATTGAACGCCTTGAGCGTCGCGGCGCAGGCGGCCGGGGGCGTCGATCGACTGAAACGAGTGGTCAAAGTGGTAGGGTTTGTTCAAAGCACAGACGATTTTCATGGGCAGCCTCAGGTCATCAATGGGGCGTCCGAATTATTTGAATCGGTGTTCGGCGAGGCTGGCCGTCATGCCCGTTCCGCCGTCGGCACGAATGCGCTTCCCCTCAACGCGGCGGTCGAAGTGGAATGCATTTTTGAGATCGGCGACTGACGATGACTCTACGCATTCAGCGGATCATTCAACAAGCCGGACTGGCGTCCCGCCGCCAAGCCGAAGAATGGATTCAGGCCGGGCGGGTTACCGTCAACGGACATGTGGCAAGCTTAGGCGAAACGGCCGATCCTGATCATGACACCATTCTGGTCGACGGTCAGCCGATTCGGTTGCAGCCCCGTTGGATTTATTTAGCCTTACATAAGCCGGCCGGTTATACCACGTCCCTGGCCGACCGCCACGCGGAACACTTAATTAGCGAATTGATTCCCGCCAAATATGGTCGGGTGTTCCCCGTGGGCCGCTTGGATCGTGATACGTCGGGACTTATCCTATTGACAAACGACGGTGCTCTCGCATTTCAATTGCTACACCCGGCGTACCGGATACCCAAGGTCTATGAAGCTTGGGTGAAAGGGAAACCCCGCGAGTCGCATTTAGAACGGTTACGCCGTGGGATTCGGCTGGCTGACGGACCCGCCTATCCGGAAGACATTCGCATTCTCCGCAAAGAACCGGATCGTACCCTCATTCGCCTCACTTTGCGTGAAGGCAAAAAACGGGAAGTCCGACGGATTTTCGAAACGATTGGCCATCCGGTACTGGAGTTGAAGCGGATTCAATTCGGCAATATCCTGCTCGAGGGATTAACCGAAGGGAGCATCCGTCCCCTGACGCACCATGAAATTAAGGAACTGAAACAGCTGGTGCAAAAGGGCCAAGAAAGGAGCATGACAGGTGAATCACCCGGACGCCAAAATCCATCACATCGTACGCGATATCGAGGCCGTGAAACACTTTCAGCCCGAACCGCGGGGCATTCGGTCCGCCACCCCGGAGGAAATTCAAGCCGGTCTCACCGCTGATGTCTATTTTGTAGGCACCCAACAAATATTGGAGGAATTGCATCTCAACCAAACAGACGTCACCGCCGAAATTTTCGCCAATCACCCCGGGCTGCTGGCTGGCGTCGAAGAAGCGCTGACGCTATTGGAAGGGTTGCCGATTACCGTCGAGGCATTACCGGAAGGCACTCGGGTCGAAACCAAGCAAGTGGTGATGCGCATTCGCGGTCCTTATAAAGATTTTGGCGTGTATGAAACGGCGCTCTTAGGCATTTTGGCCTCATCCTCGGGATGGGCCACCGCCGCGCGCACCATGGTTGAAGCCGCCAGTCCGGTGCCGGTCATTTCTTTCGGGGCTCGCCACGTCCATCCGGCGGTCGCTTCCGTGATGGATCGAGCCGCGCTGGTCGGCGGAGCACAGGGAGCCAGCAGTATTCTTGGGGCCCGGCAAGCCGGCCAGATGCCCGCCGGTACCATGCCCCATGCCTTGTTATTAATGGTGGGGGATACCGTAACCGCCGCCGAGGCCTATGATCGCGTCATGCCCCCGGATGCACCCCGGACGGTGTTGGTGGACACCTTTAAGGACGAAGCGGAAGAAGCGATTCGGGTCGCGGCCGCTCTCGGCTCCCGATTACATGCGATTCGGCTTGATACGCCTCGTGAACGAGGCGGCGTCACGCCTGCCTTAGTCCGTGAAATTAAGGCGCGCTTGGCGCTGGCCGGCTACCCGCAGGTAGAGATTTTTGTTTCGGGCGGCTTAACCCCGGAGCGCGTCGCCGAATTGAGAGACGCCGGAGTCAGCGGATTCGGGGTCGGCAGCTATATCGCCGGAGCCCCGCCGCTGGATATGACCATGGATTTGAAAGAAGTGGGCAACCGCCCGGTTGCCAAACGCGGCCGCATTCCCGGCATCACTCCGACTCCCGGGCTGGTTGTGCGCCTGAAAAACGGCGTGCCTCAATCGCTTTAGTCAGCATCTCCCATTGCTCGTCCGGCAGCCGTTGGCGGAGCGTGTTCAATTCGTCAACGGCGCCGGTCTCTAAAATGTCCGCTAACCGATGCTCCCAATATTTATCGGGATTCCAGCGTTGAATGCGTTCACGTGCCTGGTGACGGGCCGCCGAGTCCTCCGGCAAATACTGCTCCAACAACTGACTGGCCAGGAGAGGATCACCGGCTAAATAGAGCGCGTCGGCTTCGGCCAAATGATAAGGATCGACCGGACGCAAGATGTCCCACATCCCATGGGATTCCGCTCCCTGGGCGAGCGTCAGCAGGGTCAGGACATAACGCTGGCGGATCGGGGTAGCCGGCCACCAGGGATGGCGGAAAAAAAGCCATGTCAAGAGGGTCGCGACATGTTGGTTAAGCCAGGTACGATATCGCAGCCAGACCGACCAGATCGGTAAGTCGGGGTTGTACCAGGCGGCCACCAACCATTCGTCCGGCGGCAAGCGTCGGCTGTTGTCGGCCCAGTGCCGAAAGAGCGTCTGCCATTGGTCATATTCCCACCACGTCGGATGCGCCTCGGCAAATCGGGCTAAACTTTCCGGGGCATCGAGGGGCCATCCGGAAGCCTGACCGACCAGGGCATCGACCGCCTCCGAAGAGGCCGGTAATTGCCAACGCGACGGTGCCTCCGGCACCTGTTGCCAGGGAAACGGCTCGTCCCAGGCCCAATTCGTCGGCGATATCGCATGGCGCAGAAAGGCTAGGGGCCACGGCCGAAACGCATCCGGTTCCTCATGTAACGCCAGTAAAACCGCCGCCACATGCGCACAATAACCCTTAAACGTTTGACAAGAACACCTGGGCCGCCCGTCCCAAACCCCGGCGTGATAGATGTCCCGATAGCCTTCCACTTCGGCCAAATAGAGGCCTGGGGCCCGCACCCGTCGCCGGACCCGGTCGGCAACCCAATATTCCCGTCCTCGGGTAATCCGTTCTAAGGGCCATTCTTTTAACAGCTGTTCCATCGGAGTGCTCTCCGCCGCCATATAACGCCCACCTTTGCCGAAAAATCGCCTCTTGGGCAGCATCTTATCAAAGCGAGGGGTTGAAAGACAGCGTGGCAGTCGGCACAATGGGGAAGATAGCCTCAGAGGTTCAAGCCAAAGGAGGAGACCCCGGTGGAGCTGACGTGCCAAATATGCGGACAGAAAGTTACGATTGCCGAATGGACCGAGGAATATGAGCGGTTGAAGAGTCATCCCGATACCCCTTATATTTGTCCTAGCTGCCAAGAAAAAATTCGCCGAGAGGCCAATCGAGAAACTCAGCGTTGAGGAGGATTCAATCGCGGTGATCCGAGGAATACGAGGGGCCACGACGGTTACCCAAGATGATGCCGATGAAATTTTAAGTCGTACCGCCGAACTCTTGCTCCAAATGGCAGAGCAAAATGCGGTACAACCAGACGATATCGCCAGTATTTTATTTACTCTCTCACCGGATCTGCGAGCCACTTTTCCGGCCGAGGCGGCGCGGAAAATCGGTTGGAAGTATGTGCCGGTGATTTGTGCTCGAGAGCTTGATGTGCCCCATGGATTGCCGAAAACCGTCCGAGTCCTGATGCACGCCGAAAGTAATCGGTCACCGAGAGAAATTCGCCACGTCTATTTAGAAGGCGCCGTCGTCTTGCGCGAAGATCTGGTAGCAGAGGAGCCCCAGCGTGGCTAAGGCCCGAAAATCGGCCGTGATTGCGGTTGACGGGCCCGCCGGCGCCGGCAAAAGTACGGTTGCCCGCCTGTTGGCAGACCGGCTCGGCTACCTCTATCTGGATACCGGCGCGATGTACCGTGCACTCGCGTATAAAGCCCTCTCGGAGGGCATTGATTTACGGGATGAAGCCGAACTTGCCGAATTGCTCAACCAAACCACCATTGAACTGTACCCCAAAGGCCACGGCCAAGTGACGGTCATGATGGATGGACAGGATGTCACCGGCCATTTGCGCACGCCCGAAGTCAACGCCAGCGTGGCCGTTGTGGCCGGCTTTCCGCTGGTGCGCCGGGAAATGGTGTTGCGGCAACGCGAACTGGCACGTCACGGGGGCGTAGTGATGGATGGCCGGGATATCGGCACGTTTGTGTTGCCTGATGCCGATATCAAATTTTTTCTCACCGCGTCCCTAGAGGCCCGCGCGGAGCGACGGTATCACGAGTTGCGGCAAGCCGGTTTTGACGTCTCCTTGGACCGGATCCGAGAAGAGATCCAACATCGGGATTTACTGGACTCGAGCCGTCCTTATGCTCCCTTGTCGCAAGCGGCCGACGCCATTTTGCTGGACACCACGAAGATGGAGGTTGAGGAAGTCGTGGAACGCATGTTGGCCATGTGTGACCAACGACTTAACTAATGCGTATTTATTGGACGCTCTATTGGCTGGTCAGGATATCCCTGTCCCTTTACCTGAATATCCGGGTCGAGGGCGTTGAACATATTCCGCGAACCGGCCCCCTTATCGTGATTGCCAATCATCGGAGTGCGTTCGACCCCCCGCTGGTGGGCGCCTTATTGCCCCGATCGGTACACTTCATGACGAAAGCGGAATTATTTAATTATCCGGTTTTGCCCTGGATTTTTCGTCACGTGCAAGCTTATCCGGTGCACCGGGGCCATCCCGATCGGCGCGCCATTCGTCACTCCTTGGAGGTCATTAACGGCGGCGACGCCATTTTGATGTTTCCCGAAGGGCATCGTACCGAAACCGGTGATTTACAGGAAGCGCGAGCCGGAGTGATCTATTTGGCCCAAAAAACCGGCGCTCCCCTGGTTCCGGTCGGTATTAGCGGTCAATACGGGTTTCGCCGCCGGATCTATGCCAAAATCGGCCAGCCGTTCCATATCCCTCCCGAGATGAACAAGCGGGAGGCCCAAGTTTTGGTGATGGATAAAATTCGTGAATTGGTGCAACAGGATCCCTCAATTCGGACAGGCTAACGAGGAATCCGGCCTCGTCCCGGGGTCGATGAAATTGTTGGATATTCCAGCATTCCGTTGTAATATGAGGGAGAATAGCCTTTCTCTGAATATGGGAACGGATTTTGGGAGGTCGGCATAGATGGATGAGCAAAACGAAACACGTCACGTCCATAAAACCGAATCAGGAGAACCCGAAGACACATTAGATATGGAGCAGTCCCTGGCCTATGGTCCGGTGGAAGATGCGCGCCCGGGCGATATCCTACAGGGTAAGGTGGTGCACATCTCTAATGACGGGGTCTTAGTGGACGTGGGAGCTAAATCAGAAGGGATCATCCACTTGCGCGATCTCAGCTACCGTCGGGTGGAACGTCCGGAAGAGGTAGTGCACTTGGGTGATGTAATCTCGGTCTATGTGGTGGGCTACGAAGGGGAAGAGGGCACCCTGAAGCTTTCCAAGAAAAAGGCCGATGAGCGTGTAGCGTGGGAACGGTTGGAAGAGGCGCAACGAAACGGAGAAATTCTGGAAGCGCCGGTCGTGGAAGTCGTCAAGGGCGGGCTGGTCGTCGATGTCGGCCTGCGTGGTTTTGTTCCGGCCTCCTTGGTGGCCCCCGGTTTTATCAGCGACTTGACGCCCTTTTTAGGCCAAACCTTGCGCGTCAAAGTGGTAGAACTGGATCGTAACAAACGACGGGCCATTTTATCGCGTAAAGACGTGGTTGAGCAGGAGAGTAAAGCCAAGCAGGAAGAAATTTGGTCTAAAATTGCCGAAGGGCAAATTTGGGAAGGCACCGTCAAAAGCCTCACCGAATTTGGGGCGTTTATTGATCTCGGCGGGGTAGACGGCCTTTTGCATATTAGTGAAATGTCTTGGCATCGTATCAATCATCCTTCGGAGATTCTGGAAGTCGGACAAAAAGTGCGGGTTAAAGTCCTTCGGTTAAATCCGGAAAAAGGCAAAATTTCTTTGGGCCTCCGGCAGGTCGAAGGGAATCCCTGGGATACGGTAGCCGAACGTTACCTGGAAGGCCGGATTTATCGGGGCACAGTCGTACGGCTGGCCAGTTTTGGGGTTTTTGTCCAACTGGAGCCCGGCGTGGACGGATTGGTCCATATCTCTCAACTCGCCGATTATCGGGTCGGGGAACCGTCGGAAGTTGTCCAAGTGGGCGACGAGATTGCCGTCAAAGTGTTGTATGTCGACCCTGAGCGGAAACGCATTTCCTTATCCAAACGGGAAGCGGATGCGGAAGGCGGTTTAAGCGCAGCGGTTGCCCCGGGCCCCGAGACCGCGCCGGAGCCCCCGGAACCCGAGGCGCCCACGCGGATGACCGCTTATCATGCAGGCGACTGGGACGATGAGGATTTCCAAGACACCCCGGAAGCCTAATCCCAAACCACGTGATGGGCCAGGTCCCCGTTTAAGGGGACCTTTTTTTATGAAACCCTTTGTGATAGGCCCTAGGTATGTTAAGATTAGGTTAACTTTTGGTTAAGATTATCGTAACAATTTAGGGGGTGTGCTTCTGGGGGTTTTAGCGGGGATATTGGGGGCCCTTATTGCGGGTTTTACAATCTTTTCCGGTATTAATGATGGCGGCAACTTAATCGGGACCTACTTATCGACCCCCGCAACCCGCCCTCATTGGGTGCTCCCCTTACTGGCCGGCAGTATTTTACTCGGGCCCGTGCTGTTCGGTACGGCGGTGTCCCATACCATCGCGGTCGAGGTAGTCGATTTTCAAAAAGTACCGGCCCGTGTGTTAGCTGTCGCACTGGCGGCGGCATTGACCACATTGGTCGTCACCTGGAAATTGAAAGTGCCCACGAGCACGACTTTGGCATTAGCCGGCGGGATGCTGGGGGCCGCCTTGGCCGGCGGTCAAGCCGAATGGATTCATTGGTCGGGGATTTTGAAAATTGGGCTCGGATTGGTCGGATCGGTCGCGATAGGCTTTCTTATGGCATTTGGGTTGACCTTGGGCGTCTGGCGTCTTTTACGGGAATTTCCTCCCTTAGGCTTTATGTTAGGGCAGCTCCAATATGTCACCATCGTGTTTCAAGGCGTGGCCTATGGCGCCAACGCTCAGGAGAAGGCGATTGGATTAACGGCGCTCTGGTTTATGCTGATTTCCGGAAGCCACCATTATCACGTCGATTGGCCGGCGTTGGTCATACCCTGGGGCCTTTGGCTCGTCGGACTATGGTTCGGAGGGCTTCGCATCGCGAAAACGGTCAGCGGACACGTATTTCGCCTCCGCAGCGCCGATGCGGTCACCACCCAAACCGCAGCCGCGGTTACCGTCGCTTTGGCGGCCATCGGCGGATTTCCCGTATCCACCACCCAAACTACCGACGGCGCACTATTCGGTACCGGAGCGGCCCTGAAACCGTATCATGTCCGATGGGGAACCGTGGCAAAATTTTTTAAGGTCTGGTCATGGACCTTGCCGGTATCGTTTGCGGGAGGGGTCGTTTTGATGTGGGGGATTGATGCAATTCAACGACTCATTGGGGCAGTCTAAGCCCCAAACGGCACGTTTTGCCTGTGACCACGACATAATATCCAGAGGGAGGGATAACCGATGCGTTGGCGTGATTTATTGACAGGAACCGATGACGGGTTTCACCAACTCCTAAACCGGCAGCTGGCGGAAACCGAAACCATGGTAAGACTCGTGCTGGCTTATATCGAATCCCCGGATGCCGAGGAACGCGCCCGGTTAGCCCAAGAAGCCGGCGAAGTCGAGCACCGAGCCGATGCGGTGCGGCAAGAGTTAGCTGCCCGACTGAGCCAAACGTTTGTCACCCCCTTCGATCGGGAAGATATTAACGAACTCTCCCGAGCGATTGACGACATTGCCGATTATGCGGAAAACACGATTAAGGAAATTCAGCTCTATCGAGTGGAGCCGGACTCTTTCATTCACGATATGGTGCAAACCCTCTTGGAAGCCGTTGAAGCGTTACAAGAAGCGGTATTGGCCCTTGGCCAACAGCCCGGGGTAAGCAATCAGGCGGCTTTGCGGGCCAAGTCGTTAGAAAACAAAATGGAAGGGCTATATCGAAAAGCGATTGCCCATTTTTCGGAAACTACCGAGGTGCATTATTTAATTAAAATGCGCGAAGTCTACCGCCACTTATCGAACGCCGCCGACCGAGTCGATTTGGCCGCTAACGTGATTAACTCGATTGTGGTCAAACAAAATCTTTAGGGTATTAGACCTAACCTGACGAAAGGCGCCACGGACTGGTGGCGCCTTTATTGATCCGTTGCGTCTGGCTAAAAAATACCAGAGAAAAGGTTTCAAAAGGACTAGTACTTTGGAATGAGGTGATCTATACTATTAGGCAACTCGATTATTAGTAAATTGTGATTTTGACGAATCCATCAAGCGGGTTCCGACAAATCGTAGGGAAAGGGGATACCAAACCATGTTGTTCTCGACTGCATGGGTGGCCATTGCATGGATTGCAGCGATGGCGGTTGGTTTCGTCGCGATATTCGCCATCATTTCGTTTGGCGGTCAGGAAGCCAGCGACAAGGTACCGATTCCTCCTCACGAAGGCCCTATCATCCCTTTACCGTCTAAACGCGCCCGTCAACGATGGATTCGCCAGAAAAACGGCCAGGGAAGCCGATCCCCGAAACGGCGGAAGCCGATCAAAAGTCATCGTCCGCCTATGATTCGGGCGATTAAATAGGCTTGGGCCGAACTTTTTTCGCTGCTACTCGGCGGTCAAATTCGAGACGCGGTAGACAATACCGTGTATGAGTCCCTTCGGCCACTTTTTCCCATTCATCAAACACCGCCACCTGGAACGTCACTTTTTGCCCGTCCACCTGAACAACTCGGGAGGTGGCATGAACCCGGGATCCTAAGGGAGTGGCCTGGAGATGGCGGAGGTCGGCATGAATCCCGAGGCTAATCCAGTCATCCGGCAAGGCCGGTAAAATCGCCTGAACCGAAGCAATTTCCATAAGGTCCAGCACCATGGGCGTGGCGAGAACCATGACGCCGGCATTGCCCAAGGCATCCGCTGAATGTTCATGACCGACGACCCAACTCCATTGGCCCTCCATACCGACGTGCGGTAAAAATTCTTGTGTCATCTTCTACGTCTCCTCATTCCAACGATGTAGGGTTATTGTAGCGTGCTGGGAGCGGGCCCACAATCCGGTGACTCTTGTTCTCGATACACCGATACCGTACCATGGGATGAAAGACTGCCATGATACGGAGGTTTTGTATTCAAGATGCCCACGCCGATAGAATTCCGTGCCATCCAAGATTATTATGCCGACGATTTTGCCTGGTGCTTTGGCTGTGGTCGTTTAAACGATCATGGTCATCATTTCCGTACCCGCTGGGACGGGGATGAGACGTTAACGGAATTTCAACCCGAACCGGACCACATCGCCATTCCCGGATACGTTTACGGGGGCCTTTTAGCATCATTAATTGATTGTCACAGTACGGGTTCAGCGGCGTTGGCGCTGTACCGGCGTGACGGACACGAACCGGGCGACGATGCCCCGGTTCCGCGGTGTGTTACCGCTTCGCTGAAAGTCGAATTCTTAAAACCGACCCCATTAGGGGCTCCCTTAGCCGTTCGCGGGCGAATTTTAGAAATGGGCACCCGAAAAGTCCGGGTGGAGAGTGACGTTTGGGTCAATGGTGACATCGTGGTTCGCGGGGAAGTCGTGGCCGTCCTCGCTCCAGACAGCATGAAGCCGCGTCCCAGCACATCATAACAGGGGCGGACCGCCCTGTGTATATAGGCGGTGGGGGAGGCTGGCCTGTTTGTTTGGATAGCGGCGGGGTATCTAATCGGTTTCTTGTGCATCATTTTGATGACACCGACAACTGACGGCTCGACAAAACTGACCTCGCCCCTTTAGTTGACAGTCCAATCCTTGGTGGGCTACTATCCGTTAAAAAACGGGAGACGAAAAACAGATGCGGGAAGGTGGGCGACCGTCATTTTATCTCTTGATCGCCGCCGGAATCCTGGCGTCGGCGTTTTTTTCCTTGACCTTTATCATTAACCAGTCTCTCAGCCTCGCCAATGCGAGCTGGCAATGGACGGCCGCATTACGCTATTTTTTCATGGTCCCCTTATTAGGAGCCCTATTGCGGGTTACCGGAAAAGGCGAGCTGACGCGAATAACACGGGTCGTCGGCAAAAATCCCACTCCTTGGATTATTGGCGGCACGGTAGGGTTTGGTTTTTTTTATGCCCCGTTAACTTTCGCCGCTGCGTATGGTCCAGCCTGGCTGGTTGCCGGTACCTGGCAGCTGACGATCCTTATCGGAGGATTATTGGAGCCTTGGTTACGAAAGAACCCCGACCACCAAACGGCTATTCCCTGGCACACGTTACGCGTGTCCTCCGTGATTCTCTTGGGGATCGGCCTGCTACAATGGTCTCATGTCTCCAAGACAAGTAACTGGGCCCGTGTTTTGCCCTTGGTTATCCCTCTGTTGATCGCGGCGACTGCCTACCCGGTCGGCAACCGTTGGATGTTAGCTCATCGCGCTTCGTCTCTCGGCACGGTAGCCCGCACATACGGAATGACGTTGGGAAGCCTGCCGTTTTGGCTCGCGGTAGCCGTTTGGGGCTATCTCCGAGCCGGTTGGCCAACGACCGGCCAATTGGTTCAGTCGATACTGGTAGCCCTCAGTTCGGGTGTCATAGCAACCCTCTTATTTTATTGGGCCACCGAAAAAGCGTATGCGAGGCCGGACCAATTAGCCGCCGTAGAAGCGACCCAATCGGCCGAAGTGGTTTTTGCGGCTATCGGAGCGGTTCTCATATTAGGTCAACCCTGGCCGTCCGTTATGGCACTGATCGGTATTGGATGCATTGTGATTGGGCTCATGTGGCATAGCCTGAGTTCACATAAGAAACCGCGGCTAGCTTCGTCCCGGAACCAGGACTCGGCTTAGCGTCCCCTTGATTTGCCCGGGAGGAGTCGACCAAATGGACGGCTAGGAGCGCCTTCACCGATCACGAGGAAATCACAACTCGTTTACCTCTATTCGATTAACCCTCAGCACGTTAATAAGCGAGAATCGGGCGTAGAGCCTCGCCGTTCACTCCAGGGGATATAAACCCGTTGGCCCAATCGGACCAAATTGTCTTCCCTCGCAACGTGGTGCTAAAATAATTGCCGTCGAAGAGGAACCAACCGTTCGCCGTCATCTATTGGATATCTTTTCACCCTACACCCCATGGAACCTATCAATCCCACCACGGGGTATAACATTAAGGAGGCACCAAGATGGCCTCGTCAACGACCCGGCAAATTATATGGACGCTCCTACAAGAGCTCCCGGACGAGCTCATGGACGAAGTCAGCCGATTTTGTACAATTTCTTCGATTACGGCGTGCAATTCCTGACACGGCGAGCCGGTCTGAATCATCGCTTGCTAAAGGCTGGTTAACTCCGGAAGAGGATGAGGCATGGAAAAACTTATAGCCGGGGATGTCGTGGTCGTGCCGTTTCCTTTCACCACGTTGGATCGCGCCAAACGGCGCCCGGCTCTTATCTTTTAGCGACGTTATCGGACGGGGATTATATTATTGTCCAATTACTAGTCGGCTCTGGCTCGAGGCTATTCCATTAAGGCAAAGCGACTTTTCTGAGAGCATGCTGCCTCATGACTCGTACGTACGCCCGGAAAAGCTCATTACAGGCACCCAGGCTTTAGTCCTATCGCGGGTTGGTTATACGCACTTGTAAATGGCCGAGGAAAAGGGTGCCACTTTCGGCCAAGTAGCCGAGTAAATGGGGACCACAGCCGTACGGCTGTGGCTAACTAAAAGGGAACCGCCATCATCCCATCCGGTACCATGAAATTTGGCCAGCACGCCAACTTTATGGAGCGGAGGTAATAGGAGTGATTACGGTGCCCGATATTCAGTTTATCCGTCCACTACGCGAACGAGAAGGGTGGTCCCTTCGTCGCATCGCCCGGGAGTTTCATTTCTCTCGGAAGACCGTCACTAAATATCTTCAGCGAACCGAAACGACCGAGACGCCGCAGTATGTCCGTCGGAACCCGAGCCCGGCCCCCCAAATGGATCCCCCTCGGGCCGTGATCGCGAGCTGGCTTCGCCAAGATGCCGAGATGCCTCGAAAACAACGGCATACCAGTCGTCGCATTGGGCAACGATTGCGCGAGGAATATGGGGCCACAGCGGCGGAGTCCACGGTGCGCCACTCTGTGGCGCGGATGCGGCGTGAACTGCAACCGGCGGCCCAGCCCGTCTTTTTAGACCTGGTGTTCGATCCGGCTGAAGCCGCCCAAGTCGATTGGGGCGAAGTGCAGGTCATCCAGGATGGCCAATCCGTGACCGCCCAGATGTTTTGTATGCGACTGGCCTACAGCGGCGCGTGCTATGTCCAACTGTTCCCGCACCAACGCCTGGAGACTTTCCTGGCGGCTCATGTGGCGGCCTTCGAATTCTTCGGATTTGTTCCGCAGCGCATCATCGATGACAATCTCACCACGGTTGTCCAGCACGTTCTGCATGGTCGCGAGCGCGAGCTGAACCCCCGGTTTCAGGAGTTGACCGCGCACTATATCTACGATGCCGTGTTCGTTACCCCCGCGGCTGGTTGGGAAAAAGGGCTCGTCGAAGGATTAGTGGGCTATGTCCGTCGAACCGATTGTGTGCCGTTGCCATCGGGTCCGGATTGGGACACGCTGAATGCGGCCTTGAAAACCGATTGCCTCGCCGAACGTGTTCGGACATTGCCCCGCCGTCACCACACCACGATTGGTGAGTTGTGGGACCATGAGCGCACGACCGGTGCATCCCGGCCGGTGACCTGGTGGCCCGTGCGGGCCACGTCCCAGGCCATGGTTCGCCATCGCCGGGTTCCATACTCTGTGCCCGCCTCCCGGGTTGGTCAAACGCTGCGACTGGCCGCCTATTGGGATCATGTCGAGATCTGGATACGCAGACGTGTGTCGCCACCCATCCCCTCGGCGTCGCTGGCCAACCGCAACGACAACGGGATCATTACCTCGATGTCCTGCGTGTAAAGCCGGGAGCCGTCCGCAACGCCCGCGTGGTCCGTGATCTAGGCCCGCTCTTACGCGCCTACCAAGACGCCTTCTTTCAGACAAACCCGAACGCTTATGGCGCCTTTGTTGAGATTCTCTTCCTGTTTCGACGATTTCCGGCCGAACACATTCTGGCGATCCTCCCGGCGGCCCAAGCGGACCGGTGTTTTACCGTGGAGGCGTTGACGGCGTATCTGACGCCATGCAGGCCGGCGACCCGCGAATCCGAGCTTCCCACGCCCGGGCCGACGGTTGTCCAACCGGCTCCGGCCTTATATGACGAGTTGCTGCGGGAGGTGTCCCGATGATCGATTATCATCACCAAAGCGTGGAAGCCGCGCTGGCCGCCTTGCGTATGCCCGGTGCGTTACCAGGGTATGCGAGTTGCCTGCGCGAAGCGGAGGCTCAAAACTCCAGCTATGCGGCGTTTCTTGAGGCGCTGTTGGCCCAAGAACTCGACAGTCGGCGGCAGCATCGGACGGCGCATCACTTACGTGATGCCCACTTCCCGCTGAGCAAAACGTTGGATCAGTTTGACTTCGCCTTGCGACCACGGTATCGCGCATGAGCGTATTGCCGATGGCGAGCGGCGACGGGATCGCCGAGCATGAGAATTGTCTTGTGCTGGGAAACCGCGGCACGGGAAAAACCCATCTCGGATTGACTTTGGGGCGTACCGCCGTGGAGGCCGGTTACCGTGTTCGATTTACCACCGCAATGGCGCTCAGCCAGGAGTTGCTCGCCGCCCAGGCAGAACATCGCCTGCTCGCACGGTTCAAGTTTTGGCAGCGCTACCCGTTGGTCATTATCGATGAGCTCGGATATCTACCGTTGGCGCGAGAACAAGCCCAGATCCTGTTCCAATTCTTCGCGGAGCGTTATGAACGTGGCTCCGTGTTGGTCACGAGCAATTTGGAGTTTAGTCGCTGGGGCGAGGTCTTCGGCGATCCGACGATGACGACGGCGTTGTTGGACCGCCTGACGCATCATGCCCACATCTTGTCCTTGACGGGAGACAGCTATCGCTTTCGCGAAGCGAAAGCCCGGAAGTCACGCCCGAACCAAACCTGAAGACAAGAGCCATGCAGAGTGTGTTACAGTATCCATGGTTCCCTTTTCCTCAATCACACTGGTCCCCAATTCCTCGGCCATTCGCACGAACTCTGATGTACAAAAACGGATTTATGCACGATTAATGGAGATATTGGTGAAATTATTAGTAGAAACCGAATCGCCCCCTGGGAACAGGTTCTGATATGGCCTGGCCCTAAATTCGGCGTCCGGTCACGGACTGGTTCCTCAACATGATGCCCGAAGCCCCCAAACCCCTATCTGAGGATTCCGCTTGGCCATTTCTGAGGCATTGCATGCGTGACAATCCGTGTCCCAGATTCATCGGGAGACGGGGCACGACCGCCAAACCATTCGCCGCATTCGTGATGCCGGTGACCTCAGCAAGATCATGACGTCCGATTGGCGATTGGTGGACTAAATCCTAGGTTACCTTTTTGCGGAAGATGGTCTGCCATACGTGACTGTGTAGCAATTCATAGGAAACCGCAACAACCCCGTGGGGCGGTTTGACGCTGACCGTCACGTCGACCATCGCATAACGTGGTACCCGCACGTGCGTACTATTCACGCTGAACTCGACCGCAGTGTCGGTATTAAAGACCGATGTGCCGTAGAATCCGGGAGCAGATGGATGATTGGACGTGCCGATAAAAACGACTTTCGCCGCTGGATGAGCATGCTCATCGACCCATTGTTGGGTCGATGGCCATAGCGGTTGCGGAATCGCCGTTCCAAGGTTGGATCCACAGGCCGTTGTGCCGAGGGCTAGGATAGCGACAGGTATCCAACGGTGTCTCATGCGCGTCCCTCCAGTACTATACTCCTCACACCGATGCAATGGCTTTCCTAAACCGGTAGGAGCTACTCCACGTCGCCATAACTTTTCCATGCGACTCCAAATGCGGAGGTTGTCCCAGATTTCGTAGAATTTCGCTAGCGCATCCGTTCGCGTCATTTAACCGATTTCCTCGGTTTTTTGGTCACTTTGTGGAGATACAGCGGCTTTTAAGGCCGTTTGCAACACGGGAATCTCGCGATAGCCCGGGATCCGCGTCAACGTGTCTTCGATGAAAAAGCTCGCCGACGCCAACCACCGTAAGACTTGTTGCCCATTGGTCCAATGTTTGACGTTCTGCGCATGGGTCCGAAATTGACTGTTGAGGGATTCCATGGCATTGGTGTTGGCCAACGTTTGGCGCAAGAGGCCTGGAAGACCCAAACGCTGCACGGTGAGGGTCTCTTCCAACCCTTCTCGGATGCTCCCGGCGGCGCCGGGATGGTCCCGTTCAAGCTCTTTCGCGAGCGCTTCTAAGGCCTGGGCGGCCTGGTCCGCATCCGGTTCTTGATACGCTTTCCGTAAGCGCTGGCGGACACGATTTTCGGCCGATTTCGGCAGGTGGTCCAGCACATTCCGTTGCTTGTGAATTTGGCCGCGTTGGATGAGGACGCGATCCCCCCAGACCTCGCGCACCGCTTTGGCTAAGGCCTTGGCGCCATCGATGACCACGAGCAACCCCTGCGCGGCCGTCAGGCCGCGGGTGATCAGATCCTGTAATAAGGCCGTGACCACGGTATGATTTTCGGTGGCTCCTTCCACCAATCCCAGTACGCGTTTGTGGCCTTCCGCATCAATGCCCAAAGCCCCGACCACCATGTGGTCGGCCACGCGCAGCCCATCAATCATCACCACGACCCACGTCCGGTCGTCTAACCGACGGTTCAGAAAGCGGTCGAGCGCTTGTTGGGTGGCCTGAATAAACCGGCGGCTGACCGTGCTTTTGCTGGGGCCCGGCTGCTCCACCGCGGATTCCAAGGCGGCATCGGCATGGCGCTGCTGGCGGCTCGCTAAGCCATACAGCATCCGTTCCAGTACGGCTTGGGTCGCCAGCGTCGGGTCCTGAAACTGATGATAGGTCTCTAAGGGCATCTCTCCCGAGCCATCGGTGGCCCGCACCCGGGGATGGGTGATGGCGATCTTGCGATCGCCCAGATAAACGCTGCCGGCTTCGGTTCCATGCCGCACGGCTTGACGGTGCACATCATGCCGCCCTTTGGGGCCCGCCAACCGCTCCACTTCGGTGGCCATCATTTCCTGCAAAACCTGCAATCCGATGCGCACGGACAGGGCCAACAACCCATCCTGCGCATCGCGCAGGATATCGACCCATGGCACGGTCAGCGTCTGTTCCGGGCGGGGCTTTTTCGTTATACTGGAAGTCACTAGCGATTCCTCCTTTATGATGGATCAGACCTCTCAAGTAAACCAGAGAGCCATCGGGATCGCTAGTTTCAATTTCCACGAAAAATGGGGCATCCTCCCAAATGCGTTACCAGCTGAGTTAATGGCGTCCGGCTGCGCATCCAGGCTCTCGGTATCGTCGACGCCGAGATCATACACATTGACGGTTGTTCTAGACCAATCGCCGACTCCCGCCCAGCTACTCCCTACCTCTACATTCGCATCGGTAATATTAATCGCGCTAGTCGGTTGTGCGAGAAGCGGCAATGTGTTGTTGATTGAGGTTCTCTCGAAAATCTATTCCGCATGTTGCCCCCCGAACGTCCCTGACGCACTTACATCGAATGATTGCACCGACCCGGTCGAATCCTTCTTAATGTCATAGCGCGCCGTACCTGTACCGGTGTCATAGGACACATTAACAAACACGGGTTGGCCTGGCGCTACGCCCACCCTAGAACCCTGTTGGTACGGATACACGCCACCACCCACGGCGGTAATTTCCCACCACAAGGTGTAGCTAAGATACTGCTTGTAGCCATAGTGCAATACGTATTGCCATGTACTGTCTTGCTGGCTGCCCGCTAGTAGGGTCCAGTATAGTGTGTAAAAAGGGCTTAAAGATTTAGGAGCCATTGGGTTCCCTTGGTAGATTTGAAAGCGACAAAACCCACAAATCTCCCGGAGGATGACGCAATGGCTCACTATCAGATTACGCTGGATGCTCAAACAATCCAAGCCCTTGTCGAGCAAAAAGATCAGGCGCTGGCTCAGTTATTGCAACAGGTCTTAAATCAGGTGTTAGATGCCGAAGTGGCCGAATACCTCCAAGCCGACCGGTATGAGCGGACCGAAGGGCGGCAAGGATATCGGAATGGCTACCGCAGCCGGCAGTTGACGACGCGCGTCGGCACGTTGACGCTGGACGTCCCGCGCACGCGGGACGGCGAGTTCAGTCCCGCGCTCTTTGATCGCTATCAGCGTCACGAAAAAGCCCTCGTGTTAACGTTGATGGAAATGGTGGTGAATGGGGTGTCCACCCGCAAAATCCGACGGGTCACCGAAGAGCTCTGTGGCACGGAATTTTCTAAGTCCACCGTATCCGAGTTGGCGAAAGGTCTCGACGCGGCCGTAAAGCAATGGCGGACGCGGTCCCTGGCCGAGACCCCCTACCCGTTCCTCATCGTCGACGCCTTGGTGCTGAAAATCCGCGAACACGGGGCCGTGCGGCCCCGGAGCGGGTGTGTGGTGACCGGCATTAATGCCGCAGGGTATCGGGAAATTCTGGGGTTCTGGATCGGGGACAGCGAATCTCAGCAGACATGGTCCACCGTGTTTACCGACCTGAAAGATCGGGGGTTAACCGGCGTCGATCTGGTGGTCTCCGATGACCATCGCGGGCTGCGCAAGGCGATCGACCAACACTTTCAAGGCGCCCGTTGGCAGCGGTGCCAAACCCACCTCACGCGGAATGTGCTGGACGCGGCCCCGAAATCGGTGCAAAAGGAACTGCACGGGCGCCTTCGGTCCCTCTTCGAAGCCCCGGACCGGGCCACCGTCGACACGTTATGGAAGAAGATCGTGCAGGACTTTGAAGAGCGGGCCGGACGGGCGTTGACGCGGTTGGAGGAGGGGCTGGAGGACGCCCTGGCCGTCTTACAATTACCGGAACCGTTACGGATCCGATTGCGCACCACGAATGGCGTTGAACGGCTCAATGCGGAAATTCGGCGCCGGGAACGGGTAATTCGGATCTTTCCGAACCGGGATTCCGCCATCCGCCTCTTAGGGGCGCTGTTACTGGAGCAGCACGAGGCGTGGACCACGGGCCCGCGGTACCTGAACCTCGAATCCTACTGGCAGGCGAAACGGTCGGCCGGGGCAGCAGAGGAACCCTCGCAATCGGAAGCCACATCGGTCGCGTAACGCATTCCGAACCAAGGGAACTTTTACACACAAATTAGGACTTGATCTGCCCGCTTGAAAGAGCTGGGCTGAATTGCTATACCCCTGTCCGAGTCCTGGCCATATGCTGGAGTACGCATTCTGGTCGGTATTTGATGTGAAACTAGGCACTACCCATTGAACGACAATGGGTTCTACAGCAAGCACTAAAGATTACGCAAACTGGTCGGGGTATCAGGATTATGGAAATACCTAAAAATCCAAGGATGATTCCGCCCGTTAGCATTAACGATTGGCTGATTACTATATATAGTACACGACGTTGGTCAACATCAGCACCAAGAGAACTTTCGTATACTGCATTTTTCGTTCCGTTACTACACAAACCCATTTAGGCGTGGGTTTTTCTTATGATTTCGTGAGCTTACTCACCGGAACGGACGATAGGAAACAAAGAAATTCCCAAGCGATGTCACATACCGACGGATCGAACGGATCGAAGAAGAAGGGAATTGCCCTGAAGTACTAGCGCCGGTTAGCTTCCGGGGTAATCGTGGGGGACCGGTCCCTGGCCTATGGACGGTGGTTTTAATGAAAAGTTTTCCAAAGTTCCCAGCCGACTACGCCAAACATGAAGAACACATACCCCCGAAGGATCCAGAGCAGAACACGCATTTCCGGCGATAATCGGCTTTGGCCTAAACGTTCGATCCGTTGGCGAGTCAATATTTGTTCGTCTAATAAGACGGTTATCGGCGGCGGCTCGGTCATATTGCGTTTTCGGTCCATGCTTTACACCCTCCCGGTTCCAATCCCTACGGAGAAAAGAGCTGCGGAAACAGCACGGAAACCGCAAATAAAACACCACTGGAAAAAATCAAGCCGGCGACGGTAAAGCCCAAGACGTTAAAGAACCGGCTATTGCGATGAGGCCCCATCACTTCGCTATCATTAGCCAGAAGCAGTAAAAACCCGAGGGCCGGAGGCATGGTCAGCACGGCAAGGACATTAACCAATAACACCACCATGGTTGCCGGAAACCCCGGAATCACCACAATGATGCCGGCCAAAAGCGCCTCGCCGACAAGCACCAGGTAAAATCCCGGCGCCTCATGCCAAGGCCGATTGAGACTATGGGATTTTCCGAGAATCTCTCCGAATGCATATGCGGACGACAACGAAATCGTCGTGGCCGCCACCAGACCGGATTCAAATATCCCTAAGGCAAACAGGCTGGCCATCCACCGCCCGACATAAGGCTTAAGCGCCAAGGCAAACCCGGCCTGACGATAAATCACGGGATTCATGGGATGCACAAAGAGGGGATAGGTGGCGACAACACAAGCTAACGCCGCAAGCGCTGCCAATCCCGCACCAATCATCGTATCGGCCCGTCCGTAAGGAATGTCAACCGTACCGAGCCCTTTATCACTGACGGCACTCTGTTGGAAGAACAACATCCACGGTGTAACGGTCGCGCCAATGTCCGACACCACCAAGAGAAGCGTCGAGGCATTCCAACCGCCGTACGGGCGCCAGGTAATAAGTGACTGCGCCATCGTTCCCCACGGGGGATGGTCGGTCAGGGCAATCGGTACGAACACCAGATTTAGCAACGCCAGCGCTAAGATAATCACTTCCCACGTACGATACCGACGAACCAGCACCGCCACCGAAACTCCCATAACACCGAAGGCGGCGGCTATTGTTGGGGGCAGATGAAAGTAGGCGGCCCCCGTCACAATGCCGACGAACTCGGCGATTAACGTCAAAAAATTGGTCACCAGCAAATCAATCATGGCCAGGTGGCCCCAAAACCGCCCAAACCGGCGGTAAATCAGTTCGGCATGCCCGGATTGACTGCTGACGCCGATGCGCACCGTGATTTCCTGGACGATATACGCCATCGCAAACGTGAGCAAAATAAACCCCAAAAAGAACTTCGGTCCAAATTGGGAACCGGTGGCCGCATAAGATACCATGCTGGGGGCATCGTTCTCTCCCAACATCACCAAAACGCCCGGTCCGATCAGGAGCCACAAAAGACGGAACCGGCGGTGACGGCGGCGCGCATCATAGACCTGATATCGATCCCGGGCCCGCTTTTGGTGCTCTACCGAGTCAGGCACCATCGAACGGCTCGAAGACATAGCCTCACCACCTCATCGGGGTTCATGGTCAGCCAAAAGGGATTCAACGCGACGGGTTTTGCCGCCGATCGGCTGTTGAAAGTTTACGGTACAACGTACTCCGGTGAATGCCCAATCGCTTAGCCGCCAGCGAAATGTTCCCATGACACTCCTCAAGCACGTGTCGAATCCAATCGATCTCTTGTTGACGCAATCCTGAATCCGGGGTGAGCAGGTTCATCTCGGGGTCCGCTTGACGAAAAGCGTCAGGCAACGCCTTTATCGTCACGGTGCCGTCGACCGGCAATGCGGCCATGATCCGTTCGGCGAGATTCCGGATTTCCCGAACATTTCCTCGCCACGGGTACCGATCCAACGCGACCGACAGGGCGGGGGATATCGGCGGGACCGGACGCCCGGTTTTTTGTGCAATTCGGGTCACGAAATGTTCCAACAGCCGAATGGCGTCACCCGGACGCTCCCGAATGGGCGGTAAGACAATTGCGATCACGTTTAACCGATAGTACAGATCTCGCCGGAATGTTCCGTTTTCCACCATGGTTTCGAGATCTTGGTTGGTTGCCGCGATGACCCGCACGTTCAACCGGAAAGGGGATTGACCCCCAATTCGGGTCACTTCCCCCAGATCCAGCACGCGAAGCAAATAAGGTTGTAACGCCAACGGCAATTCGCCAATTTCGTCTAAGAAAATGGTTCCGCCGTCGGCCAGTTCAAATTTGCCCGGTCGACCCTCTTTGGCGGCTCCGGTAAACGAGCCGCCTTCAAAACCAAATAGCTCGCTGCCAATCAATTCGTGCGGAATCGCGCCACAATTGACGGCGACAAACGGGCCCGCCGCATAACGACTGGCCGAATGAATGGCTTGGGCCATCAGTTCCTTGCCGGTGCCGGTTTCCCCTAAAATCAATACCGGCGCATCCGATCGGGCAACCGCCCGCGCCTGGTTGACGGCGTCGAGAAATTTGGGCGAATTGCCCACCAAGTTGTTAAAGCTTATGGTCGCCACGGGATTGTCATCCTTCCCGACACCTCTTCCTTTCCCGGCCGGTAACGACCGGTTGCGTCCCTGAACTCCGGTCGGCACCGCCTGAATAATTGCCCCGACCCGTTGATGTTGACGATAACAGTGATGCAAAATCCACTTCCACCGCTGGTGACTGCCGTCGACTTCCCAGCTGCTGCCGTCGGCCAGCCGGGAGAACTCCGGCGGTAAATGCAACAGTTGATTGTTCGAATCGACCCAGCCGTGCTCCCAGACCGCCGAGGAACAGCGAATGACTTGATGGCCCCGGTCAAGCGCAATGAGTAAGGTTTCCGGATAACGGGTAGCAAGCTCCAAATAATCGCCGAAAATGGTGAAGCGTTCGATTTCCAACGTATCGCGCAACCGATCTTCGATAGCCCGCGCAATGGACTGTACCACGGCCAGCGAATGGGGATGATGATATTCGCGAAGACCGGTCAGATCAATAACCCCCAAGATTTCGTGGGTGGCCGGATCCCGAATCGGCGCGGCGCTGCACGTCCAAGGATGAACCGGGGCGCAATAGTGTTCGGCGGCAAAAATTTGCACCGGAGCGCCCAAAGCCAGACAGGTGCCGATCGCGTTGGTCCCGGCTTGATCTTCAAACCAATTGGAACCGGGGACAAAATTCATGTTTTCCGCCAATTGCCGGACGGAGGATTCGCCCGAGATTTTTAAGATAAACCCTTGGGCATCGGTAAAAACCACCAGATGCCGGGACGGCATCATCGTGTCGGTTAACGACTGAATATAGGGATCGATGTTCTCGTGCAGCATATGACTGGCCCATAACTCGTTCACGGTTGATTCGGAAAGAATCTTCTGCGCAGCACTGACTCCCGGTTCTATGCCTTTTTGCGCGCATCGGATCCAGGACTCCAGCACAAACGGCCGTCCCGGTACATGACGCCGTTCACCCGCTACAACAAACTGGCGCCACGCCAGTTCGGTTTCGTTAACGGCCTGATGAATCCCCTCGTGAACCGGTCGCACCATCAGGTCACTCCGCATTCCCGGCATCCTCCTTCCTGTTAAAGCCTTCAAGCAAATCCCCATGCCCGTGATTCGTCCCGTCTACTCCATCCCGAACCGCTCTTCACCGCCTCCTCGTGCCGGACCTGCCGTCGGGTCGGTGACGTCCAAGGTGTCCACGATTAAAACCGTGGCATTAATCACCATTTTGGCAACGGACAACGCATTGGCCAACGATTGGGTCACCGACGTAACCGAATCAAAAATATGAGCTTGGCGCAGGTCCTGATATTCACCGTTCAACGCGTTCAGTCCGACTGATGTCGAACCGTACGCGATTTGAACGGTATCCTCGGGATCCCGTCCGCAATTTTCCGCCAACGCCCGCAACGGTTCTTCCAGGGCCTGGCATAGGATGGTTTGGGCCATAATCCGGCTTCCCGAGGATTCGGGTGCGTTCAGGTCCTTTAACATCCGCGCTGCATGAATGTAGGTAACACCGCCTCCCAACACCACCCCCTCGCGTAAAGCGTTACGCGCGGCGTTGAGGGCGTCTTCGGCCCGTTGAAGCCGCTCTTTTTGCTCGACGCCGGTCAATCCGCCGACGTAGATCACCGCGGTATTGCCGGACAGACGGGTAAGCCGTTCCATCAGTTTATCGCGTTCAAACGGTTGTTCGGTCACGGACAATTGCTCACGAATGGTGTTTTTACGTCCGGCCACGGCTTCCGGAGAGCCCCGACCGTTCAGAATCACAAAATGGTCGTGATCGACCACGACCCGTTCCGCGAACCCTAACGAGGCCCAATTGGCCTGGGTGGGGGCAAATCCCAAATCGCGCGCCAAAAACCGGCCGCCGGTGAAAATAGCAATATCTTCCAGTGCCAACGTGCGCCAAGGCCCGAACTCCGGAGCCCTGACCGCTGCGACCGGGCGGTTTCCCGACTCGTTAAGTAGAACAATCTGCGCAATCGCTTCCGGCGTATAATCTTCGGCGATGATCAATAGAGCATATCCGCGTTCGTCACAGGCCTCCGCCAACTCTTCCAGGTGTGGTCCATGCGGCATTTTCAGATCGGTAATCAACACCGCGGCATTGGACATGTCGATTTGCATCCGTTGGGAATCGCGTGCCAGATGGTGAGAGATATACCCGCGGTCGAATTGCATGCCTCCGCGATATTCCACCCGATCAGGACCAAAATCAGCCGATAATTCGATATGGCTTTCCGACCCTAGGCGTTCCAACACCTCGGCAATGAGCCGACCTAACCGTTGATCGCCCGCCGCAATCGCCGCGACGGCTTCAAGCCCTGGTCGGTCGGTGAGGTTAAAATGCTGCTCGCGGATAAATTGCAGAACTTGTTGACCCAAGAGTTCCAGATGTCCGGTTAAATCCACCGGATTGACGCCGTGGTTGAGCGCCGCTTGCGCCTGTTGGATGAGCGCATCCGCCAACAAAACCGAGGTGGTGGTCCCGTCGCCCGCGATTTCGTTGGTTTGAAACGCCGCTTCGCGCGCCAATTGTACCCCCATATTTTGAAACCGGTCCACTAATTCGATTTCATTGGCGATTGTCACGCCGTCATTGGATACTATCGGTTTTCCGATAGGGCGATCCAAGATCACGAGCCGCCCTTTGGGACCCAACGTACCCCGCACCGCCCGTGCCAAAACGTGAACGCCTTCCGCCAAGGATCGACGCGCATCTTCTTTAAATTGTAAAAGTTTTGGCATCTCGGTTCCTCCTCGAGTTTCCTGGTGTTCCTTCGCGCCGTAATCCCCTTATGGGATCAGGATAGCCCGCCCTTTGATTTCTCCGCGATCCAGCATCTCCATCACCTGTGGGGCATCGGCCAAAGGAAATTGTTGGGCCGATATCACTACCTTTCCTTGACGGTTGAGTTCCATCAGTTCTGCCAGCTCATTGTAGGTCCCGACCAAATTACCCACGATATTGATTTCCCGGTTGACAAACTCCAATGTCGGCACTTGGACTTCACCGCCGTAGCCGACGACAGAATAGGTACCCCCCTTGGCCAACATGTTGACTCCGGCGGCCGGGGTTTGATGTTCCCCCACAAAATCAATGACGATGTCTACGCCGTTCGGAGCGATCCGTTTAACCCCGCCGACCCCGCCGTCCGATCCTGCCAAGACCGCATGGTGCGCACCGATTTCCGTAGCAAAGTCCAGTCGCTGCGATTGGGTATCGATTGCGATCACCGTGGCGGGGGTCAATGCCCGTAAAATCTGTACGGCGAAATGCCCCAATCCGCCAATGCCGATGACAGCCACGGTAGTACCCGGAGCGGTTAAAGGCACCAATTTTTTGACCGCATGATAGGCCGTAATGCCGGCGTCGGCAAAGGGGGCCAACGGGACCGGATCGGTGCCGGGCGCTAAAGGGATTACCGAGCGCACCGACGTCTTGAGGTATTCGGCATAACCGCCGTCGGTCCCGTCCAATCCCGGAAAATGCCCTTGGGTGCAGTACATGTCGCGTCCCGCCCGACACGCAGGACAAAGGCCGCAAGACATTAAGGGATGCAAAATAACGGGATCGCCTTTTTTCAAATGGGTTATCCCGGATCCGACCGCTTCGATCCATCCGGCATTTTCGTGACCGATGGTGTAGGGAAGGGGAGGGTTCCCGAGCGCGTCCTTCCAGATCCCTTCGATGATATGCAAATCGGTCCGGCATACCCCTGCGCCGCCGATTTTCACAATCACGTCAGTGTCTTTTTCGATCCGCGGCTCATTAATGTCGTCGATGTGAATCGGTTCGTGATATGCATGAATACGTCCGGCTTTCATCACGCCACACTCCTTCAATTTAAATGGGGGCAAACGGGGAAGAACAGCCCCGTTTGCCTTCAGTTATCACTGGGGAAGACGGATTGAACCAACCTCGTCGGGCGCATACCGAACCTGCAATAGCCCCCGACAAATATGCGTATTGGCTTCCATATTAAGAGAGACCAACCGTAATTGATGCCAATGTCGCGTCCAGCCGGATTCGGTCACGGGTGTGCCGTCATGCCGGATCACGACCGGGTCGGAATCACTTTGGGGAAGACCCCAATAGCTCACGATGTCCTCGTAGCGTTCCAGTGCCACACGATCCTCCAAAGAAACCTGGACCAGAAAGCGGACATCTTGCCATTTTCCAGGAACCCAGCGGGCCAGCTCTACACCCTGAAGCGATAAACGATCCAACAGCCGTTTTTGCCGCCCGTAAAACGCCTTCTCCTTGAACTGCCGTCGTAAGGCACCCAAGTCGCCGGTCGCATCAGGAAAAATCTGTTGAAACGTCTTTTCCTGTTCGATTCCTTCGTTCAGGGCGTCGGCACTCTCATGATCCAGCAAGCGTAGCCGTATAGACTCGACCCACGGCAACGACCGTACCGCTTGGCGCATATCTTCCATCATCATGTACGAGAAATTGGGCGAACACCAATACGTGGGCAAGCGAAGGGCAATCGACACCTGCCCGTCAAGCACCGTAACGTCCGAGATAAATCCGAGTTCACGGACCGACTGATCCAGTTCGGGATCCATGACCTGGTCCAGCTTTGCCCATACGTCGGCTATCCGTTGTTCAGTCGTTTTCATCGAACAGGACCCCTTAACTGACCTGACTTAACCGTTGACTGATGACGTCTTTTTTGAGTTGTTCGCTCCGCGCGGTGACGTCAATGTTATACAACCGTGCCGCGTTGAGTCCGAGGATCTTTTTCTTGATGTCCAGCGTTAACTGAATGCCCGTTTCCTTCACGATATCTTCAGGGAATTCGAACGCCATAAACATATCGATGAGCCACTTGGGATGCCACAACGCATAGTCGCTACCGAAGAGGATCCGGTCTTCGTTCAGCCAATAGAGCAACTCACTAAGAATCTGGGCGAAATAGCGCGGTCGGGTATAAATAAAGGCGTTGGCGACGGCCAGTCCAGCATAAACATTGGGCTCTTGGGTGGCAATCCAGCAAAACTTCTCCAACCGAGGCAGCCCGACATGTTCCACAATGAAGTTTAATTCCGGAAAAGCGCTAGCCGCATCGTCAATATCGCCCACATCAAACGCATCCATATTTAAGGGTTTAATGGTGGGGCCTTTGTGCACGTGAATATTACGAATGCCTAATTGAAGACACTTGGCGAGATAGCGTTGGGCCCACGGATCGGTTAACTGATAACCTCGCGAACTGCCGTTCCATTCGGCCGTATAGAGTTTGACCCCTTGCAGATGATATTTCTTGGCCCATTCTTCCAAACGTTCTAGCCCCTCCTCGCCGTCCCGCGGATCGAAATACCCGTTACCAACGAAACGACCCGGATATTTTTCCGCAAAGGCATAATTTTTGGCAACGTTGCCAAAGGGTTCACGGTAAAAATCGATCAATCCCACCGGTTGAAAAATGGCCACGTCCACGTATCCTTGCTCGAAAACATCCCGCACAAACGTTTCCTCGTCGTATTTGACGAACTTCTCATGCGGCCACAAGTATTCCTGAGGACTGAGGTTACGATGGTAATCGTAGAAACAATCGATAAATTCGCCCCCATGCCGATTCTTTTGATTGGCGGGACTGCCATCCCACAAAGCAACATGTCCGTCAACGATAAATACTTCGTCGCCATCTTTCGTCTTGTACATCGGATTAATCCCCCCTGGACATTGTGATTGTTTACGGACCACCGTGGAGAAGAAGACTCGACCTTCTCATCGAATTACTAAAAGCGCGTTTCATGCCAACTCGTTAAAACTACCGTTTTTCATCTTGTTTACCGTTTTATACGAAGAAATTCAGACGATACACCCGACAATCGGTTGCAACCGGGATTGACCTGTTGCATTGTGCGACAAGCTCAGAAACGAGCCTAAATCTGGTAGTAATTCCTTATTATTATTTAAAATCACATTTATCGCAATTGGCAGTCTAAAACAGACTCCCAAAAAACATGCGGAAACGGACGAATAACGGGGAAAATCCTGTGTGTTGCATCTTGCAAAAGCCTTTGGCGATCTGCTACACCGGCGCCGCTTCAAGATTTTTTCGTCTAACCCAAAAGCTAAGGGTTACCTATGATCTTTGGCGTTTGCCTGGCTTCTCACCACTTGGCATGAAACACGCTTCATCTGTGGGGTGGATACCGAATTCTCCCATAACGACCGTTGGTCCCGAAAAAGCGCAAAGGAGGCAACACAATGGCAACGTTACCGAAAATTACGGCTCAACGTGGTATATCCTTGGCTGAAGCCACAAGGCGAATCGCCGATTTAGGGTGGCTGCCAAGTTATGCCCAAGATTCGTTAAAGTATCCGACCGACTATAAATTCGTTAAGGCCCCCAAGGATCCCATGAAGCAGGTGCTGCGATCCTACTTTCCCATGCAGGAAGAAAAAGACAACCGGGTCTATGGAGCTTTGGATGCCGGCCTTCGCGGCAACATGTTTCGTAACGTCGAACCGCGTTGGATTGAATGGATGAAACTCTTTTTGGCGATCATTCCGTTTCCGGAAATTTCGGCCGCCCGGTCGATGGCCATCGAAGCCAATGTGGTCCCCGGGCACGACTTGCGAACCGGTTATACGCTGCAAATGATCGATGAGATGCGACATTCGACGATCCAAATGAACCTGAAAAAGTGGTACATGGAGAACTACATTGACCCCGCCGGCTTCGACATTACCGAAGCCGCGTTCGGCAAGTGTTATGCCACGACGATTGGCCGCCAATTTGGTGAAGGGTTTATTACCGGCGACGCCATCACCGCCACCAACATCTATTTGCAGGTCGTCGCGGAAACGGCGTTTACCAACACCTTATTCGTCGCCATGCCGTCGGAAGCCGCACGAAACGGCGACTACGCGCTACCCACGGTGTTTTTGTCCGTACAGTCCGACGAATCCCGGCATATCGGAAATGGCCATTCGACGTTAATGGCGGTTCTTAATGATCCGGACAATCATTTATTGCTGGAACGCGATATCCGCTATGCCTTTTGGCAAAACCACGCTATCGTCGATGCCGCCATCGGGACCATTATTGAATACGGCACCAAAGACCGGCGCAAAGACAAAGAATCGTACGCGGAACTTTGGCAACGGTGGATCTTTGACGATTATTACCGGAGCTATCTCTTGCCGTTGGAGAAGTACGGGCTAAAAATTCATCATGACGACGTCCAAGCGGCCTGGGATCGCATTATCAAAAAGGATTACGTCCATTATGTCGCCCAATTTTTCTCGGCCGGCTGGCCAGTGAACTTCTGGCGGATCGACCCCTTAGATGAACGGGACTTCGAATGGTTCGAATACAAGTATCCCGGATGGTACAACAAGTTTGGGGCCTGGTGGGAAAATTACCGGAAATTATCCACTCCCGGCAATACCCCGATCGTGTTTGCCGATACCGGCTACGTCTATCCCCACCGGTGCTGGAGCTGTCTAGTCCCTTGCCTCATCCGCGAGGACATGGTGGTGGATGAAGTCGACGGGCAGCTCTACACCTATTGTTCGGAACAGTGCCGATGGACCCATAAGGTCGCGTTTGCCAATGAATATGAGGGTCGACCGACCCCTGCCATGGGGCGGTTCAGTGGTCGACGGCAGTGGGAAGAGGTCTATCACGGATGGGATTTGGCCGACGTGATTAAGGATCTCGGGTTTGTCCGAACCGACGGCAAAACCCTCATTCCTCAACCCCATCTGGAGTTTGACGACGCTAAAATGTGGACACTCGACGATGTGAAAGGGTACGAGCTGCGTAGCCCGTTACTTGATTTGCGCAGCATGACGCCCTCCGAGCGGGACCAACATCTGGCGGCCTACCGCAAAGGGTTCACGGTTCACAAGATTTGATACGGCGGCCTGGGGCTTTGCCCCAGGGCCGTTTTCGGCAGGGAGGAGCCCACTATGTCATATACCGTGCGCTTAGAACCGATCGGCATCGAAATGGAGGTCGAAGACGGCGAAACACTACTTCAGGCCGCGTTTCGGCAAGGCATCATGCTCATGCACGGATGTAAAGAAGGGCAGTGCGCAAGCTGTAAATCGATTTTGCTGGACGGCGACATCGACTTGTTGCGCTACTCGACCTTTGCGCTACCAGAGTATGAACGTGACCAAGACTATATCCTCTTGTGCCGAACTGTGGCCTACAGCGACCTGACCGTAGAACTGTTAAATTATGACGAGGACATTCTGAAATTGGCTATTCCCGTCAAAGACTTCGCGGGAACCGTCAGCCAAATCGAGCCGTTGACGCATGACATCCGAAGGTTGTGTGTTCATCTTGCCGAAGAGCCCGGATTGAAGTTTTTCGCGGGCCAGTATGTCGACTTGTCCCTAACGCAATATGGCATTACCCGCTCTTATTCTATGGCCAGCACGCCCAGTTCACCGCGGGAATTGGAATTCATCATTAAGGTCTACCCGGACGGAGCTTTTTCGTCGCTATTGGACACCGCGCTGAAGCCGGGCGATCCGGTACGGGTTACCGGTCCTTACGGGATTTGCTGCCGTCGAACCAATGACGGCCCGCTCGTATTAGTGGGAGGCGGATCAGGGATGGCACCGTTGCTTTCCATCTTACGAGACCTGGTTGAACATCAAGAGGACCGGCCGGTTCGATTCTTTTACGGAGGTCGAACGGCGAATGACCTGTTTTACGTTGACGAAATTCAAGAACTCGGTCGCCGGCTGACGGATTTCGAGTGGATTCCGGGACTGTCCCATCTCCACGAGCCTCACAACTGGACCGGCGAACCCGGATTTATCCATGAAGTCGTCCAAAGGCGTCTGGATCCTGTCTGGGCAACCAATGCCGATGCGCATGTGTGTGGTCCGCCCCCGCTCATTGATGCGGTCATCCCGGTTCTTCGCATGAAGGGAGTTGACGTGGAACGCATCTACTTCGACAAATTTTACGCGGCCGCACCTATCGAAACCCCAACCAAAACCAAGGAGTGAGATCTCATGGAGAGCATAGTCGAACGCTCGGCCGAAGCCGGGCGATCCGGTACGGGTTACCGGTCCTTACGGGATTTGCTGCCGTCGAACCAATGACGGCCCGCTCGTATTAGTGGGAGGCGGATCAGGGATGGCACCGTTGCTTTCCATCTTACGAGACCTGGTTGAACATCAAGAGGACCGGCCGGTTCGATTCTTTTACGGAGGTCGAACGGCGAATGACCTGTTTTACGTTGACGAAATTCAAGAACTCGGTCGCCGGCTGACGGATTTCGAGTGGATTCCGGGACTGTCCCATCTCCACGAGCCTCACAACTGGACCGGCGAACCCGGATTTATCCATGAAGTCGTCCAAAGGCGTCTGGATCCTGTCTGGGCAACCAATGCCGATGCGCATGTGTGTGGTCCGCCCCCGCTCATTGATGCGGTCATCCCGGTTCTTCGCATGAAGGGAGTTGACGTGGAACGCATCTACTTCGACAAATTTTACGCGGCCGCACCTATCGAAACCCCAACCAAAACCAAGGAGTGAGATCTCATGGAGAGCATAGTCGAACGCTCGGCCGAAGCCGGGGCAAAGAAATTTGTCGACTGGGATTCCCGGCGCTACCGTTATTACCAACCGAAAGGGCGTAAGGCCACCCTGTACGAGGATGTCACGGTCGATGTGCAACCCGACCCCAACCGGTACCTGCTACAAGGCTGGATTATTTCATTTGCCGACGGCACACCCGCCTATTCGCCGACCCGTACCCGCCTTCAATCATCCGACTGGCACCAGTACCGGGCCACCGATGAAGAATGGGAACGACCGCATTATCAACGCCAATCGGCCATTGTCAAAATGATTGAACAGGCCATTGCGTATGCCCGAGCGCAAAACGCGGTCTCACTGTTTGATCCGGATTGGGTCAAGATCCTTCAAGACCACGTCAGTGCTTCCAAACACGCGGAATATGGAATCGGTGTCGCCTTAATGAGTGGGCAGCGGGACGGCATGACCCAAATGATCAATAATTCGATCCTGACCAACGCGTCGTACAAATTACGGTGCGCTCAGGATATTACGCTCTATCTGGCCGACATTGCGCCAGACTTCACAAAACCCTTCGATGAATCCGCCGGCAAGACGCATTGGCTTGAAGATCCCATTTGGCAACCCACCCGGGAATTGGTCGAAACGGTCATGGCCAGTACGGATCATTTAGAGCAGTACTTTGCGATTAACATCATCATTGAGCCCCTGGTCCTCGAATTGTTCCGAAGCGGCTTCGTGATGCAAGTATCCGCCCGGCACGGCGATTTTCTGACGCCCACGGTCGTCTCGGCAGCCGAAGCCGATTATGCACGTAACATGGCCAACACGGTGGCGTTAATGCAGATGTTGGCCGACGACCCCACATACGGGGAAACCAACCGACGTGTGCTGTTGGAATGGACTCACCGGTACTTGCCAATGGCGACGCGGGCCGCGCAAAATCTCCAACCGATTTGGTCATTACCGCGCGTTAAGGTGCACGGTTTTCCCGACGCCTTCGCTCGGGCCCAGAAGCATGTTGACACGTTGTTGGAACAAATCGGGATTCAGGACGAAGGAGGACGGTAACTGATGAGTAAGATGCCCGACAAACTGTCTCAGGAAATCTCCAACAAATGCGGCGTCACGCTGAATGACAGCGTGGAAAGCCGGGTAATTGCCGAAGTGATGGCAAAAAAGCCCCATGTCACGGTCACGTATTATCCTGCGATGATCCGGATTGATGGCGAAGGACGGCTTGAGTTCGATATGAAAGAACTGAGCGAGGCGCTCGGTTATCAGTTGACCCCAGCCCTCTTTGAAGTGGAAACATCGACGCATTACGGACGTATGGTGCGCTTCGACGATAAAGTCGTTCTTTTCGGAAATCTCGAAGAGGCTCTACAATACGAAGAGGAGTAGGCGAGGCGAATCGGGCTATAGGCACGTCTTCTAGAGGTGGGGATCCGGGTGGGACAAAAGCTCGAACAACAGTTGACGCAATCGCAGGCGCTAGTGTTGACCCCGGCAATGAAAATCGCCCTCAAAATTCTAGAGCTGCCGGTGCTGGAACTCGGCTCCTACCTGCAGGAGCTGGTGCTGGCCAATCCCGTCGTCGAACTGGCCCATTCCGATGTTCAAGCGCCCGAATGGCGTTCCGGTATCCCTTATCACCGGGGAGACGGCGGGGAAGAGGATGCGTCGACTTGGGACATTCCGGATCCCAGTGGCCACGACCTCTATAACGAAGTAGCCGAACAACTCTTTTGGAGTACACCCCCCGGATCGCTTCGGCAGAGTGCGCTATATCTGGTCGGAAACCTGGAGCCCGACGGATACTTGAGAATCCCTTTGCCCGAACTGGCCGAAACCGTCGGCGCGTCTATCGAAGAAATGCAACAGGCATTGGCGGTGGTTCAAGCATGTGATCCTGCAGGGGTCGGCGCCCGGTCCCTGCAGGAATGCTTGTTGTTACAAGCGACGCGTCGGTACGGTCTCCGTCATCCGGTAACCGAACTGTTGCAGAAGCACTGGGATGTCTTACGCCATCCCTCATTGTCACGGATTTCCCGTACGCTCAAAATATCCCCGGCCGAAGCAAATAGTCTGCTTCAGGCCATACGGAAATTAAACCCTGTTCCTGCATCCGGGAGGATCGCCCGGACTCCGGCACACTATCTTTATCCCGACCTCATCGCCCAAAAAGACGCCCACGGGACCATTACGTTGGATTGGGCTCAGGACGCTTATCCCCGTCTACAATACGTGACGGAATATCTTCAGATGACCAAGACGGTCCGGGATTCTCAAGCCAGGCAGTTTTTGTCGCGCGCCGTTACGGAAGCCCGATGGATCGAACAAGCGCTGCGCCAACGACAGAAAACCGTGATGACGGTAACCTCCTACATTGTCAAACGCCAGGCGGGTTACTGTTTTGAGCGCGATGCGCTAGAGCCGCTTAGCATTAAAGACGTAGCCCACGTGACGGCATTACACGAATCCACGGTTCGACGGGCTATTTCCGGAAAAATATTGCAATGTCCGCGGGGATTAATCCCTATTTCGTCATTGTTATGCGAATCCTTGAGCGTCGCGGAGACCACCTCCATTGACATGATAAAATCGTTGATTCGCAATCTCATTCTTGAAGAAAACCCGCATACACCGCTGTCCGATGCCGAAATCGCCAAACGAATGACGGCGCTCGGAATCCCCATGGCGAGACGAACCGTGGCGAAATACCGTCAAGAACTCGGCTTTGCCGCTACTGCTCAGCGGCGCCAACCGATGGCGGAATGACGGTGCATACCAGGTGAAAGGATGATGTTACAAATGGAATTTATGGACTTCGGCGATGGGGCCGGATTAGTGCCCGTCCAGCGTCACGTCAACGGGTCAGGTTACGTAGCCCTCACGGCCTTCGTGGAATCCTCGGCCGTTGTCGAGCCCGATGCCGTTGTCTTTGGCCGGGCCCGTGTCACCGGCATAGCGCGGATCCTCGGCCGGGCACGGGTGGGCGGCGACGCCGTTATAGAAGAGTTGGCCACCATAGCGGATGATGCGTACGTTACAGGAAATGCCCGTATCTTCGGATCCGCCCAAATTTCAGGATGGGCCAAAGTCTCTGATTCGGCCCAAATTGGCGGAAACGCCCGGATCTTTGACAATGCCCACATTGGAGGAGCCGCCACGATCATGGACAACGCCTGGGTTTTCGGATCCGCCAAGGTTCAGGGAGCGACCGTTGTTACAGGAACCGCCCGCGTTGAAGGCGATGCCGTAATCGACGGCGAGGCCAAAGTTGGCGGGTACGTTCACGTGGGCGGTCATGCCCAAATTCAAGGCCATGCCTATGTGTCCGGAAATTGCAGACTTGAAGGCCATGTGATTGTCCAAGATTCTGCGCAGGTGGTCGGATTCGTGGAACTATCCGACGGAATTGTCTCTGGTCACGAATCCTTAGATTAGCCGTTACTGCACTCGGCGTTTCCCATTGGTGTGGAACCGTTCCAACTATTAGTCCATGCAAACTTGTTACATTGAATCCCTTTGAACCTGGTGGGAGCCCTCGGTAGCAAGAGTAAATAAAATAAGGAACCGGACGTCCGTAACCCGACCTAAACCATATACGTTTTAACACTGACAGAAGTTTACGAGGGGCAATGACAATGCAAACGGCGATCCGAGTGATAACAGGGATAGCCATGGTCGCCTTAGTGGGTTGTGGCGTGCAGAGGCCGTTCGGAACGGGTTTTGCGCGAAACGATACGTCTTTGCCGACATTCTCGGGGTCCTCGGCACCAGTTATTGTCTGGAATCGCCTTTCGCCTGTCAGTCCCCCTACGACGGGAGTACTGGCCAATCCGCGCGTCACAACCATCTCCACCACAGTGTCTGGCTGGGTCATTACGGATCAATTTCGCTTCCATGGGATTTCGATAGCGGGCGCGGAGGGTACCGGAAATGCCGCCCGGGCTGCAATCATCGTGACTCACCATGGCATGATATGGGTTCATCGGCTCTCAGATGGGACGGGCGCCGCGATTATCACATCTTGGAATGCGTACAATGTACTAGGAAAGAAAATTCCACCGTCAATCGTTTACTTTTTAACGCTTCATGGGGTGGCGGGCAGTGTTCAACTGACACGAGGCACGGTAACGTACGACACTCCTCAATTGTTGTTGACCACTGCAACGGCGCATTTACCCTCCGATACATGGTCGGATGGACAATGGTATGATTTAAAAACAGGTCTGTATGGGCCTCGATTCGTATCTGTTGTGACCCAAGGGAAAAAGGTTATCGTTATGGTAAGCAAGATGAACAACTTCTCCGACCCCCAAACAATGTTCCAAATTCCTGGGAACCCGGGAGACCTAACGATTACGGGAATCGACTCTAGCGGAACCGTTGTCAACCTTCGGGGCCGCAATATGGCCGGAAGCCTGAACCTGGTCACCGGGAAATGGCGGCCCGCAGCGAATCCAAACTATACACGACGACAGGGCAATACATCCGACTCGTATAAAGCGTCCCGATGATCTTCGTCAATGCTTCCGACATTTTCCCACGGTATCGAACCGGTGTCATCATTAAAGGCGACCTCAAAGGCGACCTCGTGCAAAAGGAGTTAGCAAACATGTGAGTAGCCCAAAGTAGCCGAAACGGTAGCCCAAAGTCCGCGATTCCCCTTCTGCTTATTGCATTAGTTAACATAATGTGTCTTATCGGACGTTCCTGATCCCTTTGCCATCCATTCTGCATCTGTTTTGGTTGACAGTCAAGGGTTTCTTTGGTAAATCCAGTATAGATCATCTGCGCGACGCACCGGATATGCCACTTTCGCATGAGGAGGTAGTTAGGGTATGCACAAATTGCATATAGCGCTTTTCGGTCTGGCGGCCGTCGCGGGTCTGCTGGCCGGCTGCGGGGGCCCGGCGACCGTTTCAACTAAGGTGTCTGAGCCTTCTCCGACATCCACCGTATCGTCTCCAACGCCTTCCACTTCGCCGGCGTCCACGTCATCTAACGGTCCTTCGAATGCACCGTCTTCAGCTCCGGCCGTTCCCCCGTCTGCCAGTCCTAGTGGTACGCCATCTTCCGCCGTATCGTGGGTGTCTGTCACGATCCCTGGCCCCGTTGGGACTCCTATCGGATATGGTATTTTCCCTTCTACGTGGGGTGCTCCTTCCGTTCAGACAGGTGCCAATGGAGGCGGTACTATCACGTACTCTTCACCGAATAATGCCGACCAAATCCAGTTCACGGTCAGTTCATCCTATGGCTTTAATCATAATTCCTTGGTGCAGTCCGATCCGTTTAATCCGGATATGCCCGTTCCGAATGGTTGTACGATGAATCAACAAGTGAATCAAGACTGGTATGTCTTTGGCTGCTCTAATGGCGCCATTGGAGCAGTATTTACGCAACCAGACTATTCCGGAGGCGTCATGGTCATTGGCTCCGGCCCCGACACCCAAATCATTGACCATATCTTGGCGAATGTACATCTATACAATGCCGATATCGGTTTAGGAGGATAACACGATGAACAAAGTACCTATGTTGGTAACAGTCCTAGGTTTAACGATATTAATAACTGCATGCGGCTTTCATACAACGTCGTCTGGGTCCGCATCGGCCGGGACTGCCCGTGTTCACATTTCTCAAACGATGCACAAAACTAACCGCACGTATGCCGACGAATTGTGGCTAATGCAACGGCAACCCACTATCATTCGGCAGACTTGGACCAAGTACGGCTGTCCTCCAGTCTATTTTGCCGGCGGTAGTTATTATTTTGAGCCGCCCGCTCATCCAAAGACAGACATTCCTGATGCAATTTACTTGCAGGCTTTGTCCCAGGCCTATCAGCCGTGGCCTGTCTGGTATGATGGCCCCATCCCGGCTACTCCACACTATAACGGGGGCTGCTTATAACAGCCCCCGTTATACTGTCCCCGCTCCACATGTGTCTCCTACTGTCGCAAATCCTGCGCACGATAGCGCACAACTTCCCGTAACGCCTGTGAGTCCAGTCGCCACGGGATTTGGTTCCCACAACCCACACTGAAAATCATACTGCGTTGTCCCATCATACAAACTCGTCGGGAGTAGGATCCAGTATCCGGCATACAAATTACCGTTACAATCGAGTGCCGTGCCATTCCCGGCGTTAAAGGCTGTCAGTGCGTTAACGATACATTGATTTACTGACGTATCGTTGTAAAAGTTCTCGATAATCGCCGTTACCGTATCGCCGGACTGGACTAAGTAAGCCGGCACTTTATATGCAGTGGTACTCCCGTTATTGTAACCGGTTCCCCACCCCGATGCTGCCATACCGCTTCCACCATTTAATGCCATGACGATTACAACTCCTTTCCTTCAGTCCGCTGCCATTCGAGATCCAAGACTTTTTTCCGCAAATCCGCAAAATCGCGTTCTCGGTGCGCTCGAACCGCGCCGGCCTCCTTCCCGAGTCTCCATACGGCCCAGAGCAAGGCCAACACCATGATGCCTCCACTCACCCAGAAACCCACTTTATCCGCGTTCATTACGCCCGCTCCCTTCGATGCCGCCGATGCTGGCGATGATGATGCCGATGGCGGTGGAGTTCCGCCGCCCGCCGGCAAAACGCGCAGTCACACTCCCGCCGATGATGCCGTCCTAACGCCATTACTGTTCCCCCCTAGAATAAATGTCTCTGCCACACTTTACGGGCGCCCCGTTTGGCCGCACGGGCCGCCTTGCGCCGCATTTGCGCCACTTTGCCGGCTACCGCCCGGCCTATCTTTCGTGCCCGTTTCAAGCCATATCCCTTCTTTCGGTACTCGCGTTCCACTGCGCGTTCAAGCCTTACGAATCGCTTGGAGGCCATTAGCGAAACACCTCCACGACGTACACCTGCACCTCCCCGGTGGTCGGCGCCGTGGCCCCCATGCCCATCTCGATGATTACGGAATCGCCATGGAACGCCAGGATGCCGGCGGCCTCTGAAGTGTATTGGGCGTAGCCGTTCGACGCCACGCCGTTCGTATCGGACAGGTTTTGGCCGCCGCCGGTGTTGGAGTAGGTAGACAACGTACTGTCAAAGAGATAGAAGTCCAGACTGGTCAGCGCCTCATTCAAGGTGTTGGCAATGATGAACGACCGGGCGGCGGCGTTGCGGTGCAGCACGCCGGACATGATCGCCTTATACGTACTCGACGCCGTAAAGTTGGTATAGCTAAACGTGCCGATGATCACCGGCGCCCCGGCCACCGGCACGGATTCCACTTGGGGAATGCCCGTTTGGGCATCGACGGCCGGGATTGGAAACATCGTAAATTCGCTCACGTTATCACCCCTAAATGCTGGTGTTGTCCTCCCGGAACCCGCCTATATACACTGTCACCGCATCGGCGGAGTAGACCGACACGGCATTCGTGTTCAGGCCCCCCGCAAACCCCGTGCGCGGCGGTAACACGATGTCATAGCTGGTGTTCGAGGCGGCGACCCCTCCAAACTTTACGTACAACGGGACCGGCCCGAGATTGTACACGATCACGCGGTTCACGTACTGCGTAAAGCCCTGGGTCAGGGCCGTTCCGGCCGTTGTGGTGGCGTAGGAGTTGTTGGGATCTGCCGTGTTGTACCCTCGCCACATCATGCCGCTATTGAGGATCTCACCCACTAGCGTCCGCCTCCCTTCGCGGCCGGCGCCCCCGGCATCGTGTTGGCCTGATTGAGCACATGCGTCCAGGCGGCCGTCTCGCCGGCATACGCGGGATTCATCAGTTTGGCGTACCAATATGCGGTGAGTTCGACGTACCGGAATGTGATCACGGCGCCGCTATCGGTGTTGTTGTTCATGGTCGCGTTCAGCGGGCCGCCTGGAATCGCGAGGTAGGCTCCTTCCAGCGGCCGTCCCAAGCTTCGGAGCGTCGCGTTGCCCGCGATGTTCGGTCCGGTCAATTGCAAGCTCAGGTTGATGTCATGCGGCTCCAGATCGAACTCATAAAAGATCCAGACAAAGTTTGCCGCCGGCTCAAACGTCTGCGGTTGCGTTGTCGTCGCCGCCAAGAAAAAGTCTTGCTCGTACAGGCGTCCCTGCCCTTTGAGCACAAGCTCCTGGATGAGCGGACCCATTAGACGTGCACCTCCTCACCCGGGTAGATGAGGTTGAAATTCTTGATTTGCGGGTTCATCCGCTCAATTGCCGACAAACTTAGCCCATGCGCCTGCGCGATGCTCCACAGATTTTGCCCCCGCTGAACGGTGACGGCACTCCCTGATGTGCTTGACCGCCAGGGCGAGTAGGTGCGCTTGTCGAGCGCAACTTGACCCGTTGACGGATTGGTCACCGTGGAGGCTGTGCCGCGGTACACGTGGACACTGGGAATGGTTAGGCCGTTCCGTCGGGTCACCGTCGATACGACCGAGCCGGTCGAAGTCTGCACAGTTTGGGTACTCGTGGCGATGCTGGTGGGGATATAGACCGTTTCGCCTGGATAGATGAGATTCGGGTCCGTGATATGGGGATTGGCCGCCTCCAAGGCCGCAAGACTAACGCCGTGTGCCTGGGCGATAGCCGACAGGGTATCGCCCTTCCGTACCGTATAGCTCATCTTGGTCTGCGACACGTTAAACTGATGCGTGCCGCTTGATCCCGTCGAGACCGGCACGCTCGACCCTGTGCCGCCGCCTGCGTAGCCGCTAGAGCCGGCGCTCGATCCGCCTGGGATCGTGATGGTTTCACCCGGGTAAATCAGGTTAGGATCTTTGATTTGCGGATTCGCGGCTTCCAAGGCCGCAAGGCTTATGCCATACCGCGCGGCGATAGCCGACAAGGTATCGCCCTTTTGTACCGTATAGTGCCCGGCGCCGGATATGCTGAGTGTCCCCCCACTGCTAGAACCGGCGCCGGACCCACTATTACTGCCGGCCCCGCTTCCACTAGACGAAGGTGTCCCGGCTGCCGCGCCGCTCCCTGCGGTCGATCCGAGGTGAAACCAGCGGGCCAAAGTGCCGTTCTTCCACAATTCAAAGCCGACAAGTCCGACGGCCAGGGCAATCACGCCATAGATGAGGTTCTGATCGTGTTGTGCCATCGTTTTCCCCTCCTAGAGCAGATGCCCGACCCAATTCGTGAAGTCATGTGCTTGGCTGCCGACCCAATGGGACAGGTCTCTAGCCTGCGTACCAAGGAACTTCCCGACGGTCTTGACTCCCGGTAACTTCCCGACCGACTCCACTCCCGAAACGGCGCCCTGGATTGTGCCGCCGATCGTGGTTGGTATGATTGCCCCGACTGCGCCCCCGGTTACTCCCCCCACCAGGCCAGCCGCTGCGGACCCGAGCGAGATGCCGGGATAGAGTTGGTCCCCAACGGCCGCGTTATAGCTTTTTTGGCTCGGGACCGCGACCGGTGAATGCGACGCGGCTTTTGCCGCCCCGGTGATCGCGTTGCGTTCAACTTTCACGGCTAGTGACCCCAATTCTTTTGAGGCACTGCTAGCTGTTTGGTCTATCGCTTTGATTCCGGCATCGACAGCTGCCACAATGCCGGATGTCCCAATGCTGCTCCCTTGGTACGGACTCGCCGTACTCGCCGACCCACTAAAGACCGAATGGAGCAGCCAGAGGAGCACAATCACCGCGATGAGGAGGACCACGATATCAGACATATCAATTTCCCCCTGTCGGTGGCTGCTGTGGCGACGCCGCGTTTGTCTGCGAGGCGTTCGCCGGCGGCACGGACTCATGCAGGCCGGCCAAGAGCTTGATGACCTCTTGGATGAGCGTGCTCGACTGCTTGCCGCGCATCTGCTCGACGATACTGGTCGCCTCGGCCACAATGGCGAGCCATAACGCGCCGCCCACCAAAGACGCAAAGGCCGGATCCGCCACGCCCAGCACCGCCAACAGCAGCGGTAAGCCCAGCTCTTGGATCAGTTTTGCGGCCGTTAAGCGGAGCATCCCGGACGCAAACCGTTTGGCCGCCAGCGCCCGCCCCACGCCTAACACCAAGTCGAGTCCGGCCAGCGCCAACACCGCCACAAAGAGGGTGCCGTTGGCGCTGATCTCCGCTCCAAAGGCGCTGCCAAAGTGTGTCATGACGATCACCACCTCCACATCGCCCACAGGATGAGGGCGGCGACCAGGACAAACATCAACGGGTTCCCCCAGGCGTCCGCCGCCTGTTGTTTCGCTTGCTGAATGGCCTTTTGCGTATCCAACGGCGATACGGCGTTCGGCAAGGCCTGGAGGGAGAGCATACTCAGCGCCGTTGCCCCGTCCCGCGACAACGTTGCCGCGGCGCCGGCGCCATAAAGCGCTTCCAGATTCATGCCGATCCCTCCTTAGCCCAACGGACTCAGCGATTCGATATAGGTATACAGGTTCGCCGGCGCGGTGATGGTGACGCTATCCGGGATGGTCACGATGGACTGGAGCAACGTGAGCCCGGTCGAGTTGATCACGTCCCGGAGCGTCCGGGTCCAGTACTCGTCATAGACGCGGAATCCGGTGGAGACGGGCAGCTTCCCGAGATACAGATAGTTCTGCCGGGCGTTCAGTTCGCCATCGGTCCAGGTTTCCGGCGACTCGTAGTCCTCAATCTGTAACTGGAACGTCATCCCCGGCGTATATCCGAGCGCCACACCGTTGTTCTCAATCACGTGCATGATGCGGAGATACACTTGGTTGAGGGTGGGGAGGTTGACGTATTGCTGGCCGGTCCCCACGATGGGCTGCCGGAGCACCGTAAAGTTATGCAGCGTGCTCAGGTCCGGTTTTTGTTCGTTCGCATTGAACAGGAACGACTCGCTCCAGACTTCAAACGTCCCAGTCAAGGTGGCGGTCCCCGAAAAGAACGCCGGATCCGTCGCCGACCGGGTGGTGATTTCCAAGTATGTCGTGGTCTCGGAGTTCCCGACCCATAAAATGCCCGTCATGTTGGCGTCGGTCACCGTCACCGGCATTTGGGTGGTAAATTCCACCGGGTTGTTCCCGACCGCCACGCCCATTTGGCTGTTATCTTGGTAACCCGGCCGCATGACGCGGGCCAATCCTTCATAGCCATAGCCGTCGGCTGCCAGCGGATAGAGGTTTCCGTTGACGTTCAGGCGGGCATTTTGGATGAGGCTCCACGGCGCCCGATAACCTGCGGTGCCGGCCGCGGTCCCCGTGTTGTCCAGTGTGCCGTTAAAGCGGATCCACAGCCGACTGAGGTAGCCGGTCCGCGGGATGAGGATGTTCGTTTGCCCGGCCCCGTTATAGGGAAAGGTGGCAATTTGACGAATCACTCGGCGCATATTCGGCGGCCCCCCTTACAGGTTCTCTACAGCCGGCGAAATGCCCGGAATGTTGACCAGTTTGAACACTAGCTTGAGCAGCCAAATAAACACCGCGGCCACGAGGCCGATCTTCACCATGTCCCCGATGGTGAGTTTCACGAGGGATACCTCCTTATGAGCCGGCGCGAATGAGCCGACCGTGTTTCTCCCCTCGTCGTACCGCATAAAAGGAAAACGGTGGAAACTCCTTGTTTCGTAGTGACAAATAATCTTCGGGCACAAAGCCCTTGACCTTTTCTACATCAAAACCGACGAGAAGCGGGGACACGAGAATCGCATGTGCTTCCGAGAAAAAGAGGTTCGACACGTCCTTGGGCCGCTGGGTCGCCGCCCAGACGCCGACGCCTTGGGACCGCCCGGTAATGATCGCGGCCCGGAGCCACGGCCCGATCCGGTTCGCTGTTGTGACTAATGCCGCCTCATCGAGATACAAACAGGTGTGCTTCCGCTGGAGGGCCGCATAGCCGGCCCAATTGCCGGCGTCCACGGGATCCGCCAGTTGCGGCGACCGCCAAATGACCCGCGGGTGGCGGAGCATGTCCTCGGCCCGTGATATTATCACAAAATCCGGCAATTCGATCTCATGCTTGGGATCATGGACAATCACGCTGGGCATATGCGCGACATAGCCCAGCGCCAAAAACGACTTCCCGGACCCGTTCGGCCCGATGATGGTGACTTTATCGGCCGCCCGAAGCGCCCAGCGATCCGTCATACGTCAAACACATCCTTAAGCGTCTCGACGATATGCCGCACGGCTTCCCGTACCTTATGGGCCTCACTTTCCGGGACGGTCTTGAGTTGCGGGATCACGATACTCTTGAGCATCATGCCGATTCCGCCCGGTAGGCCCCGGACATCCCCGATCCGTTTCTCTAGTTCTTCCAAACGTTCTTTATTGGTCATCTGCACTCCCCCTCTACCCACAGGACCCACGATACCCATGCGACTTCCGGCCAACGTGGGACAACAAATTGCCGGTACACCCAGTCATAAGCCAACAAGCGGGCTACTTTCGGCGGTAGAATCATGATTCCGAGATAAAACGCCCACCAAAGATTTATCCGCAACCCCCAGCCTGTCAGGGATTGCCACCACGGCCGCTTAAGCCAAGCGATTCGGGCCATACGGGCTGCCTCCCGCGCCAGGGGATTCTTGCGGCGCCGGCGGCCGCTCCGGCTTTTGGGCCGCTCGTAACTGGGCATCCCACGCCAGGCGTTTGGCGACCATGGTGCCGTATCCGGCGACCACGACGGCGATAGCCATATGCTCCGGCGCTAGGTCTTTCAATCCGGGCGTCATGTTGAATACTTGGGCCGTCGGCTCAATGAGCGGATCGCCTTCCTCATCGATCCAGGCCCAATGCGGTCCGCGCCAAGCGGCGGCCGCATTAAAAAGCCCCGCCATGAGAATTTTCACCACTTCCGGGGTCCAGCGACTGCCTGCGGTCGGCTCACTGGCGGGCGCCGGTGTCCCGGTGGTCGATGGATCCGCGAGCGCCGGTAGCCCCCCCATATCTGTGTCCAAGGCCGGCGGCTTGTCCAGCATCACGTCAGACATTTTCCACACCTTCTGCCACTAACACGAGGATCAAGATCCCGATGGCGGCCCCGATGAGGAGGTCTTGACTGTTGCCGCCCGTGAGGAATTGCTTCAGCCCCAATACGTCGGCCAGACTTTGGGCTCCGGCTTTCAGATCATTCAGGACGCTTTGCACGCTGACGCTGGGCAGGGTAGCCACGGTGCCGGCTGCGAGATATTGGGACGGGATTCCTGATACCGAATCCACTACTGACTTCAGGTAAGACGGATAGGATGCCGATCCCCCCCATGTCGCGAGGGCCTTTTCCCCATCCGACGACCAAAAGGCGTTGGGATCCCCTGCCTGGAGTGCCTGGACAAGGGGGGCGTACTCCGGCTGTTGGAGCGTGTTCAAGGTCGCTTGTAGCCCGACTTGAGCCGTTGGGTAAGCCTGGACATGCACGGAATTGATACTGTGTTCCCCGGGCGCCTGCATGTTCCAGGTCGTGTTCATCGGATTGTTCCCAGTGCCATCCCAGTTCCAGCCATGTTCCCCCACGATCCAGCCGGCCATGATGGTCATATTCGCCGGGGTCGGCGGCGCTCCCAGTGCGTCCAGGATGTTCCGGGCCCAGGTAAGGATAATGCTATTTGGTACCGGCATGTCATACCTCCCCGGCCTCGCGGGCCTTTATGAGATCGCCCATAGCTCCCCACAGCTTGCGGAATTCCTTTTCGTTAAACTCTACCGACCGATATCCTGACGACCAATTTTCCTCGACGATCCGATACTTGGCCTTGGACTTATCCCATACGACTTTCCACCCATCGCCCAAGAACCCGGCCTCAAATATCTCCATGATCATGCCTCCTCAGTAATTGGTGGCGCCGTAACCTCACGGCGGTATAACTGCGTCCCAACCGGCGGGCAATCTCCCCAAGGGATTCCCATTCGGCCAATAGCTGATCTTCCTCAGTGGTCCAGCGCCTGTGCCGGTTTGGTGTTCCCCATACTCGGATGAGCGTCGATATACTGCCGGGTGTGCGACCCAGGCGGTCCGCTATCTCGCCGATAGGAATGCCTTCCGCATACAACGCGAGTGCCTGTTCGCGTTCTTTAGTGGTCCACGGTCGGCGCATTATCAAAGAACCTCGACATCCCAAAACCGCTTTTTTTTCGGCTGTTCTTGCTTCGGCGGTTCAGGTTGGGGAACGCTTTCCCGTTCGGCCTTCGGCTTGAGGCCGCGGGCCGCCAGGGCTTTGGAGGTGTCGCCGGGTTTGAGCGGCCGTCCCGTCACCACCCGGCCCGAGGCATCCCAGAGCGTGCCACACGCGGTACAATGCCACCGCTTTTTCGCCTGGCTTTTATGCGCCCGCCCACACTGCGGGCATTGCACTAACGGCATCCTTTTCCCTCCTCTCTACATATGGTATTTGTGATTAGGCCGATATCCTAGATGTTGTGCATGATTCGTCATACCACGTACATAACGCCCGAATCCCGGCTTCAACTTCCCGGCCCGTGCCGACCGGCCATACGGCATCCCACAGCTTGCTGAGCCATATCCACACCGCGAGGGACAGATAAAATTGCAGCCGCTCCGGCGTCCATCGCGCCGGCCGGGTAGGCAAGCCCCGTAACACGGCGTTTTGTCGGGCCACTTGCGCCGCGTCCTGTTCGTCCCAGTCGGTCTGCCACCATGCCGTCCGATGCGGGCGCTGCAACGTCAGAGCTCTTCGATCCAGCGCCGCGTCGCGGGCCCGGACGGTCACCCGTTCCCCATCGGCTGCCACGGTCAGCGGATGCGCCCACTGTTCGGCGGTTTTTACCGGCGCCTGGATGTCCATGGGCGTATCCTGCCATTGCCCCCGCATCCATCGGCGTTGCACGTGGCGCCCGGTCTTGCTCAGGGGCCGTTCGGACAAGCGTTGCATTTGTGCCTGTTCGGCCGTTTGGCGAGACCACTGGACGCCATAGGCAATGCCCCCCGTCCAGATGGATCGGCGGCCATACCAGGCGCGGGCTATCTCTTGCAGGGCAATGCTCTGTGTCTTATCCAGCTTGGTCAGATATTTAGCCAGTTCCGACCCTACAGTCAGGGGATCGGCCGCCTGGACTTGGACGGCTTTGATGGCCGGATTCCCGGTATAATGCCGCCAGACATGGCGTAAGATCCCCTGCGAGAGATAGGGCCGGCGGCTCCATATCAAGATATGCAGGTGGGGATGATAGCCGGTCTTCGGAGTGTGTGTCGTCTCGCCGGCGATGACATGCCCGAGCCACCGCGTCAGATAACTCAACCCGAGGAGGTAGTGCCGGCCTTTAGGCCGGCGCCACGTCCAGTGCCGGCGTTGGCCCTGCCGGGCTCGTTGGATCGCGGCGTAGCTTTGCCGGCGGCCCGGATCATACGTTGTGCGCAGCTCCTTTTTCTTGGCCCGGTTCCGGCGCCGCTTGATGGCGTCCCACATGCGTCGGAATGGCCGCAACAGAACAGTATCGAGGATGTCGCGGCCGATGCCCAGCATCCACACATGAGGGATGTTAGGTATCGTGAGCGTGGCGAACCGGAGATAGAGGCTATCCACCCGGGTTGCGGCTTCCTGGTGGGCGGCTTGGTCTATAGCCGCCAACTGGACGGCCATGTCGTCAGCCGGCTGCCCGGACCGCAGGACGCGCCACGCTTTCGCCGCCGCATCGGCCGTAATCTCATCCCATGTGCGCGTCCCTTTGAGTCGCCCGGTGCCATCCCGCCGCGTTCGCCCGTCCGGCGTCACCCATCCCTTGAGCCGGTCTTGCCAGCGGTGCGTCCGCCGGGCCGTGCAGACTGGGCATAGCCGGTCGCCACAATGGATGCGCGGCCCGGGCACGGCCTGGCCGCCCGGCGTGAACTGGATCCACCGCTCACGGGAGCAGAGGCGCAAAGCGTGCGCCTTGCGCCGCAACTTCTGCCGATCCTCCCGGCCCAGCCAGTCGCCTTCTCGCACCACGCCCAGCCGGCCCGCTAGGCGGCCGTTCCGTTCGACCGCCCGCCCGAGCCATGTTTCGTAATCGAGCCGGCCGCTGTTTGGAATTGACCCGACTTGTTCCAAAGTATCAAGTATATGTGAAGCCAGGGCCATCGCCACTACTCCTCTTCGCCGGTACTCTCCCGTTTCCATGCGTCGGCTATATCGGCTACCAGGTGCATCCAGCCGGCACGCTTCACAAGGGCACTGATCAGCTCTTCAGTACTGAGACTATCGAGGATACGGGCACTCACCTTTTGTAAATCGGCCCGTAGGGTTTGAATTTTACTGGCGTAGTACGTCTTCACGCGGTTAATTTCTGCGTTTTCATGAGTTCTTTCGGCCAACTTGCGCTCTAGCTCGGCTATCCGGGTTTGCATCAGCACTTTTTCGAACATGCCGATGTCCTCAAGGTTCATGTCGTCTAACCGAAAATTGCCACGTATCGGGCTCGTGTCCTGACCCCATGGGATCGCCAAAGCAAATTTGGCGACGCCCTGGACAATATCCGCATAAACCATGTACCCGGAATCCTCATTTGTAACGCGAAGGCGCCCGTTCCCGTCATACCGCATCACTCCAAATCCTCCTCCCGGCTCAAGTTCCACATCACCCTGAAATTGTCCGGTGGTTCCCAGCCAATGGCTAATCGGAATTGCCGCTCTGCTTGGGCCGATACCGTTTTCAACACCTGGCCGACCAGATGCCACACCATGTACAGGGCATCTGCGTCGACCACTAAGGTCACGTATTGCGAGTCGTCGGGGGCTTCGTCAACCGTAGGACTTTTAACCATGACCATCGTTTTGGACGCCAAACCATCTAAGATGACGAAGTAACTAGGTTCATCTTCCGCGGCGTATCGCATCCATTCAGCCAAGTAGTCCAAAAAGAGCGGCCAGTTGTCCCACGGCAAGCCGATTGTATGATCATATAAGGGAAACACGTTCTCTTTTTTCACCATATCGGACTACTCCTTTCCTTGGCCCCGGTCGATTCCCATAGCGGAGCGAATTATATCGAATAAGGTCATTAAAGCTCGCTCACGGGCCACACCTCTTTCAAGTGCGCTCACATTCGTAGTGCCGCCGTCTTCCAATTGCAGCGAGTATGTCCAGAGTTTCTGTCCGAGCAGGCTTTCGGACATCTGTAGCGCGACTTTCAGCTTCTTGGGACCGTCTTTCCCTGGCACGAAAAAGACGGCCGGAAGTCCCATTTGGATAGTCTCGAAGCGGTCTCCTATCACCGCCGCCGTGTCCATGATGAGTCGTTGATTCAGGTAGGTCACCTGGCCTGTCCCCAGGTCGCCTAGCGTGTCGCGGATTTCCTCGAGGCGAACGGTGATCGCATTCAGGGAGAGATCAATATCCCTTAGCCTCAGTTCCAGTTCATCATTCATGCTTATCCCTCCACCCGTACGGGATGCCACTCCGAGGCGTTTTCCCGATAAATCATGGCTAGCCGCCCCAACGCTTGTGCCATGGACATGGCTTCTGTTTGCGCGATTTGATCGATCGCTATCGTGAGTCCTTCCCACAATAGATCACGACGGCCCCCTGATTTGATGTCCATGTAAACCTGCTTTTGTGTCTGGACGAGCCACCAGTGGAACTCAAGGTGGGCCACCGTTTTGGCCGGCGTCTCCTCGTTCACTCCAATCCCTCCCCCCATTGCACGTACGTGTGACAGCGTTCGCACAAGACCCAATCCGGCCGATAGTGCCAGCCGCGACCGCACAAAAAGTGACCACACCCATCACAGGTATTCGCGGCCATATAGGCGCCCTGCACGCTCCCGGTATAGTCATCGGGATCAATCCCCCAGAGCGCGGCGTTCAGTGCTAACATCCGATTTCCCTCCCCCTCCATAAATCCGCCAGTAGCGTATCCGGCCCGGCGTATCCCGCCGACCGCCGTGGAACCAATCTTGATGGCGTATGATCTCCGTCTCAATCCGTTCCCCGGCATCGGCCCATACGATGTCGTCGTCTAGTTCGCACGTCCAGATCGTGCAGCGTTTAACCCAGAGCATGGCGTCCCTCCTCGGCGTGCGTCAGCCCGAGTTCCTGGATTTTGTTGCGGACCGACTGGTAGGAGCGCCCGAGGGTGGCGGCTACTTCCCGGGCCGTGGCGCCGGCGCTATAGGCGTCGATGAGCTGGTCAATCTCGCCGGTTGTCCAGTACCGGTATCCCACCACGCTGCGCCCCATTCCGCGAGGCCGGCCTCGAGCCGCTCCCACGCCGCCATCAGTCCGGCTTCGGCTTTGCCGGCCGGAAGTCGGCCGTCCGCCAGTTGCCGGTACGCGATCTCCAGATCCCACGTCCACCCGTCCAGTTGTGCTAAGAGGTCCCGGAGCGCCCGTCGGTGGAGGGCCGGATCGTCCGGCCGCGATTGCGCGGCCGCCAGTAGATTGATGATCTGCCCGAGGCGCTGGGCGTGTAATTGCAGCCGGCGCCACAGGCGTGTCGTTGGATTCATCATCATTTCCATATCCTCCTATCCATCGCCAGTACTCGGACTCTTCCCAAAAGGGATGGCGCCATGTGCCGGTTGCCATGCGAATGCCATCTAGCAAAAAGCCCAGCCACCACGTCGCCATCTTGTAGCAATCCCAGCAGAGAGCCCCCGGCATCGCCGCGCCGTGACACTCGGCATCACATACGACACAGCGATATGGGGTGGCATGGGGATAACTTAAGGAGGGTATAATCGGGTTCAAACACTCGGGACATTGGCATACTGTACCACCCCGGGGCCGGGGCTGGGCCCGAAAGTACTGCGGCATACAAAAACCTCCAATGCTACTGGATTATGTCAACTCATCCAGTTATTGGAGGGACCAGGAAGTTCCTGTTTTGGTGCCAGGCTTTCTTCCGACGCGATTTGACACCTGCATGGTAAAAATGTGTCTTATCGGACGTTGCTTCAACCTTTCCCTCCCTGATGGATCTCTTTCGATTGAAGATCAACCGACAATTTGTTAAATCTAATATATAGACCTACCTTGTACCGTTCAACCTATGCGCCTTTCACGGGAATGGTCCGAACCTTCAGTTCGGAATGGTACAATTACGTGCACATCGTCGAATAGTGGCGTTCATATTCAGTTCACGGTTGGCTCTCATGCTATGGCTTTACGCACGACTACCTGGTTCAATCCGAATCCTTTAATCCTGACAGGTCGGTGCCGTATGGGTTTTTTACGACGAATCAACAAGTTGGTTTAGACGGATACGTGTTGCCAGCCTCACCATCAGTGACGTGTTTAGATTAATCTGGCAGACTTGCATCAAATGATGATCGGCACCTAACCCGTCACATTTTGGCGAGAATAGGCGTTTGTATTACGCCGATCGGTGTAGGAGAGTGACCATGAAGCGTTTGATGTTTTTCTTGGCCTTAAGCGGCATTTTGACGACTGCATGCGGCTCTCCCCCCACCTCGCTGGCTGGCGGAAGGCTACCCAAGCGCCAGCCCATGTCGTATGGTCCACCCGTCGCATTACACGGCGTCGCAGCCCAAGAGCAGTATTTAATGGCGTGGCAGCCGGCAATTGTTCGCCAGATATGGAAGGAAGTCCATAAACCACCGATTTATCTATCCAGTCCCGGTAGCTTCTTGGTACACCATCATTGGGTCCATCGCCGGGAATTTTACTTTTGGGCACCCGTTAACGCGGTTCCCGCATCGGCCCCAATCGGGGCGATAGTTGGCCATCAAGTGGACGTGGTTCTCCCAGTGATGCCTCCGACATGGCCCGGCGGATGGAGCCATCCGGTGCCTGTCCATGCCGGGCTCGTGACTTTAAGAAGACTCCCAATTCGTGATAATGGCACTCCCCTCTCGAATCGTACGTATACAGACGAGACATGGTTAATGAACCATGAGCCCGCCTGGGTTCGCCAAACCTGGACGCAGTACGGATGCCCACCCGTTTATTACGCGGGAACATACTATTTTGAGCCTCCGGGTGATCCAAAAACTGATGTCGTCGATGCCATTACCGTCCCCCCCATTCAAAATTTGCCTCAACCATGGCCCACCTGGCTTGACGGCCCTATCCCATCCACTCCCCATTATCATGGAGGCTGCTTATAGGCCATCGAAATCCCGTCCTGTCAAATACATGGTGTCCCTTTCTTGGACGCCGTTCTATCGACTTTCCTCCCCTCGTATTTTCATCACCGAGCCCGTGGACTTGTTGGCGGCATTTTCACGTCTCTAAAAATATCACTTGTCAAAAATTTTAATTGGTAAAAAGAGGTGATTTGAACATTTTGGCAAATATTCTGTGGTGAAGGCCTTTCACGGGCCTCTAAAACCTAGGGGAGGTTCGTTTCATGAAATACCGTATCGCTGGCGCTTTAACGCCTCTCATCGGCCTCTTAGGATGGATATATGGTGCCCCCCTCACGCCGCTGCAAGTGTCTACGGCTCTCTTTCATCGACCCCGTATTTCTAATCCGGTACCCAAACACTCGACGTTTGGTTGGGCATCCAGCAACTGGTCCGGATATGCGATTACGCAGACGGCGCCCTATACCAGCATTACCGGTCAATGGATTGTACCTAGTGTCGCGCCCTCGAACAAAGCTACGTACTCGTCGGCTTGGATAGGCATTGATGGCTTTAACAATTCCGATTTAATTCAAACCGGCACCGAACAAGATTACAGCCAGGGCTCCGCCCATTATTACGCGTGGTGGGAAATCTTGCCGGCCGCGGAAACAACCATCTCCTCCATGACGATTCATCCCGGAGACCATATGTCGGCTAGCATTACGAATGACGGTAATGGGGATTGGACGATTGAGATTCAGGACAATTCGACTGGCCAAAGCTTTAGCACGGTACAAGCATACAGCGGCCCAGGGGCATCTGCCGAATGGATTATGGAAGCCCCCACCATTGGTGGGCACATCGCAACTTTAGCCAATTATGGCGAAACCACCTTCGACCCCGGAACCGTTAACGGCGGCAATCCCGGGTTGACGGCTAGTGATGGCGGCGTCATGATTCAACAAAATAAACAAGTCTCTACGCCGTCGCTACCCGATTCCGATACGGATGGATTTAACGTCGCTTATGGCGCGTCGGTGCCTCCGGCTCCGGCATCCTAACGCATACGATAAGCCGGGGTTTTCCGCAGGGGCCCCGGCTTTCCTCGCGCTTTTGGGCGCTTATAGCTGTTCTTTCACCACCGTAACTTTTTCTTCCATGGAATGGGATGCATCCCGGCGATCGTCGATTTTGATGACGGTCGATAATCGTTCGGCCCCCAACGCCACGAGCGCTTCATGCATTTCCTCGATCGCCCGGAAAATCTCTGCCAGTTCCCCTTCGATGGTGGTAAACATCGGGTCTAAGCGAAACCGTAATGCGGGATGGCGACTTAAAACCCGCTGGGCCTCCGCCACGTAGGCGCTGACACTGGTGCTACCGGTGCCTAAAGGTGCAATACTGACGGCAGCAATAACTTGCATAGGCCTCCCCCTTTACGGCTCTATTATGCTATGTCGGCGAGTGTTCTGCATAATATTCCATCGTATCCCAAACCCATTGCCGAAAACCGTCCACATCGATATCTGTGGCCACTTGGATAGGCGGCCGTTTGACGTCGATGGGACTCAGCACCACAGTTCCTCGTAAAGGGCCTTCTCGGACAACCGCTAACGGCATGTCCCGCCATTGAAACAAGTCGGGTCTGACCACCGAAGCCACCGCGACGACGTCGTCTACCGGAAACGCATTCGGATTCCCCCCTTCCCCTCGCGCCTCTTGAACATAAAAAGGCAAAACTCGCGAGAGCATGGCACCGGCTTTCCCGTACTGGCCTAATCGCGACAAGTCCTCTAAGGGAATGAGCGCTTGGTGAGCCACATGAATGCCGACGAGGCGCACCCGTCGGCCCCAATGAAAAACATAGTCCGCAGCATGGGGATCCACATAGACATTAAATTCCTGGGCCTTGTCCGTTTGTGCCCCCGGCATCACCCCACACATCAGGGTGATGGAACCCCAGACATCGGCTAACGCGGGAAATGCAAGAAAACTAATGGCCAAATTGGTTAAAGGTCCGGTCGCAATTAAATGGATGCCCTGTATCTCCGCTTGATGAGTTGACCACCAAGACCACACCCGCTCGTCATGGGAGTCGACTGGGGCCGCTGTTGGTTCCCCCCAATCGGCCAATCCTCCTTCGCCATGAAATGTGGGGGCCGTCATGAGAGGGGTTAGCAAGGGACCAATGGCGCCCGGCAATACCGGCCGGTCGTCGACACTTAACGTCCGTAAAATCTTTTGCGCATTCGCAAACGTATGATGCAAAGAGACGTTCCCGGCGACGGCTGAGACCCCCCGCACGTCGCATGCCGCCAAAGCCAATGCCATTGCCCATGCGTCGTCAATTCCCGGATCCATATCCAACCATACCGGCGGCTTCTGGACCATCCCCATCACCCCCGAATCGTAAAAGCGCCGTCTATCAGTCTACCCATTTTCGAATCCCTCTCGGTCACGATGGCGAAGGTCGGCGAGCATGATACAATTGACGATATCAGTTCGCGGAAGGATGAACCGGTCGTGACCCATGCCAACCAACCCACTGACGAGGAATGGTATGCCCTATATCGAAAGGCCGCTGAATTTTACGGGTTAAAACCCTGGCAGTGGTTAGATGATCGTCATCTATTCGGCGTGTGGGATGAAGAGACCCGCACGACCGGTTATTGTTCGGTAATGGGAGCCTTAGGGGAGGTATATGCCTTAGGCGTCTACTTGGGTTCCCGGGGATATTGGGGCCTCCAAAATCTTCGTCGTACCGCCCACGACTGGGCTGCCCAGAACGATGCCTATAGCCATCAATACGCCCTATTAGCCTCGTTTGAAGCCCGTACCGACCTCAGCGGGGAAGAAATAACCCTCATTCATCGATTGGGTTTACGCTTTCGCGGCCGCCACGCCTGGCCATCCTTTCGGTTTCATGAACCCGGTTATATGCCCACGCCACTTACCGCGTCCCAAGTCCGCTTTCTAACCCGAGCGCTTAGGGAAACCATTTCCCTGGCTATCGCCTACCGCCACCAAACCGCCGAGCTGATGCCCCAAAACGGACGCCTTTTGGTCCGAAAACCCGGCAACGATGGCCGAGAATGGGAAACCGTATGGGACGTCGAACCTTCTCCACCGGCACCCCTGGACGATCCAATCATAGTCGACGAGGGCTTGCTTCATGTGGCGGCCAAACTGCCCCTGATCCCCGCAGTCTGGGAGGCCGATATTTTTTACCTCCCCATGGCCATCGGCGTTCCACCGGAACGGTTAGTGGTTCCCCGCGCCTTCTTATTGCTGGACCATGAAAGCGGGATGATTTTAGAAGCGGTACTCGATGAAGAGCATTTTTTTGAACGGGTGTGGCATACCTTGATTCAAACGATGCGAAAGATCGGCGGCCGCCCGCACAGTATTTGGGTTCGTCAAAACCACGTAGCCCATAGCTTGTATGGACTGACTCGTCCTCTCGGGATCGAGTTGCTCCAACTATCGGCTCTCCCCTTAATGACGGAAGCCCGCCGAGGATTAGTGGAATCCTTACGGGGCCCACAATCTGGAGGTTAGATATGTCGGCGTTTCACGTGCATCAAGCCATCTTTGATAAATTCCCGCAATATGCCGTCGGCGTGGTGGTGGCCACAGAGGTCAGAAACCGCCGCCAGGATTCGGAAGTCGCCCGCTTCTTGAGCCATACGCTCGAAAGCGTCTCAAGCCGCCGGGATTCCCAAGATCCCCGCAACCACCCGGCAGTGGCCGTTTGGCGCGAGGCATTTTTGACGCTGGGCGTGAACCCCAATAAATATCCGCCATCCCTTGAAGCGTTAATGCGCCGCGTGTTAAAGAATCCGGAACTGCCTTCGGTCAATGCGGTGGTTGATCTGGTGAATGCGCTCTCCCTACAGTATGAGCTTCCGATGGGGGCCCATGATCTGTCACGCCTCAGGGGGGACATCTGGGTAAGACCGGCCTTGCCGGACGACCGTTTCCTCCCCATTGGAGCCCTTGAGGAAGAACCGGTACCCCTCGGAGAAATTGTCTATGCAACCGACTCGCGGGTACGCACGCGACGATGGATTTGGCGACAAAGCGAATGGTCGAAAGTCACGGAAGACTCGACACACATCTTTTTTCCCATTGACGCATGGGATCCCGCTACGATAGGCGCCGCCCGTTTAGCTCAAGAAACATTGGCCGATTGGCTTCGTCGCCACTTTCAGGCCGAAGTCAATCTTCACTGGGTTAATCGGGATAACCCGACGGTCGCCTTCGCGTAAACGATGTTACGATGGGAGATTGATAACCAAGGCATCCTCACCCTTTTTCGAAATGACCAGCCCATATGGACTGTCACCCCGACAGACTGGTACGTAGCCACTGTACAACAAGTGTTGGTATCCCGCTGGAAAGCCTGGGATTTTTTCCGGACCCGCGGTTATCGTCGAGAATTCGGTGCTCGGATGGTGCCGGTCGCCCCAGGTTCTCCGCATGGGCAATATCACCTGTACAACCGCCATGGAAAACCTATGTTAAGCATCTCATGGACCCACGCCACCGAGCGCCATGGGATTTTGGCCGTAACGGCCCTCCAAACCGCCGACCGGATTGGATTGACGTGGGTCGGCCCATCCTCGGAAGCCCTCTGGGGCTTTGGAGAATACGGTCAGGGTCCGCGACATCGCCGTGGACATTGGGCAACCTGGGTGGAAGAAGGCCCCTTAGGCCTCGGGCCGTTGTCCGGCTTGGCGCGCTGGACCGGCAAAGTCCCGATTCCCAAAGGGCCCTATACCACCTATGCCCCTGAGGCCAGTTGGTTGAGTAGCGCGGGGTATGCCGGATGGGTTGAGGAAAGTCAGCGCATCGAATGGTGGGTTCGCGGACAAACCCGCCGGGTTGAAATCTGGCACCCTTCTCTTACGCTCCATTTCGTCGTGGGCGACACCCTCGAGGACGTAATCAACCAACGTCATGAAGTCTTGGGCGGCCCCCCTTTACCGCCGCCTTGGGTTTTTGCCCCTTGGAATGACGCGGTCGGTGGAAGCCAAGCGGTTCGCCACGTAAAATCCTTGATCGACACGCATCGGATTCCTGCCGGCGCCATTTGGGTCGAAGACTGGACCGGATCATGGGAAGATACCCGGCGCTTTTGGATGCGGCCGTTATCCCATGAATGGCACCGCGAACAGTATCCCGATTTGCCGCAATTAGCCGAGGACCTTCATCAAGACGGCCTTCGGTTGTTAGGATACTTTTGTCCCGAGATCACCGAAGATACCGCCCTCTATAACGAGGCGCGCGCTCAGGGCCATTTGGTGACCCAAAACGACGGTACTCCGGTAAGTATCGACATCTTAGGAATCAAGCATGGCGAGCTTGACCTGACGCGGCCGGCGACAAGACAATGGATCAAGGAGGTGCTCTTCGAACCGGCCAGGCAACTGGGTTTTGATGGGTGGATGGCCGATTTCGGCGAATATCTCCCGCCCACGGCACGGCTCGCCGATGGTACGGACGGTTGGACAAGCCATAATCGATACCCGGGGCTCTGGCATGCGTTACACGCGGAATTTTGGAGCGAGGCCCGCCCCAATGGGGATTATACGTTTTTTGTCCGCTCGCACAGCCTCGGTTCCCACCGCTACGCCCCGGTCATGTGGGGCGGCGATTCGGATACCGACTGGGATCCCGCCGACGGTCTGCCCACTGTCGTTCCCCAGGCTCTCTCCGCGGGGCTTTTAGGTCATGCCGTATGGGGAACCGATATCGCGGGCTATATGACCTTCGGATTGACGCGACCGTCGACCAAAGAGCTTTACTGGCGGTGGCTGGAATTAGGGGCCCTACTTCCCGTGATGCGAACCCATCACGGCACGGCTAAACCGCGTAATTGGCATTGGACCCGGGACGAGGAGACCTTATCCATCTACAACCGGTATGCACGACTCCACATTCTACTCTATCCCTATTGGTATGAACTGGCCCGACAGGCGCAGGAATCCGGGATACCGATAGTGCGTCCGCTATTTTTGGCCCAAAACGAGCCCCGTTTCTGGGATGTTGGGGACCAGTATTTATTGGGTCCCAACCTCTTGGTCGCCCCCGTTTTAAAACGCGGTATGAAACGGCGCCGCGTCAAATTCCCGGAAGGAGGCTGGGTTTGCTGGTGGACCAAAACCTGGTATCCGAACTCCGAAGGCGACGTGTCGACGCCTCTAGCGACGAGCCCTCTCTTCGCCCGGTATGGTTCCCTTATTCCAGTCAGTGAGGGCGCCGATCCGGCGACCGACCGGCCATTGGGATTTGTTGACACGTTGGTAGACGAGGAATCCCTTGGCGATTCGCCTCGCCGGGGGCTTCAAACGGCTGAATCACGCATCACCCTTGTGGCGTGGGGCCCTCCTCGCCTGCCGGGCCGGATCCGGCTCTCTGATGGAGGGCAGCTGAGCTGGACGCCGATACCGGTACCTCAGCCGAACCCTGTAGAAACCACGCCGTTTCCGCCCGCCCTGTGGACAGAGCACGCTCCGGCGCTAAACACCCCCGGCACCGGTGTTCAGTTGGCTGATGACCAACCGGTGATCATTCCCGTCCCGGAGGGTGGGGGGCTCAAACTGGAATGGCAGGGGCATCATCCCCTCACCGTAATCGTCCGACAACCGGCAATTGCCCCGGTTGACGCAGGTTTTCGGACACGTCACGGCGAATCTCCAATGAGCACGGGCAAAGGAGACTGAACCATGCGCGCTCATCCGATGGTCTATAGTTTGGGTAACCTGGGCACCAATATCTTTGCCCAAGCTTTTGCTACATTTGCTTTGTTTTTTTACGTTGATCATTTACGGGCCGCCTTAGGCCCCATCACCTTTGCTCTAGGTGTGCAAAGTGTATGGCATGCGGTTTTAAATCCGTTAATCGGCGTCCTTTCCGACCGTACCCGTACCCGCTGGGGCAGACGGTTGCCGTATATTGCGGGCGGTACGATTCCTTTGGGTCTGGTATTTTTTCTCCTATGGCATCCGTTAGTTCCCCATAATGCCTTGGTAGGCTACTTTTTTATCCTCGTCGTGCTATTTGATGCCTTGTATTTGGTGGTCGTGATTAATTGGACCAGTTTATTTCCCGAACTCTTTACCACCTTGGAGGATCGGGCCTACGCGGCTCGTTGGCGACAATTCGTGGGCATTCTCGGGTTAATGATCGGGGTGGCGCTCCCCCCTCTCTTATATGGCCATTGGGGATGGACAATCATGGGGGCTATTTTAGCCGTCATCGGAACCGGAGGATTCCTTGCCGTCTTGGTTAGTCACGGCCCCATGCGAACAATGACGCCCCAAAAACCCGCCCCTTGGTTGCCATTAGTGCGGAAAAGCCTCCGTCAACCCGGATTTATCCGGTACTTGACAGCAAATTTCCTCATCCAATTTGTATTGCTGCTGATCCCTGGTGTCATGCCCTTTTATGGCAAGTATGTTCTTCATCTACGCCATAGCCAACTGACCATATTATTGGCGGCCACGTTTGGTACCGCACTACTTGTGCTTTACCCATGGTCCTGGATGATTCGCCGGGTCGGTACCCAGAAAAGTTTTCGGCTCGCGATGATTCTTTTAGGCATCGCCGTCGTCCCCTTTGGGATAATTCACCACTTTATCGGCGGCTTATTGACCATGGTCGGCATTGGTATCGGGCTGGGCGGTTTTCTTACGTTAGTCGATATCGTCATGGCTGAACTTATCGACGATCAAGCCCGCCGTCACCCCGACCTCCGCAAAGAAGGCACATTTTACGGGATCAACGGATTTGTCCTCCGTTTGGGCACCACATTGGAAGCGGCCGTTATTTATGAAGTGCTTCACGTCACCGGCTACCATCCCAACAGCGAAGGGCTAGCATCGGCCAGTGTCCTTTGGGGCCTTCGCTGGCTCATGGGCGGAGCGCCTTTATTAGCCATTATATTGGCCATCCTGGTCTTTCGGCGGTTCGGGATTCCGGAAAGTCCACGTCACGTAATCGCTCCCCTGGCCCCGGAACGCAACGGCTGAACCGACCTGCGATCCACGACGGTCACCCAAACCGTTTTTCCCAACCTTCTATTGTCAAAATACTGGATAAGATATTGCACAACTTCGCTTTGGCTCGATAAAACCGGGTAGAGTTTAATATCCTCCGCAAGAGTACGGATCACGTCACCTATTACGGCCTTTATTAGCGTTAGACGTTCCCGTCTTGAGCACGAACTCTGAAGACTTTTGAGAACATTCAATGGACTAATGGAGTTAGCCAGCGCAAACAAAACAGTTCTTGAGCGACTCCCAACGCCCATAAATGACCATTCATCGTTCAGAATGATTAATTAGCATAACGCACACTGGCCATACCCCAAAAAACCTAGGCCACTCTTCGTTAAGGCAGACTTCTATGTTTGCAGAAAAAAGGAGGAATTAATTTCCTTTTCGCGAATCCTTCCATCAGACGGACCGCTATGTCTGACAGCATTGAACATCCTAAGGGAGGAACTGTCATGCCATCTCGCTTGCTCTATGCCGTAGCCGCGGCCCCCTTGCTGGCTGCCCCGTTGGCCTGGACGGGAACCGCCGTTTGGGCGATGCCCGTGCAACAAATCGCCGGAAACGTGCCTACGGCCCTAATTAACGCCTCGTCGAATCATGGACCGGCCAGTACGTCGGCGTCGGTGACCTTATTTATCGGGTTTAATTTCGTCACGCCGACCAACGGCATGCCCTCTTTGCCGCAATTTATTCAAGATACGGTCACCCCTGGCTCGCCGGACTTTCATCACTTTCTGACCGAGTCGCAATTTGCCCGGACCTATGCGCCCAGCGCCAATGCCGTGGCCGCGTTACAAAGTTATTTAGCGCAATATAACATCACCCCCGTTACCATTAATGGCCAGCCGGTCGCCTATCCGTTAGGCATTAATGTCCAAGGTACCGTGGGCAATGTCGAGAAAGCTTTTCAAGTCTCGATCAATAACTATAATTTTGGCGGGCGCTCTTACATTGCCAACTCCGATAACCCCACGTTGCCCACCGCCTATAACTACCAGGGAGTCACGTATAATTTGGCCGCCCTGGTCTCCGGCATTGCCGGTATGAGTACGTATAACGGCCTAACGACCCACCTCGTTCGTCAAGCGACGGTCACCCAAGCCGGATCCACCAGCCCGAGCGGATACTCACCGCAACAAATGGCCACCGCCTATAACGTGAATCCCCTGTATAACAACCATATTACCGGGGCGGGCGAGACCATCGCGGTGGCGACCTTAGCCCCGTTTATTCCTCAGGACGCCACCACCTTCTGGCAATATTACGGCATTGACCGCACCGGCACCCTCTCCGAAGTCGGCGTGGACGGCCAAAGCACCACCGCTTCCGGGTACGGCATTGGCGGATCCGAGACCAGCCTCGACGTCGAGCGTTCGGGAGCTCTTGCGCCCGGTGCCAATATCATCGTCTATGAGGCGCCGAATACCACCACCGGATTTGTCGACCTCTACAATGCGGTGGCTACTCAAGATCAGGCTCAGGTCATGACCACCAGCTGGGGAGAATCCGAGTTTTTTGTCCCCTTCTCCTATGCCTATCTCTTAAATCAGGCCTTCATGCAAGGCGCGGCGGAAGGCATGACCATGATCGCCGCGTCCGGCGATTACGGCGCCTATGACGGCTATCCCACCGACAAAAACCTGAGCGTCGACACCCCGGCATCGAGTCCGGATATCTTGGCCGCCGGCGGTACCACCCTACCGCAAATCAGCGCCACCAACAATAATCCCATTGTCCCGGGGACCAACCAAACCGGCACCATCCCCATTCCCGGCGGGCAAATTCCCATGGTCGGGGAACAAGGTTGGGGCTGGTCCTATCTCCTCCCCTATTATGCCAACTTCGGTATTCAAACCGAGCAAATTTGGCATCGCGACATCTTTCCGATCGGGTCGACCGGTGGCCAAAGTCAGCTGTTCACCAATACGAGTCCCGTCGATACCCAAAATCTCTATCAATGGTGGCAAACGGGTACGCCGACCGAATCGTCCCGAAACGTACCGGACGTGGCTTGGAATGCGGATCCCTTCACCGGATACGCCATTTATGACACGAACTCGGTCTACACGAGCCCATCCGCCGGATGGACCAATGGCTGGGGCGGCACCTCTTTTGCGGCTCCCCAATGGGCCGGTACGGTTGCTCTCCTCGACCAATATTTGGGCGGTCCCCAAGGCCTCTTGAATAACGGGCTCTATCAAGTCGCGTCGAGTGGCGGTTTTCACGACATTACAGCCGGTAATAACTGGTACTATCAAGCGGGCCCCGGCTGGGATTACGTCACCGGGCTCGGAAGCCCGAATGTAGCCCAATTAGCGGCGGCGCTGAAAAACTGGATGGCTCCCTAACCATCTAAAAGCCCCGGGATATTTCCCGGGGTTCGCTTTTTTAATGGCCAAATACCCGTAAACGCGTTTCCAAGGGTTTGATCTCTTTGTCACGCGGTGGCGCACTAGGGGTGCCAAACGGCATCTGCGCGACCAACTGCCAGCTTTCCGGCAAATTCCATTGGGCCTTCACGCGTTCGTCAATTAAGGGGTTATAGTGCTGCAGGCTGGCGCCGAGCCCCTCGCTCTCCAACAACATCCACACGACAATCTGATGCATGGCATTGGTATGTTGTGCCCAGACCGGAAAACGGTCTTGGTAAAGCGGAAATTGCTCTTGCAAATGTTCGATAATAGCCATGTCCTCGAAAAAGAGAATCGTGCCATACGCATTTTGAAACCCTTGAATGCGTTCGTTGGTCGGGGCAAATTGGTCCTCGGGAACGATCGCTTTTAACACCTGGCGCGTAATTTCCCACAACCGGTCATGCTCGGCCCCCAACAGCAACACGAGCCGTGTCGTCTGCGAATTAAACGCCGACGGCGTATGCGTTAAGGCCTCTTCGAGCAATTGGCGAATGCGCTCGTCCGAAATCGGCGACCCTTTTTGTAATGCATAAAGTGAGCGACGTTGGCGCAAAGCCGATAGAAAATCCGTCGTGGTAGCTGTTCCCATTGATGTCAACCCTCCGAGGTATTCTTTTGTTAGTTACATCTTTTTCTAAGTATACTAGGGTAACGTTAACCAGACAAGTACACATAACAAAGCGCCGCCAGTAGATTGCCCATCCGACTAGCGGCGCATGTATGGGGTCATCTTGAAAGTGCCTATATCATCATCACCACAAACAATCCGGCAATGTACATCAACGAAAAGAAGAACGTCTTTTTAGCCCAAACCGTTTCGCTGTCAGGCTCCAACCACAACCGAACGGTATAGCCGACGAAAGCCAACCCTAAAACAATTGCGCTCACGAGATAGATCAGACTGACGGTATGGGTAAAATACAGTCCAACCGATGCCAACACCGTCAGTACCGCATAGACCACGTTTTGGGCCTTCGTGACCCGCGGTCCGCGGACGATCGGCATCATGGGAATTTCCGCCCGTCGGTAGTCGTCTTGCTTATAAAGCGCCAACGACCAAAAATGAGGCGGAGTCCAGAGAAAAATCAACAGAAACATAAGCCAAGGCGCCCAGCCCAGTTGATGGGTCACCGCGGTCCATCCCACAATCGGCGGAAACGCACCTGCCGCTCCACCAATCACGATGTTTTGCGCCGAGCGTCGTTTAAGCCACATGGTGTACACAAAAATATAAAATAAATAGCCGGCCAACGTCGCACTGGCGGTGAGCCAGTTCACCAACACCCCGAGACCGATAAATGATACCAGGCCGGCCGCAATGCCAAAAGCCAACGCCTGTTCGGGCGAAATTTTGCCGGTGACCACAGGGCGATTTTGGGTACGTTTCATAATGCGGTCGATGTCGCGGTCATACCACATATTGACGGCATGAGCGCCCCCGGCCGACAATCCCAACCCCATGAGCGTCCACACCATCGTGGAAATCGGCGGAATTCCATGGGCCGCCACCACCATGGCGCTGAACGCCGTAATCATTAACCAGACCACAATGCCCGGCTTCATCAATTGAATATAATCCTTGACGCTCGCCTTTGGCGGGCTGATTACTCGTGCATGTTCCACCATAGTCCCACACCCTTGCCCTCATATTACACCAATATCACCCGAACGGGCTAGGCGAGTTGTCCCAGATTCGGCAAAGCCTGTGGGGCGCTCATGCGCCCCACCGACCGCTGAATGTGATTACGCAGGACCGCCCGATTGGGGCGAAGATTGTTGTGCCGAGCCGTTATTGCGTTCCCGGTCGGCTCCAATCGCTAACTTCCGTAGCGCCAATAAGAGACCACCCATCACGATAAGTTGGAAGCTCCACCAGAAAATATCAAACCAGTGGGCAATACCTTCGGAATGAGGGATATAAAAGGGAAAGCTCGGAAAAAATCCACCCATGAGGCATCCTCCCTTCTCCACGCACTGGCCAGACAGGCGTTAGAGGATATATAACACCAGGTACATCACGACCCAGGCGATGACCACAAATTCCCACAAGAGAGTCCCGGCTTCGGCATCCCAGTAATTGTCGGCCGTGTAACCCACCCGACGTCCACGCGCCCGTGTGGCGAACAACACAAAAAGCCCAATTAACGAGTAGAGCAGCCAAACTCCGGTGAGAGCATAATAGACTTCGCTCGTGGGCGCCGTAACGGGAACGTTCATGTGAGCCAACAATACCCATTGCAACAAAATCGACAGGACTCCAAGAATCCCAAACCAAAGTCCCGCCCCCAGGCGAGCATCCATTGCCGCCAAATTGCCGCCTTTAATGGCCGATCGGGCGGTCCGACCCGAGATGCCGCTAATGAGCATCAACGCCGTTGTAATTGCGCCCAACGCCTCGCTGTAAAAGCCGATGTGCCCACTTGCGGTAATATACCGCGCGGAAATCAACGTGGTAAACACCACGCCTTGCGATGCCAAAAATATGCCAAATCCCGCACGATATCCTCGTAGGCTGACACCATTTTGCACTGCCACGTGAAAGCCTCCTTTCTGAATCCCCCAAGGGGGAACGGGCGCCCCCCGAAGGGGACGTACCCGCTCACATCACTTAACTAGGGGTGCTAGCCCGCCGGGGAAGCGTAACCGGATTCGGCGAACCCTCGCCATAGTTGTAAAACCCGGCCACCACCACCGGCTCTTCGTCGAAATTGTGTTTCGGCGGCGGAGAGGAGGTTTGCCATTCCAAGGTCTTGGCTTGCCAGGGGTTTTCCACCGATTTCGGCCCTTTCACCCACGCCCAGATAATGTGAATAACGTTCACGCCAAAGCCGGCCCCCAGGAAGAAGGCGAAAATGGAGGTCCAGAAGTTCTCCGATTGCAGATATTCCGGATATACACTCACCCACCGATTCATCCCGTGAAGTCCCAGCACGAAGAAGTTCAAGAACGTCAAGTTAAAGAACACAAACACCCAGATGGCACCCAGCTTGCCCCAGAATTCACTGTACATCCGACCGCTGATTTTCGGCAGCCAGTAATACATCGCGGCCATCCAGCTGAAGATCATGCCGCCGATGATCGTGAAGTGGAAGTGACCCACCACGAAGAAGGTGTTGTGGAGCTGCAGGTTGGCCGGCACGTCGGCCAAGAAAAGACCGGTTAGTCCGCCGATGAGGAAGTTAAACATGCTCATGAGGACCAACAGGGCCGGCGTGGTAATCCGCAAGCGGGAATTCCAGAGCGTCCCGATAGCCGCCAAATAGGCAAAACCGGTCGGAATGGAAATCATCTCCGTAAAAAAGGAGAAGGGCAACATTTCACTGAACCGCATGTTGGTAAACATATGGTGCGCCCATACCATTCCACTCAGAAGCATGACGAAGACCAACCCCAACACCGCAATGGGGCGGGCAAACAGCGACTTCCGGGTCATCACCGGTAAAATCTCGTTCCAAGTCGCCAACGCCGGTACCACCACGATATACACTTCCGGATGGCCGAAAAGCCAGAAATATTCCGCCCATCCCAGCGGCTGGCCTAACGCGTTAAACATGTTCAACGGCACGATTTTGTCGACTAACGCGAGAATAAAGGTGGCTTGAATTTCCGGCAGCCAAATGATGTTGAGTAAGGAGACCGTCAAGACCCCCCACACAAAGAGCGGCAACCGGTTCCAAGTCAGGCCCTGGGTCCGCCGAAACAAAATCGTGGTCGTCAGGTTAATCGCCACAATCAAGGACGAGGTAGTGAGGGCAAACACCCCGAGGTAGTAGTAGAGCATGCCGACGCCGTCGGACGCGGCCAACGGATCGTAGCCGCGCCAACCGGTGGTCCAGTTACCCAAGAGGGGGCTAAAAGCGACGGTGAGGACGCCCAGCGGAACCAGCCAGACACTTAAGCCCGACGCTTTGGGAAACATGGTTCCCTTGGAGCCAATCATCAAGGGGACCATGTAGTTGCCTAACGCCCCGATAAGTCCGATGTTGGCGACCGCGAACATCATGAGAGTCCCGTGAATGCCCACCGTGTTGAGATAGTTTTCCGGGAACTCAAATAACGCGCCCCGATAACTCATCAACTGATAGCGCATGAGCATCGCCGCCAACCCGGCGATTAAAAACGTCCCGGTTGCGACCGTCAGATATTGAATGCCAATGACTTTGTGGTCATCGGACAATTGAAAGTACTTCCGCCAGCCTTGTTGGCGGAACCCCGGATCAGGATGCCCCAACATCGGCAAAATCACATGTTCATAGCCGCCTATCCCCAATAGCCACCCAAGCAACGCCCCGAACCATCCGGCCACCGCGCCGACCTGGCTGATATAGGGACTGTTGGGACTGGGATCGACCCAGTTAGAGATGGCGTTCAACGCGATAAATCCGATAGCTGCCCATAAAAATGCCCGCAAAACCGGCGGCATCATGCGGCGCGGCTTAGGCGCCTGCGCAGGTGTAGCCGCTGTGGGCTGAGCAAGTCGTTGTGCCACTCTTTGCACCCCTCTCTTTCGCACTGCTGGCGCCGCTTACGAACCGTCCGCCAGCCGTTCCTCTTTAAATTGCGGCGTATCCTTCCTCAGCGTACTTGTGTTGCAGTTTCACCCACGAGGCGAACTGGCTGGCCGTGACCACATGGACGTTGGCTTCCATGTAGGGGTGGCCCGGACCGCAGGCTTCGGCACATTGCACGCGAGCCATGGGATCTTGTTCGGTTGAGGTCAGTTGTGTGGGGGTCAGATACAACACGCGGGTTTCACCCGGCACGACATCCAATTTCACGCCGAATGCCGGAATCCAGAAGCTGTGGATGACATCCACCTGGTAATCATACGTGTGAAACGGATCGTACGACCGCAAGATAAATTTCACCGGCCGATTAACCGGCAAATAAAGCGTATCTTGTCCGGCGGCGTTAAAAGACTCATCAATCCCGTATTGCGGATAGCTGAAGATCCATTCCCATTGCCGGGCCGTCACATCGACCACCAAGGCATTGGGGTTATTCGCCGGCTTTTGGGCCGCAAATACCTGCTCCAACCCAATCGCGTTCGGGTGCAACCACACCACGATGTTAAGGAGGATACTCGCCACAATCCAGATGCCGATAAAGGCTTTATTGGCCCGCGTCTGGTCCTTGGCATCCTTAATCTGGTTGACTTCGGATTTGGGCGCTCGAAAGCGGATCATGGCAAAGACGAGCATGAGCACCACAAACACGAAAATCGGCACCGCCACATAGACCAGAAAGTCGAACGCCTGCGCACTAATCACGCCAAGGTTGGACATGGTGCCGAAATACGGTCCGGCGCCGTTAGGAGCGGAATTAATCCATGCTTTGGCCCCAAGTTCTCCCAGAGCGGAAATCACCACCCACAACACGGCAAAAACGACGCCATTCATCATGGTGTTGATCGGGCCTCCTTCCTAGTTCTTTACGGGATTAAGCCCGGATAATGTTGAGGGTGCCTTGCATGCCAAACCGCCAGTGCATCGCAGCCTGGACAAAGCAACCGTAATTCCAAATTCCCGGCTTATCCGGAACGGTGAAGCTGATATCAATATGACCGCCGGGCTTTAAAGTCGGACTGAAAGGAAATCCCGGTGTCACCATGAAGTCACTAACGGGGCCTTCATAAGTCGGTTTAGCCTGAGCGATCACAAAGTTGTCAATCAGATAAGGATTCGATAAGGTAACCGGCATATCTTGCCAGAAGTCCTCCAGAAACCCGTTGGCGTTTTCGGTGCCGAACACGGTGTTCTGAGTGCTCACGTGTCGGCCGATTTGCAATTCATGAAACCGGGTGAGGCTCATATTATGAAAGCGTAGTGTCATCTGATCGCCGACACGCCAGGTCATGTAATTCGGCACAAAATAAAAGTCTTCCGCATACAAGTGAACTAAGCCAGTGGATACCGGTGAGCCGAAAATGCTCCGGGCCGCCGTAACAATCGGTGTGCGACCCACTAGAGCGACAATTCCAGCGGCTGCCGCCCCGACCGTTCCCGTAATGAATTGCCGACGACTCCATTGCAATTCTTCAGGAACGCCATTTTGTCCTTCGGACGCACCGTATTCCGGTTTGTTTTCCACACTAACCCCTTCCTTCTGTGGGATTCCCACCGTTACACGGTAACCGGCCCGTAAACCCGATGATATTCCTAGTAAAACCAGGGGATACTCGGTTTAATTTCCGTGACCGATTCACTAGTCCTTTTTCGCCAAAACGACAAAAAATCCTGCCGCTGACCAAAAATTTTTTGGAATTGCTATCTCGGATTTTTCATAACCGTTATCAAATAATCCAATGGAATTCATATTTACGAATTCCGCGGGCCGTAATTTTCAGAGTGTCGGTAAAACGGGGGCAGTTTAGGGATATCCGGAAGTTCAAGAAGCGGCTGGCTTGGGTTAATTTCCCACAAACTTCACGGGGACGCCAGGAGTACTGGCCACAAATGACGGGTTAACCATCTGATCCGAATAATAGGTCAACGAGGTGCCTAACGGCCAACGCAGAACGTGGCCTCCGAGGCTTTCCACCAGAACTTGACCGGCGGCCGTATCCCAAGCCATGGTGGGTTTCAGCCGGGGATAAATATCAATTTCGCCTTCGGCCATCCACACGAACTTTAAGGCACTCCCGGCTTCTCGCAATTCCCGTATCGGGACCGCCTGCTCTCGACACCAGGCCCGGACCAACTCCGGATGGCTATGACTGGCCGCCACCCGAAGTCCGTTGTGCGGAGGCATTAACGGGTTGAGCCGGTGCCAAGACCCGTCCGGCTCCACCCGATAGGCTTGCCGATCCCAAGCCACATAGCGGCGGCCGCTAAGGGGCACGGCAATCAGGCCCCACACCGGTTTGCCGCCGTCGATCAAGGCGAGATTCATCGTAAATTCGCCGCGATGGGCGATAAATTCTTTCGTCCCGTCCAGCGGATCGATGACCCAAAACCGCGGCACGGATTCCCCTGACCATTCGGCTTCCTCCGAAATCACCGGGATCTCGGGTGTTAACCGCCGTAAAGCCTCGACCAGAATCTGGCTGGACCCGTGATCGGCTTCCGTAACCGGCGATTGGTCGGCTTTCAACCGGCGGGGTATCTCCGCCCTTTCATAGACGGCCAGAATCAACCGTTCGGCTGCGGCCAGAGCCGGCTCCAGCCGATTAGCCCAATCCGTGGGGTTCATGGCGTCTCCCGTCCCAAATCGTCAACACCTCCGCCGGGCGGTCAAAAACGTAGTCCGGCGTGAGCGGCATGGCGGCAACGCGAAACCATCGGACCCAACCGGTCTTGGTGCCTGCCCGTTGACCGGCTTCGATATCGCTCGGGTTATCCCCCAAGTAAATCGCCCGTTCGGGCGACACACCCAGCTCTTCAGCCGCTCGCTCGATACCTTCCGGATCCGGTTTGGGTCGCCGCATGCCATCACCATGCACCACCACCCGAAATTGATCGTCCCACCCGAATTCACGTAAAGAGATTTCGAGACTGCGCGCCGACTTGTTCGTCACCAGCGCCACCGGAATTTCTCGTCGGGCCAGTTCGGCCAACAAAAAAGCGACATCCGGGTGGGGTTTCACAATCTCCCGATGCCATCCTTCATAATGTTCATAATACCGGGTAATCGCCTGACGGGCCTGATCGCCCATAGTCTTTTGCAAAATATGATCTTCAGTGGGGCCGAACATGCGGGAAACCTCGTCATCGGATAGCGTCTGACCCCGAAACTCCTCAAAAACCGCTTGAAAGCAGCGAATGACCAAAGGCACCGTATCGGCCAAGGTTCCATCGTAGTCAAAAATCACAGCCTGAATTTCTGCCATTCTGTCGCTCCTTTAGTAGGGTCCGCCGCCGACCCTGATTGTCTCGGGTGACATGCCTTTCATGATAATCGGTCCATACCGTCCGTGTAAACCGGTCAGCTACGCGGTCTGCGTAATACATGGACGGGCCGATCCAATGCAACCATGGCCGCCTCCATCCAAGCTTCCGACAATGTGGGGTGTGCATGGACGGTCAGCGCCAAGTCCTCCAGCGTGGCCCCCATTTCCAGAGCCAACGTTCCTTCCGCAATCACCGACGACGCTTGACTGCCTACCCAATGAAAGCCCAACAAGAGGCCTGTTTCGCGATCGGCGATGACCACGGCCTGTCCGTCGGTTTCCTGAAGGGTTAAGGCCCGCCCGTTGGCCGCCAACGGGAAGCGACCGACCACCGGATCGTAGCCTTGCGACTTCGCCTCATCCGCCGTTAAGCCGACAGAAGCAATTTCCGGGTCGGTAAAAATCACCGAGGGGATCGCCGTCACATCAAAGGCGCTCGCCAGACCGGCAATCGCTTCGGCCGCCACCAACCCTTGATGACTGGCTTTATGGGCTAACATCGGCCCCGGGGTTACATCCCCGATGGCGTAAAGATGGGGGACTTTGGTCGCCATCCGCTCGTTGACCGGGATAAACCCGCCCCCATCTAGCGTAATCCCCGCCTCGGAAAGTCCCAACCCATCGGTATTGGGAACGCGACCTACGGTAACCAAGACCCGGTCGGCCTCGAGAACCTCCGAACCGTCGTTTCTCGTCACCGTCAGGACCACGTTATCGTCCGTTGATCGTGCGGTTTCTACCCGGGCGTTCGTCATCACCCGCACACCCAATTGAGCTAACCGGCGTTCAATCGGTCGCACCAGTTCCCGATCGAAACCCGGCAGAAGATGGGGCGTCGCTTCCAAAATCGTCACCTGGCTACCGAGCTTCCGCCAGGCGGTGCCCAGTTCCAATCCGATATATCCCCCTCCGACCACCACCAAGTGTTCCGGTACTTCGGAGAAAGCCAGAGCTTCGGTGGAACTGACCACTCGCACACCGTCGAACGGCAACCCCGCCAACGCTCGCGGCCGTGAACCGGTCGCGATAATGGCCTTTTCAAACTGAATCTTTTGGCTTTCATAGGTCGAGACCACCCGCACCAAATGCGGGCCTAAAAAGCGGGCTTCCCCTTCGATTACCCGAACTTGGTGGCCTTCCAGTAAGGTCCGCACTCCCTGTGTCAACCGATCAACCGTTTGTTGGCGAAAGGCTTGAATTCGGTCCACGTCCAACGAAAGTCCTTGGTACATGACGCCCCGCTCCGCCCAAAGATGGGCTTGGTGAGCTTGGTCGGCCACCGAAATCAACGCTTTCGAGGGAATGCACCCCACATTCAAACAGACACCGCCAATGGCGTCCCGTTCGACCAGGACAACGCTTTGGCCCAGTTCGGCCGCCCGAATGGCGGCTACGTAACCGCCCGGTCCCCCGCCGATGATGAGAACGTCGGCGCTTTCGGTAAACTCCCCGACTACCATCCTAATTCATCTCCAAAAACAAGCTGTGGGGTTCGTGTAAGTATTGCATCACTTGATTCAGAAAACGGCCCGCCATCCCGCCGTCAATCACCCGGTGATCGAAGGTCAAAATAATCCCCATGAGCGGCCGCACCTGAATCTGGTCGGACTCGTCGACCCACGCCTTTTTTTGAATACGACCGGTGCCTAAAATCGCCACTTCCGGATAGTTAATCACCGGGGTGGCAAATAAACCGCCAAACGACCCGTAATTGGTAATCGTAAAGGTACTGCCCGCGAGCTCTTGCGGCGCCAACTGATGCGCATGGGCCTTTTCCGTCAAGGTTTGAATCTCCCGGGCCAACTCCAACAGACTTTTCTGATCGGCGTCCCGAATAACCGGCACCAAAAGCCCTTCCGGATCATCTACCGCGAGTCCGATATGGTAGCGTTTTTTGAGCAAGATCTCCCGCCGCTCATCGTCTAAACTGGCATTTAAATAGGGAAACTTCTTCAACGCCGCGACGGTTGCCTTAATAATGAACGGCAAATACGTCAATTTAATCCCCTGTTGCTGGGCTATCGGCAGCATTTGCCGGCGCCACGAAACAAGTTGAGACACCTCGACTTCATCCATGGTTGTCACATGGGGAGCCGTAAACTTCGAACGCACCATATGTTCGGCAATGACCCGCCGCGTCCCCCGAAGTGGCACCCGTTCTATCTCGTCGAGGCTTGCGACCGGCTCCGAGACTGGGGCGGCCGGCGGCGCAGCCGGTGTCCGGGCGGTCGCCGCCTGGCGAACGTCCTCGGCCATAACCCGGCCGTTGGGCCCGCTACCGCGGATGCCCTGAATGTCTACCCCCAGGTCTCGTGCCAGTTTGCGGACGGCGGGGGTGGCTAACGCGCGCCTTCCGGTTGCCGAGGACGAGTGGGGCCTATCCTCGGCGGTTGGAGGAGCCACCGGGGGTGAGGGCGGCACGGCGGATGAGGCCGCCTCGATCACGGGGCTCGCCGCTTCACTTTCAAATACGATGAGGACGGTCCCCACCCGCACCACCTCCCCTTCCGGCACCCGAATGTCGGTCACCGTCCCGGCAACGGGCGAGGGAATATCGACCACCGCTTTATCCGTTTGAATTTCTAAAATGGTTTGGTCTTGAGCGACCACATCTCCCGGTTTGACGTGCCACCGTACGATTTCCGCCTCATGAATACCTTCCCCGACATCAGGCAATTTCCACTCGTAGCGCATAGTTTTCTCCTCCGGATCCGCTTAATAATGCATGGTGGCCCAAATGCCCTCCAGAACCCGCGACGCATTCGGCAGCCACAGATCTTCGACCAAGGGGGGCGGAAAGGGCGTATCATAGCCCGTTATCCGTAAGATAGGCGCCTCAAGGGACAGAAAAGCCATTTCTTGTAGGGTCGCCGCCACTTCCGCGCCGAACCCGCCCGTCCGGACCGCCTCATGGACCACAATCGCCCGCCCGGTCTTTTCCACCGAGGCCACTAGCGTGGGATAGTCAAGCGGGGTCAACGTGCGGAGATCGACCACCTCGCAGGAAATGTGATGGTCATTCCAGGCACGCTCCCGGGCTTCTTCCAGAACCGGTACCGTCGGCCCCCACCCAATGAGCGTGATATCATTGCCTTCGCTGACCACGCGGGCCTGACCCAACGGCACGGTATAACGGCCTTCCGGCACCTCTTCCCGAAATGCCCGGTAAAGTCGCATCGGTTCCAAGAACAGAACCGGATCGGGATCGTCGATCGCCGCTAACAAGAGTCCTTTGGCGTCGTAGGGGCGGCTCGGAATGACCACCTTGATACCCGGGGTATGCGTGAATAAGGCTTCTAGACTATCGGAATGAATTTCCGGTGTCCGGACACCACCGCCGAAGGGCGCCCGGATCACAAGAGGAACGTGAAAACGGCCTTGGGAGCGGAAACGGATACGGGCGGCTTGAGACGCGATTTGATCCATTGTCTCATAGATAAATCCAAAAAACTGGATTTCCGCGATAGGCCGCATACCGCCCAACGCCAACCCGACGGCGCTGCCGACAATACTGGACTCCGCGAGCGGGGTGTCGTCCACCCGTTCCGCCCCGAATTGATCAATGAGGCCTTCCGTGGCCCGAAAAACCCCGCCATTTTGCCCCACGTCTTCCCCAAGAATGAGCGTACGTTCATCGGTGGCCAAGGCAACCTGTAACGCGTCATGAATCGCTTGAATCATGGTCATTTTAGCCATGCTGACCACCCTCCTGCAGTCGATGCCGAAATGCCTCGCGTTGTTGCGCCAACCCAAACGGCTTGGTGGCATAAACGTGGTCAAAAATCGCCTCCGCCGGATCCGGCGGCGCATACCCTTCCGCTTCCCGCACCGCCTGTTCGACCAGCTCTTTGGCATCCGATTCCATCGCCGCGATATCGCTTTCGGTAACCAAGCCCGCTTTTAGCGCAAACTTTTTCAACCGGGTAACCGGTTCCCCGGCAATCCAGGCTTGTTCCTCTGCGCTCGGCCGATAGCGGGTGGGGTCGTCCGAGGTCGTGTGGGCGCCTAGGCGGTAGGTCACCGCTTCGACCAATACCGGCTCTTTCGCCTGACGCACCGTCGTGACGACTTCTTTCATCGTCAAATACATGGCCAACATGTCGTTACCGTCGACTCGAACGCCCCGCATCCCGTATGCCAGGGCTTTTTGAGCGATCGTCTCGGAGTGCGTTTGACGTCGTAACGGCACACTAATGGCCCATTGATTGTTTTCACACACAAAAACCGCCGGCACGGCCTTCACTGCCGCTAAATTTAACGCTTCATGAAAATCTCCTTGGGACGTCGCGCCGTCCCCAAAAAACGTCGCCGCGATCTTGCCGGTTTGACGTAACTTTTGGGCCCAAGCCAAGCCCACCGCGTGCAAAATTTGGGCCGCAATGACGACCTGCACCGGTAACGCGGTGATAGGCTCCGGTATCTTTCCGCTGACAGGGTGTCCCATCGCATTCAACAAGGGATAGGATAACGGCACCCCCAAAGTCGCTAATAAGGCCCAGTCGCGGTAGCTTGCGGCCACCCAGTCACCCGGTTCCAATACCAGTCCGCTCGCCACCTGAATCGCCTCATGGCCGCTAAACGGTGCATAAGTCCCGATCCGCCCTTGTCGTTGGAGATTCCAGGCCCGTTGGTCTAACGTTCGCAAGAGCACCAACTGCCGTAAAAACTGCCGAATTTGATCGTCACTGACAGTTTGACGGTCCCCCACCAGTTCGCCCTCAGGATTGACGACTTGGCGCAAGGGAAACTCGGCAGCCATATCGATAGGCATGAAAAAGCCTCCTTATGAGCAATTATTGTCCAAAAATTTCTTGAAACGGTCCGGATGTTAAGGTCAGTCCCCCATCGACGCTAATCACTTGCCCCGTCACAAACCGAGCCCAGGGACTCGCGAGAAAGACGGCCACATCGGCGATGTCTTCAGGCGTGCCAACCCGCTTTAAGGGCGTCGCCCGCTCGAGAGATTGGTGAAAGGCCTCTCGTTGCTCCCCCATATAGAACTTCTCGGATTCGGTCTCGACCACCCCGGGAGAAATCGCGTTGACCGTAATACCTCGCGGCCCCAGTTCATACGCCCAATACCGGGTTAAGCTTTCTAGTGCCGCTTTCGCCGATCCGATGTTACCGTATCGGGGCAACGTGAAATGCGCCCCATGTCCCGACACCGTAATAATCCGCCCGTCTCGTCCCTCCATCAACGGCACGGCTTCTTGCACCGACAACACAAAGTGCTGGACTAGCAGCCGGTAGGTGCGTTCCAGATGATGAGGCTTCAGCTCCATCATCGGCTTAAAAGCCGACGCCGCCGCATTGGCCATGAAAATGTCCAACCCGCCAAACACCTCTTTGATGTCCCGAAACATCGCCCGCACCTGGTCGGCATCCTCCAACTCGGCTTCGACCAACAAGGCTTTTTGCCCCAGGCGGGTAATTTCGGCCACCACCTGCTCCGCCTCGTCTTTTTGGCGCCGGTAATGAATCACCACGTTGGCGCCCTCGCGGGCAAAGGCCAACGCACTGGCTCGCCCGATCCCGCGAGAGCTGCCCGTGACTAAGGCCGTTTTATTTGCCAACAACATATTTTGGGGGCCTCCCCGTTCGTAAGTTACCAATCCGTGTCCACGGTACCCAAATATCACCGGTCTGACAAGAGCCTTTCCCTAATTGGCCGAAGATTCCCGTGTGCTGGAAACCACGTGTAAATCCATAAATTCCGCATGCCGTAACACATAATCGATGGGGTTCGGAGACGTCCAACCCAACGGACCGTTGCGGGCGTTTTGTGGCTGCCCGATGACAATTTGTGAAACCCGCAAAGATTCGGCCACCTCGACAATGACCGGCCCTACATTGCGCTGATCCGCCGACCGTAAAATGAACGTCGCCCGAAACTGTCGACTTAAATCCCGGATCCTTTCCAAATCGCGTTGCTCGTCCGGACTCAACGGTTCGGTCACGACCACCAATACGTAAAGTTCGGCTTTTAGCCGATCGGCAATGCGCCAGCCCCGCCGAATAAGTTTTTCGGAATGGGGTCGATAATTGACACAAACCAAAATCCGCTCGGGATGCACCACCTCCGCCGACCCGAGCCGCTGATCGACATCATCCGCTACCTCCAACAAGGCCAGTTCCCGCAAGGCGGATAACTTCCCGGGTTGAAAGAAATGGCTTAACGCCGCCTCAATTTTATCCGGCGCATAAATTTGCCCATTCATCAACCGTTCTTGCAGCGTCTGCGGCGTCACATCGATGAGCTTGATTTCATCGGCCAAATCCATAATCCGATCCGGTACGCGTTCTCGAACCTTCACCCCGGTAATATGCTCCACTTTATCTTGTAAGCTTTCCAAGTGTTGAATATTGACCGTCGTGACCACATCAATGCCCGCCCGCAAGATATCCTCAATATCTTCATAGCGTTTCGCGTGACGGCTACCCGGTACATTCGAATGGGCCAGCTCGTCAATCAAGACCACCGCCGGCCGGCGGCGAATGACGGCATCGGTATCCAACTCTTCATAGGTGTGCCCTTGGTAGTTGATCCGTTTTCGCGGTAATACCTCCAAGCGCCCGATCTGATCGGCCGTTTCCCGCCGCCCATGGGTTTCAATGAATCCCGCCACCACATCCACACCGCGAGCCAGCCAGTCATTGGCGTCTTGCAGCATTTTATAGGTCTTGCCGACCCCGGGCGCCGCCCCCACGTAAATCGTCAGACGTCCCCAGCCCTCATTGGGCATGTTGGTCCCTCCACCCGACAATTCTTAAATCCACGTAGCGCAAGTTTTTTAACAAAAACGGAACCGGGCTGTCCTTGACCCAACTTCGCCACCCCCGCTCATGGGGTTGCCCAATGACGATTTGAGTCACATTTTCACGTTCCGCAACCTGCAGGATCACTTCCCCGAGCCGACGGTCCCGTCGCGGTTCAGCGATAAATTTTGCCCGATATTGCTGCGCCAAGGCCTCGAGTTGGTCGACATGGCGCCTTTCCCGTTGATCCAGCAACTCCACTTCCTCGTCGGTCACCGTGAGCATGATGAGGTCCGCCTTCATCCGGTCCGCCATACGTTTGGCACGCTCCAACAAGGGGCGTGACCGCTCGAGGTAACTTACACAGACCATAATGGTCTCCCGCGCCCCGACCGGTCCGGGAATCAATCGCCGCTCAAACGAATGCTGAAGCCGTTCGTCAACATCTTCCGCCACCCGACGCAACATCAATTCCCGCAAAGCGGCCAGATTTTCCGCCCGAAAAAAATGTTTCAACGCTTGGTCGACTTTTTCCGGCGGATAGATACCGCCGTCCAATAGACGTTGCCGCAGCGTTTCGGGCGTCACGTCAATCACTTCGATCTCTTGGGCGCGCGCCAAGAAGGTCGCCGGAATAATCTCGCGTACAGGCACCTTGGTTATCGCTTCCGCTTCGCTTTGTACCGGTTCCAGATGCTGGACATTCACCGCCGTCAACACATCAATGCCATGATCAAGCAAAAATTCGACGTCCATATACCGTTTGGGAAATCGAGAGCCGGGAACGTTGGAATGGGCCAACTCGTCAATGACGACAACCTCCGGCCGGCGGGCCAAAATCGCCTCCAAATTGACCTCTTCAAACATTCGCCCTTGCCATTCGATCGCTAACCGTTCCACGACTTCCAGCCCGTCTAATTGCCGCGCGGTATCGGGTCTCTCATGGGTATCCACGTAGCCCACGACCACGTCGACCCCGCGTGCCTTGAGAAGACGCGCCTCGCGTAACATGGTATACGTTTTACCGACGCCGGGCGCCATCCCGAGAAAAATCTTCAGTTGTCCTAACTCACCACTAACGTGAAATCCCATGCGTCCTCCCGGCGATATATTGCAACACGAAGAGGTTCAACCGGTTCACATTGACCCGTGGTTCTCCCCAAATTCCGAGCGTCCGGCCTTTTGTGGCTTCTTGAATGAACCGGATTAAGACCGACTGCGCAATATGATCCCGGCGCGCAATCCGAGGAACTTGCAGGGTGGCATCCGCCACACTGATGTCCGGATCTAAACCCGAACCGGAACTTTCCACCATACTGGTCGGCACCTCGGTCGGGCGTACTCCGGGATTTTCTAAAAGCACCTTCGCCAGATTGTGTTTCACCTCGGCGAATAACCGGGGATTGGTCGGGCCATAGTTCGTGGCTCCGGAGTTCAACGCATTATAGTCGACGGCCGAGGGCCGGGGCATAAAAAGCCCGAGGTTGGTCACCGGTTGCGCAATCAAGGCCGATCCCCTGATCCGTCCCTGCCACACCAGGAGACTTCCGTTCGCTTGGTGGGGAAAGAAAACTTGACCGAGCCCGACCAAAACGAGTGGATAAGCCAATCCAAAAATCAGCACGGTTATGACGGTGATCCGGAACGCCCGCATGAGCATACGCATCAGAAGCCCCCCTTTAAAGATTCGCCCAACCGAATGCCGTCAGCGCCAGATCAATCAATTTGATGCCGATAAACGGGGCTATCACGCCCCCGAACCCATAGATCACGAGATTGCGCATTAATAAACTGGTGGCGCTCATCGGTCGATACCGTACCCCTCGCATCGCCAGCGGAATGAGGAGCGGAATGATCACCGCATTAAAAATCAAAGCAGACAAAATCGCGCTTTTGGGGCTGGTCAAATGCATCACGTTCAGGACGGTGAGGCGAGGAATCATCGTGATAAAAATAGCCGGGATAATGGCGAAATATTTGGCCACATCGTTCGCGATGGAAAAGGTGGTAATCGCGCCGCGCGTGATCAGTAATTGTTTCCCGATCTCGACGACTTCAATCAACTTCGTCGGATTCGAATCCAAATCCACCATATTGGCGGCTTCTTTAGCCGCTTGGGTTCCCGAGTTCATCGCCAATCCGACATCCGCCTGAGCCAAGGCGGGGGCATCGTTCGTGCCGTCTCCCGACATGGCTACGAGTTTCCCTTGCTCCTGCTCCGATTTAATGAGGCGCATTTTATCTTCCGGCTTGGCCTCCGCAATAAAATCGTCCACTCCGGCTTCTTGGGCGATGGTCGCCGCGGTCAGCGGATTATCCCCGGTGCACATAATGGTCTTGATCCCCATTTTTCTCAACGCTTCAAAGCGTTCGCGCATCCCGGGCTTCACTATATCTTTAAGATAGATTACCCCTAAGATCTCCCGATCCCGCAAGACCGCCAACGGGGTTCCCCCTTGCCGGGCAATCCGTTCGGTTTTTTCGTCCAGATCATCGGGGATCTGGCCACCCGCCTCCCCGACAAACCGCTTAATGGCATCGACCGCCCCCTTCCGGACAATGCTCCCATCCGGCAGGTCGAGGCCGCTCATGCGGGTATCGGCACTAAACTCGACCACCGTCACATCGTGAAAGGTTTCGCGCAATAGATTGACTCCTAAATTTTTCCCCAACTCCACGACCGACCGGCCTTCCGGGGTTTCGTCAAACAACGAGCTCAAGACGGCGGCTTCCACTAAAGTTGTCATGTCATGACCACCGACGGGAAAAAATTCGCTGGCTAGGCGATTACCAATCGTGATCGTTCCGGTTTTATCCAATATGAGGGTATTGACGTCGCCCGCGGCTTCGACGGCTTTGCCGGATTTGGCCACCACATTAAATCGAATGACCCGATCCATGCCGGCAATGCCGATGGCCGATAACAAGGCCCCAATTGTCGTGGGAATTAAACAGACCAACAAGGCGATGAGCGTCGCGACGTCGATGTGACCGTGTACGTAATGCGCAATCGGTTCCAACGTATCGACCACGATTAAAAAAATCAGGGTCAGCCCGGCCAAAAGGACGGATAAGGCCAACTCGTTCGGGGTTTTTTGGCGGCTCGCCCCTTCCACCAAATGAATCATTTTATCCAAAAAGGATTCCCCGGGGTCCGCGGTGACCCGAATCACCAACCTATCCGACAAGAGTTTGGTACCGCCGGTAACGGAACTAAAATCTCCGCCCGCCCCCCGGATGACCGGGGCCGATTCGCCGGTAATCGCCGATTCGTCGACACTCCCGAGCCGCTATACGAAACCTGCTCAAACTTACCCGTAAGGGCATAAGCCGGTTTCGCTTGGATTATTCGCTCTTACGCAGATCGCCGTGTTGCTCCTGGCCGTTTCCGGCCCATTCCCTCCGCAGGGTTGGAACCGCAACCGCGCAAGTCCTGCCGGTAGCCGTGACCGTTCCCATCATCAGCAAGCCCCCAAGCGGCTTTCCTCCGGTACGGAGCTTCCTTCCGGCGACAGGGGGGATTCGACCCCCAACCGCTACCTTTTTGCCTGTCCCGTCCCCTTGCGGGTAAAGCGAGCCCCTGCTCTGGTACTCCGTGCAATGCACGACGGATTTCCCAAGGCAGGTTCCCCTTGTCCGGTCACGCAGTCCGGTAACTGGCTTTCTCCGGCGGGGAACATCCCCGCCACGTCATCAGGTACAGCGTGCTTTCTGGCGCTCGAAAATCTCCCGGAGGATCTTCAATACGTCCTCCTTTGGCGTGAACACCCGAATCCGTTCCCACAGTTCGGGATGGGTATACCGGCGCGCCACGTTCACCGCGCCCACCGTATCAGCATGGCCGGTGAAATGGCAACGCTGGCAATGGAAACGGTCGCCCTCGCGATTGTTATGGTGGACATAATCGCACTGCGGGCACTCCTGGGACGTGTAGGCTGCGTTCACCGTCTCCAAGCGGGAACCTCCCGCTTGGGCCAGGAACTCCGCCCGTTCCTTTAGGTTTGCCCGCATCCAGCGCGAGACCACGCGGGAGAGGTGTCGGCTTTTGGTCCGGCCCCGCATTCGGCTGAGATCCTCCATCACCAGCACATCGGGCCGAGAGCGCAGGACCTCCCGCAGCGCTTCGGAAATCCGACGCTTCACCTCGGCTTGCCCCCTGGCTCTGCGGGCATCCAGTTTCATCCGACCCAAGTTGTATCGCCGAATCCGACCCGCCTTTTGCCGGTCTTCCGGTCGGGAAGAGGCGGCCAGGGTTTTCGCCGCCGCGTACAGTCGGTTCCGCTCCGCCCCCTGCGTTGTGGTCTGTGCACTCAGGCGATCCAAGACGAGACCGAACCCTTCACCGTAGAAATGACCCCGGCTGTCGGCAAAGACTTCCGTCACGCCCGCGTCCAAACCGACGACCACCGGTTCGCGGCGTTCGGGCAAGGTCTTCACCCGGACCGGAATGGGAACATGGATGGCCACCGTATGCTGGAGCGGGTCGATCACCACCCGAACGTTGCCGGTGACCGCCGGAACCGGGAACCCCTTGAGGGGAATGACGATCCGCTGCCCTGGGACAAGGCTAGCAATGGAAAGGTACGGCTTGCCTTGGTGCGTGAAGAAGCGGTACAGCGTATTGTCCAGTGCGAACGATCGGCGTAGGTGAACTCGCGGTGCTTTGCCGAGAGCCTTCCGGAGAAGTCGGCGCAGCAGCCGGACCACCGCCTGGCGCTCCGCCAGGGCGATCGCGAACTGGGGCTCCGGAGCCTCGCCTCGGAGCACCGCTCCGATCCGAACGAACTTCCGGAGCAACCAAAAGGCATATCGGCGCTGTCGCCCCTCGAACATCCGGAAGAGTTTTCCCTCAATGTGCGTCTGGGCAATGGCAGCCAGGATCCAGCGTCGCATCGTCTCCACGGCATCGAAGAGAGCACGGTCGTAGAGGTGAACCGGCAGCGTCCAGCAGTTCACCCGTGACGCCTTGTCCCGCTTTCGGAAGGCTCGTGGGTTGTCCAAGTCGGCCCACCGAACCGTTCGGGCGAGTGTCCGGAGAAAGGCATCCTTCTGAAGGGAGTAGGCTGTGGCAATGGCTAGAACCGCCGCCCACTTGCCGGTATTGAGAGGACCGGAAAGCCACTTTACGGTTCGCGTCACTCTTTCACCGCCTCCTTCAGTTTCTCTAGCATTTTCTTGTTCTTGTGGCTTCGGCTGCCGTAGAGCCGGGCTGAAAAGACGGTGATAATTTCCAGCACGTCCTGGGCCAGTTCCTCCTCGAAGGTTGGCGCCTCGCCTTTGTTGATGATGACAACCTCGATGTCCTTGATCTCACAGATCGCGAACACCAACTCCGCACCGAAACGTAGCAATCGATCTTTATGGGTGAGAACCAGGCGGTCCACATCTCCCGCGACGATTTTCTCCAAGAGGTTCCGAAGACCGCGCTTGTGGTAGTTCATTCCCGATCCGAGATCCGAGAGGATTTCGAATGACCATCCGTTAGCGGAACAGAACATCTCTAACATTTGGACCTGCCGTTCCAGATCCGCTTTCTGGTCGTGGCTGGATACGCGAGCATAAGCAATGGTTGTTCTAGCCACCGGTCCGGCGTGAAAAGCGTTGGGCCGTAGTTTGGTCAGGTCGTATCGTCTCTGGCCGCCAGCGGTCCGTTCGTCCGGCAATAACTTTCCTTCCCGTTCCCATCGGCGAAGAGTGGATTTCGATACACCCAGGAATTTTGCCGTTTCGGCGATTGTCGCCATCTTGTTCATATTAATACAATACGAGCAAGTTTAGATAATTTCAAGGGAAACTGTTAAAACCCTTCAATCACTTCCCCGTCGGCCGGGATTAGTTGACCTGCTTCCACTTCCACAATATCGCCACGGGTCAAGCTCGTCGCCGGAACCTCGACAACCCCTTGCGCCGTGCGTTTCCGTGCCATTAAATCGGCCTTTTGTCGCCTTAACGACTCGGCTTGGGCCTTACCCCGACCCTCGGCAATCGCTTCCGCAAAGTTGCCGAAAAGCACCGTCAGTAACAAAACGACCGAGACGACCGCATTATAGGTTCGTTCGGCAGGCGGATAATGGCCGCCAAATAAATCCGGATTTACCGTTAATAAGCTCGTGACCACGAAGCCCACTTCCACGACAAACATCACCGGATTCCGAATCATCACCCGCGGATCCATCTTAATGAATGAATCGCCCAACGCCCGCCCGATCAATGCCGTAGACCAGGTTTTCGCTTGTGTAGCCATGTTGTTCCTCGATCCCCCTATCAGTGCCCCGATTGAGCCCACAATTGCAGATGTTCCCCGATTGGCCCGACCGCCAAGGCAGGGAAAAAGGTCAAGGCTCCGACAATCAGCACGACGCCCACGAAAACACCACCAAAGGCATACGAATCTGTTTTGAGCGTCCCCAGGGTTTCCGGGATGGTCGCTTTTTCAGCCAAAGACCCGGCTATCGCCAGCATCGCGATCAGCGAGACATAACGGCCTAACAACATCACCCAGCCCAACAAAAGATTGTAAAAAAGGGTATTGCCGTTCAGACCGGCAAACGCCGAACCGTTGTTCGCCGCGGTGGAGGTAAAGGCATAGAGAATTTCCGTAAATCCATGAAGTCCCGGATTGCCGAGACTTTTTAGTCCGGCCGGCGTGAGTAGCGCCACCGCCGTCGGAACCAAAATGAGAAAAGGATGCACTAACATCGCCACGGTTGCCAGTTTAATTTCCCGCGCCTCAATTTTTTTGCCGAACATTTCAGGAGTCCGACCCACCATCAAGCCCGACAAAAACACCGTAATCAACAAAAACATGAGAATATTGATAAGCCCGACCCCGGACCCGCCAAACACGACATTCAACATCATAAACACCAACGCCACCATTCCCGCCAAGGGCATCAAGCTGTCATGCATTCCATTGACGGCGCCTGTACCGAAAGCGGTCGTGACCGCTGTAAATACGCTCGAAAGAGCGGGCCCGAACCGCCATTCTTGCCCTTCATAATTCGGCCCGTGAATCCCTAATTGCTGACTTAACCACGGATTACCGTGGGATTGGCTCTGGTAAATCAGGAAGATCCCCAAAATCAGAAGGGCCATTAAATACGTCACAATAACCCAGGCCTGCCGATGATTTTTAATCTGCCGCCCAAAGTAAAACACCAATCCGAGGGGGATAGCCGTCATCGCCAAAATTTCCAGCACCGCGGTGAGCGGGGTGGGATCTTCAAAAGGATGAGCCGAGTTGGCGTTAAAAAATCCCCCACCGTTTGTCCCGAGTTGCTTAATGGCTTCTAATGAGGCCACCGGTCCCCGAGCGATGGTTTGTCCTACGCCGCTTAATCCCACGACGTGCACCGGTCCGCCCAGCGTTTGCGGTACCCCCAACGCAATGAAAACAAACCCCAAAATCAACGCGAAGGGTAACAACACCCGAGTTTGCACCGAGACCCAGTCCACCCAAAAATTTCCGAGCGTGCGCGCCTTTTGCCGGACCAATCCTCGGACGACGGCCAACGCCACCGCAATTCCGGTGGCAGCCGACGCAAATTGAAGATAGGTAATGACCGTCATCTGGCTCCAATAAGACAGCGCGGATTCTCCGGCATAATTTTGCCAATTGGTGTTGGTCACGAAGCTGACGACGGTGTTCCAGGCCAGATCCCAGGAGGGTGCGGACACTTTGGCCGGATTTAACGGCAACCGGCCTTGCAGCCTCAACAAAAGGTATCCCACCAACGCCATCATCAAATTGGCCGCCAACACACTTTTCATGTAGGTTTTCCAGTCCATCTCCACCCGCGGATTAATGGCGGCCGCCCGATAAATCGCCGTTTCGAGCCGTCCAAAGAGGGACCGGGGACGCACCTCACCCTGAACCGGTAACACCCGTTCCAAATAGGTGCCGACCCCCAACCCGATTCCCATCATCAAAACCAGTAATACCGCGATGCCCATCCACCCGTTGACACTCATCCGTCGCCACCTCTTTTGTCCCCGTCTTAAAACTGTTCCGGATGAAAAATCACGTAGACTAAATAGCCCATCATGACAAGCGAGAGCCCTAATAAGACCTCCATCCGCCAGCCTCCTTTATCCTCGGCTAAGAATTTGCGTCAACCACGCCAAAAATCCAAATCCGCCGACCAGAAAAAGTACGGCGAGCAAATCGCCCCACATATGCCCTCCATCCTTTCAGGCGCGCCAAACAAAAAAGCCCCCGGGGGCTTTCATGCCCTCTCCCTTTGCCTACGAAGTTAGCTGACGGGTTCGGGCGGTCGAAGCGGTACCCTACCAGAAAGATCTTCTGGATTCACCCCGGAACTTGGGTCCTCCGTTTTCTTGTGTCCCACAAGAAATTCGGCTATCCATTTATCAACAGACTCCATTATAGACCTCTGTTTTCCCCTGGCAATATTGCACAACGAATAGGCCGCAGGGATTTTAGCCCTGATCACGACATTCCGAAATTGCGATAAAAAATTTTATAAAAACCCTTGTGATAGTGTTCACATGCCCAATCTCTTGATATAATGATATCAAAGCAAAGTATTCCGAAAAGTGAGGTGACATCCTATGCGTCATGCTTTAGCCCATGAAATTGTCGGGTACTGCCAACTGTGTGAAGAGCCGTTAACGTCTCGCGACGTGCTGGAAACCGGCCAAGCCAAATTCTGCCCGGATTGCTATATCGACAATGTGCGGCCGCAATGGAACGACGTGTCTCCGCGCAAAACACGTAATATCGCCGGCTAACAAAAAGTGGGGGCATCGCACGGTGTGGACCCAATGGTGGGTAGTCGAATCACCTGACGAAGCCGCGGCTCAGGCACATGTCCTCGCCGCGCTTCAGCATTGGGCGCCCCCGGATACGGAGTGGCAACTCACTGCCATCCGGTTTTACCGGGGTCCTGATGACCTCGCGTTAAGCGAGGCCTTTGCACAGGATATGGCGCTTATTCAACAGACGGTCCTCACCAGTCATCGTCAAGAATTGGCCCGTCGCTTGCACATTCTCGGCTATCGAGGACTCGGTATTCCGCCGCAGCCGGGATGGGTGATTTTAGACCATTCGGGTCCGCGTAGTCCGCGCCCCCACGATTGGAGCCGACCCCATGGTCCGCGCTGGATCGTCACGGTTCAGTGGGCCGGTGAACCGCCAACCCTTTCTTCCCCTTAAAATCCCCGTTTCTCGAAGGAAATCGCGATGGTCCGGCGAATCTCTCTGACACACTGAAAGGGGGATTTTATGCGCGGCCTCATGATGGTAGACCTGGACGGCACCCTTTATAGCACCGATGCACCCTATTACCGCCTCGCCGAAGAGTTGGCGGCATATATCCCCGCATCCACCCGCGACGATTTTTTACGGCGTGTCCATCTGCATTTCAGCGGCCAAAGGCCAATTCCGTTCGGCGACAATTGGGACGCCGTCACCCGATTGGCCCTCACCTACGAAGCCCGTCCGGAAGGCTGGCTCATGGCCTTTGAACGCACCCGCGAGGCTATGGTGGCTTCGGATATGCTGGATCCTCTCCCCCAGCCGGTGACCCGGTTTTTCCAATGGGCCGGTTCGCAAATCCGTCTCGTGTTAGTCACCAATACTCCCGCCGCGGTCGCGATCCCGGTGTTAACCCGGCTGCAGGCATGGCCCCTTTTTCACTGGATATCCTTTGCCGCCCAAAAACCGGCCGGCCTTTTCCGGTTGGCCCACGAGGCTTGGGACGGACCGATTAATCCCTGCCGCACGTTGTCCATCGGCGATCATTACGATCAGGATATTGGCTGGCCCTATCGTTGGGGCTGGACGACAGCCCATATTAGTCCCCGAAGGCAACGACCGGGACCGACCACCTTCCGGGCGCCGACCCTTGAAATCCTGTTGCCCGCGTTATACGATTGGGTTCGAGCCCTTCCCGCGGCCGATGGGGCACCTGTCAAGCATCCTTTGACATAGCGTAAAGTGCCTGACGTCCCCGCTAAAATCTGGGATGGGCAGTTTGGTGTTGGATGCTGTGCGGCGGATAGACTATCGGAAAAGGATCGGCGCCAGGTGCCAGGAAGCGTGATGACATGAAACCTTTTTATGCGATTTTAGCCAACGGATCCACGGCCGCTTTGGCCGGCCCGACGGGAGCCATTGATTGGCTACCCATTCCCCGATTTGACGGCGAGACCATTTTCGGCCGTTTATTAGACTGGCATACCGGAGGATATCTGAGTTTAGAACCGGATCAATACGACCAAGTCGAGCAGTCGTATCTTTCGGACGGCCTTTGTCTCGAAACACGTTTTTATACCCAAGACGGCATTGCCCGTGTCCGTAGCTGGATGAGCGTGGGCCGGACGGCGGTGTGGTTGGCCTGTGAGACCCCGGTGCCTTTGCGTCTCACGTGTCGGCCCGCCTTTGGGTATGGGGCGGTCCGCCCGGCCTACTACCCCACTTCTACCGGCATGCGCTACCAAAACCCCAAGGGGCCGGAACAAGCCCAATTAGCCATTCAAGGGCCCTTTCAAACCACGCACCGTATCGATCAGTGGACCATTGGACCCGGTCAGGCCACCATTGTTTTGCGCGTCACCACGGAAGAACCCGCCGACGTGCGATGGCTGACCCGGCCCATCCCCAACGATCCGGAACGCCTGTGGGAACGCACCGCCGGTTACTGGCAGGCCGGACGCGTCGCCTATGAAGGCCCCCACGCTCAACTGTTGACGCGGAGTCTCGACATCCTACGCGCCCTGACCTATCGCCCGACCGGGGCTCCCATCGCGGCCGCCACCACCTCCTTGCCGGAAATTCCCGGTGAGGCTCGCCAATGGGATTACCGTTATGTTTGGGTACGCGATAGCGCGTATGCCGCAGAAGCGCTGTTGTTGGCGGGAGACATGGTCGCCGCCCGCCGTATCGCCGAATTCCTGTTAAATGCCGTTTCGCCTACCGAACGCGTGTTTCCGGCGCCCTTTCTGCGGGTGGATGGGACTCTCCCGGACGGCGAACGCGATTTATTGTGGCTCCAAGGTCATGACGAATCCCGGCCGGCCCGCGCCGGCAACGGCGCCATCAGCCAATTGCAATTAGACTTGGCCGGCAGCGTGCTGTGGCTCGTCTATCACCTGTGGCAGACCGAGCACAATGACGGGTGGATCCGCTATTATTGGTGGGCCATCGAATCGTTGGCGGAATGGGCACGCCACACTTGGACGCAAGAAGACGCGTCGTTATGGGAATACCGGACCATCCGGAGTCAGCATACCCACTCCCGGCTGATGAATTGGGTAGGCCTCAAAGCCGCCGCCGAACTGGCCCAAGAAGTGCTGGGAGCCCACGAAAGCGCCACACGCTGGGCCCGCGTCGCTCAACGCATTCAAGATACGATGGAGCGTGACGCCGCCAAAGCCGGCGAGTTTACGCCTCGACCAGGCTCCGAATCCGCCGACGCCGCGTTGTTGACCCTGCCGTTATATGGCTTTATCGACGCCCGTCACCCCTGGTTTGAACGGACATTAGAGCGTATCGAAAACACCCTGGTGGATCAGGATCTGGTCTATCGGTACCGCGAAGACGATCTCGGTACGGCACGGTACCCCTTTTTATTGGCCGGATTTTGGTATGCCAGAGTTCTCATGCGGCAAGGACGCCGGGAGGACGCCGACCGCGTCATTGCTCGCCATGCGGCACAAGCCACCCCGTTAGGGCTCTATGGCGAACATGTCGAGCTCGATACGGGCCGGGTTCGGGGCAATTTTCCCCAGTTGTTCTCCCACACCGGCCTCATTACCACCCTAATGGAACGCCAACGGCTCGAACACGGCCAACCGCTGCTCTCCTGGTCCACCGTGTCACTCTTTTAAACAGCTTTCGGCCCCCTGGCAAAACCAGGGGGCCTAGCGGATCACGGCTTAGTAAACCGGAATCACCCATTCGCGGAACGCATCAAGCTGTCCTCGGACCGCTTGGAAATATTGCGACTGCAATTCGCCGGTAATGCGGCCGGTGCCACCCGTGCCCACTACCCGGTGATCGACCTCGGTAATGGCCGCCAGTTGCACCCCGGTGCCGCACAAAAAGAGTTCGTCCGCCGTATATAACTCCGTCCTATCAATGGGACGGATCTCCACCGGAATGTGGTTGGCCTGGGCTAATTCCAACACCAATTGCCGGGTCACCCCTTCCAGAATATCGGCCGTCACGGGCGTGGTAACGAGCGTGCCTTGCCGGACGAGAAAAAGATTGGACGAACTCGCTTCCGATACGTGGCCATCGTCGGCCAACATAATGGCTTCGTCGTACCCGTCGCGGTGCGCCTGTTCACTGGCCAGGGCCGCATTAATATAAGCTCCGGTCACCTTCGCGCGCGAGGGAATCATGTTATCCGACAAACGACGCCAAGACGATACCTGCACTCGCAGGCCCTGAACTGGGACGTAGTCCCCCATGGGCAGTGCAAACATGCTGAAAGCGTCCCGTAACCCCCCTAAGGAGACTTTAATCGCCGGATCGGCCTTATAAGCCAGCGGTCGAATGTAGACGTCGCTTTCGAAATGATTCGCCCGAAGCAATTCCAGCGTCCATTGGACCAGCTCTTCTACGGAGTAGGGAATTTGAATGGTCAGAATGTGCGCCGACCGCAACATCCGTCGGTAATGGGCATCCGCCTTCAGTAAGTAGAGTTGTCGCTCGTCGGCGTTCCAATAGGCCCGAATGCCTTCGAAACACCCTGTCCCGTAGTTGAATGCATGGGTGGCGATACTGACTTTGGCATGTGCCAAGGGCACCAGTTCCCCTTCAAAAAAAGCCACCCCGTCAAGAGCCCAACCTTCTTTTGCCAAAACCTCCCACTCCTTTTTCCGCGTATAGGCTTTACGTTGCCGGACAAGCTAACCACACAATCCCGTTATGCATGAAAGGAGATTGCTATGCGGATTAAAAATTTCCATATTACCGGCCAATATCCCAATCTCACCGTCACGACCGATCTCGAAGGCGAGGACGGTGTTCAGACGATCGATCTGGGCCCCTGGAACTATGTTTCCCTGCTGACCGATAGCGAACTCAAAAGTCTCGTCCGGGTCGTGTATGACCGTGTCCATCACGTCCAACCCACCCCGGCCATGCAACACGTGCTGGGCGATAACGTGGAATCGGGTTCTCAGGAAGAAATTCCCTAATACCTTTCCCCCGCGTCCCCTGGTTATCATACAATAACCAGGAGGAGGTGGGCATGATGATTCGCCGTTATCAAATTCGTGTCACCGGCCGGGTCCAGGGCGTCGGATTTCGGCAGGCTACGCTCAATCAGGCCCAACAATTAGGATTGACGGGATGGGTGCACAACCTGCCGGACCCGCGTCAGGTCGCGATTGAGGCCGAAGGTGAAGAACATCAGCTGGACAAGTTTCTGGTTTGGCTCCAAGAAGGTCCCCGTTTTGCGCGCGTCGACACCGTATGGCATGCTCCCATGGCCCCACAGCATGAGCCCACATTTCGGATTCTCGAGGATTAATAACCCGGCGGCAGTGTCAAGATCACGTCATGCACCAACGGCATCGACACGCGATAGGATCCCGCAATCACCGTCAGCGATTCATGATTAATGCCCGGTTGCATTTGCACCATGAGACGGCGCATCGGCACCCCTTGCGGCAACCAATACCGAATGGTGACCGTGTGTCGGGCGACCGGCTGTTTTCGCGAGGTCCGGGAGGGTAAATCGACATGGCCGCCCACCACCGTTTTATTCAGTCCGGAATTTACATAATCTTCATACGGAATCCCGTCCACCCCGGAAATACTCAGCAATTGGGCTCCCCGAGGAAGGTAGAAGCGCACCCAGGAATGATACGGAACATAAAGCCAACCGTTATCCAAAGCCGGATCGGTCCAGGTCATCGTCACCGTCTGCTGAAATCGCCGACCTACTTTAAGAATCCGGGTCACAATGTGATATGACATGACGTAATTGTCTTTGTGGCCCAAGAGATTTTCATCGACCACCGATAAGTAGTCGGCATGCGGGTAGCGTGTCATGATACCGCCCCAATTTTCCCGCGCCACCAACGATTCGGCCTGCCGGTCATTAAAATATAACAGGATAAATTTTTGATTCAGGCTTTGGTTGACCGTATTGAGAACCCGTAGCAACGTAAATCCCCGGGAGGAAAACACTTTATGAAACAAATCTTTCATCATCGTCGCGATAAATTTTTTGCGCACGGCGTCCGGCAGTCCCTGCCCCTCGGCCATGTACTCCATTTCAAAGTTGGCGTTTTGAGGGGTCAGATGAACCGGGCCTTTAGGGGTTGCTACGGTTAACCCGTTCACATCGGCGATTAGCTGATCGACAAACCAGGTATCGATAAATATGACGCCGTTAATAGGCGGCGCACCGGGAATCGACTGGTAAAACCGCTGAATGTAGCCGACGGTCGTCGGCACGTCCGGAGAGGTATTGGCGTCCCGCAGATGCCAGTAATAGACCGGAAGATACGTGGCAATGACCGGCGACGCGGGCGGTTGATAGGTGACCTCGCTATCTAAAAGATACATGTTTTGCGCCGTGAGACGCTGAATCTTACCATGGTTAAAAACGACATAGCCATAAGCGGTCATAAACCCGCCCGTCGCCCGTAACTCGCCACTATTTTGAAACACCAAAAAGTAGCGCTGCGGCACGGGAAATCCCACCAAGTGCTGCAGCACGCGGGTCGACTGCATTAAGACCGGTACCTGCGGCACCCATCGTCGCGCGGCGTCTTGTAAGACGCCGACGTCGGACGCATAATGCCCCAAAATACCGCTCCACGCCTGCGGCCGAATCTGATTGAGTCGAGATTCCGCGGCCTGCCAATGAGGGTAGGCTGCTTTGAGGCCAGGCCCCCAGCTAGGCAACGTATCCACCAATGCTTGGATTTTTTGATTCCCGATCCCGTTCGGATGTCGACCCTTGAGGGTCAACGCTGATAAGACGCGGTCCAATGGCGGCAAGATGTCCTCTGCCCCGACCAGCATTTGATGAAAGGCGTCTAAGCTCAACAACACATTTCGATAAGCTCCACCGATCCCGGGTAGCCACGCCCAATAGCCCATCCAATGCCCGGTCACATCCATGACCGCGCTCGCGTCGGTCATTTGCCGAATGGCCGCGTTAAAGGACACCGGATTATGCGTGTGAAACGCCGACTTGGCCCGCGTCACATCGCCTCGCAGTACCCATGCGGCCCCCAGGAACAGAAGGCCCGGAATGACCAACCAGACGACCAATAAACTGCCCAAAAGGACCTTGCCAAAACGCCGCCAACGCAGGCGCCGTTTTATCGGGGTTCGATGCGCCTCACGTTCGGTCATCACAAATCCTTGACTCCTATCTCGGGCCGTTCTCCCACCCTCGTCACGGCCGCCGAGGTTTGGACGGCCGACCAGATGCCCTCAACAATTTCGTCATGGGTTAACCACCGCCACGAGGCGTCCTCGCGCACAGCCCCTAAGATGACTCGGTGATAGCGGCACCCCTCATCGAACACGGACGGTTTCTCTCCCGGATGATCCCATGCTTGATGGCCCAATATATGGAACACATCCCATCCCCCCTGCCGATAAGCCCGCACCTCTTGCTGCAATACCTGCCAGAGAGGGTTAGGATCGCCGTGAATCCACGCCACCACCTGATCCAGCGGTCCATGCATCAATTGCCCATGCGCCAACCAGCGCCCGAGCCGTTCCGTATCATGATAATCCAGAGCGATCGGCGTGAGTCGGTCAGCTGTCGCTCCAGCCTTCCCCACCAGCTGATCGAGAGGTTCGCGGCGCCGAGCCACGACAAATACCCGATCGCCATCGGTCAAATACCGTAGCACCAGCCCCGATAACATGCCGGTGCCGCCTAAAACCAGGACGTTACGCACAATGTCCCCCCCTGGGACTATCTCTGTCTATTGTAGCGAATTCCGCACTCCGCGCACACGACCTCCGTTTCAGGATTTTTCTTTCGAAAATGGTATGATGTGGATGATTGGAACCCATCAGATCAGGGAGGATATTTGCCTATGGAATTTCGACGGCTCGGAAATAGCGGGCTTCGCGTATCGGCGTTGGGACTGGGGACGAATGCCTTCGGACGCCGCGCCGACGAAGCGACATCCATCCGCATCCTGCATCAGGCAATCGATTCCGGCGTCACGTTCATTGATACGGCCAATATTTATGCGGGAACGGAATCCGAACGGATCATCGGCAAAGCGTTAAAAGGTCGCCGACAAGACGTCATATTAACCACGAAAGCCGGGTTGCCGACCGGTTCCGGTCCCTACGACCTCGGTTCCTCCCGGCAACACCTCATGCGCGAAATTGAAAAAAGCCTAAAACGGCTCGATACCGACTATCTCGACTTATATCAAATTCATACGTTTGATCCCCACACGCCACTGGAAGAAACCCTTCGCACGTTGGATGATCTCGTTCAAAGCGGTAAAGTCCGGTATATCGGGGCCTCAAATTACCAGGCTTGGGAAATGGTTAAGGCGCTCGGAATTAGCGAACGGTTCGGCTGGACCCGCTATGTGTCGAATCAAATTTCCTATTCGCTGGCCGATCGCACACCGGAACAAGAAATGACCGCCATGTGCCGCGATCAAGGGGTTGGCCTGATCGCCTATTTCCCGTTGGCGGGCGGCATTTTGACCGGAAAATACGGATCGACCGATGAAGTCCCGGCCGGTTCTCGAGCGGCCACCGATCCACGGTTCAAAGACCGCCTGGACCCCCATCGCCTCGCATTGGCGAAAACCGTTGGGGATCTGGCGTCGTCGCTTCAGGTCCCCCCGGCAGCGGTAGCATTGGCTTGGCTCTTGACGCGCCCGGAAGTGTCTAGCGCTATTGCGGGCGCCACCAAGCCCGAACAACTGGAAGACAATTTAAAGGCCCTGGACGTGGAATTGACCGAGGAAATGTTAAAGACGCTCGATCAGGCCAGTCAACCGTTTATTTACGCCCCGCCGTTTGCCAGCTATCGATTGCCGGACGTATAAGAAACCATGGCCGTGCCGTACCCGGCACGGCTTTTTCGTATAATTCTTCATTTGTACGCATGATCTATCCCTTGTCGGCGTAAAAAGAATGTGCTTTAATGACATCACCTCTTATGGAGAGTGGCGGAGGGACGGGCCCGACGATGCCACGGCAACCGGTGCGTTCGACGTACGACGGTGCCAAATCCTGCAGCAGCCTGCTGAGAAATGAGAGGCCGGGAACTTCCCTTATCAAGACCGGCCGCAGGGCCGGATTTTTTATTTGTCTCAGAGAGAGGAGAGCTTATGGCCGAACACACGCCAAATTGGCGTCCGGAAACCCTGGCGATTCGCGGCGCGTATCGCTCGGACCCTACGACCCATGCAATTTCCGTCCCGATTTATCAAACGGTCGGCTATGCCTTTGACGATTCGGGTCATGCCGCCCGACTATTCAATTTGGATGAACCGGGCAATATTTATACCCGCATCATGAATCCCACCACCGACGTCCTCGAACAACGGATCGCGCTCATGGAAGAAGGCGTGGCGGCCGTCGCTTTTTCGAGCGGCATGGCGGCGATCACGGCCGCTATCATGAACCTCTGTCGAAGCGGAGACAACATTATCGCCTCCACCTCGTTATACGGCGGAACCTGGACGTTATTCACGTCGACATTCCATGATTTTGGCATTACGGTCAAATTTTTGCCCGATGATCAACTGGCGGACTTCCCGCATCTTGTGGATGACCGCACCCGGGCGGTCTTTGTCGAATCGATAGGCAATCCTCGTTTAAATGTCACCGATATCGCGGCCTGGGCAGAAGCCGCACACCGCCACGGTCTCCCCTTAATTGTCGACAATACCTTTCCTACACCCTATTTATCGCAACCGATTCGTCACGGGGCCGACATCGTGGTGCATTCTCTGACCAAATGGATCGGCGGTCATGGAAATTCGCTCGGCGGCATCGTCGTAGATGCCGGGCGCTTCGATTACCGCGGATCCCGGTTTCCCCAGTTTACCCAACCCGATGCCAGCTATCATGGCGTGATTTTTGGCGACTTCGGCGCCGGAGCCTATGCCGCCCGACTCCGCGTCAAGGTCTTGCGCGATACGGGAGCCGCTTTGTCTCCCACGAATGCCTACAACATCCTCCAAGGGCTCGAAACCTTACCGGTTCGCATGCGTCAAGCGGCCACGACCGCCCTTGCCCTTGCCCAGCGGCTCGGCCGACATCCCGAGGTCAGTTGGGTCAATTATCCCGGACTCCCGGAAGACCCGGCTCACCCCTTGGCGACCCGTTACCTCCCTCCGGGTCTCTACGGCAGCATGATGAACTTTGGGGTTAAAGGCGGAATTGAGGCCGCCCGTCGAGTCATGGACCGCTTGCGCCTTTGGTTGTTAGTCGCCAATGTCGGCGATGTCCGATCCATGGCGATTCATCCGGCCTCGACCACCCACCAGCAGTTAAGTCCGGAAGAACAAGCGTTGGCCGGTGCGGGAGGCGATTTAATCCGCCTCTCGGTCGGTCTGGAACACTTGGAGGACCTTTACGAGGATTTGGACCAGGCGCTGACGGCAAAATAATGACGAGCGTAAAGGAAGAGGCCCCCTAAGGGGCCTCTTCGGCTTATGCCCGCCGCCGGGTCAGATCAAACTCCAAAGATTGAAGCGATTGGAGCGTGTTGGGTTGCACCACGACTTGGCCCCCCGGCTCCAGCGAGACCAAACCCAGATTGGCCAATATGCGAAAGGCTTGGCGCACCCGAGCGATCGGGGCATTCAAGCGCCGGGCTTCCTCCGCCACATCAAGCGTGTCTCCCGGTTTGAGTCGCTTGGTGACAATGGCTTCACGATATCGTTGAACCATCAAATCGATGCGGGTCGCCATGGGGCTATCCATCGTCAAATCCCTGCCTTTCACGATCTAGACAGGCTTATTGTACCGGAAACGCCTTCCCAGCACTACCGACCAAGAGCCCCTCATGAGGGACCAAAGGTCAGTTTCCTAGGACGTATACCGTAACCGGTTCAATCCCGAAGTTTGATACGGTGGTGGGATTGGCGTTCATAAAGATATCAATCCGCATCCCTTTGATGGCGCCCCCGGTATCCATGGCCTGGCCCAAAAATCCGCCGGCGGGCAAATCCGGATCCGTATATCCCGTTACATAGAGCCATGTTTTTAGGGGAATAACCGTAGGATCCACCGCCACCATACCCGGGGCGAGAGGTTGTCCAAAGGCATCGACCGGGCCGTAAGGATAGTTATCTTGAAGACTCGGTCCATACGCGGTGGCAATCATATGCAGCACCCGCAGCACCGGACGGCCGTCGATGGTCGCCGCGGATAACGAGGACGACGCCGTTGAAGCGGACGCATTGTTTGCCCAGACCGATTCAGACGCCACACCTGTGTTATAAGCCGGCATCAAGTGAAAGCTGGCCAAAATGTCCTGCCAGGTGGCCGGATTGGTGACCCCGGTCACCGGCAGTCCCGCCGCCCTTTGAAACGCTTCTAAGGCCGCTTCCGTCTTCGGTCCGAATATCCCGTCGACCGGGCCGACCTCCGAATACCCCAGGGCTTGGAGATCCGCCTGCAGTGTCATCACCCACGACCCGGTCGCGCCCGGTGCCAACACCTGCCGCATCGCCGGGTGGACCATGGCCAATGCCACCGTTGGTAAGGGCCAGCCGGACACGGGGATGTTGCCCAGAAAGGGCGGAGTCAATCCAAAACCGGCCAAAATGTCTTGCCAGGTGGCCGGATTGGTAATCCCGGTCACCGGCAGTCCCGCCGCCTTCTGAAACGCTTCTAAGGCGGCTTCCGTCTTCGGTCCGAAAATCCCGTCGACCGGGCCGACCTCCGAATACCCCAGGTCTTGGAGATCCGCCTGCAGCGTCATCACCCACGACCCGGTCGCGCCCGGTGCCAGCACCTGCCGCATCGCCGGGTGCTGAGCCATGAGCGATTGGGTAGCCTTTGGCCATCCGGACGCCGGGTTTATCACCCCTACGAGGTTGCTCCACACCTGGGACGAGACGTCGCCGGACGACAACTGGTGACTCGTTTCAAACGCAGTCAAGGCCTGAACGGTTTGACTGTTCATGGTACCAGTCACCGGCCCCGCTTGATAGCCCAAACGATTAAGGTCGGATTGCAAAACGGAAACCCACGTTCCTGAAGCGGTTAACGTGATCGAAGGCAGGGTCGCCGCCGACGCCGCAAACGCCGGGGCTTGGCTGAGCGCCAGCACCATACTCGCGGTACCGGCAGCCCATAAAGGCGATATTTTCATTTATACGAAACTCCTCTCGAAGACTTTGCCTCCGGGGTTAGCTGTCGGGTTCGGGCAAGGAGAGGTAGGCCCTACGGCTAATAAACGGCCGATTCACCCCGTGATTGGGTCCCCCGTGTGTCGCAGCCGCGACAATTCGGCATCCCTACGTTACCCGACGGCGGCCCGGCTGTCAGTTGCCGTCCCCCGCCGTCTAAACCCGCCTCTGTCCGTCAGCTGTCGAAGGCACCGGCTTGTCCCCTTTTCCCCAGTCTTTTGTGGACTTCCCACAATTCGCCAGAATCCGCCGTGATATAATGTGTGCCGTTGGAATGAGGTGGCGCATACGCGAATTTTGTGGGTTTCGAAAGCGGCCATTACCCCGTCTTATCGAACAAAAATTATTGCCCTGGCCACACGCTACGGACATGAAGTCGGCATCGTAACCGGGCGGGCGTGGGCTCCCTGGCGTTTTGAACCGTCTTTGGACGACGACCGGGTGCAGTGGTTCTTTCTGTCCCAATATTTATCCGGGCGTAATCACTTTCACGGCTATCGCGGGTTAGGACGGGCCATTGCCCAATTTCAGCCGGATATTTTACATGTGGATGAAGAGCACTATAGTTGGGTGACGAGCCAGGCTTTTTGGCTCGCCCGGCGAGAGGGGCGGCCCCGGCTCATCTTTCAAACCTGGCAAAATATCTTTAAGCAATACCCCTGGCCCTTTCGGGCGCTCGAGCGTTATGTGTTTCATACCGCCGACGCCGCCATCGCCGGTAACCAAGAAGCGCTAGCGGTTTTACGGCAAAAAGGCTATCAGGGACGCGCCCGGGTTATCCCGTTGGCCACTCCCCTATCACATTTTTTTCCTCGTCCGCAAGATTCCGCCCGCGCACGTTGGGGGCTACCGGCAACCCAATTTTTGGTCGGCTATGTGGGACGCCTGGTTCCGGAAAAAGGACTCGACGACTTACTCGCGGCCCTAGCCCCGCGCTTGCGATCGGGGACCATGGAATTCGTGGTGGCCGGCAATGGACCGTGGAAAAGCCCCGGGCAAGAAACGGCCCGGCAACTCGGTATTGATTCCCGTATCCATTGGATTCCCTGGGTGAGCACCGAACAGATGCCGGAGCTCCTGGCAGCTCTCAATTGTTTAGTCTTGCCGTCACGCACCACCCCCCACTGGAAAGAACAGTTCGGACGCATTTTGATTGAGGCCATGGCGTGTGAAATTCCGGTCATCGGTACCGATAGCGGTGAAATCCCGCATGTCATCGGCGATGCGGGACTGATCGTCCCGGAAGGAGATCCCGCCCGCCTCGGCGACGCTTTGGACCACCTATACCAGTCGCCGTCCCTATGTCGGGAGTTAGGCCGCCGGGGTCGCGAACGAGTGTTCGCCCGTTATAGTCCGGAGGCGGTCGCCGGCCAATTTCACGAGCTCTATCACCAGCTCGTCGGCGAGGACCCGGTGTGAGACAGCGCCGCACCGTGTGGATCCCCATGACGATGGTTTTAATCGCCGCGACGTCCTACGGCTTGGTCACCCCTTTGGTGAAATGGGCCTCCCTTCAAGGCATCGACATTTCGTGGCTGACGGTGGGGCAGTATCCGATTCCGCTCCTCGGATTCTGGTTGGGCAGTCGTCTGCATCGAGAGCGACCCCTAACCCGTTCGGAGCGGAGGTGGACCGTCCTTGTCGGCGGGGCCGGGAGTCTTACCGCTTTAACCTATTATCAAGCCCTAAAATGGTTATCCGGGCCGGTCGCCATTACGTTACTCTTTCAGTTTACGTGGATGTTACCGGTCATAAGCCGCATCTTCGGCGGTTCTCCCCTCCGCCGCCGAGAAATCGGAGCCATCGCCGCCATCATTGCAGGCACGGTGCTGCAAATCCTGCAACTGCCTAATCGTTGGCCGCTCATCGGCACGGGACTCGGACTACTAGCCGGCCTTTCTTATGCCGTTGCCCTTTACGGGTCGTCACGGTTTTCGGAAAGCGCACCCCTTTGGCGCCGCGCCTTTGAATCAACCCTGTTCGGGGCGTTTCTAATCATCGTCGGTTACCGGGGATGGACCTTTATGGGACACATGACACGGGGTTGGATATGGGGCAGTCTCATCGGCCTTTTTAGCCAATTTATTCCGATGTTATTGATATACCGGGCGACGCCCCGTTTAAGCCACGCGGCGACCGCCATCCTTGCCTCTTTTGAATTACCGGTCGCCGTCGTGGTGTCCTGGCTCGGCCTCAAGGAACCGGTGCCATTGGTGGAATGGCTCGGTATCGGCATCATGATGGTCGGCATTGTTGCCGGTTCCTGGCCCTCCGAGGCATAAAGGGCCTGTAGTCGCCGCCGGCGCACGTCCGAGGGAATTCACGCCCACGGAGTCATCCCCGCTTTTAGGGCAGATTAACCGAAAATTATGTTGCAACACAAAGGACAAACGCCGACGATTTAAACACCATACCAACACTCACGTCGGGAGGGTTATTCAACGCGTGACGGATGTACGCCGTCTTACTTACGGATTTTGCGCGGCGGACCGCTGGGTTGAAACGCCGACGAACGACCACGATGAGGCGATTGGGCGGCCATTCGCATGGGCAATGAGGCGCGGCACTCTGGCGGTTAATGGCGGCCTGGGCCGAAGTGCGACAAAGAACCGCGGTTTCTCGTTACGAATTGAGCACACTTGACGGCGGGAACAAATTATTCGGGCGTATGCCGACGGTTGCCCATCGAAGATCTGTTTAAGGACCGCAAAAATAGAGAGCGCGGCGGCTTTCGCCTCCGCGGGCCTCCTCACCCGCGCGGATAGGCAGATCGGTTATGGCTGATCTTTACGCGGACCGATATCTGGTTGGTACTTTTAGGGTTATGGGCCGATGCCGCGAGAGCGCCCGGAGGTTTCCAGCCGATACGGGTCCATCAACGGACATACGCCTTTTGGACGGTCCGTTATTTGGACCCGATGAACGGACACCCCGGAAGTCGTTCACTCCCGCTGCTTCTCTTATGGGATCCTTAAAAACTTTTCAGGAGAACGGATGACAAAACCAGGAATCATTACGAAGGCAGGGTCGTTGAAGCACAACCTTATCATAGCATAACGGATAGGCAAGATAGCAACCTCCCTGTTTGTACCGTCGTGCTAAAGTAACGTAAGGCGATCCGGCCCTGCCGGATTTCCGCAACGATGGTTGCCGCTTTATTTGCGCGGACGGCAACGGACCTCAGGACGAAAACAGGGTAAACGCCTGTTGGCAAACTCTAAAAAGTGCTGATTATTAATATCAAGTATCGGTAGAGGCCCGGTTCAGGTAATGTCAGAGAGGACTTGGGCAAGATTGTTCCCGGCATCGACCAACTCTTGATTTGAGGGCAGGGCACCCACCCCTCATAGCGAGCCCGACGCGATGCATGCTCCAAGTCCAAATACGCGGCCAGTTGGGCGGCGTGAGACAATCGCGAGCTCATATCGCTAGTTTCAGGTCAATTTGCTCGGCATCGGCCGGCACGGTCTCACGCGAGTCTGTAAGGTGTAGCACGAGCAAAAAATCGGGATCCGTTTCGATTTGCGCGGCAAATACCGCAAGGCGGTCCGCCCGCGCCAAGCTCCGCATGACAACCCAGGCGTGCATCTCCGCTACCACCTTGAATCCATACAAGGCATCGACGACGTCAAGGGTTGCAAGCGCTCGTGCAAACCGATAAAGCGCTAATTGAGCTTCGGTCTCCGGACGAATCCTGAAGCCCTCCTTACGGCATGGCCGACTTTAGCATTTCCAGTCAATAAAGTCTATGCGGCATCGGTGTTGGTGCTTTTGTTTTACACTAAATTCCCCGTCTTGGATAGGGAGCATTGCTCTTCTACTTATTTTGCTTGCGGATCCGCGAACCAAACACACGTTGCCAAAAAGTGGCTGCGGTTGGCGTGCTTCGATTAGGCGACGCCCGGTGATCGCAATAGGCCGGACCTTCCTTGGTGTGGCTGCACCGCGCCATTCACCCCGTTACGTATAGCCTCGTTGGTATGCCTGCCCACAACCGCCTTTAAGCCGCTCGGGGCCCGCCGAGGCGCGCTCGATGCCGCCCGGGTGCTGCGCCTTGTGGGCACCCAAAACGGTCGGAACGCCGGTTAGTCCAAGCCCCGACCCCCACCAGGCATGTCTGGAATTTCGAGGCCCTCGCGGATGAGATCCTGCCGCTCACACAGGAAGCACCTCGGACTTCCATGTGCAACGGGATCTCTGACGCACAAAACAGCCTCTAAAACGCGACAAAATACCGGACCAGGTTTTTTCCTCTGGAAAGATCGTCTCCTGCATGTGTTATTCTTCTTCAGGCGTGATGTCCATGCGGATCCGGATATTCTGCGGTTAAGGCACCGTACCCACGGGTGCACTATGAAAGGTTCAGCTGATATTACCGGGTCACCAGGGTCGCATGATCGGTTTCTCGCACTTCGCGTACGACTCGCTGGTTAAATTCTACCCGGTGGATTGAATTCTATAACTAGCGCCTCCTGCATAGATCCTTAAGGTATCGGTCTCGCGCGCAGGGGCGGCACGCCGTAGCGACGGCCAAGCTCAGTGGCCCCCCGCTGTGTGCCTAATCGCCCCACGAATGCCCTAGAGAGAACGTTCGTGTCAAAAAACGGGGGCCAATCCGCCATGATGGCCCTCAAACGTTGCTCACCGCCCTGATTAGAATGAATAGGCCACAACCCGGACGCGCTGGGGTGATTGGGCGGCGATTCGCATCGGTAAGGAGGCGCGTCAAATCTGACCGCTGGTGGCGATGTGGGCCGAAGGACAATAAAAGTGGTTGCCCATTACGCATTGTAGACCAAATTTTATGGCCGATCTTTACGCGGATCGATGTCTGGTTGGTACTCTGGGCTGAGGGCACGGAATCGCCCGCCGATTTTAAGCCGAGGGTACGTCGAAAGTTGGGTGAAATGTCCGGACCGATGACCCCCGAAGGACGTTCTACCCGAACACCCGCCGCGTCTCTTGTGGAGTCCTCAAAACCTTTTCAGGACGAGACATTGCAAATCCGGGAATCACGTCGTTTCGCCTATCATGGAAAATGATCGGTATATACGGTATATTAGAGGATATATACCCGTTTCGGGTCTGCTGCGGGGCACACCCGCCCAATTACCACTTCACACGAATAGGAGTCGACAAAGATGGCAGAATATGATCTCGTGATTATTGGGGGCGGCCCCGTCGGATTATTTGGTGCCACGTTAGCGCGATTACATGGACTGAGTGTCAAAATCATCGAGAGCTTACCGGAACTCGGTGGCCAACTTTATGCCCTCTATCCGGAAAAACCCATCTACGATGTCGCCGGATTCCCCAGCATTTTGGCCAAAGATTTAGCGCAAGCCTTAATTAAACAAGCCGAACGGTTTCAGCCCGATGTCGCCACGGGAGCCCCGGTTGAAACCCTCGAGCCGTTAGGGGGCGATCCGCCTCGCTACCGCGTCTCCACCAAGCAGGGTTCTGACGTCGCACGAGCCGTTCTCATCACTGTAGGGGTTGGCGCCTTTGTGCCGCGTCGACTGCCCGCGGAAGGCGCCGAAAACTTTGAAGAACGTGGTGTCTATTATTTTGTGCCGCCGTTGGCGACCTTCAAAAACCAGCGGGTTGTGGTCGTCGGCGGAGGTGACACCGCCGTGGACTGGACCCTGGCGATTGCCGAACACGCCGATGAAGTGGCCATTGTCCACCGTCGCCATCAATTTCGGGCCCAAGAAGAAAGTTTGCGTATGTTGCGGGAGAAACCCAATGTGCGCGTGTTCACGCCCCATGAGTTGGTGGCCGTGGAAGGGGACGATGCCATTCAACAAGTGGTATTGAAACATGTGGAAAACGGGGAACACACCCCGTACCCGGTAGATTCCGTGGTCGGTGGACTCGGCTTTTTACCGACTTTGGGTCCGGTGAAAAACTGGGGTTTAGAGCTCGAGGGCAATACGATTGTCGTGAATCCGACCACCCTCGGTACGAATTTACCCGGCGTTTTTGCCGCCGGTGACGTCGTCACCTATCCCGGCAAGGTCAAACTAATTGCCACCGGATTTGGCGAAATCGGTACCGCCATTGCCCGCATTCGGCACTTCATCGATCCGTCCAAACACGGTTTGCCGCATTCCACCAACATTAAAGGCATTCCTACAGCTTAACCGTCAATAGGACGAAGAGAACACCCCAAAGTACGAGCGCAAAGAGCCCGTCACGCCATGTGAGCGGGCTCACGCGATAATAGGTCCTTGCCCGCCAATCCTCCGCCGCGGGCCCTTGAAATCCCCGGGCCTCCATCGCAATCGCCACCCGTTCGGATAGCCGCACGGCTTGGCTTAATAACGGCAGGGCATAGGTGACCACCTTCATCCACCCTTGACGGGTTTCTCGCCCGCGCACGCGCCGGGCTTCGGTTAATTGCCGCCATTCTTCCTCAAAACGCGGGAAAAATCGGAGGCCGGCCAACGTGCCATAGGAAAACTTAGGCGGAACGCGAAACCATCGGCTGAGACTTTTAACCAAGTCGACCATATCGACCGTTGATACCAGCACCAGCCCAAATGTGACGGCGGCCAACATCCGAAACCCTAAAATCAACCCCTTAATGAGACCCGGGTAACTGAGGTGATACCATAGCACGGACACCGTCGGGGTATGCGGCCCCACGGCCGCGTAAGCCGCCATCATCCAGGTATAAAGACCAAAAAACACGCTAAACGGCAACAGCCTTTTGATGGCCTGCGTCACCCGAAGTCCACTGAAACCCGTCAACAAGAGAATCCCCAGACCGGCAAACGCCATCGCCGTGCTCAAGTGATGGATGAAAACCGTCAGCCCGACCGCGACAAAAAAACTCACCAGCTTCCCGGCCGGATTTAACCGGGTTAACACCGTCGACCGCTCCGGTCTGGCAAATCGAGGAATAGGGGTCATCGGCTCGGTATTTAAACCCGCTCGGTCCGGCATTAAATGAGCCGATTTCATGAGTTCCGGCCGGTCTAAGAGCTGATCGGGCGGCCCCTGCCACAAAATTTTGCCCTGCTGGACCACCCACACCGTCGAGGCATACTGCTGGACCAAGTCGAGATCGTGCGTGGCGAAGACCACCGCCCGCCCTTCTCGGCATAGGTCGACCAACGTCTTCATAATGAGGTCTTGCGTTTTAGGGTCTTGCCCAAAAGTGGGTTCGTCCAGCAGATAGACCTCATGCGGTTGGGCGATCATGGTGGCCACACTCAACCGCCGTTTCTGCCCTTGGCTGAGACTATAGGGACTTTCGTGAGCATGGTCGGCCAGGCCGAAGGTGCGCAACAGCGCCTCGGTATCCGGCGGCAAGGCATCCCCGACGATGCGATTGGCCAGCTCGTCCCCGACACGTTCAAAGACAAACTGATGCTCCGGATTTTGAAACCCAAATGCCGGCGGATGTTGGGTCGCTAGCCGACGAACGCCTTGACGCGGTTTGAGAAGTCCCGCCAACACTTTAAGGAGCGTTGATTTGCCGGCTCCGTTGGGTCCCACCACCGCAATCAGTTCCCCGGCCCGGATCTCCACCGACACATCGTGTAGCACCGGCCGGAGCGGTCGACCGCGTTCCACCGTCACCTGCGCCAACGATACCAAAGATGGCCTATCCTCAAAATCCCAACCCGGCCATTGCCGCACCGGATCCTCTCGCCAAAGCCCGGCTGCCTTCATCCAAGACTCTTGCCGTCCTACCACGTCATCCGTGGGCCCGGCGTCTCGCAGATGTCCCGTGGCGTCGAGTATCACCACGTCCGGCATCACGGTCAATAAATCCCAAAACTTGTGCTCAATAACCAAAAGACTTTGTTGCCGGTCGACCAGTTGGCGAATAGTCTCAAACACTTGAGCCGTCGCGCGGGGATCGAGATTGGCGGTCGGCTCGTCTAAAATCAGAAGAGGCGGCTCCATGGCCAGCGCACTCGCGATGGCCAGCCGTTGCTTCAGTCCGCCGGATAACACGTCATGTTCCAACTCTAACGGAATCGGTAAATCCACATGCGCCAATGCCCGGAGAATCATCGGATCCATCCGGGCCGGATCCACCTGGAGGTTTTCCAGGCCGAACGCAACCTCTTCTCCCGCCCGCAATTGGCAAAATTGACTGTCGGGATCTTGGAACACGTATCCCACTTGGCCTGGCCGGGATAGCCGCGGATGACGGGACCAGCTTCCCTGAATATCCGCTTCGATTACGCCGGGAATCAAGCCGGCGACCAACCCCGCCAACGTCGACTTACCGGCTCCACTGGGCCCGATGAGCAAGACGGCCGACCCTTCACGAAATGTCCAATCAATCGCCTGAAGGACGAGGCGTCGGCGGTAGGCCACCGACACCCCGCGGCATTGGAGCCAATATGAGGATTCGCGAGAGTCTACACCGAGAGGGCGTTCCATCATGTGGACATCGCCTGATTGTCTCGGTCAATCGCGTAATTCCGCAGCACGCCGGTACGGTCCAACCCGCGCCCGATAAGCCACGAGATGAGGCCGGACAAAACGGCGCCGCTCACCATCGTCACGATAAGATAACCCAGTTGCACGCCGGGGCGATATTGATTGACCCCGTAATAAAAATAGGAGTAGACATAATTGCCGATGCCGCCCAACGCCGTGGCAAACATGAGCCAGCCTAAACTGTAACGGCGGTAGCGACCGATCATGAAGCCGAGCTCAATGCCGAGCCCTTGCGCCATGCCGATGGTGAAGGCCTGAATTCCATACGGACTCCCTAACGCAAACTCGACAAATCCTCCGATGGATTCCGCCAAGAAGGCGGCCCCGGGCCGACGCACAATAAACGGCACAATCCCCCCGGCAATCCACCAAAGCCCATTAAACGCGGCCTCCGCCACCGGATTAATCGTGGGCGGCAATAACTTAAACAAAAAATCCCAGCCTAAATAAATCGCGCCCGAAATGGCCGCAAAGATGGCCGTCAGCACAATATCCCGCATTTTCCAACCCATCGTACGTCCCCCATTTTCGGGAAGACCGGGAACCTGATAGGACTACCGAAAGCCTCGCCAAAAAATAAATGCCTCCATGCCTAAAGCCAGCATCAGAGGCGACGTATTCCGGCACTTTCTCCCGCTGGCATTATCCAGTTCGAGTCCTAAGGGTTAACGGTCTTCCGTTTCTCAGCCTTTCGGCACCCCTAGCGCCAATCCCAACATATTCGGCTAATGGTATGCTATCACCATTCGGCCCCCAGGTAAAGATCCGAAACCAAGAGCCTTTGGCACCCGTCTCTTGCCCATTTACCGGTATAATAACCTAATAAGGTTCGAGATCTCGAAAGTGAGGCCATGCCGTGTCGTTAGACGCGTACTATAGCGCCCGGGCCAAAGCATATGAGAACGTCTATACCGAAGTGGACGCGACCCGCCGCTCGGAGCTCAATCAGATCCGCAACATCCTAACCGACCTCTTTGCCGGTCACACCGTTTTGGAGGTGGCCTGCGGCACCGGCTACTGGACGCGGGCACTGGCGGCTAAAGCGGCGCAAGTCGTGGCCATAGATGCGTCGACCGCGATGTTGGAAGTGGCTCAATCCCACCTCGTCGCGTCGACCACGGTCACCTTTTATCATGCCGATGCCTATCACCTCGATGCCGTGCCCGGCACCTTTTCGGGCGGGATGGCGAATTTCTGGCTGTCCCATGTGCCCAAATCTCGTCTCCACGCGTTTCTAACCCAATTTCACCGGCGCCTAGAGCCGAAAGCCACCGTCATGCTGGCGGATAATGTCTATATTCCGGGCGTCGGCGGTGATTTAATCACCAAGCCCGCGGATGACAACACCTATAAGCGGCGTCAGTGCGACGGCCGCGTGTACGAGGTCTTAAAAAACTATTACACCTCAGAAGAACTATGGTCCCTCTTCGAACCCTATGCGGATCATCTGACCATACGAATGGGTTATGGGTATTGGTGGCTCTGGTATACGGTGAAGCCCTTCTGACAGGTTTCCACTCCGAAGGCTAGATGCCGGAGAGCGCCGAGATCGCCAAGAGTGCCCACCCGGCTAAAAACAAAAGACCGCCAATCGGCGTCACCGCACCCCACCGCCGTTGGCCGGAAATCGCCAAGATATAGAGACTGCCCGAAAACACGATGATGCCGGCAAAAAAGAACCACCCGGCTAACAAGACCCAATTGGTGGCCGCTAATCGATCCGTCAAAAGGGCGGCCAACACAATCGCGACGGTATGGATGAGATGATATTGCACCCCGGTTTGATAAACCGCGAGGGATTCCGGCGTGATCTTGGCGCGTAACCCATGAGCGCCAAAAGCGCCCAACCCGACACCTAAAAACCCTAATACGGCCGCCACAAACAATAAACTCACCATGCGGTTTGTCCTCCTTCTCGTCCCCTAGCGTACCAAATGTCATGCGCTTGAACAAACCGCTAAACCCCCCAGGGGCTAAGCCAGTGCACCAATCCCGGGGCGACATACGATTCCAAGCCGGTTCCGACCAAAAAGACCAAAGCCATCACCATGACTAATCCCGTAAAGTAGGCAAATCCTTCTAACGCGGAGGGGTGACTATCCCGTGTGCCAGGAGAGATTAATTCCCAAGAAAATCCGAGGCCGACGGCCGCCACAATTAATAAGGCCGGTAACAAAAACATATTGTCGAGGCCGATGGTAATTAGACTAAGCCAAATGCCCGGCCAATGGAGCGTACCGACTAAAAACGCCACCGAAAACCCTAACACAAAGCCGCGAAAAAACACAATGATCACGACAAACGGCATCCCGGCCACCGAGACACCCAATAGATACAATAACCCCAGCAATTTGAGGTTTTGGGTTAACGCGGGACGAAATACACCATGCCAGGTCGGCGCCACCGCCTCCACCTCTACGAAACGATGGATATACCCGATTAACAAGACCCGATCAGCGACGGTCAACGTCCCGAGGGCCAACGCGCCAAACAGGCCTCCGACCAAAAACACGGCTAATACAATGTATAGCGCTCCCGTGTATCGTCCGAAATGGGCCTGCAACGGATTTCCGGGTTGGGCCACCACCATGCCTGCACCGCCTCCCCTCTACCATATGCTACCAGAGGGGAGGTTATACACATTAACCGCGTTTACGCCCGGAAAGCCACCAATAAAGGCCGATGAGCGCAATCCCGTTCCGGACGTCCCCATTCGCCAGGGCCCGCCGGACTTGATCCGCGTCCCATAAGTCCCGCTCGATTTCTTCGTCGGAATCCGGTCGGCAATCCCCCTCCGTGAGATCAGAAGCACTAAATAAATAGATTTCCTCCGTCGTAAATCCCGGACTGGAATAATAATGATGGAGCAATTGCCAATGCTGCGCACGATACCCGGTTTCTTCGGCCAATTCGCGTGCGGCCGCCTGAACAGGCTCTTCCCCCGCGTCAATTAACCCCGCCGGCAACTCCCACAGCGTGTCCTGGACCGGCCAGCGAAATTGCCGGATTACGACCACCCGTTGATCGGGGGTTTCGGCCACAATGCCCACGGCCGGTCGACGCTCCACCACTTCCCGGGTGGTGGGACCGGACTTCGCTTCTACCGGGTCGACCCGCACCGTGAGGACCCGCCCTTGAAACGCAATGTGGCTCTTTCCGCGGGACTTTTCCACCAGCTTACCCCTCCTCGGTTACGCCTCGGGCACCGGCCGAATCCAACGTAAGGATTGCTTAAAAATTACCATATCCGTCTCGTCGGCGACCAGGTGCACGGCATAGGTATCGTATGCACGAAGCTGACCGATCATCCGACTACCGTCATCAAACACCAATTCCAACACGGTTTGGTTTTCCATCCATCGGTCATACAACGGTTCTTGGGCGCTCGTATGACGTGGCGACAAAACCCCGGACCCGCTACCTTTTTTCGGTGTGTTGGCATGAGATCCCGGTGCCGGTTTTTGTTCGCGTTGAGGCACTCGGATTCGCGCCTGATCGTCGCGGGGAGGGACCTCGATAAAGGGCTTCTGATTCATCTTGCGCCTCCTTCAGCTTTCCCGCCCGGTCGAGGAATTTAAACCCGGGAAATCCGCCGATTAACGGCATCCAGCACAGCGCGCACACTGGCCCCCTGGCCGTCGCCGCGCTCTTCGGCGGCTCCGATGAGTACGGTGGTTTGCCGCCGCGTACCCGGTTGTCCGAGCGCCACTGCCACCACCGTCCGCTCGGCGAGGATTAGGGTTTTTAAGTCCAACAACACCAACGGACGGGGTAGCTCCGGTAACTGGTTGAGCGCATCCACCGCTGCCCAAGCCATGACATGATAGTATTGGGTCCCGAGATAGCGCCCGCTCCAATGGCCGGTATAGGTTTGATCGTCCACCGCATCACTCCATTTCAGAATGACCCGGGTGGTGGCCAGATGCTGAATCGAATCGATATCCATATGGTACTCCACAATGGTTAGGCGCGCGGGCTGGCGTACCGTGGGACCGTTTTCTTCGTCGACGATTTGGGCTACGGAGATCCGCTTGTGATCCACACGCAAGTTCCACCGCGCCAATAGCGCACTCTCCACATCCCGGACAATTTGCTTGGGTGAACGGTCGGTGGTGGCCAACACATGGATTTCTTCTACCGCTCCCCAGTCCGTCACCGTCACCGCACAGCGAAGCACCGACGGTAATTGACAAATGAGAGTTTCCATGTCCTGAACCGACACATGATTAAAATCGTCGTCCGCCAACGTTCTGGACTCCTTTTGTGAATTATTCACCGAAAATAAAATTAGGGCACCGAACGAGGGTTCGGCACCCTAGTACAAAATTCCTCTTTTTTCTACCGTCGAGCCGGTGGAAGAAAGCCGGATTTTACTTTCCCCAAGGTCCGAATGCGCTGTTCGGCCACCTGATCGGCCGCTTCTTGGGTGGGCACGTTCGTCTCTTCCGCATGGGCCAAGATTTGGCTTACCTGCTGACCGATTTGCCGAACCCGGGCATAGGCCCGCTCACGGTGATACCCGTCACGGTGAAATTCATCCGCCACATTGACGACGCCGCCGCCGTTAATGACGTAATCGGGTACGTACAAAATGTTACGGCGCATCAACTCTAAGCCGTGGCGAGGCTCTTTGAGTTGATTGTTGGCCGAACCCGCCACAATTTTACATTGCAGTCGGGGGATGGTCTCGTCATTCAATATCGCTCCGAGGGCACACGGCGCAAAGATATCGCAGGCCACATCATAAATGGCTTCGGGATCCACCCAGGCGACGCCTAAAGATTCGGCTAGCGGCCGGGCTTCTTCGACGTGAATATCGGTCACGGTTAATTGAGCCCCTTCGTCGAGCAACATCCGGGCCAAAATCGACCCCACATGACCCAACCCTTGGATGGCGACGTGTTTGCCGCGTAAACTTTCGGATCCCCACACCATGTTCGCCGCCGCCTTCATTCCCTCTAACACACCCAAAGCGGTCGCTGGAGAGGGATCGCCGCTCGTCTCTTTGAGCCCGCCCACAAATGCGGTTTCGCGAGCGACGACGGCCATGTCGTCGGCATTGGTTCCGACATCTTCCGCGGTAATATAACGACCGCCCAAGCTTTGAATCAAACGGCCGAACGAGCGGAAGAGCGCTTCGCTTTTGTCGGTACGGCTATCGGCCCAAATGACCGACTTGCCGCCCCCCAAGTCGAGCCCCATGGCGGCATTTTTATACGTCATCCCCCGGGACAGACGCAGCACGTCCGTTATTGCGTCCTCCTCCGAGGCATAAGGCCACATCCGGCATCCGCCCAACGCCGGCCCGAGTGTCGTATCATGAATGCCGACAATGGCCTTTAGACCCGTGGTTTTGTCATACCAGAACACGACCTGTTCGTGTCCGTACTTCTCCATCTGCTCAAATATGTTCATGTTGTGCCCGCGCAACGCGCGAGCGTCACTCCCTTCTTGGTCTCGAGGCGAGGCCCGAATGTCCGCTCCCCATCATGGCACAATCGTCTTGACCGGTAAAGACCGAATTAGCCGCGAATCGCCCGTAGGACCTCCGCCGTCGAACGCACGCGCCCAATCCGGGGAAACACCTGTTCAATGGTATACCGGTGCTCCAGTTCGCTGAGGCCGGCCATCGCATCTTCCACAAAGATTTGACGATAACCGCGGGCGTATGCCTCTCGGGCGGTAGTGTCCACCCCAATCCCGGTGGCTATCCCACACAATATTATGGTATCCAAGTGCCGCCGCCGAAGTTGCAAGTCCAGATCAGTGCCGTAAAACGCGCCCCATTGCCGCTTGGTCAACACATAATCGCCTGCCCGGGGGCCGAGTTCTTCCACAATCGTCGCCCCGTCCGGCACCTGCGCCCGGCTGAAACGGGGCAGATCGGCATCGGGCACTAACATGTCCCGCCCATCATGGCTGGCCACCCGAACCAACACCACAAATCCGCCGCGCTCCCGCATCGCGTCGGCCAACTCTGCCGCGTGGCGCACCACATCGGCACTGGCGTGCGGCACCACCGGATTGGCGACAATCGCTTTTTGTAAATCGATCACGACCAACGCCGTCTTTTGTACATCAATGTGAATAGGGTCCATGCGTCTCACCCCCGCATCTGAGTCTACACCAAAAAGGGCGCTGCAGCGAACTGCAACGCCCGGGAGAATTCCTGACGTCTTATTGGGCAATCGACTGGAGAGTCAGATCTTCGCCCTTAGAAACTTTGGCGGCGTTAAAGAGCCACGTCAGGACCAGGGAAACCACAAAATTGGCCAATACCGCCCACACGGCGGCATACATCGCAATGACGGAATGGCCCAGGTGAAGCGCAAACACCGAACTCTTGAAACTGGTGGAAGCCGCCATTAACGTCCCGGTCACCATTCCGACCGCCCATCCCACAATCAAGGCGTAGCGATGGAAGTACCGGCTGTAGAGTCCGACCACAATGCTCGGCATGGTCTGCAAAATCCAGATACCGCCCAACAATTGCAGGTTAATGGCGTATTGCAGCGGCATCGCGACCACGAACACCAGCCCTCCGGCAATCACGATCAACGACAGGATCTTCGCCACTCGCGACTCTTGCCGCGAGGACGCGTTGGGGACAAAGTATTCCTTGTAGATATTGCGGGTAAACAAGTTAGCCGCCGCAATCGACATGATCGCCGCCGGCACCAAGGCTCCGATGGCGACCGCCCCAAACGCAAACCCGGCAAACCACTTCGGAAACATCTTGGCAAAAAGCAACGGCACAATCAAACTCGTCACTTTCGAATGAATGTGCGCGGCAATCGCCATATACCCCAACATGGCAATAAAGGCCAGCGCCAAGGAGTAAAGCGGTAAAATCGAAGCGTTACGCTCAATCGTTTGGGCACTTTTGGCTCCGAGCGCCCCGGTCACCGCATGAGGATATAACAGGAGCGCGAAAGCGGAACCGAGCGCCAGCGTCGCAAACGCGCTATACGCTTTAGGACTCAAAATCACCGAGGCCGGCACTTTTAAGGTCGGCAAGGTCTGACTGGCGACTTGGAAAATGTGTCCAAAGCCACCCAGTTTGGCCGGAATGATAATAATGGCGGCAATAATCGTCGTGTAAATCAAGATATCCTTAATAATGGCCGTCAGCGCCGGGGCTCTGAGACCACTCATGCTGGTGTAGGCGGCCAAGACCGCAAATGCGATAAACAGCGGCCAGCTTCCGCTGATTCCCATCACTTTCAGCACCGCTTCAATGCCGACTAATTGTAAAGCGATATAGGGCATGGTGGCCAAAATGCCGGTCACCGCCACCGCCAAGGCCAAACCGCTGGAGTCGTAACGACCGCGGACGAAATCGGCGGGTGTCACGTACCCATGCTGTTTGGAAACCGTCCACAAACGCGGTATCACCAAAAACATGATCGGGAAAACCAAAATCGTATAGGGTACCGCGAAAAATCCAATTGCGCCTTGTCCATATACCGCGGCGGGTACCGCAATAAACGTATACGCGGTATATAAGTCCCCTCCAAGGAGGAACCAGGTGACCCAGGTGCCAAATCGGCGACCGGCCAACCCCCATTCATCCAATAAGTCCAGGTCCCCCCGTTGCCAACGGGCGGACAAAAAGCCCGCAACGGCCACCACTACGAACAAAACGGCAAACACACTAAAAGATGTCCAATTCACTTGCTGTCACCTCCTTTTGGTGTCCCTACTGACCGCGATTTTTCAACGCATAGACAATCCCGCTTAAAATCCCCGTGAGCACCACCCACAGTAACATGTACCAGTAAAAGTACGGAAATCCGGCCCAGGTGGGCTGATAATGGGCGTAAAGACCCGGGAATAATAAAGCCGCGAAGGGAATGATAAATAACCACGCCCATCCGGTGGTCCGCATCGGTTGCATACGTCACCTCCTCTCAACGGCAGAAGGACACCCCTAGAGGGTTTCGCCATCCATAATCTTCACACATCCATAAATCCGACGTCAAGTCATGGTATTTGTCCAAGCATCAATCGCCGTGAATAAGCCCCGCCCGAAAGACCGGCGGGGCTTTTGACGCAAGAAGGCTAGCCGAGGCTGATCCACACGTCTTTCACTTCGGTATAAAGCTCCAACGCCTGTTTACCCATTTCCCGGCCAAATCCCGATTCTTTAAATCCGCCCCAGGGCGCCGCCGCATCATACACGTGATAGGCATTAACCCAAACCGTCCCCGCTTCCAGCCGTTGAGACAGATAGTGGGCGGTGCGGACATTTTCCGTCCATACGCCTGCAGCCAACCCGTAAATCGACTGATTGGCCCGTTCGATCACTTCTTCGATATCGTCAAACGGCATGACGGCCACGACCGGCCCAAACACTTCTTCCTGGGCGATGGTCATCGTATCCCGAACCCCGGCAAACACGGTCGGCCGAACAAAGAACCCCGGTCCGGCTTCGGGCATGTCACTGCCGCCGGCCACCAACGTGGCCCCTTCGCGTTGAGCAATCTCAATATAGCGCATCACCCGTTGGTATTGTTCATCAGAGACCACCGGTCCCATTTGGGTTTTCGGATCCAGCGGCTGACCGACCCGAAGCGTTTTGGCATAATCAGCCATGTGTTCCAAGGCTTGGTCGTAGATACTACGTGCCACGTAGATGCGGGATCCCGCCGAACACACTTCCCCCTGATTCATAAAAATGCCCAACATGGAACCCGAAACCGCCCGCTTGAGGTTGGCGTCCGCACAGATAATATTGGGCGATTTACCGCCTAACTCCATCGAGACCCGGGCCATCCGATCGGCTGCCGTCCGCATAATCGATTTGCCGACTTCAGTCGATCCGGTAAAGGAAATCTTATTGACTCCCGGATGGGCCACCAGCGCCGCACCCGCCTCCGGGCCATAGCCCGTCACCACATTGATCACACCGGGTGGAAAACCGGCTTCCACCGCCAGCTCCGCCAATCGCAGAACACTGAGGGGCGACTGTTCCGCCGGTTTCAACACGACGGTACACCCGACGGCCAAGGCCGCGCCCAGTTTCCATACCGCCATAAGCAGCGGAAAGTTCCACGGAATTATCGCCCCGACGACTCCCACCGGCTGGCGCACGGTGTAATTGAAAAAGTTGCCGGCCGAAACGGGAATCGTTTCGCCTTCCACTTTTGTCGCCCAACCGGCCATATACCGTATATGATCGATGGCCATCGGCGTTGTCCCGTATTGGGCTTGGCGGATCGGCATGCCCATGTCCAAGCTATCCAGCTGGGCTAATTCCTCCAGATGCTGTTCCATGAGGTCGGCCAAGCGCCAGAGCAAAATCCCTCGACGATTCGGCGGCATTTGCGCCCAGGACTTGTCGCGAAAAGCGCGCCGGGCTGCCGAAACCGCCCGGTCGACATCATCTCCGTTGCCGCGTGCGACCTCGGTCAACACATGGCGGGTAGCCGGGTTCACATCCTCCATGGTTTGTCCCGATGCCGACGGAACCCATTCATTATTGATAAAGTGGTGGTGCGGACGTGCCAAAAATGATTCAACAGCCGGTAAAATGTGGGTCGTGGTGCTCTCGCTCACCGGTCAATTCCTCCTTATGTCGTATCCGAATTATTCCCGGACCTGGCTTCGTTTATCGACGATGCGCACCGCTTTGCCTTCGCTACGGGGAATGGCGCCGGGCTTGTGCACATGAACCCCGACCGAAATCCCTAAATCCGTTTTTAAGAGATAGCTAATGCGTTGGCGAAGGTCGCGGGTCGTTGGATGATCATGGGCCACCGAACCGTGTGTCGCCCAATATTCCGGCGTCACTTCACAGTGCACATCCAGCGAATCCAATACCCCGACCTGTTCCACCTCCACTTGATAATGGGGCGCCAATTCCGGCACTTGCAACAACACATACTCGATTTCGGTCGGAAACACGTTGACCCCCCGAATAATGAGCATGTCGTCCAAGCGCCCTTTAACCCGCGACATACGGATTAACGTACGGCCGCACCGACAGGGTTCCGGATTTAAAGACGCGATATCGCCTGTCCGATAGCGAATGACCGGAAACGCCTCTTTAGTGAGAGACGTAAACACGAGCTCCCCGGTTTCTCCATAGGGTACGGGTAACCCGCTGTCGGGATCGATAATTTCCGGTAAAAAATGATCTTCCGCGATATGAAGGCCGTCCTGCGCTTCAATACATTCAATCGCGACGCCGGGCCCCATGACTTCGCTGAGACCATAGATGTCCATGGCTTTAATCGCCAGAGCCTCTTCAATTTCCCGGCGCAAATTTTCGCTCCAGGGCTCCGCCCCTAAAATGCCGTACTCCAAACTCGTCGAGCGCGGATCAAATCCCATCTGCTGCATTTCTTCGGCAATGTTCATCACATAACTGGGCGTCCCGGCAATCCCTCGCGGTTGAAAGTCTTGAATTAATCGCACCTGTCGGGGGGTATTGCCGCCGGATACGGGAATCGCGGCCGCGCCTAATTCTTCAATCCCATAGTGCAATCCCAACCCACCGGTAAAAAGCCCATAACCGTACGCGTTATGAAATCGGTCACCCGGTCGTCCGCCGGCGGTCGCGACCGCCCGAGCCACAATCCGCGCCCAGCGTTGAATGTCCCCCTTGGTATAGGCCACAACCGTCGGCTTTCCCTTGGTGCCCGACGACGCATGAAATCGAACCACTTGTTCCAGCGGTACCGCCAAAAGCCCAAACGGATAATGTTCCCGCAAATGGGTTTTGCGGGTAAACGGCAAACGGGTCAAATCGGCCAGCGATTGAATGTCCGCCGGACGGACCCCGGCTTCATCCATGGCCTGCCGATAAAACGGCACGTGTTGATAGACGTGTTCTACGGTGGCTTTCAGCCGATCTAGTTGCAGCGCTTCCATTTGCGGCCGAGCCATCATTTCAATTTCCGGATCGAAAATCATGGCTTACCCCTTTCTAGCGTGCAGCGGTGAACTCTTCCCCAACCATCATGTCGACCAGCCCACCGGCAAATTGCTGTAAATCTTTTGCGGCCGCCCGTCCCGCTTCCGACCGCATCGCCTGATTCAACGCCTCCTGATCGGCAAACGTCATCTCCGCCAACAAATAGTATGGCGTCGACATCCCCGGCAGATCGTTCAGTTTAACCACGGTCAACGCTTGTAACCCGGGCATCTTCCGGACCAAGGGTGTGTGCACCTCGGCATAATGGCGGTCAAACGCGGCCGGGTCATCCGGCCGACGATAAAGGGCGATTAATTTAACCACGCCCAAACCCCTTCCGTTAAATGGTTTTCATGCCTTCAAACGGCTGTTGGCAATCCCGGCAGTAATAGAGGGCCCGGCATAAGCTAGGACCAAAGTCGCTTTGTTTTTCCGTATTGGGCGAGCCGCACAACGGACAACGAGGCAACGTCCGGGTCTCCGGCAAAGGCGGAGCGACTCCCCAAGCGGCCAAGCGGGCCCGGCCCGCCTGATTAATGCGATCCGAAGACCAGGGAATGTCATATCGAAAGCGCACGGTTGCCCCATACGGCTTCAACGCCGCCTCCACCCGCTGTTGAATCAGCTCGAGGGCCGGACATCCGAGAAACGTGGGAATCAAGTCCACCGCCACCTCGTCCTGACGGACCCGGACCTCCCCGACCATACCCATTTCTACAATGCTGAGTCCGGGAATTTCGGGATCCATGACGGTGCCCAATTTTTCCAATATTTCGGTTTCGGTAACCATGCCCATCACCTCCCGTTCGCGTTTTCACCACACTGAATCCGGGGCGAACCGTCGAACCTCGGTCATCGTGTCTAAAAGCGCCGTCATCTCGGGCAAATGGTGTCCAAGCCGCCCGCTGGCACGGACCGGGCTCGGATCTCCGGGCCACGGAAGCCCCCAGTCCTCCATGGCCGACCGTACGGTCGCCCGCCAGCGCTCACGCAAGACGCTTTCAGTCAACCCCGGAAGCCCTAACCGATGTAGAAAGGCTTCCGACTCGCCGACATAAAACAGATCCCCTAATTCTCCCCACACCGTAGGGATAGCCGCCGTGAGGCGCTGGAAGGCCTCCTCCCCGCCCCGGGCCAACAGTTCCATCCAGAGGGTAAAATGCTTCAGATGATAGGCTTCTTCCCGGCGAATTTTCTTCACCCCGTCTCGAAGGGGAGCGTAGGACGATTCGGCTAACGCGGCCAGCCGCAAATCATCGAACACTTCATAGCAATAGCGCCGAAGAACGGTCGTCGCCCAGTCGCCGTTAGGCTGTTCCACCAGTCGGGCGTTGTGCCACGCTTCAGGCGAACGAAAATACACCTGATGATCGGGTTCCGGATCGCCTAAGCTGTGCAGCAATTCATAAAAAAAGAGCGCATGACCCATCTCGTCTTGGTGAATTGAACTAAATGCCAGGTCTTCCTCCAGATCCGGGGCGAGTCCCAACCATTCGGAACCCCGATGCCCTACGATCCATTCGTCGTCCGCAATGGGCCGCAATAACCGAATCAGATCCTGTTGCTGTTGGGCGTCCACACCTCTCACCCTTTCTTACCGGTCATTTCTTCCGCAACTTCTTCAATCGTCATCGCGCGCGCCTTAAACCGCTTCCAATGGGGCGCGTTGTCATAGCCGGACGGCATCCGGTACTTTTTGTCCTCACCCACCTCCGGTAAATACGCCGGTTCGGTGGCTGCACTAAAAATCGCGTCTTGCGAAACCACCCAGATATCGACCGCCGACTCACGCCGAAAAAACGCCTCGCGAGCCATTTGCAGCGCCAGTTCGGGACTCGCGGCGCGAATGCTGCCCACATGGGTATGAAACCCTAACGGCTCTCGCCGTCCAAATACCTCATAGACCGGATATTCGCTGGACATCGGCTCACCCCCTTAAGCTCCTGGCCGTGCCGCAATTACATTGACCGCCGTGTTGGCCGCTTGCCGAACCCACCGCTGTTCGACATGGGCCCACCGCCTTAAGGCAATGCGCGCTTGCGACATCGGTCCCGAATTGTCCCGAACCATTTGATTGAACCAGTCCCAATCCGGATCCGTATATTGCCATTCACCGGTAACCGGGTCTTGTTTCAGTCGGGCATCCGGAATCTCAAGGCCCAGCGCGCGAATCCGCGGGACATATCGGTTAATGAACTTTTGCCGCAATTCTTCATTGGTCTTGGAGCGGATCTTATACTCCATCATGCGTCGGGAGCCGCGCCCCATCTCGCGGGGACCGAAAAAGAACATCATAGGTTCCCACCAGCGGTTAATGGCGTTTTGCAACATCTCCCGCTGCGCGTCCGTGCCTTCCGCCAGTGCGAGCACGACCGACTCGCCGTGCTGCATATGAAAAGACTCTTCCGCCACAATGCGCTTTAACATCCGGGCATAAGGCGCGTAAGAACTGTCGAGTAACATCGCTTGGGTTATAATCGCGCCCCCGTCCACCAAAAACCCAATGACCCCGGCGTCGGCCCAGGTCGGAGCTTCCATATGAAAAACATTATGAAATTTAATACGACCGTCAATCACGTCGTCCATCAATTCCTCGCGCCCGCGGCCATAGGGTCGACTCAAATCTTCGGCTAACCGCAATAACATCTGGCCATGGCCGATTTCATCCTGCACCTTGGCATTTAGCGCTAATTTGCGTCGAATGGTCGGGGCTTTCGGAACCCATTCCTTTTCGGGATACGCACCCATGATTTCGCTAATGCCGTGCATGTGAATCTGTTTAATCAATAAGTCGCGGTATTCTTCGGGCATCCAATCCGTGGCCTCAATTTTTTCCCCGGCCTCAATGCGCGCCAGAAACTCGCGTAGTCGCCCCGCGTCTTCCACGTTTCCGCCTCCTCTACCGGAGTAGTTAGCAATTACACCTAACAATCGCTTGTTTACTAGAACGATATCATGTGCCCGCTACGGCGTCAAGAATTCTCCGACGGTTGCCCGTTGCCAAAACCATAAAAAAACCGCCCTCGGTGGGCGGTTAGGGTTAGCTGGCTTTCATTTGCATCCGCAATTTATCGGCAACCATGGCGATAAATTCCGAATTGGTCGGTTTACCCCGATCCCGGTTAACCGTATGGCCAAAAATCCCGTTAATGACATCGACATTGCCCCGCGACCACGCCACCTCGATCGCGTGGCGAATGGCCCGTTCGACCCGGCTCGGCGTGGTTTTATACTTGCTGGCAATCGCCGGATAGAGTTCTTTCGTAACCCCGCTGAGTAAATCAACGCGGTTGATCACCATCAAAATCGCTTCCCGTAGGTAGAGATAACCTTTAATATGGGCCGGAATGCCAATTTCGTGGATAATATTGGTGACCTCGACATCCAAATGCTTCACGGGCACGAGGGCCAGTTTTCCGCTCGGCAGAGCGCCTTTGCGTTCGGCAGCAGGGGTTCCCGCCAATTGTTTAATCCGTGAGGCCAACACCTTTAAGTTGAAGGGCTTTAGAATGTAATAATCGGCCCCTAACTCCAAGGCTTTTTGCGTCATGGTTTCCTGCCCGAACGCCGTTAATACGACAACCCGCGGCCGTTGATCCCACTCCATTTGGCTCAGCCGCTCCAACACCCCAATGCCGTCTAAATGCGGCATGATAATGTCCAGCACAATCACGTCCGGAATTTGATGACTGAGAAACTCCAGCACTTCCATCCCGTGACCGGCCATGCCGACGACTTCAAGTCCGTCTTCTTGCCGAATCGCCTCTTTAAGTAACTCACAAAATTCGCGATTGTCATCCGCGATCAACACCTTTATCGCCACGTTGTTGCCCCCTGCCGTAAATATTTGCCATTTGCCTTAGCGTTCTCTGACTTCTCCCATTTCCGCCGATTTCCTGCTGCCCGAAAGCGGTAAATCCCCACCATGAATCGGGAACAAGGTACAAAATCCGACATATATACCAACTATCCACCGTAATCCTCCGGCCCCAGGGTTACGCCCTTCCATTTGACGAACCGTGGAAGGGACGACGCTTTAGACTCTCTCTCCCGGCAATCCGGTCGCCGCCACAAAATTCCCATAACAGGAGAATTTGACGAACGATTCTCCTTACGCTCGTCAAATTCCTTCTTTTGTCTAAAGTTTTTTCGTAATTAGCTCGCTAATGCCGACGACTCCTGATGGGTTAAGACCATCCAGTAGGCATAACACCCATATCCGAGAGTCGGACGACTCAAGATGACATGGGTCACGGCGCCCACGACCCGCTGATCTTGAATAATCGGACTGCCGCTCATGCCCTGGACAACCCCGCCGGTGCGGGAAATCAATCGGGGATCCGTGACCCGAAAAAGAATCCCTTTGATATGTGGTGCGTATTGCGGAACCGTTTTGAGAATATCAATCGAATAGGCCTCGGGCGTTTGCCCCGATAATACCGTAATGATTTCGGCCGGCCCGGAATGCACTTGGTCCGGCATCGCCAACGGCAACGGATGTTGAGGTCCCCAAATGGGGGGATGGGACAGGTTTCCGGTGATGCCAAACGCATTGTTATCAGACACCGTACCCTCAATATTTTGACTCCCGGCTAATATCCCCACCTTTTGCCCCGGACTATGCGCCGTCGCCGGAACGATCCCGACAATATCCGCCCCCAAAATATGCCCGGATACGCTGACCGGCCGTCGGCTGAGTCCGTCGGTCATCGAATGGCCCAAGGCAAAATATTGCAAAGTCCTCGGGTTATAAAACGAAAGCGTCCCCACGCCACTGGTGCGATCTTGCAGTTTCAGGCCCACAGCCCACCTTTTGTCATGAGACGACCAGACCGGCCGCAAGTACACCTGCTTAACCGCATATCGCGTTTTGACGGTTATGCGAAGCGGACGATGGTCGCGGCCCGCCCTCTGCACGAAGGCGGTAAATTGCCGAATCGTCAATGCCTGATGCCCATTTGCGGCCACGATGACATCGCCACGGCTAATACCGGCCGCTAGCGCCGGATCGACGGCTTGCCGACCGGTGAGAACCGGCAAGGTATCCGTGACAATCAGCCCTTCGGTACGGGCCACAATGCCGACCGATTCGCCGCCCGGCACGACCCGTAGCGGATTTTGCACCGTTACCGGCAAACTGCGCCACGGGATCCAACCAAATAGCTTGACGTCTAATTGATAATGTCCGTCATCTAACCCCACAAAATCTAAATGGGCCGCATGTCGAATCACCACTTCCGGGCCCTGGTTCAGCTTTAACGCCACCGGAATCCACCGGCTCCAGGGCATCGCCACCGTTTCCCCGCGCGGTAACCATAACGCCGTCGGCCACAACCAAATCCGGGCCATGGACGGCCACACGCCGACGGTGAGGACCGCCAGAGCCAAGAGGACGGCAAACATGCGCTTCAGCCATCCCATAACGTCACCTCCTCGTGGGCCATAAGGTGGCCCAATCAGGGTATCCGCCATTCCCGGAAATCGAGACAGGTGTTGTCAAAAAAAGAAACCGTTCCGGCCTCCCTGAAGCGTCGCTTCCGGTGACCCGAACGGCCTTGGACAAATACCTAAAGATTTACTGCCGCAAAATATGATCGACCAGATGTTCTGCGGCATAAGGCCGGGCCCATTCTTTTTGCGCCTCCAGCATGCGGCGACGGGCATCGGACGAGTCCTCGGCCAGCCGCACCACCCATTGGTTAAGGTTAGTATCTCCCCGGACAGCCAAAAAATGTGCAATCAACCGATCCCGGTTAGCTTCTTCTTGACCGGCAATCCAATGGGTCAAAATCCAGGGCACTTGCGATTGGGCGACTTCGGCCGCGGTAACGCCCCCCGGCTTACCGACGACCAGCCGGGCGTTTCGCAAAAGACTGGGCATATGTTCGATGTAGCCGACGATGTGAACCCGTTCCGGCCATTGATGTTCGTCCAACTGCCATCGGAGTTTCTCGTTGTGTCCACATATAGCCAATACTGGATAGGGCAATTCGGCCAATTGTCGGAGAATCCGGTAATAAGGCCCGAGACCTAATCCCCCACCCAAGAGAACGACCGGACCCGACCGAAATTTAGTCAATAACGGATTGTCCCACTGAAAAGATGATCGAATCGGAATGCCCACCGGCCAAATCTTTTCGGGCACCACGCCTAAGCGGGTTAAATCCTCCACTTGTTCCGGGAGCCACACACTATAGGCATCCGCCAACGGTTCATACCAAAACCGATGGACCGACAAGTCGGTCAAGACCGCGATTAAGCGCAAATGCGGATGCCGTTCTTTCATCACCGACCAGGCGCTCAATGCGAAGGGATGGGTCGCCACCACGACATCAGGTTGATAACTTTGATAAACATGTTCCAAAAACCGTCGACCCGCTTGCCGCCAATTATCCCGATGGCGACTCCAAAGCGTCGGGGCATGATCGGCCAGCCGAAACAAAGGCCCGTACAGTCCCGGTAACGCGCTAATGCCCAGAAAATACAAACGCGCCTGCCAGCGAACGGCGGTCACCAAATGGTGGGAAAATTCCACATCCACTTCGCGGCGTGCGAATGCCTCCGCCATAGCCCGCGCCGCAATATCATGGCCGGTGCCGATGGGCAAACTGGCAATTAATACGCGCATCGCGTGTGCGCCTCCCTGCGCTTATGGATGATATCGAGCTAACAACGATTGGGCATGATCGATCGCCACGCCTTCGGTCTGTCCACTCAGCATTCGGGCAATCTCCTGTGCCCGCGCCCGGTCCGACAATCGTTCGATGACAGACTGGGTCCGCCCGTCTTGCAGTCCTTTTTCGACCCGAAACTGGACGGTAGCCTGCGCCGCCACAACCGGTTGGTGACTGACCGCAATCACTTGGCTCTTCTCCCCTAATTGCCGCAATAAGGCCCCCACTTGGGCTGCGCTTTCGCCTCCGAGGCCCGTATCCACTTCATCAAAGACATAGATCTGGCCGGCTTGTCCTCCGACCACGGCAAGTGCTAATGCCACCCGGGCCAACTCTCCGCCCGATGCCACTTTGGCCAAAGGTTTGGCCGGCTGCCCACGACTCGCGGAAAACCACGGGATAATCACATCTTCGCCCCGTTCGGAGAGGGAGACCGGTTCCCGTACCAAACGCAGTTCACCGGTGGGCATCTCCATTTGACGAATTAATCGGGTGATTTGCGCCTCCAGATCCGCTAGCCCCGCCTGCCGACGGCGCGACAGTTCTTCACTGGCGGCCGCCAATTGTTCGTGCAGGCGTTCGGCCTCTTGCCGGTACCGCGTTTGACGCCAACTCAGCTCGTCCAATTCCTGCACTTCCTGGGCCAACGCCGTCTGATAGGCGATGACTTCGTCCAGTGTCGGTCCAAATCGCCGTTTAAGGCGACTCAGAATATCCGCCCGTTCTTCCAGCGCCTCTAGGGCTCCCGGGTCAAGCTCCAAGGCACGCGCCCAACCGCTCAACCCTTGACGCAAGTCATCCAACAACCCGAAGCTTTCGCTAGCGATCCCACGCCAAGCGTTTAGCTCCGAGTCCAATGCCGCCAATTGATCCAAGAGACGCGTGACCTGACTCATTCCCGGCAGAATTCCCGGGAGATCCTCGGTGCCGTCCAATAGTCCGAGGAGCTGTTGATACCCGTCCAGTAAGCGCCGAAGGCTACGATAGCGGGTCAAACGCCCTTGAATGGCCTCGTCTTCCCCAGGTACCAAATGATAAGCTTCGAGCTCCCGTAAGAGTTCACGTTTGGCCTCGATGGCATCCGGACTTCGATCGTGTCGCATCAACTCCGCCAACCGCTGTTCGGCAGCCCGCCACGCCTGATATCGCTCGCGGACGGCGTCGACCCAGGGCGTGAGATCCGCTACCCGGTCCACCCAAGCCAAAAAATATTCCGGTTCCAGCATCCGTGTCCACACGTGCTGGCCCTGATATTGGACAAGAACTTCGCCTAATCCGCGAATGGTTTGCGCCGGTACCGCGATCCCTTGACACCGAAACACACTACGGCCATCTTGACCGGTTTGCCGCTCCAATACCAAGAGCTCGTCCGGCTCAATCCCGAAGCCCGCCAGCGATTCCCACCAAGGTGCGGTGGGATCGACATAAAATTCTCCACGGACACGAAACCGGTCGCCAAACGGTCCAATCCGGTCGGTAACCGCCCTCGCCCCCAACAAAGCCGCCAAGCTTTCCAAGGCTAACGATTTGCCGGCTCCCGATTCTCCGGTGATGACATTAAACCCTGGCGAAAAGAGGCATTCCGCTTTTCGGAACAAGCCAAAGTTTTCAATATCCAGTCGTTCTAGCATGAGGCCCACCTCTCAGTGACCGTGACGCCACCCGCGCAAAACATGAAAAAAGCTCCACCCCGGTCGCCGAATGAGCTGAATCGTGGTCGGACTGGAGACCACCACGACTTCGTCCCCGTCTTCTAACGGATGGACTTCTTGCCCGTCGATCGTCACCAACGTGTCACGATGGATCGTCCGTACCCGAATACGCACTTCCTGTCGGGCGCTTATCACGATCGAGCGGTCAAAAAACGAATGGGGACAGATCGGCGTCATCACCATCACGTCCAAATCCGGCGCCAAAATGGGACCCCCGGCGGACAAGGAATAGGCGGTCGAGCCGGTCGGGGTGGCCACAATCAATCCATCGGCCGGGTACGTCGTCACATAAGCCGCATCCACAAACGTTTCCAAATTAATGAGGCGGGCAAACGGTCCTTTCGCCACCACGACATCGTTCATCGCCTGAAATGTGGCCATCAACTGATCCTGGCGGTAGACCCGCGCTTCCAGCAAATGGCGCTCGTCGGTGACAAACTCCCCCCGCATCACCGCAGCCAGCGCGGAAAACAAGTCCGGCACCTCGACCTCGGTCAAAAACCCCAGGTGCCCCAGGTTCACTCCCAATATGGGCGCGGCCAATGGGGCTAATTGTTTGGCGGCTCGTAATAGCGTACCGTCGCCACCCAACACCACAATCCAGTCCACGGACTCTTGCCGCAAGGTCTCCCAGGGCACCCCCAATTGAGGCAAATCCACCGCCAAGGCTAAATCGTCCGGCATCACCAATTCTCGTTGCTGTTGGGTCAACCATTGATAAATGCGGCTTGATAAGCCGCGCACCTGGTCTTTTTCCGGATTTGGCCATAAGAGCACTTTACCCATGGGCACCCTCGCCCTGCCACGCTCTTTCCACCACATCCTCGATCGGTAACGGGCGGGCGTCCCCGTCTAATCGTAATGCCGCCAGAAATTCGATATTACCTTCCGGACCGCGTATCGGGGAGGCGATAAGCCCTTCCGGCGCCCACCCCAAGCCGGCCGCGTCCTCCAGCACCCGGTACAGAACCTGCCGGTGAACGGCCGGATCACGCACCACGCCCCCTTTGCCGACCGCCGTCGGCCCCGCCTCAAATTGCGGTTTTATCAACACTATCACCAGCCCTTGGGTTTTCACCAGGTTTCTCAACGGCTCTAAAATGAGGCGCAGCCCGATAAATGACACGTCCACGGATCCGGCATCGACCCCGTCCTCTAGCCCCAACTGGTCTCGTGTGACATAGCGGGCATTAGTCCGCTCGTAAACGCTCACACGGGGATCTTGACGGAGTTGCCAGTGCAATTGGCCATAGCCCACATCGACCGCCCAGACGTGCCGTGCACCATGTTTCAACCAGCAATCCGTAAACCCGCCGGTCGAAGCCCCGATATCCACCACGTGCCATCCGGTCGGGTTCACTTCAAAGGCCTCCAAGGCGGCAGCCAATTTCACCCCCCCGCGGCTCACGTACGGCATCGGGGACACCAACTCCACCGTATCGGCGGCCTCCACCATCCGCCCCGCCTTAAGTTCCCGTTGGCGGTTAACCAGCACCTGGCCGGCCAAAATTAACGCTTGGGCCCGACTCCGCGACTCGACCAATCCCCGGTTCACCAACGCCCGATCCAACCGCTCTTTGGTCATGGGCTATGCCTGCGGCAACCGCGCCAGAAAACTTTCCAAAAGACGCGCGAGCGCATCCGTCGTCAGCCCAAATTGATCTAAAAAGTATTCGCGCGGCCCGTGATCAATAAATTCGTCGGGCAACGCTTGAATGAGCACCGGTTGACGATAGCCGTGCCCGGCCATCCATTCCAACACCGCCGATCCAAATCCGCCCGCCCGCGCATGCTCTTCCAGCGTCACTACGGCCCGGGTGTTGGGCAACACTTGATGCAACAAGGCCTCATCCAAGGGTTTGACAAATCGGGCATTGACGACCCCCACCGCAATCCCGCGGGTACGCAAAATCTCCCGCACTTCCAGCGCGGTGTACACTAAAGGCCCCAACGCCAATATGGTGAGATCCTCACCGGCCGCCAACCATTCGCCACTACCCCAGACCAACGGTTCCACGGGCCCGGAGAGATCGAGTCCCCGCCCGGCGCCCCGGGGGTACCGAATGGCGACCGGATGAGGTCGGTCAAGCGCCGCCCATAAGAGTTGCCGAAGCTCCGCCTCGTCTTTGCCCATGGCAATCTCGATATTGGGTACGGTCCGCAAGAAAGCCAAATCGTAGATGCCCTGATGGGTTGCGCCGTCTCCCCCGACCAACCCGGCCCGGTCCACCCCCAAAATGACCGGGAGGTCTTGATGACAGATATCGTGGACCACCTGGTCATAGGCACGCTGTAAAAACGTGCTGTACACCGCAAACACCGGACGCATGCCACCGAGCGCCAAACCCGCGGCAAACGTGGCGGCATGCTGCTCGGCAATGCCCACGTCATAAAAGCGGTCGGGAAATTCCCGTTGGAACAGGTCTAGTTTGGTACCGTCGGGCATAGCCGCCGTAATCGCCACCACTTCCGGATGCACCCGGGCAATCTCGATCAGGGTTTGGCTAAATACCTGACTATAGGACGGAGGACCCGCCTTTTTCACCATTTTGCCCGAACTGACCTCAAACGGCCCCGGCCCATGAAAGGCGACCGGCGCCTCTTCGGCCGGTTTGTAGCCCCGCCCCTTTTGGGTGACCACGTGCACCACCACCGGGCCGTCAAAATTGGCGGCGTTGGCCAAAACCGGAATCAGACTGTCGAGATCATGTCCATCAAGCGGACCGAAATATTTGAATCCCAATTCTTCAAACACGTTGCCGGCCAATACCGCATAGTGCAGCAAATCCTTGACCCGTTCGATGCTGCGCTTCAGCGATCCGCCAAACACCGGGATCCCGTCCAGCAGCGATTCCACTTCTTGCTTAAGTCGGGCGTATCCCGGCCACGACCGCAGATCCGTCAGATACCGGGAAAAAGCCCCCACATTGGGTGCAATCGACATGGAGTTGTCGTTGATCACAATGACGAGTCGCGTCTTCAAATGCCCGATTTGATTCAAAGCCTCCCACGTCATGCCGGCGGTCAGCGCCCCATCGCCAATCACCGTCACCACGCGAAAATGCTCATGCTTTTTGTCTCGGGCGACCGCCAGTCCGAGTGCCCCCGACAAGGACGTCCCGGCATGACCCGCCTCCCAAACGTCATAGACGCTTTCCCGGCGTTTTAAAAATCCCGAAAGCCCGTGCAATTGCCGAATCGTGGGGAATTCCGCATATCGCCCGGTTAAAATTTTATGTGCATACGCCTGGTGTCCGATATCCCACACCAGCTGGTCTTCCGGGGTATGATAGACGTAGTGCAAGGCGATCGCCAACTCCACCGCTCCCAGGCTGGCCCCGATATGGCCCCCGGTTTTAGCCGTGGTTTCAATGATGGTTTGGCGAACCTCCCGCGCCAACGCCTCCAATTGGCTGATGGTAAAGTGCCGAAAGTCGTTCGGTGTGTGAATATGATCCAATAAGCCCACAAAATTCCCCCCTTTCTACCCCGCCCGCTCGACCGCCAACCGCACTAAGCCTAAAAGCGGCTCCCCCCGTGGTCCGGCAATCGCTTGAGCAGCCTGGTCGCGGTGCGCTTCCGCCAGGCGTTTCGCTTCCGCCAACCCGACCAAAGACGGGTATGTGGCTTTCCCGTGCACTTGATCAGTTCCTGTCGCTTTACCCATGGTCTTTTGGTCACCAATCACGTTTAAAATATCATCCACGATCTGAAATGCCAACCCAAAGTGCTCCCCATAGGCTTCCAACGCGGGTTTAGCCTCGATACCTCCGCTCAAAACGGCGGGAAGCACCACCGCCGCCCGAAATAACGCGCCGGTCTTCCGCCGATGAATGGCTTCTAATTCCGCTAGCGTGACCGCTTGGTGTTCGGCTTGTAAATCCTCCACTTGTCCGCGAATCAGCCCGTCCCGGCCAGCGGCATAAGCCAACAGATGAAGCCCGCTCACGACCCGTGCGGGTTCGAAGCCTTGATCCAAAGTCTCCGCATAAACCGAAAACGCTTCGGTTAACAAGGCATCGCCGGCCAAAATCGCCATCGCTTCGCCAAAGACCTTGTGCGACGTGGGCTGACCCCGGCGCCAGTCGTCATCATCCATGGCCGGCAAGTCGTCGTGAATCAACGAGTAGGTATGAATGAGTTCCACCGCCAAAGCGACAGGGGCAAACCGCTCCGGCTCTTGGTTGAGATAAGCCGCGGCAGCCAACACCAACAGGGGGCGAAGACGTTTCCCGCCCGCCAGCAACGAATAGCGCATGGCTTCTTCCACCGATCCCGGACGGACACTCCATTTGGCGACCAATCCCTCAATCCAGTGGTCGATTAACGATTCGGTTCGCGTTTTCCATTCGTCAAAACTCACCGAGGACCTCCTTCGGGTGATTATCCGTTTGCGTCAAGAGCGCCTCGGCTCGTTCTAAAAGCCGGTTAGCCCGTTCACTTAAGGTTTTCGCTTCTTGATAGAGCCGTAAACTTTCCCCTAACGGGGCTTTCCCGCTTTCTAAAAGCCGGACAATCTCTTCTAAGCGCTGAATAATCTCTTCGTACCGATCGAGCTGATCGGGCCCGGCATTATCCGTTTCCATTGGTTTTCGCCTCACTTTCGGTCGGCCTAATCCATAAGTCCCCATCGGACCAGTGAATTTGATAACGCTGGTTCCATTGTACTCCTTGCCGCGTGACCAACTCCCCCGCCTCGTCGGTGACGTAGGCATAACCGCGGCTTAACGGCGCCCGCGGGTCTAACAGCGCCACTTTGGTCGCCCATTTTTCCCAGGTATGGCGTGCCTCGGATAGCCGATGGTCGATTTGCCGTTGGGCACGTTCGTCCAGGCGCTCAAGGCGGTAGCGGTATTCCCGGATCATGGCGTCGGGGCGGGTTAACACCCCATGGTCGGTCCATCCTCGAAGCCGGCGGCGCTCCCACTCCAAGCGGCCGCGCAGGGCTTCGAAAGCCCGGGCCGACAATTGCCGATGCCATTCGGCCAATTGTGCCTTGACCGGAACGGCTAATTCCGCCGCCGCCGAAGGGGTCGGAGCCCGCAAATCGGCGACCAGGTCGACCAGCGTGGTATCAATTTCATGGCCGACCGCGGAAATCACCGGTACCCGCGATTGGAACACGGCACGCACAACCGCTTCCTGATTAAAGGTCATTAAATCTTCCCGCGAGCCGCCCCCGCGACCGATAATCAGGACATCAATCGGCTGATGCTGCATCCGTTCCACCGCGGCACAAATATCCCTCACGGCATCTGCCCCCTGCACGCGGACCGGATAGAGCAGAATAGGCATACCGGGATATCGCCGACGAATCACCGTTTCAATATCATATCGTGCCGCCCCGCTATCCGACGTAATGACGCCCACGGCTCGCGGAAGCCGCGGAAGCGGTCGCTTCGGACGGGAAAAAAGCCCTTCTTGCCATAAACGCTCTTTCAGTTGCTGTAAAGCCGCCTCTTGCGCCCCCAGACCAACCGGGCGGATGAGCTGGACATAGAATTGCGTTTGGCCGTCCCGTTCGAAAACCCCGACCCGCCCGAACGCCATGACCGCCATCCCGTCTTGCAAGGGCTCCTTCAAACTTTCAGCGTCGCGTCGGAACATCACCGCCCGCAACTGGGCACTCGCATCTTTCAATAAAAAATACCAGTGACCGGAACTATGCCGTTTGACGGCACTCAGTTCCCCCACGACCCAAACCCGCTGCCAAGCCGGTACCCCTTCGATTAATTGACGAATGCCCTGCACCAATTCTGACACGGTCAGGGTCTGAATATGACTCATTCCGATAGTCCCTCATGGCGACGATACGCCGTCCAGGTATTGTCCAACAACTCGAGAATGGTCATCGGCCCTACGCCCCCGGGCACCGGGGATAGCGCGCCGACCCGCGACCAAACCCTTTCGCGGTCCACGTCGCCCAAAAGACCGTGGTCCCCCCGGTGAATCCCCACATCAATGACGACCGCTCCCGGTTTAATCCAGTCTTCGGTCACTAAGTGCGGTTTCCCGGCCGCGACCACCAAAATGTCGGCTTGTCGGGCAATCGTCTCCGGTTCCGGAGTCCGGGAATGGATGACGGTGACGGTGGCTTGCCGTTGCATCAACAACAGGGCCACCGGCAATCCCACTAAACGGCTGCGCCCGACGACAACCGCGCGCCGACCGGCCAGGGCAATATCGTAAGCCTCCAGTAAACGGAGAATCCCCTTCGGCGTACAGGGCACCAACCCTTCCTCCCCCGCCGTCAGCCGCCCCAAATTGGTTACCGTCAAGCCATCGACATCCTTATCCGGCCGGACGCGAGCCAAGACCGTTTCCGTCTCAATTTGGGGCGGTAAGGGCATTTGAACCAGAATCCCGTCAATAGCCGGATCCTGATTAAATTGATCGACTACCCTGAGTACGTCTTCCGTGGTGCTCCCTTGCGGCAGCACGGCATCGACCGGCTCGATGCCGATTTCCTGCGCGGCTCGTTTTTTGTTACGCACATAAATCGCCGAGGCCGGGTCATCCCCCACCAAAATCACGGCTAATCCCGGTGCGCGGTATCCCTGCGCCCGTACGCGGGCGATTTGCGCGGCCAACTGTCCGCGCATCTCCGCCGCCAGGCGTTGCCCGTTTAAAAGCATCGGTTCCGTCAATTCTTCGGACCTCCTTGTTAATCCTCCCCCGGCTGCGTCAGCGACCGCCATCCCAATGCCGCCACGCCGACCGCGTTATCGCGACTGAGTTCGGGCGGCGCGACATGGAGGGAATAATCCGGTAACGTCTCGCGTAAATGATGGCGCAAAAAGCCGTTAGCGGCCACTCCGCCCACCAAAAGCAAGGAGGCGGGAGCCGTTGCGCGCCGAATCCAGCGCGAGATCGTCCGGGCCAACGCCAACTCTACCCCACGAGCCACCTGAGCCGGTGTATAACCTTGTTGTAACAGCCGTTCGGCCGCCGTCAGAGGCCCGGAAAAACTCACCCGCCAGGCCCCCTCAATCAATCGGGGCATACTCACCGGGACCGGAGCCGGTTCCCCGTCCAGGCTTTTCGCCAGCGCCTCGACCTGCGGTCCGGCCGGAAACGGCAAGCCCAGGCGAACCCCTATCCGGTCTATAAACTGCCCGGCATATAAGTCATCGCTGCCCCCGGCCCATTCAATCCGAAACCCGGGAAAATCGGGGGTCACCCGTAACAATTCCGTGGTACCTCCCGATAGATGAAGCGCCCAAAACGGTTCGCGGGCCTGCCACCCCGCTCCCACCAGTCCCGCCTGGATATGTCCTTCCTGATGACTGGTGGGCCGAAAGGGAACCGCCCACGCAAGCGCCAACGATCGACCCCATCCTTCGCCGACCGTGAACGGCGGCAAATAAGACGACGGCAGGGGACGCGGTCGGATAGACGCGGCGACCACCGCGACCGGACGCCCGGTAATCACGGGCATCAGTTGTTCCAACAAACGGGGCAAATGACGCACATGATAAAAAACGGCCTCCGACGGCCGGAGCCCCCGCTGCCCTTGGGGTACCGGCAAGATTTGTCGGGCCTCGGCGACGAGCCCCTCCGCGCCGTAAACCGCCACCGACGTGGTGTAGGCGCTGGTATCAATCCCTAATGCCACAGCCGGATTATTCACGGGGGCGGTCTGGATCTCCTTCCGGACGAATTTTTTGGCCAATCGTGCCTAAGACGCCATTGACAAACCGTTTGGAATCATCCGTGCTATAGGCTTGGGCGAGTTCTACCGCCTCATTGATAATCACCGACAGCGGGATCTCTTTTTCATAGCCGATTTCATATGCGGCCAATCGAAGAATATTCCGGTCTACGGTCGGCATCCGATGAAGCCGCCAGTCAATCGCCGCGTCCGATATCCAACGGTCCAATTCCGGCAAATGATCCGCAACCCCGCGTACCAAGGTCCGGGCGTAATCCGCGTCGCCCGGCGACGCGCCGGCCAGTCCCCGATCCAATAAGACCTCCCACTCGGTGTGAGCCAAATCATGTTCAAACAAAATGCGTAACGCTAATTCCCGCGCATGTCGGCGTGCCACCCGTTTCTCTCCTTTACCGGGCCGGTTCCCCGCTCTTTCCGGCAGTGTCCCCCAAAGAGGCCACTGCCACCCCTTGGATATGGATATCCACTTGCACCACAACCAATCCGGTCATGTACTCCACTTGGGATTTGACGCGCTCTTGAACTTTGGCGGCGACGTCCGGGATGCGCGTGCCATATTGTACCACGAGATTTAACGCCAAGCTGACCCGTCGTTGATTCACCTCAACGCGCACGCCGCGATGGTCGGAAGCCTGGCCGAGCCACTCCCCCAAACCCTCGACCAACCGGCTCCCCAGCGCCGCTACACCCGGCACTTCTAAGGCCGCCAAGGCGGCAATACCGGCGATAACGTCATTGGCTAGATGGATTACGGGTAGGACGCTCGGTGTCTCCGTTTCCATGACCGCTTCGGCTCCTTTCGTTAAGCCCCTTTAATGCGTTCCGCCAGAAAATTAATGTGAATATCCCCGGCTTGGAACGCTTCGTCTTCCATTAATTGCCGATGCAAGGGAATCGTCGTCGCCACGCCTTCCACATGGAATTCGTCCAACGCGCGCCGCATACGCGCAATGGCTTCCGCGCGATCCCGTCCCCACACCACCAACTTGGCCAACAACGAATCATAGAACGGCTGCACCACATAACCGGCCCGCGCCGCCGCGTCTACCCGCACCCAAGGACCGCCCGGTTCCTCCCACACGGTCACCGTCCCCGGACTTGGACGAAATTGCTGAGCGGGATCTTCGGCATTGATGCGACATTCGATACTCCAGCCGCGCATTTCCACTTGCTCCTGCGTAATGGAGAGAGGCAGACCGGCCGCTACCCGAATCTGTTCTTTCACGATATCCACCCCGGTCACCATCTCGGTGCAGGGATGCTCGACCTGAACCCGGGTATTCATTTCCATAAAATAAAACTGACCAGACTTGTCCAGCAAAAATTCTAACGTGCCGGCACTGGAATAATTGACCGCGCGCGCCGCTTGTGCGGCAGCTTGGCTCATTTGCCGGCGTAAAGTTTCCGTCATCCCGGCGGACGGCGCCTCTTCCAACACTTTTTGCCGACGCCGTTGCAACGAGCTCTCCCGTTCGCCCAACGTGACGATATTGCCGTGTTTGTCGGCTATCACCTGGATTTCGATATGCCGGGGATTGTCAAGATACTTTTCCAAATAGACTTCGCCGTTTCCAAACGCCGACTTGGCTTCCCGGCTGGCCCGTTCAATCGCTTCCGCCAATTCGGAGGAGTTTTCCACAATACGAATGCCGCGCCCGCCCCCGCCAAACGAAGCCTTGACCAAAATCGGGTAGCCAATGGCTTCGGCCACCCGCTGAGCCTCTTCCATGTCAGAGACGGTGCCTTCGGTACCCGGAACCACCGGTACCCCGGCTTCTTGCATCATCCGCCGCGCTTCGGCTTTGATGCCCATTTTTTCGATCGCCTCGGCCGGCGGGCCAATAAAGACCAACCCCCACGTTTCACAAATTCGCGCAAAGTGGTCGTTCTCGGAAAGAAAGCCGTAGCCCGGATGAATCGCTTCGGCCCCGGTATGTACCGCTGCATTAATAATGTTAGGAATATGCAAGTAGCTTAAGGTCGCCGGCGCCGGCCCGATGGGATACGCTTCGTCGGCGTAGGCCACATGAGGCGCGTCCTTGTCCGCGTCGGAATAAACCGCCACTGTTTTTACTCCCAGTTCGCGAGCCGCCCGCATGACTCGAATCGCAATTTCCCCACGGTTAGCCACTAAAATTTTGTTGAACACTGGCCACACCTCCCTGACTTCCACTGTTTAATAGACCATAATCCCGTAGGGATGTCTAGGGGGATGGCCAGTGCCCCTTCCCGAGCTCACGACTTCGGCAAAATCACCACGTCTTCCGGCGGCAATCCCGTGACGGTCGTCGCGGTATCGGCAATTTTGGCGACATCTTGCGACGTCAACGTTTGAGCGGCCACGACCACCACCACCTGGTTTTGCGTCACCGTCGCGGCGGCCAAGGGAAATCCCCGTCCGCTCAATAAGCCCTCAATCCGCATCTCTTGCTTTAATTCTTCCGTGTCGCGCACCATGGTCTGAGCGGCTTCCGACTTGGCGCTTTGGGAAATCGCGGGGTTCTTGACCAAGCTTTCCAACGTCGCGATTTCTTGGCTCATCAACCGATCCCGCTGCATACGGAAGTTGACGAAATAATTTTCCAGCTGTGTGAGTTTGGCTTCGGCGGTATTCGTCGTAATCGAGGAGGGGTGACCCGTCGACACCGCCGCGGGACCCGTCCGATGATAAACGACATAACCCAAAAGTACCGCCAATACGGTGACAAATGCGGCAAATCGAATCATCTGAGGCTTTTTCATTTCCATTCCTCCTCTAGGATCATATCCGCTCCTCTTAAGGAGTCGGCGCTGTCGGCAACACCAATACCTGATAGGGTTGAATCTGCAATAGCGTTTCGACCGCTTGGGCCATTTCCGCCCGTAAGAGGGGGTTCGCCGCCGAAGGACTGACAATCACCACCCCCCCGATGGCCGGGCCGACTTGATCTAACGGCACCACACTCTCCCCGTTTTGATTGCTGACGACCACCGGGCTGGTACCGTTTCCGCCTCCACTACTGGAGACGTACTGCGACTGGATGCTACGGGTGAGCGTAACGGCGGCCGAGACTTGACGGACTCCCGGAATCGCTTCCAAAATCCCGGTCAGTTGGGCCGACACCATCGCTTCTTGCTGACTCAACGGCGTCTCGGCCAGATGAGGTGTTGTAGACGCATTGGTGGACGGGGGCGAGGGACGGGGTACCCCGAAATTGCCAAAGGCCAATAGGGCCACTCCCAAGCCGCCAATCAGAAGCAAACGCACCAGCCCGGGGCGATCGGTCTCGATAAACTTCGTCCACCATTCACGGACATTCATGGCCATTCCTCCTGTTAAGATGCGGGCATCCGCGAGCGGATCACCTCGACCGAGGCCGGCGCCCCAGTCGTCACTTGAATTGCATCAGCCACATACTGCTGTAGCGTCGAGGGCGGTACCGACCCGACGACGGCGATGGTCGCGCGAAATCGCCCGGTTCCCGTTTCGGTAATCCGGCATTGACGAACCCCGGGATAGGTCAACACGATGGCTTCCGCTTGGTGAAGTTCCTCATTGATTGTCACCTGCCGAAATCCCGGCCCCGTGTTGGTCCATGATTCCAAAGCCAAAGGGGTGCCGGCATGCTCGAGTGCGGAAACCCACCGGGATACGGGAGCCAGCATAACCGCTAAAATGACCAAACCCACAACCAGCCCGGCATAACGCTTCATGTCACTTTTAGGCAACAAAAACTCCACCAAATTACCCAATAACACCACCACAATGAGAGTGCGGACCCACTCTGCGATACTGCTCATGGCTATAATTGCACCCCGTTGGTGGTCCCGACGACCACTGTAATCACCAAAAAGAACATCAAGGCAACCGCTCCCGCAATGGCGATTAACCACCCTAAGGCATTGGCCATGACGTTCAGCGTGTCGCCCACCCCGCTGACCCCTAAGGGCTCCGACAACGCGCCGCCCAGACGATAGAGAAACATCATGAGAAATAACTTAATCAAGGGAAACGTCACCAACACGATGATGCCCAAAGCCCCCAACACCGTGACCGCGTTTTTCAACAAGAGCGACGACCCCAGCACCGCTTCCATGGCATCGGAAAACATTTTGCCGACCACCGGCACAAACGTGTTGGCTAAAAATTTACCGGTCCGGAGCGTGACTCCGTCGGCGACCGCGCCGGCAGCCCCTTCGACGGCCATGACCCCGATAAAAAGGGTCATCAGACCGCCTAATAGCGTTAGCCCCACTTGACGAAACAAACTGCCTAGATTTTTCAACGAGTACTTCGGCAACCATTGCGACACCAATTCCGTCACGGTCGCAAAAAGAACCAACGGTAACACCCAGCGTTTGGTCAGCACCGCCACCAGATTGGTTACGGCCATCATCAACGGGTGAAAAATCCCGGCGGATGCAATCGCGCCGCTCCCGGCCAACAACACCAACAACAAGGGAATCAGCGACTCCATGAGGTGGACTAAATTCCCCACCACCCCTTCAACCATCCCCACGGCAATGCTAAACGACCGAAGGGCAACCAACAAAATGGCCGACAAGACAATCATCCGGGATAGGCCCACCAACCCGCTGGCATCTTTGCCTTCAAACGCGTCGGCCAGTCGTTGGAGCATGGCCGCCAACACGGTCAAAAGAAAGATGATGCCGAGTACCCGGCTCTCGGTGCGAAGGTCGCCGGCTAATTGGCGCCCTATGGCCGCGATCAGTTGGCGGGGATCAAACGGCATCTGATGAGTGCTGAGGGCTTTCACGATGTCGGTCAAGGTCGGGATCGGCAATGGGGACTGGCCCTGGATGAGTGCGGTCACCTGATTTTCCAGACCGTTCGTGTTGAGCGACTGGATTTGTTGGTTGACCAGGTCGGATACGCTGGTCGCGTACACGGGGGCCGATGCCCAGCCCAAAACCAACAACAAGCCGGCTACAACCCCCCACCAGCGACGGGCGGTTAGGAGGGAATAAATTTTAAAATGGTTTCGGCGATGCTGGCAATCAGCGGGACGGCCAGTAATAAGATGACCACTTTGCCCGCCAATTCGATCCGCCATCCTGTCCCCACCTCATTTGCGTCATACGCGATGTGCGCCACAAACATGGTTAAATAGGCAATGCCAATCACTTTCAGCAATAAGGCGACATAGGTACCCGATATTTGGGCCAACTCACTAAGTTTGATCAGGCTGGACAACAACTTGGCCAAATCGGGCACCAACAGGAGGAATAACGCGACCCCTACCCCGAGCCGGATTAACAACGCCCACTCCGCCCGTTGCTCGCGTAACACCACAATCACGATGGTCGCCATCAACCCCAGCCCGATAATCCGTAAGAGCTCTGGCACCGGATGGCCTCCTACAGGTTAAACATGGTCCGGACCGACTGAAACAGCTGCGATACTTCCCGTAACACCAAGAGAAATCCCACGGCAATACCCGCCAGGGCAATCAATTGCCCCCACTCTTTGCGATCCAGTCGCTCCAGCACACTATAGGAAACGGTGACCAAAATCCCCAGTCCGACCAGCTTTAAAATCAGATCCACTCCCGACACCGTGGTCACTCCCCGGTTTAGAGCAATAAAATCAAGAGGAGAGCACCGACCGCCCCCACCAGGGCGGGCATGACCCGTCCATCCGATTGGCTTTGTTGCCGAGCTTCCTCCAATAACCGTGATACGTCGGCCAATCCCCGGGCCAATAGCGCCTCTTGATAAACGGCGGCGGACTGTCCCAATAATCGGCCGACTTCTTGCAACACCGGTCTATCCTCAGCCCAAAGACCGGGTAGGTGATCCACCATCGTGTTAAAGGCGGTCAGGAAATCCACCTCACGATCGTCCAACGACGCCACCATTCGAAGCCAATAGGGCCCGATCATCGGCAGCCCTTTGACCGCCAAACGGCAGGCGTCTTTCAAGGGCAGATGCCGCCACCCGATTAACGGAACCAATCTTGCCAATGCCCGTTCCCATTCCTCCAGCACCCGCACCCGTTGCCGATAGGGAAATCCGGCCTGCCGCGTGATGCCTAAAATGGCCCCCCCGGTAACGACCAATCCGGTCACTTTAAGCGCCAGCATACGTCCACCACACCCGCGGCGCTTCGTAAGGGGACACGCCAATGACGGCGTCCCATGCAGACCAAAACGGTTGCCATTCCGGTCGCATTTCCAAGTCATGCCAATCCCGTGCATGAACGGTGGCCAACACGGTCACCCCCGCCTGCCGTGCCCGGCTTACGGCGGCCAATTCGTCAACCGACCCGATTTCATCCACGGCAATCACATCCGGACCCAACGTCCGGATCGCCACCGAGATGCCTGCCAATTTCGGCCAAGCCTCCAGCACGTCAGTATGAAGCCCGACGTCGAACGAAAACCCCTCGGATTGACTGCCGCCGGCAATCTCGAGCCGTTCGTCAATCACGACCACGCGCAGTCCGCGGTTGCTCCACAGCCTGATTAAATCCCGCAAGAACGTGGTCTTCCCCGAACGCGGCGGCCCGGCCAAGAGCCACGAGCCGTACGGGGATCCGACCGCTTCCATCACCGACAATCCGATATCGGTAAAGGCGCGGGCGCGACGGAAGTTTAAGCCGGTCACGGCCCGTAACGTGGCAATCTGGCTCCCCTCGCCGACAGCATAGCCGGCCAGACCGACCCGATGGCCGCCGGGTAACGTCAGAAAGCCTTGCCGTAATTCCTCGAGACGCGCATATAACGAAAAATCGGCCAGGATATCGACAATCCGGTTCAGGTCCGCCTGCGTTACGCGTTCCGGCACCTTTGGCGCCACCAGAGGCTGCCAGCCATGGCCGCCATATAACACGACCGGTCGGCCGAGACGAAAACGGACTTCTTCAAGGGAGGTTTGTAATTCGTGAGGTAAGTCCATGAGCGCTTGGCGCCAGGGGTTGGGTAACCATTGCCACGGAAGCTGGTCCATGTCGACACCCTCCCCCTCTTCTCGTCCGACCCAGTTCATATCTATGGGACAGGCGCCGAGAATATGACGGGAAAACGGCTTTAAAGGTTTTTTGCGGGCCAAAACGCCCAGCGTTTCGCAAGGGCTGTCGCCGACGGGACCAAAAGGGTTCGGACAATCCAGGTGTCCAACAAAATGGCGGCCGTCATCCCAATCGCCAAGGTCTTCATAATTTCCAACGGGCTTCGAAAAAGGGCCAGAAAGACCACGACCATAATCATGCCCGCCCCGGTTATCATGCTGCCGGTGCTTCTGAGACCGGCCTCTACCGCTTCTTGAACCGACGTGGGACGCCGCCAGATTTCTTCCATCCGGTGGAGCAAAATCACCTCATAATCCATCGATAAACCGAATAACAAGACAAAAATTAAAGGGGTAATCGCACTTTCCGGATCGAGCGGTGCCAACCCGAAATGTCCTTGTTGCACGGTGAGGACGAGCACACCGGCGGTCGCGAAGGCCACCGCCCCGTCGAACAGCACTCCAAAGACCGCTTGCGTCACCGATCCGGTCGCCCACGTCAAAATGCCTAAGGCCACAAGGGAGACCGCCGCCAAGATATAGGGTAGGCGACGATCCGTCAATTGATTGAAACTATCCAGAAACGGGACCAGTCCGCCGACCCCGGTGCGGGTACCGGAGGGCACCCAGTGGGGCAAGACGTTTACCAGATGCCGACTGAGCCGAATGGTGGCCGGGGCATCCGGACCGCTCCTGGAAATCACATAAAGAACCACCAAATGGGGATCCTGTGGGGCCGTAAAGGCACCGACCGCGCGTTTTTCCGCCGACGGCAGAAGGGAGGCCTGGCGAAAGAGAGCCGCCATGTCTCGGGGCGACATGCCCGGGATCTGTGGGCTATAGACCTGAGCGACGTCGGGAAAACCGGCCAATTGGGACCGGACTCGGGCTACGTTGGACCAGGTTGCCGGATTGGCGGTCGTCGTGGGGTAATCCAATACGATTTCCAAGGGGGCCAACGTCCCTCGCCCCCATACCCGTTGTTCCAGCCGCACCGCTTGCCGCAAGGGATCCTGCGCCGGCAACATGACCGCTAAATTGGCCGGGGTCTGCATCACCAGCTGTCGTCCCCAAAAAGCCGGCACCGCCAATATGATGAGTCCGAGAACAAGCGCCGGGAGGGGCCGGGCGGCCACCCACGCCGCCAGTCGGCTCCATAAGCGTCCGCCGGATAGCCCGGGAATCTTGCCCCATTCGATGCGCGGTCCCAAGGCAGCCAAAATTGCCGGTAATAAGGTGTGGGTGGCGAGCAAATCCGCCAAGACGGCCACGGCACCGCCGATAGCCAATCCCCGCCAATAGGCATTCCCGCCAAATACGAGCGTAATAACCGCCAAACTGACGGCCATTCCCGAAAAGAGGACCGAGCGGCCGGCGCGTCGCATACTGAGGGTCAAAGCTTCGGAAACCGAGCGACCGGCGCGTAACTCCTGGCGAAACCGACTACTAATAAAAAGGGCGTAATCCACCCCGACACCGAGCGCCAAAAAGCTCACGATATCCGTCAGGTAAATGGACAATGTCAGCCAACGCTCCAGTAGGTCAACGACCGCCAACGCGACCACCGAACCGGCCAACGCCACAACCAACGGCAACCAGGCGGCCATAACCGAGCCAAACACCGCCAACAGCAAAATGGCCAACAGCGGAAACGCCACCAGACTGCTTTTGCCTAAAGTCGCCTTGGTGTCATGAATCACTTTTTGGGCGACCTGGTTCTGCGTCACCGGCGTCAACGTGGCCCCCTGGTGACGCAAGTCGCCCAAAAACGCCGATATCGCCGCTTTCCTCGAGGCTCCGGGCAACAAGACGATTCCTTGGTCCAGGCGGTAAAGCCAACGGGTCGGCACCGCGGTTTGCCGGGCCCAATGATCCGCTGCCGAAAAACTGACGCCTTGAATCAGCCAAGGGGGATCGGATTTCAGACCGGCCACGTGCGCCACCTGGTTGTCGGCCCACACGACTTGGCTACGGGGATTATCAAATCCGTACGGCGATAAGCCATGGGTCACATGAAGCGCCAACGGCGACAAGAGAAGGACGAAGAGAATCCAAGCTCCGATGACGATAGAGGGTTTACGCATGGTCCACGCCCCTTTTGTTGTTCGGCCCTTAGTGTAGCGAATATCCGCGCTATGAAAAAGCTGTTTCAGCGTGTCCGCTGAAACAGCCTGGGGACGGGTCCGGGTTACCGGCGAGATTTTAATGACGGGGACTCTTCGTCCTCATCATCGTCTTCCAACACCAAGTAGTCTTCGTCGGAATCGAACACGACATTGCCACAATGGGGACAGGTCAGTTGGATCCCGTCTTGATGGAATAGTTGCTCATTAAAGGACGACTCCAACTCGCAGACCGGACATTCTAATTGAATGTAGTTAATGCCATCCGTTCGGGTTTTGCCGGAAAAAGACGGGTCATCGTCCTCCTCGTCAAAGCCGTCTTCGTCAGGCGTGAAGATATCTTCTTCCAACGACAATAAGTCGGAATCAATTTCCTCCACGTATTGCGCGAGCTCCCACTGGTTGGCCTGCACCTCTTCGATATCAAGACTCAGCTCGCGCAAAACCTCCACTACATCCGCCAAGAGCTGTCCTTCGCGGCCGCGCTCCCGGATATCATACCGGTCAGCCAGATTGGCCAGCTGGGAAATTCGTCGCCGTAATTCGGCCACCAACACCACCTCCCCAGCCATAAGCTAACCATCTGCCGTCATTTCATGCACAAAAATTCGGCGCCTCCCATGAGGCGCCGTCTTTTAGGCCCGACCGACATATAGTCCGGTTCGCGTGTCGACCGTTATTAAATCCCCGGGCTCGATAAATAAGGGAACTTTAACCACGGCACCGGTTTCCAGCGTGGCCGGCTTACTGCCCCCGGTTGCCGTATCGCCTTTAAACCCGGGATCGGTCTCGACGACCCGTAAATCGACGCTGTTGGGTAACTCGACACCGATGCTGGTCCCTTTAAACAATACGACGTGACATAACATGTTTTCTTTGAGAAAACGGACCCCGTCGCCAATATCCTCGGCCGACAAGGTAATTTGTTCAAACGTTTCGGTGTCCATGAAGGTATACTCGTTACCCGTGTTATACAAAAACTGCATTTCGCGTTTTTCCACACGAGCCGACGGTACCCGTTCACCGGCGTTAAAGGTCCGCTCGACCACCCCGCCCGTTTGCAGATTCTTGAGTTTCGTCCGGACAAACGCCGATCCTTTACCGGGTTTGACGTGCTGAAACTCGATGACCTGATAGACGACCCCGTCTAATTCAATCGTAACCCCGTTGCGAAAATCGTTACTTGAAATCATTCCCTATACTCCTCAGCCAAAATTTGATGAACGGACTAACCCACTTCCGTCCAAGTTTTCTCAAACCACGTAAGGCGTTCGGCGCCGGTTTCGGTTACCGCCAGCGTATCCTCCAACCGCACTCCACCCCATTCGGGGAGATAGATGCCTGGTTCCACGGTAATCACCATACCCGGTTCTAAGCATGTGGGCCGTCCCCGGTTGACCCAGGGCGCCTCGTGCACGGCCAATCCGACCCCATGGCCCACCCCATGACCAAAATACGCTCCGTAGCCATGGGCCTCAATCACCGAGCGGGCGATCTGATCGATATGGTCAAACGAGACGCCCGGTCGTACCGCGTCAATCGCCTGCTTTTGCGCCATCAACACAATATCATAAATTGTCCGTTGTCGCTCCCGGTCAGGCCCCGTGCTCCCGATTGCCCACGTCACGGTCTCATCTGAATGATACCCTGCCCAAACAGCGCCAAAATCAATCGTCACCATATCGCCGGCTTTTAGGCGTCGATCGGTCGGATGGCCATGCGGTAACGCGCCCCGCTCGCCGGACGCCACGATGAGATCAAACGCCAACCCGTCCGCTCCGCCCGTCAGCATTTCCTGCCACAGCCGGCGTGCGATATCACGCTCGCTGATGCCGGGTAAAATCGCCGGCATCACCCGGCCGAGCGCTTGCCCGGCAATCTGACACGCCTTACGAATCGCTTCGATTTCGTCGGCCGACTTCACCATCCGGACATTGGCCAATGCGTCGTCCACCGGATGCCAACGAAAATCGGGATTCTCTAAGGGGCGCCATTGGGCCACCGTCACGTGGTCCGCCTCAAATCCCACGCGATAAGGCGGGCTTCCGGGTAGCCAATCCGCCCATTGTCGTAAGACCGCGCGTTGTTGGCGCATTACCGTCAAATCGGGCGCTTCCATTCCCGCTTGCTCCAGGTAGCGGAAATCGGTCACCAGCCAGCCCTGATCCGGTGTGAGCAACAGGTAGCCGGCACTGCCGGTAAATCCGCTGAAATACCGCCGCGCAACCGGGGACGTCACCCACACCGCATCGACCGGCTCATCACGCAAGGCCTGCCATAATTTAGCCCGTCGGCGCTGAAAAACGTTCATGCCTCCACCCCGGCTTCATCCAGCAGGTAACGGACGGCTAAACGATAGCCGAGAGCACCCAATCCGCTAATTTGCCCGCGGGCCACCGGGGCAATGACCGAATGGGCCCGAAAGCCTTCCCGCCGATAGATATTACTGAGATGGACCTCTACCACCCACAATTCCAACCCTTCAATCGCATCCCGCAGTGCATACGACGTATGGGTCAGTGCACCCGGGTTGAGGACCACCCGCCGGATGCCCTGGTCGGCCCAGGCTTCCAATTGATCAATCAACCGGCCTTCATGATTGGACTGAAAAAAGTGAAAGGTCACCTCGGGAAATTCCCCTAAAAGGTCGCGTTCAATGTCGGCTAAGCCGAGATGGCCATAGATCTCCGGCTGCCGACGACCTAAGCGCCCGAGATTGGGGCCGTTCATGACGCCGATATCAGTCACGGGAATCCAACCCCGGCAACGGAAACGCCTCCGCCAACTCTTGCACCACACCGGCCCACTCGCGTAACCGGTCACCCGCCGGTCGTTCCGGAGCCGTCAAGACGTCGGCAATCAAATCGCCCAACCGATCCATTTCGTCAAGGCCGAGGCCGCGGGTCGTCACCTGAGGCGTCCCAATCCGAATCCCGGACGTTACCGTGGGTTTTTCTTGATCAAAGGGAATCGTGTTTTTATTGACCGTAATCCCCACTAAGGCTAACCGCTCCTGCGCCTCTTTCCCGGTAATGCCGGCACTGGACTTCACATCGATGACCAAAAGATGGTTATCGGTGCCGCCCGACACCAACCGGAGCCCCTTGGCCATCAAGCGGTCGGCCAAGCGTTGGGCGTTGGCCACCACCCGTTTTTGATAGGCCTGAAACGAGGGCTGTTGCGCTTCATAAAAGGCAACCGCCTTACCGGCAATGACATGCATTAAGGGACCCCCTTGCAGGCCCGGAAAAATCGTCTTATCGATGGCCTTCGCCCAGGATTGGCGGCAGATGATGAACCCGCCTCGCGGCCCACGGAGGGTTTTATGCGTCGTCGACGTGACAAAATCGGCATACGGCACGGGATTCGGATGTAGACCGGCCGCCACCAACCCGGCAAAATGCGCCATATCCACCATGAAAAGGGCACCGACTTCGTCGGCAATCTGGCGAAACGCGGCAAAATCCCAGCTTCGGGGATAGGCGGACGCACCTGCCACGATAATCTGCGGTCTTTCCGCCAACGCTTTTTCGCGTACCTGATCCATATCGATCCGCTCGGTTACCGGGTCGACTTGATAAGCGACCGGCCGATAGAGCTGACCGGATAAATTCACGGGGCTCCCGTGGGTTAAATGCCCCCCGTGGCTGAGTTCCAACCCCATCAACGTATCGCCCGGCTTTAGAGCGGTGAAATATACCGCCATATTGGCCGGGGCACCGGCATGCGGTTGCACATTGGCATGTTCGCCCCCAAAAAGCGCCAAAACCCGTTGCCGCGCTAAATCCTCCACCGTGTCGACATTTTCACAACCACCGTAATAACGATGCCCCGGATACCCTTCAGCATATTTATCGGTCATGACCGATCCGACCGCTTCCCGTACGGCCGGGGACGTCCAGTTTTCCGACGCGATTAACTCCAGATGGTTGGCTTGCCGAGCTTCTTCTTGTCGAATGGCCTGATAAACGGCCGGATCGACGGTCTTTAAATGCTCTAAACTCATGATCGGTTTTACCCCTTCCTCAATTCACATCCGGCGTCGGTCGCTGTGCCGTCGCTTCGCGATCTCCGCTCCCGTCGGCCAACACAAATACGCCGTACTCGTCTTTTAGCCGCTCAATGGCCGCCTGCACTTGCTCCCGGGCAATTCCCCGGACAATGACGGGGCGGCCCACGGCATCCAACAACACCCACTGCGACCCGAACTGCCGAGCCTTTTTATCGTGTGATAGGGCATCCCAAATCGCGCCGAACGTCACCGAGGCCGGCCATTTTGTGGGTAATTGCCAATCCCGAAGCCACCCCACAACCGTCTGCCGAACTCGCGGATCCAAGCCCCGATGGGTTTCGGACAATATTAAGGCGACCAAACTCCCAATGGCCACGGCCGCCCCATGTTGAATACGCCCATAGCCCACGACGCGTTCGAGGGCATGGCCCACCGTGTGACCAAAGTTTAAAAACATGCGCGGTCCCGACTCATAAAGGTCTTGGTTAACCACGTCGACTTTGATGGTGGCCGTCGTCTCAATCAGCCATTGCCAATCATCGGTTACCGTCCCGAGCGGCGGCCGGTCTTGCTCCAATCGACTGTACAGCGGATCTCCGGCAATCAAAGCCGATTTGATAATCTCGCCCAATCCCACGCGCCACTCCGCGAGCGGCAAACTATTCAGCCAATCCGCATCGATGTACACGGCTTCCGGCAAATGAAAAGACCCGACCAAATTTTTTCCCCAGGGGGTATTCACCGCCACTTTGCCGCCGATGGCCGCATCCACTTGGGCCAAGAGCGTGGTGGGAATCGCCGTCCAACTCAATCCCCGTAAGTAGGTCGATGCCGCGTATCCCGCCAAATCGGTCAGGACCCCGCCGCCTAACGCGACAATGTGCACGTCGCGAGTCACCGCGTGACGTCCCCAATCCGCGTACACGCTTTCCACGGTCGCCAACGTCTTTCGCGATTCGCCCAAAGGAATGCCCAAACGGCCCACGTGAGCCGTGGGGGGAATCCGCTGCCATAGCGCCTCCGCCTGCTCTTCCAAAAAAGCGTCATAGACCAGATACAAGGGGCGTGTCCAGGTCTCCGCCACTTGTTGGACGAGACCGCGGCCCAATATGACGTCGGAAGTCCGTGCCATGTCGACCGTAATCCGGCGGGTGCTCATAACTCTCCCCCCTCTTGCTCTGGCCAAATTTTTAAAATGACGTCGACGATCTCGGCCGGGGATAAGCTTCCCACGTCGATCCGCATATGGGCCACTTGGCGATAGACCGGTCGGCGCGCGGCGGCCAGTTTCAGAAAATCGGCTTTACCGTGCTGGACCAGCGGGCGATCGGAATCCGCCACGCGGGCCCATAAAAGCTCGGGATCGGCATCTAACCAGATGACATGATAGGCTTGACCCAAAATCTCCTGATTGGCCGACGAAAGAGGAGTGCCACCGCCGGTCGCCAGCACATGCGGACGCGGATACGTCATGGCCACGACCGTGAGCGCCTCGCGTTCCCACCGGCGAAACCCGGTTTCTCCGCTCTGGGCGAACAGCCGGGGAATGGATTCGCCCGCCACCGTCTCGGTTACGTGATCGAGATCGTACCAAGGCCACTCGAGCCGCGTGGCCAACTGCTGGGCCACGGTCGATTTCCCGGCTCCCATCATGCCCACCACGGCAATCGACTTAAAATTCACGCACCGTCTCCTGCCACCGCCGGATACGGTCCTGCACTTCCGGCAAGCTGTCGCCGCCAAACTTTTCTAAAATCGCTTCCGCCAGCACCAGCATCACCATCGCCTCTCCGATAACCACCGCCGCCGGCACCGCGGTGACATCCGACCGTTCGACCTGAGCCAAAAACGGTTCCTTGGTTTCGATGTCGAAAGACCCTAACGGCGACATGAGGGTGGACAAGGGCTTCATCCCGACGCGCACCGTTAACGGCATGCCGGTCGTCATACCGCCTTCGAGCCCCCCGGCCCGGTTGGACAAGCGGCGAAATCCTTGCCCCTCTTCCCACCAGATCGCATCATGCACCATGGAGCCTTCCTGGCCGGCTTGCTCAAACCCTGTGCCTACTTCAACCCCTTTCATGGCCGGGATGGAAAGCAGAGCAGCCCCGAGGCGCGCTTCCAGCCGCCGATGCCACTGTACGTAACTGCCCAGTCCCACCGGCAGACCGAAGGCCACGACCTCAAATGTTCCGCCTAACGTATCGCCGGCCTCCTTCGCCTGATCGATAGCCGCCATCATCGCGGCCGCCACCGTGTCGTCCACCACTCGCACCGGAGACTCCTCGGCACGGCGGATGTCCTCCAGGGTCCATTCGCCGGCCGGTGCACTGACAGGTCCAATTCGCGTGACGTGGCCATAGACCTCAATCCCTAACGGGCGTAAAAAGGCCCGCGCGACGGCCCCGAGCGCCACCCGCATGGTCGTCTCCCGGGCCGACGCCCGTTCCAGGACGTTTCGTAAATCACGGTGGCCATACTTTATGCCGCCGACCAAATCGGCATGGCCGGGTCGGGGACGCGTCACCACGCGATCCGGTTGACCCGGATCCGGGGACATCGATTCCGCCCAATTGGTAAAATCCCGATTTTGAATGGTCAGTGCCACCGGACTACCGAGTGTCCGGCCGTGGCGAACCCCACCCCAAATGTCCACCATGTCACGCTCAATCGCCATCCGACCGCCCCGTCCATACCCTTTCTGACGGCGGGCCAAGTCTTCATTAATCATATCCCGGGTTAACGGCACCCCAGCCGGTACCCCTTCAATAATGCCCACTAATCCGGGCCCGTGTGATTCGCCGGCCGTCAGCCAATGCCAGGTCCCCATCGTCACGACTCCTATTCTTTCAGGTTCTCGCTTTTCATGCCTTCATCCAGCCAGGGCGCTACCGCGTCCCACATGGGGGCGGCCGGTGCCGTTTCCTGAAACCATAACCGCCAGGCGAGGCGGGCTTGCTCGACCAACAAGGTGAGCCCGTCAATGGGTCGGCCGCCGGATTGCCGAACCGATTCCAAAAATGGCGTCCAACGGGGCCGATAGACCCAATCCACGCCAATACCGCCGGGTATCGGGCGAGGCCACTGCAGAAGAGATTCTTCCCCGGCCTGGCCCAAGGGGGTGGCGTTGACGACGACGGCCCACTCCGCTTCTTTTAACCGTTCATCCCAGTCGATAATCGAGGTGGCCCAAGGAAGTGAACGGGGATGACGCAAAGCCGCCGTGACATGATACCCCCGCTCGGTTAGGGCAACGCCACTGGCTTGGGCTGCCCCTCCGGCCCCCAACACCAAGGCGCGTTCCCCCGGACGGGCGGGCGGCAAGGCCTCCAGTAATGCCTGAACGTCCGTATTGTCGCCCACCCAGCCTCCATCACGCCACGCGATGGTGTTACATGCGCCCGTTCGCTGCACCCAGGGAGAGGCTTCGCGCAAAAGCGGCACGATCACCTCTTTGAGCGGTCGGGTTAAGTTGGCGCCGACGCCGCCCAAACTTTGAAACGCCGCCAACTTTTGGGTCAATTGGTCGGGCCCCGCTTCCACCGGGAAATAAAACGCGGGCCAGTCTCGCTGGCGAAACGCCTGATTATGCATCACCGGCGATAAGGAATGGGCAATGGGCTGTCCCATTACCGCAAATAATTGCACCTGTTGCCCCATTTTACGCTCCCGAGGAAAGGCTTTCCGCCACCAAGGCCCGTTCGATACGGCGCACAATGCGGGTCGTCCAAAATTCCCGGCTATCCATCGGGTGCACAAGAATCGTAAATAAGTTCAGCCGGTTGCCACCCAGGATGTCGGTAAAAATTTGGTCGCCGATGACCGCCGTCGTCTCGTGCTCCGTCCCCATCGCCGCCATCGCTTGGCGAAAGGCCCAGCGCCGGGGTTTGGCCGCCTTGGCAATGCCGGCGACGCCCACTAGCCGGGAAAACGCCGTCACCCGGGCCTCCCAGTTATTCGAGACAATATAGGTTTTGATGCCTTGTTGTTGAACGCGTTGAAACCAATCCAACAACTCCCGCGGGGCGTGTGGCTGATTCCAACCGACTAAGGTATTGTCGAGGTCGAGAATCAGTCCGCGAATGCCACGCCCGACCAGACCGGCCAAGTCGAGATCATAAATAGACTGAACAAACAAGCGTGGCTTCAGTAGTCGAATCATCCACACACCCTCCCTTCGGATACGTTGTCAGTATACCAGGAAACGCCGAAATCTCGCTAAAATCTGCCCAAAATTGGATCACCGAGCACTCATGAAAGTCTGCCTTCCGCCGAAGGATAAGGACGACGAGTTGACATTTCATCCAACACGGCTACACTGGAACTAGGAATACTGAGTAAAATACTCAGAAATGGTTCGTGCGAAGGAGGCACCTATGACAACTCCAGTACTGGAAATTCATAATCTACACTTGGCCATTGACGGGAAACCCATCTTAAAAGGACTCTCCCTGACGATCCGCGGCGGCGAAATTCACGCGATTATGGGACCGAACGGCACGGGAAAAACCTCGCTCTCGCAAGCGTTAATGGGACATCCGCGGTATCAGGTGACCGAGGGCCAGGTTTTATTAGACGGCGAGGACGTCTTGGCCATGAAACCGGATCAGCGAGCGCGTAAGGGCCTTTTCTTGGCCATGCAATATCCGAGTGAGATTTCCGGCGTCACCACGGCGAATTTTCTCCGGGCGGCCATTAATGCACGCCGCGACGAAAAGCATCCCATTCCGTTAAAAGAATTTCGCGATCGCTTAGATGAGGTCATGCGTTTTCTGGAGATGGACCCGAAGTTCGCGAATCGCTACTTAAACGAAGGATTCTCCGGAGGAGAAAAAAAGCGTAATGAAATCGTCCAAATGCTGATGCTGGAGCCCCGGATCGCAATCTTAGACGAAATTGACTCGGGTCTGGACATCGATGCCATCAAGGTCGTCGCCAAAGGGGTCAATTCCCTGATTGGGCCCGAATTTGGAGCCCTCATCATTACCCACTATCAACGCATTTTAAGTTACGTCAAGCCGGATTACGTCCACATCATGTTTGACGGCCGGATCGTGAAATCGGGCGATGCCCGTCTTGCCGAAGAGCTTGAGCAAAAGGGCTACGACTGGATCCGGGAAGAATTGGCCCACGTAGGCGACCGTTAGGAGGACAGGGAATGAGCCCCATAATCACCGACGAGGTATTACGGCTGCAACAATTTATTGAAATCCAATTTGCCGCGGATCCGGATTGGCTACGTGCGCGTCGGCTCGAGTTGGCGGAACGGGTGTTTGCGGCCGATTGGCCGGTCCGCGAGCGCACGTCGTTAAAACGCCGCAAATGGGACACCCTTCCTTGGACTACGCCTGTTACCCCGCCGACCTCGATGCCCCCAACATCGGTAGACTGGCTCTTCGTCAACGGAACGGCGTTGGCATCCCCCACCCGAGCGGCCCTCCCGTCGGGCGTCATCGTGATGCCCTTATTGGAAGCCGCCCGCAATCATCCGGACTTGGTGAGGCCCTATTTAGGCCAAATCGCCGACGATTCCCGGGACCGGGCGGCCCTTCTCAATGCAGCCCTTTGGCGCGAGGGTCTCTTCGTTTATGTACCGGCCCATGTCCAGGTCGATCCCGTGATGACCTGGGGATTTCTGACCGCCGGAGAGGCGCCCACCTGGTTTGCCCGAAACCTGATTGTGGCGGAAGCCGGGAGCCGCATTCAACTCGTCGAACACATTCAAGCCGAAGATGACGTGCCACGCGGGTTAGGCCTGGAAGTCACCGAGATGGCGATTCACCCTGGCGCCGAAGTCACCTGGGGCATTATTCAACAGATGGGAAGCCATTGGGATGCGGTCATCCGCCGATATCATCGGGTGATGCAAGACGGACGTCTTCACCTGAACGTCGGTGAATTTGGTACCGGACTGGAAATTGCCGAACATGTGACCAAGCTGGAAGGGCCGGGAGCCACCACCCGAAGCGTGAGTGTGCTATTCGGCACGGATCAACAACACCTTGATTACCAAGCCGAACACCACCATTTGGCCCCCCACACGACCAGCGACATGGTTGCGCGGGGCGTCATGGACGATGAGGCTCGTAGCATTTTTAACGGCCTGACCCTGATTCAAGCGGGCGCCCGAGGATCCGACGGCCGCCAAAAGCAACAAGCCTTGATGCTGTCCGATGCGGCGCGTGCCGATGCCATCCCCTCGCTCATTATTGACGAACGCGATGTCTACGCGGCGCATGCGGCCAGTGCGGGTCCTCTCGATAAGGCCGCCTTATTCTATCTCATGAGCCGCGGACTCCCGGAAAGTGAAGCCCGTCGTCTCATGATTGAAGGCTTTTTGTCGCCCGTGATCGACTCGATTCCGTTAGAATCTGTGCGCGAACACGTGTGGTCGGCCGTCGAAAGGAAGATCCGCCCATGACACGGACTTTAGTGGATATCCGGCAGGATTTTCCCATTTTGACGCGGGAAATTCACGGTCATCGACTCGTATATCTTGACAGTGCCGCCACCTCCCAAAAGCCGGAGTCGGTCATTCAAGCCATTGACCACTATTATCGACACTCGAATGCCAATGTGCTCCGGAGTGTGCATACGCTCGCGGAGGAGGCGACCACGCTCTATGAAGACGCGCGGCGCAAGGTGGCCCGCTTCATTGGCGCCAAAACCTCGCAAGAAGTGATTTTTACTCGCGGGACCACCGAGAGTTTAAACGTCGTCGCGCGAGGCTGGGGAGATAAATTTGTCCAGCCGGGCGACGAAATTGTCGTGTCACCGATGGAGCATCATTCGAATTTAATTCCTTGGCAGCAATTGGCGCAACGCCGGCAAGCCGTTTTACGCTTTGTGGAATTAAACGGCGACGGCACGATTGCCTTGGACGAGGTCCGTCGGGTGATTAACGCCAAAACCAAAATCGTGGCCCTATCCCGCATTTCCAATGTTCTCGGGACCATTAACCCGATTGCGGAAATCAGTGCTTTAGCCCATCAACAGGGTGCGGTGATGGTGGTGGACGGCGCGCAGTCGGTGCCGCACGAACCGACGGACGTCAAACGTCTGGGAGCGGATTTTTTGGCCTTTTCCGGGCACAAAATGTTAGGGCCGACCGGCATCGGTGTCTTATGGGGACGTCGCGAGTTGTTAGACGCGATGGATCCCGTGCTTTTTGGCGGGGAAATGATTGCCTATGTCGATCGGGAAACGGCGACGTGGGCCGAATTGCCGGCCAAATTGGAGGGCGGCACGCCAAACATCGCCGGAGCCATTGGGTTAGGGGCGGCCGTCGATTATTTAACCGCCATTGGCATGGACGTCGTCGCCGCGCACGGGCAAGCCTTAGGCGAATTGGCCTACCAACGGCTAAAAGCCGTCGGCGGCGTGACCGTTTATGGCCCCCCCGCACCTCGCGGTGCCCTGGTGGCATTTAACCTGGAAGGTATCCATCCCCATGACGTGGCCCAAGTGTTTGACTCCAATGGCGTGGCCATCCGAGCCGGGCATCATTGCGCACAACCGCTGTTGGCGTGGTTAGGCGTGGGATCTACCGCCCGTGCCAGTTTCTATGTCTATAATACCGAGGCTGACATCGATACCTTGGTGGAAGTCATCGGAGAAACGCAGAGGTACTTTCGCTGATGAATTTAGACGATCTTTATCGCGAAACGATTTTGGATCATAATCAGTCGCCGCGCAATCGGGGCCATTTAGAGCACCCGACACGCGTGGTCGGGTTGCTTAACCCGACCTGTGGAGACCAGATTCAATTGGAGTTGGAGATTCACGACGGCCGGATCGCCGATATTCGATTTGAAGGCCACGGGTGCTCAATTAGCATGGCCTCCGCCTCCATGTTGACGGAAGCGGTTAAAGGCCAACCGGTGGATCAGGCACTCATGCTAGCCCGGAGCTTTAAATCCTTTTTGACCGGGGAGCCCTCGCCGGTTCCCTTGGGCGATTTGGAAGCATTGAAAGGGGTTTCCCAGTTTCCAAGCCGCGTAAAGTGCGCCACTTTGGCGCATAATGCCTTGGAAAAGGGCTTGACGGAACCCGAGCAACCGGCGGAATAAGGGATTGGGATTAAAGGAGGAAGAACCCATGGCGTCAGATATTCAATCGGAATATCAATACGGCTTTAACGACGGCGATGTTGCGGTCTTAAAGTTTAACCGCGGCCTGAGCCGGGAAACCGTCGAAGAGATTTCCCGCATCAAGCAAGAACCGAAGTGGATGTTAGATTTCCGCCTGCATGCGCTGGATGTCTTTTATAAAAAACCGATGCCGAAGTGGGGAGCCAACCTCGACGCCCTCAACTTCGACGATATTGTCTATTACGTCAAACCGTCCGAACGGCAAGGACGGACCTGGGAGGATGTTCCGCAGGCGATTAAAGATACGTTCGAACGGCTGGGGATACCGGAAGCCGAGCGGAAGTTTCTCGCCGGGGTATCGGCCCAATACGAATCGGAAGTGGTTTACCACAGTATCCGGGATGATTTGAAAGCGAAGGGCATTATCTTTACCGACACCGATTCCGCGTTACGCGAATATCCGGAACTGTTCCGGGAATATTTCGGGACCGTCATCCCTCCGGAGGACAATAAATTTGCCGCCTTAAATTCGGCCGTGTGGTCCGGCGGGTCGTTCGTCTACATTCCCAAAGGCGTGAAGACCGATATCCCGTTACAAGCCTATTTCCGGATTAACTCGGAAAATATGGGGCAATTTGAGCGAACGCTCATCATCGCCGAAGAGGATTCCTTCGGTCATTACGTGGAAGGCTGTACCGCTCCGGTCTATTCCAGCGAGTCCTTACATTCCGCGGTGGTCGAAATCATCGTCAAAGATCGGGCGCGGATGCGCTACACGACCGTCCAAAACTGGGCACCTAATATTTATAACTTGGTGACCAAGCGGGCTATTGCCTACCAGGACGCCACCATGGAATGGGTCGACGGTAACATCGGCTCAAAAGCCACCATGAAGTATCCCTCCGTCTATTTGGTGGGACCCGGAGCTAAAGGCATGGTCCTCTCGATTGCGGTGGCCGGTAAAGACCAGCACCAAGATACCGGCGCCAAAATGATTCATGCGGCGCCCCATACCACCTCGACCATCGTATCCAAGTCCATCAGCAAGCATGGCGGGAAAACCACCTATCGCGGGCTCGTACACTTTGCTCCGGATGCGGACGGGTCAAAATCCAACGTCAAATGTGACACGTTGATTATGGACGATTTGTCGACATCGGATACGATTCCCTATAGCGAAGTCGAAAACGCCAACTCGGAAATGGAGCATGAGGCGACCGTGACCAAGGTGAGTGAAGAAGCCTTATTCTACCTCACCAGTCGTGGCCTCAGTGAAGAAGAAGCCACGCGCATGATTGTCATGGGATTTATCGAACCCTTTACGCGCGAGTTGCCCATGGAATTTGCCGTGGAAATGAACCGCTTAATCAAGTTTGAGATGGAAGGGGCTATCGGGTAGTGGCTTGGCAACCTGTGGCACAGGCCGACGAGATTCGGGAGGGCCAGCCGGTCCTGGTGGTCGTCGGTGAAGACGATATTGCGCTGTACCGGGTACAAGACGAAATCTTTGCCACCGAGGATTTGTGCAGTCATGCGGAAGCGTCCCTGTCCGAGGGCGACCAACATGGCTATATCATCGAATGTCCTCGGCACGGTGGGCGGTTTGACATCCGGACCGGTAAAGCGAAACATTTTCCGGCGGTCTCGCCTATTCGCACCTATCCCGTAAAAATTGAAAACGGCACCGTATTTATCGCCGTTGACTAATCTCACAGAACGGGGGCGGGGGATTCACCCGCCCCCTTCACGTTGAGTCTCGTACCGGGACTTTTCAAATCGCCCACCCTCGTTCAAGTCCCCATGCCCAAGCCCTTTCCGGCTCCCCCGGCCGTTTGTTTTATTGCGGCATCCGATCGGATGACCCCAATTCCCGCAAAATCTTGCGTACGGCACGCTTTTCGATGCGTGATACATAACTACGGGAAATATTTAAATGACGAGCAATGTCTCGTTGGGTCATTCGCGGATGACCGTTCAAGCCGAAACGCAAATCCAGCACCATTTTCTCTTTTTGAGTGAGCGACTGTACAAAATTTCGCACCCACTCGATGACGACCAACACTTCTACCTGATCGGCCACCACTTCCGGGTCGGTTCCCAATACATCGACCAAGGAGATCTCGTTCCCTTCCCGGTCGACCCCGATCGGGTCATATAAACTGACTTCCCGATTCGTCTTTTTACGATTCCGGAGATGCATCAACACCTCGTCGGTACCGTCATACGGGCCACGGAAATGTTTTCCGGATCGGTCTTCAGCACAATCGTGAGTTGCCCGTCGCCGACGACGATCCTGCGGACCAACACCTCTAAAATTTCCCGCCGCCAATAGACCGGTATCGCCTCCCACTCGAAGACCCGCCCCGAGCGGACGGAGGGAGGGCTCAGCGAGGGGTCCAACGCTCGTCGTTCCTCCTCTAACGCCCGCAGGCGTCGGCGAATGACGGCCGGATCGCCGAGACCTTCCGCCAATGCGTCCAGTAAATGGCCTTGGGCCCGGGTAATGCGGTCCAGCCGTGCGTGCCGGTCATTTCCTTCCCCGGCGGGCCTCTCCGCCAACTGCTGCAACAGGCGGCTCCCATAGGATTTCATTCCCTGCCAAATCGCGTCTTCGAGCGCATCGGCGTCTAGCCGACGCTCGGGCCGACATCCGGGGTGAGCCGCACCGGCCGAATGTTTCCGACAGGTATAGATGCGATTTGGGCGACCCCACGATTGGTCGCGACGCCCCACCAATGTTTGCCGGCACAAGCCGCAGCGCACCAACCCGGCTAAAAGATAGGACGTCCCCGGCGTCCGGGTGCGCTCGCGTATCCGCTGTTGGGCCGCCTCCCAAATCACCGGGTCGATGAGGCGTGGCGCCGGAATGCCAATCCACTCCGAACGGGGGCGCACTTTACGCCGAACTTTGGTGCCGGCCGGACGAAAGCGATTCAGCCCGACCCCGTAGGTTTCATACCGGTTGGCATAAAAGGTTCCGGTATAGACCGGATTTTGCAGGATTTGCCGGATCACTTGGCGGTGCCAAACGCCGAGCCCTTTACGGGTGGGAATCTTCTCGGTCGTCAACTGACGGGCGATGGAATTCAGGCTTTTTTGCTCCTGCACACATTCGGTAAACATGCGCACAACAATCGGGGCCTCTTGCGGATGTACCTCTAAACGAGCCGTCGCCGGATCATAGCGGTAACCATAGGGGGCCACCGCCATCGGCATATGCCCTTGCCTGGCTTTCTGTAGGCGGCCGAGAGAGGTGCGTAAGCGAATCTTTTCCCGTTCGTACTCCGAAAACGCGCCCCGCATGGCATAAAAGAGCTTGCCCTCCGGCGTATCTTGCCAGTCGAAGTTGACAAATTCCAGCTGAACCCCCGCCCGCTCAATCTCTTCCGTCACCACCAACTGCAAGGCCAGCGAGCGGGCAAACCGATCCGGATCGTAAATCACCACCAAATCGATCGCACGGGCACTGACCGCTTGCCGTAACTGTGTCAATCCCGGCCGATCCCAGACGGTACCGGGAATGCCTTCGTCTGCCCACTCTTGAATCTCCTCGGCTCCCAATTGCCGGGCCCGTTCCCGGCAGGCGTGCCGCTGTGCCGCGAGGCTATACCCGTGAAGCGCTTGCTCATCGCTCGAGACGCGAAGATAAATGGCGGCCTTCACGGTCTCGCCCCCTCTCCGGATCCCGGGCCAAAATCCGCTGGAATGCCTCCCACACCGTATTCGGCAAGGGTTCTTCGGTTCCTTGGATCACCACCGGCCAGTTTTGAAACGGATTCTCTTTTCGATGTGATCGACGCAAAACCACCGACTCCTTTCCCAGAACCTTGAAAGGCTTCGGTGGAATGTACGCGACACGACCGAAAAACTAGGCCTGGCCTTTTTGGCAAGCGGCACAGATGCCATGGGCGACGAGCGTCACCCCGTTCACCTGGCCAATGTCCGGCGGCAACGGAAATGCCGGGACCGGAACCGTATCCCAAGGCACGTCAAAATATCGATGGCACCGATCGCACACAAAATGGTGATGCGGAACCAGACGGAGTCCATACAGCATCACGCCCTCAGGACTCGGGATTTCCTCTAATATGCCTTGCCGGACCAACTCCCGCAACGTATTATAGGTGGTTCCCCGAGCCAACTCCGGCAACACGGGCAAAATTCGTTCGCGCACCTCGTCGGCGGACCGATGCATGCCTGTATCCTCCAAAAATACGGTGAGAATATGCCGGCGTTGGGGGGTCACCCGCATCCCGTGCGCTTTTAACAAGTCGTCCGCCCGCCACGAAAGACTCACCCGTGCTTGCCTCCTCCGTCATGGGCCTTAGGCCTCCCCATGTGCTTCCACTAACCACAAGTCGTGATCCAGTTGTCGGGATATTTCGGTCAACAAATCGGCGGTTCCGGCGTCGCCCCAGGCGGCCGTTTCGTCAATATCCTGACGGATTCGGTTCGCGATATGGCTCAGCCGGTCCGCGACCAAAATGATTACCTGCCGGTCTTGGCGCACCCCCATCGGCCAGGTGGGGCCATTGGCCATTTGTGCCATTTGGCCAAGCGGCATTCCCGCCTCCCCGCCGAGTGTGGCCGCCCGTTCGGCCAGCGCGTCTTGGGCCTCCAATAGATGATCGGCCAGGGTGTCAAATAACGTATGGTACGCCTGAAAATGCGGCCCCCGCACATTCCAATGGGCTAATTTAATCTGCATCCAGACGTCGGTCACCTCGGCGACCCGCTGGTTTAATAGGGTGACCACCTGCTCCCGCGTTGATGCAGGCATCTCAATCCGTGTTGCCCGTAAACTCATATTCGCCACCTCCGTGAAAATCATATCACGTGAGACTTTGTCTCACAAGAGATCAAATAAAAAATCTTTGACCATACCATCTCGTTGTCAATGCATCGGGCACAATAGGTCGCCAATCGGACCCCCTTATCCGGATCAAACGAATCAATGCCTTTAATAAGGCCGATGGTCCCGATCGAGATGAGATCGTCATTGTCTTCGCCGGTGGAGGCATACTTACGGACGACATGCGCCACCAACCGTAAGTTATGTTCGATCAGAGCTTGCCGCGCAGCCGGATCGCCCGCTTTCAACCGTCGCAAATGATCCTCTTCTTCCGCTTCCGACAGGGGTTGCGGAAAAGCGTTGCCCCCAATATACCCGGCTAGCCAAACCGCACCTTGGACTAATCCCAGGGTCACCAACAAAAGCGAAACGGTGCCGAGCATCAGCATCACCACTCCTTTGGATCCTCACAACCGCTGAGCCGAATCAGGTGAAATGGCCAGTTATCTATGCTATGAAGAGACCCCGACCGGTGTGCCTGGCACCGTTTGCCGGATTACGATTTGAGGACTTTTTTTAATGTCTCGCGAATTTGTGAGACGTCCACCTCGGTGAATTGGGCTTCTTCCACCAAGGCTTCGGCCACACTACAGGTTTGGACGATCCGGCTCACCTGACGGAGCGCCCCTTCCACCGCCGAAAGCTGGGTGAGAATGGCGCGACAGGTTTCGTGCTTTAATACCAGCTGTTGAACGCCCCGAATCTGACCCTCAATGCGCCGAAGGCGGTTTAAGATTTCCTGGTCGTCCCAATAGACAATGCGATCTTCCGTGTCCATGTATAACCCCCCCGTCGTTCAGCAATATTATACCCTGGGCTGTATTTGCTCGGCTAGTTGTTTGTTGATACCTCATGGGGTATTTGGTATCATAGGATTTGGAAAGCGGAGTTGTCGGAAAGGAGCGTTCGACGGTGGCGGAAATCCAAACCGCGAGCCGCTTTGCCGTCACCACCGAAAAGTCGGTGGCGGAAGCTGTGGAAGCCGTCCAAGCGGCCGTCGTCCCCTATCAGTTTGGGGTCTTATGGCACTTGGACATTAATCAGACGTTACAAACCAAAGGGCAGGAGCCGGTAGCCCCGTTTCATGTGTTGGAAGTCTGCAGTGCTCCTCGTGCCCGCCGGGCCCTTACCCTGCAACAATCCACAGGGTACTTTTTACCATGTAAAATCGTGGTCTATCAAGAGGACGCAACCGGACAGACCGTCATTGGGCTCCAACGACCGCAGGTGCTGGTGGATTTGACCGACAATCCGCCCGCGGCATTACAAGAGTTGGCCCAGGAAGTGGAAGCCAGTCTCATGGCAGCCATTCGGAAAGCAGCCCAATAATCCCAGGAGGTGTTGTCGATGGTGATTGTCTATACCACGCCCACCTGCCCCCACTGCAAATCTGCCAAACGGTATTTGAGTGAGCGAAAGGTTCCGTTCCGAGAAGTCGACGTGACTCGGTCGGAAGAAGGGCTGAAAAGCCTGAAGCGCAAATCCGGCCAAACCGGGGTGCCCGTCATCGACGTCAACGGGCAGATTATCGTCGGGTTCAACCGCCCGAAACTCGACCGGGCCCTCGGCATTCGTTCGGTCGAATAAGCAATCCAAAAGACATCCCAAAGGAGGCGGGCCCATGATCTTTGTTCCGATGCATGACGAAAATCTCGGATGCTCCTCATTTATCGTGGCCGATGAAGTCACGACCCAAGGCATCATCGTTGATCCGTTGGGGGCATTGGGCGCCGAAGCCTACGTCTTGGCCGCGGCCGAATTGGGCGTATCGGTGCGAGGGGTTATTGAAACCCACGTCCATGCGGACCATGCCTCCGCGGCCCGTGACGTCGCCGACGCGCTGCATGTCCCTATTTACTTGAGTCATCAAGCCCCGGCCCAGTTCCCCTTTGAACCGGTCCACGACGGCCAGGTTCTCGACTTGGGATCTCTCAAGGTGACGTTTTGGGAAACCCCCGGGCATACACCCGATAGTATTTCCGTATTACTCACCGACCTCACCCGGGGCGACCAACCCTGGGCGATTTTAAGCGGCGACAGTCTTTTTGTCGGCGACGTGGGCCGACCGGACCTGGCCAATCCGACCGACGAGGGGATTGACGCGGCCTCTCGTGCCCAATTCCAAACCGTGCACCGGATTATGCAACTGCCCGATTTCACGGAACTGTGGCCGGCCCATTATGGAGCCTCGCCGTGCGGCGGTCTTTACATGAGCCGTAAGCCAAGTTCGACGATTGGTTACGAGCGACACTTCAACCGGTTTATCCGAATCCAGGACGAAGCCGAGTTCATGGACCAGCAAAAGCGGTTGTTAAAGCCCCCGCCGGAAAATGCCGCCCAAATCCGGTCACAAAACTTAGGGCTAGCCGAATCGGTTATCTAAGAGTACGCTTAAGTATGGTGACGGACGATTTCGGCCATACTGACCGCAACGCGGGTCCGATACCGTTTGATACCCCGGGACGTTGGTCCCGAAGGGAGTGACACGATGAATATTATTTCGGACAACATCCGGCAAGAGGTCAGCCAATTTTTGGCGGACATGAAACAGCCGGTCACGATGGAGTTCTATGCGCATCCGTCCAATCCGGCCACGGATCCCATGCGGCAGTTGCTCAACGAACTTCATGACATTAATCCCAAAGTTGAAGTGGTGGAGCACTCGATGTTGCTCCCCCCGGTGCCTCCGGAAACCCCGGAGGATCTCGAAGGGCCCATTACCATTTTTAGCGTCAATGGCCAGTCGACCGGGATCCGTTATCTGGGATTTCCGGGCGGACAGGAATTTGGGACCTTTTTAGAGGACATTGTGGATTTGTCCGTCGAGCGGCCGGTCTCTTTAAGCGAAGCCACCCAGGACTGGTTACGGGGATTGACGACACCCTTACACCTCGAGGTGTTTGTAACCCCCACCTGACCGTACTGTCCCCGGGCGGTTCGCCTGGCACACCAAATGGCACGGGTCAACCCGGCCATGATTACGGCCGACATGGTTGATGCGGCGACATTTCCCCGCCTATCGGAACGCTTCCAGGTCTACAGCGTCCCGGTCACGGTGGTCAACGGCTCCGAACAACAAGTCGGGGCCGTACCGGAAAACCGATTGGCGCAGGTCATTAAAAAAGCGCTGGGAATGTAAAACCGGAGGGGGCATCCCCTCCGGTTTTCTCTTTAGGCTCGCGCCGGGACCGGTCCCATTGGAGTCCCTAACGGTTCGATTTCAAATCCGAGATCCTCAATCATCGCCCAATCGAGGGCCGCGTCCTGTCCCGGTTCGGTGAGGTAATCGGACACGAAAAGGGCGTTGGCGGCATAAAGCGCCATGGGTTGTAGGCTCCGCAAATGCACCTCCCGCCCCGCGGAAATACGAATTTCCTTGTCCGGCAAACCCAACCGAAAAACACTTAACACCTTCAGAACCCATGTCGGCGTCATCGACAACGGGCGCTCGGCTAAAGGGGTGCCGGGAATGGGCAGCAGGAAGTTCACCGGTACCGAATCGACATTTAACCGGCGGAGTTCGTCAATCATTCGGACAATATCGTCGGGGGTTTCGCCCATACCGATAATGACGCCCGAGCACGGAGAAATGCCCGCGGATTGAACCGATCCGACCGTATGGACCCGGTCCTCGTAGGTATGCGTGCTACAAATCTCGTCATACCGATCAGGTGCGGTATTCAGATTATGGTTATAGCGGTCAACCCCCGCCGCTTTGAGTTGGCGAGCCTCCGCCTCCGACAAGAGCCCCAGGCAGGCACAAATTTTCACCCCGGGGTGTTCGGCTTTCAATATCCGGGCGGCTTCCGCGACCACGTCAAGTTCTTTGGCGGCAGGCCGTCGACCGCTCAACACGATACAGCAGGTGCCGGCTTGCAACTGAATGCCGTGGCGAGCCCGAGCCACAATGTCGCTCGCCTCCAACAGATGATATTTCGGAATTTCGGCGGTGGACAGGCGCGACTGTGAACAATAATGACAATCCTCAGGACAATAGCCGCTCTTGGCGTTCACCAAATAATTCAACTTCACCCGATTTTGATAGTAGTAATAGCGCACCCGATAGGCCGCCGCCAGCAAGTCCAAAAGATCCCGGTCGGGTGTCTGTAGCCCGGCTAAGGCCTCTTCCGACGTCAACAGGTTGCCCGCCAATACGGATTGAGCGACCGCATCCCACTCTCTCATCATGGTTACCCCTTTCGTGATTCCTGTAAAAGCCCGGTCAGCCAGCGCCGAAACCCCGGCGACGCGGCCAGTGCCTCCCCCACGGCCGGGGCATCCGGATCCCGAAAGTGAGGAAGAACCGCCCACACCGGGACTTGGGTCAATTCTTCGATCATCCCCGCATTGTCCGGGCGGGTGGGGTCGGCCGGATCGGGTACAAACTGATTGACCACGATGCCGGCGACGGGAATCCCTTTGGCGCGCGCGTAGGCCACCGTTAATACGGTGTGGTTGATGGTCCCTAAGGCCGCCCGGGCGACCACCACCAGCGGCAATCCCCATCGTCGGGCCAGCCCCGCCATATCCAGATCCTCCGTAATCGGGACCGCCAGGCCTCCAGCCCCTTCCACCAAAACAAAATCGTGTCGGCGGCGCTGCCGCTCCCAGGCCCGATCCAATCGGTCTACGTCCACCGTTTGTCCAGTCCAGCGAGCCGCCATCAGAGGAGCCGCCGGTTGCTCAAAAAAGATCGGCAATACATCCTCCGGATCACCGGTATATCCGCTGATTTCAACCAAACGGCCAGCGTCCGGCGGCCAGTCCCCGGTCGTACCGTCCCACCCGGTTTCGATCGGCTTCATCACCCCATACGACCAGCCTAAACGATTCAAGATATGACAGAGGGCTGCGGTCACGACCGTTTTGCCGACACCGGTATCCGTCCCCGTAACAAAAAGACCGGGTATCGTCATATCCCTGCCTCCTCGACTTCACGAATGGCCCGACGCAAGATGGCGAGCATCTCCTGAATTTCCTCAACCGTACTCGCGAGTGGCGGCATGAAAACGACGATCGAGCCTAAAGGACGCACTAAAAGTCCGGCGGCTCGTGCCCGGCGGGCTACCGCCCACCCGATTTGGCGTTCCCAGGCAAACGGGGTTTTTTGCTGTCGGTCTTGCACCAGCTCAATGCCGACCATAAATCCGGCTTGCCGGATATCCCCCACCCAGGGATCGTCTGTTAGCGGTTCGAGTCCTTGGCCAATCGCCGCGATCTTTTCCGCCAACGTCTCCATCAAGGGGCCCATCAGCTCCAGATTGGCTAGGGCCACCGCCGACGCCAGCGCGTTACCGGTATAGGAATGGCCATGAAATAACGTTTTCTTGGCCTCCGGCGGCCCCAAAAATACGCGGAAGACCGCCTCCGTGGCCAGCGTGGCGGCTAACGGCAAATAGCCCCCGGTGATGCCTTTGGCTAAACAAAGAATGTCGGGTGTGACGCCAGCCGCCGCACAATAAAACCAGCTGCCGGTCCGCCCAAATCCCGTCGCCACCTCGTCTACGATTAAAAGGACGTCATGCGCCCGGGTCATTTCCCGCAGCCGTTTCAGGTAACCGGGCGGCAAGGGGATCATCCCCCCGGCCCCTTCGACCGGCTCGATAATGACGGCTGCCAGTTCGTCTTGATATTGGTCAAGCGCGGATTCTACCGAATCCAGGCACTTTAAGCCGCATCCGGGATAGGTTTCGCCGAGCGGACACCGGTAACAATAGGGATACGGCACCCGGGGATTCTCCGGCAATAACGATAAAAACGGCCTATGAAAAAGCGGGTCAGGTGCCACCGCCATGGCCCCCACGGTGTCTCCGTGATAATTCCGGGTAAAACCGAGGATCTTGGATTTGGCCATTCCTTGGTTGTACCAATATTGAATTGCCATTTTAACGGCAATTTCCACCGCGGTGGCTCCGGAATCGGAATAAAACACCCGTTGCAATCCGGCAGGAGCAACCGCAATCAGACGTTCGGCCAGCATCACCGCCGGCACATTGGATTGCCCCAGCAACGTACTATGGGCTAGACGCGCCAATTGCCTTTCGATCGCCCGGTCCAATTCGGGAACCCGATGGCCATGCACGTTGAGCCAAATCGACGATACCCCGTCGTAATACCATCGGCCATCCACATCTTGCAGGCGAATACCCTCGCCACGCCAGATGACGAGCGGTTCCTCCGCCAAATACTGCTGCATATCCGTAAACGGATGCCAGAGATATTGGTGATCCCATGCTTTCAAACGCGCCGGATCAACCGGTAATTCCATCAACCGAAGTCCCCCCCATTCCCAGGCGCTTAAGCACCTCCACGAGCGTTTCGATCTCGGCCGGTTGGTGTGCCGCACTTAAAGAAATCCGGATGCGACTGGTGCCGACCGGAACCGTCGGCGGCCGAATCGCCGGTGCCCAAACACCTTCTTCCCATAACGCGCCCGCGACGTGAAGGGCGCGGTCGGCGGTGCCCACGAGAAGCGGAATTATCGGTGTCGACACTCGCGGTAACGGGCGCCCGAGGGCGGTCAACACTTGCGTGATATATTGCTGCAAGCGCGTTTGCCGGCTGGGCTCGGTGCGAATGATTTCCACCGCTTTCATCGCGGCGGCGGCCGCAGCCGGTGCCAATCCGGTCGAAAAAATAAAGGATCGCGCGGAATTGACGATCCAGTCGATTAACGCCCGCGATCCCGTAATAAAGCCGCCTTGGGAGGCGAGTGCCTTGGACAACGTGCCGACCTGGACCACGCGTTCATGATGGATGTCCAAGGCGTCCACCACGCCCCGTCCGAAGCGTCCAACCACGCCATGACCATGCGCGTCGTCGACCACCAGCCAAGCGTCAAATCGTTCGACCAGCTCGATCAGTTGCCGAAGCGGAGCAATGTCGCCATCCATGGAAAATACCCCATCGCTGACAATGAAGCGGCGCCCCTTTAAAGGCGTTTTCGCGAGGAGCGAGGCCAAATAGTCGATATCGCCATGGGGATAAACTTGAACGGTGGCCCGGCTCAGCCGACAACCGTCGATAATGCTGGCATGGTTTAACGCGTCGGAAAAAATCCCGTCGTCCGGTCCGGTCAAAGCCGTCAAGACCCCGACATTGGCCGCATACCCGCTGGAAAACACCAAGGCTTTTTCGGTCCCTTTCCATTCCGCCAAAACCGATTCCAATTCCTCATGAACGGCAAAATGACCGCCTAAAAGCCGAGACGAGGCACTTCCGGTACCGAATCGCCGGATGGCCTCTAAGGCGGCGGCTTTGACCCGGTCATCTTGGGTGAGGCCTAGATAGTCGTTGGTGGCAAAATTGGTAACCAGGCGATCCCCGTCGGAAAATCGGGGTCCGGGAGTCCGTAGGGTCAGTTCACGAAATAAGGCGTCCCGCTTTAACTGTTGTATGCCACCATCCCAGGGTGTCACGGGTTTCCTCCCCAACCAAATGATACCATTCCCTTAATACAATATCCGAATTCCTAACGCCGTAAAGTCCTGGCGGCAAAATTTCCATAACCGGAATATTTGACCCGCCTGGTTACCCCCACCGGCAACAAAAAATCACGGAAGCCGTCGCTCCCGTGATCCCAAACCGCCGACGAGATTACCGCCGTGAACGGGGTACGACGTCCCCGGTCCACAACTCCATCCCGCCCTGTAAATTTTTAACTTGATACCCGGCACTGTGCAATGCCTGCGCCGCCACCAAACTCCGATGGCCCGTACGACAGACCGTGACAATGACCTTTTCCTTCGGCAACTCGTCCATTCGCGTCCGAACTTCCGGTAACGGTATATGGACCGCCTTCGGTATGTGCGATTCCCGAAATTCCGGATGGGTCCGCACGTCCACAATCACCGGCGGATTTTCGCTTTTCATCAGCGTCTTCAACTCGTCCGCATGAATATGCTGCACCCGTGGACCAAAGAGCCAGTTAAGCATAGACCGCCCCCCCATGATGTGACCAAGTCAACCGGGACAGACCCCTTACTAAGTACTATACCGCTGTAGGGTATCACCTACAATGGTCAGTTTGGGACGGAAAATGCTATTTACGCTCCCTCCGGGGTCGACATCGATTCCCGGTGATCCGTCCAGCTCGTGGTGTGATCGACCAATCCGAGTCGAACCGCCCATCGTTCGGTGTCATCCCACAATTCGGTGAGAAACTCCTCGCTCGACCATTCCAGGGTTTCCATGGCGGGTTGGAGCCGTCCCCCCAGTTTATCCATCACGCGGAATAAATCGTCCCGCAAGGAGAGGAGTTCCTTTTTGGCATCGGGGTCCAAGGTCGGCAATACCCCATTTAAGTACCGATCGGAAAACGCTTGATGTCGGGCCTCGTCTTGTAGGGTGCGCCGCGACAACCGGCCAACTACGGTATCCGGAAACCGCCGGCCAAATCCCCCGTAAAACGTTTTCGCGAACAAATCGCTAATTAAAATCCCAAAGACCCATTGCACCGGATCCCGTTTCTGCAACAGACGGGCATGATACCGCCACATTTCGGGAATACGCCGACTCGGCAAAGGATCCACCCCTAACGTACGGTAGAGCCGGTTTAAATTCCGAAAGTGCCGAGCCTCGTCCAACCCCATGCTGGACAGGTACAGGGCGGGTTCCGGATGGCCTTGATTCAAGATCATCGGGATAACCGCGCTGACGCCCAGCATGGCGGTTTGTTCCCCAAGGTAAACCGGTGTCATCAGTTGCCCAATGGCCTCTTTTTGAGCGGTGCTGATATTTTGCACCGCGCCCCAATCAATTTCGTCGGCGGTCCATTGATGGGTAATGCCTTTTTCGAACAACCGCAAGAATTGTTCATCGGTCAACTGCGGATCGACCTGAATCATTCCACTCTCTCCCCTAAATCCAAATTGTTGGTTCCTCGCCGGCCTTCTGCCGGTCCAGCACGCTGGATCAGCCATTGTGCTCTACTATACAAAATATGTCCGGTTTTGCAATAGGGCCGTTTGGCCTATCCTGGCTCACCCATCCGGTCCTTTAGCGGGTGTCTGAGATCCCCTATGATACCGGTAGAATCATAGCCGTTCGACTCAACGAGTGGGTACCCGTCGCCCCTATATAAATCGTCTCATCGGCGTAGGATAAATATCATCAACCCACGAAAGGAGGTCGCCGAATGATTACCGGACTGTTGTCGATCCCCCATTTGGGCGACTGGGTCATGATGGCGATGTTTCAAATCGCCATCTGGGGCCTCATTCTCTGGGGCATCTATGCTTTAACGCATCGCCACTAACCGGGATCGTCCGACGACTCGACACGCTCGGAATAATACCGCGCATAATGGGCGGCCGCTTCTGCCCGCCGGGTATAGCCTAATTTGCTCAAAATGTTGCTGACATAATGTTTAATGGTTTTCTCGCTCAAAAAGAGCTCTTGCCCGATTTCTCGATTGGTTTTGCCCATGGCGACCAATTCTAAAATCTTCTTCTCGGTATCGGTTAACTCCTCAATCGGATCTTGCGGTCGGCCCCCATTACGCAAGCGTTGAAAAAGGGCATTGGTCACCTGCGGGCTGAATAGCGATCCGCCTTGAGCCACGGTGCGAATCCCTTCCAGCACCGTATGACCCCGCGCCTCTTTTAACAGATAGCCCGACGCGCCGGCATCGATGGCATCCAGCACCATTTCTTCTTTCCCGAATGAGGTGAGCATAATCACCTGAATTTTTGGATCCGCCTCTTTTAAGGCGCGGCATACGTCAAATCCCGATATGTCCGGCAACCGGACATCCAACACCACCACATCGGTTTGATGGGGTAAGGTTTGGATAGCCTCGGTTCCGGTCGCACACTCGGCGACCACGGTCAGGTCCGGCTGCCGGTCGATCATATTGCGAAGGCCCACCCGAACCACTTCATGGTCATCGACAATGGCCACGCGGACCACATCCGCAGCGGTCTCAGCCATGTTGTATATCCTCCTTTACCTCCACGGTATTGCCCATGTCATCCCGGGGGAACCAAAATGTCACGGTCGTACCGGATCCCGGCCGACTTTCCACTGTCATACGGGCTTGCCAATGTTCCATCCGCCGTCGCATGTTACGCAGCCCAAAATGGTGCTCCGTCGACACTTGCGCCGGATCGAAGCCCCGCCCGTTATCTTGGATCCACACGCGGTACCAGTCTTCTAAGGCTTCCCAGCCCACCACAATCCGGCTCGCTTCCCCATGCCGCCGCGCGTTGGAAACCGCCTCTTGTACCGACATCACAATATCGTGCACCACTTCGGGATCTAATTCTAAATACTGGTTGTCCCGAAATTCCAGCACAATATCCTGCATTCCGCCGCCACGTTGCAGCATATCGACCAAAGCCACCCGTAAATCGACATCGGACTGGGCCAGCGTCTGAATATACATCCGGATGTCCGTCATCGTCAGGCTCAAAACTTCCGTGATACGCGATAATTCCTTTTGGGCGGTCGGGGAGAGGTCGGGTTCCGTATCGAGGAGCGAATCCAACGACAAAGTCAGGCCATAGAGGGTTTGCAAAACCCCGTCATGAAGCTCACGACCTATGCGCTCCCGCTCTTGGGCGGTCGCGAGCATTTCCCGCTCCCGATATAAACGGGCATTGGAAATGACCACGGCGGCTTGCCGGCCAAATAATTGCGCGAGCATCTCATCTTGCGGAGTAAATCCTCCCGGTTTGTTGGTCATATACAGATGACCCACGACCGTCCCGCGGTAAAGCAGAGGAAGGCCTAAAAAACTGTCCATGGCGGGATGATGGGGCGGAAAACCGGCCGAATCGGGGTGCTCTAGAATGTGCTGAATCCGGAGAGGGCGTTTTTCCCGGATCACCTTACCCAATAGGCCCTTGCCGGTCGGCAATTGGCCAATCCGCTGGCGTTCTTCGTCGGAAAGCCCGGAGGTAATAAACTGACGGATTTTCGAGGGATCTTCGTCCGACAGCACCGCCAACGCCGCATACTCGGCGCCGAACAACGTTCGCGACAAATCGACGATTTGCTGTAACACGCCCCCCAGATCCGGCAGCGTCGCCACCACTCCGGTCGCATCCCATAAACCCTGCAAAATGTCGCGTTGCCGTTGCAATTCGTCATAGGCCACGTGAAGTTTTTTTTGCTGACTCTCTAAGAGGCCGAAGACAACGAACGAGAATACGCCCGTGAAAAACACCAATACCAGTCCGAGGTCGAGCAGTTCGGGCGCACTGGGGAATCCGCCAAAAAAGAAACGATAAGCCCCCACGGTCAGCGCCACCCCAACCATGGCCAGGAGGGTTGCCAGCACACGATATGATCCGGTGCCACCCACCAGGATACCCACTCCTCCAGTAATCTTTCGGGACGCATAAGGCCCGCCATTGAAACCTTACCGCAAAAAACCCGGCTCGTCCAGCGACGCGGCCGTCACGTTTGGTCGCCGTCGGCGATACCATATCACTACAATAGGTCACGTACGGGTTTGACCCGGAGGAGGAATCCTATGGACATTGCCATCGCCTTGTCCGGCGGCGGTTTATTGGGGGCCGCCCATTTAGGGGCCTTAAAAGCCTTAGAGGAAGCCGGTTACCGCCCCCGCTGGGTGGCGGGGACGTCGGCGGGCGGCCTCATCGCCGGCATGATGAGTTTACAGGTCTCGGTCGACGACTTGATTCAATTTGGGCAAGCGGTCAGTGATCACCCGGAACGATACTTTGGAGCCGATTGGCGCGGATTGGCGGACGATTTATGGCCTCGCCTGGGGCCCCCGGCCACCGGTTTGGTTAATCCGGATCGGTTCATCCAAGGCTTATTGGCATTAGCCCCGATTCGCCAGCCCCGGCTGGAAGACTGGTATCTGCCGACCGCGTTGACCGCGGTCGATATCGCCCAAATCCTGTCCGTTGCTTTCGTTGCCCATAGCGAAGCCAAACCCGAGGGACACTGGACCGTGTTCCGCCGCGTCCCCGTCGAGTTGGCCCTGAAGGCCACGATGGCTATGCCGGGGCTCTTTACCGCCCCTCGCTGGGAAAACCACCTGTTTGTCGACGGAGGGCTGACCGATACCCTCCCGGCCGATTGGGCCTATGCCATTTCCGGCCACCAACCCGTCCTGGCCGTCAATGTGGCGACTTTAGTTCCCCAATCCCCCGACCACTTGGGCATGGGAGAAATTTTAAGCCGCAGCGAGGAATATGCCACCAACGAACTCTCGCGATTGCGGGCTCGCCGGTTGCCGGTTTTCACCGTTTCGCCCAACACCCGCCATATCCCTTTTTTCGGCTTTCGTGACTATCGGCGCCTGATTGCCATCGGTTATGCCGCCGTACGGGCCGAGCTGCCGGATATTCGCCGGTTTTTTGACCCGGCGGGCCAATCGCCTCCGACGGGCTAGGCCCGCGGTCGCACTCGATATTGCCACGGCTCTTCTGCCGCCCGGTCGGCCTCATCATGATGAACCCCGCAATACGCCCACAAAGGACAAATGGTACAACTAGGTCGCCGCGCGGTACACACCATGGCTCCCATGTCCATCAAACCTTGGTTAAAGTCGGCGGCCTGGCCCGGTGGGATGACCGCTTCCGCCAAGGCCCATAACTGATGCAAAATCTCGGCCCGCGTGGTCCGGTATTCCAGACGAAAATAGCGCCCCAATAACCGCTTGACATTGGTATCTAAAATCGGGGCGTCTTGTCCGTAGGCAAACGATAGAATGGCCCCGGCGGTATAGCGACCAATGCCGGGCAGCGCCAACAAGTCGTCCAGTCGATCGGGGACGACCCCGTCATAGCGGCGAACGACCTCTTGGGCGATTTCCCAAAGCCAACGCCCACGGACCTTATACCCTAGTGGATCGGTAATCGCCTTGACATCGGCCAACGACGCCTGAGCCAACGCCTGAATGGTCGGAAAACGGGCCAAAAACTCCCGGTAGACCGGTTCCACCGTGGTAACGGTGGTCTGATGCAGCATAATTTCAGAGACCAAAATATGATATGGATCGCGCGTCTTACGCCAGGGTAAATCACGGCCATGGGTCCGATACCAATCCAATACGCCTTCCCGAAACACCGCCAAGGCTTCGGGTTCCACGTCGGCTTCATATTTCACCCGTTTCATATTGTCATAATGCCACGTCCAGGCTATGACCGTCGAGTGTTAATCCGCCACCCCGGCGGGCCCACCAGCGGTATAAAACGCTGCCCCCATAAAACCACCAACCCATGGCCCAAGCGAAAAGCCATCCGACCCCCATCGCCGTCAACGTGACAAACGCCATGACGCTCAACCCAAAATTCCCCGCCGGAATATGATGGGCCAAAATGGTTAAGGCCACCAGAAACGGCACGACAGTCGCTAAAATCCCCCCTATCGTCCATGAAAACCCAAGAAGCGAGGACAAAGCCCGTACACGCTCGGCATCGAAAGCGATCACCCGCCACTCCCCATCGGGTTCCCGGAGCCACCGGATGGCCAATCTGACGTCGAATATGTCGGACAGCCGGTTATACAACACAATAGTCAACCAGCCGATAAGCCACGCCCCGATCGGCCCTGCGATCAACAACACGGCCCATCGGTGAGGTATCACGCGCGCCCAGCCTGCCACATTGACAAACGCTCCGGTCCAAAGGCCCCACGGTCCCGCAAATACCGTCAAGGCCCCGATCGCGCGGCGCTGGCAAATATATAACACGTCGTTCCCGGATCGAATCCAACAAAAGCCCGCCTTGGGCCCAATCCACCAGTTATACGTCAGGGCGCCGACATACCGTAATAAAAGGACGCCCAAAAACCAGAAGATCGTCAATAACATGCCGGGCCACCCACCCGGTGCCTGTCGCACGGTCCAAAACAGCATGGCCAACCCGGGCCATAACCACACCCAAACCCCGAGCCACATCCAGCGCCAGGGATTCATGGACCGCAGTTCATCTTCCATCCACACCGCCGGCCACCCCGATTTCGTGCGTTCCACAGGCGGTAACCCGCCATTTGCCCTGATCATATCATGGAACCGGAGACGACAAATCGGCGACGATGATCGGTAGGAGGCGGGCACTCGCGCCAGCCGCCGAACCGGCCAAAAACGCGATAAACCGGGCCCGGCCACTACTAATGGCCACGAGTCCCTGGGGGCCGACTTGCCACAGATAAACCGTGTCGCCGTCCACCACTTCGCTCGGTAACGAATCCAGAACCTGCCGAAAATCCGCTGAAGGCGCAGGCCGTGGATTACTTAAGGGCAAGTGGCCGACACGAAGGGCGGTCGGCGGCATCCAGTTGCCCTGATTGATGAAAGGACTATAAGCACTAACCAGTTCAGGAACCGTCACCCATAGTGCCCGGCCTTGAGCCAACGTGGCGGCCGAAAGCGACGGCAAGGGCGGATTGGGCAAGGGTTGACCGGTCACGGTCGCGCCCGGACCGAGATGCAAGGCCTGAAAGGCCTCCCGGAGTCCGGATCGCCCCCACCGCCGGCCAATCTGGGTTAATGAGGCGGGCGCTTTCCAAAGTGTCGGTTCGGTCAATGCCTCCGCCAGGAGAGGCGGCACCAGCCCCATGTCCGCCGGAAACGGTTGCCAGAGCTTTTGTCGCCCCGACGGTCGCGTCGCCGCCGCCCGGATCGCGCCCTGGCCTCCTTCGACCCATACCGCTCCCCCGAGTGGTATCCCCTGCGTTAATTGCCGGGCTAAAAGCGCATCCCAACTCACCCGGACCGTCGCCTGCACCGGCGCTTGCCAGATGGCTCCGTGAGCGCGATAACGGGCCGATCGCATTCCCTTGACCTCTTGTTGTAATACGGTCCACATCGTCGAGGGCAGGTCATTGTCCGGTACCAGTTGAGCCACGGTGGCGGCCTGCACGCCGGGCACATTCAACCGCCGCCAGGTGCGGGCGACCGCCGATGAGGGGACCCACAAAAAAACCGGCTGACGAAACCAGACGGCCGGAATCTGTCGGCGAAGATTCTTTCTCGCCCAGAGGGGCAGACGGGCCGGAAAAATCTCTATCCCCGCCCGCCGAGTCCAATGGTCGAGCGGTGTCCCATCGGCGCCGATGAGCGCCACCGTAGCCACGCGACCCGGCCCGGGCAGCGAGCGCGGCCCGTCACCGGCCGACGGGCGCCCCGATAGCCAGAACAGCACCGAACCCCCGGCCGCCAGAAGAAAGGCCGTTCCTAATACCCAGGGCCGGCGAGCGACATTCCATGATATCCGCACGAAAAAACCTCCCTGAAACCATGTTCAGGGAGTAGTTTTTCCAATATCATGCAATGTCAAACCGATTTATTCGCCACCGTGTTGATTAGCCCAAGCAATATTCGCCAAATGTTCCGCGTAAGTTGTGGCATACAGCACGCGTCCATTCCGTAGAGTCAGGAAATAGAGATAGGGCACCGTGGCCGGATGGAGCGCGGCCGTCAAGCTAGATAAACCCGGATTACAAATCGGTCCCGGCGGCAGTCCCGGATGAAGATAGGTGTTATAAGGCGAGGCCACGGTCAAGTCCCCGAGGCTGAGCCCCCCCGGCACGGCATGATTCAGCGCATAACGCACGGTCGCATCCGAATCCAACGGCATCCCCACCTTCAACCGATTCTTGAAGACGGCGGCAATGATGGGGGCACTCTCGGCATTCGGGGTTTCTTTTTGGACAATCGAGGCCAACGTCACCCACGCACCCAGATTAAGCCGTGCACCGCCGGAAATGGCCGCCACCTTTTCTTGAAAGGTCTGCCACATGATTTCGAGGGCTTGCCGGGGGGTCACATTATAGGGAAATTGATAGGTAGCCGGAAACAAGTACCCTTCCAGCGGATCGCGCACCCCCGGCTGAGGGTTCGGCATACCCGGCAGGGGCTTGGCCACCAACGTCCGAAATGCCGCCGGCGACCCGATATGATGGGCAATCAGCCGATTGACGATTTGTTGTACCGTAAACCCCTCGGGAATCACCACCCGGATGGTGACCACATCGCCCGCCCGCATTTGTTGCTGAATGGCGACTAAGGTTTCTCCGGGCGACAACCGATAAACCCCACTGGTCAAATGCCTGGCCAGTCCATTGAAACGACTTAACCAGGCAAACGCGGCGGCGCTACGGATGATGCCCTCTTTGGCTAACGTATAACCGACGTCGGTAGCCGTTTGTCCAGGCTTAACCCATACATAGCGCACCATATGACTACCAGGCGTTTTGGGCACCCAGAGCGTCACCATGATTCCGAGCAGACCCACCAAAAGGCCGCCCGCCGCCAACGACACTACCCACCAAAACCGTTTCGTGACCTTTCGGTGCACAGCGAACCTAATCACCCTGCTAGCATGACCAACTAGGCTTCAGGCTCTTGGTCCAACAAATCCTCGTAAGCCTGGGCGACCCGCTCCCATTCTTCTTCCGATTCGATATCCACCAAGATGTCGTCCCCATCGGCATCCTTTTCGAGCCGTAAAATGACCGCTTCCGCCTCTTCGTCCTCCTCCGTGTCGATGGGCAACAAAATGGCGTACTCTTTTTCGGTCACCTCAATCACGTCCACCACGAATTCATGCTCATGGCCTTCCTCGTCGGTGAGCGTAATAATTTCGTCTTCGTCTTCCGGTAGTGCCTGGTCAAATAAATCCTTATCGTCAGCCATGTGAGTCTCCTCTCTCTGGGGCATCGCCCGTTGGCGATCCAAATACGCTTGTAGTATGAGCGCCGCAGCCACGCCGTCGACCAGCTCTTTGCGGCGTTCCCGCCGCATGTTACCCTCCAACAGTATGCGTTCCGCTTGTCGTGTGGTCAATCGCTCGTCCCAGCTAATGACGGTTGCAACGCTTTTTTTCTCCAACGCCCGTTGAAATTGTAATACTTTCTCGGCTTGGGGTCCGACGGTGCCGTTCATATTTAACGGCAACCCGACCACAATCGTGTCGGCGTCCCATGCGCGAAGCAACTTAACCACTTCCGCCACATCTTGCGGCAACCCCCGACGGCGAATCGGATCTAAGGACCTCGCAATCATTCCCAGCTCGTCGCTCACGGCGGTCCCAATCCATTTATCCCCCACGTCCAACCCCATTATGCGCTTTTTCACACGTCCTGAGGGGCCTCCAAATGAGCGACATATTGACGCAGCAGTTCTTCCAATAATTCGTCCCGCTCCAGCCGGCGAATCAGGTTACGGGCTCCGCGATGACTGGTAATGTAGGCGGGATCGCCGGACAAGAGATACCCTACGAGCTGGCTAATCGGATTATATCCTTTGTCTTTCAGGGCTGCGTACACTTCCCGCAACACCAGATCAGCTTGGTTTTCCGCGTCTGGATAATCGCCCAGTCGCCGGGTTTCGTCCGACACGCCCATCCGTCCCACATCCTTTCCGGGTAATCCATTCGCGTTCGCGCCCGGATTATCCTGCCCGATCAAAATTTTCCGCCACCCAATGCTGGGCCAGTTCCAATACCCGGGCAATCCCCTCCGGGTTGCGCCCGCCGGCTTGGGCCACGTCATCGCGGCCGCCCCCGCCGCCTTGGATGGGGCGAGCCAATTCTTTCACCACATCGCGTGCCCGGTGTCCCAAATGCCGAACACGCTCTCCAAAGTATACCATCAATGAGACGCGATCGTGATGATTTGCCACTAAAACCGCCCCATCGACGCGCTCCTTGACGCCATCCAACACCTCACGCAATTCCTCCACCGACGCGGTATCCTCCACACGCTCAACCAACCACCGGTAGCCCCCGACGAGGTGGGCTTCGGCCGCGAGTTGACGACCGCGTTCGTGGCGTGCCTGCCGTTCCTTTTCCCGCAGGGCATCCGCCAATTGACGGGCCTCCTCCTGCAATTGCCGGACCCGATCGGGAATATCGGCTAAGCTCGTCCCGTTAAAGAGAGTTAATAGCGCATCCGACACCGCCCGCCGTTCCCGAAACGCCGTCAGGCTGTTAAGCCCGGTCACCGCTTCAATCCGCCGGGAGCCGGCGCCCACGCTGCTGTCTTCCAAAATGGCAAATAGGCCGATTTCGCCGGTCCGGGTACAATGGGTACCGCCGCATAATTCTTGACTGGCTCCCGGAACCGTGACCACGCGAACCCGCTCCCCATACTTGTCGCCAAAAAAGGCCAACGCCCCCTGCGCCAAGGCCTCGTCTTTCCCCATTTCCGCTTTATGCACGGGCAAATCCTGCAGAATCCATTCATTCACAAGATCTTCAATAGCCGTCACTTGCTCCCGCGTTAAAGGCCGAGGATAGGAGAAATCGAAACGGAGCCGATCGGGGGCCACTAACGACCCGGTTTGATGAACCCCCTCGCCTAAAATCTGCCGCAGTGCGGCATGAAGCAAGTGGGTGCCGGTGTGATTACGCATAGCAGCTAACCGTTTCTCGACAGAAACCCGCAATTGCGCCGGTTGACCCGACTTGACAAATCCTTGGCGAACGGCGACCACATGCCAGATGGTCTCGCCGGACTTTAACGTATCCAACACTTCCGCCAGACCGGTGGCCGTGGTAATCCAGCCCGTATCCCCGACTTGGCCGCCCCCTTCGGGGTAAAACGGTGTCCGAGCGAGATACACCCACCCTTGATCGCCGGTTTCCAACCGTTCGACCCGGTCGTCTCCCAAAAAAATGGCTTGAATCGGTTCGTTATCCAGCTCGAGCGTCTCATAGCCCCAAAATGTCGTAGGGCCCGGCGCCGGCAGGTGCTGCACGGTTTTTCCGCGGTTTTGCCGCGCCCGTTCGCGCTGTTCTTGCATCAAAACCTCAAATTGGGCTTCATCCACCCGCACCTGATGTTCGTCGGCCACATCCCGGGTTAAATCCAGCGGAAAGCCGAACGTGTCATACAGTTGAAACGCGTCTTCCCCGGACAACACAGCGCCGGGCTGGAGCGATTCCAGTTTTTGCGCCAGCACCCTCATCCCCGCGCTTAACGTGGCCAGAAAACGATTTTCCTCGTTTTTGACCAATTCTTGGATCACCGTCTGCCCATTGGTCACTTCCGGATATGCGTCTCCCATGATCTCGCCGACTACGGGTACCAACTGATATAAAAACGGCGACTCAAATCCCAGTAACCGACCGTAGCGCATCGCGCGCCGGAGAATCCGGCGCATCACATATCCCCGACCCTCATTGCTGAAGGACACCCCTTCGGCTAACAAAAACGTAATCGCTCGAATATGATCGGCGATAACCCGAAACGGCATGCCCTCCGGTCCCGGGTCGTAAGATACTCCCGTCATATCCTCCAGCGTACGAATCAAGGGAAAAATCAAGTCGGTTTCAAAGTTGGAATCCACCCCTTGTAAATAAGCGGCAATCCGCTCCAAACCCATGCCGGTGTCGATACTGGGACGCGGTAACGGAGTCAAAGTCCCGGTTTCGTCACGGTTGTATTGCATAAAAACCAGATTCCAGATCTCTTGAATCCGGTCACAATCACATTGACCTAAACCGCACTGGGGACCGCAGGCGTATTCTTCCCCACGATCCACAAAAATTTCGCTCGAGGGACCACACGGCCCCGTATCGCCCATGCTCCAAAAGTTGTCTTTTTCTCCCATGCGGACAATCCGGTCGGAAGGCACCCCGGCCACCTCTTGCCACAGCCGATAGGCTTCGTCATCCGTTTCGAACACCGTAATCCAGAGTTTGGCGGGATCCAAACCCAATTCACCGGTCAAGAAACGCCATGCGTAATCAATCGCATCCCGCTTAAAATAATCCCCGAACGAAAAGTTGCCCAGCATTTCGAAAAACGTTTGATGCCGAGCGGTGCGACCCACTTGATCCAAATCGTTGTGTTTTCCGCCGGCCCGCATGCACTTTTGGACCGTGACGGCGCGCGAATAAGACCGCTTCTCTTTTCCGAGAAAAACGTCCTTAAATTGCACCATTCCGGCGTTTGTAAATAACAATGTCGGATCCCCGGCCGGCACAAGCGGGGAACTGGGAACCACCTGATGACCTTGGGCGGCGAAAAACTGTAGAAACTTTTGGCGGATATCCGAAGCCTTCACCCAAGCTCCTCCTTGAATTGGAAGTGATGCTTCATTGTACCGACGTCACCGAATCATGGTCAAGGGTTACCGACAGGCGTCGATATAAATGGCTGAGGACCACTTTCAGGACTGCGGCCAAGGGCACCCCCAAAAGAAGCCCCACAAATCCAAAAATCGCTCCGCCGGCCAATATGGCGAAAATCACCACCAAGGGGTGGAGTCCCACCGAATCGCCGACCACCTTGGGGGCAATCACCGTACCCTCCAGCTGATGAATCAAAATAAAGCCGAATACGGTATAGACGGCTAACCAGGGGGACTTGGCCAAGGCTAAAGCCACCGCGGGAATGGCTCCGGCTATCGGTCCGACATAGGGGATGACATCGGTAATGCCGGCTAAGGCGCCAATTAACGCGGCAAAAGGAATCCCTAAAATCACCATCCAGAGGGCGGACAAGAGTCCCACAATGAACGCCACCATTAATTGACCGCGAATATAGCCATTTAAGGCCCGATCAATGTCAAACCCCAATTTGAAGATGGCGCCATGCCAACTGACGGGCACGACGGTCCAGAATCGCTCGCGCACCCGATTAAGATCCTTCAGGACATAAAACGCCATCACCGGTGCCACCAGGATGCTGATGACACCCGGCACCAATCCAAACAATGCGTGCAAAAAGCGTTGAACGGATGTGACGAGGAGACTTTCCAAGTGCAGCGCCGTTTGATGGATGTTCTGACGCACGGGAGCCGGCATCGGGGCTTGATGAAACCGCATAAGCCAATAGTCCCAACTGCTTTGCAAGTCCTGGGCAAAGGCGGGGACGATACGAATAAGCCGAAGACTTTCCTGCACCAATACCGGCAACATGTAAACCAACAAAGCCGCCAACAAGAGGCCTAGTAAGCCATACACGAGGAGGATGGCCAATACCCGACTTAAACGGCCATGTCGGACAAAAAGTTCCACCAAAGGGGCCAATAAGTAGGCCAGCACCAGGGATACCACAAACGGCATGAGTATGGCATGGGCCGCGTCGACCAACCCGATAGCCCCGGCCGTCACCCCAAGTAAAAGCCCCCACCGTACCCAGCGGAGAGGGCTTTTCGTTACGACGGGAAATTCTGCCACCGATCCCGCCTCTAGCCGATGCGCTTTCGGGCCATGGCGATAACCCGCCGGCCGCCACTTTTCGCCACCCGAAAAGCGGCCGGGGCAATTCGACGGGCTTGTCGCCAGGCGACTTGGGCCGCCGCCGCTTTCGGACGCTTTAACAGCCAATATCCCGCAATCACGGCCCCGACCAGCGTGCCGGTCACCATTCCTGTGACATATCGTTTCATGATCCTACCCCTTCCCAATTACTCGGCTCCAACCGTGACAGCTCCCCGTCAATTTCAACCCGGTACATGCGTACGCCGCGATGACCGACGGCAAATTCAATAAAGCAATCCCAACAATAGTATTGTCCGGTACCGACCCGGCCCACATTTTTTCCCGCACAATTGGGGCATAACGGATCCACTTCCACGAGCGCTTGTCCCTCCCCTCTCCGACCCTATCTTCAGGGTGCCCCGGCTCCGAGCAATTTAATCCCCTCGTCGGTAAACTGTAAGGCCTCCCGCTCAAGGACCCAAGCGCCCGACAAGAGGTCCCCTACGATGCCTCGGGATATCACCACATGGGTGATCGCCAACGATTTTTCATCGAAGAAAAAATCTTTCACCCGCCCCACCATTTGTCCGTCTCCGCTTTCCACCGGCCAGTTTTGCCACCACTTTTGGGCTTTTTGCTGTTCACGCACCCAACGGCGAGGACGCCTTTCAATCACTTTTAACGAAGGAATTTCCACGCCTGTCACCGTAATTCGCAAATCTTGCCGAGCCGGTAAAAACCGGAAGCGAAATGGAGGGGACGCCAATAAAAAGCCGGCCACCCAGAGATCCGGCCAGGACACAATGACCTGTTCAACCACCGTCACCGGTCGGGAACGACCCGTTAGCCGAACCGGCAAATGAACAATATGCCATCCGCTAATCATACACCCGACTCCTTAGTCGGATGCCGCGATTTTTCCTCCCGCAATCAATTCCTCCCCCTGATATAAGACCCCAATTTGCCCCGGGGTTACCGCCCATTGCGGGCTGTCGAATCGGACGACCGCGCTCGCCTCCTGAGGCTCCCAGGTGGCCGGCGCCGGTTCCATGTTATACCGAATTTTAACCAATCCCCGTCCGGCCTCGGTCCACGGTTCATCACTAACATAGTGCACATCCCGCAAAGACAGCGATTCCCGCTCGACTTGCGGACGGCGTCCGACGACCACCCGATTGGCTTTGGCGTCCAAGCGCACCACATAGCGCGGTTCGTCCAAGGCTAATCCAAGCCCCCGGCGTTGCCCGATCGTGTAAAACGCCACGCCTTGGTGTTCACCCAACACCCGGCCCTCGGTATCGACAATTTCTCCCGGCCGCTCGGCTTCCGGCCGATGTTCCCTCAAATAGGCGTGGTAGTCGTTATTCGGAACGAAACACAACTCTTGACTGTCGGGCTTATGGGCCGTCACCAGTCCGTGTTGTTCCGCCAAGGCTCGCGATTGGTCCTTTGTCAAGGTCCCCAGCGGAAACAACAAATGCTGGAGATCCGCCTGTCCTAAGGTATACAGCAAATAGCTTTGATCTTTTTGACGGTCAACCGCGCGCCACAACCGATAGCGCCCCGCCTCATAGGTCACCCGGACATAATGGCCGGTGGCCAGGTAATCGGCCCCTTGAGATTTTGCCCAATCCCACATCGCCCCAAACTTGATAAAGCGATTACACAACGCACAGGGATTGGGCGTCTGCCCGGCCAAATATCCCGTTTCAAACGGCTGAATCACCCGTTCAAAAAAGGAGGCCTCCACATCGACCAAATAATGCGGAATGCCTAATGCCTTGGCCACCCGGCGAGCATCCACAATCGCTTCCAACCCGCAACAACTATTCGTTGTCTCGGCCGGCAAATGACGCATGGTGACGCCAATCACGTCATAACCGGCCTCCAACAACAAAAGAGCGGCCGCCGAGGAGTCGACGCCGCCACTTAAGCCCACGACTACGATCTTGCTCATTTTACCCCCCGTGCATCTGCAAATCCTGTTCCCAACGCAAAAACCAGCGTTTTAAATGTTGGCGTTGGGTTTCCACTAAATTTTGAAAGGTCATTTGGGCCATCGTTTCTTCAACCGCCTCTTGCACCCGGGTCCATACGTCAGGCCCAATGCAACGATCACTGGCATCACAGCCGGGAGCGTCTTCACCGGCGCAATCGGCGACCAAGATTGGGCCTTCCACCGCTTTCACCACATCTTTGACGGATATTTGGTCCGGACGATCCGCCAACACATAGCCCCCCTGGGCCCCTCGCATCCCTTTGACTATCCCCGCGCGTTTCAACGAGGGCATAAGCTGCTCGAGGTACTGTTCCGGGATGTTTTGGGCATGGGCAATCAAAGCCACCGTTAGTGGCCCCTCACCATAGTGAAGGGCCAACTCATAGACGGCTTTAACCCCGTAACGCCCTTTACTGGATACCTTGAACATGACACTTTGCCCCCAGGTTCCTTTTCCTCTACCGTATCATACCCTACCTAGGGGGTCAACATTCGTCCCGGCTAGTACCCATTCCCGGGATAGCTCCACAAATGGTGCCCAATCGGATTGGTACCGCCCGGAATCACCCCCGGAGGCAATAAATCCAGACCGTCGGGGTCATTTAAATAACCGGGAGCCGTACCCGCTACACCGGTATGGCCATATTGCCAAATAATTTGATTGGTCTTGGGGTTAATTTCGACTATCCGGTCATGATAATCATCGGTGGCTAAAATCATCCCGTTCGGCAGTTCCACGGCTAACGACGGGTGATCCAGCTGACCGGGACCGCTGGCCACGTCATATTGCCAGAGCACCCGCCCGGACGGACTCATTTTGACGATTGCGCCGGGATAGGTATAAAACGCCACAATCACATTCCCGTGCGGCGTCAAATTGGCGTCTGACGGATAATAAAACGTCGACGGAAAATGGACGGTCCATACCACATGTCCCCCTTGATTGAGCAGCACCGCGTCGTTAGCCCCGATTTGCGTCACCAGCATCCCGTGGTTCGGCGCCGGAAAATCTCCGTTAGGCGCCGCAAATGTGAAGGGCGGATTGTTCAGACGAACCCCGGTTTGCCCATATTGGCGGATAATGGCTTGGGTCTGCCGATTAATAAAGAGGATGCGTTGATTTTTAATATCGGCTACCGTGATCACGTCGCCTGCCGGCGTGTGGTACAAAAACGCGTCATCCGGCGTATTCAAGTAGCCGGGCAAGTCTCCCGGAATATTGCCGTGTCCATAGTTCCAAACGATTTTTCCGGTTTTAAAGTTGAGAATCGAGATGACGTTATATCCTTCTTGATTGGTAATAATTTCATCAAAGTGCGGTCCGAAGAACACATCGTCGTCGTCATGCAACAAGGAGGCTTGTCCCGGTTTGGGATATTGCCAGATAATCTGTTTTTGCGGGTTAATCATGATGATACGGTTATTGCCGGCATCGGCGATTAAAATATCGCCCGGCATGTTAGCCGTCGGGCCCGGGCTCCGCCAAAGCGCGTTAGCCGCCGGCGGCTTAGGAGCCGGCGCAGCCCCTTTCGGAGCGGACGAGCCGGTGCCGCAGGCGCTCAGAATCACGGTAAGAGCCGCCGCTCCCCATCCCGTGCGATGTCTCTTACGCAACATGCTGTAAAAAACTCCTTTCGCATTCTCTCCTGCTATAACGAATGAGTTGCCGGACTTGGAACCGAAAAGGGCGCCGCGGGAGGGCGCCCTTTTCATTCCCGGCTAGGATTTTGCCGCCGATTTCTGCTGATCTTTTCCGCTTAAGCGCCGGAAGAGAATCTTAATCGGGTCATAATAGCGGTCAGCCACCCGTTCCTTTAACGGAATAATCGCATTGTCGGTAATTCGGATGTGTTGCGGGCAGACTTCGGTGCAGCATTTGGTCACGTTACACATGTTGACCCCGGCTTCGTGGGCCAATAACGGCACCCGATCTTCTCCGTCCAAGGGGTGCATCTCAAATTCCGCGATTTTGACCATGAAGCGCGGGCCGAAGTACTTATCCTTCCCGTTATGGTTACGCAAAACGTGACACGTATCTTGACACAAAAAGCACTCGATACAACGGTGAAATTCCTGGACGCGGTCCGCATCAATTTGTTGCATATGGAACGGCGCCGGTTCGACCGGGTCAAAGAGCGGAATTTCTTTCGCCACCTGATAATTCCAGGAGACATCCGTGACCAGATCTTTAATCACCGGAAAAGTGGCCATGGGCCGTACATGAACCTCTTGCCCGACATAATCGTCTAACCGGGTTTTGCATAAAAGTTTCGGAAACCCGTTAACTTCGGCGCTGCATGAGCCGCAGTGAGCCGCTTTGCAGTTCCACCGCACGGCGAGGTCCGGCGCCAAATTATGTTGGACATAATGAAGGGCGTCTAATACCACCATGCCAGGCTCGGCAGGGACCCGGTATTCCACTTCTTCCCCGCCGTTTTGGTCCCCCCGCCATACTTTCAAAACAATTTCGTCGCTCACTTCGAAGACTCCTTTCCAGGCGCAGTCTGCACTAAGCCTGGCGCCTTGCCGTAGGTAAAGAGCCGAGCCAGGTGCTCCGGCATTTCGGGCACCGGTTCTTTGCGAATGTGAATGGCATCGCCGTCGAAGGACTCCACAAAATTAAACTGCTGCCAGTCCGGTAATTCGTCCGGATAGTCGGTCCGCCAATGGGCGCCCCGACTTTCCTTGCGCTCGAGGGCACTACGAATGATCCCCTCCGACAACAGCAACATATTTTGCACGTCAAACACCGCGTGCCACCCCGGGTTATAACGTCGCGAACCGTTAATCGCCATGGTTTGGGCTTCTTCTTTAAGGGCCAGCAACTTCTCCAACCCGGTTTGCAATGTCTCGCCCGAACGCATAATCCCGGCGTAAGTCGTCATAATTTCTTGCAGCTGTTCATGAACGTGGTAGGGATTAACCCCCTTCTCGCGCGTTAAGGGAGCCAATACCCGATTCATCTCGTGATCGATTTCCGCCTCGTCGACGGCCGCCAATCCACCCTCCATGCCCTCCAAGTATTGCCGGGCGCCCAGACCGGCTCGCCGTCCGAACACCAAAATGTCCGACAGGGAATTGCCGCCCAAACGATTCGCCCCATGTAAGCCGGCGGCGACTTCCCCCGCAGCAAACACGCCCGGCAAATTGGTGGCACACGTTTCGGGGTCGACTCGGACGCCCCCCATCGTGTAGTGACAGGTCGGGGCCACCTCGAACCGCTCCCGGGTAATGTCGAGGTCGGCCAGAGTCAAAAACTGTTCGTACATGCCGGGGAGTTTGGTCTTAATGTAATCGGGGCCTTTGTGCGTAATGTCTAGCCAGGCTCCCCCATGGGGGGTGCCTCGACCGGCCATCGCCTCGCGGAATATCGCCCGCGCCACGACGTCACGCGACGACAGTTCCATCCTCTCGGCATCATAACGCTGCATAAAGCGTTCGCCTTCCGCGTTATATAAAAGCCCGCCTTCACCGCGCACGCCTTCCGTCACTAAAATCCCCCGCACACCAGGCGGCCACACCATGCCGGTCGGGTGAAACTGTACCATCTCCATGTCCATCAGATCGGCACCCGCCCGAAAAGCCAGCGCCGCCCCGTCGCCGGTGCTTTCCCAACTGTTGGACGTCACCTTGTAGACCCGGCCCAGCCCGCCGGTCGCCAAAATCACCGCTTTGGCCCGAAATAGCACAAACCGGCCGTCTTCCCGGAAATACCCGAAGGCACCCGCCACCCGGCCATTCGCCATCAACAACTTCGTCATGGTCACTTCTTGAAACACGTCAATCCCGCTATGAATTGCTTTATATTGCATGGTACGGAGGAGCTCCATACCGGTGTGGTCCCCTATGTGCGCCAACCGGCGGAACGTGTGGGCTCCGAACGGCCGCTGCATAATGCGGCCCTCCGGGGTCCGGTCAAACACGGCCCCCCACGTTTCCAGCTCAAGCACGCGATCCGGCGCTTCTTTCGCAAAAATTTCGGCCATACGATAGTTGTTGATAAAATGGCCACTGCGCATGGTGTCGTAGAAATGGGTTTCCCAACTATCCTGGTGGTCCAGGTTCCCGAACGATGCGGCCACGCCGCCTTCCGCCATCACCGTGTGGGCTTTGCCTAAGAGTGATTTGCTGATAACCGCGACTTTTAACCCGGGCACCGCCGACGCTTCCACCGCGGCCCGCAATCCGGCGCCGCCCGCACCAATGACAATGACGTCATACTCATGCGTTTCATAGTTTTCCCGTGCCATATTAGAACAACCTCACATCGTGGATTACGTGCATAATCAAGAGCCGAATATACAGATCGGTGGCCCATACCGAAAACAAGGACGCCCAGGCCCATGTTCCATGAAACACATTCCACTCCGACACTTTGTGCCAAAGCTTGTAGCTGGTGCTTGGCTTGCCGTCCTGGCAGGAGAAACAGTCTTTCCGGCCCCCCACCATGTGCCGGAAGGCATGGCAGGAAAACGTATAGGCGGTGAGCAAGACTGCGTTGACCAACATCAGCAAGTTGCCGACCCGCACTTCAAACCCCGCTTTGCCGAACCAAAATGCCTGAATGGCATCTTTCCATAGAAAAATAAGGACGATGAGCGCCAGATACCAGAAATAGCGGTGCAAATTATTGATCGCCAAAGGCCACTTGGTCTCGCCGCTATAGCGGGGACGCGGAGCATCTACGGCATAACAGGCCGGAGGATCCCAAAAAAACCCCCGGTAATATTCCTTGCGGTAGTAATAACAAGAAAAACGAAACAAAAAAGGCACCCACGCAACGTAGAGTGCATCTAAGACATGCCACCCGAACCAGTTACCGACTTGTGGCGAAAAATACGGCGACACGTAGTTGTGATATGTTCCCGTGTTATGAAACAGCACTTCCCATAACGAATATAAAATCCAAGCGCCCAAAATGACCATGGTCACCAAGGGTTCCACCCAATACGGCCGTGGCCGTTTGACCGTGCGGGCTTTGGGCTTTTCGGACTCCAATGGTTGAGCCATAACATCCCCTCCGCAATAGTGTTCGCTCTCTGTGCCTCACCCCAGGTGTCGGGACCATCCGGCAATGGAGATAAGGTTCGCCAAAACCATGGGTCTAATGCGTGCCGTCATCAGCACGTCTAAGGGCAGTATACATCACAACATCGGCTAAGGGCGGAACTGTAAGTGAAGCCAGAAGATTCAGGGGGTTTCACGATCCCGTCGGTACTGCCGCCGCAAATCGCGCCAGCGGCTCAGACGCTCCCCAATCCGGGATTCCTCGCCTTGCAGGGTGGGCTCATATAATTCGATACCTTCCATATCCGGCGGTACATGGGGATCCGGCAAAAAATGATCCGGCGCGTCATGCGGGTACCGATACGGAACTTGAATCCGCGGATTATAATGCCGATCGCGCAAAGCCTCCGGAACCGGGGCGTGCGGCCAACGGGTGAGCGCTTGATCCAACGCGGCCAACGCCGCCACCACGCTGTTGGATTTCGGTGCGGTCGCGAGATAGATGACGGCTTCCGCCATCGGAATCCGCGCTTCCGGCAGGCCTACCGTTTCGAGCGCCGTCCACGCCGCGGTGGCCACCAAGAGGGCTTGCGGGTCCGCCAGCCCGATATCTTCGGCCGCGTGCACAATGAGGCGGCGCACCAAAAACCGCGGATCTTCCCCGCCTGCTAACATGCGCCCCATCCAGTAGAGCGCGGCATCCGGATCGGATCCCCGAATGCTTTTAATAAAGGCCGACGCCATATCATAATGATTGTCGCCGTGATCGTCGTAAAAATGGGCAAAATCCTGCCAAACCCGCGCCAGATGCTCCTGTGTGATAAGAGGACTTTCGTGGCTATCCGCAACTACCGTCAGTCGCTCGAGAATAGTCAAGGCCAGTCGACCGTCTCCCCCGGAGCGCCGAGCTATCTGGGAAAAAACTTCGGGTTCGACGTCCCCGGCGTGCCACCACTCCTGGCGCCGCTCCCACGCCCGTTGCAACAAGGCCAACACCGCGGTCTCATCCAAGGGTCGAAATTCCACCAGCAGACAACGGGAAATCAATGCCCGGTTCAGGGAGACCCAGGGGTTTTCCGTCGTGGCGCCCAGAAGCACTAGCGTGCCGTCTTCCACAAACGGTAACAATACGTCTTGTTGGCTTTTGGAAAAACGATGAATCTCGTCCAAAAACAAAACGGTGCCACGACCTTCCAAATTCCAGCGATCCGTGGCTAGGTCCGCCACTTTTTTAATATCACCGGTCCCGGCCAGGACCGCCGACAATCGCACGTAATATAGGTTTTGATGACGGGCCAAAAGCTCGGCCACCGTGGTTTTGCCCGTACCGGCGGGCCCATAGAAGATCGACGAGCGCAAGGGGCGCTTCACCATTGCCCGTAAAAGCCCGTCCGGGCCTAAAAGGTGCGGTTGGCCCACCACCTCGTCAATGGATTGGGGGCGCAACCGCTCAGCCAGCGGCGCCGCCTGCCGACGCCGCTCCTGACCATACTCCGCAAATAAATCGTGTGCCATGGCTATTCTCGCATCTCGTGAAAAACGTCTAACGCCCGCGAAATCGCGCAATCGTCGATATCCAAGTGAGTCACCAACCGGATCCGGTGAGCGCCCATGGGACTGACCAGGACTCCAAGAGCACGACAGCGTTCCGCCAACACGCCGGCATCCTCGTCCACATCGACCATCACCATGTTGGTCGGGACGGACGGTTGCCAAGCCCGGTAGCCTAAATCCCTAAGCCCCTCGGCCAACCGCCGGGCCCGCTCATGATCCTCGGCTAACCGGTCAATCTGCGTTAACGCCACGAGCCCCGCCGCCGCCAACACGCCGGCTTGCCGCATACCACCCCCGAGCCATTTCCGGTAACGGCGTGCACGATCGATAAAGTCCGTCGGACCCACCAAAAGGGATCCCACAGGGGCACCCAGGCCTTTGGATAGACAGACCGATACCGAATCGGCATCGTGGACCAGGCGGGCAGCCGGGACATTTAAGGCAACCGCCGCATTAAATAGCCGTGCCCCGTCGACATGGACCACCAGTCCCCGACGATGCGCAATGTCCATCACCGGCCCCATCAATTCCGGCCCGAATGCGGCACCCCCGGCCCGGTTATGCGTATTTTCCAGCCAGACCAGACGCGGGCGCGGGTGATGGATATTCTCGGGCCGAAGGGCAGCCGCCAAGGTATCCGAATCGAAAAGACCTTCCGTCCCTTCTAATAGGGTTAAGGTCACGCCGGCCCACAGAGCCGGAGCGCCACCCTCGTAAAAATACGCATGTGCTTCCCGATGAATAAACACTTCATCGCCACGCTCGGTATGACTGAGCATGGCCACTTGATTGGCCATAGTGCCGCTCGGCATAAATAGCGCCGACGGCTTTTCCAATAACTGCGCCACCTGTTCTTCCAGCCGGTTGATCGTCGGATCTTCTCCATACACGTCATCGCCGACTTCGGCTTCGGCCATGGCTTGCCGCATGGCCGCCGACGGCTTGGTCACCGTATCGGAACGTAAATCGACCACCGCCACCGACTATAACCCCAACCGCCGGACCAATTGGGCCTTGGGTAATGCCCCGATGGCACGAGACACCTCTTGGCCATTTTCAATCCGGACCAAAGTCGGAATGCTCATAACCCCATACCGGGCCGCAATATCCGGATTTTCGTCCACATTGACTTTGACCAAGGTAATCCGGTCGGGCTGCTCTTGGGCAATTTCGTCCAATACCGGTTCGACCATCCGGCAGGGCATACACCAGGACGCCCAGAAGTCTACGATATAGGTGCGCCCCGGTTGATTGATGGTGGCGTCAAACGTATGTTGATCCGCCTTTACGACATGTGCTGACATGAGATGACCCCTCCAATTCCTTCCCATCTTAGCAACAAAAATAAAGAAAGAGAAGCCGCAACCGCTACGATTACGCTTCTCTTTCCCCCGCCATGCCGCAGTACCCCGACGTTTTGAACCTGCGCTAGGCAGGTGGGCACCTCCCGTTAACTTTCGCAGTCCCCTAAAAAGCTGGGGCAGGACGGCCGTTAACTAAGATCAGGTTCCCTATGTTTTGGTGTTGGCTCAAAACATATCGGTCCGGCCTCGCACACGGCAGGAATGCTCTCTTAAGTTGGTTTCATTATAGAGGGCTTACCGGGCAATTGCAATCATAAGGAATCCCAGCCAAGGTGGACAATGCCACCTTGGCCGGATCCCGTTCACTCGGACAGGCCAGCCTCGTCTTTCGCCATCTGGGCAACCATATCAGCCAACATCTCTTTATCCTGCGGGCCGGCCGCTTGCCACACGTTCTTGGCTAAACGGTCCTGGGCGTTTTTTGGTTCGACCCCCGCCTGTAACATGGCATTACCCATGTCGATAATGTCGGACTTCACATCATGGTCGCCTTGCTGAATCCGCTCTTTCGCCCGCTTTTTCAAGTCTTTAAAGGACGACGGCACTCCATTAGCCAAAGCGATCGCCTCCCATCATGAGTGGAGCCTTTAGGCTCAGAAGAAGTGTGCGCATCTTGTCCAAAAACAAACGGGGAATATTCTCCGTCGAGCGGAGCCACACTAGCCTCACGACTGAGAGGAGGTGAACGGAATGAATTGGGTGGGGGCCGTCATTCGATTTATCGTGGCGGCATTAGTCTTGATGTTGTTAGGTTATATCGTGCCCGGTTTTTCCCATCTGTCGTTTTGGTCCGCGTTATTAGCCGCGTTGGTGATTGCGCTGATCGGCTATATCGTAGAAGCGTTGTTCGGTCGCTCCGCTTCACCGTATGGACGCGGAATCGTGGGCTTTTTGGTTTCGGCGGCAGTAATCTATATCGCCCAAATCGTGGTACCCGGCATGCATGTGACGATTTTGGGGGCCCTGATTGCCGCCTTTATCATCGGGTTAATCGATTTGTTCATCCCGACGGCTGTGCGTTGACCCGGCCTTGGTCATCCAGGGCAACCCTGGTTGCCCTGGATGACAGTCGCGGGATTTACCGGACGATGCGAAGATGCACGTCCTCCAATTGCCGAGGATCAACCGGGCTCGGTGCCTCCATGAGCGGATCGGTACCTCGCGCCGTTTTCGGAAAAGCAATCACGTCGCGAATACTTTGGGCTCCGGCCATCAACATGAGAAGCCGATCCAAACCAAACGCAATACCTCCATGCGGCGGCGCCCCATATTGAAAGGCCTTCAGCAAAAAGCCAAACTTTTGCTCAATCTCCTCGGCGCTCAACCCCAATATTTCAAAAATCCGGGCTTGGAGTTCCGGTTGGTAGATTCTAAGGCTTCCCGACGCTAACTCCGTGCCGTTCAGCACCACATCATAGGCTTGGGAACGGACGCTCAAGGGATCGGTCTCTAACCGCGGTAAATCCTCCACCATCGGCATAGTAAACGGATGATGCGCGGACACTAACCGATTTTCCTCCTGGGACCATTCAAATAAAGGAAACTGCGTTACCCACAAAAAATGCCAACCGTCGTTCAAACGCTCGGTTTTGCGGGCCACCGCCAAGCGCAGTTGCCCGGCCGCCGGATAGGTAACCGACGGTTCACCGGCCACCACCAACAAGGTGTCGCCGGGCTTCAACCCGCTGGCCTCGGCAAACCCTTTAAGCCCTTCGTCTTTCAGCCATTTGGCGGCCGACGATCGCAAGGTGTCGCCGTAGACGATCCAAATTAATCCGCCGACCCCGAGATCTTTAGCCTCTTCCACCCACTGATCGAGCTCTTTACGAGACGGCTGATATTGGGGAATGACGACCCCCACCACACTGGGCGCCTCGGCCAATAAGGCCCAATCAAGCTGGTGGGCGGTATCGGTTAACGTGACCAATGGAGGCCCCGCCCGCAGATCCGGCTTGTCCGACCCGTAAAGGTGCATGGCCTCATGCCAGCTCAGTCGCGGGAACGGGGGGAGCGTGACCCCAAGGGTCTCAGCAAACACATACCGCAAAAGCTCTTCCATCAACGACAGGATTTGTTCTTGATCCATAAAGGACATTTCGACATCAATTTGGGTAAATTCCGGTTGTCGGTCGGCCCGTAAATCTTCATCCCGAAAAACTTTCGCGATCTGGTAGTAGCGATCAAACCCCGCTACCATCAATAGCTGCTTAAATATCTGGGGACTTTGCGGCAAGGCATAAAACAAACCCGGTTGTAACCGGCTGGGAACCAAAAAGTCGCGCGCCCCCTCGGGAGTCGACCGCGCCAACGACGGGGTCTCCACGTCCCAAAATCCCTCGCGATGAAAGAACTGCCGGACCGCCATCAATACCTGGTTCCGTAGCAGAAAGTTTTGGGCCAACTCACTCCGCCGGAGATCCAGATACCGGTATTTGAGCCGCAAAAGTTCGTCGACTTGGTTCGCCTCGGCCAAATTAAACGGCGGGGTTTGGGCTGTCGACAAAATGTCTACCGCCACCGGAACAATTTCCACCGCCCCCGACCGAATCTGGGCATTCACCATACCGGCCGGGCGTGCCCGGACCACCCCCTCCACACTGACGACAAATTCGCTACGAACTTGTTCCAAGGCGGCAAAACCGGGCTTATCGGGTTCGCTAACCACCTGTACCAATCCGGTGCGATCCCGGATATCGACAAAAACCAATCCACCGTGGTCGCGCCGCCGATGAACCCAACCGGCCACGCGAACGGTTTTCCCGATGAGCGCCTCCGTTACCTCACTCGCATAATGCGATCGTCCCGTCATGTGTTCCTGGAATCCTCCTGTTCTTCCCCGTCTGCTGCCAAATAGGTCAACAATTCCGTTCGGTCCACGGTGATTTGGCGACCGGCGGCCAGATCTTTGACCACCACCTGCCCTTGGTCCCACTCCTGACCACCCACGATGACCGCCACCGATGCCCGCCGACCGGCATCCTTTAACTGCGCTTTCAACGAGCGGTTCAGGATATCCGCCTCGGCCGCGATCCCTTGACGCCGCAGCGCTTCCGCCAAAAGAAAGGCGCGCTCCGCAAATCCGGGTAAGTGGGCGCAGTACACGCGCCGCGGTTCCGGCGTGGCCAACGCCTGCGGCAGCGCGGACAACAATCGTTCGATGCCCATGCCGAAGCCGACCGCCGGTACCGACGGCCCCCCTAAGCTGGCGGTTAACCCGTCATAGCGCCCTCCGCCAAATAAGGCGACCTGATCGCCTAGACTGGGATGCCCGACCTCGAACACGGTTCGCGTATAGTAGTCCAAGCCGCGCACCAAATGCTTGTCACGGGTGACGTGACGACCGGAAGCGGCCAAAATACCGGTTAATCGATCAAAATGGGTGCGGCAGCCGTCGCACCAGTAATCCTGAATATCCGGCGCTTGTTGGCGAATGCCCACGTCCACTTTACAATCCAAAAGCCGTAACGGATTTTGGTTGAGTCGGACTTGGCAATCATCACATAGCTCGGAACGCCGATCGGTATAATACGCAATCAACGCCTCACGATAGCGCGGACGGCAAACGGCACAACCCAGCGAATTCAGCCGCACTTGGGGATCTTTCAGCCCGGCCGCATCCACGACCTGCATCGCCAAGAGAATCACCTCGGCGTCCGCCTCGGGCGCTTCGGATCCGTAACATTCCACCCCAAATTGCGTATGTTGTCGGTAACGCCCGGCGGCCGGACGTTCGCGGCGGAACATCGGTCCAAAATAGCAGAGGCGAACGGGCTGCGGGGCGGTCGCCAAGCCCAGTTGCACGTAGGCACGGGCCACCGCAGCAGTGCCTTCCGGCCGGAGGGTAAGGTCATCTCCCCCCACATCGACAAACCGATAGCTTTCGTGTTGCACAATATCCGTACTTTCGCCGACCCGCAAAAAGACCGGCGACTGCTCAAAGATGGGTGTTTCGATGGGATCATAGCCATAACGGGCGGCCAGGTCGAGGGCCAACCGCCGCATGGCTTCAAACTGCCAGGATTCCGGGGCAATCACATCACGCGTGCCCTTGGGCCGTTGATATTCGGGGGCTATCACCCCACATCACCTCATTGCTGTCAATTTGCATCGTAACCGGGCCGGAATTGACCAACTGAATGTCCATATGAGCCCCGAACACTCCGGTAGCCACCGTCACCCGATGCTGCCGACACGCGAAAATAAAATGTTCATATAACGGCTCGGCCACTTCCCGAGGGGCGGCCGCTTTAAAGTCCGGTCGGTTGCCGCGACGGATATCACCGTACAACGTAAATTGGGAGATCACCAAAAGGCTGCCCCCGACGTCCTGAACCGAATAGCGCATTTTACCGTCGTCATCGGAAAACACCCGTAGCCGACAAATCTTGTCGGCCATCCAGTCCGCGACTTCGATGGTATCCGAAGGGGCGACCCCCAGCAACACCACCAAGCCCTGCCGAATGGCACCCGTGACCTGCCCGTCCACTCGACACGTGGCTTCCGTGACCCGTTGAATGACTGCTCGCACCTACGCACGCTCCCGACTCACGCGATCGACCCGCTGGACATAAGGCAAGTTTTCTAACCGTCCAATCAATTGGTTGAGTTGCGCCAAGTTTTTGACCTCCAGGCGCACGTCGACCACCGCCGTCCGATCGCGAAATCCCTTGGCGGACGCCGAAATAATATTTGAGTCGGCGACCACGTTGGCCACATCCGCCAAAAGTCCCGCCCGGTCCCAGGCGTACACCCGTAACTCGACGGGATGAGATGCCTGCTCGGCTTCCGCAATATCCCAACTGACTTCTATCAGGCGATCCGGATCCCGGCTCAGCTCCTTTTCGTTAGGACATCCCAACCGATGCACCGACACCCCCCGGCCACGGGTTAAATAGCCAATAATCGGATCCCCCGGAACCGGCTGACAACATCGGGCCAGTCGAGTCAACATGCGCCCTTGACCTCGGACCAAAATTTCTCCGCCGCTTTCCGGTCGGGGCCGACGAGGCTCCGGCCGCGGCGTCTTCACCGTAACCGCGGTTTGCGCCGCTTGCCGGGCAATCTCGTCTTTGACTCGTGAGATAACCGAAAGCGGATTTACACTGCCCTCGCTTAATCCCACCATCAGGTCATCGAGAGAATTATACCCAAGCCGTCGAACCATGTCGCCTAGACGCTCCGGAGACACGGTTAGACCTGACCGTTTCAATTCACGCTCCCAAATTTCTTGTCCGCGAGCCAGATGCTCTTGCCGCCGCTCCCGCCGCAGCCATTGCCGAATCCGGGTTTTGGCCTGCGACGTCCGGACGATGTTGAGCCAATCGACACTGGGGCCGGGCGACTTCCGATTCACCAGGATCTCGACGATATCTCCACTTTCCAGCGGGGTGGCCAACGGCACAATACGCCCGTTGACTTTCGCCCCGACACAATGATGGCCGATATCGGTATGAATGCGATAGGCAAAATCCACGGGCGTGGCCCCCGCCGGCAAATCAATCACATCGCCCTTCGGGGTGAACACAAAGACCTCGTCGCTAAACAAATCGACTTTCAAGGTCTCCATGAATTCGGCGGCATCGCGCATGTCACGCTGCCATTCGAGCAACTGCCGCAACCAGGATAACTTTTGCTCGAAATCACGGTCGGCTTTACTGCTGCCTTCTTTGTATCGCCAGTGGGCAGCAATTCCGTATTCGGCCGTATGGTGCATTTCGAACGTCCGGATTTGTACTTCTAGGGGCTCGCCATGAGGCCCGATGACCGTCGTATGGAGGCTCTGGTAGAGATTAGACTTCGGCATCGCGATATAGTCCTTAAACCGTCCCGGAACCGGTTTCCATAACGAGTGGACCAACCCCAATACGGCATAACAATCTTTCACCGATTCCACCAATACGCGAACGGCGACCAAGTCGTAGATTTGGCCGAAATCTTTACCCTGTTTATGCATTTTTTGATAAATGCTGTAAAGATGTTTGGCCCGGCCGGACACCTCACTTACCATACCCGACGCATCCAGCCGATCTTTCAATTCTTGAATCACCGCGTCGACCGCCGCTTCGCGCTCCTGGCGTTTTTTGGCCACGAGTTCTTTCATTTCCTGATAAGCGGCGGGTTGGAGATATTGAAACGCTAAATCCTCCAGCTCCCATTTAATCCGAAATATCCCGAGCCGATGCGCCAACGGGGCATATATCTCCATCGTCTCTTTGGCAATCCGGGTGACTCGGTCTTGAGGCAAATGCTTCAAGGTGCGCATGTTGTGCAACCGGTCTGCCAACTTAATCAGAATGACGCGAATGTCCTTGGCCATGGCCAAAAACATTTTGCGCAAATTCTCGGCTTGTTCCTCTTCCTGCGTCCGCACTTCCAACCGATCCAGTTTGGTGACCCCATCCACCAATTGCGCCACTTCAGTACCAAATCGGCTCTCGATGTCGGCCAGCGTATACGCCGTATCCTCCACCACGTCATGCAACAAGGCGGCCACAATCGTCGGCGTATCCATCTTGAGGTCCGCCAAAATGCCTGCGACGGCCAGCGGATGGGCAATATAAGGTTCGCCTGAGGCTCGGCTTTGTCCTCGATGCGCTTCGTCGGCAAATTCGATCGCCCGGATGATTTGGTCGGCTTCCGGGGAATGGGGTCGAAAACCGAACTGCTCAATAAAATCTGTGCCAGTCATGGTCTTCTCCCCCCTCGTTGCATTAGAGCGCCGTCAATGCGCCCACCGGAACCTCGGAGCTTAAACGACTCCGGCCCTGAAGCGACACCAATTCAATCAGAAACGCAAACCCCACCACCTCGGCTCCCGCCCGGTGGGCGAGACGAGCAGCGGCAGCCACCGTTCCCCCGGTGGCCAATACGTCGTCCACAATGACCACGCGCTTCCCGGCTAGCGGTAAGCCGGCTTCCATTTGCAGATGGTTTTCTCCATATTCTAACGTATATGCCTCGTCAATGACAGGGGCTGGTAGTTTCCCCGGCTTTCGTACCGCCACCAGTCCCACATTCAAGGAGAAGGCCAACGGACCCGCCAGCAAAAATCCCCGCGCCTCCGGGGCCATAATCACCTCCGGTTGCCAGGGCCGGATGAGGGCCTCCAATTCTTGAACAATCTCGGCCAACCCGTCGGGATGCGCCAATACCGGCAAAATATCCCGAAATAAGACGCCGGGTTCCGGAAAATCAGGTATTTCGCGTACGTATTGCAGCCATTGCATCGTGATTCCCCTCTTTCGTCAGCCATTGCCGGGCATCGTTCCACTCATACTGTGTCCAGCGATATTGAAAACTCCGATCAAGCGGCACCTTGCCGTCCCGCGGAGTCCAGTCCGGGCTTAGCCCAAGGTCTTTTACGACCTGTCGGCCAATCTGAAGGCCCTGCCGACCTTCGACCCAATGCCGCCAACTCCGAGCCAACCGTTCGCGGGTAGGCAACAGTCGTTGCCACTTCCGATATACGGAAGGGGCATTGCCCTGTCCATCGGGACTCCACCATAATTGCCCGGCCGGAGAAAGCCAAGCGGCCGATTCTTCGAACCGCCGTCGACTGCGGGGAAAGGTCAACCACACCACGTCGTCGGCCCATCCCCAAAGACGAGGCCAAAAATGCCATTGCGACACCACGACCCGGTTGTATTGCCCGCGTAACAGCGCTTGCTCCCAGTAAGCCAGTTGACCGACCGGCTCAGACGGCGAAAACGACCAGGCGGAAAGCATCCGGGCCCACTCCCGAACCTCGCGCGGCGATTCGGTAACATAAATGGTGCGGCGTTCAGCCGATTCGGCCAGGGAGGGCAGGCCGGATTGATAGCTGACCGCCTTTCTCGGGTAGGGCCATAACCATTCCGTGATCCGACATTGCGGCACCCAACGTTGCCGAAACCAATTCCACTCGATTTGGCCTAAAAATTGTACCGGCGTCCCCGGTTCGAGCCCGTCGGCATAAATCCCGAGTTGAAATCCCACCATACGCATCGAAGTATCCCGAAGCGCCAAACGTAAGTGAAGCCCGTCCGAGCCCATGGTGCGCGCGTCGGCGACCACGCCCTGAATCAACCAGACCGGTCGCTCAAAACCGTGTCCGAAGGGCTCCAACGCCTTCAACCGGACGGCCAACTCTTCCGTGAGTTCCGATGCCTCGAGCCGCGCATCATACCGCACCCCAATGTAGGGTTGGACGCGCGCCGCCTCGGATAGCCCGTCCGAGAGCCGCCGACTCAAAACGTCGGCCGGCTGCCGCAAAAGACTAAACCCGGCGGCCCCGCGGTGACCCCCTAACGCCAGAAACAGTTCGGAAGCCTGTCGCATATGCTCCAAAAGATGGACACCTTCCACCGAACGGGCGGATCCCTTACCGTCCCCACCATCCCACCCGATAACCGCCACGGGTCGCCGAACCACGTCTTTAAGCCGCGAAGCCACAATCCCGATGACCCCATGATGCCATCCGTCTCCAGCCACCACACAAAAGGGATAGAGCCGGCCATCCAGTCGGGTCGGCAGTTGGCGCCACGCTTCGGCGACAATCGTTTGCTCCTCTGCCCGCCGTCGGGCGTTGGCCTCGGCTAATTGTTGCGCCCAGGGATCCGCCTCCGCCGCCGTCTCCGCCAGCAACAGCTCGACGGCCCCCTTGGCGTCTCCCATGCGACCCGCCGCATTAAGCCGCGGACCGATAAAAAAACCCAAATCGTCCACTTGGCAAGCCTGAACATCCCGGTGTTGATGGGCCAGCAGCACGGAAACCCCCGGGACCAGCCCCGCTTGTAACGCCTTCAAGCCGCGCGCCACCAACCGTCGGTTATTGCCGGTTAACGGCACCACATCGGCCACCGTGCCAATCGATGCCACGGCATAATACCAATCGTCAACCTCTTTGACCGGACTCAGCGCGCGTAAAACCTGTAAGGCGACTCCGGCTCCCGACAGCCGATCAACCGGTTGCCGACGTTCAGGATTCACCAAGGCCCGCGCCTGCGGCAGCCGAGCAGGCAATCCATGATGATCCGTAATCACAAGCGTCAAACCCAGGGTATCGGCAAGTTGGGCCGCATCGGGCGAACTCGATCCGCAATCGACCGTGACGAGAAGCTCCACCCCCTCATCGTGGGCGATCTGGACCGCGTCGGAATTTAAGCCATACCCTTCGTCAAATCGGTTGGGAATATAATAATCCACTCTCCCTCCGAGGGCCCGCAGGCCGCGCACCAAGAGCGCCGTCGCGGTCACTCCGTCGGCATCGTAATCGCCATAGACGCGAATGGGTCGCCGGCGCTCGATGGCCTCCGAAATTGCGGCCACGGCCTCCGCCATATCCGGCAAAAGCCGGGGATCGCTGAGAGGCCCGTCCTGGGTCAGGAGGGCCTGGTAAGCCTCTACCGTGTGGATTTGACGCCGCCATAAAATTTCTGCGACCGTCGGCGGCACCTCGAGCCTCTCCGCCAGTTCCTGGATGGCCGACGGTGGAACCGGCGTTTGCCAAAGCCAATGGTTTCGAAGCCTCGTCATCGCTTTTCGTCCTCGGCCGGGTTGACATGCACGGTCGCCGCACTGACTCGCGGTACGCCGAGCACGACATCGTGGACACGGTGGGCAATATCATGCGCCGCAACCAAGCTGAGGTCCCGGGCCACATCGATTTCGACATCGACCAGCACCATGGTCCCGCTCACCCGTGTCCGCAACAACGAAATCGCCTGGACCCCCGGGACCCCTAAAATCGCCGACCGGATGTGTTCTACCGTTTCGGCGTCCGCCGCGGGATCCATCAAATCTTGGGCAGCCGTGGTAAACACGCTGACGCCTCCCCAAATAATCATCGCGGCAACCAACAGCGCCGATACCGCATCGCCCGGCCGCCATCCCCCACGGGTGGCGGCAATGCCGGCGGCGGCAATCAAGGACGAGACGGCGTCCACCCGGTTATCGACAGCCGACGCCAAAATCGCATGGCTACCGGTCACCCGGGCCAAACGGGTTTGGGACCAGGCCATCACGCCCTTAATCACCATGGCCAATAACGCCACCCCTAAGGTTAACCGATCGGGGACGGCATGCGGTGCATGAAGCGCCTGTAAGGCCGAATTGGCCACTTCCAATCCGGCCAACAATAATAAGACGGCCACCACTTTTTGGCTGATGGCCTCGGCTTTGGCATGCCCGTAATTATGCCCTTCATCCGGCGGGCGACCCGCCACCCAAAGTCCAATCACCACGGCCACCGACGAGAGGACATCGGCCCCGCTGTGAATCCCGTCGGCGATTAACGCTTCCGAGTGGCCGACAATGCCGACAATCAACTTAAAGCCCATTAATCCCAAATTGCTGATTAGGTTGATCCAGGAACTCCCCCGGTTGGCTTCTTCATGTGACGTCAAAACGGTTCTCCCTACTTTCGGTACACCCCGGTCTTTTTATTGTATCAGAGTCATGATAGACCGTTTCGGCTCGTAATCCACCAGAGGATCAGTCCAACCCCCACACGAATGCCCCGAAGCCAAAGAATGCGCCTGGTCCATTGTCCGAGATGCCGCATTTGAGATCGCGCATCGCCGCCCAGCATCACCTGCCAAAGTCCCATCGCCGGTAAAAGCCCAAACCACAAGCTAAAAACCCCTAACACCCCGCCACTGAAAGAGAGGCGACGAATCAGGGGGAGCCCGTGTTCAGGGGGTAGGGCCCAGGCTAATCCGGCCTCAACCAGCACCACCACGGTGAGCTCCCCCACCAGCAGCGCCGGTCCGCCCGGCCAATGAGGACGGGCTACCATCCATTGAACCGCCATAAACAGCAATAACCAGGGCCAATCATTGAAGAGCGCCAGCATTAATATCGCCCCCGGCCACCGTATCACCATAAATCCCCTCCTCTGGGGATTAGTGTGGCCGATGCCGAGGGGCCTCACTCCTCATTGGGCTAGACGGGGCGAGGCCGTCGGGCTTCGTGACGCCGCCGGTCATCCCGCTGACGCCACAAGATCCAGACCGGACTGGCGATAAAAATGGACGAATAGGTGCCGAGAAATACGCCAATCAGCATCGTGAGCGAAAAGTCCCGAATGCTACTCCCCCCGAAAATCAAAAGAGCGGCCAGCGCAATTAACACCGTGCTACTGGTATTGATGGATCGAACCAAGACCTGATTCAGACTTTTATTCACCACATCCTGCAACGGCTCGTTTTTGCGCTGCTTATGTAAATTCTCCCGGATTCGATCGAAGATGATAATGGTGTCATTGACGGAATATCCGAAAATGGTCAATACGGCCATAATGAAATACTGAGTCAGTTGAATATGAATCAACGCAATTAATCCCACGGTAATCAGCACATCATGAAGAAGCGCAATAATCGCGGCCAACGCAAACCGAAGCTCAAAACGGATCGTGATGTATAAAATAATGGCCACGGTGGCGATCGCCACCGCCAAAACTGCGGTGCGTTCGGTCTCTTGCCCGATAATGGACGACACCCGGTTGGTCGCAATTTCTTGATAGGAACCCACATGAGCCAATTGATGCAGTAACCGGTTGCGTTGCGATTCACTGATGGCCGGCGTGGTGATTAATACCTCTTTTTGGCCGTTACCCAAAAATTCAATCGTGCTACCGGAGAGATGATCGCGATCTAAAACCTGCCGAATGGCCGTCGAGCTGACCGTTTGGTGAAATCGCAAGTCGAGTTGAGTGCCCCCGGTGAAATCAATGCCATAATTGAGCCCCCGGAAAGCCAAACTGCCCAACGCCACGAGCAATAGGATGCCGGATAGGACAAACCAAAGCTTCCATCGTTTCAAAAAGTCTATCTGAAATGCCATGCCGGTCCCCCTATCCTAGAAACACCGCGCGGACCCGCGCCCACCCGGCATCGGCGGCCAGCCGAATAAACTCACGGGTCACGATAACGGCCGTAAATAAGGAAATCACGATACCAATCATCAACGTCAACGCAAATCCTTTCACTTCCCCGCTACCCAAGAAGAAAAGAATCAGAGCGGATATGAAAGTTGTCGCGTTGGAATCCAAAATGGCCCGGATCGCATTGCGAAATCCGGCTTCAATCGCTGCCCGTGGGGTTTTCCCGGCCAACATCTCTTCTCGCACCCGAGAAAAAATGATGACATTGGCATCCACCGCCATACCGACCGATAAAATCATCCCGGCGATCCCGGGTACCGTGACGGTGGCATGGATGGCCCACAACGCGCCGAGCAGCAAAAACATATAGACGGACAAGGCAATGTCGGCGAACAACCCCGCTAGGCGATACCAAAACACCATAAATAGGGCAATTAATATAATCGCTATCGCCGCCGCTTGTTTACTGGCCACAATCGAGGCATGTCCCAGGGTGGCGCTGACGGTCTGGACGGACAAGACCTTCAAATTGACCGGTAATGCTCCCGATTGTAATAACAGGGCCATTTGCTGGGCTTGTTTCAACGTCGCAAATCCGCCCGTTAATTCCGCCTGTCCATTGGGAATCACGCTATCCACTTTGGGGGCTTCCAACAGCTTACCGTCCAAGTAAATCGGTAAAATATTGCCGAGATATTTGGTGGTGGCGTCTTTAAAAAGTTGCGTTCCTTTCGCGTCAAACGTCAAATCGACCACGTATTGACCTTGCGAAATGGCCGCCACCGCATTCGACAGATCGCTCCCGGTCAACAGCACTTGGCCGGTCGGACTCTTAATTTGCAACAGGGCCGTTTGACCTAAATACTGTAGTGCCTGCTCGGGATTTTTGACCCCGGGCAATTGCACCATGATCCGGTTGCTTCCGACCTGTTGAATAACCGGCTCACTAACCCCGAGTTTGTTAATGCGGTAAGATAGAATTTGAATTGCTTTAGCCATCGTATTGGCATTGACGGGCGCACCGGGTGACGGTTCGGCTTGGTATAAGGCCGTGACCCCCCCTTTGAGGTCTAACCCGTATTTGAGGTGATTGGTAATCGGGTTTTGGACCGCAAAATAATAGCCGGCCACGATAATCATCGCAACCAGCACCACCAACGTCACCAAACTGCGTTGGCGCATGAACTCGCCTCCCGTCAAAAAATCGACTCATTATAAACCGGTGCCAAAAATCCTGTCAAATCCGCACGGTTACGATATTGGAGGTTTCGCCGCACGCTGTTGGCCCCCAGGTAAAACCTCCCGCGATCGCGAGAACGTCGGGCGGGTCACCCACCATGAAAATATTGTAGCATATACGGCCGACAGACAAGTTCGGCCGGTCCACCCCGACCCCGGTTGACTTACGACCTATTTTTCGTGATAATTATGTCGTTTTATTGATCTGATCCATTCAGCCAACCGACGATATCCCGGTTGAGGGGTATTTTTCCTAACGGGAAGGAGACAGCAGGGCGTGACTCGATTTTACTTTGTTCGACACGGCGAGACGATTTGGAACCGCGAAGGCAATCGTTATTGCGGACGCACTGATCTTCCGTTAACACCCGACGGTCTTCAACAAGCCCATCAATTAGCCAAAAATCTTGGGCAACTGTCTTTTGACCACGCGGTCGTCTCCCCCCGGTTGCGCGCTCGACAAACCGCCCAACCCCTACTGACCAGGCTCGGCTTATCGATGGAGATTGATGAACGTCTAAGAGAAATTGAATTTGGTGACTGGGAGGGTCTTACCCCTCAGGAAATTCAACAATCGTTTCCGGATCTTTGGCATGCCTGGGCGGAGGATCCGACAGCGGTTCACGCCGGCGGGTGGGGGGAATCCGCCCAAGAGGTGCTGACCCGTATGTTAGCGGTTATCCAGGATTGGACGGCTCGGCGGCCACGCCGCGTGTTGGTCGTCTCCCACAACACCGCCATTCGGATATTAATCGCCGGCGCCTTGGGGATGCCCTTATCGCAATATCGGGCCATCGAAATCGATAACGGCGGCGTCATGGTCGTCGACGTTGATGAAAACGGGACCTGGACTTGGAAATTGGGCATGTGTCTTGCAGCCGGTTGACGGTTGGGGGAAGTTCATCGCTTCCCCCACTTTTCTTTGAGTCGGAGGATCAGGGATTACACCAGCGGCAATGTTCCGGGCCGACAGCCGTTAGCCCGTCACTCCGGTCGCGGGCTTCCTGGTGTTCACATCGCGCACATCCCCAGATTTCCTGCTTCACCCAATCCGTGTCCTCGCCGCAAGCCTGGCACGGTAATCCCCGAACAACATCCACCAAGCCCCATCCCGGAACACCGCAAGCAGGACATCGGGATGCGAGCCGACGCACGAGTTGAGTGCCGAGTTGCCGCAGAACACGCTGACGAGTCGGATTCATATGGGCCCGCATGTCGGTTTCCACCCGCGCCAGTCCGTCGGCCGATACCCCGGCGGAAAACGCGACCGCCTCTTGTAAGGCCGCCGGGGTGGTAATCCCTTTAAACACTTTAAACAACATATCGGGTTCCTGGCGGACGTTCGGCCGTACAATAAGTCCATGGTCAGGAAACCCGCAGCGCGGGAGAAACTCCGTCAAGTCGTCGACCGATCGCACCGCAATAGACGCAAAGTTCGTGTCGGGACTGACGATTTGCTCCACGATTTGAATCCCCAGATCATCGTCGATAAAGGCCAGCATCTCATGATCAACCGACATAAAAGGCAGGTCCGGAGCCGGACCAAAACTGCCTTCGCTGGCGATCCCTAGCGATAAGCCCGTCACCTTCATGCCCCATCGCACCTTTTTTAAAAGAACTTCCCGCGGTGGGCCGGGGCGTGGAATCTCGCCGCTAAACGTGCCTAAGAGGTCGGTATTCAGATCGGCCGGCACAATCAGCCGTAATCCTAATTCCTCATGAAAGAGAGGACCCAATACCGCCTCTTTTTGATGTTTGGTCGCCAACACGGCGGTTCGCCCCTGATAAGGGGCTTCGATCGGCGTAACATGTTTCGCTTGACTCATAGTGGTGGAATCGCCTGCCTTCGCCCAAAGATGAGATGCCATGAAAGAGTGGCCTACATGACATAGCATACGGATCCTGATCAATTTTTGACGACAGGATTGTCGTGTATTTTATGTCGTCTGTCAATGTAATTCGGGTCAACTGTCGCATTTGTCATGCGAAAAGCGAAAGACGGCTCCCTCTAGAAAAATCGAAGAAAAAAACGGCCCCTCCGCTGGACGACGGGGCCGCAGGACCGGCGCGATTCACGCTTTTGACGATCGAATAAACCAACGAAGGATAATTTGAGCGACCTCGTCGGCGGTCAAGCCGTCGGTATGCACCACTAAACCTGCCTGTTGCCGGGCTTGCCGAAGACGCTCCCGTTCCACCAGATAATTAACCCGATGCCAGCTCATCTGGCGCCGACGGTGGACCGTTTCCCACCGGGCGGCAAGGTACACCACGCGATGGTTCGGTTTTTGAAAGAGGGTCGGGACTAACGAATGCTCTTGCGCTACCGCATGCGCCAGAACCCCCTGGGCTTTCAATAGGTTGGCGACCGTACTTTTCCCTGCCGCACACACCCCGACCAAAATAAGGCCCGGACTAGAAGGGGATGCTGGCGGACAGACGTCTGAGCGATGATTGATCATCGCGTCTCACTCCTAATGCCATAATACTGATGTCGTCGCCAGGCCGCCCTTGGTCAAGATCTACCGCATCTTGCATCAGGGCATCCACCAAATCCGCCAGCTGATCGACATCAGAAGCCGCCAAACGGGCATCCCAGGCCGCCCAATCAATTTCCCGGCCATATCGTCGACCCGCCTGACTTAGTCCATCGGAAAACGTCAAACAAATCGTCCCCTCGACTAAATCGAGTTCCGTGACTTGTGGTTTGGTCCGCCGATAGGTGCCGATCACCTCGGCGGCGCCGTCAATCCGAAACACCCGGCCCTCCTGCCGGACAACGACTGGCGCCGGGCTGTTGCGACTAATCACGAGGCTTCGAGTGGCAAAGTCGACCGTCAACAACGCCAAGGTTGCCGTTACCCGGCCTTCCCGGGCCGTATACAGCATGTCCTGCACCGCGCGTGCCACCGCGCCGTCACGGGATCCGTCGGCTATGAGACTCACCGCCTTCATAGACACCAATCGGCTAATGCGTCGGGCCGCCGGCCCTGATCCTTGTCCGTCGGCTAATATTAATGTCACCCCGCCTAACGGGCGCTCTACCAGTTCCACACTGTCCCCACTCGTCCCGACACCGCCCTTAGGCATCTTACTCCAAGCGACTTGAATACGAAACATTATCCCCCCACCCACATCCGTTCGTCGCCCTGCCGTCGCGTCAACCGCCGGGTATCCAACAGTTCCAGAATGGAAACGGCGTGGCGGCGACTGGTATTCAAGGCCTCGCGAAGCACGCCGGTACTTTTCGGGCCGTCGGCCAGCGCGGCACGAATCTTGGTGACGGCTTCGGTCATCGCCTCGTCCGCGATATAAAGCGCGTTATCGATGCGCCAAATGCGCCCGTTTAAGGCTAGCCAGTCGAGGGCATCCCCCAGTTCCGGATCGGTTAGTCCCACGAGGTCCGCCCAGCTGTCGAGGGGCTCGGGCCGTAACCCTTGCGAACGAATCGTCGTATAGAGTTTTTCGACGGCCGCTTCCCGGCCTTGGGGCGGATGCGGCTTATGCGACGGCAAGCGCACCCACTCGCGATCCAAAATCCAGGGCCCGGTCTCCAACATTTCTTGAAACGCGCGCGACGGCCATTTCGCCGCCCATCGGGCCCGTATCTCTTCTCGGCTCGGGCCGACCCGGAGCGGCCGGGTCTCATGAAAGACGGCAAGATCCTGGGCCACGGCTTCGAGCCAAGCCGACTGGGGTACGACGTGCCAATAGTATGGGTCGGACCCTAGGACCCCCGAAAGCTCCGGGAGTACCCGTTGAACTTCCCACACGGCTACCCCGATTTTTTGTGCCACATCCTCAACCGTTAAGGGTTGCTCCGCACCTTTCAACACCGCTTCGACCAAAATATCCAGCCGATCATCCGCCAGATATTGAAGGGTGGTCAAGAGGCCCGGTTCACGTCTTTTATGGTGAATCCCGGCGTCGATTACGCGACCGCCACCGATGGTGACGACGGGACTGTAGGACCGAAGCAATACCCGATCGCCGCGAGCCACCGGCATGACCGTTTCCAGCCGCAACTCGGCAAATGTGGATTCTCCCGGCTGCAAAACGTCGCGATCATAAAAATAGACTCGGCCTAACGCCTCAGCCGTGCCGGAATGGATATGGACCCGCGTCTTGGCCTTCATTTCGGGACTGGAGGGTAATAATGTCAACCGAATCGTCATCACATCGACCGCCCGTATCGTTCCCGGGGTTGCGACAACTTGTCCCCGTTCCACTTGACTGCGATCGATACCGGCTAAATTTAGCGCGACGCGTCGACCGGATACCACCTGTTCCAGGGCTTGACCATGCGATTGAATGCCCCGCACCCGTACCGGTACGTCTCCCGGGACCACTTCGAGTCCCTGTTCTACTCGAATTTGCCCCGAAACTAACGTCCCGGTGACCACCGTGCCGAATCCTTTGACCGTAAACACGCGGTCAATGGGTAACCGGGCCGGGCCTTCAATCGGTCGTGGCGTCACCTGGCGTGCCAAATCGGCTAACGCATTTAATAGGGTAGGGAGCCCACGGCCCGAAATCGCGTCCACCACATAGATCGGAGAGTGTTCCAAAAATGTCGACGCGATGGCTTCCCGCACCACCTCTTGGGAAATCTCCAACAAGTCCTCGTCAACCAAGTCGGCTTTTGTCATCACCGTCAGCCCGTGTTGAACCCCCAGCAGTTGCAGGATATCCAGGTGTTCTCGCGTCTGAGGCATCACCCCTTCATCGGCGGCCACCACCAACAACACCGCATCCATACCGTGAACCCCGGCCACCATATTCCGGATAAATTTTTCATGCCCCGGTACGTCAATAAATGCCGCCAGTTGCCCGCCAGGCAAAACAAAGTGGGCAAAGCCCAAATCAATGGAAATTCCCCGCGCTTTTTCCTCCGGCAAGCGGTCCGTATCTTCACCCGTCAAGGCACGGACCAACGTCGTTTTGCCGTGATCAATGTGGCCTGCCGTCCCAAAAATGACTGGTCGCCATAATTGTTCCATGGTTTTTCTATCCTTTATCCTTCGCGAAAATGTCGCACATGCCCCTGGGCTGTGAGATATTGCCGGACTTCCAACATCGCCGTGTACGTCGGCAACACAAACAAGGGGCCTTCTCCCTCGCTGACGGCCGCTGCCATCGCAGCCGCCGGGGACTCCACCACCCGCACGGCCCGTGGCGTGACGCCCGCATACTTCAACCGAACTGCCATATCCCAAGCTCGAATACCGCTGACCCACCATTGCCGAACAGGCATTTGCGGAACCCAGCGTTCAAAGTCGACATCCCACAACCACGAGACGTCCCGACCGTCCGCATAGCGATCATTAATCACGATTAACACGTCCATCGGCTGAGACTCTTCCGCCACGGTCCGTAACACCTGGTCAAAACCCACCGGATTTTTCACGAGGGCGAGCCAAATATCCCGGTGGCCAATTTGAAGCCATTCCATGCGCCCGAAAGCTGCCGAAAAGGAGGCCAGATGTTCTGCCATGGCTTGGGCCTCCATGCCTAGAGCCCACCCCGCCGCCAATGCCGCCGCTTCATTATAGAGATTATAGAGTCCAGGCAACCGCCAGGGAATTTCTTGCCGGACGTCGCCCACCCGCACCCGAGCGATACGGCTCGTGCGGTCCCAAAATTCCACCCCCACCGTCGCCTCGGGGCGTTGCCAACCGCACGCTTCGCAGAAGTAGTCACCCAAATGCGCATAATACCGTACGCGATAAGTCAACGGATGCCCACACGCCGGGCAAAAGCGGGCATCCACCGCTTCATATCCCTGATCGGGTGACGTTTCGGGCACGCCCGTAAAGCCGTAATACACCACATCGGAACGCGCATGGCCCAAAAAAGCCACTTGGGGATCATCGGCGTTTAGCACCAATTGCCCGCGCGGCCCCATGTTCTCGATCCCCCGCCGCACGTATTGAACCGTTGTGCTGAGTTCACCATACCGATCTAATTGATCCCGAAAAAAATTGGTGACCAATATCGCGGCCGGTTCGATTTCCTGGCTTGCTCGCGGCATGGTCGCCTCATCGGTTTCTAAAAGCGCCCAGTCCGCTAGCCCCCGAAACTGCACGAACGTGGCCGTAATCCCCGCAATCAGGTTGGCTCCCGCCTGGTTGGCGACAACTTGGAACCCTCCCTGTTGCATAAGGTGGCGCAACATGGCAGCCGTGGTGGTTTTCCCGTTGGTGCCGGTAATAAGTAAGGCTCCCCGCCGAAGCCGTCGGGCCTGCCGGGTCAAAATGGCGGGATCAATGCGGCGGGCAATCACGCCGGGATAAGAACTCCCGCCCCGCCCTGTCCAGCGGCTCAGCCATCCGACCAGCCGCCCCACCCATATGGCGATCCATTGCCGCATGCCTTAATCCCCTTGAGGCTCCGCCAACGTCGGATAGCGGCGCCGGTAATCGTCTTGATACGTGCCCTGTTTAATAGACTGCCACCAATCGCGGTGCGTTTGATACCAGGCAACCGTGGCGGTCAACGCCGTCTCCCAATCATGCCGCGGTCGCCAGCCGAGTTCTTGCTCCGCCTTGGTCGCGTCTAACGCATAGCGGCGATCATGACCGGCGCGGTCGGGTACCGGCACCACCACCGACCGCGTGAGTCCTAAACGACTTAACAACGCGTCGGCCACATCCCAGTTGGTTTTTTCATTATGACCGCCAATGTTATAAATTTCGCCGGCTTGTCCTCGGGTTAAGGCGAGCCAGAGTGCTTCCACGTGATCCTCGACATAAAGCCAGTCGCGCACGTTTTGCCCGTCGCCGTAGATAGGCCAGGGTTTCCCTTCGAGGGCGTTGGTTATCCACAAGGGGATCAATTTTTCGGGAAATTGATAGGGCCCAAAATTATTCGAGCACCGCGTAATCACCACGTTTTGCCCATTGGTGCGATGGGCCGCTTGCACCAGCAAATCGGCGGCCGCCTTGCTGGCCGCATACGGGCTATTCGGCCGCACCGGGTCGGTTTCCCGAAAAAGTCCGTCAGGCCCCAAACTTCCATAAACTTCATCCGTAGACACCTGCAGAAAACGCCCGACCCCCGTTTTCCGAGCGATTTCCAACAGCACCTCGGTGCCCACGACATTGGTTTCCACAAAGGGCAATCCGGTTTCGATACTCCGGTCAACATGGGATTCGGCCGCTAAATGAATCACCGCATCGATCGGGTGGGATTGAAAAAGGGGATAAACGCCGGCGTAGTCGCTCACCGACACCCGCATCCACCGATATCGCGGATCCTTGGCAACGTCCGCCAAATTGGCCGGATTCCCCGCATAGGTGAGTACATCGAGATTGACCACCTCCACCGTCGGCACATGTTGGAGCAGCCATCTCACGACATGCGATCCAATAAAGCCGTATCCTCCGGTCACGACAACGCGCATGCTGGTCCTCCTATCGAAAGTGGGTCGTCCAATCAAACCCGATCCCGGGATCGTCCCACGGGATCCGCTTTTCGTCAGGCGCTGCAGGATTATAAGACTCGGTCGTAAAGTAAACAATCATCAGCGGCTGATTGCCCAACACTCGATATCCATGAGCGACCCCGACCGGAATCAGAATCAATACCGGGTAATCTTCCCCGGCATAAAGCACCTGGGTGATGCCCCGGGTAGGCGAATGCTCGCGCAAATCGTGCAGGACCACCTGCGCCATGCCCACCGGAAAAAACCATAAATCATCTTGGCGTTCGTGATAGTGAAACGCCTTGATGACCCCAGGATACGACATCGATAAGGATGCTTGTCCAAACCGTCGCAATAACCCGTCGTCATCCCGTAAAATTTCTTGGAAAAATCCGCGGTCATCGGGGTGCCGAACCAACGTTTTGACTTGTACCCCGTCAATCGTACCGAACCGACTCATAAGCCACTCCTTTAGGTCTCTCTTATAATTCCACCCGACTTTGATCCCCCAAAACCAGCCGCATGCCGCGCGGCCGATGCTGTCCGCCGGTCACCACAACCCCACGTCCGATCAGACTTTGATCGATGCGCTGGTCAACATCGATGATCCGGCTATCGGCCAGGACGACGCTGTTCTCGATTTCGGTCCGCTGCAGGACCACGTTGGGTCCGATCGCCGTATAGGGTCCGACATAACTATCTTCGATAACCGCCCCGGCCGCAATGGACACCGGGCCACGAATGACCGATCGGATTACGCGCGCGTCTGCCGCCAAACCAATCCGCCCGGTTAACTGGCTATCCGCATCGACGATCCCCCGCCGGTCATCTTCCAGATCTTCCAACACCAGCCGGTTGGCTTCTACAACGTCTTCGGGGCGCCCCGTATCTTTCCACCAGCCTGTCACCCGCGCCGCATCCACCGGAAGCTGCCAATCAATCAGGCGCTGGATGGCATCCGTAATTTCATATTCCCCCCGCCAGGAAGGCGAAAGTTCTCGAATGGCCCGATGAATGACCGGCGCAAAACAATAGGCACCCACGAGCGCCCATGCCGAAGGCGGCTCGACCGGCTTTTCGACCAAGCGGATGACGCGGTCTCCATCTAAGACCGCGACGCCAAATTGACGCGGATCGGCCACTTCCGTCAATAAAATCGACGCCGCATAATCCCCCGACCGAAAACGGTCCACTAAGCCACTGAGGCCCCCGCGCAGAAGGTTATCGCCCAGCACCATCAAAAAGGGGTCGGAGCCTAAAAAGGCTTCCGCGACCCGGACCGCGTGGGCCAAGCCAAGCGGGGCCGACTGCGGAATATAGGTTAACCGACAGCCGAACCGCTCGCCCGAACCCAAGGCGTCTTGAATGGCCGGCGCCGTGTCCCCGACAATTACCCCGATATCGACGACGCCCGCCGCCACCATGGCGTCCACTGCGTATTCAATAATGGGCCGATTGGCGACCGGAATCAACTGTTTAGCCCCGGTATAGGTCAAGGGCCGTAGTCGACTGCCTGTCCCGCCCGCCAGTAAAAGTCCTTTCATGTCACTCTCCTCTAATTCCTCTTTGATGGAAGTCGTTGACGAATGACGATCCCCGACATATAATAACCTATGTGCGTCGGGGAGTAGCGCAGTTTGGTAGCGCGCCTGCTTCGGGAGCAGGAGGTCGCAGGTTCAAATCCTGTCTCTCCGACCAGTTTTTTTAAAATGACATTACCCCGCATGCAAGTACATCTCTCTTGTGACCAGCGCATAAATTCGAAGGAATGGGGACACGACTAAAGCCGAGCCGTTCGTTGTCATCCAAACGGAAGCGATAATGGTACCATGATTCGTGTCACCCAATGGCGCGCTATTCGTTGATAATTGCCACCGCTTCGATCTCAACCAATAGTTCCGGATTTATGAGCGACTTCACTTCAACCATCGTTGTGACGGGAAGAATATCTTGAAAAAATTCGCTATGCGCCTTTCCAATGTCTTCCCAGCGCGAGATGTCTGTGACGAACATGCGTGTTCGGACAACATCCGATAATGTTGCTCCGACTTTTTCGAGGGATTCTTTTATGATCTCCAAGGCACATACCGTTTGAGCATAAGCATCTCCGATCCCAACGATTTTGCCATTCCTGAAAGCCGTGGTTCCCGCAACCTCAACATGATTTCCAATCCGAACGGCTCGGCTGTAGCCTACTTGCGATTCCCATGAAGAGCCGGTCGATATTTTTATTTGATCTGCCATATCAAAGAGCCCCTTCCATAATGAATGCCGTCCTATCACGTCACGCGATGAACCGATGTGCTGCTACTGTCCTGGGACCATGCCTCGAGATCCATGACACAGGGATCTCTCAATGCAAATCCGCCTAATGAGTCCTATATACCGTCTGCGCACAACTTCCGAAATGATCAAAAGGTCAACCTTTTCGGAGCCTAACCAAAGACGAGAGGCAAGTCTAGGACAACGTCGGCCACACATGTATTCGCCGGATGCTTCTATGTCTCAGATCCCGGCAAGGGGACGACTCGTCATGCGGTTCATCCTCATGGCGGTCCGGTCATAAAATGACCGGTACCCCACGCCCTCCGACCGTAACCACTTGAGCGTCCCAGCTTTCTGCGGTAGCATGGGCAATAAAAGTAGGACGGTTGATATTCGATGGAATATCAAAATCACGTGGTCATCGTCACCGGTGGTGCCCAAGGGATTGGACGGGCCATTACGGAAGCCTATTTAGACGCGGGCGCGTTCGTGACCGTGGTCGATGCGGATCCCGAAGCACTGGACGAATGGACCGAATCCCATGCCGCTCAGAGCGATCACGTTTTACCCATCGTCGCCGATGTGTCGGACGAAGCGGCGGTCATCCGCCTCACAGAAGCCACGCTTCAGCACTGGGGACGCCTTCACATCGTCATCAACAATGCCGGAATAACGGCGCCCGGTACGCTAGGCAGCCGACCAACCGCCGAGTGGGACCGGGTGATTGCGGTCAACCTCCGCGGTCCATATCTTTTGGCCAAGTATACGTACGACGCTCTCGGTCGCCATGACCAACCGGGCGTGATCATTAATATCGCGTCCACCCGGGCTCTCATGTCCGAGCCCCACACCGAGCCGTACTCGGCCTCGAAGGGCGGTCTTTTGGCGCTGACGCATTCGCTGGCCGTGTCTTTAGGCCCACGGGTACGCGTAAACGCCATCAGCCCGGGTTGGATTGACGTCTCCGCCTGGAAAAAATCCGCCGCCCGCCAGGCCGAAGGGCTTCGCCCGATTGATCATCAGCAACATCCCGTCGGCCGCGTGGGACGGCCCGAGGACATCGCCCAGGCATGCCTTTGGCTTACTTCGCCCCAAGCCGGCTTCATTACCGGTACCAATCTGGTGATTGACGGCGGTATGACGGTCAAAATGATTTACGCCGAATGATGTTAGAGATGTGTCAGGAAATATTCGATGGTCCGGCGAATCCTGTACACGGTCGTCGTCCATCCCCTCGGCATATGACGGGAGCCGGGCAAGAGAACCAGGTCGACGTCCTTGCCGGCATCGATAAAGGCCTGCAACAATCGTACGGTATGCCGAAAATGGACATTTTCGTCAATAAGCCCATGCATTAACAACAGGTGCCCTTTCAAAGCGCCGACGTCCGGCAATAAGGAAGCCTTTCGGTAGCCGTCGGGATTCTCCTCCGGTGTCCCCATATACCGTTCGGTGTAGGCCGTATCATACCACCGAAAATCGGTGACGGGGGCCCCGGCTACTCCCACCTTAAACAGATCCGGTGCCTGCAATAATGCACGAATGGTCATGTAGCCGCCATAGCTCCAGCCCATAATCCCAATCCGCCGAGCATCCACCGGATAGTGCTGCAGCACCCATTGGACCCCGGTGACTTGATCTTCCAGTTCCACGGTACCAAATTGATGAAAGAGGGCTTGTTCAAAGGCCACACCGCGAAAGGCCGAGCCTCGCCCGTCCAATTTCCACACCGCGTATCCCTTTCGGACCAAGAACTGTGCGGTTAAGTCAATCGTTTCCTCCCAATCATGCCGGACCATTTGGGCATGCGGACCGCCGTAGACCGACACCACCAAAGGCCAAGGCCCGGGTGTCGACGGTGCATAGAAAAGCCCGTTTAATACGACGGAAGCGGTCACGACCGCCACCCGCTCCGGAGTCGCTAATCCGAGTTCTTCCCGGGTGATCGGGTTAACGTGAATCATGCGTGCCGGCCGGTCGTCCTCAAATGACATTAAACGGGTCACCGGGGCGTGATCAAAGGTGCTCCATTGATCCAAAAACCACGGGCCGACCGGCGATACCCAGACGCGATGCCAGCCGGGTTCTCTCGTCCATTCCTGCACCCTCCCGGATCCCAGATCGAGGGACACCAGCGTACGCTCCAACGATTGCTGGCGCGCCACGACGATATACACGCGCCCGGCCGACTCGTCGACACCCGCCAACTCGGTAATCAACTCCGGTAATACATACACCCGCGTCTCGCCGGTTGGAGCGATTCGAAGCAATTGGCGATACCCGGTCCGTTCAGTGGTTGTCAGAATATCTCCGGAGGTCAATACCCATGACTGGGAAGGCCGATTAATCCAACGTGGTTGGGTTTCCCGATAAATCGTCCGGTGCTCTCCGCTCCGGACATTCCATCGCTCCCACTGGAGGTCTCGCGCGTCACGCGAAATGGATAAGATTGCGACCTCATCTTCCGTCAGCCAGAGGATATCCAATAAATACCGGTCGATTGGGGCCCAGCCTAAGGGCCGCATCGGTTCGCTTTCGTCCCGCAAACTTCGCACCCATAACCTGACACGCGCATTTTCCCCACCGGTAAACGGATAACGGTGCCACTCAACCGTGACCGGTTCAGCCTCCTGGTGCACAATCGGATAAGGCGCCACATGCCGTTCGTCTACCTCGGTAAAAACCAGCCATTGTTCATGAGGAGACACCCAATAGCCCCGACGGCGGTCAAGCTCTTCTTGCGCCACATATTCGGCCACACCATAGGACAATCCCTCTTCGGCAGGCGGGGTCAGCGTGTCCAGGAGGCCCCGACTTCGATGCCAACGCACCAACGTGCCGTCCTTACAGGCAATCCCCGTCTCTTGATCCGCGAGCAAATAAGGGTCAAAAAGGCCCTGGCTATCGGGAATTTGGCGCAAGGGGGCGAGATGGCCCTCTTTCAGCCATAAGGCCCCCTGATAAGGGATTAAGATAGTCTCCCCCTGTAATTGATATTGGGTAATACCCTCCCAGGCGACCCGACCACGTTCCCGCGCCAGCTGCTCTTCCAACGTCAGTTCGGCCGACTCGGCGGGAGCCTCCACCACCCGCTCGGGCACCCCGGCTGTCAATTCCATGCGGTAGAGCGATAGCCGCCCCGACCGTTGTTCATCCCACAAGAAATACACCCATCGGCCATCCGCACTAAACCGCGGCGCCATCGGTACCGCCTGACCGGGCCGGGGAAACGCCGCCAACGTCTCATAGGTCAGTTCCACCCTAGATCACCGTCCACTTTGAATTCATGATTCGCATACCCTTATCACGAACAGGACAAGCTATGCCTATACGACACCATCCGTCATCAACACCCTTAAGGAGGGGAGACCATGCCCCGTCGAAAGCCGTTAGTTGCCGGTGCCAGTGATGGACTCCAGGCTTTGCGCGATTTGGTCCGCGAAGAACTGCAACTAAAATCCTCACCCTATCGTACGCGGTTTCGGGAAGTCGCCCGCCAATTTATGGCCCGTCAGGACGAAGTCGCCCCGGATCCAAAATCTCCCCCAGATCATTAACCACCCGGCCCCGAAACGTGTGGACCTGGCGAATAGCCGCCAACACGCCGGCCGCGTACGCACTGCGGTCATGCACATCATGGCGAATCGTAATCAGTTGCCCGCTGGATCCAAATACTACCGCCTGGTGGGCGACCATCCCCGGTAAACGAATCGAATGGACCGGAATACTGTCGACATCCCGGCCCATGGCATCGGCCAAGAGTTCCGCCATTCGTTTGGCCGTGCCGGACGGCCGATCCTTCTTGGTTTGATGATGTCCCTCAATCACCTCGACCTGCCCTAAATAGCGACTGGCCTCAATCGCCAAACGCTCGGCGACCCACGCTCCGAGCGAAAAATTGGCGATCACGGCTGCCCCCACCTGACGGCTCTCCACGAGTTCCGCCAAATGCTCCCGTTCCCTTCGGCTAAAACCGGTCGTCCCGACCACTATGTCCCACCCTCGGCTGATCGCCTCGACCAACCGGGGATAAGCCGATTCCGGTTCGGTAAAATCCACTAAGACCGCATAATCCCGATCGATTTCCGTCAGATCGGCCGTCAAAGTGACGGTCAATTCCGGAATTCCCCACAAAAGCCCTAACGATACGCCTCGATGCCGGCGTGCCACGGCGGCAGCCAATTCCATGTCGTGAGCATCCCAGACCGCTTTGCCGACGGCGCTGCCGGTTTTCCCGGTCGCCCCCGCCAAAACCACCGGAATCGGTTGTGTATTAGGCATGCCGCGCCTCCTTACTAAATATTGTCCAAATCGTAGTTTTTCAATAGACGAGACGCAATGACCCAGCGCATAATTTCCGAAGTTCCCTCATAGATTTCGGTAATCTTGGCATCTCGTAAAAGCCGTTCGACCCCATATTCCCGCATATAGCCATAGCCGCCGAAAATTTGGACGGCATCCTCGGCGTGCCGGACGGCATGTTCCGACGCGAACAGCTTCGCCATGGCAAAAAGTGGCCGTTGGGCCGGCCCTTCTTCTCGATGACGGGCGGCTTCATAGGTCATCAACCGAGCGGCGTGGAGGTCCGTGGCCATGTTGGCCAGCCGCCATTGCACGCCTTCAAACATCCCGATGGGCTTCCCGAACTGCTGGCGTTGGCGGGCATATTCCAATGACCGCTCCAATGCCTTGGCCATAATCCCCACACCTTGCGCGGCGATACCGATCCGTCCGCCGTCCAGAAGATATAGCGCCATCTCATATCCTGCGCCTTCATCGCCCAAGCGTTGGTCTTCCGGCACAAATACCCGATCCAAAATGACCTCCGACGTCCGGGAAGCGCGAATGCCTAATTTATCTTCGGGGGGACCAAACGAAAGGCCAGGGGAGCCTTTTTCGACCAAGAAAGCCGTAATTCCGTCCGCCCCCCTTGTCGCGTCAATCGTTGCGAACACAATATACCGTTCGGCTTCCCCGCCACTGGTAATAAACATTTTACGACCGGTCAGTTCATATCCCCCAGCCACTTTAACGGCCCGCGTGGACAAGGCGGCGGCGTTTGATCCCGCTTCGGCTTCAGTAAGCGCAAACGCCCCAATGGCCTCACCCCGGCACAAGGCCGGCAACCAGCGCCGCTTTTGTTCTTCGGTGCCAAACCGCCAAATGGCCTCAATATGCAGCGAGTTGTGCACCTCATAGATGACGGCCGTCGCCGGGTCAGCCTCCGCGATAGACTCCACCACTAACGTCTGGGCCAAATAGGTCGTACCCGCCCCCCCGTACTCGGGATCCACAATCATCCCCAGGTAGCCCTGTTGGCCTAATAACCGCATATGGTCCCGCGGGTAAATTTCAAGGATATCGTACTCTTGCGACTTGGGCTCGATGGCTTTTTTCACGAGCGCCCGAATCGCGTCGCGAACCGCGTTCTCCTCGTCATTTAAGATGCTTAAGCCCATCGGAATCCTCCTCACGGGTCTCTAAGATGGCTAGGGCCGCTTGACTGGCGTCCAATTCACCGTGCGACACAGCTTCAATCCATTGCCGCCATACCGGCCGCTGTCGAGCGTCCGCTAGGCGACGAGCCACCTCGTCCGCCAACGATTGCTCAATCATATGCTCCGTCTGGACTAAACGCCTATCCTGAAATAAACCCCGTTGGAATAAAAACGTTCGGTGTTGCTCAATGGCATCCGCCACCTCTCCGATTCCCTCAGACTTTTCGGCCACCGTTTTCACAATTGGAGGAACCCAGTCCAGTGTCTCGGACCCCAGAGTCAGCATGGTTTTTAACTGTCGAACGGTATGGTCGGCCCCGTCCCGATCGGCTTTATTCACCACGAAAATCTGCCCGATTTCCAAAATTCCCGCCTTAATGGCCTGAATATCGTCTCCCAGGCCGGGTGCCAACACCACCAACGTGGTATGCGCCAATTGCATGATTTCCACTTCCGACTGGCCGGCACCCACCGTTTCGATCAAAATTTTGTCGAAACCGGCGGCATCCAACACGGCCAAAGCCCCAAACGTCGCTCGCGACAACCCGCCGAGATGCCCGCGGCTAGCCAAACTGCGCATAAAAACGCCCGGATCCATAACGGATTCTTGCATCCGAATGCGATCGCCCAAGATAGCGCCCCCGCTAAACGGGCTCGAAGGATCCACCGCCAAAATCCCCACGCGATGGCCGCGAGCGCGGAGCGTGAGCGTGAGCGCGTTCACCAAAGTGGACTTACCGACTCCCGGGGCTCCGGTAATCCCGATGACGTGGGCTTGACCGCCTTTGGCAAAAATGCTCCGCACCAACTCCCGACCTTCCGGCGTCGCTTTCTCAACCCAGGTAAGGCCACGGGCAATGGCACGTTTGTCGCCTGCCTGAATTTTCTCGGCTAATTGCGCTACCGATGTCATTGCTCGCCAACCTTTTCCCGGATATATTGAATAATGTCGCGCGTGTCCGTACCCGGCCCAAAAACCCGCGACACTCCGGTGGCTAACATGCTTTCGACGTCGTCTTCCGGAATAATCCCGCCCAACAAGACCAACACATCATCCAAATGATTTTCCCGCATGAGTTCCATAATGCGCGGCACCAGCGTCGGATGAGCGCCGGATAGAATGGACAGCGCCAACACATCCACATCTTCTTGCAATGCCGCATCGACAATTTGTTCGGGCGTTTGATGGAGTCCGGTATATACCACTTCCATTCCGGCATCCCGCAGTGCCCGGGCAATCACCTTGGCACCCCGATCATGCCCATCCAGCCCCGGTTTGGCCACTAGTACACGAATCACGGAAGATCCCTCCTCCTATAAAGTACGTAACGCATGACATGACCGCATCCCCCGTGCATAAGAAAAGGGCCTCAGGCCCTTTTCTGCGCCCCGTCAGCCTTGGTGCGTTTGGGAGGCTGCGGTCGTCCGACCGGCCGAACTGGCCCGGGAATAACGATAGCCAAGATAAATAAGAACTAAGGCGACAATATTCGTCAACGGGAAGGCGGCCCCGGCCGCGCCTTGAGACGCCAATGTACCGGCCCCGCTGGACACCAGAACCCCCACCGCAATCAAAAGGTTATATCCCCGACGAGTCCGCCACCAGGACCACACCGCCCCTAAAAAGACCAAGGTGCCTCCCACGGCGGCGATGGGGATATACAATGCCTGGGCTACCCCGGTAATCGCTTTCCCTTGATTTAAGAGAATCCAGCTGTAGTGCCCTAATACGGGAGGGTGAAGCACCACACTGACCACCAATCCCACTAAGGCCAGCGACATGAGCACGGCATAGACCCGAGCGAAACGCCGAGGAAAGCCGAGGAAGGTGGTGCCCACCGACATGAACCCTACGAGCCCGGCCGACCCGACGATATAAAGCACGTATTCGCCGACCGTATAATTGTGCGATACGCTTAGGGCCTCGGCGATAAAGGTCATGCCATACAAGAGAAAAGACCCGGTCCACCAAAAATAAAACGGGGCATGGGTGCGCCGATAGCGGAACCCCAATTCTATCGCCAGTCCTACTGCCAATACGGCAGCGGCCCACATGAATCCGGCGGCCATAGCTATCCCTTCTTATGATTCAGAATTACTGCACCTTCGACGACAGCATATCATATCACCGTCGAGTTGGAACCGGGGTTTGGACCGCTGACGGTTGGATTCACCGAAGGCTCCAGAGGCCGGTCGGGCTTTTCACGCTGACGTTGCAGTTCCTGTTCCAACCGCCGTACGTCGGCCTCGATTTTCCGGGACCGTTTGACCATTCGGGCTAAAAACCCAAACATAATCACCCAAATAGCGCTATAGGCAAAAAACAGAAACCAGAGGTACATTTTTTCCAAGGGGGTCATTAAATGGGGATTCATGCTGTCTCACTACCTTTCCCATTCGATCTTGAACGCGTTCTTTAAATCTTCGATGCCCCGCTCGGCCCGCATCAGCCGCATCCGAATGACCATCCACGCAATATACACCAAGCTCAAGGCTATCATGGAGCCAAACATGGCCACAATCATACGCGGCGCCATTTGAATGCCTTGACTGGTAATGACGACCGGATGAATGGAATGCCACCAGCGGATCGTCATGTAGTCGATGGGCACGTCGATATAGGCAATAATGGCCAATATCGCCGAATACCGGGCTCGCCGCTCGCGATTGTCGGACCACTCCCGAATCAGCAGATAGGCTAAAAAGAGTACCCAGAGAATCACGGTGGAGGTCAAACGCGGGTCCCACGTCCACCAAATCCCCCAAGCCGCCCGTCCCCACAAAATCCCGCTAATTAATAGCATGGTGGTAAAAATGGTCCCGATTTCCGCGGAAGCGGCTGCCCAGACGTCATAAACCGGTTTTCGGGTGGCTAAATAGCCGATAGACGCCACGAGGGTAATCGTAAAGGCGATGCCTGCCACAGTAGCCGACCCCATGTGAAAGTAGAAAATCCGTTGACTCGGGCCCAAGACCGCATCATCCGGGCTCCAGACAAAATTCAGGTAGAGTGCCGCCAGCATGACGGGCAACAAAACCCATATCCACACATCCTGTCGTGTTTTCAATGCCTACACCTCCCACAAGTATTCGTAAATCACCATGGGCAACGCGAGAAAAATCGCATCATAAGCCATGAGCCCATGGAGCCAGGGCCAGGGGTTGGCAGCCGGCCGACTCAAAATCGCGGTTGTCGCCTGCACTGCCGTGATCATCACCGGCACCTCTAAGGGCATTAATAGCACCGGCATGAGTAAGTCCCCTCCCCGTAGATTCATGCCCATCGCGGATAAAAGGGTGCCCACCCCCACAAACCCGAGGGTACCCAGCACAAGAACAATGCCGTAAAGGCCGTAGTGGCCATACCACGGTTCATTGAATAACGCAAAAAAGATCGGTGAGGACAAAAGTTCCATTAAGAACATAAATAAAAAGGCTGTAGTAAGTTTCGCCAAAAAAACCGCCAACCGATCCCCCGGCGCTAAAACCAATCCGGTCATCGTGTCTTCATAGCTTTCTCGCTGAAACCCGCGTCCAATACTCATCATGCCCGCAAATAAAAACGCCATCCAAATGAGTCCGGGAAAAACGCCCCGGAGATTGACCGATGAGGCACCTACCGCAAACGCAAAGAGGAAGATGACCATTAATACGAAGGCCATCATGGTCACCCACATGTCTTTGGTACGGGCTTCAATCGTGAGATCCTTCAGCACGATCAACCAAAATTTACGGATGGCGAATACCCTCCCGGTGCCACGAGCCGTTGATATACCGTGAGTAGTTGTTCGAGGGGCATCTCCTGTGTGGGTGACCACCAGATAAACCTCCCTGTATGTAGAATCGCGACGGCATCGACGAGCCGATACGCTTCATCGGGGTGATGGGTAATCATCAACACGGTCCCGCCCTGTGACCGAAACGTGCGAATCCAGCCATCTAATACGTGGCGAGAGGGTAAGTCAAGGCCGGTATACGGCTCGTCCAATAACACCAGCTCAGGCGCCGTCAGCAGAACCCGTGCAATCGCGGCCCGCTGCAACATCCCTCGGGAAAACGTGCGCACCGGGTCATCCAGTGACCAGCCCAGCCCAACTTGGTCCACTACCGACTCAATCGTTTCGGAAAGACGCGGTATACCCCAAAGCCGTCCATAAAACCGAAGGTTCTCCAATAGGGTCAAACTCGGGTACAACAGGGACTGATGGCCCAAATATCCAATACGGGGATCGGGATGGCCGCCGTCCGGTAATAATTGCCCAAAACGCCAGAGCTCCCCTCCGTTCGGTGCCCATACCCCGGCCAAAACTTTCAGCAAGGTGGTCTTGCCCGCCCCGTTGGGCCCTAATATGGCCAGCGCGGCGCCGGGCCCCAGTTCAAACGATACGTCTTGTAATACGGTCGCGGTGCCCAAGGTTTTCGCCAGATGAACCGCCCGTATGACCGGTGATCGACTACCCAACCGCTTGTCCATCCCCAATGGCCGCCAAGGCCGATAATAACGTTTGCCGTTCCGCGCGGTACGCATCTTCGGCGATTTCCCCGCGCCGATAGCTCGCTTCTAAAATTGCCAATTCCGACACCAGTTGTTCCCGCACGTATCGACGGCGATGATAACCGGTAACCGGTTTCCAGTTCAGCGCCAACGCCACTCCCCCCAACGCCACCAATCCGATGGCCAACAAAAATCCGGTACCCCACCCCGGATGATTGCCCGTTCCCTGATAAAGACCGGGATTAGCGGCTAAAGCCGATCCCGCCCGTTCGATGACCAGCGGTACCGTCTGCCCTTGAGCCACATTCGTGGTGGCATACTCATAAAACACGGGACTATGGGGGATACCGGGAATCCGACCTTTCCCGGCCGGAGCCAAGGAAGGATTTAAAACCGACGGTACGGTGAGACTGGTTGGCGTTAAAATGACCAACGCATTCGTGGTTTCATACGCGGGAATCGCTAAACTGGCCGATTGGCCGTTCCACGCGACTTCATAGCGAACGGCAAATTTCGTCCCATTCGGTTGAACGACCGCATATCCGTTACCGGTGGCGGCGATACGGCCCCCATATCCCGATAGGGAACGGGCCCCGGTCAAAATACCCACGGTCACCGGTTGCGCCATATTCATGACCCATTGTTGGTAAACGGCCAAATAATGGGGCTCGGGCATCACGACGACCATTTCCATCTCGGCTTTACCGCCGATCGGTAACGAGGCCGCCTTTACCGGAGGGCCCCACACCAGGACAGCCAACAAAAGCGCCCAAAGTCCCATCCGTCGCATCATCGCCCCATTCCCTCCCGCAGCGGGCTACCGCAATGGCTACACACCGTCTGATCCAACCGTTCCAGCTTGCCGCCGCAAAAAGAACAGTACCACGTTTCGATCAGCCGACCGACCGAGGCCTCGAGTTCTCCCCAGTCCTGTTGCTCTAATACGTCGTTCGGAGACACGGGACGCCCGGCCCACCAAGGTAAAATCACCAAGGTCAGAGTCGCGAGGGTTAACACCGCCGCTAAAAGTCCCCCCATCATGGACTTTTGCCTCCTTCACCGGCCGCCACCGGTTGTGACCGTCTCCAAGCCTCGAGGGGTTCAATCTCCCACTGCCGCACGGGTGCCGCATCGCGGCCGGCCGGTGCCGATAGGGCGATTAATGTCCCGGCCAGCAAGATATACATGCCAATCCAGATCCAACTGACCATCGGGTTGATCATGATTTGTAAAAGCGCCTGATTTTGGCCGGGACTCCCTTCTAATACGATATATAAATCGCGCATTAATCCGCCTTGAATGTAAACGCCGGCTACCGGTTGGGCGGAGCCCGGGAAAAATGATAGCCCTGGAGTCGCTGTCTGCCGGACGGTCCCATGTGCCACCGATAAGAGGGCCTCCGTGGTTTCGTACCCGGGATGGACGACATTTTGTAACCCATGGTATTGAATCGTATAGCCCCTCATCGTCACGACCTGTCCCGGGCGTAGGGTTTCGGTAACCGAGAGGGTGTTGGTATGAGACCCGATGACGCCTAACACGATAATTAAAAACGCTATATGAGCCAAATACCCGCCATATCGGCGCCGATTGCCTTTGACCGCCGTCAAAAAGGCGACGAGCCACGAATAATGATGCGCGAGACGTTGGACCCGCGCCGCGCGGTAAAACTCTTGAACCATGGAGGCCAGCGCAAATGTGGCTAATCCGACACCGATAAAATGAAGAGGAGCGCGGTAGCCATGAAAGTAGACCACCACCATCGTAACGAGGCCGATGCCCCACGGTACCCGGAGCTTTTGCATCACCGAGGCAGGTTTGGCGAATCGCCAGCCCATAACCGGAGCCATTCCCAACAGCAACACCAGCACCAAAAACATGGGAGCGGTCATCGCATTAAAAAACGACTCGTTCAACACGATCGTTTGCCCCCAAAAGGCTTTGGAAATCACCGGATAAAATGTGCCCAATAAAACGACGACGGCAATCGCGGTAAAGAATACGTTAATGAAAAGATAGACGCCTTCTTTGGAAAACGACCCGTCGAGCCCCATCCGGTCTTGAAACATCTCTCGCCTCAGCCAAAACAAGACCACGGTTATTCCGAGCACGGCCCAAAAGAGCCCGACGAAATAGGGACCCACCCCGGTTCCGGTAAACGAGTGGACCGAATTCTTCAACACGCCGCTTCGGGTAATATAGGTGCCTATCAACGTCAGCAAAAACGTGCCGACTCCCAGCAACGCCGTCCACCATCGAAACATGCCCCGTTTTTCTTCCAACTGCAGGGCATGTAGGAAGGCCGTAGCCGTTAACCATGGTAATAGGGCGGCATTTTCGACCGGATCCCATTCCCAGTAGCCTCCCCAACCCAATTCCATATAAGCCCACATGCCCCCCAATACGAGCGCAGCCGACAAAAACATCCACGAAAAGAGCATCCAGCGCCGGACAACCGGCACCCATTCGCGCCACGGAACGCGTTGCCAGACCGCGGCCAAAATATAGGCAGCCGGCACCGCCATCCCGATGAGCCCGGTATACATCGCAGGCGGATGAATTGTCATCACCAAGTTTTGGAGCAACGGATCCAGCCCATTGCCGTTGGTTGGGTGACCGGGAACCAACCGAAAGGGATCAACCACGGCGTTCGACATCCCCGTGAAAAACACCAACAACAAGGCTAAAAACGGCACCACCAAAGGGGTCATTCGGCCTTCACGAGGCCACCCGCGCCAAGCTACGTACCCGGTATAAAGAGATAAAATCCATCCCCAAAAAAGCACCGAACCGGAGTCTCCGCCCCAAAGGGCCCCCAATTTATATAAAAGGGGTAAGGCCCGGTCGCTGTGGTTATACACGGCTTGTACCGCGTAATCCCCCGTTACCAAGAGGTACTCCAGCGTCATCACCGCGGTCGTCATGGCTAACGTCAGAGCCACCGCCGCCCCGCGTACACTTTCGCGCCAGCGCGGATCGCCCGTACGATTGGCCCAAAGTCCTACGCTTACCGCATAGACCGCTAACAGCAAGGCCAACAAAAGCGCATATCGCCCTAATTCGGGCATCGTCACTTAGACCTCACCTCGTTACCCGTTGGCTGTCGTCGACGATCCGGAAGCCGGGGTGTAATGGTCGGGACATTGAATCTCCAGTTTTTGACACTCGAAAACCCCGTTGGGCCCCATCTGTCCCTTACATATCGCGCTCGCGTCCTGGAATTGCTCATTGGGCATCGGCCCATGATAGATGACCGGTAAAGTCTTCCCGTTTGAGGCAATCGTGAATCGTAGAGTGGCCGTAGCCGGATCATATTTCACGCTGCTCGCCAAAAGCGTGCCCTGCACCCGTACCGTTTGATGAGCCAGTTGAGACATGTCGGCCCGATAGGTGTTGACCGTTACGAAGTAACTGGAAAAATTGTGGGCCCCTTGTAGAACCAAGTAGACAAGTGCAGCCAGAATCACAAAAGCTCCTAATTGGAGCCGAAGCTTTTTCGACATGGCGTCTTGTCCTCACTTTCGACGGACTCTCATCTCTTTCGCGATTATAACATATGGTTCTTTTGGGTTTGGCCCATGACCGCCTCGGGTTCAAAACCTTGAGCTTAAGAATTCATGAACTTTTGACCACACGTCTTGGCTTTGTGGCCAGTATCCCCAAAAGACGGTTCGCCTATGAGTTCCTCGAGAGATTTTCCATCCTGCATCCCTTGCGCCTTAATCCTAAAGCTGATATACTCATCACTGCGCATAACGCGCGCCGAAGTGGTGGAATAGGCAGACACGCGGTGTTCAGGGCGCCGTGAGCGACAGCTCGTGTGGGTTCAAGTCCCACCTTCGGCACCACTCTTGGATACGTCGGGATGGCGGAACCGGCAGACGCGTACGTTTGAGGGGCGTATGGGGCAACCCGTGGGGGTTCAAGTCCCCCTCCCGACACCACTTACCACCAAAGAAAGAACCATCGTACACCTATTCACGGTGGTTTTTTGTTTTGAATGCATTCTATAACGCGTCAAAAAAATCCCCATCAACACGATAAACCACATATCGGGTCACTTCCGACACCCCAACTTTATATTGAATCATGAGATCTACGAGCCGCTCTCCATCAATCAAAATGACTTTTTGGCCCAACTTATCGGCAAATTGAAGTGCCTTTTCGGAGAAAGTGCTAGTCGTCAATAAGACCCCTTTGTTGGCATGCTTTCCAACCAAACTTCCGACAAAATCGCGAACGACCGGTTCGCCTACGGTGTCATCCCAGCGTTTGGCTTGCACATAAACAACGTCTAATCCCAAGGGATCCTGATTTATCACTCCATCAATGCCATTATCGCCTACCCGCCCAACCACGCGTGCCGCCTCGTCTTCAAATCCGCCCCCATAACCCATTGCAACCAACAGTTTGATGACCAAACGTTCAAAAGCCTCGAAAGATGATGCCCGCACGCGGTCTAATAGATCTTCCGCCAATGTTTTACGAACTTCACGATAGCTGGACTCTAATATTTCGAGAGGTGTTTTGTCGGAACTATCATTGTGTAATTCTTCGGCGGGATCGGCTTTTGACTGATGACGCGATCCTTTAGTTCCCATTCGCCACAAAATATGCTCCGGTTGCTGCCGAATCCACGTCATGGTCAACGGAATCCGTTCCCGTAGCACCTGCTGTCCTTTTGGAGTCAGGCGAACCTCTCCACGATTTGGCCTTTCGATGAGTTTGGCGTGATAACAATGCGTATTGATCCACCATAACCGATTCGCAATCAGAGGTTCACCTGTTTTCAGGACAATGTGCCGATCATCGTCCGAAAGCCGCAAATGATCGGTAATCGTTTGAATCAATGTCGACATCTTATACGTTTGCCCATCTTGTAATTGGGACAAGAATTCCGGCAGTAGTTCATTGAGGGTAGGAACAGCCATATTCTATACTCCAAGTCGTTGTTTTTAAAAAACATATTATCCTAGGTTAGGCATTCAGTCGAAATCTCGCGCCGATCGACGTACCTCAGCCTGGTCATCCGGACTTGACGAGCGGCAAAACCCGGTTGGCCTATCGGCCCTTTTCCGGGATCCCGCCGGGTTGGCCGGTATACTCAAGCTGATGTGCTACGTTCGGCATTTTGGTCCTACCTAAATAGGATCACACTTTCGCCATCAGAACCCCCATCCGGCAAAAACCGCGGTCCCGCCCTGTTTTAACAAGAACGGATAACCGCGGTTTCAGCTGTTATGGGTGTTATGGGTTAGCCCACTTCCTCGGTCGGCGCGGTTTCAGCTTCCTGATCCCACGCACGAGGCTTGGCCGGTAGGGCCAGCATGGTCACAAACGCCAGCACGCCAATACCAAAAATGGTGAGAAAGACGGCTGCCAATCCGTGGTTCAAAGTGCTCAACAACAACTGATGTAAGGTGGGTGCCAACCGATCGCGAAGCCGCGGCACCAAAAGCGTTTCGGTAACCGACGCGGTATTCAATCCATGTAATCGGGGAGCCCGGCTAATGGCCCGTGAAAGGCCCTCGTTAAATACCGCGGCTAAAATTGCCACCCCGATGGCCCCGCCAATATTCCGAAAGAACTGGGTCGACCCGGTTACCACGCCGCGAAGATTCCAGGGCACCGCGTTTTGGACCCCGATTAAAAGGCTGGTCAGTGAAAATCCGAGCCCTGCGCCAATCGCCAGCATCGAGCCGACTAACACGAGTGTCGTCCGGTCACCGACAAGCCCCAGCCAGGCCGTACCCAACATGACGAGCGTTCCGCCCAAAATCCCCAGAACCCGATAGCCCACTTTTTTGATTAACGATCCTATGCTAAGCGCGGCCAACGGCCACCCAATCATCATGGGGGTAATCGCTTGGCCCGACACGGTGGGCGATTGCCCCTGAACCCCTTGAACAAATAAAGGCATATAGGAAATCAGCCCAAACATGATAATGCCGCCAAAAAAGTTCATGATATTGCCTAAGAGGATCATGCGATGCCGGAAAATACTCAGCGGCAAAACCGGTTCCGAAAAGTGTTGCTCCCAAAATACGAAACCCACCAGCGTGACAAGAGCAATTCCCAATAATATCTCGCGGGTCGTGCCCGTATCGAGTAACCCCAGCAAAACGAGCGTTACGCCTGCGGTCAGAATAACGGTACCGGGATAATCGATCGCATGCCCGTGACTTTCCACTTGTTCGTGAAACGCCAACCATAAAATGAGCATCACCAAAATCCCTAAGGGCACGTTAATGTAAAAGACCCAACGCCAAGACACGTGTTCGACAATGGCCGCCCCGGTGAGTGGGCCAATGACCGCCGACAAGGCCCACACCCCGGAAAATAGCCCTTGGACGCGTCCCCGTTGTTCCAGCGTAAAAATATCGCCCACAATGGTTAGGGCTACCGGTAACACGCCAGCCGCCCCCAAGCCTTGTAATGCCCGAAATAGAATGAGTTCCGGCATGGACTGGGAGACGCCGGCAAGCGCGGAACCGATCATAAAAAGGCCCGTACCCACCATAAATACGCGCTTACGGCCAAGCATATCCGCCAATTTTCCATAGATAGGGATGGGGGTAGTCGACGTCAAGAGATAGGCCGAAAACACCCAACTGTAAATCGAGACTCCATGAAGATCAGATACGATGCTGGGCATGGCCGTTCCGACGATCGTCATATCGAGCGCCGTTAACATCATGGCCAGCATAATGGAGACCACAATCCACGTTTTGGCACGTGATGTCATCACGCTCATCCTCCTTCGGACGCCCGGCCAAAGAAAAAGTACGAGCCCGCGGCCTAATCCCCGGGTTCGTGCCATTCCTGTGGCTGAATGCAGTCCCTAAAATCCCTAGTGGCTTTTAAAACAAAAGTTATTATACCATTTGGGTCCTATTTCCGGCTATCGGAGGATGAGGGTTTTCGCCATAGAGCTACGTGATAGACTAACCGAAAACCCGACTGCTCCACATTCCGTGCCGAAATGGAGTCGGGGACGGTCTCCACCGTGGCCCAACGACATCCTTGTTTTTGCGCCAAACGCAAACGCCAGTCGATCAGCGCGGGCTGTAACCGACGCCCGCGGAATGCCGGGTGAACACTCCCTGCAAATAAGGCGGATTCTTGGCCCGACACGGCCAACATGCCGCCGCCCGCCGGTTGCCCCTCTACTTCGGCTATGACCGGAACCCCGCCGGCCATGCGAAAAAACGCCCGGCTTAGAAGAAGATCCGCGTCCGGCAAGCGATCGGTCCGGTTCCGGAATCCTTGCTCCACCACCATCGCCCACATAGCCTCTTCGTCTGTCCCGGCCGGCCGCACACGCTCATCCGGCCGATCCCAGGCACTCCGCCAATCCGTCAGCGACAAATACCACACCGCGATTCGTTCCTCTAATCGATACCCCCGCTCACTCGCCAACCGCTCCACGCGATCTTGACTAAAAGGCGTCGTCCGAATGGTCAGCCCGGCATCATATGTTTCGTCAAAGGTCTCAATCGCGTCCATATCCTCTTCGGTGAAGGGCCGGTGGAGTCCCAACCCAACCACGAAGCTTAGAGGGGAGCCGGGTCCCCCCGCAATCGCTACCCCTCCCCCTATCGTCCTGGCTGCCCGTTTCACCGCCGGATCTAAACGGTTTAATATATCGATGATAGCGAGCGTACCGTCAATCAAACTCCCCTCGATGCGACGAGCCAGGCTGGCCTGGTCCATCCGCCCCCATCCCTCCCGTTCTCTCGTTACCCAATCGCCAACATCCGATCGATCGCCTGCCAAGCGCGCCGGCGAATATCCGGATCAATCTCCACCCGATAGATATGATCAGATAATGCCCGATAAATATGATCCAGCGTGATCATGTTCATAAATGGACAACGGGCTTCGGCTTCGGCCGCGATAAACTCCTTATCGGGATTTTCTTTCTGTAAGCGATGCAAAAGGCCGATCTCGGTCGCTACCACAAATCGTCGGCCGTCAGCCTTTCGGGCATGCACCAACATCCCGTCCGTCGACAGTACGTGTGCTCGGATCCCGTCCGGAGGAATTGCCAATGCTTTCGTCGTACACCCGCACTCGGGGTGAATCAAGAGTTCGGCATCGGGAAATCGCCTCATTTTATCGTGTAATTGATCGGGATCAATCGTGGCATGCACGTGGCATTCGCCCGGCCATAATTGAATATTGTGGCGACCGGTTTGGCGAATGACATGAGAACCCAAAAAGAAGTCCGGCAAAAATAAAATCTCCCGTTCCGGGTCAATCGCGTTGACCACCGCTACCGCATTGGACGAGGTACAACAATAATCCGACAGGGCCTTGACTGCCGCCGAGGTATTAACATACGACACCACCACCGCATCCGGATGATCGGCTTTCCACGCCATTAATTCCTCGGGTGAAATCGACTCCGCCAGCGAACAACCCGCCTCCGGATTAGGAATCAACACCTCTTTGTCGGGACAGGCGATGGCCGCAGTTTCTGCCATAAAATAGACCCCGGCGATGATCAGGGTTTTCGCCGGGATTTTCTGCGCCCAACGGGCCATGGCTAAACTGTCGCCCACAAAATCGGCGATATCCTGAATGGGCCCCGGTTGATAATTGTGCGCCACGATAACCGCATCTTGGCGTCGTTTCAGGTCGTCAATCGCCTCCACCGTTTCTTTCACCGTCATGTTAAGCACTCCTTCCGTTTGGACTCTTGGTCGCACCGTCTGAAAACCATCGGCTGACCCTGTTGATGACAAAAATGGCCCCGAAACTCCTCATGGGGCCCGGAACATTCCTCGCGATAGTGCGCCCCTCGACTTTCGCGACGGGCGAGGGCCGCTTCTAACATTCGGGTGACCAACCAGTCGCTGAAAAACCGGCCCGGTTCCCATGGTTCGTCAAGCGCCAGGCGTAAATCGGATTCCCGCCGCACAACGCCCAAAACGCGGGCCAAAACCTCTTGGGCACGATTCGTCACCCGCCAAAAGCCTTCCGGAGCCTCGGGAGTCGTCTGCGGACTATGGGGGCTGGGTGGCGTCACATCGGCGACCGCGTAGGCTGCCCGGCGACCAAACACCAGTCCTTCCAATAACGAATTGGAGGCGAGACGATTGGCGCCATGGATGCCGGTGACCGCTACTTCGCCTACCGCCCATAACCCCGGCACCCCCGTCCATCCGGTCAGGTCCGTCCGTATACCGCCCATCGTAAAGTGCGCCCCGGGAATAATCGGGAGCCAATCCCGGACCAAATCAAAGCCCCTTTCGCGAAGTGCATGGGCTAATTTGGGAAATTGCCGATAGGCTGCATCGCCGACCGGCTCTAGGGTGAGATAGGCCGGTTCCGCTTGATGGACGGCTCGGGCCACTTCATCACGCGGGGCAAGCTCCCCTAACGGATGGTCCCGTAAAACGCGCGTGCCGGATTGGTTGACAATCCAGGCACCGGCGCCCCTCAAGGCTTCGGTTAATAATAGGGGAGGGCGTCGTTCTTCGGATAAGACGGTGGGATGAAATTGGACGAATTCCAGATCTTGCAAAGTCGCGCCCACCTGATAGGCTAACCACAGTCCCTCGCCCCGGGCGGACGAGGGATTGGTACTCAATGGATAGAGCCCGGCATAGCCTCCGGTCGCCAAAATCACCGCGTGGCCCAGTATCTCTTCACTCGATGCCAATTGGAGGCCGACCACCCGATCGCCTCGGGTTATGAGGCTCGCCACCCGACCCGACACCCGGCGAATGCGCGGTTCACCCGCCACTTGGCTTTCCAGATAGCGTAAAATGGCCTGTCCGGTGTAGCCATCCGGCGCATGAAGGATGCGCGGACGGGAATGACCGGCTTCCAGGCCGCGAACGGGATGTTCCGGGGTTCCTTCGAACACGGCGTTTTCAAACATCTCCCGAACCGCAATGGCGGCTTGTTCGGTCAACAATCGTACCGCCTCGGCATGGGCGAGGCCACGGGCCGCGACCAACGTGTCCTCCGCATGATCGGCGGGGTTATCCGGCCAGAGTGCGACGGCGACGCCCCCCTGTGCCCGATAGGTATTCGTCGTTTCGCCCGGGCCCGCGGCGACCAGGATCACCGGAAAACCTTGGCGCGCCGAATAAAGGGCCGCCGTTAACCCGGCGACTCCGGCCCCCACTATCAAGACCGGTGGGGTCATACGCCCTCCCGCCAATCGGCACCGATATCGACCGCTGGACTCGAATGGGTCAGCCAACCGAGCGACACGCCGTCGACACCGGTTTCCGCGATCGCCCGTACGTTATCCAGACGGATATTGCCGCTGGCTTCCAAAAACACGCGTCGGTTCACGATCCGGACCGCTTCGGCCATGTCCGGTATCGGCATGTTATCCAACAAAATCGCTTGGGGAGAGGCACTAAGCGCTTCGTCCAGTTGATCGAGGCGGTCTATTTCCACTTCGATGGCGACCAGCGGTCCCACTTTCTCGCGCGCTTTTTGAACGGCCGGCCAAATACCGCCGGCGGCCGCAATATGATTATCCTTGATCAAAATACCGCCGTCTAACCCGGCCCGATGATTGACGCCGCCGCCTTGACGCACAGCGTACTTCTCTAAATCACGCCATCCAGGGGTTGTTTTCCGGGTATCCAGCACCCGTGTCGGCAGATCCTCCAGTCGCTCAGTCACACGGCGGGTCATGGTCGCGATCCCGGAAAGCTTTTGTAAAATGTTCACCAGAACCCTCTCGGCCGCCAAAACCGTGCGAGTCGGGCCGGCTAACCACGCTAGCGCCGTACCAGGGGCCACCCGTTGGCCGTCATTGACGGCCAACTCGACCGTCAATTCGGGGAGGACCCGGCATATCGCCGGCATCGCAGGCAATCCGGCGACGACAAGGGCTTCACGAGCCATAAACGCAATTCGCCCCCAATGCTCCGCCTCAAAAATGGTCCAACTGGTCACGTCGCCATGCCCGACGTCTTCTTCCAGTCCCCATCGGACGATCCGCTCCCACATCCAGGGCATATCCACCCCGCAACCCCTCCTGTGTTTTTACTGTTGTATATACAGCTAACGCCGCTGAAATACAAGAGCCGGTATGGCACAATATAGGAAAGCGGTACCCTAGAGAGGGGAATTCCTGATGGCCCAATTTTATCCGGAACTGACGCCTCAACTGGAATCCTTTATATCGCGGCAGCCGGTATTTTTTGTCGCGACGGCGCCTTTAAGTGCAGACGGCCATATCAACCTTTCGCCGAAAGGGTATGACAGTTTCCGGGTGATCACCCCCAACACCGTGGCATATCTCGATCTGACGGGTAGCGGGAACGAGACCAGCGGCCATGTGACCGAAAATGGCCGCATTACCCTGATGTTTTGTGCTTTTGAAGGTCCTCCCCTCATTTTGCGGATTTTTGGTCAAGGATCCGTGATTTTACCCGATCATCCCGAATGGGTGACCTGGATAAGCCGGTTCCCGAATTGGCCGGGAATACGCCAAATCATTACCGTTCGGATTTCCCAAGTTCAAACCTCGTGTGGCTACGGTGTGCCCCTCATGACGTATCAAGGTCCTCGGAATACACTCGCCCGTTGGGCCGAACAAAAGGGTCCGGACGGGATCCGGCAATATTGGATCGACCATAATCTTGCCACCATCGACCAGTTGCCCACGCCACTCGCCCAGCATCTCGACACGTTGGAGGATGATGCCGATGCATGAACGGCAAGAACGTCAAGCGCGGATTCTCGACTTGTTGCAACACGTACCGGAACCTATCCGGGGGGAGGATTTGGCGCGCCAAGTCGGCGTCACCCGACAGGTCGTGGTCCACGAAATCGCGATTTTGCGGGCGTCCGGAACCCCTATTTTGTCCACCCCGCGCGGCTACTTATTAAATCCCCATCCTCATTCCCATCAAAAAGCGGTCCTCTCGGTTCGGCATCCCCCGGACAAGACCGCGACGGAACTCTATACGTTAATCGATCACGGGTTGGTCGTAAAAAACGTCATGGTGGAACACCCCTTATATGGGGAATTGTCCGGCGCGCTGGAACTCCGCTCTCGCAAAGATGTGGAAATGTTTTTGCGGGAAGTCGACCGGGCCCAGGCGACCTTGCTCTCCTCCTTAACCGACGGATTTCACATGCATACGGTCGAATATCTTCACCTGACCGATTTGACGCAAGCGCTCGATGCCCTAAAACGAGCCGGCATTGATGTCATTCGGTAGTTGCAGCTGTATATACAATAGGATAAACTTCTCCCTGATCCGGGGTAATGAAGTCTTCGGGTTCAAGGGAGGTAGACGGATGGCATCGTCAGTTGTCGATTCTTCGCCGCGTTATGGAGAAGCCGTATGGAAAGTCGAGCCGTTCGGGGTGGATCCGGTTCCGGCGCCGGAACGGCACGGCAAACCGATCAGCCAATTTACCTTATGGTTAGGCAGCAACCTCACGATTGCCGATTACGCATTGGGCTTTTTGCCCATAGCCTTAGGAATGCCGTGGTCATGGACCGTCGCAGCCCTTTTGGTCGGCAATACCTTGGGCGCCTGGGTCCTCGGGCTATTCGCCGCGATGGGCCCTCGCTATGGATTACCCCAACTCATGATTGGCCGCTATTTTTTAGGACGCATAGGCGGTTATATTCCCGGGCTTTTTAATTACGTGAGCACCATTGGTTGGTTTTCCGTGAATAATATCCTGGGTTCTTACGGCTTACGGATTTTATGGCCTGGGCTCAGCTTTTGGCAAGCCGCGATCCTCTTGGTTTTCATCCAAGGGATTATCGCCGTTTTAGGCCATAATTTGATTCATACCTATGAGCGGATCATGTCCGTGGTTCTGGGCATCATGTTTCTTCTCGTTTCCGCCGTGGTCTGGCACAAATCCCCCCTGCTCAAGGCGTATCACCCGGTACTCCACTCGCCGTGGGTCACGTTTGCCATCATGGTCGCCGCGGCTTTTTCCTATATCGGCAGTTGGGGACCCTACGCCTCCGACTATAGCCGGTATCTCCCGGCCTCGACCCCTGCCCGTCCGGTTATTGGGGCCAGTTTTGGCGGCGCCTGGATTGCTTCGGTTTGGCTCGAATTAGTCGGGGCCGCGGTCGCGGTGATTGCCGGTCCCGAGGCCTCTAATCCCATTGGCGCCCTCCATCACGTGATGGGCGGCTATGGCAACCTCGCGGTGGTGGCGATTATTCTCGGAGGAACCGCTGCCGACGCCCTGAACCTCTATTCCAACGCGTTGTCGGCCGGGTCCTTGGACATTCGCTTGCCGCGCTGGGCCATGGCGTTAATGGCCAGCGGGATTGGTCTAGGATTGAGTCTCTGGGGTTCAGGCACGTTCGAAACGTATTATTCCAATTTTCTCTTGTTGCTCGGCTATTGGATGACTCCTTGGATGGGGGTCCTACTCGCCGGTTTCTATCTCCGACGCGACCGGAATCTTCCCATCCAAGCCGTCCGACCTCGGGGATTGGTCAGCTTTCTGATAGGGTTAGCGGTCTCCGTACCTTTCATGAATACCACCTGGTTCGAAGGCCCCATCGCGCACGCATTGGGTGGCGCCGATTTGACGTTTTGGGTCGGCTTCTCGGTGGCGCTGGTGATCTACCTCTTCTGGCCGGAGCCCGCGTCTCCTCTTCCGACGGAATCCTGACCGGGCATCCCCTTTAAAGCCCGAAGGCAATCTTCGCTCTCCGGACCGATTCAACGATTTCCCTCAAGATACGGGAGCCCCTGGGGCTCCCTCTCATTTACTAGATTTTTTTGTACTTAGTATAATAATTTCTAGTCCTCCGTAGTTAGTACTTATTGATTAGTTCTGAGGTCTCTGTTATACTAGTTCCCAACACCTTGAGTATTCACACTATTCGAGATTCTGAACGGGCAGGGCGGTTTACTCCGTCAATGAACCCATTACGAGGAGGTTTTTATCCATGTTGAACCCCCCGGTCGAGTTTCCGAAGGCCAAGACGTCTCGCACGTCCATGCCGCCCCGCCCGCTTAGCGTGGCCCGCCTGTTGTTCGGACTGTTGGTGATCGCCGTCATTACCTATGACGGATGGCTCTTCACCGCCGTGTTAAGCGCATGGCACCAGACGGATACCCGGGCGATGATGTATTACACCCTCTTAGGGGTTATGCCTCCCGCGGCGCTTGGGCTCGTGTTATGGATGGGCCGGACATCAGGCAAAAAATCCCCCGACACCCTGGCTGCCAAGGCCCGATTGCGCGTTATTCGGCCGTTTGACGATCAGGCCTAGCCACCCACTTACCATTTGAGAACCGGTTCCCATTCGCGCAGAGCTTGTCGGCGGGCTTGATAATCGGGGAGAACCTCCGCCACCGATTGCCAAAAACTCGGTTGATGGTGTAAATGCCGTAAGTGGATGAGTTCGTGGACAATCACGTAATCCATAATGCTTTGGGGCGCCTGCATCAAACGCCAGTTCAAGGCGATCAACCCGTCCGACCGACAATAACCCCAGCGCGTTTTATACTCGCCGACTTTGACGCGGGAGGGGGCGAGCGCCAAGTGCTCCGCCCACTCTCCCAACCGTCGAGGCAGGTAGACTTGCGCCTCTTGACGCATCCACCCTTTGATGGTGAATTTCATGGCGTCCGCCGGGCCGCCGACTCGACAATACTCCTCGTCCAACACCACGGATGGCCGCTTGAGTGCCGGATCCCAAGCTAAACGGTAGCAATGCCCCAACCAATAGACGGGCTGGCCATTCTCCCACACCGCGGGTGGCATGGGGCCGACAATCGCCAAATGCCGGAGAACCCATGTAGCTTTGTCCTGTAATATCCGTTCGGCATCCGGGGTTGGCCACTCAGCCGGCAAAAGGACGCGCACTTGCCCCGTCTCGGTGATCTGAATGGCGGGATGACGGCGCCTTGGTCGGTATTCGATTTCATAGGAAATATCGCGCCCGTGTAAATTAATGTGGGGCACAGGGCCACCTCGTTTAGCTCGTGTTGGGCCTATTGTATCAAAAGCGCGCGAACGAGACGGCTCATCCGATAGAAAAACCCCTCCCGTGTCGGGAGGGGTTATCGGTGTCCGTCATCAGGCCTATTTGGCCACCCCACGGGCTTGCAAAAATTTGTCAAACCAATCACCCATGGTCAGCGGGGGTTCTGCCGGACGGGGCGCGACCGCCACCTTGAGCGCGCCGATGCCGTCAACCTCCAAATGGAGCGCGTCACCCGGCTTGACTTCGCCGACGCCTTCGGGCGTCCCGCTGGCGATAATGTCGCCCGGATAGAGGGTGGTTTGATATGACGCTAACGCCACCAATCGCCGCATCGAATAAATCATGTTTTGGGTATTACCCTGTTGGCGCAATTCGCCGTTAACCCATAAGCGAAAGCCGATCCGGTTCATGTCCGGAATCTCGTCCCGGGTGACAATCCAAGGTCCAATCGGGCAGAAGCCGTCAAATCCTTTGCGATACGGCCGGTCTTCCTGCCCGCGCACGGATAAATCCAAGAGGCCGGTAAACCCGAATATGGCCTCGTCCGCTTCAGCTTCAGTCACATTGCGCACGGTCCGGCCTATGATAATCCCCACTTCCGCCTCATGGTCGGTTCGGCGGCCAGCGAAGGGTAAGGTAATTTCATCACCCGGTCCCGCAATCGACGACGGAGGTTTCAAAAAGAGGCCATAATCTTCAATGGTTTTAATCGTGCTGCCGGCATAGACGCCTTGAGCACCGCCCATCTCTTGTTGATGCAAGAGATAGTTCACAGGTGCCGCCACAATTTTCGACGGGACGGGCACCGGGGGCCGCAGACGGACATTTTCCAAGGGAATGGCCGGTCGCTCGGCCAGCGCGGCGGCCCATTCCCCTCGGCGCTGAGGAAAGCTCTGAATAAAATGTAACATCCACGAAAAGGGCCATACGGGTTCCCATCCCGGGATCAAATCCGTAATGTCGACGATCCCACGATCGTCCACGATGCCAACCCGCCATTCGTCAAATAGTGCAACTTTCATCGTCGTTACTCTCTCCTCGTTATGACTTCTGATCCGAAACCCGGTGGTAGAGGGCCAACTGTTCACGGAGCGCGTCCGGCAGGGGAACCGCTTTGGCCGGAGACTCGCGAAATTGGACCCACGCCCGCACTTCGTACCCGGAAGCGGCTATCGTGCCATCCGACTGCAACACGTGGTGCCCTAACCGGAAAGACTTCTGGGACAGGTTTTCCACCCACGTCACCACCGTAATCGAATCCCCAAAGAATAACGGTCGGTGAAACGTGGCATGCGCTTCTAATAGTGGCATGCCGATCCCCTGGCGGTTAAACCAATCGGCACTAGGAAACCCGAGCGCATCCAAAAATTCATGACTCGCTTGATCGAACCACGCATAATAGTTGGGGTAAAATACGAAGCCCGCCGCATCCGTTTCCCCCCATCGCACTCGTGTGCTCCAGTGATGGACCTTGTGGGAATTCTCGGTCACAATCATCCTCCTCAGCGGAACGGTCGGTCGTCGACGCGATAAAGCCCTAAAGCTTGTTGAGCCGGTTCGTCGCTATAGTGAAACAGGACCGCGTCCTCGTCGGTCGCCAGATTTTCATGTCGGTAAACGGACCACCCGGGTACGGCAAACACGTCATGCGGCCCCCAGTGAAGGTCCACCCCATTCACCCGGGTAATCCCGTGACCGCGGACAACATGAAATATCGTACTCGCGGTGTGCCGAAACGGTTGGCCGGAAAATCCCGGTCGAAGGCGACTAATGCGGCATGACATGGTCGGCATCACCGGCCCGCCGGTCCAGGGATTGGTATATTCCAATACAATCCCGTCGACCGGGCTGCCTGGTACACTGTCCCCAATGGCCTCGAACGCTTTTTCGGTTTCGGCCCAGGGGTAATTGCCAATCGGGGAGGCGGCGCCTATCCGATGAAGCCAGCGCGGGGTTAACCGTCCATGGATAAAGAGGCGCTGGGATTGATCGTCCGGCACCGTTGGTGTTTGTAACCGTTCTCCCAGCAGTTCAAAAAATGCCGCTTCCATTTTGTTGACCAACGGATAGTCTAGCCCGTCCAGCCACATCATCGGTCCCTGACCTTCATGCGAATGGTCATGCCAATGCCATCCGGGCGTAAGCAAGAAATCCCCCGGGTGCATATGCACGCGTTCCCCGTTGACCGTCGTGTAAGCGCCTTCTCCTTCAATGATGAACCGAAATGCATTGGCCGAATGCCGATGGGCTTGAGCCGTTTCGCCCGGCAAAATAATCTGGATACCGGCGTAGAGATTATCCACCGTCGCGGGCGGTTCCTTCAATCCCGGATTCACCAGCATGAGAACGCGCCGTTCCGCTTCTTGCAAGGAGAGAGCCTCGGCAAAGTGAAGCATATATGGGCGTAACGCATCGTATCGCCATAAAAAGGGAACCGCCGCGGTCACCGGCTCGGGGGGGAATAAATTCCCGTAATAGCGCCATAAGGGGGCCGCTCCTAACGCATCAATGGCTTCATAGGGATCCGCTGTCATTCTGAGTCGCTCCTCCTCTCTAGTTACCGGAAACGGCGTCCGACCAACCTTTTTGAACCGTTCGAACCGCCTCCTCCAAGCGCGCCCGCGCAATTTTACCACTGGGCGTCGTAGGCAACCGATTCAAAACCACCAGTTCTTCAGGCCACTTATATTTCGCCAACTGCTTTTGCGCCAAATGGTCGCGGACATCGGTTAATTCGAGCCGCGTACCGGGCTTCAACGCCACCACCAGCAGCGCCCGCTCGCCTAAACGGCGATCCGGTTGCGCGATGACAGCCAGCTGCGACACCCCGGGTAAATCGGTCAGCAACGACTCGACTTCCAGTGCGCTAAACTTTAACCCGCCCCGATTGATGAGTTCCGTGCGGCGCCCGCGGTACTGAACCGTCCCGTCGGGGTTCATTTGGGCCAAGTCGCCGGTGTGGATCCATCCCTCGTCGTCGACAATTTGTCGCGATAACTCGGGATCGCGATAGTAGCCCCGAAATTGATAGGGGCTTCGGTACCATAGCTCACCGAGTTGGCCCGGCTCGACATCCCGTCCGTTTTCAACCACCCGCACTTCCGCGCCCCGGCAAGGCCGACCCACGCTTCGGCTTGCGACGTCCGCGTCGTCGTCCGGCCGTGTATAACATCCCGCGCCCACTTCCGTCATGCCCCACTGCACAATGACTCCTGCCTGTAGGTGACGCCTTACGTCCTCCACCAAGTCCGCCGGCACGGCTGCCCCACCGGTCCGGACCTCGCGCAGTGTGAGGGAAGGACCCTGATCGACCAGATCCCGCAGTTGCGCCGGCACCGCAAACAACACCGAGGCCCGACTCGCTTGGACGCGTTCACTTAACAACGATACGTCCCAATAGGGTAAGAGGGCCATCGCATGCCCCGTCACCGCGCTTAAATGCACCGACAGGAGTCCAAACGCATGGGAAAAAGGACTGGCACTGATGATGACGTCTTGGAGTTGGTATTTACCGTCCCGAGCGGCCGCCCATGCGTTCGACAACAAGCCGTCGTGGCTATGCAGGCAAATTTTAGGCCGAGACGACGCCGTACCGGAAGAGGCCAATAACACAAACGGATCGTTCGGATCCAGCCGGGCCAACGGTACCGACATATGACGGGATCCCATGAAACCCTCCCAGCGGAGATCGTCGGCCAACGAAGGACCTACCCAGATAACCCGTCGATCCGGCGTCTCTAGCGCTTCGCCCAACGCGCGATAATTTTTTCCCCGCCATTCGGCCGTCATGATGATTAAGCGTGCGTCAACACGCTCCAGTAACGCCCGCAATTCATGTTCCCCATGCGCCAAGTGTAAGGGCAACATGACCGCCCCTACCCAAGCTATGCCTAAGTGGGCCACTAAAAACTCCCAGGAATTCGGAAGATAGACCGCCACGACATCGCCCTTTTGAATACCGAACGCATGCAATCCCGCGGCCAATTGACCGGCAGCGGTCCACCAGTCGCGCCAGCGATAGGTATGCGGCCCATCAAAGACTGCAATCGCGTCGCCCGCTCTGTCGACAACCGCGCCGACCACTTGCGGCCAGGTCAATCCCTGGAGATACGCTTTCTGCGCGTCCGTCCCATGAAGCACATAGTCCTCGATGGTGACCACCGAACCTCCCCCGTTTCCGCGAGTATCATATATTATATATAATGTATGGACTGATTTTACCAAATGCGCCGCGCTTTCGCAACTCTCGCACAACAAGACGGAGGCGGATATTCCTTACATCTTTCCGTGATACCTCGAGGTATTTGTGTTATATTATTCACGATTCATGTTATCCGATGTAAGAAAAGAGGGGTATTATGGCGAAGTGGAGCGAATATAAGTGCTTTGATTGCGACCAGATTTTTTTGTTGCCGGCCGGTCCTAAGGCCACGACTTGTCCCCGATGTGCCTCCGATCGAATTCAATATGGCGGGGACCGCTATCTGGTGGATCAAGCACCCGAGTCCGCCAAGTAACCTATCGGCCTCCGGCGCCCCCGGAGGCCTTTATCGCCTCACAGGCAGATCCTCCGGGCGTCATAATCGTGACCTGGGGGCCGTGCGCTACACTTTCGCGCGATCTCTCAAGCCGCCGACGGCCAAGCCGATACTTATGAGTCGGGCACACACCCGTCAGCGCACCTAGGGATAAAGGTCGGGATACCCGAATTCCACCGCCGCCCGATAGTCTTTCGTTCGATGGCACGAATGGTGAGATTGCTGACCCGATCCGGTCCAGGCATCGGCACCCCCATCGGGCCAAAAACAGAAGTGCACAGAGGCCCGATTTGATTGAGGTCGGATCGAATACCGTGGTGCCTTCCCGCATGACATCCCGCTTCTTTTACGAGTCATTTGACCCTAGACAGCGCCCGGAAACCGGCTATAGTATAAATCAAATCAATTGAATTCTAACAGTATTGATATCTGCAAAAATATATCGACACGTTCGGAATCTAATCAAGGAGGCGGCCGCCATGATGTCTACACCCTTAAACTTGTTTAATATGTTTGATTATTCCCAACATATGTACGGCGATAAATGGATTGTCACCCGCACCCCCACCGGTGTGCATCGCTATCAATATCGGGACTTTGGCCAACGCGTGCGGCAACTATCCGCCGCCCTTCGGTCATTGGGCGTACAGCCCGGCGACCGGGTCGGTACCTTGGCTTGGAACGACTTCCGTCATTTAGAAGTTTATTTTGCCGTTCCCTTGATGGGAGCCGTCTTACATACGATCAACCTGCGCTTATCGCCCGACCACATCCGCTATATTATTAACCACGCCGAAGACCGGGTATTAATCGTCGACGAAGGGTTGTTACCCTTAATGGACACGTTAAAAGACCAACTCCCGACGGTCGAGCACCTCATCATTCTGGGGCCGGACCCCGATCCGGGCCAAAGCCCGATTAAGCCGGCGCATAGCTATGAAGCGCTCGTGAACGGGGCCGACCCGTCAATGGCGGCATACGATCCCGACTGGCCGGAAGATCAGCCCCTCGGCATGTGTTATACCTCCGCCACCACAGGCAATCCCAAAGGCGTCGTGTACTCCCATCGCGGAATCTTTTTACACAGTATGGCCATGGGCCTCGCCAACACCGCCGCCCTCTCCGAAAGCGATACCGTAATGCCCATTGTGCCCATGTTTCACGTCAACGCTTGGGGCCTGCCCTTTGCGGCGATATGGTTCGGGGCCAATATCGTCATGCCGGGGCTCGCCCCGACGCCCCGGGATTTAGTCCACCTGATGGCCACCGAAGGCGTCACCGTTTCGGCCGGGGTGCCCACGGTCTGGCTCGGGGTCGCCAAAGTGCTGGAAGAAAACCCAACCCCGCTCAGCTTGCGGATGGCGTTGTGCGGAGGATCCGCGGCACCCCCGGCTTTAATTCAAACCTTTGAGGAAACCTTCGGTGTTCCTTTTGTCCATGCGTACGGAATGACCGAAACCAGCCCATTGGCCACTTTTTCGCGTCTGAAAAGCACGTTGGCGGACCGACCGGCGGCAGAACGGCTAGCCGTCCGCGCCACCCAAGGCCTATTGGTCCCCGGTCTCTTTATGCGGTTGGTCCGTGATGGACAAGATATCCCTTGGGACGGAGAATCCATGGGCGAACTGTGGTTACGGGGCCCCTGGATTGCCGACGAATATTACCATGATGATCGAACACGCGAAAGTTTTGAAGGGGGATGGCTCAAAACCGGCGACGTCGCCACCATTAACCCGGAAGGCTATGTCCATTTGGTTGATCGGACCAAAGATTTGGTCAAAAGCGGAGGTGAATGGATATCCTCGGTCGATGTGGAAAACGCCTTGATGGCCCACCCGGCAATTTTTGAAGCGGCGGTGGTGGGGGTTCCCCATCCAAAATGGGATGAGCGGCCTCTTGCCTTTGTGGTTCTCAAGGACCGACGGACCGCGACCAAAGAGGAACTCCTCGAACATTTAGCGAAAATATTTCCCAAATGGTGGCTCCCCGACGACATTCTCTTTTTGCCGGAAATCCCCAAGACCTCGGTCGGTAAATTTATGAAACGTACCCTACGGGATCAATACCGCGATTACCTCACGCCCCAAGACGGCTAGGAGCGCCAATGCCATGCCCAGCGTTGGTGAGATTCGCACCCGCAATACCGCAGCACGCCGCGCTCATCGACCATGGGCACTATTCATATCAGAAATCGGCCCGGCAAACCAACGGGATAACACCCTACGGCTTGCCGGGCTCCGTCCCGCTCGATGTCACGCACGGAAACCCGGGTCGTCACCGAAGCCGGCCAAAACGTGGCGCCGGGAGAGGTCGGCGAGCGGTGGATCCGGGACAAGCCCTGGATGAAAAGCTATTGGAATAACCCGAAAGCTACCCGGCTGTCAACCAAAACGCTTGGCCGCCACGAGTGACGACGAAGCCCGAATGATCCTCGTCCACCGCACACAAGATCTCATCATTACAAGCGGTAAGCCTGTGTATCGCCCTGGAAGGGGAAAACGCGATTCTGTGTCAGCTCGCCGTCACCGACGGTGCCGTGATCGAGTTGCCGCATCCCGAATACGGGAGAAACCGTCACCGCCATCGTCTCCTTGCCGCCGGTCGACACCTATCATTGGACGCTCGCCGACGGCATATCGGGCCCATCCCCCGTAGTGGTGCGGGAAATATCTTCAAATATCGATGACGGCAACAATATCAAGCATAATCGCCTGGTTACGCCAATCCGCGGCACGTTTTGTGGCACAATAAGAATGAAACGAGCCGCAGTACATAAAGGAGCGTTCATTGGCATGCTGGCAATGGTTATCGACGATTATGGCGGTCCGGAAGTGTTTCGTCTTGCAGACGTCCCGACCCTGCCCTTGGGGCCTCAAGATGTGGCTATCGAAATTTATGCCACATCGGTCAACCCCATCGACTGGAAAATGCGCCAAGGACTCTTGAAAGCGCAACGTCCGCTGAGCTTTCCCGCCATATTAGGTTGGGATGCGGCCGGTCGCATTGCCGCCGTCGGGTCACAGGTCACCCGCTTTAAACCGGGAGACCCGGTGTTTACCCGCCCGGCCATTGACCGACCCGGCACCTACGCCCAAACGGTCATCGTACACGAGTCCCTGGTGGCGCCGAAACCGCCGACGCTCACCTATTTAGAAGCCGCCTCGGCTCCTTTAGCCGGACTGACGGCTTGGCATGCTTTAGTCGATATTGCCCAAGTCAGGCCTCAACAACGGGTGTTGATTCACGGAGGGGCCGGAGGGGTGGGCGGATACGCCATTCAGTTGGCCAAAGCCTTGGGGGCCGAGGTCATCACAACCGCTCGCGCGGAGCGGCACCCGTATGTCCGGTCACTCGGGGCCGATCAGGTGATTGACTATCAACACCAACCGTTTGAAACGGCTATGGACTCGGTCGATGTCGTGCTGGACACCATCGGGGGGACCGTTCAAGACCGGAGCTTTCAGGTTCTGAAACCCGGAGGCGTCTTAGTGTCTATCGTCCGTCAACCGGATGCCGCAATGGCGGCCCGGTACCAAGTTCGGGGGGAATGGTTTTTCCTCGAACCGGACGGCGAAAAACTAGCCAAACTAGGTGCCTTCTTCACCGACGGCCGAATCCGCCCGATTGTTCAGCAAGTTTTCCCGTTGGAAGACCTACCCGCCGCCCATCGGCTGAGCGAGTCGGGCCAAACCCAAGGCAAAATCGGGGTCATCGTGGATCCCTCCCAAGCCGAAACACGCTAACCTGGGCCTTAAGAGGAGGCTTTATCGCTTGAGACGCACCAAAATTGTGGCCACCATCGGTCCGGCCACGCGCTCATTCGACCGTCTGGCGGCACTGGCCGAAGCCGGCATGGATGTCGCCCGGATTAATTTATCCCATGGAGACGTTGAAACCCACCGTGAAACCATTCGCCAAATCCGCGCCGTCGAAACCCAAACGGGCCGACCGCTGGCTATTATGCTGGATACGGCCGGCCCCGAAATCCGGATTACCACCGATGCCGCCGGCCTGACCCTAGTCCCCGGCCAACGTGTGCGCGTCGGCACCCAGGCAGCCGACATCCAAGTGGACGAGCCACGGATTTTAACTCAACTGACGGCCGGGACCCGCCTCATATTAGATGACGGGAATATTGTCCTTCGCATCCTGGCCACCGGCGATCCCTTGGAAGCCGAAGTGCTCATCGGGGGACGTCTCATGAACCGGAAAAAAATGATTAGCCCGGATCGCCCATGGGATCTAGACATTCTCACCAAAGAAGATCGGGTGGCCCTGGCTATGGGCGTAGAAGAAGGGGTTGACTGGATTGCCGCGTCTTTTGTGCGAAGCCCCGACGACATTATCGCCATCCGCCGGGAATTGGAGGACCACGGCCGCCTCATTCCCATTATGGCCAAAATCGAAAACGTCCAAGCCGTAGAAGCCATTGAGGCCATCGTCACGGTGGCCGACGGGGTCATGGTCGCCCGGGGTGACTTAGGCATTGAATTGCCGGTTGAAGAAGTCCCCTGGCTGCAGAAGAAAATTATTGCCGCCGCGAATAGGGCCGGTAAACCGGTGGTCACCGCCACCCAAATGCTGGAATCGATGATTGCCCACCCGCGTCCCACCCGAGCGGAGGTCACCGATGTGGCTCACGCGATTATGGACGGCACCGATGCCGTCATGCTATCGGCCGAAACCGCCAGCGGCGATTATCCGGTGGAAGCCGTGCGGGTGATGGCGCAAGTGGCAGAAGCCGCCGATCAACAGGCGGAGCATTTTCGCCGTTATCTGACTCGCGGCTCGATTACCGAGGCGGTTTCCCATGCGTCCGTAACCGCCGCCGAAGATCTCCAGGCGCGAGCTATTTTAAGTGCCACCGAATCGGGTTCGACCGCCCTGGCGGTGGCGGCTTTGCGACCGCGCGTACCCATTATCGCCTTGACGCCCTACCTGCCGATTGCTCGCCGGCTTGCGATTGTGTGGGGCGTAGTGCCGGTGGTAACCGCCCGGGCACACAGTACGGACCAAATGATGGATAACGCGGTGACGACCGCGCTTGCCCACGGCTGGGTCGCCTCGGGCGACCGGGTCGTCCTCACCGCCGGCGTCCCCATTGGACAAACCGGGACCACTAATTTAATGCGGGTCATTACCATTGGTGACATCGTGGTTAAAGGGCAAGGAGTTGGAGTACGGGCCGCCGCCAGCGGGCCGGTCATTACGGTCCAACGGCCGGACCAGGTAACGCCGCAAGACGTCGTCGGTAAAGTACTGGTGGCGCCCCTGACCAATGAGGAATGGATGCCCCTTATCGAGAACGCCAGTGCCATAATTGTTGAATCCGGCGGCTTAACCTCCCACGCCGCCATCGTCGGTCTCTCCCTCAGAAAGCCCACGATCGTAGGCGCGGTCGATGCCCTGACCAAGGTCCCGGCCGGACAAATCGTGACGGTCGACGGAGCCCACGGCGTTGTATACCGCGGAACCGTCCAAGTCTAGACCACCCGTTAAAAGCGCCGGGGCAGTTTCCCCCGGCGCTTTTCTTTGCTTAGCCCGCCATAGAGCCCGCGTTATACGGCGTCTAACGCGCGCAACAAGGCACTCACCGACTCTTTGGCGTCCCCGAACAACATGTTGGTTTTCGGATTGACGTATAACGGGTTGTCGATGCCGGCAAAACCCGGGCTCATCCCCCGTTTAATGACCACGACCCGCTGAGCTTGATCGACGTTCAAAATCGGCATGCCGTACAGAGGGCTCGACGGCTCGTTACGCGCCGCCGGATTGGTCACATCATTGGCGCCGATGACCAGCGCCACATCGGTTTGCTGAAATTCGGGATTGATGGCCTCCATCTCGTACAGCCTATCGTACGGCACATTCGCTTCCGCCAGCAACACGTTCATATGACCCGGCATTCGCCCGGCCACCGGATGGATGGCGAACCGCACGTCGACGCCCCGTTCCTGTAACCGGTCCATCAACTGCCGCACCTCTTGCTGCGCCCGCGCGACCGCGAGCCCGTAACCGGGTACGATGACCACTCTCCGGGCATAAGCCACCAAGGTCGCCACGTCTTCGACGGTCGCCGGTTGGACCACCCCATCGGCCGCCACGCCGGCCGCGGACGATTTGATTTGGCCAAATCCCCCCAGAATAATTTGCATCAACGGGCGATTCATCGCGCGGCTCATTTGCTGGGTCAAGATGGTACCGGATGCGCCCACCAAAGCACCCGCGATGATTAACAAATTGTTGCCAAGCAAGAATCCGGTAGCGGCAGCCGCCAACCCGGTCAGGGCATTCAACAGCGAGATGACGACGGGCATGTCCGCTCCGCCGATCGGCAGCACCACCAGCACCCCGAAGACCAAAGCGCCGATTAAGAGAAGACCAAGCCAACTCGTGGGCGCGGAGCTGCCGTGAACCAGCAACACGACGGCCCAGGCCACATCAAACAGCAAGATCAACCCATTTAAGATCCGTTGCCCGGCGAATAAAATCGGACGGCCGGTCATCCATTCCTGCAATTTGAGAAACGCAAGGATGCTACCCGAAAAACTGATCGACCCGATAAGGATGGTAAATAACGCCGATACGGCACCGGCGCCGGCCGCATGACCGGGCACAAACCATTCGCCCACGGACACTAAAGCCGCCGCACCGCCGCCCATCCCGTTAAAGAGCGCGACCATTTGCGGCATGGCCGTCATCCGCACTTGGCGGGCCGAGACCGTTCCGACCACGGCGCCCAATATAACCGCCGCAATCACCGCGCCCAGCGCGGCAAATTGATGATTGGCGATAAGGGTGGCAATCAGGGCAATCGCCATCCCGACCGCCGCCAACAGATTACCTGACCGTGCCGTGGCCGGGGACCTCAGCCGCATCACGCCCAACATGAATAAAATGGCGGTCACTAAATAGGCTATGGTTGTCATTAATTGCATGGTGATCACTCCGCCGCTTTACGAGTACGAAACATCCCGAGGATTCGGTCGGTGACCACGAATCCACCCACGACATTTAACGTGGCCAAAAAAACGGCCCCCGTGCTTAACACAATCCCCAACGTTCCATGAACACTAACGGCCACCGTGAAAGCCGCCACCAACACAATGCCGTGAATCGCATTGGTCGCCGACATCAGGGGTGTGTGCAACACCGACGGCACCTTGGAAATTAGCTGAAATCCCACGAAAACCGCCAAGACAAAAATATACAGCTCAACGAACAGGTGCTGTGGCAACGTTTTCCGCCCCCCTTGATGGTAGTCGGTCCAAGACCGCTTGTGATCGAATGGTGCCTTCATGGGTCACCAGGGTCCGTTGAATGATTTCGTCCGTACTGGAAATTTGGCATGCATGGGTGGTCTCCGTAAACGCCAAGCCCTCGCGCTCGAGATGTTGTAAAAAGGCGGTGACGTTTCGCGAGTAGAGCTGACTGGCATTCAGCGGCAAATCCGAAGGAATGTTGACGGGGGCAATGACCCGCACCCCATTGACATCCACTTCTTCGCCGGCCTGGCTCACCTCCGTATTGCCTCCCGACTCCCCGGCTAAATCGACGATGACGGAGCCGGGTCGCATCGACAGGACCATCTCGCGCGTAATTAAAATCGGGGCCGGTTTGCCGGGAATCTGAGCCGTGGTAATCACGACGTCGGCATTTTTTACCGGTTCCGCAAGCAACGCCAATTCCCGCTGGTGTTGATCCTCGGCAATCGCCGTCGCATACCCGTCTTGGGTCTGGGCGGTTTGGACGTCCAGACTCAAAAAGGTGGCGCCTAAACTTTCGACCTGCTCGCGAGCGGCCGCCCGGGTATCGAAGGCCTGCACCATGGCGCCTAACCGATGCGCCGTGGCAATGGCTTGCAACCCGGCGACGCCGGCCCCCAGCACCAACACTTTGGCGGGAGGGATGGTCCCGGCGGCGGTCATTAACATGGGGAAGAACTTCCGCAAGCGCTCGGCCGCCACCGTCACCGCCCGGTAGCCGGCAATGGTCGACATGGAGGACAACACATCCATGCTTTGCGCCCGGCTAATCCGCGGTAACGCGTCCAGGCTAAACGTGGTTAATCCCTTATGCGCCCAATTTTCAAACGTCTGCACCGAATGCGAGAGCGGCTGATACATCCCGACCAACACGGTACCTGGCCGAATCCCCTCCCAAATCGGGTCTTGCCCGTCCGTGAGGTGGCGAATTGTTAGCACGATGTCGGCTGCTGCCGCGATGGCCCGACGATCGGGCAGTAATTCCGCGCCGGCCTCTTGATAGGCTTGGTCCGTAATGTCACAGCCGGCCCCCGCACCCGTTTCGACGAGTACCCGGTGACCCGCTTTGACGAGACGGCCCACGCTTTCAGGGACGAGAGATACTCGCCGTTCGCCGACTTCGCGTTCCCGCAATACAGCAATAACCATATACCCCACCTCAACTTCTAGGAGGAAATCATGCTCCAGTTTTCGGAGCCATGTTGTCATAACGCATTGGGAAGACCAAAAATCTGGTGCCAAACGATTGCTTCATTATGCATGTTTCGGCACGTCATTGTCAATTAGTAAAAGGTGAATCGCACATTTTTAATTGTGAATGACAATGTTGCGACAACCGTCCGGCCATCACATTTTATTCATATGTCATCCACTCGACTTGCCGGCCGGCCGATAACACCCCGGCCACCGACTTAATCGCTTGGATCGCCCGGAAGTGGGCATTGAGTGTGACCGGCAATCGTTGACCCCGGCGATCACCGGCCACCACCACCGGTACCGCGCCCGGGAATTCGCGCGCCACGCGATAAATCTCTTCCGCTATCGAAGTCCAGTCCACGCCTTCTTCGCATTTGACATAAAGCGGCCCGGAGGCTTCGAGCCAACGCACGGCGGTGTCGGGTTTTTTCGCGGCCGCCGGTGACGGCGCGTCGAACCACGACAACTGAGTGACCGAAGGCGACTCTTCCCTGGCCGTTAGTCCCCTCAAAGCGCCTTGTCGGGTCAGTTCCTCCAAGGTCTTGGGCGATAACAGGCGCCCCATGCGTTTCGTCCAATCAGTCGGGCTTTGAAAAGGCCCGCGGGCGTTCCGCTCTTCGACGATACGGCGGCTGACCTCGGTTCCCACCCCCCGGAGCATACCCAACCCGGCTTGCAGTTCCTCCCCGACGACCTTAAAGCCCACCTCGCTGGCGTTGACATGAGGCGGCCTGACCCGAATGCCCTGACTGATCACTTGCCGTAATTCCCGATCCAATCGTTCCCCGCTAACGGTACTTAACTCCGCCGCCCAAAAGGCCAGCGGATAGTGCGCCTTTAAATAGGCCACATAATAGCTTAAGAGCCCATAACTGGCGGCATGGGATTTGTTGAAGCCGTAATCCTTAAAGGCCTCGATCCGGCGCCAAATGTTTTCGGCTTGGCTCCTCTCGAACCCTTGCTCCCCTAACCGGGCCAAAAAACCCGTTCGTTCTAGGGCCAACAATGCGTGGTCTTTTTTCGAAATGGCGCGTCGGAACAAATCCGCCTCCGCCAGGCTATAGCCGGCTAATGCCTGCACCACCGCCATCAGTTGTTCCTGGTAAATCATAATCCCATAGGTATCCCGGCAAAGCTCACTGACCGGGTCACCCTCGCGCGTCAGCTCAGGATTGGCCCGGCGCCGTAAAAACTCGCTAATGGCCTCCATCGGACCCGGCCGATATAGCGCCACCACCATCATAATTTCCTCTAACGAGACCGGTTTCATTTGCCGTAATAGCTCTTTTACGCCACGGCCATCCAGCTGAAACACCCCGTCGGTGTCCCCGCGCCCCAACAGCGTATATGTCGGCCCATCATCGCCAGGTACCGTAGTCCAATCCGGCACCTCGGGATGGGCCTGGTGGATCCGGTCCACCACGGTTAACGTCCTAAGCCCCAAAACATCCAACTTGACCAGGCCGAGACGCTCCACCGAATCGCCTTCCCATTCGGTAATCCATTGTCCCTCGGCATCCTTAAGACAGGGCACCCAATCCCGGACCGGACCCGGGGTAATGACAACACCCGCCGCGTGCGTGGATCGATGGCGGGGCAACCCTTCCAGCCGGTCCGCAATCAGAAGCCAGTCGGTGGCTAATCCCAAGTCGCGGGCCGCTTCGGCCAACTCCTGGCGGTGTTCCGCCAACACACTTTGAGGCGTCAGGTGAACCCGGTCCAAGAGACGATCGACGGCCTCCGACGGCACGCCCGTCACCCGGGCCACGTCCCGCAACACGGCACGCGCCCCCAAGCTCCCAAACGTGCCGATTTGCGCCACGCGTTGGCTGCCCCACCGTTCGCGAAGATATTGAATGACGTGGGGCCGCTTCTCAAAATCGAAATCCAGATCGATATCGGGTAAGGTACGCCGTGCAGGATTTAAAAACCGCTCGAAATAGAGATGATACCGCAGGGGGTTGATATCGGTAATGCCGAGCGCATACGCCACCAACGATCCGGCGACCGAACCGCGTCCAGGACCCACGCGAATTTTCGCCTGGCGGGCAAACTCGACGACATCCGCCACCATTAGGAAGTAGCCGGCAAATCCCAATTGCCGGATCACCGACAGTTCATATTCGAGCCGCTGCCAGGGGACCGGCGCTTGGGTGTGGCCCAGCCGACTCTGAAGGCCTTGACGGGCCCGCCGGGTCAGGGCCTGAAACTCGTCGGGTTCACCCGAATGGGGTAGTTTCCATCCGTCGCGGGCTAATACCGAGGACGGCGGATCCGGTTGCCACAAATCCGGCCAATCACTTTCCCGATAGGCGGCCGCCCAGGTTTCGGGCGAAGCGGGTACCGCCACCGCCAGCGGATGAGGCGTCTCACCGCCGAGCTGGCACAACACGTGATAGGCCTCGCGATCCGCCGGGTCGTGAAAACGAATGGCCTGACCCGGTATCCAATGCCAGCCGCGCCGACTCAACACCGCCGGAAACGGTTGGCCAGGCCATAATTCCACCACGACCCGCTCGCCCGCCCAACGGCCCAGTTCTTCTGCCCCCGTGAGCCACCAATTGTCCTGGCTGGCCGCTACAATCACCCACACACCTTCGGGCAACGCCTGCATGACATCGTCGGCCTGAATGAGCCAGTGCCAGGCTTCGCGGGTTTTGGCGACCAGCCGCACCTCCCGTTGGCCGTCGGCGACCCAAATACGACGGGTAATCCCGAGCCACGGCGAAACTCCCTGACGCCGCAGCCGGTCATCAAATTTCTCCGCACCGGCCCAGCTATGGTCATCCGCCAGCACGGCTTGCCGAAACCCCCGGTCCGCCAACTCCCCCGCCAACCGATCCAGGTCAATCATGGATTTCAGGAGAGAATACCCGCTCAGAATAATTAACGGTACCCGGGGCCAGGGATTCACGAACTTTGGCGTTGGATCCGTTCGCGCTTTCGTTGATGGGGATCCAACGTCGCCTTCCGCAACCGAATCGATTTGGGCGTAATTTCGACCAGCTCGTCCGACTTCACGTATTCCAGCGCCTGGTCCAGCGTGAGGACGCGGGGCGGGGTGAGTCGAATGCCTTCTTCGGCCGTTGAACTCCGCATATTGGTGACGTGTTTCTTCTTGCACACGTTGATTTCCAAATCCGAGGGCCGGCTGTGCTCGCCGACGACCATTCCAGCATAAACCGGTGTACCGGGGCCGATAAACAGCACCCCACGTTCTTGCGCGTTATCCAACGCATAGGCGGTGGCCGTCCCGGTCTCGATGGCAATCAAGGCACCCCGCGGCATCTCCTCAATAGGCCCGGAATACGGTTGATAGCCGTCGAATAAGTGGTTCATGATGCCATAACCCCGGGTTTGGTTGATAAAAGCCGACCGAAAGCCTAAAAGGCCCCGCGCACTAATCACGAACTCCAAACGGGTTTGTCCAGGACCGGCTTGTCCCATCGCCACCATCGTCGCCCGCCGCGGCCCCAAGAGTTCCATGACGGCACCCACATATTCGTCCGGCACATCCAGATAAAGCCGCTCCATGGGCTCCATGAGACCGTCCGGCGTTTCTTTGAGAATCACTTCGGGCTTGGATACCTCCATCTCATATCCTTCCCGCCGCATTTCCTCTAATAAGATGCCGATGTGCAATTCGCCCCGTCCGGACACGCGAAAGACATCCGCGTCCTCGGTCTCTTCCACGCGTAAGGCCACATTGCGCTGCTGCTCACGAAACAACCGGTCGCGCAGTTGACGCGAGGTAATGAACTGGCCTTCTAGCCCCGCGAAGGGGCTGGTGTTGACGCCCACCAAAATGGTTAAGGTCGGCTCGTCAACCGAAATCGGCGGCAAGGGTTGGGGATTATCCGGATCCGTCACGGTATCCCCGATGTTGGCATCTTCGAGCCCGGCGAGCGTTACGATATCGCCCACCGTCACCGATTCCAATTCCACGCGTTTCAACCCGATACGCCCATACAATTTGGACGGTCGCACCCGCTCCACGGTTCCGTCCGCATGGGCCAACGCCACGGTTTGGCCGAGGGTTAAGCGCCCTTGCCGCACCCGTCCAATCGCCAAACGGCCCACATAATCATCATGATCTAAGGTGGTAATCAAAACTTGCAACGGAGCGGTTTCGTCCCCCACCGGGTAGGGAATATGGGCCAAAATCGCCTCAAAAAGAGGTTCGAGGTTGCCCTCAGGCGGTAAAGGCGCCGTATTGGAGGCAATGCCGGCCTTGGCCGACGCGTAGATCACCGGAAAATCCAACTGGTCATCGGAGGCTTCCAAATCAATAAAAAGCTCTAAGACCGCTTCTAAGACTTCTTCCGGTCGCGCCCCTTCCCGATCCATCTTGTTCAACACGACCACAGGTCGCAAACCCGCTTTGAGGGCTTTTTGCAACACATAGCGCGTTTGCGGCATCGGCCCTTCGTTGGCGTCCACCACTAAAAGCGCCCCGTCGACCATGCTTAATATGCGTTCCACCTCGCCCCCAAAATCGGCGTGGCCAGGTGTATCCACAATGTTGATTAAGACCCCACGATAGGTAATGGCCGTATTTTTGGCCAAAATCGTTATGCCGCGCTCACGCTCTAACGGGTTGGCATCGAGGGCCCGCTCCTGCAACTGGCTCGGATCGCGAAACATACCGCTTTGCTTCAGCATGGCGTCCACCAACGTGGTTTTGCCGTGGTCCACGTGCGCAATAATCGCGATGTTGCGGACGTCCTGTCGTTCCATAACTCTGGTTACCTCCAATGTTGACCGCTCTCAGGAAACGGCCTCGGGAAGCGCTTGGACCAGCTCCCGAAAACGCTGCCCGCGCGCCTCGAAATTTCTAAACATATCATAACTAGCGGCAGCTGGCGACAACAAGACAATATCTCCCGGCCGGCTTGCCTGAACGGCCGTATGAAACGCTTGCTCAAACGTATCGGCCAAAACCACCGGAACCTCTCCGAATTGTCGCACGGCATCTTGAATTTTGTAGCGGACTTGGCCCAATGCGACCACAAACCGCACATGTCGCTGCACGACAGCCTGCCCTAATGTATCATACTCCAAATGCTTGTCATATCCTCCGGCAATCAGCACAATCGGCCGTTCGAGAGCGTTAAGGGCCGCCACCGTACGATCCGGGGTGGTTGCAATGGAGTCGTTGATATAGAGTACCCCGTCCACTTCCCGCACTTGCTCCAATCGATGGGGAACCCCTTGAAAGGTGCTCAACACCTCCCGTAAGGCCTCTAACGACCCCCCGGCTTGCGCGACAATCGCGATCGCCGCCAACGCATTGGCCAGGTTATGACGCCCGAGCAAACGAACCGCCGACGCGGCCATCACCGGATACGGCGGTCGGTCGGGGGCGGCCCACCATAATTGCCCGTCTTGTAGATAACTCCCGTGGGGCAACGCCCGATCCAACGAAAAATAGACCGGTTGGCCCCGATAGTGTCTCAACGACGGCAGGATCGCCGGGTCATCCGCCGGCAATACCGCCCAATGGTCGGGCGTTTGATATTCGATAATGTGTTGTTTCGCCTGCCGATAAGCCTCGAAACTGCCGTGGATATCGAGGTGATTCGGACTGAGGTTAAGCCAGGCGGCCCCTTGAGGACTCCGATTCACCAACTCCAATTGAAAACTGGACAACTCCATGACCACCCAATCCGACGCCTTTATCCGCGGTAATTCCGGTAACAGCGAGCGCCCGATATTACCGCCGACCCAAACCGGGCGGCTTCCGTCTCGTTTGAGGGCTTCCCCTACCAAAGTGGTGGTCGTCGTTTTGCCTTGCGACCCGGTAATCCCGATGATGGGGGCGGGACAGGTTTCAAAGAACAGCTCGGTCTCACAGGTCAAGTGACCGCCCCGCGCTGTCACCTGTTGAATTTCCGGCCCCGTCTTCGGCATACCGGGGGTGAGATAGACGTGCCCGAGGTGCGGCCATTCGGCCAGTCGCCGCAAGTAGTCGGGTCCACCCACCACGGTCAGACCCGGATGGTGCCGAAACTCGGCCAGATCCTCCCAAATTTCCGACTCCGGTCGGCGATCAAACACCGCCACCGTCGCGTGGCGTTCCAGCCAAAATGGAACAAGGGGCCGGTTATTAATCCCGAGCCCCACGACCGCAATATGTTGGGTCACTCTCTTACCCCTCCAATAAGGCCGCCATCCGTTGCAATCCGGTGTCCAACCGTTCGATCGAGGTGGCATAGGACATCCGGAAAAAGTCGGGCATTCCGAATCCGGAACCGGGCACCACCGATACTCGCGCTTCTTCCAGCCAGCTCAACGCCAAGTCGTCGGCATTCCGAATCTCCCGGCCGCCGATGGTTCGCCCTTTTAATCCGGACATGTCGACCCAGAGGTAAAATGCCCCTTTCGGCTCCACCGCCGTCAGCCCTGGAATGTTTTGCATCCGAGACAAAACAAACCGGCGCCGCCGATCAAACTCTTGGCGCATCCTCTCTACCGGTTCTTGAGGTCCGGTAAGCGCCGCAACCGCCGCCGCCTGCGCGATCGACGTCGGATTCGACGTGGATTGGCTTTGCAGATTGGCCATCGCTTGAATAATGGCTTTAGGACCGGCCGCATAGCCAATGCGCCATCCTGTCATGGCATATGCCTTCGAAACGCCATTAATGACAATGGTTCGGTCGCGCATGCCGGGCATCGACGCAATCGACGTCTGGACGGCATTGTCGTACACCAATTGCCCATAAATTTCATCGGATATGACCCACAAATCACGCTCAACCGCCAGCTCCGCAATGGCGCGCAAGGCTTCCGGTCGAATAACCGCGCCGGACGGATTGGACGGCGAATTTAAAATCACCCCCCGGGTGTTCGGCCGGATGGCTTTTTGCACGTCCTCGACTTCCAAAGCCCCCTGATGCGCCGGATCGATGGTGACCAGTTGCACTTCGCCCCGCGCCAACCGAATTTGCTCGGGATAGGTCACCCAATAGGGTACCGGTAACAACACCCCGTCACCCGGTTCGACGAGCGCCATCACCGCGTTATATAACGAATGTTTAGCCCCGGCCGAGACCAAAATTTCGTCCGCCGCGTAGGTATTGCCGGTATCTTCCGCCAGTTGCCGAGCGACGGCCGCCTTGAGCGCAGGGGTACCCCCGACCGGCGTATACCGTGTCTGACCTTTCTCGATGGCCTCAACCGCCGCCTGCCGGATATGATCGGGGGTGTCAAAATCGGGCTCGCCGGCCGTTAAATTTACGACATCGACCCCTTGCGCAATCAATGCTTTGGTTTTCGCGTCTAACGCCATGGTTGGTGAGGGCGCCAGGTCCGCCAATCGACTCGCCACTTTTAGCACGTCTACATTCCTCCTAAATCCGGTCAAACAGCCGGTCCGCCCACAGATCTTCTAACAGTTGGCTCAACCGCTGCATCACTCGCTCAACAATTTCTTCGCCTTTCTCACGAGTCGCCGATCGCCCGTCGCCGGTGGTCGCATGGCGCAGTAACTGCTGTTCCAGCCCACGGCCTTTCATGCGATAGCGGGGTCGATAAGGGTTAAACGAGGCATCGGCCTGGTTCACCAACGGGCCGGCAATCGCCAACATGACCGACGTCTCATCTTCTCCGGCATGGCCTTGGGATTGCACGACGGTCAAAATATCGGCCGAAAAGTCCAACCACCAGTTCACCAAGACCACCAGCACGCCATCATCGGCAATGTCTTCCATCGCCGCGGTAATCGGTCCGATATTGCCGCCGTGCCCATTGACCACCACTAAACGGGTAATCCCCCAACGGCCTACCGCCCGCCCGACATCGCGGACATAATGCGTCAATGTCTCCGCGCCAATCGATAAGGTCCCGGCAAATCCCGCCAGGTCCCAGGTGTGCCCGTAGGGGATGGCCGGCAGGACCAACACGCGATCCGGATACCGTTCCTCCAGTTGCCGGCAAAAATACGTCGGCGCCAGGTTATCCGTGCCCAGAGGGCAATGCTGGCCATGGGCTTCGACGCTACCGACCGGTAAAAGCGCCGTATTGATCTGCCCGAGTACCTGTTCTTGAAAAGATTTGGTGGTAAGGTTTTCCCAATACATGGTGGCCCCTCCCTTTCATGGGAGCCCGGACCGACCCCTAACGTTCCGCTCCCGATCGTTGACGTTCCCATTGTAACCGGATCATCCACCCGCCAATGCGGCCGGATTCCGCCGCGGTAAGGGAACCCCATCCCATTGCCTCGATTTTCTCCCGTAGCCCTAGGGCTTCAGCCGCTTCCAACTTACGCCGCTGGCGCTCCGCGTCATCCGCAAAATGCGCCCCTCCGACTTGACCGGAAGCCTCTCCCTGAGGTGCTGGGCGTTCGGTTTTTAGTTTACCAGTCTGACGTTTGTTTGGCATACTCAGGTCACCCGATTTCCCAACTTTTTTCCGGTAGTCTCTCCCGACCGCAGTCGGATTTATGCATCGGTTCCGATCCAGGACGCGTTCTCAAATTTGGGCGGCAATCAGGAGAATGAACGCCAGATATAACCCCCCGGCAAACATGAGTTCGCTAAATTGCAACACCCGGTCCCCGGACCGTACCCAAAGCCAGATGGCGGCGGTAAGAGCGGTCGCGGCGGTGACCAACTCCCAACCGGATAGCCGCCAGGGCGTCCAAACCAGGCCCAAAGCCGGAACTAACGAGGCCTGAAACGCCATCGCTCCCGTCACGTTACCGAGCGCCAAGCCGTCCCGTCCACGCCGAATCCAAATAATGCTGTTCAGAACCTCCGGCAACTCCGTGGCCACCGGCGTAATGACCACCGACAACAAAAAGCCCGGGATCCGTACCCGGCGACTTAAATGATCCAAAGCGGCGACAAAAAAATGCGCCCCGACAATGAGGCCAAAAAGCGCCAGCCCGACCTGGAACACCTGTAAGAGAAGCGGGGGATGGTTACCGTGAAAAAGATGTAACGGCTGCTCGGGGCTCCGAGGCCCTTCCCGATCCTCCTGACCGGCCGCCCGCACCAAACGCACGGCATGCAGCACATATCCGCCCACCAGGACAATCGCCACCCCACGATGAAACCCCGTCGGCAACCAACTGGCGACAACCGCCAGGAAAAAGGCGCCCACGAAAAACCCCAAATCGCGGCGCGTGCTGGCATCCCCCAACCGTAAACCGTCCCGTCGGCGACCACTGGTCCACAGGCCAAGCCCAATAATACTAAACCCTAAGGTGGACAACATTAAGGGGGCCCCTAAAATCGCCCCGAGGCCAATCGCCCCTTGACCCGGTACATGGGATCCGGCAATAATGGCCACCGCAGGAACCAACGTTTCCGGCAAGGCCGTACCGAGCGCCGCCAGCAAGGACCCGACGACGCCTTCGCCCAGTCCCCAGGAAAATCCCAGCCATTCGACGCCATTGGTGAAGTAGTCCGCCGATAAAATAATTAAAATCATTCCGGCCGGCAAGATTACGGCTAACGGCATGTACCCCGCCCTCCGCTTTATCCTATGGAGAGATTGGAAAGTTTACGACTCGGGTCTCTTTTCGCCGCGTTGGCGGGTAAGTCCAGGAAAATTCCATTGGCGAAAGGCTTCATATACGGCAATCGCCACGGCATTGGATAAATTGAGTGAGCGAACCCCTTCGCGCATCGGAATTTGCCGCCAAGCCTGGGGATATTGATGCAAAAGAGCGTCCGGCAGCCCGGTTGATTCCCGGCCAAACACCAACACGTCGTCCGGCCCATAGGGCACGTCGGAATAGACGCGGCCGCCATGTGAGGTAAAGAGATGAAGGCGTTCCGGATCGCGGAGGTCAAGCGGCAACTGATCCCACGACGCATGCACCTGGACATCCACCAAGTGCCAATAATCCACGCCGGCTCGCCGCAGATAACGATCGGATATTTGAAAGCCTAACGGCTCCACTAAATGCAAAACGGTGCCGGTGGCGGCACATGTACGCGCGATATTGCCCGTGTTCGGCGGAATTTCCGGCTCCACTAATATCACGTGCATGAACGCCACCGACCCCTCACGTACCAACTGGTTGCTAATATCCGGCGGAGGAGGACTGCTCCGGACGGCTCGTCTCCCGAAATTCCAGATAGAGTTCGGCCAACCGCCCTAAAAGATCCGTTCGCCCGAGCTCCCGGAGCAGATCCGCCAATGCCAAAAAGTGCCCTTGGGCTTCGTCAATCCCGTCATCGTCACGCAGTAACACGCACTCGCCCCCTTTAGGGCGAGTCTTCCCCAAACGCTAATACGGCATACTTAGCCTTGCCGGGTGCGCTGCTTCAACGCGTTCCATAGACGCAAAGAAACCGGGCCGGCTCCGTCACCGAAGCGCACCCCGTCGATTTCCGTCACCGGGAGCACTTCCGTTAACGTGCCGGTAATGAACACTTCATCCGACGCCATCAACTCGTCGACCGTAAACGGCTCTTCAACCACAGAATAGCCGAGCTCCCGCGCCAATTCAATGACGACCGCGCGGGTAATGCCGGGCAAAATATAGTTCGTCACGGGAGCGGTTTGGATGATACCTCCGGCCACGCGAAACACGTTAGCGGCGGTCGCTTCCGTCACCACGCCGTCGCGCACGAAAATCGCATCAAATGCCCCCCGCCGAATCGCTTTGCCTTTCGCCAACACGTTAGGAAGGAGGCCCACCGTTTTAATCCAGACTTTCGCCCATCGGTCGTCGGGGGTTGTAATCATGGTGACTCCACGCTGCACCACATCGGTTGCAATAGGTTCAACCGGACGAATCCACATTAACACGGTCGGGGTAATATGACCGGCCGCCGGCGGCGCATGAGACCGTTTTTGAACCCCGCGGGAAATTTGGATGTAAAGAGCCCCTTCGTCGCCGGAAAACTCCGCCAATAACCGGTCCCGCGGCTCGAGCAAATCCGTGGGGCTAACCCCTTCAATTTCAATCCCTTGCAAGCTTCGGGCCAGCCGGGCCATATGCCGTTCCCATTCAAAGGGCTTACCGCCGTAGATGTGGACAACCTCGTACACTCCATCGGCAAACAAAAAGGCCCGATCGTCAATTGAGACGGTGGCTTCGGCCTCGTCTACATAGGCTCCATTGAGATATACCCGCACGCTGTCGTTGTCCTCCCTTGGCCATTGGCTACGGCAGCCACACCCGAGTCCCCATGCGGGCACCCGAGAAGCTGATACCGTTCCTTCCTATCTTACCGGAATCTCCCCATATTTTCCGATAAAATTTCTTGAGCTTCCTCGGCTTCTCCTTCCGGCACCCGCACTTCGATGCTGCCCCGCCCGCTGTCGTCGACCTCCACCGGCTTTAACGTGACCAGAAGTCCTTCAGTCGTCAATAGCTCCTTAATTTTCTCGGCCACGGCCATAGTGGGTGCAATATACACGACGGTCCACACGATCCTGCGCCCCCTTCATCAGTCCTTATCCGCTATGTTTCGGATATGGATGAGATTTTCCTGCTTTGACAAGAAAAAATCTCAAAATTCCATGGGGACCTCAATTTTTTCTTGCGGCGAGGCGTTTTCACGAGTGGTTTTCAGGATGGACAACACGGCGGCTACGGCGGCCACAATGGCCAACGCCAACAAGGCATAACGCATGGTCGGGATCCAGACGAGCTTACTCCCCCGTACCAGGTGGCTCCCGAAAATGCCTAAGAAGATCGCCATCAGCGAACTGGACACGGCCGTGCCCATGGCCATCCCGAGAGATCGAGCCATATTTAATATGCCGCCCCCGACGCCAAGCCGTGTCGGCGGAAGCGCGCCCATCACCGAGCTATTATTCGGCGGGGTAAACATGCCCAGACCCGCTCCGACGAGGAACAGTCCAACGATTAACACCGGCAAATCCGCATGTAACGACATCATAACGGACAATAAAAGGGTCCCGAGGGCCGTTACCCCCATGCCGGCCGTAGTCAAGAGACGTGACCCGTAACGGTCGGCCAACCCTCCGGCTTGCGGCGCGACCACGGTCATCCCGATGGGTACCGCCGTAAGCAGTAGCCCAACGACCGCGGAGACATAACCGGACACTTTTTCAAAATAAAACGGCATGAGAAAAAGTACCCCAAACATGACCATATACGACATGAGACCGGTCAGATTGCCCATCGTGAAGACCCGTAATTTGAAGAGGTTAATGTCCACCAAAGGCGCACGAAAGCCTTTTTCCCGTAAGATAAAGGCGACCAATAAAATGACGGAGACCAAAAACAAGCCGAGAACCGTGGGCGACGTCCATCCCAGATGCGGACCCCAGGTCAGCGCCAACATGAGGCTCACCAAAAACGGGCTAAACAACAGGGCCCCCCACCAGTCAAACTGGGTGCCGGTATTGGTCAATTTATCTTTAGGCAAAATCATGGCCGCCATAAGGGTCCCGATAATCCCCACCGGCACGTTGACGTAAAAAATCGCCCTCCATCCGAATAAGCCGATTAAGGCGCCCCCGACGGCGGGTCCCACCGATAACCCGATCGCCTGGGCCGACCCCTGAAATCCGATGGCCCGGCCGCGGACATTGGCGGGCACGGTGGCGGTAATGATGGCGACCGAATTGGCCTGCAGCATGGCGGCGCCGGCGGCTTGGAACACCCGGGCCACAATCAGAAACAGTAAATTGGGTGCGGCCCCACAAGCGGCCGACCCAATAATAAAGACCAGAAATCCGAACGTATAAAGGGGTCGACGGCCCCACATGTCGGCCAACCGCCCAAATAGGGTTAAAAGAGTGGCTAGCGTTAGCAAATAAGAAATTAAAACCCAGCCGACAATACTGGCTGGGGCCGAAAAATACCGTGACAGATCCGGTATCGCAACGTTGACGATGCTAGCGTCGACGGCGGCCATAAACGCCCCGATACAGACTGTCCCCACCACATACCAGATATAATTCGGGCGCGTGGTAAACCGTTCAGAGGGCAACGCCTCCCATAGCGCCCGAAGCCCTTGCGCTCGCGCGGCCTCGCTCGACATACCCACCCCTCCGTTAAGACACAACAAATTAATCGAGAGTTGGCTCACGCGCCTATCCCGTTCCAGGGTGATTATCCCACCACTTTGTCAGAAAATCTACCATCTTCTCCTCACAGCTCGTAATTTACGCTTTCGTAAATCGTGATGCCGGCTTGTGTATATCTCCTTGCAGAATGCCCTCTCTTTATGGTATCCATGCACCCTGCAAACGGCGCTGGCCAAACCTGGATAAACCGTCTAAAATGGGCTATTGACATGAGGAGAGGGTCGTATGCCGTTTGATGCCTTGGTTGTTCGCGCGCTAGAAGTCCTTTGGCAACAAGAGCTGGTCGGCAGTCGGGTAGTCCACGCGGCCGCCAACAAAGATCGCGTCATCTGGGAACTTCATACCCCGCGCGGAACGGAACAGGTGCTGGTCGTGCTCAGTCCCGGTATTCAGCGAGCCCATCGGATTCCGGTTCGTCGTATCGGGTCGTCCCAGGGTATGCCGGGCTGGATAAAAAACCTTATCCCATTTACGATCACCCAGGTGACCGTCCCGCCCTGGGAACGCGTGATTCGATGGGATATCGAGCGCCCGGATGACTGGGACCGGCCTCAAGCGAGTCGGCTAATCTTCGAATTGGCCGGCCATTTAACCAATGTCATATGGGTAGCGGACGACGACCGCGTGCTGGACGCCTGGCGCCGGGTTCCGCCGGGACAAAAGGGACGTGCCGTTTGGCCGGGGGTACCCTATACCCCGCCGCCCGCCGTCCCCAATCCGCTTGAAACCCGCCGCCTTCCGGATCTGCCGCCGTGGGCCCGTCGATGGATTACGGACGCAGGCGGGAATTGGGACGATCTGGCAAAGGATTGGGCAACCGGACAATGGACGCCTTATTTACTGACGCCCCCCGACAAAGGCGTGCCCGAAGCGTGGGTGTATCCGATGCCGGGCTTTCACGCAACCCCGGAGACCCGGTGGGAAGATCTTTTAGACCGCGTATTTCGGGCGAAAGAAGACGAACAAGCTCGCGTCCAACTGGGAAACCAATTAAAATCCCAATGGCAACGGCGCCTGACACACCTGGAATCCCGTTTGGCCGAGTTTCAGCGGATACTGGACGAGTCCTGCGAAGACTATCGGGAAGCCGGCGATTTTTGGCTTTTGTGGCTCGCCGAACACCCCGACGAAGAAGCGCCGTTGGCTCTCGACCAACCGTCCTGGACCCGACCCGGCCATCTCGTCCGTCTGACCCGTTCGGCCGATCAGTCACCGGCCGAAGCCAGTCAGGCAGCCTATCGCCTCTATAAAAAATTAAAGCATCGTCAAGAGATTGTGCGCCATCTGGAACCCCAAGTGCGGCAAGAACGTGATCAGATCCGTCGGCAGCTGGAACAATTGAGCGTCCCGCACGCGCTCGAGTGGTATCGGGAACATCTTAAAAAAACCCCGGTCGGCGCCACGGGCGGCGGGGCCCCCGGCGGGCCGTTTCGCGAGTTTAAAAGCCTTAGCGGCTTTCCGATTTGGGTCGGCAAAACCCGCGAAGACAATGCCGCCCTCACGTTTAAAAAAGCCCGACCGGACGATATCTGGTTTCATACGAAACAAACTCCCGGGTCCCATGTCATTTTGGCCACCGGCAAGAAAAACCCCAATTTGGAAGACTTGCTGGATGCGGCCCAACTCGCGGTGTACTTTAGCGCGGCCAAAAACTCTTCATCGGTTCCGGTGGATTACACGCGCCGAAAATGGGTGCGCAAGAGGCCTCATGGAGAACCCGGTCAAGTTCTCTACCAACGGGAAAAAACGCTTTATATTACGCCCGACCCGGACCGGTTAAAGCGGCTAGGCGCCATGCGGGAAAAGTTGTGGGAAGAGCAGGAATCCTAGTCCCCTGTCTTGTCCCCCCGATCAGTTTTTGGGCCGGGTCAACGGGATCCCCACCCGACATAAGGGACACTCTTCGGGCAACCAAGACGGCACATTTTCGACCCGTAACACGGATTGAAACGCCGGCCAATCGGGGAGCGGCCCGGCATGGCGATCGACCAGAGCGCCCACCGCCACCACGTCGCCCCCATGCTGCCGCACCAATTGCACCACTTGGTGGGCCGAATGCCCAGTCGTCACGGCGTCTTCAATAACCGCCACCCGTTCTCCCGGGGAGACCCGAAACCCGCGCTTCCAGATCATTGCGCCGTCCCCGGATTTCTCGGCAAAGATCACGCGTGCGCCGTCAATGTGGCGACCCACCGCATAAGCGGGAATAATGCCGCCCACGGCCGGCCCGGCAATCGTGACGGGGCGGTAGGGTTCTATGAGCCGTGCCAAATGCTCGGCCCACCGGTCGAGCCGCCGGGGATGTTCCGTAAGACGGGCCAACAGAAAAAATTGGTTGCTATGCCGGCCGGTGGTTAATAAGAAATGGCCCTCCAGATAGGCGCCCACCTCCGCTAATTCTTGAAGCCACGCGTTATTGGGAGACATTTTCTACACTCCTTACGATCCGTTGATAACTGGCCCAGGGATCCGGGTCGGCCAGAATAGCCCGTCCCACCACTAAATCCGTCGCTCCCAACCGAACCGCCGAGGGTGGATCAATAACCCGCCGTTGGTCGTCCGACTCCCGCTCGGCCCACCGAATCCCGGGCACCACCCGCCGGGCTTCCGGCCACAGCGAGCGGGCCGCCGCCAGTTCCCCGCCGGATAGCACGATACCGGCCAATCCGGCCGTACGCGCCGCTAAAATGGCGTGATCGACCAAAACGTCGACGGACGTATCGATTCCGAGGGCGGCCAATTCGTTATGGGTCAGCGAAGTCAACACGGTCACCGCGATCAAATCCAGGGTCTTTGCCGCCCGTTTGGCCCGGGCCAACATGTCCGCGCCCCCCCAGCTATGAACCGTTAATAACGAGACGCCGAGGTCTTGCAGCGAAAGGACGGCCCGTTCCACCGTTTGAGGGATGTCTAATAGCTTGAGATCCAAAAAGATCTCATATCCCTCACGCACGGCTTGCCGCACAAATTCGGGACCGGCCTGATAAAAAAGCTGCATGCCGATTTTAAACGTCCGGTGGGGCGCTAATTTTTCCATCCACCGGCGCGCCGACGAGACGTCCGGCACATCAAGCGCGACCCAAAGGCGCACCATGAAAATCCCTCCCCTCCGAATGCCCCGGGAGGGCAGCGCCGACGGCCTCCTCCAGACGGGCAAAACCATATTCCTGCAATACGCGAGGCAGGTCTTGAATAATTTCCATCATGCGCTGCGGGTGTTGAAACGTAATCGTCCCGACCATCACCGCACTAGCGCCCGCCATTAAAAACTCCAACACGTCCTCGGCGGTCGTAATCCCGCCCATCCCAATAATCGGTACGGATACGCGCTGGGCAATGTCATAGACTACCCGCACCGCAATGGGTTTAATGGCCGGCCCGGACAAACCGCCGGTCCCCCCGCCCAACGCGGGGCGTCGCCGCCGGAGATCGATAGCCAGGCCGACGACCGTATTAATCGCCGAAATCATGTCGGCACCGGCATCAACCACCGCTTCGGCAATCAATCCGGGATCCGTGACGTTTGGCGATAACTTCACCATGAGGGGCCGATCGGTCACCTCACGGACTGCCCGAGTCACCTGATAGGCTTGGTCCGGGTCATGGCCAAAGGTCATCCCGCCCTCTTTGATATTGGGGCACGAAATATTAATCTCGAACGCATCCACGCGCGGATGGGCAGTCAGACGCTCCGCCACTTGACGATACTCGTCGACCGTATGACCAATAATATTGGCGATCACCCGGGTATCCACGTTGGCTAAAAAGGGCAGGTCTTCTTCGATGAAAACCTGGACTCCCGGATTTTGTAATCCAATCGAATTGAGTAGGCCCGCCGGCGTTTCCCAGACCCGTGGGGGCGGATTGCCGCGCCATGGCTCCGGGGAAATGCCTTTGACGCTCACACCGCCCAGTTGGTTCAGGTCGACATACGCCGCATATTCCGGGCCAAAGCCAAACGTACCGGACGCCGCAATCACCGGATTTTTGAGCTGAAGTCCGCGCGGTAAGGCGACGGTGAGGTTCACTGAAAGACCAACTCCTCTCGCGCAAACACCGGGCCCTCGGTACAGACCCGGCGATACCGGGGACCCTCCGGCCCCACCGGTTCAGCCGTGACGACACACGCCAAACACGCCCCGATGCCACAGCCCATTCGTTGCTCAAGTGCCAGTTGCACACGACCGGACCACCCGGCGGTCCGCCGCCAAATTTCCGCCAACATTCCCGTGGGACCGCAAGCCAATAACGTACCCTTCGGGTGAGACGTCAACCACCGGTCTAACGGACCGAGCACCGTACCGGCCGTGCCCCACGATCCATCGTCGGTCGTAATGGTCAAGGATTCTGCCATCGGCTGAAATTCGTCCGCCATCAATACATCCTGACGGGTACGAGCCCCTAGAATGACGGCCGGGGCATGCTGATTCCCCCACTGCCGAGTAGCCGCATAAAGCGGGGGGATCCCGACGCCGCCGCCTACCACGCACCAAGGCTCGTCAGGATCGGGTGGCGTGAATCCGCGGCCTAACGGCGCCAAGAGATTGAGGGTTTGCCCGGGTTCCACCCGACTCAACCAGGCCGTACCCTGGCCCACTACCCGAAACAGGATCCCTGCCAAATGCCGCTCAGGCATGAGCCGGGAAAAGGAAATCGGACGCCTCAACGTGCCGGGCGTCAGCACATGGGCAAACTGGCCGGGTATCGCCTGCGCCAGGGCCTCATGCCGCAACAAGATTTCGACATGGTCGGGGGCGGGTACTCGCACCTCCTCGACATGGGCATCAAATGCGTGAGCCATAAGGCGTCTCCTTTAACCATTCATTCAAGGCATGTACTTCAAAGGGCTGGCGGGCCCGTTCCCGCAAGGCTTCCAATGCCGCTTTGACCGTGTCCAACGAGGTAAAGCACAAAATTCCCCGTTCCACGGCCGCCCGTCGAATTAAAAAGCCTTCCCGCTCTTGTTGTCCCCCTCGGGTTATCGTGTTAATGACCAAGTCAAATTGGCCGTCCCGAATGAGATCCACCAAGTGGGGCCTTCGTTCCCCGATTCGGCGGACGGGTGTCGCCGGAACGCCGTTGAACGACAGCAGGGCCAATGTGCCGGTGGTGGCATATAAGCGATAGCCCAGACCGGCCAACTCGCGGAGTAACGGCAAGGCCTCTTCTTTATCCTGATCGGCGATGGTGGCCAATATCCGACCACCGACCGGGACTCGAAACCCTCCCGCAATCAACGCCTTATACATGGCTTGGGAATAATCGCGGTCAATCCCCATGACCTCGCCGGTCGATTTCATCTCCGGGCCCAGCGCCGCATCCACTTGATTGAGTTTGGAGAACGAGAAGACGGGCATTTTGACCGCATAATGCCGGACCGGCGGCTGAAGTCCGTCGGTCACCGAATCCGGTAACGGCCGTCCCAAGGCCGCGTCAATCGCCCACTCGACAAGCGGCATGCCGGTTGCCTTAATTAAAAAGGGCACGGTGCGGCTCGACCGGGGATTGGCTTCAATGACATAGACCCGCTCCCCCACCGCGACGAATTGAACGTTTAACAGGCCTTTCACCCCAAGTCCGCGACAAAGGGCGATGGTTATCCGCTCAACCTCCCGAATCACATGTTCCGACGCTCGCACCGGCGGCAAAACCGCCACCGAATCCCCCGAGTGGACGCCAGCCCGTTCCACATGCTCCATCACCGCCGGTATAATCACCCGCTGACCGTCGCTTACCGCATCGACTTCCAGTTCAAGCCCGCTCATATAACGGTCGATTAATAACGGGCGGTCTGCGGCGATTTCGCTCGTGGTCTCCAGATAGCCCCGAAGCCCCTCGACATCGTCAATAATTTGCATAGCCCGCCCCCCCAGGACAAACGACGGCCGCACCAACACCGGAAATCCGAGTTCCTGCGCTTTTGCCAGGGCTTCTTCGGGCGTCGTCGCCGTGCGCCCGGGCGGGCGTTCAATCCCGAGTCGTTCCAATAGCTCATCGAATCGCTGCCGATCCTCCGCATCCGTGAGCCCGTCCAAACTCGTGCCCAAAAGGGTGACGCCGTTGGCAACCAGTCCGGCGGCTAAATTAATGGCGGTCTGGCCGCCAAATTGCACCATAACCCCCAACGGTTGTTCCTGATCAATGACATTCAAGACGTCTTCCAACGTCAACGGCTCAAAATATAGACGGTCGGAAGCGTTGAAATCGGTCGACACGGTTTCGGGATTGGAATTCATCATAATGGCCTTATACCCGCGCTTACGCAAGGCCTCAAGCGCATAAACGCTGGCCGCGTCGAATTCGATGCCCTGCCCGATCCGAATCGGCCCGGAGCCCAAAACCAAAACCTTGGGACCGGCAATCGGGGTCGCCTCGTTGTCATGATCATAGGCGGAGTAAAAATACGGGGTGACCGCGGGGAATTCACCCGCGCTGGTATCCACCATCCGGTATCCGGGCACGATCCCCTGCCGAATACGGACTTGTCGCACCTCGGCTTCGGAAAGGCCCACCCGTTTGGCAATTTGACGGTCGGCAAAACCCATCTGCTTTAAATCGGCCAGGTGCTCGACCCAACGCGCGGGATGCTCGGCCAATTGACGTTCGGCTTCAATAATGCGGGCCATTTGATTCAAGAACCAGAAGTCAATACCCGTATCGCGTGCAAGCTCCTCGACGCCGGCACCGCGCCAGAGGGCTTCGGCCAGATAGAAAAGACGCATGTCGTTCGGCTCGCGCGCCTTTTGAAAGACTTCGGCGTCCGACGCCGCCTGCTCCGGCCCGCCAATCAGACCAATGCGCCCGACTTCCAGGGATCGTACCGCTTTTTGCAGGGCCGCCGTAAAAGTCCGGTCGATCGCCATCACCTCGCCGGTGGCCTTCATCTGGGTGCCCAGATGCCGATCGGCCTGGGGAAATTTATCGAACGGCCAACGCGGAATTTTCACCACCACGTAGTCCAGGGCCGGCTCAAAGGCCGCCGACGTTTTGCCGGTCACCGGATTCGGGATTTCGGGCAACGTTAAACCGAGGCCAATTTTGGCCACAATCCGCGCAATGGGATATCCGGTGGCTTTGGATGCCAATGCCGAAGACCGCGAGACCCGGGGGTTAACCTCGATGACCCGGTACTCTCCTTCTCGATTCAGCGCGAATTGGACGTTACAACCGCCTTCCACCCCGAGATGATTCACGATATCTATCGCGGCCGTCCGCAAGAGGTGATATTCCTTGTCCGATAGGGTTTGAGAGGGAGCGACGACAATCGAGTCGCCGGTATGGACCCCCACCGGATCAAAATTTTCCATATTACAGACCGTCACCGTATTTCCCTGATGGTCCCGGACCACCTCGTACTCGACTTCTTTCCATCCGGCAATGGATTCTTCCACTAACACCTGGCCAATCGGACTTAACGCCAAAGCTTGCGGCAATCGTTCCAACAGTTCCGCCTGGTTGTGGGCAAACCCGCCGCCGCTCCCCCCCAGCGTGTAGGCCGGTCGTAAAACCACCGGATAGCCGATGGCTTCGGCAAATTTTAACCCTTCATCGACCGTGGTCACGGTTTGGGAGCGGGCAATCGGGTGTCCCAACTCGAGCATCAGCCGGCGAAATTCTTCCCGGTCTTCCGCAAGCTCAATCGTGCGTAATGACGTGCCCAACAACTCGATTCCCAAATCGGCGAGCACTCCGGCATGCGCCAACTGGGTGGCCAGGTTCAGACCGACTTGTCCCCCGAGGGTGGCTAATATGCCGTCCGGCCGCTCTTTTCCGAGAACGTAGGCCAAAAACGAGACCGTAAGCGGTTCAATATAAACCACATCGGCAACCGATAAATCCGTCATAATGGTGGCCGGGTTGGAATTCACCAGAATAACCTCGACCCCTTCTTCTTTTAGTGCCCGACAGGCCTGACTGCCTGCATAGTCAAACTCCGCGGCTTGGCCGATGATAATCGGCCCGGAACCAATCACGAGGACCCGGCGAATTTCCGGACGTTTCGGCATTGAGCGCCTCCTTCTTTGCTACTCTTCGTGTCTTTCGCCTTGACGGGCCGCTGTCAATCGGCCTAAAAACTCGTCAAATAAATAGAGTGAATCGCTGGGCCCCGGTCCGGCTTCCGGGTGGTGCTGGACCGACAAAATGGGCCGCGAAACGTGTTCCAATCCCTCCACGGTGTCGTCATGGAGGTGGGTAAACCGCACCCGGTACCGATCGAGTAGCGGGGTGGCCCGCACCGCATACCCGTGATTTTGCGAGGTGATTAGGACTTTTTTCTGCACCTCGTCCCATAACGGATGGTTTGCGCCATGATGGCCAAATTTAAGGGCATAGGTCGTGGCTCCTTCCGCCAGTCCAATTAACTGGTGTCCGAGGCAAATACCGAAAGTCGGATAGTGGTCCAAAACATGGCGAACCGTAGGCAAAACTTCCGGAATGGTTCCGGGGTCGCCCGGACCGTTCGAGAGCACCACCCCGTCCGGTTTCGACGCCATTACCGCCTCGGCCGACGCGGTGGCGGGCAATACCGTCACATGCGCCCCCCGACGACTTAATTCATGCAAAATGGAATTTTTGACGCCATAATCGATGACCGTAATGCGCGGACCGCTCCCCGGAATTTCATAGGCTTCCGGTGTCGTGACCTGAAACACCGCCCGTGTTAAGTCAATTTGGGCCAAATGCTGCTGGACCTCGTCAAACGAGGTCCCGTCGGGTACCAAGACAGCTCGTTTCGTTCCTTCCTCCCGTAAATACCGGGTTAAGGCACGCGTATCGGTGCCGACTAAAGCGGCCTTGTGATAGTGCCGCAAGAAGCGGTCAAAGCTTTCTAACGACGCCCCGCGCGTAGGTTCCAGTTCCAACCGATGCACAATCACCGCTTCCGCCCACATAAAGAGGGACTCCGAGGCTTGTTCCAAGGTGCCGTAGTTGCCGATTAACGGATACGTCAGGACCACGATCTGCCCATAATAGGAGGGATCCGTCAAAATTTCCTGATACCCGGTCATCGCCGTATTAAATACCACTTCTCCCCGCGCACGCCAATCGGGGTCACCCAGCCAAACCCCTTCAAATTTAGTCCCGTCTTCAAACCACAACCATCCGAGCGTTTGATTCATGACGACACCTCCCCGTCTAACATGGTCCAGACCCCGTCCAGCATAGTGGCCACCGCCCGACCACGAAGCCGCTGACCCGAAAAGGGCGTATTGTGCCCGCGTGAATAAAAGGCCTTGGGATCGACAAGCCATTCACGATCGGGATCAATAAGCGTCAAATCGGCCGGCGCCCCCGGTACGAGACCCGGATAGGCCAAACGCAACACCTGATGCGGTCCCACCGTCAATAAGGCAAACAGGGCCAAAGGCGTCATGAGGCCGGAGTGCAGCAACACGGTCAAAAGAGCCCCGATAGCGGTTTCCAATCCCGCGATGCCAAAAGGGGCCTCCACATACGGCAAAGATTTTTCGTCGGCCGCATGCGGTGCGTGATCAGTCGCCGCCACCCCGACGAGCCCTGAGGCCACCGCGCGTTGCAAAGCCTCCCGAAATGCACCGGGGCGCAGCGGCGGATTGACCTTGGTCACCGGATCATATCCCCACTCCCGCAGAATCTCGTCGGTAAAGAAGAGGTGATGGGGAGTGGCCTCGGCGGTAACCTGCCAGCCGTGATCGCGGGCATACCGAATCGCCTCCAGACTATGGGGAACCGACACGTGCGCCACATGGAGAATGCCTCCGGTAGCTCCGGCCAGCTGGACATCGCGCCAGACCATCAGGCTTTCGGCGAGCTCGCCCGCCCCCGCCAATCCCATTTCCAACGCCGGGGCTCCTTGATGGACGACCGCCTGTCGGCTCAGCGACATCTCTTGGGCATGGTTAATCACGGGTGCTCCGACCGTTCGGCTATAGGCTAAAGCGGCCTGCATGACAGCGGCCGACTCGACCGGTCGCCCGTCATCGGAAAACCCCACCGCACCGGCCGCTTTTAACCGATAAAAGTCGGTCAGCTGCCGACCTTCGCTTCCCCGGGTGATGGCAGCCCCGGGCAAAATACGCACCAATCCCTCTTGTCGACCCCGTTCCGCCAACCAGGCGACCAAGCTAGGAGAATCCACCACCGGATCGGTATTCGCCATCGTCATCACTTGGGTAAATCCGCCGGCCGCCGCCGCCCGGCTCCCGCTGCCGACGTCTTCTATCCAGGTTTGCCCCGGATCGCGAAAATGAACATGCATGTCGGTGATCCGGGGCACCAGCCAAAGGCCGTGGGCATCAAACGTCGTCTCCGGGTGAATCGTCCCCGGCTCTACCACCACACCGTGATCGATCCACACATCGCCCACGTCGTCAACGCCCCGAAACGGGTCGATAATGCGGGCATCCCGAATCCGTAGCGCGGTTTTTACCATGTTTTTTCCCCCATCAGCCGGGACAATACGGCCATGCGGACCGCTACCCCATTGGTCACTTGGCGTCCAATCAGAACCGAGTCTTGCGCCATGACGTCACTATCGATCTCCACCCCGCGATTTTGCGGACCCGGATGGAGCACCACCGCCCCGGGTTTCAATATCCGAAACCGCTCAGCAGTCAGCCCCCACCGCAAGCGATACTCTTCCACCGAAAAGAGGCCGTTGAGGGCCTGTCGCTCTTTTTGAATCCTTAATAAAATTACCACGTCCGCCGAAGGCAAGACTTCCGAGAGCTCGTCCGAAACCCGGACTCCCTTGGCTGGCCATTCGGACGGAACAAATTGCGGCGGCCCCACCAATGTCACCGTGGCCCCCATCCGAGTAAATCCCCAAATATCCGAACGGGCGACCCGGCTGTGCAAAATGTCACCCACAATCGCGACGTGAAGACCCGAGACATCCCCCAATGCCTGCCGAACCGTTAACAAATCCAAGAGCGCCTGCGTCGGGTGTTCATGCCAGCCGTCTCCGGCATTAATCACGGGAACCCGCGCCCTTCGGGCCAGTTGCCAGGGGACGCCCGCTTCTGCATGGCGCACCACCAACGCATCGATACCCATGGCCTCCAAATTGGCCAGCGTGTCCCATAGCGTTTCGCCTTTAACCATACTCGACCCTTCGGTCGCCAGGGATAGGACCTCCGCCCCCAAGTAGCGCGCCGCCAGCTCAAAAGACGCACGTGTGCGCGTGCTCGGCTCCATAAACCAGGTCACGACCGTCCGACCGTGCAGCGCCGGGGGGATTTGTCGAGGCTTTTGCGTAAGTTGGCGATAGAAGGATTGGGCCTGATCCAAAATCTCTTGTAATTCCCCCGTCGAATAGGCCTGGATCCCGATAAGATGCCCCATTTTATTCTCCCTCGTCGATGAGCTCAACCTGATCCCGTCCGTCAATTTCCTTCAGCATGACTTGCACCAATTGGTTTTTGGCGGTCGGGATATTTTTCCCGACATAATCGGCTCGAATCGGCAATTCCCGATGACCGCGGTCCACCAGCACGGCCAATTCCACCGCCCGCGGACGGCCTCCGTCGATAATGGCGTCGAGAGCAGCCCGCACGGTGCGCCCAGTAAATAAGACATCGTCAACCAAAATCACGACCTGATTTTCGACCGGTTGGCGCGCCCGCCAAGGGGCCGGCAACACGCGGGTCCGTTCCCGGTCGTCGCGATACGTGCCCACATCAATCGACTCCACCGGCGGCCGGGCCCCCTCAATCCGTGCCAAATTATCGGCAATCCGGGATGCCATCGGCGTACCGCGCGTCAAGACCCCGACCAGCACCAACCCTTCGATCCCGCGATGGCGTTCGGAAATCTGGTGGGCAATACGCATAAGGGCCCGCCGCATCATTTCTTCGTCCATAATGACCGCCAACGTCACACCTCTTTTGCGCATAAAAAAAGCTCTAACCCGCATAAATGGTCAGAGCACACCCGTCCTTATGGCCCTTTCCAGTCTCGCGGGACTGGGATTAAAGGTAATCTACCCTTGGTAAGTCTAGCCCACTCGTGCAAAAAAATAAAGAGCTGATCCGCCTTGTCCAAAATTTTTCTCTCCCGCGCCCGGCCATATACGCTATCATGTCTAGTAAATCCCCGGCTCAGCGAGAAAGGCAGGCCTTATGCGAAACAAGTCACTACTCGGAGGCATCGGATTTGGCGTCCTCATCGTGGGGCTGATCGCCCTCATCGCATCCCTTACCGGAAGCCATGCGCCCACCGCGACGACGTCCCAATCCAGCGAAAATAATTCTTTCACCCTGAATAAAGGCGTTGTCCCGGGAACCCCGGGCTGGGTGGTCGATGCCGAAAGTCGTTTGCAAAAAGCCACCCATCAGTCTTCCCCCGGTCTCTGGATCGGGCAATTTCCGAACGCCACCATGCCGACCTGGCTCGTGTTGGATCCAACGGTCCAAAATCATCGCCTCTGGTGGGGCTGGGCTTCCTCGTCGTCCCCGGCCGTCACCTGGAATAGCGTCCCGGTTCCCCTACCCCGTGCGACAGCGAGCTGGGATCAGTTACCCGCCCCGCTTTACCAATTGGTGCAGGAAGCGTCGCGCGTCACCGATGGTCCGGCCGGCCCGGCCGGCACGACCATTCCGCCGGCCGATCTTCCCCGTTTGCCGGGCTTAACCGGTCCCTTAGGTTGGTCGGCCCAGTCCTCCGCCCTCAGTAGCGGCGGACCGACCGTGCTGACCGTCAATCTCTTATGGACTTATCGGCCGACCCCGGGGAGTGCCCCGGTACCGGTCCTCTTGTCGGCCGAAATAAATCCCGACGGTCAAGTAAGCTTGCCGCCGGCTAAAGCGTATCCCGGTCACGCGGTGACTCAATGGCTGTCGCCCTCCTTGGCCGGCCCGTCGCCTCGCGCCCAATAATCGCGCCAGCGGTTCTCCGCCAATGGCCCGATCGGCCCCACGGCCGGATAACCCCAGACAAAAGGGCCTCCGGGACAGAGTCCCAAGCATTCCGTCCGCACGACCACCGCACCGGGGCTACCGCTCGTTTCATGCGCGATCTGCCATAAGCGGCGGGCCCCCCGGCGCCGACAATCGGGACCATCACATAAAAACCAGCGCAGTCTCGCCTCTGTCACGCGATTTCCCCTAGCCATCTCGGCTCTCCTTTGGTAGTCTGGACGACGATATCAAATCGAAGGAGCAAGCCAACCATGCGACAAAGCCCCTGGCGGCGTACCGGACTTCTCATCGGCTCGACCTTAATTGTCGGCGTCGTCTTGACTCTGTTGATTCGGCGCTTGCCGCCTCATTTGGAAAAGACCTATGGAGATCCCTTAAAAGCCCTGGTGGTGCTGTTAATTGGCGGCGCCATCTCGTATTTGCTGGAGCGGGCCTTGTTTCGAATCCCGTCCGACCGCTTGGGATCACGCCAATTGACCACCTTGCGTTTCTTGGTCCGGCTGGTCCTTTACCTGGCCATTGTCCTCGCATTTGTCGCCGCCTTAGGGGTCGGGTTGTCCTCCGTCGTCTTCGGCAGCGCCTTTATAACCGTCATCATCGGTTTGGCCGGGCAAAGCTTTTTCGGTAATCTCATCGCCGGTATCGGACTGGTTCTGTTTCATCCGTTTGAAGTCGGAGACCACATCGTATTCGTCGCCTGGCAATATCCTCTCCTGATGCCCAGCTTTCCTCATGAAGCGATGAAACCGGGCTATTCCGGATTGGTCACCGACATCAACCTCATGTATACGTCTTTAATCACCGACGACGGCACCCCGATGATGATTCCCAACGGGATTATTATTCAATCGGCCATTCATAATCTTAGCCGTCGCCCGGTCCAGCGCTTTCATTTTCGTTTTGATGTCGCTTGGACCATTGATCCCGAAACCTTTTTGGCGCAAGGCGCGGAACGTCTTCGCCACCTGCCGTTTGCGGTCAGTCTACAGTTTGTCGACCTAACCCCCAACAGTTTTTCGGTTGTGGCACGCGGCGAATTGACCGACATGACCGAAGAGGTCGCTCGCCATCTGGTGATGAGCCAATTAGCTCCCCTGATTCAGGCCCTCACCGCGGAAACCGCCTCCGGCCGTTAATCCGCCCCCGATCGCTGCCAATGCGTCAGCCACTCCGTCGTGCTCATGTGCGCCCCATCGGGATATAGTCGGTTATCGACCACCTCCGCCTCCCGCCATTCGGGAAACCGCCGCCAGTCATCCGGCGGCCAGGTCGTCAAATCCAACGGTCGACCGTCGACCGGATGGATGAGCATTAACCGCGCCGCGTGTAGCAATTGCCCGTCGAAAAGGCCAGGCCAGCCGCCGCCGTAGAGTCGGTCACCCAACACCGGATGCCCGACGGACGCCAGGTGCACCCGAATTTGATGGGTCCGACCGGTCTCGAGCGTGCATTGTACGACACTGGCGTGCGGTGTCCGGATCACCGTCCGGTAATGTGTGCGAGCCGATCGCCCCGGTTCGATCACCGCCATTCTCAGGCGATGACGCGGATCGCGACCGATCGGGGCGTCAATGGTTCCGGCAGAGGGGTCTAGGTGACCCCGAACTATCGCCAGATATTGACGGGTCACTTGGCGCGCCTGAATCGCTTGCGATAGGATGTGGCGGACCGCCTCCGTGCGTGCAACCACCATCAGCCCCGTCGTATCTTTATCCAATCGATGCACGATGCCGGGGCGCTCACCGGCCGCCTCGTGAATCCAAGGCCGCAATCCCTGGGCCAGCGTATCCGACCAGTGCCCGGCCGCCGGGTGGACCACCACTCCCCGGGGCTTGTTAACCATTAAAATCCAGGCATCTTGGTAGACGATCCAGCTGCTCACGACCGGGTCGGGTGGACTGTCGGCATCGACAGCCGCCTCGTCCTGAACCGGCATCGACGCCTGCACCACATCCCCTGCCACCACCAGGCTGCGAGCAGGCACGACGCGGCCGTTTACGGTCACCTGACCCGCTTTAATGGCTTTTTGCCACGCGGATCGAGACCGTTCCGGCCATTTGGAAGCCAACCATTGGTCAATTCGCCGCCCGGCTTCGGTAGGGTCGACCGTCGCTCGGCGGCTTGGTTCATGCTCCATGGTGCTCCTCTTCATCTCGTCGCCAATAGTCCCACATCAAGAGCCCGATACCGATGACAATAGCGGCATCCGCGATATTAAAAATAGCCCAGAATCGAAAATGGATATAGTCAATCACCCGCCCATGCCACACCCGATCCCACAGATTGCCGGCGGTTCCCCCGCTTAAGAGGCCGATTCCCCACCCTTGGATCCGCGGAACCCGGGGCCGGGAAGCCAAATACCACCCCACGGCCCCTAAAATGATAACCGCAATCGCAATAAACATCGGCACGGCATGCCGAAAAAGACTAAATGCGGCCCCATTATTCGTAATATAGGTTATCCAGAGCACCGGCGGCAGAACCGGAATGCTTTGACCAATCTGCATATGGCTTTGGATCCAATCCTTGATCACGCGATCAATCAGAAAAATCCCCGCCATAAGGGCCACGACCCACCGCCGCGCCATTATTCCGCGGATTGGGCGAGCACACCCCGACACCGCTCGCATAAGTGATCGTCATCCGAGACATCGGGCGTATGACGCCAACACCGTTCGCAGCGGGCCCAATCCGTGGGTTCGGCGACCGCTTGCAGAATATCTCCCGTAACCGGCACAATCTCTGCGGCCATCACCAGCTCGGTCAAAAGCCCCTGATCGTCCCGAGACAAATTCTCCCCCGCGGGCAAATGCAGGACGACACGGGCCGCTAGACTGTTTCCGATGATTTTGGCCGCCCGTTTCTCCTCAATGGCCTTTAAAATGACCTCGCGGTATCCAAAGAGGCGGTCCATGCGCGCACGTTCGTCCTCGTTATAGCCAATGTCCCAGCCGCCGACCCACGTACTCAAATGCACCGAGTGGGGAAAGTCCGCCGGTTTAGGCGCGAATTCGTAAATTTCGTCGGCAGTAAACACTAAGACCGGCGCAATCGCCCGCAACAACGCATGCAACAAATAATACAAGACGGTCTGCGTTTCCTGCCGCAGGGGATCCCGACGGCCGAGCGTGTAGAGGCGATCTTTAATAATGTCGAGATAAAGACTCGACAAATCAACCGTCATCAGCCGCACGAGCCCATGAACGACCGCATGAAACTGATACGTTTGATAGGCGGCTTGAGCTTCCTCCAACCATTGACCCACGCGAAAAACCACCCACCGGTTTAACGGATCGCGGAGAGCGCCTTGCCCCGGCGCCGTGGTCGGACTAAAATCGGCCAAATTGCCCAACATAAACCGAAATGTATTGCGGATTTTCCGGTAGCTTTCGGCCAGTTGTTTCATCAAGTCGTCGGAAATACGGACATCGGTCCGAAAATCCGAGGACGCCACCCAAAGCCGCAACACATCGCTGCCGTACCGCTCCACCAATTCCAGCGGGTCCACCGTGTTTCCCAGTGATTTATGCATCTCCTGACCGAATTGGTCGAGCACCATTCCATGAGTCAGCACCATGCGGTAGGGTGCTTCCCCCTGGGTGGCGATCCCTGTGGTTAAGAGGCTATTGAACCACCCGCGATATTGATCGTTACCTTCCAACACCAGATCGGCCGGCCAACTGAGATCCGGGTTGCCTTTGAGCACAGCGGCATGACTCGAGCCCGAATCCATCCACACGTCAAAAATATCCCGTTCTTGCCGGAACTCCTGCCCCCCACAGGTCGGACAGCGGAATCCTTCCGGCAAAAAGTGGGCCGCCGGTTGAGCCCACCAACTGTCACTGCCTTCCCGGGCGATAATGTCGGCCACGTGTCGCACCAAATCCCCGGTCAGAATCGACGATCCGCACTGGAGACAGTAGAATGCGGGAATCGGTAACCCCCATACCCGTTGACGCGATAAACACCAGTCTTCCCGGTCTTCCACCATCCCGCGCATCCGATCGCCCCCCCATTGGGGATCCCAGTGAACAGTATATGTCGCCTCGGTCAGCTGGTCGCGAATGCGGTCAATGGATAAGAACCATTGGGAGGTCGCCCGGAAAATAATCGGATTTTTGCATCGCCAACAAAAGGGATATTGATGGTCGTACCGCTCCTGATGCAGTAAAGCCCCAACCTCCGTCAGTTTTTGAATCACCACCGGATTGGCCGCTTCATAAAAGAGCCCGGCGACCAACGGCGTATCCGGCCGGTAATATCCCTGATCGTCCAACGGTTGAATGACCGGCAATTGATAGCGGCGGCCGACCTCAAAGTCCTCGATCCCGTGTCCGGGCGCGGTGTGCACCAAACCGGTCCCGCTTTCCGCGGTCACATGGTCCCCTAATACAAAGGGTGCCGTACGATCTAAATAGGGGTGGCGAGCGACCAGCCCTTCTAATGCGGCTCCGGGGAAGGCCGCCCCGCTCCCCTGATTGTGAAGCCCGAGCAAGGCCAGCACCTTCTCCACCAGAGCCTCCGCGAGCAATAAAGGCCCGACTTCGGTCTTCACGACCACATAATGGAGTGACGGGTGGACGGCGATGGCCACGTTGGCGGGAATCGTCCAGGGCGTGGTAGTCCAAATGACTGCCCGCGTCCCCGACGGTAAGCGGTCAGTCTCTTCGACGGGAAAAGCTACGTAAATCGACGGCGACGCATGCGTCTTATATTCGATTTCCCCTTCCGCCAAGGCCGTTTCGCAATGCGGGCACCAGTACACCGATTTTAAGTCGCGATAGATGAGCCCTTGATCGACCATGTCGGCAAACACCCGAAGTTCTTCGGCCTCGTACGCCGGATTCAAGGTCGCATAAGGATGATTCCAGTCCCCCATGACCCCCAGCCGTTGAAACTGGGTGGTCATCACCCCGATATAATGGCGCGCCACTCCCGCACACTCCCGGCGCAAATCCAACGGCGCAATTTGGTGTTGGGACACACCGAGCGCCTTTAAGGCCCGCATTTCGATGGGGAGTCCATGGGTGTCAAATCCGGGGACATACGCCACGTCACGACCCGCCAGAGCCCAATAGCGATTGATCATATCTTTCACGATTTTATTCAATGCCGTCCCCGCGTGAATATCGCCATTGGCATACGGCGGGCCGTCATGCAAAACAAACTTGGGTTGACCTTGGCGGGCGCGCCGTAAAGCCCCGTAGATGTCCAAGGCCTCCCATTGGGCCAAACGTTGGGGTTCCGCCACGGGCAAATTGGCTTTCATGGGAAAGGCCGTTTTCGGTAAGTTCAGCGTGTTGCGGTAATCCATTGACGCGGTTCTCCTTCATCATCATTTTTCAATAAAAAAGCCCTTGCCTAAGCAAGGGACGCCGGGGCGCGGTACCACCCTTTTTCTTCCTGCAATTAACGGAAGCGCTCTGACGCGATAACGGGCGTACCCGGCTTGGCTACTCGTGTTCACCGCGCACTCCTGGGCGATAGGAGACAGGCGTCTTCGGTTGGCTCGCACCAGCCGCCAACTCTCTTTTTCCGACACCAGCCCCGGTCCCAATCATCGCGTTCATCCGCTATCGGTTACTTATCCCATTATACCCTGAAATCTTTCGGCATGCCAGCTAGGCGGGATCCCCCGCCGCCACAGGTGCCAAGGCGCCAATATCTTCTTGTAACAGCGCCAATTGCGATTCCAAGAGACTTCGAATTCTGGCGCGAAACTGCTCGGTTTCCCGCCGGATGCGATCGCGTTCGGCGTAGGCTTTTTGGACCTCGGCTTCGGCCTGCTGGAGAATCTCCCGTGCCCGTTGCTCCGCTTCCCGCACGACCAGTTCCGCCTCTTTACGGGCCGCCAGTTTGACTTCTTCGGCCGTTTGCTGGGCCACTACCAAGGTGTTTTGCAACGTCTGCTCCATCGCCCGATATTGCTCTAGCCGTTCCGTCATGCCGTCGGCGTTTTGTCGCAATTCGTCATTTTCCCGAATCAGGGCCTCATAGTCCCGCACCACTTCATCGAGAAATTCGTTAACCTCGTCTTCGTTATACCCCCGAAGACTTCGCTTAAACTCTTTATTGATGATGTCCAATGGCGTTAACGGCATTCTGTCACCCCCCCTAAACCCTCGCTAAACTCAATAAAATGGTGTTTAAGACATAGGCTGCGATATTGACCAGAAAAAACGCGATCAACGGGGAGAGGTCAAGCATCCCCATGAGAGGAATTCGGCGACGGATAGGCGCCAACACCGGTTCGGTTAACCGTACCGCCCATCCCGCCAACCGACTCCACCAGCCATCGGTTTGCGGCGGAAAAAACGAGGCCACAATCCGGATAACCAGTACCACATAAAAAATCCGCTCCAATAGCGTCACGCTATCGGCTAGTTTGACCAAAACAAAACTCACTTATTATTGCCTCGAATCCACGATGACCCTTCCTCGTGATCCTCGCTCGCGACTTCCACGTTACTCGGGGTAATCAAGAAAATATTGTCCCCGACCTTCCGAAGTCCCCCATCCAGCGCATACGCGACACCGGACAGAAAGTTCAATAACCGCTGACCGGCCCGCTCCTCCGCTAAATCGAGATTGACAATCACCGGACGCCGCCCTTTGACCTGGTCGGCAATCGCTTGCCCTTCTTCCAAAGTCCGAGGATGCATGACCACCACCCGAAGATTCCGGGACGTCGGTAGACTGACCACCCCCGGCCGTCGCCGCTTCGGCACTTCGTCCTCCCAATCTGCCGTCGCCCGTACCACCGGCTCCGCCTCGGTCTCAAACTCCTCGTCTTCGACCTCTTCCAGTCCCACAAAGTTTAAAAACTTGCCCACCAATCCTGATTTCATGATAACCTCCTTCGGTCATTAAGGGCCCTGACCATCCCCCGGTCGGGGACCAAATAAGGTGGTGCCGAGCCGGATTTGGGTACTACCGGCTTCAACCGCCCACTCCCAGTCCTCGCTCATTCCCATCGATAGGTGGTCTAACGGCGCCCATGGCCACTGTTCACGGCGCATTGCCTGCCAGAGATCCACCATTTCCCTTATATAATGGCGAATTCTCCGCTCTTCCGCCAAGCTTTTGTCTCTTTTTGCCGGAAGAACCGTCATGAATCCGATAATCTTGAGCCGCGTCCACCGATCCGGTTGGCGAAGCCACTCCCCTACCGCTTCCGGCAGTACCCCCGCTTTGGTCGCCTCTCGTCCGATATTGACTTCAACCATGACCGGAAACGGTTCGTTCAGCCCCCGGGTCAACGCCTCCGCCAAGCGCGGACGATCCAGACTTTCGATCACGTCGAACAGCTGTATGCCATATTTTACCTTGTTTGTTTGGAGCTGTCCAATTAAATGGAGCGGACAGGGCGGCTTTTCGCTTTCCCATTTTTGCCGAGCTTCCTGGACCCGGTTTTCCCCAATCACGTCCGCTCCGGCCTGAACAGCGGCCAAGGCCTCCTCCCGACTCCGAAATTTGGTGACCGCCATCAGTCTCACCCGATAGTCCGGCCGTATCTCGGACAGCCGTTCCCGAACGGCCAGTACCCGCTCGCGAATCGCCTCTAGGTCCGGCATATATAGCCCCCCATCCGGCCCGTCACGTGATGGTCCCGCCGGTAGGAAAAAAACAACTCCGGGTGACAGGCCGTGCAGTAAGGCGCTTCGTCGATATGTTCCGGCAAAATTCCCACCGCTTCCAACATCAGGCGATTGGCGAGGTGTAAATCGAGCCGCCAATGACGGGCGTCCACGGGTGTCAAGGGGGCCGTTCCTGCGACGGCCCGAATCCGGTCATAAACCGGTTGATCGACTTCATAACAACACGGGCCGATGCGAGGTCCAAGTCCTACGCGGATATCCTCCGGTAATACCCCTCGCTGCATAAGCTGTTGAACGGCGGTCTCTTGAATTTTCGCGGCGGTCCCCCGCCATCCGGCATGGAGCAATCCGAAAAACCGGCCTTTGACATCCGCCAAAAAAATCGGGACGCAATCGGCAAATCCCATCCCTAATACGATCTCCGCCGCGTCCGTTAAAAATCCGTCGGTTGCCGGGATGGGCGGAACATCGGGTACCCGCCCGCGCCCACGGTCCGCCGCGGAAATCCAGGTTACCGTCCCGCCGTGCACTTGATGCGGCATGACCAGATCGTCCAGCGGCCGCCCCATCAACGCCAACATCCGCCGACGGTTTTCCTTGACCGAAACCGATACGTCACCGACCCCAAATGAAAGATTCATGGTATCGAAGGGCGGTAAACTCGTCCCGCCGAGGCGCGTGGAAAACCAGGCGGTAATGTGATCTGTGGGACGCCAGGTTATAATGGAGCCTTCTCGTTGAAATGCCACCCTCGGTCCTCCACCTTTGGTTAGGATTAATGGTATGATACCAAAAAAAGCGCCCGCGAACGGGCGCTTAAGAGGAATGGGTTTGATCCGTAAATGGCGCAACGTTGACTAATATCACGTCCTGCCCGATTTTTTGAATTTGCTCCCACTCAATCACGGTGTCCCGGTCACGGCCAAAGAAACCCAAAAAACGACTCGCGCCCGGAACCACCACCGACTTTACCCGACCCTGCTCCAAGTCCAGTTCGATGTCGCCGATGAGCCCTAAGCGCCGCCCGTCGACGACATTCACCACGTCTTTCGTCCTCAGCTCGGAGGTCTTCACCATCAAAGGCACCCCCCGATTGATAGCTATGTCTGACCGGTGATGTCTTAGACTTATTGGCACAAAATGGCCCAAAAGGTCGTGAGAAAACGAGGAGCTCGCCAGCTGACCCGTAAATGGCGGGGGGACACGGCCTTCGGGCCCTGTCCGCCGGTGGCTTCAGGCGAAAGGGAGGTGGAGACGGGAGCGACCGGCTCCGAAACCGCCAAGGCATTCCCCATATCAATAAAGCAGAGGGAGGGAAACAGGACGCACCACCAGTTATGTCCCTCGGCCCGCCCCAATTCTATCAAAAGCGCTTGATATTGACCGGCCGGCAACACCCAGGTCCCGTAGGCCTTGGTTGGGAAAAGCGTGCGGGTCCATTGGACTCGCGCTCGATAGGGGGCATGATAGCTTTTGAGCACCCCGTTGGCCACTTGGTCGAGCACGCCCGTCAGTGACCGGATGCGCTCGGCGGCCACTTTTTCGGAATGAACGGAAGCCAGACGAGGTTCCAACACCCGTAGCACGGCGTCCCGCACCAAGAGCTTCAACGCTTGATCGCGCGGATTGTCCGAGTTCGCGATAACACGAAACCGGATGACCGACGGGGTCGGAATCGGCGCCGCCCGCGCCGCCGGCGCTCCCCCCAACGTGCTCCCCATCGCCAGACCGCACGCCATCAAAAGCCCGGCCAGTTCCCGCCTACCCCAGTGATTTAATCGGTTCATCGAACACCTTTCTCGTTTCCCCTCGACTACATATGCTTACGCATATGATTCAGCGCCGCCTTTTCTAGTCGGGATACCTGGGCTTGGCTAATCCCGATTTCGTCGGCAACCTCCATTTGCGTCTTGCCGTCAAAAAATCGCATGCTCAAAATCATTTTCTCCCGGTCACTCAACCGTCGCATGGCTTCTCGGATCGCAATCCCCTCTAACCAAATCTTGTCTTGATTTTTCTCGTCGGAGATCTGGTCCATGACATAAATCGGATCGCCGCCATCGTGATAAATGGGTTCGAATAACGACATCGGCTCTTGAATGGCGTCCAGCGCATATAACACCTCTTCGCGCGGCAGTTGGAGCTCTTGGGCAATTTCCGTGATCGTCGGCTCTTTATTAAAGCGATGGACCAGACTGTCCCGTACCTGTAAGGCTTTATAGGCGATATCGCGTAACGAGCGGCTGACCCGAATGGGATTATTGTCGCGTAAATAGCGCCGAATCTCCCCGATAATCATTGGCACCGCATAGGTGGAAAATTTCACATTCTGTTCCAAATCGAAGTTGTCGATGGCCTTCATTAAACCGATGCAACCGACTTGAAATAGATCATCCGAATGTTCCCCGCGATTTTGAAACCGTTGGATAACACTCAGAACCAGACGCAAGTTGCCGTTAATCAGTTGGTCACGTGCACTCGGGTCGCCCGCCTGCATCGCCCGGAACAATTCCCGCATCTTGGTATTGGTGAGCACAGGCAACTTAGACGTGTTGACGCCAGGGATTTCGACTTTATTGATTGGCATGCTGAAGGTTCCCCCCCGGAGCCGAATCTGCCAACGACTCACATAGCCAGTATCGCCAGAAATCGGATAGGCTATACGGAGCATCAAAAAACGGCCCCGGAGTTTCCGGGACCGCTGCGGTCAGACGTCGAGATCAGGCGGGAATAAACTGACTTAAAAGGGCAATGCCAAACTGCATCACGCGCTGGGTGGCGGGGTCTCGCATTATCCGCATCAACCCCCCCATGCCGCCCAGCCGAGGTGCCTTCTCTTGGGTCTCCTCGAGCGCTCGTCGCACCTTCCCCAGGGTTTCCCCGATGTTCAGCCGGCCCAACTGTTCCGCGCCCAACATAATGTATTGATTCCACGGCATTTGGGCCAAATTGGGATACGCTTCCACCACTTTTTGTAAAGCGTTCAGGAGACCGGATTGACGCAATAGCACCGCGGTATCCAATAAGTCAGGCAACGTATTTAAAAATTCCTTGTCAAACACGGTGCTACTAATCGAGATGAGCTGGCTCATAAATTCGTTAAAAATGTCGCCCTGCGACATAAATCGCAGCAGCTGGACCACACTGACCAAAGTGCGCGTCGTATCCGGTTGACTGACTTCCGCCAGTAACCGCATCAGTCCCTCCGGGCGAATGCGCTTGAAATCGTCCATGAGCGTGCTGGTGGCCAGATATTGGAGCACATCCGTCATTAACCGGTCGACGTTTAAGACGGATTGAAACGACTGGTAATAGTGCAAGAGGTCCGTCAGTTGCGCTAATACCCCGGTCTCGTGCAATGTCACGAGAAGCGTGATTAACGACGGACCGGCCTGACGAAGCCCGGGTTGGTTCCATCCGGCCATCACCTCATGCCCGAGCGTGGTCATATCCGCCAAAAATTCCGGTGGAGCTTCTTTCGTCAGATATCGCAGAAGTGCGAAAAGGGCGACCAGTGCCTCGCTGTGACTGGCTTCCTGCGCCAAATGGCCGGCTCCTGCCCAATCCACCGTATCCGCGGCCTCCGCCAGTTTCCGAGCCAACTGGGGTAAGACCTCTTGCCATATTTCAGGCGTTCGCGTCATGAATCCGAGCACATCCGCCAGCTGACCTAAAACCCCGTTTTGGTGGAGATCGCGAAGGACCCGCGTGGCTTCCAAGAGCGCCGGCCAGGTATCCGCCGGCACCGCTCGCAACCCCTCCGCGATCTCCCCGGTCAGGGTTTCACCTAGACCGGTTTCGGTCCAAGACTTGTCCAAAAGATGTACCAATTGTCCCAGCCGGGCCAAGCCTGACCATTCGGCCTCGGTGAGGACGGGATCCGAGGCTACCGATTCATGCGGATTCTCAATCGCCATCGTTCTCTCTCCCCTTCTCCACCCCTAACCCAACTGGTGAATCAAGAAGTCGGATGCCGGAATGCCCCAATCCGGCACTTTGCCTTTGGTTCGGAAGAACATTTCCTTGTACTGCATCTTCATCAGAAACGGGATATGCCCCATCTTCAGGCTCGACTCTTTGCCGCCGTACCAGGTATCCGAACGAATGGCAAAGGCCTGGTTGCCGCCCATATCCCCGATGCAGTTCACGATGAAGTGCATGGGACGATTCGCGTCTTCCGGGCTCATCCGCCCCATATCGAGCGCAATTTGCTGGCCGACTTTCTCTCCGCCCATGTGCGCTAAAATCCCGAGCTTCGGTACGGTAACCGCCGCCGCGTCACCGCAAGCCAGTACATTGGGGTATCGCGGGTTACGCGCCGTCATGTCGGTTAAAATGAATCCCTGATCGTCCGAAATCGGCAACCCCTTCAAAAAGTCGTGCGCTTGCCAATCCGGAAACACAATCTTCAATTCGGCCTCTATCGATTGCCCATTGGCAAACTCAATCCCGTCACGCGTGATCCGCTTGATGTCGTGCACGTTATTCAGGTAATGGTACCCCATTTGCCCGGCTAAACTCAGCAATTGCTTCACGATATCTAATCCGGCATCCTCGGCAATGACTTCCGCCGGCGTGAAGACCGTGATTTTGTCGGGTCCGCCCAGCCCATGGGTTTTCAACCAATGACCAAACGCCAGCATGACTTCAACCGGCGGCCCCTCACAAGCGGCTTCGGCCGTCGGCACGTACTCTTGGGACATGGTTCCTTGGTGGAACCGCGCCGACCCCACCGCCACCGGCCCGCCTTTATATTCCGTGGCTAAATAGCGGCGGAGTTTTTCCCCATAATAGGTGTCACTGACGGTATGACCGTATTCGGCAAATCCCTCGATTTGGTCGTACGCCAGTCGTGCGCCCAAAGCGACAACCACATAGTCGTAATGGAGGACTTCGACCGCGGAACCCACCCGCTCGCTGGGCAGATATTCCACCACTTGGCGGTCCGGATCCAACGCGCGGACTTCGCCTTGAATAAAATGAATCCCATCCTCATGAAGCGCCTCGGCAACCGGCATATGCAACGTGAGCATGGGATTGCGGTTTTCAAATACCTCGTTGGGAATATTAGGCACAAACAATAAGTAGGGCTTTCGGTCTATCACCGTGATTTCGACACTGTCGCGGGCATATTCGCGAATTTTTTGCGCGGCACCCAGCCCGGCAAAATTGGCGCCAAGCACGACCACATGCGGCTTAGCCATCGTCTGGCCTCCTCTAGCGACGGATTAGTCCGTCTGGTTCATACTGGATAGGATCGACTGCGGGTTCCAAATCACTAGCCCATCCTATTTACGAATTATTGTACGCTCACCCAAATTCCCGCCAATCCACCGTTAGTGTCAAACCTGTTATACCGGGGGTGGTATTGACCGGCGGCCGGTCGAACCAGTTCTAAATGACCGGACACGACAAAACCCGGTCAGCTGCGCTCGCGCAAAAGACCGGGCCTGTTTTGACTAACGGCTATTCCATGCGGCGAAATTCTTTTTGAAGGCGTTTTAAAATTCGTTTTTCGAGCCGAGATATATACGACTGGCTGATCCCGAGGGTGTCCGCCACTTCTTTTTGGGTCCGCTCCAACCCGTCTTTTAACCCGAAGCGCAGTTCCATAATCCGTTTTTCCCGTGCCGTCAGCTTATTTAACGCCCGGCGCAACATCGTTCGGTCGACTTCTTCTTCCAAGGGTTTATAAATAATATCGGTTTCCGTCCCCAAAACATCCGACAACAAGAGCTCATTGCCGTCCCAATCCACGTTCAACGGTTCGTCAAACGACACTTCCGACCGAGTCCGCGAGTTTCGGCGCAAATACATCAAAATCTCGTTTTCAATACACTTGGAGGCATACGTGGCCAGTTTAATTTTTTTCTCCACGTTAAAGGTATTGACGGCTTTAATGAGGCCAATGGTGCCAATCGACACCAAGTCTTCAATGCCCACCCCGGTGTTTTCAAATTTGCGCGCAATGTAGACCACAAGCCGTAGATTACGCTCAATTAAAATGCCTCGGGCATGGTGCTCGCCCTGCGCCAAGTGGGTTAATAAGGTCGCCTCCTCATCCCCGGTTAAAGGAGGCGGCAACGCTTCACTGGACCCGACATAGTGCACCGACTCCTGGTCTTCGGACACCCACCATTGGCGCAACCAGGTCAACCAACGGCGCCAACCGCCCGGTGGACGGTTCGCTTCTAATCGCGTCAACGATTCGGAAAGACTCATGCTCCCACCCCTTCATTGGGATTTCGTTGTAAGAGTTTCGGGGAGGCCAACGCCCGATAATGGCCGCTAGGAGACACCGGGTAGGCGCTGACGCCCATCACGAAAGGGGCCAGCCGGTGCCAGCGGCCGGCAAAAAATCCGGTGCCCTGCTCCACCGGGATGACCGGCAACCATCCCTCCCCGGCAATCGTGCGATAGCGAATAGCCCCGGGCGGTACATGGTCATCGGTAGGATTTTGCAGCCATTGCCGAATATGATCCGGCAACGCGTCGCCCAGGCCGCGACCGTCGACGACCACCACTTTACGACCCGTCCCGGGCTCTTCCAGCTGGTTGCCGGAATCCCATAACACCGGAATCGTCACCCGCCGCGTCCCCACTTGGCACTTAATGAATCCCCATTCTTCCCGCCCGAGCCATTGACGCCATCGGGCTTTCGGCATCCACCGGCCCCCCAACGCCACGAACAGGGCGACCAGATACCGGCCGTTTCCCAGCTCCCATCCGGGATGCCACCAGCGCACCCAGTTCACCAGGGCGGTCATGAACCCCCCGGCTAAAAACGTCCAACCCAGAAAAATCAGATAGGTTTTGGCCCAAACCGGTCGCCGCATGGGGCCAAACGCGAGCCGGACCATCGCGACCGGCCACGCCAGCCCGACTTCCCAGGGCGTAGCATAAAGGTTACGGTGCCACAATACCCATAAAGTAGGTAACACCCCAACCATCGCGGCCGGCATCAGACGGCTCCAGCGGACGGGATATCCGGCCAGTTGTCCGGTAGCCCAAAGGAGGGTTCCGTCCATGACCAGGCTATAGAGCAGGGTGGAGATACCCCCTATCATCATCGTCGCCCCCCATCGCGCACCTTGGCTAATGGATATGCAACATAGGCTCTACGGTATGTCTTACGGGAGCTATTCTAAAAAACTGGCGACGGAAATCTTGTCAGTGGCTGATGGCATGCTGGAGAAATTCCCGACAAAAAAACCCGCCTCCAAGGCGGGTTTTAGCGGATGTCGGGTTACGACCGGCGACGTAAAAACGCCGGAATATCCAAATCATCATTAGCAAACGGTTTAATCTCAATTTCTTCTCGTTGGCGCTCCGGTTCCGACCGACGGCGTTCGCCGCTAAATCCGGTCGCAATCACGGTCACTCGCACTTCGTCGCGTAACGTGTCGTCAATCACGGCGCCGAAAATAATGTTGGCTTCGGGATCGGCCGCTTGAATCACGATTTCCGCCGCCTCATTGACCTCGAACAACGACAAATCGCTACCGCCGGTAATGTTTAACAACACGCCCCGGGCACCGTCAATGCTCGTTTCCAACAAGGGACTGGAAATTGCCGCTTTGGCGGCGGCCGCCGCCCGATTTTCGCCTTGACTGACCCCCACTCCCATCAGGGCCGACCCCATTTCCGACATGATGGTTTTGACATCGGCAAAATCCAAGTTAATCAAACCCGGCACCGCAATGAGATCGGATATGCCCTGCACCCCTTGGCGAAGAACATCATCGGCAATGCGAAAGGCCTCGACAATCGAGGTTTTTTTCTCCACCACCTGTAAGAGCCGATCGTTGGGAATGGTAATTAAGGTATCCACTTTGGCCTTCAAATTCGCGGCGCCTTTTTCCGCAAAGGTTTGGCGCCGCCGACCTTCAAACGTGAAGGGCTTGGTTACCACCCCGACCGCGAGCGCCCCGACTTCTTTCGCCACTTCGGCGACCACCGGCGCCGCCCCGGTCCCCGTACCGCCGCCCATACCCGCCGTAATGAAGACCATATCTGCGCCCTTTAACGCATCGGCAATTTGTTCGCGACTCTCTTCGGCAGCTTTTTGGCCGATATCCGGATTGGCTCCCGCGCCTAGCCCCTTGGTCAACTTCATCCCCACTTGTAAACGGGTCGGTGCCATCGAAAGGGCCAGGGCTTGGGCGTCCGTATTGACCGCAATAAATTCCACGCCTTTCAGTCCGGCCTGGATCATCCGGTTGACCGCATTCGTGCCGCCACCGCCCACGCCCACCACTTTGATGACGGCAAAATTTTCCGCTGCCTGATCAAAATCTAGCATCCTGTTTCCTCCCTGTTTCGGGTCCCCGGTTCACGATTAATTCCACAATTTCACCCACCATTGGGTCAGGCGACGCCACCAGTTCTCCTGTTCTTTTGGTAACCCGGCTTCCATTTGAGCCCGAGCGACTCCAATCACCACGGCATAGCCGGGACTTTTCGACAGGTCGGAAAGCCCTCCCAAGGAATGAGGAGCCCCCAACCGCACCGGCCAGCCCCACCGTTGTTCTAAATATGAATTTAATCCTTTCAATAACGCGCCGCCCCCGGTCACTATAACACCCGCCGCCGGTCCTTTAGGCCAATCCAAACGTTTCAAATGTTCTTCCACCAGAGACACCCACTCGTCGACACGTGCATCGACAATCTCTTCCAGTTCATGGACCGGGATCAGTTTCACCGATTGCCCGCTGACTGCCCGAACCTCTAAAGTCCCCTCCCGCTCGGATCCTAGTGCGGCATATTCCAATTTGAGGCGCTCGGCCTGGGTGGTTACGATGCCTAACCCCAAACTGAGGTCCGACGTAATGGCCTCGCCGCCCAGCGGAACCACCCCCAAATACTGAATATGACCGCCCCGGTAGACCGTCACGCCGGTCGTCCCGCCGCCGATATCCAGATGCACCGCCCCGATTTGCTTTTCGTCATCGGCCAACACGCCTTCGGCAGACGCCCGAGGCGCCGGCACCCATAGGACGGGGGTAATCCCGGCCATATTGACGACGCGCCGGAGGTTACGTAACACGGTGGTCAGCCCCGTCACCACCAGGACCTCCGCTTCAATTTCACGGGCCACCATCCCCACGGGATCCACCACACCGCGAAATCCGTCCACGGCCAGCCCACGGCGAATGACCTGGACTAATTCGTGGTCACCGTCCAGCGAGAGTTGGGCGGCTTTCAAGGTTACCTGCTGTACATCTTCGGGGCGGACGGTGCCGGTCTTTAACGCCAAACGGGCTTGTCCGGGAATAACCGCCAAATGATCCCCATTCACGGCCACCGCCGCTTGCGTCAGTTCCGTACCTGCCATGCTATTGGCTCGATTCACCGCATCGCGTATGGCCAACGCGACGCGCTCGACTTCAAATACCAATCCGCGCCGCATCCCGGTGACCGGGGTGGCGGCGATTCCCAATACCGCCAATTCCCCGTCGGGACGCACCTCGCCGACCATGGCCGACACCTTGGTCGTCCCTACATCTAATGCCAACATTAATTGTCTTTTGGCCATACAGCCCCTCCGCCACGGGTACTTATTGATGACTTCTCTGTCAATCCCTATTTTCCTGCATTACCCACGACTTTGCCGCAATTTTCCGCGGGATTTCATCCATCGATCAATCAGCAGATGGCGGATGTTACCGAGATTTTGAAAGATCCGGAAGCCAAATGCAAATAATGCGGCGTAATATAACTGCACGCCCATCTTGTCCCCCAAGAAGGTCAGCAATCCCGCCAACACGGCATTGGAAATAAGCCCGGTGACAAAGGTCATCGGCACGAACTTATTTTCCAGACTGGCGCGCAATCCGCCAAAAGCGGAATCCAACGCCGCCAGGAGAGCAATGGACAAGTAATGCGCAAAAGACGCCGGCAATACATTGGGCAGGGCCAAGCCGAGCATGACACCCAACGCCAGTCCGATTACCACAATCCACACGCTTGGGTCCCCCCGGGCAAAATTTTACTTCCCTATCTTAACAGGTTTCGCCCACGTGTAGTGTAAGGGCTGGTTATATCCGGCAATGACCAGATGGCGCACAGGAGCCCAATGAATATAGACCAGTTGGGCCCATCCTTGGATGTCCGGGTCGTTGGCCAACATGGACACCATGGGCCCCACCGGCCCCACCGCCGAAATCACATAGGGCGAGCCGTAAGGTACGTTATTAATCCGAATGGTAGGTCCGGCACAGTAAATCGAGGTGGTGGCGGTGTAACGCTGGCCGTCGATGGCAATGGCCCGGGCACCCGCAGCCGAGAGCAAGGAGACAATCCGCAACACATATTGATCGTGGACCAATTCCAGCATGGCCGGTTCACCCGGAAAGGCCGGCCGGGTGGCATCATGAATGATCACCTGAACCCCGGCACCCGTAACCGGGGTCAGACCTGCCCACACTTGGTTAGCGGCCAAGGCCCGAGACAACCCGGTCACGCGGGGTTCCACCGGCAACGCCGCCAATTGCGCTTTGACGGCAAGGATTTGATTTGTCAGTTGCCCGTTTTCCTGATCCGTACGGGTCACCAAATCGCTGAGCAGCTGCCCCTCTTCGAGTTGGGCCGTGCGATTGATGGCCTGAATGGTCTCGATCTGTTCGGTCACTAAAAACCCCATCACCAGCACCAAGGCGGCCACAACCCAATGCCAGCGCGAGGGCGCCCCGGGGGAAGGCTCTTGCCGAAACCGCTTTACCATCTCGGATCTCCTACCACTCGTGATAGGGTCAGTATATCACCGAGCCACCACGTCGGCGCCCAATTGCGACAGGTTTTGATCCAGCTGCTCGTATCCGCGTTCAATCACTTCCCGTCCGCTAATTACCGTCTCTCCTTCGGCCATCAATCCGGCAATGACCAAAGCGGCACCCGCCCGCAGGTCACCGGCGGTGACGGCGGCGCCCCTTAAAGGTTTCCCGCCATAAATCAAGGCCACCCGCTGGTCGGCGATAATTTGGGCTCCCAATCGGCGTAACTCCCGCGCGTGCCCCAACCGGTTTTCAAACACCCGCTCGGAAATCAAATGGACGCCCGGCACTTTCAGCAAAAAGGCCATGAATTGGGCTTGCATGTCGGTTGCAAACCCGGGATAAGGCCCGGTGTGGACCGAAATCGGCCGAACCGGATAACGGTCGGGCGCCACGATTTCCACCACATCCCCTTCACCGTCCCGAACATCCACCCCGACTTCCCGCAAACGTCCCCAAAGACCGGGCAAATGGTCGGCAATACAGTTCTCGAGCACCAGACGGCCCCCGGTGGCTGCGACGGCCAACGCATAGGTCGCCGCCTCAATACGGTCAGGAATAATCTGATAGTCCGTACCCGTCAACGTCGGCTGGCCCACAATCCGAATATCCGATGTTCCCGCTCCCCGGACGACGGCGCCCATACGCTCCAGAAACTGGGCCAAATCCACGATTTCCGGTTCCATGGCGGCATTGCGAATGCGCGTCTCGCCTTCCGCCAAAGCGGCCGCCATCATAAGATTTTCGGTGGCGCCGACGGAGGGATAGGTCAAATGGACCTGAGCTCCCCGCAAGCGCTCGGCGACCAATTCCGTACTTCCCGCCTCTTCGGTCAGTTGGGCACCTAATTGCGTGAGCGCATAAAGGTGCAAATCAATCGGCCGATCGCCAATGGCGCATCCACCGGGTTGAATGGCCGAAGCACGCCCTAAGCGAGCCAATAACGGACCTAACACAAAAATCGACGCCCGCATCTTCTGCATTAATTCCGCCGGGACCGCATAGGTATGAATATCACGCGGGTCAATCCACACCGTCGTACCGGAACGCTCGACCCGTGCACCGAGCGCTAATAACACCTCAATCATGACATCCACGTCGCGCAAACGGGGGATATCATAAAGCGTCACCGGGCTGGACGCCAGTAAAGATGCCGCTAAAATCGGCAGGGCGGCATTTTTTGCGCCATGGACGGTTATTCGTCCGTCAATCCGTCGCCCTCCGCGTACCACAAATTCTCCCATGTTGTGTCGGTGCCTCCCTCTCCGGGACCAATCCAACGTACTTCCGGGCGCAAAACGATACCCGTTTGTTGATAAACCGCCCGGCGCACCCGTCGCATCAGCCGTAAAACGTCTACGGCTCGGGCATGACCGGTATTGACGATAAAGTTGGCATGCATCGGGGAGACTTCCGCGTCCCCTTCCCGCCAGCCTTTGGCGCCCACATTTTCAATCAAACGGCCGGCATACTCGGGAAGCGGATTTTTAAACACGCTGCCGGCGTTGGGCTCCCCGACCGGTTGACTTTTCATCCGATATGCCATGTTATGGGCCATCCGTTCCCGAATCTTTTCGGGGTCGTCCGGCGTGAGCACTAATTCCGCTTCCAGGGCGATCCACGATTGGTGCATGAACCGGCTTTGACGATATTGAAATTCGGCTTCCGCCCCGTCAATTCGATGGACCCCGACCGCTTGGTCCCACACCAAAACCGTGGCCACGACATCCACCATGGAGGATCCGTGCGCGCCGGCATTCATCACCAAAGCTCCGCCCAGCGTTCCGGGAATACTGATGGCAAATTCCAATCCCGCCAAGTGATGCCGCGCCGCCACGTGGCACAATTTTGTCAGGAGAACACCCGAGCCCGCCTGAATTCGCGGAGGCTCGACGACGATTTGGCGCAATCCCCGGCTGGTCGAGACCACAATCGCGTCCACTCCGCGGTCCGAGACAAGAATATTGGTACCCTGACCAATAATAAAATACGGTAAATGCCGATCACGGATCCAATCCAATACTTGGATAACCCCATTCATGTCCTCGGGTTCGACGAACACCCGCGCCGGGCCGCCAATGCGAAACGAGGTGTGACGGCTCAGCGGTTCGTCGACGCGGACCGTGCCCACCGCCATGGTACGCAATTCCGCGATAATCGGTTCCCATTGCATCAACTCCGCCTCCGACCTGCCGCATGATTAATGGTTGCTAAAATCCGATCTAATGCGTGGGGGTCGTAAAGCGCCTGCATCGCCGCCTGCATGGTGGACAACCGTGCGGTATCCCTTAAAAGGGATAAAATCGTCCCGGTTTGTCCGACCAGCTGCCCCTCTTCTATCGCCAACCCGGCGCCCCGGGCTTGAATCGCCGACGCGTTTTTGGCCTGGTGGTTTTCCGACACGTGTGGCGACGGCACCAACACCGCCGGCACCCCAAACGCCTGGCAATCGGCAATCGTCATGGCCCCGGCACGGCCGACAAATAAATCGGCGGCTCGATAGACCGTTTGAATCTCGTAAAAATACGGTTCCATCCGAAACCGAGACGGCGGAAGGTGCCCTATGACGGGATCTACGGCGTTCTTGACCGTTTCGTAATAACGGCTTCCGGTCGCCCAAATAATGCCCCAATCGGTCGCCTGGTGCAGTTCGGGCAAGAGCTCGGTGACCCACGCGTTGAGGGCCGCGGCTCCCTGACTGCCCCCGGTCACCATCAACACGCGGATCTTCGGATCCAATCCTAATGCGACCCGTGCCGATTCCCGGGTGTGTGTCGTGGTCACTTGGACGGGATTCCCGGCCAGGACCACACGCGTATGGGATGGAAAATATTGCCGCGCCTCTTCCCACGGTGTCACCACGGCATACGCCCGGCGGGCCAAGGTGCGATTGGTTAAACCGGGAAAGGCGTTTTGTTCTTGAATGACCAAAGGAATCTTCAACCAGGACGCCACCAGACCCACCGGGCCCGATACATAACCGCCGGTCCCTACCACGACGTCCGGCCGTTCCCGGCGGAGAATGGACCAAGCGTCGCGAATTCCCGCGGCCAATGCCCCGGCCCCGGCAATTTTTCCGCGCCAGCCTTTAACCAAGAGACCGCGGGCATGAATGGTACGGAACGATATGCCCGCCCGCGGCACCAAATCGTGTTCCAACCCGTGGCGTGTCCCGATGTAAAGAATTCGGTGGTTAGGATTTTCTGCCATTAATCCTCGCGCAATCGCCAGCGCCGGATAAATATGCCCGCCACTCCCACCTCCGGTTAAGACGACCCGCATGTCTGACCCTCCTGGTTTGGGGATTCCCTCGGCATTGGTACGGTATGCACGGTTTTACGTGGTGTGCCTGCTGATATTGAGCAAGACCCCAATCCCGGCTAAACTCAGCACCAATGACGATCCCCCATAACTGATAAACGGCAAGGTAATCCCGGTGACCGGCAAGGTGGCGGTCACCACCCCCATGTTAATGGCGGCTTGAATGGCGATGATGGTCGTAAAACCGGTGGCCAAGAGGCTGGAAAATAAATCGGGAGCGCGCATGGCGATGCGATACCCCCGCCACGCCACGACCAAAAACAGCATCACCACCGTCAAGGTGCCGACCAACCCCAACTCTTCGCCGAGCACCGCAAAAATAAAGTCCGTAAACGACTCCGGTAAAAATCCCAGCGCTTGCCGGGAATAACCGAGGCCCAAGCCCAAAATACCGCCGGATCCCAACGCGAGAAGCGCTTGAATGGTATGAAAGCCTTCCCCCAACGGATGTTTCCAAGGATCGGTAAACGCGACGATTCGCTGCAGCCGGTACGGTTCGGCAATAATCGCCACCGCCAACAAGGGCAGGCCGGACCCTGCCAGCGCGGCCAAATGGCGTTTTCGGGCACCGGCGACAAACAACATCACAAAAAAGGTTCCCGCGATGGTCAGCGTCGTCCCTAAATCGGGCTCGGCCAACACCAATCCAAACACCACGCCCGCCAACAGTAAATGGGGGATGACCCCGCGCCAAAAGTCCTCCATGCGATCTTGATGCAAAGTAAACAAGCGGGCAAACAAAAAGATGACGCCGATTTTGGCCAGTTCCGACGGTTGCACCTGTAACGGCCCGGCCCCCAACCAACGCCGGGCCCCGTTAATTTCAATGCCCACATGGGGAATCAGCACGAGACCTAATAGGGCCACCGATACCGCAAACAACGGAAACGCCCACCGTTGATACCGCCAATAATCAATGCGGGACGTCACCACCAGAACAATGAGGCCCAGCCCCGCCCACATTAATTGCCGCTCCAAGTAATAATAGGGAGTGCCATAGGTATGGTACGCGGTGGACGCACTGGCCGAAAACACAATGATGGTGCCCATCGCCAAGAGGCCCAACACCGCCAATAAAAGCACATAATCAAACGGCATAGTTTTGGTTTGCTGCATCCGAAAGCGCCCTCCTCTCCCGCCGGGCTACCACCAGGCCAAAATCGCCCCCACCAACGACACCATCCAGAACACGGTCACCACCCGTTCCTCGGACCACCCCCCCAATTCGAAGTGATGGTGCAAGGGACTCATGCGAAAAATGCGACGGCCGGTGAGCCGAAAACTGACGACCTGGATGACCACCGACAGCGTTTCCACCACGAATAAAATGCCCACCAGCGGCAAAAGCAACGTCGTGCCGGATAAGACCGCGGCCCCACCCAACCCGGCTCCCAAGGCCAATGATCCGGTATCCCCCATAAACACCCGGGCAGGATGGAGATTATACCGTAAAAAACCGACGAGGCCGCCGATGAGCGCCAAGCTGAAAATTTCCAACGCCCGGTCGTGCGTCCACAACCCCCAAACCGCATAAAATAAAAACGAAATGGCTGTAGCTCCGCCGGCCAACCCGTCCAGGCCGTCGGTTATGTTCACGGCGTTGCCCGCACCCAAAATGGCCAAAACTGACAACGGCCCGTACCACCACCCGGGCGCGATCCGGCCCCCATGAAACGGCAGGACATAGCGGGCGGCGGGGGCCACATGAGAGACCAACCAGGTAAACAAAACCGCCAACAAAATCTGCCAGAGCAATTTTTCCCGTGCCCGAAGGCCTAAGGGCCGTTTCAACACGACCTTCAAATAATCGTCGACGAATCCAATCGCCCCATACCCCAGCGTTAGTCCTACCAAAGCCCACGCCCTGATATTGTGCGGTTGAAACAACGCCACACTGAGGGGTAATCCGACAAGGAACAACACGCCCCCCATGGTGGGTGTCCCTTGCTTTTTCAGGTGCGCTTCCGGTCCGACCTCCCGGACCTGCTGGCCAAACTTTAACCGCCGAAGCCAAGGAATAAATATCGGGCCAAGGCCATAGGCCGTCAAGAAGCTTAAGACCCCCGCCCATGCCGCCGTCACGATGCGCCCCTCCCGGAGACCAACCAGCTGGCCAATTTTTCGAATTGCATCCCCCGGGACGCCTTTAACAATACGGTATCCCCCGGCAAGAGGAAGTCGGCCAACCAGGCCGCGGCCGATTCCCCGTCGGCAAACCACTGGCATTGGCTATGACCGGTCGACCGACACGCGTCGACCAATAATTGCGACCGGGGTCCGATGCCAATCACCCAGTCGGCCACCTCCGCCGCGTAGCGGCCAACCTCCTGATGGCCGGCGGCTTCCTCCGTGCCCAATTCCAACATATCCCCCAAAACCGCAATTTTCCTGCCCGTGCGGGTTTTTAACACATCCAGCGCCGCACGCATGGACGCCGGACTGGCGTTATACACATCTTCCAGCAAGGTCCAGCCTTGATGCTCATGCATTTGAATCCGGGAGCGAGTCGGTTCAATCTGTTCGAGTCGGTGAGCCGCCTGCTGTACATCAACCCCTAAAAAGCGGGCGGTCAACAAACTGGCGGCCACATTGAGCCCGTGATGGGATCCGAGCCAAGGTAATTTGAGGCTCACCTGCTCCCGGTCGACCCGGATGCGAAACCACGTCCCCTGTTCTTCCACCCGTGCCTCAAGTACCTGAGCTTCACAATCGCTGTCGGTCCCAAACCACCACACCGGGGTCGTGCGATGCCGTTCCCCGAGCGCCCGGACCCAGGCATTGGACCGGTTCAGCACCGCCAGTCCGTCCGGTCGCACACCTTCCAAAATTTCCCCTTTGGCCCGTTGAATGGCCTCCATGCTTCCGAGGCGCTCCAGGTGGCTCGGACCGATTGACGTAATAATGGCCACCCGTGGGGGGGCAATTTGGGTTAGATAACGGATTTCGCCGGGTGCACTCATCCCCATTTCGGCCACGAAATGCGTAATGCCCGCCGATCCGTTAAAAAAGGACAAAGGCAACCCAATGGCGGTGTTGTAATTGCCGACGGAGGCATCCACCGCATAGACGGCGGAGAGTGCTTGCCGGGTGAGCTCTTTGACGCTGGTTTTACCGACACTCCCGGTTACCCCGACAACCGTGACCCCCCATTCGGCCAGGGCCTGGCGCATCATTTGCCCCATCGCGAGCAAGGGATCCGGAACCCGAATCGCGGGACCCGACCGGCCGTCCGCGGGATGCCAATCGTGACGCACGACCGCCAGGCCGCCTGCCGCCCAAACCTGATGGACATATTGGTGACCGTCAGTCTTCGTGCCCGGCAAGGCAAAAAATAACGCGTCAGGCCCCGCCTGCCGACTGTCGATAATCAAACGCGCAATCGACCGGGCCGTATCCACCGCCTGCGGCTGGCCACCGGTCCAACGAACCGCGTCTCCTACTGTGATGCTCTTCATCCCTTATTAAGCTCCCTTAAAATTTGTCGTGCCACTTCCCGATCATCGAAGTGAATGGTCGCATCCCGATAAATCTGGTAGGTTTCGTGGCCCTTGCCGACAATGAGCACGACATCACCCGGTTGAGCCTGATTCAGCGCTAGGCGAATGGCCCGTTCTCGATCGAGCTCTTGCTGCCATTGTCCCCCCACACGATTCACGCCCTCGGCGATTTGATGAATGATATCCAGCGGATCTTCCGAACGGGGATTGTCGGCCGTCAACACGGTCCAATCGGCCAACCGACCGGCCACCTCGCCCATTAAGGGCCGCTTGCCGCGGTCTCGGTCGCCACCGGCGCCGAAGACGACCCCAATTTTCCCTAAGGAAAATTCCCGTGCCGTTTTGAGCGCGTTCTCCAAGCCGTCCGGGGTATGCGCATAGTCGACAATCACGGTAAAAGGCTGCCCCTCGTCAATCCGCTCAAAGCGGCCAGGCACCCCGGGATACCGGGCCAAAGATTCGGCCATCTCGGATGGGGTCAACCCGTAGACATACCCCACGGCCATGGCGGCCAGGGCATTAAGCACATTAAACCGCCCCGGCATTCCGAATTCCACCGGTTGCGACACCCCTTCGGGGAATTCCGCGACGAACTGCACCCCACGACTGGTAATATTGACTTGTGTCGCCCGAATGTCCGACGGTTGCTGAATGCCATAGGTCAAAACCGGCACCCCGGTCATCCCCATTAAACGTTCCGAATACGGGTCGTCACGGTTAATGACCGCGGCTCGCGGACCTTTCGGCCGCCCCGTCCCCAGGCGCTCAAACAATAGGGCCTTCGCCCGGAAATAGCTCTCAATGTCGTGGTGGAAGTCGAGATGATCCTGAGTCAAATTGGTAAAGACTCCGACATCGTATTCCACCGCATCCACCCGCGACAGGACTAAGGCATGGGACGATACTTCCATGACGGCCGCCCGCATTCCCCGATCGGCCATATGGCGGAGAATTCGCTGGAGATCGGGCGCTTCCGGCGTGGTTCGCACGACCTTGAACGTCTCCTGCCCAATAAGCGTATGGAGGGTGCCCGTTAACCCGCAGGGGATATCGCTGCCTTCCAACACCGCCCGAATCAGATGGGTGGTCGTGGTTTTTCCGTTGGTGCCCGTCACCCCGACCATCCACAGGCGGCCCGACGGATGCCCGTAAAAGGCATCCGCCACAATGGCCATGGCCGGGCGGGCTTCCGGCACGATCAGAGCCGGTGCGCCCTTCGGCACCGTGTCCGCCCGTTCCACCAAAAAGGCCACCGCTCCCCGTTGATACGCCTCCTGGCAATAAAGATGGCCATCTGTGTGAAACCCGGGAATGGCACAAAATAAATCGCCTTTCTCGACCCGCCGGGAATCATATTGAATCCCGCCGACGGTCACCGAACCGTCGCCGACGACTTGTGCATGGGATAATATATTCGCGAACTCATTGATCGTCATGGTATCCCCTCGCTTCAGCTAGCGTGCCCGCTCCTTAGCCAATCCATAGCCCCACTGTAGTCCCCGATTTCACTTGCGTTCCCGGCGGCACCGTTTGCCGCACGACCCGGCCGGCCGACCGGGAATCGGTGGTGACCACATTCATCGATAAGTCAAACGCCAAATGTTGGGCCTGGGATACGGATAACCCCACAAAATTGGGGACCGTGACCCATTCCAGGTAGATGCGAGGCGATCGCCCCAAGGTTAAGGTTAACCGCGTACCGGCCGGGCGCCAGCCGCCGTATTGAATCGACTGCTGCACCACCACATCGCCCTGACCTATAAATTGTACCGGAAAACCAAACTGCTCGGCATCTTGAATCGCTTGTTCGGGTGACAAATCGACCAAATCCGGCACCATGGCCGGTTGTCCCGGCTTGGGCGGACGAATCGGTTCGGTGGGCGGTATTTTCCAATAGCGAAGAATATCTCGCATCAGCCGGCCAAATACCGGGGCGGCCACTTGCCCGCCATAAAAGGGGCCGACCGGTTCATCCACCGAAACTAAAATGGCGGCTTGGGGATTCGGGACCGGGGCAAATCCAACGAACGACGCAATATAAATGCCTTTCTCAACCCGACCGTTAATCACTTTTTGGGCGGTACCGGTTTTGCCGGCAACCCGATAGCCCGGCACTTGCGCCAATTTTCCCGTGCCTTCGCTGACGACCCGGGTCATCATCGATTGCACCAAACGCGCCACGTCGCCGGATATCACCGGGCGGCCGGGCAGATCATCAAACCGCTTTAACGTACGGCCATCCGGCGCCAAGATGGCACGTCCGACATGCGGTTTCTTCCATTCGCCACCATTGGCAATCGCATTGATGGCGGTTAGCAGCGCAATCGGGGTCACCGTAAGCGTCTGACCGAAGGCCATAATCGCCAAGTCCAAAGCGGTTACCCGACTCTTTCGGGGAATAATCCCCTGAGCTTCCCCCGGCAGGTCCACCCCGGTCGGTTTCGTCAGCCCGAACTGGCCCAACCATTGGTAAAAACGGTCCACCCCGAGCGACAACCCTAACTCCATAAATCCTACGTTGCACGAGTTTTTGACGACGTCCGCCAAACTTTCCGACCCATGCCCTTCCGGGCGCCAGCAGTTGACCCGGCGGCCCAGTACCCGTTTAAATCCGGGACACCAGAAGTGCGCGTCGGGACTGGTGGCCCCGCTGGCCAAAGCCGCCGCCAAGGTCACCGGCTTAAAAATCGATCCGGGTGGAATAGCGTCGCTCACGGCCAGTTCCCGATAGGTTTTGGGCGGATAATCGCGAAAGTGGTTAGGGTCAAACGTAGGCCTTTGGGCCAACGCCAAGATGCCTCCCGTGGGGGGATGCATCACTAAAATGGTCACGGACTTCCCTTGGGTTTGAATTTGAGCGTGGGTAGCGGCTCTCTCCGCCATCCATTGAATATTCTCGTCCAACGAAAGCTGAAGCGTATCGCCCGGGATAGCCGGTTTGACCCGCTGTTCGGCTAAACGTAAACTCTGCCCCCGCGCGTCAAATTCTTCTTCTAAGGCGCCCGGCGTCCCCGTCAATATCTTGTTGTAGGTGAGTTCCACCCCGGCCAACCCTTGATTGTCAATGCCGGTAAAGCCTAATACCCCCGCGGCCAGGGAGCCTTCAGGATAGTCCCGCGCCGACTCGGTCACCAAATGAATGCCCGGCAAAGCGGATAACTGGGAGCGTAACGCATCGGCTTCGGTTTCGGTTAAATGACGCTTGATCCACACAAACCCTTGATGGCGACGCAACCGTCGCAAAACCCGATCCTGCGGCAGGTTTAAGATTTGGGACAAGAGAATCGATTCCGTCAGGAGAGCCTTCCGGGCTTGCGCCGGAATGACGTATGCCGAATAGACGTGGTGACTGCCCGCCAACAGGCGACCCTCCCGGTCCACGATGTTCCCCCGAAATGGTGCCAGCGGTACCGACCGAAAATGGATGTCATCCGCCAACGCTTTTAGATGGGCCGCCTCCAAGGTCTGAATGGTCACCAGCCGCTCTCCAATCCACAAATCAAACAGTCCCAACCCGACTAATGCGATAAAGTTCCGCCGTTTCATCCGAAGTGGCGGTCGATCATTCATGGTCAAGGCCCCCCTATCCCCTACGGACGGGCTGGTTACCTCCCATGTGTATGATGACAACCACTATCCGAGAACGGGCCTTATGGCACCGGCCCCGGCGCCGACCCGTTATCCGGGGTGGCATAGGGTTTGATCTGCCAATAGTGAAACAAAAAGGTGGCGATTTTTTCCCAAACCGGTGCCGACACCTGGTCGCCGTAGAATAACGACCCGACCGGATGATTAATGGCCACCAGCATAATAAACCGGGGATGCGGCATCGGCCCGTAACCTAGATAAGACGCGACAAATTGGGAATTGGAGGTGCGGCCGTTCACGATTTTTTGGGCCGTACCGGTTTTGCCGGCGATGATATACCCGGGGACTTGAGCCGGTACCCCGGTCCCTTGAGTGGCTTCCAACACCATCATATGCTGGACCTCATGGGCCACCGCCGCCGAAATCGGCCGGGATTCGACCACCACCGGCGTGCGGTGAATCACCTGCCCGTTGGCGTTTAAAATGGCTTTCACAATATGGGGTTGAACCATCACCCCGTTATTGGCGATCGCGTTATCCGCCGCGATCACCTGCATGGCGGTGGCCGCGAATCCCTGGCCAAATCCCATTGTGGCCAGATCAACCGCGTTGACGGCGTTGGCCGGGATCCAAAGCCCGTTTGAATCACCGGGCAGCCCCACATTGCTCGGGTGGTCGAAGCCGAAGAGCTTCACAAAATGGTACAGCGATGAGACCCCCAATTTGAGGGCAACATCCATAAACACTTGGTCCGATGACACTTCCAGCCCCCGCGTGAGCGTAATCCAACCCCATCCCTGCGGTTGCCAGTCGTTAATTCGCACCCCGTCGACGATCTTATAGCCGCGGGTATAAAAAAGACTGTTCGGGGTGTAAAGCCCCAACGCGAGGGCCGCAGCCGCCGTCACGGGCTTAAAAATGGAGCCCGGGGGAAAAGGGTCTTCCACCGCATAGTCGGTCATTTCCAACGGGGTGGCATTCTGATAATGGTTGGGGTTGAAGTTGGGCCAATTGGCCAGCGCCAAAATCGCGCCGGTATGGACATTCATAATAATGACGGTCCCGTTCGACGCATGGGCACGCTGAATGCCCCATTTAAGCCACTTTTGAGCGACCGCCTCAATATTGGCGTCTATGGTCAACTGTACGGTGTCTCCCGCTTTGGGTGCAGTATAGGCTTGTTGCCACTGCGGCAACGGCTGCCCATAACCGTCAATCCGTACCGTCCAATAGCCAGGCGTGCCGCTTAAGATGCGGTTGTCGGCATACTCGATGCCCGCAAGTCCTTGGTCGTTAACCCCCACCATGCCCAATACTTGCGAAGCGAGCGTGCCGTCAGGATAGATCCGACCGGTGACCGGAACCGTCGTAATGCCCGGCAAATTGAGCTGATTGACCGCCGACGCCGTAGCCGGCGATACGGAGCTCGCCAAGAGTGCATACCAGCTATGGTCGTTTAAGACGGAATACAGCCGGGCACGACTGAAGGGCAATACACGCGCGAGCTCCCGGGCGGCCAGCCGCGGATTGGTCACGTAACGGGGCGCCGCCACCACCTGATAACGCGGCACATCCATGGCTAATACCTCCCCGTTGCGATCAATAATTTCGCCACGGGCGGCCGGTAAGACAATCCGTTTCAATTGAAAAGACGCTTCATACTGGTCCAACGAGGCCGCTTGACTGACTTGAATCAATACCAGCCGAATGGCGATCACGGCCATGGCTACCGCGGCAAAGCCCGCCAGCCAAACATTGCGCCAACGGGTCAGCTTAGTGGGCCTCACAACGATCGCACCGCCTGTCCCAACTGCCAAATCCACCGGGTCATGAAAGGTAACGCCGGCGAATGAGGCACAGGTTTTTTCTCGCCCACCGACATCGGCACCGGTTGGGGTTCGGTCCATTGTAAATGCCATTGGGCAGCTTTTTGATTAATTTGGTCGGCCGATACCATCGTGGCGACGGTCGCCTTCAAACTTTGATTTTGACGAATAAGGTTCGTATATTGTTGATTCAATTGATCCACGCGATAGCCTTGCGTCATCACCGCCGTCGCCAGTATGGCCGCGACGACCGCCCCCAACCAGACCATGCCAATCCAAGCCGCCCAACCGACCCAACGAGCCGGCCGCCGTTGGGGCTGGCGATGGGGCCGGGGCTTTAGCCGCCGCTCCCAAGTCCGCGCCAAATTCCCTTCGTTGACGACTCGCCACGATTTTTGTTCAACCATGTTTTCATCCCCCATTTTCTTGTCGCTTAAAGACGGATTTCCTCATATAGGCCCATATCCTGTCGAGACGGAAGGTAGACGACGCCGATCCCTCCACACCACGACTTTAGGTTTTGGTAATCGCGCGCAATTTGGCCGAACGGGCTCGTGGATTGGCTTCGACTTCCTCGGGGGTAGCAGTCACGGGATGTTTGGTCAACACCTGGCCGACCTGCTCGTGATGCCATTGCCGGAACTGATGTTTGACAAGGCGATCCTCCAGCGAATGAAAGCTAATCACGACCAAGCGGCCCCCGGGAACCAATAAACTCCATGCCCCTTTTATCCCTTCGACCAAAGCCCCTAATTCGTCATTGACCCAGATCCGTAACGCTTGAAAGGTTCTCCGGGCCGGATGACCCCCTTCCCGCCGAGCCCCCGCCGGAATCGCGGCTTTAATGATCTCGACCAACTCGCCACTGGTCCGAATCGGCTGTCGTCGGCGGGCCGCCACGATAAAATCGGCAATCCGACCGGCCCATCGTTCCTCGCCGTATTGCCACAGCGCGTCCTTAATCTCCGAGGCCGATCGGGTATTGATTAAATCCATCGCCGTGACGGGACTATCGGGATCCATCCGCATATCGAGCGGTGCCTCCGCGTGCTGGTACGAAAATCCCCGGTCCGGCCGGTCAAACTGCGGAGACGAGACGCCCAAATCAAATAAGGCGCCGTGAAACTTTTCATCCGGTAATAAACGGGCTACCTCACGAAAATTGCCGCGAACTAACCGCACGCGATGTTGGTATGGCGCTAACACCTGGGCGGCCGCCGCCAAAGCCTGGGGATCTTGGTCGATACCCACCAACCGGACGGCGGAAAACGCCTCCAGCAAACGACGGGAATGGCCGGCACCCCCGAGGGTCACATCCAGATAGAGTCCTTGCGGGTCACTCACCCAATAATTCATCACTTCATTGGGCATGACGCTGACATGCTGAAATTCCACCCCAACCCCCCGTTAAAACCCAAAGTCCACCATTTTTTCGGCCACCTCTTCATAGGTTGACTGCGCCTGAGCCTGATATTCGGCCCATCGTGACTCGGCCCATAATTCAACCCGGTTGGAGACGCCGACCAACACAATGTCCTTTAAAACACCAGCGTACTCCCGTAGCCGAGGCGGGATCGTCACCCGAAATTGCCGATCCACTTCCACGTCTTGAGCCCCTGCCAAAAATAGCCGAGCAAAGGCGCGTGCGTTTGCGTTGGTTAGCGGCAAAGATTTTAAACGCTCTTCCAATTTGCTCCATTCGCTGAGGGGATATAAGAACAAGCATCCGTCCAATCCTTTGGTCATGACGAAACGTGAACCCAGTTCCTCCCGCAGGCGAGCCGGGATGATCAGGCGGCCTTTCTCATCCAGTGCATGAGAATATTCCCCCATGAACACCCCGCTATCCCCCCAGTTCCTCCACTTTAACCCACTTTCCTCCACTTGTATTCGCCCTGTGAAGCGACATTCCTTCTTGACAGCGAAAGTTTTTCTTCCCATGGTCCGCGATAGGCTGCGTTAATCTGGCGTGGTTTTCGGTTAATTGCCAGACCTTCCGTCGACCGACGGCGAATCTTTACCCACAGATCCCGCGAGTCGCCACGGACGCACCTCCAGTTCAAAACGCCGTCTGACGGCGTCGAAGCGACGCCGATGGTCGCGGGCGATGAAGAGTTGACAATCTCGTAGAAGGTTTTTATAATCAAGTAGCGTTTGGGGGCGTAGCTCAGTTGGGAGAGCGCTAGAATCGCACTCTAGAGGTCAGGGGTTCGACTCCCCTCGTCTCCACCAATTTTCACCCGCAGGGCACAAGGCCTTGCGGGTTTTTCGTTTCTGAGGGTCGATGGGTGACGAAACACGGTCCGAACCTTTGCGGGATTGGATATGGTGAGATGAAAACCGTGATGATGCCACGCAGCGCCCGGATATCGCGGGTGCTTGCCGGCTCCTCCGACCGCCTTACCGAGTGGAAACAAGACACCTAAACGGGTCAATAAGGGCCCGTCTTATATTGACCGCACCGTTAGTAATGCCCGAGAATCCTAACAATATACCGGATGATGGCCACCCGGTATTAATTTCCCGACCAGTTATGCGTGCAAGAGGACGCTTTTGGAACAACCGGGTGGCGCTAGCCGAGGACGAGCCGACGGCCTTCTTAGGGGCCTCTCCGGGTTCCGATCGGGTCTTGAGACTTTCGTGTGGTAATACGTCTAACTATTATATTCCTCCGTGGACGGGAACCCGACGTTAATGGCATTCATAGATCTTGGCACATCCCCATAATATCCCTCGTTCGCCACATCGTGGAATTAGTCCTCGTCGGGGAATTGGGGGTCAGGTAACTCCCACGTTGTCCAACGAGTCACGTCGGATCCATTCAAAGAAAATGTCTACCAATCGGTCTCAAAGTTAACGTAAGATGCATATTGGGTATATGGGCCATCGCTGATACCGATACGTGACACGCTACCTTACCCAGGCCACCCAATATCGACGACGAAGCACCAGCATAGCCCCTACCTTTCTGGCCGGTTTAATCTGGCGGTAAGTGTTCCATAACGAGCGTTTCATTGAGCCGCATGCATCGTATGAGCCGTCCGCGTTGTAGGGATATTACATATTATTATGTATCTTATAACGCACACGACCTCAATCAGATTGTAGGGAACCCGGCGCTTACCTTGGCCCGACGGCCCCCGGTGCCTACATCATCCACCCATACCAATATGCTTCCATCTTGCATTCGGTGCAATAGGGAATTCAGGACGAGCATCTGGTCCCGGATCACAATGTCCCCCAGGCTATAACGAGTCCCGATGTGGCCTGCCCGTCGATTTTTAACCGCCGAAAATGGGGACCCACAAAGGGTGCCATAAGTGACCCCAGGTCCCCGTAAGCTTGGGACAACCCATCACACGGGACCATTTGTAACAATTCGGCGCTATCACAGATGTCATGTTGTACCCGTCATGGGCAACATCGGCACGTGATGGCACGGTAAGTTAGAATCGCACTCTAGAGGTCAGAGGTTCGATTCCCCTCGTCTCCACCAAATTTCACCCGCACATGGCCCAAGGCCTTGCGGGTTTTTCGTTTCCGAGGGTCGATAGGATATGAGGACCGGCATAAGGATGATGAGCACCATGCCACAGAGGATAGTCAGAATACGAAGGCTTAGTGGGTTTTTGACGGGATTGGCCGTCTGAATTTTCCACAGTGCCATGCCCATTCCTCCGAAGGTTTAAACCACGTTGCCCCAACCAGCGTGACTGCATCCCGGGATGCCTCCCGTCTTTGGCGTTATCCATTCGCTTTCCACGTCGTTTGACGGGTTTGTAGGTTAAAGGAACCGGTACCGGTTGCACTTCGTAATTCCACTAAATTGCCCTGAAATCCCACGACATTGATGGTCCCTGCACCCGGCACTTGATATATCTGTTGGATCGGCTGTCCGGGATTGTTCGGTGCAAGATAGTAGGTTATTACCACGCCTACCGACGGATTGGTGACTTCTGAACCGGCCACAACATTCCACCGGGCATCGACATACCCGGTTATTTGCATAGGACCGTTGGGAGTTAGGTGATACATCGGGGCCATAGCCCCGGCATTAACCACCTGATCATTGTCGACAATAATTCGGGGGACTGAAGGTGGAGGTGTGGTAACCGGATTTGGCAATGGTGGATGTGTAGGTCGACTCGGATGCCACGTACTGATCCTCTGATACTTCTCTTCCCCTAGTTTGGCACGAGTGGCCGATGAGTGATGGGGCGGCAGAGCCAAAAGGACAAGGACGGTAAACGCACCGACGGCTCCAATGGACACTCCATGCCATTTTTTAATCCGTTTAAGCATAAAATATGCCCCTCATGTTAAAATCCCCTCACCGGAGGGTTTCGTGGACGACTACGGCTTTCGTACGTGTCGATGGCCATTAAAGGATGCGTTTCAATTGATGGGCATTCATGTGTCCGATTTCCACGATAGCATATTGCCGACCATGGTGGGGATTTTTATGACCCCCGTAACCCGCGGTGCAATTCGGTTCCCCCCCGGGCTCGCCGTTAAACACACATTCCGAAACCGCGCTGATCCGCTACTGTTGTAGACACGCCGCCAACGATGGCCCCCAATGCCTCTCCCATGAAACAAGTAACGGAGACGGATGAATCAGGTTGACTATCGGGGGTCTGAACGTCGCTAGGACTTATGGGAGTAGGATAGATGTAGGCCGGGCGGAATCGGTCGAACCTGCCCCCCAATACCAAGAGGTTGAACGATGGTTTGGGTGTGTCCTGGACCATGGAGGGTAACCCTAATGCGGGCAAGAGCCAGATTGTATTGGGCCGCCGATTTATCTCGCGAAACCATCGGTTCTGTCCAGGTGGCCTCCCATCGGGTTATAGGGCTTGATAACCGATACGTCATGGGAGCCGGGGCCACCATTCCGGACGGCATATGCCAGGCCACCGTAATCGTCGTTAACGGAGTTTTTACGGGAGTATCATTCGAGACGATCAGATGGACTCGCCAATTGTCACGAGACGCGGTCACGATCAATTCGTCGGCCCAAGCAGGTGGCGGCGGAGTAAACACCCGGGACATCACGATGAGCATACCGAACGCGATGATACCGAGCACTATCGACATCATCCGGTGTTTCCGCCAGCGCCGGCCTCGTGCTTTCCGTCCGACAATGAAAATGACGATGAGAAGCCACATCACCATCAGGGTGTTCAGGGGCGTCATATCCCACTACCTCCGATCCCTTCATGCGAGTTCACGCTCAACCCCCATCGGACTTCTGCCTGGACGTTTTATGGGCTAGGGCTCGGACTTGTAGCCGATGGCGGAGTGTTGGAGGGGATGGTGCTTAACGAGTCCAAAAACGCCGTCAAAGACGATACCGGTACGGCACCGCCTTCTCCGGCAATCCCCGTGCTGCCATCTTCCAACACGCCAATCACGTCGCCGGCCGTGTTAAACACAGGGCCGCCCGAATCCCCGCCAATCGCCGCCACCTGGAGTAATAGCATGGGCGATAACGTTCCATAGCCGTTGACGGAAATCGTGGCTTGGGTTGCGGTTAATGTCCCGGGAGTAATATAAAGGGATCCCCCGCCCGGATGCCCCACTACGGCAATAGGCTCTCCGATCGATGCCGTGTTCACCGTCCCTAAAGGAAGGTTTCCCGGATCCATCCCGTTGTCTAATTTTAAGGCTGCCAAATCACTGGCCGGATCTGTGGCCACGACTTTGGCGTAATAGGGACCGGCCCCGCCATGAAACCATACATCGATATAATAATGGGCGTGATCAACGACATGATAACAGGTGATGAGGTATCCATCCGTAAAAAAGCCGCTGCCGCTAATCAGCACAGACCCCCACATGTTACCGTAAGTCGTGATTTTCACCACATCCGATTCGTCGGGCGATAAAAGCGCGAGCCACTGGGCCGCATTCCAACTTGGCGTGACCGATGGCGACGGTGCGCTCGTCGGAGTCGCGACAGACGATGTCGTCGAAGAAGGCGGCGACGACGGGGATAACGACGGATGAACCGGCCGGGACGTGAGATGCTCCGGCGCTCGGTTAGGTCCGACCGGCGACGCTACGGGCCGAAGGGTGGCATAGTGGCCGATAATCATGCCGATGGTCGCAAAAGCCGCGACAATGCCTCCACCAATCACCCAAAAGGCCCATCGGCTCCATCCCTGATGCGTATCCGGTCGGGAATGACGGCGGCGCCATGCCTTCATCGAAAACGCCCCCTTCGAACGAGAGACTGTCACCTGAACTTCTCTCCATTTTAAGGGATCCCGGCAGCGGCGTGACGCGTCCAGCCGGAATAAAAACCTCCGATCTGCGACATGTTAGCGATGACAACACGAAAGAAAGGGATGTCCATGACGTGGGTCCGCGCCTTTGTGCGCTTGATGGCATCCGCCATTTTATGGTGGATTTTTATCCGGTTTGTGCCCGGCACGCCGGCGTCGCCGGTGCGGGACGTCCTCGGGGTATCCGCCGTGGCCGCGCTCTTCACATTATTGCTGCTCGAAATTCCGGGCACCCATTTGGCGCGCGGATGGCGGTTTGCCCTCGCCTGGTTCGGCACCAGCCTCGTAATAGGACTCTATTTTTTACATCCGTGGGTATTGAACGGGATCTCCTGGGCCTCCGGGTGGACCGCGTTCTGGATTGGTCTCGGCACCGGCCTGGCCGAGTACGGTGTGGGTACCCGGCCAACCCGCATCCGAAGGGAAATTTAAACCGATTAAAGAACGAGAGGAGCCAAAAGCCCGGTAAGTATCCCCATCAGCACGACCAGGAGGGCAATCGTCAGCAAAAGCTTTTTGGGTAATCCTTGCCCGACCATCGCCATGGACGGCAAGCTGATCGCCGGCAACACCATCATTAAGGTGGCCGCCGAACCAATCCCCAACCCATATCCCATCAGGGTTTGAACGATGGGAATCTCGCCGGCGGTGGGAATGACAAATAACGTACCCGCCACGGCTAAAATGAGCATCAGACCAAGACTATGGCCCAAAGCGGGTGACATGGCCGGAAAGAGCCAGGCCCGGGTTGCCCCCAAAAGGGCCACAATGACCAGGTATTCCGGCAAAAGCCCGGCTGCCAGTTTCCCAAGCACGCGCAAGAACCGACCGAAAGAGGGCGGTTCGGAATCGACCACTGGCGGCGGGGCTTCTAAATCATTCGCCTTTCCCCATCGGTCGCCCAGCCAAGCTGCCGTTCCGACCAATAAAAGACCCATCACGATGCGATATAATGCCCAATTCCAGCCCAACACGAATCCCATAAAAATGATCGTTGCCGGATTCAATACGGGATTTCCCAACCAATAGGCCAATATCGCGCCATACGAAACCTGTCGCTTGGCTAAACTCACCGCAATGGGCGCGCTGCAACACGTACACATCATCGAAGGCACCGCCGCGGCTAAGGCAATCCCGCGGCTGGCGACGGATCGCCGGCCCAAAATGCGCATCAGCCAATCCGTCGGCAACAGCGTCTGCACACCGGCTCCGACCAAGAGACCCACCACTAACGCGATCCAAATATCTTTAAAATAAGCCACCGTATAATGGATAGCGGCCGAAAGGCCTACCGGCGGCGCACCAGGGTGATGCCCGGTCACGATACTGGCTCCCAGGGTATGATGGCTGGCCACATAGAATGCCTTCAAATAATAGGGATCCCATTTGGCGTAAAAGACCCCGAGGACAAAAATCGCGATAAAAAGGCCCGCGGCCCAGCCGGTTCGGCGAGAAGCCGGATTTGGGGCTAAAGGCATTGACATCCGGTCACCTTCTTTTCTTGGAGATTTGGGGTTCTTCCTAAACGGCAACCCCCAGAGATTTTTCTCTGGGGGCTTTCCTGCTAGGGCACTAATCGGATATGCGGCGTGTCCTCCAGCACCCGGCCGATACGATATAATGGGAGGTTTCTGGCCTGAAACCCCTCTTCGATGACCGGCCGTTTGGCCTCGGGGACGGTGAACAACAACCCCCCCGATGTCACCGCATCTCCTAACAGCCGGACCTGAGGTCCATCCGGCAACGCCAATTCCACATGCGGCCGAAAATGTTCCCAATTGCGCCGGCTTCCGGCGGGAAATCGATCATTTTCGGCGTAGGTGACGGCCCCCGGCAAAAACGGAATCTGCGATAAGGAGAGTTCGATAGCTACCGCCGCTCCTTCGGCCATTTCCCAAACGTGGCCAATCAATCCGAATCCCGTGACATCCGTACAAGCCCCGGGATCGCCGACCGCCGCCTTAACGGCTTCCGCCGCGTCGCGGTTCGATGTCGTCATCATCTGGACGGCCGCTTCGGTTTCCTCCAAAGTCGCGACGCCATCTTTGATGGCCTTAATCACCACACCCGATCCGACCGGCTTGGTCAAGTAGAGCCACTCGCCGGGCGACGCCGTGCTATTTCGCCAAATATGCCGCGGGTGAACGATTCCCGTCACCGCGTACCCCATTTTGGGTTCCGGATCGTCAATCGAATGTCCACCCAGCACATAGGTCCGGTGTGCGTCCATCACTTGCTGGCCGCCCCACAGCATTTTGGCAATCACGTCGGCATCCAGCTTATCCGCCGGCGCCGCTAAGAGATTTAATGCCGTCAGGGGCGTTCCGCCCATGGCATAGATGTCGGAAATCGAATTGGTTGCCGCCACCCGGCCGAAAATCTCGGGGTCATCCACCACCGGGGTAAAGAAATCCACCGTTTGCACCATGGCGGTGTCCTCGGTCAATTGATAGACCCCGGCATCATCATGGGTTTCATTCCCGACTAATACCCGGGGATCAAAAAATACCGAACGCGGAACGCCCGCAAGCACGTGATCCAGCTCCTCTGGACCGAGCTTGCAGCCTCACCCCGACTTGGAGGTCATTTGTGTAAGCCGTAGATGGGCCATGGGTTCACCCCCTTCGAGCGATATCGGTCTCACCATACGCGTACGGTATCGAATATACAACACGTTATGTATAATTTGCATGAGGTGAGCCCATGACCCTGGAAGATCTGAAATTGTTTATGGCGGTTGCCCGCCAACGAAGTGTCACGGCGGCCGCCCGCCAGGTCGCCATGAGTCAGCCCAACGCCAGTCGCCGCCTGAAGGCGTTAGAAGAAGAAATTGGGCGCCCGCTGTTACAGCGGGATACGTTACCGCTGACGCTTACCCCGACGGGTGTCCTGTTTCTCGAATTCGCGGAATCCGTTACCCGACAATATCACGAACTCCGGCGATTAATGGACTCGGACCGTTCGCTCATCGGCACCGTGCGGATTGCCAGCAGTACCAGTCCCGCCGTCAGTCTGGTGCCCAACCTGTTGGCCGATTTTCAACTCCAATATCCGGGGGTCCGGTTTGTCCTGTCGGAAATGTCTTCACAGGCGGTAGAAGCCCAATTGTTGGCCGGTGACGCCCACGTCGGTTTTATGGGGATAAAACCCGCCCACGTCGGTTTGAGGGCCGTCCCGGTGGCCGCCGACGAAATTTTATTGTTGGCCCCGGATAAAAAGCCGTATCGGGACCTCCCTTCGCCGGTGGCTTGGGACGACGTGACGACCTTCCCCTTTATCGGCCGCAAATCTGGCTCCGGCACATGGCACGTCGCCCTCGAGCGGATTCGTCAAGCAGGGCATTCTACCCGCTTACGCATCGTATTGGAAGTCGACAGTGCCGCCGCCGTGATTGACGCGGTCGCGTCCGGTCTTGGAGTCGGATTCGTGTCCCAAAGTCTGTTGGAGGCTCGTCCGACTCCCCATACCATTTCCCGCTCGTTGCTGGGGGTCGATCTGCGGCGCCCGTTTTATTTGGTCACCCAACCGACGCGGTTGGAACATCATCTGGCCGCCCAATCGTTTGTCGGTGCGGTCCGCCGAAAAGCCCTAACCGACCAGTACGATAGCGCCCCCGACGACGAACAGGGTGCCCCACCAGACCCGTGAAGGCACCGGATCTTGAAGTCGGCGTTGCCAACCGTCCCACGCGGTAGCCAACACCGGGGCGACTTGCCGAATTGCGACGATGGAGGCCACCGGGCCTAGTCGATACGCCCACAAAACCAGCGCATACGATAACACGCTGCCGATTCCGGCAGCGAGCGCCGCTGGCCACCCGATCGCGCGGGTCCCTTCCTGCCACACCGCCGGCCAAAGACCGACGGCCGCCCCCAAATACAGGAGCGCCACATAGACATCGGGCGCCACCCAGTGGACGGCTAGACTGTCGGTCAGCGAGTAGGCGGCAATGGTCAGACCGACCCCGTGAATCGTGCCGAACCCGGAACGGAAATACCGCCTGGGCCGCCCCGCCACCAATCCGATCCCCAGCACGGTCAGCCCAATACCTAAAATATGATCTCCCCGCCATGGCTCTATCCCGAACCCCCAAGCCGTCCCCGCGGTCAACAGCACGCCGACGCCGCGCGAAGCGGTGTAGCCTTCCGCCAACTGCCGCACCCGGTAGACACGGGCCAACAACCGAAAATACACGGTATGAATGAGGCCGGTCGCGATGATATAAGGCCAGGCCCGCGCCCAATCAACCGTTCCTCCAATGACGAGAGCGGCCACGGCGGCGACCACACCGCCGCTCGAGACCATAGCCCAGACGTCGACTAATCGCCCCGATTGATGCCGAACCCAATGGTTCCACGTCACGTGAAGCCCCGCCGACGCGAACACCAGGCTGGCTGCCGTCCAGCTCATGCTGTTCACCGTCCCCTACCTCGGTTATAGTGACAGTAACAATCAAAACACGTCAGCGGAGGAATCCTATGTCGTCATTTTCCGATATGGACTGGGCTTATACGGATACGGCCACGCTTCAGGCCGCGCTCTCCGAAGGCCGGATCACCAGCGAAGAGTTGGTCACCTATTATGTGACACGCATAACCCAAATCGATGAAGCCGGTCCCCACATAAACAGTATCGCCGAAATCAATCCGGACGCTTTGGCGGAAGCCTGGGCGCTCGACCGGGAACGTCGGCGTTATGGTCCACGAAGTCCTTTACATGGTATCCCCGTGCTGATAAAAGACAATATCGCGACCGGGGATCGCATGCACACGACCGCCGGCTCCTGGGCGTTGGCCGACCACTATGCACCGCGGGACGCGCATCTCGTCACCCGTCTCCGGCAAGCCGGCGCGCTCCTCCTCGGCAAAACCCAATTAACCGAGTGGGCCAACTTTATCAGCGATCATATGCCTAACGGCTTTAGCAGCCGAGGGGGCCAAGTCCTCAACCCGTATGGGCCGGGCGTACTGGATCCCGGCGGCTCCAGCTCGGGTTCGGGAGCCGCCTTGGCCGGCGGCTTGGCCCCGTTGACGGTCGGCACGGAAACCTCCGGATCCATTTTGAGTCCGGCGACCCAAAACGGCGTGGTCGGCATCAAACCCACCGTCGGGTTAATTAGCCGAACCGGTATTGTTCCGATTGCCTGGAGTCAAGATACCGCCGGCCCCATGGCCCGTCGAGTCGGCGATGCCGCCGCCCTGCTGACCGTGTTAGCCGGCGAGGACGCCGAAGATCCGGCTACGCGAGGCATTTCCCGTCCTACCGATTATACCCGCTTCGTCACCGACCAAGGGCTCAAAGGGGCCCGCATCGGCTGGCCCCGGGCCTATTGGGACCAAGCCGCCGACTGGCAACGGATCCTGGGAGATACGATGGCCGACAATCTCCGGCGTGAATCGGCCGAGATCGTCGAGGTCGATTTGCCCCGCTCCCCCGACGACGAAGATTATACGGTCTTAATCTATGAGTTTAAGCCGGCGTTAAACGCCTTTTTAGCCAAGTGGGGTCCTCGCCATCTCTCCTCCTTAGAGGCCGTGATGGCCTTTAACGCACGGTATCCCGACCGGTGTCTGCAATACGGCCAAGCCATTTTTGAGGCCGCCGCCAAAACCACCGGCAGCTTGAAAGAACCCGCCTACTGGCAAGCGCGTTTGCGTGATCGGCGTCAAAGTCGCCAAGAAGGCATTGACCGGGTGCTGACCTTTCATCAGTTGGACGCCCTGATTTTTCCGGGTGCCGAAGGGGCCGCCTTGGCGGCCAAGGCCGGCTATCCGTCTATTGCCCTACCGATCGGCTACGGACCGACAGGGGCGCCTTTCGGCGTCAGCTGGACCGCCTCGGCTTGGAGCGAACCCCGTCTCATTGCGCTCGCGTCCAGCTACGAAGCCCATTATCCTGCCCAACAAAAGCCGACGTTCGATTTCCTGCCCACATAGGAGGATTTTTGTGACAATTGTCGAATTATCCTTCGTCCTGGTGACGTCAGTCAGTCAGGTCAAAATGAGATTTCACCCGTAGGAGGGCGTTTATGAAACATCGGACGATGGCCGTCGCCTCGGCGGCCTTGTTGGGTTCAGCAGCTTTGCTGGCGGGCTGTGGCGGCAGCAGTACCACCACCGCATCCACCGGCGGAACACCCGTCAAAGGCGGGACCGCGGTGATTGCGTTAGCCCCGCAGACCTCGCCCAACTGGTTTTTCCCGATTTTGTCGGCTGCGGCGTTTAGTGACGTCAACACGCAGGTCGACAGTATGATGTATCGGCCGCTGATTATGTTTAATAACCAGGACCAAGTGGACTATGCCCGCTCCTTGGTCAGTAACATCAGCTATAACGCCACCGGCACACGCTATGTCCTCACCTTGAGCTCCAAATACAAGTGGTCCAACGGCCAACCGATCACGGCTCAGGACGTGGTCTTTACCTGGAACGTGATGAAAGCGGCCAGCGGTAGCAATGCCCCCTGGACCTACGGCGGCGCCGGTATCGGCGGCGTCCCGACCCGGTGGACAAGCGTTACGGCTAACGGATCAAATCAAGTCATTGTGACGCTCAATCAAGCCTCCAACCCCAACTGGTTCATTCACAACGGACTGGGTCAGATTTGGCCGGTCCCCGCTTCCGTGTGGGATAAATATCCCACCAATATGAACCAGGAACTGTCGTTCATCCAGAGTGTGGCCAACTCGCCGATGAACGCGGTGTACGATGTGGTCGACGGGGCTTATCATATCCAATCGTTCAGTCCCAACAATCAGTGGGTCTTTGTGCCCAATCCCAATTTCGGCGGGCACAAATCCATTTTGAACAAAGTGATTTTCCAATATGAGACGGGAGACTCGGCCGAATTTGCCGGCCTCAAGACCGGTACCATTAACTTCGGCTATTTGCCGCCCTCAGAATGGGGTGCCCGTAACGAACTAACCGGGGATGTCCTTGCGCCTACCTATGATTTGGGCTTTAATTATTTAATCGTCAACATGAACCCGCATGCGCCGGGCGGTTTGGGACCGTACTTCAACCAACTGTACGTCCGACAGGCGCTGGAGATGGGGGTTGACCAGCCGGCCATCATTTCCGCGGTATTCCACGGCCAGGCCGTACCCGAAGGCGGCCCGGTGGCGTCCCAACCGAAGACCGCCTTTACCGATCCGTCTCTCGACAACCCGCTCTACCCGTACAATCCGGCTGCCGGCAAGAAGCTCCTAGAGGCTCATGGCTGGCACGAAGTGAACGGCGTGATGGAAAAGAACGGCGTCAAACTCGCGTTTACCTTCTTGGCCGTATCGGGTGACCAGGCGCAGACGGACTTGCAACAGATCCTAAAGCAAGACTGGGCGCAAGAAGGGATTCAAGTCACTATCGAACAACAGCCTTTCGACAACGTGATTAGTACGGCTCAGCAGTCGAACGCGACCAAGTGGGATATGGCCGACTGGGGTGGCGGCTGGACCTATCAACCCGACTACTACCCGACGGGTGGCGGTCTCTTTGCGACCGGGGCGGCCTCAAACTTCCAAGGGTACAGCAACCCTACCATGGACCAACTGATTAAGGCGTCTTACTTACCGGGTACCCCCCATCAAACCTTGGCGGCCCTCTTTAAATATGAAGAATTTGCCGCAAAGAATTTGCCGGTGATTTATCTGCCGTGGCCGGCGGCAGGGCCCGCAGGAGCTGGCGCATTAATCGAGCATGCCACCAGCTTACATGGCACTGTATCTACATTTAACGTGATTACCGATATGATCTTTCCTAACTACTGGTACTTTACCAAGTAGTCGTCTTGCGCACCGGCCCGGTACCCTTCAGGGGTGCCGGGCTTTTTGCCGCCGAAAAAACGCGGCTCCCTCCATCGCCGCCCACGTAACGCCAAACGTTTGCACCGTGACCCCGACAAATCCGACGAATTGATGCCGCGTGATGATCAGCCGACCCAGCCATATCATCGTGCCCGCTAGGGCCAAGAGAACTATCGTCCGGTTTTGGTCCAAAATCGCCAGCATCAGTCGATAAAGCGCCCACGTCTCCGCCATCATGGCCGCCCCATAAACCGGGAGCCAACCGGCCACCGGCCGAAATCGGGGGCCTAACGCCCATACGACGACCGTATGCGGCAATCCGACCACCAAGGTCCCATAGACGACGGTGATACCGGCCAAGAGCCATTGGGTCCGGCGGATAACCGCCCCACGCTCCGACGGCCGATCCAGTACGCCGGTCAACATGACCGTCAAGAGACTCCCCGCCACAAAAGGCAAGGCCTGCCCGACCGTATTCAATCCGGCATACCAGCCGGCGGCCTCCGGGGTCAGCAGGATTTTCGCCAGGAATGCATCGCCCATGCTCCACAGCGATCCTAAAAATCCGGCGATCACGGTGATGCCTCCCCGGACCGCCCGGGAATCGAAAGGCGCCGGGACCCGCGGTCGGATCCAATACCCGGCGACACCCCAAAGTCCCCAGGCCAGGGCGCTGGCCATCAGCCCAAGCACCGTCAACGAGACCTCACGGGGCACGTGAATAGCCGCGAAGGCCGCTGTCACGGTCCCCAGTCCGCTTATCATCATCAACCCGGCGACCCGACGATAGGCGCGAGCTCGTTCCAATCGGCCCACGGCTACGGCATAGCCCCAATACGCCGGCACCGCCAGGCTAAAGAGGCCGACCAGCTCGACCGGAATCGACCTCGGGTGCCCCGACCACAGCGAATAGACGGCCATCTCCAAAGCCCCCACCAATGCCCCGACGATCCAAAGGCGTCGCGGCGCAACGCGGACATCCGCATGACGAATAGTCCATAAGGTAACCGCCGGCAGCGGCAAGAGGCCAACCGATATCCAGTTGTTTAAAAATATGAGATCGCCGTAACCAATCGGCCCCAGGTGACGGGCCAAAAGAACGGCATACCCCCAATTGGCCAATCCGGTACTGAGGGTGGCTGCGCCGAGATAGGCGTTATCGTGCCAAAACCGCCTAATAGAGCGGACGTCCGGCACTGGCCATTACGGTGTAAAAGGACCGAAACGCGTCTTCCATCGATGCCAGGGTAAACCCCACGGTCCGTCCGTCGAGCCGGATGGCCCCGGGGCAATACATGCCCCGGTCCGCCATTTCCGGCGTCATGAGCGTTACCGTCAGGGTAATGGGCGTCGTGATCCGCCAAGGCTTGAGCCGTCCCTCCCGCCACTTGGTGAGTGTCCGATCGACCGCCTGTTGCAACACCGCCGAAGCTTCCGCGGGCGGCAACAATCGAGCGGCCCGACGACTGATGCCCCATTTGACGACCGCCGTCTCCACGTCGGGCAACAAAGCTTTCGCCTCGGCCGCCACCTTGTCGTCCCCGCTAACCATCCCCACCGGAACGCCCCACGCTCCGAGTAACGCCGCATTCAGCCCGGTTTCGCCCACCGATTGCCCATTGAGCGTCACATCGAAAATTTCGCCGGCGTAGGTATGATCCATAATGGCCGCTTGGGTACCGGCTTTGGCGTGGTACCCGATAAATAAGGCCAAATCCGCCCATTGGGCACCTTCCGCCATAGAGAACGGTTTGGCCCCGCCCGAAATGAGGTAGACCCGGGGCGGCATATCCGACTGGCGTACATTGACCATACCGTCATGCGAATCGTTTATCCAAATTTCTTCCACATCCGACGCCGCCAACAGGCGATCGGTAACCGCCCGTAAATCGTCCAGCATCCGTTGCCGGCCTTCCTGGTACAGACGATGATCCGGAATTAATTGTTCTCGATCTACAATCCCGCTAATCCCTTCCATATCAACGGAAATCCATACTTTCATCTATAACCCCTCCCACAACCGAAAAGGCAACCGTCCCACCTCTTGTGCGCCCCGCTTTAATTGGATTCCCACCAAAAGCTCAGGGGCTCCATCATACCATGAGACAGGCCAGCTCAGCCGCCATTGACGACCGGTCACCGACGAATAGGCGTCCTCCGGCGTTACGCGCCAGACCCGATGCACGCCGGTCCCGATTCCATGAAGGGACACCTCTAAAACCATCGAGGCGGTTGGTGGACGATCAAAGTCGACAATCACCTCCAGATGGTCGCCGATTCGGCCCCATGCCGCCCCTTTCAAGGGATTGACCCGTCCTAACAATTTGGCGAGACGGTCGGGAGGCGGCACCACGATGCGTGACGTCTCGGTCCATTGACTTTCTTGCAAAAAGATTTCACTCCGACGGACAAAGGCTAGCATAAAGGGCTTAATCAATTCCACTTGGCTCTCATAAGCCATAAGGGCCTGACGCTTCTGCTCCGCTTGGGGGGCGTCGACCGCTAGTTCAACCCATTTGAGGCCATCCAGTTGCCGAAGATTTTCCGGGGGTTCGGCGGCCAAATGGGGTCGGTAAGCCACCGGTAACGGCCAGGCATTCCAATGGACCAAGTAGCCCCATCGTTCGAGAGGTTCGGCTAGACCCGCTTGGGTTTCCCACTCCCGCACGGCCGCCGTCGCAAACACATTCGTCATCCAATGGTCCGGATGTTGATCAAATGTCGTCGGCATCACCACCAAGCGCGGCCGAATTTGGGTCAATAACCGGATTAATAACTGGAGGAGCCGGGCACCCACATACGGTGCCGACGGCTCCACGACATCGGTAATATAGGGGACTTGGTCGACCCGAGTCGTTTCGCTGACCCAGGGCGTGCCCGACCACGCCTCTAGCCATAGCCGGGCCAGCCCTCCATCCGGAAATCCGAGAAAATGGACATGATCACGCGGAACCCCGAGATGGCCGAGAGCCTCTACCGCTTCGGTTTGGCGTTCATACCCCATATGAATGTACTCTTCCGGCGAAATATCAAAGGATAAATAATAGCGCGCCGCATCTTCGCGAAATCCGTCACCCGATGTCATCAACACCACATGCACGTCGGCTCCCGAGGCGACCGCTTGAGCCATGAGGCCGCCCGCCCCCAACGTCTCATCATCCGGATGCGGCGCAAACACGATTACGGGGGACTGGATATCGGTCATATCTAGGCTAATACCACCAAGACATCCCCGGCATTGACCGTGGCCCCCTTGGTTACCCGGACCTCGCGAACGGTGCCCGCCCGGGGCGCGGTAATTTCGTTCTCCATTTTCATCGCCTCTAAAATCACCAACACTTGCCCAGATTCGACCCCCTGGCCTTCGACGACTTTCACGTCGAGGACGGCACCCGGTAAGGGAGCCTCGACCGCGATACTCCCGCCGGAAAAGGCTCTGGCGGGAGGCGGAGCCGGAACCGGATCGGCTACAGGTGCCGACGGGGCTACCGCCACTTTTTCGGGCGCAGGAGGGGTAACCGGCCCGCCGGTCACCTCTTCGGCCTCCACTTCATAGACTTTTCCGTTCACCGTAATCCGAAATTTTCTTACCTGACCCACCGTGGTGCCTCCTTCAATCCTCCAGCGATTTATCCAACCGTATAGCTCCAGCGCCAAGGAGAGGGCTTAGGCCAAATCTCTCGCACTTTGAGCGCCACGGGATGTTCTCCCTCTAGGGCGCCGGGACGCTCGAGCAGCAAAATCGCCGCCATGACGGCGGCCAACTCGTCCTCGGTGATCCGCTCTTCCGAGTCATGCCATCGATTCATCAACCCGTTCGACTCCTTTTGCTTAAACCGGCATATTCCCATGCCGCTTGTCCGGCCGCGTATCCCGTTTATTGTAAAGCGCCATCAAGGCCCGGGCCAATTTCGGCCGCGTATCGGCCGGATCAATCACCTGGTCAATATACCCATGACTGGCCGCCACATACGGATTGGCAAATTGCTCGCGGTATTCGCGGGCTTTTTGCTGGCGCATCTGAGCCGGGTCGTCGGCCTCCTCGATATCTTTCCGGAAAATAATATTGGCGGCACCTTCCGGACCCATGACGGCAATCTCCGCGGTCGGCCAAGCCATGACCAGATCCGCTCCCAACGAGCGGCTGCACATGGCCAGATAGGCTCCCCCATAGGCCTTGCGCAAGATGACGGTGATTTTGGGAACCGTGGCCTCGGCATACGCATACAGGACCTTGGCACCGTGTCGAATGATTCCCCCAAATTCTTGGGCGGTTCCGGGTAAGTAGCCGGGCGTGTCCACCAAGGTAATCACCGGGATGTTAAACGCGTCACAAAACCGTACGAATCGGGCCAACTTGTCCGACGCGTTAATATCCAAAGTGCCGGCCAACACACGCGGTTGATTGGCGACAACGCCAATCACATGGCCCCCCAGTCGACCGAGTCCAATCACCAAATTATCGGCATACCCGGATTGCCACTCCAAAAAGGTGTCGCGATCACAAATCGTGTGGATAATCTGTTTCACATCATAAGGCTTATTGGCATCGACCGGCACCAACTCCCGAAGGCGCGGCTCCCGCCGGTCCAAGGGATCGAGCGCGTCGATGACGGGCGGCTCTTCCCGATAATTGTTGGGTAAGTACGCTAAGAGATGGCGCACTTGATCCAGCGCCTCGGCATCATTGTCGGCGACAAAATGCGCGACCCCCGAACGCTTTAGCTGGGTATCGGCCCCCCCTAGCTCCTCCGCCGATACCGTCTCTCCCGTGACGGTTTGAATCACTTGCGGACCGGTAATGAACATTTGAGACGTTTTCCGCACCATGATAATCACGTCGGTCAGGGCCGGCGAATATACCGCCCCGCCTGCGCTGGGACCCATAATCACGGTGATTTGGGGGATCACCCCGGAAGCCCAGGTGTTTCGCTTGAAAATTTCCCCGTAACCGCTCAGCGCGTCGACCCCTTCTTGAATGCGTGCACCGCCCGAGTCGTTAAGGCCAATAATCGGCACCCCCGATTTGAGAGCCAAATCCTGGACCTTTTGAATCTTGGCGGCATGCATTTCTCCCAAGGATCCGCCGAGCACGGTAAAATCTTGGGCAAAGACATAGACCGGGCGATGATGAATGCGGCCGAACCCGGTCACGACTCCGTCGGCCGGAGCCTTGACTTGATCCAATCCGAATAGCGTTCCCCGGTGCTCGACATGCGCCCCGATTTCTTCAAACGTGTCCGGGTCCAACAAGTAATGCAGGCGTTCCCGGGCACTCCACTTCCCCATCTGATGCTGCCGAGCGATACGCTGGGGTCCCCCCATCGCTTCAATTTCTCGAAGACGGCGCTGTAACTCCTGATGCGGATCAGTCACGAAGAGCCTCCTTATTCGGATGTTCCACTAATTCCACCAAGACGCCCCCCATGGCCGAAGGGTGAATAAAGGCCACCTGCGAGCCCTCGGCGCCCGGACGCGGTTCTTGGTCGATCAACGTCAATCCCAGGGCTTTTAATTGGGCCAAAACGGCTTGCAAGTGATCCACCGCCAACGCCACATGATGAATACCGGGGCCGCGTTTCGCGAGAAAGCGGGCCACCGGGGACGTTTCGTCGTGAGGCGCCAAGAGTTCGAAGCGTCCGCCCTCGAACGGCAAAAAGGCCACTTCGACCGCGTCCCGTTCCACGACTTCGCGGTGGGCTAGAGACAACCCCAGGGATTGGTAGGCCTCAATGGCTTGGGCCAAATCGGTGACCGCCACGCCGATATGATCCAGCTTGAGCATGTTGCGACTCCCTTTCTGACAGGTTAGATAAATACCGGGGGCCGGTACTGACCAAAATGCTTTTTCAGCACGCCGACCATTTCGCCTAATGTGGCATACGATTCCACCGCTTCAAGCAACGGTTCCATGAGGGGCGCATCCGGACGGCTCGCCGCCTGCTCTAAGCGGGCCAAGGCATCGGTCACCCGCTTGGGGTCGCGCGCCGCTTTCACTTGATGCAACTTCTCGACTTGGCGTCGGCCAATCGCCTCGTCCACCCGCATCAATTGACTCGGGGGCGGTTCTTCCAGACGAAATCGATTCACGCCCACAATGACCTGCTCGCCCGTTTCCACCTTTTGTTGAAACCGGTATGCCGCATCTTGGATTTCCCGTTGGATGTAACCGGCCTCAATGGCGGCGACCGCCCCGCCCCGCTGGTCAATTTGGTCGATATAATACAGCGCTTGTTGCATAATCCGGTCGGTCAGCCACTCGATATAATAGCTTCCCCCGAGCGGATCCACGGTAGCCGTCACGCCGCTTTCATAGGCAATCACTTGTTGGGTGCGAAGCGCCAGCCGCGCCGACTCTTCCGTGGGCAGCGCCAATGCCTCGTCTTTGGCGTTGGTATGAAGGGACTGCGTCCCGCCCAAGACCGCGGCCAACGCTTGCAAAGTCACTCGCACCACATTGGTGTCGGGCTGTTGGGCGGTCAGGGTGGACCCGGCCGTCTGGGTATGAAACCGTAATTGCCATGACCGGGGATCCTGGGCACCGAAACGCGTGCGCATAATCTCCGCCCAGAGTCGCCGAGCGGCCCGGTACTTGGCAATTTCTTCAAAAAAGTCCATATGGGCATTAAAGAAAAAAGACAAACGGGGGGCAAATTGGTCCACCGCCAACCCGGCCTCGAGAGCCGCCTTTACATACTCCATGCCATTGGCCAAGGTAAATGCCACTTCTTGGGCAGCTGTCGAACCGGCTTCTCGAATGTGATAGCCGGAAATACTAATCGTATTCCAATGCGGTAAATGGACCGAACACCAGCGAAAAATATCGGTAATCAGGCGCATGGAGGGTTTGGGCGGAAAAATGTAGGTCCCCCGGGCGGCATATTCTTTCAGGATGTCATTTTGAATCGTCCCGCTGAGCCGCCGGATATCGACCCCCTGTCGTTTGGCCACCGCCACCACCATGAGCAAAAGAATCGCCGCCGGCGCATTAATTGTCATCGAGACGGAGACGCGATCCAAAGGGATCTGATCCAACAAAATCTCCATGTCTTTCAGCGTGTCGATGGCGACCCCGACTTTTCCGACTTCCCCCTGGGCTTCCGGGGCATCCGAATCATACCCCATCTGGGTCGGCAAATCGAATGCCACCGAGAGTCCGGTTTGCCCCTGCTCCAACAAATATCGGTAACGGAGATTCGATTCTTCCGCCGTCCCAAACCCGGCGTATTGGCGCATCGTCCAGAGACGTCCACGATACATGTTGGGATAGATGCCCCGGGTAAAGGGATATTCTCCCGGAAAACCCAGTTTATCCAAATACTGGGCATCCGGAGCGTCGAGGGGTGTGTAAAGGGGATTGACCGGGATTTCCGATACGGTTTCAACCCGGTTATCGGTCGCCCCTCCGGACTTATGTACAAATGGTTCCAGGACCCGTTCTTTCCACGCTTGATACGCCTTTTCCAAGGTTTCGCGCTGGTCCATCCCCGTTCCCCACTTCCTGCCCGGCTATTTTAACCAGCCTCGCACCCGCATGGCCGACGCCACCCGCTCGGTAGCCACCAAATAGGCCGCTTTACGAAGGGTGACCCCATAGCGCTCGTGCATCCGGTGCATTTCAGCCATGGCCCGTGACATATACTCTTCCAACCGATGGTTAACCTCTTCTTCCGACCAATAAAAACGGGTCTGATTTTGCACCCATTCAAAATAGGAAACGGTCACACCGCCGGCATTGCCCAAGACGTCGGGTACCACCATAACCCCTTTATCAAACAAAATCGCGTCGGCTTCGGGGGTGGTTGGCCCATTGGCCCCTTCGCCCACGATTTTGGCGCGAATGTTTTTGGCGTTATCGGCGGTGATTTGATTTTCCAGTGCCGCCGGGAATAAGATATCGACCGGTAGTTCCAACAGCTCCTGATTCGAAATCGGCTCCGCTTTCGGATAGCCTTTGAGGGCCCGATGAGTCCTTTTATATTCCAATAAATCGGGGATATTAATCCCCCCCGCGTTATAGAGGCCTCCGTCCTTATCGGATACCGCAACCACCGTCGCCCCTAACTCATGGGAAATCGCGGCCGCCACCGACCCGACATTGCCGAACCCTTGTACGGCCACGCGAGCCTTTTCGAATTCAATGCCCAGTTCTTTGGCCAACTGCCGGGTCGCAAAGACCAGGCCCCGGCCCGTCGCTTCCACGCGTCCCCGGGAGCCGCCGATGACCAGGGGCTTGCCGGTAATCAAGCCAAAGGTGTTTTCCCCGCGAATACGCGAATATTCGTCTACCATCCACGCCATGATTTGCGGGTTGGTCGACACGTCCGGCGCCGGAATATCTTTATCCGGCCCAATGACCAGGTTAATCGCCCGGATGTATTCCCGGCTTAAACGCTCAATCTCCCGTTCGGACAACTGATCCACGTCACAGGCAATCCCACCTTTGCCTCCGCCGTACGGCAACTCCAACAAAGCACACTTCACCGTCATCCACATGGCGAGGGCTTTAACCTCGTCCAAATTGACATTCGGATGAAACCGGAGACCCCCTTTGGTGGGACCTAACGCGTCATTATGTTGAACTCGGTAACCGGTGAATACTTGCAAATTCCCGTCATCCCGAATAAAGGGCACCGCCACTTCAAATGTGCGCATGGGCTGTTTTAAAATTTCATAAACAGCAGGTTCCAGCCCCAAGGTTTCGACGGCCTCTTTGAAGCTCTGTTGGGCCCGTACATACGGATTAAGTGACGTATCCGCCACCGATAACGCCTCCTTGGAAATTTCCGACTACACCGTCGGTATTATAGCACAAGGCCGGCAACGGATTGCCCTTACCCGTTGCTTTCGTATTTACTGCCAATCGCCGATTTCAACACGTGAATGCGGACACCCTCGGCAATCTCCAGGACCAGCTGATTGTCTTTGACCTGACGCACCGTTCCAATCACGCCGCCGATGGTGACCACCCGGTCCCCCGATTTTAAGCTTGACTGCAGCTCCTTGCGCGTCTTTTGTTGACGGGATTGTTGCCAAAACATCCACCCCGTCATCCCGATCAGCAACAGAAAAAATACCCAGTAAATCGATGTGCCTGTCGTATGATGCACCACAACGACGCCTCCTACCTTAGTTTTTTGTGGGAATCCTCTTGTTCTCCTAGATTTTTGTTCAATCCCGGGACCTCTGCGACCGTCTACGTAAGATGAGCGACCTCCCGAAGCCTACCATGGGGTTACAGGGTCTTGGCCCGTATCGTCCTCTGTTCAGGATGCGGTCGTTCCGTGTGCAGACGAGGGGAGTGGATTCTCGTATGCAGGGTCTCGTGTCGCTCCATACGCGAGAGCGGTCACTTGCCCGAAGGGAGGAATGCCTCTCCCTCGTCCCAGACGTCCCGGGATCCCCACCGTCTTACGCGGCGGCCGCGGTCAGGGTCCGGGCAAAGGCCCGTTTGGCATCGTACGGGGTCTGATGCCGCCAACAGGCCCACGCGATCCGCAAGAGTTTGCAGGCCAGCGCGATCAACGCCGCTTTCGGGGCCAGGCGCTGGCGGAGTTCGTGATAGTAAGCCCGGGCCGGACCCTCGTGGGCAATGGCCGCGACCGCCGCCTGATACGCGACCTGACGGGCTTGCGCGCGCCCGCGCTTAGCGAGATGGGTCTTCCCCTGATACTTACCGGACCCGTCCGAGACCACGTTCAGGCCCGCCATGCGGACCACCTGCTGAGGATGGGCATAATGCGCCAAGTTCCCCAATTCGCCCAGCAGGGTCGCCATCACCACGGGGCCAAAACCGGGAATCTCCCGCAAGGCGTCGGCTCCCGGCACCGCCGCCATCAATTCCTGTTGCGCGGCTTCGGTAGCGGCGAGCGCGGCGCACGCCGCGCGCCAATGTCCCCAGTACGCCGCCAACTGGGTACGAGCACTGGCGTGTCCGGGCACCCCAATGGAGTCACGATAGGCGGTCACGAGCGCCTGAGCTCGCTTCCGGCCGACACGATGATGGGAGGCCGCCAGCAAACCCTGGACCAAGTCCTCGAAGGGATATGCCAACACGTCGGCCGGCAAGGGGACGGTATCCAGCACCCACAAGGCCGCCAATCCATTCCACGCTTTGAAAACCCGGCGAAATTCCGGGGCATACACATCCAGCCACCCCTGAATCCGATTGTGCCAACGAATCACGTCCGCTTTCTGCTGGCGCCGGGTTACCGACAAGGTGGCGAGTTCGCTCCAGACTCCCTCCCGGGGCGTCCAAGGCAGATACCGCCCCTCGGCGACCGCCCGCGCAATAATCCCGGCATCCTTGGCGTCATTTTTCGAGGGCGTGTGGTCGTCGACTTCTTTGAGCTTGCGCGTATGTAACGGATTGACCAAGACCACGGTCACGCCGGGTTGTTGCCGGAGCCAATGCGCCAACGGCCGCCAATAGACGCCGGTGGACTCGAGCCCAATCACGAGGCGGGTCCCGACCGGACGCCGGGCCCACATCGACTCGAACCCGCTACGGGTATTCACGAACCGAATCGGCTTACCCGCCGACAAGCCGTTCGGTAACAACCACTGGATGTAATGCCAGCCCTGGGACACGTCCACCCCTCCGATCACGGCGCCTTGGACGGCGGCTTTGCGTTGATCAATCGACGCGGTAGAATGCATTTTAGAAATCCTCCTGGGTCTCGTGTTAGGTTTGCACCACAACGGTACCAAAGGGGGATTTTTTTCTTCAACTGTCAAAGTTCGCCGAAAATCACATCTTTACAGGACGCTCGTGTTGGCCTGTCCGCCTGATTACACCTGACTGACGAATCCCATTTTTTGATACGCGTGGGGAGTCAGCACGCGACCGCGCGGGGTCCGTTGGATATATCCCTGCTGGAGCAAATAAGGCTCGATGACTTCCTCCAACGTGTCTTTTTCCTCCCCGATGGCCGCCGCTAAGGTTTCAAGCCCCGCGGGGCCGCCGCCATATCGTTCATAAAGGCTTTTCAGTAACCGCCGGTCCACCGGATCCAACCCGTCCGGATCGACCTCCAACAGCGCAAGTCCTTCCAGCGCCATGGCCAAACTAATTTCCCCGTCCCCCTTGACTTCCGCATAATCGCGCAGACGGCGCAAGAGCCGGTTGGCAATCCGGGGCGTCCCCCGGCTCCGGCGAGCAATTTCCTCCGCCGCCAAGGGATCGATGGGAACCCCGAGCACCCGCGCCGACCGCATGACAATCTCGGCCAAATCCTCGGCCCGGTAATAATCCAGGTGAATCAACACCCCAAAACGATCGCGTAACGGCGGACTCAGCATCCCCGCTCGCGTCGTGGCGCCCACCAGGGTGAACTTCGGCAAGTCAAGACGGAGCGACCTGGCGGAAGGCCCTTTGCCCAACACCAAATCTAAGGCGAAATCCTCCATCGCCGGATATAAAACCTCTTCCACCGACCGCGCCAACCGGTGGATTTCGTCAATAAAGAGCACATCACCCGGTTCCAGATTGGTTAATATGGCGGCCAAGTCCCCGGCCCGCTCAATCGCCGGGCCGGACGTGAACCGAATATGCACCCCGAGTTCATTGGCGATAATATGTGCCAAGGTCGTCTTCCCTAGTCCCGGCGGCCCGTATAAAAGGACATGATCAAGCGCGTCCCGCCGTTGGTTGGATGCTTCGATAAAAATCGCGAGTCGTTCTTTGACAGCCGATTGTCCAATATAATCGCTGAGACGCGCCGGACGCAACCGAAGATCATTATCCCCGTCTTGCGACTCCTGACTAATTATCCGGGTCGACATCAATGTCATGCCTCCTCACGACCTCGGGGGGCTTTGTGGTCCGCCCCCGAGCCACCTCAGCGCCTGCCGAAGCCGTTCCGTCGCCTCCTCGGCGGTTACCTGACCTAAGGCCCGACGGGCCTCGCCGTCTTGGTAACCCAACAGGCGTAACGCTTCCAGCACCTCATCGTCCACCGGGCCGGCGTCCGGCGGTAGCGCCGGTTCGGCCAGAACCTCGGTCGTCCCGCCCCATTTCGTGCCCAGTTCCAGCTGAATCCTTTGCGCCATCTTTGCCCCTATCCCGGGAGCCTTTTGAATCAGCTTCCATTGACCTTGCCGCACGGCTTCCGCCAATCCTTGGATCCCTAATTGACTCATGACGCTTAAGGCCGCCTTGACGCCGACTCCGCTAATGTCAATCAGGTCTAGGAACACCGCCCGTTCCCGCTCCGTCGCAAACCCAATCAACCGCCATTGATCCTCGCGGACAATTAAATGCGTAAACAACTGGACGGGTGACCCCACCCCCGGGAGCCGTTCATACGTCTCCCGCGGAATATCCAGCCCGAGACCGAGCCCGTGGGCCATGACGATAACATAGCCGGGTTGAGCCGCCGTTAACGTACCCGCGACCTGAACAATCATGGCGCCCACCGATCCCTCATCCGATGCCGATCGTGGCCGGATAACGCAATCGCCAAGGCATCGGCCGCATCGTCGGGCTTCGGAATCGCCTCTAATCCCAAAAGACGCTGGACCATCCGTTGCATTTGGGACTTGTCGGCCCGGCCGTAACCGGTAATGGCCTGCTTGACTTCGGCGGGCGTCAGTTCGACCATCGGCAAGTGATTTTGGGCCAGCACCAAGAGCGCCACCCCACGCGCCTGGCCAACGTCCAAAGCGGTGCGGGTATTTTGGCCAAAGTAGAGTTTTTCCACGGCGGCGGCCTCCGGCTGCCAGCGGGCGACAATCTCTTGCAATGCGGAGTAAATCACCGCCAAACGATCGGCGGCGGCCAGACTCTTGGCGGTTTGAACCGCACCATAATCAAGGGCGGTGGCTTGAACCCCCTGAATTTCGACAACCCCCCAGCCTAAAATGGCTGTGCCCGGGTCAATCCCTAATACGCGCACCTGCTGTCATCCCTTATTCCGCCAATTGGTCACATCTCTCGTTCATTGGGTAGGTATACGACACCGATCCGGCATTTTCCTACCCAGGCGAAAGAAAAGACCTTTTGCCGCTTGGGCAAAAGGCCGCGTCGCCGAAGGGACCTCTAGGCCCCTTCCGCCCAGTCATCGGGAAAGTCGGCATTGGAGTAGACGCGTTGCACATCATCATGGTCTTCCAGTAATTCCAACAGTTCCATGAGCTGCTCCGCCTCCCGACCCTCTACCGCCACCGTGGTTTTGGGTAGCCGCACCAACTCGGCTTCATCGACGGGAATCCCACGATCCTCGAACGCTTGCCGTACCAGGTCCAACACATCCGGCGCGGTCAGCACCACATATTCGTCGTCTTCTCGCGCCAAGTCGTCTGCTCCGGCTTCAATCGCGATATCCAATAGTTCTTCCTCGGTCAAGTCGGTTTGGGTAATCACCAAGCGGCCCTTCGGTTCAAACATCCAGGCCACGCACCCGGTCTCCCCCAATGATCCGCCGTGCCGAGAAAAGATGTGTCGGATTTCCCCTGCCGTCCGATTACGGTTATCCGTTAAAATATCCATGTAAATGGCCGTGCCGCCTGGCCCGTAGCCTTCATAGACCGCTTCTTCGTAATGCACCCCGGCCTCTTGACCAGTTGCCCGACGAATGGCCCGCTCAATGTTGGCGGCCGGCAAATTGTTCGCCTTGGCCTTTTCGATCGCAATCCGCAATTTAAAATTGGTATCCGGGTTACCCCCGCCCCGTTTGGCGGCGGCCATGATTTCCTTGGTTAACCGGGAAAACAACGTCCCTTTTTGGGCGTCCACTTTTGCTTTTTTTCGCTTAATATTGGCCCACTTGGAATGTCCAGACATGATCTCCCCTCTTTCAAAAACGGCCGGTAATCGGCATTCGCCGGTCGCGTCCAAACGCCCGAGGGGTAACCTTAATCCCCACCGGCGCCTGTCGCCGTTTATATTCGTTCCGGTTCACCAACTGGACCGTTAAGTGCACGGCGTCCGGATCTAACCCCGCATGAATCAAGGACTCGACCGACCAGTCATTTTCGATGTACCCCATTAAGATCTGATCTAATATAGCATATGGAGGAAGACTATCCTCATCCTTTTGGCCCGGCCGCAGTTCGGCCGTCGGAGGCTTAATCAGCACGTTTTCCGGAATTCGCACCGACTCGCGATTCATCCAACGGGCCAATCGGAACACATCGGTCTTTAACACATCCTTCAACACGGCGAAGCCTCCCGCCATGTCCCCATAGAGCGTGCTATATCCCGTCGCCATCTCGCTTTTGTTGCCCGTGGTCAGGACCAGCCAGCCCATTTTATTCGACAACGCCATCAAAAGCGTGCCTCGGATGCGGGCCTGCAAATTTTCCTCGGTCAGATCGGGCGCACGCCCGGCAAAATGCGGCGCCAACTGGGTCATAAAAGCATCCATCACCGGGGCAATCGGAATCACTCGCCACTCGATGCCCAGGCGTTCGGCCAATTCCTTCGCATCCCGGTAACTTTCGTCGGAGGTGATGGCCGACGGCATAAACACCCCGTGGACCCGGCCGGCACCTAGCGCATCCGTAGCGATCACGGCCGTTACGGCCGAGTCGATTCCGCCCGATAAGCCTATGACCACGTCACCAAAACGATTTTTCTCGATATAGTCCCGTACCCCGGTCACTAACGCGTGATAGAGAGCCTCCACGTCATCCATAAAGGGGGTCACCGGAGTGGCCGTGACCGGCGCCAAGGACGAGTCCGGTTCCGGCAAAGGAATGGCCAATGTCTTTACCGAAATCTCTTCCGGTACCCCCCGTAGCCGCCAGCGAGGATCGATCCAACGCCGATGGCGTCCGGGCGTATCGTCCAAATCCACCACCAGCCGATCTTCCCGAAACCCGTCCGCCCGCGCCAGGACACGCCCGTCAGGACCGAATACCGCACTAAACCCGTCAAAAACCAGCTCGTCTTGCGCCCCGACCAAATTGACATAGGCTAAGTAGGCGGCCGCGTCGTCGGCCCGCGTCGTCATCATCTCCTCACGACGCCGGCCTTTCCCGCGGGAAAACGGGGAGGCACTAATATTAATTAACAAATTGGCGCCCGAGCGCGATTGCGCCAAATAGGGGCCATCGGGATACCAGATGTCTTCACAAATCGAGACCCCGAGTGTCCACCGCCCCCACGTAAATATGGCGGTGTCCTGACCCGGTGAAAAATACCGCATCTCGTCAAAAACGTCATAATTCGGCAGATGATGCTTAAAAATACGATGCACCCGCCGACCGTCGGCCGCTAACGAAGCGGCGTTGTACAAAACGCCCCCCGCATCATAAGGATAGCCAAAAACCGCGGCCAAGCCCCGTGTCGCTTGCACCACCGTGTTTTCGGCCTCCTCGACCGCTTTCAGGAAACTGGGCCGAAACAGCAAATCTTCCGGGGGATATCCCGACAAACTCATTTCCGGGAACAGGACCAGATGAGCACCCTGATCGCGGGCCTCTTCCAGCCCGGTCAAGAGCCGTCTCAGATTGCCGGTCACATCCCCGACCGTGGTATTGATTTGCATTAAGGCGAGCCGCATGGATCTCCCCCCTCGGATATCGTCCCTTCGGCGATGCGTTTAATGACATGGGCAACCGCTAGACCCCACCCGATCATGAAATCCCCCACCCGGTGGGTGGCCGGAATCTCGTAAAAACCGTCGGCATAGCGAATAACGGCGCCGTCCCCATCCTCGACCGCGACCGTAAGTCCGCAGGCTTGAAGATAGCGAGCCGCTAAATCGCGACCGGGACCGTCCGGCGCTACGAGGGTCACCCGGCTGGCCAGAAGTCGCTGTTGCCCTTCGTACCCGATTTCATTCACCAAAATTTGTCGGGAAAACCGGTCGAGTTCATCGTTTGTAAGTTCCCATGGCATAATGGGGGCACCGCCCTTCACCTAGTCGCACCGACCATACGCGAGATTCCCACCCGTCAATCAGCCATAACGCGTAGAGGTCGGGATCGGCCGGATTGTGCTGCCAGCGTTCCAGCAATCCGATGACTTGCCCGGCTACCGCCAACGTTACGCCGCTGACCACCCCCGCTTCAAAACAACGCGGCCCGTCCAGCCAATCGTCCCCAAAGAGGCAGCGTAAGCAAGGTCCCTCGGGATGCATCCAAGCGACTTGCCCTTCCCACCGTAAAGCGCTGGAAAAAATCCACGGGATGTGATGGCGTCGCGCCCACGCCTCGATATCCTGTCGGGTTTTCACATTATCCGTCGCGTCAATCACGACATCCACCGGTGGCCAGGTAAAATCCTCGTCGACCGCATCATGAATCCCCATAATCCGGGGATGGGCCAAGCGCTCCGCCAGCACCACCACTTTCGGGCGCCCGACATCCTCCGGGTGATACCACGGTTGTCGCGGAAGATTGGAGAGGGCGACCTGGTCGGGATCCACGACAATAATTTGACTCACCCAATCACATTGTGTGAGTCCCCAAACGGTCGGACTGCCTGTCGCGCCGGCGCCCACCACAGCCACCCGCACGCCGTTCATCCAATCGAGACCCTTTGCCGCACAAACACCGAGGCAAGCGCTTGCTTGGCACCAAAAGTCCATAACTCGCCGAGATAATCGATATATTGCACCGCCCGGTTATAAATCTCGTCATCCGGGCGCAAGATGGGCAATGGCTGCACCCAGGGAAATTCCATCAACCAGCGGGCGAGTTCCGGGCGGTGCTCAATCCCGCGTTGCCAAAAGCGCTCCGCTTCTCGCAGTTTGCCCCGGAGGAACAGCACCAAACCGGCCGAAAAATACGATTCCGGCAGATATTCGGCAGCTTCCAGATAGGCATGGGTAGCCTCTTCCAATCGGTTAATCCGCTGCAGCACTTGGCCCAACAAATCGAGGGCCTTCCCTTGAATGCCGGTGATATCCCACGCCACCACTTCTTCTAAGGCCGGTTGGGCCAATGCCCAGGCATCTTGTTCGATATACGTTAAGGCCAAATAATATAACGCGCGCACATACGGGCGAATCCGATCGTCTTCCCATCCCGTATGCCGTTTGGCCCGCGGTAAATCGCGCTCCGCTTGTGCTAATGCCATCTCACACAATTCTCGCGCTTGTTCCGGTTCTCCGGCTTTTAGATAGAGGGCCGCAATACCCGTCAGGGCGTCAGGACGAAAAGGGTCGTCCTCCAAAGCCCGCCGAAAATGCTGTTCCGCCTCTTCCCACCGGAGCGCTTCAAACCGTTCCCAGCCTTGTCGTTCTTCCTCTCCAGACGCCATCGACGCACTCCTTTATTCATTGTCCCCTCTGACTTACTCGAAGCGAAAATACCGCCGCTTACCCACCTTAATCCAGGATCCCGGTTCCACCGACACCTCTTGCATCATGTCCAGGCGCTCCCCATTGAGCAAAACGGCCCCTTGTTGCAGTAATCGGCGAGCTTCTTGACGGCTAGGAATCCCCGGCAACTGGGCCACTAACTGGAGGGCGGTCACCCGGGCCAGCTCCGGCGTCCATGCGATACGCGGCGCGTCGGCCGGCACTTCTTTTTGTCGAAATGTTTTATCAAACTTCTCTTGGGCGTTTTGGGCCGCTTCCCGATCCCAAAACCGCGTGACGATATCAAACGCCAACTCGGCCTTCAAATCCCTGGGGTTCGCGCCGGCCGCCAGCCTCCGTTCCAATTCCGCCGGATCTTTGCCTAAGAGCAATAATGACCACCGTTGAATTAAGGTGTCGGGAATGGACATCACCTTACCGTACATCTCATCGGGCGGTTCATTGACGCCGACATAATTCCCCAAGCTTTTGCCCATCCGGCGAACGCCGTCCGTTCCCTCCAAAATCGGCATGAACATGCCGACCTCCGGCTCCACGCCGTAGGCTTCCTGAATCTGGCGAGCGGTCATAATATTAAACTTTTGATCGGTGCCGCCCAGTTCTACATCGGCTCGTAATGCAACCGAGTCATACCCCTGCATTAATGGATACATCAGTTCATGAAGATGAATGGGCACATGCTCGGTAAACCGTTTGTGAAAATCGTCACGCTCCAACACTCGGGCCAGGGTCATTTGACTTAAGAGCTGCAACACATCCGCCATCTTCATCGGTTCCAGCCACTCGCTATTATAGCGAAGGATCAAGCGGGAGGCATCGAGCACTTTGTTGGCTTGGGCAATATAGGTCGCCGCGAACGCCTCGACCTCTTCTTTTGTCAACTGCTTGCGCGTGGCGTCACGGTTGGTGGGATCTCCAATTCGTGCCGTCATGTCTCCAATAAGAAACACGACCTGATGACCCAGCTCTTGAAATTGCCGGAGTTTTTCCATGACCACGGTGTGGCCTAAATGGATATCGGGAGCTGTCGGATCAACTCCCAATTTCACGATGAGTGGAGTACCGGTATCCCGCGAACGCTTCAGTTTTTGGATTAATAGCTCACGATTGATGACTTCTGCGGTCCCTTCGATTAACCGGTCCGCTGTTCTTTCGATATCGTCCACGGTTTTCCTCCAACCAAAGGCTAAGGGCTAGTTTCTGCCGAGAGTATAGCATAAATGCGAGAATTGAGGCATCGCCGTTACTTCAAGGTGGCCACGGTTACCCCGTCCCCCCCTTCCCCGGCTTCGCCCAACCGATAGCTCTCGACCCGGGGATCGGCTTTTAATGCGTGTTGCACCGCCCGACGCAAAACCCCCGTACCCTTACCGTGGATAATCCGGACGAACGGTGCCCCGGACAACACGGCATCGTCCAAAAACTTGTCTAAGGTTTCAAGCGCCTCGGCCTGGGTCATCCCCCGTAAGTCGACTTCTATGACCGCCTGTTCTGCCTTTTGGCGAACGAGGGCGGCCGTCCGGCGACTCCGGGTCGGCGTCAACGCGGTATCCCCCGCCGGCTCCAACTCGGAGACGGCCAACTTCATGCGCAGCGCCCCAATTTGCACGGTGGCGGTGTTGCCGTTCATTTCGACCACCTGACCCACATCGGCAAACCCGGTAACCCGCACCGACTGTCCCACGGCCAAGGGAGCCGCCGGCGTCGTTCGACGGGCACGTCGAATCGGGGCGGGGATTTGCCCGGCGGTACGCAGCTCCTGACGGATGGCTTCCAGCGCCCGCACCCGATTTTCCGCTTCACTCTGTCGATATTCCTGCATCAAATCGTTAAACCGACGGGTGAGTTGATCCAGCTGTTGTCGCCAGGTCGCTTCCGCCCGCGATCGGTCACGCTCCCATTTCTCCAACCAGCGCGCTTGTTCTTGTTCAAAGGCCGCCTGAGCCTCCGCCAATAAGGCTCGCTCGGCTCGAAGGCGGGCTTCCTCCTCGGCCACACGATGATGAAGCTGGTTGACCTCCTCCAACGCGCGTGTCAGGGCGACCGCCTCGTCCGGTAACAAGGCCTCCGCCGCATCCAGCAAGGCCGGCGGGAATCCTAACCGACGGGCGATATAAAACGCATAGGAGCTGCCGGGCTCGCCCAGAATCAACCGATAGGTCGGTGCCAATGTCTCCGGGTCAAACTCGACACGGGCGTTTTGAATGCGATCATCTTTATATGCCAAGAGTTTTAACCGGTTAAAGTGGGTAGAAATCACACTATAGGCCCGGCTTTGGGCCAAATGCCGGATCATCGCCTCCGCCAAGGCGGCACCCTCTTCAGGATCGGTCCCCGCTCCGATTTCGTCGATGAGACAAAGGGTGTCCTCCCCGGCATCTTCCATCATGGGCGCCAAGCGAGCCAAGTGCCCCGAAAATGTGGATAAATTATGTTCCAAACTTTGTTGATCCCCGACGTCGGCCCAAATCGCGCGAAACCAGGGAATCGTGCTGTCCTCGTGCGCCGGCACCATCAGGCCGGTTAATCCCATAACCGCGATGAGGCCGACCGTTTTTAGCGCAACGGTTTTTCCCCCCGTATTCGGCCCGGAGATAATCAACACCGGCCGGTCCCGCGTTAAATCCACCTGGATCGGTACCGGTTGGGTCAATAGCGGATGGCACGCCCCAATCAGGTGTAGGCGGTCGCCCCCTATTTGCGGGATGACGCTCTGGGTCTTCAGTCCATAACGGGCAATGCCCACCAGCTCATCAAACCATCCGATCCGCGTTTGGATGGCGGAGAGTTCGTTAGCCACCCCCGCCACCTCGCGAGATAGTTCGGCTAAAATCCGCTCAATTTCCTCCGCTTCTTCTTGCATTAACCCACTCAATCGATTTTGGCGTTCCAATGCCGCCAAAGGCTCGACATAGACGGTTTGCCCACTGCTGGAAAAATCCTGCACCACGCCCGGCACTTGATTGCGATATTCATGGCGCACCGGGATCACGCGCCGGCCAAATCGCACGGTCACCAAAGGCTCTTGCAAATAGGGAGCCCAGTCCGGCGCATGTAAAATCCGGTCGAAGAGCTGCAAAATCTCTCGTTCCAAGTCCCGCATCCGGCCCCGAATATGGGCCAGGGCCGGGCTGGCATGATCTTGCACGCGCCCTTCCGCATCCAATACGCGGTCCAAATGTGCCAATAACGCGCGCGGCGGCTCGATCGGAAGAATGGCCGCCGACAAACGCGCATATCCCGAACGCTGGTCCAAAGCCGTCCAGATGGATTGGTACACTCGTATCGTCTTTTGAATGGCGGTCAGCTCCGGGATTGTCAAAACCCCTCCCCTTGCCGCCCTCTGGCCACTATCGCCCACCGGTAACGCTCCCCCGGCCGTCGGCAGCAGCTCTTGGACCCATCGCACGACTTCTCGCAACGCCGCCTGGTGATCACTCAGCGCATCCGGCTTTTTCAGGTCGAGCGCGGACATCCGTAAAACGCCCATCGGCGTATCACATTCGGCTTGAACCCGCTCCACAATTTTCGGCCATTCCAATATCGCCAAATCGTCTGCCTGCACCGTTCTCTCCCGTTCTTGCCTGACCCCGGCCGTGTTCTTCCCCGTTATTATACCGCGCCCAGGCCAACGGTGCCGGACGAATCCGGCACCGCGCTCCGGTTCAAGCTTTAGGGCACCATACTCAATGACTCCGGCATGGCCAAAAGCCCGGTCGCCATGGCCAACAATTCGGTCATATCAATCACTTGCAATCGTCCATCCACCCCCATAGCGGTGACCGACGCCGTAAACATGGAGACATCCTTGGGACAGGCCACGACAAAATAGGGCACGTCATCCAGACTCAAGGCTTCGCGGATTCGCTGGTTGGCCGGTCGATCTTGAACCCCGGTTTCATCCATCCAAATCCGGCCGCCACCCGCCCCACAGCAAAAACTTTGCGTACCGTGACGGGGCATTTCGACAAGTTCTACTCCTAACCGATTAAGAAGTTGCCGGGGGGCCTCTGTAATTCGGTTCCACCGCCCTAAATAGCAAGGATCGTGGTACGTCACCTTCATGCGTAAGGGCTCGACGGGTAAGCGTCCCTGGTCGATCAGTTCGACAAAAGCTTCCGTATAATGGCTCACAGGCGCCTGGAATCCGAATTTCCGGTATTCGTTTTTCAGGGCGTTTAATGAATGGGGATCCGTCGTAAAGATGCGTTGGTATTGGGCCTTTTCTAACGCCTTGAGATTTTTCTGCGCCAGCGATTCGAATAAGCCGTACTCGCCCACCCGTAACGCTTCGTTACCGGCGTTGACTTCGGCCTCATAGAGAATCCCAAAATCGACCCCGGCTTTATCCAACAAACGAGCCACCAATTGCGTCAGGCGTTGCACCCGAGGATCATAAGCGGCAAAGTCCCCGACGAACCACAGCCAATCGACCGGCTCTTTACGGGCGTCTTTGATGGCGATATCGATATCCTTCGCCCAGGCAGGCCGTTTGCGGGGGGGCTGGCCAAACGAGTTGCCCTGCCGATCCCACGAAGTCAAAACCTTTTGCGCATTGGGGTCAATATCGCCTTCCTCCAATAAAGCCGCTCGCATGCCCACAATCTTCGGGACATGTTCAATAAATACCGGGCAGGCTTCCTGACACGCACCGCATGTCGTGCAAGCCCATAATTCCTCGCGGCTCACCACGCCTCCGGCTAAGGGAAGGGATAAATCGCCGCCTTTGGCCAAATGGTCGTTTAAGGCGTCCCGAAGCTCCAAAATGACCATTTTGGGCGATAACGGTTGACCGGCATTATGCGCCGGACAAACCGCCTGGCAACGCCCGCACTCGGTGCAGGTATATAAGTCGAAGATATCTTTCCAGCTGAGGTCCTCGAAGGTTTTGATGGCGATGGTGTCTTCCGGGACACGCGTAACCAGTTCTCCCACCGGTCCCAATTTCCGCATATAGATATTGGGCACGGCCGCAAAGATGTGAAAGTGCTTGGAATAGGGCAGATAGGCCAGAAAAAGAAAGACCACGCCCATGTCTAACAGATAGCCAATCGCATAGCCAACGGAAGCGGCCGTGGGCCCGGTCCAGCCTAAACGGACCCAGAGCCGGGACAGGGCATAGCCCAGAAAGTGTTCACGCGCCACCGGGTCCGCAACATGAAATACCTCTTTAGCGACAAACGGATAAAACGAATCATGAATGACAATCCCGATGACAATCGCCGCAATCATGCCCAAAATGACAAATGCGTCTTTCTCGTCCGATCCGTGAAAGCGGGCGGGTTTAATAACCAGTCGGTTATAGAGGGCCAATACAATCCCGACTAAAACCAAGATGACCCAAATGTCCACCAGCGGAGCGAGAATGCGCCCCACCGTAAACCCGGGGAAAAACACTTCCCCCACGGTTTCGACAATGTCAATTAAAAGTACCACAAATCCACTAAATATAAAGTAGTGGAGCAATCCGGACAGTGTAATGCGAAACATGCGGCGGTGGAGCACCACATGCTCCACCACCGATTGAATCCGCCGCCCCGGTTGATCGGAGCGCACCTCCGGCCGTGCTTTTCGCATCACCTGATAGATCTGGTGAACCCGTTTGGCAAAAAGGGCCACGGCAATCACCAGCATAAGCCCGGTTGCCGCCATCAACACGTCCCGGAGTATCACCTTAGCCCGCCTCCCCTCGCAAACGTTCCGTCAGAGCCGGCATGAACTCCAAGATATCCACCGTGGCTCCGTAATGGGCAACTTCAAAAATCGGGGCATTCGGATCGCTGTTGAGCGCGATAATCAATTCGCTGTCTTTCATGCCTTGTAGATGTTCCGGAGCCCCGCTGATGCCGAAAGCCAAGTAGAGTTTGGGTTTCACCGTTTGACCGGACTTGCCCACCTGCCGGGACCGGGGCAACCAGCCGGCGTCCACAACCGGACGCGAACAACTGACTACGCCGCCAATCGCCGCCGCCAACTCGTCGGCAAGCTCCAAATTGTCCGGATCCTGCAAGCCGCGCCCCACGCTGACCAAAATATCCGCCCGGGTAATATCGACGTCACCGCCGCTTTCTGCTTCAATCACCCGCACGACCTGCACCCCTGATGCCGTGCCCGCCTCCATAACGGTAACGGTCGGCGAGCCGGTTTTTTCGTCGGATTTCCAGGATCCGGGAACCACCGTCACGACAGCTCCGCTGTCGGGCGCCTCCACTTCCGCCACCAACTTGCCACCATAGACTTGGCTTTGGACCACCCAATGACCGTCTTCATGGGTTATACCGGTCGCGTAAGCGACCATCGGCTGACCGGTTAACGCGGCCAAGCTGGCGCCCAGATCCATCCCGAGTGTGCTGTTGGACAGAAGGACGGCGGAGGGGGTTTTATCGGCGATAATTCGGTGCATGACCATTTCGTATACCCGCGGGTTATAGCTTTCAACCGCCGATCCGGTTACCGCGATAGCTTCATCCGCATCGGCATGAGCCAATGCCTCTTGCGCTCCGGCCCCAAATCCCACAACCACCACCGGCACCTGTCCGTCGGCCAGTTCGCGCGCCTTGGTTAAAAGTTCTTTGGTGGCATCTTGCAAACGATTCCCGTCCAGTTCCCCTACAACCACAATCGGACCCATCGCTATCAACTCCTTAATAGTTTGCGTTCCTTCAATAACCCGACGAGCTGATCCACTACCGTATCGATGTCCTCGCCCCACATTTCGGCGTGCCCGGCCGCTTCCGGCTTGTAAAGGCGGCGGAGACGCACTTCCGGCACACTCGGCACCTCGACCTCCACTTCTTCGATGGCCGCCGATTTTTGGATTTGCCGTACCTTGGCGACGGTTACATACCGGGGCGGTTTCCGGGCCGCCTGAATGCCTAGCACCGCCGGCGTACTGACCGTCAATTCCGCCATGCGACCCCCGGCATATTCTTGAATCAGATGAACCCCGTCGGGATGCCATTCCACATTGCGGACCACGGAAGCATGCGGCCATTCCAACAAGCCGGCGAGCAGCCCGGCAATTTGGCCGTCCAAATCATCGATGGCCTGTACTCCGGTCAAGACCACATCAAAAGCCTGCTCCCGCAAGTATTGCGCCAGCAGGGCAGCCCGCGCCCGGTTAGATAAGTCCCGACCGAAATCGCCCACCAGCTTGACCGCCCGATCGGCTCCTTTGGCCAAGGCCGTAAACAGCATATTGTCCACGTCACCCGTATCGAGCGCGACCACGGTTACCGTCGTGTCCGGATGATCCTCTTTAATCAAGAGGGCTTCTTCGAGCGCCTGATCGTCCCATTCACTGGGTACATAGCTCAAATCGTCTACGGCCAACCGACTGTCGTCGGTTAACTCCAGCTCTTCCACCAAGTCGGGTACGTCCTTCATCACCACGAGGATTTTCATCGATGTCCCCCCATTTGTTCCTGTTTTAATTCCTCACTCATCAGGGCCGCAATTTGTACCAGCTCTTCCGCTTCCACCAGCCCCAATCCATCGGGTTGGCGATGGCGAACTTCCCACACCAGCGCTAGTTGCCCGGCGACCAGCACGGGAATGGCCAAAATCTGCCGTACCGGGTAGGGTAATTCGGATTCCGCAGAAAGGCCCTCAAACCATTGGTTGCTCCGTTCCCGAGCCGCCAGACCCACCGGCCCCTCGCCCCAACCAACCAGGCCCTGATGGAAAATTCCGGCGTGGGCAGCGACCCATAGCGACCCGGGAATCGTCTCGGGTATCCAAATCGTGGTCCCAGAATCGGGCCCTAGCCAACCAACGACGGCTTCCGTCAAAAGATTCCAGCGAGCAATCCACGGCGTTTGGGGCAAGGCGACAATGCGCCGCAAGTCCCCGGGGTTGGCGGGTGTCCGGTGTATGTGCCGCCACAGCTCCACCCACTCGGACTCCCGCGCCGCATCACCCGTGCTCGATCGGGGACTAAAAAGAAATGACCACATCCGCTTCACCGGCCATCTCGTTCAGCGCGGTGCCCCCAACGACTCCATCTATTTCAATCAGGTCTTCCACGGTGCAACCAACGAGGTCTAGCGACGGGGCACAGACATAAAACCGCACACCGGCTTCTCGAGCTTGATTAATGAAGAAGTCTAATGTGGCGCCATCCCCCCCCGTTTTCATCCGGATGGTTTCCGCCACTCCCTTTTTCAACAACCCGGAGGCCGTGGCCGTAAATACCATGGTCGATTCATGATCCATCAGGGCCGCGGTCGTCGCCAAGAAAAACGGCGACGCGGACCGTTCGGGGGATTCAACCCCATGCGTTACCAAATACAAGTACTTTTTGGTCTCATCCATTCGACTAGCCCCCTTTCTTATTTCGCCCGCCGCAAGAGAAACCGGTAAACGGTTCCGTCTTGCTCGGAAAGCAATAGTTCATGCCCGGTCGAATTGGCAAAAGCCTTAAAATCCGCCACCGAACCGGGATCGGTGCTTAGGACCTCGACCACCTCCCCGATTTGGACCGACTGCAATCCTTTTTTGGCCTTGAATACGGGCATGGGACAGGCTAATCCCTTGGCATCTACCACTAACGTGACATTTTCGGTTGCCACACTTGCCGCCTCCTTCGGTATTTTTCGATAATTTTTTCGCTACGTCACCACTAATGGCGATTTGGTCGAAAAGGCCGCGAGAACATGATCCCGGGTCAATCCCGGCGTCAGCGCGTGCGATGCCACCTGGTCCCAGCACCCGGCCGCTTCCTCCGCATTCGCCGGCCGACCCAGTAGGGTCCGCCGAAAAACCTCTAAGGTTTCCGGCGGCTCGATAAAGAAGTCGCCGCTTAACACCACATCGTCAAACCGGCCGTCCGCTTCCCGCCATATCGCCCGAATCAGACCGCCGGGCGCCTTGGTCACACCTTCCCAAAGCCGCACCCCATCCCGAATCTTGACGCCGGGCTGAATCCACCCTTCGTCTCGATAGACAAACGCCGGGTCAAAGAGGGCATCGGCCTCTTGCCGGACCGCCAGCCATTCGTCAGGACTCAATTGATCCGGTTCGATCGGCTCGTTGAGGACCTCGGCAAAGGATTCGACCAACACGCGGGTCGCCTCTTCGCGGCTTGGCATCCGGTCACCCAGCTCCCGCCGCACGGTGGTCATGTAATCCTCCAGACTTTGGACCAATTTGTCACGGAATTTCTCCGACGGTACCTTCAGTACGCGCGACATTTGTTGGACGTCAAAGTCCATCATCAGACTCCCGACCAAAACCAAGGTTTGACCAATCGTGGCAGCCCCGGTGCCTCCGATTTTGCGCGGACCGACCACCAGATCATTGACCGGCCGGTGCTCGGCGGATATGCCGAGGCGACGGTAGGCCCTAACCGGCGCCACAAGCATCGACCGATATAACGCCTCTACCGAAAGAGATGACCCGGGCAATAGAAGATGCCAAAATATCTGGTCTTCATCCAGCCATACGGCGCCCCCACCCACTTTCCGGCGCCCCACCAATATGCCTTCCGATTCGCAATAGGCCCGGTCGATTTCGCGGCTTGCCACTTGGTGATACCCGACACAGACATAAGGCGTTTGGGGACTGACCGTCACCAGCGTCACCGGATCGCCGGGCTTAAGCCGTTCCGCCAGCGCATGATAGACCGATTGCGACCACGGCGCGGAGACGTAGCCTAAATTAAGGTAGCGCACGTTAATCCTCCTCGATGACATCCGCACAGCGAAGACAGGTGAGATTTTCCGCTTTCAGCTTCTCCCGGTATTGCTCCACGGCAACCGGCCCCGTCACTAATCCCATGCTTTCCCATTGGTCGAAGGTCACGGTCGGTTGCAATCGAAGAACCCAACCTTCGCCATAGGGGTCCCGATTAATGATGTTCGGGTTATTTAGCACCACCGGATTCGCCTCGACAATTTTTCCCGGCAACGGCGCCGGGATGGGGCCGACCCATTTACCCGACTCCACCGTGGCCAGGTTTTTGCCCACCGCTACCGTTTTGCCGACGCGCACCTGCATGGTTAACAAGCGGCCCGCCCGGGTCTGTGCCGGATCGGTCATCCCGACCCGCACGCTGCCGTCCTCCAGCGGCTTCACCCACACGTCTTGTGCGACTTGAAACCAAAGACCTTCCGGTAATTCGCATCCCAAAACGTAGGCCATCCTGCTCCCCCCTTCACACGGGGTCCCCCATTAGTGCTGACACGAAATTCCTTCGCGTGAGAGCTTCTCTTGATATTGCCGAATACCGTTTTCGCCGGTGACCAGTTCCGCGCGGTCGACTTCCCAATTTGTCGGGCGCACATGAATCATCCACCCCTCGCCGTACGGATCGTCGTTGATGAGCGTCGGTGTTGATTTCAGACGCTCGTTGACGGCAATCACCTCTCCGGCGACCGGTGTCGCGATCGATCCCACCCATTTCCCGCTTTCCACGGTCCCCGCACTTTTCCCGCGGGCCAAGGTTTTCCCGAGCGACCGCAAATTGACGACCACGATTTTCCCGGCCAGCGACTGAGCCACATCCGTCATACCGACCCAGATGGTCCCGTCATGGTCCGGGCGGGCCCATACATGTTTATCCGGCCAATAATAAAGGTCATCCGGTAATCGGCATCCATTAATCTCGCTCACGTGTGACGTTCCTCCTTAGATCCTGAGATCCCCTGATGTTCTTATTTAAACCGTGACCGGAACCAAGTCCATCGACTGCGCCAAGAGCTCCGCAATGTCCATGACGGCTAATCGGCCGGCATTGCCTGTCGACTTTACGGCATCTTCAAAGCGGGACACTTCATACGGACAGGTCACCGCCAAAATTTCCGCCCCATATTCCAAAGCCTCCAGCACCCGCCGTTCGGACAGGCGCATCGTCAAATGCTGGGAGGTGAAGCTATCCATCCACATGCCGCCGCCGCCGCCCCCACAGCAATAGGAGTTTTCGCGGCAACGCCCCATTTCGACCAGTTCCAACCCCGGAATCGCCTGCAAGAGTTGCCGCGGCGCTTCATATTCGCCATTATGCCGCCCTAAATAACAGGGGTCATGAAACGTCACCCGGCGGTTGATGGGCGTCTTAAACACCATATCGGGAATGCGGGTGGCCAAAAATTGCGTGTAGTGGAGCGTCTCCCATTCCCCGCCAAATTTGGGATACTCGTGGCGAAACGCGTTAAACGCATGGGGATCGGTCACGACAATCTGGTTAAACTCATATTTCGATAACATTTTGATGTTATGCTCGGCCAGCATTTCAAACAGGCCCGCCTCACCGGCCATCCGTTGGGAGTCTCCAGAACACTTTTCTTCCGTGCCGAGAATCCCGAAATCGACTTGCAACGCATTGAAGATGCGCGCCAACGCGACCGAGGCGTCTTTGCCGCGAGGGTGATAAGCCGGATAGCATTCGACAAACCACAGGACATCCACCGGTGCCTTCCGCTGACTCATGATCGAGACCGGCACCCCGGCTTCTTTGGTCCACTCCGCCCGTTTGCGCGGGGGTTCCCCGAGCGGGTTTCCGTAACGGGCGGTGTTTTCGAATGCGGTCAGTAACTCTTGAGGGGCATTGCCGTCCATGACGGCTTTTTCCCGCACCGCGGGCATGATGTGAATCATGTTGACTTCTTTCGGGCAGACCCGCAAACAATTCGAGCAGGTGGTGCAAAGCCATAAGTCGCGGCTGTCCATTAAATCGATCCCCAGTTGCGTTCGGCGAAATACTTTACGCGGCGAGTAATCGCCGCCGGCCGTTTCGACGGGACAAACCGCCGTGCATTTACCGCATTGATAGCAATTGGCGAGCGATTCCGCCCCGGGAATGGCGGTGATCTCTTGTAACACCGACAAGTCATACTCCGAAATCGCCCGTGGCTCAAACATACGGTTCCACGACCCGTTTAAGGGTATGCCGTCGACCATGGCAACTTCGAGTTCAATCGGTTTCGCTTTTTGGGCCAATGGATTTCCCCTCCCATCTGGTCAGCCCCAACAGAATACGTACAACACTCGGAAAGGATGGCAGCACTTGCGTAAATTCCTCGGTCATTTTCCAGGACGCCATGGTGAACATATAGACGGCATAGATGATGGCTAAGGCCACCATCGGCCGAAACATCTCATCGACGGCATCCAGTTGGTGAGTTGAATCAAGGACAGCCCCCAAAAAACTGACCGCTTCCGCAATTCGCTGATAGAGTACCGGACCGGCCAGGTCCGGATTGAAGCGTTCCACATCGTCGACCACCAACAGGAGCGCCCCCGTCCGACTATCCGGGCGATAGACCCAACGCGCCCACCAGGGCAACTGGGGGTGAGCCAAATGGGCCCAATAGGTCCCCCAGTCGGCCAACCAAGCCGGGGCCGTCTCTTTTGGATCCAAAAGGTCCCATAACGCCCCCACTTGGCCTTGCCAAAGGGCCGGTAGCACCGTCGTTAAGCGCGGTTCCCACCGTTGACGTTCCGGTTCGCTAATCCGCCGCACCACAGGCGCTTTGTGCCAGAGTTGCGCCCAATCGGTCAGCGGTAGGCGAGCCGCCGCGTGACGCCCGGCCAATTCCTGTGATAGCCGAGCCAGATAATCGGCAGGTAAATCGGCCTTGTCCAGAAACTCTTTGAGGGCTTCCGCATCGATGACGGTGGTGGCCATCAGACAGCGCTCCGATTGAGCCGCTTCAAATAGCTAACGGCTTTAATCGCCGCGGCGCCTCCCATCGATACGCTGTCTTCAATATCTTTCGGTCCGGCAGCGGCACCCGCCACAAAAATTCCCGGTACCTTGGTGGTCACCGTATCCAACGGCTCGCCTTGGGTCGCCAAATATCCGTGGGACTCTTTGGGGATATTGAAGATTTCCGCCATCTGCCGGGTGCCTGCGGACGGTTCCATGCCCACGGACAAAATCACCATATCCATCAGCACTTCCATTGGCCGCCCCATGGTGGTGTCTTCACCCTTGATTAACAGCTTGTCACCTTTTTTGATGACTTCGGTGACAATCCCGCGAATATAATTGACTTTGTACTCTTCTTGAGCTTTCCAATAGAGTTGATCCTCCCAAAATCCATACATCCGCATGTCAATGTAAAAGATAAAGACTTTCGCGTCCGGCAACATCCGCTTAATCTCGATCGACTGCTTAGAGGCAATGCCACAACAGACTTTGGAACACCACTGATTACCGATCTGCCGATCACGCGATCCCACACATTGGATAAACGCGACCCGCTCAGGCGGCTTGCCGGTCGACGGACGTACCACCTGCCCCTGTTTAAACATGTGCTCGGCGTCAACCAACGTAATCACGTCATCATATTCGTAGTAACCGTATAGCTGGGTCTCCCGACCGGGATCAAAGTGCTGAAAACCGGTGGCAATCACCACAGCTCCCACTTCTTCCGTCTGGCGCTCGCCCGCCGCATTTTCCAGCGTGACGCGGAACTGCCCACCCTCTCCCGCACTGTCTACCACCCGGGTATTGGTTCGCAAGTCAATCAATGGATGGTTCTTAATCCCCTCTACCATGGCGGCCATGGCCTCATGGGTCTCATGTAAATGGGGCGTCAACGTGGCATAATGCTCGTAAGGTGTCCCCCCGATTTCCGCTTTCGCTTCGACCAGCAATACCGGCTGCCCCATATCGGCCGCCCCGCGGGCCGCTTCAATACCCGCGGGACCTGCCCCTACCACCAAAATTCGATCCGTTGCCGACATTCCTTGTTCCACCCCCTAAGGATTAGAGCACCGCTTCCCATGTGAGATGCTCCATTGCCCCACTTTCCAACTGCTTGAGATCCCCTTGGAACTCCGCCCACGCCTTCTCGACGTCGATGCCCATCTTTTCCAATAAGGGCCGGTAATCCGTCGCGTGCCAATGCAGTTGCACCACCCGGAACGGATGGGCCCCGACCGCCAACGCCGCAAATTGGGACTCCGACATAACCGGCACCCCGACGTTCCGTTGATGCGCTTTGGCGGCAAACTGGCTCTTATCCAATGACGTGACGCAGCCGGTGTCATGCGTCAGCACCACATCGGGATTGGCTTCTTGTTTCATGACCTCGATTTTACGCAGCGTGGCGAAACTGCGGGTAAAGTCCCGCTGCACTAAGATGTGGCGAAACCCAAATCCGCAACAATCAAACCACGTCGAGTAGTCCGCCACCTGCGCTCCAAGGGCTTGCACCACGGCCGTAACGGCTGCCGTCCGCTGACCGCCGTAGATCTCCGGGTCGTAAATGGCATCTTGCGATTGCAGCTTGTAATAGTGGCAGGCGGGATGAACCGTCGCCGTAATCGGAGAGACATCATAAACCAGGCGGTTTTTGAGCTCATCACGGATGGCATACATCCATTCGCTGTAATGCACCAATTCTTCCGGCATCACGAAGGGCCGGCCTAATTTGGTCATCACGTCCCGCACTTTGCGCCGCAACTCATGGTCGTGCACCAATTCATGACGCACTTCTTTGTAGTGGCCAAAACTCGTGCCGCAATGAATCAACGGGTAATATCCGGTTTCATACGCGGCCGCGAAATTCCGCATGGCTACCGCCGCTTGCGCAACCTGGTTCGAGGTGGCGGAGGCATAATAGTTCCAGGCGGTACACGAGGTTTGGTCACGGGGATCGAAATAATCGTATTTCAACAGGCGATTCAACCAAAAGATCGAGGTCGAATAGCCCGGAATATGACCGCATTGCCCACAACTCTTATGATGCCAGGTCTTCTGCAAAGGAATTTTTTTGGTCCGGCCATACTTGGTCTTGGCTTCATAAAAGGGCTCGGGTACCGGCTGGACGATCCATTCGCCTTCCCGGCCCAGCTCCCAAATCGCTTCACGCAGGTCTTCGTCTCGCGCCGTCTCCGGGTCCGGCGTAAAGGTCCTCTGGGTTTCGGGTACGGTTCCCCGACGAACAATCGGCAAATCGATGGAATCCATGTGATTATCCTCCTCCCAAGTCCTTACTGGACTTGAAACCCGCTTTCTTCCAGCGCGTCGTCCATCACTTCTTCCATGATGTCGTGTAGCCCCTCATCCAGTTCGGTAATCATATCGAGTACCCCGGTCAGTTTCCAAATGGTATAGAGCTCTAACATGGTGCGTTCTTCCACTTGCCAGGAGAGTCCGGTGGTGTGTAAGGTTTCGGGAGGCAAAGCACGACGCCAAAGTTCCAGATTTTGGGCCACTTCCTTAACCTGGGGGCCCCAATCAGGAAACGCGTCTTCTTGTAACATATCCGGGGAGACCTGAGTACCGGTGGTCATAATCTTGTAGATAATCCGCGTGTAGCCGGCCAGCGCCTCTTTTGTGGTTTTCAGTCCGTTATTGACGGCCACTTCGCGCATAATGGTGATTAGTCCGCCGGGGTTGTTTTGTCGGGGACACCGCAAGCAGGAAAAACATTGCGAGCAATTCCACACGTCGTCATTCAACTGTTCGTAAAATAATTCAATGTCCTCACGAGCGAGAGTCTGGGCAATTTTGCGTGGGGAAAAATCATAAAACCGGGCCGAGGGGCAAGCCGCCACGCAAATGCCGCATTCATAACAGCCGTACAAGTAGTCTTTGTAGCGCGGATCAGCCTTGACCTGTTCAAATAAGCGCTGTTTCTCTTCATACGGCACGTCTTGATACAGGTTTGACGGCAACGTCATCCCTTCTTTCTTTCAGCAGTCGGTAAAGCCGGCTAGACAAAGAGGCTGATTTTCGCCTCGCGGGCAAAATCCAGAAACGTCGCGGCCCCTACCACATCTTCCACTTCCGGTATCAGGTCTTCCCGCTTGACGCCCATGACGTCCATCGACATCTGGCAAGCGACCATGTGGACCCCCATCTCTTTGGCGGTTCCCACAAACTCCCGAATGCTCATCACATTCGATTTGGCAAACTGACTTTTCATCATGGTGCTCACCATATGGGTCCCCCCGGGCACCACACCCGCGACTTTCGCCAGAGCAGGCATGCCGGGATTGGACGCAATAGAAATTTCCAGCGAGTCAATTTTATGGCGGTTAATGATGTCTAATCCCCAAAAGGTAAAAAACAGCATACACTCCATGTCCATCGCGGCTGCGGCCGTCGCCAGCACAAAGGGAGGATATGCCATATCCAGCGTGCCCTTGGAACACACAATGGCCAATCGGTCTTGCATCGTGACACCTCCTCGGTTTCCACCGACAATCCCAACCTACACCAATACCGGTACAGGTGTTCCAATTGTTAGTGTACTCTGATATTATTCAACTTACAAGATCTATTTTACTATTATTGCAATTGGATCATTAACAAGGGGGAAATCGTTATGGATCGCCGCGTTGAGCCGCTTTCAAGTCTCGATCAGTGGTTTCCCGGCCAGACCGAATGGCTGTCGGAATTAAATCGGGCGTTACGAAATATTAATTTTGGCAAAATGGATCATTTACCCTACTACGAACCCCTTGACGATTATCGGCTGGCGATGCGGGCCGACCTCATCCCGCAAGGGGCGGCCAAGCCACCCGCCATCGGCCACTGGCAAATCGAAGTCACCCGCCAGGGCCTCCCGTTTCGCCTTCTGCTCCAAGGTAAATCGCGCGGCAACGACGAATTGGGCGAACTGGTCGACAATCGTCCCGCTTCCGAGTAACGTAGATATCGTACCGTACACCGTACCCTGTTCAGGAGGCACCCATGGACGAAGAGAGCCTACGCACCGACTATTGGGTGGATACCCGAAGTCACCCGGATTTTCCTTATTGGGTTATCTTCAAGCACATCGGTCACGATCCTCAACGGGCCGATGGCGCGCCTTATTTGCGGGCCACCGGCGAAGCCGTCCCGGAGGTGCTCAAACGGCTGGAATTGCATCCCGGATTGCCGACCTGGGCTCACGAGTTGTCAATACCGCCCGATGCCCTTAGGGCGGCGTTTTGGTATGCTATCTGGCTATTGGAACGCATGCCCGCTCCGTCAAGTTGGCACGATTGGAACCATACACTCGATGAGGCGTGGCAAAAAGGCCTTTTTAATCCATAGAAATGAGGGATGATCATGCAACCGACATCACCAAATGTCCGTGAAGTGTTTTGGGACGTGGAGGATATGATGCGTCGACTCCGGCGAATTGAAGGCCAGGTGCGCGGTGTCGAAGCGATGGTACAACGTGCGGAATCCTGCCAAGCGGTTCTGACCCAAGTCGCAGCAATTGAAGGAGCCATCAAACAAGTGGCCCGCATTATTTCCGCCTGTAGTGTCGCCGAGCGGGTTGTCGAAATTTCCGACGGCCAGCTTGATGCCACTCAAGTACGCACCGTGATCAAAGATGTCCTGCGTTCCGGTTAGCTAATGCAGTCGATTCGTCGGTAAAATGCGTAACGTAATGACCATTTCCAGGCTCGGGACGGGATGGGGCCGGGCATTATAGGACCCTCGGGCATCCGGCTCCATCATGAAAGTTGTCGTACGTCGCCACTCGATACCGCTGACGTGGTTGCCGGTGGTGTGGGCAAACGCGCGCACCTCCGCCAGCATGTCGTCCCGGTCGGACCAGATACGGATTTCGTCGCCTACTCGACTTTGGCGGACCGCTTGGGCAATCCGAACCACATGAGGAATCCAGGAAAAACCGTTACAATCCACCTCACGCATCGTTATCCTCCCTATCGCCTAGAGATCCCGCCCCGCATCGCACCCATAAGAGAGACCACCCTTTTCGAAAAGACCGGTATTACGGCTCCCAAGACCCGCCCGACATTAGGATGCCCCCGGTAAAGCCGTCTCTAGGATATTCGTTTCCTCACCGGGCGTCAGCGCAACCGGGGGACGACGTCAACACCGGTATTTAGGGTCATTATACGCCGAATTTTATGACGACAACGGAAAGTCGGCCAGATCTTCAGCCGTTCGGACCCGGGATATGAGCTTGGGACACCCTATTCCCCGGATTAACGACTTCCACGGTCGTTCTGGCCGCGACCGGTACTGGTGTTTATCGCCCAATTAGGCTAGCATTAATGGTTATGAAGTCCGAATCGGCCTCTCGGGTAAATCCTGATATTCCCACGTTGTTGCTGGTTAACGGCAATGCGCGACGTGGGCAAGACGCGTTTTCTTCGGTGCACAGTGCCTTGGCGGCACGAGTCCGTTTAGTGGGAGCTCATTTGGTGACAAGTCCGGCGGATATGATTCGCCACATCCGAGAAGGGCTTGAGGACGGCGTGCGCCGCTTTGTCATCGGCGGCGGTGACGGCACGTTATCGTCGGCTGCCGACGTCCTTCACTCGACACCCGGTATTTTGGGCGTATTACCGTTAGGGACGGGCAACACCTTTTGGCACGGTTTGGGATTGCCGGCGGGGCTTGAACAACAAATAGATTTTCTGGCGCAGGGAAGCGTTGTCCGGCTGGATCTCGGACTCGCGGAAACTCCGGCCGGGACGAAAGTCTTTTTAAACACCTTGACCCTGGGCGTCAGCGAACGGTTAGTGGAAATGTTGACCCGTGAGGCCAAGAGCCGCTTCGGCTATGGCGCCTGGGTCATGGAGTTTCATCAAGCGCTCCGGCGGACGCCACCGTTTCGGGTGGAACTCGCCTACCCTGATTTTGTCGAGCACTTTCACACGCGCCAATTAGTCGTGGTGAACGGCCGTACCATTGCGGCCGGCATTGCCGCTTCTCCCGCCTCATCAGCCCAAGACGGCTTATTAGAGGTTTTTCGTCTGGGGGGGCCCGCTTGGGGTTCCATGTTGGCTGTGGGTATCCGGTTGGTTTCCGGACACCTCCTAACAGCCCGGGAAGCCCGATATCATCAGACCTCCCGGGTCCATATCCGGACCGAACCGACCATGCCGCTTAACATCGACGGTGAGATCTGGCAAGAAACCCCGGTGAGCTGTCGGGTCTTGCCGCGTTCTCTAGCGGTGATCGCGCCGGCGATTGACGAAGACCGACCGCGCCGATGGCCGGTGGTGATGCGGACCATCGGCCCCGGCCACCGCCTTTTTTCGCACGCTCAACCGCCCGGTGCACCGAGTCTGGACGACCTGTCGCCGCCGCCCGCCTAAGAACCGGCGTTTTTGACGCCGCGTTTCGCGCGCCATTGTTGTTGCATTTCTTGCACCAACTTCTGGTGCTCTTCTTGGAGCTCAAAGTATTCCGCGGCTAAATTGAGCGCGGTCAGAACGGCCAACCGGTTGACGCTGACCCGCGGGTTACGCGAGGCGAGCACCCGAATCTGACTATCGACATGATTAGCCAAGGCTTTTACGACCGATTCCGGCAAATCTCCGATCAATTGATAGTCTTCGCCATAAATCGTCACCGTCGTCCGAACTTGGTCGCTCACCCATACCCGCCCCTTTTCGCACTATTTAGGATTACACTTCTCGACAGAACCTGAAAATCCTGCTAGCGAATTGGGTACAGATGGAAAAATTATTGTCGGAGCGTGATGCCCAGCGGTTCCAGATGACGCAAAATTCTTTGGATTTCGCCATCGATGGCTTCGTCGGTCAACGTTCGATCAGGCGCTTGAAATACCAGCCGGAAAGTCCACGATTGGCCAAAATCCCCGACAAATCGATCGATGAGCCCGACCTCCTGCAACCATTGGCCGCCAGTGTCTCGGATAGCCTGCAACACCTCTGCATAGCGCCGCGTGGGCGGAACCACCAGCGACAAATCGCGCACCACGCTCGGAAATCGGGAGATACGACGCGGGGTGCTTGTCACCAACGTCACGTGAGCCGGAATGTCCATTAACAAAACCGCTAACCGCCGTGCCTGGAACAACTCGGCAATGCGGGGCCGCAATTCGCCGAGCCACCCCAGCTCAACGCCGTCCGAGTCCACCAGGCGCACGGACCTCCCCGGATGTAAGTAATCGGGCGCATCCGTCGCATCCGCGGCATGAACGGCCCATCCTAAGCGCTCCGTTATCCAAATCACTCGCGCCAACAAGTCATGGACGGTTGTTTCGGGTCGGGAGGGATAGGCCGGGCTTGACCCCAAGGTCAATACCATGGCCAGCTGGTAAGATTCCACCACTTCCTCCCCGTCACGACGAAAGACCGCCCCCACCTCAAAAATGTTCACCGGTTCGTCCCGCCGTGCCCGGTTATACCGCACCACTTCCAATAAACTGGTTAATAGCTCCCGGCGCAACATGCGCTCTTCATCCCGTAGCGGATTGGTAATCATCACCGGGGGCCAGGAGGCGATGTGTAAGCTGGCCTCCCGCTCAGGCGAGCTTAAGGTGCGCGTTACCACCTCCATCATCCCGCTTTCCGTGCAGCGATCGCGCAAGCGTTCCAAAAACGTGCGGCTAACGTCCCGTGCGGCATAGGTGAGCGGCATCACCGGCAAGCGGGACGGCACCGCGTCCATTCCGTAAAAGCGGGCAATATCCTCGGCCAAGTCATATTCGGTCTCCACGTCATGCCGTTCCCGTGGCACCGTGACCGTAAAACCCGTCACCCGATATCCAAATCCTTCTAAAGCCACCGCCATCTTCTCCCACGACCAATCGACGCCCAAGAGAGCCGCAATCCGATCGGGTTCGATCACGATCTGGCGGGCCGCCGGCAAATACCCGATAACTTGGCTCCGCCCCGTTTCGGCCAGCGCTCCCGCCTCCGCCAAGAGAATCTGCACCGCAGTGGGGGCCACATCGACCATGGCGGGATCGGTGCCTTTGCCAAAATGGAGACCGGCATCGGTCGTCAACTGGTGCCGCCGCATACTGCGAAAAACCCCCGGGGCCGCGAAATGAGCCGATTCCAAGTAAATGGTACGGGTATTCTCGGTCACCGCCGACCCTTGTCCACCCATGACCCCCGCCAACGCCAATGCCCGCACGCGATCCGCAATGACCAAGTCTTCCGGCGTCAGAGTGATGGTTTTCCCGTCCAAAAGCGTCAAGGTTTCCCCCGGCTGGGCGAGCCGCACAGTGATGGGCAACTCGACTTGGCTCGCATCGAACGCATGGAGCGGCTCGCCTAAATCCCACAAAACAAAGTTGGTCGCATCCACCGCCGGATGGATCACGCGAAGCCCGATACTCCGTAATAACGCCTGCATCCAAAGCGGAGAGACCTTCCCCGGCTTGACCTGCATCTCCACCAGACCATAGCGGGGGCATGCCGCCTCCGCCTCGACACGAGCCAAGGGATCCTGCCGATATTCGAAGGGGGACGGCAAGGGCTTTAGGGTAACGCCCCACAGTCCCGCCAACGCCTCCGCGATTTTGCGCACGCTTTGTAAATAGCTGGCGGTACTGGGCGTCATCTCGAGTTCATACACGAGATCTTCTCCCCCGATCACCTCTAAAAAGCGCGTGCCCAAGGGTTCCGGGCCCGACCACACCCATAAATCGCCACCCGTCGCTTGAAACCCCAATTCCTCGGCCGACAACAGCATCCCGGGGGATTCGACGCCCCGTAACGACTTTCGCTCCAACACCCGCCCGTCGGGCAATTCGGTACCGGGCGGCCCGTACCAGAGCCGGTCACCGGGAAACCCGTTGGCCGCCCCGGTCACAATGCGGGACACCGATCCGTCACCCCGCCGGACGTCCACCAGGGACAAATGATCACTATCCGGATGGGGAACCCGGGAGATCACTTCAACCAATTCGACCGTCTGAAAGATGTGCCCAAAACGGGATGTCCCCACCACTTCAATGCCCAGTTGCTCAATCCCTTGTTGCACGCGAACCGGGTCCGGCATCGCCTCCAAATGGCGGGCGAGCCAGCGATGACTCAATTTCATGGTAAATCACTGCCTCCTCCGCTCACAAACTGGGCCAAATACCGTAAGTCGTTTTGATATAACAGGCGCAAATCGTCAACCCCAAAAATTCGCATGGTCACCCGCTCAATCCCCAATCCAAACGCGAATCCCGACACATGGGCGGGATCGTAGCCCCCATTTTTCAGCACCTGGGGATGCACCACTCCGGCCCCCAAAATTTCTACCCAACCCGTTTCTTTACACACCCGGCAGCCCTCACCGCCACAGACGGCGCATGTAACATCCATTTCCACCGACGGCTCCGTAAACGGAAAGTAACTCGACCGAAAGCGGGTTCCGATGCTCTCCCCAAACAAGGCACCGGCTAAAAGATTCAGCGTGCCTTTTAAATCGGCTAGACCAATACCGCGGTCAATCAGCAAACCTTCCACTTGCTGAAACATCGGCACATGGGTCGCATCGTCATCCCGTCGATAGGTAAAACCGGGAGCCGCGATTTTTACCGGCAAACGGCCTTGATGGGCCTGCATGGAACGAATTTGGACCGGCGAGGTGTGCGTCCGCAAAACCAGATGGGGGATGTCGACAAAAAACGAGTCCTGCATATCCCGCGCGGGATGATCGGGCAATATGTTAAGGGCTTCAAAGTTATACCATTCGGTTTCCACTTGCGGGCCATAGGCTAGAGAAAATCCCATCCGCATCAACACGTCTTCGATGCGCCGGCGGACACGGGTCATCGGGTGCAGCAGCCCCACCTCGGGCACTCGCCCGGGCCAGCTCATGTCGAGCGTCTCCTCCACCAAGCGCTCCCGTTCCGCCTGCTCGTTCAGCCATGCCTCTTTCGTCTCGAGCTTTTCTACAATGGCGGCACGCCATTGATTGAGCATTTGCCCACGTTGACGCCGTTCTTCGGGCGGTAACTGGCTTAGCGCCTTCATCTGTTCGGTCAACCAGCCTTTACGGCCCACCCATTGATGCCGCACCGCGTCCAGTTGGCGCAGATCATGAACGTGTTCTATCTCGTCCAGGATACGGGCTAACTCAATCGCCTCTGCCATGGTTTACGTCCTCCTCGACATAAAAAACCCGCCCATTAAAGGGCGGGATCTCCCGCGGTACCACCTTTATTGAGCCCAGGCGGGCTCCACTCGGGTTCACGCTAACGGGTTGGATCCGGCCGATTCTACTGAAAGGTTCAAACCGGCAACTCCCCAGAGAATTCAGCACGGCCGATAGATGCCTCTTGCAGTCACGAAGGCACTCCCTGTCCTACCGGGACCGATTGCCTACTAGGCTGGTTCATCGTGTTATTGCTGTATTGTCCAACAATATAGCATAGCGCCCGCTAAAAACCAAGTCGACAGTCTTCGGCAGTCTCCAAAACCAACCAGTCCGGCGGTAATGCGGTCAACTCACCTTCCGAATAACCGAACCGTACCATACAGCGAATTACACGTTGATGGCAAGGATGCTGATACGATGTCAACCCGAACCTCGATCGAACCTCCGTCCCCGCCCCCCGTACGGCGCCCCAAACTGCGCTGGCGGCTCTTGCTCGCCGTCATTGGCCCGGGAGTCCTGGCCATGATGGGTGATAACGATGCCGGCGGCGTGATTTCCTATTTAGTGACCGGAGTCACTTTTGGCGTCAGTTTTTTTATCCCGCTGGTGTTGATGCTTGGGGGCGTCACCTACATTGTGCAAGAAATGAGCATGCGGTTGGGCGCGGTAACCCGCACGGGCTATGCCCGGCTCGTGTTTCAACGGTTTGGCCGAGGTTGGGGCTATTATCACTTGGCCACCTTAACCCTGGAAAATGTCATTACGCTGATTACCGAATTTATCGGAATGACCGCCGGCTTGGTATTATTGGGACTGCCGCTGTGGGCAGCCGACGGATTAGCCCTGGCCTTACTTGCCTCCATCACCGTGACCACCGGATACGCCACCAAAGAGCGTATAGCTCTGGTCGTCAGCGGGCTTAACGCGGTATTTTTGGCACTCGTCCTCGCCGTCCATCCCCATTGGGGCCACATCGCAATCGCCATGTGGCATTTTCCTCGGGGATTTCGTGGCTCCACCGTGATTTGGTATGCCATTGCCACGGTAGGGAATGCGTTGGCGCCTTGGATGATCTTTTTTGAGGGAAGTGCCACCATCGATAAAGGACGCACGGCCTCCGCCATCCGTCGGGGACGGGCCGATACCTTAATGGGGGCCATTTTGCAGGTGACCGTCGCCGCTTTGATCATCGTCATCGGTGCCAGCCTGCACGGAACCCTCGCCCAAATCACCGCCACCGGTCCGGCTACCCTAATCCGGGCGCTCGATCATCGTTATGGGCAATGGGCGGCCCTTTTATTGGGGTTTGGCATCTTTAACGCCGGATTTCTTGCCGCCATCACGATTTCCCTCTCGTCGTCCTGGACGGTGGCGGAAGCCTTTGGTTGGGCCCGTAGCCTTAACCAATCCCCCCGACAAGCCCCCGGTTTTTATTTCATCTATTTTGGCAGTCTGACACTGGCCGCCGCGGTCATGCTGATTCCGGGAATGCCGTTTAATTTGCTGGCGGTCATCGCTCAAGTGATTGGGGGCGTACTCATTGCCCCGATTTTAGTATTCTTGGTTGTCTTTACGAGTGACGCCTCCCTCATGGGGGGCTATCGCAATGCTCCGTTGGTGCGCATCCTGGGCTGGGGAGTCGTGTTCCTGATCGGTGGCCTCTCCCTCGCCACCCTATGGTCGTCGTTTCACGCCTGGCTTTAACGCCAGCGAGCCGGGGGAAAAATCGGTAACTCTTTTGATTGGCGGACATAGGCGGCATGAAACGCCAAAACGGTGCCAGCCATCGAGACATTCAGCGAATTGGCCGCCGGTGACATGGGAATGGTAATCGGCTCCGCCCCGACCAGGGTCTCGAGATTCAGTCCGTTTCCTTCATTGCCGAGGATGATGGCCAACGGCACGTGCCAATCCACCGCACTATAAGGCAAACCGTTCTCGACGACCGCCGCGTAGAGACGAAAGCCCCGCTGCCGCAAGACACTCGGCCAGGCGTCCGCCAAGCGGACCAAGGGCAAGCGAAAAATCGCCCCGGCCGACGCCCGAATGGTTTTGGGGTTAAACGGCTCCACCGTTCCCGGCGTCACCGCCACGGTCCGAGCTCCCGCGGCGAGCGCAGCCCGCACCAGAGTCCCCAGGTTCCCCGGATCTTGGATGGCGTCGGCGACCATGAGCCACGGGACCGGATCGGGGTCCAATACCTCGTCCAGCGATCGCCAGGGCGGTAAATCGACAACCGCCATCACGCCCGGTGGCGCCTCCAGCGAAGAGAGCGAATCCAATAGCCGGTCGGTAATATAGAGGGGCCGCGCTCCGGCCGCTTCCAATCGCTGAATCATGGCACGGCCGTCCGGTTTAGCCACCCAGCGGGGACTGTACACGACAACATGGGGACGGAAACCCGCCCCCAATGCCTCCTCAATCAAGCGTCCGCCTTCCACCACAGTCCGTTGGTTTTTCACGCGGGCATGATGGCTCGTGGCAAACCGCTTAATTTGCCGAATCAGTTTATTCTCAGCGGAATCTAACGGCTGGACGACCATGGCTATAAAGCTTGCTTGGCTTTATCCACCAGCATCCGGAAGCTATCCATGTCATGGACCGCCAAATCCGCCAAGACTTTACGGTCGAGTCCGATGCCGGCCCGTTTCAACCCATTCATCAACCGACTGTACGACAATCCGTTCATCCGGGCAGCCGCGTTAATCCGGGTAATCCACAGGCGTCGAAAGTCACGCTTGCGGGTACGCCGGTGTTGGTAGGCATACCACAAACTGTGCATGACCTGCTCATTTGCCGGCCGGAAATGCCGTGAACGTGCTCCCCGGTATCCCCGGGCCAATTTCAAAATCTTTTTGTGCCGGCGGTGCCGGACAAACCCATTTTTGACTCGTGCCATGACTTACCCCTCCACCTCAGTGACCTGTCTTACTGATAGGGCAATAGCCGCTTTACCCGGTGTTGATCGGCGTCCGACAACACCTGAGACCCCCGCAACCGTCGCCGGCGATCGGCCGACTTATGGACGAGTAAATGGCTTTTACCGGCCCGATGACGTTTGGCCTTGCCGCGCCCGGTTAACGTAATGCGCTTGGCCGCTCCCCGATGCGTTTTCATTTTGGGCATGCAACTACACTCCTTTTTTCGGTGCCAATATCATAATCATCGCGCGACCTTCGACCTTTGGGACCCGTTCGACGATGCCAACGTCCGCGACGGCATCGGCCAATTTTTTCAAGGTTTCTTGCGCCAGGCTCGCATGTACGATTTCCCGTCCTCGAAACACCATCGTACATTTCACCTTGTCGCCCTCCGCCAAAAAACGTCGGGCGCTTTTGACTTTAACCTCAAAATCATGGTCTTCGATGGCCGGTCGCATCTTCAGTTCCTTGATATTGACGACCTTTTGTTTTTTGCGTGATTCGCGCTCCCGTTTGGCTTGCTCGTACTTAAATTTTCCGTAATCCATCAGCCGACAGACCGGCGGCCGGGCGGTTGGCGACACCTCAACCAGGTCCAAACGCCGTTCCGCCGCAAGCGTTAAGGCATCGCGTATCGACATGACCCCTAGTTGCTCACCGTCCTCGCCAACCACACGCACTTCCCGAACACGAATCTCGTCGTTGATCCGGAGATCTTTGATAACCGCGTCACTCCTCCCTTAAGGCCCAAACAAAGAAGCGGGTAGAATCCACCCGCCCAATACAGAAGATCATTTCGATCCCGTCTCGTCAATAAACCCCTTTAGCCTATGCCTGGGGGTGAGAAGCGGAAGCTTCTGCTTTGTTCGGAGTTCCTCATCATATTGTAATGGTAAAAGACGATAATCGTCAACGCACCTAGTCCCAGATTTGCCCCGCCTTCAGCCGTAGTTCGTCCAAGTAGGCCGGCCACGGCTTGGCACCCACATCACCCAACTCCCGGATCCGCACGGATACCGTCTGGTTCTCCTCGTCGCGGGCGCCGACGACCAACATTTCCGGGACTTTTTGCAATTGCGCCTCACGAATTTTATACCCGATTTTTTGGTTGCGCCGATCCACTTCTGCCCGAATACCGGCCGCAACCAACGCCTTTTGAACGGCCTCGGCATAGGGGAGTTGCCGATCGGTAATCGGCAGCACCATTACCTGCAGGGGTGCCAACCAGAATGGAAATGCCCCTGCGTAGTGCTCGACCAAAATCCCGATAAACCGCTCCAACGACCCCATAATGGCCCGATGAATCATCACCGGACGTTTGGGTTGCCCATCCTGATCAACATACTCTAACTCAAATTTCTCCGGTAATTGGAAGTCCAGTTGGGCCGTGGCGCATTGCCACCGTCGACCGAGACTGTCAACTGCATAGACGTCCAACTTCGGGCCGTAAAAGGCGCCGTCTTTGGGGTTAATCTGATACCTCAGGCCTCGCGCCTTCAATACCGACTCCAACTCGGCTTCTGCCCGCTCCCACAGGGCGAGATCGCCCATGTAATCATCGGGTCGGGTCGACAGGACAACTTCATAGGGCATGTTAAAGGCCCGATAGACCAGGTCAACCAGATCCAGCACCCCGAACATTTCACTTTGAATTTGATCCGGCCGCACAAAGAGATGGGCATCATCTTGATGAAACCCGCGGACTCGCATCAATCCATGTAGTGTACCCGAACGCTCAAACCGTGAGAGTGGGCTATATTCCGCCAGGCGCCACGGCAGATCACGATACGAACGGGTCGTCCCTTTGAATAGCAACGCGTGTCCGGGGCAGTTCATCGGTTTAACCCCTTGCAGCTCGTCATCCCGCTCGATTAAAAAGAGATTGTCCCGGTAGTGATCCCAATGCCCCGAACGCTCCCAAAGCCCCACGCGATAAATCCAGGGCGTGGCCACTTCCTGATAGCCCCGTTCTTGTTGCAACCGCCGAGAAAAGTCCTCCAACGTGCGGTATAGCTGGTGCCCTTTCGGATGCCAAAAGACAAATCCGGGAGCCTCTTCCCGAAACGTGAACAAATCGAGTTGGGCGCCCAGCTTTCGATGATCGCGTTGCTTCGCCTCTTCAATTTGCTGCAGATGGCGTTCCAACTGTTCGGCATCCGGAAAGGATGTGCCGTAAATGCGCGTCATCATCGGGTTCTTTTCGTCGCCCCGCCAATAGGCTCCAGATACCTGGGTCAATTTCACCGCTTTTAACACCCCGGTGTGTGGTACATGCGGACCGGAGCAGAGGTCGATAAACTCCCCTTGACGATAAGCCGAAATGACGGCACCGTCGGGAATCCGGCGAATAATTTCCAGCTTAAACGTTTCGCCGCGTTCCTCAAAGAGTTTCAAAGCCTCGTCACGACTGAGTTCCATTCGCTCGACGGGAAAATCTTCGGCGACAATCTCTTGAATTGCCGCCTCAATCCGCGGCAAGTCCCCCTCCGTCAACGGTTCCGGCAACCAAATATCGTAATAGAAACCGTCTTCTAACGCGGGACCCGTGCCGAGTTTGGCGTCCGGCCAGAGTCGTTTCACCGCCTGCGCCAACAAATGCGCGCTCGAGTGGCGAAAGACGTGACGGCCCGCACTATCCTCAAAAGTAAGCCACATTAACTCGCCGGATTCCGGCAACGGGCGGGAAATATCCCAGACCTTGCCGTTAATCCAGACGGCCACCGCCTCGGCGGGAATGCTCGCGACATCTTCTGCCCGTTGGCCGGCTTCCACTCGGATGTGATGTGCCATGTGATCTGCCATAGAGTCCTCCTTAACATAAAAAACCCTCTAGTCCGGGCGGGCGGCCAGGCCGCGGTTCCACCACCCTTGAACCAGAGGTTCCACTTCGCTTCGCGTTAACGGGCTGCCCGCCGACTTATCCGCGCATTGCGGCTTCGCCGGAGCTCCGAGGGGGTTATTTGCTCGAGAGGCCCGTCGGTTTTCAGCCTATGACCGATCTTCTCTGGTGGGCATCGCGCAATCTCGTCCTCGTCATCGCTAGCTTCGATGAGATTACGCTCATTGTAAAAACTTCCGCTCTCGGTGTCAATGCGGCGATATGACGCATCCGAAACGTCCGCCAAAACAGGGCCGCGAAATGTGGTTGAATGATGAAACCCGGTCGACCACCAAGATCCTCATGGTCGATATAGCTGATGGATGACCTCTCATGTTTGCTATAATTTTCCTAAAAATAGCAGGAGGTTTCCATGGCCCTCCCCACCGCACCGCATCCAATGAATCCGGCGGGTCATACTCCCCGCGCCGTACGGGTGATGCGTCTCGTCATGGCGTTTTTCGCCTTGCTAGATGTCGCCGCCCATTTGTTCGCGAGTCCGGGAAGCACGCCAATCATCTCGTACTGGATCGATATCGAAACGGCATCCTATGGCCTGATTGCCGTCGTCTATCTCCTCGGTCTCCGCCGATATTACGGCCCTCCGGTTTTGTTTACGCTATATAATTTGGGCATGTATTTTCTTTCGGGTTGGATCCGCTTGCCGTTCGGGATTAATCCCCGTCCCTTGGTGAGCCACGTGGAGTTTTTGACCTATTCCTTTGGCCGGGGGTTTTCGGTAGCGGCATGGCTGGTTCTCCTGATGGGAGGGTGGTGGATGCTGCGCCATGATCCCGGTTCGGGTGTGAATCGGTTATTGGATGATTAAGCGGGGAGCCTCAAGAAGTCGGTCCGAACGACTGAGGGGGTTTACACCGCCGGCATCCGGCGCACCAATGAAACCCGTCGCCATAAACCCCCAGCAAGATCTCTTTGACCGCGTTTGGCAGCCACTCGTCATGAATCACCAACCGACGCGGGGCCATCCGTAATACCAGCATAATCCACTCGTCGTCGGAAAACCCCTTCATCCGATCCTGATATCCCGGAGGCGGGGTTACCCGGTGGCCGTCGCCGTCTTCTAAGATTAATAATCCCGTCTCGTTGAACCGAATGGCCAATGTGACAACAGACCCCGGCAGTCGACTGATGCAGCGTTGTAGGAACTGAATAAACTCCTCGTGCTCGCGTTGCCAATCCCACTCTTGAAGGGTCTCCGCCAGCACCGCCAGCCATAATTGTTCATAATCGGCAAAAAGGAAGCGGCGTACCCCGTCTAGCTGGATTACCGCCGATTCGGCGAGGAAATCGCCGAGTCGCTCACTGGCCTCCCGTAGCCGCCGTCGATCGTCCAAGGCACTGGCGTGTAACCGGCGGAGGCTTTCGTCAATCACGGCACGCAGCATGTCCGCACCATACCCGGCGGGCATCACCTCCGGTGCCAAGGACTCCAGCCATTGCCGCTTTTGGTAAATCAGGAGATACTGAGCCAACGCATCGGCCAATTGGCGACGAAAAAGGGTGGTCTCCGACCCCTGGGCCGTCGTACAGCGATAGGTGAGTAGCGGTCCATCGGGCTCTTCGATCCAGGCGCCGGATACGCGACGAGCCAGAAACGGACCGAGGTCCCGGTCCCGCGAGGCGTTGATCGCTACAACCCAATCCATCATGCCCCCACCCTTCTACCATATCTCACCAATTCAGTATATGGCTGAGGTGAAAGGTCTATTCCGAGCGGTATCAATAAGAGGTGCAGAACGGTTACCGATTACCGGCAACGGACCCAAAGCAAAAAAACCCCGCAATCCCTGCGGAGTCACAAATTTTATGGTGGGCGGTACAGGACTCGAACCTGTGAACCTCTCGCATGTCAAGCGAGCGCTCTAACCAACTGAGCTAACCACCCACGTAAAATCTCTGGAGGCGACGCCCGGATTCGAACCGGGGCATAGGGGTTTTGCAGACCCCTGCCTTACCACTTGGCTACGTCGCCAAACGGTATCAAATTTTTGGAGCGGAAGACGGGATTTGAACCCGCGACCCCCGCCTTGGCAAGGCGATGCTCTACCGCTGAGCTACTTCCGCATCACGCTTAGTCATTATAACAACGGCGAAAATCGGGGTCAAGGTCAAAAACTTGTTTTTTTTATCCTTCACCCCGATTTCCCGGACATCAGGAATACCGGTAAAATCCACGGCCCGTTTTACGGCCGTAATGTCCGGCCCGTACGAGCCGACGCAAAACCATGGGTGCCGCAAACCGATCGTCGTGAAACTCGTCATATAAATAATCCATCACATGGAGGTCCACGTCCAACCCGGTTAAATCCGCCAGCGTAAGCGGACCCATCGGATGATTGAGCCCCAATTTTACCGCTTTATCAATATCCTCGGCACTGGCAATCCCTTCTTCGAGGATACGCATCGCCTCAATGAAAAGCGGCATCAGTACCCGGTTGACGATAAAACCGGGCGTGTCTTTTTGAACAACGACCGTTTCTTTTCCGATCGAATGGGCAAAGGTCTCGGCGCGTTGGACGACATCATCCCGGGTTTCCTCCCCTCGCACCAGTTCCACCAACTTCATCACTGGAGCGGGATTAAAGAAGTGCATGCCGAGCACTTGTCCCGGGCGGCGAGTTACCTTGGCAATTTCGGTAATCGATAAAGAGGACGTATTCGTGGCCAACAACGCATCCGCCGGCAATACGCGGTCTAACTCTTGAAAAACCTCTTTTTTAACCTCCATCACTTCCAAGACCGCTTCAATGGCTAAAGAAGCCGAGGCTAAATCGTCCCAGCGGGTTACCGGTACGAGCCGTTTTAAGGTTTGTTGCCGCTCGCTTTCCGGCAATTTCCCGGCGGCAACTTGTTTGGCTAAGCGATCCCCGATGATCCCAATCGCCCGCTCGACTACACCCGGTGCCGCATCCCACATCAGAACCTCATAGCCATGTTGCGCCGCCACTTGGCTAATGCCGTGACCCATCGTTCCGGCACCCACCACGGCAATCATATGATTATCCATGGGGTCTTTGCTCAACCTCCCATAATATGTAATCCGCTATCGACATACAGCACATGCCCCGTGACATACCGCGACCAGGGGGCGGCCAAAAATACCGCCGCATTCCCGACATCCTCCGTCGTGATGTTCTCCGGTATGGGTGCTTTTTCCGTCACCAATTGCAACGCGGATGAAATCCCTTTCACGCCCGATGCGGCCAATGTCTTAATCGGCCCGGCCGATATCGCATTGACCCGAATATGTTCTTTACCCAGATCCCATGCCAAATAACGGACGGAGGCTTCCAACGACGCTTTGGCCACGCCCATCACGTTGTAATTCGGCATGACCCGACGAGCCCCATCATGGGTCATGGCGATCACGCTCGCGCCATGGGCGTTTACCAATAACGGATGTAAAACCCGCACCAACGCGGTTAAGGAATAGGCACTAATATTTTGAGCCATCAAGAACCCGTCGCGACTGGTATCCACAAATCGCCCGGCGAGATCTTCCCGGGCAGCATGGGCAATGGAATGAACCAGCACGTGGACCGCGTCGGTGATTTCCCCTACCCGGGCCGCCACACTATTCAGCGACGTATCGTCCGTCACATCTAAGGGAACCAGCTCCGGTGGACGACTTAATTCCCCCGCGAGTTTCTCGACATTCTCCAAAAGGCGCTCATTTTGATACGTTAAGATAATACGTGCGCCTTCTCGGTCAAACGCCCGGGCAATCCCCCAGGCAATACTGCGCTTGTTGGCCACTCCGGTTACCACGGCATATTGGCCGTCCAAAAGCCCCATAACATCCTCCCCATTTGCGGTACTAGCCAAATCATAACGTAACTCGGTGAAATGATCACCTTGTCCTATCTTCCGTCATCCGCTACAATAGCCATACCGTTTGACGGATTATGTCAGTTTAGGAGATTGCCACAATTGAGTGCAAAACCTCTCTTGCGCGCGGTGATTTTTGACGTTGACGGCACCCTTGCCGATACCGAAGCCGAAGGTCACCGAGTCGCCTTTAATGAAGCGTTTAAAACCTGGGGATTACCCGTTTATTGGGATGTTGCGGAATATGGCCGCTGGTTAGGCGTGCCCGGCGGCAAAGAACGCATTGCCGCCTATTGGCGAGCTCATCCGGAGCTACCGCCCATATCCGAGTCCGAAATCCGGGCGCTGCACGAATTTAAGACACGGCTATACCATGAGATGGTGGACCAAGGAGCGATTCTCCTTCGGCCGGGGATTGTCCCCTTACTACACAGTCTGTCGGAACACGGCATTCGGGTCGCTATCGCCACGACCACGGCGCGACCTAATGTCGAACACTTATTGGAAGCCACCATCGGTCCCGCCGGCACCCATCCGTTTGACGTCATCGTCGCCGGCGATGAAGTGCCCCAGAAAAAACCGGCACCGGACGTCTATTGGGAGGCCCTCCGACAGCTGGACCTGACGCCCGCGGAAGCCGTTGCCGTCGAAGATTCCGAGCCGGGCTACCAAGCTGCCGTCGGCGCTACCTTGGCGACCGTGGTCGTGACTAACGCCTATTCCGAAGGTCGGCCGTTTCCCTTGGCTTGCCGCATCCTAGACAACTTTATGAATGCCCGCGTGCTCGATCAGCCGGATCACGAACCCATTTCACAGGTCACGGCAACCCATCTCGCCGATTGGGCCGGACTTCGTTTGCCTAGCCGGTAAAATGCGGCGGCGGCTCCGTCAAAATATAGACCTTATGAAACTGGATTCCATAGAGGGCGACTTGCCAATCCGACTCTTGATAAAAAAGATCGATATGGTCGCCCCAAATGGCCGATCCTGTGTCCACGGCCCGGGCCGGTCCGTAGCCGTCAATGTATAAATAGGTGCCTAAAGGAATCACCGACGGGTCGACAGCCACATCCCCCGGACGCAACGGTTGACCGTTCCAGGCGGCGACCGCACCAGAGGGCCCGTTCATCGCCCAGGAGCCGTTATAGGCCGTCGTCATCGCCGTAAATACCCGGTCATAGTAGTAGGTCACCCCATTGACCCGCAATTGATGAATCGGCGCGGTTCCTTGAATCACCGTCTGGGCCACCGGCGGCAAAACCGACACCGAGACCGGCCCGGTTCGATAGACGACCCCGGGTTGCCCCGGTGTCAGTAAGTCCGTCTGGCCGGCCGGTAATCCGGGATCCTTTTGGGTGACGACCGGGAACGGTTGACTGGCAAACCAGGCATGGGTCCAAAAAATCCCGCCCGGTTGCCAAGGCCACAGGGCCATCCCGCTGGCCGTGGCTAGCCGCACGGGATCCGGCAGTCGAACGGCACGGGTTGTGCGTGGGGCCGTTTCGACCAGGAGAAGAGCGCTCAAGAGACCGAGTCCGGCCACCCCGAAAGCCCGCCATTTACCGCGTATCATCGTTCTGGCCTCCTGCCCTGAAAGGGGGATTTTCCCCCCTCAGGACAGTGTGAACGGAAGGAGGCTAACTCATGCGATCCGACCCGCCATCGGCTTCCCACGCTTTTAACGCATGGCGATATTGATAGAGCTTTTGGGCTACGCGTCCCATCACCGTATCCGGTTGGTCCGGGGTCCCGGCCGGGATACCGGTCAAGATTTCAATACCCTCGTCGACGTGATCCACCGCCCACACGTGAAACAATCCGTCTTTCATGGCGGCAATCACTTCGTACGCCAGCATTAAATGAGGAAGGTTGCGCCGCGGAATAATCACCCCTTGATGACCGGTAAGCCCCTTGGCCCGACATACCTGGAAAAACCCTTCAATTTTTTGGTTAACCCCCCCTATCGGCTGAACCTCCCCTTTTTGGTTCACCGAGCCCGTCACGGCAATTCCCTGATCAATACCGACTCCCGCCAATTCCGACAACAGCGCATAAAGCTCCGCGCTCGACGCGCTATCCCCGTCCACTTCATCATAGAGCTGTTCGAACGCAATGCTGGCGCTTAAGGTTAACGGTCCGGTTTGGGCAAACCGGCTCGCAAAAAATGCCGCTAGCGTCAACACCCCTTTCGTATGGGTTGTCCCGGATTGCCGTGTTTGCCGCTCAATATTCATAATCCCGCGTTCCCCGGCATAGGCCTTGGCCGTAATCCGGGAAGGGCGCCCGAACGGCATATCCCCGGCACTCAGCACGGCCAACCCGTTGATTTGGCCGATGGACTGACCTTCGGTGTCAATGATGAGGGTGCCGTCTAACATCATCCGTTGTAAGACTTCTTCCGGTCCGGAATTTCTTTCCCGCCGTTCGGCTAACGCCCGCAAAATACCGTCGCGGGTAATCGTCGGTTGACCGGCCTCCCCGGCCCATACGTTGGCCTCCGCCAACACGGAAAAGATTTCGCCCAACCGGGTAGACAAGCGATGCTGATTTTCCGCCAATGTCGCCCCATAACCGGCCAGCTCGACAACGGCACTGGCATCCACCGGACGATAGCCCTCCCGGACCGCCACTTGCTGAACCATGTCCGCAAAGGCCGCCAAGTTTTCCGGGGAATCGGCCATATCTGCCGCAAAATCGGCCTTAATCTTAAATAGGCGGCGAAAATCCTCGTCGAACCGATAAAGGGTGTAATAGATATCGGGCGTGCCGATCACGATTACCGTCAGATTGACCGGAATGGCCTCGGGTTGAAAAAGCGCCGGCCGAATCCAACCCACCGCCTCCGGCACGTCTTCAATGCGCACCCAACCTTGTTTCAAAATCCGTTTCAACGTCGGATACGCCAGCGTTTCGCGCAACAAGTCCGCCGCCTGCAAAATCAAAAAGCCTCCATTGGCCCGATGAACACTACCGGGCCGGATTCCGTCAATGCTGGTTAACAACATGCCTTGCTGTTGGCGGTAGTCCACTCGTCCAAATAAGTTGGCATAGGTGGGATTGGTCTCGACGATGACCGGTGCTCCCGCCCCCGGGTCATGGTCTACCAGCACCCGGACTTGATAACGTTCGGCCAGATTCGGCACCGGGGTCGCCCCTCCCTCGCCGCCGTCGTCCGACCGGAGCCACTCCAAGTGGTCGACTAAATCATTTAAAATCGCTTCCCCATAGGCCGTGACCTGCGGTAAATCCTGATAGGTAGCCTGAAAATCCGCCATCAGATGGTCAGCCGCATGCCGGGCTATTTCGCGATCCTGATCCTCCAATGCCTGGCGCGCTTCCCGCTCTAGGGCATGAATCTTTTGGGTAGCGCTCGCCACCGGCTCTTCCAATTCCCGTTGACGATCCGCAAAACTTTTACGCACCAACTCGGGCAGTTCCGAAAATTCCTGCGGGTGATAAGGTTGACCGTCAGGGCGCAGAGGCACTGTCATGAGAGCCCCCGTGGGAGTCGCCTGCACGCTAAACCCCATGTCGCGTGCCCGTTGGACCATATCCCCCCAGACGGCCTGCTGTTGGTCTTGATAGCGGCGCAATAGGGTTTGTCGATGGTGAATGTACGCATCACTCTCAAACGTCTGCCGAATGCCGTCGATGATCGCCTTGACCAACCGGGTAATGTCCTCTTGAAACTTGCGGGCTCGCCCGGCTGGTAGGGAAATCGCCCGCGGTTGATCCGGTTGGGCAAAGTTGGTGACGTAACACCAATCGGGCGGACTTGGTCGGGTCTTGGCCCAGGCGGTTGCCCGTTCGACAATGTAGGTGGTTTTCCCGGTTCCCACCGGGCCCACCAAAAACATATGCGCGTTCATTTTGAGTCCAAAGTCAATGGCCTTTAGTGCCCGCGCCTGCCCCAGCATCATCGGGGGTTCCGGGTGGGGCGCCGCTAACGTGAATTCTTCGATCCGGAATTGTCGGCGAGCTTGGTCGGGATGCACTTCAAAGCGCGTCCGGTCGATCATAGTAATTCCTCCATCCACTCCGATTTTGTGATTAGCATCGCACGTCCGATATCGGCTCTCGAGGGCCGTTTGGCAATACTTTCGCAGGCCTATTGTTCCATTTTGTCCACCCGCGCATAAAATCGCCCGGCGTTACCCATGCTACCCCTATGTGAGCGAGGTGACCTAACCATGACCCTTGTCGGCTTGGATCGACTGCAATTTGGGGTAACGATCGTCTATCACTTCCTGTTCGTTCCCATTACGATTGGGCTTTCTTTAATGATTGCCATTTTAGAAACCCTTTACTGGCGGGATCCGAAACCTGCGGACCGTTTAGTTATCGACTTGTTCTCGCGGCTTTTTTTGATTAATTTTGCCGTAGGAGTCGTCACCGGGATTATTCAAGAGTTCCAGTTCGGCATGAACTGGGCCAACTATAGTCGGTTTGTGGGAGATGTTTTTGGAGCCCCCTTGGCGATTGAGTCGCTTGCCGCCTTTTTTTTGGAATCCACCTTTATCGCGGTCTGGATCTTTGGCTGGGATCGGCTGTCGCCCCGGATGCATACGCTCGCCATTTGGCTGGTCGCCTTTGGCGTGACCCTTTCCGCGTTTAATATTTTAGCGGCCAATTCGTTCATGCAAGAACCCGTGGGATATCGCCTGTTGCATCACCATTTGGAAATGATCAGTTTTGGGGCCATTTTAACCAATCCGCAGCTCTGGGTCGAATTCCCCCATGTCGAATTTGCGGCCTTGGCCACCGGCGGTTTTGTGATGGCCGGCGTCAGCGCATACTATTTAGCCCGTGGCCGGTTTGTCGAGCAATTTTTACGGCCGTTTCGGGTCGGCATTCTCGGCGCGTTGGTGGCCAGTATTTTAGTCGTGGTCATTGGCCATGAACAGGCGCAGCATCTCGTAACCGCACAGCCCATGAAAATTGCCGCCTCGGAAGCCCTGTGGCAGACGAGCGGCATTCATGCCGCCTGGTCGTTAATCACTATTATTCATCCCAAAACCCATCAAAGTGTCCCCCTCATCGCCATCCCCTACATGTTGAGCATTCTGGCGTATAACCGATTAAGCGGACGGATTGCCGGCATCGAAAACCTTCAACGACTATATGTCCATCGCTACGGCCCCGGCTACTATGTGCCGCCGGTCATTCCCACCTTTTGGAGTTTCCGGATTATGATCTTGTTTGGCTTTTTGATGATATTTGTCGCCTTATGGGGTGTTCTCCTCGATCGCCACGGGCTCCTGCTCAAACGTCCCCGGTACTTGAAACTCATGGTTTGGGCCATTATGCTGCCGTCTTTGGCCAACATCATGGGGTGGATTATGACGGAAGTAGGCCGTCAACCCTGGATTGTTTTTGGCCTGATGTTGACCCCTCACGGGATATCACCCACCGTCCCGATGGCGGATGTGTGGACTACCCTGACCACCTTTGGCGTGTTATACCTCGTCATCGGGTTTACCGCGCTCAGCTTGGCCGTTAAATACATTAAGCTCGGACCGATTGCCGAAGAACCCGGGAGTGATCAGCCCATCGGCGACGAAGTGCCGCACATCGTGCCCCATCCTACATCGTGAAAGGAGTTTAGAACCGATGAATCTCCCCACTATTTGGTTTGTGCTGATTGCCGCCCTGTTTGTCGGGTATCTCTTTTTAGAAGGATTTGACTATGGTGTCGGCATTCTCGTTCCTTTTGTCGGTCGCACCGACCAGGAACGGCGCGCCGTTTTAGCAACCATCGGACCGGTATGGGATGCCAACGAGGTGTGGCTCATTACCGCCGGAGCCACGATTTTTGCCGCCTTTCCCAATTGGTATGCCACCCTTTTTAGCGGGTTTTATCTGGCGTTGGCCTTGCTGTTGGTGGCGCTTATCATCCGTGGGGTCGCCCTGGAATTTCGAAGCAAAGATGATCGCGCCGGATGGCGGCGGTTTTGGGACTGGATGATCATGGGATCGAGTGCCGTACCCGCCTTGGTCTGGGGAATTGCCATGGGCAATATGTTGCATGGCGTGCCCATCAACCGGCAGATGAACTTTGTCGGCAATTTTGGGTCTCTGATAAATCCTTATGCATTGGTCGGCGGGCTCGCCAGCCTCTTGCTGTTTACGTTACACGGTGCTCTCTATCTGACTCTGAAGGCACCGCCCGAACTGTCCGAGCGGGCGCGAAAGGCCGCTTTTCGCGTCGGGGGGCTGGCCACCGTGTTTTATTTCCTGTTTGTCCTCATGAGTTATAGCTATGCGTCGTTAAGCCATCGGCTAGGCGTCGATCCCGGCCCTATCCCGGTTATGGCCGGGGTCAGCATGTTGGCGATTCGCCTGTTTTTACCCCAGCGGCAATATGGAGCGGCCTTCGCCATGACCGGTCTGACGATTGTCTTGTCTGTGATCAGTGTTTTTCTCACCCTTTATCCCCGGGTTATGATCAGCACTTTAAACCCGCATTGGAACCTCACGATCTATAACGCGTCGTCGAATCTCTACAGCCTTCAGGTCATGTCGATCGTGGCCACCGTATTACTGCCGATTGTGTTGGCTTACCAAGCCTGGACGTATTGGGTTTTCCGTCGGCGGGTGAGCTTGAAAGATACGCGGCACTATTAGGCGGATACGGTCGGCATCGGCGTCGGTTGGGCTGTGGTCGGCAGCCGTTCATTCCGCCATAGGCTGATGAAGCCCAAAATCAAGAGAGCGTTTCGAATCGCCAATAAATACACCACGAAGGAAAACCAGCCGGGTATGACAAACCCTAGGGGATAGACGATCGTGTTAAGGGCATAAGACAGGAGAAAAAACGGATGAATTCGGCGGTCCGCCAAAAAAGGCGCCAGCCAGATGAGATATTGCACGGACAAGACTTTGCTGCTGAGCATGAGAACGCCGATACCCAAGAGGACGGTCGACTCCAGCGATAACCGTCCACGCCATTGAGCATAAAAAAGGCCAATCCAAATAACCCCGCTAAGGACCGTCACTCCTGACGCGACCCGATGGGCCCATCCCGCAGCATAGACGTTCCAGCTGCCATAAGCCACCCCTAGCCGGTAGGGATGTAACAATACCGTAATACTGGCCGGCAATGAACCAATCGCGATCGGACGATTCCAAAAATATCGCCACCACGAAAGTTGATGGGGAACGGCCAATGCGATTTGAAAGCCGATGACGACCAGCGTGACCGCCACCGCCAAGGCCGCTCGATCCCACCGCCAGCGTCCGCTGGCCCGATATTCCGCAATGAAGAACATGGGCCAAAAAATGACCGGAAATAATTTTAAGAAGACGCCGACCAGCGAAAACCCCCAGGCCCGTCCCCATTGCCCCTGACGTGCCGCCAAAAGAGCCATATAAGCGGCCCAGGCCGCCGTGATATCATACCGCTGGGCAAATAACCCGACCGCACCTAAAAAAAGATAGATTAAGAGCCGTATGCCCCAAGCAGGTCGAGACCGAAACGCCCCGCCTTGCCAAAGCAACACCGCTAAAAACCCCGCCATCGTCACCGCAAAAGCCCAGCGATAGGGGAGCGGCCAAAGCCGGGGCAATAGAAATACCCCCAATGAAAGCGTAGGATATTCTCGCGGCCAAAAATGAAACCAAGGTGGGAAAAAGGCCGCCTTGGCGTAGAACGCATATTCCACCACATCATATTGCGGCATCCGCCACACAACCCCGAAGGCCGCAATGATAAACAAAACAAATAAAATGCCGACCCTAACGAACTGCCGCTGCACGCCGTTCCCCCTTGGAACATAGTAACACGCGAGCGCCAAACTTTATCTGGGCTTAAGGTTGGAATTTTTTCTACAATCACCCCCTCTCACTCAGGCGAGCGAGAGGGGATGTCGACACATTATTCACCGATTTGGTGCCCGAAACCTTCTAAAAATGCCAACGACACGCGAATGGCGCGGGCAATGTCGGGATTTCGCAAAGCCTTTAACAAGGAAAAAACCGTCATAGAGCCGTCGGATTCGCGAGAAGCCTCCGCCAATCCCCTTTCCAACCCCGACTGGACGGCACCGGTGAATCCGGGTGACAGTCGCCTCAAGGTTTGAAGCAGTCCTTCAATCTGCACGATTGTCCGCTTGACATCAGGCGTATTCACGACCCGCATGAGAATGGCCAATACGTCGTCCCGCTGTTCCAACAGCGCGGTCACCATCGGCAACACCCCGGAGCTTTTCAACGCTTTGACTAACCGGGCCACATCATGGAGAACCTCCGGATCCAAAAGGTCGTTGGATTTGTCAACTTGACCCCCCGGGATCCGCGTTGTCACCGCCTTAGCCATGCGAGGAATCCTCCTTTTCCGGGTTCACCGTAACCAATGGTTGATAGTCCGGTCGCGCCCATTTTCTCTCCACTTCAACCCCTCGTTGTGGATGGCGAGGACGATTACGCCAATTGCGGGATAAGAGCGGGGCCTTTCGCGGTGCGTCGGACAACACCTCCAGATAAGCCACTGTCGCTTTGTAGGCCGGCGTTTTGGTCTTTTGGTCGACACCATTTCCCGTCAGAAAATTGATAGCGCCCTCTCCCCGGGTATTCATCGGCACATAGACTTCATGCCCCCGCACCCGGTCGGTCACCACGACCGGCAATTTGATAGCGCCCTCCGGCGACACCAAACGCACCAACGTGCCGTCCTTCAGTCCCCGTTCCTCCGCCAATTCCGGCGATACCTCAATGAAGGCTTCCGGTACCAACTGATGAATGCCGGCCACGCGGTCGGTCATATTGCCCTCATGAAAATGTTCCAGCAACTGCCCGTTATTCACATGGATGTCAAAGAGAGGCGGGCGATGCGGATGCTCCAAAAAAGCCGGAATGCCCAACAACGCCTTTCCTTGCGGCTGATTAAAGCGCTCCGTATATAAGAGCGGGGTATCCCGGCCATCCGGTTGAACCGGCCATTGTAGCGTTCGGTAGCCTTCTAACCGGTCATAACGCACCCCGGCAAAGAGCGGCGCCAATTGGGCGACTTCCTCCATAATTTCGGAGGGATGCTGATAGAAGGGCCAATTGCCTCCGAGATACCGGGCCACGTCACGTAAAATCACCCAGTCCGGTTTGCTGTCGCCCAAAGGCTCCATAGCTTGATAGAAGCGCTGAATCCGTCGTTCCGTATTGACAAACGTCCCCTCTTTTTCCAAAGACGGGGTAGCCGGTAAAATGACGTCGGCATATTTGGCGGTCTCGGTGAAAAACACCTCTTGCACCACCATGAAGTCCAATTGTTCGAACGCCTGACGGATTTCCTGCAAATTGGGATCCACCAGCGCGGTGTCTTCCCCGACGACGTAGACCATTTTGACCCGCCCGTCTAAAATCGCTCCCGCCAACTCCTCGTTGTTGATTCCCCGGCGGGTAGGCAACGGCCGTCCCCAAGCGTGTTCAAACCGTTGGCGCACCTCCGGATCGCGAAGATCTTGATATCCCGGCAAAAAGTGCGGTTTGGCCCCAAAATCGGATGCCCCTTGTACGTTGTTGTGCCCCCGTAAGGGATAGGCCCCGGTTCCCGGCCGGCCAAAATTACCGGTCAACAGCAAAAGGTTGGCGATGGCCAAAGAGGTCTCCGAACCGTTTTGTTGCTGGGTAACCCCCATGGCCCACATAATGGCCACCTTGCCCGCATCCCGAATCATTTCGGCCACTTTCACCGTCACCGCTTGCGGCACCCCGGTAGCCTCTTCGGTCGCCGCCAGGGTAAAGGGCGTAAGGAAGTCCACATATTCCTCAAATCCCTCGACTCGGCGAGCCACAAATTCGCGGTCAATCCAGCCTTGATCCACTAAATACTTGGAAAGCCCTAAAATCCAAAGTCCGTCTGTACCCGGATTCGGCTTCACCCAAAGATCGGCCCGTTCGGCCATTTCATGCTTGCGGATATCGACCACGACCAGTTTTTGTCCATTCAGTTTATGAGCCCGCTTCACCCGCGTCGCCCATACCGGATGGGACTCGGCCGTATTGGAACCGATAATGATCGACAAATCGGCCTCGGCGACGTCGGCCAACGACCCGCTGTCCGCACCAAAACCCACGGTTTGACGAAGCCCATAGGTCGCAGGATCTTGGCAATAGGTCGAATCGTTATCCACATTGTTGGTCCCGATGACTTGGCGCGCCAGCTTTTGCACTAAATAGGCTTCTTCGTTCGAGGCTTTGGAAGATGCGATAAACATGAACGCGTCAGGCCCATATTCGGCCAAAATGCTGCCCATGCGCTCACGAATCACCTGGTACGCTTCTTCCCAAGAGGTTTCGACAAAGGCGTCGCCCCGTCGGACTAAAGGCTTCGTCAATCGATCAGAGCTATTGACAAAGTCCCACCCGAATTTGCCTTTTACACAGGTGGAAATCCCATTGGTTGGAGCTTCCGGTCGCGGTTCGACTTTTAGAATCTGTCGTCCTTTAGTCCAAATATCGAATGAACACCCGACTCCACAATAGGTGCAAACCGTCTTCGTCTGTTTGATTTGGCTTTTCCGTAACGTCGCCTCAATATCGGATAGCGCAAACACGGGAGGTAAGCTCGGCTCCACCGCTTCCACAAATTCAACCATCTGGCCTTTGGTCGGTTGGGGAATATCCGTCAGATAGCCGGCCTCCCCGAGCATGCTTTTTTCCATCAACGCATTGCAGGGACATACGCTGACACAGTGTCCACACGACACGCAAGACGAATCCGCAATATCGGCGCCGCCGTCCCATACCACACGCGGTCGGTCCAGACTCCAGTCAATCGACAACGTTTCGTTGACTTCCAAGTCTTGACAGGCCTCCACACAGCGGCCGCACAAAATGCACTGATTGACATCGTATCGATAAAAGGGGTTGGTCGCGTCAATCGCCGGATACGGTTTAGGTTCGAAGGGAATGGTTTGGTGGGTAATCCCGATCAGTTCCGTCGTATTATGCACCACACAATTCCCGTTATTGTTTTCACACACCGTGCAATACAATTGATGATTATGCAAAATACGCTGCATCGCTTCTTCTCGGGCGGCCTGTCCACGACCCGTATCGACAGCCAGGCCGGATGCTGCCGGTGTCGCACACGCCCGCACTCGCTGATCGCCAATGTTGACCAAGCAGGTGTCACAGGTTTGAATGGGACCTAAATTCGGATGATAGCAGATATGGGGAAATTCCCATCCCTGGTCCAACATGACGTCCAGCACGGTCTGCCCTTCACGAAAGGGTAGCGGCCGGCCGTCAATCAGGATTGTTCTTTGCTGTTCGGTCACCAAGACGCCTCCTCGATTCCGTAATCCGCAGCTTGACCATACACCCGGCTATTTTGAAATGCCAATTCCGAATTTCTATCATCCCTATTCCGGTTGACTATAGCCCGTACGGCGTAGTACTTTGGCCCGGGATCCGCCATAATAAGGCGGAGAGGATAAGCGAGGGGCTAATGTGGAGTTTCGCCATTTGCAATATTTGATGGCTGTCGCCGATAGCGGCAGTTTCACGCGTGCTGCCGAACACTTGATTATTTCGCAACCGACGCTAAGTAAAGCCATCCATGACCTGGAAGACGAATTGGGTGTCACTTTGCTCGATCGGAACCGCCATCCGGTAACCTTAACGGACGCCGGCCTCATCCTCTACCAAGCCGCCCAACAAATCCAAGCGGTGATGAGCCGCGTGGCGACTGAACTGGCGCAGGTGCGCGAGGCGGAACGCGGCACGGTCCGCGTGGGCTTGCCGCCGATGATGAGTTCGAGCGTGGCGGCCGAGATTTTAAGTCGTTTTCGGCAGCAATATCCGCATGTCGATCTCGTGATCCAAGAAATCGGCGGCCATCTCGCGCTGAAACAACTCCAACAAGGAGATTTGGATTGCACATTTGCCGTGCTTTCGACAGACGAAATCGATATAGAGTCTCTTTTGGTCTGGTCCGAGCCGATGGTTGCGGTCTTACCGGCCAATCACCCGTTAGCCAAGCGTTCGGTCGTCTCGCTGGAGGAGTTGTCTCTCTGGCCGATGGTGCTCTATCCGGAAGAATACTCCCTTTATCAAAGGGTCATGCGGGCGTTTCGCCAGAAATCCACCGATCCCAAGATCGTCCAAACCAGTGCGGAATGGGATTTTCTCGGGCGGATGGTGGCCTCCGGTCTCGGGTTCACGCTCTTGCCGATCAGTTTAGCCGAGCGGTTACCGTATTCGACAATCCGTCGGATATCCTTGGCCGACGCCTTAGGCTGGGATATTGCCTTGGTGCGATCCACCCGCTATTACCAATCGTTTGCCGCCGACGCCCTTTGGCACATTGCCGAAGCCTACCGTTGGACCTAGGCCAGTTTTGCTGCTTCCGAGACAGATGATGACAGCCAGCCCGACTGGCCCTCTCACACATTTTCCCACCACGATTGTCCCGATCATACGGTAAACTTTTCAGTATGACGAAAAGGTTTGACTCCCAGTAAGTATGGCCGGAGAAATTCAGGTACAATGCCAGAAGTGACTTTTGGATAAAGGGTGAAATCATGGATCAACGGCCGGTGCATTATGGTTCCGAGGAATATGTCCAAGCCTCTCAGGCGTCGAACGGTCAACCGCCGCGTTCCCGCCGGGAACGCAAGGCGCTACAAAATAAAGCCCCAAGGGTCCGTCGCAAACTGCGCCGACGGTTTTTCCTGTGGGTTTTTCTCATAGCGGGGCTCGCCGTCGGCTACCACTATTATGCCCAAACCCGAGACTCCTTGCTTTCGACCGCCGCGGTGAAGGCCAATCCCGGTGCGTTTCAAGGCCGTGTCACCGTTTTATTGCTCGGTGAGGGACTGGTGCAAGCCGGTAGCCAGGACATTACCAACCCTAAAGCGCCCGACCAAACGGATACCATGATACTGGTCACCCTGGATCCGAAAACCGGTCAAGCCGGCGTGCTATCAATCCCGCGAGATACCCTCGTCAACTTACCACAAGCGGGCGGCATCGCGAAAATCAACGACGCCAACTTCGTCGGCGGGCCTTCGTTAGCCGTCAAAGTGGTCGAAAAGACACTTGGAGTACCGGTTGACTATTTTATAGAAACCAATATCTGGAACTTCCCCAAAATCATCAACGCGCTCGGGGGTCTCACCGTCGATGTCCCCTTCCCCATGCATTACGGCACGGCAACGGGAGCCGGATCCTATTTAAATATCAACTTAAACGCAGGAATACAGCATTTGAACGGCCAGCAAGTGTTGGAGTTTGTCCGCTTTCGCCAAGAAAGCTTGGGCGACATCGGACGAATACAACAGCAGCAGTACATCATTCGGCTGATATTGAAAAAAATGCTGACGCCGGGCGAAGTCACGAAAATCCCGGAAATTCTCGGGATGTTACGGCAAGAGATTACCGCCACCAACTTAACGACGCAACAAATGTTGGCCCTTGGCCTTTGGGGATCGCACGTCAAAGTCTCCCAAGTCCGCTTTGCCACATTACCGGGTACTCCCCAAACCATTTCAGGCACCGACTATTGGATCTTGGATCGCCATCTCTTACCGCCCTTAATCGATGACGTATTATTGGATCGATTTACCCGCAAAGACCGTGCCCACCTGCATATCATCGTGCGCTCCGGGACCATGACGCTCACCGCTGCCGACCAGGTGGCCAGCTGGCTCCGACAACAGGGTTTTTCCGTAGGGCCGGTAGTTTGGGCCAACCAACACGACCACCAACTAAACACCGTGGTCGATTATACCGGTGACAAATACTTGGCACAGCGCCTGGCGGCTGCCTTAGGCAGTGTCGGCAGCACCTCGGTCGAAGAGGTCCCCTATCACGATGTGCCCGGCGTCGACCTGGTCATTACCGTCGGATCTGATCTCCATCTGAACCCGGCGGCCCACATCTAAGCTTACGCCGGGGTTTCCCATTCCCGATCGTCGGGCCGGTGATATTCGCATTCGTTACATACCACCCACCGGTCCCCGGTAGCCGACTGCGTGTATAAAATTAGCCCCCCACCACAAACTGGGCATCGCATAGATAAATCTCTTTCTTGCACAACCATCGCCTCCCTAGGAATTAGCATACCATGGGGGGTTTAAAAATTCCACTAATAAAATCACATTTATCATAATTGACGAATTTCCAAACTTTTATGGGGCGGGTCGGAAACCCTAATAACTCCTCTCGCCTCATCCATTAGTCCATCCGATCCCGATCAGACGGATGCCCGACATCTATCATAATGCGCCGATGCTCGTCGCGTGGCTTATTCCATAACACCCCGACCGCCACGATGGCATCTAATCCTAATACCGCCAACCCTCCCATTCCATGAGCCGTTCCTTCCGCCAAGGCCAATAAAGGAATCGACAGCACAAACACGGGAACCAAAATATTTAACGGCCAGGGGCGAGAGGCCCGCCGATAGGCGCGCAATAGCTGCCGACGTTCACGGTCGGTAAGGTCATGCCACTGGACATCTTGCCAAGGGGTAGACGGCGAATTGTTGGATCGGGTTCGTCCTAAGAGTTCCATTAACTGATTGGCGGTATGCTCATCATAGCTTGGTCCGAGCTCATGATTGGCTTTGAGAATTGCCAAGATCTCGTCTTTAATGTCCTGACGCCCTTCCATATTTCCGACCTCCGTTTTTTAAGGATGATATTTTAAATGTATCAGAGGTCAAAAACATATGCGACGACAGCCCGGGACCAAGGGCATGAGGCTTGATTCCACCCACACCGTATACTGGACTCGACTCTTAATCACCCGCAATCTGCATTGGATAGGACCGTCATATTGACAAATAGCCTTAACCAATTGAGCCCAACTAGGGGTATTCACATACCATGTGAATAGCTCCTTCCTCCCAATTCCGTATATATTCCAAGCTCCCAAGAAAAACAGGATTTGTCTTATCAAGGGCTTGTGCTTAAAAGAATTCCCGGGGTGGGTTTGGCGGTGGACAAGGGAGTAGGTAATGGCCCTGTGCTGGAGAGTAGATTAAAGTTATTTGGATCAGCGCCCGGATACCAGACTAGCGTATTTAAATCTAGCATGACTGCTCCAGCGGATCCATCGGCACCAAACGTCAGAAGTCTCCCATCCCTAACATTCATGACCTTTAAAGGCCAGTAATGCCGGTCAGGCGGGCCCACCACCACAAACGTATTCACATTATGCGGCGCATTCGGATCTAAACATGAGGCACCTAGACCAGTACAATCTTCAACAGCCACGAGTGCCCCTCCTGGGGTGGCAGGGTTAGAACCGGTTGGATTCATTCCATCGCCAATCAGTACCCATTTCTGAGAACCCTGATATCGAAACACTTCTAACGAACCATAAAGATTTTGAAGTTGTTGCATCGTAGGGGCAGAAAAGAAATCTGGACCACCCACTATTTGCGGAGGATTAGGCCATTGCGGCGTAACCCATGATACATTGACCGCATGAGGATTAATAGGAGTGTTGGTAGGTGTACACTTCCACCAGGGGATACTCTGAGCCTTACATGCATCGATAAACGCAGCTTTGGTAACGTGGAGGCGGCTTTCCGCCAATAGTATAGCTCCCAACAGTACAAGGAAAACGCCAGGAAGAACCCATAATCTTTTTAATGGCATAATGTACCTCCTCTTTGATTTGTCGTTTTAATATTTCGTCTATTTCTGGTCACGAACTGACTCATCCCCACTTTTAGGAGCAGGTTCTCTGGTCAATAAACTGACCGAGAAAGTCTCGAAGACGCTCGTTTTCGGGACCATGGATCGGGCCGGCACTGATAGAACCTGACGAAATCACACATATGGACCCATTCCACCAGGAACTTCGGCAAACTGTCATACGGATCAAACCGGTGAAATATCATCGGACGTTACGTGAGGGGGCTCAGTCACTTTTACAGTAGCCCATAGTCATTATCGCGAACCAAGGTAACGTCCCACTTTTGGCAAAGTTCCACCGCAGTCACTTAGCGTCTCCTGAATGCATGATATAACCGTCGAATCCCTTCTTCGATCTCCGCCTCGGGGGAACTAGCATAGGTCAGCCGGACAAATCCTGGATCGGCCCCGTATATCGAACCCGGCACAATTACCACGCCGTGCCGTATAGCCATTTCAACAAACTCCTTGTCTCGGAACTGTTGTGGGAGTTTGACCCAGATATGATAACCGCCTCGTGGAACATCATAGTCCAATTCGTCTCCGAAAAACCCGACCAACCCGGCTATCATGCGGTCCCGGCGTCTCGTCAAAGCCGAGCGAAGTCGCTTCACATTTTTTTCCCAAAGATCCGATTTCAGTACCTGCTCGGCGATGGCCTGCGTGATTCCGCTGATGCCAAAATCCATCTGCTCCCGCACTCCGGCGATTCGATCAATTACGGACGTGGGGCCCGCCATCCATCCCACACGAAGGCCGGGTGCAAACGTTTTGGACAGGGTTCCGAGGTAGATTACCTGCCGTTCAGCCCCCTGCATAGCGGCTAAGGGACTATGGGGTTGCGGGCTACCATCCAAGGTCAAATCCCCATGCGCATCATCCTCCACAATGGGGATGCGCAGGTCTCCGCAGATCTCGATGAGTCTCCGCCGGCGTTCCTGCGTCAGAACGGTACCCGTCGGATTCTGGTAGGTGGGGGTGACGAACACCATCCGGATTTTATGCCTACGGTAGAGTGTTATCAATTCGTCTGGGATTAACCCCTCCTCGTCTACCTGAATCGGGAACATGCGTATCCCGGCCGACGCAAAGAGCGGAAGGGAGTAGGCGTACGACGGCTTTTCCAACGCAACCGCATCACCGGGGCGAAGCAAGCTTTGAATGACGAGGAGCAGCCCCTGTTGCGATCCCGCCGTAATCAGAATGCGGTTGTCCGGAACGTGAATTTCATACCGGCTAGCCAGATGTTTCGACACGACAGACCTCAGGCTTTCTTCTCCTTGGGGATCTCCGTAACCGAGCTGAAAATGAGGTGGCAGGTGGGCCGCCAATTTGCGTAACTGCTCGGTCGGCCACAGTTCTTTTGACATTTCTCCCCGAGCGAGGTTGATGTTGGGCGACTTGCGGTTCTCCTCCCAGATCCGTCGAACCATGGGAAGCGTCGGTTGAAAGATGCCCTGTGACAGGAAAGCGATCCAGTCAGGCTCCCGAAAATCAAGCCCCCATGTATCTTCGCTGACTCGTGTGCCGCTACCTTGTCGCGATCGGATCAAGCCCTTGGAGCGCAGTTCATCATAGGCAATGCTCACAGTGCTTCGATTCACTTTCAGCAGTTCTGCCAGTTTTCGTTCCGTGGGCAACGGGGTTCCAGGAAGAAACTCGCCGTTCAGTATCCCCTCCTCAATATATTTAACGATTTGTCGATATACCGGCTCATTTTTGGATAATTTCAGGTTCCACACCATTCATCGAGCCCCTCTCTTATTACCCAATGATATCCGAATTGGATGGTAAAAGTTATCTCCAATTGGCTGAGTACAATGGAGTGCCGCATCGTTATGCTGAGGGCAACGGACGGTAAAGCGAGGCAGTAACATGACAAAAGCAGCAACCCAAGCGACTGGAACATCACCAGGGAAATTGGAGTCACTTGGGGTCGTATATGGACTTGCTGGTGTACTGGTCTTTAGTTTGACACTGCCGGCATCGAAGGCAGCAGTCGGTTCGTTTGGTGTGCTGATTGTCGGTCCAGGTAGAGCCCTGATTGCCGCCTTATTTGCCGCTTTGACGTTGTGGACTAGACATGAGAGACTGCCGCAGAAGAAGTACTTACCTGGATTCATTATCATCAGTGTCGGTGCCGTCTTTGGTTTTCCACTTCTCACAGCGTGGGCAATGGATCGTGTACCTGCTTCACACGGCGCAGTCGAACTTGCACTGCTTCCTCTGGCCACTGCTGCAGTCTCTGCACTCCGAAACGGTGAACGCCCATCCTGGTTCTTTTGGTCATGCAGTGCTGGAGGAGCGGCGACGGTTGTCATGTACACCTGGTTCGCCGGTCTCGGTCGCATACACCTGGCAGATTTAGCCCTAATTGGCGCCGTGATCGTGGTGGCATTTGCCTATGCGGAAGGCGGGCGGATGGCGAGTGAACTCGGCGGGTGGCAAGTGATTGCTTGGTCGGTTGTATTCTCTGTCCCGGCATTAGTCGTGTTATTAATTGCAGACTTTTCCTTTGTTGGCGTGCCAGACGTGTGGCACGCAACTTGGACGGCCTGGGCAGGACTCTTGTATCTGGGAATTGGAAGCCAGTTTTTCGGATTCGTCGCATGGTACACAGGTATGGGAATGGGCGGTGTTGCTAGAGTGAGTCAAATACAATACTTGCAGCCGTTTTTTACCATCATCTTCTCGTGGGTCTGGCTTGGGGAGCAACTCACTATCAAAACGTTGGTAGCGGCTATAGTTGTCGTGTTATGGGTTGCGGTAGGAAAACGGGCAACCGTCCGTAGACCATGAGCCCCGGCGTATGATGCGACCACCGGACAACCTCATTGCACGGCAGATTTGCCCTGAACTCCTGAGCCAACCGACCGTGGCGGGTGTTGCCGGAGGTCAACACAAACATTCTCCAGCTACTCATGCCTTGTGTTCGACGTGTGCGTAATGCCCGCTATCAATTTCGCTTACGGATGTCCGCACTTAAAATCAATTCACGTCCCTCGCGAACGACCTGGGGGCACCGTGAAATCCCATGGGCTGACCTGACCGCCACGATTTAACGACAAGACCTGCGGGCCATTCCGATAACGGCAGCCGTCCAACCGACGGCTTTCGTCGGCATCCTGATTGTCGCGCTGTTTATCGGAATCTACCATACGTATCCATCGTAAGCAGCGTTATCGAATCTGCTCTTAATTAGGGGATTCAGCCTCTCACGCGTTATATGAGACCTACCTCGAGTGACAAAAAACGCTGCCGTTGCTCTGGCGAATCAGATGACGCTCCTAGTTTCTGTAAAAAAGGCCTAGGCTACGAGTACATTCACCAACTTTTAACGATAGGGCCCGTGCTTTGGTCGGAAGGATTTTCGGGACGTGCGGGGGAAAATACGCATTGTCTTTTGGTCACATCCCGCTCTTCCCGTCCACTCCCGTCAGTTCCGTTCCGTAATAGGCTTCACCGGTGACGCCATCGTTTGGATAATTCCTTATTTTTTATACATTTGAAGCGCCGCCGCCATAAACCCGATTTAACCCCGGACGAGCCCAATCTCACCTCCACGAGATATCCTGCGACCCAAATGAAAACTGGAACATTCTACATTTTTAGGCGCCATTGCGGATAATCGTCATCGGCGTACGTCAAACACCACGAGGCCAAACGGGGTCCATACCATGTGTTGATGACCATAGTAGTCAGCCACCGCCCGGATGGCCTCCGGGTTCCCCCTGGTACCGGGAATCAGGTCGGCATTTTCTTGCGCCTCCTCATCCACCACTTCAATGCGGTATAAAAAGGGATATGTCAGCGTTGCCACATCATCCGCTCCCGCGTCCCAATAACCGACATCATGAAACGCGAGACTCTCGTCCAACGTCGGTCGATGTCCGCGTTCCCGGATGGTCACCCGCACCGCCAACATTTCTCCCATCGTGGTGTGCAATGTGCGAATCGGCGGATGTTCCATCGTGATTGAAACCTCCTCGCCACAGACATCTTGGTCCCTTCGTGATATACGCCCTCTCATCGGATCCCCGAAAGATCGACAGCCGACAAGCCATCGCACGCTCTCGATGGTTAAAAGGCCTCCAAACCATCCGCCTCTACCGCACCTTCCCCAAAACTCCCTTCCAGGCGGGCTCGATACCGTCCTGGCAGGCGGATCAGGGTGTCACGAATCCTCTCCGGGGTCACGGCCTGAACATCGAAGACGATCGCGTCAATCAAGGGCTCTAAGATGTGGCGGAGGGTGTCGTCTTCGGTTAACACCGCCACCAACGGATTCACCCATGACGCGGTGCGTTCGGCCTCGTCGAATGCCATGAATTCGGCATAGATCCGGGGATAGGGCTGAAACGCACGTAAAATGCGCACGCCTTTATAAATCGATGGACAAAGAAAAAGGTCCGAATTGGGCGACCGGGTATTGATCCGAATCGACCCGGCCGGCAACTGCCGCGTTATCCATAAGTCGGTCTGGGCCGGATCCATGGCCGGATACGCGGTGTGATCGATAACATAATTAAGACGCCGCCAAAACGACGCCCAGTCCTGACGCACCGCCTCGGCTACCGGCAATTCTTCGGCCCATTCGTCATACCCGCGAATGAGGCCATGCATTGATCGACAGTCTGCGTCACTCTCCAGTCGTCGACTCACCACCAGAAGAAGACGGCGCATCTGCTGAAGCCCGGGACTCATAAAAAAGGCCGGGACCGCCTCCACCTGACGGATGAGCGATAAGACCTGGTCGACCAATCGTGGACAACGGTTCGGGTCGTGAAAGAACACTTCGGCGTCCCATTGGGCAAAGAGTCGAGGCAGAACCAGATGGTAAAGGCGCCAATAGGGATCGTGCCATACCGCCATGGCCTCGTTCAGTGAGGCCGGCCGGCGCGGATCAAAGGTTAACAACGCCTCCAACCCGGCTTTGGCCCCGGAGGTGATGGGGTTCAAGGTGTAAAATCGGCGCGCGTCGTCTCGGCGCCCATTTAATAATAGCACCAGCACATAAGTAACGATAATCACGCGCCCATGTATGCGGCGGTGCTCTTCTAAAATGGCAGTGGCTTTGTCCACCCAACCCTTTTGAAGATAAGCCACCGCCACGTTGTGTTCCAGATCATTGAGCGTCTTGCCGAGTGCACCGCCCATAGCCTGTTGGAAATACGAAATCGCGCCATCCGGATTGAGTTGATAAAGGTCGGCCAACCCGAGAAAAGCTAACCTGAGGACAGCACGAGGGGTTGCTGCCGACATTTTACGATAGCGTTTCGCAATCTCGTCAAAGCGCCCGTCTCTGAGGAGCGGCTGGACCCAATAAGGGCCGGTTTTCATCTTTTTCTTCTTCAGTTCTTCCTGCGTTAACCGACGTACTTGGTCCAGCAGTATCACTCCAATGACTATCACAAGGCTTGCAATCATGTCCTAACCGCCTATCCATCGTCCCGATGCCAAGCCGTCAATACTCCCATTGTAGAGATCCGTTTTCGGCCCAAGCTACCGGGAATTCCTGGATCGGCAACCTCCTCGTTTCATGGGCGGTTCAATTTTTTAGGACGATTGCGGTTAGACTTGGACTAGTCAGTTAGCGAATTAAGCCGCCTAGCCAGAACGATGTCCGCCACCATAGGACACCCCGTGGATCTCCGCAATTTTGGCCGAAACCTCCAAAATCCAGCGACTATTGCACAAAGGGAGTAGCAATTTTTAAGAACCGAGGGGAATGAACATGAATGATTGAGCGAACGGTCGATACGACGCCAATTCCCATGCTCCGGTCGTCGGTGCCGCCCGGGTTCAACACCTAAGCCTCACCCGTTATTACGCTTTTTAAAAACGGAGGAGCATCTTTCTCCCGATCAAAAAACACTTGGCCGCGTCGATCGATATGATTACGAACGTTAATGTCTTCAATCAAATCCCAAATCGAATACCGTATACGGAATCGGCAATTCATAAAATTCCTGCATAATTTGCAACAAATCGTCAAAGGACAAATCCTTTCCCACCAGCGTTAAGTCAATATCTGAACCAGGGTGGTCGGTTCCTTTGGCACGCGAACCATAAATAATGGCCTGCTCGACAGCGGGATGCAATTTTGTGCATCACCATAATCGTCTCTGTCGGCAATCCCCACCTCATTCTTGCCCCTCCACTTGAAATGATCGCATCCGCTCGTTCAGGGCATCAAATAACAGAATATATTGCTGCCGAACCGCCGTCAGCACGCGGTCGGCAATGGCGTCATCATACGTATAACTGGTTAAATTACGGCTCTCAATCATCGCCATCCATATTTGGCCGTTGTCGAGTAAATCCCGTTGAAACGCGGCACGAATCACATCCCGTGAGCCATATAAATCACGTACGCCTCGGCTTTCTAAAAAATCTTTCAGCACCTTCCAAGCCAGTTCAAACGTATATTCGAAAGATTGAATCATTCCCTGTGCCTCAAGCTTCGTCAACGGCCGCCTCTCCGCCCTCATTCTCCGTCCATTCTACGATCTGATTTTACCCGATCTACCCGGAGCACGAATGAAAATGGATAATGCGGTGGACAACAAGATCCGCCCGATCGGGTAGAATGGGCTCGCTCGCTCATTCAGACCGCTTGAGTTCGACCTGTCGTCCCCAAACTAGGCCGCGTCAAATGAATCGTCCTCCCAATCTTCCCAGCCAGGTCAGAAACTTTTTGCCACACGGCGGCATAACTTGGCAAATACGAGTCTAACCCCAGCGGCGGCAATCCACGCCGGAGGAGGCGCCCCACACTTGCACCCCCACCCTGTCGATCCAAAAAAACCCAATAATCCACATTTGCCAGAAGACATGCCTACCCTAGTGATCCCGGCCTATGATTCAGGTTTTAGGTATGGATCACATATTGGTTTCCGTTTTACAGAGGATTTCGATGCGGACCTAATCCGTGGCGTTTTCATGGACGCAAAAACAAAAAAAGCCTCCTAAAGGCGCAATATGGCGGTCCCGGCCGGATTCGAACCGGCGATCTCCGCGCTGACAACGCGGCGGCTTGGGCCACTAACCGACGGGACCGTTTCAAGAAAAAAATGGTGCCGCAGGGCGGAATCGAACCGCCGACACGAGGATTTTCAGTCCTCTGCTCTACCGACTGAGCTACCGCGGCACGTCATGGCGGAGGCGACGGGATTCGAACCCGCGATCTCATGCGTGACAGGCATGCGTGTTAGGCCGTCTACACCACGCCTCCATACGATATCATTGTATTGGTGGGCGAAACAGGGTTCGAACCTGTGACCCCCTGCTTGTAAGGCAGGTGCTCTACCACTGAGCTATCCGCCCAGATTGCGGTGCGACCCATAGTTTACCCGCTTTCGCCGATTCTGTCAATCGGCGATGTGGTGGAGTCCCGAGCCACGACGTGTATAATACCATGCCCATGGGCAATTGAAAAGGGGCCAAGAGCGTTTTCCCGTAAAATCCTTATGACATTAATCCCCACTCACCCACCAGGCATACGTGCCACGATGCGCTCCGTCCGGAATGGTTACTAAAATCCAATGATTTCCCAGAAAACCGTCGAGATAATACGGGCCGCTCTCAGGATAAGGCAGGGATATTTGTAACGCGTGATGGTGATGATAAACGACAAGGTGCCAATTTCCGTTCATTGTCTGGCCGACCACGGCGAAGCTTTGCCCATTGGCGGCGAAACGCGCCGGACCGTTCCACTTTAAATCTTGCCGGGAAAACGCTTCAGTTTTCCCGGGGCGCCACCAGATTACCTGGGTCGCGGTGAGCCCGACCAGTTCTGCCCGCCGCGAATCGAGCGTGATACTGCTCAGGGTGGGTAGCGGCAAGACGCCATGACCCTGCCAAATCACTTGTCCGTTGGAAAAAGCGGCGAGCACCGTCTGTTGCCGGCTAAAGCCAAGCCCGGTCACCGTGGCGGATTGATTGGGCAATGCGACCGGTAAAATGTTTTGGTCACGGTCCCACAAATAAACGCCCGTCCCTTGCGGGCCGGTACCGTATACCGCCACCGCTTGCCCGTCTGGACTCCACAAAACCCGTTGGACTGCACTCAGTTGGGGGGATAAGACGCTCATCGCGGTCGAACCCGGTTGGCTTTGGTAGAGCATCCGGGATCCCGGATCGAGCCACAACACCTGATTCCCGGTAGGCGCGGGGTAGATGCCGCCCATCCCGACCAAAGGTACGTTAGCCGGGCTCAACGCGAGTCGCCATATGCCTTGCCCGCTTGGTTCAGGCACTTCCATCCAATGCACGGGTGCCCCACTGGCCGTAATTTGTACCCCCGTCGCATGAAGCGTATAGACCTGTTGGGGGCTGACCAGATACCATTGGCCGGGCCGTTGAAGGAGGACGCCGGGCTCGGTCGTCACGGTCATCCAACTGGTTCCCTGCACCTGATGAGACGTCGGCAATTTGGTCAGAATGATTTGAAGCACCAAAAACAGAAGCAACATGAGGGCTGACACAGGTTTTTTCATCGGGCGATATCCCTCCCCACGAATACCCTATGTCCCCCTGTCCAAAATATGAAAGGTTGACCCCGAAAGAAATGCCGCCCCGTCTCGGAGGCGGCTCGATCGTAACGATCACTTACCCCTGTTCTTTCAGTCGGCGAATTTCTTCGGTTAAGTGCGGGACGACCTGGAATAAGTCACCCACAATTCCATAGTTGGCCGCTTTAAAAATCGGGGCATCGGGATCACTATTAATCGCCACAATATATTTTGACCCGGAAATCCCGGCCAAATGTTGAATGGCGCCCGAAATGCCGACCGCGAAATAGACGGTGGGACTGACCACTTTCCCGGTTTGCCCGATGTGATAGGAATGGGGAACCCAGCCCTCATCGGCCACCGGGCGTGAAGATCCTAACGCGGCCCCCAATACCTCGGCCAATCCTTCAAGAATCTTGAAGTTTTCCGGTGCCTTAATACCCCGGCCACCGGATACGATGATGTCGGCCTCGGTCAGTTCGACAGTGCCGCCGGCGTTATTTTCGACAGCGGTAACCACGGCTTGAAATTGGTCCGGCGATACCGAGACCGTCACCGGCCGCAATTGGCCCGGCCGCCCATGTTCGATAACCGGTTGGATGTTGGGCCGGAGAGAAAACAGTTGGCGGGGCGTATCAATACGAACCCGTTGAAACGCTTTACCGGCATACACCGGCCGAACCGCTTCCAACCGGCCGCCTTCGGACGGATGAATTTCGGTGCAATCGGTGGCCAACCCGGCCTCTAAGAGACCCGCCACCCGCGGGGATAAGTCCTTACCCCACGCAGTGGCCGGGAAAAACAGGGCCACCGGATCAATCACCTCGACGACCTGCCGGACCGCTTCTGCCCAGCCATCGGAGCTATATCGGGTAAATGCGTCCCCCGTCAAAGCGACAACCTGGTCCGCCCCGTAACGACCCAGCGTTTCCGCAAGCGTTTCCGCTCCCGGTCCAAACGTGAGAGCCGTCACCGTACCAGCCGCAATTTCCTGTGCCCGAGACAGCATTTCATATGCAACCCGCCGCACTCGCCCGTTTTCTTGATCCAAGACGACTAAGATGCCCTCTGCCATACCCGTCCCCCCTAAAAAACTTTGGCTTCCTCATGTAATAAGCGCACTAATTCCCGGGCCGTTTCGGCCGGATCCCCGGTTAAAATCTTGGCCGCCGGCCGTTCGGGCGGCATACTCCACGCCAGCACCCGCACCCTGGGGGTCAGGTCCAACCCAAGAGATTCCAATGCCACTTTTTTAACCTCTTTTTTCTTCGCTTTCATGATATTCGGTAAAGTGGGATACCGCGGTTCATTGAGTCCCCGTTGTGCGGTCAATACCGCCGGCAAGGCGCAGGTGACCGTCTCGGTCGCACCTTCCAGTTCACGCACCGCTTTCACCTGTCGGCTCTCTCCGTCGACCTCTAACCGCAACACCACCGTGACCTGCGGAATTCCCAGCTCGGTCGCAACCAATGAGCCGACTTGCGCTTGATCGTCGTCGACGGCCTGTTTGCCGGTAAAAATCAAATCAAAGCCTTCGTCTTGGGCTACGTGGGCTAAAGCCTTCGCGGCTATCCAGGAGTCAATCGAGGACTCCTCGGTTGTCACGTGAACCGCGCGATCCGCCCCCATGGCCAACGCTTGGCGAATCGCCTCCTCTACCCGGGTCGGGCCCAGCGACAAGACCACGACTTCGCCGCCCCATTTTTCTTTAAGCCGTAGGCTTTCTTCCAGAGCAAATTCGTCGTAAGGATTAATCACCCATTTGATGCCGTCCGTTTGGATGCCCTGCCCGGTGGCGTTCACCTGAATTTTAGTGGCGGTATCCGGCACTTGTTTGACAAGCACTAAAATTTTCATCGGGATCCTCCTTCAACCTCTCCGGTAATCGCTCGCACAATGGCGGTTTGTAACGTTAATTTTTGCTGTGGGAAAATAGTGCGCAAGTCAACTAAAATTTTACCATGACTGACCCGGACAATAACAGGGGGATCCGATTCACGTAACCGCCGTTCCCACTCCACCACGTCCCGTGGTTCTGATCCCGCCAAGGTCACTAAATACGTCGGTAAACGGGTTCCCGGCATCGATCCGCCGCCGATTTCGGACCAAGCTTCTTCTAATTCGACACGAACCTCCGCGGGTAGGTGTTGGCGCAGGTGGTCCATGAAGGTCTCGGCCCGTTGCCGAATCGCTTCCGGGCCGGCCTCGATCATCTGCCACAGCGGAAGCTCATGGCCACGGCCTTCCGCATACCATCGCAACACCATCTCCAGCGCCGCCAAGGTCATTTTGTCCACCCGCACGGCCCGCGCCAACGGATGCTTTTTCATCCGCTGGATAATGTCTCGCCGTCCGACCACAATGCCGGCTTGGGGTCCCCCGAGGAGTTTGTCGCCGGAAAACGTCGTCACGTCGACTCCCGTCTGCACCACGGTGGGCACGTCCGGCTCCTCATAATCGCCGATCCGCAACGGGCGTAGGACCCCGCTACCCAAATCGGCCATCACCGGGATGCCGGTTTGTCGGCCGAGTCGCACCAAATCGGCCAATTCTACCGATGCCACGAATCCCATCATGCGGAAATTGGATTGATGCACTTTCAATAAAAGCGCGGTATTGTCCTGAATGGCCGCCATATAATCGCGAAGATGGGTTTTGTTGGTCGCCCCCACTTCCCGAAGCCGGGCCCCCGACAGGGCCATAACCTCCGGAACCCGAAAAGATCCCCCGATCTCGACCAGTTCTCCCCGCGATACGACCACCTCTCGGCCTTCGGCCAACGTCGACAGCGCCAATAAGACCGCGGCCGCGTTATTGTTGACCACCATCGCCGCCTCGGTACCGACCAACCAGGTCAACAGCTCTTCCACGTGCTCGTGTCGGGAACCCCGCTGACCCTCCGACAAACGATATTCCAATGTAGAATATTGCGTGGCCACGGCCGCCACATGGTCCATCAGGGCCGGCGGTAGCGGTGAACGGCCTAAATTGGTATGAATCATGACTCCGGTGGCATTTAGCACGGGGCGTAAGTGCGGTACGGCATAACGACGCGCGCGGGTCTCGACGGCGGCGAGAATCCTCTCGAAGGGAGGAACCGGCTCCCCTTGTAACACCGCTTGGCGAATATGTTCCAATTCGTCGCGAATAGCCTGGTCAAGCCAAACACGCGCCACTGGCAAGCGATCGCCAATGGCGCGTTGAATCGTCTGAACCGCCGGTATGGCCCGCAATTGCGAATTCACATGTTCGGGCAAACCTCTGCCTCCTTCAGCCCCATCCGACTCCGTTAAGAGGGCTGAGATTCCTCTTGGGACCCCCTGTCGGGCGGTACCGGACAGGTTAATCCCAAACTCGAGTCAATCATGATCACTTTGGCTTGGTCAAATAGTTCGTCCGCATTCATGTCGTACAAGTAGAGCGACTCGTTAAACGGCTGCTTCCGGAATTCCTGACGCGTCATGCCTACCGCCTCCTCTACCGTTTAGCCTGGCCCGACCGCATCCACTCTATGCGGTTATTCGATCCAATCCACAACTTCCGGGGCGAAATAGGTGATAATCATATCCGCTCCGGCCCGCCGAATGGCCGTTAAGGTTTCCATCACCACCCGGCGTCGGTCAATCCAGCCGTTTCGACCGGCTGCTTCAATCATGGCATATTCGCCGGAAACTTGGTAGGCGGCCACCGGCACTTTTACCGCCGCTTTGACATCCGACACAATATCCAGATACGGAAGGGCCGGCTTCACAATGACCAGGTCCGCCCCTTCTTCGATATCCAAAAACACCTCTTTGAGCGCCTCCCGGCGATTTGCCGGGTCCATTTGATACGATCGGCGATCGCCAAACGCCGGCGTGTTTTCCGCCGCTTCCCGAAATGGCCCGTAAAAGGCGGAGGCGTACTTGGCCGCGTAGGACATAATCGGGATGTCTTGAAAACCCTGTTGGTCGAGAGCCCGCCGAATGGCGCCCACGCGTCCGTCCATCATATCCGACGGTGCGACGATACTCGCCCCGGCTTCCGCCTGCCGAACCGCCGTTTCCGCCAGCAAATCCAAGGTCACGTCATTATCCACGGTCTCCCCTTTAAGCACCCCACAGTGCCCATGGTCGGTATATTCACACAAGCATAAGTCGGCTATCAGTACCGCATCCGAAAGCGCGTCACGCAAACGACGAAGCGTGACTTGAATAATCCCCTGGGGATCATACGCCTCGGATCCCCGCGCATCTTTATGTTCCGGTATGCCAAACAATAAAAAGCTTTTAATCCCTTTTTGATAGGCTGTCGTCAGATGGCGTTCCAAGGTATCCGGTGACCACTGAAAAATCCCCGGCATGGACTGTATAGGGTCTTGCCGGTCGCGCCCGGGTTTGACGAACACCGGGTAAATCAATTCCGCCGGATGCAGGCGGGTTTCCCGCACTAAATCCCGCAAAACCTCGGTGCGCCGCAATCGACGCGGCCTTTCGATAGGAAACGAAGGAAACATGAAATCACTCCTTTTGTGATGTCTCCGCCAATCGGTCCCGAACTAATTCCGCCAGCACGCGAAAATTCGGGGTAGCGGCCTCGCCGGCAGGTACCAAACCATACTGGCGAAGAGTCCCGGTCGTGGCCGGCCCAATACTAAAGAGCGGAATATCCCGTAGACGGTGCCGTTCCTCCATCGATAACTGCTCGACCAGATACTCGACTTGTGAGGACGCCGTGAATACCAAGGCCGATACCGTAGCGTTTTGGATGGCTAACCGAGTAGCCGTCTCAAGGGGGACAGAGCGATTACGATAAATAACGGCCGTGTCCACCCGTGCTCCGCGCGCTTCCAAATGCTCCACCAGATCCCGCCGGTTCTTTTGTCCACCGGGGAAGGCCATCAGACTGCCACGCACGGGTATGGCCGAAAAGGCTTCAATCAGCCCGCCTTGACTATAATCCCGCTCCGGCATCAAATCGACCGTCAAACCGACCTGGCGCACCAGCCGGGCCGTTTCCGGGCCCACGACGGCAATCTGGGCGCGCAAACGGCGGATATCCACGGATTTTTCCCGCATGCGTCGAAACCAGCGATCAACCGCTTCGGCACTGGTCAACAGCAGCCAATCATACCGGGCAATCTGTTCCAACATCCGATCCCAGGCGTCCGTGCGCTCAGGAGGCTCAATCACGCTCACGGGCTCAATCCACACCCGTGCCCCCTGTTGCCGCAGCCAACCCGCGGCTTCCCGTGCGCGAGGACTGTCACGCAGCCACACAATGGTCCGGTTATACAGCGGTTGGTCGTGCAGCCAGGGAAATTGCGGAACGTCATGGAATGAGACCTCAGACGGCCACGCAATCGTGACCTTCCCGTTAATCGTCATGGTTGTAGGAAAAGTTACCAGCCCCAACTCATCCAACCGAAAAAGCCAGCCGGGGATTCCACTGACCCAAGCCGTCTGCCATCGCCATTGCCGTAAATAAGAGAGGCCGACAACCAAATCGGGATCACGGGATACCGCGGGACTGTCAGGCACCACCCAGGCGACCTGACGCGATCCATCGTCCTGAAGACTGTCTCGCCAAGTCGGGTCACGCCACTGAGCCCGAACGGTCTTGCCGGACCACGGCCACTCCCGCCAATCGGTCCCGCCATCCTCGAATGCCGACGACAACCAAATCCGGTCACACGCTTCCAAGACGTCCCACGCTGCCTGCGTGAGATACGCTACCCGTCCGTTGGAGCCTCCGACCAATGTCACCTGCTTGCGGACTATGGCTGAATCCATGCTAAAGCTCCTTGCCGCCGCAATTCGTCGGCCACCTCCTCCGCCAGCCGGTCCGTATCGGAGGCCGTTCCCCGAGCTTCCGCTCGTGCCAGCCGAGTTCCCGCCGGATCCGCCGCTTGGCCTAACAAGTAAACCGTCTCTCCGTCCCAGGTCGCATAGGCACCTAACGGCATTTGGCAGCCGCCGCCGAGACGGGCCAATACCCCCCGTTCGGCCTGCGCCAATACGCGAGCTGCCGGATCGTCCAAGGGCGCCAAGATTTTGGCGATATCCTGGCGATCAGCCACCATTTCGACCGCTAAAATGCCTTGACCGGGGGCAGGGACCATCGCGAAGGGATCTAAATACTCGCTGATTTTATCCTGCCACCCTAAGCGGTGGACTCCGGCGGCAGCCAACAACAGGCCGTCGAGTCCTAGTTCCTGCCACTTCCGTAACCGGGTTTGCAAATTGCCCCGGACCGGAACCACTTCCAGGTCCGGACGAAGAGACCGTAAAAAGGCCGTTCGCCGCAGGCTGGAAGTTCCCACGCGGGCTCCCGGCGGAAGCGTCGCCAGCGTATAATCTCCGGCCAGCAAGACGTCACGGCGATCCTCGGGTAACGCGTAGGCGCCGATGGCCAATCCCGGCGCCAATTGGGTCGGCAAATCTTTTAGCGAATGGACCGCCAAGTCAATGGTTCCCGCGACCAACCGTTGTTCTAATTCGGTCGTAAAAACCCCTTGATTGCCCAACTGATTCAGCGCCCGATCCAGGACCCGGTCCCCGTGGGTTTCGACGCGAACGACCGTGACGTGGTGCTCCTGGGATTCTAAACGCGAAACGATGAGATCGGTTTGACGCACCGCAAGCTCGCTGCCTCGGGTGCCGATAGAGAGATTGGCCATGTCGTCCTCATCCTAAACGTTATAATTATGGGGGCCATGAAACCACAAATTGATGACCCAAAAGTTCACCAGCACCGCGAGGAAGGCGAGCATGGAAAAATATGCGGCCCGCCGGCCTCGCCATCCCAGCCCCCACCGGGCGGCCAGATATCCCGCATAAACGGCCCAGGTCAAGAGCGACCACACTTCCTTGGGACTCCAACTCCAATATTGACCCCATACCATTTTAGCCCAAATTGCGCCGGTCACCATGGCCAACGTAAAGAGGGGCCAGCCCCATCCGATAAGGCGGGCACTCCATTGGTCCAGTTCGCCCAACGGCGGCAAACGGTAATAAAAGACCCGCACGTTTTTCTGTTTTAATTCTCGTTCCTTTTCAATGTACATAATACCGAAAATCGCCGAAAGCAAAAAACTGACGTCGGCCAGCGTAGCCAAGGCAATATGGACATCTAACCAGGGACCGCTTAAGCCGGTCGGCAGGGGGCCTAACCGATGATTGAGCGTCTGGCTCACGAGCCAGACGACAAACATGATCGGAAATAAAAACCCTCCGGCAATCCGCCACGCGTTCCATCGGCTGACCAAGCCATACACGAAGACCGAGGCCCATACGAAAAACCCCATCCAGTCATATAGCGTGACAAACGGAAAACCGTGACTCGCCACCCCGCGGGCCACCAACCAAGCGGTTTGGGCCAGCCAGCCGACGACGCCCCCGTACTCTGCCCATCGCATGCGCCGGAGATCATAAAAAGCGGCCACGGATAATACCGCAGCCCATAAATATCCGGCGCCGGTGAGACCCATTAAAATGGTCACCTCGGCCTCCTCCCGCTTCTACTCGGGGGTGACCGCCACGTCCCCCTCATCCGTTAACCGAAACAATTCCCGTACCGCTTCCACGTAAGACGCTTTCGCCTCGTCGGCTCCCCACTGACGCATACTCACCATTGCATCGTTTAAGAATTTATTGAGAATCAAACGGGTGGTTTCGGCGACCACTTCCCGTTCTTCCTCTGACAGGTTCGGCAATCGGTTGAGCGCTTTGGCCAGCTCGGCCTGCCGGATGGCCTCCGCTTTTTGGCGTAAGGACCGAATCACCGGTCCCACCTGACTGGCGCCCAGTTCGTTTTCCAGTTCCTTCACTTCCTCTTCAATCAACCGCTCGACTTTGGCCACTTCTAGCTGCCGATGGCGTAAATTAGCCCGCACAACCGACTGAACATCATCAATATCATACAAAAACACGTTTTCGCCCAACTGGCCGACTTCCGGCTCCACATCACGCGGCACCGCCAAATCGAAGAAAAAGCGCAATGCTTGTCCGTGCCCGGCGATGGCCTGCCGTACCATGTCGGCGGTTATCACCGGCTCTTGTGCGCTGGTGGCGGAAACCACCACTTGTGCCTCTTTCAACGCCTCAAGACGGTTGTCGAAGGGCCAGACTTCCGCTCCCAGTTCTTCCGCCAACCCCTGAGCTCGTGCGCTGGTCCGGTTGACGAGAAGGAGCCGACCGATTCCTTGGGCCGACAAATGGCGAGCCACCAATTCTCCCGTCTCTCCCGTACCAATCACCACGGCCGTTAACGGAGCCAGATTTCCAAACACTTTGCGGGTCAGTTCGACAATCGCGTAACCTAAGGACAACGCATTTTTGCTAATGTCGGTTTCCGCATGCGCCCGTTTGCCTGCCCGCAACGCATAATGAAACACCCGGTGCAGACGACCCACCGCACCATAACGTTGCGCCAAATGGTACGCATCTTTCACCTGACCCAAAATTTGGGTTTCTCCCAGCACTTTCGAGTCCAAGCCGGCCGCCACCCGCATGACGTGCCGAATCGCGTCGGCCCCCTGGTACCATAACAAGGCATCGGAAAATTCTCCACGCGGAACACCGGTCAGTTGCTCCCACCAAGCCAAAATGTCGGCTAGCTCAACCTCACCGGCCACATAGATTTCCGTCCGGTTGCACGTGGACAATATTACGACGCCTTCTTGATGGCGCAATTCGTGAACCCGCCGATAGGCCGCTTCTAACAATTCCGGTCCAAAAGCCACGCGCTCGCGAATGACCAGGGGAGCTTGCCGGTGATTCAATCCCACCACTTGTATGCGCATCCCCGTCACCTCAATTCCAGTGTGTCCGGTTTCATTTCGGACTATGTTTTTTCGTTTCCTATCATAACACGTGTCGGATTCCGCGGTACCCCAAGTATTTTCCATTAGCATATCAAAAATCATGGAAAAGGGGCCCGCCTCCGCGAGCCCCCCACCGTTAACGGCCCTGCATGATTTCTTTGACGGCGTCAGCCACTTGCCATGGCATCGTCACGACACTGGCGCCGGCCTGAGTCAAGGCCCGCTCCTTACTTTCCAAGGTCCCTTTGCCCCGTTCGATGATGGCCCCCGCGTGCCCCATCCGTTTTCCGGGAGGTGCCGCGCGTCCCGCCAAATAAGCCACTACCGGCTTACCCAACGTCTTAATGTATTCGGCCGCTTCTTCTTCCGCACTGCCGCCGATTTCGCCGACCATCACCACGGCCTGGGTGGCCGGATCGTCCTTAAAGTGGCGCAAGACCGAGATAAAGGTTTGGCCGACGACGGGATCCCCGCCCATACCGACGACGGTCGTTTGCCCAAATCCGCCGTTGGTCAAGCTAAAGGCAATTTCGTAGCTCAAAGTGCCCGAGCGGGCAACCACCCCAATCGGTCCCGGCTGATAAATGTGGTTCGGCATAATCCCCATCTTGGTCTGTTCCCCGGGTGAAATAATCCCAAAGGTATTGGGGCCAATGACGGTGACCCCCAATTCCGCGGCCCGGGTCACGATATCGATGGAATCTTGCACCGGGATATGTTCGGGAATCATTACCAACAACCGAATCCCGTTTTCCATGGCTTCAAACGCCGCATCTTTGGCGAACGGCGCCGGCACAAACACAATCGAGGCGGTAGCCTGAGTGTGTTCGACGGCCTCTTCGACGGTATCAAATACCGGTACCCCGGCCACGGTCTGGCCGGATTTGCCCGGCGAAACCCCTCCAACGACGTGCGATCCATAAGCCAACATTTGTTGGGTGTGAAACTGCCCCTGATTGCCGGTAATGCCCTGCACGATAATCCGGGTGTCTTTGGTTAACAAGATGGCCATCTCAGCGTCCCTCCCCTGCTAGTTCAACAGCCCGCTTCGCGGCCGGTGCCATATCGGAATACGCGGAAATGCCCTCTTGCTCCAACAGCCGAACCCCTTCCTTTTCGTTGGTGCCAACCAACCGGACCACCAGCGGCACCGGAATGCCTTGAGTCCGCTTGACTTGCAGGATAGCCTGGGCGACATCGTCACACCGGGTGATTCCGCCAAAAATGTTGACAAAAATCACTTTAGGGTTCATCGAGACCAAAACGCCCAGGGCTTGCGCTGTCGGCTCAACCGACGCCCCGCCCCCGGCGTCTAAAAAGTTGGCCGGCTTGCCGCCAAAATATTGAATGGCGTCGACGGTTGCCATCGCCATCCCCGCCCCGTTCGCCATAATCGCAATGTCGCCATCCAACTCGACGTACGCGAGTCCGATCTCGTGAACTTTTTTCTCCAGCGCCGACCCTTCCTCCACGCGGGTCACTTCGGGATGCCGATAGAGAGCGCTGTCATCCAGGTTCAACCGCGCGTCGGCCGCCACCAAATGCCCATTGACGACCGCCAACGGGTTAATCTCAACTAACTCGGCATCTTCTTGGTGATAGATTTGGTAGAGTTTGACCACCAAGTCGGCAAATTCTCGGGCTAACGTGCCCTCGAGCCCCAGCTTATGTGCCAACTCGCGCCCAAAGTAAGGCATGACCCCCACCCGCGGATTCACCCATTGGCGCACGATGAGATCATCCGACACGTCTTCGATTTCCATCCCGCCGGCGGTGGAAGCCATCACCAACGGGACTTTGCGGTTCCGGTCGGTGGTCACCGAAATATAGAGTTCCCGTTCAATGCTGAGCTTCCCTTCTACGTAGAGCCGCTCGACGGTATACCCCTTCAGATCCATCCCCAACATGGCCCGGGCCAAATCATAGGCTTCTTGGGGTGTTTGGGCAAACCGGATACCGCCGGCCTTGCCTCGTCCCCCCACGAGGACTTGCGCCTTTAACGCGGCAGGCCCGATAGCCTCCACCGCTGCCCGCGCTTCTTCGGGTGTATCCGCCACTTGGCCCGGCGGAATCGGAATCCCCCGCGCCTTCAGCGCCAGTTTGGCCATATATTCGTATTGCTTCACGCTAGTCGTCCCCTTCCAGGATCTTTTCTTCGGCTCCGATGACTTCGTCGACTAACATGCGGCAATGGCGGCCTACCCACTCGGGTGACACGTCAATCGTCGCTACGCCCGTGTCCCTGGCGGCTTTTGCCACGGCTTCGGCCACCGCCGGCGCGACCCGCCGATCCATCGGATTGGGAATAATATAGTCGTCGCGGAGATCCTCGGGTTTTATCAGATGGGCTAAAGCTTCAGCCGCCGCGACCAGCATGGGGGTATTGATTTCGCGTGCCCCCACGTCCAACGCGCCCCGAAAAATACCGGGAAACCCTAAGACGTTATTAATCTGGTTCGGAAAATCCGACCGACCGGTACCCACCACTTTGGCGCCCATTTCCAGTGCGTGGACCGGCCAGATTTCCGGTACGGGATTGGCGAGGGCAAATACAATCGCATCCGGATTCATGCCCCGCATCATCTCCATGGTCAACGCCCCCGCGACCGATACCCCAATAAAGACATCGGCCCCGCGTAGCGCCTCATGCAGGTCCCCTTGCCGCCGTTCACGATTGGTTATCCGCGCCATTTCCTCTTTGTACGGGTTCATATCGTTCGGTCGGCCCTCATAAATCAATCCCGCCCGATCCACTAACGAAATATCGCCGGCCCCCATCTCAAACAGTAATTTGGCGGTGGCGATGGCCGCAGCCCCGGCCCCGTTGAAGACAATGCGTACGGTGGCCAGTTGTTTGCCCACATAACGCAGCGCGTTGATTAAGGCACCCGCCACCACCACCGCCGTCCCGTGCTGATCATCGTTGAAGACCGGAATGGAGAGCTCTTCTTTCATCCGGCGTTCAATTTCAAAGCATCGGGGAGCCGCCACGTCTTCCAGATTCACTCCGCCAAACGAGGGTTGCAGCAATTTCACCAGTTCCACGATTTTGTCCGGATCTTGGGTGTCGACGCACAACGGGATGGCATCAACGCCGCTAAACATTTTGAACAAAATCGATTTGCCCTCCATAACCGGCAGACCGGCCTCCGGCCCGATGTCGCCCAAGCCCAGGACGGCTGACCCGTCGGTGACGATGGCTACGGTATTGCCACGGTTGGTGTACCGATTCACCAAATTGACGTCCCGGTGAATTTCCCGGCAAGGCTCAGCCACCCCTGGGGTATAGGCCAGGGACAAATCATCCTGATTCCGTACCGGCACCTTGGAGATGACTTGAATTTTCCCCCGGTGTTCCTCGTGATATTTTAAGGCGCGGTCGCGACTCTCCATGAATGCCTCCTAAGACGACTTCGTTAGATCCAACATTGATAAGGGGCCTCGAACCGAGGCAACCGATTTCTTGAAAGCGGCTTCTTCTTCCGGCGTAAAGTCGACCTCAATGACCTTTTCAATGCCGTTGCCGCCCACAATCGCCGGTACGCCGACGTAAATGTCGGTTTCTCCGTATTCCCCGTTCAAGTAGCTGATGACCGGTAAAATCCGCCGTTCATCCAACAGCACGGCCTTCACCATTTCCGCCAACGAAGAGGCGGGCGCATAGTAGGCCGAGACTTTCATCAAGGACAACACTTCTCCCCCGCCGGTACGGGTCCGTTGCACAATCTGGTCCAACGTGTCTTTCGGCAACAATTTCTCGACGGGGATGCCCCCGGCGTAAGAATACCGCACCAACGGCACCATGTCGTCGCCATGTCCGCCCATTACGAATGCCGACACGTCTTTCGGAGAAATCTTCAGGGCATCGGCCAAGAACGTCCGAAACCGAGCGGAATCCAGCACCCCAGCTTGCCCCATCACGCGATGGTGAGGAAATCCGCTGGCTTTTTGCGCCACATACGCCATCACGTCGGCCGGATTGGTCAGCACCACCAAAACCGCCTCCGGCGACACTTTCGCGGCCGCCGCCACCACGTTGTGGACAACTTCCGCATTGACTTTCAATAAGTCGTTACGACTCATGCCTTCCTTACGCGGCATTCCGGCGGTAACGACAATCACGTCCGACCCTTCCGTCAGGGCATAATCGTTCGTGCCCACCACTTTCAAAGAGAACCCTTCGATGGGGCCCGATTCCCACATATCCAGTGCTTTCCCCTGCGGAATGCCTTCTTGAATGTCGACCAGGACGACGTCGCCCAGCTCTTTTAAGGCCAACATATGAGCCGTGGTCGCTCCTGTCGCCCCGGAGCCAATCACCGTGATTTTGTGTCGTCGAAACATGCGTGCCACTCCCCTTTCTGAATTTACATCCGTTCAATGACCGCACTGGCAAATTCGGATGTTTTGACTTCGGTGGCGCCATCCATTTGCCGAGCAAGATCATAGGTGACAATTTTGGCCGCAATCGTCTCTTCGAGCGCCGTCAAGACTTTTGCTGCCGCTTCCACCCATTCCAGATGTTCCAGCATCATAATCGCCGACAAAATCAAGGAACTCGGATTCACCTTATCCAAATTGGCATACTTCGGTGCGGTTCCGTGGGTTGCCTCAAAGACGGCCAACGTATCGGAAATATTGCTGCCGGGCGCCATTCCCACCCCACCGACTTGAGCGGCCAGCGCATCCGACAAATAGTCGCCGTTCAGGTTCGGGGCGGCAATCACGTCAAATTCGTCCGGTCGCAACAACACTTGTTGGAAGGTAATATCGGCAATGCGGTCTTTCAGGACAATTTTCCCTTCGGGTACTTCGCCATGATAGGTGCGGTAGAGCTCCTCTTCCGTAATCACCTGATCCGGAAATTCCCGTGCCGCCAACTGGTACCCCCAGTCGCGAAACGCCCCTTCCGTAAACTTCATAATATTGCCCTTGTGCATCATGGTGACCGACCGCCGTTTATGATCCAAAGCATAGCGAATAGCCCGACGGATAAGCCGCTCGCTGCCGGCGGGCGTGATCGGCTTAATGCCGATGCCGGCCGTCTTATCGATCGATTTCCCCAGCTCTTGGTTGACAAACCGAATTAATTTCTCGGCTTCCGGGGAACCGCTGGGCCATTCGATACCGGAATAGACGTCTTCCGTGTTTTCCCGGAAAATCACCATATCGACCTTTTCCGGTTCCCGCATCGGCGAGGGCACGCCTTGGATATAGCGGACCGGCCGCACACACGCGTATAAATCCAACTCTTGGCGAATCGCCACGTTGAGACTCCGAATCCCCCCACCGACCGGTGTGGTCAAAGGGCCCTTAATCCCCACGCGATAAAAACTAAGGGCGTCTAATGTCTCTTTCGGAAGCCATTCGCCCGTCTGCGCGTAGGCTTTTTCACCCGCCAAGACTTCCTTCCAGACAATTTCCCGACGCCCCTGATAGCTCTTGGCTACCGCCGCATCAATCACCCGCCGAGTGGCCCGCCAGATATCGGGGCCGATCCCGTCCCCTTCGATGAACGGGATAATCGGGTGGTCCGGAACACGAATCGTTCCATCGACATATGTAATCCGTTCACCCTGTTGCTCAGCCATGTTTAGCCACCTTTCGCTGTTGTCCCAATCGTTTCCGTGCCGGGCTAGGGATTCACCGGAGCAATACCTGACAAAAGTGCCGGAGGAGCCGCCGGTATGGTCAGCGTCCGCGCTTTCGTAATTGTCATTAAGAGTCCCTCTTGCTGAGATTCTTGATACAGTCCGCCCGGTAAAGTCAACGCGTCACTTAACGTCGACGGTGATCCAATCGCCAAAATCGTGAACGGGGCGGCCGACTGGGTATCATTGATCAGGATATAATTAGCGGCCGAGCGGATTTCGGTTTGTGCCGTAATGCGCTGGCCGTTAATGGAGATGGCTTCGGCCCCTGCCGCCCTGAGTTCGTTGACAAGCAACAACAAGTCGATGTCACTCAATTGATAGGCTGCGGGGGCATTTCCGTTATCCCAGTGCACAATAATCCCAGGTCCTTCTACCGGGACCGTTCCGGCTAAAATTTCGGCTTGGACCAGTTGAGATTGTAGATGGGCCGCCGACGCTTCCTGCGAGAGCCGCTTGTCCAGCAACATGTTCAAGTGGGCGACCTGCTGCGCGAGCTGTTGGCGCTTTTGCTCTGACTGCCGCAACAGAGCTAGCAATTGGTTGGTTTGGGTGGGCGGAGGCACGACTTCTTGCAGGCGAAACTGCACGACGACCATGAGACCGAGCAGCAACGCCGCAAATCCCACCGCTATTTGACTCGACGGCACGCGCATGCACATACACCCCACGGCCATTATAGCCTAGCCCCGTAGGCCTAACAATGCTGTTTGGGCTCCTTGGCCGGACCGCACGAGGCTTCAAACCGGCAGGATTGACAGTGATGCCACCAACTGGTCGGCAGGGGCGTGCCGCAACGCGCGCAGCGGCCTTGCCAACCGTCTATCGCCAAACCACACGTCGGACACCGGTGCAAGACATTCAACGCCTCCATCGTCCTCACCCCCGTGATATCCTATGCGGCCGTTCTCGTTGTGACCGTCTACCCGGGGCCCCACCGGGCCACCAAACCGCCTACTAAGAGAGCCAGGGCGATCGACCCCAGCCAAATGACACTCCCTTGGCGCAATCCGCGCTCTTTTAAAATCACCAAAGTGGAGGCGATACACGGAACAAAAAGGGTCAAGGTGACCGCACCCGTCAGAACTTGGTGGGGGTCTAAGCCCCCGGCATAGAGACCCACCGCACCAAAGTCCCGTCGGATAAACCCTAGGAGAAAAGCCGCCGTAGCCGATCCGGGAATACCGAGCCATCCCTCCATAAACGGTGCCAACGCCCGATTGAGCCAGGGAAGCACGCCCAGCATATCCAAGAGTTCCACACTGCCGCTGCCAATTAAAAATAAGGGACCGGCTTCTTTCAAAAAGGCGCCGACTTTCCAACGGGTCTTTTCCCAAAGACCGGTCCAGCTGGGCCAGCGCAGCGGCGGGAGTTCCAATAATAAAGGACTCGGCTGGCCGGGAAGGGTGCGATCCAGGGCCGTCCCAATCCCGATAAAGAGTCCCAGGATAATCAGCGCATAGGTCAGCGCGTAAATCCATCCGACCCCCGACAAAAGGCCGACGATGACGCCCATTTGAGCGGAACACGGTATCGTCCACGCCAAAAGAATCGTCGCAATCCGGCGTTCCCGCTCGGTCGTAAGAATGCGGGTCGTCATCGTGGCCATGGTCACGCAGCCAAAACCCAGCACCAACGGGATTACCGCCCGCCCATTAAGCCCCAGGCGCAAAAAAAAGCGATCGAGCAAAGTGGCCAACCGCGGCAAGTACCCGCTATCCTCCAAAACGGCAAGCATAAAATAAAAGCCCGCGATAAGCGGCAGCAATAAGGCGCCTAAATATAAGACTCCGGCCGACAAGATGCCGTATTGGCCGACCAATAACCGATATGGCCAACTGCCGGGCGGTACCAACCAGCCGACGAGTGTCGCCAGCAACGGAATAACCAACGCATTGGCCCAGTTTTCGAGATGCCCGACTAACCAATCGGCCACCCCGACCCCGAGCCCCCAATAGACTAGAGCCAACACGATCACCAGCGTGAGCCCGCCCCCGAGGGGCGTCATGAGCCAATAGCCGAGCCGGCGGGTCGGGTCCGCCCGATTATCGGCATTCGTCACCCACTGTCCCGCCTCATCTGCCCGCGTCCGCCGTTCAATATATTGCGCCTGCCGACTGCCGGGCGCGGGAGAACGCCCTAGGGCCCGGACCATTTCCGAATCCTCTTCCAGCCATAAGAGACTCTCCAATCGGGATCGACCCGGCAAAATCGGTACGGCCTGCGATGCCCGCGACGAGACCCGGCCGCCTTTCCGGATAGCCCGTTTCAACTCCTCCACCCCGTCTCCGGTGCGCGCCGACAGTAATACGACCGGGACATCCCATAACCGGGATAACCCGGCCGTGTCCACGGTCATCCCGCGCCGGATCAACTCGTCATGAAAATTAACGGCCACAATGACCGGCAGCCCGGCATCAATCAGATGCCAGGTCAAAAACGCATCCCGTGCCAAGTGTGTACCGTCCACGACATTGACGACCAAGTCGGCTTGCCGGATCGCATCCAGGGCCACCCGCTCTTCCTCCGTTAGCCGGCTTAGCCCATAAATGCCTGGCGTGTCCCATAAACGATCCGGCCCCAAGGGCGCGCTGATCAATTCCACCGTCGTCCCCGGAAAATTGGACACTTCCGCGTAATGTCCGGATAACATGGCAAACAGGCGGGATTTTCCGACATTGGGATTCCCGACCAAGACAATCCGGCGCCCATTCATCTGGGGTCCCTCCCTTGGTTTACCCAGGACAACCTATGAGGGCGCCGGACAAAATATATCCCCTGACACGGGTCGTCAGGGGACTGATCTTACGATGGGTTTCGCGGTAACACGGCCTCGGCGAGAATTTCCGAAAAATCTCGCACCGAAACCCGATCCTCCGCGCCGAGGGCTTGTACCCCGTCTCGCATCATGGTTAGGCAAAACGGGCAAGCGGTCGCAATCGTTTGGGCACCGGTTGCCAATGCCTCGGCGGTTCGCGCCTGATTGATTTTTTGTCCGACTTTTTCTTCCATCCACATGCGGCCACCACCGGCGCCGCAACAAAAACTTTTTTCGCGACTACGCGGCATTTCCACCAACGTCAGGCCGGGCACCGATTGCAGCACATCGCGCGGTTCGTCGAACACTTGGTTATACCGCCCGAGATAACAGGAGTCATGGTAGGTGACAGTTTCCGCCAAGGTGCCGGCCTCCGGATGCAATCGACCTTCCGCGACCAACTGGGACAGGTAGGCGCTATGATGCACCACATTGTACTGGCCGCCAAAATCCGGATATTCGTTTTTCAATGTGTTAAAACAATGCGGGCAGGTAGTGACAATCGTTTTTACCCCAAACTGGTTTAACGTCTCCACATTTTGTTGCGCCTGCATCTGAAAGAGATACTCGTTGCCCATACGGCGGGCAGCTTCTCCGTTACAGGTCTCTAACGCCCCTAATACCCCGACATCGACGCCGGCTTCTTTCAAAAGGCTGACGGTCGCTTCCGCGACTTTTCGGGCCCGATCGTCGTACGTCGCGGCACACCCCATCCAATACAGCACCTCGGCCGTATCGCCGCGGGATAAATCTTTGATTCCCAGGTCCTCGGCAAATTGTTGCCGCTTGTCGAGTCCGAGACCCCAAGGATTGCCGGCATTTTCGACATTCTTGAAAAACATCTGGGCATCGTTCGGAATGTCCCCTTGTGTCAATACGAGGTGACGACGCATGCCGACAATTTTCCCGACATGCTCGTCAAAGACGGGGCACGCTTCCACACAGGCGCCACAGGTCGTGCACGCCCACAATTCATCCGTGGAATACACGCCACCCGCCAGCGGAATTTCTAAGAGCGCCGATTCTTCCGGAGTCCGGTGGTCCGCCGGTTTGAGAAGAATCGGTCCCACCTGCTCCAGATGGTGACGCAGTTCCACCATGATACTTTTGGGGGACAAGCTTTTGCCCGTATTATTGGCCGGACACTGCTCCGTACAGCGGCCGCACTGCACGCAGGCATAGGCGTCCAACAAATCGCTCCAGGCCATATCGGTCACTTGCCCGATGCCGAAGCTCTCCGAATTCTCGTCTTCTAAGTCCAATTTCGGCAATCGACCCAGCGGATCTAGATTCCGGTGATAAATGTTCACCGGGGCCACAAACAGATGATAGTGCTTGGAGTAGGGCAGGTACACCAAAAACCCCATCAGCGACAACAATTTGACCCAGTCGGCCACCAATAATCCCGTGTGGTCCGCCGCCCGGCCCCAGTGCCGCAATCCAGCCGCTATCCACGAGCCGATCGGGGCCGGCGCGGCGTGGGCATTAAGCGCAATCGAAAAGGCCTCAATGGCAACGTCCGACAAGACGACCAGGGCAATTAAGATGAGTACCGCCGCAGCATCGAAGTTTCTGACCAATCGTTTCGGCCGCAGCACATACCGCTTAAAAGCGGCCATTAAAAGCGCCACCAGCACCAACACCGCCATAATATCGGTTGCCGTGTTGAGTGCCACCGCCCATACGCCGCCCGGCGCCCCAATGCCCGGAAAAATGCCGCGGGCCAAGAAAATCAAAGAGCCCACCGTAAGCACAATGAAGCCCCAAAAGATCACAAAATGCATGGGGCCGGAATATTTGTCCTTAAACAGCCGTTTTTGACCGAAAACATAGACCAGAACCCCTTGCCAGCGGCGTAGAGGCTGGCTGCTCCGATCCAACGGCTGACCTAAAGTCACCAATTCCCATTTTTCCCAAGTTAACAGGCCAAACCATAAGAAAGCCAGTACCACGACCAGGATGAACAACAAATGATTAAGCCCCACAGAGCGTCCTCCTCCCGAGGATTTACTCACATTGTAGCGGGAATATCGAATATTTGACAAGTGCAAGTATTATCCTACCGGGACGCTCGCAGGACGGTCCCAAGCGCCTACGGATTCGCCGGGCGAACGTCAATCTGGCGGGCCAGCGTATGCCCGACGGCGATTTCCGTGACCGCGGTCCGCACCACCACCGGGCCGCCGGATACTTTATGAACCACCGTCAAGCGGTGCCCCGGTACCAAGCCGAGACGGATCGCCTCGGCACTCGACTCGGGAGTTAAAAAAGTATCGATGACCACCGACTGGCCGACTTTCACCCGGTCAAGAGTCATGCCCGCCCTCCTTGACCGGTTCCGGCAGCGTGACCCGTTCCGGCGTCGGCGGGCGATAGACCACGCGCGATACCACCGCCGAAACCTCATAGACCAAATATATGGCGGAACCGATGACCAGCATCGATAGCGCGTCGGGCGGAGCCACCGCCGCGGCAATCAAAAACGACACCACGACCGCATAACGGCGATAATGGCGAAAAAGGCTCGGATGGAGAATCTCCATTCGGGTGAGGATACCCGAGACCAGCGGCAATTCGGCCAGAAATCCAAAAGGTACCGTCAAGTATACGATGAAATTCAGGTAATTCGAGAGGGTCCAAAATTCGGAAATGCCGGGTCCCACGAAATCGAGCATCACGTGCAGTACCAAGGGGACGAACAAGAAAAACCCGGCCGCCATCCCCAATAAAAACAACACGAGCCCGGGACCGGCAATGAGCATCAAAATCCGACGCTCACTCGCCGAGAGCCCGGGGAGCACAAAAGCCGCAACCTCATAGAGAATCACCGGGGAAGCCGCAATCAATGACAAAATGAGGTCGACTTTAATTAAAGCGAAAAAAGCTTCCGGAACGCCCGTTACCACGATGTGGCGTACATGCGCCCGTCGCACCAACCAATCCAACGCCGGCCGCGCCGCCCAAAAACCGGCTAGAAAGAACACCCCGACAGTTGCCAACGCCACCATCAAACGCTGTCGTAGCTCGGTTAGATGTTCTTCCAATGTCATTTCCCGGTCTTGCATCCAGGCCACCTCGACCCCGGCTTAATCGTCATTCACGAGCCCGTGGCGAATGGCATATGCCGCCGCCTGCACCCGATTTTCAAAATGGAGCTTTTGCAGGATATTCCGCAAGTGGTTTTTTACCGTGTTCTCGGCAATAAACAACGTATTGGCAATTTCCCGGTTCGAAAGCCCCTGGCCGACCAACCGCAACACTTCGAGTTCGCGGGCGGTAAACTGCACAGGCTCTTGGGCTTCTTTTTCGTCGCGATGCGCCACACTGCGAATAATTTTGGCGGCGATATCCCCGGAAATCGTAGCCTCGCCACGAACCTGCGCTCGAATCTCGTGCAAAAACTGGTCCGGTTCGAGATATTTTAAGAGATATCCCTGAGCGCCCGCGCGAATCGCTTCAAATAACAGGTCATCGTCATCGCTGGCCGTCAACATGCAAATTTTCACGTAGGGCAACCGTTCTTTAATTGCCCGCGTGGCTTCCAGCCCGTCGCCGTCCGGCATATTGATGTCCATCAAAATCAGATCCGGCATGACCTCTTCCGCCATCAGGACGGCTTGATGCCCACTATCGGCTTCTCCCACCACTTCCAGGTCGGGTTGGCCCGCCAAAAGGCTGTGTAATCCCGATCGAAATAACGCATGGTCATCCACTAGCATGATTCTTGCTTTTTCCACTGTCACTGGGCCTCCCTTCCACCGGTACGGTCACGGTGACTTTTGTGCCCCGGCCCGGTTGGCTTTCAATTTTTAACATCCCGCCGACCGCTTCCGCCCGCTCCCGCATGACCGCCAACCCATAATGGTCAGGCGGCGGAGCCTCCGGATCGGCTTGAAACCCGATGCCATCGTCCTCGATCACAAATTCCACGGCCCGTCCCACCAATTGACACCGAATGTCCACCCGTCGGGCATGTGCATGTTTGCGCACATTAGCCAAGGCTTCCTGGATAATTCGCAGGATTTGCACGGAGGCCAATTCGTTCCATAACTCCTCCGGCGGGTTCAACGGCTGCAAAATACATTTTATACCGGTTCGCCGTTCAAATTCCTGGACTTGTCGTTCGACCGTGGGCCAAAACCCTTCCCCTAAACTCTGCGCCACCCGTAAATCATATAACGACTGGCGAACTTCCAGATACGTCTGGTTCAAAAGCGATTCCAGCGTATCGAGATTTTGTACCAAAGCCCCGTCCCGATGCAAGCATGCCTCTTTTAGTTTAAACGCTTCCAGCTTCAAAACGGCTAAATTTTGTGCCAACCCGTCATGCATTTCCCGCGCAATGCGTTCCCGCTCCTTTAACGCCAAGACCGCCTCTTTATAGGTGCGCCGTTCTGTCTCCAGTTTTTCCATCACCCGAAACACATACCACGAGAAAATAATCGCCCCGACCAACGTGACGCCTACCGTCACCAACCCGACCGTGCCGGCGGAAAATCGAGGGGTGAGATAATAGGTGCGCACCCATTCCCCGATAGCCACGAACACCGTCGGCCCGAGCACGGTTAATAATTTTAAACGCCCGTAGCGCTGACGCTCCCACTCATCCACGTGTTTGCCCTCTCCGGTTGTCGTGGGTTAGTCTGAAAGGGTCCCCCGCGACAAAAATTCTTCAATTAAATGATACACCCGATCGGGGTAATCCAGCAGCGCTAAATGCCCCGCCTGCGGAATCACCCGTACCTGGGCCAGGCCCTCCGGCAGAAGCTCCGCCAAGGCTTCGGCGGCGGCCGGCGGGGTTCGAGAATCTCGACTGCCGACCAAAAAAAGCGTCGGCTGATGGACGTTGGGCCAGATGGTCCGGTTGTCCACCAGGTAAATCTCCCGCATCGACGCCAAATAAGCGTCCGATTGGCATTCGGCCAACGAATCGGCAAGCTTTTGCCGCATATCCTCATCAACCGCCGGGGCCAAGGTCCCCTCGGCATATTGGCGCGCAAAAGCCGCCATCCCCATCTGTTCAATCTCCTGCCGTCGAGCCGCCACCTGCTCTTCACCACCGGCAAACCCCGGCGTGGCCCCGATCATCACCAGCTTTTGCACCGCTTCGGGACGGGCCAAGGCGACCCGCGGCATGACCCAGGTCCCTAACGACACCCCAATCAAATGAGCGGGTTTGCCGACCTCATCCATCATGCTCACGACGTCTTTGACCCAATCCGTCAGACGCGGCACATATCCCGCGTTATCGCCAATCCCTCGCGGATCCCAGGTCACGACCGTATAATGACGGGACAAGGGCGGAATTAACCGATGAAACAAAAAACGGCCTAATCCCAGACTCGGGTGACAAAACACCGCTTCCGGCCCGTCCCCCATCACCCAATACTTGATGCCCTCGGATGTTCGGCTACTCATTGGTCACCTCGCGAAATGTAATCTAACGCCTGCACGTTTTCGACCGATGACGTGTCCCCCAGCGGTTGGCCCAGATATTGCGCTTTAATTACCCGTCGCACAATCTTCCCGTTGCGCGTCTTCGGCAACTCCGGCACCAAAATCACCGTTTTCGGCTTCAACGCTTTACCCAAGCGATCTTCAACCCAACGGGACAACTCGGCGGTGAGTTCGGGCCGCGCCGTCGTCACGACCGCCACCACGACGAGGGCTTCACCTTTCACCGGGTCGGGCACCCCGATAGCGGCCGCTTCCACGACTTCCGGATGGGCCACGACAATCGATTCCACCTCCGCCGGTCCGAGTCGTTTGCCCGCCACCTTGATGGTATCGTCACTGCGCCCAAGAATATACCAAAATCCGTCTCGGTCGATATAAGCAAAATCCCCATGCACCCAAAGCCCGGGGAATCGTGACCAATACGTTTTCTGATAACGATCGCGGTCGTGCCAAAAGCCGCGCGTCATGCCTGGCCAGGGGGCTCGCAACACCAATTCGCCTACCGCTTCGACGACCGGTTGACCTTCCTCGTTCACCACATCGGCAACCATTCCCGGAATCGGGCCGGAAAAGGCACACGGTTTCTGCGGCTCAACCGCCAACGCAGCCACAATCCCCCCGGAAATTTCCGTTCCCCCGCTATAATTGACAATGGGGCACCGTCCGCCGCCGACTTGCCGAAAAAACCATAACCACGGCTCCGGATTCCATGGTTCCCCTGAGGACCCCAAGATTCTCAGGCTTTGTAGCGAATGGCCTTCCAGGGGTTGCCGACCGTGAGCCATAAGCGCGCGAATCGCGGTCGGGGAAATGCCAAACACACTAACCTGATGGCGATCGATCAGATCCCACAGGCGCCCCGCATCCGGATAATCGGGAGTCCCGTCGTAAAGGACCAGCGTGGACCCGGTAATAAGACCCCCATAGATCATCCAAGGGCCCATCATCCAGCCGAGATCGGTGAACCAAAAAAATCGGTCAGATTCTCTCAGGTCAAAAGCCTGCCATAAATCTTGGCTGGCTTTGAGCGGAAAGCCGGTGTGGGTATGAACCGCACCTTTCGGTCGCCCCGTCGTCCCCGACGTATAAATAATCATGAGGGGCGTTTCACTGGGTAGGATTTCCGTGCGATACGGCCCAACCCCTTCGGCCTCTCGAATGATCGTCTCCCAATCGTACTCGGCCGTCACCGGCTCGGATCCTTGACGCACCAACAGAATCGGAATCGATTGTCCTGTCTGTTGAATCGCCTGATCCGCCACCGGCTTCATGGCAATCCACCGTCCGCGGCGGAAATAGCCGTCCGCCGTAACCAATAGCGACACGGCAGCATCGGCCAACCGGGTCGCTAAGGCCTCCGCCCCATATCCCGAAAAGGCGGGAACAATAATGGCCCCGATTTTGGCCGCCGCCATCATGAGCGCCACGGCTTCCGGAATCATCGGCAAATAAATCCCGATCCGGTCCCCAAGGCCGATCCCCAAGCGCCGAAGGCCGTGCGCCAACCGATCCGCCGTCTCGCCCAATTGCCCGTACGTCCATTGTCGTACCTGGCCGGCCTCGCTTTCATAGATTACCGCCACTCGATCAGGTTGGCGGTCGCGATGGCGATCGAGCGCCGCCAACGCGACGTTGGTCCGGCCGCCGACAAACCACTCGGCAAACGGGATTCCGTCTTTCGTATCCAAAACCGTCTGGTAGGACACCGGAAACGGCCACCCCAATTCCTTCACGACCGCGTCCCAAAACCACTCCGGGTCGCTTGCCGCCCGTTCCCGGAGCGCATTAATCGACCCAAGACCTACCTTCGACAAAAATTGGCCTAATCGCGATTCCTTGACCCATGTTTCCGTCGGCCGCCAGACGACCTCCGCTTCCCATAGTTCCATCTGTTTATACCCCCGTCACTCGGATTGCTGTGCCAGCCAGGCGAGCGCCTGTTGATAGTCGGCCGGCGTATCGATATCGGTCGCCGGATGGGGACGGCTTTTGCCGACCGCCACGGGCACCCCCATGACCTCGGGTCGACTGGACCAGACGGCGCCCAGTCCCCGATCGCCCGCCAGGGAGAAAATTACCGCGTCAAACCGGGCATCGAAGACGACCGGGTGCCCCGGAATCCCGTCATAAAACGGGCGCACCGCGTGTACGGAATCCGGACGGGCTTCAAATGCATCCCATATCCGTCGGATATCGTCCGCCGTCACGAACGGCTGATCCGCCAGCAACACCTGAACGGGAACCGCTCCCCAGTGCTCGCGCACCCATCGAACGCCTGTTTGGATGGAGCTGGCGACACCTTGAGACGGATCGGGGTTTTCAACCCAAAACGCGGTGGTCGGACGCACCCGATGGTCGACGACCGTCACCACCGGCGTGTCGGCACGCGAAGCGGTGTGCACCACGTGATCCAAAAGGGTGATGCCGTTCCACGGTAACGTCGGTTTGGCTTGTCCCATGCGACGAGCCAAGCCTGCCGCTAACACAACGGTTACGGCGCTAGGCATGGATGCGTTGGCGCCCATTTAACGGTCCTCCGCTGCGAGACCGCCGATACGCCATCATCTCGCCGACAATGCTCACGGCCACTTCTTCCGGCGTTTCCGCGCCCACGTCCAGTCCCACGGGCGCGCGTAGCGGCAAGCCGTCGGTTTGGATGCCAAGGTTGGCTATCATTTCATCCGTTCGCTGACGCGGTCCCAAAATCCCTAAAAAACGGGGAGCACTCGCATAAGCGAGTCGGATGGCGGCTTCATCACGGCGTTGATGATGATTCATAATGACCCAATAAGATCCGATAACCTCCGCCGGAGTGACCTCTTCCGGAGCTTTGACCCAATGCCGAGCCTGAGGAAAGTGATCGGGATTGTTGACATGGGGTCTCGGGTCGAGGACCGTCACCTCAAATCCGGCTTGACTGGCCAACCGCACCAAAGGCTCGGCATCGTGGCCGGCCCCGGCCACAATCAACCGCTCAGGAGGTCGCATAACATCCCACCAAAAACCGTCCTGCCGTCCCGTTTCGATGCCGGACTCGATGGGTAATGCCCGCGCCCAGGTCGGAACATCCCCCACCGTGTCCCGCGGTGTCATCAAAAATCGTCGTCCCTCGGGCAACTCCGCGCCCCATAACACGAGCTGATCTTCGCTGACCGCCCTTTGGAACCCCTGCCAAAACGGCTCTTGGGGATGAATCGGCTCCAGCCAAACGTCGACCGTCCCTTTACAGCCGATCCCGAGACCCCACATTTCGTCTTCCGTTAAATCATAATGATGAATGCTGGGCTTTCCGGTCGCCATCACGGTTTCCGCATGTAAAAACAAATCGCCCTCGAGACAGCCACCACTCAACGTACCACGCATCCGGCCGTCTTGGCGCATGACCATCTTGGCACCGGGCCGGCGATAGGCCGAGCCGACCACCGTCACCAAAGTGGCCATGACGACTGACTGCCCCAGCGCTTCGGCATCCTCTACAAATTGCCAGAGCTGGCGTGCTTCCCGAATTGAGGACATATCATCACCCCGCCTGATGTTGTTGGGATTCCTTACTGATATTGCTAAAAAACTGATTCATGATGAAGTTGGCGACTCCGCCGAGCATCCGCTGACCGACCCCTGCCACGGTCCCTCCGACCTGTGACTCCCCATCGTAGGATAGTTGGGTGCCCCCTTCAACCGGCTCAAATCGCACGACAATATTCACATTCACAAAACCGCCGGGTCCTTGGCCCTCCATGAGCAACCGATAGGATTGACCCGGAACCGGATCTTGAATTTCCATCATGCCGGAATAACGTCCTTTAATGGCCGCCACTCCCATTTCCATTTCGGCCCGGTAGCGATTCTCGCCCTCCGGTTCCATGGATTTCAACCCCGGCATGGTACGAACCAAGACCGACGGGTCGGTTAAAAGCCGATAAAGAACTTCCGGCGGAGCTTCAATGACTTTCGTGCCGTTTAATTTCATCCGTTTGACGCAAGACGATTTCTCCCGCCTTGCTCCTCCCCTCCTGTTCGGTATCCCGGGCCTAAAACTCTTCCACCTCTTCATTATCACTTGTTGCCCAAGAATTTTCTACCACACGTTATCTAGGCTATTCCAAGCCGCTAATAATTGTGCCCATGTCGCAACCGCAACGGGTGGAGTCCGCCGCGCCAACAAAGCAGCCGAACCGGCGGGATAATAGGTGGAACTGCCGGCGTAGGGGTTCCACCAGATAAGTCGCCCAATCCGCCGAGACAAGCGGGTAACCGCGGCCTCCAGATGGATCGGTTCGCCGCTGTCAAGCCCGTCACTGACCAATACCAGCCAGCTTCGGCTAGTGATAACCCGGGATCCGAATTGCCGCCATAAAAGGTCGAGGGCTTCGGCCAATTTGGTTCCGCCCCCACGATCCGGGGTGAGACGTTGACTTTCCGCCAATCCCCGCTCGAGCCGACGGTCCCGTAGCGCAGCCGTCAACCGCGTCACCCGCGTACTGAACGAAAACACTTCGACCGGCTGGCGCCGAGCGGCACTGCCCACAAATTGCAACAAGACCTGATGATATATCGCCATGGACCCGCTCATATCCAGCAAAAACACCACCGGGCGCAGGACGCGGCGGCGATCCCGCCATTTTAACCGGAGAAATTCGGTACCCACTCGCCCCTCCCGAATGGTGGCCGTCATGTCCCCTTCCCGTCCATGGTGAGCCGGGTACCGGCGATAGGAGGGCATTCGGTGCGTCCGCATAAAACCGGAGAGCGTCAAAAGACGTCGGATCTCCTCAGCCTGAAGCATCTCGAGCGGCCGGTCAACGAGTCGCTCCTGATCGCTGGCCAACCCGACCACGGTCATTGACTGTGCTATATCCGAGGTTGGCCCCGGAACGGGCGCCTGCCAGAGGACGGACGGCCGAGCCATCTTTTGTGCGACTTGGGCGAGGTAGGTCTCATGCGCCATCGGGGACACGGTATTGCGGCGCAAAGCCATTTCCCACTCTAAAAACGCCCGCCGAAAGATCCGCCATTCGTTGGGAGACGCCGCCCACAAGGTCCGCAGGATATCTTGCACCGTATCCCGATCCCATTGGTCAATCCTCGTCAGGGCGGCCGCCGCGTCCGCCACCTGATCCGGACCGATCGTAAACCCTAGCCGCCGTAACCCCCGTGCCAAGACGAGAAGATTACCCAGCACCGGAGACCTAGAGCTCATCGCGGTCCACGCCTAACTCCGCCAACCACAGGCGCACATTATTTATGCCGCCGGTTCCCGCTCGGGTTAGAAGATCCAAATCGTCCACGTATTTAATCAACAGGCCTAAGGTGTCGGTGACCGCCGTTTCGTCCAGCCTGACCGTCCCTAAACGATGCAGGGCTTCTGCCCAATTGACGGTCTCCGCCAATCCCGGTCGCTTCATCAACGGCTCGCCCCGTAATTTGGCCACAAACGCCACCACCTGCCGGGCCAATCGGACAGAAATGCCCGGTACCCGCCCGAGAACAATAGAAAGCTCACGATCCAAGTCGGGATAGTCCATCCATTGATAAAGACACCGCCGCCGCAGTGCATCATGAATATCACGGGTCCGGTTGGAGGTTAAAATGACCAGGGGGGTCTCCACCGCTCGGTAGGTGCCGAGTTCGGGAATCGTGACTTGAAAGTCTCCTAAAAATTCCAACAAAAATGCCTCAAAAGCTTCATCACTGCGATCAATTTCATCGATCAACAACACCGGCGCTTCCCCCGCCCGCGCGCGAACGGCCTGCAATAGCGGTCGATCCAGCAAAAATTGCTCCGAATAAATTTCTTGGCGTAACCGCGGAAGCGAGGCGGCGGACCCGGATACGACCTCACTCATGCGGAGATGAACCATTTGCGCCGCATAGTTCCAATCATAGAGGGCACTTTGGCGGTCAATGCCTTCATAACATTGTAAACGGACTAACGGACGATCCAGAGCCTCCGCCATGGCCTTGGCAAGCTCGGTTTTTCCCACTCCCGGCGGGCCTTCCAGCAATAACGGACGTTCCAGCATCAATGCCAGATAGCCTGCCGTCGCCGTGGACCGATCGGCTACGTAACCTTTCTGGGCAAGAGCCGTTTGGAGCGCTTCAATAGAAGAAAATGAATAGTGCACCCGGCTGACTCCTTTTGACTGAAGGGGGCCCGGAAGCCCCCCGCAGCACTTATTCCATCAATTTTTGCAATGCCCTCTCAATCATGACCGTCGCCAAATGATGCCGATATTCGGCCGAGTAAAAGACATCGGACGCATATTGCCCGTCCTCCGCGCCCCGAACGGCCGCTTGGCGAATCGTCTCGGGCGTCACCACCTGCCCGGTTAACAGCGCTTCGGCGCCCGTCGCCCGAAACGGTAATGTCCCGGCCCCGGTCACCCCGATACGCACGCGCTCAATCCGGCCCTCCGGCGTTTGATCCCACAACGCGGCAACCCCCGCTAACGCATAGCCGGAGGCCGGATGCGGAAATTTCAAATACGTCTGCTTAGCCGGTAATTTGCGAGATAGTTCGATCGCCACGAGGATTTCCCGTTCGGCCAAGGCACTGACTAACGGTGCGATAAACCATTCGTCGATGCTCACCGTTCGCTCGGCCTCCGCGCTCATGACCCGGCAGGTCGCCTCGGCCGCCAGCAAAAAAGCCGGCAAATCGGCCGAGGGATCCGCATGGGCCACGCTGCCCCCGAGCGTTCCCCGATTTCGGACCTGGGGATCGGCAATCTGACCGATAGTTTCGACCAACCCGCCAAAAGCCCGGCGAATTTCCGGATGGGCTTGCACCTCCCGATAACGCGTCGCCGCCTTGATCGTCACCGTGTCGTCGCCGACCACGATGCCGTCCAATTCCCGGATTCGCCCGATATCAATCACCGTCTCCGGTCTCGCCAAGCGAAGCTTCATCAGGGGTAGCAGGCTATGTCCCCCCGCCATGATTTTGGTTTCACCCGACGAGGCCGACAACAGAGCCAACGCTTCCGCCAGCGTTTGGGCCCGTTGATAACGAAAAGACGCCGGAATCATCCATTCACCCCCTCGGCCTTTTTCTGTTGAATCGCCTGCCAAATCCGCTGACTCGTCAACGGCATCTCAAGGTCGACGATGCCGAAAGGCGCTAAGGCGTCGATGACCGCATTGACCACCGCCGGCGTCGACGCAATCGTCCCGGTCTCTCCCACCCCTTTAACCCCTAAGGGATTGTGAGGCGACGGCGTGACCGTGTGAGCCAGCTCAATGGACGGCATCAGACGCGCTTTCGGCATGGCGTAATCTAAGAAGGAAGCGGTCAACAACTGGCCCTGCTCATCATAGACCGCGCCCTCCGTCAGGGCTTGGCCGACACCTTGGACGATGCCGCCGTGAATTTGCCCTTCCACAATGAGGGGATTAATCATCGGGCCGCAATCGTCTACCGCAATGTAGCGTAAAAGGCGGACTTGCCCGGTATCGGCATCGACGGATACCACGGCAATATGGGTCCCAAACGGATAGGTAAAGTTGGTCGGATCGTAAAAAGCACTGGCTTCCAACCCCGGTTCGACCCCGGCCGGTAAATTCCACGCCAAATGTGCCTGCAAGGCGACGTCTTGAATCGTCACTTGCCGATCCCGAATCCCCTCCGGGTGAAACACGCCCTGCTCGAATTGCACGGTGTCAGGGCTCACTTCCAGCAAATGGGCGGCAATCAGACGCGCTTTGTCGAGAATCCGTACGGCCGCTTGATGAATTGCCGATCCGCCCACCGCCGTCGTCCGTGATCCGTAGGTCCCCCATCCCATGGCAATGCGTGCGGTATCCCCGTGGACAATATCGATATCTTCGACCGGCATCCCCAGGCGTTCTGCAACGATTTGGGCAAAGGTCGTCTCTTCCCCTTGGCCATGGGGGGAAGCACCGGTAAACACGCTAACCTTACCCGTGGGATGCACCCGGATGGTGGCGCTTTCCCAGAGTCCCCCTTGAAAACCGACCGCCCCCGCCACCTGTGACGGTCCGAGTCCACACATTTCCACATACGTGCTAAAGCCGACCCCGATGTATTTATGTTGTTGCCGAAGTGCCGCCTGATCTTGCCGAAATCGAGGATAGTCCAACATCTCCAACGCCTTGTCGAGGGCGGCATGGTAGTTGCCGCTGTCATAGGTCAAACCAAACGGATTGGTATACGGAAATTGATCCGCTCGTAGCAGATTTTTTTGCCGAACCGTGACCGGATCGGAACCGATCGCTTGGGCATAGCGGTCCACGATGCGTTCGATTAAAAACGTCGCCTCAGGCCGCCCGGCCCCCCGATAGGCATCCACCGGCGTCGTATTGGTAAACACGCCATAGACCTCGGTGCGGGCGAGAGGAATATCATAGGCGCCGTTGACAATCAGTCCGAATAAAATGGTCGGAACTCCCGGTCCCGCGGTAGACAAATACGCCCCCATATTGGCCACCGTCTTGACCCGGACCGCTTGAATCCGCCCGTCACGGGTGCCCGCCAACTCCACGTAATCGACGTGGTCGCGGCCATGGGAGGTTACCAAAAAATGATCGCGACGGCTTTCCGTCCATTTCACCGGCCGGCCCAAGTCGCGAGCCGCATACGCCACCAACACCTCATCCGGATAACAGGCAATCTTGCTTCCGAACCCACCGCCGACATCGGGCGCGACCACCCGTAACTTATGTTCCGGAACCCCCAGAATACCGGACAAAAGCACCCGATGAATATGAGGATTCTGGGTCGTCAACCAGACGGTCAATTCGTCGGTTGCCGCGTTATATTGGGCGAGCGCCGATCGGGGCTCCATGGGATTAGGGATCAGCCGTTGTTGGCGGATCGCCAGTTTTACCACGACATCGGCGGTCGCAAACGCCGAGTCGACCTCGGATCCGACGGTCCAATGCAATGCGATGTTACCCGGTGCATCGTCATGCAATTGGGGCGCATCCGGTTTCATCGCCTCTGCCGCGTCCGTCACGGCCGGCAACACCTCATAATCCACCTCGACGAGTTCTAACGCATCCTCCAACACGTAACGGTTTTCGGCGATGACCAGAGCCACCCCGTCCCCTTGATAGCGCACCCGATCATAGGCGAGCGCGGGATGCTCGACGGCCTTTAACCCGGAGTCGGGGGGAATCCAGGCGGTGGGAATGGCCCCGACTTTCCCCCGCAAATCCTGTCCGGTATAGATCTTAATCACGCCCGGCAACCGGAGAGCCGCGTCCAGTCGGATCGCGCGAATGCGGGCATGGGCATGCGGGCTCCGCACAATACCGGCATATACCATTTTCGGCAGGGTTAAGTCGTCGGTATACTGCCCGCGACCGGTAATTAAACGGGGATCTTCCTTTCGTACCAGCGGGACGCCCATCGTCGCCATACTATCCCTCCCCGTGAGCGGTTTCGGCCACCGACGGCATCTCGGCCGTCAACCAAGCCTGGGCCTCCAGTACCGCTCGCACAATGTTTTCATAGCCGGTACACCGACAAATCAGCCCATCGAGAGCCTCCCGGACCTCACTGGCTTGCCAGTCACGCTTTTCTTGTAAGAGTCCGGCACTCAGCATCAACGCGCCCGGTGTGCAAAATCCGCATTGAAGACCGTGTTTTTCCCAAAACGCCTTCTGAACCGGATGTAACGCGCCGGGTTCGCCCAACCCCTCCACGGTCACCACCGCAGATTGGTCGGCTTGTACCGCCAACACGGTGCAGGATTTAACCGGCATGCCGTCCATCAAAACCGTACACACCCCACACTGGGAGGTGTCACAGCCCACATGCGTGCCGGTCAATCCGAGTTCGTCGCGCAAAAAATGCGCCAATAACAGGCGGGGTTCAACCGTCCGCTCGACGGGGCGCCCATTGACCGTGAGACGTACAACAACCGTTTCCGGCATGGCACTTCGCCTCCTCATGGGTCCTATAATTCTCTTGCACGAATCCCCCGGAAATTCTTTTGGTTGGCATTTATGCAAAGATTCTCCCTAGGGTGACTAAATCGTATCATAGGCGGGGTACCCGAACAAGAGACCGCTATGCTACCATAAACCCACGAAAGGAGGCTCCAAACCATGTGGTACCGCTTATGGGAAAAACGTCTTGAACGGACCGTCGAGCAGTTGCTGGAACGCAATTTGGCCCTGTGGCTTCCCCGATTTTTTCAAAGCGAGGCAGGGGTCGCCCTGATGGCGGATGTCAGCGCCGATTTTCTGCAATCTCTTTTCACCGGTACCAACAGCGGCCAGCCCTGGTTTCGCCGGACCATCCTGACACTGGTTCAGCAATGGGCAGCCTCCGATGCCACTTTTCGGCAAGAGATTATCCAGGCTTTAAATCCCGGCTGGTCCGTGGCCGCCGCGGGCCGCCGTAACGCGTCAGCAACGTCGTACGGGACATCAGCACCATCACCGGGCGAAGGCGAGGAAACCGACGAAGATTTTTCCATCCGTCACGGTGATAAATAGCCATGAGCACCGTGAGATACACCCACAGGGACCATTTCGCCCACCCCCGAACCGGGACCCGGATAAACCCGGCTTTCTCAATTGCGGACGCCGCATCCAATAACGTCACCCCGCCGACGACCACCACATCCCGGTACTTCGGCTGCGTTTGCACGAATTCCGCCAAATCTCGCAAACTCTGGAGCACGGCGTGAAACGCCTTGAGCCCGCTGGTGGCTTCCCCGCTTAAGCGCGATAGGGCGGGATTGCCGAAATGAATTTCCCCCATGGGATCCCCCGACTTTAACGTCATCCCGTCCATCGTCACCCGCGGCCCTCGATAGCGAATTTTACCCAGCCGCAAAACCGGAACCCCGCCCGCTTGATTGGGCACCGAATCGATATCCCACCGGCGGGTAAAGCGAATTTCCCACCAGGTCCAGACCCGCCGCAAATAGGACGGGTCAGGCGTCATGCGCGACAGCGTCACGGGGGTCAATCCCATCCGGCGAATCCCGTCGACCATGGGTTTCAGCGCCGTGCGGGTTCGGCCGCGATCACCGCCGGCATCATGTAACACCACTACCGCCCCCGGATGGATCAGTTGGACCACATATCGACTGATATATTCGGCGCTATGTTCGGGCTTCCAGTCATCGGGAGCGACGGTCCAAAAAACGGGGGTCAGATGTCGGCGACGTATGGCCTGCCACGTACCCCAATTGACATGTCCCCAGGGAGGCCGTACCCAACGAACCGGCCGGCCGGTGATCGATTCGACGATTCGAAGCCCCTCGGTCATCTCCCGATAAGCCGTCCAGGGCATCATTAAATAACTGGACCGATGGCGTCGAGCATGAAGGCCGACCTCGTGGCCCTCCATGACCATCCGTTTTACCAGTTCCGGCCGCCGACGAGCCTCTTCCGCGACGACAAAAAAGGTGGCATGAGTCCCGGACTCCGCCAACGCGTCTAAGATGCCGGGGGTGTCCGGTCCCGGCCCGTCGTCAAAGGTGAGCGCCATCTCGGGCACGTCCGTGCGCGCAAAAAAAGCCCCCCATTGCAAATGATGAAACACCACATCCGGGAGGACCCAACCCAAGAACCCCAGCCCCACCACACCGGCCAACACGATTTCCCATCCCATAGAAGACGACTCCCGTTCCTTACGTTCGCTGGGCCGGCATTAAAGGATAGGCCCAATAAAAGATTCCCATCATCCCGAGCACGGCCGCCGAAAAAGCAAAGGGCGCCCATACTCCCCATTCAAACAACCGCGTCCCGATAATCGGACCAAGGGCCATGCCGAAACCTTCCACCGTCATAAAAAGCCCCCAAAGAGACCCTTCGACCGCGGTGGGAATCATGCGTCCCAAAAATGCGTTCCAGGCCGGTAAAATCATGGCATACGAAAGCCCTAAGACACCACCTAAGCCCACGAGGGCCAAAAAATGGCGCGTCACCATGATGCCGACGAGGGCCCCGGCAGCCATAAAAAGACCGCCGATGAGCGGAAAGCGGATCCCCAACCGATCGGTGAACCGCCCCATCGGCCACAAGAGGGCCACCGTAATCAACCCGCCCCCGGCCAAAAGCTCAGCAAATTGACCATGGCTGAGATGCAAAACCCGGTTCACATAGGGCTCCAACACCGGCAACAAAATACCCAAGGTCATGTTTTGAATCATCATACCGGGCAAGAGCGTCCGATACGGCCACAAGAGCCCTAGGCTTTGCCACCATCGGTGCGGCCGCTCGACCGGCTTCGGATTCAGTTCGGGATGAGTCACCAAAAGCGTTAGCGCTAAAGCCAAGGCGTCGCCGCCGATCAAAATCGCAAACGCGGTCTGGTCAAACCCCCGTAAAAAGAAATTAATCACAATCGGTCCGAGTCCTGAGCCCAATAGCCAAGCGGCAAATATGACGCTCATCGACTGGGCGCGAGCGCCCCGCTTGCTGAGCCGGTTGGTTCCGGTCACCACCGACGGCCAATGAGACGCGGTGCCGATGCCGAGCACCGATACCCAGAGAATGACCCACGGCCAATGGCGGGTGTGCATCACCCCCACTAACGCCACCACTTCCAAGGCCAAGCCCACCGACAATACGGTGGACGGTCCTAACCGATCCACCAGCCACCCGGCCGGGCTGCGAAACACCGTATCAAGAAAATAATGGCTCGATAGGGCCCACCCGACCACGGTAATGGGGGCTTTTAGCGGGCCGGTGACAAAATGGGCCAGTAACGAAACCGTTAAAGCCCCGCGGGCAAACTCGGCCAGCCCCAAAATGACGGTTAAGGAAAGTTGGGATTGGAGGCGTTCACGAACGGCCATGCGCTTCTCGACCCAGCAACGCTTGATAAGTATGTTCGGCGACGATATCGGCGGCATCCGGATGCCCCAATTCGCGTGCCCGGTCGGCCATTTTCCGAAGGTCATCCGGATGGGTCAGCAAATGCTCCACCATTTGCGATACATCATCTTGGTCTTTGGCCAGAATCCCCGCCCCATGTTTCACCAAATACCCGGCGTTGGCGTCTTCTTGACCCGGAATTGGACGATAAATCAGCATCGGCACCCCCCGACAGAGCGCTTCCGTGGTGGTCAGTCCGCCGGCTTTGCTGATTAACAGCGACGAAATGCCCATCAATTCGTGGACGTTATTGACGTATCCCAACACCACCATGGGATGTTTGGAGTCCCTTTGATATTGTAACGCCAGCTTTTTGCGATTTTCTTCGCGTCCCGCCACCACCACCGTCACATGGGGAGCCGTCACCCGATCAATTTGCGACAAAACATGTGAGAACTCCGGTAACGGCATATACGACCCTCCCATGAACAAAATCACGGGTTCCTCACCGATTCCCAGTTGCTGGCGTACCCGCACCGCATCCACCGGCTCCCGAAACCGGCTATCGACCGGAATACCCGATACCACCACTTTTTCGCGGCTGATGCCGCGGGCTGCCAAGGCTTCCAACATATCCTGTCCGCCCACAAAATACTTATCCACCGCCGGATGAATCCATTGCGAGTGAATGCTGTAGTCGGTCATCACGACATAATTGGCCACATCCAGCCGCCCTTGCTTTTTAAGCGTGGAGACTACGCCGGCCGCGGTCGGATAAGTCGAGATAATGACTTTGGGCGGTTTCGGGGAAATCGCCCGGTAAAACTGCTCGAGTCCGATGCTATTGAGAAATTTTTGGGTACCCGATTCGGGATCGATGCGCTGGGTCGCCGTATAAAACCAACGCCATAAGTCGGGCGCAAACCGCACACTCGTCAGATATACCCACCGAATCATGTTATCCAGCCGCGGGTTGACAAACTTATAGTAGTCCAAAATCCCCAGCTTGATGGCTGGATTATGGAGGAGTAGGGCGAGCCCAATCGCTTTGGCAGCCCGAAGATGCCCATCCCCGTAGCGGGCGGCCAGCACCATCACGTCCGGCCGGGAATTTAACGTGGCGTCGTGATGATTGGGGAGCCAATCGATCCACTGGGCCAGACTTTGCATAGCCTCTTCGGATGCGGCCATTGAGTGTTCCATGTCCTTCCCTCCTCCTGGTAGCCATGCAGTCAGATTCACGATACCATTCACGTTGGCTGCTGGCTAGTGCACCCCACCGCCATTGGCGTTATGCTATTGTACGCGTGCGGATACAGGACATGCGAAACCCTAGGAAATCAAAGGAGTCCCCATGACAACCGTTTACGAGTCGAAACCGGCGGAAATCGTGATTCAACGGTCCCGTTTTATCGGCCAGGCGTTTTATTTCCCGTCGGATCACGGCCTAGCCGACCGTTTAGAGGCCATGGCGATGCAATTTCCGAAAGCCACGCATTATACCTGGGCCTACCGGATCGACCCCGGACAAAAGCGCGCCTCGGATGCCGGCGAACCGCAGGGCACCGCCGGCGCCCCGATGTTGCACGTTTTGGAACACGAAGGGTGGGAATCGACCCTGGTGGTGGTCATCCGCTATTTTGGGGGAATTAAACTCGGACGGGGCGGTCTCGTCCACGCCTATCAGGAAACGGCCCGCCTCGCCCTCCAACACGTGACGCCGGCAAAATTAGTCTGGGCCCGTCCGGTCAGCCTGGTGCTGGATTATGCCGAATATGCGCGCCGGGAATCCCTACTCCGGACGAGCCTCCAGGATATGACGGTCACCTTTGGGACCCAAGTCACCGTAAATGGCTGGGTGTCGGCCGACGATGGGTCGGAAAACGCCTGGCACGCCCTTCCCTTCAAAACCGTCGGGGACCCCATGCCCCGTCGCTTCCCGATAGCCTAGTCGCCTACCCTTTTCGCCCTCCGACGACCGGCACCGATTCGAAAAGCGTGTCAATCAACGAACGGTAGCGCTCTTCGACCACGTTCATTTTCACTTTTAACGAGGGCGTAAGTTCGCCGGCGGCTTCAGTTAATTCGTGAGGCAGAAAGGCCACTTTTTTCGGACGTTCAAACGGCGCCAGGTCGGCCGTCACGCGTTCCACCTCCTGCATCATAAAAGCCGAAAGCTCGGCATCCTGAAGTAATTCGGGGTATGACGGCGCGTCCCGATGATGCAGGCGGGCCCACTCTTGGACTTTCTCGGGATTAAGATATAGAAGGGCCGCGACATACTTTTGGCGATTACCCAATACGACCGCTTGTTCAATCCAGGGACTGAGCAGCAATTTTTGCTCGACGGCCTGCGGAGCCACATTTTTTCCGGTCGACAACACTATGATATATTTTTTGCGATCGGTCACCCGCAGAAAACCGTCCGGCGTCCACTCGCCCAGGTCGCCGGTATGAAACCACCCGTCTTGAAAGGCCTCTTGCGTTTCCTCCGGCCGATTCCAATAGCCGGGAGTAATATTGGGCCCGCGCGCCAAAATTTCGCCGTCCGGGGCCAACTGCAGGGTAACCTCGGGTAACGGCCGGCCCACCGTGCCGTATCGCGGACGGTCAGGCCAATTGACGGCCAATACGGGGGCGGTTTCGGTCAAACCATAACCTTCAATAACCGGGATCCCCACGGCATAAAAAAACTGACCAATCACCGGGTTTAAGGCCGCGCCGCCGGAGATGACGAAACGGAGCCGCCCGCCGACCGCCTGTCGAATGCGTCGGTAAACCAGCCGATCGGCCCAACGGTCCGCCCACCCCCATACCGGTCGGGACCCGCCCCATTGCCAAAACCTCTCATATCGGCGGATCCCCTGTCGAATGGCCCAATCAAAGAGACGCCGTTTAACCCCTCCGGCCCGGGTCATTTGGTCCAAAATGGCGGCATAAAGTTTCTCAAAAATACGAGGAACCGCCACCATCACCGTGGGCCGTATTTCGCGGAGGTTGGCGGGAATCCGTTCGGGAGACTCGGCATAGGCGATCGTGACCCCTTGGCTTAAAAACAATAAATGAACCATGCGCTCGAGAATGTGGGACAGGGGCAAAAAGGATAACGCCACATCCTCCCTCGTCACGGTAAACGCCGGAGATGTGGCGCGTAGCGCTAAAATTGCCTCGATATTGGCTAAAAGATTGCCGTGGGTGAGCATGACCCCTTTCGGGAGTCCGGTCGTTCCGGACGTATATACGATAGTGGCCAAATCCGACCGCCGACTCGGGTAGGGTGTCAAGGACGGCACGCGATCCCCCCACCATTGATCCATGCGTTGTACCGGGTCGCCCGTCATCCAGCGAATGGTCACCGAGGGGGGCCATTTGTCCGCCATATCGGGCGATTCCACGATGGCCCGGTGAATGTCGGCATCTTCGACCACATACGTCACTTGTTCTTGGGGAGTGCTCGGATAAATCGGCACCGTTACCGCCCCCAGAGACTGAATCGCCAAATCGGCTATGATCCACTCCGGCCGGGTTTTGGCCATAATCGCGACCCGTTCCCCCGGACTCACGCCCAGGCTTTTCAACCCTTCGGCCGTTTGGCGGATGACATCCCCCAATTCCCGAAATGTCCGGTCTTGCCAGGTTTGGCCATTCCAATAACGCTGGGCCACATGCTGGGGGTGGCGTTCAATCGCGCCGAAAATCAAAGCCACCAAATTGGTGTGTTCCACCGGGAATCCCACCTAATTTTTTCTTTAAGAAATAATTTTATAACTCAAGTTTTGACTGTTTTAATATTAATCGATAGACAATACCGAAACAAGACGAATTCCCATAAAACCCCTGATCCCTGAAAAAGCATGCGATATCGAATAGTTTTGGGGTTTCCGTTTTTTCGGCTATCGTCTTGGCGTGTTCCCGATTACCTGGCAGACTGGACTCAAATGGGTGACCTCAGCTCCATCGACTCGGGGGGATCGGCTTGCAATCGCGTCACACGCGAAAATGGTGGATTTTATCGGTCGTCACGTTAGTGGCGTTTGTCACGAATTTAGACGGGACGATTGTTGTCGTCGGGCTTCCCCGTATGATTGAGGGGTTACACGTCAGCATGACCACCGGCCTATGGACCCTCACATCATATATTATTACCAGTACCGTCTTTTTACTGCCGGCCGGCCGGTGGTCTGACCTTATTGGCCGAAAAAAGATATTTCTATCCGGTCTCCTAATTTTTACCGGCTCGACTTTTTTATGCGGCATCGCACCCACAGGTTCTTTTTTATTGGCGTTTCGCTTTGTCCAAGGGATGGGTGCCGCGTTGGCCTTGGCTACCGCCACCCCCATTATCGTCAGCACCTTTCCTCCCCAACAATTAGGGCGCGCGTTAGGCATCAATTCCACGTCTTGGGTCATGGGGTCCATTGTCGGGCCGGTGGCCGGGGGATTATTGGTGGGAACGCTGGGCTGGCGGTGGGTGTTTTTTGTGGCCATTCCGTTTGCGTTAATAGGCGTTGTGGGATCGATGATCGTCCTGAAAGACACGGCTTCGACCCCCTCGGTCCCCACCGATTGGGTGGGCGCCCTCACTTTTGGCCTCGGATTATTGAGTCTCTTGTTGGCTCTGTCGTTCGGACCCAAGTGGGGTTGGTTTTCGACTCGCGAAGTCGGCCTGGGTCTTCTGACCACTCTGGCCTTCATCGCCTTCATTGAAATCGAACGAAGGCTACCGCATCCCCTCTTCAATCTCGGTTTGTTGGCCCATCCCCATTATCGGTCCGGCCTTTTAATTACCCTCAGTTACTCGATCGGGTTTTTTGCCACCACCTTCTTATTGACCCTCTATGTACAGGGGGCGTTACATCGAAGTCCGGTCGAAGCCGGTCTCCTGCTGGTTCCGTTATCCGCCCCGCAACTCGTCATGGGCCCGTTAGGCGGCGCCTGGGCCGATCGCTACGGGCCCTCGCGCCTCATCGCCCTCGGCATCATCGGAATGGCTGGGGGGACCTTTTGGCTGGGTCATTTGTCCACCGCCTACCGCGTCTGGACCATCGTGCTGCCGCTGCTCTTGATCTCGGCCTCGAACGGGCTGGCCTGGCCCTCGCTCACCAAAGCGGTGATGTCCGCGGCGCCGCGCGACAAATCCGGTTCGGCCTCCGGGATGTTCTTCAGCTTTCGGAATGTGGGGATGGCCCTATCCCTCACCGTCGCCCTGGTGGTGGCCGCGGCCAGTTTGCCCCCGGCCTTGGCCTCCCAAATTTATGTCGGCACCGGTCATGTTCTGAACTCCCGTCTAGCCGCCTCGTTAGTCCACGCCACGAATACCGGTTTTCAAGTCTTTGTCGGTTTCTATGCCCTTGCTTTCGTCGCGTTGTTACCGTTCTTTCGGAGGCGTTCCGACGCCGTTCGTCCATCGGCCCCGCCACTTCCATAAAGTGCGGGCTACGAGGGTTTGGCCAGCGGTCTTTGACGCGTTCGAGGCAGTCGTGCCATCCGCAGCAGCAAGGAATTGGACACCACCGAGACCGAGCTAAACGCCATCGCCGCGCCGGCCACCATCGGCGACAAGAAACCGAAAGCGGCTAACGGAATCATGAGCACGTTATAAATCATCGCCCAGAAGAGGTTTTGACGAATTTTACCTAAGCTTTTGCGGGCAATCACCAACATGCGGACGACGCCGGACAAATCATCGCCTAAAAGGGTGATATCCGCCGATTCGATCGCAACATCGGTACCCGTCCCGATGGCTACCCCGACGTCGGCCGTGGCCAAAGCGGGCGCATCGTTAATGCCGTCGCCGACCATCAATACGCGGTGTCCGGCGGCTTGCCATTCCCGCACGGTCTCGGCCTTGGCTTCCGGTAGCAATTCCGCCGCCACGCGGTGAATACCGAGACGTTGGGCGACACTGTGGGCGGTCTCTTTTTGATCGCCGGTCAAAAGGGCCACGTCGAGCCCCTGCCGTTGGAGCCGTTTAACCGTGTCCCGCGCCTCCGGTCGCAGCGTATCGGCCACCACCACGACTCCCCGCCATTGACCGTCCTGAGCGACCCAAATGGCACTGGCACCGGATTTAAGCCGCTGATCGACTTTTCGGATGACCGTTTCGTCGGGTATGACCCCATAAGCCGTGAGAAGCTTTAAATTCCCGACCAAAATCTCTTGGCTGCCAATATAACCCACCATTCCTTGGCCCGGTTCCGTATAAATACTTTCGCCCTCGGGAACGGCCAATCGATGGTCTTCGGCATAGCTCAGCACAGCTCGAGCCAGGGGATGGCTGGATGCCTTTTCAATCGCCGCTGCCCAGGCCATGAGCTCTCCCGCCGACACACCCGGCGCGGTCAGAATCTCTTCGACTTCCGGACGCCCCACCGTTAAGGTACCGGTTTTGTCAAATGCCACAATGTCCACCTGGCTCGCCCGCTCGAGCGCCTCCGCGCTGCGAAACAAAATCCCCTGGCGGGCCGCCAATCCGGAGCCGACCATGACCGCCGTGGGTGTCGCCAACCCGAGGGCACAGGGGCAAGCCACCACCAGCACCGCGACCGCAATTAAGGCGCTGGCACGCCAGTCGTGCGTTGCGAGTCCCCACCCTAAAAACGTCAACAGGGCAATCGTCATCACCGTAGGGACAAAGACGTTGGCGATGCGATCGGCCAAGCGCTGCACCGGCGCCTTATGCGCTTGCGCCATTTCCACGACCCGTACAATTTGCGCCAAGGCCGTGTCCCGTCCAACCCGCTGGGCTTCCATTACCAATGTGCCGGAGCCGTTCATGGTGCCTGCCGTAACCGGATCGCCCGGCCCCTTCGGTACAGGCCAGGGTTCTCCTGTGAGCATGGATTCGTCGACCGCACTGTGACCTTCCAACACACGACCATCGACCGGCACCCGGTCACCCGCCCGTAACTGCACCCGGTCCCCGACCTGAATCAATTCGACCGCGACCGATTCCCAGTCGCCGGACGCGGTCTGCCGCCGTGCCGATGCCGGGCGTAACGCCAAAAGCTCCGTCAGCGCCTGACCGGTACGGCCTTTGGCCACCGACTCCAAGTATTTACCGACTAACACCAACGTGATGACGGTGGCGGACGAATCAAAATATAACGGCCCGTGAACCTTCAAATCATAGAGCGACAAACCCCACGCCGCCAATGTGCCTACTGCCACCAACACGTCCATATTGGCATTTTTATGTCGTAAATTGAGATAAGCCCGTTTGATAAACGGAAAACCCGGTCCCCATTCGACGGCCGTCGCCAGAACGGCCAATACCCACGGCTCCCCGAGCCACCGCGGTCCGAGACCGGTCATGGTATGGAGCATGGCGAGCCAGATCGGTACCGTCAAAATGACCGCACTGACCAGCCGCTGACGCGATTCGGCCATCTCCAGCGCACGGGCATCCATTTGGTCATTGCCCACTACCCGGGCGGTAATCCCCGCGTCGGCCAAGCGCGCGATAATCTCCGGGATCTCGACGACCCCCCGCAGAAAATCTACCGTGAGCGTACCGGTTGCCAAGTTCCCGCGGGCCGCAACCACCCCGGTAATGCGTTGGGCAACCTGTTCGGCCCGTTCGCGAAGCGGTTCCTCGTCCATCCCGGGCACCATCAAGGTTATCGAATCTTGCCGTACCGTATAGCCCAACTGGGTGATCGTGTCCACTAACTCGGGAATGGGGGCGGTCGCCGGATCAAACCGAATATCGGCTCGTTCCAAGGCCAGATTGACTTCTGCCCGGCCGACTCCGGGTAGATGGTTTAACGCCTTTTCGATGCTAAGCGCACAACTGGCGCATGTCATACCGCCGATTTCGACCGTTACGGTCTGGTCGTTCTGAGATTCGGGTGTCACCGCCATTATGTCACCTCCGGTTCTGTCCGGTGGCATTGGCACACCGGATGTTCGACCAAGGCATGAAGCGGCTCGGCGGGATGAATGGCTTGCCCGGTCGAAAACGGCATATACTTCATCGCATCGACCAGCTCGTCAATGATTTGCGGTCCAAATCCTTGGCTCACGGCATCCGATACGCACGTCAGCAAATGATTACGTAACAAGATGCGTTGCACCTGTTCCAAACTGGCTTGTACCGCAGCCAGTTGCTTCATGATGTTGACGCAATAAACATCCTGGTCGACCATTTTCCGGACGCTTTCCAGATGCCCCACGGCCACTTTTAACCGCAAGGCCGCATCCTCTTTAAGTCCCGGCTCCATGCCGAATCCCCCTTACCGACCCCACCCGGGGTGGGGGTCCTTATGGATACTATGCGTTCATATGGCGCTTGGTGTCAAGGCGCCCGCCACCCGCCGAACACCCCGGCAGACATCCCCACCATAGCCGCCATCATTAATTGCATGAAGGGGTCAGACCCGGGTTGGACCAACCAGACCAAAAGCCCGCCGATCCACCCTCCGGCCGTTGCCCCCGTCATCACCGTCATCACGCCGTGATCCTGACGAATCCAGTGTTCCGGAAGCCACCGGATTATTTCCGACGCCGACAAAAGGGACAACAGCACGGATTCGCCCGTGACGTGTCCCCAAACGAGGGTCCAAAAAATCCAGGTACCGATGACGATACCGACACTCCACATCAACGCAGGTTCGAAGCGTTTAACCCCCATGAAGACCCCCTGGCGGTTTTTCCATAACCTATGCCCTAGGGTTGTCATCCATGTCCTGAAACCGCCCGGGTCGAAACGGCCGTATATCGACGGCAGCCTCGGACCAATGCCCTTCGACCCACAAGGCGGCGAGTTCACCCGTCACCGGTGCCAATAAAATGCCGTTGCGGTAATGTCCCGTGGCCAAAAACGCTTCATCATGCCCCGGTACGGGTCCCAATATCGGTAACCCGTCGGGTGTAGCGGGCCGAAGCCCCGCCCAACTGCGCTCCCAATAAATATGGCTCGCATCGATTCGAAATCGGCGAGCGATGTCGCCTAACTGCTGAATGCCCTCCAAGGTCACCCGGGTATCATACCCGGCATCATCTTCGGTGGCACCAATAATGAGGCGTCCGTCAGCTTTGGGGACTAAGTAGCCGTGACCGAAAAAAACCACCTCCGGGGTCCAGCGGGTCGCGGTCCTCAACGCGGCCACCTGTCCCCGAATCGGTTTCACAACCAGCCCAGGCGACCAAAGCTGATAGGTCCAAGCGCCGGTCGCCACAATCATCCGTTCTCCATAAAGTGTCTGACGAGGGGTCTTTACCCCGATCCAACGGCCGGTGGCATCGGTCACCCATTGGACGACCGGTTCCCCCCAAAACTGATCGGCATGAAAATGCCGGGCCGCGTCGGTTAGGGCCCGTAACCAGCGGGGGGCTTCGATTTGCCCTTCGCCCGGGATCCACAAGGCCAGCGGATGAAGCGGCGCGAGCCCCGGGATATGGTCGGCCACCACGGTCGGCGACCACCATTCGGCCGCCACCCCGGCCGCCCTGAGCACCTCTTGTCGGCGGGCCAAGTCGGCCGCATCCGACTCTAAAGCCGTAATCAATACCCCGTCGAGAAAAAGTTCGGGGCGAATCCCGCTGTGTTGTTCCACTCGGGTTACCCATTCGGGATAAAGTCGAAGACTTTCCCGCATGAGAGGCCATAAAGGACTCGTAACGGCCGCTTCGGCAGCCGGGGACAAAATACCGGCCGCCGCCCGGGTGGCTTGGCCCCCCGGTTCTCCGGCCTCGACTAGGGCCACCCGAAATCCGGCTGTCGCCAATCGAAAGGTAATCGCCTGGCCAATAATACCACCGCCCACGACAATGACGTCATAACCCATAGCGGTCCCCTTTCCCGCAAACCGGACAATCCGGCCGCGGTGGAATGTCTAAAATCCGTGTCGTCAACGAAAAACCGTCCCATTGCCATAACCGTCCGAACAAGGGTCGCCCAACCCCTAAAAGCCACTTCAAGGCTTCTTGGGCTTGCACCAATCCGGCCATAGCGACCACCGGCCCTAAAACGCCGGACACGGCACAATCCGCGACCGATTCCGCCACCGATCCAAAAAGACAGGCCAGGCAAGGCTGACCGCCGGCGACACCAAACACTTGCGCTTCATATCCAATCGCACCGGCAAACAACACCGGTCGGCCGGTCTCAACCGCGTACCGATTGAGTGCATCGCGGGGAACACCCTGATCCAGTCCGTCCAAGATGAGGTCGACCCCGTCGAGTAGCGGGACCAGATTGTCCGCTGCCAATGCCACGGGAAGCATATCGACCGTGACCGTCGGCGCTTGCCTGGCCAACGCATCGCGCACCGCTTCGACTTTCAGGCGCCCCTCGTCGGCCGGCGTAAGTAACACTTGCCGCGACAGGTTATGGAGGGCCACCTGATCGGGATCGATCAGCCGAATGCGCCCAATCCCTTGCGCGGCGAGATATTGCGCGCTGGCTTGGCCCAGGCCGCCCACGCCCACAATGGCCACGGTCGCTTGACGCAAAACCCGAATGCGATCCGGTTTCACCCCCGGTAGCGCCACGAGTCGCCGGACGCGTTCCTTATCGTTAATCACGGGATCAAACCCGGTCATGCGTGCGACACCTTTCCGGTTTCCGGCGACGAAGCCACTGCCGTCGGCCGTTTGGGCATGCGGCCGGCCAGAAAGCTTTGCCGGCCGGCCTTCACCGCCCATTGCATGGCCTGAGCCATCGCCACCGGATCTTGGGCTTGGGCAATGGCCGTATTGACTAATACCGCATCGGCCCCCGCTTCCATGGCCACCGCGGCATCCGCCGCGCCGCCGATACCGGCGTCCACCACCACCGGAACGCGTGTTACGCGTTCTTTAATCCGCCAAATCGCCTCGACGTCGAGAATGCCTTGGCCTGATCCAATGGGCGACCCGAGCGGCATCACGGCCGCCGCACCGGCCTCTTCCAGGTGCCGCGCCAGGACCGGATCCGGCGTGGTATAGACCATCACCGTAAATCCCAGGCCCACCAATTTTTCCGTCGCCCTTAACGTCAGAACCGGGTCAGGCCACAAAAGGGTCGGGTCGCCAATGACCTCCAGTTTGATGAGAGAGCCGATACCGGTGGCGCGAGCCAATTCCGCCACCATGACCGCATCCTCCACGGTGTAACAGCCGGCCGTATTCGGCAAGACCGTCACCTCGGAAGGCAGAAAATCCAATAACGACGGTTCATTGGGATTGGCCAAATTGACCCGGCGAAGCGCCACCGTGACTAACTCGGTCCCCGAGGCCAAAACCGCCTCCCGCATGACGTCATATCCGGAATATTTACCGGTGCCGACAAAGAGCCGGGAACGAAAGGTGTAATCGCCGACGCGTATCGGCTGGTCCAATTCTTCTTCCATCATGTTAACCGCCTCCCACAAACCGAATAATTTCTATCGCCGCCTCGGGGTTCAATTGCCGCGTGGCAAACGCCTCTTTCGGGACAATCTGGCGGTCCAGCATGACCGCCACGGCTTGACGGGTCACCCCTAACCAATCCAACAACTCGCCTACCGTCAACCCATCGGGTACTGTCCGCGGTTCCCCATTAATCGAAACCGTCAAACCGCATCCCCTCCTTTGATACCGGATAAGAGGGCTTTTCCCGTCTCTCGTCCCAGATCTGTCGAATTTTACGGCTCGCCTCCGCCGGCGCCAGCGTTCGCCAGATTCCGTCTCCGACCACCAGTCCCTGAACACCCCATCCGGCCACTTCGCCCACCGTCTCCACGGTAATTCCGCCGACCACTAACACCGGGGGCCGGGCAGGTTCGGCCAACAGCTCCATCAAATGGGTACGCGGCCGCGGGGCTAAACCCGGTTTCGAACGGGTTTCAAACGCATGCCCCCAAATCCACACATCGGCGGCGTCGTGATAGCGCGCTTCCGCCACGTGATGGACAGATGCCGCCACCGACCTGGTCCAGCGCTTTTTAAGCCACGCCGCGGCCGGTCCGGTCGAGGACACTTGCACCCCTTCGGCATCTAAAGCCGTAGCCGCCGCCAAATGCCCGACCCAGAGAGGAATCTGCGGTGCGCTCCCACGAATCCGACGTCCCCAATCCAACCATTCCTCCAACGTGAAGGTGGGCGCGCGGAGCCACACGCCGTCGAGATAGGGGGCGACTTTCGGTAACCAAGCCCACTGAGGTTCCTCAAACCGGGCGGCGTCTATCAATCCCCAGATCATGGCTAGACCGGTTCCGTGTATATGGCTCCGCCACGCTCACGAAATTCCTCCGATTTTTCTTTTAATCCCACTTCAATGGCTTGGTCGAGAGCCACATGATGGGCTTCGGCCCAATCCTGAATGTCCTGGGTGATACGCATGGCGCAAAACTTCGGACCGCACATGGAACAAAAATGGGCCGTCTTGGCCGGTTCGGCCGGCAAGGTTTCGTCATGGTAGGCTTTGGCGGTAACGGGATCCAGCGCCAAATTAAATTGATCATGCCAACGAAATTCAAAACGGGCCTGCGACAACGTATCATCCCAGGCCTGGGCGCGCGGGTGCCCCTTGGCCACATCCGCCGCATGGGCGGCAATTTTATAGGCAATCACGCCCGCTTTGACGTCTTCGCGGTTAGGCAATCCCAAATGTTCTTTCGGGGTCACATAACACAGCATCGCCGTCCCATACCACCCAATCATCGCGGCACCGATTGCCGATGTGATGTGGTCGTATCCGGGCGCAATATCGGTGGTTAACGGCCCCAAAGTATAAAAAGGCGCGTCATGGCAGAGTTCGCGTTCGCGTTCGACATTTTCTTGAATTTTATGCATCGGCACGTGGCCAGGCCCTTCAATCATGACTTGCACATCGTGTCGCCAGGCGATTTGGGTTAATTCACCGAGTGTTTGCAACTCGGCAAACTGCGCCTCGTCATTGGCGTCGGCCAAGGATCCCGGACGAAGCCCGTCCCCCAGGGAAAACGCCACGTCGTAGGCCGCTAAAATCTCGCAGATTTCCTCAAAGTGGGTATATAAGAAATTCTCTTGATGGTGAGCCAGACACCAGGCGGCCATAATGGACCCGCCCCGCGATACGATACCCGTGACCCGCCGCGCCGTTAAGGGAATATAGGCCAGACGAACCCCGGCATGAATCGTAAAGTAGTCCACGCCTTGTTCCGCTTGTTCAATCAGGGTGTCCCGGTAAATATCCCACGTCAATTCTTCCGGCTTGCCGCCGACCTTTTCTAACGCTTGATAAATCGGGACGGTCCCGACGGGTACCGGGGCATTGCGGAGAATCCACTGCCGGGTCGCGTGGATGTTTTTTCCCGTCGACAAATCCATGACCGTATCGGCTCCCCATAGGGTTGCCCACCGCATTTTGGCCACTTCTTCGTCAATCGACGCAATCACGGCCGAATTCCCGATGTTCGCGTTAATTTTGACGTGAAAGCGCCGACCGATAATCATCGGCTCCGCTTCCGGGTGATTAATGTTGCTGGGGATAATGGCTCGGCCGGCCGCCACCTCCTGCCGAATCACCTCCGGCTCAAATCCTTCCCGAATCGCGACAAATTCCATTTCCGGGGTGACGATGCCTTGTCGGGCATAATGCATCTGGGTCACGACCCGACCGGGTTTGGCTCTCAACGGCCGCCGATTGAGCGTAGGGATAATGAGCGCCTCATCTCCCAGCGGCACCGGCATGCCCGGAGATTCTTCCACATCGCCCCGTTCAAGGATCCAAGGGCGGCGTATCGGCGGCAATCCCCGAGTCAAATCAATCGACGCGTCGGGATCCGTATAGGGGCCACTCGTGTCATAGACCCGAAATGTCCGGGTGGACCCGCTTAACCGGATTTCCCGGAAAGGCACACGAAGATCCGGGCGGTTACCGGCAACATACGTTTTGCGACTTTGGGGAAACACATGATAGTCTCCGTGCAAGATGTCTTCTCGCAGGGCCATTAGAACGATACCTCCGTGGATTGAACTCACGGGAGCACCGCATTCCTGAATATAAGGGGAACCCAATATAGGGAGATAGATTGCACGATAACATGGGGTTATTCCCTCCGCTGGCATTACCCAGATCAGGTCTGTCGGTCGGTGGCCTTACCACCCTCTCAGCCCGGTGACGCCGAGCTCCCGCTGCATGATTAAGATGATAGATGATCCGATGACGTTTGTATAGTCCGAAAAAACCGCCGTGAACGCCCTTCAGGCGTACGCGACAAATAATCCATTGGGACATTCCGACACGACGGGAAGAAGGCAGCGGTTCGCCCCCGTTTTACCGCCGGAAGCCCTATCCCGAACCGTCAATGCTGTCCGCTTGACCAGGCCTGATCCCAAAACCGCCGTTCATAGACCATGGACCAATGATAACTCTCCCGGATCTGGGCCTCCTCGGCAGGCGCCACCGGCAGGTGTTCAAAAAGATGGACGACTTCTGCCACAGCGGTCCCGTATGCCTCCCCGGCGTAAGTCAGGATCCATTCCCTGAGCCAAGGGTGTTCAGGTAAAGAGGAGGCCAGCTTCTGACCGATCGCCTGATATGTCCAATAACAGGGCAAGACGGCCGCAACCGCAACCGCCACGGATTCGGTATAGGCCGTACGCACCAAATGATCCCGATACCCCTTGGTCACCCACCCAAGCGGAACTTTTTGCAAATCGTCCGGCGTCATCTGAAAATATCGGGCAATCGCATCGTGGAGCGTGCTTTCGACCGAAAAGACCGTCTCGGCATGATGAATCAGGGTTTTAGCCCCTTCCTGCGGTGTCAAGCGTCCCCCGATGAGGCTTAACACCCGATAAAAATCCCGTAAGTAGAGCGCATCTTGTCCGATGAAATAGCGTAGCTTTTCATCCGGCAGAGTGCCTTGTCCGATCCCGGCCACAAAGGGATGGGTCTGAATCCGTTCCCATTCCGGTACGCAATACGCTTTCAATTCCTCGAGAGTCATCCGGATATTTCCTTTCCTGTTATCAATTGTCGGCACGCCAAAGCTTTATCCGGCGCATTTACGACCGCCGATATGACGGCGACGCCGGCCACTGGCAGCTGCCATAGGGGCCCGACATTCGCGGGGGTAATGCCGCCGATAGCGACCACCGGCGCAATCCGGCGACACTCTTGCCACAGCGACCGCAATCCCTCGACCCCCAACGGATCTCCGGCATCGTCTTTAGATGATGTGGCATAAACAGGGCCAACCCCAAAATAATCGGGCCAGTCGGCGGGTTGAGCGGGAATCTCTTCGGACGCCGAAACGGACAAACCCACCGTAAGCCCCGGTGCCATCCGGCGGACGTCGCGCACCGGCATGTCCTCTTGACCCACATGCACCCCGTCCGCCTGAATCGCCAACGCCACATCCGTACGGTCATTGACAATCAGGCTCAAGCCGTGGCGGCGGGTTTCCACCCGCAAGGCCCGGCCATAGGTGACCAATTCGCGGGTTGAACGGATCTTCCCACGTAATTGGATGACCGTGGCACCACCTTGCCGAACCTCCCGGCAAAACCCGCCGAGCTGATCGACTGGAACCTGCCGGGGATCAATAATCACCATCAACCGCAAATCCATGTCTATCCTCCTAAGACCGAACCCACCCGTGATGCCATAAGGGCCCATGGCCATGCCCCAAACCGGGCGCGTCTTGAATGGCTTTGGTGACATAACGCTTGGCTTCGGCGACCGCGACGGCCATAGCCTCTCCACGGGCCAATCCGGCGGCAATCGCACTCGATAACGTGCACCCGGTGCCATGCGTATGGTGGGTCTGAATCCGAGGAGCCGTCAACCAATTTTCTTCCGCCTGATACCAGAGTAAATCCGCCGCCTGTTCGTCCGTCAAATGCCCGCCTTTAATCAGGACCGCCGGCACCCCTTGATGGGCCAAGGCCCGCGCCGCCCGCCGCATCTCGACCCGATCACGGACCGGAAAACCCAACAGGGCTTCGGCTTCCGGCAAATTGGGCGTGATCACCGTCGCCAACGGGACGATGGCTTCACGAAAAGCGTCTTCGGCCTCGGGTTCCAGCAACGGATCGCCGCCCTTGGCCCGCATGACCGGATCGACGACAATCGGCACCTGAAGCGATCGGATTTCCTCCGCTACCGCCCGAATAATGGCCGCGCTTCCTAACATGCCGATTTTGATGGCGTCGACCCCAATATCGTCAAGACAGGCGCGAATTTGTTCCCGAACCACCGCCGGATCGGTTAACACCACCCGGGTCACTCCCACGGTGTTTTGTACCGTTAAGGCCGTAATAGCGGTCATGCCGTACACGCCAAATGCGGCATAGGTCTTTAAATCCGCTTGGATGCCGGCTCCCCCCGAGGGATCCGAACCGGCAATGGCTAATACCCGGGGTACCATCCTTTATGTCACTCCTTCAGCGGCTCGACGCCCAAAAGCCTCCCAAAACGGGTCAACCCGGGGATGGACCAAGGAACGCCGTTGCCCTTGTTGTATCCGCCAACGTCCTTCGTCCGGCGGCAACATCCGTCCAATCACACTCGCTTCGATACCGCCCGTCTTCAGCCGTTCCAACACCTTATCAACCGCATGCGGCTTGACCGTCAACAACAGTGTCCCTTCACTAATGGAAATCAAGGGGTCAATGCCCGCCAGTTCGGTGATGGCCGCGACTTCCGGCCGGATAATGACCTGGTCGTCCAATAGCTCCACCCCTAGGCCAGAGCACTCGGCGATTTCATAGACGCCGCCCACGACTCCGCATTCCGTCGCATCATGCATCGCCGTGACCCCATTTTGACGGACCCCGACCGACGCCGCCAACCGGGCATCTTCCACCACCGACATCTGTTCAAAGAGTCGATCGGCCGCCTCAAAGGTCGTGTCACCGAGCTCGCGACGAATCCACTCCGGAAACGTCGCCGCAAACAGTCCTGCCGTCTCGATAGCCGCTCCTTTGGTGCAAATGAGCACGTCATCGGCTTCGGCCATAGCCGTCGTAATATACTGGTCTTCCGGCCCAATACTCATGACCGTCGCCCCCCCGACCATCGGGAAATCCGTGCCTTGATAGCGGGCCGTGTGACCGGAAATCACCGCAATGCCTAAATCTTTGACGGCTTGATCCCAGGCTAACCAAAATTGCTCAAAATCTTCCGTCGACATCGACAACGGTAAATTTAAATCCACCGTCATTAAACTCGGGGCGAGTCCGGACGTTGCGGCATCCGACGCCAAAATATGCACGGCGAACCAGGCCGCCCGCTTCCAACCATATTGCGGTACGACAAACACCGGATCGGTAGTCGTGGCCATCACGACACCCGGGGCGACTCGAACGACGCCGACATCCACCCCGGATTGAGGCCCATAGAGGATTTCCGGCCGCTGAGCGCCTAGATGAGGATAGATATAGTGCGAGAAGGCTTCCGGAGAAATTTTTCCAATCGCGGGTAATTCCGTTCCCATGATAAACCTCCCAGTACCAACGTGCGATAGGATGGACCAGGGAGGCGGTACTTCCCTTCGCTGGCATTACCCAGATCAGGTTGTAAGGGTTGGCATTGCCTCTCAGCCGTGGCCGGCTCCCCTAGCACCACTATCGTGTCCTTCATGATACGCCTTCACGACCCGTTTGAGTAGGGGTCAGGGACCGGGCATCACCGGATAAATCCCCAGTAACCGATGCCATTCAAATAACCCGGACTCCGAGACCACGGTTTTTAAGGCGTGTACCGCCTCGGGCGATTCGAGGCCCAAATCCACCCAGAACCGAAATTCAAAGGGAGTCCCGGGTCGCGGACGTGATTCGATTTTGGTGAGATTCAATCCATGTTCGTAAAACGCCGTTAACACCCGAGCCAGTGTCCCGGGCCGATGCGCAATATCGAAAGCCAAAGTGGCCTTCATGAGTCCCCCGCCGTTATCCAACCGAACCGGGGGTGGGGTTTGGCTTAAGAGCCAAAAGCGGGTTCGATTGTCGGCATAATCTTCAATGGGGCTGGCTAAAATCGTCAAGCCATACAGTTCGGCCGCTCGGGGATGCGCAATGGCCGCCACCCCCGGCCACCGATGCTGGGACAGTTCGCGGGCACTGCCGGCGGTATCCAACGCCGGATCGGCCTCCCACCCACGCGGTTGCCAAAACCCCCGACTTTGCATCAATGCTTGCGGATGCGAACGAACCCGTCGGATGGTTTGCATCGTCTCCCCGGGCACCACCATCAACGCCAAGGTGACCGGTTGGACCACTTCCGCCCAAATGGTCAGGGTCGGCGAAGCGACTAATAAATCCCATACATCATAGACACTGCCCCGATAGGCGTTTTCAATCGGCAACAATCCGACGGCCGCCGGCTCCTGCCGCAAGGCATCGAAGACATCTTTAAAAGAACCCAGGCCGGTGGCGTCCCCATCGGGAAAATACCGGCGAATGGCCGCTTCACTAAAAGCTCCGGGTTCTCCTTGAAAAAACATGGTGCATCCCTTTTCCTCTCTTTACCGGTTTAAGAGCCGCTGAAGGTGCTCGACGCCCTTTTCGATAGATTCTAGATGCCCTTTATCAAACGCGGTGAGGATCGCATAGAGTGCCAAAAGAATTCGATACCATCGAAGACGCGCGTTCTCCGCCGTATCCGGGGCAATCCACCGTTCTGTCCATTCCGGTGGCCAATACACAAAATCCCAAAGCGGATCCCCCACCCGGAGGTGCCCCCATCCAATGACACCCGATAATTGGCCGTTCTCAACCAGTACCGTACGCGGTTCGAAATGCCCATGCAAGACCGCCATCGGTCGCTCGTCGGTGCCATCAAGATAAGGCGCGCTAATCGTGTCCAACATGCGCATCTCGCGCGGCAATAACCAATCAAACACGATCTCTACCGCGCGCCGATAAAGACGCCGGGTATATCGCGCCTGAATTCGCCGCCGGCGATCGGCACGCAATTCGGGCGGCAGATATCGCGGATCGTGAATGGCCGCCAAAAATTCTCCGATGACAGGGGCCCATGACTCCGGATGGGCCTTAGACGACAACGGTTGCCCCTCGACCCAGCGATATCGCATGAGATCCTCCGCCAGCGATTCCACCTGTGGCACCCCGGCGATGCCTTGCCATCGGGCCAATTGTCGGCTTTCAAAAGCCAGTCGCCGTCGGGCAGGACGGGTTCGGGCCCATTTTACGACCCACCCGCCGGGCATCCGGATCAAGAGAAATTGCGGATTTTGACTTAACCGTGTCACCTGCTGCAGCTCCAAATCGGGCCACCAGTGACGAAGAGAGGCGATCAATGTGTCCAGCCTGACGTCAACCCCGTTCATCCACTCTTTGACCAAGAGCATACGCTAGCCCGGTGCTCCCGGCAAGCCCGGAAAAACGGGCGGATACGCCATGATCTGCTTGTGGTATACTGCTTTCGACGCTGATCATCACGATCGAATGGTAGAATCGGGTGCAAGACATGATGCATGTGGTGGCGGATACCCAATCCCGTCTCGAACCTTTGTTAAAGGACCGGGTGGCCTGGGCTCGGCGCCATGGCCAACCGACCTGGCTTACATACCAATTGGACGTCCCCCCGGTCAACGCCTATCAGGCGGTGGCACGGGCTGGGGGTTTTGCCTGGTTGGTGCATCCCGGCGACGGCCCGATCCGGTTGGGCATCGGGCAAGCGCAGGCTGGGCAATGGGCGGACGGTGACGGGTGGCAGCACATCGAGCAATGGACCGCTCGCCTTCAAAAAGAAGGCTTGGACGAATCGTGGATTGTCGGTGGCCAAGCCTTCGCACCCCATTCCAGTTGGCCCGGTGTGCCCGGGGTATTTTTTGCCGTGCCTTTGTTACAAATTGAACAAACTGCCACAACCACCCGGTTACGCATTGCTGTCCGGATATTGCCCGAAGATACCTGGGAATCCCATCAAAAAACCCTAACGGAAGCTTTTGAGACCGTTTTTGCCGATTCGGAACCGGCGATGACCGTCTTGCCGGCGCCTTTGGAGGTCCGTTTTTCGCCATCGGCCGATCGCTGGAAGGATCTGGTTTCGGGAGCGGTTGCCGCCATCCGGCAACACGCGTTGGATAAAGTCGTATTGGCGCGTACCGCCACGCTGCGATATGCCGACCCCTTGGATATCGCCGTGGTATTGCACCACCTCCGCGATCAAAATCCCGATGCGACCGTATTTCTGATTCGGTGGGGCGAGCGGGTGTTTTTAGGCGCCACGCCGGAGCTTTTAGTCCGGGTAGATACCAATCGTCAATTGCACACCATGTGCTTGGCCGGCTCGACCCCACGAGGATTGACGCCGGAAGAGGATCACCGGTTAGCGGACGATCTGCTGAATAACGCCAAAAATCGGCGCGAACATGCGTTGGTTCGTGATCATATCATTTCGCGTCTCGCGCCGCTGACGGCCTCCTTATCCGCCGCAGAGATTCCCAGTATTAAGCGGCTACCCACGGTGCAGCATTTATGGACACCTGTGAAGGGAACGCTGTTGCCCCAGGTCAGCGGGTTTTCGGCGGTAGCCGCCCTGCACCCGACGCCGGCCGTCGCGGGCACCCCCGTGGCCCAAGCGACGCAATATATTTTGCAACATGAACCGTTTACGCGAGGATGGTATGCGGGCCCCATCGGATGGGCCGATTTAACCGGCCAAGGGGAGTGGTGGGTGTCCTTGCGTTCGGCCTATGGCACAGCCCGTACCATGACTCTTTTTGCCGGGTGTGGAATCGTGGAGGATTCCGATCCGGACCTCGAACTGGCGGAGTCCCGCTGGAAAATGACCACGATGCTCACCGCGCTCGAACTAGAAGGAGAGGCACTTCATGAATAATCCCGGCACACGGGCTCCTTTAGGGCAATTCATTGCAACCTTAGCCCAGGCAGGGGTTGAGCAGGTTGTCATCGCCCCCGGATCGCGTTCGACCCCGCTCGCCGTGTTGTTTTACGAATCGGCTGTGAAACCGTGGGTCCTTTTCGACGAACGATCGGCCGGGTTTTTTGCCTTGGGACTTGCTAAAGCCACGCAAAAACCGGTGGCGATTGTCTGTACGTCGGGAACCGCCGCCGCTAACCTGCTACCGGCTGTGGTCGAGGCCCGTCTGAGTCGGGTGCCGCTTATCGTCTTAACGGCTGATCGCCCGCGGGAACTGCGGGACGTGGGAGCGGCCCAAACAATTGACCAAGTGCGGCTTTACGGATCCCATGCCAAATGGTTTCAAGATTTACCCTCACCCGGCGGGCCCGTCGAGGTCACCGGCTATTATGCGCAAGTGGCCGCCCGGGCGGCAGCCATAGCGACCGCTGCCCCTCGAGGGCCCGTTCATATCAACTTTCCCTTGCGGGAACCGTTATTACCCTGGGGTGACGCGTCCGACCGGCCTTTTGACTATGTGCACGTGACCCAAGCTCAGGCGCCGATGCCCGACCAGGAGGGTTGGATCGAGGAGGCGCCCGGTTGGTTAGCCCCTCCCCGTCACGGAATAGTGATTTTAGGTCCGGAAAGTCCCGTCCTTTCGGAAGCGGTCCTTCGTCGGCTATTGCAGCGGGGATGGCCGGTACTGGCCGACCCGTTGGCGCCCGCGCGCCGCACCCCGGGGACAATTACCCGTTATGATGCCTTTTTGCGAGTCGTGAAGGACCACATCGCGAAGCCGGATGTCGTCATCCAGTTAGGCTCGCCTCCGACCTCGAAAGTGTTAAACCAGTGGCTCCAACATGTGCCCTGGGTTCTGTTGGACGACGCACTGGAGTTTCGCCAACCCGACCCACACCCGGTCTGGGCCATTACCGGTGACCCGTCGGCCACCGTCCGGGCACTCACCGACCGCTGGCCCAGGCAAGACCCGGAGTGGACGGCGCTTTGGCAGACCTGGGAGGATCGCACCGCGCAAGCCTTACCCGCCATCTTCGGCGAGCTGCCGGAGCGTTTTGAAGCCCGGCTATTTCACGCCCTTCCCGAATGGTTGACGGCGCAGGATTTCAGGCATCCCCTTTTTATCGCCAACAGCATGCCGATCCGGGATTTGGACAGTTTTAGTGGACCGCTACCGGTATCCGTTTACGGTAATCGGGGCGCCAACGGAATCGACGGTCTCATTTCGACTGCCCTGGGCGTTAGTGCCGCACAGGGGGACGTCATCGCCGTCGTCGGCGATCTGGCCTTTTACCACGACATGAATGGGCTCTTGGCGGCTGCTCAACATCACCTTAATGCCCTGATTATCGTGATTAATAATCAGGGCGGCGGTATCTTTTCTTTTCTATCGCAAAAAGACTTACCAGAAGCCGTTTTTGAGCCCCTATTCGGGACGCCCCATCAATTGGATTTTTCTGGAGCCGCCACCATCTATGGCGGGCGATATCGTCGGGTCGACACCCTCGGCGGGTTGAAAAAAGCCTGGGACGAATGGCTATTCGCCCCCGGCCTTCGCGTGATTGAATGGCGCACGTTACCTCGCCCCGCCAATGTCCAATGGCATGAAATCGTGTGGTCCCGGTTAAAGGAGGTGCTGCCCGATGCTCGCGATCGATGAGCTTTTAACGCGCTATCGCCCCCGGCAAGCGGGTCAATCGCAACCGGTCTGGCTTTTATTGCACGGTTTTACGGGTAGCCAGGCCAGCTGGGACAACCTCACCGAACGGATGGCCCCCTGGGTCCGGGTTGTCCGGGTGGATTTGCCGGGGCACGGCAGCCATCAGATCACTCGGCGCGACGAGGCCCTCATATCTCGCACCGCCGACGAACTAGAGACCATTATGCAGCACTTGGGATATCCCCATTATGGGGTATTGGGGTACTCTATGGGGGGACGTGTCGCACTCCATTTGGCCCGCCAATACCCCCAAGCGGTTTCGCGGCTCATTTTGGAAAGTGCCTCGCCCGGCATCGCCGATCCGACGGAACGGGAGGCTCGGCGCCAATCGGACGCTCAGTTGGCGCAAAACATCCGCGAGCGAGGGATCCTGTGGTTTGTCGACTACTGGTCTTCCCAGCCGTTATTTGCCGATCAACCCGAGGACGTACGGCACCAAGAAAACCGGATTCGCCGACAGCAAAGTCCGGAGGGATTGGCGTGGAGTCTGAAAGCGGCCGGAGCCGGCAGCCAGCAATCCTTGTGGCCGGATTTACCTCGCCTCGCCATGCCGATCCGGTTGGTGGTGGGCGAACGCGATGCCAAATATGTCGGGTTGGCGCGCCAAATGGTGCAACAGTTGCCCCAAGCTTCCTTGACCGTCATTCCGGGTGCCGGACACACCGTGCACCTTGAACAGCCTGAACGGTTTTGGCAGGCGATCAAAGATTTCGTCGTCATCACGGGGACAACCCCCGATCCTCACTCTTAGGAGGGGTTTTTGATGGGTAGCATTGAATGGACACTGCGTAAGGAATACTCGGACGTGTTATTTCACCAAGCCGAGGGAATCGCCAAAATTACCATAAACCGACCGGAAGTGCGCAATGCGTTTCGGCCACAAACCCTTTTTCAGTTGCAAGACGCGTTTAACATTGTCCGCGACGATCCTGAAATTGGGGTGGCCATTTTAACCGGAGCGGGCGACAAAGCCTTTTGTTCCGGGGGAGATCAACGCATCCGTGGCGACGGCGGTTATGTCGGGGACGACGGGGTTCCGCGCTTAAATGTACTCGACCTGCAACGACAGATCCGCCTTTTGCCCAAGCCTGTGATTGCGATGGTCGCCGGTTATGCCATTGGAGGCGGTCATGTCCTCCACTTAGTCTGCGATCTGACGATTGCCGCCGACAACGCCCGCTTTGGCCAAACCGGGCCGAAAGTCGGCAGTTTCGATGCAGGGTATGGTGCCGGGTTGTTGGCACGTACGGTAGGACAGAAGAAGGCCCGGGAAATTTGGTACCTCTGTCGGCAATATACCGCGCAGGAAGCCCTCGATATGGGGTTGGTCAATACGGTGGTGCCGCTCGACCAACTTGAGGAAGAAACCGTTAAATGGGCCCGCGAAATTTTGGAAAAGAGTCCGATTGCCCTTCGCTTTTTGAAAGCGGCGTTCAATGCGGATACCGACGGCTGGGCGGGCATCCAGCAGTTAGCCGGAGATGCGACCATGCTCTACTATTTTACCGAGGAAGCGAAAGAAGGCAAAAATGCCTTTTTGGAACGGCGTAAACCGGACTTCAAGAAATTTCGGAGGCTCCCCTAATCGCGATGCACAGCGACGATTGGTTATCGGTCCAGGCCGAAATACACCCTCGTCGGCTGGCCCTGGCCGCCGACGGCCAACACTGGACCTTTGAGGAATTGGATGAGGCGGTTGACGGGCTGGCATCCCATTTGGCGGGACTGCCGGTCCGTTCCGGCGATCGGGTGGCGCTGTGGTTTTGGCCCGGCGCCCCCCTCGTGTTGCTTATTTATGCCCTGACCCGGCTGGGGGCCGTGATGATTCCTTTAAATACCCGGCTGACCCCGGCGGAATTAGCCCCCATCTTGGATAATGCCGAGCCGGCATGGATCTTGCATCAGCCCGGCGCGTCCCTCCCGGCCACGGAGGCTTCTCGTCAAAAAAGCTGGGCCGATATTTTAGCCGCTCCCCGTCGGCCATTTGTTCGGGCCCCCTGGGATTGGGAGGCGCTCAACACCATTATCTATACGTCCGGTACCACCGGTGTCCCGAAGGGGGTCATGCTGGCCCTTCGCCAGCACTGGTGGAGTGCGATGGGATTTGCGCTTCAAGCCGGGGTATCGGCGACCGACCGGTGGCTTCATACCATGCCTCTTTTTCACGTCGGCGGCTTATCCATCTTATTTCGCAGTGTGATTCAGGGGTCGGGCGTGATCCTACTTCCGCGCTTTGACGTCTCTCTCGTCGCCGAAAGCTTTCGTCGGGATGAGATCACTCTCGTCTCATTGGTCCCGACCATGCTACAACGCCTCCTGGCCGCCGATGTGCCGCCTCCGAAAAGTTTGCGGCTCGTGTTGTTGGGCGGTGCACCGGCCGCTCCCGATCTGATCGAGCGGGCCTGGCGACAAGGTTACCCGGTAGCCCCGACATACGGATTGACCGAGACCGCCTCTCAGATCGCCATTTTGGATCCGGTAGACGGTCCCGCCCATCGAGGAACCGCCGGGCGCGCCACCGTGCCGACCCAAGTCGAGATTCGTGACGGCGAGAGGACGTTGCCGCCGGATACCGCCGGGGAAATCTATATTACCGGCCCGACCGTTGCGCTCGGCTATTGGCGCCAGCCTGAACTCACCCAAGCCACGTTTCGGTCGGGCTGGCTTAAAACCGGTGATATTGGTCAATTGGACACCCGGCATTACCTCACCGTGCTGGATCGTCGCCGGGATCTCATTATCCGCGGGGGAGAAAATATCTACCCCACGGAAATTGAACAGATTTTAAAAACGTTTCCTGCCATCGCCGACGCGGCCGTCTTTGGGCGACCCGATCCCGAATGGGGTCAGCGCGTCGCCGCGGCCATTCAAGCCGTGGGCACGGTCGACCTCGGAGAATTGCGCCACTTCTTGTCGTCACGGCTCGCGTCGTATAAAATGCCCACGGAATACTATTTCGTGGATCAGATTCCACGAACGGCCAGCGGCAAAATTTTACGGACGCAATTAATTGCGCAACTGGCCGAACACGAAGGATGGGACTATCGATGACAGCTCACGCATTTTTTCGGGTGAGTCGGCCCCCTACGCTCGCGGCCACCGTCGTTCCGATTCTGGTGGGCGGTGCACTCGCCTGGATTTCCGGTCATGTGGTTTGGTGGGCTTGGATCGACATCGTCCTGATCGGATTTGCCATGCAAATCGGCGCCAACATGCTGAATGAATACTACGACTATGTCAAAGGACTGGACAAACCGGAAAGTCTGGGCATTGGCGGCATTATTGTCAGTGGAGAAGTGGCCGCCCCGACCGTCTTGCGGTGGGCCATCGGCTGTTATGCCACCGCGCTCGGCTTAGGATTATTGTTGGTGATATTCCGCAATCCGTGGCTTTTATTAATGGGGATATTGGCGATTGGCGCCGGATTTCTCTACGCCGGCGGCCCGTTTCCCATCTCGGCCACGCCCTTTGGGGAATTTGTGGTGTTTTTGATCATGGGGCCGTTAGAGGTGACGGCTACCGAGTTGGCGGCATTAGGCCATATTACGCCGGCGGCTTGGGTGGCCTCAATCCCCGTCGGGTTTTTAGTGGCCAGCATCCTTCTCGGCAATAATCTCCGCGACCGATTGCAAGACGGGGAATATGGCCGGCGTACGATTCCGGTGGTTTTAGGGGAAAGCGGGGGCCTTCGGGTGCTGACCTTGGTGGTCGTGGCCGCCTTCGTCTCCACGATTTTAGCCGTGATTTCCGGTCACTTGCCCCCGAGTACTTTAATTGTCTTGCTGGCCGTTCCTCTCGCCTCTTCCACCATTCGCTCCTTGACCACTCCCGACGGCCTAAAACGGGCGGTTCCTGTCATGGGACGATTGCACATTGTCTTTGGGTTACTGCTCAGTCTAGGCATTATATTGCACCGCTAATCCGGGCATGCTGCAGTGTTAGAAAGTTCCCTGGAGTCTTCCTGAAGGAGGGACACAATGAAACCGGCTCTCATGGTATTTCGGCTCGCCGTATTAATTGCCCTTTTGCTCGGTCTCGGCGAGCTTTTGGGGTTTTATCGCATGACTGCGCTTTTGCGTGATGTTCATATCGGGGCCGGATTAATTGTGCTGGCCACCGGTGCCTGGCTTTCGTCGCTAACCCGGCAGCCTTTAGCCTGGGTGGCGACCCTACTCATCGTGATCGGCGGGATTTTGCCGCTGGCTTTGCCGCCGCATCCGAACATCGGTTGGTTTCACCTCATCATCATGCTGCTGGCCGTAGGGCTCATCGAAATGGTGGCCTCCCGCGTCAAGCGACACCAAGACTAATCCGTCGCCTCGGAATGCCAAAACCACCTCTTTACGAGGTGGTTACTTTATTTCACGGCATTCCCCGGCTGGCGTACAATGGACCGGGACGGAGGGAGACCCTATGCATCAAAACATCCGCTGGCTCTATTTGGGCCGTGCGCTGCGGAGTTTTTCGACGGCCTTTTTAACGGTGATTTTTCCGCTCTATCTCGATCGGGCCGGTTATTCCGCCGCCGCCATCGGTCTCATTTTAGGGATTTCCGGAGCCGTAACGGTATTGCTGGTAGCGGGGGTGGGCTATGTCGGCGACGTTTGGGGCCGTAAGCGCGTCATTTTAGCTTTAGCCCTGCTGGCCCTCGTCGGAGGGCTGGGCCTTGGTTGGTCGCACGCCGCGTGGGTCGCTGTGTTAGCCAGCGGACTCGGTGGCATCGGGCGGGGCGGCGGTGCCGGCAGCGGCGGTTCCTGGGGACCGGTATTTCCGGCCGAGCAGCCGTTAGTGGTCGAATCCGTGCCGTTGGACAGGCGTACCGAAGCGTTTGGCCGTCTCTCGTTCATCGGCGTATTGGCCGGGGCCGCCGGCTCGCTGGTTGCGGGAATTCCCGCCTGGTTACATAGCCATGGATGGAGTTGGCTGACAGCCTATCAAAGCTTGTTTTTCGCGAGTGCCGGCCTGTCCCTGGCGATGTTTTTGGTCACCTTACCCATTCACGAAGACCCGAATTCCTCGGCCGCCAAAGAACCCCCGCCTCCCCTGCCGTTTCGCCAATTGGTCGGGCGGTTGGGCCTGACCAACGCGTTAAACGGGTTAGGGATCGGCTTTTTAGGCCCGCTCTTGACCTACTGGTTCTATCGCCGTTATGGCGTCGGACCGGCGGAAATCGGGGTCGTCTACACCATCGTCAATTTGGCGTCGGCATTCCCCTATCTCTGGTCTGCCCGCCTAACCCGCCGGCTGGGAGCCGTACGGACGGTCGTCGTCACCCGCGGGATCAGCCTGGTTAGCTTGGCCCTCATGGCCTGGGCGCCGAGTTTTTGGATGGCCGGTCTCCTCTATACGTTACGGATGGTGTTTAACTCGCTCGGCATGCCGGCCCGTCAAAGTTACATGATGGGCGTCAGTGCCTCCCGCTACCGTAGCCGGGTGTCCGCGTTTGGATCATTGCCTTCGCAAATCACCATGATGATTAGTCCGACGATCGCCGGTTCGCTCATGAATACCTTTCTGGACGTCCCCATTTGGGGAGCCTTTCTGTTCATGGGGCTTAATTTAATCGCCTATTACTGGGCTTTTCATGATATCCCGGCCCCCGATGAGGTCAAGCGACCGCGGCCTACCTAAATGGGCCGCGGTTTCGCGCGCATAAAAGGAATGGCCCCCAACGTGAGTCCCATGAGTCCCGCCAATACCCAAAATCCGGACAAAATACCGACGTGAGCCGAAATCGCCCCCAGTACCGGCAATAACAAAGCCCCGAGGCCATTACCGAGACCTAATGCGACTCCCGAACCCATGGCCGGATTCTCATAGAAGATATCTTGCCCTAAAATCATCGTCACCGGCAATGACGCAAAAAGGGCAATGCCCAAAGCCGCGACCAGCGGCCAAAGCCAAACCCCGCGAGCCATCGGCAAAAAAATCAATAAGACCACGGACAACAGCGTCGAGCCCCACAGGACGACCGCTTTACCGTATCGGTCGGCGACCGCGCCTGCGCCCAGGTTCCCGGCCACACCAATCCCGATAAAGGTGGTCACTAACGAAGCGGCGACGACCAAACTCCCGCCGGTTTGACGCCATAAAAGCGGTAAAAACGTACTTAAGCCATAGATAACCGCCGCACGCAATCCGGAAAACACGATTAAAGCGATGCCCGGGCGAAGGTGCTGCGCCCAGCGCACCGCCGGGCCACGAGGCTTGGCCTCCAGCCGGGGCAAACGGCGAGCCAGCCAAGGCCAAGTGAGAGCGAGCGGGAGTGCCATCAACCACATCGAACCCAATCCTTCACGCGCCACAATCCACCCGGCGGCCACCGGCCCGAGAGCCCGTCCGACTTCCCCACCAATCAAAAACAGGGACATGGTCACGCCATGACCTTTTTGAGACACCGAGCGGATCATGGTCAAGGCTTGGGGATGAAAAATCGTAGTCCCGATACCGGTAATGAGAAAGAGAACCGCCAGCATCCAATAGTGGCGGGTCACCGACACGCCCACCACCGCAAGGGCGGTCAGCACCGGGCCCCATATAGCCAGCGACCGGCCGCCCAGGCGATCGGCGACAATCCCCGACACCGGTTGCAACATTTGACCAAACAACAAAATAGACATGAGGCCGGCAATCGACGGTAAGGGCAAATGAAGCACCGCGCCTAAAAACGGTAAAATGCCGGGCAGATAATTGGCCAATCCATCGTTTAACAAGTGAACCCAGGTTAAAGCCCAAAAGCCCTGAGGAGACTCGACGGTCGGCCGTGGGAGGGCAGAGAGCGCTTCCGTTTTCATTGAAAAGTACCTCCTAGCCGGTCGAGCGAAAAATTTCTTCAATCATACCGAACCCGATCGACATTCCGCAACTACACTGGTTATAGATGGGATTTTATGGAAGGCACAAAAAAGAACGGGAACCCGGCCAGCCGGTTCTGTTTTTGGGCGGGATTGAATTCATAAAAAAGAGAAGGCTCGACCAGCGTGAGACGAATCAAGAGGTGACGATTGATTTATGCCAAAACCGGTACATCATGAAACACGGTACCAGGCGGGTATCGATGGATTGCGGGCGCTCGCCGTGTTATCGGTCATCGCCTACCATGTCAATTTACCTTGGGCCCCGGGCGGACTCTTAGGGGTGGGCGTGTTCTTTGTGATCTCGGGTTATCTCATTACCCATCTGTTATTGACCGACTGGACCCGTTACGGTCATATCCGGTTTAAGGTATTTTGGGGACGCCGCGCCCGTCGATTGCTCCCGGCCTTACTAATCCTGCTGGCCATTATCCCCTTTTGGGTCGCCCGGGTATCGCCCCATGACATTCCCAGTCTGCGCCAAGACGAATTAGCCGCCCTGTTCTATCTCAGCAATTGGTGGTATATCTATCACCATGTCTCATACTTTCAATCCTTTGCGAATCCCCAACCGCTGAAAAATCTCTGGTCGTTAGCGGTAGAAGAACAATTTTATCTACTATGGCCGCTGATTCTGGCCTGGTTTTTACCGCGAATTCGACAGCGTCCCCTATTGGTGGCCATTTTGGCAGGACTGGCCCTCGTCTCTGCCGGCCTTATGGCCCTCTTCTACCATCCCGGACTTGATCCCAGCCGCGTTTACTACGGCACCGATACCCGTGCCTTCGCCCTCGTTATCGGGGCCATCCTGGCCGTTCTCACACCCACCTTGCCGGAGTCCTCCCATAAAATCCGCCGGCGATGGTGGGACACCGTCGGATGGCTTTCCCTCGTCGCCATCTTGGCCATGATTTGGCGCACCAATCAATATCAGCCCTTTTTATACCGGGGGGGCTTGGTCGGGCTATCCGTGCTTTCCGCCCTCGTCATCCGATCGCTCATCGAACCCGGTACGGTTATTAGCCGCGTTTTGGGCACCAAACCCTTACGCTGGATTGGGGAGCGGTCGTACGGCATTTATCTCTGGCATTATCCGATCATCGTGCTCACCACGCCCGTCAACAGCACCACCGGTCTGAACGGCCTCTTAATTGCGGGTCAAGTCGCCCTCACGTTTCTTATCGCGGCCGTCTCGTGGCGCTACATCGAAGATCCCATTCGCCGGGGAGCCCTCCGGCGTTGGTGGCACCATCTTCAAACCGCCGTCACGGAAAGAACCCAATGGGGCACGGCCACGGCCCTATTGACTGGCCTGACCGTCCTCTTGGTGATGGCAGTGGGAGGCTTGTCGGGCTGGGTGGAAGCGGCCACACCGGCCGAAACGCCTCCGCCGGCCACGATAACCTCCATCCCCTTAGGACCGCCGCTCCCGCCTCCCCCGTCGCCGTCCGGCGGCCCACCGCCTTTAACCGGCCAAGGAGTCACCGCCATCGGAGATTCGGTAATGGTCGATGCCGCTCCTTATTTAGAAGAGCTGTTACCGGGCATTGTCGTCAGTGCCCATGTTGGCCGCCAACTCTATCAAACCCCACCGGTGGTTGCTTCGTTAATCGCGAATCATCAACTCGGGACTAAGGTGATTATCGAGCTCGGCAATAATGGGCCATACACGACCCAACAACTGATCGATCTTCTTAATCAGTTGGGCCCGGTGCAAGATATTTTGCTGGTAAACGCCCGGGTGCCCCGTCCCTGGCAAACGATTGTCAACCAAACCTTGGCCCAAGTGGCTGCGACCTACCCACATGCCACGTTGGTCAATTGGTACGCGGCCAGCGCCAATCACAACAACTATTTCTACCCCGACGGGGTGCATTTGACGCCGGTGGGCGCCCTCGCTTACGCACGACTCATTGTCGATACGTTACGCCATTTGGTGGACCAACCGAAACAGTGGCCGGGTACTTTCCGTCACCCGGTATCGGCCGCTAGGAGGGCGTAGTCGGCCATGGGCGCGGAGCCAAAAACCTCACAAAGGTATCCACCGCCTGATTGAGACGGCGATAATAGGTTGCCCGGCTGATGTGCCGGGCGCGGGCCCGGGCGTCGACCTCGAACCGCGGATCCACATAGGCTTCATCAATCCAGACCGCCACTTCCGGACGGAATTGGCGGAACTGTTCTAATTGGGCTAAGAGCCACCGCTGAAATTCTTCCGGTATTAACCCGGTCAAGCGGCACCAAGCCGTCTCGCGTAAAAGCGACATATCCCATAAATGATCCAAGACCTCACGGACCAGGTGCGCATTAAGCCCCCCGGCTGCGGGAGCCGGTGTATAGCCCAAAACGTCGGTTGCCCACTCGACGATGTTGGATTGCCGCAAATCCAGGATGAAAAGCTCCTCTGTTCCATCGTGATAGACGGCATCCAAGGGAATTGCCTGAAACCCCAATCGCCGCAAAAGCGGTTTGAAGGCAGGATCGGTAGAAAGTCCCATGAGACGACGGCCATTACCGGTCGCCAAAAACTGGCGCACCAAGTACCCCATGATGACGGGCTGAGGATAGCGAACATCGCTATGGTCAAATCCGACCAAGACCATCAAGAGGCTATCGGCGGTTTGGGCGGGCGGCACCACTTGGCTGACCGTCTGTAAAAATTCCGGACTAAAGGGATATAACACATCAATCGTCCGCCTTGTCCACTCCACCACCCCCAAAATGGCCAGCGGATAGGGTCGGTCACCACGAACAGTTTGTAAGGATTCCGGAAAATGCTGAAGGAGCTCATCCAAAAGTTGTGTCGGGCTCCCTTGGGTGACGGGCAACGGTTGACGGACCCAATCCTCCACCATGCCCACCACCGCCTCGCGTTCGCCACGGGTCATGGAACCAATCGAAAGATCGGGCGTGGTGACCGCCAGATTGGCATAATGATTCATCGGCGCTAATCGGGCCGATACCAGGTTGAGCAAATCTTGCGCCACTTGATCCCGATCGGCGGATTGCCATTGACCGACTAGCCACGCCAACACGCGTTGCTCGGTTTGCCGGTACCGCTCCGCGTCCCGCGTTTGCAAGGCCCTTAAAACGTACGGGCGAATCGCGTCATGTAGCGTCAATCCCCGAGAAGTGCGCCGTACAAATGACAAGCCGGCCAACCGGTGATAGGTGTCTCGGGATAGCGATCGATTGCTGATAAATTGCAAAATATCCCGCTGTGCTCGCGGGGTCAAGGCGAGGGCCGCCAACACGTCCGCTAACTCTTCATCCACTTCTTGAAAGAGGCGCCCCCCGAGACCCTGACTCATCAAATGGTCGACATGGCCCGGCCGATCTTTATAGGTGTGCCATACGTCCGATACCAGGGCTAAAGCCAAGGGAATCCCTTGATGGGCTGGGATGGTCAAAGCCTGGGCCTCCCCTTGAATACGGCGCATCGCGAAATAGGCCCGCACTTCGCCGGCAGAAAAAGGTGGAAGCTCCCAGTTTATCACGCGCGCCTGCCACACCGCATCCCAGCACCAAGCGTTCAGTAGAAATTTCCGGCTGGCGACAATGATAAGGACGTCCTCTGCCGGACAAGACGCCAGCCATTGATGGCGAAGCCAGCTATCCAAGGGAAAAATGGATTCGTAGTTATCGACTAAAATGATTCGCTTGACCCCCGCAGCGGGTAGCCGCTCCCATTGCCGGTAAGCCGGCGTCAGCCGCCGGAGAAACCCTTCCGGGGTCGGCAACATATCCCGACCGTCCAGCCAGACGACTTCATGCCCCTCTCGCCGAGCCCGGTGAAAAAATCGCATGAGAAGGGTGGTCTTACCCATTCCACCGCTACCGGTCACCGACACGACTCGAGTACCGGCGCCAGGCTGCCGAAGCCAAGTTCGAAACTTGTGTTGTTCGGCTCGGCGTCCAACAAATCGGGGCATCCGCCTCATCTTGGTGGTGGATGCGGATACGGGAGTGTTCGCACCTCGTTTTCGAACAGGCCATCCCTCTTTCGGGCGGAATTTACCCTGTTAATTCGGAATTTGTCAAGGAATATCCTGCCATCTTGATGCTAAACGGCTGAAATAATTTTTATAATCGACACTCGAAGTACTGGACGCCCGGCAGCGGATTGTCATAATATGGCGGAATCTCGTAAAATCCCCGGCTCTCATAAAGACGACGTGCAGACACCATGAAAGGTAAGGTATCAAGCCAAAGCCGCCGAAATCCTTGGGTACGGGCCTCGTCCATCAGCTGATCCAAAAGCTGGCCGCCGAGATGCTGTCCGCGGTATAGAGGCCGTACATATAGGCGTTTGACTTCCCCGATCGCATGCCCTAAATCTTTGAGAGCCACCGTGCCGGCCGGATAGGATTGGTCATAGGCCAAAAGCGCATATCCCGGCGCTCGATAGATCGCCGCCGGATCCTCGAGTTCTTGCGACCATCCTTGGAACTCAAGCGAATAAGGTAACATCTGGCCATATTCGCGAACGAGCGTAACAAAATCGCCCCATTGTTCCGGCGCGGCGATCCGAACCCATCGCATTTTCTCAACTCCCCGTGATTAAATGACATTGGTTCGCCAAATATTGAGCCGCCGACAAAGAGGTTGAACGAGACCCGAAGAGCATCAATTCGACATACGTCCCGGCTTGCCGAAAGACCAACCGATAGGCGGATCCGGCCTCGCCGGGAAACCATTCCCAGCGGGCGGGCGTGCCATTGGCCAGTGTAACCCCGGTGCTTGCCGATGGCGCTTCATCGGTCGCAATCGGTTGCGGAGATTCCAGTAGCAAAGCCGCATTATAATATAACGTCACCACGTTCCCCTGACGATAACATTCCTCTAACACGGTCCCGGGCCACGCCTGAACGGGAGCCACAATATGCATCGGAATATCGTGGGCATATCGCGCTAACCGCGGTAAAAAGAGTCCGTAGACGATGGCCGGCGACTGGGAGTTCTCTCGCGGATTGGCCTGATGGCGCGCGGTTACCGGCAATTGAGTCGCTACCGGCGGCGCCGGCACCACCGACGGGAGCCCCCACCAGGCAAAACTAAACAATCCTAGCGCGAGAGCCGTTACCATCCCCCATTGTTTTTGCATCATAGCCCCCTTGACCGTTGTTCCATGATCCTGAACGCCCGAATGGTCACTTTGGTTTCGTGGCGCGCGTTATACCAAAGGAGACACCCATGCCCCGCATTCGGGGCACCCACAGGAATGAAAAATGGGGGTGATCGCGCTATGCTGAAGACAACCTCCGGCCGAGATCGGCTTCCCTCTGATGCTGCGAGCTCGCAAAGGAGACGGATTCCGGCCTCGTCGAGCACCCCCGATTGTTGCGCTCCGTCGGCTTGCGCCGACGACGGGTAGCACGCACAGGAGAATTCTTCAGCGCTCCGAGGCTGCCGGGGGCCCGATTATTCCACACGTGTGAGGTGAGTCGCATGGACTTAGAGGTTGTCGTGACCCATGGCGCCGGGTTGGACGTCCACAAGAAGGTCATTGTGGCCACGGTGTTGACGCCGACGGTCAAGGAGACCCGGTCGTTTGGGACCCTGACGCCCGATCTCTTGGCGTTAGCCGATTGGCTGCAATCCTGTGGGGTCACGCACGTGGCCATGGAAGCAACCGGCGTGTATTGGAAGCCGGTCGTGAACCTGTTGGAAGCCTATCCCTTTGAGGCCGTGATGGTTGTGAATCCCCAGCACATTAAGGGCATGCCCGGGCGGAAGACCGACGTGCAGGACTCGCAATGGATCGCTGGATTGCTCCGGATCGGCGCGTTGAAGGCCAGCTATATCCCGCCACGCCCGCAGCGCGAGCTGCGGGAGATCGTGCGCTACCGGACGAGCCTGCAGCAAGCCCGCGCCACAGAAGCCAACCGGATCCAAAAGGTGTTGGAAGGGGCCAATGTCAAGCTCGGGAGCGTCATCAGCGATGTATTGGGTGTCACCGGCCAGCGCATTCTCGCCGCCCTGGCGGACGGCATGACCGACCCGGCGGCCCTCGCCGATTTGGCCGATCCCCGGATCCGCGCCTCCCGGGACACCCTGATCCATGCCTTGACCGGCTTGGTGACGGCCCATCAGCGCCTGATGCTGCGCGTGCAGCTCCAACATGTGGCCTTTTTGGACCGCCAGATTGCGGCGCTGTCGGAGGAAATCGCCACGCGCCTCGCAAATTTTGACGACGCCCTCACCCGGTTGCAAACCATTCCCGGGGTCGAGCGTCGCACGGCCGAGATCATTATCGCCGAGATTGGGACCGATCTGCAACGGTTCCCGTCCGCCGGGCATCTGGTCTCCTGGGCCGGCTTCAGCCCCGGACAGCACGAGAGTGCGGGGAAAGCACGACCGACGCGCACCCGTAAGGGCAGTAAAGCGCTGCGGGCCGCCTTGACTCAAAGCGGCCATGCCGCCGGCAAGACCCCGACCTATCTGGGGGCGGTGTATCACCGCCTCGCAGGCCGCCGCGGGAAGCAACGCGCGGCCGTGGCGACCGGGCGCCACATTTTGATCGCGGTCTATGCGATCTTACGGACCCCGGGGGCTGTCTACGAAGATTTGGGCGCTACCTATTATGATCAGCGGGATCGGCAGGCCTTGGTCCGCCGGGAAATTCGCCGGCTCGAAGCCTTGGGCTATCGGGTCATGGTGGAGCCGACCTCGGCGGCGAGTTAACACTACCGGCGGTGGTACTCACCGGAATCTATTTTTCACAGGAGGTGACCATACATGTGGAATATTGTCCCGGCATGGGTCGCGGAGAAACCCGTCTCATGAGCCGCAGCACGTTTGCCGCCTTCGGGCTAATCGGCATTGTTACCGTCTTGACGGGCGCTTTTTCGACCATGCCCGCAGCCGTAGGCCCTATTCCCCAAATCCCCCGGTTAACCCCCGTGTTACAACCCGGCAACACCTCCTTGGCTTATCGTCTCCATCTCTATTACCGTCTCGCCTATACCGTAGGGATGCCCCGACAGGAATGGCCTCTCGCGCTTTATATACCGCAAAAGGGTCCCATCGCCATTGCGGGGGCCAGTCCGGGCGGAAATGCCGCACCCTTAGGGTGGATCACCAGTCCGGACAGCCACTGGATCGTCCCCCCTTATCATCGTGACTGGTCCTGGACATTAGGGACGATTGCCATGAAAGACACCCCGGTAACGGTCAACGTGATCGCGCCCCCGCATGCCCTCTACACCCTATGGGTGAACCAATCCGGTGGGCGCATGATCCCTTTCGGCACGCCCCAAGAAACGCCCCTGGGCTTTATCACGCTTCCGCCGCTCAGAGGCCATATCATAGCCGTCATGATCGAAAACGGGAAATCGATGACCGCCATCTGGGTTGCCCTGCCCATTCATAATACGGGTAATTAAATCGCGCCTGGGGTTTTGGGCGGCAATAACCGGTGAGCCGCCCTTAACAGGCCGAGGGAATATCCAAACCAATAGGCTAAGAATAACAGGAGGAAAAACTCGGTCACCGCCCCTTTCATCCCCGCAACAAGCACATGGCTCGGTCGGGCCGAGGTAACCGTCACCGGAAAGAGCGCGTCGTCGATGATTCGGAGCACCGTGACCCCAATAACCGCCCCCCCGATATAAGGGTTGGCTTGATACTGTACAACCGGCGGTTGGACGGTGAACCGGGTGTGACGAAGGCTCAACACGGCCAAAACGATCCCTACTCCTGCGCCAATCGCCATGCCGGCCCATAAAATTCCGTCCTCCGCCACCCCACCGACCAATAACAATCCGAGGCCACCCGACAACACCACCCGACCGATTAACACGCCCGGTCTCACGATTTGCGGCCCGAGATTTCGCCGGGCACGCCAATAGATGACCGTCCCGGCAATGAGAAGGATTAGCAACCGGCTCATCATCATAGATCCCGCGTTCATCACGTCCTCCTTTTTCAGCGCCTGCTAGGCAAATTGCCCGTTCAAAAATACGTCACCGTTAGATGAAAACGGCAGTTTTCGGTGGTCGGTTACCCATTGGTTCTAAAGGATACCGTAAGCAACGCCAGAGATGCCCTCGTTAAAAATCGGCGAACTGGCATCCGGCCTTCGGCCAAATCGGTATGACCCGTATCGACTCGGGCACACTAGAGAAAAAGTTAAAGGAGGACGAGGGTCCATGTGGCTGGTCATCGGTTTGGTCCTTTTGGCGATTTGGTTTATCGGGTTCTTTTTTTGGCATCTCGGAACGATTATTTGGGTTGCCCTCTTGGCGGCGGTGGGCGCCTGGGTCTGGCATTGGGTCAGCCATCGAACCCGCGAAACCGGCCATTAAGGACGAGTCCGTTTCGACTCCGATTCCATAAAGCGGACGATGGCACGGACGGAATTTCGCAGAACATGGCCGGATGAATAGATTAAGATCATTTGACGATATGCCCGCGGCATTAAGGGAGCGATATGGATGAGTCCGGCTTGTTGATAAATGCGGGCCATAGGAGCCGGTACTACCGAGATGCCGAGTCCGGCGGCCACAAACCCAATCACCGTGGCAATGCCGCGCGCTTCATAACGGACTTGCGGCTGCACATCCTGTTCATGAAATAATTCCAATACCCGGCGGGACAAGCCGTGTCCCACCGTAAAACCCACAAAGGGCCGAACCGCCAAATCGCGGATGGTCACCGGCGGTTCCGGCTCCACCTCATTCCCGGGGAAAATGGCCACCAACTCTTCCGACCACAGGCGGCTAATGCCGACATCCGTCGCTGCCATGGGTAACGACCCTAAAGCTAAATCCAAATCTCCATGCCGAATACCTTCGACCAATTGTGCCGTGTACATTTCGTGCACATCGATTTTGAGGGCGGGATATCGCTGCACCAGCCGCCGATACATTTCGGGAAATCCGTGAGCCGCCGCTGTCGGAACAATCCCCATCCGCACCTCTCCTTGGACCAAATTGCGATCTAATCCGTCCGAAAACGCCTCGACCTCGGCTAATATCTGCCGCGCCCGGTCAACCAATATCACACTGTCAGGACGAATGCGGGTTCCCCGCGCATCCCGATCAAAGAGGCGTCGTCCCACCTGTTCTTCCAAAAGCCGCACTTGACGCGTCAATGCCGGTTGGGTCATCCCTAAATGCCAAGCGGCCTGCGATAAAGACCCGTAATCGGCAATCGCCACAAGAATCCGCAGTTGCGTCAATGTGATTCCAGTCTCCACCCAATCACCCTATAAAGAAATTTTATAGCCGATTATACCACAAGAGGAATTGGGGAGGCCGACTTAAGGGCGCATGATAACTCGTGAAAAGATTAACCAACGAGGTGGAATGCCGGATGCCGAAGAGACCGAACGGGTATAAGTGGTGGGCGCTTTCCGCTACCAGCGTGGGGATGTTGATGGCCGTATTGAACAGCACCACCCTTTTAATCGCGTTACCGACCCTGACCCGCGTACTCCATATGAGCACGTTTCTCGCAATTTGGGTTCTGCTGGTTTACATGGTGGTTCAAACGGCACTGGTTCTGACCGTTGGACGACTATCGGACGTCTGGGGCCGAAAAAAGCTCTATGTGGCCGGTTTTGCCATTTTTACGGTGGCCGCTTTGTTGGCTGGTCTGGCCCCGAACGGCCTTTTGCTGCTGGTCATTCGCGGCATCCAAGCCATCGGCGGAGCCATGGTCATGGGCAATTCCACCGCCATCGTCACCGATGCTTTTCCCCGACACGAACTCGGTTTGGCCCTTGGGATTAACAGCATCGTCATCGCCTTAGGGCAAGTCTTGGGCCCCATTCTCGGCGGTTTGCTGGTCACCTGGTTTTCCTGGCACTGGATTTTTTGGTTTAACGTGCCGATTGGCATTGTGGGAACCCTGTGGGCCTGGAAACAACTCCAGGACGTTGTACCTCCCGCTCGGGAACCTGCGCTCGATTATCGCGGTAATATCACGTACATTGTTAGTTTGGTCGCGCTCTTGATGGGGGTTACGGCCGGCGGCATTATGGGATGGACCCAACCGTTGGCTGTTGGTGCACTCCTCATGGGAGCCCTGGGCGCCATGTTATTTATCCGGCTGGAAAAAACCGCCGCTTATCCCCTGTTATCGTTATCCCTTTTTGAAAATCGAGTCTTTTTGCTGAGTAACTTGGCCAACTTTTTCATCGCCATGGTCCGGGGGGCCGTCATTTTGCTCTTCGTGTTTTATTTTCAGGGCGCCCGCGGAGATTCGCCCTTAGAGGCCGGTCTTTTAGTGATTCCATTGGCCGCCGCCATGGGCGTAATCGGACCGATTTCGGGCTGGCTGGCGGACCATATCGGTCCAAGGGTACCGGCGAGCCTTGGCGCCTTATGTGTGGCCATCGGCTTTGTCGGATTCGGGATCACCCTCCATCGCAGTACCGGTTATGGTCTTATAGCGGTTTGGATGATCCTCGTCGGCTTCGGAAACGGTCTATTTAATTCACCGAACACCAGCACCATCATGGGCGCCGTATCGCCCCAATCTCGGGGGGTGGCGGCCGGTATTCGCACCATGCTATTTAATACCGGCGGTGTTTTCGCCATTGCCCTGGTCATGGCCTTAATCGCATCCCGTTTGCCGTCCTCGGTCATGATGGCCGTTTTGGCCGGCGAAACCGCCCGGATATCGACCAGTGGGCTCGAAAACCTCCTGCTGGCTCTCCGAAGTATTTTCCTGATCTTGGCCATTATCGCGTTGGCCGCGGCTCTCTTCTCATGGATTCCCGCCCGGCGACAAGACCCTACGCCGACGGTCTCCCGGTTATCGCATACTCGCGTTTCTTAACTCTAGGGAAATCCTTTCCTGCCATGCTTCCCATCACCGTATCGGGAAATCCCGAGGCCCCGTGTAACGGGCTATAATGATGATCAAGTCGAACACAAAGGAGTATCCCCTATTGAACCGGTACCCTCTTGGACGACTCGAGGTGGAGTACATTCATATCTACCGACCAGCACGACTCGATCCTTTGGTGCCGATTGAAGACACCGTGGGAGCTATCGCCGATATGGTGAAGGCCGGCTACGTTCGCCATCTCGGACTCTCGGAAGTGGGAGCCCACACCTTGCGCCGGGCACAATCGGTTCATCCCATTACGGACCTTCAAATCGAGTACTCTCTCATGTCGCGCGGGATAGAGGCCGAGATCTTGCCGACGGCTCGCGAACTGGGTATCGCCATTACAGCCTACGGAGTGCTTTCACGGGGCCTTTTAAGCGGACAATGGACAGAAGATCCTTCGCGTCCGGGTAAAAATGATGCCCCGCTTTCAAGGAGAAAATCTTCACCGGCATCTCGAATTTGTCGACGCTCTCCGCCAAGTGGCCAATGAAAAAGGCGTCTCGGTAGCACAATTAAGCATCGCTTGGGTACTTTCCCGAGGCACCGATATTATTCCCCTTATCGGCGCACGGCGCCCGGATCAATTAAGCGAAACGCTAGAGGCTCTCCAGATCACATTGACCGAAGATGAGGTCACGCGGATTGAAGTCGCCATTCCGATAGGGGCGGTTGCCGGCACGCGCTATGCGGCGGCCCAAATGGAACACCTAGACAGTGAGCGTCCCAAGCCTCCGGCCTAAAGGCGTTTAGTCAAACAGATGGGGACAGGACATCTTAGTCAACTGATTTCCTAATGTAGTCTTTAAAAATTGCCCATGAATCTACCGCCTCTTTCGATACCGTAAAAATAGGGTAAAGGAGCAGTCACGCCTAGGAGAACCGAATGACGGCCGAAGCGATCATCTATACCATTTTGTGGGCATCCGCGGCAATCGCGACGAAATTTGGCCTCATGGCAGGCCCGCCCTTAATGTTAGCCGGTTTTCGTTTTACCTTCGCCGGAGTGATTCTGCTGATCATACGCCGGATTACCCGTCATCCGCTGATACCTCCGCGGCGGTGGTGGCGACCGTTATTCATTTTAGGGGCGTTAAACACGACCGTATATCTGGGGGCCTCCTTCGTCGCATTGACCGTCATGCCGGCCGGACTGTTTAATTTGTTTGTGGCCACGAATCCGTTAATGGTATTGCTGGTGGAGCGCTTTGTCCTTCATCGTACCATTACCCGGAACCAATGGGCAGGGCTCATTCTGGCCACAATAGGCCTAGCGTTAGGGGCCGGACAGTCCATCTGGCAATGGCATACCCCGATATGGTCGTTGGCGTTGATTGTGCTGGGACAAACCGCGATGGCCATAGGCAGCATCTATTTTCACGTCCGTCGCATCGACTTGCCCAATATGGCCGTCAACATGTGGCAACTCTTAATCGGTGCCACATTACTGTGGCCTATAGCGCTCGGCACCGAAAGAACCGTGCCTATTCACTGGAATGCCGAATGGTGGGGCGCTCTCGTATGGCTCATTGGTGGGGTGTCCATCGGTGCCATGCTTTTCTGGTTTCATCTGCTGAGACACGGCGGGGCCAGACAAGCCAGCTTTTGGCTTTTGTTAACGCCCGTCATCGGATACATTTTAGGATGGTTGCTGCTCCATGAATCTTTCACCTGGGCCGATTTAGGGGCGACCCTATTGGTCATCGGCGGCCTAATCCTTGCGCAAATCTCGATACCAGCGGCTCCGGCCGAAACCCCTTCAACAAACTATTAACCCCGTAATCGTTACATGTCCCCCTCATAGGTGGGCGACAGGCCCCTCAGTCAGAAACGCGCGTGGGATGCCCCAACAGTCGCCGTATGATAAAACCGTTCGGGATTTTCACACATCGAAGATTCCTCGGATGGGTTCAATAAAAAACCCCGCTAAGCTGCGGGGGTTCAAATAATTGGCTGGGGAGGCAGGACTCGAACCTGCGCATGCGGGATCCAAAGTCCCGTGCCTTACCAACTTGGCGACTCCCCAATGTCGACTGGTGGAGCTTAGCGGAATCGAACCGCTGACCTCCTGCGTGCAAAGCAGGCGCTCTCCCAGCTGAGCTAAAGCCCCATTGGAGCGGGTGATGGGAATCGAACCCACGTAATCAGCTTGGAAGGCTGAGGCTCTACCATTGAGCTACACCCGCACCGGGACCGCGGTAAGCGGCCCGTATTCCAAAAATGTCCTTGCCCATCTTGAGCAAGAGAAAACTGGCAGGCCAGGAGGGACTCGAACCCCCAACAGGCGGATTTGGAGTCCGCTGCTCTACCAATTGGAGCTACTGGCCTGTATCACTGGTGGGCCATGAAGGACTCGAACCTTCGACACTCCGCTTAAAAGGCGGATGCTCTAACCAACTGAGCTAATGGCCCATGGCGACCCCACCGGGATTCGAACCCGGGTTACCACCTTGAAAGGGTGATGTCCTAGGCCTCTAGACCATGGGGTCGTTTGGTGGAGATGAGGGGAGTCGAACCCCTGACCTCTTGAATGCCATTCAAGCGCTCTCCCAACTGAGCTACATCCCCGTGTTGCCCGGCTTTCCGAACCGAGCTTGCTTATTATACAAAGCGTTCGCGTCGCGGTCAAGATAGTTTTCACGAGCTCCACGCGCTAGTATACCCAGGCTTTAGCCGAAGGTCAATCATTTTTATGAGACCGCTACCACTCGGTTTTTTCCGAGCTGTTTGGCTTGATAAAGCGCACGATCGGCGGTTTGAAAGAGGTCTTCGGCTGTCATGGAAGGCAATAAACTGGCGGCACCCACACTAATTGTAGCGCCAACGACCGGATGATGATGAAATTCCCAGTGCCGGTCCGCAATTTCGCTGCGAATCCGTTCGCCGACCGCGACGGCTTCCGAAAGACTGAGACGAGGCAAAATCACGACAAATTCGTCTCCGGCATATCGACAGGCGACATCAACCTCACGGATTGAGCCGCGAATGGTTTCGGCCACCATCTTTAGGTGCGCATCGCCGGCTTGATGTCCATAACGGTCGTTAATGGTTTTTAAGCTGTCCGAATCGATAATGAGCAACGATAAACCGTGCCCGGTTTCCCGGGCGGTCTCCAAATGGGCTTGCAACGCCAAATTAAACTGACGGGAATTGCCTAGTCCGGTTAAATAATCCGTCAGTGCCGCCTGCTGGGTTTGCTGGTACATTTGAGCATTGCGAATAGCGATGGTCGCTTGGGAGGCAATCGCCGAGACAAACTCCAGATAATCGTGGTCATATTCAATACGATACGACTGGACCGAGAGCGCCCCCAAAACCCGTCCTTCATACTCCAACGGGGCAAAGATCATCCCGATTGGACGTTTTCGGGAACCGGTTAAAATCCCGCCGTCCTGTGGGCCGTTAAGCAACAGCGATTGACCGCTTAAAATCACCTGGGCGGCCAATCCTTCTCCTTGTAACGGAAAGACTTCTGCCGGATATTCTTCCCCGTCGTCCCACAAATATTGCAGCAGGACATGCTCGGGATCTTCGGGAATCGTCAAGGCCACCAAAAAGCTATCAAGTTCCAGTTCCTTGGCGACCGCTTCTCGTAGTCCCCGCATTAATTGCAACATGTCCAAATTCCGGTTGACAATCCGCCCTACCCGTTCCAAGATGCCTAAGAGTCTCCCCCGTTTATTGGCCACTTGTTGGGCCTCGGTAAAACGGAGCTGCGTGAGGAGAACATCCGCAACGGATCGAATAGCAAATTCTTCCTCTGCCCATTGCATCCGCCGGGGACGCGTGGCCAAAATCAGATGCCCCTTAATCACATTCTCAATTTTTAACGGGATCAGTACCAATGTCCGTAATTCGATTTTGCGCAAGGCTTCATAGAGGTTTGCCTGCAGTTCCGGCCGATGCACCAAATCCGCAACGACGGTTAGTGCCGAAGGCAAAGTCAATCCGTCCCAAAGGTCATCGGAGAGGGAATCCAATCCGTGGGCCACTGCATGGACCACACGCCCCGTGCTATCCGCTTGCACTAAGATGGCCGCATCCATCCGCACGATGTCGCTGGCGACTTTCAACAATTGGCGCGACATGGCGTCTAACGATTGATCGTCGTGTAAGAGCGATTGTTGGAGAAGCTTTATCTGGCCCAGTTGCTCCATCCGTCGTGTCATTTCCACACTGCGGTGACGCATCAGGCGAAACTGGTGGCCTAAAAATCCAGCGGCCACGAAATACAGCGCCATCACCAGACTCCGCCACCAAAATTGCGCCGTATGCCAACCGTGAGTCGCCCACCCATACACCAGGACCATCGCCACCGCGCCCGCTAACGCATGTTCGCGCCGACCATAGGCGGTAAGATAAAGCGCTTCGGCTCCGTAAAGAATGTAGAGGCTACTGGACAAGCCCCCCGTACGGGCAATGGCCCAAGCCAATAAGAGCCACTCCACCGCAATCATCACTTGATTAATGGCCATCAAAAAACGGGGCGACCGCCACGTGAACCCCCCAAGTAAAGCCAGGATGACCACGCCGACGGCCAATGCCTCACGCCATGCGGGAATGCCGATAAAGACGGCGGTGATGATCCAGAGGAAAACCCGGACCCCAAACACCATCTGATGAAAGCGTTGACGTGGGTTGGCATCCTCACCGGCCAGTTCAACCGCCCCCACTCTTTTGCGACCAATCCATGACAGGGTTTCTGTCAAGGGGTATTGGACAATCTTCAGGAATTTTCCTGCTTGTTTTGGCGAAATTCCCTCGACAAATTTTGCAGATTTTCCGTTGTAGTCTCTGGAGGCCACGGGGCTAAATGCCGAATCCCCATACCGCCGGGTTGACGAGTCCCCGAAAGGGCGACGACACGCACCGCCTTTCCGCCGAACAACAAATGACCATACTGCTGATATCCCTCTGGCGGCAAATGGGCTTCCAAGAGACCGGTTTCATCCCAAAGGGATAAAAAGACGACAATCTTCCCGCTTCGGGTCGGCGGCCGATGAGGGCGGTAAATCATGGCCACCAAACGCACGGGGGTTCCGGGAGGCTTTTGCAGGACCTCTGCAACGGTTAAGAATCCCTGCTGCACCAGCTTGGTCCGCCACAAAGCCATCCATTGGGTCTCTTGGCCAAACCCCAAATAGCGATAATCGGCGGCCAACCGCTGGGCCAGCACCGGTCGGCGCTCCGGACGCGCTTCCGAGAGTTGCAGGGCGTTCGGTCCGGCAATATCCTGTAATAACCCGACCCGATCCGGGTTAATGGCATCAAAAGCCCCCACATGAATCAGTGGGATAAGCTGATCCATCGAAAGACAGGACCGTTCAATCACCTCTTCCGGGTGACGGTAACCCCCGGGCGGTCGCCGGGCGACGAGGCACTCCGCTTCGGATCGTCCCAATCCCTTCACCAGCCGAAACCCCAAACGAATAGTCCCTTCCTCCGGCACCACGTCTACCTGACTGTGATTGATGTCGAGAGGACGAATCGTTACCCCCCGTCGACGCGCTTCTACCAATAAAATATCGATCGGGTAGTAGCCCAGTGGCTCCGCATTCAACAAGCCGACAAAATACGCGACCGGATAATGTTCCAATAAATAGGCCGTGCGATAGGCGGTTTCCGCAAAGGCGGCAGCATGTGCTTCATTAAACCCGTAGCTGGCATATCCGGCAATCTGTTGAAAAAGTGCTTGGGCAGTAACCGGATCGATCCCCCGAGCTTCGGCTTTGGCCCGAAACCGGTCGCCGATAGCCGCCATTTCCTCCGGCGACCGGGCATGGGTCATCACCCGGCGCAAAGCATCGGCCTCGCCTGGGGTAAACCCCGCGATGCGACTGGCAATCGCGATAACTTGCTCTTGAAATAAGATGACCCCGTAAGTTTTCTTCAAAATCGGCTCGAGTTCGGGCAAAAGATAGGTGACCGGCTCGTATCCGCGGCGCCTCGCCACAAACGGATCCACCATATTGCCTTTAATGGGACCGGGACGGATGAGGGCTAAACTAGCCACGATATCTTCCCAAGTATCCGGCTTTAACCGTTGGGCCAACGCCCGCTGGGCCGGACTCTCCAGTTGAAAAACCCCCACCCCTTCCCCTCGGGCGAGCCGTTGGTAGGTTTGGTCGTCGGTTAAGGGAATCCGATCATAATCAAAAGCCGGCTGTTCGCTTTGAATGTGCTTTTGCGCGATATCGACCGCCGAAAAAATCCGTAGGGATAATAAATCCAGTTTCATAAGACCCAAGGTTTCGATATCCCGTTTATCAAACGGCATAATTTCCACCTCTTTGGCGGATCGTTCCCGCGGCCCGATTTCCGCCAGTGGACGTTGGCTGATGACTACGCCCCCCAGATGCGTCCCTAAATGACGGGGTTTCCCGGTAATTTTTTGTGCCCATGCCAAGACTTGGCGCAAGCGGTCAGCGTCCGCATATTGCCGAAGTTCGGGAATATCGTCCCAATGCTCTAAAATCGCCGTAATCGGCATTTCCGGCAGCGATTTGGCTAACGCATCCAATTCGGCCGGCGGATACCCCAATACCTTGCCTATTTCACGGACCGCCAGCCGCGGTCGATACGTTTGGTAAGTGGCCACCCGGGCCACATGATCTTGTCCGTAACGCTCTACCACGTACGCTTCGATTTGGTCGCGGTAACGTGCATCAAAATCAATGTCGATATCCGGCGCTTCTTGCCGTTCCGGACTCATAAACCGTTCAAACAAGAGTTGCCGAGCATACGCATCCACATCGGTAATGCCCAGCACATAGGCCACAACCGAATCGGCGGCCGATCCTCGCCCGGAAAACCGAATGCCTTGCCGTCGAGCATAACGGGCCACGTCCCAGACCACCAAAAAATACTCGGCATAGCCAAGCCGGCTAATGACCTCGAGTTCATGACGAATCCGAGGCCACACGGTGTGCCAGCGTTCACGATAACGCCATTTAGCGCCTTGGCGCACCCAATGACGCAGATAGGCGTCGGCGGTCACCCCGTCCGGCAATGAAAATCCGGGAGGATACCGGCGCGTTAAAATATCCGGTGTTTGCAATGTTTCCGCCAACTGCCGGGTGGTAGCCAACGCCTCCGGCCAAGCCCGAAACGTTTGAGCCAACATTGACCACGGCTTCAGATAGTTTTCCGCATTAAGCCGCCGTTCCGGCGAAACCGCTTCGACCGGTTGTCCCAACCGAATGCAGGTCATTAAATCAAAAAGACCAAAATCTTGCTTTCGGGCATAATGGGCGGCGGCGGTTACCACCAGAGGAATTCCCAGCGCTTGCCCGATATCTCCAAGCGCCCGGAACAATAGGCGATCTCCCGGTAAAAGACTGGCGGTCAACTCGATATAGACACGACCGGCAAGACTGCGCTGAAGCCGCCGGGCCAAATCCTCGATGGTATCCCGACGCCCTTTTAGCCAAGCCCGGGCTAAAATCCCCTCACGATCGCCGGTCAGACCTACCAATCCCGGCCCCCAGGTATCCAGAACGTCCCAGGAAACCCGCGGGGCCCCGCGGGGCGACGATAAATGCGCTTCGGTCAATAGACGATTCAGTCGCGTATATCCTTCGGTATCCGGCGCCAACAAAATGAGTTTGCCCGCCTCTTCAACGGTTACCTCCGCCCCGACCAACCCCTTGATGCCATATTCTTCGCACGCCTTTAAAAAGGCTACGACACCCGATACGCGATCGCTATCGGTTAATGCCAATACCTCGATGCCTTGCCGGGCCGCCTCCGCTACCAGGTCTTCGGGCATCGAAGCCCCATTTAAAAAGGAAAACGCCGAATGTACATGCAGATGGGCCGACAAACCTGCCATCTTCTCACCGGAGGTTCCAAAACGTTAGCCAGCGAAAAGCCCAGGAGCCTGGACGAATCCGATATCGCCGTCCCTGCCAGCGCCAGATAATCGGTGCGGGTCCACCCGGAAACGGAATGACGCGGGCTTTTTGAAGATTAGTCGTAGACATGATATAACCACCATTGATTTTTTTCGGGGTTCCAGGCCAACTCATAGACCCCCCGATCGGATCCTTCCACCCGCCAGAACCATAATTCCGGTTCATCTAACCACCACTCCCCAATATCCCGCCAATAATCTATGATCCGCCGGATGGCGATCATTCGTTGATTCCAAAAAAATTTCTGAGGAACTTGTCCTGAAACCCAGACCGCGGTCAACAGCTTCACGGCCTTACCACCGGCATGCGCCAGACATCCCAAAATTGCAGTAATCGTTCCCGACGGCTCACCGACCAATCCTTTGTCATTCCCGCCAAGTCGGTCCGTAACGGCCTGCTCCGTCCCCCCCACCAGTCCATCTGCCCCATGACCGGCCGACCGCAATAGGCTTCCAGTCGGACTTTTTCCGGCGGTGCTTGTGGAGGCTGCCGCAACAGTGACAGCACGCGGGCTTTGATCTGCACGGGCTGACTCGCCACGATGGGCCAAGTTCTTTGGCGCGTTTCCGGTCCCTCTTCACTCAGCCACAAAAGGTGTAGACCCGAAACCCCCAGTTCTTGCATTTGACATTGGCGGACCAGTTCGTCTCCGATATCGGAGACCAACTCGGCCAGTCCTTGCCAGCTCGCCCCCTCTAGCCATCGCTCAATCACAATCGGGGTCTGTCGGGACGATGGGTCGACCTGCGGCCAGCGATATTGCCGGATTTCTTGCATTAATCCCGGCACCTCCCCCAATGTGCGCCAACCGCGCTGCCGCCATTGCCGACGCCGTCCCGGCGGGATGTTCTCTAGATAGCGAAGCGGCAATCGAGGCCACAGCCGTTCTTCTTGATCCTTGCTAAGAACATATGTTTTCCCAAAGGAATGAGACCAAACCGGCAAGGCTAACCGGTCCCCTTCTGCACAAATCCAGGCCGCCATCCCCGGATGGCGCGCCACCCCCGCTTCAACCCGGCCGGCCCATCGTGGAACAACTTCCGCCATTAACGCATCAAACGCCGATCGCGTCCATCGCGGCCATTCCCACCACCCTTGCTGAATCGCTTCGTAATGGTAAGAGGCGGCTTTGGATGCCACCCAATCCCGCAAAGCCTGATCGGTTGCCGCATAATCTACCGCCTGCCAGGGAACCCAAACGGCCTCGGGATACCGCCATTTCATGGTCTCTAAGGCATCACCGGGGCGAATGCCCCGATCCCAACCGGTCTTGTCCACATCAAACACCTGGTGATTCCGATAAACCACAAAAGCCTGCAATGGCCGTCGGTCGGCTCGGGTGAGATGGCCCAGCCGCCAATAAATGAAAGCCATTAGCCCGTCACCCTTATTAAACATTTGTTTGCTTTTCATTATAACCAACCCACCTCGGTAATCAAGGGTTTCGAGCCCGGCAATTTCTGGTGCAAATTTTTTCTGCACAGATTTCGCCGATACGCTAAACTTTAGTGAGGAACGAGGAGGGGCTCATGACCATACCGGAACCGCGTGACACCATTTCTCCCTGGGCTGCCATCAGCTTATTTTTGGCCGCTTTTGTGGTGTTTGCCAATCTTTACGACGTTCAGCCCCTATTGCCGATGTTCCGTCAGGTGTTTCACGCCCGCGAAGCCAGTGTCAGTCTCTCCTTAGGCTTGACGGTCTTAGGCATTGCGGCCGCGTCGGTGGTCGTCGGACCGCTCTCCGACCGAGTCGGCCGGAAAAATCTCATGGTCATCGCGACCCTGTTACTGGGCATCCCTACCCTCTTAGCGACATTCTCCCATCGTCTGGCGCTCTTTCTTGTCTGGCGCACGCTGACCGGCCTTTTAATCCCCGGTATCATTGCCGTGGTCATTGCCTACGTCAACGAAGAATACCGTCCTCCGGCCTCCCATCTATTGATGGGGCTTTACGTGGGATCGACGGTCATGGGCGGACTGGTCGGCAGAATGGGTACGGGCGTACTCACTGCGCTTTGGGGCTGGCGTCCCGCATTTTGGGTGATTGCGGCGTTCACGGAGATCACCGGGCTCTGGCTATGGCGTTTTTTACCCCCAAGCCGCCGTTTTCGGCCCGATCCCAGTTGGCACCGCGCTTTTCGCAATTTGGCGGCCAGTTTTCGTCATCCGGGATTGCTAGCGCTGGGATTTCTCGGTTTTTGCTACTTCTTTGCCTTTATTTCCAGTTTTACCTTCTTAACTTACGATTTGGCAGGACCGCCATTCCGACTCTCCCAACTAGCTATCGGTCTGGTGTTTTTTACCTATATCTTCGGAGTCGTTGCGTCGCCGTTGGCTGGCCGAGCCAGTTCCCGTTTCGGCCCCTTTGAGGTCATCGGGGTGGGACTGACGTTGGTTATGGTGGGCATGCCGATTACCCTGATTCCGCATTTGCCGATCATCTTAATCGGACTCTCGCTCATCACCTTTGGCCAATTTACCGCACAAGCCATTACACCCGGTCTCGCGGGACAAATTGCCCCCCATGGCCGCGGGGCCGCTGGGGGGGTCTATACCGTGTTTTATTACATTGGCGGCAGCTTGGGCGCCGCCATCCCCGGGATGCTCTGGTCGCGTTACCGGTATCCCGGGGTCATTGCCGTCAACGAAGTGTTTCTTTTCGGGGCATTTGCCGTTTGGCTCTGGGCGCGCCGCCAGCTGAAGGCCGGTTAATCCGTCGGACGAGAGGGCCACTGGGGTGGCCGTTTTTCCTGAAACGCCCGGATGCCTTCTTGGGAATCGGCCGACAAAGCCACTAACGATACCAAGCTTTCCAACGTCGCGAGGGACTCGGTGAACGGCAACTCTTGGGCCAGTCGCCACCCTTCTTTCCCTAAGCGGGCGATGACGCCGGATCCCTGCCGAATGGCATCCGCCCATTCGGCCGCTTTAGCCTCCAATTGGGCGCGAGGAACCACCTCGTTGACAAATCCCCAACGCTCGGCCGTTGCCACATCGATCATTTTGCCGGTCAATCCCAGCTCCAGCGTCCGCCGAGGACCAATCAACCGCATGATGGGCGCGGTGACCACCATTGGATAAAGACCGACCTTCACTTCAGGTAACCCAAAGCGGGTGTCGTCGGCCGCAATCAACAAATCGACCCCGGCCGCCAGCCCCATGCCCCCGGCCAAGGTATAGCCAAATACGGCCCCGATGACCGGCTGTGGCAGCCGATGCAGCGTTTCGATAACGGCGGCCATTCCCGCGAAATATTGCCGCACCGCTTCAACCGTCCGCAGTTGGGCCACTTCCGACAAATCGGCCCCGGCACAAAAGGCCTTGTCGCCTGCCCCGGTAAGAATCACTACCTCAATCGTGGGGTCCTGGCCAATGGACTCCAGACACTCCCTTAACGCACGTAGAGATTCGCTGTTCAGCGCATTACGAACGGCCGGTCGGTTAATCATCACCCGGGTTACAGGTCCCCGCCGGCATACAATCGTATCACTCATGCCAATCCCCCTCCGGACCCACCGGCGTCATCCGTCCTCCGGCCCGATAGACCCGAGACGGCACCGCATGCCCAATGACCGACTCTAAAAATCGCGTGGCTTCCAAAAGCTGCTCCAGGTGGATGCCGGTGCGAATCCCCATTTCTTGCAAATAGTAGACGGCGTCATCGGATGCCAAGTTACCGCCGGCCCCGGGGGAAAAAGGCGACCCGCCAATCCCCCCTAACGCTGTTTCAAACCGATCACAGCCTGCCATTAACGCCGCCACCATGTTCGCCAACGCCGTACCCCGGTTGTCATGAAAATGCATAGCCAGGCGCACCATGGGCAACGACAGTTGAAACGCTTCCATCATGTCGTACACTTGGACGGCATTGGCCACGCCAATGGTGTCGCCCAGGGTAATGTCCAGGATGCCCAGACCAGTTAGTTTAGCGGCAAGATCGAGCACCTGGGATTGGGGCACCCGCCCTTCATAGGGACAGCCAAAGGCGGTCACAATGACCGCGGTGACAGGCACGCCGGCATCTTTGGCCATTTCGGTGATTTCGGCAAACCCGGCTAAAGATTCGGAGATCGAACGGTGGACATTTTTATAGTTATGGGTTTCACTCGCCGACACAAACACGGTAATTTCGTCCGGCTGACTCTGAAATGCCCGTTCGGCGCCTTTGGGATTCGGCACCAATACGCTGTAGCGAACCCCCGGTTTCCGTTCAATCCGCCGCATGACCTCTTCCGCATCCGCCATTTGGGGAAGCCACTTCGGACTCACAAATGACGTCACCTCGATGACCGGTACGCCGGCAGCCGTTAACCGGTTAACCAGTTCGACTTTTTGGTCGGTGGAAACAATCGTCGGTTCCGCCTGCAGTCCGTCTCGAGGGGATACGTCCTTGATTTGTACATACTCCGGAATCCGCATACCTTGAATCATCGGAATGCCTCCTACACTGGGGTAACGGGATGCCGACGTTGACTAAATTCCCGGCTTTTATGGGCATAGAGCCGATAGCGACGGGCCAGTTCGGTACGCAACTCTTCCGGTAAAATGACCTCATCCACAATCAGCTCGGCGGCCAACCGCCGAATATCGATATCTTCCCGGTATTCTTCTTGTTTTTGGCGAATAAACGCACGGCGTTCGTCGCCCTCTAATTCTTGAATCCGGTTATAGTACACCGCATTGACGGCGGCTTCCGGTCCCATCACGGCAATTTGCGCGGTCGGCAAAGCGATTGTGGCATCCGACCCGAACGCCGGTCCGGCCATGGCATAAAGGCCCGCCCCATATGCTTTGCGGACAATCACGCTAATTTTCGGCACCGTCGCCTCGGACACCGCGGCAATCAGCTTGGCTCCATGCCGAATAATGCCTTCCCGTTCCACTTTGGTCCCGATCATAAAGCCGGGCACGTCGGCCAGAAACAGCAAGGGAATGTTAAACGCGTCACAGAGGTTAATAAAGCGTGCTGCCTTGTCGGCCGAATCGACAAACAAGACGCCGCCCTTCACTTTCGACTGGTTCGCAATAATGCCGACCGGACGGCCTTCAATGCGACCGAGTCCGGTGAGAATTTCAGGGGCAAACAACGGCTTAATCGGAAACCAGCTGCCTTGGTCAATGATCCCGTCGATGACCCGCTGCATATCAAACGGGACATTCTGGTTGGAGGGAATTAACCGGGCCCAGTCGGTGGGAGCCGGCGGAGCGGGCGGATTCACCGGTGGCTGGCCTTGATAGTTATCCGGGAAGTACCCTAGATATTCCCGCCCCAGGCGTATCGCCTCCTCTTCCGTTTCCACCAATAAATCGCCTACCCCACTCACGGTACAGTGCATTCGGGCCCCACCCATTTCCTCCAGGGTCACCTTTTCCCCGATTACCATTTCGGCCATGCGGGGCGAACCCAGATACATGGAGGCATGTCCCTCAACCATTATCACAATGTCGGTAAAGGCCGGAATGTAGGCCCCTCCGGCCGCCGACGGTCCAAATAACAAACAAATTTGCGGGACCCGTCCCGATAACTTGACTTGGTTATAGAAGATCCGGCCGGCGCCTCGCCGCCCGGGAAACATCTCAATCTGATCGGTAATCCGAGCCCCGGCCGAGTCGACCAAATAATAGATCGGACAATTGAGTTGCTCGGCCTTTTCCTGTATCCGCAAAATCTTTTCCACGGTGCGTGCGCCCCACGATCCCGCCTTCACCGTAGGATCGTTCGCCATCACGACTACAGGCCGCCCGTCAATAGTCCCCGTAACGGTCACGACCCCATCGGCACTCAGTTCCGGATCGCCGTTGTTGGCCAACAAACCGTCTTCGACCCAGCCGGGATCCAATAACCGATTAATCCGTTCCCGAACCGGCAACTTCCCTTCGGCCGGTAGTCGATTTCGATATTTTTCCGGTCCGCCGAGACGAACCCGTTCGCGCAAATCCGTTAATTCCTGCCTGTCCACCGGTTTCTCCCCCGTTGCTTAGTCTTCAATAATGACGAGGGGATCGCCGTCATTGACAAAATCCCCTTCCTTGACCGGCACCTCAAGCACCGTTCCCTGTATTTCGGACTCCACAGGAATTTCCATTTTCATCGATTCCAAGCGCACCACTTCTTGGCCCGGGCTCACTTGATCCCCCGGCTTAACCAACACTTTAAACACCATGCCCGCTAAACTGGCGGTAATCGCTTGCATCCCGATTCCTCCCGGTTATCTTATTTTTTGATATTTAATGCGTGCCAGGCCTCCGGGGGCACCGACCAGACAAACCAGCCGCCTTCTCCCCCGACAGGGCTCAATCGGCCCGCTGTCCACATCCCGTCGACGATCCGTTCGCCGCGGAGCTTAAGACGCCCCGCCTCATAGGCCCAATCGCAATCCGGCGCCATGTGCCAACCGTCTTCGGTTTCGACCAGCACCGGCCCTAAAACGGCGGGATGAAAAAGCCAACGGCCGGCCGGATTACCCGCCGCCCAAAACCCCGCCAGAGGCGACGGCAAGGGGTATAGGGAGAGCGTATCCGAATACCCGGGCACCTCATTCGCCCAATTCACCCATCGCGGCATTCCAAAAATGCGCCGCCATCGGTAAAGACGCCAAAGGTCCAGATAAGCCGCCACGGCCCGATGCGAAAAGACCCCGATTTGACCGGGTCCCCAGGAAACCAGTAAAGCGGGATCCTCGGCATAGACGGTCACCGACGATGCCCCCGGGGCGATTGGGCCGTCCCCGAGGTTGGCCGGCCAGCTCCAATCGAGACGAAAAATGCCACCCGCCATCCAGCCTGCAATCCGGTCACTCCAATTGTCGGGCCACCCCAGTTCACCCAGTCGAGTCCTGCGCGCTTGCCAATACCGCACCCGGTCGGGACTCGGCGGTTCCGCCAAAGCCGCTAAGACGGTATCCCAATGGGTCATGAAGACCGGCCGTCCAGCCCTAATTGGCGAGCAATCACCAGTCGCTGGATTTCGGACGTGCCTTCGCCAATTTCCAATAATTTGGCATCCCGGAGATACCGTTCAACCGGATAGTCTTTCATATACCCCGCTCCACCATGAATTTGCACCGCTTGATTAGCGGCCCGCATCGCCACTTCCGAGGCAAACAGCTTGGCCATCGCCGCTTCTTGCGCAAACGGTCGGTGTTGATCTTTCAGCCAAGCCGCCTTTAAAACCATGGTGCGCGCCAATTCCACTTCCATCGCCATATCGGCCAATTTAAACTGGATGGCTTGAAACTCCCCGATGGCACGGCCAAATTGCCGGCGAGTTTTAGCATACGCCAAAGACGCGTCTAAAGCGGCTTGCGCCACTCCGACGGACAAGGCACCTATGCTAATCCGGCCGCCGTCCAGAATGTCCAAAAATTGGTGAAAGCCCTTGCCTTCGATACCCAACAGGTGGTCTTCGGGGATTTCCACCCGATCATAATGAATTTCACAGGTTTCGCTGGATCGCATCCCTAATTTGTTATAGGCACACGTAACGGCTACCCCCGGTGCTTCCCGGGGCACGATAAAGGCCGAAATCCGCCGATGTTCGCGGGATGTGCGTGCGGTCGTCACAATATATCCCGCATGACCGGCATTGGTGATATAACATTTTTCCCCGGTCAATATAAAGCGGTCTCCTTGCCGTTCGGCATAAGTCTTGGTGCCGCCGGCATCGGAACCGGCATCCGGTTCCGTCAGCCCAAACGCCGCCAGATAGCGGCCCGCGATGGCCGGAACTAAGTACCGCTCATTTTGAGCGGGGCTTCCGAACAAATAGAGCGGCGACAACCCTAACGAGACATGGGCGGCGAATCCCAGCCCAAGGGACGCATCCACGCGACCGATTTCTTCCACCGCCAAGGCGTAGGCAATCGTCGTTCCCCCGCTGCCTCCCCATTCTTCCGAAAAGGGAATACCAAAAAACCCGAGTTCTCCCATTTGACGCATCAGCTCAAAGGAAAACTCGGATTTTTCGTCTCTCTCCTTGGCGCCGGGCGCCACCACACCTTCTGCAAAATCGCGGACGGCCTCCCGAATCATGGTCTCCTCGGGAGTCAAATCAAAATTCATGCGTATCGTTTCCCCCTGCTCGGCTGGTATCCATTACGTCGATGAAAAAGGGCGGGCAGACCAGCCGTCCATTTGGTGCCATATATATGCTACCATTGAATGACAGGGAGCGAAAGGCAAGCCTGACATTTCACAAGATAACGGACAACCAGGAGGAAGGCTGATAGGGGAATGAAAGAGAAACTGACGGCGCCCGAGTTGCGGCGACAAAAAGGCGGGACGCCCTTAGTGTGGCTGACGGCCTACGATTTTCCCGGGGCCCAATTAGCGGAAGAGGCGGACGTCGATGTCATTCTCGTAGGCGATTCGGTCGGTACCACGGTACTCGGCTATCCCTCGACGATTCCGGTCACGATGGATGACATGGTCTATCATGCCAAAATGGTGCGTCGAGGCGCCCCGCACACCATGATGATTGTCGATCTGCCCTTTTTAAGCTATGTCACCCCGGAAATCGCGCTCCAAAATGCCGGCCGTTTGATGCAAGAAGCACTCGCCGACGGGGTGAAGCTCGAAGGCGGACGATCGATCCTTCCCGTCATCGACGCCTTGGTCCAGCATGAGATCCCGGTTGTCGGGCATCTCGGGCTCACCCCGCAAAGCATTCACCGAATGGGCGGTTACCGGGTTCAGGCACGAACTGCGGATGCCATCGAAGCACTGGTTGACGATGCTCAAGTACTGGCCGATCACGGCATTATCGCGTTGGTTCTCGAAGGGATTCCCGACCGGGTGGCGCAATATGTAACCGAGTCTATTCCCGTGCCCACCATCGGCATTGGTGCCGGCCATCAAACCGACGGGCAAGTACTGGTTTTTCATGATTGTCTCGGATTGTCGTCCAGTTATCCTAAATTCGCCAAACCATTTGCCCACGTCCGGCAGGCAATGCTAGAGGGTATTACGCAATATCGACGGGAAGTCACCGAACGGCAATTCCCGGATGAGACCCATAGCTATCACGTTCCCGACAAGGAGTGGCAGGAATTTTGGCACCGTCGGCATCCCGCCTCGTCATCCTCGGAACCGGCGCGTTAGGCCGGTATTATGCCTATCGGTTACGGGATTACAACCCGATTGTCATCGGCACGACCCCCCCGCCCTATGCGGTATACCCTCCGGACCGGCCGGAGCCGGATATCATCTACCCGGCATTCCTGCCCTGGGAGGCCCCACTGGCCAATCCCGCCTCCTCGATTCTTTTGGCGGTCAAGTGGGCGGCCATGCCCCGTATATTAACCTGGATTAGTCAAAACGCCCCGACCGCGCGAGTCTTTTCCCTCATGAACGGCATGGGTCAAGAAGATATTTTCCGCCGATTTCCGGGCATCACGTTCTTGGCGGGCGTCACCACCGATGCCTTAACCCGCGTCGATCCCCCCGACGGACCCGCCGGGGTGTTTCTTCGGGCCACCGGCCACACTTGGATGTCGATGCCGGATTCGGGCCAGCCTCGCGATTTTCCGCCCTGGCCCGATTGGTCGTGGGAATCCCCCGACGCCATTCAGGAACGCCGGTGGCAAAAACTCTTGCAAAATAGCGTCATTAATCCTTTGAGCGCTCTAACCGGCGTGAAAAACGGCGAACTGCCGACGCATCCGATATGGCGGCTGGCCCCCCCTTTACTTGACGAAGCTCGCACCGTATGGGCTCGGGCTACGGGACAGGATCGGCCGTTAAAGCCTCTCGTCAAAACGGTTCAGGAACTCGCCGAAGCCACTCGTGCCAACCGCTCCTCCATGTTGCAGGATGTCTTGGCTACCCGGCCTACGGAAATCCAAGCCATCAACGGATTTTTACTGCGACAAGGGAGGCGTTACGGTCTCTCGTTACCGACCCATGAAGCCGTCGTCACGCTCATTGAGCGGATGGCCCCGACCCCTGACGCGTTATGGCGCCTATTGGCGCCAGAGACGGCCCCACCAGAGGACGGACCTCGTTAATGGGAAGACGGCCCTCGCTTTTCACGAGGGCCGCCAGATTTCCCGGTAAGATAAGGAAGGGGGGACCTATTCGGTAGGGGTAAAGGCATAACCCGGCATGGGACTTGCCTCCGGGTGTCGTGGAGCGGCCGGCGGTAACGGATCGGGCGTAATATCGCGCGCGATCGCGTGATCCCCGTCAATCAGTTGAGCTTCTTTCATCCGTAGCGGCACCACCAATCCAATGACCTTCAAAATCCCCCACGTCATCAATCCGTCATAGAGCAAAATCACCAGTAGCGCTTCCAGTTGCACGACGAATTGGTGAGGATTGCCGTAAAATAATCCGGTGACCGATACGTTGGAGGTTTTGACACCCAAGTACTCGCTCATCGCCGGATCCGCCAACAATCCCGTCATCAATCCTCCCACCGCACCGGCTACCGCGTGCGTGTGGAAAACTCCCAACGTGTCGTCGACTTTGGCAAAAATACCTTTGGTCCCTAAACGGTTCATCGTGTACCAGGGAATCGCGGCCCCAAAAATACCGACCAGAATCGCCCCGACACCCGTCACATAGCCGGCCGCCGGAGTTATGGCGACCAATCCACACACCATGCCGTTAATCATCCCGATAAGGGACGGTTTTTCCATTTTCCACATGTCGAGCACCAACCAGCTGACCAACGCCGCCGCCGTCGCCAAATTGGTGTTGAGCACCGCCGCCGCCGCATCGGCATTGGCAAAGTACGGGTCTCCCCCGTTAAACCCGTTCCAGCCGAGCCACAAAATCCCGGCCCCCGCTAACGCCATGAGTAAGTTGTTGGCGGAAAAGTCTTCCCGGTCTTTGACCAACCGGGGGCCAACCACGGCAGCTGCCACAAACCCGGAAATACCGGCCGCCACATGAATGACATAGCCTCCACTATAATCCACCGCGCCTAACTGGGATAGCCAACCGCCGCCCCAGAGCATAAACGCGTTGATGCTGTACACCAAAGTGGACCAAATGGGGACAAACAACATCCACGCTTTCCAATTCATCCGGCCTAATACACCCCCGGCTAAAATGGCTGGTGTAATGGCGGCAAATACAAACTGAAAGAAGATTAACGTGGCTCCGGGAAATCGGAAGCTCGGCATCAAGCCGTTTAAGAGAGGAATTGACGCCTGTCCTTGCTCGGCCAGCGATCCTAACACGGGGTGAGGAATTCCCACGATGCCCGACAAGATCCCGGGCCCAAGTTTTAAGGGATTGCCGAACCCCATGCTGTAGCCCCACAGCACCCAACTAATCAAGACAATCGAAAACGCGTACACCACCATCATGGCCGAGTTGATCGCCCACTTTTTCTTGACCAACCCCCCATAAAGAATGGCTAATCCGGGGACCGTTTGCATCCCTACAAAGGTCGCCGCCGTCAATTGCCAAGCATTATCCCCGGGACTTAAATATTGCGGTGAAGGAATGTACATGAGAAACCTCCTTTGTTCCTTTGTTAGGGATTATGGCATCTCTTTCATCAAGATCGGTTCGATAGCCAATGAACTTCCATTACGTTTATCAATATATGACACATTAACCAATCTGCTCAAGAGGTTTTGACAGGTTTTCCGTTGGAATAACACCAAAGATACCGAGGGATTTTGTGTCAATTAACAAATTCGGTCAAAAAGCTGTCAAGCCAAAAGCCAAAAGCTGACGAGAAGCTCCGACGAATAAACCCCACGAGGCCGGGGCCAAGGCTGTCAAGAACCGTACGCCGTGGGCGCCATCGCTTGAACGATAAAGGACGAGAGTTCCTCCATAAAATTATGGGTCCCCTCGCACCGCTGATTCACATCGAAACGTGTTTTTGCGATATTCTGGTGCAGATGAAGTCATTTTCGCAAATAAATCAGGCGAGGTTGGCCTATGGCAATTTTCTGGCGCTATCCCGGCTATCGTTGGCTATGGTCCGGACAGCTCTTGTCCCAGTTGGGCAATGCGGTCTTTTCCATCTTAGCGCTTTGGGAGATTCAGTTAAAAGCGCCCGAGATGCTGTCCATCGCCGGACTGGCGATGACGCTGCCCACATTTTTGGGCGTCATCGGCGGAACCCTGGTTGATCGTTACGATCCCCGAAAAATTATGCTCATGACGGATCTCCTGCGCGGGCTGGCCGTCTTCTGCGGGCTTTTGGCATTGGTCAACCCACACTGGATGCCATGGATCATGGTTGCGTTAATCGCGCTTAACACACTCGGCAGTGCCGTATTTTCTCCCGCCGAAATGGTTTTGGTACCGCATTTGGTGGACGCCGAAGACTTGACAGGGGCTAACGGATTATATTCGGTGACGAGTCAAATCGCGTCCGCCCTCGGTTCGGCACTCGGTGGGGCTGCCGTGGTCGGACTCGGGCTACGGGTGGTGTTTGGACTTGACATGGGATCTTTTTGGATTTCGGCCGTCACCATTGCCTTGATGATGCGTACCGTAGCGGCGCCGTTGCGGCGACCAGAGGAGAAGGACGAAGCGGATCATCCGTCTCCGGCTCCCGCATTTTGGATTAGGCTGCGCGAAGGGGGCGCCACCTTTGGCAAAATTCCCGTCTTGACGCGGTTGTTGCCTTGGATTGTGCTCAGCAATTTTGCGTTTATGGCGGCCTTTACCATGATGCCGTACTGGGTACACCACCACCTCCACGCCAGCGCCCTATGGTATGGACTGGTCGATGCGAGCTGGGCAACCGGTTTGGTGATAGGCAGTATCACGGCCGGGTCCTTTCAGCGCTGGCCCCTGAAGCCGGTGACGACCGCTTTGTCCCTTATCGTAGGAATATTCACCATGGGCTTTGCGTTCTCGCCCTGGCCACCGTTGTCCGCGCTCTTGATGCTGGCCGGCGGCGCCGCCAACGGGGTCACTAATGCACTTTTTATGACCATCCTACAGCGCGTGGTGCCCACCCACGTTCAAGGGCGCGTCTTTGGTTTAATGATGACACTCTTTGGGGTGGCCAATCCCTTAGGCTCGTTAACGGCCGGGCTGTTGCTCCATGTGTTGCCGTTAGCCTGGTCCTGGCTATTGGCGGCCTTGTCGGTCACTATATTGGCCCTCAATATGTGGCGGATTAAAGACGAATTCACGGTATTGGAGCGCCACGAATCTCCCCAGTTATTTCCCGGTTAAGAAAGTTTACAACCCCCATCCACGATAAATCGACAGGTTGACATGGATCTCCATGTGCCTCCGGGGTTGGCCGGAATCAAGCACACGTTTCGGATAGATGCGCTTTAGACATATTACCGCCATGAAATCGAGAACACCCTTTGTCTTCCGGCGGGAGTGATCGCGGAGAAAATAGCTCATCGGGGTATTTCCCGAAAGCCGACGGTATGGCACGATAGCAATTATGAAAATAATACCCCGGGGGGATTCTCATGTCCAAACACGTCGTGATTCTCGGCGGTGGCCCAGGCGGACTCAGCGCCAGTCTAACCGCCCGCCAACAGGGCCTGTCGGTCACGCTCTTAGATCCGGAGCCACCAGGCGGTAATGCGCTCAACCATAGTTTAGTCCCCAGTAAATTTCTTTTAAACGCCGTCGCCACGCTCGAACACGGCCGCCGTCTCGGCAGCCGGTGGCACCGGGAAGAATGGGATCAAGTCATGACGGATCAACATCGCGCCATGGAAGAAATGCAGCAAATGACCCGTCAGTGGCTCGACCGGCAGGGTGTCGGCTATATTCCGGAGAGCGGCCGACTCGTCGTCGGCGAAGCCCGCCCGGTCGCCGTCGAAACCCCGTCAGGCGAACGCTTAGAGGCGGACGTGGTCATCATTGCGACCGGCTCGAAACAGCGCCTGGTTCCCGGCGCGAAGCCCGATGGCCAACGCGTCATGATTCCGCGCGTGTTTCATATGTTAAAAGCGGTACCGGAAGAAATCGCCATTATTGGAGCCGGTGCCACCGGGTTGGAAGCCGCCTCGTTGTTTATCCGGTTAGGGACCCGGGTCACCGTTTATCACGCCGGAACCCGGCCGTTGGCAGACTTTTCTCCGGGGTTAAGCCGAACGTTAGCCGACCGACTCACCGCCGAGGGCGTGCAGTTTGTCTGGGGCGCCCGCATCACCGGTTTGGAAGCCCGTCCGGAGACCGTCGTCCTTCACTGGACCGAAAACGGGGTTGCCCACGAGGCCGCTACTCCCCACGTATTGTTAGCTTCCGGACGCATTCCGGTCTTTACCGCCGACGAATTGCGTCCTTTAGGATTTGAGCTGGATCCGAAAGGATTCTTTGCCGTCGACCCCCTCACCAGCCAGACGTCGGTCGCCGGAGTTTATGCCGTCGGAGACGCAGCGGGGGGATCCGCCTTATTAGCCAATCGGGCCGTCATGCAAGGTAAGCAGGCGATTTTACACGCGGTCGGACAATCGCTGGTCCCCACGCCCGTCGTCGAAGCCATTTATACCATTCCGGAAATTGCGCGGGTTGGTTCGACTCAGGGAACCCGGCGCTATCGGGCGGAGCTACCGAACGGGCTTATTCTGAAGCCTTATCTCGAACAGATGCCGGAAACGGCGGTGGAAGTGGTGACCGATGCGGACGGCATCGTCCTCGGGGGAGAAGCGTTAGGCCCCCATGCCGCCGATCTCATGAACGTGGTGGCTCTGGCCGTAGCCGCCCAGGTGTCCATTGACCATCTCCAACGCGTATCCTATGCCAGTCCCACGATCGGAGAAATCTTGGCCCAATTGGCATGAGCCTATTCGGCGGTGATTTGGACTTGCCCGGCAAAGGTTCCGGCCGCCGGATTCAGTTGGGTCAGCGTGAGTTGAAACGTATAGGATTTACCGCCGCTCAAGGGGTGCAACGTTGCAGACACTCCTTGGGCGGTGACCGTTATCGGCCCCTCAAAGGCGGCAGGCGAATGGGGCGGCTCCCACAGGGCGGTTCCGCCGGTCACCGCGAGCGACCCGTCTTCCACCACATTACCGGTGACGGTCACCGCAACCATATTTCCCGAAGGCAATGTGGCCCACAAATTCAACTGGACCGTGCCCAGCCCGACTTGCCTTTCGGTAACCGAACCTTGGACCGACGTCGGGGATATCCCCCTGGGCGTCGACGTCACCGCAGGCACCGAAGCGAGTGCAATCCGGGCCCCGGTTCCCTGATGATTGTTGGCCACCTGACTCCAATTACTCTGAAGCGGGCCTTTAACCACCCACCAAATGCCCACGATCCAGAAACCGACCACACCGGCCGTTCCCCAACGGAGCAGACCGGGAATACGGTACAGCCGAAAGAGCCCGAGAAGACTGACCGCGGCGACCGGAACCCCATAGAACAAGAGGGCCCAAGGTGTTTTGGTATCGCTTCCGGTACCTAGACCATGCACCGTCGCCAAAAGAAAGACCAAAAAGGTCAGCCCATGGAGCCGCCGCCACCAGGGATAGCCGATATGCGGGCGAAGCCAGGTCGACAAGACCACCAGCAAGCCGAGTTCAGCCGCGATAATGCCCAAAGCCATCCAAAGCGGACGATAATGGCTGGCCCCGGGAATCACCAGTTCGTACCAGCGAAACTTCATAAAAGGGTCTAACCAGGCAAAGACCCCGTGAACTACGGTAAAAAATCCGGCCAGCAAAATCAAAAACTGATGGAACTCATAGTGAAATTGGCGTGGCCACCATCGAGCCGATTGCCACCGGAGACTCATCATCAGCCCTAAATTGACCGACAGGCTAACGAGCGCATAAGCCACAAACCCGCTGGCGCGTACGATTTCCCAGGTGATGAGCATGGTCATACGGCGCCTCCTCGCGTTGTTAACGGAAACGATCCGACCGCTTCAACGTGTCCATCGGTATACCAGAAGGCGCCCGCATAGTTTAACCGTTCCAGAAAACGGCGACCTTCTTGTGGCCCTCGAATGAACGCGGTTTTGGCCGCCACATCCGCCATCGCGCAGCCGGGAGCCGCCACCGTCACGGTCCATAACGGTTGCCGAGTCGGTTGTCCGGACCGCGGGTCAAGCAAATGATGCATCCAGTCCGTTCCCCGTCGCCATCGACGCCGCGTCACCCCGCTGGTGGCTAATGCCCCTTCTAACAATAAAACGGCCTCTCCCCCTGGCCAAGGCGGCATCACCGGCCAGCCGGCCCATCCCTGAGGAACTCCCCAGACGGCTAAATCGCCTCCGGCATTCACCATAACCGGTCGGAATTGCCGGGACACACAGGCGGCAATCACCGCATCCACCGCCAATCCTTTGACCAACCCGCCGAGGTCCCAGACCGTGCCTGGAGGCGACCAGATAGCCCGCGCTGTCGGGTAGAGCTTGACTTGGCGCCAAAGTCCGGTCGGAAGGTCAATCGCCGTCACCGGCTGATCGCGGTCGAGAGCCCCCTCATCCCAAGACCGGTCGTAACCCAGAACGCCCAGATGACGCCCCAACGTGGGGTCAAAAAGGCCATCGGTTTCCCGCGCCGCCTCCAGGGCCGCTTGAACGGCCCGGTATAACACGGATGATGCCCGATAAAGCCGCCCGCTATGGCGATTCAGACGATTCAGCTCACTGTCCGGGCGAAATCGGCTGAACACCTTTTCCCATTCTTCAAATGTGGCACGGGCTAACGCGGAAACCGGCGGGGCAAGGGGTTCGGGCATGGTGACCGCCACTGTCGTACCCATTGCCGGAAATTCGACGGTCTCAAAGTTATCTAGCGGATCCCGCCTACGAGACATTGGTCATGCTCCCGGAATTGACCGTCGGCGAGGGCATTACCGTTTGTCCCGTTGATTGTTGAAAAAATTGATTGAGGGTCGGCCGAGGGGCCGGACTGACCGCACGGGCGGTCACCCCCACTTTGTGGTGGGAGACGAGCACCATCACCATCCCGAATCCCGCCAAAGATACCGCCACCAGCCCTTTTTTCATTGCCTGAATTAACTGCAAAACCCGCTCACGCGGCATTTTTTTGGCATCGCTTAAGGCGCGCGTCGCCATCCGTACAACCCCCTTCGCGTGATAAAACGAGTGTAACCCCAAAATATTACCGAAGTGTTACCACGCGTCAGAGGCTATCCGTTTTTCATCCCATTATTTTAAGTGAGCTAAGCAACATCGATCAGGATTTTGCCGACGGTCTGGCCGCGATCCATCAGGTCATGGGCTAATCGTGCCTCGTCCAAGGGAAAACGTTCGGAAATGGTGACGGAAAGCTGGCCGGATTGCAACAAGTCCATGACGGGGGCGACCATAGCCGCCACCTGATCGGGCCGCTCGCGCCGTAAGTGACCAAAACTGAAGCCGATGACCGACCGATTCGTGGGATAGAGCACCGTCGGCGCAATTAAATTGGGACCCAAAGTATCCCCAAAGACCACCAACCGACCCAGGGGAGCTAAACACCGCATGTCTTCAGAGAGTGTGCCCCCGCCTAGTCCGTTCAAAATCACGTCGACGCCACGTCCCCCGCTTTGGGCCAATAAATCATCCGCGTAGGTCCGACCTCGATAAATAAAAACCCCGTCGACTCCCAGTTGCTCAACCCAAGCCCTTTTCTCCTCACGACCAATGCTGCCCCAGACTTTGCCGGCCCCATAGATATGCGCCAGTTTGACCGCGGTGGACCCTACGCCGCCGGCCGCACTATGGATCAATACGCTATCGCCGGGCGCCAGGCGACCTTTCACCCGTAACACTTGATCAGCCGTCACCCCCACCAATAATGCCGCTTGCGCCTGATCGTGGGAGATTCCCGGCGGCAAGGCAAACGTATGGGCTATATCGGCCACCGTATATTCGGCATACGAGCCCGTCCGCGGAAAGGCCACGACCCATTGCCCTTCCGAAAAGACCGGAGGACTTTCGGGATGTATCGCCACAATCTGACCGAGCACATCCAATCCGGGAATGAACGGTAACGGAGGCGCCCCATGATATCGGCCTTGGCGGGCTTTAATATCCGCGTAATTGACCGATGTCCCTTTCACTCGAATCAGAACCTGTCCCGGTCCGGGTTCGGGCGTCGGCAGGTCTACCAGCTTTAGCACCTCCGGTCCGCCGTTTTCCGCAATCTGAATTGCTTTCATCTCAACTCCTCCGATCGTTCGCATCCATTTCGCAATCTCCAGGATTCCCCATTTTCCTACCCGACGTAATGTGCGATGATTAGACCCGGTAAAGGAGATTTCCATGAAACCGGTTACCCGTCTTTTTCTCATCACCACGGGGTGGACGTTGGCCTTTTATATGGCCTCCAGTTTTATGAGTGCCTGGTTTTGGCACATTGGTTCCGGATTTCTGCCTATTGTCCGATTTTATATCGTCTTGTTTATGACCATGACCGGTACCTTCGCGGTAGCCGCCGTATGGCTGCGCCCTCCGCGCAGCGTCGTGTTCATGACGATAGGCATCTTTTTTAATGCCGTCTTTTTAGCCGCTCTCCTTTGGCTTGGCCCCCGCGCACGGGACCTGTTGCCGGAATTGGCCATTCTCGAAGGCCTGTCGTCCGGATGTTATTGGCTGGCCTGGTTCACCTTATCGGCTCAATGGGTCACTCCTGGCGACTCCCATTGGTACAATAGCTGGACGGGCAGTTTAGAAGCCCTCTTGGGCCTGATTGTGCCTCCGGCGAGCGGATGGGTCATCACCCGTTTACCGGGAGCTGCCGGCTATCGGCTCGTGTTTTTGGTGGGGTTGGCCAGTCTAGCCGCCAATCTTTTGATCATCGGACCGGCATGGGCGACGACGCCCCCTGCCCCACGACCGGTGCACCCCCAAACCCTACGAATCCCGGGCTGGCGTCCTTTATTGCTCAGCTTTGTCAGTCTCGGACTTCGCGATGGATTGTATTTTTTCCTGCCGCCTCTGTTGCTTTTTATCGTGTCCCATAGTGCCGAACTCTTAGGCATCTATACGGCTATGCAAGCGACGGTTCAAGGGCTCGTGTTCACCTGGCTTGGGCGGACGCCCCGTATTCGTCCGTTAATCTACGCTGTCGCCCTATCCTGGCTGGCCTTCGGCCTGTTTTGGCTCCCCCTGACCCCCGGGGTGCTGTTAGGGTTAGGAGGTCTCGTGGCCTTAGCCTATCCCAGCTTTAAAGTGGCGCTTGAATCCCAAGCCCTCCAATGGATTACCCAATTTGGTACGGACTTTTCCCATCAAGCCCGATTGACCGCCATCAAAGAAGTCGCAATCAACAGCGGACGCCTAGTCAGCCTATTGGTGGTGATGCTTCTCATCATAACCCATCCGCGTCTTCATCCCAATCAATTGGGGCCGTTGTTGGCGGTCTGGGCGATAACGCCGGTCGCAATCTGGTGGTGGCACCAAAAAAGTGTACAGCAACACGACGACTCGGCCCTTCCCCAGCAGTCATCTCAATTGTAAAAACATCGCCAATCCATACCCCGCCCCGAAAGCGCCGAGCATCCCCGCCAGGTACGGCAGTTGAAAACCGGACAACAACACGTTAATTCCCAAAAGGACCAACGCCCATTGGGTGGCACCCGATCGCGACCAACCGGCCATGAGACGAACATAGGCTCCGGCTATCCCAAAGGCGGCGAGAGAACCACCGACAAGCCCCCCGCCCACTAAATGACTCAATGCCACACCGACCAATCCGGCGCCAAAAAAGATCACGAGATATTGCCACGGGACCGTACTCGATTCAATAGCCGGCCCAATCAGCCAGATGAATACGCCCGCAAACACCAAGCTCAAGAGACTGCCCGGCAAAATTGTCGAAACCAGCATGAAGAGAAAAAATCCGCCGGGCACCATCGGGAGTTGACTGAGCCAGACGGGGAACACGACTTGCAACAACCAGCCAAGCCCCATGAGGGCAATCAGCCCGTAGGTTAAGTACGGATCGCCGCCCCGGCGCTGACGATCCCGGCGAAGCATCTCTCGGCGCCTTTCCGCCCAAAACTGACGCGTTTCTCGATCCATAGGCCACCGCCTCCCTGAATCAGTATAGCCTTTTAGCGTCAAAGGTTTTGGCGAATATTGCTCGGCCTTCCCATTCGCAGTATGCTAACTCATGATTAGTAATTGCCTATTCATCAGGAGGAGGACCACCGTCAATGTATGATGTTGCCGTCATTGGGGCGGGGCCGGCGGGAGCCAGTGCCGCCATGTTTTTAGCGAAAGCCGGACTCAAAACCTTAATGCTGGATAACGGGCTCAGTGTTACCCGACGCGCATTGATTAAAAACCATTATGGTGCCCCCGAGATCACCGGCCCGGACTTGGTCGATACCGGTAAAAATCAGGCCGCACAATTGGGGGCCGAGATTATGACCGCCGACGTCACCAATCTCACGCACCAGGACGATCACCTGGTCATTGAGACCGATCACGGAACGTATGAGGCCCGTCAAGTAATCTTAGCGACCGGCCTATATACCGACTTAGCTGAGCGGATTGGCGTCAAGACCAAACCCGGTACCGAGCCCCGGATTAAAACCATTATTGACGTGACTCCGGAAGGCAAAACCTCGATGGAGGGCGTTTGGGCGGCCGGAACCGTCGCCGGTGTCAGTATGCACACCATTATTACGGCGGGCGACGGAGCCAAAGTCGCCATCAATTTGTTAAGCGAACTCAAAGGCGCCCGCTACGTCGATCACGACGTATATAAACCGGCAGAATAAACACGGATCTTCCCCAATCGTATGTTCGGCAACAATGCCGTCAAAAGGGCCCATTTTACCCCACATCGTGGAGGAAATGGGTCGTTTTTCTTCTCGACGCGCAAGCCCTATAGTTATTCGAATATAACGAACACCTCAAGTGATGATTAACAGAGCGGGAGATACAAACTGCGATGCTCCATGATTTTTACGGAAAAAGACAGTGGTGGCAGAATTATGTGAACAGGTGAAGACATGGACAGGGTAAGGTGGACCCCATTGTCAAGACAGATTTTTGACCCCTAAAGTGTGAGACTGGCCTCCTTCCTTTGAGTGTCATCGAAACCATTACCCTCCGGTTTGGCGCGGGCGGTTGTCTGCCCGTCGGCAAACCGGAGGCCCAGCCCGTAGGGCTGTCTAGGAGGGATTCAATCCCGGGAAACCCCACTCCCGGCGAGGGACGGGAGGGGCGTATACCAGGCCGCGGGTGGCGTGTAGCCTAAGGATTGATGCAGCCGGTGATAGTTATAGAACGTAAAGTATCGGCTCAAGCCTGATCGGGCTTCCCGTGGTGAACGGTAATCGTGTAGATAGACTTCTTCATATTTCACGCTGCGCCACAGCCGTTCCGTCAACACATTGTCCAACGCTCGCCCTTTACTGTCCATGCTGATTTGTACCTCCTTAGCCAACAACAAGGCCGTGTATTGGGGGCTGGTCAAAGGGCTGCCTTGATTGTCAACGCCGATCTAAATTTGATCCACTTGCGCCAACCGAATTTGACCCACCGGCGGAATCTCCCGGGGATGCGGGGATGGCTGGCGCAGTCCACACGCCAGCCCGTTTCTTGTCTTTCAGTCGGTAACTGTCCCCGCGGATGTTCACCACATGGGAATGGTGCAGCAATCGATCCAAAATGGCGGTGGCGATGACGGGATCCCCCCAGACGTCGCCCCAATCGGCAAACCCCTTGTTCGAGGTCAGAATGAAACTCCCCCGCTCGTAGCGAGCGGAGACGAGTTGAAAGAAGAGCGTCGCGGCTACCCGCGATAAGGGCAGGTAGCCAAATTCGTCGACGATCAGCACCTTAGGTGCGAGGTAAACCCGCATGCGCCGGTCTAATCGATGTTCATGATATGCCTTCTCCAGATCCTGTAAGAGGCGGTCGGCGGTGACAAAGTACGCGCCGAATCCGGCTTCGACGGCCTTGAGGCCCAAGGATATCGCGAGGTGGGACTTTCCCACCCCGGGAGGTCCGAGGAAGAGAATGTTCGTGGCTTCCGCCACGAAGGCCAATGAAGCCAGAGACTGGATTTGCCGCATATCAATGGACGGTTGGAAGGTCCAATCAAAGTCTTCTAACCGTTTGATCGCGGGAAAATGGGCCAGCCGTAATCGGGCTTTAAGATAGCGTTCCCGTCGAGCTTGGAGTTCCACCTGCAGGAGGCCCTGGAGGAACTCCACATACGAGAGATTCTCGTGACTAGCCTGGTCTAAACGATTCTCGAGGACGGCTCCGGCATCCAGCAACCCCAACATTTCCCGTTGTTGATGAACCTGTTCTAGCGGGAACATGAAATCGTCCCTCCAATCCGGGCGTATTCTTCGAGATCGCGAACTTCGACATCCGGGGTTGGAATCTGTTGCGCCCGACCCGTACGGGTCGGAACCGGATCCGTCTGCGGTAGGCCGTGCCATTGATCGCGAAGGGGATTCACGCTGCCGGGGACGGGTGCCCGGGGATGTTCGGCCACCATCACGCCATCGACCCGAAACACCAGGCGGTCGCCGCAGTCTTCCACCGTAATGGGTTGTCCCGCAACCGTCCAGGGCACGCCATATCGACTCCCGCCATAGGCGACGAACCCATCCCGGCTCACGGTCCGGGTTTCGAAGAGGTACGGAGCCCATCGGGCCGGATCCGGGAGTGGTTCCAGGTGTTCGGTCGCCAGACGATCGAGGGGTCGCTCCTGGATCGTGCCATGCGGTCGCACGTTCGCGACGGTGTCCAACCATTGCAGCAGCTGACGATTCAGGTCGGCCAGATCGGTGAACGTGCGGCCCGGCCAAAAGTGATGCCGAATAGATCCCATCGTCCGTTCCACACGCCCCTGGGTCTGAGCCCGGTACGGCCGTGCCGTCCGCAGTGGTCCCGAACTCCGCATAGGTCATGCGCGAATAGCTTAAGACCATCACAACGAGCCAGAGCTTCTGAGGCCGACCCGCAACATCGTCGTAACCAAAGAATCCAAAGTCCACTTGCGCCTGCTGGCCCGGCTCGGTGTCAAACCGCCTGACCGTCTGAGGGGTCCGCGCCGGCCGGCGCGGTTGGAGATAGGTCTTGACGAGCGTATATCCTCCGGTATAGCTTTGCTGCCGAATCTCATGAAACAGTCGGACGCCGTTGGTGACCCCGTGTGCCACTTGTGTGTCCAAATACGCCTTAAAGGGGTCGAGTTTCGCTGGTCTGGAGGCCCGGCGTCGTCGGACCGGATCGGTCCGCAAATATTTCTCATGCCCGTCTTGCGACTGATTTCCCGGATACGATATCCTTGTTCGTGAAGATCACGGATCTTCATAATTTGCCCACTCCTTGTCATGGAGACACCTCACCTTTGGTCGGGTTTTGGTGTCAAATTTCGTTAGGTGTGGGTCAAATTCATTCTGGCGATCTGGATCATTTTAATGTTGGCGTTAACATTGATCATGATTCCCAATGGTCGGAGTGGCGATGGACAACGCCCGCTCCGCGGCCGTGAGCACAAAGGGCAGTTCCAACGTTTCGGAGAGCTCCCACGCCACGACAAACCGGGAATACCAATCAATAATGGCCACCAGGAAAAGCCAACCATGTACCAACCGGATATAGGTCACGTAAGGTGGACCCCTCTGTCAAGACAGATTTTTGACCCCAAAAGTGTGAGACTGGCCTCCTTCCTTTGGTTATCATGGGGGACTTTACCCTTCCGTTTGGCGAGGGCCGCTTGTTGGCCCGCCGCCAAACGGAAGGCCCAGCCCGAAGGGCTGTCTGTCGGGTCTTACCTGAATCCCTGGCCAACGTCTCTAGCGGTTTTCTTCCCGTCAATCCGGGTCCGATGACGGGAGGGGCGAATACCAGGCGGCGGGTGGTGTATAGCCCAAGGCTTGGTGAAGCCGGCGATAGTTATAGAATGTAAAGTATCGGCTCAGGCCGAACCGGGCTTCCCGCGGTGAGCGATAATCGTGTAGATACACTTCTTCATATTTCACACTCCGCCAAAGCCGTTCCGTAAACACATTGTCCAACGCCCGCCCTTTACTGTCCATGCTGATTTGCACCTCCTTGGCCAACAACAAGGCCGTGTATTGGGGACTGGTAAAATGGCTGCCTTGATCATGATTCCAAATGGTCGGGGTGGCGATGGTCAACGCCCGCTCCGCGGCCGTGAGGACAAAGGGCAATTCCAAGGTTTCGGAGAGTTCCCAGGCCACCACGAATCGCGAGTACCAATCCAAAATGGCGACCAGATATACCCAACCATGCGCCAGCCGGATATAGGTCACGTCAATACCCCAGACGTGATTAGGATACGCGGGCGTGACACCCTTCAACAAATACGGATACACGGGGTGCTGCGGATGGCGGGTACTCGTCTGGGGACCCGGTGCGAGCCCCCAAATGCCCATCTCCCGCATGTAACGCTGCACGCGCTTACGGTTCACGGCGTAACCCTCCTGGTTCAACTGGGCCGTCATCCGTCGGGATCCGTAAAAGGGCCGATCGGTATAAATTTCATCGATGCGATGCTTGAGGGCGATCTCATCGGCATCCGGCCCGACGGGCCGGTAATAGAGGCTGGAGCGGTTGAGGCTCAACAAGTGGGCTTGGATCGTTAACGGTAACGCATCGCTCCCGCGCTCCAATAAGGCCAGACGTTCATCGCGGGTCAGGGTCGAGGCCAGATTTTTTTTTGAGCCACTCGACTTGGGTCGTCAATTTACCGATTTCGGCATAGAGTGCGGTCAATTGTTCCTCATGGGCTTGAGCTTGCAGTTTGAGCGCCTGCGATTCCGCAAACAGCTGCGGAAAATTGTCCAGGGCCTGGCGTTTCCACCGATGCAGCTGCCCGGGATGAATGCCGTATTCGGCCGCGATCTGCGTGACCGTTTTTTCTTCCTTGAGCATTTCGAGCACCACTTGGCTCTTGAAGGTCGCGGAATGCCGCTTTTGTTTCGCCATCGTGTGTCCAGTGTAACACTTAAGGGCCTCCCAAATTGTCTAGTTTTTGGGGACCACTATAACGTCAATCCCCCACACATGATTGGGGTACGCCGGCGTGACACCGTTCAATCAATACGGATACACCGGGTGCTGGGGATGGCGAGTGCTGGTCTGGGGGCCCGGCGCGAGCCCCCAGACCCCCATCTCCCGCATATAGCGCTGCACGCGTTTGCGGTTCACGGTGTAACCCTCATGGTTCAACTGAGCCGTTATTCGCCGGGATCCGTAAAACGGTCGATCGGTGTCAATGTCATCGATGCGATGCTTCAGCGCGATCTCCTCGGCATCCGGCCCGACGGGCCGGTAATAGAGGCTCGAGCGGTTGAGGCTTAACAACGCGGCTTGCGTCGTCAACGGCAGGGTATCCACTCCCCGATCCAGCAAGGTGATCCGTTCATCGCGGGTCAGGGTCGAGGCCAGATTTTTTTAAGCCACTCGACCTGGGTGGTCAGTTTCCCGATTTCCGCATACAGCTCGGTCAGCTGTTGTTGGTGGGCTTGGGCCTGTTGTTGGAGTACTGGGGACTCGGTAAACAACTGCGGAAAATTCTCGAGCGCCTGGCGCTTCCCACGATGCAATGGACTGGGATGAATGCCGTATTCGGCAGCAATCTGGCTAACGGTTTTTTCTTCTTTGAGCATTTCGAGCACCACTTGGCTCTTGAAGGTAGCGGAATACCGCTTTTGTTTCGTCATCGTGTGTCCCGTGTAACACTTAAGGGCCTCCCAAATTGTCTAGTTTTTGGGGACCACTATAGGGGCCCCGTTCACAGTACCGGTTCTTCTGGCGTTGGATAGTGCCTCCATTTAACAGCCATTCTAAATCTGATGGTGTTAGGTGTCCCGGAGTTGACGACCGACCGTACAGAATCCCTGTTCCCTTTTCCTCAATCACACTGGTCCCCAATTTCTCGACCATTCGCACTTCTATCCAAGCCCATGCCTCTTCGTTTTAACAACAACTAGGAAACGTCATTCTATAAGATTGGTTGATGTCTCAGAAGGTCAAAATCCTTAGCGCTTTTATCGTAGGCCACTGTCGTAATGAGGTCCTTGATCTCAGCTAAGAGTTTATCCTCAAACAACACAAGCCAGCTTTTTAACGCAGGACCTGAAAACCCCTGAACATTATTCAGCGCCATCCATCTAGCTATAGCAATAACACCTTCACGCTCAGTAAAGCCAAGGTTAACCAACTCCAGTTCAGTCTTATACTGAAGGCCACTCATAAGATATTGCGGCCAGTCGAGGATTGTCTCAGAAATCGAAATCCCGACCTCATGTTCTGAAAGATACGACGCTAATCGGATAATTTGTGCCACATACGTCCCAATTGTGGAGTGCACGATGGACGAGAAAATACGCAGTAGATAAGACACTTCAACATTAAGACGTGTTGCAATTTCTCCATACCAATGTCCCTTCATCCACAAAGTGCAGATGTCACGAATAACGGTGGCGTCAACGGCCATCTCGTCTTTGGATCGTCCTGTGTTAAAATCATCCACCGTTGCTATAATTTGAGGCAGGGAAAAGAGGATATCAAACAGATGTGCCATCCACCGGTCATCGCATGGATGGGTCGTCTTGCTCCATACTTCGTCTTCAAGGTGCAACCTATGGACGACCTGCTCGAAGAACCTCAGGGTTGCCCCGCTGTTTTTTATGGCTTTAAATTGTCCGTTTTGCACATAAGGCACCAATCGTTCTCCACGACTTTTGAAAATCGCCCGGAGCGTGTCGCGTTGTTCGCTGTCGCCTTGATGATATGCAAAGGTACTTTGTATTAGCGTATTGATCTCGCGTGTTAAATGATCGACATCGATCTCTTCTGCGAGTAGGCTAATAAGCGACACATCAATCGAATCGAGCAACCGCAAAAAATCTTCGCTCTGACTCTCCAACAGTCGGTTATCGAGTACAAGCCGATGTTCTCGAATAACCCGCTCAAGGTTTTCGATTAAACCAAACAGGTAGCCGCTTACCGCCTCGTTCTTTGTTCCCTCTATTGCATCGCTGACTATCTGTCGATCAACAGGGTTTACAACAATCACCATGCCTGTGGTTTCCTGACCAGATCTTCCCGCCCGGCCAAATAAGTTGGCAAGGTCACGCAGTTTCAGCGGTTTGAGCGTTCCTGTATACTTATCAAACCGACGGGCAGAGTGAATAACAACCACCTTAATGGGAAGGTTAACGCCTTCAGCCAAGGTATTCGTACAGATTAATAACCTAAATGCCGACGTATGGATGGCGGACTCGACTACTTCACGTATATTTTGAGGTAAGTCCCCATGGTGGTACAGAGCACCAACCCGAACCAATCTTGTTAATAGATAATCCTTTCCAAACACTCGCCCAAAGTATTCTTGGAGACGTTCGATCATTGTGGAATCCGCAAATTCGATCGGCTTTGGCAAAGAGGAGCTAATTGTTTGCCTGATCAGCTCTTCAGCTAGACTCTCTACCCCATTCTTTCTTTTATGGGGTGAGAATAGAGCGACTTTCCCAGCAAGTAACGCTTTCATAGCAGTGGCAACGGATTGGCGAGTTACACTGGTTTCAAGTCGATAATGGTTAATCCGCCCAGTTTGAATATTAACAAATTCCATATCCCCTCGGGTTAAGAAGTGATAGAGCTGATAGTTTTCGGGTCGCCGTTTATGGGGATTAAAGTTTAACATGTACCCATTTCTGGCTGTTTTTTGAAGATAAGCCAAATCTAATTCTGTTGGCCGGTAATTCGACCGGACAACCGACTCATTGCCACCCAACCACTGATTTATTTCATTTATGTTCGGTACTACCGCAGAAAGGAACACGAACCGGGCATTTGGCGACCGAAGCTTGAATTTTGCCAACAACAGTTCGTAGTTCAACCCCCGAGTAGTGTCATCAAGGAGGTGTCCTTCATCGCAAATTACAAGAGAGAAACTCTCATACACCTCAGGGATAACAGATTCGACCGCTAAAAACATTTCAGGTGTCGCGATCAGCACGTCAACGTCCTGTATAGCCGCTCGCTCTTCATTGTTAGGTACGTGCCCTCCGTACATAGCTTTCGAACTAATTCCAAGGGTAGCTAAACGCCTACCAAACCCGCTCAGCAGTTCGGAGGCTAGTGCACGATATGGTGCAAGAAACAAGACTTTCCCTGGTTTCTGCAAGATATGGTTAAAGATGATCAGTTCGCAAAGTGCGGTTTTCCCGGCGCTCGTTGGCATCTGGAGCGCAAAACATCTCGCGTCTTCGGACAAAATTCCTTGTGCAATTGCTTGCCTCTGCGATGGAAAGAAAGACCACACGGGTGGTCTTCGGTCAAACCCGTGCCGAATAAACTGTTTCCACCGCTCTTCAGTCAGAACATCGAAACGGTCTGCGAGATCCTGCCATACGTTGTTAGCCATAAAGCTTTTGACCAATGCTTCGGCAATTCGAAACGACACAAACTCATCGGGATCACGGGCTTTCACTGACCCGTCATGAAGTGTCGCGGACAAACCCTCTAAATTCTCCCGTTTACCGGTTAAAACAAAACGGGCGAAGGGGTCGGCAAAGGTTGGCAAATGGTCTAGATCCCTACAAAGAAATGACGATATGAACTGGTCGACTTCTCCTTCATATACAGTCGGAGGAAACAACTTCGCCAAAATATAGGCCGATGCGGGATAATCAGCCAAGTAATATAGAGAAGCTACATAAAGCATATTCCTGGAAAAGTCTACCCCCTGAAACTCCGAACGGGTTTCCTTGAGCGAATATATTTCCATGCCTTTGGCGATTTGCAGCATCTGATTTTTGATGCGATTTAGTGCTGCATTTTCTTCTGATGGGTCTTTATGAATTAGTTCAAACATTTTCCCAAATAACGTAATATAGAAATCTTTAGGATGCCCTAAAAATGGATAGTCGGCTTGATTTTCGATGGACAGCTTGAATTCCTTAAAGGTATGCCATGATTTCGATTGAGCTACCCAATACGCCAGCTTGCTTTCAATCAAAATAAGTCCCCCCCCGACGCAGGAATTTTTTCGTAAACGTTTTCGTACATCGTCTTGAGACTAGGGATTGATACAACAATGATGCAAAACGGGTCTGAAAATGAATATGGACTTAAATCGCGTGGCCGCGTCAATTCCGCTTCTGCTAGTTGTTCATCAACAACCGCCACCGCATTAAAGTGTTTTTGATACGAACCGTGTTCAACTGGATTTCGGAACCGTTCAAGATACTCCACTGCCTCGGGATTGTTTCTCTTAACGTACTGTGATTTTAACCAGTTGATCGTAGCTGCAAGGCGCCTAGTGGAATCATCATGGGCGCCTTTTACCGCGTCATGAATCGGGTCGTAGGAGTTTTTCTGCGTAGCCTTAGCCTTCACCTCAACCGCCACAACAAGATCATCGTTAGAAGGGCTATCCGCCTGTTTCGCAAATAAGACAATATCGGTCTTGTGGACGGGCTGATTGCGGTCCTCTTTCCAACGCCACTTTTTGGGCCCCTTGAGAACATAGTTGGGTTGATAATGCTCCTTCACGAGGAAATACGATAGAATCTCAGCAAATTCCGCTGATTTTATCTTGGGCTCATCCGGGATATAAGCTTCCCTCAATATGTCGCTATAAGAACGCTTGAACGTTGAAACCCGATCTAGTAAATCTTGATCCGTTATGTAACATCGTCGATACTCGGCTGGCAATTTATTTATCAACTGACCGAGTTTACCTTCGCTTGCCCGAAAAATCAAAAACTCGTCCTTGCTAACTATAAAATATGTTAAAAGTTGAATGTTCATGCACCCTTTCGTTAATTCCAACGATCCGTTAACGTGCCTTTAATTACACTTAGGAACTCGGTTTGAGGAGGCGCGAATCCGCGGCCTGCGGCACGGGGATTAATTTATTGATCGTGGTGCAGGTATTCCAGTAGAACGGTCAAGAACATAGTCCATCCTGGACAATTTATCCAGAAAGATGGGCACCCGCACCTTGCTCATGCCATCGTGGGGGAATCCACACGGACAACCCATCGACATCGCGGCTAGCTCCTAACAACCGCTGGCCGCCGCCCATCGGTGTGAAAAAGTCGCCCAGGTTGAGCCAGTTCAGCCTATCACTAGCGTATCGCCCCTTTAACTGGTGGTATCGACTAAGACAGCGCGCGATCCGCAGATCAGTGTCACCTAGGCGATTTCGGGGTTAGGGATCATAACCCCTCCTTGCTCCGCGCTAATATTCGTCTAAAGGGGTCAGCGATTGGAATCGCGTAGGGACGGGCACTACCGAAATTCCAGACGACCTAGAGCCAATAACGATCCCGCTGCGCAAAGGCTTTGGCCTGGTCATTATCTCCGATACTAGACTCTCAGCCCGAGCCGCTCGTCGTTTGACCTCGACGGCCTCCTTTAGATCATCCGAATGGCTCGCCATACCAACCCCGATTTTGCCCGTTTCGCGCCAAGTGGCAATGCCCCCCAAGGGAAACAGGAAATCCTTCACTTGGGTCGGCGATTGCGGCTTCCCTCTGTTCCGGATGCGTCGTCTGTCGAGATCACGTCTACACTCATTATATTGCCATATATCGCCTCCAACCACGACACGCAAATCGATGAGCTCGCCCCGACCGCCCATTGATGCATCAAAATTCGTGGTGCTGTTATCATCGCTCGGCGCGTCTCTACTGTCACTGACATTTGCTGCGGTCTTTCGGCTCCGCCATCTCTTGGTGACGGCTCGCGAAGACGATCGGAATATGGCTAGGGCATTTTTGGATATTTTGAACCCAAATAAAAATGGCCTCCGATCCTCGGAAGCCTTACGGGGCTTAAGTTGGCGGGAGTATGTGGGAATCGAACCCACCGCTGACCTCTAAGGCCAGCCACCGGATTTGAAGTTTTAGGATGGTATGTTTTTTGGGTTGTGAACGACGGTGTTCCAATATTCTACGTTAGTCTTTTCAAGCGTTTTGGGATTCCTCTGGGTTTTGAGGATGATGTTCGATTTGATGGGTTATGTTGGTTCGTGTGGATCGTGTGTGGATCGCCCTAATAGACGAGCAGCCATGTATTCGGCGGCCTCTGCTTGTTGATGCGGCAATGCATGGGCATACACTTGAAGCGTAAAAGCCACACTCGCATGACCAAGCCGTTCGCTCACAACTTTGGGTGAAATACCAGAAGCCAGCCAATGTGTTGCCATCGCGTGTCGCAGATCATGAATACGCCAATGGGTCGGAAAATCTCCTTGACGCAAGACACGTTTAAAATGATGGGTCACCGCACTCGCATCCCACGGTGTTCCTCGTTTGGTTGTAAAAACATAAGGCGTTTCGACCCAGTTCGTTTGAGCAATTATACGATCTTTCTGTTGTTGCTCTTTCCATTGTTTTAATACTTGAATCAATATATCGGGCATCGCCAATGTTCGGGTGCTATGATGAGTCTTAGGGGCAGATAGGTACCGCCGACGCCCTGACCCTGATAGTGTGCGTCGGATTGTAACAGTTTTGGTATTCCAATCAATGTCCTCCCAATACAGACCTAATGCCTCGCCTTTACGTACTCCCATAAGAGCAATGAACCACCACAGAGCATACAGGCGATGTTGTTGGGCTACCCGTAATAATTTTGTGGCATCTTCTGGAGTGAGAACAATCATTTCACGTCGAGGGACTTGGGGCTTCGAAACTTTTCGGGCTGGATTGGTCGGTATCAAATCCATCGTAACAGCCCAATCTAATGCACTGCGAAGAAGTGTCGCCACGTATTGACCCGTTCGCGGACTATGGGTATGACTCAAGGACGCATATAATTTTTGTATATCACTAGGGCTAATATCTTTAACGAGTTGATTACCAAATGCCTGTCGAACATGTCGGAGATGTCCGATATAACTCTCTAGGGTGGAACGAGCTACTGGTTTTAGTCGTTTGGCATCCAACCATTGGTCCAATACGTTGTTGACAGTCAGAGTTAATAATGTCTGTGGGGAAAGCCATGTTTCCCGTAACTTAACTTCTTCTTCTCTCGCCCATTTCTTAGCTTCCCGCTCGGTGGCAAAGGTGCGCGTCAATTCTTTGCGTTGTCCGGTCTCCCGATCCCAATACGTGACCCGCGCCTGCCAACGGCCCGACGGGAGTTTCCGGGGGGCGGCGGCGTGGGGTTCTTTAGGGCGTGAGGACATGGGGCAGGAACCTCCCGACGATGGATTGTACCCCGAATTATAGCACGGAGAACCCCGATAGGGGTTTGCGAAATAGCAGTAGCGGCGTTGTGGGTCTCCGGGCTAGAACCCCGGTTGAGGTTTTTCGCGAGGCCCAATGGATTTCGAGAGGGATCGTTTCTCAAAACAGCACAACCGGCCCTCAAATTTGATGTTGCCTGTTGTTGTCTTTTTGGCCGAAACACTAAGCCGCCCCGATCCCCTGCGGTCTGCCCTCGGAATGAGCGTTCGGGAGTCGGTAAACGGTCAGGGCAGGCAAGAACCCCATTTGAGGTTCTTGTCGCAGAAACCGTTGGGTGATGTCTGAGACGAAATACCGGGAGAGTAGGTGGCAGGAAATTCGGTAAATATCACCGAGTCAAGGACAAAGACAGACAACATCAAAAACAGGGGCGGGCCGGACTCTCTTCTCTACCCAATGCGTCCAAGCCAGGGTCGAGCCGCTACGTGTTAGACTCGCCCAATCAACATGCGTTCATCGCCCCCGAAAATTCGACGGCGTTTCCACGGCGGCGGTGTGGCAGCCAGTTGCCACGCCCGCATTTTCCAGTACGATAATAAAAACCACGGTTCGGGCAATACCCAACGATCCTCAAAAACCCACGGCGGCGTCGGCACACCATCCCGCACCGTGAGATATTCGACAGTGGCAGCTAGAAAGGCTCCCCACCGATGCAGTTCCTCGTCGTCCGTATCGGCAATGGGATCGCGGATAAGCCGGTGACGGTTTTCGGGCTGGGATACTCGTCGCCAATCATCTAAAAAATTACCCAACACAATGCGGGGAGATGCGTGACCCGCGAGAGCATCGGTCCAAGCCTGGGCAAGTGTCGTGGGAATATAGGTCATGTTTGAATCTTCCACCCAAGGTTTAATGTTACTATTTGTTCATCGATTAATCATCAGCAGACCGTGGGCGGGAGCATTATGAATCCATACCAACCACAGCCACACCCCCCACCCTGCCAACCAGAGGCCCGGCCCCAGCGGAATGAGGGGCGGCGTCCCGTCGGATTGAGGCGTTTCGATGCGGGAGCGTCCGGTGATGGCCCGCACGCCTCGCAGACTGCCCCAGCCGATCAGCGTCGCGACAAGACCCATCCCTAACGCCGCGAACGCAGGCAGGGTGCCTAAACTGAGTCCGAGTGCGATAGCCGTGCCGAGATCCCCCAGCCCTAAACCTCCCCACCACCACAGCGGCGCCCACAACACCCCGAGTCCTAGGCCCGCTTCGACGTGGTGCAGAAAAATGGCCGATGACCAATGCCATCCGCTCCATCCTGTCAGCCACGTGATGGCGACGGCCAAGAGACTGGGGCCGGGCGGCAAGAGGCGATCTCGCCAATCGCGCCACGTTTGATAAAAAGCCACGCCTCCCCAACTCACGCTGCTCAGAATAGCCAGGGCGACTGTCATCAGAACTCCCGTCCTAACCGGATGCGAAATTGGCTTAACGGTTCATCAGCAGTTTGCCAAGCGGTTTCACAGGCATCGCACAGAGTCTGCCACCAGCCTCCCGTAGATCGCAGGGCCCCCGCTTGGCCGCACTGTTCGCACGTATAGGTTGAGAGGTCGGCTAAATGGGATAAAATGGACAGGATGCCATCGCGAACGGGCGGGGGAACGTTCGACAAATCCGCATAAATGGTTAAGCGCCCAAATTTTTCTTTCACTTGGCGCACATGGATGGTCGCGGTGGGGGCGTGTTGTGACCCCCAGTTGAGGGTTGCGAGAGCGATATCAATCAGCGGCAACCATCCCGGTCCACAGTCAAAGCCCCAGGCCAGTTGACTGTGCATGAGATCGTCCCACCCCGGATACGCCAAAAGATCGGGATAGCGCCGTTGGCGCTCGATAAACGCGGACACGACAACCTCCCTTTTCCTGTAAATATCAAAGTTAGTCAACATCAGGATTGATAAGGGGCCGAGTGCGCCAGAGGCGGGTGCCGTCGTTGGGCCAAAAGCCCCAAGGAATCAATTGGATGGCCGTATCCAGCGTTGCCAAAAGAATCCATGCCGGATGCTGAGGATGCCCCAGATAGCCTATCACGCCTAACCCGAATTCGGTTAACGGCCCCGCCCAGAGGGTGTGTCGAAGCGCTCGAACCGATAATCCGTGGATATTCCACCGCAGGCCAATTCCCCACCATCGCCCGACGAGGGCGTCGGGCAGGCGACCATACCACAACATGGCCGCGGCATGGCCCAGTTCGTGGCCCACAATTAAGATGCTGGCAATAATAATCCAAGTAATCCAGGTCATAAAAAATCGCCCGCCGAAGCGGGCGGGCGGTTAGCGCCGATACCATTCTCGAATCCGTTTGCCCCCCTGTTCCTGTTCTTTGACTTCGACGAGGTGCGGATACCGAGCCGCGATCCGTTGTACTAAATGCCACGTTGTCCCTATCGGCCACGGCCCGACTTGGGCCAAGGTTCGGACGTGAATGGGCGTGCCGGAGGGGAGTTGCTGAATCCATCGCACGGCGATGCGTTCGCGAGTTTGGGCCGCTTGGTCCTGCGTCGGGGCCGGCGCGGGCCGGTTGGAGACGATGGGGGTCGGCGACACCCCCGGCGACGCGACGCCGGGCATCGGAGGGACTGGCCGAATGCGTCGAATGCGGGGGGCGTCAGCCTTCTCCGAGAGGGGCGGGGATGGCATCACGGACGGTTGAAGGGATTCGTGAGGCGCAAGAGAGTCCCCGCGCCGAATCCATCGCCATAAATCCGCCAGGGTTGGAATTTTGAGCGTCATATCCGTCGCCATCCGTAGCCCCTCCTCGTTTGATATTTCTTGATGTTCATTATATCATCCGCCGGTTGAGGATACCAAAATCGTCCAGCCTTGTTGATGCCAAGCCACATGCCATCCCTGCCACCCCGTGATGCCCCAAATCCACGGGGAGGTTGTGGGGGCGAGAATGGCGGTCGGGTGCGCGGCGGCAATGACCGGACGGGGCGACGTATGATCGTCGATCACCGTCGCATAGGCCGTGAATCGATGACTCGTTTGAATCCAAAACCCGGTGCGCCCGTCAATCCAATCGGGAATCCCCATCCACGTCAAATAGCCCCCAATGCGATAATTATTGAAGACGCGCCGGGCTTGGGCGGGGTGGTGCTGCAGCCAGACGACCGCCGCCACCGGTTCGGCACTGGGATTGAGCTCGACATTCGCCGCGACAAAGGGCGGGGCCGTCAGGGATGCGGTTCGCAATGGGGCGATCCGAATGCCAATGAGCAGTATCCCCATGCCGACGATCCCCCACAGGGCGGGAGCGACCCATCGGGGGGGCTTAATGGCGGGGAATCGGATCGACGGGGCCGGCCATCCCAACGCCAACGCCAACGGTAAATACGGCTCAAACCGGACCGCATAAAGGGCAGCTCCTACCAGACCCGCTAGCATCATCCACCGCCAGCCTTCGACCCGGATCGACAAAGGCCGGGTGGCCATCCCCCAGGTTAAGATGCTTAAGAGAATCATCCACGGGAGCCAAACCCCGAACACCTGATGAAAAGACGGGGGCAACCATTCGACGATAGCCGATGCAATCGTCGAGGAACTGGACGTGAACAGGGCCTTTTGCACATAGGCCCATCCCCACGGATTATCGACCGCCGCCAGCCCCAAAGCTCCTATCGCCGCCCCCCACAACCGGCGGCGGGCGACCCCCGGTCGCGTGGACAAAATGACGGCCCACACCGGGATGAGAATCCAAGACCCATGAATTTGAACCCACAGAATCCAGCCGAGAAGGGCGATGCCATCTCGCCAGGTCCAGACATGTCGGGGATCGGCCCAATCCCATAAGACGACCCATCCCCATACAGCGAAGGCATAGGCCCAAATTTGCGGGCGGTCGCTCCAGCCCGGCCAGACGAAGGGCAGGCTCAAAATTAAGATCCCCAATTGCGCGGTCGAAGGGAGGGCGAGACGCCGCATCACGGCCCGTAATCCGGTCCACCACCCGACAATACCCAGCCCGGCCACGCTCAACAGCCCCCACGGGCCGAACCGACTAGCGGTATAAAGGATGAGACCCCAGCCCCACTCATTGTTGACCCAGGGGGCGTGATCTCCCCACGAAAACGGATTCCACCGCAAGACGGCGTGATGCGTCCATTCCCATCGTCCGGTCGCTAAATCCCAGAAGACATCGCCATGCAAAGTGAATCCGGCTAAAGGCGCTAAAGCCAGCAACGCGGTGAGAGCAAGTAACGGGGCAATTATCGGATGTTTGGTGTTCATGGAGTTTTATCGACGGTCCCTTTTGCGCTATAAGATTTTCGGTTGATGTTTCCAACAGAAAAGGCGCCACGCCTGATCGTGGGCCGGGCCAAATTGTTCCCAGCGCATCACCGTGATCCACCCGCGTTGATATCGCCAGGTGGTGGACTGCGTTTCTTGGCGAATGACGCGCATCGTTCCGGTAATTTTGGCATTATCGTCTAAGCGCCATTCCACCCCCCAGAGGGTATCCGGGGTTGTCATGGTGTTTAGCCAGAGACGAATAGCACTAGGCGAAAAGTCATAGCTGCGCGTGGTGTGCGCGAGTTGAACGTCGGTTAACGGCCAAATCCGCCCCCACAATGTCCATTCGGTATTGCGCCATTCCTGACGTTCGTTGATGATTTCCGCAGGGCCTCGGTAGCGAATTCGCCAATAATTGATCGCTCCGGATGCCGTTGTTAAATGAACGGGGTATTGTAAGGCTTGCCCTTGGTGGTGCCAGGTCAAAACCGTATCGCCGTCCGGCCACGGCGTATTTTGGGGCCAGGTCAACGGCGCTGCCAGTAAATCTTCGGTGGGCAATCGTAAACGAATCATGGTCGTCCACGTTTCTTGCGCCCCCCGAAGCGGATGATGGAGTCGAACGGGAACATATAACGGAGGGCGTTGAAGACGGGGATCATTCGTGGTCGGAACCTGCGGAGGAGCCAGGTGCATAAGATACCTCCTTATTAAGCCTGATTGTCTTAAAATGCGAGGAGTTATGAGCGGATGAAGCCGGTCAAGGGAGTTGAGGGGGCTTTGCAAACCATCCCATAGCGATCAGGTTATATTGATCGTCATACGCTCGATAGGGTGTGTTCCATGGCATCATGAACGCCCCCGGAATCACGAGGCCCAACCCCAGCGCGAGGGCATCCCGCCGCCATAGGGCCATCGGCGCCGCATAAACCGTCGTGAATCCATGCCCGATAGATCCCGGCAAATGCGCAGCCGCGATGACCCAGCCACCAAAGAGGCCCTGTACGAAGCCTTTGCCGATGATTCCGCCCCATCGCCCTCCGGGCACCGCCGGTACCCAGCCCGCCACCACCGCCGATACTCCGGACTGTTGCCCGATCACTCGGTGCCCATCCCACAAAGCGGGTTCCGTCGTGCGTCGCCACATGAGGGCCCAGCCCCAAACCGCCACTCCGGTAATCCCGACAATCCACAAAGCCCGCCACGGGCCGACCGGCACCTCCGTTACCCCGAAGAGATACCCCACTCCCCCGAAAATCCACGCGACAATCATCGGTTGATAAGCGGCCGGCGGGGGCGCGACATTCGGCAAATCCCAACGAACCCAGATTTGTTGTGAAGCCATCACTTCACCTCTCTCGCCGCTATAGAAAATTGATCATTATCCGTGTACCCAAATGATCCAAAAGAGTCCCAAGCCGGTGAGACCCCCCCATGCGCCGGGCATCCACGGATGCCCCACCCGATGGGGGTATCGCCAATGGAAATATTCGATGCCCAGATGTCCGGCGAGAATGGGGATAATGCCCCACGGGCCTAGCCCAATCATGAGCAAGGTCGCCCACTGGACATCGCCCCATCCCACGGATTCGGGCATCCTGCGCAATCCGAGTTCATAAAACCCCCAAATTCCCGCCCCCCAAAGCAAGCGGGATATCGGCCAGACCCCAAGAAGCAGCCAAATCCCCGTCGTTCCCACCGCCACCCCTATCCAAAACGGGGGGATTCGATGAACGCGCCAATCGTGCCAGGCTGCGATGCCCGTTGCGAACCATAGAATGACGGTCGGGAGATACGATATCGGGGCGCTCAACCGGATCATGGCTTGGGATTCGACGCCGGGGCAGGCGGAGGGGTTCCCGGAACCTTAGCGGGGGGGGCTGAGGGCGGCCCGCCCCATCGCCAAACGAAATGGGTCGCATTCGGATCGACGACAAAAGCAGGATTCGCCAGACCTAATAAGACGGACATATCCTGAGCCGGAACCGCCAAGGCCATTAGCCCCACAGACCCCGGATTATTCGTGGAATCGCCAGTACTACTGGCGGCCATCGCAGGGGTCGAGGCCAGAATCGGTTGTCCGTTACTGGTAAAGAGTCCAATGACGCGAACCCCTTGGGCAATCAAAATCGGTTGCCCATTAGCCACATCCCAAACATCCACTCGTTGTCCGACGCCGGCCAACCCGCTCGTCGATTCGGTGACTGGAACAATCCATTGGACTTCCCCCGCATGAAGGCCATTGGGGTTGACGGACCAATTATCGTTGAGGGTGAGGATCGTCCCGGCGGCTAGGGGAGCATTCGTGATGAAATGGGCCATAGCCTGGGGCTGGGTAATGGCGCCGGCGGGCGGATTGGCTACACGGAGCCAGGCGACACTCGTGGGCGACAAGGGAGTCCAAGCCGCCACGGGTTGGGTGACGACGGCGACGGACGTTAAAGCGGCGGGCCGAGTTGCATGCCAGGCCGCGAATGTCGCGGCCCCGGCGATACTAGTCGCAATCACGAATTTGATGGCATTATGCATCGAGCATGGGGCGAATCCCCCATTCCCCCTTCCTTCTGAACCAGAAATGGCACGAATTTAAGAGCATGTTAATGACTGGGTCGCATTAAATTGGTCTTGCGGGGCTTGTCCCGCAACGGGAATGGTAATTGTTTGCGTAACCGTTGCGGACCACCACTGTTGAACAAGGGGAATCGGCAAGCTCATCGGTATCACGACTTGAGTGGTGATTTGGGGCGGTCGGGTGGACGATACGCATTGAACAGGGTCAATCAAAACCGGGCCGGTTAAACGAAATGCGGATTGTTGAGCCGCCGGTAAGGACCAGGCTAATCCTCCCGAAGGGGTAAAGGTCACGATACTGCTCGGATCAGTGTCGTGCAAGAGGGTGGCGGTTCCTTGCATGATGCCGTTGAGACTGAATTGCACGGTTTGTCCTTGAAGGCTTTCGTTGATATAGCCTCCGCCGCCCGGCGCCGTCACGGGACGCATAAGACTGCCCGCGACCGCGTGTTGAACCTCACCACTAATCGTTTGAATGGTCGTATTCAGTTGGGCCACGCCCTGGTAATCCGTCCACGCAAACAGGCCGAGGACGAGGAAAAACCATCCCCATAAGATCGCAGCCATGAACTTTCCTCCGTTGGGTGATCCGACTATCCGCAAGTGTTCACGGTGACCGGAACTTGTTGACACGATTCAGGAACGGTGGTGCATTGGGTTGTGGTGACGAGGTGGCACGATTGGGTCGTTTGATAGGAGCAGGAGGTAACCGGAACGGTTGTACACGAATACTGGGTGCTCGTGTGCCAGCCACAAGTATACGTCGTTTGGCAAGTGTATACCGATTGCGGGGTACAAGTCGTCGTTGGATACCATCCGTAGTGACAATATTTATAGGGGTCGCTGGGTGTACCGAGGCACCAAAGTAGCCCGTATCGCTCTGTCGGAGAACAAACAGTCCGTGTCGTCCATCCGCATGATGATTGGGGGCCACAACTATATGACGTAACGGGCCGATATCCGCATTGTTCTTGATAGGATGTCCCACAGACTTGTTGTGTGACCGGGACGCATTGTTGCGATGTGACGGGTTGACAGACTTGGTGGGCGGGTGTGCATTGTGTCTGATAGGTCGTTTGCGGACAATACCCCAGCGTCGGCGTCGTACACCCGGTGTTGGTTCCTCCGCTTACGTTGGGAACATAAAAACTCGATCCCGATTCTGCCGAAGCGACAGGAATGGTCATAACGGGCATAGTGACGACCGAGACTTGGAGGGGGTATTGAATTCCGGCCACGACGGGTTGTCCATAGGATTGCGTGGAGCCAGTATACTGGGTTACTTTAGCCGCGCTGGGCACAAGCCCCCCGGCTTTTAAGGTGTTGCTTACCGCTTGCGTGGTCGCCGCGGTCCAACATCCGTTTTGCTCTTCGGATTGCAACGCAATTGTTGCGGCTTGGGTTAATACGTTATCCGTATGCAATACTCGCTGGAGTGCTATGCCGCCCGTTAAGCCAAAGGTTAACAAAATTAAGGCGATGACCGATCCTGCGGTAGTCCCCTCCCCCGCCCATCGCCAGGGCCGCTTCCATAGCGTGCTGTCGCGCATCCTGATTTCCCCCTTCTGATCAGAGGAACGCCTATTTAACCCCCTCCCCCGGTGGATTAGTGGGGGGAGGGGGCGAATGGCTCATTAACCCGTTGTGGTTACATTACTGCCGGGATTCATCTGCGTGACGGTGTTAAAGTTGTTGTGCATCCAAGCCGTTCCGGCCCCGGCGACAAAGCCTAAAATGACCCCTCCTAGAACGATGACCGCGATAATCCAAATAATATTGGACCCCGTATGACCTTCCCCCCGAGTGTCGGTGCGAGCAATCCAGGCAGCGTACCCCCGAATGGCGAGATTCCGCAAGGCTTGTACCATGTTTTGTACCTCCATGTTGAAGTTTTAGATCGCCGGCCCCTATCAGGGGGGCGCGATCAAAAAACGCCCAAACGAGCCGGATCGTTTGGGCGGGGGTAGAGCGGGGGCGGGGGGTCATGACTTCATAACGGTGCGTTAAAAATAGTGTGTAACGAGGGAGAGGCCGGAAATGTGCGCAATCATGCTGAAAAAATAAAGGATAACGACGGCAAAAACGGCTAGGCTGGGCGTTAATACCGCCAAAGCATTTAATCGCCGGGTTTGGCTTCGCAAGGCTTGTTGCCGCGCCGTATTTAACAACGTATTCAGTGGGGTGAGCATATCGCTGCGTAATTGCATTCCCCGTTGAGCAATCAGCGTGGAAGCTAATAATTGATACTCAACAATATGGCTCCGTCGGCCCCATTCAGTGAGGGATTCATCCCCCCGATCTTCGGCAAATCCACTTAAGATACGATCAATTTCTCGACGCCCGCTACTCGATAAGGCGCCACGAATGCGCCGCAGGGCATCGAGTAAGGACATATTTAGATCAAAATAGATCTGGAGCAACATAATGATCGTAGGAAAATCCTGACGCAATTGGCGTTGAAAGGTTTGGTATTGTGATTGAATCCACCATTGGGGGCCAAACCAGAGTCCTGCTCCAAATCCCAGCGGGGCTAAAAGGGGATGATGAACCACGATTAACAAGAGGGCCGTTCCGAATCCTATGAGGCCCCCGACTCCGAGAAGTTGTCCGGGGGTCAGAGATAAAATGCGGTATTCGTCCAACAGGAACGGTGACAATCGAGATTCAATCCATTGAAAGCGAGAGCTTTCCGCATTCTTGGTTCGCCACGACAAGGCGCGGGGGGTCTCGAGGAGGGTCAGTAATAGCCATCCCCAAATGCCCCAAAAGATCCCGATAACGAGTAATACTTCTGGTTCGGAAATTCTTGTCACAATAATCGCCCGCCTGGTTCCTTGTTATCGTTGATGCATAGCCCGCAAAAAACGGGTATGCCAGGCCACAGCCCCTGCCAAAAGCCAGGCACTAATAGCGATCACCATCCCTCCGGCGCCGGTATGCGCATGCGACCGGACTACAGGATTTGCCACCACGAAATAGAAAAAGCCTGTTATCCCTATCAAAATAAAGAGGTGACCCATCAAGACAAAGGTTGATAACGTCCCCCGCCGTTCGCCGTCTAATTCTATTCGGTCGTTCCACAAGGTGAGCAACCGATGAAACGTCGCAGCGGTCTGCCCATATTGACGTTCGGCGGCCAAAATATCCGCGGCTACCATAAGTTCTTGATGTTGTAATGCTTCGGCCTGTTGATGCAGAGTGGATTCGAGGGGCTGCCCTGCCGCCTCTCCTAAGAGCATCGGTCGAAACCAGCGCCGAAAACTGGGTTGGGCACTCTCGAAAACCCGCCGAAATGTTTCAACCACGGGCGTCCCCCGTTCGAGAAAAAAATGGGCATTGGTCATGGCCGCGAAACTCGAACGATCTAGGCGCGCCCAGCGGGTTTCGCCCATGATTTCTGCGATCAAGGCCGGGGCCATCCATCCAATGATCCCAAACGCTATCGCGGCTCCTGCGTTTTGGAGAATCCCAAAAATTAGAAGCAAAAGTCCTCCCGCGATGCCTCCCCGAATGGCCCGAGTGATCAATTTTACCTCCCAAGACGAAACCAGGCTTCCCCATCGAGGCATGGCGACAGATGATGATGAGTTGACGGTGGATTCGGGGGCCCGCTTGGCGGCGGGAGACGATGCAGATTTAACGGGTAATGTAGGGGGGTGTGTGAGCCAATTGAGGCCCAACCAGATGGCCCCCCCGATGCTTATCGCCATGATTCCCCACACCACGAGCGTAATTCCTTGCGTCACTAATTATTCGCCCCTTTAACTGGCCGGTCGTACCACATCGTCCCAGTGGCTATACAGTTCCAATAAATCTTTGCGCCATTCCGGTACGGCGGATGCGGGGGACGCTGATCGTTGATGACGTTGCATCCATGCCCGGTGATGATCCGCCAAGGGAAGACGCGATTCCAATTGATGGGTTTGAGGATTCCACGCATAGAGCGTTTGAGCTCGCCCATCGGGAAGGTGTTCAACAATTTCCGAGATATGGCGATGCCCTTCCCCGTCCCGTTCGACTTGGATGATAAAATCAATGGCTTTCGGAATAATGCGTTCCAGCAAGGGCATCGATAGGCGTAAATTATACCGTTCCGCAATCAGTAACAGTCGCTCTAAAAAGACATGGGGGGTTCGCAAATGGATCGTCGAAAAAATTCCCCCCTCCCCGGTAATCGCCGCTTGCAACATATCAAAGGCTTCGATCCCTCGGACCTCCCCGACCAGCAAGCGGTCAAATCGTTGGCGCAACGTATTGCGGAATAATTCATGAATGGTCACGATCCCCATGCGGCGTTCTTCGGGCGTCGGATCGTCGGTTTGCCCAATCAAGACAATCATGTGCGGAAATTGTAGCCGAAGTTCTTCGGTATCTTCTAGGACGATTACCCGTTCCGTGGGATCAATAGCCGTTTGAGCAAAGGCCCGGAGCAACGTGGTCTTGCCCGATCCCGGTGTTCCGGCAAACAATAAATTCAAATGGCTTCGAGCCGCTTCGGTAATTAAAATGGCCGCTTCTTCCGAGACGGCCCGGCTTTGAATCAAATCGACTAATTGCAAAGACACCTCTTCGTTGCGTTTGCGAATGGTGATCGCTACCCCCGTGGGCGATAAAACATGATGCACAATGTTAATGCGTGCTCCGTTTTCCGGCCACGTGAGGTTAATTAACGGATTCGTTGTTTGATATTCTACATGACAATGATGACAAAGTTGCTCCGCTAATCGAATGGCATCGCTGGATGAGGCGAGGGTCAAGGCAGGCACAATGCGCCCCTGCCGCTCAATATACACATGGGTATCCACGACCATAATTTCCGTAATACTAGGGTCGTAAAACAGCGGGGTTAGCACTCCCGCCCCCGTCAGTTGGTCAAATAGCCGTTGGGTAAGGCGATCTGCGTCGTGGGGAAGAAGATTACGCGAAGCCACCGCTTTCCAAATCCATTGTTTTAACGTGTCTGGATCGGCTGACGTAGGATCTAACAAAAGATCGCCCGCGTGAGTTCGCAACCAATTAAAAGCCTCTTCGATTTCCAGAGACCACGATTGTTGAGCCGTCGTTTGTTGAGACCAGGCTTGCCATAACGGGGATGTTTGACTCATGTGATTGCTCCTCTCGTGGTTATTCTAAAATTGGGGGCGGGCATCGATGCGTATGGTGAACGATTCGGGCGGAATAGCAGAATCCTTGCCCGGTTGCGCGATGGCAGGAATCTCCAGTTGCCCGATCCATTGGGTCGTGGCGCCTTGGTGGTCAACCCCGGTATGCCATGTGATCGGGATCGATTGGGAACCTAGATCCCAAAGCCGTTTTTGAGTGGCAACACCAGGCCCCCATTGTAACGCGGGGTGAATCGCCAACCCGGTTACCAAGGCGAGAGGCATTCCTGTCCACGTGTGATCGGTGATAAGGCTTTGAGTAATCGCAAGCCAATGATGTGAGACAGATTGGGCTGCGGGGGTCGATGACACCGTCTGATCATGTCGAATCAGTGGCTGAGTGCCATCGGGTGGCAATTTTTGTGTTAACGTTTGCCAGTGCCATCGCGGACCCTCTCGCAAGATCCCGGCCCATTGAATGGTGATCGCTTGTTGTTGATTGGGCAACGTTTCTCGGATCGTAACGGCCCACGCGGAGGGAGAGGCCGTCGCTGGGGGCCGCGATGACGACAAGGGGGTTGCTAGGCCACATCCACTCAACAGGGTTGCCGTGATGAGGCTTCCCATTACCGCTCGTGACACAAATCGAGACATGCTATTTTACACCTCGTGGCGTGGAGAATAGTTTGATCTTCGGCCAAAACGATTGACGCCCCACAGTCTGCCGGGGCGGGTCCCATCCGGTTAATTGCCGCACGGCATTTTGCCAAATTTTTGGATGTTGCTGGGCCGGCAATTGATGCCGGGTTAATGCCGTATGCCACATCTTGGCATCATAAGCGGTGGTCCCCGCCAGAGGCACATGTAAATATCGCCGGACAATATCGGTGGGGGTCAGTTCTCCCCGCCCTCCGAAATTCACCCAGACCGTTACCAAAGATCGAGGAATTTGCAATACGTCCAATTTTTTTAAGACATCCATCGTTTCATAAACCGTCATGGCATCGGGGCTAGTCACTAAGACGATCTTATCGACCGCCCGTAGAACGTCTACCCAAAAGGGTTGATAAACATCCGCAGGCAAATCAACCCAGACAATGGGTTTCAGTAGCTTCGCTTGACGAATCATTTCCGCAATCAAAGCGGGGGGCAACATCGATAATACGGGTTGTGTACGTGACCACCCGACCATGACTTGAACCCCGTTCGTGATGGTGGGACATTGGGTTAAAAAATCGCGTATTAGTTGTTTATGGCGAGGAGTGACTCGCCATTCCATATCGGAATCGTGCCATTCTTGGAGTTCGGGAATACGCCCCACTAATTCGCGTAAATCGGGGGACCACGCCGTACCGGGGTCGCGAAAATACCAGGCTAATGACGGTTTGGTCAAATCGGCATCGATAGCAAATCCCCCCCACGGCGCCGAGGCCCACGCGAGATTCGCCACCAATCCGGTTTTTCCGACTCCCCCCTTCCCACTGATCAAGGCAATCGCTTGCGATGCCTGATAGGGTTGATGATGGTCATGTATCCGAGGGGGTAACGTCGTCAATTGTGGGGGATCGTCGGCCGGGCTAACCGTTAAAAACGGCTTAATGCGTTCCCACGGCCAATCGGTTGTGACGAGACTGGTCAAATCGTTAAAGGTAAAATTGTCGGCTACGAGAATATTATAAATTTGATAGGCAGCCAATTTCGCAATAAAAGGCCGCAAGGCTTCATGATCTTCGCCCGCAAGAACGGCAATCCGCAACATCGGCCAGCGATCTTTCAGTAAGGTTAACGCTTCGCTCAACGAGATCTGGCCGGTTAAGTACGGGGTGACTAACAACGTGGTCCACGGTTGGACATCGGTTTGCAGTCCATTGGCTACCACCGCATCCGTCGTGGCCCCGGCTTCTCGAATCCCCCAATCGGAAAGATATTGTGCCGGGAATGTTTCGGTGATTTGTTGATACAGAGGGGGGTCAATGGGCCCCAACGCATAGCCTAAAATGGCGGACATAACAACACCTCGCAAAAAATCTGGCTCTCATAGCGTTTGGCGCTCGAGAGCCAGATGATCTTTAGTTAATAGGCGTGGGAACTGGACAGACTGCGGGGTCATATTGTGGCGAGGACCATCCAGAACAATTCACCACGCCCCCGTTTAATCCGGAGAGGCAATATTGGGTAATCGCATATCCGGGTTGGGCATAGGCACATTGTTGTTGTTTGACCGCCTGACAAGCGCTGGTCGACACAGTTACCCATTGATCATATGATCCGCCCACACTCGTCGTACAATCAGCGTTCGTAATATACGTCGTACATGACTCAACCCCGGACGCCTCCCCGGTATTACTACACCCCGTTGTGGTACACGACCCCGTACAACTCGTCAACAGGGGCGCACTGCATGATGTCGATGTACTCGGAGTACATTGAGGCGTTGAGGGCGGCTGCGACGACCCCGGCGGCGGATTCGAGGAGGACGGCGGCGGCTGGCTTGAGGTCGGCGGCGGCTGGCTTGAGGTCGTCGGCGGGGTAGGCGATTGGGTGTGACACCCCGTTGTACACCAACTGGCCGGGCCTTGATAATTCGCGCCGTTCCGACCGCCCGTACACGAATTGGTCGGCTCAAACAGGCCGGTGCCACAGCCAGTACACGACAAAAACACCGACTTGCCCTGACAGGTTCCGTTACTGCACGAAAAATATTGGACGGACGGAGAACATCCGCTAGGATAGACGACTTCTTGTTGATTGTTTACGCATCCGCCAACATCATGCCCCACGCAATTCCAGTTGGACTGGTGGCAATACGTGGGTGGGTTGGGGGCATTACAGGGATCGCCGGGTGTATTGCCGGAGCCATTTCCGACGTTTTTCGCTAGAGCCACATGCCAACCGATTAAGAAGGTGAACAAAAAAACGGCAACAAAGACTCCGAGGTAGAATCCCCGTCGCCATCGAATCCGTTGTGGATCGCTCAAGGATACCCCCCCCCCTTTAGAAATACGTCAATGGCTCAAGTGCATCTCTGATGAGCCGTTGACGTATGGAAGTGTCGATGTGAGACTACGGAATCTGATTTATTGAATAGCGGGGCCGGTCCAAAGAACTTGCGTCGGATTTCCCGTATTTCCATACGTTCCCCACGAGATATACCACCGTTCTTGGCCGTTATCTTGAATGAGATCAACACTCACGTTCACAGGGGGGGCTGGGTAAACTCCGATAATCTCGTGACCCTGGTATATCCCGCCCATGATGAGATTGACCACGATGTTGTTGACTTGTAGCGTCGTCACGACATGGCCGGCCGGATACGGATCGACAGCCGGGGGAGCACTAATGGTAACTTGCGAGACATCCGCCCATTCTTGATAAACATAATTGCGTTGGGCGAACCAACCTTGGGGGCCGATCAAAGCAGTCACGGCGTCGGTCGGGTTTTTTTGTTCTTGTTGCAATTCGGCGTTGCGGATACCGGATACCGTCGGGGAATCCGGATTAGCTAAAAATATAGCGCCATTTCCGTTTCCGTCTCCTAACAAATTAGCTTGAACGGCGGTCGTCACGGCTTGTAGTACTTGGCTTGATGTTAAAGAGGCCGATCCGGGTATGGCTTGAGCCTCTTGGGTCCATTGAGTGACTAGGGCGGGGGTTTCTCCCACAATCGCATTATTAGCGGGAAATGCACTAGTGGCGATTCCGGCTGCGGCCAGCGAAACGGGTAAAAGCGGAACATGATATTGATTCAGCACGATGGGATTGTTAAAGTCACTGATTCCTAGCGTGTCATCATTGGCAATAGTTACGCTGAGCCAGGGTAATGCCTTGCGCTCATAGTAGACGCTTTGATTTAAGAACTGTTGATTCTGCGCTTGAAACTGGTCAAAAATCGTCGGATTGTGAATGGTCAGCGTGACTGGTGTTGCGGGATGCAGGGCCGCGGACCAATTGTGGGCTAACACGTTCGGACGACTCAGCACATACCCCATCGCGAGATAGGTTCCGGCCTGAGACGGCGTAAAGGTCCATTGGTTGGTAGACAGATACGGCGTATCCGTCCATTGACCATTCGGGTAACGAATCCAAAATTGATATTGGGCTTGGGCGATCCCCGGATTGTTCAAGGTTAGAGTGATAGCTTGTCCGGCGGGGCTGTTCGTCGTTGAGGGTTGAAGTGTGACGGTCGGATTTTGAACAGTCACCGTCGCCGGACTCGTGGGATGCAGAGCCTGAGACCAACGATGCGCCCACACGTTCGCCTGACTCAGTACGTACACCATGACGTGATACGTGCCTGGCTGGGATGGCGTGAACGTCCAGTGATTGCTCCCGATGTAGGGGGTACTGGACCATTGGCCCTGGGGATTTTGTAGCCAAAATTGATATTGGGCTTGTGACACGCCGGGGGCGCTGGCGGTCAACGTAATCGCGCCCCCCGGTTGGCTTGTGGTGGCAGAGGCTTGCAGCGTCACGACGGGGGTGCTGGCTTGGACGGCGGGGGCGGCCAGCATCCCGGCAAAGCTGGTGGAGACAAGCGCCAGGACACTGGCGGCGCGCATCGAACGAGATAACATAGGATCTATCACTCCTTAATTAGGATACGGCGGGGCCGGTCCACAGCACTCGGCTGGGATTGCCGGTCTCTCCCGATGAAGCCCAGGAGACATACCAGCGCGTTTGACCGTTATCCTGAATCAGATCGACGGCTACGTTCGTCGGGGGGGCCGGGTAAATTCCGATGATTTCATGCCCTTGGTCAATGCCGCCCATAACCAAATTGACCTGAATATTGTTAATGAGAACGGTGGTCACGACATGACCGGCTGGTTGGGGATCGGGCGTGGAAAATCCGATGGTCGCTGCGCTGACGTTGGCCCATGCCTGATAAACGTACTGGCGTTGGGCAAACAGCCCTTGGGGGCCTGTTAGGCCACCGACGGAAATTGCCGGTGACGTTAAGGCATACGTGCGCGATCCACTAACCCATGCCGCAAAAGGGTTTTGCAAGTATACGGCGCTACATCCATTACCGTCATCTGCCAGAAGAAATTGTGTTGCCGTATTGACTGCCGTGGTCAATTGGGCCGCGCTCAGATGAGCGACTGTCGGTCCGTGATCTGCCTCGGCTTGCCATAGGGCGACACGAGACGAACTCAACCCCTCAATGCTGTTATTGGCCGGAAGTGTCGCCGGATTCACACCGGCGGCCGCGAGCGAGGGCGGGAGAGGCGGCACGTGATATTGATTCAGGACAATGGGATTATTAAAATCGTTCAGCCCCACGGTCGCATCGTTCGCCACGCTCGCAGTGAGCCACGGTAATGCCTGGTGTTGTAGAGCCACTAATTGGGTCAGATAATGGGTATCTATTGTCGCCATCGACGCCCATAGCGAGGATTGCGGCGGAGTGGACACCGGCGGGGTTGGCGGATGGGTTGAAGGGGGTGATGACCGAGGCACCCCGGACGGCGAAGATTGCGAAACAGGGGGCGAGGCCGGGGATGTGCCGGATGGCGGAGTTTGCTGCAACGCCGAGGGAGTGGGAGTTTTTAAGACGATGGGTTTCCCCGCTCGCGATGCAGGTACGTGCGTTCCGTACCATAATGCCCCCCCGATTCCTGCCAAGCCTATCCCCCCTAACGCCCCCCATTGTAATATCGAGCGCCAAGCCAGGGATGTCCCGATATGGATCGGTTTGGGATTTCGGGGCATGGTCAACACCTTCCTGCGAATAGATTAACCATTAGAGCCGCAATAGATCAAACGATAAGAGCGCACAGACACGGATTCCGGGCCGTTCAAGGCCCCCGGAAATCGGGGGCCGGGAATGCCGGGCTGTTGGCCTCTTGGCCGAAAAAGAATCGCTCAAAATCGCGGTTGAGCCTGAACTAATGCCCCAGGGTTTGTTGCAAAGCGGTTTGAGCTTGGGATAAGGTTAATGCTCCGGGCGGAGCCACAGCGATACGTCCTTGGGCGTTCACGAACGCCAAGGTCGGAAAGGCTTGAATGTTCCACGCGGCTTGTGTAGCCGACGGTGCGACATACACATGGATGTTAGGAGCCGATAATGTACCATAGGTAGCGACGTATTGGCGCATCGTTTGTTCCATGCCGGGAACGGTCAAAGGGCCGCCGGTTCCATCATGGCCGGAAAACGGGGGATTTTCCGGTCCGGGGTCCGCAATGCCGCCTTGGGGCGAGACATCCACGATGTCAACGGCGATGCCGGGCGTTTTAGCGAGTTGTGGTAGGACATATTTGTCCTCATACCCACAGTACAAACACCATGACGCCATCGCCATGACGACGGTTGCCCGCGATCCCTGCGCTAGATGTGTCGGTGTCCCGTTAAGTTGATCGACGGCGGTTTGAAACGGGAAGGCTTGCCCCACCTGAAATGGCCCTGTCGGGGTCGGGGATGATCCGGGGGGGGTTCCCGTCGGCGCGGCAGCCGGGGCGGTGGCCGGGGCCGAGTGATTAAGGGTCAACCCCAAGGCATAGCCAATGCCCGCCATGCCCAACAAACTGAGCGTCAACAATCCTGCGAATCCAGCGCGAGATAGAGTAATCAACGATTTTTCGGCCATAGATGATAGCTCCTTATTTGTGAGGTCAACGGTGTACTAAATATCCCGGCTTCGGACCTTCACGTGATCCGAAGCCGGGATAATCGTAATCGCCCGAGTTAGCCGATTATTGCATTTGGTTCGAAGACGACAATCGACGCCTGTATGCAGCATGGCTCATTGGCAATCGAACCGTGCCAATTCGCTTTGTACCGTATTCGGACATCTAAGTCGCTACCAAGAATTTTTGCGATGCAGGTTTTGGCGAGGTTTTTCGAGGGTAAACAATAGGAAATCCGCAGTGACCATCGGCCACTTACGAGTACTATACCCTTACGCGACAGGGGCGTCAAGGTGCTTCGCCGTTGCTAATTTTGTTGACTCACAATCCATTGACGAATTTCATCCGATGTGATAACCCATCCATCATTCCAACGACTAACAAACTGATTTACAAAGGTCAATGTAAATTTTTTAACAACATTGTCGTCGCCTGTAACGTCGCGTAACAAGAATTCAGCTACATACCAAGGACCACTGCCATTAAATCCCCAATTAAATTCCGGATCAGAATCACTACGAGAATATCGATACGTTGTGTGAGCAGTTTCTTCGTCAATAATTTCTATCATTGCAACACCATTATCAAGTCGTCTACCCCGATATATTTTCAAAAAAAGTCCTCCTCTTGTTTTGTCGCTTGACTGACACGCATCACATTTCTTGATATCCGTTTGTGGTTAACTTCCACGCCTTAATAATATAGTCCCAGAGCGATTCTTGTAAAACTGCTGGAGTTTGTACTCGAATCGGTTCATTGACATTCACCGGAAGAAATAACGCATCGCCCTTCCCTAATAAGGTTTCCGCTCCTGATCGATCTAAAATCACTTGAGAATCCGAGGCCGATGATGTCCGCAAGGCGATACGAGTAGGGAGATTTGCTTTTAAGGGCGAACTAATAATATTGGCTAATGGATGTTGTGTGGCAATCCATAGATAAAACCCTGCACCTCGTGCTTTTTGACCCAATCGGCCAATATTCCGTTCAAATTCTTTTATGGCATCTTTATCCAGGCGATCCTTAAGATCTTTATATTCATCAATCACTAAAAGACGATACGGCAACGATACCATTCCTCGTTGCCGAGCCGTAATTAAATCTGGCACGCCTAATTCGGCAAATTGTTTATACCGTTCTTCTTGCTCATCGGCCCATTGCGCTACTAATGCAACGACATCATCCGGTTCAAGCAAAACGGCATCAATGTGTGGCATATGATGAACCCACGGAAATTGTGAGCCGTGTTTCGGATCGACAATGGTGATCCGTAGGTCGGACGGCGGCATGGTAATTGTTAAACTGGTTAGCAAGGATGAAATGACTGTAGTTTTTCCACTGTTAGTTGTTCCCCCAATTAAGCAATGCGGCCAGGTAGTCATATCCGACCATACAACCTGCCCATCGGGAGTTACACCCAAACAAATCGGGATGGCCATCCCTTGTAATTGGCGTCGAGTATCGGTTGGGGTTTGAGCCAACACTGTCATTAAATCGACAAACCGCCGATCTGGTCGCGGTCGTTCAATCGCCACCACCCCAGGTTTGCCACGAACATAATGAATATTTAACGGAACATCGCCATGCCCCAGTTGTCCGGCCAACGTCATCGCCATCGTGGGCGTTAACAACCGATTAGCCCAGGCCGGCTCGGGGCGAATTTCGATGATATCGACCGTTAATCCCCGGAAGCCCCCTATCGGTTTTGCGCCCGGGAGTCCTAGACGATTTAACACGCTAATCACGTCCTCGATCCGAGCGGGTTCTAAGGGTTCCGCCAACGGGGGGGCGGATTCAGGCGCCAGGGCCATTAAATCGCCCCATTTTAAGCTATGCCGCCCCCATTGGGTGGCCGGGGATAAAGGAACCGCAGAGGCCGATGGGGGTGATGGCGGCAGATTCCCCGTCGTTGAAATCGGGCCGGGTATGGGCTGAACCGATTCACCCGATGTTGGGAGAGGATGAAAAAATCCCCAGGCATCGAGTTGCCAGGCATCCCCCACCCCGGCATGAACGAGCACAGTGGGCCCCCATTGGGCCGCCCATTCCCGCCAGTGTTCCATCGTGGGGGCATGAAAGCCATGCGGCCATTGCGGGCCAATCCCGCTAGGGGTCGCGACAATGTGCATTCGGCGAGTCCGTTGACCGTCTTCGGTGGTCATCCACGCCACGTCGGGAAGGCTCTGGGCAAATCCTTGATCCAACGCTTGGGCGGCGCGCATCCACGTTGGCGGAATCGTGGGAGCGAGAGTCGGTCCCCGATCATCCTGAAGCGCCCGATGCCGTCGCCAAGCCTCTGTCACCCAATCGGGTCGACGAAATAGCAGCCCGGCAGTGACGATGGGCCATCGCCAGAGCATCCAATCGCCCCATCGAGACCACGTTCGATGGGCTGGCGACGTGTTGTAGGCCCATAACAGCGTTCCCCACAGGCCCCAGATCAGGAGTCCCAGCCCCAAGCCCCATTCCCCCATGATCTCCCATGAGGGAAAGAGCCGGGGCGAGGCTGCCTCCCCCGAATGGAAGACCGATACCGAGGGATGAGGCATCCCAGGGGGGGCGGATACGGGGGGGTGGGAGCTAGAAACAGGGGGGCCTTGCCGTAGAGCTTGCCAAAACGTCCCGCCGGACAGGATCTGCCCCCCTCGTCCGAAAATGCCCGTGGTGTGTTGCAACAAAATGCCCACAACCAGGGCCGCAAGGGCCCAAGCAACCCACATTTATGCGTCATCCCCCTCGACCGAAAACGGCCAAAACGACCAAGTTTCGGTGTCCGGGTGATAACGACCCGATTTTCGCAAATAGGCATCGACGGCCTGTGGGCCTTCCGCATCGATCCGTAACGGCACCGGCACCAAAATATCCGGATGTTGGGCGGTCCGGTCATGAATTTTCACCCAGACGAGCCGGTCCGGGTTGCTCGGCGTCGCATTAAACGGGCCTCGCATCATCGTCACGTCCTTTCGCAATCAGAGGTTAAGCGGCGGCGGCCACCACTACGACATCTTCAACCACGGTCGCCGCATCTTCTAATAGACCGGCGACTTCCCCGGCGCGAACCGATCCTAATAGGCCAATCAGAACCCCCATCACATGGGCTGTAATCCAGGTTTGAATCGACGTGATCACGGACGACGCGACCGCGAGCGGATTGGTGGCTTGTGCCACAGCCTGTTGCGTCGTCGCATCATGTAAGAGTGCCGGGTCGGTTTGGGTTTGGTTCGCAATCGTCGTCCACACCGGCAACGTCAAATTTTGCGTCGCTAAGGCCCACTGCCCTTGGTGAATGGCCGGTGTCGCTTGCATGGCGGCCCAAAGCCCAAAGGTGTTGCGGACCCACGGTTGCCAGGCCTGGGCATAGCGTTGGGCCAACGCGATTTCAAACGTGGACCAGGACCAATGTCCGGTGTGTAAGACGGAATCGGCCATTTGCGCCGTCAGACTGGCCGCGCCCAAGGCGCTTTGCTGGGGGCCAATATCAAAGGCGAAGGGCGATCCGGGATACACCCCGTAATCCCACGGATTTTGCACAAATTGGAGGGCGTGCGCCATGCCACCCGGAACATCGGGGGATAAAAAGGCTTGTTCGGCTCCTAATTCTCCTAATAGTAACAACGGATTGAGATTGTACCGACGAGCCGCGGCATCGGCGGCCTGCAAGACTGCGACGTACTGGGGCAATCCGGCCAACGCGCCCGGATCGTGTTGTTCGATCCATTGTTGGGCGGCGGAGATCGGCAACGGCCAATATTGTAATTCCGCCGGGGCTGTCGCCGGAACGGGGGCTGCGGCGACTAAGGGGATGGGCAAAAACCCTTGATCCCCGGAGGGGTTCTGCGATTCTTGAATCGCCCACGGCAATTCCCCTACAAAGAGCCACGGGAGGAACAACAACCAGAGCCAGAGCCACCGGTGGCGCTTGCGCCGGGGCGGAGGGGGGGCGGATTTGTGCCAGACAACCATAACCTAGCCTCCTCGAGTCCGATACAGTTGCTCTTCTCCTGGCGGGACGACTGCCTCCACCACAGCCCAATTGCCTTCCACGGTTCGCAAGAGGACTTGGTTTTCGGGCAGATTTTCCCATTGGTGTTGTACACCGGGCGGCATGTGCAATCCCGGCGCAAAGGCTTGGATGTGATTGTTTTCCATTTTCAACAAGGCTTTGACCGGCGTGTGATCCCATAACTGCGCCCCAATCCCCTCGCGCAGGGGATCAAGCGTGTTCGTGGCCGCGAGCAAAACCCCGTTCCACTTCCGAATCGTCGATGCCAAGTCCACCAACGACGCGCCTAAGACGGGTTGCGGGATAATGCGCTGGGCTTCATCGACCGCGACAACGGACCATTCCCGCTGCCGTTTCCAATGGCGCAACCAGCCCCACGTTACGGTCAACACCAACGCATAACGGGCCGCCATGTCTGGAGGCATGGTCTGTTCCGTGCGGGCCAAATTCCCTAGATACCAGACGGTCAACGGAGTAGTTGGCACCGTCCACGGCAATCGACGGCCTTGGAAGAGGAGGCTCTGCGATCCCCAGACGGCTCGCCAGAGTTTGTCCGCGGCGGCTCCGGCGTCCACATCGGTCGGGCGGGCCCGGTCGAGTTGATGCCAGACATCCTCCATCGTGGGATGCGGGTCATCGACCGTTCGCGGCCACGAGGCCGAGTTCTCCACGGTCACGTTATACGTGGCCCAGGCGCGAACGACCGATCGTTCCACGGCGGCTAATTCGGATTCGGTGAGTTGCCCCAAAATGCCCAATAGCCGAGACACGTTTCCCAACATGCTTCGCCATCGGTGTTCCGGGGTATCCGTAGGGTCGTAGGCGTCGGGGATCGTCAACGGATCGGGATACGCTCCCCCGCCATCCGCCGAGACATCGATCCAAGTGCCGTGGACCGCGTGACACAAGGCCCGATATTCGCCGTCCACATCAAAAATAATGATTCTAAAGCCATTATCCAATAAGCCTTGCACGAGCGTTTTCATCCAAAAGGATTTGCCGGACCCGGTAGCTCCGGCCACCAAGACGTTCGCGGCATCGCTTTGGGCTGTACGTCGAAAATCAACAAAGACGGGTTGATGTTGCGGCGTATGTCCCACATACACAGCCGACGGGGGATCGCCCACCTGCCCCCATCCCGGCCACATCCATTGACTGGCTCGGTGCGGGAGAACGGTGCGTGGCTCCCATTGTTGCGCCGGGGGGAAGATCCAGTGTCGCAGCCGTTGCATCCACGAACGGGGGGTATCCACCAGGGGCGCGGCTTGAGGGCCTTGAAACGTTCGGAGCAGCGCCGGCAATTGATCCGCATCCAACAGCCGGGTATGAATGCCATAGGCTTGCCATCGCGCCCGCAGTTCTTGCACATCGCTGGCTAACCATTCCGGAGGCGACGTGACAATGATAATGGTTTGAATGTCGACCAACGGTCCCCCGGTTTCCAAGAGCAGGTTCCGCAAAGCGATTAACCCTTGGTACGCTTGATATTCGTCTCGTCGGGGGCCCAAGGTATCGTTGCGATTCAACGTTAACATCAGTTCCAAGCGTCGAATTTTTTTCGCTAAGGATTCATCCAGGTCCAATCGACTCGGGGTCGCGGCCCACATCCAATGCACGGTCGGCCATTGTCCTTGATGCAACGGCATTTGCAAGGTCGGAAAATAATCCGTCGTGGAAGACGGCGGCCAATCCGTCACCACAAACGCTTGATGAGCCACGCCCATGCCGTCATTTGAGGCATGTAATTGGATGGCCCGCGCCGTTTCGTACCAGTGATCGAGTGCGCCTGGCTGGGCGTCGGGATTCGCGGGCCTCCGAATGCGAGACCATTGGTTAATCATCTTATCGCCCTCTTTTCCTGGACGGTTGAATGCCTCCGCCCAACGTCACCACGCGACGCGGACGAGACCCCTCCGATGAAACGCCTTGAAATCGCTGATCCACTTGGGCCCGCCATTCACTGTACGCTCGCGCCGGATCGAGCCACATGCGCATCGTGCGTTGAACTTCTTCCCCACTGAGCCAGTGCCACGCCATGTCCGACGTTAAGGCCGCCCAGGCTTGGGCCACGGCTTGGAATCGCGGCCAGGCTTGGTTTCGATCCGATTGCCACGCGGTAAGTCGCACCCAGCAGTAACTAACAACCATCGCGTTGCTGGTTGATGCCCAAAATTGCCACCGGGCTTGCATTAACGGGGTCATGGGCGTGGCCGGGAGCCACGGAGAGCCTAATTGTTGTCCGGTAATGATGTCGATCCAGAGATCTTGTTGCGTGGCGATGCGGATAATTGTTTGAATGGCTTGATGCCACCTCTGAATATCCGCAGAACCCAAGAGCATCCATTGAGGCGCGGTAATGACGGCCCAGGATTGTACCGCACCGTTGGGCAGTTTGGCGACGGGATCGGCTGCATACTGAGCGGGCCAGAGTCCGGCATCCCACCCGGCGGGTCCATCGAGTCGAGAGGGCGCGATTGAACGACGGCGGCGCCATTGCCGATAGCGCCACCATCGGCTCGGCCCGTCGAGGGCCATCCAGGCGGTGAAGAGAAACAACCCGACGGCTCCCAGAATCCATCCGGCCAATCCGACGACCGGGACGATAAAGATTGCCGTCGCGACAGCCCCCGCCGCCCAAATCGCTAAGAGCAAAACGCCTTGATTGGCGGTAATGGCTCCAAATAAATGGGCTTCGGAGCGAGGATCGAGATCGGGAATAGTGGGATCTATGCCGGATCACTCCCTTCGGGATTCGAGGATGCGGGGGGATTCGCCGGAGCGGGGGGCGTGGCAAAAGCCGCCGAGGTGTCCCACACATGCTCGTCGGCCCACTGATTGATCGGATTCCACGTGGCGGTCACGACGGGTGGGGCCTGCCCGTTATCGGGAACCGCGACCCAGACCCCGTTCGTCCAGCGTTCCCGAATGCCGGCCCGATAGCGTTCACGAGCTTGATCCACGCCCCATTGTGTTAAGATGGGGGCCCAGTATTGCCACCCGGCGGGAGATCCGGAGGCAATTACGCGAGTCCCTTGCGCTTGGAGTGTCGGCGCTTTGCCGTACCGTTCCCATTGGTCGGGCGTGAGCAACGATAAAAACCCGGCTTCGTTTTGGGCGACGATTTGATCGGTTTTTTCTTGTAACCGTCGCCGGTATTCTGCGGGAGACAAGGGCGTTTTTTGCGCTTTTAACTTTTGGGCCGCAACGGCTTCGGCCTGTTGCCGGAATTGGCGCCGCCAGTACTCGACCCAATCCTCGTAATGCTCGGTCCACCCGGCTTGGGTCAAGGCTTGCTGCATGGCTTGTGCGGCCTCTTGAGCCGTGGAGGGGTCCCACGCACTCCACTGCCACCGTCCGGCGTCCAACGCCTCCCAAGTACCTTCGTTGCCCGCCAGTGATGCGAGAGCCGGGGATTGCGTGGCCCATCCGCCGACATCCCAGCCCGGATGCCCGGCGGGGCCTTTGAACGGATCGAGACGACGTGCTAACGTTTGGGCTTGTTGTTCCGACGCGGTCCATCCGGCTTGCCCGGCTCCGCTCAGGGTTTGCGCTTGCCGTTCTAACCCGGCGGCTCGGAGCCGTTGCCCCCATGTCGTCCAATCCGTGGCGAGAGTTTGGAGACTTTGGGCGGCGGCCGTTCCTGCGGTAGCGATCTCGCCTCCCCCGATCCCTCGTAATCCCAAACTGTGCAGGCGTTGGGCGCTATGCGCCGCCCAATTCCCCCCTTCCGTCACCAACGCTCCCACGGCCATTTCACCGGCGGCGATCCTCGCCTTCCACGCCATCCATTGGGCGGTGACGACCTGATGCGTGCGCCGCAAATAGAGCCACGTGGGGATTGCCCAATAGATGGCACCGCCCGCCGCAAATATGGCGGTTACGAGCGTGGTCAGGATGATGGTAAATCCTGCCGTTAAGGGGGGGAGTCCTAACGGGCCGTGGGGGCCTCCTCCTAAGACCGCAATAAACAAGACCCAAACCCACGCGCTTAAGACCACCAGCGCCGAGCGGCCTAGTACGCTGAATCCGGCAAGCAGAGCATCCGGGGACCATACATCCAAAACCCACGTAATCAGCCAGAGCACGGTTAAGCTCATCAGCAGACTGGCTCCGACTAATTCCGCCGTCCAGATTAACAGGATGACTTGGGATAATCCCAACACCACAATCCCGGCATTCGTTAACCCATAGAGATAATTGGTGACATCTCGAAACACCGAGCTTTGGAGAACCGAGCTTTGCAGATCGTTCATCACCCCGTGTAAGATGTTCCCGACAACATGCCCCCCAATGGGTAACGCGACTGCCCAGGGGATTTTTCCGAGATCAATACCATGCGGCCCAGAAATCCCCAACAATGCGCCCCAAATCCAAAACGGATTGACGGCCATCGCCGGGGCGACGCCTAAGCTATGCGTGAGCGTGTGTAAGATACTCGTCGCGACGCGGTTCATAATCATGTGCCAAAATAGCACGCGAATCGCCCACGGTAATACCAACGTGGCGACAAGGATGCTAAAAGGGGTTAATAAGGGAAACCGATGCCATAGCGTGGCCGATCCCGACGATTCGTCCGACAGCGTTTGCGACGCCTGATCGTGGCGGCGGATCAAAATCCCCCAGGTAAAGCCGATGGCCCAAATCGCGATGACGACGAGAAACCATAAGGGAACCTGTTGCCAGGTCACGACCAATCCGGCCAATCCATGCGTGACCCCTTGGGCATCGGTCCAAGCGGGCGTCCACGGGCTGCCCCAATTCGCCGGGAGTGCGGGGGGCGGCGTGCCGGTGACGAGGGCGTGCAATTGTTGTACGACCTGAGTTGTTTTGCCATCGGTGGACCACGCGCCTAAATCCCCCAATAGCGACACGACGTTTTGACTGTAGAGCAAAAATAACAGCGCCACCATTGGCAACGAAAAAAGCCACAGATTGACGGCGTGTCCCAAGTTTTGGAACCCTTGGGTAATGCCCCCTGCCGTATTTTTGAGAATCAAGGGACCCAGTTGATTCAATAAAGCGCCTAAATCCAGCGTAACCGCCCCCCAACGCCGCAGTCGGCAAATGCTCCTGCCCGCCCAAAACGGGGCGGGGCGTTAACGACCTTTTTGCACCCGCTGATCTTCCATCAATTGCCCGGCGATCCACTGCCCCACATCATCCCATGCGGTACGCCACGCATCGGACCCCACGCCTTCATCGCCCAACGGTTCGGAGGGGAGAACAATCACGCGAGACCCTTGCACCCGTTGCATCCGCGAGAGAATCCACGTTTGGGACGGAACAATGCCTAAATGGGCTGGGTTCATGGTGACAATGCCTTTCCATTGGACGGGCTGTGGGGGCGGTTGTAACCCGCCATCAACGACGACCACCGATGCGGGGAGCCGTGATAACAATTTCGGCCAGAACGACAGGAGAGGCGCGGTCCACGCGACTCCTGGCCCGATCACCCAGGCGGTTAATCGGTCCGAAATCTGCACCACTTGGGGCGGCGATTCCCACGGACGAGCCGCCCGGAGGGTTGCTTCCCACCCTAATCCCGGTAGTACATGACGCCGTAAAACCCGACTCACACCGGGAGCCATCCAATGTCCATCCAATAACAAGACGGGCGTTTCTTGCCACCACGCAAACCAATGGGCCAAGGCCACGGCGGCCGTCGTAGTCCCGACGTGGCGTTCCATCCCCCAAACCCAGGCAACAAACGGCGGAGTCAAGGCCCGATGCGTGGGGCCGGCCATGACCCCTTGAACCGTGGGGGCGTCCATCGGAGTATCCCACTGCGGCGTCGGCTTGACTCGTCGCACGGTCCGCATCGGTTCGCCGTCGGGCGGGGCAACCGGGACCGACTTCGGGGTGTCGAGGGGATGCACGACTTCGGCCGGCGGGATGGCCGGTTGTGGATCGGGCTGTGAAGATCCTGTGGCCGGAAGAACCAGCGGACCCGCCGTTCCCCCTGACGGGTCCGAGGTCGGTTCGGCGGGATGAACTCGAAACCGCCGACCCTGACGCGAGACGCGGCGAGCCGCAGGGCCGGTTGATGTCGGGGCCGCCGCCGGGGATTCCGAACCCTCCGCGTCGGTGGATCGATAGTCTTCCGAGGCGGGGGCCGCCTCGGTTGCTGGCTCGGATGGCGGCGACCCTACAATGCGCCGCGACCGTTGGGACTCCTCCGCCGATGGAGGGGGGGCCGGCGCGGGTTCGACCGGGCGAGGAGATGCGATGTCGAAGATCGAGGGGAGTCGCGGATCAATCGGCGCATCGTCCCACTGGACGGGTTGCCCCGTTCGCCACGGATAGATCTGTCGAGGCCGTTGCATGACCGGGCCTGATGTCGTCGGTTCGGACGCCGAAGGGCGCCAGAGCCGCCGCCAGAGCCGGGTAATCTTGGAGGGGTCCGCCACCGAATTGACTGCCGCGTCCTCCGTCCCTGCTGCGGACGGGGAGGATTGGGCCGTCTGCTCGTCGGGGGCGATTGCCGCGGTGGGCCCACTTGTTGCCACCGCCTCGGTTTCGACGGCCCCCGGAATGGCCTCCGCCGAGTTCGCTTCCGGGGATGCGTCCGCCGCAGGAAGATCGGTCATCGGCGGGGCAACGTGTTCCATCGGCGCGGGCGATTCCTCGTCTGCCCGACCCTCCCCGGTGAACGGGGGTTCGGGGGCGACCGGGGGCGCGGTCGCCGCAGATGGGGCCTCCTCGATTTCCGCATGCAACGTCTCCCATCCCGTTCGCCACTCCGCCGCCGTGAGCCACGTGGCATAGCTCCTCTGACACTCCGGCGCGTGACGGGCGGCCCGCCACAAGGTTTGGGCTTCCGGGCTGGTCATGGTGCCTTGCCCCACCACAACTAGGCGCATCGGCGTCAACAGGAACCGCGCCCCCGTATATTGCCGCCAGGCGTCCGGCCACGGCTGATGGAGGTCGGATCGTTGCAAGAGGATGCCCCACCACGGACCGGATTGGGCGTTCCGAGCCGCCCACCACCGCTCTACTACCGTCGCGAGCCAGGCCCCGGTTTCGGCGTCTTGGGTGAGCGCTTTCATCGCGTCCGGCCACATGTCCGGATCGCTATCCACGGTAATGACCGTCGTGGTGGGCGCCGAGGGTTTCTCGGTTTTGATTGACACCGTTTCTCGTGGTACTGCCAGAGGTTGTGTCCAATCCACCGCCGGTAACGCATCAGGGTTGGTCGCGGGGGCGATGCGAGCCGTTGGATGCGTCGAAACCAGCCGCCGTGCCCGCTGATACCGGGATTCCCAATCGGCGGCGTTCGTCACCAGTGCGTATCCGGCCCGAATTTCCCCCAAATTATGCCAGACCGCCCGAACCCAATCGGCCCCTTTGGCATCGGGCCGGCTCGGCCACGCGACCCACCACGTTTGCGCATCTTCATGTACCCGAACATGCGGCGTCGGGGTAATTTGCGCGAGGGCTTGCCCGATGCGATGCGGATCGTGCGGCGCATCGTCCGCGTCTATAATGACTCCAATCACCCACGATCCGGTCGGGGGATCTTGCCGTTCCCACCACACGCGCCCCGCTGCCGCGACTAAACAGCCCGATTCGGCATCCCAGGCGTCCGGCACTAAATCCGCCGACCAGGTCATCGGATCGCCGTCCGGCCACGGCGCGGTTATGGTTGTACCCGGTTCCCATTTTTGTGATCCGACCCAAATTTCCGTGCCGTTTTCATGAAAGGTTTGGAGAACGGCAAGCCATTGTTGGCTTTGTTGCGGATCGGCCAAGCCTAAATTCGTGGGTAATTCCAGGCGCGCCGGCCACGTGCCGGTCAGCTTCGCGGCGTGCCAGGCTTGCTCCGGGGTCGCAAACAAATGATCTGCCGGTCGATAAATGGGGGGCGTAATCCGCCAAATGAGATCGCTCATCGGAACCGTCCTTCGCGCAAAGTTAAGCGTAACTCGCTAACCGTTCGGCAAAATCTTTTCGGGCTTCCTCTAAGGTCCTGAAATAATGGCCCCAGACATAATCGCCGGTGTGAGGATTGCGAATCCATGTTACGAAGGGCTGGGGCGTTCCGGGCCGTTCGGCCAACACCAGTTCTACCGCCATGCCCAGCACAGTAATAATGGCTCGAGCATGGATGGGGAATTCGGTGGTAGACATATGACCCTCCTTTCTATTCGAGGACTCGCAGCGGCAACATCCAGTGGACATATCCGGGATCGGCAGGGCTTTGCCAGACGAGCGGCGTTTGCAATCCCGACCAGGCAAATTGAACCGTATCGCCAGTGAAAGACCGAAGGGCATCCAGCACGAGCCGAGGATTAACTCGCAGAGCCATGCGGGGGCCTTGGCTCACGCACGGCACAGCCTCCCACGCTTCGCCGGTGTCCGTGACCGATCGCACAATTAACTGCGATGCTTGATGTTCAATCTCAACGGCAGGCAATCCGGGGTGTTGCGAGGCAATAACCGCCGCACGATCCACCGCGGCCCGCAAATGGGCCATGTCCGTCGTGCCTTCCACCACAACCGTTGTCGGACGGACCGCTTGAACATTGGGGAAAGTGCCTTCCAAAAACCGCGTTCGGATGAACGCCGTATCCGTCGCGGCTTTGAGGCTCTGGGCGTACCACCGTAGGATCAGTGGCGCGTCCTCGTTGAGGGTGGCGAGTTCCCGCAAAACCTTCACCGGCCAAATAGCCGACCGAGGCGTTGGCGGTCCGCTACACGGTTGTTCTAGCCAAGAAATGCGAGCGCCATCGGTGGCCGCCGCCATCCAAGCGTCGGGCGTTGCCTGAATATATATCCCCTGCAAGACAGGGCGAGTGGCATCGGTTGCTACGGCAAACGCTAATTGACGCATCCATCGGCCGGCGGTTCCGATTGGCCATTCCGTTGCGTCCATTCCGGCGGTCGCGTCAGACTCGAGGGGCCATTGGGGAATCGCCTCGGAGACAGTTTGTAGCCGGACATAGTTCCTCGCAAATTCTAATCGGACTGCATCCGGCGTGGGTTGGCGAATTGTGATTTCGCCATCGGGCAAGCGGGTGATGAGGTCAACGGCGAAGCGGGCCGATACCGTTACCGTTCCGGCTTCATCCACGTGGGCCGGGATGCGCCGCTGAATTTCTATTACACCATCGGTAGCCCGGAACACCAGATGGCCTTGCGTGGCATCTGCCGTCCATTCGATATTCGCAAATGCCGGATGCGCGGGATGCGCGGGGATGAGGCGACTAACGTGTTGGATCGCTTGGACCATATCGGATTGATGGACGCGGCAGCGCATGATCGGCCTCCTTGAGCGTTACTGATACTCCGCTAACCGCCGAACAAAATCGTGCGTGGCGGCGTCTAGCGTGGCAAAATTGCGTTGCCAGATTTTTTCCTGGGTGTCCGGCGCTACCAGGGCCGTCGCATAAGGCCACTGAGCGTCCTCGGTTTGCCAGAGTTCTAACGAGAGAATTAGCGTTTGGCCTAATGCGACAGACTCTTGCTGCAAAACAAGCATCCAGATTCCTCCTCTGACGAATGCCGTTGATGGTTAGTGCATTTCCCGATAAATCCCCTCCGCCACCGCCGCCACGATGAGGGCGTCCGGCCAATGCCACACAGCCAACGCCGCCACCATCCCCCACCGCACGACGGTTTCCGGCCAGGTTCCCACGGTGATATTCGGCCACGGAAAATGGACTTTGCTCGCCCACGGCCAAAACCATTGCACGCCCGTCGTGTTCCAGCTATCGACCAATAAATGGCTGCCGTATCCGGCGTACCAGGCCCAAAGCCCTCCGGCGAGCCAGCCGTGTTGCCAGGCGTGAATGCCCGCCAGCATGAGGGACGTGAGATGCAACATGACGGCGATGGCCCAGAGGCCGTGGCTCATCGCGGTCGTTAGGGCTCGCCAGCCGATCCACCCCGTCAGCCATAAGAACAGGATCGAATGAAGAACCCCCCGATGGCGAATCAATCCCGACTGTTGGGCGGCTCCCGCGATCAGCGATGCGCCCGGAATTTTGCGCGTCATCAAGGCTTGGGGATGATCAAGATCCGGGGCCAAGCCTGCCAGTCCCCCACTGATTAACACCGCCGGGCTTAAGGGATGATGCGTCACCACGGCCACCACCGTCGCGGCGGTCACCCCGGCGACAATATGCGTCTTCGCTAACATGACCTCGCCCCTCTCGACAAAAAACCGCCGGAGATACTCCGGCAGCAAGGATGGGAGGCTTCGTGGCAAAGAGCGAGGCGAACTTAACATCCAACAAAGACGACGTTCTTTATCCAGTCTTGGGAGACCTACGCAACGCGGGCGGTAAATCGAGATCATCTGTAGCAAAAGGCGAGGGCGTGGATGCGATCAATGCACCTCGGCTAGGACAGGTTTCTAAGTGATGATGCGCAAAGGCGCTGTCCAAGGTTTCCGCAACAATGTGTCGAACCAATTCTGGCTGTTTTGTTGCACGCCCGGCGATGGAGCCAACGTATTCGGCTAGCACGAGACGCATGCCTAAGAGCCATCCTTCGGAGGTATGCAAACCGTGATGCAAGACGGCTTCTTTGAACGTGACCAACGCGATATACGTCGCAATAGCTTCTTGTACGGCATGATTCGCGATCCACGGCTTCGCTTTGCGACCCTTGCGCCCTCGTATATACCATATAAATCGGTCCGTATTGTGCGCCCAATCCGAGATTGTCAAGGTTGGAATATTCGCTTCGCGTCGCCAGTGGGCAAACAATTGAATGATACTGTTACTAATTGCCGAATCAATATGCGCTTGGCGAAAAGGATCGGTTAATAAGGTAGTAGTTTGAAACTGCTGAGCTAGCTGACGTTCCAGCGAAATGCCATCAACTGGTTGATCGGGTTGATTCAGATAGTCTCGAACGAAATCCATTTTTAAGACTCCTTATCGGTCGAAGGATCAAAAACATCCCTAGTATTGATTGGCAATTCGGCTACCACCCATTCGGGAACCGTGCCTTGATTCACCGTGATGGTAAACACTCGCGTTTTAATGCCTTCGACCATTGTTTCGAGTTGTTCGACTAAGGTTTTCAACCGCCGGGCCGGTTCTGCCGCGATATGTCCCTCCACGGCATCTAAATACGCTTGGAGTTTCGGCCACAACGCGACGACGTTTTCTTGAATGGCCGTTACCGTTCCACTAATCCGCGCTTGTTTGTTGAGCATGTCAGAGAAACGATTTTGAGCATATGTCAGATTTTGCAATTCGATCTCAATCGCGGCTTTGTGTTGCTCAAGACGTTGAATCTCGCGTTCCAATGCCCGTAAATCTTTGCCCGCTTGATCAGCCGCTTTGCGTTCTTGTTGAACCTGTTGCCAGCGTTGCTGCAGGTCAGCCAACGCTTGTTCGAGTTCCATAATGCGGTGGGCTTGCATAGGATCAGGCACAGGCTTTTCGACCGTGACCACCTTTTCGACCAGGCGTTCAACGGGCGTCTGAGCCTTCAAGCGAGTCACTTCTTCCACGGTGGCTTGACGAGCCGCTTCCGCATCGGCCAATTGGCGCTGTAGGGATTCAACTAGGGCGTTAGCCTCCGCGTTATCATGCACTGTCGCTTGGATTTCCGTCAGTTGCTGTTGGAGCGCGTCGCGTTCGGCCTCTAATGCCGCGATCCGAGCTTCTACGGCGCTCGTGTCTGGACCTTTTTTGGCGGCTTGGATGTCGGCGAGTTTCAGCTGGGTGACGGATTCGCCAATAGCGTCATACAAGGCTGTTTGTTGTTCGGGCGTGAGGGCCGCTAAGGCTACACCATGCGATGTCCTCAGTTTTCCGGCACTGATCAGATCTTGCAACGGGGGGATCAGTTTGTTGAGCCGGTCTAATTGATAGGCCGTTTCCGGTTTCAGGCCGACTGCTTGAAGTGCATCTGTAAATTTTACAGATCCACTAACCCGTTGATTGTTTCCTTTCTTGATGCCATACCGCGCTTTCAATCGTTGAATCAACCGCGCCTGCTCCATCGGATTCAGTTGCCGCCGCAGCACGTTATCGGCAATAAGCCGGTCTTCCGCTTCGTCGGGATCGACATCATGAATTTCGACCGGAACCGTTTCTAACCCTAGATCCAACGCTGCTTGCAGGCGGTGATGTCCCGCAATGACGATATAATCGGGCGTAATCAGAATGGGATTCAGCATTCCTCGATGCTCAATGTCGTCTTTTAACGCGGCATACACGTCGTCCGGTAAGGGATCAAAGATCGCGTTGGCTGGATGCGGGCGGAGTTTGTGCGGGTCGAGAAATGATGGCATGATGAACCCCTCTTTCGTGATAAGACAGTGAATTGCACAAAAAACCCAAGGCCGATACATAGAGCCTTGGGAGTCCTGGGCCTTACAACGCCTTGCCAAACGCCCAGTGTAATGGCTGCCAGTAGAAAAAAGCTCGGCTCCGAAGAGCCGAGCCGCACGGCGCCCGGATCGACGGGTTATCCGCCAGGCGTCGCTGCGTTTCCGGGGGTCACGGCGTTCCCCGGCGCAACGGCATTCCCGGTCGAGTTGCCAATCGTATTCGTCACCACGGTCGTAATGTGTTGACCCACGCCAATTAGCCGATCCGCCAATGAGACCCACGCCCCACTAATGACGAACCCCAGCACAACCAAGGTGAAAAAAATATCTAATAAGGCTGAGGCGGTGTCGGGAAGGCCCCCAATTTTCAAAATCCGATGCGTGTACTCCGTCTTTTTGCCGCGACCGGAATCCCATAGGATTTTAATTAAGTTGTAGACTTCCCACACCAAAGCGAGTAACGCGAGAATCCCTAACACCCAGTTGGAACCGATAATGATTAACTGGGCAAAGACGCTGTGGTTATAATTGATCTGACCTAACCCGGATGGCAACATAACGACACCCCTCTTTTTAACCTTTAGTGGGCTTCGGTGAGGATGAGACGCCGATAGCACCCGACGAGGACGTGTCTGGCACTATCGAGGCCCCTAACGCGGTTGGCCCCCCGCCGGATAAGCGGGAGGCGGCCAAGACAATGGTTTGGCCGAGAATTTGTGTTGCTTGAGCCGGAGGCACGGCCAGAACCACCACCCCCATTGTTTGAGGATCGGTAGATGTGCTGGCCGGAAAATCTACGGCGACCACCAAGGCTCGAGGGTTAATGAGTTGACTGGGATTTTGGGGGTTTTGACTACTGGTAAAAACGGCCACCCGCATCCCTGGTTCGATTTGATACGCCGCAGAGTACATCAAAGAGATCGGCAACGCGACCATCCCCGGTGGTACACTCCACGGATGCACAATCGCGGCGGGGATTGTACTGCCAGGGGTTAAGGGAATCCCGACACTTCGTCCGATCACCGCCGAGGGGGGCAATAAATGCCACCGATTGGCGGTGAGCGTAGGGAGCGTTAATGATTTGACCGCGTTAGCGGGGATTGCCGTGTCTGCCGGGATCGGAGCCGTCACGACGGCAACCGATGTCGTCGGGACGCGGGGATGCGCCATGCTCGTCAACAATAGTCCCAAGATGACACCGGCTCCCGCGCCGGCCATTTTGAGGGTTTTGGATGCCAAAACAAACCACCTCGCAAAAAAAGAAAACGCCTCGCACGAGGCATCTCGGATTTTTTGCGATGCAGGTTTTAAGCCGTTTGGGGCGGGGATAGCAATACAAAACAACACTTGCCGTCGCAAGCTATCCTCATTATACGCCGGGCGGGGGGGCTTCGCAAGAGGCGAACCGCGACCACCAAGGCTCGGGCCACGGTTCTTTGATGTGAGCCTCTCGCCAGGTGTTCGATGTTTGAGGAACCGCCACGCAATTTCGGATCACCACCGCAATGGGTGCTAGCGGATCGGATTGGTCCCTGGGCGGCGGAATTGTGCTATATTAAAGGTCGAAAGGGTGAACAACATGACGCAACCCCCCCAAAATCAACCCCTGCCCCACACGCCTCGCGAAAAGGTGTCGGTTCCCGATCCCGACGCGGTTAATTCGGAATTTCTGCGTGTAGGCGAAGAGATCTTAAAACGCCATATCGAAGCATTTAAGCGGTTAGCCCAACGTTGACACTCCTCACGGCTCCAATCACCGGATTTCACCCGGCCTGCACCGTCTGTCCGTTGTTAACCAATATCCGTACCGGCACCGTCACGGTCATCGTCCAATGAAGCCGCGATCCGAGGACAGGTTGCCACGTGGCTCCGACCACCGCTTGGCCGGTTTGGGCGTTCACCGACTCGATAGCGACATCCATCACCCCGCCAACCGCCCATTGCGGCGACACCCGCACAGCTTGACAGCCCCCTTGCCAGACGGCCTGCGCCGCCGCCGATCCCGGCCCCGTCCACGGCACGCAGCCGCCGGTGATGGGCCATTCGGCGGCGAGGGTGTTCCAGAAGGTGGTGTTAAAGGCGTTGACATCAAATTGCCCCCCCGCCCCGGTGTCTTGCGTGCGATACGCCGCTTGATCCGCCACGGTCGCGGCAGAGGCTAATAGCGTGCGGGTTTGCCGGGCTTGGGCGATCCACGTGGTCCCTTCCAGATAAATCCACCCACCGAGTAACAACACCGCCGCGAACCCCAAGGCCAATATGCCCCACGCGACGCCGGCCCAGCGCCATCGAGAGCGGCGCATCAGGTTCCGGTTGCCAACGCCTGTCCATCGAGATCGCATCGCCACGCCCTCCCATTAAGCCGATGGCCCGGCATCAATTGCCTGCCACCGCAATAAACAACGGACACACCTTGGGGTCCCACACTTCCCGCACCAACCATTGATAGCGATTCGTGGGTTGCGTGGTGCATCCGCCGGTGGCCGTCGGCACATATTGTATCCATTGCTGTTGTTCGCCCTGATACGCATACCCCGGCCCATTCACGTCTTGCCCCGCCACCCCGACGGTTTCCAACCCTTGCCAAATTTGCGACGGCACCGTGGACGGATTGGGCGGTTCAATGGCCGGTTCGGGATCGGTCAATACCCCGCCCGGCGGCACCGGCAAATAGGTCGCCGGATTCCACGGCTTCCAGACCACTTGCCACGGATCGTTCGTGAGGCTGGCCCAAAAATACGCATACATGGCCGGATTGTTCGCCGGATATACCGATTGTACCTGGCCCCCGTGCCCATGCGGATTGCCCGCGCAAACCCATCCATTTTGGTGATTAATAGCATTCATCAACGTCCACGGCCTCGTCGTCCGCCAATAGCCCCCGCTGCACGTGGCCGGTTGCTGGACATTTTGCTGTTGGTTATTTTGCGCCCCCGGTATCGCAAAATTACAGGTTAAGGTCAGAATCGGCCCCATGTTGCCGTTGCACGCATTCGCGAGTTGAATCGTGTCGCCGTTGGGGAGATAGCCGACGTGATTGATCCGAAATCCACCCGGCGATGACAAGATATATTTGCATTCGTCTAACGCCGGGTCGGGAATAATGGCGACAATGCCGATGGGGTCGCAGGATGGACTAGGATTATTGTTGCCACCATAATGTTTCCCAGAAGCAAACGCCGTCCCTATATGCCAGCCGCTCATCACGGCCAGAACCAGGCCCACACCCCAGGCTCGCCAAACCCAGGTGAATCTGTTGTTCTGGCGATCCATACGTCATTCCCCCTTTGGTGTATAAAAAATCCCCCTCGAATGTGACGAGGGGGATCGACCTGAAGGATGTTACGGAACTGTGTTAAAGACTTTATCGGTAATGACCGGTTGCTTCGTGCCAAAATGCGTGACGAACCAACGTCCTTGCGATCCTTGCTGGACATAAGCCAACCCTATGTCATCTACGCCATTGGATGCTTCACCAATTTGATATCCGTTATGCACTTGATTTGCGCCAACCGTATATACGGTGACAGCCCGAAACAACTCAAACGCCCACCGGACATGAATGCCGGGCGGCATCCCGGCTTGCGGCGTGTTCTTCCACGGCACCGGGGCCAAAAACGCATACCAATTGGTTGCATTGATCTGGTTAGTGACCGATGCCGGAATGGTGAACCATGTTTGATAGACATATCCAATCCGTGGACTACCTTGGTGCGGCCCGGTAATATACGCTCCCTTTAATGTACTGGCGTAATCTTGCGCGAGTGTTCGTTCATTACCCTTGGGCGGCCACGTGCCTTGCGGCACCCACGGTCCTAACGTATACCCAATATCTTGAACTCCGGCGTTTCCATATTCATCCATCAAAAATGGCCCCGCCGCTTCAATCCCCTGCACCAATTGGGCCTCGGTCATGCCCGGAAAATACTTGGCGGCATACGGCCATTCGGCTTGGGCGAACGCCTGCACGCCGGAAAAGGACCCGTTGGGCGGAAATTGGGCGGGGTTGATCCCGGCGGCTTGCAACGTCGGCGGGAGCTTGGGGCCGCCGTACATCTTGAGAATGGCGGGCGAATCGAGCCACGCCGCCGACATGTTGCCCGCGTTGGGGCCGCTGACCGGCAAGCCGGGGTTCCACTTGGCAATCGACCGCAAGAACTGCGTCTCGACCGCCTGATCGTACTGCTCGATGTACCCTATCGCATTGGTGACATGGGCCGGATAGGTCATGGTCGGAGTAGCCGGGCGCGGATGCGCCTTCGGCGCGGCAGTCGGCGTGTGATGCGCCCCGCACCCGGCCAGCAGGAGGCTAGCGGTGGTGAGGGCCGCGACGGATAATTGACGGAATCGAGACATGATGGGGTCATCCTCCTTCGGGCCGGGGCGGGCGAACCCCGGAATTGTTTTTGACTTTCTTTGTTATTGAGCATAGCTCCGGACTCATGAGAATGTCAAACAGATTTTGGATCATGACGCTGATCGCGACACGCCTGAACCGAGTTCGCGCCCGGTTACCCATTCTCCTGCCTGGACCACCAAAAAATAACGCCCCTTCCAAGGAGGGGCGATAATGTCCGTTTAAAATTCCGTCTATGTCCACTAAAAGTGTAAGTCCCGCCCGTCTTGGATTCCCATACATCCACCGCCCCTCCTTCAGAACATCTCTTAGCAGAGGTATCTTACGATGATAGCCATCCCGAATTTCTTGCGGTGTCAGCACCAACACATCAACGGGAATCGTTCGGGGCCGCAAGATTTGTCGATACATCACCGCCCGACGATGATGCGTGTCGGGCGTTGCCTCAATAATTAACAAATCCACATCGCTGTTTTCATTAGCCGTCCCTCGGGCGTAAGAACCAAACAAAATGACCCCCAAAGGATGGCCGTTTTGCACGATGCGTTGAACATAATTTTGGATGATCGATTCTTCTTGATGTAAGGTTCCCATAGCCGTCGCCCTTTCGGGAATAACGTTAGCTTATTGCGTAGTATACCGGTTATTTTTCTGCTTAACAAATTGCGAGTGTATAACGCCAGCATCGAATTCGCGGTCCATCGCGCAAAAAACCCCGCCCCCCGGTTAATCCTGCATGCCGACAAAATCCCGGCCCATGAGCGTTAAAAACCCCAACCACACGGCGGCCCAAAGCGCCGCTAGTCCTTCCGGCGAAGTCTCTCGCCAATGATATCCCAAAATTCCCAATCCGGCCATCGTTGCATAAAGGCCAAGGCCATGAATAATTTCAATCCACCAAGGCGGCGTGGGGGCCGCAAAATCCCGCTGATTCCTCCAAGACAAGCCCGGCCACCGCCGTCGCCACGCCCACTCCCAACCCATGAAAAACATCATAGCAATTCCAACACCAAAAATGGCCGCGAGAGTGTAAGCTGAAACGCTCATCAATTTCGCTCCTTTCCCTACCCCTGGTCCGGCGGCGCTTGACACCCGACGGCATTAGCCGGAGCCACACTGAGAAACGGGGCGGTGACGCGAACCGGCCAGGTCGTGCGGGGGACGCCCCAGACCGGGAGCGCGGTGGTTAACGTCACGGCTCCCGTCTGCCCATACGTGACCAAGCCCCCAGGGGATGAGACCGTCACCCGAGCGGGGTTCCACACCGGGGCCATGAACCCTAGCCGTTGCGTGAGCCGCGTGGTCGTGGTCGTGGTCCAACATCCCTGCGTGGTATACACCCCCGCGACGCCTTGAGCCGCCCACGTGAGGGCCGCGGCGACCCAGAGGGTGCGCAAAAGCCATAAGAAGGCGGTCACGAGTGGCAGGGCTAAGACGGTCGTCAGGATATATGGCAACGCCACCGCGCCCGCCCATTGAAACGAGCGGGATGGATCGTGCCAAGGACGGGATGTGAGCAATTTCCGCATACGCCTTCTCCTTTGCCTTAACCTGCCGGCGCGGTGCAGTCTTGGTTCCCCGTTACCGCCATATCGGGGCTACTCGCTGTGGCTGTTACCGGGATCGTCACCCCCGGCCAAAGGGCGATCCATCCCCCGAGCGGAATGTGCGTCGTGAGGCGCACTTGGACGACGGGATCGGCGCTGCTCCCCGCGTCCGGGTGAAAGATGGTCGCGGGTTGCCCCCCAATCGTCGCGGTGATTTGCAAAGGCCGGGTATCCAGTCCGTACACCACCTCCGTGACCGTGGGCGTCCAACAGCCATTGACCGCCACCCCGGTGGCCGCGGCGCGAGCCGTCCGGGCCAGCGTTTGAGATTGCCATAACGCCAAGCCCGCCGTGCTCAGAGTAAGGACGACGACGATGGAGACCAGGAGCCATCCGATAAAATCGATCACACTAGTGACGCCTCCGCGCCAGGATTTTCGGTGCAAACGGTCCGACATGAAACTCCCCCTCGTCATTTATGTGACGAGGGGGGTTCACCGCTATTTAACCCGTCGCTCCTCCTAATTGCCCGGTTGCACCGGTAATCGCGGATTCAATCTGGTGGAGAAACGTTGTGACCGTGGTACTCCCGCCATTGTTCCACCATAGGAAGCCGACGGAGACGATGACAACGCCTAATGCGGCCCATAAAATCATCGTCAGGTTAACCCCGCCAACCCACTGGCGGCGGTTACGAACGAATTGACGCATCATGAGACGATTCCTCCTTGATTGGTTGATGAAACGATATGCCGACGTTTCCCGGCGCTTGAAGCGCCGGAACGTGAATTGGGAGCCAGACGACATGCCACACGACCGGATCGGCCAATGACCGTTGCCCTCTTAACGGAAGGGGGGCACCAAACATCTGCCGTTGTACGGTCGTTAGCCGGTGATCCGCGTGACGAGCCACCTGCGGGAAGGTTCCCCAACCCACTCGACCCCGTTGCGGCGTAATGCCTCCGATGGTGGAATACGTATGCGAAAGCATTACGCCATTGGGCGTCGGGGATTCGGCCCGTACCAACGCTTGCCATTCGGCTCGGCGGCGAGTGAGATACCGTTGGGCGGCGGTCGCGGGCGGGATTGCGCCATGATCGTGCCACGGGCGTTGAATGGTATGACGTTCCCAATGGGGCAGATCGGGGCGCGGATCAACCCCCAACTGCCGGGCGGTCTGCATCCACACGGCCCAACTGGTCGGTTCCCAAAAGACGGTCTCCCACCCATGTCGGACGGCCCAATGAATGCGCCAAACATGAATCCCTCGCGGAATCAGCAGGAGGCTGATCACGCCCAGCATCATGCCGCCCCATGCCCCAGCCGCCCCATCCATCGAGCCTCCAAGATGCCCGAGACCATAGCCGATGCTCATCCACGGCCCGATCCACGACCACCATTGACGGATCGTCAGACGCATTGGCCCTAATCGGCCGCGTTCCAAGTCACTCCAGAGCCAGGCCCACGGCTGCAAGGCCCGTCGATCCCAAATCATGACGTCGGAGATTGAGGCCGAGGCTGAAACTCGGTGCACCAATTTTGCCGTAATAATTGAGGGAAGGTGTTGCCGCCGGTCGGAGGGAAGCGATGGCATTCGACGAGATCCTTTGGAAAATGCAAGAGCACGCTAAAGGCGCAGTGCGCACAGGCAATTTCGGGTAACTGCATATTGTTCCTCCTCGGCTAGGATACGGACATCGTTTCTGGATGTTGCGGCACCGCCTGTCGCACGGCATCGGGCAACGCGGGCCAGACCGCTTGTGTCCACCACGGACAGGCTTGACCCGTCAGAATCCGGCAGGGCTGATCCTCATACACAAAACACACCGGGATGCCATTGCGCTTCGTGGTGGACGCATTGGCGCAATGGTCCTCGACCGCATGACGCAAGATGTCGTGGGGGGATTTTTTGAGAGTTCGAGGGGGCATTGAAATCCTCCTTTACGACCGGGACGGTCGGACAAATCGCCAAACAGACCGCAAAACCTCTCGGAACTCCACGGCAAAGAAGAGTGCCATGAAGCCGAGCTCGATGGCGAGTCCTATCGCCAAAACGTTAGCCCAAATGGACGACGATGGCTGGAACATCAGCAGCACCAGACTGATGAGCACGTGGTTGACAAACGATAATACGGCATGATGGATGACCGCCCATTGACCCACTTGAGTCCAGGTCATCCCAAACACCACGCCCATCAGCCACCACAACAACAGCATGCCAAGCCATAATGACCGCTTTAACCAAATCGACAAATTCACTTTTCCCGCCTCCTCCCGGAGTTAATCCCCGCTCCATGCGCCCTGCGCGGTTTGTGTGACGCCATATAAGGGCCGCCAGGTCCGCCAATCGGCATCGGGGTAATGACGACGGAGCCATTCGTGGACATCGACGCCATCGGACGGGCCGACGGGAACGGTAATTTGTTCGTCCTGTCCGTGGCGGGTGATGAGACCGATTTGATACCCTGCCATAATGAACCACCTCAAAAAAACACCCCGCGTATTTTGACGCGGGATGGGCATCATGCGATGAGGATCGGACCCGGCGCAATCCAGTGCGGCGGCATCGGGGGTTGGATCAATCCCATCACGGCGAGGAGAATTAACCCTCCCAGGATAAACGGGGCCTGACTCACGACCGAACCAATTCGGAGTGACCTTCTACGGGGCATAACGAATCCCTTCCTTATACAAAAGCCAACAAAAAAATTCCGATGACCCCAACGGTCACCGGAATTTTTGCGATGCAGATTTTCAGTCGTTTTCCCCGAGCAACGCAAAACGAAAGAACGGGTTTCGATCCCAAAACCTGCCTCTATTGTACTCGCGTCCTAAACGGACTGTCAACAAACACCTTATAACCCGCTAAGACCCCCGAAGCCGCTGAACGATTGGATGAGTAAAATGGTGAGGCCCACAATCATCAAGCCGAAAAAGGCTAAGATGGGAATGGTGGACGCCACTTGTTCTGCGGATCCGGTGAGTTGCTCTTGGGTTTGCAGGTGTTGACTAGCCAGCATCGTGGTCAGCGGAACCAACGTCTCGCTCGTCAACCGACGTCCGGTACTTAAGGACAAGGTGGTGGCAAACGTGGTCACTTCCATGCGATGCGCCCGAGCGTCCATCCCCTGCAACGCTTGATCGACCGGCCATCCTTCTTCTAATCGGGCAATGACCCGGTAGAGTTCGTTTTTCAGAGGCGACGGCGTTTGCGGGGCGGCTTGTTTCAGCGCCCCTAACAACGGGCGTCCTAAGTCAAATAAAATCATCAGACGATTTGCCAACCCCGACAGCCCGGCCGCGAGGCGAGTTTGCCACCGAGCATAGCGACGGGCTATCCACCGATTGGGAATCAGCAGCACTCCGACGCCGACGATGCCGAGAGCCAGCGGCCACGCCACCCGAAATAATCCCACGAGCCACAAAAAGGCGAAGACGCCGCCTCCCAATAATAGACCGATGAGCCGAGGGCCATTCAGCCCCATCACCTCGGCCGCTTGCCGGGTTGCTTGCGCGGTCAGGCGTTGCCAAAGCCACTGCAACGCCTGACGATATCGGGCATCCCCTTGCGATGCCCACCAGGATCGGGGCCGGGGGCGGGGGGCCGCCCACCAGCCGGCGGCGGCCAATCCCCCCAACAAACTGATATGACCCAAGAGATCTAACGCGGTCATGACACCCTCCCTAAATTTCCGGTGGCAACGACGGAGCCACGTCGGAAGATAACAGTCCACCTGGGGTAGGCGGCGGGCCATAGCGATTCGCCCCCGTCATCCCCGGTTGTGCCCACCACACAATCAAGGCGATAATGCCCGCCAACGGTACGAGATCGATGAGGAGCCACCACCCGGATCGATTGGTGTCGTGCAGCCGCCGAATCTCCATCCCCATTTGCGGAAACAGCGACACCAGCGCATAAAGCATGAACAGCTTAATACTCCAGACCCAAGCCACCATCTTCACGAGACTGGTGATCAGAAAAAATTCCCAAAAAGTCTTGCGATCTACCCGGCCCTCAAAAACGGCATAGTGTTTCCACGCTTGGATATAGGACGCCCACATAGTTCCACCCTCTTCCACTTTGTGTTAAATCGACACGGTTCGGGAAGTTCGGCGCGATTTGCGGGAGGGAGCCTTTGCGGGATTCAGCGCCGTATTTTGTGTGCGTTGATACACCGTCCACGCGACCATCGTGACCCCCGCCCCGAACCCGCCGGCCACTTGACCGATGATCGACGATAAGGCGGCGTGAGCACTGGGAGAGAGTGCCGGCCATCCCAGTTGCACCCCGATGGACACCAGGAGCAACGCAGACGCCAAGCGGAAACTGCCCGTAATTTTTCCGGCCCGCCGCGCCTCTTGCTGCAAGCGTTCCCCCCACAATTCCACCAGGCGCGTGAGCAACGGCAGGGCATGATAGGTTTGGGATCGGATTTGTTGCAAAATATCCGCCATGAGTTCCAGGTCCGCTAAGCCCAACGCTCGCCCGGCTTGGCGGAGTTGTTCCACCATTTGCCCGCTTTGCTCCGCTTCGCTGGCTAACGCCCGCGTCACCAGCGGGCGCAGGGGGGCATCCAGATTCGAGACCAACAATTGCACCGCGTGTTCCAAGTTGTTGGCGACCGGCAACAACGTGCGGAGGCTATTCGCCATCACATACGCTTGGGTATCCAACACCCGCAACCGCCGCCGTCGCATGGTGGTCAGGATGGCTCCCGGAATGCTTTGTCCGGCCCACCCGTACAACATCGTCATCGGGACGTTGCCGGTCCATCGCCAAACCAGAATTGCCGTAAGGCCGATGCTCCCCGCCCAAAGAGCCGTCCACACGCCCGGAGACAAGGTGGGGCCAATATCCCATTGAGTGTCGGACATCGCCGGTTGAGGGGGAATCCACCGGACTCCTCCCCGAAGACCCACGGTTTCCCCCACCGACCATCCGAAAAGCCCCAAGCTAAGGGCCAGGATGATGGCCCCTACCACAGATGCCATGTGTCCGTCCTCCTTGGCCCCTTATCGCAAGGTCCCATATTGCCGAAAGAGCCGTTGAATTTTGTCGGTCGGGGCATTGACTTGTTCCCAATCCGCGCCTGTCCACTGAAAAATCGGTCGGATCTGTTTGTCCTCGGTGAGTTCGGAAATTTCCACAATCCGCCGGTGGAGTTGTCCGTTGGCATCGGCGGGCCGAGCAATTTGAATCACCAGATCAAACGCAGATATCACTTGTTCCCGCACATAATCCACGGGAAAGGTGTACCCGCCGTCTAACAGCATCCATTGAATCCGCATAAAGAGTTCGGACGGGTTTTTTAGGTGAACGGTGAGCAACATGCCTCCGGCTTCGGTGACGCCCACTTCCAACACGTCTTTCGCTTCTTTGCCCCGCACCTCCCCGATGATAATCCGGTCCGGGCGCATCCGCAGGGCATTAAGAAACAGTTGGTGAATGGAGACTTCAATCCCCAATTCGTTGTCGGCCTTGTCACTGCCGACCAGACTGACACAATCCTCAAACGCATCCGTCATTTGCAGTTCGTCAATGTCTTCGATGGTAATGACCCGTTCAAACCGGGGAATGGCCGCTTGGGCCAGCGCTCGCAGGACGGTCGTTTTTCCCGTTCCCGTCGGCCCGGCGAGAATGGCGTTGGCCTTCGCTCGGAGCACCTGGATCAGCCATTCCGCCATCTCTTCGTTCAACATGCCCCGGTCAATGAGATCTTGGATATCCAACTGGGCGGTTTGGTTGCGCTTCCGAATGGTAATGACCGGGCCATCGTTGCCGGTGTAATAGTGATGCACCACGTTCATGCGAGCGCCATTCGACGGCCAAATGAGCGTTTGGTACGGTATGGTGGGTTGATAGCGGGCGTCAGCCCGAGAGCACAGAAAATCCGCCAATTGGATGGCTTCGGTGGCACTGGAGAGTTTATGGACCGTTTCGTACCGCCCGTCTCGTTCAATCCGAATTTTCGTCCCGGTCATCATAATTTCCGTAATAGCGGGATCTTGCATCCACGGTTCCAAAATCCCGGCGCCTAACAACCGATTGAGCACCCGTTGCAACAGCCATTGGCGTTGATCGGGACTGGCGTTCAGCGTCGCAATCCCTTGGATGACCGCTTCCCGCACCACATCCATCGGCAAGGATTCCCGATGGGTTAACACGTCGGATTTGTGTTCCTGCAACCATTTCCATAATTGATCTTCCAAACTGGACGGAGCCACGCGAGGGCGACGGAGCGCCCCCACCGCTTGACTCGATTCGACATAGGAATACAACGCATCCCGATTCGACATCCGAATCCCTCCTTATAAAATTAAAGTAACACTCGCCATAAATTCTGGATCGCCCGGTCGCGCTCCAAGGCCGGGGGATGATGCCGAGTGAGGGCGACCTGGGCAATCCGTGGCACATACGGGATGACCCCCCAGACCGGCCACGACGCTAAATGCGTTCCCCGAATGTCATCTAAGCTGACCCCCCCTTTTTGAGCGCGATAATTCACCACGACCCCCATACAGTCAGGGGCGATGCCCCAATAATCCCGGAGTTGGCGACCAATGCGGTCAGTTTCTAGCAAGGCGTCCCATTCCGGGGTAGTGACGAGGAGAATCCGTCCCCGTTTTTCCGCCAACCGCGCCGCTTGCAGGGCCGCTTCGTCTAACGTCGGGGCCGTGTCCACAATGACCGTCGCCTCCCGCCGTTCTAAGGCCCATGTGAGCAAGGTATCGGGCATCCCCATCGGGGGCAATAAGGCCCCGGCGGTGTCCCGGTGAGGGCCGGGAACAATGGTCATGCCCTGGGCCAGGCGAGGGATGTGAGCCAACCATTGTTCGACCAACCGCCGTTGCGCGTCGGCGGTCGTGACCCCCGAGGATTGCGCGATCTCCCATTGTTGGAAGAGTTCGCCCAAATCCGGTCCTTGGTCCGTTTCCGGCCAAAAATACAGCGCCAAATTGGGTTTGAAATAATCCATATCCAACCCAACTACACCGCCCCATTGTTGAGCCGCCGACCCAATCAGACTCGCGGTCAAAAAGGTTTTGCCCACTCCGCCCTTTCCGCCCATGACCACCAGCAATTCCGGAGGCCGTTGACTGGCGATCTGCCGCGGGGATGGGCGGGGAGATCGGGGCCGCTCTGTCACGGACGGGACCGATTTTTGAGCCGAGTTCGCGATGGGCTGCTGGGACTTCCGAGATCGGAACCACCCTAACCGAGAAGGCGACGGGGCGGGGGATTTTGTCGTGGGCGGTTCAAGGGGCGGGGCCGAGGATGACAGGGTTTCTGGCCCGTTCCCCGGAGATAAGACCAGCCGGGCCAATTGATCAAAATCATATTCTACGATTTGCGGGTTATCCGGGGGCACCGTGCCTTCGACCACTGTGGCCCAGGCCAAAAATTCGGGAATGTCCGCTAAACTCCCTAATGGTCCCGGAACCCCGTCCGGTGTGCCATCCGCTAAGACGACACAGCGTGTCGGATCCGACCGGGCTTTGCCCATCGCGACCCAGGTTTTGGCCCATTGAGTTAACTCCGGCAGGGCCGAGGACGCCAGGATAACAACGGCCCCCGTGAGGTGATTTAACTGGGTTATAACTTCGGGGGCTGAGGATGCCGTTTGAATACTGAGCACGCCGTCCGTGCGATACCGTTCGGCCCACGTCACGAAATCGGCGTTCTGTTCGGCATCAATGGCAATCAGGACATGCCAAGCCATACGGTCCGACTCCTTTAATTTGAGATCTCAACGAGCATTCCTGCGATTAATCAACCATCAGAACATTAGCAGAGGGGTCCGGCCACTCGACCGTCCGAAAGGGCTGGGGCATTGCGAGCGCAAAGCCTTGGCAATAGGGAATCCCCAATTGTTGCACAATCTGCCATTGTTCGGGCGTTTCCACGCCTTCCGCGACAAGATATTTGTGCTGGTGCATATGATAGGTATGCAGGGTTTCCACCCATTGCCGCATCGCGGGATGGGGCAATTGCTGCACTAAACGGGCATCGAGTTTCACCCATTGGACCGGCCATGTTACTAATCGATTCGTCGTATCCCGATGGTTGCCCCAATCATCGAGCGCGAGGACACTATGCGCTTGGGTCAGGCGCGTAATCACGTCGGGGGTCCATCCGTCACTTTCCAACAATTCCCACACGACAGGAGCCAAACGGTGTTGCCGATCCTTCCATTCCACGATATCCTGTAGCACCTCGCGGACAACGCCTTGGGGATGCAAATTGATGAACCAGACCAATGAGGAATCAGTGTCGGCCGGTGCGAACCGCCATTGGACTAAATGGTCCAGAATCCAGCGTTCCAAGGTCGCAATCGCGTGATGTTCCGCCGCCCATCGCCACAATTCCGCCGCTGTCTCCTCGCCCTCCCGCCGCGTGAGCCATTCGACCCCGACAATCTGATGCGTGGCCGTGGCATAGATGGGCTGTTGCCAAAAGGTGATTTTCATGCCGTTCGCTCCTTCGTGATCGATTGTAGAATGCGATTTTCCCACCGGATTCGCCATCCCACGAGGCCCAACCACAGGGCATACAGCCCCAGACTCCCCCACGAGGGATAACACACCACCATGAAGCCGTTTTGCACCGCATACGCAGTATAGATAGGATGTGCAACCCAGCGATAAGGCCCCGTTGTCACCCGGTGTGTAGGCGGAACAGGCGTCACACTAAATTCGCGCCCCAACGTCCGAAAGGCCCAGATCCCCCATCCGGCGGTTACCACCATGCCCAGGATCACCAGATCATTCCCCAGGAGCGACACCGTTGGCCCCCACCGCCACGGATGCAGAGGCCCCACAATCCAGTTCGCCACCAAATAAAAGCCCGTATCCACTAAGGCCACGCCGATGCCCCCAATGGGAGCCGCGACAGCGCGAGAATGCCAGTGACCGTAAACCCATCCCCTCAAAGCCAAGCCTTGCCAAATGAGATAAATTATCGCGTTGAGATAGGCTGGACGATCTGCGAGCATCGCGATAGTCCGCCCGTCAATGCCCGTCACGAGGGCGGCGTGAAGAAATCCATAGGCAATCACCCCTGCCCCCACCCATTCACCAATCCGCGTCCATCGACGAGCTCGCGAGGATGTACCGGGCATTATGTCGCCCCCCTTAAGCCATTTCGGATACGGCGGGCGGCGAAATGACCACGACGCGGTTGCGGCCTTGATCTTTGGCTTGATACAAGGCTTGGTCAGCCCGTTTCATCAAACTGCGCACGTCCTCGCCTTCGCCCAACGCGCTAACTCCGATGCTCACAGTTAATGGATGCGTAATCGGATCCACCGGGGTATTTTCCAACGTCACACGAATCCGCTCGGCGACAATCTTCGCATCGCGCCAGGCGGTCTGCGGCAACACGACCGCAAACTCTTCGCCCCCAATCCGCCCCGGTAAATCCGATTCGCGAATATTGGTTAAAATGGCTTCGGCCAAGGTTTTTAGCGCCAGATCCCCGACTTGATGGCCGTAGGTATCGTTGACCGATTTAAACCGATCCATGTCGAGGGCTAAGACACTTAAGGGCGTGTGTGTAGCAGCCGCGCGGGCGGCCAATTGTTCCGCCAATTCCCAAAACGTGATTTGGTTGTAGAGACTGGTCATCAAATCGCGCTGGGCCTGCCAGCGAATGGGGCGAATGACCCATCGCTCAATGCCCCAATAGAGGAAAGCCAAAATGACCGCGACGGTCGCAAACTCTCCCGCGGTATACCAAAACAGAAAGCGATTATTGGCGTTCGCGGCTACGACCCACGGGCGCAAGGAAGTTTGCGCCAGATACACCTGCCAGCGTCCGTGAACCCGAATAGGCCAGGCGATGCCGACTTGCCGACCGGTGACCCACGTTTGGGGGCGGTGTGTCGTCCAGGCCCGGCGGAGCCATGCGGTGACCGAGCCGTGGTTTTGCGGCCACGATCCTGTCCACCATCCCTGAAAAATCGGCGGAACCGGAGGAACTGCCTGCCATTCAATCGGGGATGGTGCGGGCATGGGCCTATGACTCAACGGGGGCGGCGTCCGCGACGACATCGTGGGCATGACCGAGGACGAGATCGCCCGGCCCGTCATCCCGTTCTTCGAGGTCACTAACGGGGGGCTGGACATCCCCGACAGGTTCGACAGGGATGACATATTGGGCATGGTGGACGCCATCGCTGATTGAAGAGAAATCGCCGGAATGACCACGCGCCGCGCGTTGAAGGACAACGGCGTCCACGCCGGGATGCCATGCCGTTCCCAGGCGGCGATGCCGCCCCCTTCAAACCAACGCACCAGCGTCGTCTGCAACGCTGCCGTGGCCTGGGCCGGAATTTGGGCCGGCCACGTCCACATCATGCTGGTCATTTGAACCAGCCATCCACTGATGCCGACAAGGACCACGGCTAAAATACCCCAAAAGGTCCATTGGGTACGCCGCAATCGTTGTTCCGTCCAGTAGACAGATCGCCGACGCCACGAGATCATATCCCAACCATCCTTTCTGACCGCGCTCTACACGCCAATTTGCCATTGCCCGTTGGTCCACCACAGAATCCAGCGATGGATCGTGCCATTGGCGTATTCCACTGGTTGTTGCAATAAGAGGGGCTGATGATGCGATTGCACGACGACATCCAGTGGACCTGCCGGCCAGACGCGCCAGGTATGGGTTTGTTGATAAGCGCCTTCCAGCCCGACCGTCGGCAGGACAACCGGATATCGCCCGCGCAACGCATGGCGTCGAAGCCAGCCCCAGTGTTGTTCGGCAATGGCTTGTTGCGTCTTGTCAATTAACCGGGTTGCTTGGCGAAGACGAGCGGAGGCCGCTACCGACCAATGAATCGTGGTCATAGCCGGGGCAGGCGTGAATCCCCACCCCGCGTCGAGACCGAAGACGAGGAGAAGACCAGCACTAACCCCCCAAATCCATCGACGGATGCGGATGGCTGAGGCATCGACGCTTCTCTCACGTGGCCGCGTCCCCTCGAATCGCCGCCGCCGACGATGCCCCCATCGTCGCCAAAGTCGCCAGCCCCATCGCAGGTACGCAGATCGGGGAAGCGTGATAATTTGCGGTGAAGATATCCGTGCGACACGTAACATCCTACCGACCAATCCTTCTTTATGGTTTGAAAATGCGGTCGAGAGTCAGCGGGCGTTTAGCGGCAAATCATCGAGGGCTTGTGTTACGCCCCGAACAATCTCGTCGGCCACGGTACGGGCCACATCTGCCCCAAATTCTCGCGCCAATCCCATAACCGCTAAATAAAACAACGTGGAGACATTGCCTTGGGCCCCGGAGGCGACGGCCAAGCCCGCGGGATTGGGCCTTTGAGCCACAAAGAAAAACTCCGTGCTATGGGCGTAATCGCCGGTCGCGACGGCATCAAACAACGTCCGCTGATTAGCAATCATTGATGGCCCCTCCTGTTAATCCGGGCGATAGTACCACCCAATTCGCACGCCTTGAGGTGTGGTGGTGACATCAATCCCCCGATGACTCGGGGCAATGGTCGCGCCAGGAACGGTTAATCGAGCAAAATACACCGCTTTTTGCAAGGCGTCGTCTAACGAATCCGCTTGATAGACCCAATGCCGCCCGGTTTCGCGGATCGTGCCATTGGGATGCAGTTCCATTTCCCAAAACGTGAAAACCATTTGCTACACCTCCTCAGAATTCGGGCGACAAAACCAGCCAATCGACGCCGCCCTCGGTGTCGTGGGGGGGATGATGATGCCCGGATTGGGGTAACTCTGCGAAATAGCGGCGTTCGGATGAAACCGCGCCATTTTGCTTAAGGCGTCCTCTAACGAATCGGCCACGACCGCTTGATAATCCCCGGTTTCGCGGGGGACTCCATCGGAGTAGATTTTCGTTTTCCAAAACAGGAAAACCATTGAATCATCCCCTTTCTTAAACCCCCTCGGCGGAGTGCCGCTCGTCGATCCGTATCACCTGACCTACCCGTTGAACCCATTGCGTTAACCGGGCCGGCACCGTCTCCCCCGGCCAATGTGCCGGGGCAATCCACCACACTTGCCGCCGCGCCCGCGACACCGCGACATTCCAGAGTTGCAAGGCCGTGTCCGTTGCCCCCAAGAACGGGTGCTGCGGCCAATGCCCAATCCGCACCGGATCTAAAATCACGATGTCGCGTTCGGCCCCCTGCATCCGATGCAAGGTTGCGGCCATCACGCGAGGATCGTGACGCCATCGCTGATATAAGGCATGGGTTTGCGCCCGAAACGGCGTCAACAGGGCAATCGTGGTGTGCGGGTCATGCGTCAGGATTTGGCGGACGATGGCATCAATGAGGATTTGATGATCCGGGTTGACCCAAGACCCCTGCGGAGTGCGTTCCGCCCGGCTCGTCGCTGGCACCACCTGCACCACGTGGGCGGTCGCATCGGGCCACCGAGGGGGTAGCGGCGTCGTGTGGGTTCGCAAGGTGATATGCGGGGCATACGCCAACGCATTGACGACCCGACAAATCGGCTCCGCCATGCGAAATTGATCGCGCAACGCCACCAAACTCGGATACGCCGGAATGTGCTGGGCCGTAATGCCCTGCGCAGAAAAGGCTGTCGCGTGAATCCACCGGCGAACCAACGGACGGTCTGCTGCCGGCCACACGGTCTCCTCCGGCACAATGGCCGGGAGTTGCAAAAAATCCCCCACGACGACGACCCGTTTGCGTGCCCATAATGCCGCGTACATGACCAGAGGCAAGGCGGCCATCGTCACTTCATCGATGATCACCACATCCACGGGTTCTCCGGGGGGTGTCGCGACCAGTTGGGCCAGTGTCATCCCCTGAATCATCGGAACGAGGGGCGGGCGAAAGACCCACGGATCTTGCTGTTGCCACTGATCCCACGCATCGGTGAGCGTCTGACGGTCGGCAGACGTGATCGGCCCCGTTGCGGGCAATGGTTGCGCAAAAACCCCTGACGGGATGACCCGCGAGTCTCGTTGGCTTGGTGTTAAAGCAGCCAACCACGTCGTATCCGCCCACAACGCATCCCAGGTCGCATGACGCGACAACTGCTGCGTAATCAACAGGCGCCACGCGGTGATGTGCTGTTCTCGTTCGGCCCGGCGAACCGTCCAAATGGCGTCCGCGACCGTGCCGTGGCTTAATACCGCCTCGTGCAACCGTGCTGAGACGCGACGGCCCCAGCGCAGAATGCTTCCCCGGTACAGCGCATCGCGCCGATCCGGGCGGGCATCCCAGGCTTGGGCGATGCGTTGGAGCGGTTCATCCACAGCCACATGCGTCGGGGCTGTGACTAAGACCGATTCCCCGCGTTCCCAACACGCCTGGACAATGGCCGTAATCACGCTCGTTTTGCCCGTCCCCGGCGGTCCCCAAATCCAGGTCACCGGAGCCGTCAAAGCCGTGTGAACCGCTCGCCGTTGATCCTCGGTCAACGGCGGATCTGTTTCGGGTGTCTTTTGGACGGCATCAGCCGCGACCACCGGCATGGTCGCCGCGGACAGAACCCCCCCGACCCAGGCCGCCAAGGACGCGGACCCCGACTGCGTTCGGGCCGCTTCCGCCCATCGCTGCCGCAAACGTTCGACGGTATTGGTGGGCCGGGGGAACAACACCCCTGGATCGCGAGGCAAGGGAACCTCCGCATCGTCGGGCCATTGGCAAGTGGCCCGGCCTGCCGAGACATTCCAGGCCACAATGGTTACGATGCTGCCTTGGCGCGTGTTCGGAGTCATCCAGAGCCATTCCGCCGTCTCATCCGCCACCCAAGCCTGCTGACAGGCTTCCGCCTCCGCAAGGGTCGGAAATTGTATCTCGAACGTGTTGTCTACGAGGTTTCTGGTGATGGGCCGCGTCTGCCAGTGGTGACGATGCCAATGTTGGCGCAATTCCCAGGTCGCCCACGCATCAAACAGCGGCAAAAGGGTATAAAGGGTTATAGTGGTCCCCAAAAACTAGACAATTTGGGAGGCCCTTAAGTGTTACACTGGACACACGATGACGAAACAAAAGCGGTATTCCGCTACCTTCAAGAGCCAAGTGGTGCTCGAAATGCTCAAGGAAGAAAAAACCGTTAGCCAGATTGCTGCCGAATACGGCATTCATCCCAGTCAATTGCATCGCTGGAAGCGCCAGGCGCTCGAGAATTTTCCGCAGTTGTTTACCGAGTCCCAAGTACTCCAACAACAGGCCCAAGCCCACCAACAACAGCTGACCGAGCTGTATGCGGAAATCGGGAAACTGACCACCCAGGTCGAGTGGCTTAAAAAAAAATCTGGCCTCGACCCTGACCCGCGATGAACGGATCACCTTGCTGGATCGGGGAGTGGATACCCTGCCGTTGACGACGCAAGCCGCGTTGTTAAGCCTCAACCGCTCGAGCCTCTATTACCGGCCCGTCGGGCCGGATGCCGAGGAGATCGCGCTGAAGCATCGCATCGATGAAATTTACACCGATCGACCGTTTTACGGATCCCGGCGAATAACGGCTCAGTTGAACCGTGAGGGTTACACCGTGAACCGCAAACGCGTGCAGCGCTATATGCGGGAGATGGGGATCTGGGGGCTCGCGCCGGGCCCCCAGACCAGCACTCGCCATCCCCAGCACCCGGTGTATCCGTATTTATTGAACGGTGTCACGCCGGCGTACCCCAATCATGTGTGGGGGATTGACGTGACCTATATCCGGTTGGTACATGGTTGGCTTTACCTGGTGGCCATTATTGATTGGTATTCCCGGTTTGTCGTGGCGTGGGAGCTCTCCGAAACGTTGGAACTGCCCTTTGTGCTCACGGCCGCGGAGCGGGCGTTGTCCATCGCCACTCCGACCATTTGGAATCATGATCAAGGCAGCCATTTTACCAGCCCCCAATACACGGCCTTGTTGTTGGCTAAGGAGGTACAAATCAGCATGGACAGTAAAGGGCGAGCGTTGGACAATGTGTTGACGGAACGGCTGTGGCGCAGCGTGAAATATGAAGAAGTCTATCTACACGATTACCGTTCACCACGGGAAGCCCGATCAGGCTTGAGCCGATACTTTACGTTCTATAACTATCACCGGCTGCATCAATCCTTAGGCTACACGCCACCCGCGGCCTGGTATACGCCCCTCCCGTCCCTCGCCGGGAGTGGGGTTTCCCGGGATTGAATCCCTCCTAGACAGCCCTACGGGCTGGGCCTCCGGTTTGCCGACGGGCTGACAACAGCCCGCGCCAAACCGGAGGGTAATGGTTTCGATGACACTCAAAGGAAGGAGGCCAGTATCACACTTTAGGGGTCAAAAATCTGTCTTGACAATGGGGTCCACCTTAGGTTTGCCGCAAGATCCGCCACGCGGGATCGGGCGTGCCGGATATCGGATGAGATGCATCCGCGACGGTTAGGGTGTCGTGGTACGTCGCCATAATTGCACCGCCCTTCGCATAAAGGCTGACCAAGCGGGGACGTCTTCGGGTAAATCGGCGGGCGTATCGATCCCGGCTAATTGCATCGCTTGCCACAAGGCGTAGCGATATTTATCGCTTTGAGACCGCGAAAGGCCCTGTTGCCGCAAAGCGTCCCGCCACTGAGTCAGGATCCTCGGATAGGATGCCGGAGAAACCTGCATCGGTTCCGAATGATCCGTTGACGAAGCTGGAGGTGGATTCGAGGTGCTGTCCGTGGCGGCTGTCGTCCCGACGAGAGGCGGCGGGGATTCGGTCATGCGATGCCACGTGTCTGAAACCACGTCACCCCATGTTGTGAGAGACGCCGGGCCTGTCGCCAAAATCTCCTCCCACTCTAATTCAATGGCGACATCATACAGATGGGGATCGTCGAGATAACACGCCAGCGGTTGCCAAAACCGATGATGCCACCGCAAAAACTCGTCCAACGTGCCAATGACCTGATCCGTGGCAACCCAGGCATTCCAAATGCGCTCCCATAACGCCCACCACCGCCATCGCCGTCCATACCGGCGCTGCACGTCAACCGAGGGGACAGCCTCCCGATGCCACCGGCGATAGGCCAGCCACGCCGCACGAAATTCCGGCAACCAAGATTCCATCACCGGTGGTTGATGCTGCTGAGGCATAACAGAATCCATCCTTTCGGACCTTATGACGATGACCGAATCCCTTGGCAAAATCGCATGGCTCCTATCTCGCGGCATCCCACTAATTGATGGCTCCACGGATTGGCGGCGTCTTCCGATGGGGTATCGAAATACACCGCCCCTGGCACCACATTGACTCCGGCCAAGGCCGCGCGGGTGGCGGCCCAGACTTGAGGCGACGGGACAACCCGATCAATCATGCCCGTCATGACCGAATCAAATTGGCCCGGTTGATAGAGAACCGCCGAAATAGTCTGCGGGAAGCCCGGTGTTCTCGTTCGATGCAAAACGACATCCGCCACACCAATTTGTGCCGCTTCCGGCTGATTGCCCGCTTCGGCCATGACCACCTCGGCCAATAAGGTGAGGGTGGATGACGAGATCGAGGGGGAGGGCTGAACTCGGGGAATGGGATGAACAGTGACCGGTTTCGACCGGAACAGACGAGAAACGTCTAGCCCCCCCACCCATTGACGATGCCCGACCCGAACTATCAGGCGATCCATATGAAATCGTTTAGGATTTTTGGACATTTTTTTGACCCAGGGAGTCAGAGCCGGGGCCACGATGCTTTGAGATAACCCTAAGACCGGCATGGCCGCAAGCAACACCATGACCGATGCGATGCCCGTTCGGTACGGAGCGATTAACTGCTTAAAAAACATCGATATCACAAAAAAACATCGGCCTGTTGGACCGATGCATATAAATAATTTAGATTTTGACATGCCATGCTTGTGGGCCAGTATCGCCTTTAGATGACTCGCGTTAAGGTAACGAAATCACGTTAGCAACATCCGCCCATAAGACGGGCCCGGGCAACGGGGGAATTTCCTGGTGAGCTACCCACCGTCGATGCCAATTCATGACAATCGCTCCGGTCAATCGATCCGGATCATCAACCGCTACCATCCACTCGACATCCGCATCTTGCGCAGGATTGCCAATACTATAACTTGGAGGGGGTGGATTGGGTCCAAACCCTAAATAGAGGACATCAGCCGATGGATCATAGGTTACGGACACGTGTGAGTTATCAACCTTTAACATAAATAGGATCCTCCCGTACTCCGTGCAAATAATCCGTAACATAGGCGGTAACTACATAATGTGGTTGAGTCCTCGCATCAGCCACCACCTCGACAAGTAATATTTTATTCTGTTTTTGGATGGCGTTGAAACGTACATAAATCCACCGATCCGAATAATGTGAACTTAATATAAATGGCATCGGGATCAACAATAGTATCCTCAATAACTTGAAACGCGACCAATAAACCATGCCGTTCCCTGGCATGCCAAATGGCCCTTTCCGATAACTCCACGATATTTCCAAGAGGGTCAGTTAGGACCATCCCTATAATCCCCAGAATTTTAGGCATTTAAAATTTCAGGCCACTGATCCCGAACCGCATCGATTTGCACGATGCGTTCCGCAATCCATCGCACGACCGGCACCGTGATGGCATTGCCGATTAAGCGATATCGTGCCTCGTCGGATAATTCCCGCCCATCCGCCCCCCACCGCGTCCAATCATCCGGCAATCCTTGCAAGCGTTCGGCCTCGCGGGGCGTAAAGCGGCGGACCAGGTCCGGCGTCTGAACCGCTAAGTTCCGAATGGATGTGGCTCGCAGCGTTGGCGTCATATCGGCATCCATATCGATCCGTTCGGCTTTGGTAATCACCCACGTCGGATCGTCGGGGGGCTGAGTACACGGTTGGCACGCCTCTTCGGAAAATACGGCCATCGCCCCGTCCGTCGTTATCGTCGGACTGACGTTCTGAGCCACAGGCGTCCCATTCGCTCCGGTTTGACTGAGCCGAATGCCCCACGCCACGGCTTCGTCATCGGGACCCACCAAAAAGTCGATCTCATGCGTTTGCCCGGCGACCCGGCTCAATCCGGCCCCCGACGCCATCAACGTGCCTGCAATGCGGTGAGCCGAGCGATCAACTCGTCGGGAATGGCCTCGCCCGCTTGTTGCCGCAGCGCCCATTCCAACCGGGGCGGCAAGAGAATCCCTCGTCGGGCGGCCCGCTGCAAGATCCCTCGACAGGCCGTCGGACTTAAATAATACTTGGCAGGGACCGGCGGGGGTTCCAAGATAGCCGACAATGAACACTCGACGGCGACGCTGGGGGACTCCGAAATACCGGCTGTCCAACACGCGCCACGCCACACCATACCCGCATTGGTCCAAGGCGGAAAGAACGTATGCGAAATCGCGTCGGGCGTTGGAAGAAAACAGTCCGGGAACATTTTCAAGGAGGAACCAGCGGGGCCGTAGCGATTCCAACAATCGGATCCATTCATAAAACAATCCACTCCTTGCACCGGCCAATCCTCGACGCCGACCGCTAATTGACAGATCTTGGCACGGGAAACCGCCAATTAACACATCGACAACGTCCAAGTCGGCTGGATCAACCTGGGTCACGTCCGCATACCTCGGCGTCTCCGGCCAATGCCGGGCCAAAACGGACTGGGCGGCGGCATCAAGTTCAATTTGCCAAGCAATTTCGGCCCCTGCTTGTTCAAACGCTAAATCCATCGCCCCTGATCCCGAAAAGACTGATCCGACTCGCAAGGCCATATTCATCCCCCTGCAACAAAAAATCCGGCTGATAACCAGCCGGAATAAAAAGGGATTTTAGATCGAACTGTGTTGATGTATCTCTGCCTTTAGGCGTAGGGTTCATGACCACAATCATAATTCGATTGAGCCAGCTATAATTCTATAACTGGTATCGATCAAGCATATCGTCAATTAACGCATTAGCAATTCTGATGGTTTCATCAATGTTGTAACGTGTGGTTTTTTTGCGGGTTATCAAACGTACTGCGGATTTTTTTCCAGGCTCGCCATCTTGCTTCTTCAATCATCATTTGAATTTCGTTGACATTGGGTTTATATGCCTCCATAACTTCGATGGCATCATCATTATAAACATCGCCTTCACGAAAGTCTTCACCAAACAAGGCATAGTGAGCAGCCGCTAATCCAAAAAGATGAGCGGCCTTTCGTAACGAATCCTTCCGACTAGCCATGAATGATAGACTCCAGCATACGATCTCCCGCATTACCGGTCATATGACGAGCTTGCCATATGACCTGCTCTGTTCGCCGCATGAGAAGATTTTCCACATCGGGCGATTCCATAATGTGTTGAACTTCTTCAGAGAGTTTCTGGCTATCAGCGATGCCACTTAACGTTTGTTCTAGTACAACGAGTCTCTTTGCCAGCTGGCGGTATTCTCGTCTGTCATCACCCCACGGGTCATCCCACTGTTGCAAATCTTCCAACTCGACCATGACATCTTGGGCTGCCCCAAGAATACTTAGAATCGGCGTAGGTACAGGTTCACCTAATAGCGTGGCATCTCCGAGTACGCATCCGGTTTGAATGATCCAATTCAGCGTCGGGTTAATGAGCCGATTTGCTCTAGCTCCTTGGATCGAAAGCCAGCGCCAATCAACATCGAGCCATATCGTCCGCACGGAACGCCTTAACTCAACAATCTTTTGATCTGTCAGCGATTGGTCTCCTATTACCAAGACATCATAATCGCTTGACATACGAGGAATGCCCCCCCATTGAGAACCGTAGCAAATTACAATACGACAGGGGGGGAGCAGTGCAAGTACATCCGTTAAACGAATACGCCATGCATCGGGAAGTTTGCTCAGTTCGTATGACTGTACTAATTGACCCATTGTTTAGCCGCTCCCGAAACTGCTTTCTTCTATAAAGTATATCTCAAACACCGCTAGAAAAATCCATCTTGCTTGCCGGATGAACAATCTCCTCGCTCACCACCTACCACACTCTCTTAAAACAGCAGAACGGACATAAAAATTCCCAAAACAAAAATCCGGCTGATAACCAGCCGGAATAAAAAAGGGGGAACGGATAGCTGTTTTAAAACGAACTGAAATAGCGATCCAGTTCATCGTCCGAAATGTCCGATGATCCCACGCCGGTTGGCCCCGGATCATCAGGCACGATTTTCGCGTCTTCCACCGCCGCGATAATCAACGTGTGATCGGGTTCGTCAATTTTGGTTCCCAAATCTTTGAGAAACCAATAAAAGCCTGCCGGGGTATCCGAAGGCATTTGGACGACTTGGGCATATCGCGGTAATAAGCCGCGTTTTGCGGCCTCTAACAATTGGTGACGCACGGTAGTTGCCCCGGTCGAACTGCCAAAAAGTTCTGCATGGTGTCCGTTGGATGCCGCAAAAATAAACCGAGCTTCCGGGCCGAACCGTCCGTCTTTCGACCATGCATCCAAGATGTAAATCACGCGATCTTTTAAGGCTTTAAAGGGAATCCACTTCGCCTTACCGTCTTCGTTTTGGCTCAATTGATATTGCACTCGGGATTTTGCGGGGGATAATTCATCAAATCCGCTCATAGGGTAATTCCTCCTGGTTAAAAGGTTCTACAAATCCACCGAGGGAAGGGCTGGCATGAGTTGAACGCGAATGCGATCCACTACTGCCTCCCACTCCCCTTCACAACGGGCATGCCCGGCATAAAAATCAACCCAGCTAAAAAACACGCGGTAATCTCCGCCTGCCCGTGAAACCCGCAAGGTTAATCCGTTCGGCCCCACGTGTTCCACAATTCCTGTCATAGTGCTAAATCCCTGTTTGCCCCCCGTCGGGTCAGCGCCTTGGATCGTCAGGGATTGTCCAACGGCTCGGTTAAACGCCCGCATAAACGCTTGTTCAATCTCGGCTCGTTGCATTAGATCAGCACTCCTACGGCAAGAAATATCAAAACCACAAGACACAACGCCACGCCCGACAACCATCCGTCTGAGGCTTGAATCGGCGGGGTTAAATACTCTGTTGGAGATACCCGCTGATCATCCATGTCATCGCCTCCGCAAAAGACGTTGACGCCCCCGGACCCGGTCGGGAGCGTCAACTTGATACGCCACAAAGGGGGTGTGCCGCGCGCCCATCGTGGGGCGCAAAATATCACCAGTCCCCCTCCCTTGATGGGAAGAGGGACTGGTGTAGCCTCCATCTTACCGCGCCTGTGGTGTAGGCCAAACATTATCCGGCCTACAAACAATGCTTCTCATCATTTGATGAGAGGCTTCGTTCCTCATCCAATTGGATGAGGAATTTTTGCGATGCAGGTTTTGACCCTGTTTCAATCGTCCAGACAATAAAAAATCCGTGGCAGGACGTTCTGCCTATTTCTACGATACAATCAGCGTTCCAAATCGTCAAGATTTGGGTTTTGCAAAAACTCAATCGCCGCCGCAATCGCGGTGTCCAGCGACCACGGACCGTGGCTCCACACTAATTGCCGGTCTTCCCGGCACTCGACAAAAAATTGTACGGAACGCCCCAAAACGGGGGGCGCAGGATACAATCGGACCCGCCGACGGGACAGCCCATCGACGGCCCACCGCCAACGGGTGAGTTGCCGACGCCACCGGTTGACCCGTTGTTCACTGGGTTCCCTTGAGGCCACTCACATCGCTCCTATCTAATCAGCGTCCTCGCACGGCGAACCATCCATCGGAATCACTTCAATCACCCGCCCTAAATCGGCCATCTTGTCAGGATCTTCCGCAACATACCCGGTCTCAGCAGTGCCGGACACCCGATAGCCTTGGTCCCGCAATTCGCGGGCTAACTCTGCCGCATACCGCTGCGCGTCCCGCAGGGTTGTGAAACACGCAGGCTCCGTGTCCGGCAAATATCCGGGCGTACTTTCGATAACATGATAATGGGCCATCTGCCATTCCTCCCATTAAAACGCTTCCAAATCACTCCACGTCAATTGCCGTCGAGCCTGACGCCACGCCGCAGGATTCCACCACAGACATTCGGTCCGATAATCCTCGGCTCGTAATTGATGGTGTCGGCCCGATGCGGACGTGCGGGCCAAAACCCCGACCGATACCTGACGGGTTTCGCGATGCCATCCGGCGGCGTCTAATTGGTCATACAGCGGATGGGCGTACCCCGACAGAAGGACCATGCCCCGAATCGTTAACAGCCGTTGAATCAGAGCCGCGTGGTGATCCGTCGTAAAGGCCCCCACCCGATAAGCCCCCCGCCCCCGCTGTTCCTCTTCCGCCGTCAAATAGGGCGGATCGCAATAAAATACCGTATCGGGGCGGTCATACCGATCCACAATGGATTCCCAGGAGGCACATTCCAACGCCACCGTCTGTAATCGCTCATGAACAACCTTCAGGCGCTGGAGCAACCGCTGATATTTCAGCGGCGTATCTTCCGCTAACCCCCCGCCCCAGGCTCCCCCTCCGGGTTTGCCTCCAAAGCCTTGAACGTGTCGAATCAAAAAGCGGGCCGCTCGTTCCACCGGATCATCCGTGGGTTCAATGGCCTGCTCCCATTCGACGCGACTGATCGGCGTCCACCGGAGTCGTCGATACAGCCGACGCCACAGCCGAGGATCTTGGACGCACCGATAGACTGTCACAATGTCTTCGTTCAAATCATTCAGCACTTCAATGGGGCTCGGGGGTTTCGCCAACAAGATCGCGGCTGTTCCTGCAAAGGGTTCCACATACGCCCGATGGGGCGGTAATCGAGGCACAATCCAATCCGCCAGACGGGATTTGCCCCCTTGCCACTGGAATAAGATCGGTACGCTAGTCATCCCAACACCTCGCGCAACAACTGCCATGCGATCTGGCGCAAAAAGAGCAAGACGCCTCTGCCAGGCGTCTTGAGCAAATACGAATGATTCGCGGGCTATATCTCTCGCCAGGAACTCGGCCATCCCATCGCATCTACCAAATCGCGCCAATTCCCCCGTACTCGCCGGTCATCCCCAATATAGTCCGGGAGAGCTTGACGAACACGATGGTACATCATTTCAGGATCAAGGGATGGAGCCATCCTCATAATATGGGCTGCGTCATGATCTAATCCTCGACCCAGTTTGCTGATGACCCAATCATAGGGATAAAGCCATCCCACTTGCAAATGCTGAAAATCCCAGCCGCTCCATTGAATGCGTTCATTCCAATCCCAGGGGAGCCACATAACATGACCGGCACGAAACGAAATCCCCGTGCTTTCTGCCATGCGCAAAACATATTCGACGGCGATTGAAGATGCCCACAAAATGCCATCCAGATCGTCTGTTTCGTCAATTGTTGTCGCATGATAAAACGCTAATGCAGCTTCCCCGACCACAATCATAACCGCCTTGGCATCCGGGGGCCATAAGGGATGATCGTCAAATGTTTTAAGAACTTGATAAATACCATCCGGGGTGGTTAGAAACATTGTGCCATTACTCGTGCGATTATCAGGGACGATACCGTTGTTGAGCCGATTGAATTACATCCGCCGCCAACACCGATTCTTCCGCGATATCATAGACGATCACGTTAGCCAAACCTGTCTCATCTAATCGATCATATTTCTCATCCACCGGCATCGACGTATCCTGCTTCGGCAGGCCCAAATACCGATTTAACGTGTACAAATCGACATAGGCCCCGCCATACGAATTCTCCGGATTGGTTAAACAAACCGGGGCCGCTAAGGGGAATTGACGCAACACATCCGCAAGGGTGGGAAATTCCCCGACATAATCCCATTCGTCCGGATCAGACACCGCCGATGCGTTTTCATCATAATACGTTGTTTCGCGGACATACCACCGCACGTTCATACGCTCCTTTCGTTATTCGGTGTGAGACCCCGGCCATTTTTGCACCGCACCGACCCGATGCAAATACACCGTGTGCTGATTGCGACGCACAATCTGGACAGGCATCATTTCCGCAGGATGCGGAAAACGAAAAACCCAGGTAATATCCGAGGCATTACTGTCTTGAAACACGTCCGCCGATATCGCGACATATTCTCCAGCCAGTAACGCATCCCATTCCCAATCGGCTACCGCCATGACGGTACGGTTTAATTGGTCCACGGATATTTTTCCCACCATTCGTCATACGCCCACGGATACTTCCCTGTCTGAATCTTTTCTTCCATATCGTCCAACACGTCGGCTTCCGAAGCATCATCGGTAGCTGAATCCCCGATATTCCAAAACGCCACTTCTTGGCCCTGTGCATCATAAGCGTGGAGACCATGCCCGCCAAACCAGGCCAAAAACAATCCCCGTTCTTTGTCCGCTCGAATAATTTTGGCTCCGCTTAATGATTCGGCTAAACTCAAGAGTCTCACTCCATTCGAGAGATTAATTGTCTCAGGATGCCGTCGTAAAAACATCCTTAGAAAATCTAAGGCTTGAACCCGACACCGAAAGGCGTTGGTTCAAGCCTTACTACATCGGCGGTTATTGTTAATTAATTGTAAGTCGCAAGAATTTGCCATGTATCGGGATCATAGGCCGTGCCGCATGTCGCACAATACAAATATTCACGTTCATAATCGATCAACGGTCCATCCCCCGGATCAGCCCATAACAAGCAGTCTGTTGCCGTTTCACCGCATTATGGGCAACCATACGCGGGTTGCACGTGCATTCCATCGTTGTCCTGAAATATCGCCATCAACGCCCACCCCCCGTTATTGAAGCAATCGAGGACGAAACCCCCTTGTTAACGCTCCCGTATCGCGATCTACAAACCGATAAATCCCAAACACATCATGCGCCAAATTGAAATCGTCCGTTTCACTCAAGTCCTGCAAATCCAACGGACATTGAGCATGACACAATGCCAGCGCCATTTCCAAATCCCGGCGGTCCACATCCACATCACCGTCGCGGGCAATGGTCATGGCACGGTCTAAAATTTTATCCACCCATCGTTGCTCTTCATGTGTCCACGCCATTTTTTCACCATCCCATTAGGCCGATTCGGAGATATAGCGTTCTCGGACTTTGGTCCAATCATCTAATAAGGTAAACACCGAATCATAATGTTTGGGTGCTGTGCGATCATCAAACCACCGAACATAGGCTTCGGCTTCTTCTTCCGAGGGTAACACGACACTCACGATACTATCCGTCACGGTATCCAAAACCACATAACCGCGAGATTCTTGCCGGGAACCGGCCCATTCCGTTAATTCGCACACAATCCGAGCCATACGGAGGTCATCCTTTCCTTGAAAAATGAGTTATCCCAACATTCATCGGGCATAAAAAAAGCCGAGTCCTAACAGGAATCGGCATACACGATGAGCTTTTAGCAACGCCAGACTTTTTTAAACGCTTCTTAAACGCTATCCCGAATCATTGTCGTTGAGATTTCTCATGCGGTATCACTTCGCCAACGCCGGATCGCGCTGCCGTTGTCGTTGTCGGGCCATCCACGCCCGAACTTCCCGATCCCACAGGGCAATGCCGTTAAAAGGAACATATATTCGAGGAATCGATTCGGACCACAACCGATCAAACCGTTCCCATACCCCATGTTTGATACTAGTTGTCACCACTCCAATTGCATCGACCTGGGGCAACGTCCCGCCCGGCCATAATTGATGGCCCGGCCAAAACCACAATGTCACCCCACACCGCTGCGCCCATTGACGATAACTTCCTTCTCGTTCAGCAGAAGGCCCCACAACGGCCCAGGTCATTCCGGCTAATCCCTCGTCGTCCTGAGCGGCCGAAGCTCCGGCCAAGACATCTGGTGTCGAGAACCACGACTCATACCATCGGGCCTGATCATCTAATGCCTGTTCCAATTCGCGAATGCGCTGGCGCAACTGCTGTAATTCCTTTTCCACGGTTGGCCCCCACTGAACCACCTCACTCGGCAATGGCTCCATATCGTCAGCCAGTCGTAAGGTCTCTGGCCAGATCATTTGCAACCGCATCATTGCGTCGCGGACATCCCGTTCCCACTGCTCCCCTCGTTCCACCAGCCATTGAGCAGCCGCATCATTAGCAAGAGACGATAACGGTAAATGCAAAAAATACCAATAGATGGCCGTCGCAGGCGTGTTCAGATCGGTCACGGCAGAATGACCCCACTGCATCCAATCGGCAACCGTCCAATGACCGTGCCGACTCCACAAGTTTTGAACCAACAAACGAATATATCGGTCCCAGACCTCTCGCCATCGCGGGTGAAATACGCGGTGAATTACCCAAAGCTGCCGAGTTCGTACCGAACCCTGAAGAATTTTTTTCGAGGGCGTCTCCGGGCCTCGTTGCAAAATGTACTTTAAATCCGCCGGATTAATGGCCTCGACGGTTAAGGCAATGGTGTCCGCATAGGCAATATCTTCCGGAGTGAGGATCATATTATTCGCCTCCCAGTTCGGAATTGATCAGCATGGCGACCTGGGCATCCCAACCCGCTCGAAACGCATCCCAATCACGGATCAGGCATCGTTCTGAACCCCAAGCGTCGGCCAATAATCGGGCCGCCTTTTGCCTCCGATAATAATCTCGGCCTACCACGGAAGAACTCGGGACATCAACACGAATTACCGCTTCTGACGCTGACATCGCTTGGTAAGTCTCACGGTGAATCGCCTGAATCAGATCACGAACGAACCACCGATGATCAAAGGCCCGTTGTATCCAATCCGTTGGGCGATCCGTAACCGCCGCAACTCGAAAGTAGGAAAACGGTAGCGGCCACCGGGTTCGTTCCGAAGGCGGGAAAGCCAAAGCCGTGCGATACAACATGCGGATATACGATGCACTGACAGCCCACGGCGTCGCCGCCAATGCTTCAACAATATGTGCTGTCGCTTGTCGCCCCCATCGCTCGTGCGCTTCGACCACCAAATCCGCCCGCATCCATTTCGCCATATCGTGTTGTTCCGACGCGGCGATAAAGCGACACCGCCAGTCCCGAAATGCGTCATCGACGTTAACCGATGATATGGGTGAATTCACAATGATTCCTCCGGCTCGTATTGCGCGAACCAATGCACCGCATCGACCGCGCCCACAGCTTCGTCATATTCCCGCAATGTGGCCGCCCGCTCTTTTTGGGCCAAGGCTTCGGCCAGCCAGGCATCTAAAGCGTGTTCCCACGCCTCATCAGTCGTTAACGGCAATGCCGTTAATGCGGCGTAGATGGCGTCTACCATGCGCCGAAATCCGGCAGCATAGGCGTGTTGAGCCTCGACATCGCGATGGTAACGTTGACTCCGTTCGGTAATGATGGCATCTAATTGTTGATAATCGAGATCAGAGACCATGACGACCCCTCCCGGAAAACACAAATGCCGGCCCCCAATCGTAATCAATCGGAAGGCTGGCAATTCAGAAATACAGTTCGCATTCTACATGTTGTAGCGGCAACTTCACCGAATGCCCACAAGAAACCGCCACCTTGAGGCAGAGACCTAGGATGTTATGAACCCATCAAACGAGCGACAACCCCCCGTAATGCCTGTTCCAAATCCTCAAGGGTTCCGTCATTATGAATGACAACATCGCATAACGGAGCAATTTGATTCCACTGCTGTTCACTCGCATGGGATTGACCGGTTAATCCCGATGCGCCATCCCGAGCTGCCACCCGAGCAAAGCGTACTGCTTCAGGCGCATCAACGCCTATTAAAAGCCCGCCGTGGTCTTTGACCCATTGCGCTTCGACGGGGAATCGGATATCGGTTACAATCCACGGCCCGCCATCCCGAATGCGCCGTTCGACCCAATCCAAAAATACGGTTGGTCGTATGCTCCGCGCCCAATCGCCTAAAGCCTGATACAATCGACGATTCCGGGATTGATCGGGAAACCAATCCCGAATAACAATTCGCAAGGGATCTGCAAACGCAATCCGGCGATAACCCCACATAGTACCAAACCACGCGGCTACTGTATCCTTGCCCGCCCCCATCAATCCGGCCAAACCGATTAACGGTTTAATACCGGTCGGATTTTGCGCCATATCGTTCCGCCCCCCGTTTTTGGCGGCTTTTCGCCAGATAACATCGCAATGTCCGATGTGTCGGCCAGATGTCGCACAACGGTTGATCATGCAAATCCGAAAACCGTTGGTGCCGCCGAGCATCGGCGTCGGCCACAAAAAACGGTTGTCCGCAAATCTGGCACGTTAAGCGGGTAATGCCCTGATCATCAGCCATGACACTATCGCCTCGACATGAGCAATAAAAACCAGAATCCCTCATCATTTCGAGCGGGGTCCCGATTTTTTGCGATGCAGATTTTGGGGGATTTTCATTCAGGGAGGCAATAAATAAGGAAGAGTAGCTTCCGAGCTACAATCGTATTTTACCACCTTAATCGCGATCCCACAAGGATTCGGCTTGACCCACTAATCCCACCAGCTGACTAAATGTTTCGCCCCACGCCAATAATTCCGATGCCCACGCATGCAACCACCCCGTCCACGCCACGATCACCACATCGGGTCGCATGGGAACACGCCAGATCGCTGCGGCTCCGGGCTTGTCGAAAAAGGTCGTCGTGTCTTGCCAGACCCACGGATTCGGCGGATCGGGATGTCGTTGCCAGGCCTCTAAAAGACCCAACAGGGGCGACGATGCCCAGGCCGGGCCATCTGGAGTCCACAAGCGCCAACCCGCTGGAGACCGTTGGGCCACACGCCAATGCCGTCTCGTTACGTGTTCGGCTCGGCGCAAAATTTCCCCCAACGCGACCGATGCCGACCGACAACAGGCTCCTTGAATCAAAATCGGCCACGCGGTTTGCCAGGTCTGCTGAGCATCGTGTCCCATCCATTGATTCGCCAAAATTTCTTGCGCCCGAATAGACAACAAGGCGTGTTGCCAGGCGGCATCCTCCGCCGAGATCTGATCCCATAGGGCGGGGCGGGCAAAATAATAGCCTTGGGCCAAATCGACCTGTAGCCGCAAAATGGTCACCAGTTCGTCCGCCGTTTCCACCCCTTCCGCCAACACCCGAAAGCCAAAATGCGGCCCCAATTGCGTTACCGCTTGAACGAGTTGCCGTTTGATGGGATCCCGGTCAATGCCTTGGATGAGCAAACGGTCGAGTTTGACGATGGTGGGTTGAATTTGAATGAGCCGGTTCAACCCGGAATATCCTGCTCCAAAATCATCGAGGGCAATGCGATACCCGGCCTGGCGATGCTCACGCAATGCCTGAATGACGGCATCGCCCCAATCCCCTTTTTCGGTCACTTCGACGACGAATTGATCCGGCGCGAGAAATCGACGCGCCTGAGTTAATACCCCGTGGGCTATGGAGTCGGGGTGGACGTTCCAAAACAACGGCATCGTCAGGGCCAATCCCTGATGACGCACAAATTCCGTCACCGTAGTTAAAACTCGTTGATCCACCACCACCGCATGCCCCTTTCGGGCCACCTCATCAAAAAACGCCTCGACCGGAATCGGTTGGCCATCCGCCGTATAGGGCCGACTCAAGACTTCGTAGCCCACAATGTGAAAATCGGTTAACGCAATAATGGGTTGAAACATGATTTGCAATGTTCCGTGGGACTGCCAATCCGCCCACCAGGTCATTTCGTTCCCGCCCTTATCAAAATTTAAAACTGTTGATACCGACGGCTTGGAGGCGCGGCGGCAATCATGGCCTGAACATCCTCAATGGTTGCATGAGATAGCAACATCGGACGCAAAACCTGTTCCCATAAATCTAACACGGCTTGGGCATCCGACACCGCCGAATGCGCCGCCCCTCGTCGTCCAATTCCGTACCGCTCTAATAATCGGGATAACGATTCGTCTACGTGCAATAACGCTCGGGCTAACGCCGACGTATCGAGAACCGGCCCCGGCCACGTGATAGGCGGCAAAAACGCCAAGTCAAATGGAGCGTTGTGGATGAGAATGATTACTGGGCGATCATGCGCTGTCTCCGAGATCCACTGCAATAATTGCTCAACAGCCATCGTTAATGACGGTCCCCGACGAGCCTGGTCCAAATCAATGTGATTTAACGCGATGGCCTGCTCATTGACCACCGCAAACCGTCCAGATACCAGCGTGTCCCACGTCTCATCCGGAAGATCCGCTTGCCGACAGACCGCCCCGATCTGACAAATTTCGTGAACGGACGAATTGAGACCTGTTGTTTCGGTGTCAATGGCGACATACACCCAAGACGGGTCGTGAATCGTGACCATCAAAATCCCTCCCGATATAATGCGTGTATAAAAAGACCCTGCCCGTATCGGCTGTGACCGATATCGAGCAGGGCATCCGAAGCGATCCCTCAAATGGAGGCCCCACTAGCCTAAAAACGTCCGTATCGCGTGACCTGGAAACTTCATAACACGTCAAGAGTGATCCGGCCTTTTGACGATTACCGAACTCACATCCGGTAGTAGACGATTGCTTTCTGTACGCCGAAAGCTCGCGATGGGATCAGCCTTCGGGCCAAGGCCATGCGCCCCAGCCCTCAACGGAGAACACAGGGTCTTGCTCTGCGTCCAGGGCCGAGGCGGATCGGCCTCAATCCCCGTCGTCGAGCATCATATATTTCCGGGCGGCCGGAAAATCGATGTCCACCGTTTCGTTAATTCGATCAATAAGCCGAGACAATCGGATCACGCGCCGCATCAACCGTTCGGCTTCCCGTTGATACCAGGCTGGATCGTACTGCGCGACTTCGAGCAATTCTGATGTCTCGCGCAAAAATCCCCCGGCCTTTGCCCGCGTGACTCGCGGGCGTTCGCCCAACGCCTTATATTCCGCAATGGTCTGCCGCAAATCCTTCGCCAATTGAATGGCTTCTAACAACGACAGCGTTTGGCCGTCCCATTCCAGCGTCGTTCGCAAATTGGCCTCCGCCATGAGGCGATCCAGGGCCCGAAAGTCCTGTCGGGCTTCGGCAATCCGGGCCGTGTAGGTATCGACCGTCACATCCGGTACTTCGGGCGTTTCGCCTTTCGCGACCGTGGCGACTGCAATCCGATTCCGCGCCATCACATCGTCTTTAATCCGCTGTTGAATCGCGGCCCGCAAAGGCACTGCGTCAGCTAAGGTTAATCCCATCATCAACCCTCCCTAATTAATTGACAATCATCGTTATTAATGGCGATACATCCATCACCATTAGAACCGGGTCCCACCTCACCGCCTGCCAGCGCGTTGCTCCCCTCGGATAGATAAGCCGAGCAAAGCCTCGAAACCGCCATTGAACGGGCGGCCCCGCGATTCTCCACGCCTCCAAAACCCATTCCATCCGAGTCGCATGATTTTCGCGCCACCAGAGCATGACAATGCCATCATGAATCCATCGATGGGCGGTCACCGAACTGACTTTCCACGGATGACCGGGATCGTCGGCCAAACTATAGGCCCATCCATAATCCGGCTGATCCGGATCGCCTCGCCCTAACGGGCAATGCCGCGCCTTCTGTTGAATCAACGATAACACATCCAAAATTTCGGTACACGCTTCTGTTACAAACGTCATCATGTCTCCCGCCCTGTGCTGGATTGAGTCAATGCGGCCATCCAAGCCCACCACCGTTGCGTTTCTGAACTACAAACCGCGACGGGCTTCGCGTGCTTAGGAATCAATGGCACGATTTGCCACATCCACGCAATATAATCCTGATGGGTGGGCGGATCGCCGGCCCATGCCATGCCCCCCCATCGTCGTACCCCGTCGTCACCCAACGATAGTCCCCAATCCCACGCCTGTAACCCCGCCCACCAACGCGGGGGCGTTGTCCAATGACGGGTAACCTCATCCCCTAACGGGCCGGGGATGGCCCGGCGAGACAATGCCCTCATGATCGCAGGATCACCCGGGGCTAACACCCACCACGGAGCGATTAATCGGCGCAGATACACCCACCCGGCGACGCCCCACCGCGTCCGTGTCTGATTCGCATGGGCCACATACACCACCGAATCCCCGACTTCGGGCGACAAGGCATCGACCCACATCCACCATCCCGATTCCGGGGAACGGATACACTGCTCGCCTAGGGGCCACGGTTGAATTCCCATCATTGTCTCTCAACATCCGATGCCCACACAAACCCGGATTGTTGGCAACGTTGATGAATCAAGGAAACATATTCAGGATTAATTTCAATGCCAATGGCATGACGGCCCAAGCGATTCGCCACCGCCAAGGTCGTCCCCGATCCGGCAAAGGGATCGAGGACCACTCCGCCTTCGGGACACCCGGCCAAAATCATGAGTTCGACTAACCGTTCCGGCCAGGCAGCATAATGCGTTCCTGTATACGGTTGTGTCGGGATAATCCACACATCGCGCCGGTTGCGCGTGTCCGCCCCCGTAAAAACACCTGGCTCGCCGTGATGCAGGGCATGATATTTATTGCCCCCAAAGGCATCATGCCGCCGCCGCTCTTTGGATCGCTGATCACGCCCTTGATGGGGATGCACCGCCCCGGTCTTGCCACGGTCAAAATAACTGCCATTATCCCCGACGCGGACGGGTTCCGCAATCGCGGCCGCGTTGTAATAATACCGAGGATTCTGTACCAACAAAAAAATGTACTCGTGGCTGCGAGTCGGGCGGTCCGTGACACTTTCTGGTAATGGATTAACTTTCGACCAAATAATATCCGACCGTAAAATCCACCCATCATCTTGCAGCACCAACGCGACCCGCCACGGAATGCCGAGCAAATTCTTGGCCGGACGATCCGGGAAACCGACCCCGCCATAGCCCCCCGCGTCGGTGACAGCACCATGCATGCGCGAACCTCGCCCGCGTTGAGTGTCTGATGAAGCCTGAACTCGAGTTCCCCGCGAATAGGTATCGGCCAAATTCAGCCAGACGGTTCCATCAGGTCTTAAGACCCGGCGAATTTCCCGAAAGACTTCAACCAAATGGTGAACATATTCTTGGGGCGTCGATTCTTGCCCAATTTCCTGAGCTTTTGCGGGGTGATCCGATGGCAAATACTGGCGCAAATTCCAATAAGGCGGAGACGTGATCACACAATGTACTGACGCGGTGGGCAATAATCGTAATTGCTCCCGGACATCTCCGATGAATACGCGATAGGTCGCCACGGTAGACATCGGCATATCATTCCTTCCGCCTAAAGGTCAAAGACCGTCAAATCCGGCAGTTTTGGCCGAATTCCCTACCATCCTATGACCCCACGCGGGGAATCGCTTGATCCAGGCCAATGCCCGCACAGCGCCGACACACCCCGGAATCGACAAACTGAGCGGAACGGATTTCCCGTAAATCGACGGTCGGATCATGTTGAGCGATCCATCGTTGACATTGCTCACAACGAGCAAATGCCCAAGGTGATGCCAAAAAGTTTTCCCGACAACCCTCGGAACAAAAATAATAGGATATAGCGCGATTGACATACGCATTCGCTAACCCGGTTTCTTTGAGGGGGGCCTTAAGGATCGCCCGTCCACATCCATCGCAGAACATGCTGATTACCTCCGAGTTTTTGGCGAAGACGTGACGGCAACTGAAGGCGGACTATCGACCGCAAAGTCGTACTGACACGCCTCACAAAACGCCCACCAATCGCCGGTCGTGCGATCTTGATACATTAAGAGATCGGATTGACGACAACGCGGGCATTGGGACGCGGGTTGATGTTTCATCGCTGTTCCTCCTATAACGCTTATAAACCTCTTAAGTGATATTTACCGAGGGACTGGCTGCGAATGGTCGCCAAACGTCAAAGCCCCGGTAGGCTTTCCGGAAAGATCTATCGTTAATTCTTCGGTTCCCTCAATCGGAACGGTGATTACTGACCACGAAGTCTCCGGAGCCTGACTGACCCCAGAATGAGACCACAAAAACGCCGAACGCTGGACGGGGACGGCATAAAAGGCGCTCGTATTGTATAATGTGCCGTACACCACGGTTGTAGCGGTTTGGGGGTCATACACCGAACGGCTCCAGGCAACCGACACATGCTTGAGCGACTGATACGGAGAGACGACCGCAGACGATTGGATGGCATTGGTAGCCACTATATTGGCGGTGGTTTGATAGGCTATGATCGGAATACCGACAACGAAAGCGAAGGCAAGTACGATGAGAAGGATCGCCCCGATTAAATCATCCTTCATCAAACCACCCCCCTGTAATGAATGCGATGTACGATGGAGGTGATTAACGCAACCTCTCCGAGAACTCCCCATATAAGCACTCCGAACCACGCTCCGCTGTCCCCAGGGCCATACCGTCTACCGCCAGAATGCCGACAAAGAGCAGGACTGGGAGCAACAGAATTGCAAGCACAATCCAGACGATTAGCATCATGAATCCCTTCTACAAAACGGAAGTTGCAGGTCGCCGGGATTCCTTATGTCCTCAGATGGTTTAACGTTTCGCCTCTTCGAGGCCCTGAAAAGGCTTGGTGGAGCGAGTGGGAAGCACACCAAATAACCTGCGCCAAGATTAGACGTGGCTCGTATCCTGCACGGAAGTTGATTCGCCGTCCATGATCCACGCCTCCAGCGGTTTGACCGGCATGTCCAGCGTCCGCGCTACGTGCGCTTCGAGTTCGGCTCCTCGCGACGATTCCCATCCGGGCAACAGGGCTGCGCCCTGGGCCTCGCGCACCAGACGTCCCACGGCGACCCGGAGGTAATCAGACCACGTCCACCCTTCGTGGATCCCGGTGTCCGCCGGATTGATGGGATCGTAGCCGGCCGCTCTTAACCGAACCGCCGCGTCGAAAAAGGCCGGAAAGTTATAGTCGGGATAGCCGGACATCGGCCCGGCGATGTATATCCGCATCGCCAACGGCGGCACCCGACGCGGCCCGACAGACAATCTCGGAACGTCTGGCGGCAGAGGATCGAGTTCCGAACGGCCTGGCCGTCGAATCTGAGTTTGGGTTAAAAGGTCAGCCAAACGTCGGCCGGCCTCGGGGTTCTCTCGAGCAATCTCCGCGACGATTTGAATGACAACGGTATAAAACCGATCCCAATCCCCATCGCGCACGCTTTCGAGAATCTCGTGCATGACACGCACAGTATCCAACCCGGATGATACCTCCTTTAGGGCGCTATGCTCCGTCTGACCCTGTCCGAACGATCTCGCCGACTATAACCGCCATGTAGAGGAAAACCCGAAGGGCCATGCAATGCGAGGAACAATTAGGGCCGTTATCCCCAGCCCCACGGCCATTCCTCCGAAGACCCCGCCTCGTATGCGGTCGGTCGTTTGGTGACGGCGATTGACGTCATCGAATGCTGCCAGATATTGGGCCGTATCGAGCCGGTGAGCCCGATACTCCGCCTGTAATTCGGCTAGTGTAAGGAGTGATCGGCTCATGAAATCACCTCGCTTCGCGTCAATAGTCATGGCAACCCAACCGACTGGGGACATTCGACAAGTAAGACATAGCGACTGCCTTAAAAATCCCGCAACACCACCGCCTCATGACACACCCGAGCGCGTCCGCGGTGTCCGGGATAGGGACGAACGGCAGCATCCGGCACCGTAATCCGTAAAATGATCCGACGCCCCGTTTGCCAGCTAAACCGTTCCGCATCCGTGATCGTCGCCCAAAACCGAACAGGCGGCCAAATCTGGCCTGTTTGGAGGTAGCGTAAAAATTTCTTGCGCGTCGTCACGTGATAGCCCGTCATATCAACTCAACCGCTTCTTCCTCCTCAAAAAACTGGCGGAGCGGGTGGGATTTGAACCCACGAGGGCCATTGAACCCTTGCGGTTTTCAAGACCGCCGCCTTCAACCCCTCGGCCACCGCTCCGCAAAATAAAACACCGACGACCCACTGCTCACAATTTCTGCAAGCGTACCGTCGGTTAACACAATCCTATTACCGGAGCTTTTATGATTCCATCAACTGGCGAATGGTGATTGGTTTGCTTTCCACATAGAGAACACCCGGATCAACATCCAAACCATTCGGCCATACAATCGAAATCTGGTCCTCATCAACTTGGACTTGCCGAAAGAACGCCCATTGTTTCAGAGGCTCAAACAATTTCCCGCCCCGTTCCACCTCCGCACTGAAATCCGCGATCCGATATTCCCCTGTGTCAAACTCTAACAACAGGTAAGTCGGATAGATCGGAAACACCCGTTGAATCCGACGAGTCGGAGGATGCACATCAATCACCTCTTTTAATCCTGAATCCAAGGCGGCATTTGTCCGTTGCGGACCGCAGTCCATGCTCTCAAGACATCTTCGCGATGAACGGCTAACCATTGTTGCACTTCACGCAATATTTTGCCTGGTAATTGTCCTTCTAAAAGCTCACCCGTCATAATATCTATTGATACCGACTGTCCTGCCTTACGTAAGTGAAAGTGAGGCAACGGATGATCTTTTCCATAAATATACGCCCGCCAACCCATAATCTCGGCAAAAGGCGGCATCGAAACCTCACCTCTATTATAGAACTTATAAACCCATATAATTCTCCACCAGCAAAGTGATTAGGACTTGATTCTAAAAGAGTCGGTAGATCCTTACGGTAGCCAAGACCATCGCCATCAACCCCTCGACTACTGCGCCACACCGCAAAATAAAACACCGACGATCCGCTGCTCACGGTTTTAGTGAGCAGGCCGTCGGTTAACCACGCTCTGTTTGAAGACTGCTAACGAGCATGACCCGGATCAATCACCTCAAGATCCGTGGCCGGGCCGGGCAACGGCTCATCAGGCTGAAAGCGCCACGGAAAAAACGTGGCAGGCATTGTCGTATTGTCTACAGACCGCCCTTGAGCGTCCACCACTCCACAGACATCGCCTAATCCCTTTTCGGGCGGACGAGTAGTCCAATGTCCCGCGTGCCACTGCGCTTGATCAAAGACCACAGTTACTCCCGATAAGGTGGTCCCATCAGCCCCCAGTAGTGTCCCTGTGACCTCATAGGTGTAATGCACCAAGTCCATCCGTTGCATCGGATTACCCTCCTTTTATTGAACTTACGCTTATGCACGTCGCCCCATCCGATTATTATCGCGAACATGCTTCAGCTAATTGAGGATAATGAAAGATGCACCCCAGAAAGGGATTTTTTGCGATGCAGGTTTTGCGGGGAATTATCCAAGCGAGGCAATACGAAAGATAGCGGGCGCAACCGCCTAGACCCATCATAAAAGACGATGCCGGGCGGTGTCAAGAACTAGGGCATTTTGGACCTTGGCCCCTCTCCTCGACGCTCCGTTCTCACGGTCCCATGATTCCCGCGCCAAGAACCTCAATCGGGGTTTTTACACAAAACCTCAGAAGGTCATACAGCCACACCCCCCGCCAAGAATCCGCACCCGAACGTCAATCAACGTCAAAATCCCCCCCGCCCCACTCCTGCCGCCACGCCTGCCGCAGTTTGCGTTTCGTCCGCTGCCACGCATTCTCGACCGATTTCCACGGTCGACCCAGGCGATGGGCAATCCCGTCCAAAGACTCGCCCGCTTGCCGCCCACACCACGTCGCCCGTTCTAGCGGCGTCAATAACACAATCTGCCGGGCCAGCCATTGGGTCATAGCCTTCGCCAAGACAGCATCTTCGACAAACGCGATTCGACCCGAAGCGTCCCGGCCCCCTATCCAGTCATAGCCCGTTCGATGATCGGCATCATTGGGATCGATCACGCGATCCAAGGAGAAGGCCGCATTCAGAAAATGGTGTTTGAACCGCCGAGCGCGGCGGATATAATCTGAGACCCGCCGCCGAACAACCATCACGGCCCACGGTTCCCATGCCCCTTGCCTGGCGTCATAGGCCCGCCAAGCCTGCCACAGGCCAATCCACGCTTCTTGTTGGACATCCTCTCTTAGAGCGCCTGGGACCGATTGGCGCATCCACGCCTTGGCAAAGGCGGCTCGAAAAATTCGAGGAGCTTGGTCAACGACTTCCTCCCACGTACCCGGCCCCGTCGAAGTCGTGGGATCTTTGGAATCATTCATGGTCATCATCGTTGCGCAACCGTGGTTCCACTTCCCATTGGGCGACTGAAGCAGGAACACGCCACACAGACATCGCAAAACCACCCACGATCCTTTTAGATCAACTTCGGTAAAATTTACCGAAGTTACACGGCTCTCAATCGCCAATCGTCTAGCGCCTTCATTAAACATTAGAAAGAGGAACAGGAACCACAACGGGGGGCAGCGCAAATTGCAATAGCCACTTCTTTAACGATCAAACAACCACGGCCACTCGCCGCGCCAGGCATCAGGCACAGGGCCTCGAGCGGCTAGCTTTTGAACGTACTGTTCGCCTTCGGGGGATAATCCGATGGCTAACAATGTTTGACACGCATTACAGTGTTCCGGTTGATCCGAATGGGCGTCCTCGAAAACAGGATGAACAGGGTTCCCTTCTCGATCCCGATGTTCAGGATCTGCGGGATCAGTCGGATTGACGCCGTACAAATCGTGAGCGCACGCTACGCAATACAACGCGGCATCGGCTGCATACGCAACAATTTTCATCCAAAACCACCTCCGAGTTTTCCAACAAAAAATCGCGGGGAGTCCCCGCGCAAAGTCAGGTTAAATGAGAATGTTGCTGTTCGCCGGTCGCCACTCCAGAAGGTCTTTGGCCGTAGCTTTTTAACCACATATTCGCCCTAAGCAAACGGCGGCCCAAAAACCTCATAATTGCCCCAACACACACCCTCTTGCGATAAGACTTTTGGCATATCGACCGTTAATTCATCCCGCCGCCCTTTTTTGCGTATCGCCACGCCCGTTTCTCCTCACTTGTGCCGGCCGGCTCACCTTTCCGCCCTCGGAACCTAAAATCCTTGGATCAACTCTTGCCAGCCCCATGCGGCCCCAAACCAGATCGCCAGCCAAAACGCCCACGCCCCCAGAAACTCCGTAAGACCCGACACCCAAAACGCCAGCGACGCCCACGGCAAATGGCTCCAATACGATCCGTCGTGAGGAATCGAAGGCCATCCTGCCAGGGCAAACCCCGCAAACATCCCGAACCAGACCACACCGATCCATTCACGCGAAGTCTGCCCTTGGAGGGCTTGTATGATGTGCCAACTCGCCCAGACCGCCATAACGCTACCTTGACTCAAAATAAACAAATATCCCCATGCCCGGATCGCGGACTGAGATATTACAGGAACGGGAATCAGCGCCATCCCCAGAGAGAGTCCCAGCAAGCCCCCCGCCCGTCCCAACGGATGGGTCCATATCTGATGGACCCACGGTCTAACATTCATCGTTCGATCCCCCCTCTTGATGGGATTCTCTCGCATCAATCCGAGTTAATCCTTCAAGAATTCGATCCACGACACGATCTGTAGACAGTAATCCGGTATCGACCGACAAATCAATCGGCCACGGCACGGGGGCATCCCCGATATCGTATCGCAGAAACCCCTCAAACAAGTCCATCGGCTCTTCGAGGTACGGCCAATATCCCTCATCAACCATCGGGCGAGAATAAAAGCGTTGGCGCAAAACATCAACAGGAGCCGTTAACCAGACGCGGAAGACAAACCGAGGGGCATGAGATTCCCATGCGACTAATTCTCGCCAATTAAAGCCAGTTGAGACCCAAATGCCCGACCGCCCCGGCACATGGAGCGGAAAATCCCATGCCCGCCAGAGCCGCGGTACCGCTCGCCTCCACAACCAATCTTCATCGCACAGGCGATTGCGCATCCGACCCACCGGCACCATCGGCCAGCCGAGGCGCCGCTGCAACGCCTCGGCCGCGGTCGTTTTCCCGGATGCTAAATTTCCGCAAATGTGTATAATCATAGATCACCAACCGTCGCGGTCAGATCCGCAGTTAACCAATCGCCAGACGCTCCGCAATACGGACAGCGTGTGACCGTTTCGGACAGCGTCACCCAAAAATCCCCATAGCACTGCCGACAAGACCACTGCCGCACCGTGATAGCCATGATCATCCTCCGTATCCTGCAACAAGAATTGTTAGACGCTGCCTCGGCGGCCCCGCCGATCACCGTCACAAAAAAGACAAGGTCGGACACAACGCCCGGCCTTATGTCTTAGCCAAATTCAATGCGTTACTCTGCGGGGAACGAGGTCATCCAGCGGCGCGCTCGGTGTTTGGCACGAGTAATATCGTGAAGGCGACACGCAAGAGTATCACAGATCCAATCATCGGACATGCCGGCATATAAGTGTTTGATAATCCGCCATTCTAAGGCCGTTAGGGTTTGACGGGCTTCCATGCTTTGGAGCACCGAGGCATATTCGGAGCGTTCGCGAGGGGTCGCCATATCAGAAGACATCGATCATCACCATCCCTGGACATAATCACTGGCGGCCACTCCGGTGCAACCACCAACAAACCGTAAAAAAGGCCAAATTGAACAAAAATGTTCGCGTGAACCGATCTTCGTTAAAATTTAACGAAGAGGATCGGCTAGCCTTGCCATGTTTTCAATTGAATAAATAACACAACCGCATCCGAAGGAATGGGCGAATCGTCCGAATCGCGAACCCCTCTCAGATCCGTCGCCGCTAAAACATCCGTGACCTCAACGATTGCGTATCGCCACGCGACGCCCTCGACGGACAAAGACAATATCTCCTTGGTCGCAATCATCTTGCCGTTTTCCCGATATACCAGGGTATTTGTCCGTTTGGCGACAATATCTTCAAACGTACTTGGCGAAACCGTGAGTCTAATCATCCTCTAAGCGCCCCCGTTCCACACACGAGTGTCCTTGCCACCGCCCTGACATCCCCAAAGCTCCGGTCGAAACTTAAATCTCGTCTCGAGTGGTTTCATCCCAAATGCGTCGTTTAATGCCGCTCGCCCGCAAAATCTCATCAAGAATTTCGCGTTCATCATCGCCATCGGCATCAAGCGCCCAAACCCATTCCGTGTTGCTCTCCGGTTTGCGATTTTTAATCGCCACGCACCAGGTCGCCAAGGACGCATCCCACCGCGTCTCGACTTCAACAATTCCGCCTCCGATTATTTCGGCTTGTTCAAGACTTTGTTGCAGACCAATCACATTCCACAAATGGCGGGCGGTTTCTTGGGCCACATCCCACCGCCCCGGCCAGCCCGGAAACCCTTGAACGGACGGCCACCATTGATCGATCAATGATTTGACCGTGCCGAGCCAGGCTTGTAATTGGTCGTGGACAATGTCGGCGTTCATTGTAGACTCGTCGGCATCGTCCGTCTCTGTATCCTCGAAATCCTCGAAAATCTCCCAAGCCGGGGCCGCATCATCATCGGTTAATAACACGCCCCCCACCAAAAAGCGCAAAGCTATTTGCCGATTGGGGGCAATAATGGCGGCTGTCGAGGACGCCGCGTTTATCGTAAAATCTATCGATTGATCCAGAATTTGTTGTAATAATTGCGCCCCCCAGTGTCGCCGCGCCGACCACGTTTGAGGCAACTCATCCGCCGTATATAAAACCGGCGCTAAGAAGAGAGAAGGGCCCTGCTCAATTAACCCGTGATGACGAAAGCTCTGGACAAACCGATCCCACGCAGCCCCCGATGGCATCCCACGCGGCACCGGCTCCCCCAATGGTTGCACCAACACTATCGGCACCACGAATAGTAATTGCTCAACCCATCGAGGAGGACCCGATGGATTCATAATGATTTGGACCGGCATCGCTGATGCATACTCATCGGCCCAAAACGCGACCAATTCCGCCGCGTCGTGAGCATGTTCGTCGTGCAATCGCTCAATAGCCCGCTCAATAACGTGATCGATTCCCTGATCAACCGCCCGCTCCACCATATCCATCAACTGTTCCATCGTGGGCTGATACCGGGTATCCGTCTCCGGCATTCGCGCCAATTGACGAGCCACGGCCATTAACTTATGCGTGATACTGGGTTTTGGGTTCATTCAAAGCCTCCTAACATGCTCTGGTTCTTGATAAACGAATCCAATTTTTAGGAGATGCTTCGGTTAAGTTGACCGAAGATCTTCGGAGTTTGCGTTAATTCCTAGATCTTCATCAGCCGTTAATTCTTCCAAAGTAGCCCACTGCCATCCACACGCCCGGCATCGCCAGACCGTGCGAGGGCCTAACGATCCTAGCCGGATAACAATTTGACTGCCGCATTGGGCACAAACGTTCATTACTCCCGCCCCTTTTTCAACTATTCTTCTTCGTATCCATCAAACCACACGACATTCCCGTGTTCATCGAATCCGTGCGTATCGTCACGGCGACAATGTGCCTGGGCTTCTTCCAATGTTAATCCTCGCTTAATTACCCGCGAGGGCTGAACCGTATCCCGATAAAAGCGGACAATCCGATAGGTTTTGCAGGTTTTGTTCGATTTGCTCATGACAACCCCTCCGTTCGTTCAACTGTTATCCTTAAATCCCGTATGACCTCCAATTTGCCCCATCGTTCGGCAATCCAGGGCAAAGCCCCGCGCTTAACGCGAGGCTTTGCGATTCGATATCCTGCTCCTATTCGCTGACGCGCCTTGCGTTCCCCCGACGACCCGCGCTCAGCGGATGTTCCTTGCTGTTGCACGGATTCTACCGGACGACTTGGCTCCGGGCGCCAATAGCCCCGGCGCGTGAACGCCTAGCGTCCAACATCAAAACCCTGGGCGATAATTATTCTTCTTGTTCAGATTTTGTCGGCCGCATCAAGGCCGTATGACGCGAGCCACGATAGATATTTTTATGATGGACTCGATCAAACGCGGCTTGAATATCGGCCACAGTCCATCCCATTTCTACCGCCCATCCTAACATGACGTACAAAATATCCGCCCATTCTTCTTGAAGCCGCTGAACATCCGCCTCGGTAAATCCGTGGTGGGGGCCAATGGGGCTTTTGGTCACCACCGCCGCGATTTCTCCAACCTCGCCTTGCAAGAGAGCCAACCGTAAAAGCAAATCCTGTCGCGTGCCAGTATCAAGGATCAAGCCATTCAGCGCGTGAAAGGTCCGAACCGCCGCTAATAATTCGGCCAAATCCCCCTTATTCGAGGGACGAGGGGAATCAGCGGCCACTAAACGCTCGTTTAAGCTCTGAACATCAATCATCGTCTTCCCGTTGACCAGCACGGCCCGAAGTTTGCCTTTTTTAACGAGAGCTTGAATGCGGGTTCGAGAAACATGGAGGCGGCGGGCGGCCTCGGCTTGCGTGATGACAGAAGACGTATCCATAGTACGGGCGGGGGGCGATTGTTAGCCCCCCGCACCCCTCCCCTCGCTTAACTTTTATGGCAACAGGGACCTGCGGCCAAAAACGCCGCGATACTTCCGTAGTCGTCCATTATCTTGGCTAATGCGAGTTTCATGTCCTCCCCAGGGTCTAAGTGACTGTTGGGGGGACGCCTCAAGAAGGCCCGAATCGAACCGCAGTCTCTCATAATCTTAGCGGATGCCTTGGCCCAATCTTCACCCATCATCGCAATCACCTGCACTTCAGTTTTTTATGGAATGCACAATCATCATATAGTGGTCGCTCGCGTTTGTCAATAAGTTTATATCAACTAGATGTGTTTTTTTGACGGGGCGGTGCCCGTTGTCGGTTCTGTGGGCGCAGAATCGCACCACCTTTTACTGATTGCGATCAATAACCACCGTCTCGTCCCAAATATCCTCAAACCGCCATAATCCATCCTCCGCCGGTTTTAAGACCGCCACCAATCGCCCGTCGCGAAACACCCGGAGCCGTTCGCCATCTTCAAACGGAGTTTGCCAATTCGGAAACGCCGTCAACGCCCGAAAGACCAAATCCGCCAGTAGGCAATCCCTCCGTTCTTGATATGCGGCGACCCATGCCACCCGTCCGTCCGCATATTCGCCTTGGATCATCCAATCGCACGTAGCTTTCATGCCAACGTTCCTCCTCGATGCCCTAATAGCACGCTCTCGATCACCCACACCCACCCGGCATCCGATACCCACCACCTGTGACCTTCTGCGCCCAGAACCACCAGCCCGAACCCGACGACGATCAACCCGGCTCGCCAGAAGGTTTCTCGAGCTTCCTGCCCATCGGCCCACCATAATCCCCCGAAAAGGGCTATCATCCATCCCACCGTCGCTCCAATGACCGCGCTGGGCAGGGCCGCCGCTGCTGCTGAATTGACCCACGGCAAGCTCTGATGAAAAATGGTCTCCACGCCCAACCCCCCCTGTTTCTAGCTACAGATTCACAAACGCTCATCCAGGAAACGTCAAGACGGTACAACTGCCTTAATTTCCCTGAGCCATGACCCGATTATTGCCCAAGCTACCACGGCCCTGGCCGCGTGCCCCACGATACGGCTAAAAATTCCGGAAGTATACCGTGATTCACAGTTTCCGCACCTAAAATTTGGAATCTCGGGCATTTAATTGACCAAATTTTTCGCAAAGGAAAAGCGAGATCTCACAGCGAATAGCATTGTATGAACATGACGATACAAGAACCGACGAGTCGCATCGTTGGCGCGGCGCCCCTGTTTCGCCAGATGGCGGATGAGATTGGGTTGGTCCGCCTCATCAACGGCATGGTGCGGTGGGACCCGCGCCAAAGCGCGATATCTCCTGGTGAACGCATCCTGGTCTTAGTGCTGGATGTGTTGACCGGCAAGACGCCGCTGTATCGGGTCTGGCAGCGGCTGACGACCACCGACGTGGAAATTCTGGTGGGTGCCGGACGGCGCCCGGATGACTTCACCGATGATAGCTTGGGACGGGCCTTGGATAAATTGGCGCGGGCGGAGCCCGCGAAAATCTTTGGGACCATCGCGGCAGCGGCTTACGCCGCAGAGGGATTGACTCTGGGAACCGGTCATTGGGACAGTACATCGCGGTCGGTTTATGGCGATTTTGCTGACACCCGAGGCACGACGGTGCACCCCGCGTACGGGCATTCCAAGGATCATCGTCCCGATTTGAAACAAGTGCTCATGACCTTGTTTGTCAATCGCGAGGGTGTCCCGCTATTCGGCACCGTGGAGTCGGGCCACCGCTCCGACAAAACCCTGAATGGGGAGATGATTGATCGCCTCACGACGGCCCTCGATCCCGCCCAACTCCAGCAACTCACCTATGTGGCGGATTCGGCGGTCGTGACGGGTCCCAATTTGGCGCGATTAGCCGAAACGGGCATCCGCTTTATCTCGCGGTGTCCCGACACGTTTGCCGCGGCCGGCGCGGCAAAAGCGGCCGCTTGGGCGGCCGATGACTGGGAACCCATGGGGGCCATTGCGCAACGAGGCAACGCGGCTGAATACGCCGCCTCCGAGCAATGGGGCATCATCGGCGATCATCCATACCGTCTCGTCGTCTATCGCTCCCGAACCCCCGACCCGCGGCATGCCCGGACCCTTGATCGCGACATCGAGCAGCAGCGCCGCGGCTTGGAACAAGCCGCGGATTCCGTGCGGGAGCAAGAGTTTGCCTGCGAAGCCGACGCCCAGCAAGCCTTGGAATACTGGCTGGAGACGACCCCGCGACCGTGGCATCACGTGTCCGGGGAAGTGGTCGCCGAAACCCGACAGGCGCGCCCCGGACGGCCGCGGAAAGATCCCGCGCCGGGAGAGATCCGCACGATCTGGCGGGTCAGGATCACCATCGGAGCGGTGGATGCGGCACGGCGGCAACAGGAACTTGAATGGCGTAACACCTTTGTCCTCATCACGACGGTGTCGGCCGAGGTATTGCCCCCCGCCGCCTTGTTGGCCGAATACAAAGGCCAGGTGCATGTAGAACGACACTTTCACTTTCTTAAGGATCCGCTGTTTGTCGATGCGCTCTACGTCAAAAAGCCGGAACGCGTGGAAGCGTTGGGGTACGTCCTATTGCTGGCCTGTCTCCTTTATAGCCTCGTGGAGCGGCGCGTGCGCGCCGCGCAAGTGGCGATACCGTCGCCTTCTCGCCGTGTGTTAAAAAACCCCACGGGCCACGAAATTGTGCGTCATCTCGAAAGCCTCCTGGTCACCCGAGATGCGACGGGTAAACGCACCGTGGCATTGCCGTCCATCCTTCATGCGACCTTGGTGGCCATCCTCGATGCCCTCCAGATGCCCATCACCGTGTTCACAGAACCACCCTTGCGGGAGCCACCCAGGGGATAAAAACCCTGCCACTGCCAAATTTTAGGTGCGAAAAGCGTGGTGATTCAACCCCATCCCCCAATGTTGATGCGTCAACAGCCGATACACAACGGCCCACTCCGCATGGCCCCAAGGGAGTCTCGCACTCAGCCAAAATCCGCCGAACAACAGCCAGCCGCCAATAACTCTCACAAACAGCAACGGGTACGCCCGGAAACGAGGGACGCCCAACCAGGCCATTTCGACCCCCGCCACCGCAACATCCGCAAACATCGCATCCCACGGATGATGATGGGCCATCCCCGCCCAATACAACGCCATCACAACGATTCCTATCGTGATCGCTAAGGCGGAAAATATCGGAAGGATAGGAATAACGATATCGCCAGGGTTCTTCACGCTTCGCCTTCCTCTTCTACCAGTACGTTTGAACGCGCACCGCCGCCCATCCTTTCGCAGCGAGGCGGTTGGCAATATACGCCTGAAATGCGGAGGCATCGGGCGACACTTCCTCAATTTCCACAAACCACGAACCATCGTCTAATCGTTGGGTATTTACACAACGCAAATCGCCCCAGTTGATCGCATCATTCAACGCCGCAGCATCGGCGCGAGCTTCTGTTAACACCTGTTCAACATCAGCTTTCAACATGGCGCTATTGCGCAATCGTTCGAGTCGTTGTTTTTGCTTGAGCTCGAAAAACGTTTCGATTAAAGGATCTTTGATTCGCCGCCATTTTGCCCAGACATCCAACCCTCTCAACCAAATTTCGCCGGTCATCCATACCAATAAACCGAACGCCGCCAAACAGCCAATACCGAAGAAAATCTCCACAATCCAAATAGGTACTTTCATCCCGAATCCCTCAATCCCATGTCATCATCTTGCCGGCCACGCCCCCCTCTACGAACCTTAACCCCAAGATTAATTTTCTCGATCACACGATTCGCGAGGAGCCGTCCACACGGCCGACACAATCGCCGGATGCGGCCACAAGCGGCCGGATGCATCGATCCGCACCACCGGCCGCTCAAGCTCATAGGCCCGCGCCACGGCCCAGCGGCTGCCGTCGTCAATGGGATCGTCCTCCGTGACGACATAGATCCCCGTCACCCTCTCCGCCACCACCAAATCCCGTTCGATAAGCCGCCATTTGCGATGCGCCCATGATGTGGCCGGCTGGACGAAGGGGTGGCCGATTGCACCCCCCTGCATCACAATCTGTCGCGCCAAATCGACGTGTCCAGGCGGATAAATCGGTTCATCGGGCGCGGTCGAGACTACGGCCACCGTCCGGCCTTCCGGCACGGACAACGCCCCACGATGAGCCGCAGCATCAATCCCGTCGGCCAAGCCCGAGACCACCACTTTGCCTTGCTGAACCAATCGGGCCGCCAGTCGAAAGGCGATGCGTTGCAAGGCCGGAGAAGCGGACCGGGGGCCAATCACGGCAATCCACGGACGATCTCGTAAGCCATCCACCGAACCCGTCCACACCATTAAAACTCATCCCCCGACCTTCATTTATTGAACCGGGTTAACCGTCGCAAAGACGTGTCCCGATGATCCGTTGGCGACATCGCCAATGCCAACCCGCTAATGCCCTGAGCTACCTCGCGATAGGCCCCAACGCAAGCCCAAACAATGAACGCTATCGTCATGACGAACCAAACCACGGGATGCCACCAACGAACGCGAATTTTCCACCGTTGATAATCTAAGTACCACTCGGCAGCCCCCACATAATAAAGCCACCGACCAATCCCAGACGCTTGCCGTCGCCACGCCGCAATCGTATAAAAACGGGGATCAACGGGAGAGTGATTCTCGGCCATCACCTCACCACCTTACATATCGGCCATAAAAATTTCTCCGTTTCAAAAACTACTACCTCGGTCAGAACCTCCTGTTGCAGGAGGCTCTGACCGCTCCAAACTTCATCCAAGGAATTGGGAACGCCAATTACATCGGAATCAAATGCCCCCCAATAGGACCAACGGGCAGGAAATGCCCAGGGCTAATGGGCAAAATGACCAAATGCGCAATAATATGCAACATCTTTAGATCCTCCTCATGTGATTTGGGCCGTCAAAACGCGGCCAAAAATAAATCCCGGCCTTGTGGCCGGGATTTTGAGCTTGTAGGCAAAGAGACGCTTTCCTTTTCTGCGCGATTCATAACCTCACGATCCCCTAATACGTAGAGTGATTAATTTACGGCCAGAGTCTTTTCGCTCCGAGAGATCGATACCCCCACGTCTCGTATTCAGCCTATTCATTATTCGGCTCGGAGACTGCGCCGGCGACTCACCCACTCGTCCATCAGCGAATCGATGCAATCCCCGCACACGCCATCCCAGGCATGGATCGTCTCCCCTTGACCGGATGCGTGCGGAAAGGTTTTGTTGTGCGAGACGACAATCGCGTAAACTTGTTCATCTTCACGTATCACGTGACCGCACAATGCACACCGATAATGCAACGCCATCACCTCCTTGCTTTCTCAGGAATCACAGCTTGCATATGCCGTTGTTGCCGCCTCCTCGAATGCCTAATACCGAATGACCGATCACAAAATTATCGCGATTATTTTTTATCGGCATGATGCCGTCGCTACCTTGCACGCCCGCACCCCCATCATACGTGGGGGGCAAAAAAAGCCTCCGCACAGGAGGCGAAGGATCACGACAGGATGCTAATAGTTAATGCGCCAATATTCTCCAATAATGCGGATCTTGTTATCCTCCGTTGGCTCGTAGACCGTTCCACACCGTTGACACTACCAGCCTGCATGCGTCGCACGGGCAAGCAACGGAATGTCGCCGGGACGAACCTCGGCCACAAAAGATGGGGATGATGCGTCGCACACTGGGCAGGGCATAATGGATTGGCTCATCAGTCGTCATTCCTTCCTCTGAAATTGTTGTTGAATCTTGTGAAACACTTCCGGATTTACCCGGTCAGCCCGCGGACGGACTTCAAGATCATCTAATGCGCTCCGAAAATCTCCAAAATCTGTCGGCCAAGCATCTAATAACCGTTTAAGGCGTTCATGCGTTTGCGGATGGCGCAAAATCCAGCGCCAGGCCCAATACATTTCGTTCCATTCATTGGCCGAACGAGGCAGAATGGTGTCGAGAGGCGAATTATCTTCGGGTCCAGATAAGCCCTGAGCAGTCAACCGAGACAAGTTCATCACCATTTGGCGTTCCAACCACCGAGCTGCCGGCGATGGATTGCCGACCAGCAGTCCGACATTCGTCAGCCCGATCACGCCATGCGGCGTGAGTGCTTGGGTTTGACGAACCCAGCGCGATTCCCAAGACCGATGGAGGTCGCGAAATGTTAGCTCTACCTGGCCCGGACGCATTCCCGTAATCAAAATGGGATGACCCCAAACCGTTTCATACGGGCGTTTGCGCCCATAGATCCCGTCTTCCCGAATAATCCATCGTTCAGTAGGCAAAACCCAATCATGCACTACATTCGGGGCATCCGGCCAGACCTCTTGGACGGTTAAACGCAGGGGCGTTTCCGTGAGCATGGGTGATTGCGCGATGGCTGTTCGCAATTCGGCAATGAGGCGCTGAAGCTGGTGGATATCTTGAGACGATATCGAAGAAACAGTTGCGACATGATTCGAGAGGGCATAATATCCTTTGAGGCGCAATGTCTCGAGCACATCCCATACCCAATCAAAAAAGGCGTGGGCTTGGGGTTGTTCACTGTAGCGACAAATTTCATAAACGCCACGCATGGAATAAATGACCGTGGATTGTGGTCCACCAGGGGTGGACAAATTGACCACCCCTGAAAACTTATCCAGACGCTCAGAATGACGTTGATGAATTTTAAAAATGGCATTTCGGGGGTCAGTATAACCCAATGCCCGCCCAATTTGGTCCCGCGTAAGCCAAATGTCGCCATCGATCTCATAAAAATCCACGTTCTGAGCCTCAAATTGCGCCGACAACACTTTGATGGGGTTCGGGGGTGATGCTTGATTTGCCATGATTTTGCGCCTCCCAACGTGATAAAGCGTGTTTTTCGCCCCTTATCCGTCCTAAACCGGATTCATGGGGCCTAATCGGTTGAAATGGCATAAAAAAAGCTCCCTCGCGGGAGACGGATTTTTTGCGATGCAGGTTTTAAGGCCCGGAACAGGGGGCAGGCAATAGCAAAGCTGTGGGGGCAACGCCCTCGAATTCCATTATAGGGGACGGCAGGGGAAAAGCAAGATTCTGGGGTTGGTTTTCCGCTACCCAAATCCTTACAGGACTATATAGCCCCCTGTAAGGCTGCTTTTGGCATGGCATTTATTTCCATCCACGAAACCCTTGCTACGATTGAGTTTCCGGGCTGTCATTTTGTTACTTTTTTACCACCTTATAACACATTACAAAATTGTAAGGCCGTGAAAGCCTTGCGCCACAAGGGTTTGAGGGCATTTTTTGATCGATTTTTTTGCGTTTGGGGAGAGACAATAAATATTTTTTTCCCTACTCTCTGATCGCGATCAAAAATTTTTTTCTCTGATCGCGATCAAAGGTCGCCAGAAAAATATATAGGGTATCTTTCCGATCCGACCAAAAACGGATAAAAAAATGCCCTCAAAGCTAGACGTATCAAGGCTTTCAAGACCTTACAAAACTTGTAAGGTTTTGTAAGGGTAAAAAGCCAAAAGCGCAAAAATCAAGGGATTTTGGCACTCCAAAACCTTACAAAGCCCGTAAGGATTTGTCAGGAAAAAAGCGCCCCAAAACGGGGCGCTTACGGGGCGCTTACGGGGCGCTTTAATCGAGTCCCCAAACTTCTGGGGGTAATCCATAACGATTGTGTAAAACAGGAATGGAGAGAACATAACATCGATAAGTTTTGTCTTGAATCCAAACTACTTGATTATCCGCGATCAGCAACCCCGGAATCTTGCGCAATTCTTGGAGTAAGTTGTCCCGGCCCAATCGAGGGAGCTTGTGGTCGCGACACCACAAATCCCACGCAGATTCCATTAGGGTTCGGGGCAACCGAATTTCGGCGCCCGGTTTAACGCCCAGCGGGATGTCGCCGGCGGGGCTGCGTCCTTGCAGGCCCCACAATTCTTCGACGAACCGGACAAAATGATCGACCGGCTCTTCGGCCCGGCGTTGCAATTCAGCCTGACGCAGCAGATCCAGGGCGATGGCTTCGTCGAGAACAATGTCCTCGGGAACCAACCCCAACGCTTTCCCCCAGACGAACCCCCACAATGCGACCGCGAGGCTCCAGACCGCCCGGTCGGGCAAGAGGAATTGGTGGGCATGCACGAGTTCCCATAAATATTTTTCATACGCCTCAAATTCCGCCCGCAAGGTCTCGGCATCATAGGCCGAGGATTGCGTCAGCCGTTGATCTAAAATCCAGCCTGCCGCTTGCCGCATCTGGTCGGCGTGCGTGTGCAGGTATTGTAAAGCGGGGCGAGCCTCGGGGCGATGCGTCATGTCGTGGGTTAAGGTCACGAGCACGGATCGATCCAAGACGGCGCTATCCGTGGGGCGGCTTTCCCCCGCTAAAATGACGGGGGCAATCAACGGATAGGTTTGGATTTTTTGGCTCGCGGTTCCGCGTTGTTCGGATTGGCCGTTAAAGTTTTGCCGGAGCAGTTGATAAAACTTTCGCTCCTGTCCTTCGGCCATTTCGCCGGGGCGAAACTCATCCAAGAACAATGGCATGGTATACGTGGCGGCGAGATTTTTGATTAACGCAAAAGGCGTCATGCTGGCACTATGGACTTCCCCATCCCCCCACAAGGCTCGGTAGATCATCGTGAGCAACGTGGTTTTTCCGGTGCCTCGGGCCGCGAACACGGACAATATGGGAAATTGACGGGTTCCTGTCGTGTCTCGAATGCGGTCGGCCCAGAGGCTCGCCCAAAACCAGCCCAAGACGGGAATAAGGACGGAGGCCGGCGCGAGAGCCCAGAGGTGATGAAAGACAGTCCGCGCCACAGTCGCCCCGGCATCGCTTGCCGAAAAATCAGGGCGCACCGCATGCACAAACCGCACACTCGGATCGACCAGCGTGGTGATTGGGGGATCTTGCGGATCGCCTCCACGGGCCGGGGTGTTCGGCAAGACCAAGATCGTCCGGCCATCGGGCAACGTGGTAAATCCCATCGTGCTCAGGCTATGTGCGGCGTGACCCATTTGGGTTTTGAGCGCATTAAACGTATCGTTGAGATATGAACCGGCCTTTTTCGGATTCCGAATAAACAGCCCTTTATCCGCAAAGGTCGCGACCGTTTGCGGATCGAGCAATTGGGACGGGCTGGTCAGGAGGTCGGCCCATCGCCCGTTAGTCCAGTACCGAATCCGAATCCAGTGATCATGCGTCACCACATCTTCGTACCACATCCACACATAAGCCGGGCCGAGGATAAATTCGGGATCGTCATCCTCGTGGCCGACATGAACGCCATCCGGGGCGTACAGATATTTATCTGGCAACAATAAGTCCGGATCGGGCGCGGTCGGCCAGACTTGCCCCACGGTCAATGACGGGGGCGATGTCGGCACGACACCGGGGCGGATCGGAATGACATCGCCGGAGGATTTGTCGCGTTCCGCCCGATAGCGTTTGGCCGCGTCGAGCCAGGTCCGCTGATCCGTTTCGGTCCAATTTTTGTGTCGCTTGAAGGCGCGATCAACGGCTGACCACCCCGGGTGGTCGGGCCATTGGGCGCGGGCCACAATCAAGGCTCCGCGCATGCGGTCATGATCCCAGATGGCTCGCCCCCACCGAGTCACCAAATCGCAGACTTGTTGCATGTACTGATCGAGACCTTGTTGTTTGATAATCAATGGCCCGTTTTCCCAAAACTGTTGCAACGCCGTGTCCTGGGCTTGGCGTTCGGCCTCCGCTTGTTGGTGGCGTTGGGCCGCCGCACGGTCGGCTTCCAAAGCGTGAATGCGTTGGCGAATCCCCTGGTGCCATCGTCGCCACGATTCTGAGGGCCATTGCATGGCCTTTTTCCACCGTTGCATCGCTTGATCCCACAGGGCGAAAAGGCCCGGCGCGTCCAAGGCTAAGACTGCGATCACGGTCGGGATCGTCTTGTCTTGGACAAAATCACTCAGGTCCCGTTGCAATCGGGTTTCGATGTCTCGGAGCCACGCCTCGAATTGATCCCGGTTAATCAACCATTGCGCGACTTGGGTCTCCAGATCATTTAACGTGGGATGATCCTGGGGCATCATGCGATGGCCCTCCTTTCGTTGAGAATGACGGATAAGGCGTACCGGTCACTCGCCAGATGTCGCGGATCGTGCGATGCGTACAATGCGCGTGAAAGCATCGAAAGCCGATGCGCCCATCGGGAAACCACAAGACGGCGGTGGCCGTCGGCGTTGATGGTGTCGTATGCTCGGCCTCCCACGGACAGACGAGGGGAATCAACCATCCCTCATCACCCGTCAACGGTCGAGGATCGCCTGCGAGCGTCAGACCGCGTTGGGATAACCAGTGGATCAACCGGTCGAGGCCGTCCGAAGTGGCAAAGAGCCGGGGGCGCGAGACGCTCCCGTTTCGGGATGGCAGGGCATTCAGGGACGGGGTAGCCCAGAGATCCAAGGCGGTCACGTGATCGGCAGTCACGGTCATCCAGTGACGCGGAATCCGGAGAATCCGGGCCGACCACCACGGACGGTCGGGCGTGGCCGGGCCTTTGCGGGGTGTGGTGCCATACACTTTGGTGATGCGGGCCGCGTTGTATACGCTTTCGTCCACGGCGGCGTCGGGCGTGTTGAACCGTTGAGCTAAAAGGCTCAGAATCCGCCGAACCTGGGTTGTGGTTGCAACAGTATTCGGCCAATCGATGCGATAGAGCAGGTGAATGCCATTGCCCGATGTGGCGACGCCGGGGTCCGGCCAGCCTAATGCGCGCAAGCCTTCGACAAGGCGTTGCCCGACACGGGCCGCGGCATGGCGTTCCAAAGTCGTCGCATTCGTGTGCGGCGGACGGATGGGATCGATGTCGATTAACAGCCATCGCCGCGCCACGATATCCCGGTCGGCGGCGGCTCGGGGGCTGCGCGTTAGCACGTTCCACGGAGCCGTCCAGACGGCATCGGTCACAATCGGATTCAGCGTCGCATAAATGCCCGTGGCGGTGGGGTTAGCCTGCGCTTGCCGCACAGCGCGGACAAAGGCATCCTCGCGGGTAAACCGACCAATGCGCGGCCCGTGGGCCGTCAGAACCCGCATTTCGACGGCGTGATGACCGTCAAACAGCCACGCCCAGGTTGTGCGCACATCCGGGGTCGAGAGGCCCGAAACATGATTAGATGAAGGCATTCGAGGTCTTGTTGTCATGCGATTGCCTCCGGTTTAGGGGGTGGGTCCGTGAAACAGCACGGCCAACAACAGCCATGCCGCCATCCCTGCCAGAATGAAAAGCGTGACCACAATATCTCCGATCCAGGCCCAACGGGATCGTCGGCGGGGTGTCAGACGGTTTGCGCCTTTTTTGCTAGCATCTGATCGATGAGCCATGCGGCTTCCCCCTTCGTAAGCGTGATGACGATATCGGCGGGTGTGCCTAATCGACGCAAGAGGTGTTGTTGCTTGGCGGTGGCGGGCGTGTAATGCCACAATTCTTGGGTCATCATTTGGCTCAGTTGATCGTGATCCGCCCCCACGAGCTTGGCCCATTGGCGAACCCGGCCCGCGGCCCACTCCGCCAGCACGGTGCGATGGCGGTCCAAGGCATACGATGCGGCCCATTTCGGTAAGCGAGCCGTTTCCGCGTCCGGCCAGCCAAATTCCTGTAATCGATGGCGTTGGGCGTCGGTGCTGGATCCGATGGGATTTTGCATCAGGCGGGCCGCTCGGCGAATCGCTCCTCGGAGGTCGTCCGCATCGGCCATGATATCGTCGAGTTCGGCCCGAATATCCCGCCAATCGAGGGCCGGGGCCGCGCTATCGACCAGATCAAGGTAAAGGGATGGAACCTCTTCGGACATGATGGTGAGCGGACTCCACTGTTCGAGCCAGTGTTCCGCGTTCGCGGGGATCTGGGTTTCGCGGGCGATGCGTTGGGCCACGGTTTCCCCGGCTTTGAGCGGGCGTCGCAAGCCAATGAGATCGGCCAACGTAATCAGTTTGTGCCGCCGGGTATTATCGGCCACATCGATGAGCGTCATCGCCGTTTTGCCGGGCGAGGGGCGGGTTCCGCGCCCGACCATTTGGGTGAAAAGGGCCAAGGATTTGGTCGGGCGAGCCAAAATCACGGTTTCGATGGTGGGTTCATCATAGCCCTCGGTTGCCAACTGAGCATTGACAAGTATGCGAAAATGCCCTTCATGAAAAGCTCGAAATCGCGCACGCCGTTCGTCTAACGACATCCCCCCATCGACTGCTGTTGCTACAATACCGTGGTCTTGAAAGGCGCGGGCAAGATCATGGGCATGTTGCACTCCGGCGGTAAACACAATCGCCTTGGTACCGGGCGCATGGGTTTGGTACGCCTCGACGATGAGGGCGTTCCGAGCGGGGGAATTCAAGGCCGTTTGCAATTGGCCTTCGACAAAATCCCCGCCTCGGGTCGCCACGTCGTCCAAGTCGGCCTGGCCTTCGACGCGGACGGCCCGGATATCGACGAGCCATCCATCCTGGATCGCCTCGCGAATGCCATAGCTATAGACAATTTGGTCAAATACCGTGGTCAGCGATGTCAAATCTTTCCGAAACGGGGTGGCCGACACCCCGAGTAAGAGATCAGGCGATAAATATTCCAGAATTTTACGATAGCTAGGAGCGGGGGCGTGATGGCAATTGTGGACAACAAGCCCGGCCTGTCCGACCAAGTACGTATGCGGGGTATCTACATCTAAGTTGAACACATCCACCGGGGTACTCAGGCTCAGCGGGGTCGCGTTTTGAACCGCGATCCACCCCGATTCGCCTAAGACCCAATCCCCGGCTTGCAAAAATTCGGCTTCGATCCATCCTTCGCGAGTATAAAATGGGTGATTGAGAGTGCACCGGAGAACTTCGGATTCTAACGTAATTTCCATTAACTCGCGGGTTGAGCGGCGATGTGTCCCGGTCACTAAAACCGATGCCCACCGGTTCGTTTCGGGATCGTAAGCCCGTATGATGTCGCCGGGCCGCCAAGTTTCGATAGGACGCCCCTCCACGAGGGTTCCCGCCGGAAAACATTCGTCGATGATAATGGTCTGAAATTGGTTCTGCGCCCAGCGATGGAGTCGCTTGGAGTGGAGCGATTGGACACTGGCAACGACTACCGGGGCCTGCCACTCATCCTCGGCGCCTTTGACGATGCCGACGTGGGCCTCCGGCCAGACCTGGTGGATTTTCTCGGCGGCTTGCCGCACGAGTTCGTCGCGGTGGGCTAAAACAAGCGCGGTCTGTTTTCGTCGGCGTAACAATTCTGCTAGCACAATAGTTTTCCCGGTTCCGGTTGGCATTGATACGACTGGCCGTTTGATTTCTTGACGGTAGGCCGTTTCGACGGCTTCAAGCGCCGCAAGTTGATAAGGACGCAGGGGTATCGAACTCATGACGACTGCCCCCCATGTCGAGCTACTTGGAGCGGCACAAAGATCTGCGTATCCGGACGCGGGATGGCATCGGGGTGCCGGGCCGCCCAGGCCAAGACCTGGCGCAAGTGCCAGGCTACGGGAATGCCTCGCTGTCGCGCCCAGCTTGCGTGGCGATCCCATTCCGCTCGGGTCAAGTTCGGACTGATAACGGCAATTTTGGCGTCGGCCTCGAAGCTCTCGGCGGCGCGGGCGAGCGCGGCAGAACTGGGGCGCACCGCGATCCACAACACACGACGCAAAGCATCCGTGGCCCACAAATGCGCGGTCGTCCCGGCGGCTTGTGCCGCTTGATTGATGACTTCTCGTAAGTAGGGTGACATCCAAATCACATAATCTCGGCGTTTTGCCATGTCCGATCACATCCTTTCTGCCCGCTGTTGCTCGTAGATCACATTCCGGCCCGCCAACGTCGTGGCATCGGTTTGGCGATAGACGCCGTGGCTCTTCACGGCCCGAGGTTGGTGGGCGTCTTCTGCCAATAAATGGGCCACGGCGGGATCATCGATGATCGGCGTGAGAGGAGACCGCCATTCCGGGGCTTGCCGTTGGGCGCGGGCCACGGCCAGTCGGTCTTGGAACCCCGCCTCCGTTCCGCACAGGATGTACCCCAGCACAAAGTGCTCAGGGAGCGGCGTGAGCGGTTTGAGGCGTTTGAGGGCGGTTTGATATATGTCATCGATCACGGCTTGGCTGGCGGGGGTTGCATCGGCTCGCGACGCTTGCCATATCCGTGTCAGGGCGTCGCGGGTTTCTTGGGCCAAGTCGTACTCGGCCTTACCCCAGAGGACGAGGTTGGCACTGATGATGGCCTGCCGGTTGGGGTCATCCGGGGCCAGTTCACTGCGTAGACGGGTGAGTTCCTCGCGAGCCGTCTGACGGGATTCGGTCACCAGATCGGCATACTCTCGCAAAATTTTGCGCACTTCGCGACGGAACAAACTTTCCCGGCTTCGGCGATGGGCAGTCCGGCGGATGGCATCTCGTTTCCGGGCCTCGGCGCGGGCGGCCCGCACGTCCGGGGGCAGGGGCGGACGCCCCCGCCGTTTGGTCAATGGCTCGGAGGACATTGTGGATAATGTTGTGGATAAATATTCGACGGGGGTCGCCATGATGCCCCAACTCCTTTCTGCATTAAAAGTCAATGATCGTCAATCTATAGGGTCCGGTCAGTGTGCGCCAAGATCGCCGTCCATGCCCGGTACATGTCCGCCAACGGTCCGTCTTGGAGACGTTGGGCCAGGTCGACTTGGGCGGCCTCATCCAATAGGCCCAGTTCCTCGATCCGCAAGACGCCCCACTCTTCTTGGCCTCGCTTTTGGGTGTCAATCGCGAGGCGGACGTGGAGTTGCCCGAGGCGCAGGCGGCGAGCCGCTGCGCGAGTGGTGAATCGGGCGACCGACCGTAAACTGGTTGGCGGGGCCGCGACGACGATGGGCAGGTATTCGCCGTCGCGAAGAAACAGCAGGAGGCGCTTTTCACGGCACGCCTTGCCTCGTCCGTTGGAGGCCGTCCGATACCGGTTCATCGGGCAGGTCGCGCAATCCCGCAGTTCCGTGGGGCTATCCTCGCGGAGGGCGGGGTCCAGCCGCCACAGGCCATGCGCGGGGTCGGCTAACTCACACACGGTGAGGCGTTCGTCGGGATTCGCGTCGTTGTCGATGGCGTACCACCGCGAGGGACGAATGGCGAGAATGACGCCGCTCATGGCTTGGATGGTTTCGGTCTCGCCTTCAAATGCCTTGGCCTTAATCCGGTAGACTTCTGGACGCAAATCCGCTTCCGGAAAATCTTGGATGTCGGGTAAAGCAGGAACGTTGGTAATGGTACGAGTCGTTTCTGGTACTGTTGCCATAGGATTCATGCTCCTCTCGTGTTGTTATAGGGTCGTGTGTGCGTTGCACCATGTCCGGGGAATCCCCCCGGCCCCCATCCGGGGGCGGCCACGGCTCAGGGGGCCTCAGCCGTGACCGTCTCGGGATGCGGAAAGCCCCATTGGTCGGCACACACCCGGACAAATGGGCAACCTGTGCAGCCATAGGCGGTATAGGGATTGGGCACAATACTATCGGGGTTGTCGGCTTGCTCTTGCGCCCACGACAGTTGCCGCCGCGCGCGGTCGATGCTGGCCTCGGTTACCGGAACGGGTAGCGTCAATGCTTGGGGTGTCTTGTTGCGAATGAGGTAATCGAGTACAAAGGGCGCGGCCTCTCCGGTTTCTTGCCGCCACGCTGCTACATAGAGCGGAGCCTGCAACGATTTGCGGGCGATGTCGATGGGATTCGGCTTGCGTTTGGTGGTTTTAAGATCGCGGATGGTTCCGACTTCATCGATCACGTCTAAGACGCAGGTCACTGGCAGGCCGTCAAGCGTCAGCACCAAGCGTTGTTCGGTCGCCTGGGGGGTGCCGATAGCAGGGCGAATGGCCGTTTCCCACAGGTCGGTCAAGGGCAGCCATTCTTCCGGATCGGTGTCCAAGGCGGCATCGGCGCCGGCGATGCGGGCCTCGTCCACGGATGCTCCGTTGAGGCGAGCTTCGGCATAGCGATGCGTTGCTACGCCGACCTGTGCATCCGGGTTCGCGGGCCATTCAAATTCGGCAGGCAATTCCCACACGCCGCAACTCCAAGCCCCCCGTGCCGGGCAGAGGAGCCAGTCTAAGAGACGGCTGGGACTCCAGTTCCCTACCGGCAAGGGTCCTTCGGCCACGGCGGGTTCGAGGAGATCGGTCAAGGGCATGGGTTCCCGGAACCCGCCCTGGGGTTTTTTGCCAAATGTCATTGCGTTAGGATTCGTAGACATCGTGGGCCTCCTGTTCCAGCGCGTCATCAAGGGGCAAAATCTCTTGGATCGGCACGCCCAGCGCATGGGCTAGTCGGGCGTAGACGGCGATACTGCCCCGGCGGGTGCCGCGTTCGAGTCTTGCTAAATATCCCTGAGAAATTCCGGTTTTGTGAGATAAATCCATTTGGGATATTCCAATGCGTTTTCTGGTCGTTTTCAATTTGGAATTCACTGTTTATCGCCACCGGTATATCGTTTTGGTATTAAAAATATATCCCTGTATGGAATATAAGTCAATACCGATACGATATATTTCATCCCATTTTGGCTCTTTATTTTTATGCCAAAATGGTATATTTTGGGGGTAGCTGGTTAGGAGGTGGTTCGAGTGGACTCCGGTTCTTTTGGTGAAAGACTACAACTGATTCGTAAAAAACTTGGTTTAACTCAGGCAGAATTAGCAAGGTTAGTTGGTACTACGCAGAACACCATAAGTCGGTATGAACAAAACACACGACAACCGACTTCAGATGCATTGACACGATTAGCTGAGGCTTTAAGTGTTTCAGTAGATTTTTTGTTAGGACGAATTGACCTAGAGGAAGAAGGTTTAAATGAAAATTCTACTTTGACATTACCTGGTTCAGCACTCAATAATCGTCAAAACCTAAATTGGTCTTCTATTGCTACCAAACTTCGTCATGCCCGCGAAACGCGGCATTGGTCGTTGGACGATGTGGCCCAGAAGGTGGGAGTCGTCCCGGAAACATGGGCTGCGTGGGAATCCGGCCGCGATCCCATTCCCTTAGACGCCTTGAGCCGCGCCGCGAAAGCCTTTGGCCTGCCGTTGACGGCCTTACTGAACGGTCTTCGCCCCTCCCCTGCCCCGTCTCGATCTCGTGATCCGTTGGACAAGCCATTGCGCGAATTTTTACCCGTGCGCCCGATTCCGTTGTTGGGCCGCGTGGTCGCAGGCATTCCCGTCGAGGCGCAGGAAGATCGGCGCGGCGAGATTTGGATTCCCCAAGGGGAGCCGGGCGATTACGCCGTGGAAGTGCATGGGGATAGTATGATCGGGGCCGGGATTCATGAGGGGGATGTCGTCGTCGTGGAACAAGTTCCTGCGTGGCGGGATGTACCGCCCAAGACGCTGGTCGTGGCCCTCGTGGACGGCGAACAAACCTTGAAGTGGCTGATGCGAGAGCCGGGCTGGGAGGAAGACCAGTGGATTTTGCGGGCCGCGAACCCTCGGTATCCTGACCGGCACTTAGATCCCCGGCAAGATCGCATTTTGGGGATTGTGCGGAGCATTCAACGGCGACCGCCGTTGGCCCCCGCCGACGAATCCCCGACCCCACCGGGCGATCCGTTGGCCGATTTAGCCCCCGAGCAACGGGCCTTGATTGAGGAACAACAACGGCTGATTCAGGAACAACAACGGTTGATCCAGCAACAAATCCGGCAACAGCAGGCCATGATTGCCCGGTTTCGGAAAATGAATCAACAGGCGGCTCGGTCCTCCGACGATTCGTCTGAGGCCGATGAGACCTTGCCGGATGATTTGCCGTTTTAGGCGCAAGAACCCCGGATGGGGTTTTAGCGGCAAAGACCGGCAACGGTCATGATATAGTGAAAAATGATCCGACGTATGGGGGTGTGAAGAATGGTTGATTGGGATGCCTTGAGTCAGGTGTTAGCCGTGAATGTTAGCACTTTGCAAGAGCAGGCGATACGGATATTGATTGAAACAGAATTGGCGCGTTTGGATCATGAAGAAATCGAGTTAATTCAAAAATATCATATGCTATCTGCTGTAGACTTGGAGCAAGCTATGCAATCGCGAATAGTTCCTGAACATCCTGGTTGGGAAGATCTCATTCATTGGGAAGCCATTGAAGACCGGCGCAAAGCATTAAAGGAACTTTTGCGCAATATGTCGGTGATGAATTCATTATGAATTTTATCCGTAACCATTTAAATCCCCTCGGTTATGAGCCTACCCTTGTTCCTCGTTGTCGCCGTATAACCTAATTTTGTTGTTTGCCACAATTGAAAAGAGGATTAAGCGTGAATCAATTATCAGGCATTTTCGTGTTTGATATTGAAACGATTCCCGATCTCGAAACCGTGCGTCGGGCATGGAATGTTGATGCAACCGTATTGGACAATAGTCTTCGCGATCAATGGGCCAGCGAAGAACGCCCCATAAAACCCGCATGGCAACAAATCGTGGCAATTGCCGGAGCGTGGATCGAGCCGAACGGGGCCTTGCGGTATCTCGGGGCGTTAGGCTCTGAAAATGACTCCGAAGCCGCCTTAGTACGGATCTTTTTCCAGGTAGTTGCCCGGCATCGCCCGCGCCTCGTGGGATGGAACAGCGGTGGCTTCGATTTGCCGGTGTTAGTGTATCGGGCGATGGTGCATCGCATTCCGGCTCCCGCCTTTTATCAGATTGGCGAACCCTATCATAGTTATCGCAAGCGGTTTGATGAAGAGAGTCACATTGACCTGATGGACGTGTTGAGTTTTTACGGGGCCAGTCCGCGCCTCAAATTGGATGAAATGGCGCAGGTGTTAGGCATTCCCGGCAAGCTCGGCGTGGATGGCGGGCAGGTCTGGGATCTCTATCAATCCGGGGATCTCGCCACCATTCGCCGGTACTGCATGACCGACGTGTTGACGACGGCGCTCATTTATAGCCGCTATGCCGAACATCGGGGCTGGTGTTCGGCGGATCAGGTGACGACGTTTGAGCAATCGGTGGTCGCCTGGCTGGAGGCGCAGGACGATCCGATTTGGGCCCGATTTCTAGACCAATGGACGGCCCGGTTGCCGCAGGTTTTGGGGCGCCAATCGTGGGACGACGGTCAGGCTCTCTCCGACGGCGGGGCAGACACGATGATGCGTTAACGGATGCGGGGTCGATGGGGTCGGCGTGCGAAAAACCCCATATGAGGTTTTACGAGGGTGGCCTTCAACCGGGGTATTGACCGATTGAAGGAATCCGACGTTAGGGTTCAGAGAGTGTTGAGCCTCCGTGAATAAGGGCGTCAATGGCCGCTTTGGGAATCCGAATGGTACCTTCCCCTAATCGGATAGCGGGAATAGCATTTTTCTTTACGAGGTCATACATTTTGAACCGACTCACCCGAAGAATGCGGGCCGCTTCGGGCACGGTGAGGACCTCGACATGGGACGGTAGGGTATTCATGGAGTCGCATCACCTCCTCTGCATCATTGTGACTCGGAGATTAATGGATCGTCAATCATCAAACAGAATGAACCCCTGAACAATGCACTACTATTAACCTGACCAGATTCTCGTGTGGATCGACGTGTGGATCGTCCGCCTTATTGGCCCTCAAAATGGACATAACTGATTGCGCAATAGATCGTCAAAACCCGCATGAAATCTAGCATGGCGGGAGTATGTGGGAATCGAACCCACCGCTGACCTCTAAGGCCAGCCACCGGATTTGAAGTCCGGGGAAGGCACCAAGCCTCCACCTACCCCCATAGAAATTCCTTCGGTATCATAACCAGAAGTCGTGAGGTTGTCAAAACAGATCGGGTGCTTGATCCCGTAACCAGTCGACCGATGGGGGTTCATAGAGTCCGGTGGACAAATAGCGCTCACCGGAATCGGGAAATAGGGTCACCACCGTTTTTTGACGGTACATGCCGGTCATCAGAAACTGCTCCACGGCCCAATAATTCGCACCGGAAGAAATTCCCACCAAGAGGCCTTCCAGTCGGGGCAGAAGCCGGGTAGCCTCCCAAGCTGCCTCGTCCGGCACCGTGATGACCTGATCAATCACGCCCATATCCAATACAGCCGGAACAAATCCGGCACCAATCCCTTGAATTTTATGCACTCCCGGTTCCCCGCCGGACAACACGGCCGACGCCGCGGGCTCGACCGCAACCACTTCCACTTGCGGATTTTGCCTTTTTAAATAACGACCGACACCGGTAATCGTGCCACCTGTCCCGACACCCGTCACAAACACGTCTACCCGATGATGCGTTTGTTCCCAAATCTCCGGACCGGTGGTAGTTTCATGAATCGCGGGATTAGCCGGATTTTCGTGCTGTCTTAGCATCACCGCGTGAGGCAGCCGTTCCGCTAACGCTTTCGCGCGTTTGACCGCTCCCAGAGTCCGTTCTTCCCGTGGCGTTTCGATGACCGCCGCTCCGTAAGCCCAAAATAGCTGTTTTCGTTCCAAACTTTGGCCTTCCGGCATAAAGAGAACCAATTTGATGCCGGCTGCCGCGCACGCCATGGCTAACGCCACTCCGGTATTGCCGGATGTCGCTTCGATCACGACGGTACCAGGCCGAATGAGTCCACGAGCCTCCGCGTCTTTTAATAACGCCCAAGCCGTACGATCTTTGATAGAGCCGCCCGGATTGCGCGATTCCAACTTCGCCCACACCTCGGCATGATAGGTTGTCGAGAGATGGTCTAACCGAATTAACGGCGTTTGTCCGATAAAGCGCCCGATATCTGCCATGTTGCTCCCTTCTGCGCAAAAAAGGAACCCTTGCGGGTCCCTTCGAATCCCTCGAACGGGATTATTTCGATTCCGGGTCTTCTGGGGTCACCACTTGCGCAGGATATTCCTGGACGACGGTTTGCGTCGGCTTCGGCGGCTCTTGCGCCATACCGTTCATCGACTGCTTAAACTCACGGATGCTTTTCCCTAAGCCTGACCCGATTTCCGGCAAGCGCTTAGGTCCAAACACCAGTAACGCGATAATCAATAAAATAATAATGTGTACCGGGGAGAAAATGTCCATGGACGTCTCCTTTCGTGACCACCTACCGCCTCGTTGTCCATATTATAACACGACTAATGATTCTGAGCTCTTGCCACAATCATCCGGTGTGCCTCCCACTCGGTTTCGGAATCTAATGGCGATAAGTCGGTGTTAAGTGCCCAGCTGAGCAGAAGGTCCGTAAGATGCGGGTTTTTGGGTAAAAGCGAGCCGTGAAGATAAGTGCCTATGGCGTGTCCTCGAATCGTCCCTTCGGTTCCGTCCTGACCGTTATTGCCCTGCCCTAATTTCACCCGCGCCAACGGTTGGGCCGAGGGCCCCAAATGGGTGCGACCACCATGATTTTCAAACCCGACCAATGTGACGGGAACGATCGGAAGTTCCGTCTCGACGACAACGTCCCCAATCGCTCGCGTTGTACCCGGTTCGGTCCATACGTCAAAATAGCCGATTCCCGGCAATTGGCGACCGTCCGCCGTCACATAACGCTTGCCCATTAATTGATAAGCCCCGCAAATGGCCAACATCGGCACCCCATGATTCAGCCGATCGATCAGCGGATCCGCCAAACGCAAAAAATCGTCGGCAATTTGCGCTTGATGGGTATCCTCGCCGCCGCCCATAAAAATAAGGTTAACCCGATCCCAGGGGATGTCATCCCCGACCCCGGCCGAAATCACCTCGGCCGTCATCCCCCGCCAGCGCGCCCGCTGAACCAGGGCCAGGACATTCCCGCGATCGCCGTACAAATTCATTTGTTCAGGATATAGATGCAAAATCGTTAACGGCCCGGCCATATGGACCCCTTTCGCGGATAAATGTTTGACGCCGGCCTGTTGAAGCCTCTAGGATAAACTATAGCATGCCACACGGGGTGAACCTGATGCCGATCGAAATGGAATTTCCCTTTTGGGACATGATTTGCGACATGAACATTCCCATCGTCGCCCAACGCCAACTGCACTACCTGACCCGAGGGGTTCACCAAGCCGCCCAACGGCTCGGCGCGCAACTGCAGCAAATGGTGCAAGTTTCAATTTATTGGAGCGGCATCCGACCGTTCGTGGTTCTCCATTCGGCCATGAATCAAATTGATCTCGAACGGCTGAAAACCTGGTTCGGGTTAAACGTCCGCCCGGCCAATTCCGTCGAAGTCTCCATATTGGCCGGCACTCATATTCATGGTGCCCCGCCTGCGGGGCAAGCATACCAGATGCCCATTTTGATTGACGACGACTTGATGCAAGAGCATCACGTCTGGGTATCGGGCGGGGATCCGGCATTTTGGGTCGCCTTGACCCCCCGTAATCTGGTGCGCGTCACCGGTGGATACGTCGCTCATCTGAAGCGGCCCAACTATCTCCAATTGGTGGGCGGGACCGGCCATACCGCCAAAAGACGCTGAGAATCCCGCCGGGTTTTGACGGCAATACGAGCCGCGGGTTGCCGGATTGCTTGAAAGTCCCGCGCATCCCGCACAAGAACCCCGGATTCGGCCAACCTTCGAAGCCATGCGTCAAAATCGTCCACCGAGGGATTGACCAAAATAAAGTTCGCCGCCGGACGGCCGACAATGTCGGCCCGCCGGGCCAGTTGCCCCAAAAGCCAGGTTCTTTCGGCGATAATCCAATCTCGGGCGGCGTCGAAATACGTTTGATCTTGTAACGCCAACGCAGCCACTCGGGCGGACGGCCAAGCAATCGACCAGGGTTCCAGCCGATTCTTGAAAGCTTTTGCCCGTCGGGGATCCGCCACCAAAAACCCGACCCGAAGACCGGCCAAACCATAGAATTTCGTTACCGAGCCGAGAATCAGGTACGGGACCTCGTGCATATCGGGTTGCATTAAGGTCCGTTGGCGCCAATCAGGCACAAATTCCAAAAAGGCTTCATCAATAACCGGAACGACGTCATGCCGAAGAGCCTCGGTAATCCATTGCTGAAGATCGGACGGATGCCATAGAGTGCCCGTCGGATTTACGGGATTGGCCAAAAAGAGAAGCCCCGGGTCGGTCATCCCGGTCGTTTCGGTAATGCGCCGAACGGGTATGTTCCAAAGGGTCGCCCGCAAGCGATATTCACTAAATGCCGGTTCCACCACGTAGACGACCCGTGGATTGATGACTTGGAGCACCAGGTCGATGGCGGCCGTCGCCCCTGCCGTTAAGACGACGGATGCGGCTTGAATACGGTAATGGACGGCCACCGCCTCATAAAGCTCCCGATAATCGGGGTCGGGATAACGATCCAACCGGTTAACCAAAAACGGCCATTCTGCCCGCGCTTTGGGGCCCGGGCCATAAGGCGAAATGCTGGCCGACAAGTCGACCAGGCCGCGCGAAAACACGCCATAGTCGTCTTGGGCTTGCCGCCACTGCCCGCCGTGACTCATGTCAAGCCCCGTCCCAATAGACCGATTACCGCCAATCCGGCCAACTCGGTCAGCACCACCGTTGCTCCCAGCATATCTCCGTGCATGCCGTGATAAATCCGCCGCATGCCGGCTAAAAAGAGTGCGACCACGATTAACACCACGCCAAACCCGATGAGGCCCGCCCACCCCATGACGGTCACCGTGATCCCGGTTGTAATCACCAGCGTAATCCAACCAAACCGCTCTCGGTGTTCCTCCTGAAACCACCGAAGTAACCGACTGGAAGCATCCACCGGTTTCCACTGTAATCCCCAGGCAATCGCCGCCCGAGCCCAGAGCGCGGGAAGCCCGACCCAAAGGGGAGAGAGGCTTCCCGCCATCGGCCACACCATCCAAAACACTCCCAACGCCAAACCAATGGCCAAGACGCCACCGGTCCCGATGCGGGAATCTTGGCGCGCCGCCGCACGCGAACCGGGTGAGGCCATCCACCCGTCAAACGTATCGGCCCACCCGTCCCAATGGAGTCCGCCGGTTAAAAGGATTTCTGCCGTCAGCGCGAGCCAGAGCCCTTTATGAGCCGCTCCGCTCCAGGCCGCAGCCAGCCCCCACAAGGCTCCCGCCAAGACGCCGGGGAGCCAGAACCAGGCCACCAGGTCACCGGCCGGGTTTGGCACCGATACCGGCAGCCGCGTCAGAAAGCCGAGTGCACTTTTGGCCCCGTTTAAAGCCATTGCCCGGACACCATCACTGCCAAAAATCCGAAAATCAGCGCCGTGACCAAAGTCGCCCGCCAACTGACGGAAATCGCCTGCAAAATCGCCACCGGATGAAGCGGCCGTTCTTCCTCCCCAATTTTGGGTCGGAGAGAGACGACTCCCCCATAGGTATTCGGCCCCCCTAACGCCACCCCTAACGCCCCCGCCATGGCGGCCTCGGAAAGGCCGCTATTGGGACTCGGATGACGCCGACCGTCCCTTCGCATCATGTGATAGGCTTGATGAAAGCGCCCGTCAAGAGAGGCGGCAACGGCGATCGCGAGACCGGAAATGCGGGCGGGGATCCAGTTGGCCCAATCGTCCAACCGGGCGGCAAACCACCCGAAATCTTCATAGCGGGCATTCCTGTATCCAATCATGGAGTCCAACGTATTTATGGCCTTATATGCCCAAAGCCAGGCCGGGCCGCCCAAAAAAGCATAAAATAACGGAGCTATAATAGCGTCACAGGTATTTTCCGCCACGGTCTCTACCGTTGCCCGCACCATTTCCTGCTCGTTGAGCCGGTCGGTGTCGCGCCCCACGATATACGAAAGCCATTGCCGAGCCGTATCCCATTGTTTCGTGACCAACGGCCGATAAACGACCAAGGCCGCATCCGTCAATCCCCGAATGGCCAGTCCGAGATAGGTCCAACCGACCACCAACGCCCGGAAAAGCCAAACGGAAATTTTGAGGGCTTCCCAAAGCATCCCGGAAATCACCGCCAATACCACCGTCACCACCAGTAGCGTCAAAAGGGTTCCGGCAATCCGCAAGCCAATCCGATTCAAGGGAATTTTACGAATCAGTCTTTCCAAATCATGTATCATCCGACCGATTAACCGGACGGGATGAAAGCGCCAGGTCGGATCCCCTAACAGTAAATCCACCACCGCTCCTAGCAAAATCCATGCCGCTAGATCATAGCCCGACCAAACGGTCCAGAGTGGGCCAATCAACATACTCCCGGATCACCTCTTCTAAATGGGTCAGTGCCGATTCCAAGGGATCTGCCGGACCAAACCGGTTGATCCCTAACCGGGCCAAAAACGCTTGCCGAAAGGATACGTGGTCAAACAGCCCGTGGAGGTATGTCCCCAGTATCCGGCCATTGGGCGCACACCACCCGTCCGGTTCCCCGGCCAGCTGCAACCAGGGACGTTCCCACCCCGGCGTCACTTCGGTCCGGCCATTATGAATTTCATAACCGGTGACCGGAGTGGGAAGCCACCCCGGCGCCCGAACCGTCCCCGTAACTTGCCGGGTGATTTTGGGCGGAAACAGCCGGGTCCGGGCCGGAATCAGTCCCAATCCGGGCTGAGAACCGGCACGTCCTTCCATTCCGGTCGGGTCGGAAACGCTTTCCCCTAACATCTGATACCCGCCGCAAATCCCGAGCACGGTAACCCCGGCGGCCGCCCAGGTTTGAATGGTGCGAACCCAGCCGGTTTCCCACAGCCAGCGAAGATCGGCCAAGGTGGCTTTACTGCCTGGCAAGACCACCACGTCCGGCATGGTATCGGGCGGTCGGTCGACCATGTGGAGCGAAACCGCAGGTTCGTGCGCAAGGGGTACAAAATCGGTAAAATTGCTGATATGCGGCAACCGCACCACGGTCCAACGAATCTGTCGCGGGCTTCGGGTCGGCTCCGCCATGTCCGCCAACCCGACACTATCTTCTTCCGGCAAGCGAAAGTCGGTCCAAGGAATCACCCCTAATACCGGACGGTCCAATAACGCCTCCAATTGATGCACCCCAGCATCAAAGAGGGCCCGCTGCCCGCGGAACTTATTGACCAGCACTCCGCCCACCCGGGCCTGATCGGCCTCCGGTAACAGCTTCAAGGTGCCATAGAGCTGGGCAAAAATTCCTCCGCGGTCAATGTCCCCGACCAACACAATACGGGCATCGGCCAACCGCGCCATCCGCAAATTGGCCAAGTCCCCCTCCATCAAATTCAACTCGACCGGGCTGCCGGCCCCTTCAATCACAATCATGTCATATTGCGCCGCCAACCGTTCATAGGAAGCTTTAACGACATCGAACAGCCTGTCTCGCGAACCCCGGTAATCCTCGGCTTTCAGGTGCCCGGCCACCGTGCCCTGGACGATTAATTGCGCCCGATGCCCGGGTTCCGGCTTAATCAAAACGGGATTCATGTCCACGCTCGGCTCGATTCCAGAGGCCCAAGCCTGTAAGGCCTGAGCGTACCCGATCTCCCCTCCGGACGCGGTCACATACGCATTTAAGGCCATGTTTTGGGCCTTAAAGGGAGCTACCCGAATTCCGCGGCGGGCCAACACGCGGCATATGCCGGCGGTAATCACACTTTTTCCCACATGAGAGCTCGTCCCTAAAATCGCCAGGTTATGCATCAGGTTGCCCCTTAATCCAAAGGGATTGCCCGGCCACCACCAGGACCACCCCGGCGGCCAAACTCGCTAATTGTTGATGAATCTGCCCCAGCTGATTGACATAGGCCCGAAGCGACGGATCCGCCGGAACCAATGCCCATCCCACTTCATCCGACACCACCGCTAACGGACCCGATATCGCGGTGCGCGCGATGCGTTCGAGGACGGGTTGCCAATCGACCGCCAAGGGATGTCGGGAAAAGGCCGCCCCTAACCCGTCCAACAACACCGGCCCGTCTTCCGCCCGTATCAGAGCCTCTTCTAAGGCTTGAACACCTGTCACGGCCACGGTGTGCCACACCTCAGGCGGCCGCCGCTGCCGGTGACGCGAAATTTTCTCGGCCAATTCCTGATCGTGGCTACCCGAGTCGTCTAACGTGGCGATATAGGTAATCGGGCGATGCGAGGTCACCGTGCTAATCCAGCGTTCGGCGACTTGGCTTTTACCGGAGGCCATGCCTCCCAAAAAGAGCCAGAGGCCAGTCTCTGTCTCATGGGTATTCACGGTCGACCCCCTTTTGACAGTCTTTTCATTATGCATCATATCGCAAATCGGTTGTGGGGATATCCCCGGAAATCACCGAGACTTTTCTCCCCGATACCATTGGATGTATGCTAAAGGTTGTCAAACTACAGCCCGGAATCGAGGAGGCCCCGCTCATGACAGGAGAACATCGTATGGACCGCAAATGGGTGGTGGCTTTGGCGTTTGTTGCCGCTATGTTTATGAATATTATGGATACTACGGTGGTAAACACCGCGTTGCCGGCTATCGCCCGTCAGTTTCACACAACGCCGGCGGGCGCGGACTGGGTTGTCATCGGCTATTTGCTAAGTTTGGCGGTATGGATTTTGGCCTCTGGTTGGCTGGGGGACCACTGGGGTACCAAACGCGTATTTTTGGCCGCCTTGGCGATTTTCACCGGCGCCTCCTGGCTGGCCGGCCTCTCACAAACACTCGGCCAACTCGTCTTGTCACGGCTCATTCAAGGAATCGGCGGCGGGATTATGGCCCCCGTCGGACAAGCCATGTTATACCGAGCTTTCCCCCCGGCAGAACGAGCCCGCGCATCGATGATTTTAACCATTCCCATGGTCATGGCGCCCGCAACCGGACCCGTCATTGGAGGATTTTTGGTGGATCATTGGTCGTGGCATTGGGTGTTTTATATTAATCTCCCTATCGGTCTCATCACCTGGATCTTTAGCTTTCGATGGTTGCCGGAATATCGCACTTTCACTCAAACCCGGTTTGACGGATCGGGATTTTTGTTGTCTGCGCTCGGACTGCTGCTATTCGTCTATTCGCTCAGCGAAGGGCCCTTGGTCGGTTGGGCCCATCCCCAAATTTGGCTGAGTGGCCTTTTAGGGGTTGTCCTCTTAATCGCTCTTCTTCGCATCGAACGCCAACGGGCACACCCCCTGGTGGCCGTCGCCGCCTTGGACAATCACTTGTTTCGGACTTCGCTGGCCATCGGATTCTTTGGCCGAGCCGCCTTTTTAGGCATTCTCTATGTGATGCCGCAGTTTTTACAAGAAGCGCGCTTGCTATCTCCGTTACAGTCCGGGCTAACCACGTTTCCGGAAGCTCTCGGCGTCATTTTATCGACCCAGGTGGTAGGACGCCTCTATCCCCGGATTGGGCCGCGCCGTCTCATGACGGCCGGGCTATTCGGGGTGGCGTTAGTTATCGCCGCCATGACTTCGTTGAACCTCCGTTCCTCTTTGTGGGAAATTCGGTCGCTGATGTTTTTGTTAGGGGTAGGCATGGCATACATGATTATGCCGTTACAAACCGCCGCCTTTGCCCAAATTTCTCATGAGCTGATGGGACGTGCGGCCGCTTTATACAATGCCCAATTACAAGTATCGGGCGCGATGGGGGTCGCGCTATTGACCACCATGATGACGAGTTTCGGCAACGGATCGATTCATCAGGTCAACCCCTATCATCTGGCCTTTGAACTCGGCGCCGCGCTTGCTCTCTTAGGCAGCCTGAGCGCACTATGGATTCACGATCACGACGCCTTGAATACGATGACGATCAAAAGCCAGGCATCTTAATGATGATGCCCGGCTTTCCCCAAGGGCTTCTTGGGTGGCGGCGGCTCTTTCGCCAGATGCCACACATAGGCTGCCGCGTCGGCCGCTTGTTGCGGGGACAACGAGCCGGGATTGGAGGCCGGCATGTTGTGGGCAATAAATCCCTCAAGAGCCGATTGGGTTCCAAAGCGGGAGATAACCAGCGCCGACGCTTTCAATGCCGGCCCGGAGTGGCTGCCGGAGCCCTGAGGCCCATGACACGATTGACAACTTTTTTGAAACAAGGCGGCGCCGGCTTTAACATTCCCCACCGGCACGGCGGGAGCGGCCGTCCGGGGAGCCGGAGAGGTCGGTGCCCCGGATCGCCGACTTTGGGGTTTGGCGACCGAAGTTTTTCGGGCGGGGGGATGTTTCGAATGAGAAGAGGGTGGGGCTGAATGGCCACATCCCGTAATCCCGGCCATTCCCAGCCATAATGCGGTCCCGATGAGAAAAACTCGCGTTTTTGCTTTTTGAGTGAATATCATATCATGCCATCCTCCCATCGCATAAGGTTAGGATATCCCGCCGGTTCGCCTCTATGCGATAAATGTGATAACATGCGGGATGAACCGGTTGGGTCCTTCAGGCCGAACGGTGACCGAAACCCGACCCTACAGAGGGAATTTTGAAAGGAGGGGGCGGCGTCCTCCCTAAACGGTTGGAGAGCCCGCCGCACGATCGATGATGGACGAACAATCCCTGGTGATTGGACTAAGCCCGGAACTCCAAGAGCGCATCCGTACCCGGCATGTCCGAAGCGGCCGGCTGTTTGGCGCGTTGTCCCAAAATGAATTGGAACCGGGAGAGATTCGACAATTGATCCAATCCGGTTGGCTCGAGCGTCCATATCAAGACGAACCGGTGATGATCGCCCCTCAAATCACGATTAATTGGGACCGACTACGCCAACAGCACCGTGACCACACATTACATGCGGTCAGCCATCGCCTGCCCGCGGGAACTCCCTGGGCGGGAACCCGCCAAGCGATTTTGGAAGAGCTGTTAGCCTCCTTATGGGAAACCCGGGAAGACGAGTTGCGAACTATCTTACACGCCTGGGCTTATGCCTCGATGTGGGATGCGGAAGGCGAGCATGCCCCCTCCGCTTTGGAGTCACAAGAAACCTTTTTCTTTTACACCCGCCGCATGAAAGATTCCGCGGAGGAGGCCCTCACAGTGGCGACCGAAGCCCCGGAAGCCCACGATGAATTTTGGACGTTGGTCAACGCCTTAGTGGACTTGGACTAACCAGCGCGCCATCCAAATTTCGTCGACGGGCTGGCCGCCGATCCGAAATTGCTCTCGCCGACGGGCCTCCTCGACATACCCGAGCGATTCATATAGCCGCCGGGCCGCGAGATTGGATTCAAAAACCGTCAGACCGATTTTTTCCACCCCAACCGCTTGCGCCCAGGCTTCCGCCGCCAACAAAAGCCCCCGGCCTATGCTGAGATGGCGAAACTCGGGCAATAGCGCCATGCCGAAAAATGCCGTATGTTGGTTTTTCTTCAGCGTGCCGCGCACCATCTCCAGCGATCCCGCCAGTCGCCCCCCCATCTCCGCGACCAAGAGACATTGATAGGCCGGATGCCGTGCTTGAATCAATTGGGCTTGTTGAGCCACGGTGAGCGTCGCCCGTTCATCGGCGATATATTGCTCTTCCGCGCCGACCTGATTGATGAGGTCGATAAAAAATTCCGCATCAGCCGGTTCGGCATCGCGCACATGATACGGCTGACCGTTACGGGCCAAAAACCATCGGTTGGTGGGTATCACGCCATTCCCTCCCCTGACCACTCACGAAAATCGCCAGCCTTGCCCACGGGGGGCACCGGCCTGAACCTGCCGACGATGGGTAGGGCAGACCACCGGCCTCCGATCCCACAACGTCCAATGCCTACTTTGAGACCGGATGGAATGACCGTCTGGGGCTGACTATCCATTGATCCGCTTGGCCTTTAGGATACCAGAAAGACGTTAACTCTGTGTTACCAGAGCACCCGGTTTCAACTCGTCGAGGAATGCCAAACATTATCACTACCGCGGAGCCTTGTCAGGACTTTCGGGAATTCCTCTTAAAGGTCCCATCCACCATCCAAAGGGTTCGCCCAACACCCCATACTGCCCTTCGCCGGTTATAGCAAGAACGACATAGAGTCGTTTCGATCGCACAAACGCAGGATAAGTTCCAGACCAGGAAAAGCGTCCGTCTTGAATTTCTGCGACTCCGAGCAGAACGGCGCCAAAATTAGTGTACTGTTTGACATCGACATCGATTGTCCACCACGCGTGACCATTTAGACCATTTGGCGCATATGCGAAATACAACGTAACTTGGCGATAGGGCGACCAGTTACCGACGGAATTAATGGTCAAAGGTCTCGAGCAAATAAACGCGGTGCGAATTTTGAAACTTTGCTCGGGATGAGAAAACCATTCTTGCCCATTGATTATGATGTGATCCATTAATAACTGCTCACCCATTTAAGAGTAAATGATCCGCCGTTTGATGAACTTACCGTATTGGTCGTGGGTTGCGCCAAAATATCTCCGGTAATGTCGTTGATTAAAATATCCTGGCGGTAATTTTCAGCATACAAATACTGAGAGTTGGTTTGGTTGTTCCACTCGTCCATGCAATAAGAAAAGTTTGATTGGGAGTATTCTGGATAAGTAGGGCCAAGTTGCATTGTCTATCGTTTGATACGCTCCCGTGGTCACATTTTCAAGAAAGTACACCGTTTTGTCACCATACTCCCTGCGATCGTCATGTTAGTTTTCCAGTTCAATCTGTGAACCCCCTTATATTACTTATATTAACGTCGTTGTGACGAAGAGACGTAAAGCTAGAACGAGATATTCTAAGCAGTTGTCATGCGATCCATTTGCCTACAACGTACTACTCCAATATTCATCTAGTTCCGCGCCTTATCCCTCGAATACGTAGAATACGCAGTGTTCTATATTCCAAAAAACAATTCGAGTTCCCGCTTTTGCTGAGGGGGTTCCACACTCAGGGGGCACCATTCCTTTTAGGTGCCCAAGGTTTCTTTAAACCAGGCTTCAGCATAGCCACGCGCTTGTTGCCACGTTATCCGCGGGGGCAAGGGCTTTTCGTTCGGGTCGGTCCGGATATCCACAATCGTCGGGACGTCCGCGTGCAACGCCTGCCAAATGGCCTCTTCCACCTCCTCTTGCCGAGTGACCCGAAATCCCTGACCCCCGGCGGCTTCGGCATATTGGGCAAAATCGGGATTAACCAGCTCGGTCCCAAATTCGGGCATGCCATGGACTTCCTGCTCAAATTTAATCATGCCGAGTCGCTGATTACTAAACACCACAACCGTAATTGGCCAATGATATTTGACGGCTGTGACAAAGTCGCCCATTAACATGGTAAATCCCCCATCCCCCACCGCCGCTACGCTTTGCCGCTCCGGCTGAGCGATTTTGGCAGCCATCGCCGCCGGTAATCCAAATCCCATGGAGCCAAGCCAGGCTGACACCAGCCAACCGTGATCCTGGATAACGAAGTTTCGGGCCATCCAGACTAAACTATTGCCCACGTCGATCGCGAGATTCGCGTTGGCATCCACCAGGCGAGAGAGCCGGTCGGCTACCCACTGGGGATGAATCGGCCGATCCGGCCGATTTTGCCGGCGGGCTTCGGCCTGGATTCGGTCAATCCAATGACGCCGTTGGTGCTGGAGTCCCCGCACCCAGGCGGAGGGTGGCCTTTCGGACACGCGCAAGGCCAATTCGGTCAGCGTCGGTTCGGCAGCGCCGACTAAACCCAAATCCACTTGGTGCCGTTTCCCGATTTGAGACGCTTCCCAATCAAGCTGAATGATTTGGGCATGTTTGGGGAGAAATTCTAAATAGGGATAGGAGGTCCCCACCAAAAGACACAGGTCACATTCTTCCATCGCCGTATGCGCCGGTTTAGCCCCTAAAAGCCCCAAACCGCCCAGGGCCAACGGATGCGTGTCGGGGACCACCCCTTTACCCGGCAACGTGTTGACAATCGGAATCTGGGCCCGTTCGGCAAGTCGCAACAGGGCTTGTCGGCTTCCGCGGGCGCCTTTGCCCGCTAAAATGACCGGCCTTTCAGCCCGATCGATCCGTTGAGCGGCGTGTTCCAATAGCTCGGCCACCGGAACCGTGTCCAATGCCCGGTTGATGACCGTATAGCGCTGGCCCGGGCCTTCAGCCTTAAAGAGCGGCACTTCATAAGGAAAGCTTAAATGGCTTACCCCCCGTTTAGCCAGTGCCGTCCGACACGCCTGATCCGCCATGACGCTAATTTGGGCCGGATGCGTGACCTGATGATTATAGACGCTGACATTGGCGAATAACTGCAGCAAATCGACTTCTTGAAAGTAGTCTGTGCCCAAATGCGCGAGGTTGACCTGCCCGGTCAGTGCGAGCACCGGGGCATGATCCAGCTTGGCGTCATAGAGGCCGTTTAAAAGATGAATGGCGCCGGGCCCGGCGGTTCCCAGACAGACGCCCAAACGCCCGGTTTTTTTGGCATAAGCTGATGCCATAAAGGCTCCGGTTTCTTCATGGCGAACCTGAACAAACCGAATGCGGCGATCCCGCCGCAAAGGCTCCAATAAGGGGTCAATGGAATCCCCGGGAATCCCAAAGATATATTCCACCCCATGCTCCACCAAAACGTCCAACAGCACGTCCGCTACGGTTTTAGCCATCGTGATCCCCCCTTCGGGGCATAGTGTATCCCGAGGGCGCCCCCTGCAATCGTTATTCCACGGCGGCCAAAAAGCGTTGAACGAGTCCGTTGGTTTGATTTTGATCGACCAAAAACGTGTCATGGCCCCAGGGGCCGTCCAACCATTCAAGCGTCACCGAGACCTGCTGATCCCTTAAAAGGGCGACATGCCGCTCGATTTCGGCCGGCGGGTAGAGCATGTCGCTGGTAATGCCGGCCACCCATACCGGAATGGCCGCCAGTCGGCGAATCGCCTGGGACGACAGCTCGAACTGATCCATGGCTTGCGTCAAGGTGATATAGGTATTGGCATCAAATCGCCGGACCAGTTTTTGACCTTGATAGCGGAGATAGGATTCGATTTGAAATTCCATGCCGTCGGCCGTCTGCCGATTACGGGAAAATTTTTGATCCATCGAGGCCGGATGCTGGTAGGAAATCATGTCGGCCATGCGCGCCAGCGCCAAGCCTTGGTCCGGGAACGGGCCGTCATAATAGTCGCCCCCCCGAAAGGCCGGGTCGGACCAAATCGCCGTCCGACCGACGGTATGGTAGGATATCGCCCATGGCTCATGGCGAATGGGTGCCCCAATCGCCAAAATGCCCTTGACGCGCTCCGGATAGAGTGCCCCATAGGCATAGGCTAACATGCCGCCCATGGATCCGCCGACTAAAATCACCGGCCGCAAGCCCACCAAGCTTTGGATCCAACGATCGGCGGCTCGCACCATGTCGAAGAGGCTTAATTGAGGAAATCGGCTACCCCAAGGGCGTCCCTCGGGATCCCACGACGACGGACCCGTGCTCCCCATCGCTCCGCCCAGCACATTATGGCATAGTATATAATGGGTATCCGGGTCAAGCGCGCGACCGGATCCGAGCACACCATCCCACCAGCCCGGTCGATCTTCCCCGTCGTGGGGAGCCACATGGCTATCACCGGTCAAGGCGTGAAAGACCACCACGGGTTGCCCGCTCGGCTCGCCCCAGGTTTCATAAGCAATTTCATACGACGGTAGCCACGATTGGGAATCCAGCATCAAGGGGTCTTCAGACCGAAACCACTCAATGGACGGCCAGGGAAATTCTTGATTTTTTTGCCACGGCCAAATATGGCGCCGCTTTGCGGTCAGGTCTTTCACGCACGTTCCCCCTTGAGGCACTATCGTCTTGGATTATAACAACTTTCCCCGGCGAAGGAAAAACCCTTGACCCGTTCCACGTCCTTGCACCGGATTCGAAAAAAGCGTATAATGCAGGATAATTCAATGATCCGGGCTATGACGGAGCCTATCGAAAACCGCTTTGGTTTAGCGAGTGGCGTTTGGTGCAAGGCCACCCAAATGTTTTCGTTCCCAACTCCTGAGCACCCCGATAACGGGGCGGTCTCCCGCCGATATCCGGGAAACGAGATGAAAGGAATCTTCCTTTCAACTAAGGTGGTACCGCGACACGTCCCGCTCGCCCTTAGAGGCGGCGGGACGTTTGTTGTTTGGCTGAAAGGAGACATCATGCAAACACGCATCGTACTGGTTGGTTCCGGACATTTAGCCCACGCTCTGTTTCTGGGATGGCAACGGGATGGGGCCGTTCACCGCACGATTCACGTGCTGGCCCGTTCCACCCGATTGTTTGCCGAACTCTGGACCCCTGAAGAACAGACGCATATTACGTTCGATCCGGACATACTCCAGACGGCCGACATCGTGGTCTTTACGGTCAAACCGAAAGACATGTCGGATGCCTTGAGTGCGATGAGCCCGTATCTCAATCGGCAGGCATTGGTGCTCTCCCCGGTAGCCGGTTACTCGTTGGAGCAGATTCGCCGTCGCTTGCCCCATCAAGGATTGGTACGCTTCATGCCCAATATCTGCTCGGCGATCGGGGCCTCGGTCACCTTATTTACTCCCGACGGATTAACCGCCGCCCAAAAAACGATGGTGGAATCGTTGATTGCCGAGCTGGGTCCGATGTTAGAAGTTGAAGAATCCCTCATTAATCCGATGACCGCCCTTTTAGGCAGCGGACCGGCCTATGTCTATCTTTTTATGGAAGCGGTCATTCAAGCCGGGGAACAACTGGGCGTTGACCGGGAGTTGACCCGCCTGTTGGTCGGCCGGATGATCGAGGGATCCGCTCGCTTGGCCGAACACGAAGGGGCCACGCCACTGTCCCAGCTCATTCGACAAGTGGTATCCCCCGGCGGGACGACGGAAGCGATGTTAAACGTGCTAAAAAAAGCCGAGTGGGGCAATACCTTAACCGGGGCACTGCTTGAAGCCGGCGAACGCGCCATCGAATTAGGCCAATACAGTGCGTAAAAGCCGGGCGGTTGTCCGCCCGGCTCGGATTAAGAACGGGATTCCTCTTCCGCCTTAAGCTGGGGCCAGCCTAAAAGGGGATGCCGAGCCGCCCGGGCTTCGTCCAGCCGGCTCACAATCGTGTCATGGGGTGCCTCGTGTAATAACGCGGGATTCTCGTCGATTTCTCGGTTAATTTGCTTGAGTGCGTCGGCAAACCGATCAATCATTTCTCGGCTCTCGGTTTCCGTCGGCTCCACCATCAACGCTTCTTCCACCACCAACGGAAAATACACGGTAGGCGGATACATGCCAAAATCAATTAACCTCTTGGCCACATCCAACGCCCGTGCGCCACGCCGCTTTTGTTCGGTCAGGGACAGCACAAATTCATGTTTAACCGGCCCCGGGAACGGACTGTGGTAATCCTGCCCGACTTGCGACAGGAGATAATTGGCATGCAGCACCGCCGTCTCCGCCACCTGTTTCAGTCCTTCGGCGCCTTGGCTGCGTAAATAGGCATAGGCCCGCACCAGGACACCGATGTTACCGTAATACGACCGGACCCGACCAATCGACTGCGGCCGATCATAGTCCCATTGCCACCCGGTTTCGGCGTTCCCGACCAATCGGGGCAACGGTAAGAACGGCTCTAAGGCCTTTTTGACAGCCACCGGGCCGGCACCTGGGCCCCCGCCCCCGTGGGGCGTGGCGAAGGTTTTATGCAAATTCAAATGCACCACATCGAACCCCATATCGCCCGGGCGCACCCGCCCAAGAATGGCGTTTGCATTGGCTCCATCGTAATACAAAAGGCCGCCCGCCCGATGCACGGTCTCGGCAATCTCCAGCACCTCATCTTCAAATAACCCGAGCGTATTCGGATTGGTCAGCATCAAGGCGGCCACCGAGCCGTCCATATGTTGCCGGAGAGCCGCCAAATCCACCCGCCCGCGGCGGTTGCTGGGAATTTCCCGCACTTGATAGCCCGCCATGGCGGCAGTCGCCGGATTCGTACCGTGGGCGGAATCCGGTACCAGCACCGTGGTCCTTTGATCGCCTTGGGCAGCGAGATAGGCGCGAATCATGAGAATCCCGGTCAGTTCGCCATGGGCACCCGCCGCCGGTTGCAACGAGACCGCATCCATACCCGTGACTTCCGCCAATGCCCGCTCTAATTCCGCCAAGAGAAAGAGGAGCCCGGGGATGGTGGAGGGCGGCTGATCAGGATGGACGTCGGCAAATCCCGGCAAGCCCGCGGCCCAGTCGTTGACCTTGGGATTGTACTTCATCGTACAAGATCCCAAGGGGTAAAAGCCGGTATCCACCCCGTAATTCAAATGCGACAAATACGTATAATGCCGGACGACGTCTTCTTCTGTCACTTCGGGCAAGCCCAGATCGCTTTGCCGGCGAAATTCCGCCGGCACCCAGTCGGCCAATTGCCCGGCGATTCCCGTGGGAGTCGGAACAGCCACCCCTCGGCGCCCCGGGTGGGATCGTTCAAAAATTAACGGGACTGCCATGCCAAGACCTCCTCCACTAGCCGATCGCAATCATCTTTGGTGCGCTGTTCGGTTACCGCCAGCTGCCAAAGCCCTTGCCAAGCCGGGTCCTCCTGGCCCAGGTCCCGACCGCCCAAAATGCCTCGGTCCAAAAGATGCCGGTTTAAATCGGCCACCGAGCCCGGCACCCGCACGGTAAATTCATAGAGAAACGGCTCCTGCCGGGGAACCCGGACCAACCCCGCCGATGCCAGCCGATCGGCAAGATAGTGGGCTAATTCGGCGGACACCGTAGCTACCGCCTTCAAGCCTTCCGGCCCCAAGAGGGAGAGGTAAATCGTCGCCATTAAGGCATTCAGGGAATGGTTGGAACAAATGTTGGAGGTCGCTTTTTCCCGGCGGATATGCTGTTCCCGAGCCTGTAGGGTCAGGACAAATCCGCGTCGGCCCGCATGATCCACCGTCGCTCCGACAATCCGACCCGGCATTTTGCGGATCCATGGCGATTTGACTCCCATAAAGCCAAACGTCGGCCCGCCTAATTGCAAGCGATTCCCCAACGGCTGCCCTTCGCCGACCACGATATCGGCCCCAAATTCGCCCGGCGGCGTCAACAGCGCCAACGCGACCGGGTCAGCGACCACGATGGCCACCGCCCCAATCGCATGGGTTTTTTCAATAATGGCGGGGAGCGCCGTGATTTGGCCCAACAAGTCGGGATATTGCCAGATGACGGCCGCGACGTCGTCTCCCATGATCTCGTCGACCCCGTCGATGACGGTGATTTCCGCTCCCCGGGCACGGCTGTAGGTTTCCGCCACCTGCCGAGACTGGGACAAAACCGTTCGTCCGAACAATAACCGATGCCGTTTTGGCGCATTGGCCAGGGCCATCAAACAGGCTTCTCCCACCGCCGAAGCCCCGTCATATAACGAGGCTTGAGACGCATCGGTCCCCGTCAACGTCTGAATCATGCTTTGAAATTCGAAAATGGCCGCCAGGGTTCCCTGGGACACTTCCGGTTGGTAGGGCGTATAGGCGGTTAAAAATTCGCCCCGCTGAGCCAACGCCCCCACCGCCGCCGGAACATACCGATCGTAAAATCCCCCGCCCAGAAAGCTGGTCAGCTGGCCGAGATCTCGATTTTGCGCAGCCAATTGCCTGAGATGGCGAGACAATTCACTTTCCGATAACGCGGGCGGCACGTCCAACAGCCGATTAAGACGCACCGACGGTGGAAGATCTTCAAACAACGCATCGACCGCGTCAATGCCCAAAGCCGCCAACATATGGGCGCGATCCTCGGGCGTATCGGGAATATATGCCATGCCTTATGCCCCTTCCACCAGTTGACGATATGCCTCGGCGGTCAATAGCTCTCCCAAATCGGAGGCTTCCAGTTGAAATAGCCATCCGTTGCCGTAGGGATCCTGGTTAACCCACTCCGGATGATCCGCCAAATCAGGATTGACGGCCACCACCCGACCGCTGGCCGGACTATAAATTTCCGAAACGGACTTGACCGACTCGATGGTGCCGACGGCTCCACCGGCGGTGACGTCTTGCCCAACTTGCGGCAGCTCGACAAACACCACGTCACCGAGCGCATCCTGCGCATACGCGGTAATCCCGACTCGACCGTCGGGCGCAATCCACTCATGTTCACGGGTGTACTTTAAGGATTCGGGAAATTCCATCTGAAGTTCCTCCTTCACTGATACCGTATTACGACTTTTTACGCGGCCTCCGGTAGAACGGCAAAGGCACCACGGTGGCATCGGCTTTTCGATCCCGAATCCCCACTTTGAGCGATGTTCCGGGAGTAGTCCAGGCAGGCGGCACCAACGCCATTGCTATGGCCTGCTTTAACGTCGGCGCATAGCTGCCTGATGTGATCTGGCCCATCCAATCCGCCTCGTCGGCATACACCGGATATCCTGCCCGAGCAATACCGCCGGTTACCGTCAACCCCACCAATTGGCGAGTTAGGCCACGGTCTTTCATGTCAATTAACGCCTCTCGGCCGACGAACGGCTTATCCCATTTGATAAATCGTTCCAATCCAGCCTCTACCGGAGATATTGTGCGCGATAATTCGTGACCATACAATGGCAAACCGGCCTCTAATCGCAAAGTATCTCGTGCCCCTAGTCCCGCCGGGGTGATCCCTTTTTGGTTGACCAGCTCTTCCCAGATGGGTAACGCCGCCTCGGGCGCGATATACAGCTCAAATCCGTCCTCCCCGGTATATCCGGTCCGCGATATCCAGGCCGGAAAACCCATCACGGTCCCCGACACGGCGTGATAAAATCGAATGGCGCCTAGGTCGGCGGGCGTTAACTCTTGAAGCTTATCAACGGCTTCGGGCCCTTGAACGGCGAGGAGGGCGGTCGACTCCGACTGGTCGGCTAATTGGACGTTGAAGCCCTCAGCTTTTTGGTTCACCCATTGCCAATCATTTTCCCAATTTGCGGCATTGACCACCATCATGAAATGGTCCCGATCTTTACGGTAGACCAGCACATCGTCCACCGTCCCCCCGGTTTCGTAGCACATCGGGGAATATAAGGCTTGCCCCAGAGCCAAACCCGATGGACGATGGGTTACCAGATAATCCAAGAACGCAGCCGCATCCGGTCCTTTGACATCAAACTCACCCATATGACTGACATCAAAAATCCCGGCTTTGGTCCGGACCGCCTGGTGTTCCGCAATAATGCCCTGATATTCCATCGGCATCAAAAATCCGCCAAATTCCGCCATCTTGGCTCCGTGGGCGCGATGCCAATCGGTTAACGGCGTGGTATGCATAAGGGACCACCTTTCCCTAAGCTATGGTTGACCCGTCGATTGTCTAAACTCAGGATGTCACGTTCGTGGCGGCGCAAAACAAAAAACACTATGCCCGCCTGACATAGTGCATCTCTGTCTTGTGGCCTGAGAGTTTGGATACGTCCTCGTATCGCGCCCCATCGGCTCCCCGATTGTCTCGGTGATCTCCAGAGTGGCGTCCGAAAACCGTCCTTTCCTGCCTGAGAGATTCCTCCCGACCGTCAGCAGCCGGGCAGTTGCTCCTTCGGCGACCCTGAGAAGACCCAGCATCTCTCCGGTTTTGTTCATCCGCCGCCATATGCGATTGGAATCCCATACAGGGACCATTATAGGCTACCCCTGATCCACTGTAAACTCACTGACTGCCATCCGGATGGAAAATCTGTGCCACTTGACGTCTCGTACGATTAGAGAGCCGCGCCGGCACCGATAGAATGCGGCTCCGCCCGTTGAGAACCGGACACCAATCGGAACGGATGTCCCCGAAGGCCAGGTTCCTCCGTTGCATTGGCTACCCGTTATCCGTTAATCTGGTAAATATTTCAGTTCGGAGGTCTCGTCATGTTACATGGAGGATCATCCGGCTTTTGGTCTAAAGAGCAGCTACAACGCTTAACCACCGTTGACCGGGAAAAATGGATGCCCCGAGAACCCGTCCTGACCGCGCTTCACCCGGAACCGGGAGAACAGCTGGCCGATATCGGAGCCGGGCTCGGATGGCTTACGTTCCCGCTGGCTCAACGTGTCGGTACCGAAGGTCGCGTATGGGCCATCGAGCCCAGTCCGGATGCCACCGACGCATTGCGCGCGGAGGCCCGATCCCTCCCGCAAATTCAGGTGTTGACGACGGTCGCGGAGTCGCTTACCCTCCCTGACGCGTCCCTTGACGGCGTCCTTTGGCATACGGTCTATTTGGCCATCCAAGACGTGCCGACTGCTATGACGGAAACGTATCGCGTCTTAAAACCGGGCGGCCGCTGGCTCATTGTCGATTGGAAGTCGATTGATACGCCGATGGGACCGCCCCTCGCCCGGCGTCAGCCACCCGAAGCCGTTTTGCCCCGCGCGCTCGCGGTCGGTTTTCGCCTCGTCCGGCACGTCAACCCCGGTCCTGTCACGTGGGGCTTGCTCTTCGAAAAACCGCAGAGCGAGGAAGCCTAATGGTGCGACGGTTTCGCTGGTGGACCCTCTTCGGTGCATTAATAGCGGCCTATATCGTCGGTACGGGCATTTATCTGGCCCAAAATCCCGCGCCCCCCACAACACCGGCGGGTCCGCCGATTCAACCTTTTACCCATGTCTTCGTGATCATGATGGAAAATCATTCGGCCGGGGCCTTGCCGGCATCCGAGGCCCCGTTCATTCATCACTTAATGGCTTCCGCCGGCTATGATCCGGCCTATCACGGCGTCACGCATGTCAGCCTGCCTAATTATGTCGCGGCCATTTCCGGACGGACATTCGGCACCCATAGCGATAACCCTGACCAAACATTTTATGGACCCACCCTGGCATCCCAAATGGATGCCCGCCACATTGATTGGCAAGCGGCGATGGAAAGCCTACCGTACCCGGGATATAACGGCAATTGGTATCCCGAGCCCCCCGGGAGCAATCCGGTATTGCCGCCGGTCCATGCCCTGTATGCCAAAAAACATAACCCGTTTGCCTTGTTCCCGGCTTTAATGAAACGCGACAAGAACCATGTGGTGCCGTTGCAAACGTTAGCCGCCGAGCTCAAAACCGGGCACGTCCCGGCTTTTGTTTGGATCACGCCCAATCTCTGCCACGACATGCATGGCCAACCCAATCTGCCCGGAGCGGCATGTCCGGCCAATCAGTCGGCCCGGTTGGTCCGCCTGGGGGACCAATTCCTCCAACACTGGGTGGGGACCATCACCCATTCGTCCGCTTGGCGCGGCAATTCGGCGATTTTTATCGTCTGGGACGAAATGGACGGCCCGTCGTCGTATTGGAATCCGGTTGCCCTCAAAACCTGGCTGACGCCGGGACCCGACGCTCCCTCGATCTTGGGCATCCCGGTGGGCGGCGGTTCCGTCCCCCTCTTGGTTGTTGCTCGAGAAATGCCTCATCCGGTGATCTATTCGTTATGGGCCGATCACTATAACCTGTTAAAGACGATTGAAGCAGGATTTCACCTCCCCTATTTGGGCCACGCCGCCTCTTCAAACGTGTCCTTGCTCTGGCCGTTCCTTCCGCACCGCTAGCCTGTCCGTCCCCCATCCGAGGGTGGCCCCGCCAATCGCCCCGACGAAAATGGCGAGCGGGGCCGCATGGCTTAGGGAGGCCAAGGCCGCCATCGCGCCTCCCCCGAAAGCCGCCCACAGTTGAGCACGGCTTCGCTCGGTGGCAAAGAGCAATCCGAGAAATAAGAGCGGCAAGGTAAATTGCAAGGGCCCGGTCCAGCTCGGGGGAAGCCCTTTTCCTTCCCAAGCTCCTGCCACCGTTGCGCCCACCCAGCCCAGATAGCAGGCCCACGATGCCCCGAGCCAGTAAGAAAAAGTCGTCGTTCGGGCACTGACCATTCCCCATAAATAGACCTCGTCCGTAAGACCAAAGGCAAAGAGAGCCTTTTCTCCCGGCGTCCATCGCGTAAGACGGTCTTTCAGCGTCATGCCGTAAAAGAGATGACGCATGTTGACCAAAAGGACCGTCCCGATGGTCGCCCATATCGGATTGTGGGCCAAAGCCATCGACAACAAAATAAACTGGGCACTGCCGGCATAGACCAACGCCGAAATCAGCACGGCGATCAGCAAGGGTTCATGCATATGCACGGCGAGGGCGCCAAACACCGCCGAAACCGGCGCATAGGCCAGCACAATCGGCCAAACCGCTCGCATCCCGGCCATTAGGCTCTTCATAGGCCTAACGCCCGCAAACCCAAATAGGCCGCCAATCCCGCCGCTAACGTCCCCCATAACCGGCGGGTATACCAGGCCACCGCTCCGGCCGGCAGTAACGCCCACAGTGCAGGATTGGTCCAGCCAACATCGCTCGTTCCCATACTCTCCGTTACGATTAGGGCCCCTAAGACGGCGGGCGTGATAAACGACAACCACTCTTGAAACCCCGACGTCAGAAATTGGGGAGGTTGGCCCAGCGGCAACCATCGGAAAAGATACGTCCCGATTGCGACCCCGCCCATTTCCCACCATAACGCCTGCATACCATCACCTCGTATGTTATCGCGAATTATTTCTGATATAATAAACACAACCGGAAGGAGTGATCAACCGTGGACTCGTCACCCGCGTCTATTACACAGGCCGTCGGCCACACGCTTAAGGCAATCCGCCTCGCTCGCGGATTAACCTTAGACCAGGTCGCCCGCCTGACCGGAGTCAGTAAACCGTTGTTAAGTCAGCTGGAGCGAGGGGAAACCAATCCCACGGTCATCACGCTCTGGAAAATTGCCCAAGGCTTAGGCGTCCCTTTTGCTCAACTGTTGGAATCCTTGGAATCTCGGACGGACGTTCGATGGGAAACCGAGCACCCTACGCTGTCGGACCAACACGGCCGATACCATGTCACCCGAGTGGCGCGTCTCGATCATCCCACCCCGGTCGAACTCTATCGATGCGTCCTGGCCGGAAGCACCCGGCAACCCGCGGTGGCGCACGGACCTGGCGTCACGGAAGCGATTTGGGTGATGACGGGGCGATTGACGGTCGAAGTGGGCGATCAATCTTATCAGCTGGACACGAACCATTCGCTCGTGTTTTTAGCCGATCGTCCCCACAACTATCAAAACCCGTCCAGCGAGCCGGTAACGTATATCGTGGTTGAATCGTATCCCGCATCCACATGACGAAAAACCTCGAGGAAAGTTCCCCGAGGTTTTCACCGACCCATATGTTAGCCCCGTCCGGCTTAGATGTGGTATTTCGCTAACCGTTGGTTGACTTCGTCCCAGTCAAGGTTGTTCATGAAGGCCTCGATATAGGGAGCCCGTTTGACGCCATAGTCAATGCCATAGGCATGCTCATAGACATCCAAAATTAAAAGCGGATAGGCCCCCCAAGGCACTCCGACGTTGTGGGCGTCTTGGCCATAAATGTGAAGTTTCTCGTCATCCAAGTCATAGGCCAGCACAACCCAGCCCCGCACCGCGAGACCCGTCGCTTTGAATTCGGTAACAAATTTCTCGTAGGACCCGAAATCGCGCTCAATGAGTTCCCGAATGCGCCCGTGGGCTTCGCCACCCTTGCCCCCCAGGTTGTCAAAATACCATTCATGGAGCTTGGACCCGTTGAGGCAAAATACCTCTTCCGTCTTTAAAGCCCGCAAGTCGCTATACGACTGGTTGGCTGCGGCATAGTCCACCGTCTCCATTTTTTGCCGGATCTCGTTAAGCTTGTTGACATAGCCTTTGTACAAAATGCCATAATGCTGATCGATTTCCTCTTTGCTAATGCCGTTCATGCTTAAGCAAGATTCTTTCAGGTCTCGATAGGCACGTGTCTCCGCCACGAATATACGCCCTCCCTCACTGGAATTTTCGGGAATCTCCCCGCCTAAGTATAACGAAAACCCTCCTGTGGTGAAAGCCAAGCTCCCCCTAGGGATTACAGGTATTTTAGAAATTACTAGAGGCCTTCACAAGCGGTGATCGCAACGTGCCCTAGACACTCACGGCCTAAAATTGCACAATAGAGACAGATCACGACACCCGGCCTGTGCGGGTGTCGGCAGCCGAAACGTTAATGAGGAGGCTAGCCCATGCCGTTTCTCCGTTCTTGGGGTTATGCGCCCAACCGTCCGATTACCCCTAACCAAGAGCAGCGCCTGAATGAACTGGTCGACCGCTATCATGCGGTGCAAACCCAAAACTTCGTCGACGAACTCAATGTGACGGAAGCCATTTTAGGCCAAGCCCGCCCATTTAGCGAACTTACCGTGGACGAAGCCAACCGGGTGGCCGCGCATTTGAACGTGCGCATTTCGTTACACACGCACTTTCGCGACCACCTACCCAACCCCGCGCCGGATTTTGCCCATGAACTGGATTTTCTCTATCGCGACCGGGAACTGCTCAATCGTGTGATTGCCCGTGCGGGTTGGGATACCGCCGAATATTTTCTGTCCCCCCATCCGGTGGAGACACGCCGTTAAATGAACGCCAAGGCACGGATCCTGGTCGTCGACGACGAAGAAAGTATCCGAGACCTGTTAGATATGGGGCTTCGGCACCGGGGCTTTGAGGTATTGACCTGCCCCGACGCCGAGACCGCATTAGCTCAGGTGGGATCTTTTGATCCGCATGCCGCCATCATCGACGTCATGATGCCGGGCGAGGACGGCTTCCAACTGAGTCGCCGTCTACGGCAAAATCCCGACCTTTATATCATCATGTTGACGGCACGCGACGCCGTATCCGACCGAGTGCACGGCCTCGAAGGCGGAGCCGACGATTATCTGATCAAACCGTTTGATTTTGATGAGTTGGTGGCACGTATCCATGCCGGTCTCCGACGTATTCGCAAACACGAATCGACGACCTGGCAATTTGGGCCGGTTACGATGGATGATGCCAGCCATCGTGTGTCGGTAGAGGGGAACCCGGTCAATTTGACCGCCAAAGAATATGAGTTATTACGGTACCTAATGCTCAATCCCGGTCACGTCTTGTCCAAGACGCAGATTTTGCAACATGTCTGGGGTTATGACTACCTAGGTGACGACAACTTGGTGGAAGTACACATTTCGAGCTTGCGGGACAAGCTCAACGATAAACAAAAAGCCTTGATACAAACGGTGCGGGGCTTTGGCTACCGATTGGGAGATTAAATGGCGGCTCGACGTTCGACCCTGACCGACCAGCTGATCGGACGCCAGGTCATTTTACTGGCTGCCCTTTTGTTTGTCGTCGGCGTCGCCCAATATCTCATTTTGCGAACAGTCCTCTTTCAGTCGACCGCCCGCTCGCTGCACGACGAAATTTCGGTCTTGGCCCCCCTCATCCACCACACCATTAGCTCCCGCGGTTTACTAGGATTTTCCCACATCGCCAACATTTTGGTAAACCGCCTACGCGGTCCCGGCGTGGAGGTGGTGATCACCAACGCACTAGGCCATGTCATGGCCTCCTCGTCGACCCTGCACGCCATGGTGCCGCCCCTATACGCCACCCCCTATTTTATCTGGAACGGTCGGGTGGTCGTCGATGCCGTACTCGGCAATCCCTATTACCCGAGCGGCTATGTCTGGCTGATGACTTCAGTGGCGCCTATTCATGGCATATTACGCCGGGATGCCGAACTCTACGTGTTTTTAGCCTCCATCTCCCTGATTCTGGCCGGCTGGTTAGGGTCGTTTTCCGTTCGGCACGTCATGGGACCCTTAGAAAAAATCCGCGACAGCACTCGAAAAATCGCGGCTGGGGAATTCGGTCACGTGACGGAATTTCATGATGCGCCCCAGGAGATCCAGGAATTGACCCAGGCCATCAACGTCATGTCTTTGGCGATTCGCGATCTCTTCGAACAAGAAAAAGCCCTGTCCGAACGGATGCGGCAATTCGTAGCCGATGCGTCGCACGAGTTACGAACACCGCTGACGGCCATTAACGGATTTTTGGATTTGATGTATAAAAGCGAGTTGACTCCCGATGAACAACAAAAGGCGTTAGCCGCCATCCGGGCCCAATCCCAGCGCATGGCGCGGTTGGTCAGTCAATTGTTGACCTTGTCCCGGGCCGACACCGCTCCCGACGCCTTGGTTCATCCCGTCCCGTTAGCGTTGGATCGGTGGTTGGCGGAACTGGAAGCCACCTGGCGCGCCCTGGTCGCCCCGCGTCCGCTCACTTTGGAAATGGCGTCGGTCAGCGTATTGGCCGACCCGGATCGCATGACCGAAGTGTTCTTTAATCTATTGGATAACATTGCCCGTTATACGCCGTCCGACACCACCGTGTCGATCGTGACACGCCACGAATCGCCCTGGGGACTGGTCATCATCGAAGATAGCGGCCCCGGAATCGCTCCCGAGGACCTACCGCACATATTTGACCGATTTTACCGAGGCGACCGCGCCCGCTCGTCCAGCTCAGGCGGCAGCGGTCTCGGCCTTTCCATTGTCAAAGCGCTGGTCGAGGCCCAAGATGGGCACATTGCGGTCGAAACCCTGCCGCCCCCTCACACCGGCACCCGTTTTCACATCCGTCTCCGGGAGGCTCCTCGGCCGGAAACTATAGCGCCTGATAGCCGGCCTGATTGACGGCTTCTTTTAATTGCTCCAGTGAAGCTTTAGTCGGGTCAAAGGTGACTTTCGCGCGCTCTTCGGCCAAACTCACTTCCGCCAATTTGACCCCTTCGACCCCTTTCAGGGCTTTGGTCACCGTCATCACACAATGATCACACGTCATGCCCTTGACCCCAAATTCGGCCCGTTCCATGATAGATCCCCCTTTTCCGTTTATGGCGTCAAAATAATTTTACCAAACACGCCATGATGCTCCATCTGGTCATGCGCTTGATCGGCTTGCTCCAACGGATAGCTACTATCAATAACCGGGATTAAGACCCCGCGGGCAAATAATGGCAATAAGCGGGGGAGTACGTCGGAACCGCCCAAATACGCGCCCAACACCGTCAAACGGCGGCGAAAGAGCTGTCCCAATTCAAAGTTCACCCGGCCGCCGGTGGTGCTGCCCACCGTGACCACCACGCCTCCGCGAGCCACCGCTGCTAACGATTGTAAAAAGGTCAGTTGCCCGAGAGAGTCCACCACCAGATCGACACCGCGCCCGTTGGTCAACCCCAATACCTGATCCGTAATATCGTCCGCCCCCGTGGTCACAATCACGTCGTCGGCGTGATATTGACGCAATTTCTCGGCCCGAGCCGGACTGCGCGTGACCGCCAGTACCCGTAGTCCCCGAAGCTTGGCCAACTGCAAAGTTGCCAATCCGAGGCCTCCGGTGGCGCCCCAAAGCAAGAGGGACTGGCCAGGCCGGGCCTGCGCCCGTTCCAAAAAATCCTCGGCGGTCACGTACGGGACCCCGATGCTGGCCGCCTCCGCATACGTAATACCGCTCGGCATCGCCACCACATTTTCGGACGGTACGACGGCATATTCGGCATAGGTCCCGTCAAAAATCCGAAAGTCGGGACAAGCCGGCTGGTTGCCGGATAAGCAGGCAATGCAGTGGCCGCAACTTAATCCGGGATTGATCACAACCTTTTGGCCGACCGACCAACGGGTTACCCCAGGTCCAATCGCGTCAATTTCCCCCGCCCCGTCGCTGCCGGGAATCATCGGCCGGGTCCATCCGCCGAAGAGTCCTTGCCGAAACCAAATATCGCGGTGATTGACCCCCGCCGCCCGAATCCGAATCCGGACTTCGCCGACCCCCGGTTGCGGCATCTCCGCGTCTTCATACCGTAATACCTCAATACCACCAGGCTGGTGCATCTGAATTGCCTTCATACCCCATCCTCCTCGTCTACCATCGGGCCGGCTTCAATGACCATAAATGCCGGCGCGCATCATGCCAAAGCCGCATCGGTTGAAAATCCTGCGGGAAAATCGGCCAGTCCCAGTGAAGTTCCGTAACCGGTTTCAGATAGGACAAAAAGGTTAACGGTAACGTCTCCCGGCTCGACCGCAAATGCTGATACAGCTGGTGCGCCACCCATTCCAAGGGAACGTCCAGATCGTCGCTGCTCGGCAAGCGGGTTGCCCGATTGCCGGTCTCGACAATCTTCGTCGCAAGAGAACGGATATGGGTGGAGGAAAGCTGTCCGGACCAACTCTCGGTCAGGTGCCAGCTCTCGGGCGCCCGAACCCGTGGGACTCTCACCGACAACTCCGGCGATACCGTAAAATACGCCAACGCATAGAGGGCTTCCGCCGCCGACACGGTACCGGTGGACAATCTGAGCGGCCCCAATCCCCGTCGCGCCAATTCTCCTAATAACTCCCGGCGGAGGACCAAGGTCCCCCCATGCGCCGTGGCCACCCGATGACGCACGTCCGCCAAGGACATCCATGTGATGCCGGGGATCCGGGCAATGCGAGACAAATAGACGTCAAAAGCTTTCAAGGCGGCGTCCCGATTTTCCGGTTCGCGCAATGGCGCCGGCACCAACGGCTGGCGCGTGGTACCGTGAGAAAAATTCACCGCATCCCAAAAAACCGTGGTAGCCAGTTCCGTGGGATGTAACATCACCATAAAGCAGCTGCCGTCGGGTCTCCCGGCCGCCGCTTCAATCATCGCGACCGCTTCTTCCCCGGCATCGGGCAAGGCTAATCCAAACGGGCGAGGATTTTCCACCGGAAACGAAAGATGCAGCACGTCGCCATACCAATACGGCTGGTCCAATTCTTTCAGATAGCTATTCCAACCGTCGGAAAAAAACACGTCCATACCCAACCGCGGCAAAGCTTCTAAAGCCTCGGGAACCCAATTGGCTCCCGGTTGGGTAAAATATTCCGGTGCCCGGATATGGCGCTCGAGAACTGTCACGCCGATTTCTTCACGTGCCATGAAGGCCTTCAGTGCCGTCCCATATTCCAACGGGGCTAACTCTTCGGCAATGGTCGGATGTTCGCTATGACTGGTCGAATGAAACCCCAGATTCGGTTCCTCTTTAAGCCAGGCCAAGGCCTGCCGGCGTTCCCGGGCCGCTAAAGCCTCCACTTTTTTCCCGACTAACCCATACCATCCCGGAAGATCATACCGACGCATGGATGTCATCATCGAGACCAAGGCCTCATCCGATTCGGGCGTCAGGAAATCCTCGACATCAAAACGAATGAATCCGTAAACGCTCAGCAGCGACACCTCCTGACCGCCAAACAATCTTGGTAAAGGTGCATATAGCGCGCGACTTCATGGCTCAAGGAATGTCGACCGACAATAAATTTCCGCGCCTCGTGACGAATGCGCTGAACCTCGTGAGGATGCGCGTCGGCCCAGCGGACCGCATCCACAAAACCGGCGGCATCCGAGAATAAAAGGCCGGTTTTCTGATGTTCCACCAATGCCCGGTTACCTTGAATGTCGCTCACCACCGCCAAACTTCCGGTGGCCATCGCCTCCATTAAGGCATTCGACACCCCTTCAACCGACGAGGTGTTTAAAAAGATATCCGCGGCCCGATACCATTCCGGCATCTCCATTTGGCTCACTTCACCCAACAACCGAACCCAGGGACGGGTCTTCGCGAGTTCGGTAACCCGATGCCATTCTCCCGTTTCCCGAACCGGCCCCAAAATCGCTAATCGCCAATCTTGCCCGGTTTCTTCGCGCAGCTGTTCCATCAATAAGACACCCCAAGCCGATCGCTTGACCGGTCGCACGCCCCCTGCCAGCACCGCCAACGGATGGTGGCACGCGGCGACACGTCCCTCCGGAATAAACCGATGGATATCCACCGACGGCGAAATCACGATGACATGGTCCGCCCAGTCCGGAGCGTCGGCTAATAGCCGATTCCGCGCATCTTCGGTAAAAACCACCTGATAGCGGATAGGGTCTAACACCGGTTTTAACGCCGTCGCGCGGGTCACCCAATCTTGCCATAAATCGGTTCCCGTCCAAGTCGCCACAATTTGGTCCGGATGCACCCCGTCTTCCAATAAGCGGGCTCCCACCCGCACCGCATTCCACGCGTGATAGACGTCATAGGCGGGTAGCCGGGGACTATATAAGACCACTTCCGCGTCCACGCCCACCGCTCGCAACCCCTGCTCAACCCGGTGGGCGGAGACTGCATTACCCCCGGTCGGCGGCGTGTCCTCCGGAATAATTAACCCCACTCGCATTGCCATCATCCTCTCTCGGTTACCCTACGAAATTAGGGTGCCATTGGGCACCGGGTGGTCGGGGCGCAACAAGATCACGTCCCGTCCTTCGTCTTGCACCGCACCCAATACCAGGACCTCCGACGTCACATCCGCAATGCGCCGTGGCGGAAAGTTCAAGACGGCCACGACTTGCGTCCCGACCAAGTCTTCCGGCACATAGTGGCGAGTCAATTGCGCCGACGTGTGTTTCGTCCCCCATGGTCCAAAATCAATGACGAGATGGTAGGCGGGTTTTTTCGCTTTCGCATTGACCTCGGCTGTCAAGACCGTTCCCACGGCCAATTGATACCGAAAAAATCCGTCTACAGGTTCGAACGGCATTACGCCCCTCCTTCTTCCCATTGACTTAAGGCTCGAATACGCGCCCTTAACGGCGGATCCCGCCAGATCTCTTTCGGCACGTAAAGGCGCCGAACCCCCCGGGATTCTTCGGCAATGGCCTGAATCGGCCGGGAGACGCTCGACATCTCAATCAGCCGATCCTCATCGCGATCATAAAGCCAGACCGCTTGGTCGTCTTCTTTGGGAGTGCTTTGATTTCCTAAGTAGTAATCATAATAGACTGTTGCCGTCTCGTCGATGAGGCAATAAAAAGCCGGATCATAGCCCGCCTCGGCCACCACCTCCCGAATCGCGGCCAACGTCTCGGGATCCCGGGTCGTGAGCGGTAAATCCTGAAAGAGGTCACGGTCCAGGAAGCGCCGTGTCAAGTCCTTTAATATGGGATCCGCATGATCCCGCCAAAGGTTAAATGCCGTTAAAAGAACACTGTCGTCCAACGCCAAAAAATTCCGCACGTCCATTGCGCGCCGAAAAAATTGCGCAAGGGCGGGATGCGGTACGTAGGGGTCGGGATTCTGCCCCAATACGGCCTCCGCTCGCTCCAATATCGCCCGTAACAGCACCTCGCCGGCCCGACTGACGGGGTGAAAATAGACTTGCCAGTACATGAAATAGCGGGCCAGCAAATACGCCTCGACCGTATGAATCCCGCTACGGCGCACGACAATCCGTCCCCGGTAGGGCCGCATGATGCGAATGATGCGGGCCAAATCAAATTTGCCGTAATCGACGCCCGTCGCAATCGAATCGCGCATCAAATAATCTAGCCGATCGGCGTCCAATTGGCTGGACACCAAGGAGACGACCAATTTTTCGGGATGATCCTTTCGCAGTACCGCGGATACCTCGCGCGAAAACCCCGGACGCACCCGTTCCAACACCTGGTGAACCTCGGTCGCCGGATCCTCAATAATCCGCACCGTCCAGCGTTCATGCCGGGTGCCCAAAAATGTCTCGAGGGCATGGGAAAAGGGCGCGTGGCCCACGTCGTGCAGCAACCCGGACACCATGGCCAACACATCAAAAGCATGGGGCCATTCATATCCGTTTCGGTCAAAGGCCGAAATGATTTGCCGGACCACTTCGTAAACTCCCAGCGAGTGCGAAAACCGACTATGATCACCCCCGGGATAGGCCAGGTAGGTAGTGCCTAATTGGCGAATGCGACGTAACCGCTGCATCTCCCGCGTGTTAATGAGATCCCAGATCACCGGATGATGCACATAAATGTATCCATGAACCGGATCCTTAAAAACTTTTTCTTCTTCCGTCATCGCCATGGCCGCACCCCCACCCTTCCCGTCTTACTGCCGCCGTTGCCGGCGCCAAACGGAGAGCATCATCCCCAATCCAAACAAGATTAACACGCCACCGAGATCTAATAAGCTCCCGTGCCAGCGTCCGGAAGGCAACAGTCGGCTCACCCCCATAAGACCTAGCCCTAACGCGATAACGCCCGTACTGCGATGAGAGCGCCCGGTCGCCGCCGCGATTAAGCCGAGCACACCCAAGACAATTTCCGCCCATCCCATCCACATGACGCTGCCTCCTATTGATGGCCCGCCGAATCCGGACCGGCTTTGAGGTCACTCCACCCGGGCCATTCGATCGTCACCCCGGGCGGTTTGGGAACAATGGCGACGGTACACCGGGCAATACAAATCAGTTGCTGCTGTTCGTCCGTAATCCGCACGTCCCAAACCCACGTCCGGCGCCCCCGGTGCACCGGAACCGCTCGTGCCGTCACTTCTCCGTCACGCTTGGCTTTGACATGATTGGCGTTAATTTCCAGTCCGACCGCCATTTCGCGGGTTAAATCCAGCTGAGCCGCGGTGCCGATACTGGCTGCCGTCTCCGCCAAAGCCACCGACGCCCCCCCATGAAGCATGCCATAGGGTTGATGGGTCCGAGACGTAATCGGCATCGTGACCACCACTTCATCGGCGGTCAAATGCCGAAACTGCATACCTAAGACGTCCATCAGCGATTGTGAGGGGTCATTCATGCATTTCCGTCCTGTCCTGTAGGATTTTCTGTTTCTCTTCTCTTTAAGAAGCCACCGTTATTATAAGACAAAATATTCCGGGACACGATGACGGGTGTTGGGCACGAATCCTCCATGGGGATGATTCCCGCCCGGACAATTTGGGATATGATAGAAAAGGAAAACTTCGCTTCCCCGGAGGCATCCAAGGAGCCCAAAAGGAGGCCCATTATGTCCGATTCAATCGCATCGGTGGTATCCTACCTGGAATCCCACGATGCGCAATACCTGGAGGAACTAATCGATTTTCTTAAGATCCCGTCGATTTCCGCCCTCAGCCCCCATCAAGGGGATGTGCGGCAAGCGGCCGAATGGTTGCAAGAACGTCTGAAGCGAGCCGGATTGGACGATGCCCGCTTGGTGGAAACACCCGGCCATCCGGTCGTGTTGGCGCACTATGGTCACGATCCGCGCAAGCCGACAGTTGTCGTCTACGGGCATTATGACGTCCAGCCGGTCGACCCCGAAGCGCTGTGGCGTCATCCCCCGTTTGAACCGACGATTGAAAACGATATCATTTATGCCCGCGGTGCCAGCGACGACAAAGGGCAAGTCTATATGCAGCTGATTGCCGCCGAAGCCTGGATACGGGCCACCGGAGACCTCCCGGTCAATCTGGTGTTTTTCGTAGAAGGAGAAGAAGAAATCGGCAGTCCCCATTTGCGGGCCGTCATCGAATCCCATCAAGCCGAGCTCCAAGCGAACTTTGCCGTCATTTCGGATACCCCCATGTACCAGGGCAATATTCCCGCCATTTGCTATGGTCTTCGGGGCCTCGCCGCGTTAGACGTCCGGATAGACGGTCCCTTTCAAGATTTGCATTCCGGGGTGTACGGTGGAGCGGTCATGAATCCTGCCCATGCCTTAGCCGGACTTATCCAATCGTTGCATACCCCCGACGGTCGGGTTGCCGTCGAGGGTTTTTATGACGATGTCGCACCGTTAACCGCAACCGAACGGGACGCGTTTGCCCGTTTGCCGTTTGACGAGGAGGCTTATCGGGAGGCTTTAGGGGTGCCCCAGCTCTTTGGCGAAGCGGGGTATACCCCGTTGGAACGCACCTGGGCGCGGCCGACCATCGAAGTCAACGGGATGTGGTCGGGGTTTTTGGGGGAAGGCCGTAAAACCATCATTCCCTCGAGCGCCTTTGCCAAACTCACCTGCCGACTGGTCCCTTACCAAGACCCGGACAAAGTGTTGGATCAGGTAATCGCCCATCTTCACCGACACCTCCCGCCCGGCGTACGGCTCACCGTGACCCGTGGGGACAGTGCACCCGGGAGCCTTACGCCCTTAGATCATCCGGCCGTCAAAGCCGCCGAACAAGCGATCCAGGCGGTATTCCAACAAGATCCCGCCTATATTCGGATGGGCGGATCGATCCCGGTGGTGGTGGACTTCCAAGACGTGTTACAGATGCCCACCGTCCTCTTGGGCTTTGCCTTACCGGATGAAAATTTTCACGCCCCGAATGAGCATTTTCATCTCCGAAACTTCCGGGCGGGGGCAAAAACTATTGCCCATTTCTGGCGCTTCGCCTCCGAAAAGTGACGGTCGGCGTCAACTCCCCCGGCCTGAAGAGGCCGGACTCTGAAGGGCAAAGGAGGAATACGATGGCAGTTTTTGTGCTCAGCCGCTCCAAAAAGCGCGCACGGCTTTTTCTCGAGCGGGATATAGGTGGTCTCCGTCGCACAGAAAGGGGGAAGCGGCGCTCCTCAGCCGTCACTCAATGATGAATACCAGTGATCAATTGCAGCATATTGTCCATCAGCTGGCGCAAGCCGAAACGGCGGTCAGTGATCTCGGGCAGTACCCCATTACCCGGGACGCAGTACGGCGATTTATTCGGGAGGCCGAATCGCTATTGTTTCCCCGCTGCTTTAGCCAAACCACCAAAACCTCGCCCGTCGAGGGACTAGGTCAGCTACTATGGCGCCTGACCAGTTTGATTCACCGGGTTACCCCGCATGACTGCCCGGAACCTGAGCCTTGCCCCCAACTGGACAGCGCTTCCAAGACGGCGGACCTCTTTATGCGAAGTTTGCCCGATATTCAACGAGTCGCTTTGACCGATGCCCAAGCTGCCTATGAAGGCGATCCGGCGGCGCGTGGACTGATGGAGATTATCACCACCTATCCTGGGTTCCACGCCATACTGGTCTACCGATTAGCGCATATTTTGCACCTCCAGGGCGTGCCGCTGTTGCCCCGCATCATGACGGAGGTGGCCCACAGCGAAACCGGGATCGATATTCATCCCGGCGCCAAAATCGGTGAATATTTTTTTATTGACCACGGAACGGGTGTGGTCATCGGGGAAACCACCCAAATCGGCGACCGGGTCACCCTCTATCAAGGGGTAACCCTAGGCGCGTTAAATTTCCCCCATGATCAAAACGGTCAAATTATTCGCGGAACCAAACGACATCCCACCATTGAAGACGATGTCGTGATTTACTCCGGCGCCACGATTTTAGGCGGGTCGACCGTAATCGGGCGTCAAAGCGTCATCGGCGGAAACGTCTGGTTAACCCGCTCGGTACCCCCCTTTTCCAAGGTCACCGCCAATGCGACGATTTCCCTAAGAACCCGCGAAGAGTCGTAGTCCACTAATTTCGGTAAAGTGAGGGACAAGCCATGCAACACATTCACGATAATAAGCCGCCGTTGTCACTCGGCAGTTCAAGTCTGTGGGTTGACCTCGTGTTTTGGCACCCGAATCAAAAAGATGCCCGCCAACTCACCCGTTACCTCGAAGAATATGGCCTCGGGGAGCGATCTCAAACCGTGGAATGGTTGGATAAGTTTACGGTCAGGCTGGCCATGTGGAAAGGGAAATACTGGTATTTTCTCACCGCCGAGGAGTGGCAACAAGCAAGCCAAGATTTAATCGCCTTCATTAAAAAAACCGCTACCCACTATCAATGCTCCAAAGTCGAATATGATACCCGGGCTTTTGCCGTAGGCCTGACCAAAAAAGTCCCGCGGCAACGGCATCGGGTCGAAGACTTGGTCGAGGCCCCGCCGGCCCACGACCATCCTGTCTGGTGGACCTTAACGGTATGACACGCCCAGGTCCCACCCTCGATGACATTTATCAAGCCCAATCCCGCATTCAACCGGTCATCCACCGGACCCCGCTCATCACCAGTCAATCTCTCGACGGGGTGGTGGGCGGCACGGTCCGGTTGAAAATGGAAAGTTTGCAACGGACGGGATCGTTTAAAGTGCGGGGCGCCTATAATCGGGTGGCGATCGCTCACGAGGCCGGCGCATCCGGCGTGGTCACCGCGTCTTCCGGTAATCATGGCCAAGCCGTAGCCTGGGCGGCGCGCGCTTTCGGTTTGCCGGCCGTGGTCGTTGTGCCCTCGACGGCGCCCCCGGCCAAACGAGCGGCCGCCGAAGTCTTTGGGGCCCGGTTGGAATCCGTCGGGCCTTTTAGTGAGGAGCGGCTTCAGCGGGCCCGTGCGATTGCTCAAGAGCGTGACTATACCTATATCCCGCCCTATGACGATCGGTCCGTCATGGCCGGCCAAGGTACGATTGGACTTGAGATTTTGGATCAATGGCCGGAGGTGGAGGTCATTGTCGTCCCCATTGGCGGAGGTGGGCTGATTTCCGGTATTGCCAGTGCCGTCAAAAGCTTGCGGCCGAACATCACCGTCATCGGCGTCGAGCCGGCCGGAGCGGCGAAAGCCTATCTCTCCCGCCAAGCCGGACGGCGACTGGTGCTCCCCCATACCCAGAGTCTAGCCGACGGCCTCATCTCGTTAGCTCTCGGCGAACTGACCTATCCGGTGATTGAGGCGTTGGTGGACCACTTGGTAACCGTGACCGAGGACCAAATTCGGGACGCGTTTTGGTTTTTATGGACCCGGATGAAAATGGTCGCGGAGCCGTCGGGGGTGGTCACCCTGGCTTATGCGTTAAGTGCACCCGCCATCCTCCAAAATCGCCACACGGCCTTAATCGTCAGCGGGGGCAATATGGATCCCCACTGGGTGCCCCGACTTTACCGCGCGGATCCATAACCGGTATATTTCGCCAGCCAAGTCGCCATGCTAAGGCAAGTCCAAAAAGGGAGGGCTTGGCGTGAGCGAATCGAACATCTGCGCGTGCGGCAGTCCGGCCGTCAATACGTGTTGCGATTGTCAGGGACCACTCTGCGAGGAACATAGCTGTTCAGCCTGTGGCCGTTGCGAAGCCGACTGCATTTGCCATTTGCGCTGGTGGTTGCCGGACTTCTTTTAAACGGCAAAAAACCCTCGTGAGCACGTTCCCACGAGGGTTTTTTCCTTTGAGGGGTTTCAGGCCCATAACTTCCGGGCCACCTCGACTAAGCGAGACGCTTGATGTTTCGCCGCTTGCAACGCTTCCGGGGATACTTGGCCGTCTTGCCCCAGTGTCACCGACGTCCCATAGGGATTGCCGCCCGCTTGAAACACGACCGGATCGGTATATCCCGGAGGCACCAGAATACAGCCCCAATGGGCCATCGTGGTGTAAAAGGACAGGATCGTCGCCTCTTGTCCGCCATGGGGATTCGACGCCGAACTCATCACCGTCACCGGTTTATGGGCGAGTTTGCCTTGAGCCCAAAGCGGCCCCGCCGTATCCAAAAACTGCTTCATTTGGGCGGCCATGTTACCAAAACGCGTGGGCACGCTGAAAATATAGGCATTCGCCCACTCCAAATCGTCCAGCGTCGCTTCCGGAATGTCTTGGGTCGCCGTATGATGGGCCTGCCACGCCGGGTTGGCTTGTATGGCTTCCGGTGGAGCTAACTCTTTCACCCGACGCAAGCGGACTTCAACCCCTTGCTCCCGGCATGCCTCTTCGGCCGCTCGGGCCAATTGATAGTTCCCACCGGTGGCGCTATAGTAAATCACCGCAACCTTGACGTCCGCCATGACGCTCTCCTCCTCATCGCCTCGCATCTCATTCCCGAGTTCCCCTAGAGCATGTGCCGTTTCGGTTTCTCTATACGAGGGTTTTCTTTACATATGTTAGTTGCTCACTTATCGTATATAAGTGATATCCGTTTATTTGTCAAGAGGAAGGCGGTATAATATATCTACGTCATGGCGAAGGGAGGGTAGCCCATGAGCGACATCGATCTTTGTCCCCGCTTCGAAGCCGCAGTGGGTTTAATCGGTAAACGTTGGACAGGACTTATCGTCGAAGTGTTATTAAAACGGCCCTTGCGGTTTTCGGAGATCTCGCAGGCGATTCCCCAACTGAGTGACCGGATGTTGGCAGAGCGTCTGAAAGAATTGGAAGCGGCCGGCATTGTCGAACGTCATGTCTATCCCGATACGCCAGTCCGCGTGGAATATTCCTTGACCGCCAAAGGCCGTGATTTGGCCCCGGTCATGGATGCTTTGCATCAATGGGCGAACCGCTGGATGTTGGTTCCAACCCACTCGGCGCCTTGATGGGGTAAGACCGCTCGGTCTGTTAACTTTTTGATCGAGCATCCCCATTGCCCGAAAAATCCCGTAAAATAGTACCACACGCCAAGCCGTCCGTGCGTGGGGGCGTCTTTTTATATTCATCGTCACGAAATTCACACATAAGGAGTATAACCCATGAAAATGGCACAACGGATGGAAAAGCTTCCACCGTACCTTTTCCTCGAATTGGATCGGCTGATCGAACGGCAACGGGCCGCCGGACACGATGTGATCAATCTGGGAATCGGCGATCCCGATCAACCGACCCCGGATTATATCATTGAGGCCTTGAAGCGAGCGGTCGACAATCCGACCAATCATCGCTACCCGAACTATCTAGGGTCTTTACCGTTTCGACAGGCGGTCGCCGACTGGTATCAGTCCCGCTTTGGGGTCTCGTTGGATCCGGTCGACGAAGTCGTCGGATTAATTGGCTCAAAAGAAGGGATCGCCCACTTAATTTGGGCGATGGCAGGCCCCGGTGATGTCGTCATTGTCCCCGACCCCAGTTATCCCGTCTATGCTTCACAAACTCTTTTGGCGGGCGCGGAGATTTACTGGGCGCCACTCAAGGCGGAAAACCAGTTTTTGCCCGACCTCAGCCAAATTCCTGAAGATATCGCCCGACGGGCGAAAATTTTCTGGGTCAATTACCCGAACAATCCCACCGGCGCGATTGCCCCCCGTGAATTCTACCAAGAATTGGTCGACTTTTGTCGCCGTTACGATATTTTACTCGCCAGTGATTTAGCCTACGCCGATCTCGGGTTTGACGGCTATCGCGCACCTAGCGTGTTGGAAATTCCGGGCGCCAAAGACATCGCGATTGAGTTTTATTCCTTGTCGAAGCCGTTTAACATGACCGGCTGGCGGATTGCGGCCGCTGTGGGTAACCGCCTTGCAATCCAAGCGCTCGGCACGATGAAAAGCAATCTGGATTCCGGTGTGTTCACTGCGGTCCAAGACGCCGCCATTGAAGCGCTGACGCACGATCCCACCCCGTTTTTCACACGCCAACTTGCTCTCTATCAACACCGACGAGATATGGTGTGGACCGCGCTCAACGAAATGGGACTCGGTATTCCGAAACCCTTGGCGACATTTTATTTCTGGTTTCCCACCCCGGCCGGCATGACCTCAAGTCAAGCCAGCCAGTTCTTTGTCCAAGAAGCGAACGTGGTCGTCGCGCCAGGCGCCTCGTACGGTCAATATGGCGAAGGGTGGCTACGGATTTCCTTGACCTGTGACACCGATTTGATCGCCACGGCCATGACCCGAATGAAGAGTGCCATGAGCCGGATTCCGACCCGATCCTAACCCATTCAATCATTATGGCGACGCCGAGGTGGTAACAATTGCAGCATAGGGGCCCCATCGCCCTCTTTGATTCGGGAGAAGGAGGGCTCACCGTTCTTCGCCATCTATGGCGTCAATATCCCGGAGAACATTTTCTGTATGCCGCGGATTCCTTGCATTTTCCCTATGGGCCGAAGCCGCTCAATACGGTGCGGACATGGTTCTTGGCCTTTTTGGACTTTTTTTTGGCAGAAGACGCTCGGGCGATCGTCATTGCCTGCAATACCGCCACCGCGGCTGCGTTAGATGAGGCTCGGCGACGATCACCGGTGCCGGTCATCGGGGTGGTCGAACCGGCCTGCCAGCGTGCCCTGCAAGACAGTGCGCAATCCCGCATCGGCGTATTGTCCACGGAAGGCACCTATCGTTCCGGGCTGTATCCCCATCTGATTCTCGGCATCAAACCGGATGCCCACGTCGTGTCCCGCCCCTGCCCGGTTTTGGTGGAAATGGCGGAAAACGGCCAAGTCGACGGGGAAGATGTCCGGTTTCGGGTTGCCGAGTGTGTCGAGCCCGTTCTGGCCACCGGAGTGGATACCGTGATTTTAGGCTGTACCCACTTCCCGCACATGGAACAGGTTTTTCGGGAAGTCGTGGGCGACCGCGCCGTTATCATCGATCCCGGTATGGAAGTTGCCGAACAGCTGCCGCAACATGTCCCGGACCTTCGACGGGACGGTTCGGGACACGTCACCGCGTTTACTACCGGCAACCCTCGACAGTTTCAAGATATCGCCCAGTTATTGGTTCCGGAACTCCCGTTATCTGTCCATACCCTCCAATGGGATCAGGAGGAATGGCGGCTTCGACATCCCAGCCGGTAATGCCCCAATGGCGTCAAGCCGTTGGGGCTTTTGCCCGCACGATATCTCGGGCTCTCCATTTATCGTCAAGTCCGACCAAAGGCAATTAAAAGGTCCTCAGGCTAACATCCCCCGGGCCGGTCTGGGGACTCCTTGCGTTGCCCGGTACCCCGTCTCACGAATGCCGGTCATCACACACTCGCTTCGGGACGGTATCCAAAACACGACCATTTGACCGGAGCATGATGCAGCCCTTTAGGCGTCCTTTGTTCGACTTATTTGGCTGGCGCAGTATCGTGCTCAATGAAGGTGCACGAGCCGTCGCGACCCGGCTTTCGTGCGACTCCGAATTTTTCTAGAGACTGGCCAGGACTTTCGGACGGCCCTGCTTGACCACTCGGAAGAGGCAATAGCCGCGCCCTTCTACGGATGCTGTGAGGCGGCAGCTTTTGGCCGCCGAGTTAACAACATTAAAGAATTGCGGGTAGGTCATCATAACAACGAATCTCCGTCCCCTCCCTGCCTATTTGATTTTAACCGGGGGATAGCATAACCTTTACGCACAGAAAAGCAAGCTCAAGCAAAATAGAGGAGGGCCCCACAATGAGCATCTTAGTGGTCTTAACGACTGGGAAGGAAGCATTTGTGCGTGCGAACGCGATTATGCAAATGACTTTAATGATCCGCAAAACCAGCGGGCAACCCGTGGAATTTTTAGCATTGGGACCCGGCGTTGAGGTCTTTCGGTCAAACCAGAAGAACTCGCCGCAATTTGGCCAAATGTTGGAGCAAATGAAAGAAGCGGGCATCACCTTAGCCGTATGTGAAATGTCCCTAGAAAACTTGGGACTCAAGCGGGATCAAATGTTTGAAGCGAACATCGTGCGTGGCGGGGTGGAAGTGGCACAACGCATTCAAGAAGGTTATACGGTGCTGACGTTTTAATGCGAAAGACTCTAGGCGAGAGAGGGGGCAACATCCTCCCTCGCCATCCCTTCCGGAATTCGAACGTCGCTAATTTTCGTCACAGCACTTTATTAATTTTTCCGGCACTGGTCATCGGCATGGTCTCGATAAATCTGGGGCTAGGTCAAGATTTGGCTCCCACTGACCACCGGGACTGATCCATGTTGATAAGCCGCATCGGCTAAGACCTCCGGAATGATGCCCTTACGCATGACGTTCTCCCCCCCAAACGTCCTGATCGGTGTCAACCCACGCCGGATATTCCTGATGATCCAAAAAACGGGCGGCATAAAGTTCCGCTAATTTGGCATAGCGCTCCCCTTGGTCTTGCGCCATGCTATACAATAGGGCGACTTGAGCGGCATCGGCGATCACGGTCAGGCCATCTTTGGCATACCACTGGGCTTCCCGTCCGTTCAGCGACGCCAGCCGACTAAGCCGCTCTTCTAACACGGCCATCGCCTGTGTGGCGACCGACGTCCCCGCCCGTTCTAAGCGCGTTCCCAAGTCATCCAAAAAGGAGTCCTGCACCTTGTGCCGTTGGATCGTCTCCAAAAAGTCCAACGCTTGAATGTTACTGGGGCCTTCCCAAATCGGGGTAATCAGGGCTTCTCGATGCCAACGGGCCACGGCATATTCTTCTAAAAACCCCAGTCCCCCAAAAAGTTCCATGCCCATCTGAGTCATCGCCGCCGCATGGTCCGCCGTCCGATTTTTGGCCAAATGCGTGATGAATCGGGTGAGATGATACCGGTCCGTATACGGCGGTCGATCCCGCCAAGAGGCATCGAATTTTTCGATCCCATAAAACGTTAAGGCGAGCCCGGCGGCCGATCGCACCGCCAAGTCGGTTAGGTCGCGACGAATCAGCGGATGGTCGCGCAATAAGCGACCGAAGCTCGTTCGCCGGGCCACCCGTCCCAACACCTCGAGGTGCGCTTTTTTCCCCGTGGCCATGGCCGCCACCGCGTTGGCCAGTCGTGATACCGTCAGATTTTCCAAGGTGTAATAAATTCCTTCGGCGGCATTCCCGATAAGATAAGCCTCGCTGCCGTTCAGCTCGACTTCCCCGGAAGGTACCGCGCGCGTCGCACTTTTATCTTTGAGGCGTCTGACATGATAATTTAACGTCCCTTTCGGGTTAAGGCGCGGCAATAAAAAGAGGGCCAATCCTTTCGGACCGGCCGGGAAGCCTTGCGGGCGGGCAGTGGTAATGGCATAATCGTTTAATCCGGCCCCACTGGCAAAATATTTGTCGCCGGTCAAAAGCCACACGTCTCCCCGAGGTTCGGCAACCGTCTGGTTGGCTCCCAGATCACTTCCGCCTTGCGACTCGGTCATCCAAGTCGCCCCCCAAGCCTTCCCGGACAACAGGTCCGATTGAATTCGCGCCTGGTCTGGGATCCCTTGGGCGTATTTATTAAGCGCATAGACCGTTTGGCCGGTAATCGTCAAAATGCACCCGATTCCCGGATCCCCGACAAGGTAGAGTAAAGCATAATGGTAAGGCCATCCCTGACCCTGATACGGAGAGGCCATAATCCAGGCCGTTTCCGTCAGAATCCGTTTTTCCGCCGGGCTCAATCGCACCCGGTCAATGCGTTGACCATCCAGGTCATGTGCAATCAGGACGGGAGGCGCCTCATGATCAATATGGTATACCGCCTCGTAAATCTCTTGGCCTGCCCATTGGCCGAATTGGGAAAGCGTCGACCAATGGACATTATGGTCCGCCCAAAAATGGCGTAATACCGCTTTTAGTTCTTGGTCTTGATCAAAATGATTCGTGCCGTACGCATAAGAAATATGGTCCACCGCTAATCGTCCTTCCGTTGCAATATATCGTCTAAACGCTGTTGCATTTTGGCCCGGAGCTCCAAAAGCTCGGCTCGGATAGTGGCCAGTTCCTCCATTTGGGCTTGAATTGCCGCAAGTTTCGCATCCCCGCGCTTGATGACGTCCTGCAGCTGGGTGATTTCGGTGGGATCGGCATCGTAGAGATCCAACATCTCCTGAATTTCCTTTAATCCAAAACCTAAACGGCGGCCACGCAGAATCAATTGCACACGGACCCGGTCACGTTCACGATATAATCGTTGATTGCCCCGGCGTTCGGGAGCCAAAAGCCCCAAGTCTTCGTAATGACGGAGGGTTCTTGGTGTCACGTCAAAGATCTCGCTTAACTCGTTGATGGTATACCGTTTGGAACGCCGACGGGCATTGACCGCTTTCATCGCCCCTCACCCCCCATTGTACTTTGAATATACAGTATATTTCCGTTTACGTAAACGGTATTATTGCGGTCACAGGTTTGTTCATTGATGGACGGGTTAAATCGATCGCCATTGCCTCGTCTGCCACATTGTCGTGCCTTTTCGGGTTATAATGCGGGTGATGCCGGAATCAGGAAAAGGTGGGCGTCGTGTCGAAGAATTTCTCGATCGGACTCTACGTTTCCTTGTTGGTTATCTCGATCATCGGGGTCGACGTCCTGTTCTCTTTAGGCACCATACCTGGGAACGGTTAATGGCTAATATCGGTATCGTGCTCATTTTTGCCGCCTTCGCCCTGCGCTTTCTCCTGAATAAATCGTAGCCTAATCATGCCTTTGGCGAGTCCAAAGACAGGTAGCCTGCCGACAATTCCTGGAGGTGAGATCTTCGTTGAAGCTTCTCGCGATAGACGATTTTATTACACGCCTCCACGACCTCATCCGAGATTTAGGAATTGAGGCGGATGTGCTCCTTCTGGGGACCTCCCGAACCGGACAGATCATCGAGGGACTTAAAATGGCTCACATGCCCCGTCAGGCGGTATTTCTGGGTTTTCCTCATCCAAACGAACCTCTTGGGGAACTCATTATGGAAGCCATCGTTCAAGAGGCCGCCATTCGGCAGTCACCCAAAAACCAGGCCGATTGGTATCTGGTGCCGGTCTGGGATGTTGATGGCGCCCGGATCAATCAATCCTGGTGGTCTCATACGATTTCTATCGAACGAATGATTGACCATTGGTATCGCCCGGCTCCCTCGCAACAAGTCGAATGGACCTTTCCGTTGCATTACCAAGACATTCGTTTCGATCACCCGTTGCCCGAAACCGAGGCCGTGCGGCGATTAATTGACCTGGCGCGTCCGGAGTTGTTGGTATCGTTACATAACGGCGTGTTCCCAGGGGCGTATGCATTGGTGTCTCCCCACGGTGCTCGGCTGGCTTCAAAAATTCGTGAAGTGTTCCATACGCACGGCCTAAACCCCCTAAGAAATTGCCCGATACCCTACGTGGAAACTTTGGCCGAAGGAGTTTTCGGACTTCCGTACGCGCACTTGGAAATTGATCATCTCCGTCGTCTTGATCAACAAGACTCGCCCGTCGATTATGACAACGGCGGCGCCAGTTTCGATTATGTCGATGCTTCCTGCCTGTCTCTCGTCATGGAACTGCCGTTATTTGAATGGATTGAGGGAACGATGCCTGTCTTTCCCGGCGGTCGGCGTGATCTCGTTGCCCGGCAAATCACCTGGTGGGAGTCGTTGGAGCAGGATCTCATAAACGCCTTTGCCGATCCCACCCTCTTACACAGCGACCATCCCCTCCTGTCGTCTCCCCGATATTTTTACCGCCGACGTAAGTCCGATCTGGCCACCATTAAGCAACGGTTAGCCGACGCCTTCGCCCACGATGATCCACCAGAAAGGGCCGACCTGCAGAATTATATGGCGACGTTATTGACCGTATCCACGCAATACTCACAACTATTGCGTGGCGGTGGACCGGATATGCCCATGGCCCAGTGTTCCCGGCTTGAGCTGGAAACGTTGGCCAATGCCCATCTCAGGACCGTGGAGGCGGGCACCATTATCAACACGGGACGAGACTTCATCCGTCTTCTTTTGGATGACATGTAGCCAGAGAACGTGCCCGAGTAGAGATTTCAAATCCTTTCTAATTTCTACGCTTCTTTTCCCTGACGCCGTCTAACGATTCGGTCAAGGCGGGTGCGATAGATTTCCAGTGCGCGTCGGGAATCCCCAACCCGGGCGGGGACGTCCCGGTCCCAGACATCCCAAGCCCGTAACAGCGGATCCAAAACCTCCGTCAAATATTCTTCGGCTCCATAACCGCCATTTTCGGCGATAAGGCGCATCCGAGCGGCAAAATCGGGCATCGTCGCCCCCGGCATCCGAAACCGCGGAATGATTTCACACACGGTCTCCAGCCGACCCGGATCATCATCCAAATAGGCTTTCACCGCATCGCGGTAAAAAGCAAAGTGTAAGGTTTCATCTTTAGCCATCGCGCGGAGAATACGAGAGAGCGCTCGATCCAAGTCATTCACGGCGTTCGCTAAATTTTGGTAGAAAACTCGGGTGGCCAATTCTTGCAGCGTCGTATAGACCATGACCGCAAATCCGCTTTGTCCTTCAATTTCATAGCCTTCGGTTAACACGTGCTTACGCAATTGGGCTCGCCGCACGGGATCGCCATTACGGCTCAAGGACAGGTACACATCCAGAATCCGCGAATGCTGATCTTCTTCCGCCGTCCATGTTTTAATAAAGGCCTTTAACGCCAGGGGCCCGGAGGCAAACATTTCTTTGAGGCCGGCCGTGAACCAAGGAAGGTTAATTTCCGTTAAAAGAGCGGTTTCCACCGCTATCGTCAGCGCCGGAGTCAAACTTCCTTGACCTAAAGCCCAGGCTTCCGTCTGAAAATTTCGTCCCCGTTCCCAAGGCAATAGATCATGATAGTCCCATTGGGCACGTGTCGTCGAGGTTAAATGGCGCTGGTAGAGATCATCCAGTGTGGCGGATAAATTCATCACTGCGCTCCTTAAAATGAGTGAAAAGGATTGTCGTCTAGCAAATCAGTCTTTTCATGATACCCGATCGGTCCCGTGATCCTGGTTGCCCCGAGAATCCCCGTGACCCATCAATCAAAAAGCCGGCTTCTGTCTTTTTACAGAAGCCAGCGTCCCCTCAAGATCGAGTCAGCCATAAGCCGAGTTCTGTCGAGGACGATCATTTATCTAGGATGCCAGTTACCTGACACCTCAAGCGACCTACCCGGGAAGTCAGCGAGCAACCTCATCCTTCCCCTATTCGGTCTTGCTGCGGGTGGGGTTTACCAAGCAGGCCAGTCACCTGACCTCTGGTGCGCTCTTACCGCACCGTTTCATCCTTACCTCGCTCAGCGAGGCGGTTTGTTTTCTGTGGCACTTTCCTTAGGGTCGCCCCCACTGGACGTTATCCAGCACCCTGCTCTATGCAGCTCGGACTTTCCTCAGACAACGCCTTTCGGACTGTTGCCCGCGATCGTCGTGCTCACTCGATCCCAGACGCTCATTATAACACGGAATAATCCACGGTCAATGGGTATCTTTCCCGCCTAATCCTTGCCGAATGGCCTCTACCGCCAGTTGATCCGCCCGTTCATTAAAACGATCGCCGGCATGGCCCTTGACTTTAATCCATGTCACCCGGCGCTCCTCAACCAATTGCCGGAGCGTTTTCCATAAATCTTGATTTTCGACCGGATCACCCTTGGCATTTTTCCAGCCCCGACGCTCCCAGCCTTGAAACCAATTTTGCAAAAACGCGTTAATCACATATGCCGAATCGCTGTGCACGACCACCTCGGCACCTTTTTCGGTATGTTTGAGCGCCTCGATAACGGCCGTCAGTTCCATGCGATTATTGGTGGTCCGGGGATCAAACCCGGAATATTCCGGTCCATCAACAAAAACGCAGGCCCACCCGCCCGGTTGTCCGCCGGGCGCCTGGTTATTGCGACAGGCTCCGTCCGTATATACATGATACGTCATGCCCAAGGCGGCCTCTTTTCATGCCAAAGTTTTTCGACACCCGGCCATAATATGGCCCCGGGTTCTTCAATCACGACTCGTATGCCCGCCGCATATAACTTTTTTCGTTGAACCCAAGAAATTTTTTCGACGCGAATTTGCCGCGGTCGGGCACGTACCGCCCATACTACCACATCGGCCACCATTTCAGGAACGATCCAGGTATCATCCTTTTGATAGCCGTAAGGCAAGCGCAACGCATTGGCTAAGGGAATCACATCATACGCCACTTCTTCATACGGATGAACCGAAAGTAACGCATTTAACACATAATCGAGCCGCCAACGGGGAACAATGGTTTCAAGCCGCCATTCCCGGACGCGTTCTAATTGACCTTTTTGTCCGATAAAAGGCCGAGTGTGGTCGCCTGGACGAAACGTTCCCTCACCGCTAGTCATGTAGGTACAATCCGAATAGTCGCCAATGTGTCCGGCGCCCGCGGCGGTCACGTGGTCTCGCACCCGGTCCTGATGTCCCTCGGGCACATAGGTCACCAATTTCACATAGGGAGTAATCGCATAGCGGACCGGTAACGGGCTTCCCAAGAAAAGACGTTGGAGCGCCCGAAGCCGCCCAAACCGGCCCAGTCCGAGTGTCCCCTGATCCGGCCAAACGGCCACCGTATCCGGCCCCTCGGAAAATACCGTCAACCGAAGAGAGCCAAGCTCCACGGCGTCCCCTAGACCCTCCAGGTCGGGACCCAGCCAATCTTGCAACTCTTCAGCCGTCATAGCGTGAAATCGCCTCCCATAATTGTTGTCGGAGGTTTCGTTGTGAGGCGGGTAAAGCCGGCACGTCGGGAATCCGGGCCAACTCCTGGCGTAAATAGGCCGGATAAAGGGGTGACACGGCCAACTCTTCCGGTATCTCACCTTCCCACATATGGCCTTGACCTCGGACAATTTCCCAAAGAGGGTAGTAACGGTGGCGATCTTCCACCACATTGGCCCGACGCCAGCCGAACCCACGGGCTTGAAGCGCCTGTCGCAGTCTCAATGCCCCTTGCATCGGTTGGACGATATAGGGCAACGGGCGATACGGCAAAGGCGCATAGTCTAAAATGTGAAGAATCGTGCCGTAACCCATGCCGGCGATGACGATTCCGTCAACCGGCGCTTGGTTTAAGGCATCCAGTCCATCCCCTAAACAAGGCACCACGCCGGTACCCGCAACCGACCCGGCCAGCACTTGGTACCCACGGGGCGTTACTTCGGTCGCATACACCTCATGCCCCTGTCGGGCCAGGGCCATGGCCAGATGTCCGGCGTGAGCGCCGATGTCGGCAATTCGGCGATAGGATTGACACCATTCGACGATGGCTTGGAGACGAGGCTCTAATCGGCTAATGAAACCGCCCCCGCTAAATGATAACAGTCTTCGCACACGGGTTGATAGATGGTATCCCCGATGACGATTTGGTCGGACAAGGCCACCACCCTTTGCGAAAAAAGCGCCTCGGACGCGCCACAGCGAGCACAACGGGCATGCAACTTGTGAATTTGATTCGCAATACATAAAATCTGGCCCATTGGCCCGAAGGGATTTCCTCGATAATCTTGATCCAGCCCGGCGACATAGATGACCAGCCCGCGCATCCGTAATTGCTGGAGCACCGATACGATGGCAGGCGTAAAAAACTGCGCCTCGTCAATCGCCACCACATCCGCATCCGGAACCACATGGCGTAAGAGCCATTCGGCGTCCGCCTGCGGCACCGGCGTCAGTTTCAAGTTAGGGTGCGGTTCCCGCAATCGATGGGCAATATCCCGTTGGCTAGCCCTCGCGGCCTGTTCGGGATAAAAAACCTGGGTTACGGCGCCCCGGTTCACCGCCGTTCTCACCTGCGCTTCCAGCGCTTCCGATTTCCCTGAAAACATTTCCCCGGTAAAAACGGTGATGTATCCTGCCATCCCTTGGCCCCCTCTACCCCATCCTTCGACACCGGGTGAGTAATTTCCTGTTATCATGCCCGGAAAATCCCGACGTTCGTCACACACCCTTAACCTAAGCTTAATCCCCGGATCACACGACCGCCATAATTGTCCCGTAGGATGAGATCGAAGGCCTAAATTATCTGACACAGAAAGGGTTTGGGAATGCCGTCACCATATCCGTCAGTTCACGGTGCGCCTGTTACCACCCCCGCCGCCATTCGTTTTGATCAGGTCTCGTTGGCTATCGCCAAGCGTCCTATCTTAACCGATCTCTCATTCGAAGTCCCGTCGGGCGCCGTTTTGGCCATTGTCGGCCCTAGCGGGAGCGGCAAATCGAGCGTGTTAAAACTCATTAACCGCTTATGGGATCTGACCCCCGGCGTGCGCGTAACCGGCACCGTGTGGTTTGGTTCGACGAATGTCTATGACCGACGGGTGGATGTTACCGCACTGCGCACCCATATCGGAATGGTATTTCAACGGCCGACACCATTTCCTAAATCGATTTACCAGAATATCGCCTTGCCATTGGCCATTCATGGAACACCCCGGGCCCAAATTCCGGAACGTGTCGAAGCCGCGCTGACACAGGTAGGGCTATGGCAAGATGTTTCCGGCCGATTACACGCGTCGGCCTTGACCCTTTCCGGCGGCCAGCAACAACGCCTCTCCATTGCGCGGGCACTCGCTCTCAAACCCGCCGTCTTATTGTTGGACGAGCCCGCATCGGCCTTGGATCCCAAATCGCGGCACACGATCGATGAACTCATCCAAACTCTTCGGGGCCACACCACTGTCATATTGGTCACGCATCATCTCGAACAAGCCCGGGAGGTCGCAACCCATATCGGCGTGTTGATTAACGGACGACTGGAGGCTTTGGGGGTTCCCGACGAGATATTTCGGTCCACGCATCCGCCCGTGGCCCAATACTTGCACCATGCCCAATAATCTGCGTTTACCCATGAGAGGAGTCATGACATTATGTCGATGCATGCCATAAAATGGTGGTCAGGTTTAGCGCTTGGCGGCGCGCTGTTAGCCGGGTGCGGCACCACCGCCCCGACCAGCCAAGCACCGGCCACAAAATCCCCAACCGCAGTCGCAGAAGCTTCAACACCGGTCACCCTGTTGGAAACCGGGTCCACCCTACTCTATCCGTTGTTCCAAAAATGGGTTCCCGTCTGGGAGGCGTCTCATAAAAATATCACGATTACCCCGGCTGGCACCGGTAGCGGCACCGGTATCGCTCAGGCGTTAGCCGGTACCGTCCAAATTGGTGCGTCGGACGCCTACATGTCCTCGGCCGAAATGAAGCCGGGCATTTTAAACATCCCGTTGGCGATTTCCGCCCAAGTGATTGGCTACAACCTGCCGGGTCTGAACGGTCGGCACCTGAATTTGTCCGGGCCCATTTTAGCCGGAATTTATACCGGCAAGATCACCAATTGGGATGCGCCGCAGATTCAAGCCGCGAATCCCGGCGTGCCGTTGCCGAATCACCCGATTATCCCGGTGCGGCGGAGCGACTCGTCCGGCGATAGTTTCTTGTTCACGCAATATCTCACCAAAAGCGCGCCCAGTAGTTGGACCGTCGGTTACGCGACGGCCCCGGCTTGGCCCGCGGTTTCCTCGGAAGCCAGTGCAGTCGGCAATGGCGGCATGGTGCAATTTTTACATGCGAATCCGTACGCCATCGCCTATGTCGGCATCTCCTACCTGAATCAAATGGAATCCGACGGATTGGGTTATGGCGCCTTGGAAAATCCCAGCGGACATTACGTGCTACCGACATCGCAAGATATCGTCTCGGCCGCGTCGGCTATGGTTCCTCAAACCCCTGCCGACGAGCGCATTTCCCTCATCGATGCACCCGGCGCGACCGCGTATCCGATTATCAACTACGAGTATGCCATTCTCCAGGAAAACCAACCGAGTGTGACGACGGCCAACGCTCTTAAGGCGTTTCTCAGTTGGGCGATTTCTCCGAACGGCGGCAATCAAAGCCAGTTTTTGAACGCGGTACACTTTTTGCCCTTACCGCCGTCAGTCGTTCGGTTGAACCAGAAACAAATCAATGAAATCCACTAAGGCGCGGGTTTTTGACAACGTAGTCCGAGGCGGGCTGGGGATCGTGTCCCTAGCCCCGCTTCTCATCGTGTGCGTGCTCGCAGGCTATTTGAGCTGGTCGGCCTGGCCGGTATTCCGCTACATGGGATGGCACTTTTTTACCGATCCGCTCTGGAGCCTCGGGAACTTATATGCGGCTCACCCGGTCACCGTCCATGGCGTGCAGGTGATGCCGGGAGCCTCTTTTGGTGCCCTGGTGTTCATGGTCGGCACGGTCCTGACGGCCGGTTTAGCACTCATCATTGCCGTGCCGGTCGCCTTAGGGGTGGCTGCCGGCAGCGCCTTTTTCATTCACGGACGGATCCGCCCCTGGGCCGCCGGGTTAGTGGAAATGATGGCCGGTATTCCGAGTGTCCTCTACGGACTTTGGGGATTGACCGAGGTTGCTCCCTTTGTCAGTCATCGACTGGGCCCGATCTTAAATCGACTGTTGTCTCCCCTGCCGTTCGTGTCCGGACCGATTGCCAGCCAAACCAATTTATTCGTCGCGGTCATTGTTATCACTCTCATGATCGTCCCCATCATGGCCGCAACCATGCGGACCGTCATGGAGCAAATTCCGCCGGAACTTATCGCGAGTGGCTTGGCGCTTGGCTGGACGGAAGGCGAAACCTTCTGGCACGTGGTATGGCCCTTTGCCCGGCCGGCGGTGATCGGCGGCAGTATTTTAGGGTTGGGCCGGGCACTCGGGGAGACCATGGCAGTCCTTATGGTCAGCGGCGATGCCTTGAACATCTTGCCGCACAACCTCTACAGCGCGATTTCGACCATGGCCGCCACCATCGCCGGACAACTCGATTCGGCATTGACCGATCCGACCCAAATGGGCGTCCACGCGCTGGGCGCATTGGGCTTTGTGCTCTTTCTCATCACCGTCATCGTCAACGTGTTGGCCCGCGGAATTGTCAGGCGAGCCGCCTTACGCATTAACGCCTGGAACGAGGAGGACGTTTTGCTGTGATGATAAGGCTTAAGAAGCCTAGCATATCCCCTGATGCACGACCAAGCCGGTCTCGCCGTATACGCGGCGGCCTCTGGCGCTTGGGGGCCTACGGCGCTACCGGGTTGATGATCGGCGTGTTAAGCCTGATATTAATGACCGTTATCAAAGGGGCGCAACCGGCGTGGCACTGGACAGTCTTCACCACGCCCACCGAAGGGTTGACCGGGGGGCTAGCCAACGCCATCACGGGAACGCTCTGGCTCGGCGGTCTGACCTTAGTACTGGTCAGCGCCATCGGCATTGCCGTGGCCACCTATGCGTTCGTTTACGGTTCGCCGTTTATGCGGAACGCCCTTCTCTTTTTAAGCGATCTATTGTCCGGCATCCCTTCGATTGTTTTCGGCTATGTCGGCTATCTGGCGTTCGTTGTAGCGTTAGGTTGGGGATTTTCCGCCTTGGCGGCCGCCCTGACGCTCACCATGCTGGCGCTCCCTTATGGGATTCGCAGTACATTGCAAGCGTTAGAGAAAGTACCTCCGGAATACTGGGAATCGGCACTCGCTCTCGGTTTTCCGCGCTATCGGGTGATCTGGTCGATTCTCTGGCCCGCTTCTCGCGCCGGTATCGCCAACGGGGCCATTTTGGCCTTATCGGTGGCTATGGGGGAAACCGCCCCTCTACTTTACACGGCCGATTGGTCCGAAACCGTTCCCTCGTGGCACCTTACGCATCATCCGGTAGCCTACTTGACCTACGTGGTCTGGACCTTCATTCAACAACCGTATCCCACCGCCAACGCATTAGCCTATATGGCGGGTCTATTGTTAATGATGATGGTAGGCACTCTCTCTTTTATTACTCGGCTGAAATCTTTGCGTTAGATCGGTACAATCTGATCGTGACGGATAAGACTCCGAGTGTATAAAGGAAGGAACCTCAATGGTCGAGTTACGGATTGAGACCCATAGAAGGGAAGAATTGGTCAATATCACCGAGCGTATTGCCCGAATAGTCACCACCTCCGGTATCCAAAACGGCATCTTGGTCATTCAGTCGCCCCATACCACCCTCGGTTTGACCGCCAACGAAAATGCCGATCCGGCAGTCGTCCGCGATCTGCTGGGCCATCTCCGTACGCTGGTACCGCCGGACGCTCCCTTTCAACATCAGGAACGGAACTCGGATAGTCATATTAAAGTGAGCCTGGTTGGTCCCTCCCTCTCGCTGATTATCCACCAGGGTCAGGTGATGCTGGGTACTTGGCAAGGCATTTTTGCCTGCGAATTCGACGGTCCCCGCCAACGCCGACTTTGGATTCAAATTGTCGGCCAGTAGGCCCTTATCTGCTGGTCTGGAATCTCGTGGTCAATCGGGCGCCAAATTCACGAGGCGCACCGGAACCCATCCGCGTACGCTATTGATAAACCATAATTGTTCGGCTGTTTCCACGTCATGAAAGGTGATGATCCGCTCGCGAACGGCCTTTCGATCCAGTAGATACTGCCGAAATGTTCCCGGCAACAAGCCGCTCGAGATCGGCGGAGTCCATAACCCGTCCGGCATTTTCACCACAAGATTTCCACGGGTAAATTCGGTAACCTCGCCCCGGTTGTTAAACAGCAAATGATCAAATACCGGGCTCTCGGCAGGATGTCGTTCCATGTAGCGATCCCGTCGGGTCGTTTTATGCCACGTCCAGACATCCGTCGGAGGCATCGGCTTCACCGCGTAAGCCACCGATTGCATTCCCCCTGCTCCGGCTGCCAAAGGCGTGATTTCGGTTGCCACGCGACCGTCCGCATAGTAGAGAAGCCGCCCTCGAAAACGGCCGGCACCGGTGGTTTCCAGACGGTCCCACGCTTCATCCACCGCCTGAGAATGCCAGGTCCAGCCAAAATACTCGACCGATTGACGGAGTCGGTCGGTATGATAATCCTTCAGCGTGATACAGCCATCTACCACCCGCACCGTCTCCACCAAGGCAAACGCCTGGGACGCCACCTCGAGAAACGCCGCTTTCGCAGATAATTCCCGATATTCCGCGTCAACCTGCGAATCCCAGGTAATTCCGCCCCCCACCCCAAACTGGGCGCGTCCCTCGTTCCGGTCAACGCTCACGGTGCGAATCGCCACGTTAAATACGGCATCGCCATTCGGCTTAACGTAGCCGATGGTGCCACAGTAGATGCCGCGGGGATCGGGTTCGACCGCTTGAATCATTTCCATGGTACGCGCCTTCGGAGCGCCCGTGATTGAGCCCGCCGGAAAAAGGGCGTGCAACGCGTCGACCCAAGTCATTTCCGGCCTGAGTTCCGCACTGACCGTAGACGTCATTTGCCAGACGGTAGGATATCGCTCAATGCTCCAGGCGGACGCCACCTCGACCGAACCCCACCGGGCAATCCGGCCCAGATCATTTCGCATCAAATCCACAATCATGATATTTTCCGCACGCTCTTTTTCGGACTGCCGCAACCGGAGATAGTGGTCCATATCCAAAGAGGAAAACGCGCCGCGAGGAGCCGTCCCCTTCATCGGCCGGGTCCAAATCCGAGACCCCGTTATCCGGAAAAAGAGCTCCGGCGAAGCCGATAACACGACATGTCGCCCCACCTCAAGATAGGCGGAATACGCCCCCTGATGGGTTCTTCGAAGATCATGATACCAGCGGTAGGGTTCACCGCTGAATGAAGCGTCCCAACGCATGGTGTAGTTGACTTGATAGGTTAGTCCGGCCCGAATCGCCTCCCGGATCTGGTGAATCTGCCGAGCGTACTCCTCCAGTCCGACCCGAGGCTCCCAAACCCCGACCTGATAGCCTCCGTCTAACGTAACGTCTTTCAAAGACTTGGGGACCGGATAGGCCCCGAGCCATACCAAAGGAAACCCGGCCGAGGGATGGGTCACGAGTACCGGATCGATTCCCGCACTCGCCTCATAACTTAATAAACCCGCGAGCCAATACCCCTTTCGGCGGGCATCCTCGGCCTGCCGTAAGACCGGTCCCACCTCATCGGGCGTGGTGGCCACAAAGGTCGCCACGGGCTGATCAAAAATCAAAACCCCGTCATCATGAAAATCAAAACGTATCATCAAGACGCCGATTCCCTCACCCCGACGGTATGAGCCGCACCCTAAAAAGAAGGCGGGGTCATCGCCCAAATGGACTGGCAGACGGTCGTACCGGGATTTCGATACCGATGGGGTATCGAGGAGGGAAACGCGATACTGTCTCCTTCCCGCAAATGAATGTCTTCGGTCCCTAGCCGAACAATCATTTCACCGCGTAAAATATACCCATATTCTTCGCCGGCGTGGGTAACAACCCCTTCAGGATCGTGGGTTTCGCCCGGTTCAATTTCCACCAGCAAAAATTCGATGGATCCCTTGACTTGCGGACTTAATAAGAAATAGCGCACCTGAGAATCGGGAAATTGCAACATCTTCCGGTTCTCTCGACGAACCACATATTGCTCGGCGGAATCGGTTTCAAAAAAAATATGCATGGGAATATCCAATGCTTTGCATATGCGCCAAAACACGGTGAGGGTAGGCACGACTTTGCCTCGCTCGATTTGGGAAATCAGGCTGGCACTGACCTGAGCCTGCTCCGCCAATTCTTGAATCGTCAAACGCCGTTCTTGACGCACGGTCCGCAGTTTGGCGTAATCGAACTCCATGGCACCACCCCTTTTTGCCGATCGGGCGGGATCAAGAAGTACGCCACGGGCCGTGGCGTACCCCCCGCACCTGGTACCTCTATTATGCCAGATCCCTCCCTGCCCGGCTATTTGCTCGCGGCAGCATGCCGGCGTGCGTAGGCCGCCCAATAAATTACGGCCACTAACACGATAACCGCCGTTTGAATCATGTCGGCCCGCGATTGTTGGGTTAAGGCCAAGATGGCGCCGACAATCGCGATAACGGGTGGAATCGGCCATAACGGCATACGAAAGGGGCGGTCGGCGGTTGACTGGCGCACCCGGCTGACGATGGCCGCTGTCGCAATCAAGAGATAAATGGCGACTAAAACGACTCCGGTAAACGTGATTAAATTATTCAGCGAGGTGAAATAGCACAATATGGCGTTCCCTACCCCGAGCAAAAGAAACCCCCATAGAGGCACATTATGGCGGTTAAGTCGGCCAAAAAAGCGGTTAACCGGTTCCGGCCAGCTACGGGACTGGGCCGAATCATAATAAATGCGCGCGTAGGCGAGGTTTCCGCTAAGCCCGGTGTCAAACATGGCGATAATGACCCCGATAATCAAAATGGTCGCCCCCACCGGGCCGGCCACCGATTGGGCCACATAGGACAACGGTGCCGAGGATTTCAGCGCAACCGATAAATCCGGAATGGCCACCGTCGCCGCAATCACCGCCAGCACTTCCACTCCGATGGAAATGGCCACCGCCAACATGACCGCCCGGGGGAGCGTTTTGCGCGGTTCATACGTTTCTTCCGCAAAATAAAGGGGCCAGTCGTACCCATTAAACGCAAACAACGCCGGAACCACGGCCGCCATTAATCCGGCAAACATCACCGTCATGCGATGACCGGAAGCCGAGACGAGCTGGGGATGCACCAAGAACCCCACGCCATGGCGGGCCCCGAAAAACCCCATGGCAATAAAGACCCCGATCACCGTCAGCTCAATAATTAACATGACGGTGGCTACCCAACTGGCGGTGCCGATCCGCTCGAGAGAAAAGACGGTGACCAGGGCCATCATGGCGACGGCCGCCCAATTGACGGGAATACCGGGCACCAGCGAGTTCAGGTATGTCGCGGCCGCCACCAGAATACTGGCCGTAATCACCATCCCCAGGACCAAAAAGAGCCAGACCGCAATTAACCCCCAGGGCTCACCGAGCACATTTCGGATAATACGATAGGCGCCCCCGGCTCCCGGATGGAGTCCGCCAAGTTCGGCATACGAAAAACCCAGAGACAGGGCAATCACCGCCCCGATCAAAAACGCCCAGACAATGCCTGTCCCCGCCGTACTCAGACCAGCCCCGTAAACCAAAAATACGGAGGTGGTGGGCGAAATAGCCGCTACCGCAATGGCTAGCACTTGTCCCCAACGGAGGACCGGCCGCAATCCCCGGGTGGGTTCGACATCCTTTATGGTCATGGAAAAACCCCTTCCACCAAATAGTAATCTTCAGTAAATTAAACCAATAGTCATATATCGACAATATATTGACATCCGATGTCTGTCAAGGCGCCGCTAGAAAAAATATCAATAAGATAAAAACATTCCCGGATTTTTATGATATATTAACATCCGTTCTGGTCGTAAAGGATGTGACAGCATTTGTTTCCGATACCGGTATTCGATTGCCATTCCGACATTCCGGCCGATATCGCCCGCCGTCGCGCAGAGGGCGAACGCCGGGTCTTTGCCCGTCATTATTGGTCCCGCTTGTCCCAAGCGGGTGTTGTCGGAAGCCTGTTCGCATTATGGGTAGAGCCCCCCTATCGTCAAAACAGCGCCCACCGGGTTCTACAGCTGGCGTCGGCGTTATGGGCCGATATCCAAGAAAGCCCGGAGCTGATTCGGATTGTGACCGACGATGAACCGCTCAATCCGACCGATCCCCGGTTTCAAGTGGTCTTGGGTCTCGAGGGTATGACTTTTGTCGAGCAATGGCTACTCGACCGCAACGACCACCCGGTCTCTCTTTGGGAAGGGTATCAGGAAAGTTTCACCGTACTTCGGCGTCTGGGCGTCCGGCATGCCATGCTGGCTTGGGCGGAAACCAATGCCCTGGCCAGTGGTCCGGACGTGTTTCCCAAATCGCACAGCGCTCATCGGCCACCCGGACTCACCCCTCTAGGTCGAGACATTGTCCGTCATCTAGCCGGCGCCGGTATCCTATTAGATATCAGCCATCTCGATGACACTTCGGCCGCCGACGTGTGCGATAGCCACTCCGGCCTTTTGATCGCATCGCATTCAAATGCCCGGGCGCTCTCCGATCACCCGCGCAATCTACCGGACTTCCTCATTAAGACCATTGGCGACCGTCACGGGATCATTGGACTGAATAGCTATGGACCGTATGTGGACAAGGATCACCCGACGATGGATCGCCTGATTGACCATCTGATATATATCGCCAATCTTATTGGGATTCGGCATGTCGCCTTCGGGTTTGATTTTACGGACTATTTGCCGACCATCTACCACGCTTCTCGTCCGACCGAGGGGCTTTCCCGTGTCGAAGATGTCCCCCAATTTCTCGACCGCCTATCTCAGCGAGGGTTCTCGGATGACGAGATCAGAGCCGTCAGTTTCGGCAATATCCAACGCGTATGGGATCGGCAACAACAATCGATGCAAGGAGGATGATTCCGATGAAAATTGGTGTTCCTAAAGAGATTAAAACGTACGAGAACCGGGTCGCACTAACGCCGTCGGGCGTAGCCGCACTAACTCAAGCCGGTCATCAGGTCCTGGTGGAAACGTCGGCCGGGTCGGCCTGCGGCTATCCGGACGAACAATATCGCCGGGCAGGAGCCCAGATGACAACCGCGGCCGAAGCCTGGTCGGCTGACCTCGTGGTCAAAGTCAAGGAGCCACAACCCGTCGAATATGGCTATTTCCGTCCCAACTTGATGCTCTTTACGTATTTGCACCTGGCCGCCGCTCCGGACTTGGCCGATGCATTAATGGCAGAAGGGGTTACCGCTATCGGTTATGAAACGGTGCAAGATGCTGAAGGCCGACTGCCCTTGTTAGCGCCGATGAGTGAAATTGCCGGTCGATTGGCCCCGCAACTTGGCGCCCAATATCTGGAGAATCATCAAGGAGGTCTCGGAATTCTTATTAGCGGTGTACCAGGGGTGCCCGCAGCGCATGTGGTGATTGTGGGTGGAGGCACCGTCGGCACGGCGGCCGCTAAGATGGCGGTCGGAATGGGGGCCCGCGTAAGCATCCTGGATATCAACCCGAACCGCTTAGCCTGGCTGGACGACGTCTTCGGAAGCCGTATTCAAACGTTGTGGGCCCATCCCGCCGCGCTCGGAGATGCAGTAAGGTCAGCAGATATCGTCATCGGGGCTGTGCTTGTTCCGGGCGATCGAGCGCCTAAGGTTGTCACCACCGAGATGGTGCAACAGATGACCGCCGGATCAGTGATTGTCGACGTGGCCATTGACCAGGGAGGCTGTGTGGAAACCATCGACCGGGCGACGACCCATGAGAATCCGACTTATACCCGCTTCGGGGTAACCCACTATGCCGTGGCGAATATTCCCGGTTCGGTGGCCCGTACGGCCACCCAAGCCCTCACCAATGTCACATTACCGTATGTGATCGCGTTAAGTCGTGGATTGACCGGTGCTCTTCAAGAGCGTCCCGAGCTTCGTTCCGGAATCAATATTGCCGATGGCCGGATCACCCATGCCGCCGTCGCCAAGGCGCTTGATCGAGCCTATCATCCTCTCACCCTCTAATTCGTAAGCCTCAACCGCTTCGGCGGCTGGGGCTTCTTTTCTCAGGTATAAAGCAGCCCTACCCGAGACATGGTAAAGCTATGGAAATCGAGCGGCCCGATATCTATGACGACTGGTCCAACTTAACGAAAGACGTGCTCTTAACCATCGACCAAATCCTCCAACAAATCACCACCGACCACCGCATTCCGCCATTGGAGGCGGTCCCAACCTTATTGGCGGCCACGTTCCAGCCAAGTCCCGATTTGGTCGTGCGCATTTTGGAACCGCCCGGCCTGTCTCCGAACACGGTTCAGGTGGCGTACCTCGCAACCATTGTAGACCCCCAACTGGTTGACCAAGATGTTTTGGCGCCGTTAATGGGCACAACGACCACGCCTGACCAATGGGATCGATCCCCCATCACGCGCGCTCCGGTTAAACGTCTACCCACGTGGCATGCCGTTCTGGACCATCTGGCAGAAGGCTGGACAGTTCTGTTTGCCCCCGGGATTGATTGGGCTTGGGGCATAGATACCACAAAGTACCCGTCCCGTAACGTCGGACGTCCCCAAACCGAACTCGCCGTGCGAGGACCGGACGACGCGTTCACGGAATTGTTGACAACCCAGATGGGCCAGTTACGGCAACGCTTTCATGACGCCGCGCTCACCTTCCATCCGATTACATTGGGACGCTATCAGCGAACCCAAGTAGTCGTTGCCTTTCTCAGGGGGCTCACCAATCCGGCTTTGGTCGACCAAATGATTCAACGGCTGAAAGCCGTCACCATTGATGGGCGCGCGAACGCGACTGTCATCGCCGGACTAATTCGTGATCATCCGCGATCGATATTTCCGACCTTACGGTCCACCGAACGGGTTGACCTAGCCACCCAGTCGCTTTTGGAAGGTAAGGTGGTCGTTTTAGTCGACGGCGATCCGTTTGTGCTGATAGCACCCGCCCCCTTAGCGGATTTCTATCGAACGGCGATGGATTATGCGGGCGCCTGGTACGACATCTCTTTTGTGCGTCTGATCCGGCTTTTAGGATGGGTCATGGGGATCTACCTGCCGGCTCTATATATTTCTTTAACCGAAGTGAACACCAACCTATTGCCACCGGCTCTATTGATTTTGACCGCGGGCGACCATGCCGGCTTACCTTTTCCGCCATTGGTCGAGGCCTTATTGATGGTGTTAGTCATTGAAGTTTTGCGGGAAGCCGCTTTAAGACTGCCGAAGGCTTTATCGACCACCATCGGCACGGTCGGTGCCATCGTGGTCGGAACCGCCGTGGTCAAAGCCGGGTTGGTCAGTCCGCAAATGATTGTGGTGATTACATTAACCGCGCTCAGCTTTTATTCGGTCCCTGTCTATGAACTCACGGGAACCTGGCGCATCGTCAACGCGGTGATGTTGTTGGCCGGGGCTCTTCTCGGCTTATATGGCATTATTTGGGTGACCATGGTTGTGGTGGGCTTATTAACGGAGCTGTCGTCGTTTGGCGTTCCTTATTTCGTGCCATTTGCCCCCTTTCGCGCCAACGACTGGCGCGATCTGTTCATTCGCCAACCATGGAATGGACTGCGCCGTCGGTTGACAACCGCACGTCCCCGAAGTTCGCGCCCTATGGGCTCTCCCCAAACCGTGCCGCCAGCACACCTCAAGAAGGGGCGAAATTGAATGGCTCGACGTTTTTGGATCCGCTGGATATGGTTTTTGTGGCTGCCGGCGCTTATAACCGGTTGCTGGGATCAGCGACCGATTGAACAACAGGCGGTCGTCATCGCCATGGGAATCAACCGTCACCATCAATGGACCCTGGTATTCCCTAATGTCGCCGTGAGCATAGGCAGCCTGGCCAGCTTACCGCCCAGTCAGCAATTTTATGCCGAAACCGTAACAGCCACATCCTGGCCGCAAGCCATCCAAGAAGTACAGACCGCCACCGACCGCAATGTCTCTTTTGGCGAACTGCAGGTGCTCGCCGTCGATCGGCGACTCGCCGCCAACCAAGTCGCGCAAATTATCGATTCGTTAAACGCTATGGGCGCCATTCCGGCAACGTTTTGGCTCATCGCCACCCCCAATAATCCGGCTCCCCTATTAACCCGTAGTTCACCGCAAACCATTGTGCCCTATTACTATTTGTCTACCTACTTTGATTGCACCGCCTGCCACGCGTTAAATTTAGGCCAACGGGAATGGCAATGGTGGGACCAGTCGGAAACACCTGGAGTCTCTCCCTTCATTCCGGTAGCCAGCCCGACCCCAGGCGGAATGGCCGTACGGCAAGTGTTGGTATACCCACCGACAGGAAGCCCCGACTTGATGCCCACTCAAGCGACCACCGGATTCGCCTTTTTAACCGGACGAGTTCTCCATGACGTGATAACGGTAAATGTCGGCACCCACCCGTTTGCCGTCGGCAAGATCACGGAAACGGTTCATACCGGCGCCAGGTTAAGCTCTAACGCCGTAACCGTACGGGTCACGATTCATGCCCGTGGACTGATTATGTCAACTCCACCACACCTCATCGTAAGCCACGCGATCGAAACGACTGTCAGCCGACAGGTAGCCCAAGCCATTCAATCCATGGCTTCAGAGGCCGTCCAATGGGCGAATCAAACCCATACCGATCCCTTTGGCTTTGCCAAAACCGCGGCTTGGGCACACCCCATTGCCGCTAGCCATTTTTCTTTCACCGCGTTATCTCGGTTGCCGATTCATGCCGACATCACGGTCACATTCCAAACATTAGGAGAGGGCGTGTCACGATAATGGGACCGATTGAGCCTATCAGTCGAGGGCAGTTTTTTTTAATGACCGCCGTATCCGTGGTAGCCGGCGGGGTCTATATTTGGCCTCAAACCGTCATTAGTGAATCAGGACGCGATGCCGGCTGGGCCATTCCCCTGTCTATCAGTATCGCCATGGGACTGGTATGGGTACAAACCTTGTGGCCGCCTCATACCACGGGAGCCACCGAACTTGGCCGAATGGAAGATTTATGGGGTGTCGTCAGATGGCCGGTGTTCTTAGCCACGATAGTACTTTACGTGATTTTGGACGGCGCCTTGTTAGCACTCTTTACCCAGCTCCTGTCCATCGTGTTTTATCCGCGCACGCCACGGCTGGTCTTTAGTCTCAGCCTCATCCTGCTAAGCGCTTGGTTTGCCAGCAAGCCCTTGACCCATTTGGCCCGTACCGTACAGTTCTGGTTTCCCTTGGTCATCGGCTCTTTTCTTCTATTAGCTATCCTGTCACTGGGAAACTTTCGCAATCCCACTGCCATGTTGCCCTCCGGCGATATTCAGTTGATGCCCATCGGCCGTGGGTTTCTCGCCACCTGGTATCTCTGGATCCAGGGTGAATTGATTGTAACCGTTGGCGGGCATGTTCGCCAAACGTCATGGAGCACCATCCGCCGATGGGCTTTGGCCGCCATCGCATTTCAAGCCATGATCATCGTCATCATTTATGGTCTGGTTGTTGGCACGCTTGGGCCGAATGCCGCAGTCACACTGGAATGGCCCCTAATTTATATTTTTTCTAACCTGACCGTACAAACCGCATTCATTAGCCGGCCCGGGTTGTTAATCATGGTCACTTGGATTATTGCGTTAGTCCTCTATTTAGCCGTTCACTTATGGGTGTTGACCACCAATCTACAAGACGGCTGGCATCTCCCGGAAGCCTACCGGCTCGGGCTCATAGGACTTGTCGCGGCACTCTGGATATTGATTGTCCATTTTTTACCGACCGCGGTGGTCGCTACCCATTTAGTGGTTCGGGGAATCGATCCGCTAGCCTTCAGCGTCACCACTTTCACGACGGTGGGAGCCCTGGTTTTAGCGAAATTCAAACGCCGGCGGGTACATGCCGCACCCCGCGACAACTAATTTTCCACCTCATCGCCACAGGTTCGCGTCCAAACTCCAATTAATTCAAAGATCGAAAACGACCGCTAACCGGATCAGGGGAGACTTACCGGCACCAACTTACCTCCTGAATCCTAGGTCATGGACATTCCCTAACGCCTATTAGCCCGTAAGGATTCCCCGGGGTCTTCCGCCGGTAACTCTTGGTGTCTCTATCACGAATCCCATGCTATGCTGAATACGAATCCGTTCCCCGAGGAGGGCTTGTCATGCCAGACGAACGCGATCCCCGTACCTTTTTTGCCGCCCATCATCAAGCCTATGTCGTGAGCCCTGGCCACGCCCACGGCCCCGATCTTGATCGACTGGTCATCGGGTTGGCGCCGAAACCCGGTGAACGGGCCGTCGACGTCGCCACCGGAGCCGGCCATACGGCTTTACGCTTGGCTGAACACGGTGCCGAGGTGAGTATCGTCGATATTACCCAAGAAATGTTAGAAGACGCGCTGACTCTAGCCCAAGAACATCATCTCACCCTGACCGCCCTGAAGGCCCCCGCGGAGGCCCTCCCCTTTTCGGATAAAAGCTTCGACCTGGTGACTTGTCGGCGAGCCGCGCATCACTTCACCGATATTGCCGAATTCCTCTCCGAAGCCCATCGAATCCTTCGAACCGGAGGGCGACTGGGCATTTCCGATATGACCGGAAGTCAATCGGGAATTCCATGGCTGAATCGGGTGGAAAGTTTGCGGGACCCCTCGCATCGCCGTGCCTTGGCGCCGGATGAATGGTATACCTTGCTCATAGAGGCGGATTTTCATGATATCGTTATCGAACTATCCGAAGAATTAATTAATCCCCTAGCATGGCTAGCCCCTGTTGATCCCATGAGCCCCAACGGCCGACAAGCACTGGCCCATATCAACGAAAAGACCGCGCCCCGAGAATTTTTCCGAGCCGGTTACTTTATCAAACGGCGTATATTAATTTGGGCCCAAGCTTAACCAATCAGGCTAGTTCGACAACAAAACGGGGCTGAAGGGACGGAAGAGCACGTCAAGACCGCGGTATTCGACAACCCGTCGGTTCCGCAGTATCATCCTTCTTGGTTGAGTGACTGCACTCGACTAAGCCTCAGCGAGGAAGGGTGACACCATGAGTTCATTAACCAACCAAGTTGTCGTCATTACGGGTGCGAGTAGTGGAATCGGAGAGGCCACCGCTCGTCGGTTATCCGCCAAGGGGGCCCGTGTCATCTTAACCGCCCGACGACTCGAGCGCCTTGAATCCATCGCCGCCGATATTCGGGCTCAAGGCGGAACAGCCCTGATACACCCGATCGACGTTACCCGGCGCCCTTCTGTCGAAGAAGTCAAAGACTTTGCGGTAGCGCAATTCGGCCGGATTGATGTGTGGATCAACAATGCGGGCGTAATGCCGCTAGCGTATATGGAAAAACTTCATGTGGACGAATGGGAACGCATGATCGATGTCAACATCAAGGGGGTCCTCTACGGCATCGCCGCCGTGCTCCCGGTGATGATTCGCCAAAATAGCGGACACATTGTCAACATCGCCTCGGTTGCGGGGCATAAAGTCGGACTGGGGGGCGCCGTCTATAGCGGGACCAAATTTGCGGTACGGGCGATTACCGAAGGACTGCGAATGGAAATGGTCGGCCGATATGGTATCCGAACCACCCTCATATCACCGGGACTGGTCGAAACCGAATTATTGCAATCGATTACCGATCCCGATGCGCTTGAGGCGTTAAAGGCACGGGCTTCCAAAAATCCCTTGTCCAGTCGGCACATTGCCGACGCCATTCTCTATGCGTTGGAGCAACCGGAATCGGTGGCCGTCAATGAAATTGTGGTACGACCGTCCGATCAGATGAATTAAAGTAACGGATTAATCGTCTCCCGCCGGGCTTCGGTTACGGCGGGGGCTTTTTTAAAAACCTGACTTCTCCTTTGACCTGGGTCCGGCCCTCCATCCTGATACCGGCCGGGCGAATAAACGACCCATGACAACACCCGGACGGTAACGTAAGTTGCAAAAGGCGGTTTCCATGCCGACTTCTATTCATGGGCACGCTCCTAATGCCATGGTCAAGCTGTGTTCGAGCGCCAACGGATCTTGGTGGTACGGCCACCGAAGAACTCCGTATCCCTCCCAAACCAAGTCCTGTGAAATGATCGACAGAGGATCCCATACCGCGTCAAAAACCCAATCGGTCCGTGCCAGTAGGGCTAATCGCCAGCGGTCTTCCCGCAAGAGCCGCCGAAGTCCGGTAAGATCTACGGCCTCTTCAATGCCCTTCCGTTCCTTTGAAAACTTGGCCCACTGATCATGCCAAGAAAGTCCGCTCCGTCCGTCATAGGGTAGACAGGCGGTTTCGGGTGCGACCCAATAGGCGGTCGCATAAAAGCGTTCCTGGGGATCCATCCGCCGTAAATTGAGTAAATGGTTCCACCAGCGCTCCCATACCATCTCATCCGCCGGAGTATTGATCCAGCTTTGCCGCCGAATCCATAGCGCAAAATTTAAACTGTCGGGAACACTAATCCGAATCGAATGCCCTTTTGTCCTCATATTTCTCCCCTCGCTAAAAAGAGGATCCGCTCTGACCAAGCCTCCAACTTTGCTGTCGGTTTTCCCTAATTCCGGCGATCGGCCGATGTCGACCTAATCGGGGTCCGGCTTGAACAGCTCTTTCAATACGCCTTCACGGTTTAAAAGAAATTGTTTGGTAATCCTGTAGTGTTCCGTATCCTCATAGGCAATGACGGACAGGGGTTGGGTGTCACATGTCAAAATGGTGGCATGCGGATAGCCGAGCAAGATAGGCGAATGGGTGGCAATAAGAAATTGGGACTGCCCTCGTTGTTCGTGGTCCCACATTAAACGCAGAAAGGCGAGTTGGCGCGCGGGGGACAATGCGGCTTCCGGCTCATCCAACAGATATAACGCCTTTCCCCGGTTACGAAATCGATGGGTAAACAGGGCAAAGAAGGCTTCTCCGTGCGATTGACGATGGAGTGACTTCCCTCCATAAGCTTGATAGGCTTTATCGGGAAAATCCTTAGCCATTTCATCCAGGTACGAAGAAAAATTGAAAAAGCTTTCGGCCCGTAAGAAAAATCCTGACGTGGCTTTGGGAAACCACGAAAGCCGAATCGCATTTTCTAATCCCGTCGGGCTTTCAACCGTCGCAAAACGATGATCACGACTGCCCCCTTCAGGATTAAACCCCGCTGCCGACGCAATCGCCTCGAGAAGAGTCGACTTGCCCGAGCCGTTTTCCCCGACTAAAAATGTGACGGCGGTGGTCAACTCAATTTTGGCCAGGCCACGAAATGCCGGAATATTATACGGATAGGTCTCGGTCGAACCTTCCTGGAGGTAAATGTTTTTAAGAAACACGCCTCGATTGATCAATACCATCCACTCTTATCGGCTATCGTACTAAAATCAGTATATCGGTTGAGCCGGGCTTGGAAAGGCAGAACATCGTGTGCCCTGCCTAAGACCATCACCACAAGATTGAGGTTTTCACCAAAAAGGCGACATATCCCTTGACACCTGTGCAATTTCCTTCCAGCATAAATCATCTACTCGACCGTCGATGGAGAGGATTATCCGTTGGAACCGGCCTATTACACCGTAAATATTGGGGGAACGCCTGAAGCATTGCCCATCATCCCCACGGAAACAGGGGCGATTGCGTTATTGATGGTCATTGACCGGGGAGTACACTTTGGTGAGCGCATTGGCCGCTTACTAGCCGAACGTCTCGCCCCCTATCGTCCTGAAATCGTCATGGGTACCGCCACCTTAGGGATTCCGGTAGCCATTGAGGTTACCCGGGCGCTCGGTTTAGATCGATATGTCATTGCTCAAAAATCCCGGAAAATCCATCTGGCGTCCGCGCTGTCGGCTCCCGTCCAATCAACCACAACCGAGGGTGCACAAGTGCTGTTGCTTGATCAAGCCTATCGGCCTTGGATGGCAGGTCGTCGAATTGTAGTGGTTGATGATGTCGCCGCATCCGGTAATAGCCTGAAGGCGACCCTAAACTTAGCACGTCAAGCCGATGCAAAGGTCAAAGCCATCGGCGTCATTTTAACCGAAGGATATCAGTGGGTGGAAACCTTGGGAGAAGATGCCCGGCACGTCCACGCATTAGGCCATATTCCCCGATTTACGCGGCACGGGCATGTCGCGGCGCCGATTTTGGAATCGCCGCCCGCAGGCTTTCCGATCTTCTCGGATTCATCGCCGCCCATGAGCCATCAGTAAGGATTCCGGTCGTCGTCGTAAGCGGAACATCCCCCAAATTCCTATAAGAGGGCCGAGTGCCAATGCCGTAAACGCCCAATGCCATCCTACCTTTTGAACGGCCCACCCCACAAAATCAATCGACAATATGGTAACCAGATAGCCTACCGCCATTTGAAGGGTAAGCGCACTTCCCTTCGAGGCGGGCGAACTCAATTCCGTCACCGCAGCCGAAAACTGTGCCGAGTCCGCAATCACGCTCGCCCCCCAACAAAGCGCGAGAACGAACGTGCCGATCGGATCTGATCGATAGGTCAATCCGATGACCATAGCCATCGTCCCGCTAACCGCCATGGCCACCATGGTCGTGACCGTGCGGCCCCATCGTTCGGCTGCCCATCCTCCTAAAAGGGCACCCCCAAACCCGGCGACGCCAATAGCCATAAAACTGGCCACACCGGCGACTTGCCTTAACTGCTCGCCCGACCAATCGATCCGCCAGCTAGCCAGCAGGAAAGCCGGCAACCACGCCCACATGGCGTAAAGTTCCCACATATGGCCCCAATACCCGATATTCGCCCACATAACGGGCCGATTTTGTATGACCCGGCGCAGGTGGTTCCACCGAAAGGGCGGGGGCTTAACCCAGGTCCGGGAGCGGGGAATCATCTGCCATACAATGAGACCCCCGAATGCCGCAAGCCCGCCGCTGGTCATGAGCACCGTTGGCCATTGCCGCATCATCGGCAATCCCGTCAACACGTGCGGAAATGCCGATCCCAAAGTAAGCCCGCCAATGAGAATCGCTACCGCTAATCCCCGTTGGTGTGGAAACCATTCAGCAATCCACTGTACCGCTACGGGATAAACGACAGACAGAAAAGCGCCCGTCATCACTCTCAGGAGATACGGCACAATGCCTCCTTGAGGAAAGCCGGCTACCAACGCGGTGGTGAGAGCCGCCCCCGCGGCTCCGAGACTGATCAAACGTCGCGGAGGCACCCGATCAGCCAATCCAATGGTGGCACTAAAAAGCGCCCCACCTACGAACCCTAGGGGTACCGTGGCCGTCAACCAGGTTGTAGCCCCACTGGAGAGATGCCAGGCTTTCCCGATGGCTCCCGACACCGCGGTCGCACTAAACCACACGCTCATGGCTAAAAGTTCTGCCACGGTAAGCCAAACCAGCGCTATCCTCGATCCTCCCGACTGCGACAAGGGCGCTTCTCCTCTCCCGAACTATACGCCGATAATTTGATATCCTTCGTTCACAAGTCGTACTAAGGCTTCTCCCGCCGGCTCCATCTCTACCCCATGAGCCGTAATCGGTGCAGAGACGCCATATTGGTCTGCATTAAAGGGACAGGCCGCCATGGGGACCGACGCCGCATTTAAGGCTTGGATCGCCTCTTTTAAAGGGCCCTCCGCATTACCGGCCAGTTGCACACCAGGCCCGAAAAAATAGACTTGAATATCTTGCTGCCGATTTTGTTTTAACCGAGCCGCCAACACGATATTGGCCAACGCTTTGCTTTCTAATTCGGGACCGGCGGTAATCCAAAAGGCGATTTTAGCCATCTTTAATAATCCTCCTAAGATCAAACAAATTTAATCTCAACGCCTACCCCATTACTATAGATCGTATAGTATTGAATGATCAAGGTTTCTTGCCCAAACTTGAGGTAAATCGGGTACACTAAACATGAATTCACGGGGTTTTTGAGGAGGTGCGGATGGATGATTCAGGACTATCAGCACATTCAGTGCCCCATTCAGCGTGCTGCTACGCTGGTCGCCGATGTGCCAACGATTGTGATATTGCGGGAATTACGTCGAGGTCCGCGTCGGTTTAATGATTTTGTGAATGTCGGACTCAACCCGCGCACCCTGACCGATCGGCTACAGCGCCTGGCCCAAGAACGCATCGTGGAACGGGCGCGCTATGCGGAAGTGCCTCCGCGGGTAGAATATCGGTTGACCCCGAAAGGCCAGGCCTTGTTTCCGATATTAGACGCGTTAAAAGCCTTCGCTGACGTCTGGTTACCCTACGTCCCGGACAACACTCCTACGCCGGAGGAATCGCCTCATGAAACTTTTAAGCGTAGCCGCTAAACGCTTGGGGAATTAATAGATGGTTGAAGAAGACTCGCGGTTAACGACGATTCCGTGGCTTTTTGTTTACGGCACCCTACGTCGTGACAATTCTCACCATCACCTACTCAGTCCGTTTTCAATCGAGTTTGTCGGCGTAGGCATGGTTTATGGCGAAACGCGGATCATTGACGCATATCGTCACCTGTTTCTCAATCGCTGCCAGGTTGCCGGACCCGTCGTGTGGGGCGAAATTTATCGACTCCCCCCTCAGTTGGAAGCTCGTTCCGCGCTTTGGGCGGCATTGGACGCTTGGGAAGAATATGACCCTCGAAGTCCAGACCAAGGGCCTTATCGATGTGAGCCCATTCGAGTCCGTTTATGGGATCCGGAATCTTGGATTACCGCTTGGGCTTATGTCACGAATTATCGGCGCGCACGCCCATCAATCAAATAGGCATTCGCAAAATCCTTCTCAACAGTGCCCCGCTCCCGATTTGCTGCACAAAACAAAAACCCGCCAGTCCTTAGGCGGTGTAATGGTTTTATGGTGGGTTAGTTGACGTCCCGATTCAATATGCTTCCAAAACACCCTCCCCCAGAGAACCGGGGCGGACCAACAAATCACTAGCCGTTATACTTTGCGAGCTACCAGCATAAGTTCTTCACCTCCCCATAGGTCCCGCACGAGCGTTCGCTTTTCCCTCCATGTAAATGCCAGAGCCCTTCCAAAATCCCGCACCGAGAATTGATGAATACTAGCCAAATAAAACCAGGCCGCATTAATCCACTCTGTCTGTCAACGCCGATCTAAATTTGATCCACTTGCGCCAACCGAATTTGACCCACCGGCGGAATCTCCCGGGGATGCGGGGATGGCTGGCGCAGTCCACACGCCAGCCCGTTTCTTGTCTTTCAGTCGGTAGCTGTCCCCGCGGATGTTCACCACATGGGAATGGTGCAGCAATCGATCCAAAATGGCCGTGGCGATGACGGGATCCCCCAAGACGTCGCCCCAATCGGCAAACCCCTTGTTCGAGGTCAGAATGAAACTCCCCCGCTCGTAGCGAGCGGAGACGAGTTGAAAGAAGAGCGTCGCGGCTACCCGCGATAAGGGCAGGTAGCCAAATTCGTCGACGATCAGCACCTTAGGTGCGAGGTAAACCCGCATGCGCCGGTCTAATCGATGTTCATGATACGCCTTCTCCAGATCCTGTAAGAGGCGGTCGGCGGTGACAAAGTACGCGCCGAATCCGGCTTCGACGGCCTTGAGGCCCAAGGATATCGCGAGGTGGGACTTTCCCACCCCGGGAGGTCCGAGGAAGAGAATGTTCGTGGCTTCCGCCACGAAGGCCAATGAAGCCAGAGACTGGATTTGCCGCATATCAATGGACGGTTGGAAGGTCCAATCAAAGTCTTCTAACCGTTTGATCGCGGGAAAATGGGCCAGCCGTAATCGGGCTTTAAGATAGCGTTCCCGTCGAGCTTGGAGTTCCACCTGCAGGAGGCCATGGAGGAACTCCACATACGAGAGATTCTCGTGACTAGCCTGGTCTAAACGATTCTCGAGGACGGCTCCGGCATCCAGCAACCCCAACATTTCCCGTTGTTGATGAACCTGTTCTAGCGGGAACATGAAATCGTCCCTCCAATCCGGGCGTATTCTTCGAGATCGCGAACTTCGACATCCGGGGTTGGAATCTGTTGCGCCCGACCCGTACGGGTCGGAACCGGATCCGTCTGCGGTAGGCTGTGCCATTGATCGCGAAGGGGATTCACGCTGCCGGGGACGGGTGCCCGGGGATGTTCGGCCACCATCACGCCATCGACCCGAAACACCAGGCGGTCGCCGCAGTCTTCCACCGTAATGGGTTGTCCCGCAACCGTCCAGGGCACGCCATATCGACTCCCGCCATAGGCGACGAACCCATCCCGGCTCACTGTCCGGGTTTCGAGGAGGTACGGAGCCCATCGGGCCGGATCCGGGAGTGGTTCCAGGTGTTCGGTCGCCAGACGATCGAGGGGTCGCTCCTGGATCGTGCCATGCGGTCGCACGTTCGCGACGGTGTCCAACCATTGCAGCAGCTGACGATTCAGGTCGGCCAGATCGGTGAACGTGCGGCCCGGCCAAAAGTGATGCCGAATATATCCCATCGTCCGTTCCACACGCCCCTTGGTCTGAGCCCGGTACGGGCGACAGGCGCGGGGGTGGAAGCCCAACGCGAGGGCGGCGTCCAGAAACCGCGGCGTCCAGACGACGTCGCCGTTCTCATCGCGTCCTTGTACCACCGGTTTCCTGTGGTCAAAGAGCACATCCCGCGGACGACCCCCAAAGTATTGAAAGGCATGCACGAGCCCCCGGATAACCGCCGTGCCGTCCGCAGTGGTCCCGAACTCCGCATAGGTCATGCGCGAATGGCTTAAGACCATCACAAAGAGCCAGAGCTTCTGAGGCCGACCCGCGACATCGTCGTAACCAAAGAATCCAAAGTCCACTTGCGCCTGCTGGCCCGGCTCGGTGTCAAACCGCCTGACCGCCTGAGGGGTCCGCGCCGGCCGGCGCGGTTGGAGATAGTTCTTGACGAGCGTATATCCTCCGGTATAGCCTTGCTGCCGAATCTCATGAAACAGTCGGACGCCGTTGGTGACCCCGTGTGCCACTTGTGTGTTCAAATACGCCTTAAAGGGGTCGAGTTTCGCTGGTCTGGAGGCCCGGCGTCGGCGGACCGGATCGGTCCGCAAATATTTCTTAACGGTATTGCGGGACATGCCCGTCTTGCGACTGATTTCCCGGATACGATATCCTTGTTCGTGAAGATCACGGATCTTCATAATTTGCCCACTCCTTGTCATGGAGACACCTCACCTTTGGTCAGGTTTTGGTGTCAAATTTCGTTAGGGGTGGGTCAAATTCATTCTGGCGATCTGGATCATTTTAATGTTGGCGTTAACACTGTCTCCAACACTTCAATGGTAAACGACCCTGCCGTGGTCACCAGACGTGCCAAGTTGGAAGGATTGTACATGAACACATGTCGCGGTACTTCCCACCCACGCCATTCATCTTGGAATTGTCGAGCGCCAATACTAGCCGTGTTTGTACATAAAATCACAAGACGCCCACCCGGTTTCAATAACGTGTCGGCGGCCTTGATGGTGGAAACCGGATCCGGGAGATGTTCGAACACATGTCGAAACGTAATTACATCCCATGTGGAAGGCGGAAACAACGCAGCATCAAACGACGCGGATATAACCGGAACCTTGGCCCTTGTTTCCGCATCGTGAGCCGCTGTCGGGTCCGGCTCAACTCCCCATGCCTCCCATCCCAGATCGGTCATCAAACGGACAAACCATCCATTCCCGGCCCCCACGTCCAGTAAACGGATCGTCTCAAGTGACGTCGGCGTACCCAAGGTTGCCGTCAAATAGTGCCCTATACGAGACTTCCCAAGCCACCCTTTGAACATGGCTCGAATAAGGCGCCAGGAAAACAGGCGGTATTGGACGGCCGTCGCCACCATAAGCCGTTGGAACACGCTGGCACGCTGAAAATGCGTATGGTAATTTACATAGAGTTCTGCTAGGACATCGGGGTGAGGCATCGGATGCACCCAGTGCAAATCACACTGTAGGCACCGCATAACATCCCAGCGGCCAGGCATTTGGTGAAACATATCGGGTAGTTGCGCATACAACACAGTGGCAGGACCGCCACAAATAACACACGTTACGCCCTGATGCGTCAAATCTCTTCCCCCATAAGACTGCCGTATAATCCCGTTGGACCCAATCGGTTAGTCGAACATCACTAGTTCACCCAGGGGTCAGTGGCGTCAATTTCGGTATTAATCGCTGTGGCTATAACGATAAGATGGGGATCACGCATTTTGACCAATAATCCTCCTCATGAAGAGACATCCTCTGCCGACCGGCCCGAAAGGTTCTGAGGGAGAACTCCCTGTAAATAGGTTGGAGTATACCATTGCCACTGGGCCAATCGGTATTCGACGGCAGTTTGCAACACGCCCAGGCCATACTTTACCGCCTTCCACCCGCCAATGGAGGACGAATCTTCGGCATAGCGCGTAGGACATGCAAGTTCTCCCAGTCGAAATCCCGCCAATATTATTTGCGCAATAATTTGGTTGTCAAACACAAAGTCGTCTGCATTTTGCTGGAATGGGACGCGTTCAAGTACTTGACGCGTATAACCCCGATAACCGGAATGATATTCCGATAACTTCATGCCAAGGCATAGATTTTCTACTACCGTCAAAAGGCGATTGGCCACGTATTTATAGCGCGGCATGCCTCCTTTTAAGGGGGCTCGTCCTAAGATACGTGAGGCCATGACCGCATCATAGGTTCCGTATGCCATCATGGCCGCCATGGCGACGACCAACGACGGTGTGTACTGATAATCCGGATGAAGTAGGATTATAACATCTGCTCCCCGTGTCAAGGCAAGCTCAAACCCCGTTTTCTGATTCCCGCCATAACCGCGATTCCGCTCATGCCTTACCGCTACAATGTCCGGCAGGCGTTGCGCAATAGCCCATGTTTCATCAGTGCTGGCATCGTCAACAACGATGACGTCGTCGACAATTGCCCGGTCAATTTCGGCAATCGTCCGTTGTAAGGTACGCCCCGCTTGATAGGCTGGCAAGACAACCGCGATTCGCCGTCCGTTGAGCACTTATGGCTCCTCCCCTTTATATTTCCTGATCATTCCATTCGGGATTGAGTTTGCAAAATCCTGCCAACTGACGTCGCATTCCGAAGTGTCGTGACCCCTACTCAATCCGTGAAATGATTTATTACCTTCTGCTTCGGCATGAACGGCTATGGTTAGCCTTCAGCAACGCAAAGAATTCAACGCTTTATCCATGCGAAAACGCCCCCCACTGTCGCGCGCCTAATGACAAAACGGTGACAAATTGAGATGGAACAAACTATTTCTGTTAGTGGGTTTTTTTACACAAACGCTTTGGTAGAACCGTAGGTATGCCCTAAAAAGGGCATCGTTGACCGAAACTTAATTCGCAGAGGGACCATTCAAAATTGACTTAGCACGGAGCCCCCGGAAGATGCGGCCGATCATCGATCGCCTCTTGGATCCGTCGTAAGGACAAACTTGACCACCTCTGCCACATAATCTTGAAATCCCTTCTCGGGTCACATCTTTTGCGATTACTTGTCCTCTTCATAGCACCACAAAATCTATGCTCGTCTGTGATTGGCGACGGCTTAGTAACGAGCACCGCAAAACAAAAAACCCGCCATTCCTTAGGCGGTGTGAGAGTTTTAATGGTGGGCACGGGTAGGATCGAACTACCGACCTCTTGAATGTGAGTCAAGCGCTCTACCACTGAGCTACGCGCCCGCGTCGAACATCTTAACGGCTTTCAACGAACTTGTCAAGGTTGGTGGTGGGCCCAGCAGGATTCGAACCTACGACCAACCGGTTATGAGCCGGCAGCTCTACCGCTGAGCTATGGGCCCAAATAAAATGGCTCCTCGAGCAGGACTCGAACCTGCAACCACCCGGTTAACAGCCGGGTGCTCTACCAATTGAGCTATCGAGGAGTGTGCCGACGAAAAGAATAATACCATCCGGGTATTTCCCCGTCAAGTGCGCACGTAAAAAATCCCTTAATCATTCTTCCTCCGCCAAATCGAGACCATCCCATTCCGGTTGAAAGACCCAAAACCGTTGGGATGGCCGTCTTCCCCGCATAGCAAATCCGATTCCGGCTAATAATATGCCGAGCGCAATGGCATCGGCCGTCGGTCCGATGATATGTGGTGCATAGAGAAAAAAACCCACCACTAACAAAAACAAAAGCACTACGGAGAGGTACGCTGCCACAGTGGCCCCCCAATGACGGTGCGGTGTCCAGGCATCAGGGAACCATCCCGGATGAAGCTTGAACAGAAACACGGCCGCGGTAAGGCTATCCAACAGAAATTCCAGGGTCAAGAATAATCCGGCCAACGAAAGAATTAAGTTAAAAAACCCGTCTACCGATGGCATAATCACCTCTAAGCTTACGACGCCTAGAGCCAATCCCAATATCATTATGGTAGCCCTGGCCGGTACGCCTCGGCGATTAACCTGGCTAATCCAAGCGGGTAGTTCGCGATCCCGGCTCATGGCAAACATAATCCGGGTCAAAATATACGCGGTAAGCCACAGAGAGCCCGCCGTCGACACTAAAACAGGTAGGAGCGCCAATGTTTGGTGATGCCGAAAGAGCCTATGCCCCCACAACATCCAAGGGTTTAGGCTATTGGCCAACCGGTGCAGGCCTACATCCTGTATCATAATCGGGTATACCACAAAATAGATGGCTAATGCGCCAATAGCGCCAACAATGCCGCCCCATCCCGGGTCCTTACGGGGTTGGCGGGACTCCTCGGCCGCATAGCTATCAATTTCCCATCCATCAAGCGCTGTCGCGCCGATAACCGCCGCTATCCACACGCCGTGCCACTGAGAGACCCCCGGAAATCGAAAGAACACGCCTAATGAAGAGTTCCCGTGCATGATTCCCACGACGACAAAAACCAAGAGAGATCCAAATTCGATCAACATAAACGTTTTAGTAATCCCGGCCACAACTCGGCTGCCACCCAAAAGCACCCCGACGGCGACAACGACCCAGATCGCCCCAATACCCAAGAGCATTTGCGCGCGAAAGACCGGCAACCCCAGCAAATCGGCTGAATAAGCCGCCGCAGGTAGGATAATAGGCGGAAGTGAACTGAAATAAGCCCAAAATAAAATCCACGATTGAAAGCGGGCCATTCGATATCCTAAGATTCTCCGCGACCAATGGTAAGACGCGCCCGCATGCGGGAAATGTTGATTCAGGAGTCGAAATACTACGCTACTTAACAAAAACGGCAAACCAATCAATAAGATTGCCCAAAACGTTCCCGTTCCTGCGGCCCCCATCATCGCGCCACCCGCCGCGGCAATGCTAAAAACGGGCGCCACACTGGAAATGGAGAGGCTCACAAGATCCGCCAGCCGAAAAACGCGAACCAACCTCATACCGGCGACACCGGCAATACCGGTTTTTCGGCAAAAAAGAGTGGTTCCAGTATCTTTGTTACCGCCTCTTTAGTCGCCCGCACTTCCGAAAACGTGCCCAAGGACCGAATAACGAGGGTCTTCGCCGACTCCATCGCCAAGGCCCCATGGTCGGCCAGTACCTCTTTAATGTGCGGTGCCCGCCATCCCACTAATACAAGGGACCAATACGCTTCCACGGGTACGCTGGACATAGCCAGCGTACTCATAGGCCCTATATGTACCCTGTCGTGCATGAGCAGCCGGGCTTCCTCATCAATCACTGTCATCCGAGAATCCACCCGTAAATCCCCAAACCGTTCTCCACAACCAATCCGTCCACCGGTAATCCATTCCTCCACGGCTAATAGGCTATCCGTCTCACACTGGACCGTCATCCGCCGTTTGAGCCGAGCCCCCGCATGAGGAATGAGGGGCTCGGAAGCCATCCATAGCCGAGAACCATACCCGATCCGAATCGCCAATCGCTGGCGTGCCCATCGTCCTTGTGCAGGCAATACATGTTCGGCGGCCACGGACCCGAGATGACACCAGGTGGAGGGAAGGACATCCAGTGAAAGGCGCTGCGTATCCCCGCCTTTCAATCCGGGCGTCTGCCCCACGATTCGAATAGGCACCACCGGATGCCCATAGTCCGCAAAAACCGGACGCATAACCCGCCAGGAGCCCCGGTTTTCACGAGTGTAAAATCCTCCCGACGCCACCGTTAAATGCAAGAGACCGTCGTAGGTTGAGAGGTTCACCGAACCCATAGGCATTCCTCCGCCAAATAGGCTATGACATCCTCTAGCCCTTCCCCGGTGCGGCAATTAGTCAGAATGACCGGACGCCCTTGCCGCACTTCATACGCCTCTCGCTGCATGCGCCCTAAATCCGCTCCCACATACGGAGCCAAATCAATTTTATTAATGACCAGCAGATCCGCTTGCACCACTCCCGGTCCTTTTTTCCGCGGTACTTTATCTCCACCGGAGACATCCAGTACAAAGACGCTACGATCCACCACCGTCGGCGCAAATGTCAACGTGAGATTATCACCGCCCGACTCCAAGAGCACCAAGTCCGTATCCGGATAGCGAGCTTCCATCTCCTCGATCACCGCTAAATTTAAAGAAGGGTCTTCCCGGACGGCCGTGTGGGGGCAAGTTCCAGTCTCGACTCCGGCAATCCTCCCTGAATCCAATATGCCATCCAATGTTTTGCGCACATGCATTTCGTCTTCCCGGGTCACAATATCATTGGTAATGACGATCAATTGAAGTCCGCGGGCCACCAGTCGCGGAACCAACTCCTCGATGAGCGTGGTTTTACCGGACCCCACAGGGCCTCCAATTCCCACTCGCGCTATCCGAGTCATCATGTCTCTCCTTCCCTTGGTTGGATATCGTTTTACCCCTTAAGTGCGAAATAGCCGCATCTCTTGATGCTGGTGACGTAAGGCCATCCATTCCAGCCACACACTGGAAGTCGTCATCTGGGCCAGGTGCGACCGACGAGCAGTCTCAATCCATCCGGAAATTTCCGGTTGAAGTCGGTACAACTCACGGAATACCTCCACACCATCTACTCGCATCAACCGGAGCGCAGCCGAAGCCATCTCGGACAATTGCCGATATAAATAGGCCAAAGCCGCCATCTCGGCCGACAACTGACTGACCCGGGTAATCCAAGCGAACGCGGGACCGCTGTACGTTCGAGAAACGGGCACCGAGAGGCCCCATGCCTCCGCAATCGAAAGAATCCGTTGTCCTTGCCAAAGGCTGGCTTGTCGGGTTTCGTCCGGCATCACGAGAGCATCCAATCGCACTTGACAGCGTTCTAGAGCCTGGATTCCGTCCGAACTCTTGATTACATGCCAAAATGCAATCAGCTCGGAGTGACTAATTTGCCGACCAAATAAGCGGAGAACCGTGCCGACGTCGCTGACGGAGGCCACCCATCCTTCCTGCACCATGGTTTCCAGCCCGTGGGATAAGACGAACCCACCCGTCGGCAAAGCGGAATCAATCCAAAACGGAAGCGCCCAGAGCGCATCGATACCCTTACACATGGGCTTCGGCATTCGGCACGGGATCGTCCGCTTCTCCTGCCACAATGTCAACCTGCACGTCGGCAAACGCACTTCGTTGAAGAAACCGCAGTAATCGCTCAGGCTCATCAACAGGGACACGAAAAATCCCGGGTGGCACCACCCGTACCGGCAAATGCTGGTTGCCTAGGGCATGGCCCAGCTGCATGCCGTATATGAGACGATCTGTGCCTGTCACATAGTCCGGCAACCGAATGGCAACCACCGACGGATGGATAATCTCTACCAGAATGATCAGGTCGGAATCTTGATAGAGGACATCCCCATCGACCAATTCCACCCCGCGCGGCAATGCTAACATCAGTGTTCGTCCGTAATCGGTCACTACTTTCCCGAAGGGGCGTAAAGCATCTCGTCGACTTAGGCGAACGCGCTCCACGAGACGAGCCTTTTCGCCGAGTGTTTCTCCTCGGATTACCTCCGTGATGGTCATTCGTCGTCCCCCCCTAGTAAAATCGGTAAAGCCGAGCTAACCGCACCTCATCGGCCGGTGCCACGGTCGCTTCGTGCCCGTCAACCATAACCCGATACGTTTCGGGATCCACTTCAATCACTGGCGTAGCCTCATTTCTGACCATGTCACGTTTGGAGAGTTGGCGCGTGCGAGACGCCGCCAAAAGCGGTTTTCGTACCCGGATGCGTGCAGCCAGTCCATCCGCCAGGGCCGCCTGACTGGTAAAAATCACGCTTGTCGACGCCACCGCACTCCCATAAGCCCCAAACATGGGACGATAACGATTTAATTCCGGCGTCGGAATAGAGGCTCCAGCATCGCCCGAAATCGCCCACGCGATCATTCCGCCTTTAATCACTAAACGGGGCCGCACAGCAAAAAACGGGATGTCCCACAACACCAAATCCGCTAGTTTGCCCGGCGCGATACTGCCCACATAGGCGGAAATCCCATTGGTAATAGCCGGGTTGATGGTCAGCTTGGCCAGATAGCGTAAAACACGAAAATTATCATTGCGATTCCGCGCTTGATCTTCGGCCAGCCGACCGCGCATCTTTTTCATCTTGTCGGCCGTTTGAAACAGCCGTTGCCAATTCTCCCCTACTCGCCCCATGGCTTGCGAATCACTGGAGTACATGGAAATCGCGCCCAGGTCATGCAAGACATCTTCGGCCGCAATCGTTTCCGGACGAATCCGGCTTTCGGCAAAAGCTAAATCTTCCGGGAGATGTGGATCGAGATGATGACACACCATTAACATGTCTAGATGTTCGTCAATGGTGTTCACACTATATGGCCGGGTGGGATTGGTCGACGACGGCAGCACATTCGGCTCCCCCGCCAATTTCATAATGTCGGGCGCATGCCCGCCGCCGGCTCCTTCAATATGAAAGGTATGAATCACCCGGCCGTTGATGGCGCGTCGGGTATCTTCGACGAATCCCGCTTCATTTAAGGTGTCCGTATGGATCGCAATTTGAATGTCCATGGCATCGGCCACCCGGAGGGCTTGATCGATGACGGCCGGTGTCGCTCCCCAGTCTTCGTGAATTTTTAAGCCCACCGCCCCGGCCCGAATCTGCTCAACTAACGGTTCGGCTCGAGCGCTGTTGCCTTTGCCTAAAAACCCGACATTCACCGGAAATGCATCGGCGGCTTCCATCATACGCGCCAACGCCCAGGGGCCGGGAGTACACGTGGTGGCTAGTGTCCCATGGGCCGGGCCGGTACCGCCGCCAATCATCGTGGTGATTCCATTCGAGAGCGCCACTATAACCTGCGCCGGATCAATCCAGTGGATATGCCCGTCGATACCGCCCGGGGTCACGATCATATGCTCGCCGGCAAGGACTTCCGTCGCCACCCCAATGACCATTTCCGGGGACACCCCGTCCATGGTATCAGGATTACCGGCTTTACCCACCCCAACAATTCGACCATTCCGAATACCGATATCGGCTTTAATGATCCCCAACAGGGGATCCATGATAATGGCGTTCGTAATCGCCAAATCGAGAGCACCTTCCGCCGATCCGATAGCTTGTTGACCCATCCCATCCCGAATGGTTTTGCCTCCGCCAAAAACGACTTCATCCCCGTAAGCCGTCAAGTCCCGTTCAATCTCAACCACCAGTTCGGTATCGGCCAGGCGAAACCGATCGCCGGTTGTCGGCCCAAATAGCCGGGCATAGCGAGCCCGTTCAATGTTCATGCTCTATCGTCCCTTCCTCATCCGGCACCGCCGTTTGAAACCCCTGTAACTTTTTGCGTCCCCCGAACGCCACTAAAGTCACAGTGACTGTCAATCCCGGCTCAAATCGAATGGCGGTGCCAGAGGGAATATCCAACCGAAACCCCACGGCTTTTTGCCGATCAAAATCGAGCGCCGGATTGGCTTCCGCGAAATGAAAATGAGAACCTACCTGAATCGGACGATCTCCCCGATTGACCACAACGAGGTCCCTGCGCGGGCGCCCAGGGCACAACTCAATTTCACCCGGTTCCGTCATGTAGCCCCCCAAAGGAATCATAATATCCCCCCCTGGGGGAGTTCTGGCGTCCAGGCCTTGAGCGGCCGAATCGGATTATGGCAGGACACCAACTTTGTGCCATCGTTGAACGTCGCTTCAACCTGTACCATCTCGAGCAATTCGGGAACCTCGGGTAGGACGTCTTCTGCCGTCAACACCTGTTGTCCTAGAGCCATACATTCGGCAACGCTTTTTCCGTCCCGGGCGGCTTCCAACAACGCATCGGTGATGACGGCCACCGCTTCCGGATAGTTCAGTTTCAGCCCGCGCGCCCGACGCTTGCGGGCAATGTCGGCAGCCACCGCTATGAATAGCTTTTCTTCCTCATTTGGACTTAAAAACATGAGCCAATCTCCCCTAATGTTTGGATGTCAGGTTTAGCCAAAAACATGACATTTGTTTTGTTCGTGATCTACTGTACCGAAGGTGGCAGAAGGTTTCTATCGTCTCCTCGCACAAAGTCTGATTCCTACGATTGTTACTTTCGCTAGACGGGTCGACTACGCTGACTCTGGCTCTCGTCGGCATTGTCGGCCCTAACGAAAACCTTGTCTTTATTTTTGTGTCACCTCTAATTGTTTTTCTTACATTATCCCGTAAATTTAAAAGCATACCATGTGAGAATACCCGTTAACCTCCGTGGTTTCGAAGAGGAGTTGCTATGAAGAAAATCCGTGATCACGTCTATTTATTCAGGAGCGTGATGCAACAGCTCAATACGGTAGCCATCCTAACGTCCCGCGAGCTCATCGTGATCGATCCGGGTTTTTTTCCTGATGAAATCCAGGCTATCCGCGATTGGTCATTATCCCTACGTCCGACGTCTTTAAGGGCGGTGTTGCTTACCCATTCGGATTTTGATCATGTGGCAGGAGCGCCATATTTTCCGACCTACGACCTATTGGTGTCGTCCCGTTGGGATCGAAACAATGAAGCGCTATCCCTTCGCGCGTTGGAACGCTTTGATACCGAGTTTTACCTGGATCGCCCTTGGTCGCCCGGACCAATGCGGCCCCTAACCCGCTATCAAGCCCTGGCAGATTCTGTGTCATACGGTCCTCTGCAGGTATTTCATACACCCGGTCATACCCGCGACAGCATCAGCATCGTCTATCAAAACCTATTAATTGTTGGGGATTATCTGTCGGTATTGGAATTTCCCTTTATCAACAGCTCGTCGACCGATTATCTAAATAGCCTGACTCGTATGCAGCATCTGATTGCGGAGTATGCCATTGATCTCGTGGTCTCCCAACACGGGCCGCCGGCTCGGGGATCGGATGAGATTTCCCGACGATTTGCCCAAGCATTCACGTATATCGAAGAACTCCAAAATCGAGTTACCCGTGCGATGGCCGAACGACTCACCTGGCAACAAACCCTGGCACTGGTCGACACCATGACGTTTAACGGTCGGCCGATTGCCCCCGGCTTGTTCCCCGCGCATCACCGGAACCTGAAAACTTTGTGGAAAGAATACCATCAGCACGTTCCGCTCACAACGCCTTAGTCGGGTCATCAGTACAACGCTCAACCCATCCCTATCGTAAAGAATCCCAAAAGGAGGTTTTACTGTGGCTCATGCCCATTCATCATCTCTTCCGCGCAATGCGGTAAACTTTTGGCATGTTTTGGCCCAAGGATTGATTTCTAACGGGCCTTTAGCCTCCATGGTAGCTGCATTAACCGCAGCCGCCGGTTATGCGCTCGGGGCACTGCCACTGGCTTACCTTCTTGGGGGCTTAATGGTGTTCTTATGGATTAACACCCCCTATCAATTCTCTAAACGCCTGGCGGGGGCCGGCGGCGTCGCGTATTTCGTTCATCGTAGTTTAGGCGGTCGTTGGGGGTATCTGGCCGGTATTACCTACGCTGTCTATTATGCGGCCTTATTGGCCACTAATATTGTCTTCTTTTCGTTGTTGATTCAATCGGTATCGCAACAGTTAGGGGTTAATGTGCCGACGGCTCTGGCCTATCCCCTGACCGTATTGTTTGTATTGCCATCGACCGTCTTAACCTATTTGGGCGTTCGGTCTTCCCTCAACTATGGCGTAATCACCGCTTTCGTGGAAATGATTATGCTTCTCGTGTTGAGTGGCGTCATCATTTTTTCTCCGCACACAGTCAACACCACTGCCGTCTATCACCCGGCACTGGCTGCCAATGGCATTAGCGGTCTGGCCGTAGGCTCTTTGGTGGCGTCTTTTGGCATGTCCGGATCGACGGCCGCCGTATATCTAGGGGCTGAGGCAAAAACGGCTCATCGAACCATTCGTCTCGCACTCTACATTGCGTCGGCTCTTGTGGTTTTAATGTTTGTGATCGTGTCCTATTCACTGACCGTCGGCTGGGGTTACACCCACATGGCGCAATTTGCCCAGTCCAGCATTCCCGGCCTTCTGATTGTTCATCACTACCTGGGCCTCAAAACTGAACTCTTGTTTGTCGTCTTCGTTTTAAACAGCCTCATCGGGATGAACGTAGCCAGCACGATCGTTGTCAGTCGGATTATGCTCACGTTTTCCCACAGTGATTTGTGGCCTAAGGGACTCGGCCACATTCATCCGAAATACCAAACGCCCACAACGGCCATTTTGGCGGTTAGTGCGATTGCCGTGGCTGCCGGATTATTGGCGGAAGCCATTTTTGGGCTATCCAACGCATTTTTGGTTCTCATTCTGATAGCCACGATGGGAGAGTTTCTCGGTCACGCACTCGGTAACATCGGATTGATGAGATTCTATGACCGTACCGCGCGGTTTCGGGTCTTCTTGTTCGGGGTCCTCCCCGCTCTGTCGCTGGTACTTATCTTATTTGGGGTGTTCTTTACCTTTTACCCCCCTATCGTCCCGGCGGTTTTTGCCCCCATTACCATGTTCGCGGCTTTAATTGCTGGATATTTCCATTACGGCCGTCATCTTGGGCAACGTAGTGACCCCCTGCGCGATTCCGTATTGCTTCGATTCAGCAGCGATCACCCGACGCTCGCTCAGGAGAATGAAGGAGAAGATGACGACGAGGCCGAGCCGATTGAAATGGAGGGAACCTAACTGGCCAGGGGGAACCCCTCCCTGGCACGCGGATTGTTTCAAAAAGGAGTGTGTTTAGTGGCTTCATCCTCTTCAGCCGTACTAACCCCGGACAAAGCCGATCACCGCAGGCGGGGACTTCGCAACGTGTTTCGATATGATGACGGGATTATTCCCAATTTGCTAGCGTTGGCGTATATCCTCGGTGGCTACGCGGGTGGATGGATCTTCCTGTTTTCCCGTTCCCCATGGCTCTGGATGGTCGGGGTGCTGTTGGTGGCCCATAGCATGATTATTTCCGCCTACTTTTTTCACGAACTGGTTCACCATACCATTTTTCGATCATCCCGGGTCAATCGACGCATGATGGTCATCATCAGCTGGATTAACGGTTCTTGCCTTGCCAATTTGCCACGAACGGAAAAGAAACATTTAGCCCATCATTTTCAAAAAGCCGACGTGATTTCCTTTGACTTTCGCCAGTGGCTGACGCAACATCCGGTGGCCTGTCGATTGGTCATTTTCATGGAATGGCTCTATATTCCAGCCGTCGAACTTCTGATGCGGGGTGCCATGATTCGTCAACCGTGGAGCGAGCACTCACCCCACCGATATCGTGTATTCGGCGTTTTGGCAATCCGCACGGTCGGCTGGCTCGCGATTCTTGCCTGGCATTGGCCAGCTGCACTGGGATATGTCCTGGCCAGTTATCTTTTTATTACCGTCTTGCGCTTTGTCGATGCGTTTCAGCATACCTATGAGCCGATTGTCGCCTACCCCAGCGGGCCCGCACCGACGATTCCCCAGCGGGATCATACTTACGAGGAAGAGAACACCTATTCCAATCTGCTTTCTCATCGGTTTCCCGCCCTCAATTTACTGACCCTCAATTTCGTCTACCATAATGTGCATCATGCCCTTCCGGGTCTACCATGGCACCGGTTACGCCATTACCACGAAACCCAATATCTCTCGCAGCACGGGAAAGCTCGTATCCTTCCGTTATCCGCCCAATTACGCTGGTATCATCGCTATCGCGTGCAGCGGGTGTTAGCCTCAGATTACGGTGACGTCACTCAGGGTTTCATCGGGGCGGTCGGTGTTTCATTTTTAACCGTCATGTAGTCAGCGCCGTAAAAAACGCCATCCCCCGCCAAAACGGGAAGGATGGCGTTTTTTCTGATCTTAACGGGTTAGGGTTTGGCGATATTCACGCCAGCCCCCAAAATGAGAAATATCCGGGTATCCTTCACATAATTCGCGGACGGATAGAATGCCTCCCATAGCTTGACCGTCTTCAAGCCAAATCGGGCCGCGATAGAGGCCTAACCGCCGTTCGTTGGCCACAATCTCCGGCCACAGGCTTTCCGGCACATCATAAATTTCGCCCGCGATTGCGTAACCCCGCTCAAATCCCTCTGCCATCACCATCGCCGGATAATGATCATCAATTGAGAATAGACGGTAGATTGGCGCCGTCCGGGCGCTTCGGACATAACGGGCCCCCGTGAGAAAATGGTGCATCGAGAGCCCCTGCATAAGTTCGCCGTTTACGAAGACTTCCATCCCTATCACCTCATCCGTTATCGTGGTTTACCGTCGGTAAATTCCCATCAGCAATTGTCCGGGCTGAACCTGGTCCCCGGGTTTCACAAGGATCGAAGCGACAACTCCATCAAACGGAGCGGTCAGAGGAAATTCCATTTTCATGCTCTCCAGTACTACTAACTCTTCTCCTTGGTTCACTGTCTCCCCCACCTTTTTGAGCACCTTCCAAACACTCCCCGGAAGCCCACTGCGAATAGGTTCGCCTTCTACTGGTCCCTCCTCGTCCAATACCGGCATACTGGAATAATCGGACACATATTCGGCCAACCCGAGTGCTTTCCACCGTTCTCGTTCGGCTTGAAACGCCTCCCGTTGGCGCTTGCGGAATGCCTCTGCTTCATTCGCGATCTCATCAAGGTACTGAAGATACCGTCCCAAATTGAACTGAGTTTCCTCGATGGTGACGTCAAAGCGTCCGCGAAGAAAATCCTCCCGTAACTTCAATAACTCCTCGGCCGTTACCGGGTAAAACCGAATTTGGTCAAAAAACCGTAATAACCACGGTTTCCCCGATTGGAAGCTCCGGGTCGATCGCCATTTATTCCACATTTGAACCGTACGACCAACTAACTGATAGCCACCCGGTCCTTCCATGCCGTAGACACATAAATAGGCCCCGCCAATGCCAACCGCGTTTTCCGGAGTCCAAGTCCTGGCCGGATTATATTTGGTGGTAATTAAGCGGTGACGCGGATCGAGCGGGATGGCCACCGGTGCCCCTAAATACACGTCGCCTAATCCTAATACCAGATAGGTCGCGTCATAGACGATCTGCTTGACGGTCTCTAGCGAATCGAGCCCGTTAATGCGACGGATGAACTCGATATTGCTCGGACACCACGGGGCGTCCGGGCGCACATTTTGTTGATAACGACTGACAGCCAATTGCGCTTTTGGATCATCCCAAGAGAGCGGTAGATGAACAATGCGAGAGGTTACCTGCATGGAATCCAAATCCGGTAAATGCCGATCGAGTTCAAGCAAAATCCCCCGCATCTCGGTCAAGGAGATACGCCCGGGATCGATGTGCACCAACAACGAACGGATCCCCGGCGTCAGGTCCACAATCGGTAAATCCGACCGCGCACGCAAGGCGTCAAATAACACGTGTACCCGAAACCGATGGCGAATGTCCCACTCCATGGGGCCATATTCAACCAAAAGATTCTCATCCCCGGCCAAACGAATGGTCATCGGAAAGTCGGGATGATGAGCCGTCTGCGCCACGATAGCGTACACAGGCTGGTGCACCAGCTGTGGTGTAGAGTCCCGTTCCTCAGCCGCTATCAAATAGTCGCCGTGTCCCCGCGCCGCTATATAAGTCTCTTGATAACGTCGACGGGTTTCGGCGTCTTCAATGGTCAACAGGCGAAACTGAACCGTATCGCCGGGTCTCAGTTGCCCGATTTTCCATAACTCCGCCGCCACCGTGGTCACCGGGCAAACAAAGCCACCCAAACTGGGTCCGTCCGGCCCCAATAAGATGGGCATATCCCCGGTTAAATCTAACGTGCCGACCGCATAGGCATTGTCATGGATATTGGACGGATGCAATCCGGCGTCACCGCCGTCCGTGCGTGCCCACCGTGGTGCGGGACCAACCAGGCGGACCCCGGTACGTGAACTGTTATAGTGGACTTCCCAGGTGGTATTGGTAAGCTGTTCAAGGTATTCGGGTTGTAGAAATTCTTCGGTACTGTGAGGGCCCGGAAGCACACCAATCGTCCACTGATGGGACAATATGGGGGGCTGGACCACGGAACCCTCGGGAATCGACGGCGGAGAAGGATTGACCGCCAGCACATCGCCCGCACGCAGAGATCGCCCTCCGTGGCCGCCAAATCCGCCTAACGTAAAGGTCGAAGCACTCCCTAAGGTCCGCGGAACATCGAATCCCCCTTGAACTAAAAGGTAGCTCCTCATGCCCTCGGTGGCTTCCCCAAATTTCAGCACCTGACCTCGCCGTGCCTGAATCGGTTGAAAGAGCGGAACCGGCTCGTCATCCAATCGGGGCTGGAAATCGGCACCTGTAATACAAAACCACATGTCGGAGCGAAATTGAAACGTCCCGCCCCGTAGGGTCAACTCTAATCCGGCGGCAGATTCCGGATTGCCCAGCAGTTGGTTACCCAGCCGAAACGATAGGGGGTCCATGGGGCCGCTAGGCGGGACCCCGACTTGCCAATAGCCCGTCCGACCAGGCCAGTCTTGTACTGTCGTTTGCAGTCCTCCGTCCAATACCTCAAGAGCCCGCTCATCGGGGGCAAAAGTGCGCAACCATTGGGTATATAAAGGCCCCTCGGCAAAATGAGGGTCCTCCAACAACGCCGAAACGTAACTTCGGTTGGTTGTCACACCGTACACCCGGGTCTCGGCCAAAGCCTGTCGTATTTTTTTCAGCGCATCCGGGCGGTCTTGACCATGCACGATAATCTTGGCCAACATGGAGTCATAGTACGGCGTAACCGTCACCCCGTTTTGAATCCACGTTTCGACTCGCGCGTCTTCAGGCCATTGGACCGCATCGATTGTGCCGGTACTAGGACGAAATTGATGCCCGGCGTCTTCGGCGTAAAGGCGCACCTCGATACTGTGGCCGACCGGCTTCGGTACGCGATCACTTAAATGACAGAGATTATGGGCGGCTTCCAAAATCATCCACTCGACCAAATCAATGCCGAGCACTTCTTCCGTAACCCCATGCTCTACCTGCAGCCGAGTATTCACTTCTAACAAATAGAATTCACCAGTTGTTGCGTCGAGAATAAATTCGACGGTGCCGGCATTCCGGTAGTGCACGGCCTCCGCCAATCGCTTTGCCGCCGCCGCCATTTTGTTCCGGAGATCAGGGGTTAAGTAGGGTGCAGGGCTTTCCTCGAGAATTTTTTGGTTGCGCCGTTGAATCGAGCAGTCCCGTTCACCTAATGTCACCACCTCGCCGGTCTCTGTGCCAAAAATCTGCACCTCAATATGCCGGCCGCGGGCAATATATTTTTCGAGAAAGACTCCGGCATCCCGAAAATGAGTTTCCGCAACCCGCCCGACGGAATCAAATGCCTGCCGGAGGGCCATTTCGTCGTCGCAAATTTGCATCCCGATGCCGCCACCCCCCGCCGTGGCTTTTAACATCACGGGATACCCCATCGCCTCGGCCGCCAGGAGGGCCTCTTCTACGGAGTGCACTAACGGCGAACCCGGCACCACCGGTGCCCCAACCGCCATTGCGACCTCTCGCGCTCGGTGTTTTTGTCCAAACAGCTCGATTTGTTCGGGTGTCGGACCAATAAAAGTAATATGACGGGCTTGGCAGCGGCGTGCAAAGGCCGCATTCTCACTGAGAAAACCATACCCGGGGTGAATGGCGTCGACGCCGTAAGCCGCCGCAATGTCTAAAATGCGCTCACCGTCCAGGTAACTGTCTTGGGCCGGTCCATCTCCAATCCACACGGCTTCGTCGGCGAGCTCCACGTGTCGACTATCCTGATCGGCAGTGGTATAAAGAGCCACTGAAGGAATTCCCATTCGACGTAGCGTTCGTTCAATGCGCACCGCGATCGCTCCGCGGTTGGCAATGAGCACTTTACGAAACATCGGCTCCCTCCTCCGGATTCCAGATGACCAACCGAACAGGTGTCGGATTATACGCGTTGCAAGGATTATTCATCTGTGGGCAGTTGCTGATGAGAACAAGGACAGGGCGTAATGCCTTTAACTCAACATAGCGCCCGGGAGCAGAAATGCCGTCTTGAAATTCCAATCCGCCGTCTGGCGTCACCGGCACATTCATAAAGAAATTGATGTTGGGAGCTAAATCCCGCTTCCCTAGGCCCGTCTCGTGCCGAGACAGTTGCAACATAAAGGTATCCCGGCAATTGTGCATCCACTCCAGTGACCGATCATATCGCACGCCATTACTTTGAGCCGAGCAGGCCCCGCCCAATGTATCGTGCCGACCGCAAGTGTCCGCCACAATCTCCAATAACGGGTTGCCCGATTCACTCCGCAGTACCGACCCCGTCGTGAGATAAATATTTTGTTGGCCAGCCATGGTTTTCACCGCACTGTAATGGTCCTCCGGATTGTTCGCATCATAAAATAACGTATCTACCGCTTGATTACCTTCCAAATCCACAATTCTGAAGTATTGTCCGGCATTTAAGGTATACATCCACCCCTCACCAGACGGTAAAACCTGATCATAGACGGCCCGCCGTATATCCCGAGGACTCTCCACCAATGCCACGTCCCTCACTCCTTTGCACCCACGAATTCCTGCAACCGGTAATACTCCCAGGTATTTTCAAAAGCCCGTCGGTTTTCCGGACAGTACGTCACACAAAAGTCCTCTTCGGTGACGGGAGATGCCGGTCTCACTTCTAAGGCAATGGGCACGGAAGGATAGACGGTCCGCCGATCGAGAGGATTCGGCGTGTTCGACAGCACCATCAACACATCCATTTCCGTTCGCAGCCACACCTCGGAACCCGCAAGGGCATGATGGGGATGAAAGATCATCTGCCCTGTTTCATCAACGGTCACTTTAGCAAAGAGATTGACGGGTGGGACCAAATCCCTCAGGCTCAGACCGTGCCGCACTAATTCCATGGCAAAGTTTTCTTGACCACTGCGCAACCAGTCGTTCCGATGGGATTGAAAAGTCGTCAGGCCATATTGTTCGTCGATCTGGCGTCGGTCGCTGTAGCCGCTGATGGTGTCATGCCACCCCACCCGGTCATCTATGATACTGGCTAATACTCGCCCGTTATCACTCATTAAGACATTTCCTCGGGTGAGAAAAACCGTATGCTGGGCCTTAAGCGTATCCGGCATGTTGTACCGCTCTTGGCGATTTCTCGCATGATAGAGCAGTACCGAGAGATTGGCGCCCGGCCCCATTGCGGTGAAACGCATCTGCATACCGCGCCGAATAATTCCCGACCATTTCCCGCCAGGTCTCAGCGTATAACGCCATAATGGGTCCATCGAATTGCTCCTTTCTCGATCACAAAAGCCCGAGAGACGACCACGACCACGTCATGGTGAGATCTCCCAGGCTTTTATCCTTCCGTGTGGCTTTGTGAAAGCCGTTTGCTCTTGGACCAGACCTAGTATCTAGCGGAACCCTAGCAAACTTTAGATTATTCAATTTGCCCGCATCGCTTGGATGTAAGCTCTAACTTAAAACATAACATCCTTGCGACGTTGGTCTTACGATACCCGACCAAAACGAGAAATACCATGGTGTAATCCGACAATCCCCCGGTCCCCTTTTTGTATTCTGCATTAACCCATCGTTCAAGCTCTCCGGCAATAGTTTGAGTGGTCAAGGAACTTGCCAACAAACCACAATCCAATAACTTATCTGTCAATCATTTTTTATCCTTTACTCCAAATATATGTTAGATCTATTGCCATACATTACACGACTTGATAGATTGACTGCGCATCCCTGACCACACAAAACGGCTGAACGACCCCCGGAATCCCCCTCTACGGGAGAGTCTTTTAACTCATTACCGCGTGAACGCCAAAGGAGGTCTAATGATGAGTACGGAAACGGCTAAACCGCCGTCAAAATCGCAGCGGCGCGTGTTTAACACGTTCGTGAATAACCCGGTCATGGAAGATTATGCGCTACGCTATGCCCCAAAAGCGTTCAGGCGCTGGAGTGAATATGCGGTGGCTACGGCCGCCCTCGGTGGCATCGCCTACCTGGCCGACTTCGCCATTGGTGGCTCGATTACCTTAACCTACGGCTTTTCCAACGCCCTCTGGGCGATTATCGCGGCCGGCATCGTGATTTTCCTCACCGGCATCCCTATTGCCTACTATTCCGCGAAATATAACATTGATATGGACCTCTTGACCCGGGGAGCCGGTTTTGGGTATTACGGCTCTACGTTAACGTCGCTTGTGTACGCATCGTTTACCTTTATCTACTTTTCCCTTGAAGGGTCGGTGATGGGCCAAGCATTGAACCTGACCTTCGGGTGGCCTCTATGGCTAGCGTACCTAATCGCCGCCATCGGGATCATTCCCTTGGTGATTTACGGTATGACCTTCCTTTCCAAACTGCAAGTCTGGACCCAGCCGCTCTGGTTAGCGCTCTTGGTGTTGCCCTTGATTGTGCTGATGACCAAAGATCCACACGCTTTTGTGGCTTGGGCACACTTTGCCGGCAGTACGCCCGGCAGTTTGCATTTCAGCCCGATTCTCTTTGGATCGGCGGCCGGGGTGGTGCTGTCGTTAATCGCCCAAATCGGTGAGCAAGTCGACTACTTGCGGTTTATGCCGGATAAGACGTCCCGACGGTCGTTCCAATGGTGGTTAGCCGTTCTATTTGCCGGCCCCGGATGGGTCATTCTGGGAGCCGCCAAACAAATCGGCGGGTCTGTCCTCGCTTCTTTCATCGCTCCCATTGTCGGATTGGCCAAAGCGGACGAGCCCATTCAAATGTACCTGCATGCGTTAAAGCTCTGGATCCCGGATGCTGCCATGGGCCTCGCCATTGCGACCTTTTTCGTCATCTTGTCACAAATTAAAATCAACGTGACCAACGCTTATTCCGGGTCGCTTTCCTGGTCTAACTTCTTTTCCCGGATTTTCCATGCGCATCCGGGGAGGGTTGTCTGGCTCGTGTTCAACGTCGGGATTGCCCTAACCCTGATGGAACTGAACGTTTTTGGCTTCTTGAATTCGATTCTCGGATTTTATTCCAATGTCGCAGTAGCCTGGATTGGAGCCGTCGTATCCGACCTGGTGATTATTAAACCCTTCATGAAGGTGAGCCCCTCGTACATCGAATTCAAACGGGGCCACCTGTATAATTTCAACCCGGTCGGTTTTGGCGCCATGCTGATCGCCTCCGCAATTTCCATCGCCGCCTTTTTTGGGGTGTTCGGACCCTTGTTGCAGGCATTTTCCGCCTTCCTGTCACTCATCGTATCCTTTGTCACGGCCCCCATCATTGCTCAGGTGACCCAAGGCAAATATTACATTGCTCGGGAACCCCAAACCGCCTCAGAAAAAGCGACTCATCTCGTGACCTGCACCTCCTGCAGTTTTGAATACGAAGCGCTCGACACGCTGGATTGCCCACATCACGGCGGTATCGTTTGCTCCCTTTGCTGCAGCCTTGAAGGTTCCTGCCACGAAATGTGCAAAACGTCCATGAACGCCCGACCCGTCATTCACACCCTTTAAAACAGGAGGAATCACCCCATGCCCCGTGTACTCTTTAAAGCTGAGTTGGATAAACCCATGGCCGAATGGGATTTGCCCGGTCACAACCGGTGGCATCCGGACATCCCCGCCGAAGTGGGGGTTAACCCCGGCGAGGACTTTCGGGTCGAATGTCAAGAATGGACCGATGGCCAAATTCTCAATACCGATGACGCCCATGATATTGAAACGGTCGATCTCACCCGAGCCCACGTGTTGAGTGGCCCGTTTGCCATCAAAGGCGCCGAGCCGGGCGATCTCTTAGTGGTCGATATCCTCGATCTGGGTCCCTTGTTGTCCTGGGGCTATACCGGAATTTTTTCCAAAGAAAACGGCGGCGGCTTTTTGACCGACTACTTTCCGAAAGCCTATAAGGCCGTCTGGGATTTTCACGGCATCTATGCCACATCCCGCCACATCCCGGGCGTGAAATTCGCCGGGTTAAGCCATCCCGGACTGATTGGTTGTGCCCCTTCCCATGAACTCTTGGCCAAATGGAACGCCCGGGAAAAAGCCTTGATAGCTACCAATCCCGAACGCGTCCCCCCGTTGGCTTTGCCTCCCATCGAAGAGAATGCCGTTCTAGGCACCCTGAGTTCCGAACACCGGTCCCGTGTCGCGCGAGAAGCGGCTCGTACCATTCCGCCGCGGGAACATGGCGGCAACGTCGATATCAAGAACCTGTCGCGCGGTACCCGTATCTTTTTCCCGGTGTATGTCCAAGATGCCCTCCTATCCGTGGGAGATCTACACTTTTCCCAGGGTGATGGCGAAATTACGTTCTGTGGTGCCATCGAGATGGCCGGTTGGATTGACCTCGGGGTTGATTTAATTAAGGGTGGCATGGCCAAGTACGGCATTACCAGTCCCATCTTTAAGCCGGGGCCGGTTGAACCCCGATACTCGGAGTACCTTATGTTCGAAGGTATATCGGTTGAGAAGGAGACCAATTATTATCTGGATGCTACGGTCGCCTACCGCCAAGCCAGCTTAAATGCCATTCGGTATTTGACCAACTTTGGCTTTACCCCGGAACAAGCCTACATTCTCTTGGGTGCAGCCCCGGTAGAAGGGCGCATCGGTGGTATCGTGGACATCCCCAACGCCTGTGTTTCAATCGGCATTCCCCTGGAGATATTTGACAAAAAGATCCTGCCACTCTAGCCATATAGAATCACCAGCGGCCCCTTTTGCCGGGGGCCGCTAAAAATTTTATCGACTGTTCACGCTGCCCCTTCAATTCTGCTGCAGCGGTGATTTCGCCACCTCCTGAGAGTTTGGGAGGCTAGGCCGTGGCGTGCGATCATCAATGGCGTGTTCGATTATATGTGTCATGCGTTAACTGCATATCGATTAATATCATTATACGTTTTTCGTATAATCCAATCGATGACGGTCAACGGGCACTGGCGTGCTCCCTCGGCTGCAAACCGGGTGTCTCGTGATCGGTCACGAGGCTGGGTTCGATTCCCAGGGACCGTCTCCACTCATGATTCGGCCACTATTAGGCGGTTTTTGTGGCCCCGCCACCCCACAACAATCACGATCAGAGGAAAAAGAGCCGCCCAGCCCAAAAAGCCCAACGCGACGAGGCTTAACAACAAACCACTAGCAGCTCGTATTTTGGCGGTCCGACGGGAGGCCAGCCGCCAGCCGGCAGCCATGGCCAAAATATAGAGGGCGATAAACATAGCCGAAGGCCAGCTAATGAGCGCATTAAGAGAAAAGGGACGGAGGGCGTCCCAACCGAGCACCCCAAGAAACGGGATGGCCAATGCAATGAACACGCGCACCGGCGTACGCCAACGTGGGTGAAGTTCCGCGAAATAAGCCGGCAAATCCCCTGCACGAGCCTGGGCGTAGACCAAACGGGAAAAGCCCGCAACATAGGTGTGAATGCTTCCGTAGGTGATAAAAAGGGCGGTCAGAACGGCCCACAACGCTCCGACCGAACCAAGTCCCAGACCCACCAAGCGGGCTAGTCCGTCCCCGGTGGCCATCAGCCCATAGGTATGCGTCCGAACCGTTACCCAGGCGACCCCCAAATAGAGGCAGTCAATCACCACCAAGGAAGCCAAGAGGGCCTTTGGGAGATCACGCCGGGGATGATGAAATTCCTCCGCCATATGGCCGACCATTTCCCAGCCGATAAAGGCCCAATATAAAAGGGCAAAAGCGGTGCCTACAGGCACCCAGCCGTGCGGGGCAAACGGCGTGTAAGGATGCGCCGCCCGATGCGGGATCGCGAACCCTATCGCACTGGCCACTAAAATCATAATGGCTACGACCACCCCGTTCGCCGTCCGGCCGGATAATTCGACCCCTAAAGCATTGACCGTTAATGCCACGACCAACATCATCAGAGCGCCCAGAATCCCCCAAAAAGCCCCCCAATGAAAAAACCGGGTCACATAGCCCATCCCAATTAAGGCGGCGGCCGGCGCCCCCAGGGGCACCGTGCCTAAATAGAGGTAGCCCACCAATCGTGCCCAACGGTCGCCAAACGCGTGACGCACATATCCGGCAATCCCATCCGCGGCGGGATGGAGAACCGCCAAATCCCCCAGCGTCCAAGCCATCGGGACCACCAAAATTCCCATAAGGCCCCAAGCAATCAATGCCGCCGGCCCCGCCATATCGGCGGTTAAGGCGGGCAAAATCAAAATCCCGGTCCCCATAACGGCGGTCACGGCAAAAGCGGCCCCGTCTTGCCAGGTCAAAACCTTTTTTAACGTTGTCATGATGTCTCCTTCATTCCCAATCGGTCCCGGATCATGTGAACGACGGCATCGGCAAACGTCCGATCGTCCACCACCACCGGCGCATCCGGCCGAAACGCCAATAAAATCTCGGCAACCGGCGATGCGGCGATGACCAAAGCCGTATCCTCGAGTAATCGGGGTAAGGACGCGGGATCTTCTCCGGCGGCTTCGATAATGGTATCGGCAGCAAATCCCGCCTCCAGTACCACCTCCCGCAGGCGGGCGGTCCCTTCCCAATGGGTACAGGCAACTCCGACTCGCTCGTGCTTCGATACTTGCTTCAGCTTCTTCAACGTTTCCATATGGGCGGTTAACAAACCGGGCAAGACATCCCCGGCTCGACCGGGTACCCGTTCTTTAACCTCCTCAACATGCTGAAAGGTAGTGACGAAAACCGTATACCCCTGTAGAGCCCCCGTCTCCAGGCGCTCAAGTTCTTCCAACGTCAGTCCGTCGACGGGTATGGCCAATATCTGGCTTAAATCTTTGGCTAACAGCCGAGATTGGAAGACCGTACATTCCACCACTGCCACTTTCGGGATCCGCACCGAGGCGGTTAACGCCCGGGCCAACAACTCCTGGGCAAAGACTACCGGATCGGTTTCCCCATCTCGTAAGCGAAGGAGAATCTCTTTTATCCATTGACGATCCCGCTCGGTTAACAACGGGCGAGCCGGCAGTTGAGCGAAATACCCGCGCCCGGATTCCCCCGTCACATATCCCGCCGCTTCAAGCCATTGGTACGCCTTGACCACCGTGTTCCGATTGATTCGCAAGAGAGTCGCCCACTCCCGAACGCTTGGGAGACGTTCTCCGGGTTGATAGGTGCCGTCTTCAATGGCCGCTTTTAATTGCATGGCCAGCTGCCGGTGAACCGGCCACAATAAATCTTCGTCGATCCGCATCAGCCACCTCCCTAGTGTCCTATGATTATATGACAGTAGAATATAAAAAGACACCGAACTTCGTCAATCAAATTCGCTTTGACAATATCGAATCCACGACGAATTGTCCCCCAAATCCCCACATGCTCGGTCACCAACGGCAAAGCGACTTGCAAGGCCTGGGATTGCGGTATATATCCGGGAACCGACAACAAAGGATTCATCCAGATAATGCGAGCTCTTTGCCGGATCCATGCCAGATGACGGTGAAGGATGTCCAGCTTCCCCGTGTCAAACCCATCGGAGACGATAACCACAATCGTGGAGCCGTCGATGTGGGATCCAAAATCCCTAACGACTCGCTCCAATGCCTGCCCTAATCGGGTACCGCCGCCAAGCACCCCGGGGTGAGCCCACGGGCCTTGGCCGGGACGCCACCGCCGAAGAAGGGGCGTCACCCAAAGCGACTCGGTGGCACTTAAGAGAGCATGCACCGGGGTACCCACTCGGGCCAAATGCCAAGCCAACCCGAGAAAAAACGGGGTATAGGTTCTCATCGAACCGGACACATCAATCACCCAGAGGACGGAGGGCAGCCGAGGCCGTAAATGAGCGTGTTCAAACCGCACTACCTCCCCTGCATGCCGAAAGCCGAGGCGTATGGTGCGAGGCCAATCGATGCGAAATCCGGTCGGCGGATTTTGGGAAAATCCTACCGTTTGCCATCGAATGAACAAGCGTTGCGTCCAGCTCCCATAGTCCGGATGATAAGGTGTCGGTAATCGCCCGCGCCAACGCGTTTTACCGACACCGGCCGGCCCCTCGACCAATAATGGACGGCCCAACTTCTCCGCCAAATAAACCATGGCCGCCACCTTCTGATCCGCCACGTAACCGGTGTCAGCCAAACGAGTCATCCAGTCGGATACCGTCTCTACTAGCCCACCGCCTCCGTTTGGGCCAGTTCCTGGATACGGGCAAATACCGCTTGGGTGGTCTTTTGCACATAGGCATCCAAGAGCCGGCCTCCCAGAGAAGCAATCGGGCCATTCACCGAAACGGCACTCGACCATCGCAAGACCGTCGTATTCGTCCGCTCGCCGGCTGACAAGGTCATGTGATTAACCATATCTACGCGACTGCCCATGCCGCCGCCGGTAATGGTGAGCCGCGCATGGTCGACGCCACCGTCCTCAATCACCCCGGTAACCTCCATAATCGCCCGTAAGGGGCCAATCCCGACTTTGATTTTCGCCGTAATTCGCCGACTATCCTCGACGCGAGATTCCAACACATCGGGAATACACTGGGCTACCCGCTCAGGATCCAAAATGAGTCGGCGAACGTTGACCATCGGCGCCTCGAGAATTAGTTCGCCCTGGTATTGTTTCATGCAAACCCTCCTTCGACCAAAGCATACGCTTCCGACTTGGCTTTAAATGCTTGTAGACAGCCGCGGGTAAAAAATCCCCAGGTAGTACCTTGCCATTCCCACCGGTAGGGGGTTTGATTCGGGTCTGCATGCGTATGACAAACGGGATCTTGAATCCCGCGAGGACCGCATCGGAAGGCGAATCCGGGTTTCGGCAATCGGGACGATTGCCGTATTTCCCATTTCCATTAAAAAGTCAGTGTAAAAACTCAGGAGGGTTTGATTCCTTTTCTGGCTGGTGAGGAAGGCCGGCCTTCCGGGCTCGGAACAACGTTCCATAATTCTTTCAGCATCGCCCCTCGCCTTTGCTGGCAACTAGACCATAACACGTTAATCAGCAGTCGGAGCGTGTCAATTGCCCCATGGTGGTGAAGGTCTTCGGGCTTGATCGCCATTTCAAACGGTGAAGCTGCACGTCAATCATATTATGGAGCGGCTCGGGGCCAAAAATCGTGTGCGGCCGCGGTTATGGCTCACCGTCAAGGTCTCATTTAAGACGCTCGCATCACGAGAGAACGTCCCCGAAGGCCCGTGATCACGTCACGGCCTTCGTTGACAATCACACCGGAAATCCCGAGTATAGAGAAAATGACTTTATTCTCAGCATAGGGAGAGAACTCGCCACGATGGCCCGTGATATCTTCAGCGATGCGTTAGGTATTGTGATAGATGAAGCCCGTCCGGGATTTGTCAAAGCCCATTTAACGCTCACCGAGCGCCACCAAAACGAACATCAGACCGCCCATGGCGGCGTCATTTTTTCCCTTGCCGATGCCGTATTCGCCCGCGCCAGCAATATTCACGGCATTCCGGCGGTTGCATTGGACACCTCCATGACCTTTGTCCGCGCTGCCCGTGCCGGCGAGACGATTGTGGCACAATGCGAGGAAGCGGCACTCCGTCGTCGGGTCGCCGTCTATACCGTCACGGTGACCACGGAACCCGGCGAATTAGTCGCCTTGTTCCGCGGTACAGTCTACCGAATTCAGCCGGAATCCCATTAGTGGAGTGTCGCAAGAAACCGCTCGGTCGTGACCACGTCGGCAAAAGTGCCTTTCCAAGAGCCCAAGAACGCTTGTTGTACCCATTCCGCCGGTACCGGATCAATCGGCCGGGTCGCGGTCGCATCTCCCAGCACGGTCACTCGGTATCCTTCGTCAAAGGCTGCCCGGACCGTCGAATCCACGCACATGTGGGTCATCATCCCGACAATCACCAAATGCCGAATAGCCCCTTCGGCGAGCCATTCAGAAAGAGCCGTACCGCGAAACGCATTGGGATAATGTTTTGTCAGGACGGGTTCGTTTCCTTCCGGAGCCACTAAGGGATGAATCGCGGCGCCGGACGTGCCCGGAAGAAAAAAGGTCGCGCCCGGTCGAATCGACTCATGGCGAATATGCATGACGGGCAGCTTTCGGCTGCGAAAGGCGTCGAGAACTTTCCGCGCCTCCGATAAAGCCGGTTCGGGATGCACTAAGGGATAGGCACCCCCCTCAAAATAATCCTGTTGCAAATCAATCAAAATCAGGGCTTGTTTAGTCACCGGTGCCCTCCTTCATCGTCGTAGCACCATCATAGCGCGAACGACTCAAAAGACAAAAGCCCGGCACTCGGCCGGGCTAATAAAAAACTGCCGTCTTTAGGGCGAAATGTGGTCCAGCGATGCGCCTCGCGTATGAAGCCCAAATTGGGCAATAATCGCGCCCGCCAACAAAAACCCGCTGATGATGAGGAAGGCCGGCAACACCGGTAATTGAGTCACCACCGGCAGTAAAAACATTACCCCTAGCCCGCCGCCGATGTGGCCGATACCGTCGACCAAGGCAAACCCGGTCGCACGAGCCCGTGTCGGATAGTGTTCGGTGGACCAGGCGTAGGCAATCGGCACCCAGAGATTAAACCCGAAGAAAATCAACATCGCACCGACGACGCTTAATCCCAAATGATTGCCGGCTTCCGCAATCAGCACCGAACCGACCAAAAGAACCGCCACCGATGCAATTAACCAGTACTTCCGTTCCATTTTTTCGCCCCAGAGAAAGGCCATCACGGCCGACAAAATAAACCCGATGGTCCCAAAGGCGGCAATTAAGCCGGCTTCCGGAGGAGCATAGTGCATGGAGACCAAAAAGGTGGTAAAACCGTTACCGTAGCCGTAGACCGTCACATAACCCAAAAGCCACATCGCCAACAAAAAGAACGTGCGATTCCGATAGAGCGGATCGGCAAAGATCGCTTTATAGGGAATCGGCGCCTCGTTTTTCACCAAGGTCGGCTCGGGCCCGATAGGCCCCAACGGACCATGGCGCTCGGCCCGTTCTTCCATGGTGCGGACGATGGCATCCGCCTCGTCGATTCGCCCACGAGAAATCAACCAACGCGGGGATTCCGGCATTTGCACCCGAAACACCACCCCGACCAAGGCCAATATAGCGCCCAGGTAGTACATATCACGCCATCCGTCGGCAAAATGAGGACCCGCAACAGCAAACGGCAAACCTAACGGAAACGGAGTAGGCGGCGTGGTCAGCAACAACCCGAGCCAGATGCCTAAGAATGCCCCTAGGGCGGACATGATAAAGATGAGAGCGGTATACCGTGCCCGGCCTTCCCGGGGAGCCACTTCGTTAATATAGGTGTTGACGATAGCCAAATCCGCCCCAATCCCGATGCCGGTGACCGCCCGCGCCAACGTAAACATGGCATACGAGTGGGTCGTTGCCGTCCACAAAGACCCCAAACCGGTAATAAGCATGGTCACCAATAACATGTCGCGACGGCCAAACCGGTCCGCCAATGGGCTCAACGACAGTGAACCCACCACATAGCCGACCAGGTTCAAGAGCACGGGTAACCCCAGATAATTGGTCGCGCTGACCGGCGTACAATGGGGAACGATCGCCCCACAGGTTTCGATAAACGACACATTAATATTGAAAATGTCATAAAAGGTAAATAAGAATCCGACGCCGATGACCCCAATAAAGAGATAGGGCAACGACCAAACCGAAATACGATCTAAACGGGCCAAAATGGTTTCCGGGCGCTTAGGCGCAATACGCGCGCTCATAAGACTTCTTTCCTCCCTTAATAATCATGGCTTATCCCTTAGGCTTGTCCCGGCAGGTTAATCACGCACGCGCACGGCTAACTCTTCCTGTAGGCGGGCTTTGGAAATTTTTCCTGTCGGGGTCGTCGGTAATGCTTCCCGGATCTCCAAAAATTCCGGCCATTTATACCGAGCCACCCCTTTTTGCTCCAGATGGCGGCGAATGTCGTCCAGCGTCAACGAACGCGCCTCCCCTAAAGACACCATCAGAAGGGCGCGCTCCCCTAATCGCTCATCCGGTATCGGCACAATGGCGGCTTGCCGAATACCGGGAAAATCCGCCAGCGCATTTTCCACTTCCAAGGCGCTGATCTTCATTCCGCCCCGGTTCACAATATCTTTCAGTCGACCGCGATATTGTAGGCGTCCGTCCGCGTGCCATGCCGCTTGATCCCCCGTTTTCAGCCACACCGTCTCTCCCTCTCTGAATAGGGCCGCTTCCGTCAACTGAGGGCTGCCATAATACCCGTAAAAAAGCGACGGACCGGTAAACCAGAGTTCTCCGGTCTCACCGGCGCCCGTGATCGGGCGACCGTCGGCGTCGACCAGCCGCACCCGAGCCCCCGTCGCCGGATGACCGATACTAGACGCCGGAACCGCCGGATCGTCATGCCAATGGGTGTAGGTGCCGGCCCCTAACTCGGACATTCCCCAGTGGTTCACCACTCGTGCTCCCAACCGGTCTTGCACCTCGCCGACCAAGTCGGCGGGCAACGCGGCCCCGGCCACCCGCACCTCCCGTAAAGGAGGTCTCGGCCGATCGGGGTGGTCTTGAAGATACCGGACGATGTCGCGTACATGGGTCGGCACCAAGAAAGCCACCGTGGCTTGCGCCTTGTGGGCCAATTGCAAAAAGCCGGCGGGATCGAAACGGTCCACCACCGCTTGCGGGGCTCCCGCCACCCAGGCCGCATGACAGGACAGCACCCCAAACAAATGAGTAAACGGGCTGGCCGAAATGAAAACGTCGTCTGCGGTCATGCCCGCATCCGAAACCACCGTTAACGCATTTCCCAACAGGGATTGGTGCGTATGGATACACGCCTTGGCCGTTAGGGAATGGGTCCCCGACGTAAAATACAACGCTAAAGGGGCTAAACTATCCTGGCCCGACGCTTGTCGGGAGGGGTTATCCCGATTGGTGAGCCGTGTCCAGTGCCATCCCTGGGTGTCCTCCTCGGTAATCCACCCCACCGCGTCCACCGTCTCCAGTAATTGCCGACATTCCGTGGCCGAATACGGTCGATGGAGTGTAGCCATCACGGCCCCCACGGAGGCCAAAGCGGCATGAACGACCAGAAAATCCCAGCCGTTGGGCAATTGAACGCCCACCACGTCGCCAGCCCCCACGCCGTGAGCACCTAGCCACTCGGCCAACCGATCCCGGTCGCGTCTCAAGTCGGCATACGATTTGACCTCTTCTCCAGGCAAGATAGCCGCAGGCCGTTCCCCCGGCACCCGATCGATCCAAGCCGACAACGGCTCCACGGGAGCGCCGCGCGGAATAGACGCCAGCCACGGATGGTAATCTCGAGCGGTGACCAACACGCTCCCTCCTTTTGTCTCACTATTCTGTGTTTTATAGGGTTAGGAAGACGGGGCCTCAATAATCTGGCAAGATATCGCTAAGACCGATATTGTCGGTCGTATTTTGGCCTGTCGCATCAACTCCTATATAATATATTATATGGGAGTTTACCGCATCTCTGAATTGTCTTTCAAGTTCTCGTCAAAAATTTTTTAGGAGGAGGCCCTCAACACGATGGATTTGCCGTCATTTGAAACCAAGAAGGATTTCATCGCCCGCAAGTTGCGCGAAAAAATCCTGGCCGGCGAATATGCTCCGGGCCATCGCCTAAAGACCCGTCAACTCGCCGAAGAATTCGGAACCAGTGAAATTCCCGTCCGTGAAGCCATTAACCAATTGGCGTCGACCGGACTTGTGACCATCATTCCCCATGTCGGGGCCATGGCCAGTCCCATTTCGTCGCATGATCTGGAAGAGATCTTTCAAATTCGCACGGCGCTGGAAAGTCTCGCCACCAAATTAGCCGCCCCTCGCCTCTCCTCGGCCGACTTTGACGAGTTGGAACGGTTAAACCACGCATTGAAAGACGCCGTGGATGCCGGAGCCGAACCCGACACGTTAAACCGGCTCAATCGGGCATTTCATATGCGCATCTATCAAGTTTCGGAGAATCATCGCCTCATTCACATGATTGAAGAGTTATGGAATCATGCAGGCCGCTATCCGGCACCCTTAACCGGACGAAACGACGCCACCTACCAATCCGTGCGTGAACACCAAGAAATTTTGGCCGCGTTAAAGGCGGGAGACGCCACGCGGGCCGCCGAATTGACCATTGCCCATAAAGATCGCTCGATGATCCGCATTTTGGAACAGGTGCGCCGAATCGAACGGGGAGACCAGCCGTAAATCAATCAATGGTCTATACTGACAATTAAAAGTCGATGGAAAGAAGGTACGCTATGCCGACGGAACGTTCCACGTCTTGGGTGGGCACTCGGGTACCCCGGCTAGAGGATCGTCCCCTTATTACCGGACAAGGCCGCTATGTCAGCGATATCCATTTTGATGGGGAATTGACCGCGGTGTTTGTGCGATCCACCCACGCCCACGCCAGAATCCGGAACGTCGACCTGTCCCGGGCAAAAACCATGCCCGGCGTTCAGGCTATTTATACCGGACGAAGTTTGCCGGCCCTTGCGCGTGAATTGCCGGACGGCCACCGGATTTCCCCGCGCGGCCTCACCCCTGACGAAGTGTTTTACGTCGGAGAACCGCTGGCCGTCATCCTCGCCGATAGCCGTTATACCGGTGAGGACGCCGCGGAAGCTGTCCATGTGGGGTATGAGCCGCTCCCGGTTGTCGCCCATATTGACGACGCCGTCAATGGCCCGACGGTACTCCATCCCACGGTAGCCCAAAACCTGTATGACCCGATTCATTATGAAAAAGGCGACGGATCCCGAGCTTTGCAACAAGCGGACGTGGTGATTGAAGAACGACTGGAAATCGGCCGGGTCAGCGCGCAACCCATGGAACCCCGGGGGGTTGTCGCCCACTGGGATGCCAACCAACAAACCCTGACCGTCTACCATTCGACCCAATCCGTCCATCGCGCCCAAGAACGGATCGCGCAATTTGTCGGCCTCCCCCTCCATCAAGTTCGGGTCATCGCTCCGGATGTCGGCGGCGGGTTTGGGGTCAAAAACGGCGCGTATCCGGAAGAAGCCGTCGTGTCTTATTTGGCGTATCTGCTTCAGCGACCGATTCGCTGGATTGGCGATCGATTTGAAGAGTTTTTAAGTACCTATCAAGAGCGGGAACAGATCCACGATGTCCAGTTGGGCGTAACCCACACAGGGGAAATCGTCGCCTTGGTTGATACGTTTTACCAAGACAACGGGGCGTACCCGGCCGGCGGACCGTTGGTCACCAATACCACCGCCCGTAACCTGATCGGCCCCTATCGTATTCCCCATTTCGCCATTGACGGGCATACCGTATTGACCAACAAAGTCCCCCAAGCGCCCTACCGAGGAGCCGGTCGGCCTCAAGGCCATTACGTGATTGAACGCATGCTGGATCGGGCGGCCGACAAGCTGGGAATCGACCGGGCGGAAATACGCCTGAGAAATCTATTAACGCCGGCGGATTTACCCTATGACACCGGACTCCCGCAAGTGGTCTACGATTCCGGCGATTACCGCGGCGGTTTTGAGAAACTCTTGGCATTCCTCAACTATCCCGCCTTACGGGAAACGGCGGCAGACGGTCAACGCATCGGGATCGGCTTGGCCAATTATGTGGAAATCTCCGGGGGCTTTGCCTTTGAAGGCGCTCGTATACGGCTAACCACGGCCGGTCGCATTGAAATCCTGACCGGGGCGGCGACCCAAGGTCAAGGGCACCGTACCGCATTGGCCCAAATTGCCGCCGATCGGCTGCAGGTGCCGCTAGAATCGATCCGCGTCATCGAAGGCGATACCGGCGAGATTGCCAAGGGGATCGGAACTTTCGGCAGCCGCACCATGATTTTCGCCGGCAACGCCACCCGAATCGCGACTGACGACTTCATCCAACAAGCCAAAAAAGCCGTCGCCGAGAAGCTCGAAGCGCATGCGGCAGACATTCATCTCGGCCCTCAAGGGTTTTTTGTCGGAGGGGTCCCGGGACTGACCGTTTCATGGACCGAATTGGCCACTTGGCTCGTTTCGCGCCAGAAACCGCTGCCGGAAGCGGAACATTATTTTTCGTCCAATACCCCCACTTTTGGCTATGGGGCCCATGCGCTGGTCGTCCAGGTTGATCCGGCCACGTATCAGGTATCGATCCGGCAATATGTCATCTTGCATGACGGGGGGGTCATCATCAATCCCTTATTGGCCGACGGCCAGGTTATCGGCGCGGCCGTGCAAGGGCTCGGCAGCGCTTTATGGGAAGAAATGATTTACGGCGACGACGGCCAACCCTTGACGACGACTTTTTTGGACTATCATTTGCCCGGTGCCGTGGAGTCCCCCGATATCACCATTTTACATGAGAATTACCCCGCTCCCTCGAATCCTTTAGGGTTCAAAGGGGTGGGAGAAGCCGGGATTATTCCGTCCCAAACCCTGGTGCTGTCGGCCGTGGAAGACGCCTTTCGGGACCTGGGACTTGCGTTAAATCGGGCGCCGGTCACGCCCCGTCGTTTATTCGAAGCCGTTTCCCGTGCCCAGGAGGTGATGTCATGAAGCCCGCGCCATTTACCTATATTCCCGCCTTTACGGTCGAGGATGCGGTGGCCGCGCTGACCCAAAATCCCGATGCGAAAATTCTTGCCGGCGGTCAAAGTCTGATTCCGATGATGAATATGCGGCTCGCCCACCCCGAGGCCCTCATAGACATTAACCCTATCCAAAGTCTCGACGGGATCGCGTTGGAGGGAAACGAACTGTCCATCGGTGCCCTAACCCGCCACCGCGCATTGGAGACCAACCCGCTCATCCGGCAATATTGCCCTCTGGTGGCGGTGGCCGAGGCCCATGTTGCCCACGGCGCGATTCGCACACGAGGCACGATTGGGGGTAGCTTAAGCCATGCCGATCCGGCTGCCGAATTACCGCTCGTCTTTCGCTTGTTGGACGGTCGAGCCGAAGTGATGTCGCCGGACGGGCCTCGCACGGTAGAGGCGGCGGACTTCTTTATGACCTTTTTTATGACGGCACTAGGCCCCACCGATCTTTTGACGACCGTCCGCTTGCCGGTGTTGCAGCCCGGCGAGGGATACGGTTTTCAGGAGTTTTCTCCCCGGCAGGGTGATTTTGGATTGGCTCTCGCGGCCGTAACCCTGAAACTGGACGAAAACCGGCACATCCAAGCCGTACGGCTGGCTCTGGGCGGCGTGGCCGATGTTCCCCTGCGGCTAACCGAGTGGGAACGCCAATTAGCGGGCCAACCTTGGCATCCGGCGACCATTCGGGAGGCTTGTCAAGCCATTAGCGCTTGGATTGAGCCGCCTGACGATATCCACGCCAGTGCCGCCTACCGCACCCATCTGGCCATGACGTTGACCGAACGGGCCCTTTATGACGCCTACCGGCGGATTACGACCCCATCCGAAGGAGATGCTTAATCTTGCCAACCATCACCGTGTCCGTTAACCACACGCCTTATACGGTGACCGTCGAGCCCCGATTGCTGCTTGCCGATTTTCTGCGCGATACGCTGCACCTGACCGGCACCCACGTGGGATGCGAGCAGGGGGTGTGTGGCGCTTGTACCGTGTTGTTTGACGGCGAGCCGGTACGCAGTTGCCTCATGTTCGCCGTCATGGCCGACGGCCATGACATCACCACCGTGGAAGGGTTGGCCGCCGACGGCCGTCTGCATCCCGTACAAGAAGCCTTTCATGAGGAACATGCGCTCCAATGCGGCTTCTGTACCCCGGGATTTCTCATCACGGCGGTCCACTTTTTGGATCACCATACCCACCCTTCGCGCGATGACATTCGAGAGGCGTTATCCGGTAATCTTTGTCGCTGTACCGGTTATCAACCCATTGTCAACGCGGTTGAACGGGCCAGCCGGGCGGACCGGCCGGATCGTCCATGAAGCCGCCGGCCGCCCCTCGGGAAAACACCGTCGAAATCTGGCACGGCGTTTTGGTGCCGGATCCTTTTCGCTGGCTGGAAGATAAAACGAACCCCCAAAGCCAGGCCTGGATTTCTGCCATGACGGCTTGGTCGCATGCCTCATTGGCAGCCCTAGACGAGCGAGAGCCTTTTCGTCGGCGGCTAGCCGCTTTACGGGAGATGTCCGAACGGACTTTGCCGGTGGGAATCGATGCGGTGTGGCTATTCACCGAACGAACCCCCGCCGATCAGCAAGCCCGCTTAATGGCCCGGATCCAGTCCGCCTTGACTCTGATCGAAGATCCCAACCGGTTTGGCCCGGATGACCCCCACCACATTGATTGGGCCACGGTATCCGCCGATGGCCGGTGGATTTTTTACGGCATGTCTCGCCACGGAGACGAATGGTCGACGCTCTACGCTTATGATACCAAGATCCGCACGGTACAGGCGGAGACCATTCCCCGGGCACGCTTTGCTTCAGTCGGAGCGCCCCCCGGCGGCAACGGTTTTTACTACACGGCTTATCCACCGCATTCCGTGCACGGCAAAACCGTCTATTGGCATCGCTGGGGCACGGCGGCAGAAGACGATCTGATCATTTTTCAGCCGGATAACCCGTTGGCATCTCCCCGCGTCTTGTTGTCCCCGGACGGTCGGAGGCTGGTGATTCAGATCGCTTATGGCTGGACGCGAGATGTGGTGTGGATGCGGAGTGAGGGACAACCCGACGCCCGCTGGGAATGCCTATGGGACCGGGGAGAATCCCGCTGTCAGCCGTTTTGGGGGCCGGACGGCAGGCTTTGGGCACTGACTACCGACGAGGCCGGTAGCGGATCCGTCCTACGCTATGATGGTCACCGATGGACCCCCGTCATCGAAGAGATAGCCCGCCAGCCCATCTTGCATGCAGTGGTCACACGACAGTGGCTGTACCTTCACCGTCTTGTCGACGCGCGGTCGCAGTTGGAACGACGAGACCCCGAAACCGGCCGTTTGTTGGATGCGACGATGATGGCGGAAGGTACCCATATCCGTGGAATGGAAGCCGTCGGCTCCACTCTGTATTATGAAGTGACCGGATTTTTCTTGCCGCCCCGCATTGAACGGTGGCACGACAGCGATCGTCAGGCAACCCTCTGGCACGCCCCCCGTAGCCCAATCGCCTCAATGAAAGTGACCCGGACGGAAGCCACCTCGTCCGACGGGACGTCGATTCCTGTCATTGTGGCCCACCCGGCCGACTGGCAACCCGGTTCGGGCCCCCGACCGCTCGTGCTGAACGGATACGGCGGATTTAACGTGGCGCATTTGCCCTCTTATTCCCCGACCATTGAGGCGTGGGTGGAAAAAGGAGGACTCTATGCGCTGGCCGTGATCCGAGGCGGAGGCGAATTTGGGGACGCGTGGCATCGTGACGGCATGCGGTCGCATAAACAAAAGGGCTTCGACGACTTCTATCACGCCGCCAATCACCTGATTCAGGCCCGATTCACCACCGCCCGCCAATTAGGCGTCCTGGGCCGCAGTAACGGCGGGCTCTTGGCCGGTGCTTTCCTGACCCAACATCCCGACACCGCCCGAGCCGTAGTGATGGGCGTGCCTTTATTGGATATGATCCATTTTCCCCGGTTTTTGATTGGAGGGCTCTGGACCACCGAATACGGTTCACCGGATATCCCCGAGGAGTTTCAATGGCTCTACGCCTATTCGCCCTATCATCGCGTACAAGATCACACGCCCTATCCCGCGGTCCTCCTGTTCACCTCGGAAGAAGACGGTCGGGTCGATCCCGTACATGCCTTCAAAATGGCCGCCCGCTTAATCGAAGCCACCGCATCGGACCAGCCGGTCTTTCTTCGCCTGGCGCCCAAAACCGGCCATGGCGCAGGCAAAAGCCTCAACGTTTGGCTCGACGAAGAGTCCGACATCTGGGCCTTTTTCGCCCACTACTTAGGAAACGCCTAATCCTCTTCAAAAAGCCGGCGATAAGCCCCATAACCTTCGGCTTCCAAGCGGTCATTGGGAATAAACCGCAGGGCCGCCGAATTGATACAGTAACGAATCCCGCCCAGTTCGGGCGGCCCGTCATCAAATACATGACCTAGATGGGAATCTGCCGTTTGACTGCGGACTTCCACCCGAACCATGCCGTGGCTGAAATCCTTGCGGTATTGCAGTTCCTCCGGTTCCAACGGTCGAGCAAAGCTCGGCCATCCGCAGCCGCTGTCAAATTTATCCCGGGAAGAAAAGAGCGGCTTACCCGACACCACGTCGACATAGATGCCCTCCTCATGATGATCCCAGTAGGCATTATGAAAGGGCGGTTCCGTGGCCCCTTCTTGCGTCACGGCAAACTGCAGAGGGGTTAACCGCTGCTTCAACGGTTGATCCGGGTTATTCATCCGGTCGTCCTCCTTTTCATGGTGATTCCATTATATCCTGGCGTCCATTTTTCTTGCATCGGCCAAGCACCTCCCCTAGGTTAGCCGGATATCGTGATATTGCCCGGGACTAACAAAACCAGCTTGAGCTAGCTCGAGGGAAGGGACTCTACCATGGCTTTCTCCGATTCCTTAGAAACATTAAATGAAGAAGAAAAACGCCGTTCGCGCGACCGGCTGTCTGTTTTGAAGGCCCGACACCACCGCAAATGGTGGCTTCTGCTCTGGTTTTTATCCGGTCCCGGTATCTTGGTCATGCTCGGAGAAAATGATGCGCCGTCCATGCTCTCCTACGCCGCCACCGGATCCCAGTTCGGGATTGGATTTTTCTTGCCGTTTGTCATGCTGACGTTTGCGATGGCGTTTATCGCGCAAGAAATGACCGTACGGCTGGGCGCCGTGTCCAAAGCGGGCCATGCGGAGTTGATTTACCGCCGGTTCGGACGGTTTTGGGGCAATTTTGCCATGATTGATTTACTGGCGACCAATCTGATGACCCTCATCACCGAATTTGTGGGGATTGTCGCCGGTGCCGGGTATTTCGGCATTCCGCCCGCCGCAGCCGTCATCGGGGCCGTCGGGTTAATTGCCGTGGCGGTGCTATCTCGTCGCTACTGGCGCTGGGAACGCATCACCATGGCATTGGCGTTGGTCAATCTGGTCTTTATCCCGGTGGCCTTTCTCACCCATCCCGACTGGTTAATGGTGGGCCGGGCATTTCTCACCTGGAGGCCGCTGCCCGGCGGGATGAACACCAACACGGTCATTATTCTGCTCGCCGACATTGGGGCCACCATTACGCCTTGGATGCTATTTTTCCAACAAGGCGCGGTCACCGACAAAGGGCTCTCCGTCCACGACATTCGCCATGGACGCTGGGATACCGCACTCGGGGCTCTTTTGGCCACCCTGGCGGCGATGGGGGCCATCATTGCGACCGCCCCGCTCTATCTTCACCACATGAATGCCGGTCAATTCGGCGCCGCCCAATTTGCTCAGGCATTGGTACCTTATGCCGGCCGCGTTGGGGCGGGATTGTTCGCCCTGGGCGTCCTCGAAGCCGGGTTGGTCGCGTCGATTACAATCGCGACCTCCAGTGCCTACGCTTTCGGGGAAGTCACGGGCACCGCCCACAGTCTCAACCGGCCGTTTAAAGAGGCCCCCGCTTTCTACGGAATTCTCTTGCTGGTCGCCTTGATTAGCGGGGCGGTGGTCCTGATTCCGGGATTTCCGTTGGAAATGGTCGTCATCATCGTCAATGTGGTCGCGGTATTGACGATGCCGCCCGCCATAGGATTTCTCCTCTTGCTGGCCAATGACCGGGAGATTATGCGAGGACATCAAAATACCCGGTTATTAAATGCCTTGGGCATCGGGGTGGGAGTCTTCATCTCCTTGGCCGGGGTGCTATATGCCTTAACCGTCGTCTTCCCTCAATGGTTTTAGTCCCATAATCCCCAAAAAAGAGGTGCTACTCATGACTTCCGAAATCTTACTCGTCGACGATCCGGAAACTCGCCGGTTAATTCAAGAGGCGGTCCAGGAATACCGTGCCAGCGCCGCTCAAGCCGAATCCCTCGGACTTCGGCCGCTTTCCCCGGCGGTGAAAACACTGCTTTGGGCTCTCCGGGGCTACGTCCTCTTTATGGTTGTCATCGTCATCTGGAACATCGCCACCATAATTCATTAAATGTTAAAAGGCGTCGGCCGGCGGGGCATGCGGCCCCCCGGCCGTTTGCGTTTGCCGAAACTCGTTCCACCACCCCGGATGGGCTTCAATATAGTCCACCAATGCGCGAATCGGCTCTAAGGATTCCACCGAAAAATGATGTTCGATGCCCTCGACAATATGATAAATATCACTGGCCGTCCCCAAGGCCAAATGGGTCAACAACCGTTCGAGTACACGATGGCGCTCCACTAATCTCCGTCCTTTATCATATCCCATGGGGGTTAGATTAAATCCACGATAACGCTCATACGTCAACAAGCCTTCGTGGTGCAAACGCTGGACCATTTTACTGGCCGAGGCGGCGCTTATGCCCAACCGCTCCGCCACGTCCGCGACCCGCGCATACCCTTTCTCTTGAATTAACGTCCAAATGACTTCGAGGTAATCTTCCTGGCTGGGTGTTGCCATCGCCATCGCTCCTAGCGGAAACCTCTCCTTTATCCAACATACGTTTTTTGGCGGGGAAAAAGACTGGGTTTCTGATGGTTTGGCAGGTTTGGTAAAGCCCGCACGGACTGGCGGGCATGGCCATGGGATCCAGACGCTTCTTACGCGCCTTCTCAAGATAATTGATATAATTTGTCCTGAATATGTGGGTGCGGATAAAGGAAGTGAATGGCTTGCGCGCATGGTGGGGGGGAGTTCTCGGACTAGGACTCTTGGTAACGGGTTGCGGTAGTGCGCCGGGATCGTTCTCGGATCCGCCGACGATCCTCCGGGTCAATTCCCGGACAACCGTAGAAATCCAATGGAAAAGCCCTCCGACCGCGTTGCAAACGGCCATTTCGGTGGTTCGGATCACGCCGCCGCCGGCCAACTCGGCGGCGATTTCCGCCACCCTTCAAATGACATCCATGAGCATGCCCGGGGAATCGGTGACCTATATCCGGGAATCTCCCGGGGTCTTCCAAGGCACCGTCATTCCGACGATGGCCGGTACCTGGCGGTTGAATTTATCGATTCAAACCACCCGTTGGCATTGGTCCCGTTCCATTCCCGTTGAGGTGAACAACTAGAGAGACGGCGCGTAGGAGGGGTTTATGAACGAATCGTCCAGACGCTGGAATCGGTGGGCTTGGCCGGTACTTTCGCTGGCACTATTTGCCCTATCGGTTTCCTCCCGCTGGTTCCAAGCGGCGGTAGCGGCGGACCGGCAAGGGTGCGTCAACGTGCATGGATTAGAATATGCCACGATTGTCCAAGCCGGAATGATTTTCGGATTAGCCGTCGGTCCCGCGATCATTCGATGGGCGCGTCAAGCCGCCCGGGTCTTGATGCCGGAAGCCGATGCGACTCGTCGACAACAGCGCATTAACGCAGTGGCGGCCTTGAGCATTGTCTTAGGCATGCTCACCGACATTTTTTGGGTCGTCCCGCAATTTAATGTATATATCGATCTCCATCGGCCCCTCTTGGCGGAAGCCGACGTGGTACTCTACGGCATGGGATTTTTCGCCGGGGCCGGTTGGGCGATTTTATTGGAACGGCAAGCTTGGATCGGGTGGCTTATTTCGTTGGCCATGGCCCTGATGGTGATTGGCAGTGTGTTATCGACCCATAGTTGGTGTTAGGCGGATGACACACGGGCAGAGTCTGGCAGGCGGCAGAGGAAAAGGAGGCCAACCGTGATCACCGCTATTCTCATAACCGCACTGGGGGTTGGGCTTCTCCAGGGATTTCTCCATTGTTCGGGCATGTGCGGCCCTTTTGTGCTGGCTTATAGCTTCGCGTTACCCAAAGACCGGTTGACCCGTTCTCAAACCTGGACTTTATTAATCGCGCATAATATCGGACGGATTGCCGCGTTTACCATGCTGGGGATCGTCTTTGGGCTCGTGGGTTCATTTGTGAATGTGGCGGCGCATGCCCGGGGATTAGACGCGGTAGCCGGCATTATCGGAGGAAGCCTGATGGTCCTGTGGGCCTTTGACGAGGCTGTCAGCGGGCACGGCGCCGGCTTTATTGAACGATGGTCCCTTTTATCGTGGAAACCCCTGCAAGAGCGCTTGCGGCGTCTTTTGCGGGCCCATACGCCCGGATCCGCCACGACAGCCGGATTGATTCTCGGCCTGCATCCCTGTGGACTCTTGTTTGCCGTCTTATTGACCGCGGCTTCTGCAGGCTCGTGGTGGAAAGGAGGCTTGACACTCTTAACGTTTGGGATTGGCACCGTGCCCGCCCTCTTAAGTGTGGCTTTAGCCGGTTTTTACGGCCGCCGGCGCCTGCAAGGCCGCTGGGCCAGTTATGTCACCGCCCTCTTTATCGGCTTGTCGGGCCTTCTCTTCGTATTACGGGGTCTGGCCGTCAATGGATGGATTCCGGAGGTTAACCCATGGCTGTTTTAACCTGTGATTTTTGCGACCAACCCATTGTCACTCCCGTCCCGGCGGACGGTCACACGTTTTGTTGTCATGCCTGTCGCGAACTCTGGCGAATTATTGGCGAAGACGAATTAAAAGACCTGAAGAGCCGACCCGGGGTGGATTGGGAAGAACTGAAACAGCAAATCAGTCGGACCACCCCCACACCGGCTATCAGCTTCGGCAGCGCTCAGCCCGAATCGCTCGCGCTCGACATCGAGGGGATGTGGTGCGCCTCGTGCGCTCTTTTGATTGAACAGGTCCTGGCGCGATCACCAGGGGTTTTAGGGGTTCAGATCGACTACGCCACCAGTACCGCCAGCGTGGCGATTGATCGATCCCAAGTAGACGCCGAGGCGATTCGGACCAGTGTCCGCAAACTGGGCTACGGGGTCAAGGAACACGGCAGCACCCAACCGGAAGACGGCAAAGAACGGGACTTGTTGACCCGCTTCGGCGTGTCGCTGGTGCTCTCGATGTTTGTCATGATGTTTAGCGTGCCCGTTTGGTCGGGCTATTTGCCCGCTTTACCGCCCGTATTTCATACCGTATTAGGTTACGGACTGATGTTGTTAGCCACCCCAGTCGTCTTCTGGGGCGGTTGGCCCTTTCTCCGCGGCGCCTGGGCGTCAATCCGGCACCTCTACCCCACGATGGATTTATTAATCGCTATCGGTACCTTGTCGGCCTACGGATATAGCTGGGTCACCCTCTTGACCGGAGGCAAATATCTCTATTTTGACACGGCCGCGATGTTGGTCACGTTTCTTTTACTAAGCCGTGTATTGGAGTCTGCCACGAAAACGCGAGCCGGAAGCATCGTCCGCTTGCTGTCCCGTATGATGGTGCGACAGGTTCGACGGTTAGACGCGGACGGTCAGATTCGACTGGTTCCCATTGAGCAGGTGGCGGCCGGAGACAAAATCGTGGTACTGCCGGGCGAGCGGATCGGCGCCGACGGGGTTGTGGTGGAGGGCCGTTCGACCATCGACGAATCCATTTTGACCGGTGAATCGCTCCCGGTCGAAAAAGGTCCGGACGATCGGGTCTATACCGGCACGATGAACCATACCGGCCGTTTAGTTGTTCTCGTCGACCGGGCAGGCGACGAGTCGCTGGTGGCCCAAATCGCCCGGTATGTTCGACAAGCCAATGAAGCCCGCGGTCCCTGGCAAACGTTAGCGGAACGGATCTTGCGGATTTTCGTACCGGTCGTGCTGGGATTCGGCGTACTCACGCTAGTCCTCACCCACTGGGCCATCGGCGAGGCCTGGCCCGCCGCTCTCCTCCGAATGGTTGCGGTTTTTGTGATTGCCTGTCCTTGTGCGCTCAGTGTAGCGACTCCCCTGGCAATTATGGCGGGTGTCCAGCGATTAGCCCAATGGGGCATTTTGGTACGCAGCGCGGACGGACTGGAACGCTTGGCCGCCATTGACACCATTGTGCTGGACAAAACGGGCACCTTGACCGAAGGTCAGATGACCGTCGAATCCGTGTGGCCTAACGCCGACACGGTTTTACCCTGGGCCGCTTCGGTCGAGGTCGGTTCCGAACACCCGATAGCCCAGGCCATCGTCCGAGCCGCCGAAGCCCGTCATCTGCCCCTTTACCCCGGAGAAGCATTCGTCACCACGCCGGGGTTTGGGGTCACCGCGCGCATCGGATCGCACCGGGTCTCGGTCGATGCAGGACATGATCGGCCCCTACCGCCTCCGTTAGAACCCATCGTCGCCGAATGGCGTGCATCCGGCGGCACCGTTAGCATCGTCACCCGCGACGACACGGTGATGGGCGCCATTCTTTTGCGAGATCCCGTGCGCGCCGATGCCGTCACGACAATCCATCAGCTGAAAGCGGCCGGATACCGATTGGCGATGCTGTCCGGTGATCACCCGCTCGCGGCCCAACGTCTGGCCGATACTTTAGGCATTAGCCACTGGCAGGCCCAAGTGAAACCGTTGGAGAAAGCCGATTGGATTCGGCAGGAGCAAGCGGCCGGCCACCGGGTGGCTTTCGTAGGAGACGGGATTAACGACTCTCCCGCCTTGGTCACCGCCGATCTGGGCATTGCCATGGGCCAAGGCGCCGATTTGGCCATCGAATCCGGACAGCTGACCCTGACACGCCCCCAATTAGAACCGTTGGTGACCGCGTTTCACACCGGTCGGCAGGCCGTGCGGATTATTCGTCAAAACCTAGGCTGGGCTTTTCTCTATAACGTTTTGGCATTACCGGCGGCGGCCCTCGGATGGACCAGCCCTTTGATTGCGGCCGCGGCTATGGTCCTCTCCAGCACCTTTGTGCTGGGAAACTCGCTCCGAATATTGGGTTGGTCCCCGAAACGTTATGCTTGGGGCGCTGCCCTGGTCGGCGCGGTCACGGCCGTCTTGTTTGCCTTGGCTTGGTGGGGCGTTTAAAAAAACCGGCCGAAAGGCTCCGGCCGGTGTATCTCTTTTCATGTCCGGGGATTACCGGTGCGAGGGTTGCATGGTGGGATATCCGGCCCCTAACCAAAGGGCCATGCCTCCGACCACCGTGCCAACCTGAAACCCTTTATCGGCCAAAAATGCCGCTGCCGCTTGGCTCCGGCTCCCGTGCGCACAAACCACCGCATAGCGCTGGTTTTGATCCAGCTTCTCCACATGTTGCGGCAAACTGTCCAGCGGAATATGCATCGCGTTGGGAATCATGCCCGAACGCAATTCATACGGTTCTCGGACATCAATCACAACCCATTGATCACGTTCTTGGTGCAAGGCATCCACGGTAATTTGGTGGACTTCCACCACCGGCAAATTTGCTTGACGCCAGGCATCAATTCCCTCGGTCCACCGCGCCCACACCGTCAGTTGCTCTTGTTCCAACGCCTTCGCGGCCGCCTCGACAATCATGGCGTTGTCGCCAAACAAGACCAGCCGAGGAGATTGACCCGCCAGCCACCGCTTAACGGCCGGGCCCCAAGCACCCCGTTGGAAGGGCGCATTAACGGCCTGCGGTACATGACCCTGGCTGAATGCCATGGGAGGCCGGACGTCCAAGACAATTGCCTCACCTTGGGATACTGCGTTCCAAATTTCTTGAGCCTCCATGACTCTCCTCCTGTTGTGTCGATAAGATATACCTTACTGGGTATTTTACACTTTACCATTTACCATCGCAAGGGGCAAACATTGTTCTAGTGATTTTTCATTTAATAACAATGCTTCCATCGTATTTTGTAATACCCCCCTTCACGGAAACCCCCAGATATATCCCATGTTTAGAACATACCCAACGTGGTATATATTAAATAGAACTGCGATGTACGGTAAAGGAGGGGACCGGCAATGCCCGGCCATCAAATTATCCTAACCTTAATATCGGGGGCCATTGTGGGATTCAGTCTCGGCCTTTTAGGCGGTGGCGGCAGTATTCTGGCGGTCCCTCTGTTGATGTACTTCGTCGGAGTCAAGGACGCCCACGAAGTCATTGGCACCTCGGCCCTGGCCGTTTCCCTGAACGCCTATTTCAACTTGATTCCCCACTGGCGACAAGGCCACGTCCGATGGGGTCCGGCTATATTGTTTGCCATTCCCGGTGTTCTCGGGGCGATTATCGGCTCCGATTTGGGGAAATTGGTTAATGGCAAGGACCTCCTGTTTTTGTTCGCGATTCTCATGTTTGTGGTCGCCGGTCTCATGATCCGTCGCGAGCGAGCGAATCAAACCCGTCAAATGGTTCTGGAAACCGTCGAAGCCACTAGTGCCGCCCACGTGGCCGAAGTTCCGCTGAAAAAACGGGTCCTGCCGGTGGCCGTAACCGGATTTGCAGTGGGTGCCCTCTCGGGGTTTTTTGGGATCGGCGGCGGATTTTTAATCGTACCCGGGCTTATTTTTTCCACCGGCATGAGCATTATTCAAGCGATTGGCAGTTCGCTCTTTGCGGTGGGCACCTTTGGCCTCACCACCGCCGTAAACTATGCCTTATCCGGATGGGTCAGTGCCGCTCTGGCCGGAGAATTTATCTTAGGCGGGATTCTTGGAGGACTGGGCGGGGCTCTTTTGGCCACCCGTTTGAGTCGCCAGAAATCGTTACTCAATTATCTCTTCGCCGGCGTCATTTTCCTCATGGCACTCTATATGATCGACAAAAATCTCAGTGTACTTCACCTCCATCCTTAAAGGCTCCGGGGATCCTTCTCGGAGCCTTTACGCTCTTCTTGCGCCAACCGATGTGGTTTTTGGTGCTAAAATGTCCCTAGAGCGTTTAGCTCTTGAAACAGCATTTCGATAGGTTGGAAAGCTCAAGGGTTTTATAGGAGGTGTCGTTCATGGCTACCACCATACCCGTTAACCGCCGGGAGCGGCTAACCGTGCCGTTGATTCGCGAAAACGGCCGATTGCGACCGGCCGGCTGGGATGAGGCATTGACCAAAGCGGCCGCGTTATTTCAGGGCGTGAAAAACGCGTACGGCGGAAACGCCCTCGGCGTATTTAGTTGTTCCAAATCCACCAATGAGCTGAACTATCTGGCATCCAAGTTTTCCCGGGTGGTGTTCGGCACGCATAACGTGGACTCGTGCAACCGCACCTGACACGCTCCTTCGGTTGCGGGTCTCGCAGCCGTGTTTGGGACCGGTGCCAGCACCAGTTCCTATGAAGAATTTCATCATACCCGCATGATCTTGCTGGTGGGTTCCAACGCCGCCGAAGCGCATCCGATTATTTTTCACCATATGATGCGCGGGGTCCGTAACGGCGCCGAATTAGTCGTCGTCGATCCCCGAAAAACGCTGACGGCCAAGCGCGCCCATGAGCATGTCCAAATTCGTGTGGGAAGCGATATCGCCCTTTTTAACGCCATGGCCCATGTGATTATCCGTGACGGCCTGGTTCATCAAGATTTTGTCCGCCGGGCCACGGTCGGATATGAGAATTTTAGGGAGAGTGTCCGCTCTTGGACACCGGAGCGAGCGAGCGCGATTACCGGCATTGCCCCGGAGCGGATTGTGGCCTTGGCCCACCGCTATGCGAAAGCACCGCGAGCCATGATTGCTTGGACGCTCGGCATCACCGAACATCATAACGCGGTGGACAACGTGTTTTCGTTGATCAATTTGGCCTTATTGACCGGCCATGTCGGCCGTCACGGCTCCGGATTGAACCCTTTAAGAGGGCAAAACAATGTTCAAGGCGGCGGCGATATGGGAGCGCTCCCCAATCGTTTGCCGGGCTTTCAGGATCTTCGCGATCCGGTGGTTCGCCAGCGTTTCGAAGACGCTTGGGGGGTACCGCTAGACCCTGAACCGGGACTTAATCAGACGCAAATGTTTGATGCGATGGCGGCCGGACGCTTGCGAGGCCTCTACGTCATCGGGGAAAACCCCATCGAATCGGAAGCCAATAGCGACCATGTTCGGCACTTGTTCGAAGACTTGGACGCGCTTGTGGTCCAAGACATTTTCCTCACCGCCACCGGCGAACTGGCTGATGTCGTCCTGCCGGCCCGCGCCTCTTTTGCCGAGAGTACCGGGACCTATACCAACAGCGAACGACGGGTGCAACGCGTTAACGCCGCCCGCCAAGCCCCCGGAGAGGCCCAAGACGATATCTGGATTATTACTCAACTGGCCCGGGCCATGGGCTATGATTGGCCCCTTAAGGACGCCGAAGCCGTATTCGATGAAATGCGGCAATTAGCGCCCAACTTTCGCGGGATGACTTATTCGGCGTTAAAAGAACACCAGGGTATCCAGTGGCCTTGCCCGGAACCGGGTCACCCAGGCACCAAGACGCTGCATACCCGCTTATGGGACGACCCGGTCGAGCCCAAAGTGTCGTTTAACCCGGTCGAATGGCAACCCCCGGTCGAAGAACCCGATACGGCCTATCCGTTCTTGCTGACCACCGGTCGCCGTTTGGCCTTTTTCAATACCGGAGTGCAGTCCAATGTGTACGACCACCCGCACAAAACGGGTGAATGGATGGAAATGCATCCTTGGGATGGCGAGCGGTTGCACATCCAAGACGGCGAAACGGTACGGGTCACCTCCCGCCGGGGATCCATCACCGTGCCGGTCCGGTTGGTGACCACCGTAAATCCCGGGACCGTGTTTCTATCGTTTCACTTTCCTGAGCATGTCCGGACCAACATTTTATCCATCGATGCGGCGGATCCGGCATCAGGCACCGCCGAATTTAAAGCGGCGGCGGTCCGCATCGAACGTGTGGAGGGATCGTCATGACCGATCCAAAGAACTCATCGACCCCGGATGTCCAAGCCTTGTTGGCGGATCTGCCTCCTGAACGGACGTATTTGTTGCCGGCGTTATGGCGGCTAATGGAGCACGACGGCTGTTTAACCGAATCTCGGCTTTTGGCCTTGAGCCAAGTCATGAACATTCCGGCGGCAGATGTCTATGGCGTGGCATCATTTTATCAACTCTTTCGGTGGGATGAGGCGTCCCCCGTGCGGATTCATGTATGCGACGACGTGATGTGCCGACTGGCGGGCTCCGAGACCTTAATCGCGCGGTTAAAAGACGAGGCCATCGGGGACGTGATTCCCTCCCCCTGTTTGGGCCGTTGTGATCAGGCGCCCGCCGCTTTGGTTAATTGGCAGCCGTTGCCTCATGCGACGGTGGACGCCATTCGAGCCAAGGCACGGCCGGAAGGAGGGTCCTCATGATTGCACGACTATTGCCGCCACCGGATCTCTCGTCGCCGCCGGCTAGTCTGGAGCGACTCTATGAACGGGGCTATCATCATGCCTGGCAACGCTCCCAATCTCTAAGCCCGGCAGACGTCATTGACGAGGTCACCCGCTCAGGCATTATGGGCCGTGGCGGCGCGGCATTTCCGACCGGCCGCAAGTGGCTGAGCGTCGCTCAAGAACCGGACCCCGTCAAATATGTCGTCATGAATGCCGATGAAAGTGAGCTCGGCACCTACAAAGACCGGGTGTTATTGGAGCAAGATCCCTTTGGCCCTTTGGTCGGTCTCTTAATTGCGGCCTACGCCATTGGAGCCCGTCAGGGATACATTTACATCCGGGGCGAATATCAAGACGTCGAGCAAATTCTAAAGGACGCACTGGCTCAACTCGAAACGTTGGGCTGGACCGGACCGAACGGCATAACGTTGGACATTCGCCGCGGAGCCGGGGCCTATATTGCCGGAGAGGAGACGGCGTTACTCAATTCCATCGAAGGCAAACGCCCGGAGCCACGGGTGAAGCCTCCCTTTCCGACCCGGCATGGACTTTTTGGCCGTCCGACCGTGATTCAGAATGTCGAAACCTTGGCGAACATCGCCCATCTTTTCGCGCACGACGTCGATTGGTTCCGCGCCGTGGGGACGTCGGCCACCCCCGGCACCAAACTCATGGCGGTCAGCGGACATGTCAAACGGCCGGGCGTGTACGAAATTCCGTTTGGCACCCCCCTATGGACATTACTGACCGATCCCGCCTATGCGGGCGGCATCGGCGGAACCGGCGATTTACAGGCCGTGTTATTAGGGGGAGCCGCCGGAACCTGGCTAACGGCCGAAGAAGTCCGGGATGTTCGTCTCGACTATCCCGACTTACGCCCCTATGGCGCGAGCTTAGGATCCGGAGCGGTCATGGCTTTTGATCGGACCGTCGATTTGACCGCCGTACTGGCCCAGTTGGCTCGTTTCTTTGCCGAGGAATCGTGCGGACAATGTGTTCCCTGCCGTATCGGTACCCATCGGCTGTGGGAACGGCTGAAAAGAGGCTGGCCCTCTTCCGACCAGCATCCGGCCTTACGTGATCTCGGGGAAGCCATGCGCGACGCCTCTATTTGCGGGCTAGGTCAGACCGCCCCGTTAGCGTTTTTGTCGTATCTGGATCGACCCCAACTCTGGCAAGCGGTAAAGGAGGCGTGAGCATGGGACAGATTTCCCTCACCATCGACGGCATCCCGGTCCAAGTAGAAGAAGGCACGACCCTTAGGGCCGCCGCTCAGGCCGTAGGTCAGGAGGTGCCGACCGTTTGCTGGCACGAAAACCTCACGCCGGCCAACGCGTGTCGTGCCTGTGTGGTGGAGGTCGAAGGCAATCGCGCCCTCGTGGCCTCTTGTTCGCGAGTCGCTGAAGAAGGGATGGTCGTCCATACCCAAAGTCCCCGGGTGCAAAATGCCCGCCGCGTGGTAGGCGAGCTCTTGGCGTCGGCCACCGACGTCTCGCTGGCACCCAGCGTACAAACCTTGCTCGAACGAACCCAAGCCACTCCCGAACGGCTGGCGGGAGAGACCCGCGAAATCCCCGTCCGGGACGATAACCGGTTGTACGTTCGCGACTACGCCAAATGCATCTTGTGTTACCGCTGTGTGGAAGCGTGCGGGACCGACGCACAAAATACCTTTGCCATTCAAGTAGCCGGACGGGGCTTTGAGGCCCATATCGATGCCGGATTTGGACGCGATATGCCGGAATCCGATTGCGTGTTCTGCGGCAACTGCGTGGCCGTGTGTCCCACCGGGGCATTAATCGACCGATCGGAGTGGACGTTACGGCAAGAAGGCGCTTGGAACGCGGATGACATTGAAGTCACCCAAACCGTGTGCTCCTATTGCGGGGTCGGTTGCCAACTGGAACTTCATGTGCAGAATAACCGGATTGTCAAGGTCACCTCCCCCATGGATCACCCGGTCACCCACGGTATGCTGTGTGTCAAAGGCCGCTACGGCTATCAATATGTCCAAGCCGAACCCTAAAACCGGGTAATCGTCGGCAGCGGAGAACGCCTCCGCTGCCTTTTGCCGCTCCCCAAAAGAACCCGCCAGCATGTGCCCGTCACCGATTTTTGCTATGCTGTTCCTATCATCGCCCGGAAAGGAGTCCCCTATGGAGCCGGCTACGGTAGCCCCTTTTGGAACTTGGAAATCCCCCATTTCCGCCCAGTCGCTCGTTGAGCGGGCGGTCGGATTAGATGATGTGCTGACAGATTCGTCCGGTGATTATTGGATCGAAAGCCGACCGGAAGAAAACGGTCGTTCCGTCCTGATGCGCCGAACCCTAAACGGGCGCACGGAGGTCGTCACGCCCGAACCGTACCACGTACGTTCCCGGGTATATGAATATGGCGGGGGGGCCGCCACCGTCGCCGACGGAACGGTGTACTTTACCGACTATCGTACCCATCAAGTGGTTCGCCTGAGCGAGGGCCGTCAACCCGAGCCTCTCACGCCCGAAGGACCGTATCGTTATGGCGATCTGCATTGGGATGCGGCTCGCCGCCGGCTTTTGGCCATCCGCGAGGACCACACCGCCCAGGGACATCCGACCCATACGCTCGTCGCCATTGATGGCCACAGCATCTCGCCCGGACAGGTCTTAGTCTCGGGCCACGACTTTTATCAAGCCCCGCGCGTGAGTCCCGACGGCAGGCGGATCGCTTGGGTGTCCTGGAACCATCCGGCCATGCCTTGGGACGCGTCTGAACTCTGGCTAGGCGAGTGGGCCCCGGACGGTTCGATCCAACAGCCAAAACGGATTGCCGGCGGTCCGGCCGAATCGGTCCAACAACCCTTATGGTCCCCTGACGGATCCCTTTATTTTATTTCCGATCGGACCGGCTGGTGGAATATCTATCGCTGGACGCCGGAATCCGGCGTTACCCCGGTCACCGCCTTAAAGGCCGAATTTGGGGTGCCGACGTGGACGCTTGGCCAATCCACCATGGGCCTGATTGATAGCCACACCCTCTTGGCTACCTATAGCATCAAAGGCTATTCCCATCTCGTACGCATTGACGTCGACACCCGGGAACTGACCCACATTCGCATGCCGTTTACCTGGATTGGCCGGTTAAAAGTGGGCCCCACCGCCGCCTTAATGATCGTCGCGGCCGACAACGACGTATCGCAAGTGGTCCGCTTTGACTGGCACCATGACCGCTTTCAAACGTTAAGGCGGGCCTGGGAACGGCCGGTCATGCCGGATTATCTGTCCCGCCCCCAACCGATAGAGTTTCCCACCTCCGACGGCACCACCGCCCATGCGTTTTATTATCCTCCGGCCAATCCGCATTATCGGGCGCCGGAGGGTGAAAGACCGCCCTTAGTCCTATTTGTCCACGGCGGTCCCACCACTCAGCGTTTTCCGGTATATCAGCCGGCGATCCAGTTTTGGACCAGTCGGGGATTCGCCGTAGCCGACGTGAACTATGGCGGCAGTACGGGTTATGGACGGGCCTACCGACAACGGTTAACCGGCAAATGGGGAATCGTCGACGTCGACGATTGTGTCTTTCTCACGCGGTACTTGGTCCGCCAAGGATTAGCCGACGAGCGCCGCCTAGCCATTCGGGGCAGTAGCGCGGGCGGGTATACCACTTTAGCGGCGCTCACGTTTCGGAAAACCTTCCACGTCGGAGCCAGTTATTATGGGGTGAGTGATCTCGCATCCTTAGCCCAAGAGACCCACAAATTCGAAGCCCACTACCTCGATTCGTTAGTCGGTCCCTGGCCGGCTGCCGAAGCCGAATACCAGGCCCGTTCACCGTTGGCGCACACCGACCAATGCCGAACGCCCGTCATTTTCTTCCAAGGATCGGACGACCGGGTGGTCCCACCCCCTCAATCCGCCCAGATGGTCGAGGGGCTGAAAGCTCAGGGGGTGCCAGTTTCGTATGTGACCTTTGCCGGAGAGGGCCACGGTTTTGTCGACGGGGCGACGATTGTGCGCGCGACCGAGGCCGAATTATGGTTTTACGCGAAAATCTTTGGCATTCGGCTGGCGGATCCTTTGCCGCCGATACCCGTCGCCAACCTTTCCTAAGTCACCGCTGTCCCGCGCGCGGCATATCATACCCAGCAAAAAGCGGGGAATCGATTATGCGGCAGGATTTAATGGCGTTGGCCGCGATGGCCACAGGCATTGTGACGTTATGGAATCCCCGATATTTTCGGCTGGTGTTGGGCCTTTATTTGCTACTCGTGGGCGTGTTCGGACTTGGGCACGGATAAAGGACGAACCTTCGACCATCGGCAGAGGGCCAAACGGCCCTAGGGACCTTGTCGCCTACCTGGTATTCTACTAATTACAACCGGCCCTTGTTCAACGGCTGGCACTCTCGGTTCACAGGAGGCGTTATGATGAAAGCACTAACCCTATTATTGGCCACCGACGGTTCTCCTTCGTCGCTGCACGCGGCCGAATGGCTGAATCAATTTGTGTCCCCCGAACATACCCAAATTACTTTAGCCACCGTGGTGACCGTACCGGCCATCGATCATTTTGCCACCACCGGTCTCTATCCCAATTCCGGTGAGCTTTACCAAGAAGCATTAGAAGAAGCGTATCAGGAGGCCCAAAAGAAAGCCCAAACCGCGTTGACCGAAACCGCCGCCAAACTGACAGCCTGCCCGCCCGTTACCACGGTTACCCTGTCCGGCAATCCGGCCGATGCCATCGTCGACTATGCCCAATCCCACCACGTCGACGTCATCGTGATGGGCCGGCGCGGCCACTCCGCCCTAGGGAATCTATTTGGAAGCGTCTCCTTTGGCGTGCTACAGCGATCCAAAATTCCCGTCACCATCGTTGAAATGGATCATTAAAAAAGGCCCCTCAAGGGGCCTTTTGGCTTTTCCTGAAGGGTCATCGGTGCCGAGTTCGTCAGACCCTTTGGGGATGGCAAAATGCGCCACTTGCCCCCTGTGTGCTTGCGTTCCTTCGCGCACAATGCTATTGGAACCTGCAATTGGGGTTCAGGCATTCCGGTACGGAAAGGAAGCGAGCCCTATGTTCATCGACTTCGTCGGCGTCATGCTGGTCAACTTGGCGGCCGGGCTGGCGATTTTAGCGCACTATCTTTATGTGAATCCTGACCGGGGCACCCGCCGGAGTTGGGCTTCGGGATTTTTTGCCGTCGGTTTGTTAGGCCTTCTCACCGCGTTCGCCATGGTCGTGACGTGGCCCTTGCCGGGGTCGTATAACGTGGCCTTTGGTGAACCGGCGTTATTTCTGAGCGTCGCCTTTTTGGCGGCGGCCATCACCCTCGCCTTTGAATGGGAACCCCTGATCCCGGCCTTGTTTGGAGTGTTTGGTGGTATCCTGGCAATTGTCGTGGGCATCCGACTGATGAATCTGGGCATGACCAAAAGCCCCGTCTTGGCGGGTTGGGGGTACATTACGGCCGGATTGGGCGGTCTTCTCACCTTACCGGCCCTGCAATGGCGGCAAGTTCGCTGGATTGCGGTGTTGGCCGCCATTATCCTCGGCATTTCGGCCTTAATCTGGGCCGTTACCGGATATCAGGCCGTCTGGGGTCATCTCGCCGACTTCGCCAAATATGTTCCGGCGACCTTGTTGAATAGCGCCCACAAATAACGTAGAGTAGCGGGTAGGTGAGGGATTAACCCGCGAAGGCGCTCCCTTCGCGGGTTATGGGTTATAAGGAGGCGCAATCCCGATGGGAAAGGCCGTATCGGTGATTTTGGCAACCGATGGATCACCCGCCGCGTTGGCGGCCGCGCGCTGGTTAAATCGGTTTGCCACCCCGGATTGGACGCACATCACCCTCCTGACCGTCATGACCATCAACTCCGCCGACGCGGTGGAAGATGCCTTGGATGAAGCGCGGCGACGGGCCGAACGAGCTTTAGAACGTACCGAACAGGTCATCACTTGCTGTCCACCGATTAATACCGTCAGTGTCATCGGCACACCGGCTCGGGCCATCGTCGATTATGCCGTCCATCATCAAGCGGATTTAATTGTGTTGGGTCGGCGCGGCCATTCGCCGTTAGGGAACTTACTGGGCAGCGTATCCTTTGCCGTCATTCAGCACTCTCCGATTCCGGTCACCGTTGTCGGTTCCCATGATAAGTAAAGAGCGCCGGAAGGGGACATACTGAGAGAAAGTCCAAGGGAGGCCAAACGTGGGCTTTCTCTCGCATCGTTCAACCCTATCTTTTCTTTTTCTCGGCATAATGTTTTTCGTCGGAGTCGATCTCAATCTCATTGCCCCGTTAATTCCCGCCATTGATACCAGCTTTCGCATATCCCCGGCCAAAGGCGGTTTTCTCGTAACGGCCTTCGCGCTGGGATACATTTTCGCCTCCCCTTTAGCGGGGTGGGCGGCCGACCGCTGGGGGCGAAGACAGGTCGTCCTCACCGGGCTTACGGGCCTTTTTCTGGCCGAACTCGCATCCGCTCTGGCGCCTGATTTTTTCGCCTTGTTGGCCGCTCGGACAGCGGGCGGACTATTTGCCGGAGCGGTCAGCCCGGAAATTTACGCATGGATTGGCGACCAATATCACGGTGAGGCCCGGACCCGGTCCATGGCCCTCGCCTCGTTCGGACTCTCGCTCTCCACCGTACTCGGGGTCCCGCTCGGGATGGGTATTGGCCAAATAGCCGGTTGGCGTGTCGCATTAGGCCTGTTGGCAGGATTTTTCGCCGTATCCGAAACTCTTTTATTACACGTTAAAGCCCCGGTCCCGCCCCGTTCCGCCAGGGTTCCTCCCCCTTGGTCACCGTCCCGTCAGTGGCGCCCGTTATGGATCAGTTTTTGTGCCTTTGGTGCGGTAGGGGCGATTTACACCTTTTTACCCACGGAGCTGACCCGGTACGGGCTAGGGCCCCAGGCGCTTTTGGCGGTGTTGATGGGATACGGTGGACTAAGTGCCCTGGGAAACCTCATCTATGCCCGAAAGGCGATTCATGGGGGGATCCTCCCCGTCCTTCGACGGGCCCTGTGGAGCGAAACCGTCATCATCCTGATCCTGACCGTCATCGCCCTAAAAGTTTCCCTCCCGGGCCTCATCCTTTCGAGTCTAGGCTTTGGTTTTATCCAGGCCTACATTCCCCTCATTAAAAGCTGGGCGTCCCAAGTGCCCTCCCGCATGCGGGCTCGCAGTTTGGCTTGGAACAATACCGCGATGTATAGCGGCCTCTTGAGCGGATCGGCCGCGGCCTCCCTCGTGTACCGCCATGGACAATTTTGGCCTATCGCGACGATCGGACTGGGCTTCATCCTCTTGGCGACCGTCGGGTTACCCGCTCTGCGTAAGAATGGAACCTTTTTCCAATAGCCGTCATATAACACAATAGCTCGCGTGACTGAGCTGAGAAAGGAGATTGACTTCATGGCTAGCGTTTCTCCCGGACCGTGCCCGAGTACCGGATGTCCTCCGCCGACCCAAATTGATTGTATCGTTGTCGATAAAGTGTATGCGTCCTGTATTCAAACCGTCTCCATCACCCAAACGGTGCCGGCGCCGGTAGCGGGATGCACTCCCAGCGGTTGCTCCATTGATCTTTCGTCTTCGACGTGCACCGTAGGAGCCGTCACCCCCTCCTCGGTGGATAACTATAACAACATTACTTTTGTGATTTCGGCGGCCTACTCCGTCACCTGTGGCGGCGTTACGACTCCGGAAACGGCGGTCACCACCACGACGGTGACGCTGTATAACCCGTCAGGAACCACTCCCTCCTGCTCCATTTTATCGGGCTCTTGCACCTGCGTGGCCATCTCCTCGACGGAATTGAGCTGCACCATTACGCTTTGTGTGCTGTTTCAAGTCTCCGCCACGGTTCAGCTGCTGGTTCCCACCTACGGATTCTGCTCGCCTGAACCGTGTCAAGTAGGCCCGGTCCTTTCTTGCCCGCCTGCTCCCCTCTTCCCTCCTCAAGCGGGAAGTTAGACGGCAAGGGCTCCCGAACCTTCACACCCGGTTCGGGAGCCTCCCATATATTCCCTGATCCGTCAAAATCTTTAGAGAACCCCCGGATCTTCCTTATCTAAGCCGTGTTTCCAGCTTGTCTCGCCTGGTCTGGCGAGGCGCGGTTTGCCTGGCCGGGACTTTCCGAGGACACTGGCGATATCAGCGAAAAAGAAAAGGGAGTAAGATAAGATGAACTATTTCACCCACTTATTGCTGGCCGCCGGTCTTCCCGTGCTGGGCTTCAATACCGCGGTGACCCCGCCCCCCCTATCGGTGGCCCCCGTAACGACGCCAAGTCCTATGATAAGCCGCTATGTTTGGCCGGAGACTTTGGCGCCTCAAACACCATCGACGGTTTCAACCCCGATATCCGCCGTGACTTCGCCCGTCTTGTCGCCGTCCGAGGCCACCACCATGATTCTGTTAATCAATCAAGCGCGGCGGCAACAGGGGCTTTTACCGTATACGATCAATCCGACCCTCATGGCCTTGGCGCAAAAACGGGCGCAAATGATTGCCCAAACCGGCGATTTTACCTCGGATTTACCCCAATATGGATGGCCCGTTCAAATGGAACAACAAGCGGGGATCAGCGCGGAGAGTATGGGAGCGGAAAACATTGCCGAAGCGGGAAACGTCCAACAGGCGTTTTTCATGCTAATGGCTTCGCCGCCTCATCAAGCCAACATCTTAAGTCCCTATATGACCCAAATCGGGGTCGGTGTCGCCCCGTTGCCAAACGGTGTAGCCATTTCCGAACTCTTTACCGGTCCCAATCTCTAAGCGGCCAACACCCCATCGACCATCCCTTGGCCACAATCTGGATTACATCCTCCGAAGACCGGGTATGTTACAATGCCTGTTAGGTATCGAGGACAACGGGATAACCAGACCACAGGAGGGATGGCGATGGCGCAACGGCCGAAATGGTGGCTAGGGGGCATTTTGGGAGCCAGCGTAATGGGGGGAGTGCTGTACGGGGTATGGCATCAAAGTCCTGCCTCCAGCTTATCGCCTAAAGCCACCCAAGCTCTGGCGGCGGACGGTATGACCCCTGTCAATCGTCAGCTTGCACCGAATTTTCACCTGGTCAATCAATCGGGACAGCCGGTCACGCTGGCGCAATATCGCGGCAAAGTCGTCGTGTTAACCTTTTTGGATCCGGTGTGCTGGTATCAATGTCCTTTAGAGGCGTTGGAGCTGAGTGAGCTTGACCGGATTTTAGGTCCCCAATTAGCCGCGCGAGTCCAGATCGTGGCGGTGGCCGCCAATCCTCTGGTGCATAGTGTGGCCTCTATCGACCAATTTGATACCGAGCACGGGATGAATCAGTTACCCAATTGGACTTTTGCTACGTCCCCCAGCACGGCTACGTTGCAACAAGTCTGGAAAGCATACTATGAATATGTCTCGGTGCCAAAATACGGGATGGTCGATCACGCGGAAAACATTTGGATTATCGGCCCCCATGGCCACGAACGCTGGTTGAGTTCGCCTCAGGAATCCCCGCAATATACGGTGGGAACGGCCGCCTTATTAGCCAATTACGTGGCCAAGGCACTCGGGGTCACGCTACCGTCGGCTCCCACTGCTACTGACCTGGCCAGTACGCCGACAGCTCCAATGACCCCGCAATATCCCTCGACGCCTCTCGTTGAGCCTTTACTTGGTGGCGGCGGCTGGATTAGCGGGCGACTCGCGTCCGGATACGGCACCATTCTTACTTCAACCGACGGGACCCATTGGAATGCGGTGGCCCCGGAAGGGATTTCCCAACGAGGGGGACTCGACGTCGTCGGCTTGTCGCCCACGACCGCCTGGGCCATGGCCAAGCCGTATGGCTATCAGGCCGATCCCACGCTGTTTGTTACCCAAAACGGGGGACAAAGTTGGGCCGCATCGGTGTTGCCGGGACCGTTGCCTTCCTATGCGCGCCAGCCGTTAGCCGCCGAATCGGCCCAGACCGCCTGGTTTATCAGTCGTCATACCTTATGGGAAACCGTCGACGGCGGCCAAACCTGGTTGCCGTTATCGACCCGGGTGCCCTCGTTAACCAACGCCGCCTTGTCCTTGGCACCCGGTGGACAACTCTGGCTTAGCGGGACCTTTCGTCAAAAGGCGGCCTTATGGCAGTACCAGCCGAAAACCGGTCAATTTGACGCCGTATCGTTATCCCCCGCGGGTTCCGGCAGTGTGGCCTTGGCCCCGCACTGGGTTTCGGCCAATTCGGGCCTGCTAGCCGTTATTGACCACAACAAGACCCTCCGAGGCTTCCAAACCCACGACGGGGGCCGCCATTGGACGCTCGCCACCGCACCGGTGACCGTCACGAATCCGCTAAGCGGCGGCGTCACGAACCAAGGCAACCGCCTGACGGTCCTATCGCCGACCCACCAGTTGCTGCAATGGAACGGCGCGGCTAATCAATGGCTGGCGACAGGTCCCGGCCTGCCCAATGTTCCCGTCAGCGGTATCGACATAACGGCCGCCGGGCCCTGGATCTGGTCAGAAACCGCCGGTGGAGTCACCTTGTGGCGCAATATTCATGGCCAATGGAGCGCGGTGCCCCTCCCATTGTTCCCTAAAGGCGTCACCCCATAGCCACACCTGGCATAAACTGGCATCGGTGATGCGCTATGGGAAAATTTTCAATCGCCGTGTCCACTGTTGACCTCCCTTCGGAATGGGCTTTTACCTTATCCCAGGCGCTAAGTCGTTGGGGATTGGTGTCCCATGCCGCGTCAGAGGGCCTTCAAATTCGTGTCCGGTCCGGGTCGCGAACGACCGTCCGCGCCTCCCAACCGTCGGACGAAACCGGTTCACGGGCCGCTCTCATGGTGAGCCGCATTGCCCGGATTCCCCTCGAGAGCCCGACGAGTGAGGCGACGTTTCCGATCGGCCATCCGGCGATCACCGTCGACTGGGGCCCCGACATCCCGTTTGCCCAACTTGCCCAACGCTTAGCCTTGGGCCTTTTTGTCTACTGGGTTTGGTACTATCCCGAAGAAGCCCCGCAAATCCCGTTCCCGCCTTCGTCGTCCCCGGTGAAAAAGCCGCTGACGACCAATCCGCCGCCGGCCGCGGCTCGCAAACCATCCGGTGGGTGAGGCGGCCATTGATGCCGGGGTCCGGCATCGAAGGGTTGGGCATTCACGTCAATTCCGGCATAATAGGGGCGTACAGGTACCTTCTGACGCCCCTTAACGGAAAGGACGGAACCCGATGGAGCCTTTGCGCGAACATCCGCCGGCAAACGGTCGTGTCATTTTGACCGCCGACGGAGTCTACCTTGAAGATATCTTGTTACCGGAACCTCGATTGGCGGAGTGGCTGGCGAGTGTGAACGAAGACGACCGGGTGACGGAACTGGTTTCCCTGATGCGATTGGGGTTGGCCATTAAAATGAACAATCAGATGCAATCGTTGAACGAATCCCTCAAAGCGACCGCCGACGCTACGTTAAATGAATTGGCGGAACGATTGAAAGGCACTTTTCAACAATTGGACGCCAAGTTACAAATGAGCCAGACCACCATCGACCATGTGCTCAGTCAAGCGGTTACCGGAGACCACTCCCTCCTACGCCAACAATTCCAAAAAGCCCTCACCGAACTCCAGCAAGGACTGAAGCAAAGTCAACTGGATTTGGTGCGGGCTCTCGATCCCCGCCAAACCGAAAGTATCGGGGCCCAACTGGAAGGGCGCCTCAAAGAGCACATGCGGCAAATCGTAGACGGCGCGGTGGTTCCGAAAATGTCCGGCTTGGCGGAAACGCTGGCGCGCCTGGAAGAGGCGATCCGTAGCCAAGGACAGCTTCAATGGGCCAAACAACGCGGTACCCAAAAAGGGACCGATTATGAGTGGGAACTGTTAGAAGCCATTAAAACGTATGCCCTTCCCCATACCATGCTCATCCGCCGGGTCGCCGACGAAAAAGGGGTCAACGGCAGTAAAGACGGCGACCTGGTCATCTCCTACAACGACACCACATTAGTGACGATTGAATGCAAGGACGCCCAAAAATCGGACCTAAAACAGTTGCAGTCCGCCATCCAAGGCCGTCAGGCACAAATCGGAATTATGGCCCACCGGCATCCCGGAGGGGCCACTCAATCCATGGATCAAGGCAGTGTCCGCATTGCCGGGGATCGGCAGATTCTGTTGGTTTGGGACCCCGACGAGGACCATCCCGCCATCTTGTCCGCCACCATCAGGTTGGCCGTCCTACTGGCCCAACAACTGGCCACCATGGAAAATCGGCAGCCCACCGACGTCCTTGACCTCGACAAAGCCCAAAACCTGTTGAACCAGCTCTTAGACCGCCTCGAAACCGCCAGCGATATCGGCCATCACTTCCAGTTGATTGTGCAAAACGCAGAAAAGGGTAAACAAAAACTGGAAAAAATGAAAGCCGAATGGGAAAAGGAGCTGCGAAAACTCCTGACCATTTTGGGCGGTGATTAACTTTTGTCTTGCTATGTACTATACTATTGTGAGTAGAAGGAGGTGGCTTTATGCCGGCCATAACGCCCGAACGTTGGACGGATTTACCCCGCATCGCCGAAAGCGCCGACGCCCCCGAACGCCCCGTGGTCCGATTAACGACGGCCCCGTCGTTATTGGAAGGCGCCGGATTTCCGGTCCGCCGCCCCTTTCCGAGCCGAGACATCGGATTTCGGGAAGCGGATCCGTTTTTGCTGTTGGATCATATGGGCGCGGTCGAATACGGCCCTGGTGAAGCTAAAGGTGCCCCTTGGCATCCTCACCGGGGATTTGAAACGGTTACTTATATGATTGACGGGGTGATGCGCCATCGGGATTCGCAGGGAGGCGGCGGCATGATTACCGACGGCGACACCCAATGGATGACGGCGGGAGCCGGAATTTTACACGACGAAATGCCCCCGGAAGACTTGGTCGCAAAAGGCGGGCTCTTTCACGGCATTCAACTTTGGGTCAACTTGCCGCGAGCGTTAAAGTGGACGCCCCCCCGTTACCAGAGCCTGGAGGCGTCCCATGTCACCGTGGTCGCATCCGCTCGCGGTGACGCGCTGGTACGGATTATTGCCGGCGAAGTCGGCGGCTTTCGCGGCCCTGGCGTAACCTGGACCCCGATTACCGTGATTCATGCCAGTTTGGAACCGGGGGCCCGACTGGTGTTGCCCTGGCCGCAGGAATTTAATGCGATGGCTTATGTCCTCACCGGATCCGGTGACGTCGGACCGAATCACGTGTTGATTCGGGAAGGACAGGGCGTTCTCTTTGGTTCCGGCCAGTCCCTCCGTGTCACGGCAAGCCAAACCCCGGCCGGACCCACAGGGCGAATGGAGGTCTTAATTTTAGGGGGTCAACCGATTCGCGAACCGATTGCGTCTTACGGTCCTTTTGTGATGAATACCCATGCCGAAATTGTGCAAGCCTTTGAAGATTATCAATCGGGCAAGATGGGGCAAATCCCGGCCACCGACTTTCGGCCCTCTTAACGTCATGTCGCGCATCCGTCTACACGTCGGCCCCCGTCAACTGGCCCAAAGTCCTCCGTTTGCGATCGATAACGGGTGGCAGCCGAAACCGGTCCCCGTTTTGGCCACCGATCCGCCTGACGCCGACGTCATTGCCGGCCCTCTCCCCACCCGGGGCGGCATGCGGATTGTGGTCTATAATCGGTCTTTGGAGCCGGTCTGGGTCGAACTGCCCTGGCCGGGCACCGAAGACTAATCGTCAAAAAACCACCGGCGACGCCGGTGTCCGTCGCTTATATTGACGGTAAGCTTCCAGCGTTTTTAATTGATGGTCTTCCACCAACCGTTCGAGCACGAGCGGGGGTGCCCCTTCGATGAGAGACTGCAAAATCTGGTAGTGATCTTGCAACGAGGCCCGGGCCCTCTCGGGAACCAATACGAACATGTTAAAGCGCACCCGATCTAACTTCGCCCCGCTGTCCTCAATCAATTCGATGAGGTACCGATTGGGGCAACGAGTCCGAATGGTTTGATGAAACGCCCGGTTCAGCTCCCCATAGCGGGGCAGATCAGCCCGCTCGAGCGCCGCATCCATTTCGGCCGCTATGGCCCGCAACCGTTCGATATCCTCCCCGATGAGTCGGGGCGCCGCTAACGCCGTCGCCCAACCTTCAAGGCGGGCCAATACCGTCAGGACCTCTTCGTAGGTGTCTTCGTCTATCCGGCTCACTTGCGCTCCGACATTGGGATGGTAATCCACCAAGGATTCCGCTTCGAGTCGGCGAATCGCCTCCCGAACGGGAATCGCGCTGACCCCAAACTCCCGCGATAACTGATCAATCACCAGCCGATAGCCCGCCACCAATTCACCGGATAAAATGCGGCGACGCAATTCCTGGTATACCACATCGGTTTTTGACATCTTTTCGACCCCTATCTGTACAGACGATAGCGGCCGTAACCGCCGCATCAAAATCCTGTCATATATGATCTTGACAGAAATCTCCGCCTGACTCAAGGGACCACGAAACCAAAAGGAGTCGCCGTTCCCGCGACCCCCTGATTGGACACGCTCGCCTCCCGATTAGGGAATGTCGATTTCCACCATTTCCGATACATCGCCGACCGGCGTAGCTTGTACCGTTTTGCCCGATAACCCTAAATAGCTTAAAATCGCTTCTTGTGCGTTTTTGAGGGCCTCTTCGCGGGTTTCTCCCCGGGCCGACACATGATTCAAAGCCGGGACATACGCAACCCACAATGACGCGTCGGCATCCCAACCTAACCACACTTTAAAGCGTTGTGGATGGCTTTCCGGAACCGGTTCGGCATGGGCTTCGGCAGCCTGATTGCGCCAGAGATAACTGGCAGACGCGTCGATAATCTTGACTTTTTTGGGCCGCATGACAATCTGGTCGCCATCGCGCAGAATGTCGACGTAGTCGCCCTCTTCTAGAGAAAATGCTTCCCGAATCAGCTTAGGGATTGTGACTTGGCCGTTACGGGTAATTTTGCTCAAGGACATGGGACTCACCCTTTCCGTTTTCTGGGTTCACGAGGGTCGCCGCACCGGACGCCGGGAGTCGGGCCCCGACTTCGTCGCCGATGGCTTGGGTTTCTCCAGTCGGTGCATTTGATAATGCCACCAGCGCCGTACCCACCAAGGAGGCAGCGGAATGACCCGACCGTGACGGTGAGGTACCCGAATGCGTCGCACGGCCGGCTCATCCCAACGCGCCAAGATACTTGCCGCAATCACTAACGCCACCACAACCAATCCCGTGACGACAATAATGATTTCTCCGCCGGTTAAAGAGGTGCTCATGGTCATGGGTACAGCCACCGTTGGTCATCTCCGTTCCCACTGGGCTGGATTTACAATTTAATCTTGCCGAATTGCTCTCGGCGGGGATATGGCCTTCCGGTCCCCTTCAAAGGGCCATTCGCCCCTATTCTTCGGGCCCAACGGTCCCGAGAGTGAAACGCGCCGCCGGATGCCATACTAGGCCATCATGGACCGAAGGAGAAAAGAGGATGTCCATACGCCTGAAATCCCGGTGGTTGGTCATGTGTTCCATCGGCTGTCTCGTAACCGGATGTCAATCGACGTCTCTCCCCCCGTTGTCCGCCAAGATTCACGGCATGACCGAGGCGGGCTACCAACCCGACGTATTTAACTCCCCGGTCATGACCCAGTCGTTGAAAGAAATGCGGCGGGACGGCATCAATTGGCTGTCGATTCAAGTCGCCTGGTTTCAACGGACGAACCAATCGGTCAATTTGTTTCCCAGTCCTCAAAAAACGCCCACGGATGCGAGTGTCAGCCACTTGATCCGGCTTGCGCATCAAATGGGGTTCCGCGTGTTTTTGGACCCGTTTGTCAACTCGCTCCAAGGAAACGGCTGGCAGGCCAATTTCGACCCCCGTTCGGTTCCGGCCTGGTTTCATAGCTTTGACCAATATCTCCACCACTACGCAGTCCTCGCCCAGCAAGATCACGTAGATTTATTCGCCATCGGCGACGAAATGGATTCTTTGGACGCAGTGCCGGCATATCGCCCGTATTGGCTCCAAGCCATCCATACGGTGCGGCAAGTTTACCGGGGGCCGATTACCTACGGTGCCGATTTTGTCCACTACCAGTCCGTCACCTTTTGGTCGGCCCTCGATCAAGTCGGGTTAGATGCCTACTTTCCGTTGAGCCAATCCCCGAACCCCTCGCTGGCCTCCCTTGAAACGGCCTGGAATCATATTGCCGATCACATTCAACAGTGGAGAGTCGCAGACCACCTGGAGAATAAGCCGTTCGTGATTACCGAACTCGGCTATTGTTCGGAAACCGGCGCCGCCGCGAACCCCGGCGCCTGGTACCCCAACTTGCCGGTCGATCTGGGCATTCAGGTCAAACTCTATCAAGCCACCTTGGCCACGATTGCCCGGCGCCCGTGGAATCGGGGGATATTCTGGTTTTGGTGGGCGAATCCTTCCAATCCCGACTGGCAGGGCGGCCCCCGCGACAATGGCTACACGCCCCGCGGAAAGCCCGCCGAGGGGGTGTTACGGCGAGCCTTTACCGGGCACTAATGGCGGCCGCGGGAGGATTTAATCCCGGATCAAATTGCTCATGATATAACCGGGCATAGAGACCTCCCCGAGCGAGAAGTTCGGTATGGCGCCCACGGTCGACAATCTGTCCTTGATCGATCACGATGATTTGATCGGCCGCCAAAATCGTTGACAGGCGGTGGGCAATGGCAATCACCGTCCGCCCGTGAAACAACCGCTGCAAAGCCTCTTGAATCAAGCGTTCGGCATGGGAGTCGAGCGAACTCGTCGCTTCGTCCAACAGTAAGACGGACGGATTCTTTAAAATTGCACGGGCAATTGCCACCCGCTGTTTTTCGCCGCCCGACAAGCGATAGCCCCGCTCGCCGACCACGGTATCCCATCCCTCGGGCAAGGACCGCACCAACTCTTCCAACTGTGCCGCCCGAATCGCTTCCCATACCAGTTCCGGCGGGGCGTCGGGATTGCCGTAGCGCACATTATCCGCCAAACTCGCGTGAAACAAAAACAGTTCTTGGGTCACAACCGCAACTTGGGTGCGAAAAACATCGTCCGCAATGTCCGTCAACGGCACGTCGGCCAGACTCACGGTCCCCGCCAAGGGATCATAAAACCGCGCCGCCAAGGACAAAATCGTGGTTTTCCCGGCCCCGCTGGGACCGACCAGTGCCGTTAATCGACCGGCCTCGGCTTCAAACGTTAAATCACGCAGAACCGGCGCTTGTCCCGGATAGGCAAACGTGACGTGATGGAAAGCCAATGCCACGGGTTGCCCGGAATTAACCGGCAACGGCCGAGGCGCCTCGGGTTCCGGCACGCTTACGGGCAAATCGAGAAAATGAAAAATCCGGTCGAACAAAGCCAATCCGCCAATTAAACTGGTATTGGCTCCGGCCAATGACGACGCGGGATTGAACAAGCGGGTCAAATAGGTGGCAAAGGCGACGACCGTTCCGAGCGGAGTTTTCCCGGTCATCACCAAGTACCCGCCATAGCCATATAAGACGGCAGGCCCAAATGCCGACAGGACTTGCACCAATAAGGAAAGCCATTGACCCACCATATTTTGACGGACTTGGGTTTCCCGTACCGTTTGACTCAGCGCGCGAAACCGATCCGCCTCGCGTCGCCGCGTTCCGAAACTTTTCACCACCAAAATACCGGATAGGGTTAAGGTCTCCTCCAAATGCTGCGTCAGTCGCGACAACGCTTCCTGGGCTTTCGTGATGGCATGATAGGTACGTTCGCCGAAACTCATCACCGGTAACGCAAACGCCGGTAATACCAAGGCACTGGCCAACGCCAGTTTCCAATTCAGCCAAAACATGGTGGCCAACGTGAGGACGACCGTCAGCGCATTGACAAATAACCCGCTTAACGTGCGCGTCAAAACATTTTGGACCGCATTCAAGTCATTAACAAGCCGGGAGTGAATTTCTCCCCCGGGAGTTTTGGTGAAAAAGTCTACGCCCAGCCGCTGACCATGTTCATAGAGGGCCCGCCGCAGATCGTGAATCACGCCTTGAGCAATCACGGTATTTAGGTAGTTTTGGCCTACGCCCAATAAGGCGCCGGCCGCCGGAAACGCCACCAGTCCGGCCGCCAACCAGATTAATAAAGACAGATTGTGGCGGGCGATCGCGCGATCAATGATGTCCCGCACCAACAAAGGCGGGATCAGCCCGACGACCACCCCTAAGCCGGTCAGCAGCAGCGCGAAAGCCAGTATCGTGCGATGGGGCCGGAGCACGCGCCAAACGCGACGAGCCGTCTCTTTGGAAGGTTTCCCTCCCCCCTCCAAATATTGACGCGATCGCCGTTGTTCCCACACGGCGTGCAAAGGGCCTCCGCCCCCTAATCCGTGCATGCCCATTGGAATGCCTCCTTTCAGGGCAGGTTTATGTCGACCCGGCCCTTTTCGTCGGTTCTTCTCCAGGCCACTTGGTCTTTGACATTTCACTGCGAGATTTCTTGGACTTAAGCATAACAAATTGCATGGGTCCGCCGAATGGGCAGCCTTTCCACCGGGTTCCCGATATACTAAATATAGGCTATTGATTCTATCAGTCATCCAGCCAGGAGGCGAGGGATATGTCTCACTTAAAACGCGCTCTTTCCCTGACGGATCTGCTCATTTTAGGGATTGCGGGCGCCGTCGGCACCGGCGTGTTATTTAGTACCGCCGGCATGACCGCAGTCGCAGGGCCCGGAGTCGTTGTGGCGTGGCTCATCGGTGCCGTGATGTACCTCTTCGTGGGACTCACCTATGTCGAGCTCGGGCAAATTTATCCGGAAGCGGGCGGTCCCTCCCGCTATAGTCTTTATACCCATGGGCGCATGACCAACTTAATTAACGCCTTTTCCGACCTCATTTGGTATCTCTTCATTCCCCCGATCGAAGCGTTAGCGACCGTCGAAGGGCTTAACTATTTCTGGCCGCAGTTGATTAATAGCCAAGGCAATCCGACGACACTCGGAGCGCTCTTGGGTGTCGTACTGATGATTCTGTTCTTGCCCTTTAACTATTTCGGCATTCGGGCCTTTTCCCGTGCCACCAATCTGCTGGGATTGATCAAAATCCTGTTGTACGCTTTGACGGCGATTGGATTCATCAGTTTTGCCCGCTTTGAAAATTTCACCCATTATGGCGGCTTGACTCCGTTCGGATTCCAGGGAATTTGGGCGGCCATTCCCCTCGGGATGTTTGCATTTGGCGGGATTCGCGTCATCCCGGACTACGCGGAAGAAACCAAAGACACACGTTCTCTCGCCCGATCCATTATCTGGGTTGTACTCGGCCAAACCGTCGTCTATCTCCTGTTTGCCGTCGGCTTTCTGACCGGTCTGAACTGGCACGCCGTCAAAACGGCCCCCGGGCAATGGCAGAATGTGGATAAGATGCCCGGCAATCCCTTTCTCACCTTGGCCCACGCCAACCATGGCGGATGGCTCATCCCTTTAACCATTGCGATTGCCGTCATTGGACCGTTTGTGACCGGGTACATTTATCAAGGCGCCGGCAGCCGGGTGTTGTTGGCCATGAGTCGCAGCGGACTGGTGGCTCAACGCTTGGGGCACATTAATCAGGACTATCAGATCCCGGCCTGGTCGCTGGGGGTGTTTACCGCGGTAGGAGCCATCGTGGCCTATCTCACGGCGCCTCTGCCGTCCATCTACAACTTAATCAGTGATGCGGTGGTGGCCGGCTATATCGGGTTCGCCGTCAACCCGGTGGTCATGTGGGCCTTACGGGCCGATGGCCGGCCCGGGCGACTGGCCGGCGGGAAGTGGATTGCCGCCGTGGCCTTTGCCGCCTCGTCGTTGATTGTCTATTGGAGCGGCTGGCCCGCCGTCCCCTATGCGGTCATTATTTTGGCCGTCGCCGCACTCCTGTTTGGTCTCTTATACCGTGTCGGCCAAGGCTTTGGCCAAGCCCTTTGGTATATCGGATATATCGCCTTTCTCACCATTATGACCTACATTGGGGGCGTCGGGGCCAAAAGCTGGGTCAATAGCGATTGGGGAAGTCTCATCGTCGTCGTCGTCTCTCTCGTGCTCTTTTTGCCTTGGGGTATTCGGTCGCGCCATGCCACCTTGGCGGCCGAGTGATGACCGGACAATAAGATCCCGGGGGTCATCCCCGGGATCTCCTGTTACCGGCCATACCTTCCGGGCCTGCCCGGAATAGGTCTTTGGGTTCGTTATCGGGTGAGCCGTCGAATTTCCCGAATCAGAGGCACCAATGGTTCGACGCGATTAAAAGACGGTACCAAATAGATCCCGTGAATTCCGGCCCGTAAGGCTTGAATAAGTTCCAACGCCAGCTCGATCCCGACGTGAACACCGTCTTGAACCGACTCGAAGCGGCTCAGCACCTCGGGCGGAATCGTGATTCCCGGCACTTCGTTATGCAAATATAGCGCTTGTCGATACGATACCAAGGGCATAATCCCCAAAATCAGCGGGATGGGCAACGGACCCCCGAGCGCATCCAAAAAGCGATAGAACTGCTCGGGCGCATAGATGGGTTGCGACATGGCATAATGAGCCCCGGCGGCCACTTTCTGCCGAAAGCGCTCGATTTCTTTTTCTAGCGGATCTGCCGTAGGATTCACCCCCACGCCAATCGAAAAAACCGTCGGCGATCCCAGAGGTTGCCCCAGGGCATCCAGCCCTTGGTTAAAGCCGGCCAAAACCTTGGTGAGCCCAATGGAATCCAAATCATAAACCGCCGTGGCGTGCGCATAGTCGCCGAGTCCCGGCGGGTCACCGGTTAAACACAAAATATTGGTCAACCCGAGTGCAAACGCCCCTAATAAATCACTTTGCAGGCCCATGAGATTTCGATCGCGAGTGGTAAAGTGTAAAATGGTCGCCAGCCGCGTCCGTTCTTGAATTAAACGGGCTGTGGCCAAGGCGCCCAACCGTACCCGGGCCATCGGCGAATCGGCCACATTGATGACATCGACCTGTTCCTCTTCCAGTTGCCGGGCCGCATCCACTAATCGCGTTAAATTAGGGCCACGCGGGGGATCCAATTCGACGCTCAGCACAAACTGCTGTGCCAACAGCTCGTGCACGAGGCGTGGCGGGCGGCTCCATTCCGGATCCGGGCTTTTCGGTACTACATCTTCCGTCAGACTCCAACCCGGCCGGGCCGTCAATTGGGGATGCAGGTCCCCTTGCATGTTTTGTCGAATCGCCCGAATATGGCTCGGAGTCGTGCCGCAACAGCCGCCGATCACCGCGCAGCCGGCCGCCTTTAACGCCGGTGCAATCGTGGCCATGTAGTCCGGAGACGCCGGATAGTGCACATGGCCGTCCCGTAGAGCCGGCTCCCCCGCGTTCGGATAGGCCACAACCGGCAGCTGATACGTACGAGCCTTTTCCGCCATCCGGATGACCGCATCCAAGAGCGGGGAGGGACCACTGCCGCAGTTGGCGCCGATGGCCGCCGGCGGCCCGCCCGGAAGCGTCATCACGGCTTCTACGGCAGCCTCCGGCGTAATCCCATAGAGTGTGGTGCCCAACGGGGAGAACGCGAAGGAGACCACGATCGGCAAATCGCTTTCGGCGCGGATGGCCGAAACCGCCGCTTCAACCGTCGCCAAGTCCGACATCGTCTCCACCAAAAACCCGTCCACCCCGCCGGCCAGAAGCCCTGCTACCGCTTCCCGATAGACGGTTTCCGCCTCGGCCCGGTCAAGCCCCGGCACAATCGGGGAATCCACCGGGACGGCCAAAGGGCCCAGCGAGCCGAGCACATAGGCCGGCTCGCCAAAAATATCCCGGGCGTGGCGGGCCAGTTGAGCCGCCCGCCGGTTTAACTCCCCGACCGATCCGTCCCAGCCCATAGCCGCCAATTTGCTCCGGTTAGCCGAAAAACTATGCGTTTCAATGATCTGGGCACCGGCTTGCAAATATTCCAGATGGCAGCGGATGACCAAATCCGGATGATCCAACGGCAACAAGGGCAGTTGGTGGGGCTCTACCCCTTGGGACAAAAACCAGGTTCCGATTGCGCCGTCAGCCAGCCAAAGTCCATGGCTCAGCGCCTCGGCCAGCGGTTTCACCGGAGTCCCTCTTCCTCGCGTAATTGCCGAACGGCCTCGGCAACGACCGCCAACTTGGCCTCCGCCTCATCCCAGGTCCGGGTTTTGAGCCCGCAATCGGGGTCGATGTAGAGGTGGTCGGCCGGAATAAATTCCAGAGCTCGCCGAATGCCCGCCTTGACCTCGTCGACCGATTCCACCCGGTGACTGTGGACATCGACAACGCCTAACGCCAGTTCCTTGTCGTCCGGCCACGGATATTGCGCCAAGAGTTCCAGCAACTGAAAATGCCCGTTGGCCGCCTCCAAGTCGAGCTGACGCACCGGCAAATCCAACAGCGCGGGATAGATCAAGTCAAACCGCCCGTAACAAATATGGCTAATCGTGTGCGCCTTTAACCCTTCGGTCACAATCCCCATCGCCTCAATGGCCAAATCAATTTCTTCCGGCCGGGTGGAAATGGCCGGTTCGTCAATTTGAATAAACTCGGCCCCCGCCGCTTCCAACGCTTTGGCTTCTTCATGCACAACCCGGGCCAAATCCAACACTAACGCCCGCCGATCGGGGTAGTGCACGTTAAAGGACCAGTCGCAAATCGTATACGGGCCGGTTAGCATCCCTTTGACCGGACGATCGGTCAATGCGCTGGCGATTTTCCATGATTCGACGGTGAGACCCGGATTACCGGCGACCGGTCCTTCAACGATCGGTTTACGATAATAGCGGTTGCCGTAGGACCGCACCGGCAGCGATTCGCTAAATCCTTTCCAATGTTCCGCGAAGTACGCGACCATGTCTCCGCGTTCCATTTCTCCATGAACCAAGACGTCATAACCCAATTTTTCCTGTAGCCGAATCACGGCTTCCGTCGCTTCACGCTCAATAGCTTTGAGCTCATCAGGGGTGATTTCGCCCTTGCGTAAACGGGCCCGGGCCTCTTGGAGCGGCCGAGGTTTCGGAAAGCTTCCCACACTGGTCGTCCGTAACGTTTTATGCATGATTCCCTATCCTTCCTGACCTAAAATAAAACGGCGAAATTCCTGAACCCGAGCCAGTTTGGCCTCTGCCCGATCAGGCGGCAGCAATTCCAATCCGGAATTGGGATGGACCCATACCCGGTCCGACCCCATCCGCCGAAGCACCGGGTCAATGGTCTTGGCTACCTGCCCGCTATCTTCCAACCGCACTTCCCGCGCGTTAAACACGCCCAAACCCACCGCCGTCGGCCATCCGGAGTCTGCCAGGCGCGAAACAATCTCCGCATCATGCACCAGGTCGACGGACAGTCGGGAAAGCGGCAGGGACTGAAATGCGTCGAGCCAAGGCGTCGACCGCCCCCAATATAGTGCTACGGCCATCGGTGTCCGGGCATCGGCGGTCAGATCGCGGTAGACCTCCGCCACCTCTTGGCTCGTCGGCCGAAGAGATCCGGTGGCCAGTGCCGGTTCATCCCATTGAATCTCCACAATGCCGGTTTCCGCCAACGACTCGGCTTCCAACGCCAATACCTCAACCAGATCTTTGAGGAGGCTGGTCGAGTCGTGATAACTTTGATCCTCCGACAACGCCAACACGGTAAAGGGTCCCGGTAGCGCCACCATGACCGGTACCGAGGAACGCTGAACCGCTTCGCGAACCCAAGCGGCGAGCGTCCCGCCCTGAAATTGCAACCGACCGGTAATGACCGGATGGCGGTAATAAAAGTTATTGTCGAAGAGCCGAAGCAGGCCGGATGCCCGTAAATTATCGATGTCCCGCGTTAAGGGATCCAACAGGTCGTTCCAGCGAATTTGCCCATCGGTGGTCATGTCCAGCTCGTAGGTACGCGCCAGCGCCAATACCCGATCCGTCACATCGCGGTATGTCAGATAGAGATCCCGCGGGCCAATTTTTCCGGCTTCAAACCGTTGAATGGCTGTCCGCACGCTCGGACCACCCGCTGCAGGAATTTTGGGATAGGATCCCAGCACACAAGTTTTCACCCAGTAAGCTCCTTTATCTCGTTTGTCAAATAAAAAATCGCCTCGGGAAGAGGCGTGTCGTAGGACCCACACTCTTCTCATCTTGAAGAACCATGAGTTCTTCCGGAATTGGCACCCTCCCACGTTTTGCGGGGTTGCCGGGCTTCATCGGGCCAGTCCCTCCACCACTCTGGATAAGAAGTTGAAACCTTATGGATTTTGTCTGACAAAATACCACGAGCGAACGGTCCCGTCAAGAGTCGGAATCGACCTTCGACGGTTGTGCCGAAGAAACGGGATATGCTACTATTTTAATAATTTTACATCGTCGACTTCTGGAGGCTAACACTATGTCCGGCGTGATCCAACGCTACCGCAAATATCTCGATTTACCGGATCTGGAACCCGTGTCCTTAGGTGAAGGCTCTACGCCCTTAATTCCCTGGAGCCAGTGGCATAACACCCGGGTCTGGCTTAAGTTGGAAGGGATGAATCCCACCGGATCGTTCAAAGACCGAGGTATGACGGTGGCCGTCAGTATTGCACGCCATGAAGGCGCCAAAGCCGTCATTTGTGCCTCCACCGGTAATACGGCGGCATCCGCCGCCGCTTATGCCGGACGGGCGGGATTATCCGCGTTGGTGGTCGTACCCCAAGGCCAAGTCACCCGAGAAAAAATGTTGCAAGCCAGTGCCTATGGTGCCACGTTGTTGGCTGTCGAAGGTAATTTCGATGCCGCGCTGGCCCTCGTCCGACGGACCGCGGACGAAAACCCGGCGATTGCCTTGGTCAATTCCGTCAACCCCTGGCGGCTTCGGGGGCAAGAAACGGGAGCCTACGAAGTCGTCGACAGCTTGGGTCATGCGCCGGCCGCGTTAGTGATTCCGGTCGGCAATGCCGGTAACATTTCGGCTTACTTTCAAGGGTTTCGCCGCTACGGGCGGGGAATTCCGCAGATGATGGGCATTCAGGCCGAAGGGGCTAGCCCGCTGGTAAAAGGCGAATTTTTCGAACACCCGCAAACGGTCGCGTCGGCCATCCGGATTGGTAAACCGGCCAGTGCCCATCTGGCCCGAGAAGCCGTGGCCGAGTCCCGAGGGCGATTTTTCGCCGTCAGCGATGCCCTCATTCTGGCCGCCCAAAAGGAATTGGCCCGCGGCGGAGTGTACGTTGAGCCGGCCTCCGCGACCGCGTACGCCGGGTTAAAGCAGTTATTCGAGATGGGAGCGATCCCGGCGGGGGACGTGGTGGCCGTTTTAACCGGGTCGGGCCTCAAAGACGGTACCACCCCTCTTCAGTGGGTCGATGCCGAACCGGTGGTCACCACTGCCGATACGATTTTATCCACGATTAATCAGCTGTTGTCCAAAAAGGAGCAGGACGCCCATGTGGCACATTAAGGTGCCGGCCAGCACCGCCAATCTCGGATCGGGGTTCGACAGTTTAGGCATGGCGCTCTCGATCTACCTCGAATGCTGGTTTACCTTGGACGACAGCCTCGCCATCGAAGTCCGCGGCGAAGGTCGCGGCATGATTCCGGAAACGAGCGACAACCTCGTATGGCGAACCGCCGACACGTTATATCGACACGTGACCGGCTCCCCCATGCCGACGGGTCGGCTGAAAGTCGTCAGCCAAATTCCCTTGGCGCGCGGGTTGGGTTCGAGCGCCGCTGCCATTGTCGCCGGCTTATTATTGGCGAATACCGTACTGGAAAAGCGCTTAACGGTCGACGAGTTGATGGAGTGGGCGCTTAAATTAGAAGGTCATCCGGATAATGTGGCGGCCGCGTTATATGGAGGCTTCGTATTTGCGTGGAACGATGGTCGGCGTGTCCATGTGCACCATTACCGATCGCCGGAATTAAAAGTTCTGCTGATTATTCCCTCGTTTCACGTCTCCACGGAGGCCGCTCGGCAAGTGTTGCCGACTCAAGTGTCGCTAGAGGATGCCTTATTCAATAGCCAACGGCTGGCCCTCTGGATTCATGCGGTGTCTCAGCGGGATTGGTCCCTTTTGCGGTATGCGGGAGAGGATCGCTTGCACCAACCGTACCGAGAAGCTTTAGTCCCTGGCATGCGGCCGATTATCGAGGGGGCTTTGGCGGCGGGGGCCGAATTTGCCGCGTTGTCCGGTTCCGGACCCACGATGATAGCCTTGGTCTCTCCCGACCGTTTAGAAGGCGTGCGCCGCCGGGTGTTTGAGATAGCCGAAGCCGTGTTTCCGGAGGGCTTTACGGTCCATGAAACCGCTCCTAGCCCCTGGGGCGCCCAATCGGTGCTCGATTCTTGGCGGTGGCGCAGCGCCTCCAACATTCCTTGGCATACCCGCCTTTTACAGACATCGACCCAAGTATAATCAGGCCGGAACGCCGGCCTGATTCCGATTATTTGCGCATCCCGGGAATTAGTCCCGGTCTTCGAGGTTAAATGCGGCGTGAATCCGGTTTAACGCCTGCTGGGCTTCGTGTCGGTGAATGATACAGGCGATTTTGATTTCCGAGGTCGAGATCATCTGGATATTGATTTCGGCATCGGCCAATGCGCGAAACATGGTGGCCGCCACGCCCGGATGATTACGGACCCCCGCCCCGACCGCGGACACCTTGGCCACTTCCGAATCCACCAACAGTTGCCGACCGCCTAAGTCCTTTAACACCTGGGTCAAAATACCGCGGGCCTTGTCGCGGTCGCTATCCGCAATCGTCAGAGCGATATCGGCCCGTTCATCCTCATGCGATACCGCTTGAAAGACCAAGTCAATGTTAATGCCTGACGAGGCCAATTGCTCACACACATAGGCCGCCACCCCGGGCGTATCCGGTACACCGAGCAATGCCATCTTCGTGATATGAGAATCTAACGCCACGGCCGTCACCGGACCGTCGGATGATCGCACATCGTCTCGGACGACCGTACCCGGCTCATCATCAAAGGTCGAACGGGCGTGGACTGCCACCCCCGCTCCACGGGCGTAAAGCACCGCCTGGGTTTGGAGGACCTGTGCCCCTTGACTCGCCAACTCCAACATTTCATCGTACGATAAAGCCGCCAGCGGGTGCGCTAACGGCACCACGCGGGGATCCGCCGTAAATACCCCGGCCACATCCGAATAGATTTCACAGCGATCCGCGTCCAGTGCGGCCGCAATCGCTATGGCGGTTAAATCGGAGCCGCCACGTCCCAGCGTGGTCACCGCCCCGTCAGGGCCGATGCCTTGAAAACCGGTAACCACCGGGACAATGCCTTCGGCCAACGCCGCTTGTAGCGCCTCCGGATTGACGGCTTGGATGCGCGCCTTCCCGTGTTCTCCGTCCGTTCGAATACCCGCCTGCCACCCGGAAAACGATCGGGCCGGAGTCCCTTGGGCCGATAACGTCATCGCCATCAAGGCCGCCGATTGCATTTCGCCGGTGGCTAATAGAGCATCCATTTCTCGCGCGACCGGATTCGTGACCAAATCTTCCGACCGGGCAATGAGGTCATCCGTGGTATCCCCCATCGCGGATACCACCACCACCACTTGATTGCCCTGTTGAACCGTTTGGGTGATCTTGGTCGCCACATGCTTCACCAATTCGGTCGTCGCTAACGAACTGCCTCCATATTTTTGTACGACCAACATAGGACCACCCCTTGCAACGCTTTTATACCGCATCATATCAAATAATCGGCCTAATCGAATAGAGGGACCCACGTTATCGGCATGGGCCGTCAAACCCCGTTCTTCGGGACGGGCGGCGTTCCTCCGGGGCAGGGCGCATCCGAACAATTCTCGACCGAATTCGGAAAAATTTTAGACCGACTCTTTACAGGGTCCAAGAATTTTGCCATAATCCACAATATAGTCCGATGAACGGGAAGAGCCGGATGACCCTTCAGAAAGTCGGGAGGATGGAAACCGACGGGAAATTCCGAGCCCGATTCCACCCCGGAGGACATCAGCGATGAGCTGATCGCGAGCCGGCGTTATGGCCTGAAGCGGACGAGGAACTCTCTTCGTCAAATAGGGTGGCACCGCGGTACTACCGTCCCTATATGGGCGGTTTTTCTTGTTTTGCGCCACATGTCGCCGAACCATGAGGAGGTCGAAAGTTGTGCTAGACACCCCGCATATTTTGTTGCCCGGCCCTACCCCCGTCCCCGAACGGGTCCAACAAGCCATGTTACGCAGCATGTCCGATCATCGCGGAAACGTCTTCGAGCCGGTATTAGCGCGGGTGTACGCCCGCTTGGCAGCCCTCTTACATGTCGGGAATGCCGGCCGCGTCGCCGTTTTGCCGGCTTCAGGAACCGGTGGTCTGGAAGCCGCGATCCAAAACTTTTTTCAGCCCGGCGATCACGTCCTATCGGTGGAAACCGGCCTTTTCGGCAAGCGGTTTAAAGAAATTGCCCAGGCGATGGATATCCAGGTCGAAACCGTCGCCTTTGAATGGGGCCAGGCCTTTGACGAGGGGCAAGTACTTGAAGTGCTGGAACGTACGCCGGTCAAAGGCGTTTTATTGACCCATAACGAAACCTCCACGGGCGTACTCAACCCGGTCGAAACCCTGGCCCCGCGTATTCGCGCGCTGCCCCACTCGCCTTTAATCTTAGTGGATAGCATCAGCGGCGTGCCGTCGGTACCGTTCAATCTGATGCAGTCGCAAGCCGACGTGATTATTGCGGCCTCGCAAAAGGGATTTATGTGCCCACCGGGCTTGGCGATCCTGGGCCTGTCGGGACGCGCCGTCGAACACGTTCTCAAGGATCGTCGCGGACGCCATTATCTCGATCTCCGGCCGTACCTGGACGGCCATTTACCCTACACCCCGGCGGTTTCCTTAATTTACGGTCTCGACGCCGCCTTAGAACTCCTGGACGAAGAAGGCGAAGCGGCCCGTTTGGCCCGGCACCGACAACTGGCGCAGATGGCACGGGCATTCGGCGAAGCGGCGGGACTCCCCCCCTTGGTGGGCGAGAATGTTACCTCCCCCACCGTCACCGCCTTATCGGTACCGGCTCCTTTAACGCCGGCAGACCTGCGCCGTCAGGCGGCGGAGAGGGGTTTACAAATTGCCGGAGGCCTCGGGCCGTGGCATCATTCGGCCATCCGTATCGGTCATGTCGGCGCGGTTGATGCGGCCGACTTATGGGGCGGATTAGGTATTTTGGCCCACATGGTGCCGAATCCCCTCCCGGCGCTTGAAGCCGCATTTACCGCCTGGAAATCTCCGTCTCCGGTTTTCTCCTAATCGTTCGCATTGGCCCACGGGGCTTTGAGATCGACTCAAAGTCCGGCTTTGCCTTACCCATTTTGAAGGAGGACAGTCATGAAACCCTACAAGATTTTGGTTACCGAGGCGCTGGGTCCGGAAGGCTTAGCCTTTCTCCGCCAGCACGCCGAGGTGGATGCCTATGATTTGTTGCCGCCGGAGGATTTACCTGGCCTCATGGACGGGTACGATGCGGTCATTATTCGAAGTGCCCATCGCCTGACCCGTGACATTATGGCGGGGCACCCTCGGCTGAAAGTCGTCGCTCGAGCCGGTGCCGGAGTGGATAACGTGGATTTGGACGCTGCCACCGAACTGGGACTGGCCGTGATCAATGCGCCCGGCGCCAACGCCATCGCGGCCGCCGAACATACTTTCGGCCTGATGTTAGCCGTGATGCGCAATATTTTGTTGGGTGATCAGCATGTTCGGGAAGGCGGGTGGAACCGTCAGGCCTATTTAGGCCAAGAGCTTTACGGCAAACGTCTGGGTATTATCGGGTTAGGTCGCGTGGGACGAAACGTCGCCCGGATTGCCCACGGGTTCCGGATGACGGTCACCGCCTACGATCCTTACCTGACCGACGATATTTTCCGCGCCCACAACGTGACGCGGGTCACGTCGTTGGAAGCCCTCTTGCCGGACATCGACATTCTGACCATCCACACCCCCAAATCGGGCCCTAAACTGGGACTCGATTTGCTTTCGCGCTTACCGCGGGGCGCGGTTGTGATAAACGCGGCCCGTGGCGGTTTAATTGATGAGGATGCGCTGGCGACCCTCATGGAATCGGGCCATATTCAAGGCGCCGGCCTCGACGTGTTCTCAAGCGAACCGCCGCCCAAAACCCTCAAACTCTTCCAGTTCCCCCACGTGGTCATGACCCCGCACTTGGGCGGTTCGACCCATGAAGCCTTGGCCGAAGTGGGCGTAATGACCGCCCGGGGTGTGATTGACGCGCTCAACGGACTGACCCCGCCCAATATCGTCAACGTACCGATCCCCGATATCGAACACGATCAACTCCATGCGTTGGATTATGCCGCCCAGGTTGCCGGCCGAGTTTTCGCCACCTTAAATCCGGTGCCCGGCCATCACCTCGTGCTCACCTTAAGTGGGGATATTGCCGGATCGGTTGCCCCCTGGATGCGGCAAGCCGTGTTAGCCGCCGTATTACAAGAACGGGTCGACGATCGGGTCAACACTGTCAACGCCTTAATCAAGGCGGAGGAACAAGGCATTCGGTTACTCGTGGAAGAAGACGGAGCCGATTCGGGGGAGCCTACGCTCAAACTCCGCTGGGAGGGGCAACCGGATACCGAAACCGTATTGACCTTGCGTCAAGGCACACCGGTATTCAAAGTGTTGGCCGGCATCCCGATGGAAATCCCTTGGCCGGAACGCGCCTTGATTACCCGCCATCAAGATGCACCCGGCGTCGTCGGCAAAGTCGGCACCTTAGTGGGTCAATACGATATCAACATCGGCGATTTACACTTGGGCCGAACCCGCCAAGGCGATCGGGCGCTGATGGTGCTGACATTGGACACCTCGCCGCCTCCCGCGCTGCTCAACGCCATTCGTGCCTTGCCGGGCATTCAAGACGTGTACGTGTTTGAAGAATAATTTCCATCGACTTCGGGGCCTGGGATAAGGGCCCCGAAGTTTGTTTTAAGCGTACCAGGACGAGAAATCATATCGCCGAAACGCCGCACCAAAGGCAATCGCATACGCCAAAAACATGGCCACACCCATTAACAACGCGCCGGTTTGCTGATCGGCCAGCGCGCCCAGACCAAAGACGTGCGGCGCTCGCTCATAAAACGCATAAAAGGGCTTGGTGGTATCGGCAATAAAAATGGTCGGGGGCATCATCAGGTCAAAGTTGAAAAAAAGATACAGCATTTGGGCCTCGGGGCTAATCGCCACTCCCGCCGGCGGTGTCAATAGTTCGCGAAACCCGCGCCGACCGCCGATGTTCTGCGCCCGGGGCGCCATCACCGGCCACCACAAAAATAGTCCGGCAATTAACATGATGTAGTTGCCGATCACAAATAACACACTCACTTGCAGGGTTTTGTCCAAAATCGGCGGATAGTCCCAAATCCAGGTGAGCACATTAAAAATGACCAAGGCCAACAAGGGATGTCCCCAGATGCGGAAAAGCCGGGCCGCCCAGGGCCGGTTGAGCAAAGTCTCAATCACGTCCGCCGGCAGACTCGCCCAAATGAGCGGAGGCACGATCATGGTCAAAATGGTCACTTGCAACATATGTCCGACATACAAATAGCCGTCCGCGACGGTAGCCAGCGGCGAACCCATGGCCAAGTAGTCCATCAGCATCGCCGCCAGCCAAAACCGGACTTGTCCCGCCGAAGGGCGAGAAAAACCCCAACGTGCCCCCAAAGCGTCAGGACTGGTCACCTGAAAATAGAGTACCGTCAATAAGATCACCAGCACCAAGGTTTCGGGGTGCCAGAGCACCAGCCAGTTGTAATGTTGGTCGAGGTAGCCCATTGTCTGCCTTCCCATCCATTCGCGAGAGACTTGATTTGTTTTATCATACCACCTCACCTTCTGACAACTGCCGGAAATCTCTGACAACCCGGTTAGACATTACGGGCCAACCGGTCAAAGATTTCAAATTGCGTCGGGTGAGGAAATGTCATCTGCCCTAGTTGCCGCGGCGTCAACCCTAAACGCACAATGAGATGCGCCACGGCCGACAAGTCGGCCGCATCCACACCCACCGCATGAATTCCCCGAATTTGCCCGGTTTGCCGGGAAATGACCATCTTTAAAAAGCCGGGCGTGCTCAAGGCGATTTGCGCCCGTGCTTCCACGCCCATCGACCGTTCGACTTCAAACACGGGCTCGCCGAATCGCTCGGCCATTTCCCGCGTCCACCCGACGGACATCGCCTCCGGCCGGGTAAACACCGTTGCCGGCATCTCCTCGGCACGAAACCGATCGGCCGTGCCGTCGGGATCAAGAATCGCGTGGGCGGCCACTTCACTCATACGCACCGCCGCATGAAACAGCATCGATTGCCCGGTGACGTCCCCGGCCGCCCAAATATGGGGAACGTTCGTGCGCATCATCGCATCGACCACAATTCCCTTTGGGCTATAGTGGACCCCGGCCTGGTCCAAACCCAATTCCGGCGTCAGGTACGGACGCCGCCCGACCGCCGAAATCACCTGCCCGGCTTGCCATCGCCGAGGCTCCGATGCTCCCTGAGCCAAGCCCTCCACTTGATATCCACCGCCCGGAAGTTTGACGATAGCGTTAACGGTCACACCCGTGATTATCGTTATGCGGTCGTGAAGGATGTCGGCCAGTACACTCGCCAGTTGCCGGTCCATGCCGGGTAAGACGGTATCGGCCTTTTCCAATACGGTCGTCTTCACGCCCAAATCGGCCAGCATGGACGCCACTTCCAGACCGATATACCCCGCTCCGACAATAATAACGGAGTCAGGCAAGGACTCCACGGTATCCTGCCAGGCAAACAGCTGATGGTGATTCCAGGTCAGCTCGAAGCCGGGCACCGTCAGCGCGCTGGCTTCCGAGCCGGCGGCAATCAAGATATCGGTCCCCGTCACCACGGTTTGAGTGCCCCGATCATGATCGGTGACTTCGACCCGGCGGCTATCCAAAAACCGCGCTCGGCCGCGAATAAACGTCAACCGGGGCGTCGCTTCGATCTCTTCCGTATGTTGCCGATACCGTCGGGTTTGAATCCCGTCCTTATAGGCTCGGATGGCGCGCCAATCCGCGTGGGCCCCCGCCACCTGCAGACCAAAACGATCGGCCTCTTGAATATGTTGAAATAACGCGATCGATTCCCGCACGGCTTTGGATGGGACACACCCTTCATAAAGGCAGTTGCCACCCAAATTCCCTTTATCATCCACCAACAACACGGAACGCCCGGCCCGGGCCAGCCGAAAGGCAGCCGGATAACCTCCGCCCCCGCCACCGATGACGATCAAATCAAATGCGTTATCCATCTTGATCACCTCACAGCACGATGATACCCCCAAGCCGTATGCCGAATCAGGGCTTCCCGGTCCTCCTTCCCGGGCCAATCGGAGCATTTTCCCCGGACCGATGGACACCCCATTCCTGCTCATTTTGCCCATGACGTAAAAAGTCCTCCTCATTCGACAAAAATATTCGGCTTATCCAAATTTCCGTACAGGATTTTTCTTATTCACGAAGAATACCCTGGACTATCCGGTTTGGGAAAGAGGGGAAACACCCATGGTTGTTCTTGTGATTTTTGTGCTTGCCGTGATATACGTGCTATCGTCGATTCGCATCGTCCGACAATGGGAGGAAATGGTGCTCTTCACTTTGGGCCGGTTTACCGGTGTACGGCGGGCAGGTCTTACCGTCGTCTGGCGCTTTATTCAACGCGGCCTCATTATCGATAAGCGTGTCACGACCACCGAATTTCGGACCGAAGGAACCCTATCGAAAGACAAGGTCCCGGTCACGCTCTTGGCCGTGTTGTTTTGGAAAGTACAAGATGTGACCAAGGCTGCGCTGGAAGTCCAAAATTATCGTGCGACGATTGATTTGGCGGCCCAGACCACCTTGCGCGACGTAGTCAGTCGGAGTGATCTCGAACAACTATTAAGCGACCAACGAAAAATCGATGAACAAATCGCCTCCAGTATTCGCGAACGAGCGCAGTCATGGGGCGTCGAAGTGCAAAACGTCGAAATCCGCGATATCGAGATCCCCAGTTCATTGCAGGATGTCCTCAGCCGTAAAGCCCAAGCCCAAGCGGAAAAAGAAGCCCGACGGATTTACGGTGAAGCGGAAGTCGTCGCCGCCGAAGAATTTTTGAAAGCCGCCCAGGTGTATGAAACCTCGCCCATCGCTTTTCGCCTACGCGGGTTGAATGTGCTATTGGAAGCCGTGAAGTCCGATCGCAATACGCTCCTCTTTATTCCGACGGAAGTCACCGATATGTTGCGAAGCGTCGGCCCCCTTCTGCAACCCCCCTCCTCCTCGCCTAAAACCGATGTGACCGGGCCTTCCTCCGCCGCGGTTCCAACCGATATGCCGCCTATTTAAATTCCACCCCAAGAACCGTTCGGCAATTTTCAAGTCCGGCCTAAAAATCCTCCTTCGGCAAGGAGTCGTGGGCCCTCCCCACGAAAACATGGGGGCCCAACATTCGGGGCTTCGGCTCTCCGACTCCCGCCAAAGGTCCTAGACCTGAAGCCCCGCCATTGGTGTAAGGCCTATACGCGGTTCAGTCCGAAGAAGGGGGAAGAGAAATGAAAGCGGTTGTCTACCAAGGGCCGTTTCAAGTAGCCGTCCAAGAGGTTCCTGAACCCACGATTCAGCATCCGGCAGATGTGATCGTCAAAATCACCACCTCCTGTATTTGCGGGTCGGATTTGCACATGTACGAGGGGCGTACGGCCGCCGAGCCGGGCATCATTTTTGGTCACGAAAATATGGGCGTGGTGGTCGAAACCGGATCCGCGGTAAGTCGGTTAAAAGTCGGCGATCGGGTCGTCATGCCCTTCAATATCGGCTGCGGCCATTGCCAAAATTGTGAATCCGGTTATACGGCCTTTTGCACTGAGGTGAATCCCGGTTTTGCCGGGGGCGCCTACGGTTATGTCGCCATGGGCCCCTATCCCGGCGGGCAAGCCCAATATCTACGGGTGCCCTGGGCTGATTTTAATGCGCTCAGTCTGCCCCCCGGCCGCGAACACGAATCGGACTTCGCGTTGTTGGCCGATATTTTCCCCACCGGGTGGCACGGTGTCAGTTTGTCCGGATTCCAACCCGGCGAATCCCTGGTTGTTTTCGGCGGCGGGCCGGTCGGCTTAATGGCAGCGTATAGCGCCGTGCTCCGGGGCGCCTCCGAAGTGTATGTTGTCGACCGCGTTCCCGAACGGCTGGAAAAAGCTCGTCAAATCGGTACGATCCCGATTAACTTTGATCAAGCGGATGCCGTCGACCAGATTTTAGATCAGAGGCATGGCGCCTACGTGGATCGAGCGGTTGACGCCGTAGGATATCAGGCCACGCAAGCCGGCCGCGAAGTGCCTAACACGGTTCTCGTCTCCATGGTTCGTGTAGTACGGGCGACCGGAGGGCTCGGGGTGCCCGGCCTTTATGTGCCCTCGGACCCTGGAGGTGTGGACCCGTTGGCACGGGAAGGATATCTTTCGTTTCCTGTCGGCAAGTTTTTCGAAAAAGGTCTCAAGATGGGCACCGGACAATGCAATGTCAAGCAATATAACCGTTATTTACGGGACTTAATCATCGCCGGGCGAGCCACCCCAAGCTTCGTCGTCTCTCATGAAATTTCCCTCGAGGATGCCCCTCTGGCCTATGAAAAGTTTGATAAACGGATTGAGGGGTACACCAAAGTCTTGATTCATCCGAACGATTAAACGGACGAGGCGGTGCCCGATTTCACAGCCGGGTACCGCCATGTCATCTCATCGCCCCGATAATAAATAATAACCTTGTAAGGCCACCCAAATACGTGACAGTTGCTCCGTCTCTTTGAGATGAACTCCCAACAGCTGCTCGGCCCGGCGCACCCGATACCAAACCGTATTTGGATGAACATAGAGTTTTTGGGCCTTCGCCGCCAACGACTGATTGGCGTCGAGATAGCCGGCCAAGGTTTCCAACAGCTCGTGATGGACGGGATCCAATAACGCCCCCAACGTTTCTCGCACTAATTTTTCTAACTGATCGGGTTTCAAATCCACTAAAAATCGCACCCATTGACGGTCCACACGAGAATTCAATAATCCCGTCAAGTGAAACCGTTCGCCAAAGTCCAAAATCGTTTCGACATCTCGAATGGTCATGGGGAGTTGGTTCACTGTACGAGCCTCCGCCACATAAGCCCTTACGGAGAGATCCGGGCGATAGCGCCGCCAGCCGACCAGATCCACCGTAAGCCGACGGGTCATCTCCCCTGACGACTCGCCAAATTGGATAATCATCATCCCGTTGGGACGATAGGCAATCCAAGGGAATCCCTGTTGATAACGCCATCGGTGAGCTATCCAGTATCGCCGGAGCACCTCCATGGCCTGAAATCGTGGCCCGCTGGCCAATTGTACCCCCGCTACGGCAAAAGGCCCCTCCGAACGAAACCCACAAAGAGTCAAAAGCTCCAATACATCGGCGGTAAGCCCCTGCTCTTCCAACATCCGCAACTTTTCGCCGCGTCGCTCCGCTTCCGTCTCGGCCCATTCCTGAAGCTCCGTGAGGATCAACGCCAACTCCAAGGCTAACCAATGAAAATCGGCACTCGTAACCGGTTCCACCCGCGAAGGGGTCATCACGGAGGCGAAAACCCGGTCGTCATGCCTAAGCGGCAGGACATAAGTCAACGCCCGGGAAGGTAGGTCGCCCTCTGCGATCACGCGCACACCGTAGGTATCCCGAATTTCGTAGGGAGTCCCTAATTGCCGGGCCCATCGGCTCTGGAGGGACCTTAACGCTGTGATAAGCCGGTGGCCTCGGCTATTCGCCTCGTTAATGAGACGCTGCCAGGCATCGGCAGCGGGTGTTCCGACATTATTGACTCGGCTCACCTAAACCTCCTCCTCACCCCACAATCGTTACCTTCATTATTTTAACAAAAATCCCAATTTTATCCTATCTTTTTCGGATCTCCCACGCGTTTTCCGCCGCCTGGAAAATCGCCTGGGGCTCTTCACCCACGCTCATCGCCATCGCAGCCGCCAACGCCCCTTCTAAAAAGGGGGCGTCGACAACCCACAATCGGCCGGGAATTTCCGTGTCCCGGCATTGTTCCAGCAAAAATAACGAGCTGCCTAAGTCCCCGATCGCAATGATATCGGTCAGCTCATGGTCCTGTTGCCAACTCTGTAACTGATGACAAAGATCGTCATAAGCGATTCCCGGTTCCGGATGTCCGCCGAGCGCCAGAATCTGGTCATTGTCCAAGCCCGCGAGCGACTTGACCAGTTGGCGGACCCCCTCGGCTGTCGCCTGCAGATGCGAAACCAACAGCAAACCGGTCATCGGGCGACCCCCTCCTCCAGCCAGCATTCCCACCAAATGGCGGATGACAAGGCTCCGGGATCCAGATGCCCCTGACTCCGCGGACCTAAATAGGCGGCTCGCCCTTTTTTGGCCGTCAAGGGAATGGTCGCTTCGGCCCAGATGCGGGCATGCCGGGCCACATATTGAAGGGCCTCCCACCCGCTATCGCCTGCGTCCAGCCGCTCATGTAGCGTCTCTCGAGCCGGTAACCACACATCCATCATCGTTTTGTCCCCGAGCTCGGCTTTCCCCCGTTCTTTCAGAGCGGTCACGAATACGTCAATCGCCTCCGTGAGCGTCGCCTTATCGGCATCCGCGGCGTGCGGGAGCCGAGTCGCCACCCGCAGTAACCCCGAACCCCAAAGGGCGCCCGAGGCGCCCCCGACCGTACTTAATAACGCCATGCCAATGGCCTTGATCGCATCCGACCAGTCGTCCTCGGATGCCTGGCAATACGCTTTCACCCGCGCTAATCCACGGGCAAAGTTGGTACCATGGTCCGCATCGCCGATCGCCGCATCTAGTCGGTTCAACTCGTCTTGGGCCCCTTGGATCCGGTCGGCAAACCGAATCCAAAAGTGACGCAATGTTTCAGTGGTCATGAAATCCCCCCTGCCGAAAAGCCGGCGTATCGGCCGGATCCTGTAAAAGGTCGGTTAATTCCTCATCCAATCGGAGAACGGTCAGGGAGGCGCCCGACATGTCCAACGACGTCATAAATTCCCCCACCCATTGGGCCTCCAACCGATGCCGGCGCTCCTTCGCCCATTCGGCGACGCGCCGCGCCATAATGGCCAATTCCATCATCGGCGTACCGCCCATTCCGTTGACCAGTACCATCACATGTTGCCCTTCGCCCAATCCCAAATCATCCTCAATACGGTGTAATAACTCGTCAACCAACTCGTTGGCGGGGACAATCGGTTGGCGGTGAGTGCCGGGCTCCCCATGAATGCCGATTCCCATCTCCATTTCGTCGTCGCCCAGCTCAAAAGTTGGACGCCCGACCGCCGGCACGGTACACGGGGTTAATGCAAAACCCATGGAGCGCACGTTTTGAATGACTTTCTCGGCGATGCGCTTGACTTCTGCCAACGAACCGCCCCGTTCCGCCAAGGCTCCGGCAATTTTATGCACCAGTACGGTCCCGGCAATTCCCCGCCGACCGGTCGTATATAGCGAGTCTTGAACCGCCACGTCGTCATTGACGATGACCGAGGCCACGGGAATCCCTTCCGCCTCGGCCATCTCCCAAGCAATGTCAAAGTTCATGACATCGCCCGTATAGTTTTTGATGACGAGTAACACGCCGGCGCCGTGATGGGCGGCGCGAATGCCCTCTAGCACCTGATCGGGCGTCGGCGAGGTAAATACCTCGCCGGCCACCGCCGCATCTAACATGCCCCGCCCGACATAGCCGCCGTGTGCGGGCTCATGACCCGATCCTCCGCCCGATACGAGGCCTACGCGTCCATCCGGTTTGGGGGTTCGGCGCACGAGCACATGGGTACCGACAATCCGCCGGAGATATTGCGGAAATGCGGCTTCCATGCCGTCGAGCGCTTCATCCACCATCTGGTCGACGTGATTCATAATCTTCTTCATCCTCTTCCCCTCCCGTGATTTTGATTTATTCGTGGCCGACCCACCCGCGCGCGCGGTCGACCGCGGCTTGCCATCGTTGGTAGCGCGCTTCCCGTGTGGCGGGATCCATTTGGGGCTCAAAGCTGGCGTCTTTTTGCCACGTTTGTTGGATAGTCGATAGATCCGGCCAAAACCCGACGGCTAACCCGGCCAAAAACGCCGCCCCTAAGGCCGTCGTTTCCGTAACCCGCGGCCGATCAACCCGGCACCCGACAATATCGGCTTGAAACTGGGCCAAGAATTGATTCCGGATGGCTCCTCCGTCCACCCGCAGGGTCGTCACCGGAAATCCGCTGTCCTTGACCATGACTTCGAGCACGTCACGCGTCTGGTACGCCATCGACTCCAGTGCCGCCCGAACCAGATGCGCTTTTTTTGTCCCGCGGGTCAGGCCGATAATCAACCCTCGAGCATAACTGTCCCAGATGGGTGCGCCCAATCCGACAAAAGCCGGAACAAAGTAGACATCGCCGGTGTCGGGCACGGATGCGGCCAAAGCCTCGGTTTCCGCCGCGTCTTGAATCACCCCCAATTCGTCCCGCAGCCATTGGACCACGGCTCCGGTGACAAAGATCGAGCCCTCCAAGGCATAGGAGACCGTTCCGTTAATGCTCCAGGCAATGGTCGTCACCAGCCCATGCCGGGACGTCACCGGCTCGGTGCCTGTGTTCATCAGCATGAACGATCCGGTCCCGTACGTGTTCTTGGCCATTCCCGGGTCATAACACCCTTGCCCGAATAACGCGGCCTGCTGATCCCCGGCAATGCCAGCAATCGGAATCGGCCGTCCAAACCACCGGGGATCGGTGTACCCGACAATACCGGAGGAATCCACCACCTCGGGGCACACGGCGGCCGGAATATTCAATAATGACAGGAGTTCCAGGTCCCAGGCCAAGTCGTGAATGTTAAACATCAGTGTCCGCGAGGCATTGGAATAATCGGTGACGTGCCGTGCTCCCCCCGTCAATTTGTAGATAAGCCAACTGTCAACCGTCCCGAATTTAATCTCACCGGCCTCGGCCCGCTCCCGCAGGCCCGGCACATGATCCAATAGCCAAGCCACTTTGGTGCCGGAAAAGTACGCGTCGATTACAAGCCCGGTTTTCTCTTGAACCATGGGGCTTAAACCGCGGTCCCGTAAGGATGCAGCGAAATCCGCCGTGCGCCGACATTGCCAAACAATGGCGTTGTATACCGGCCGGCCGGTGGCGTGATCCCAGAGAATCGTCGTCTCACGCTGGTTGGTAATCCCGATGGCCAAAATGTCGTCCGGCGTTGCTTCTGCCTTTTGGAGACACTCTTCAATGGCTTCCCATTGCGACGCCCAAATTTCTTCCGGATCATGTTCCACCCAGCCGGGTTCCGGATAGATTTGACGAAACTCCCGTTGCCCAATGGCCACCGGCAACGCCTGCTGATTGAATAAAATGGCACGAGAACTCGTGGTTCCCTGATCTAAGGCCAAAATATATCGACCACTCATCCGGGACATCTCCTTTCCCTACTGGGCTTGGCTTTTTGTCGTGGTCTCGGAGACCACGGCCGGTTGCCGCTCTTCTAACGTCCGTCCGATAAACCACCGGTAAATGAACGGGGCTACCCCTCCCCCAATCAAGGGCCCGACAATGGGCACCCAAAAATACCCACTGGGCCCCGGAAAGGCATTGGCTCCCCAACCCGCCAAATACGCAAAAATGCGGGGCCCTAAATCACGGGCGGGATTAATCGCATAGCCCGCGTCAACCCCATAGGACATACCGATGGCGGCCACAGCCATGCCGACGATAAAAGGCCCGAGATTGGATTGCACTCCCAGATTACGCGAATCGCCAATCGCCAGAACAAACAGCACCAAAAAGAAGGTTCCGATAATCTGATCGACTAACGCCCATATCATCTGCCCATGAAAATAGGCCGCCGGAAAGGTGGCAAATATGCTAAACGTCGTCAATCCGCCCGCCGACGCACGTGACATGACATGGTGGGCCAAATTCCAGGCGTTGATGGCATGAAAATAATCCACATAGACAATCGCAGCGCCCACAAACGCCCCCGCCAGTTGAGCCCCCCAATACGGGAGCACCTTACGCCAAGGAAAATCCTTCTTTAGCGCCAAAGCCAAGGTCACCGCCGGGTTTAGATGGGCGCCGGACACCCCGCCGGCCACATAAACGCCCATGACCACGGCCATCGCCCATCCCCAGGTAATGAGAAGCCATCCCCCGGCCCCTTGAAAAATCACCAATGTGCGGCCCGACATGGTCAGCCCGACCACGGCCACCGCAACCACCCCATCCCCAAAAGCCAGCAACACCATTGTACCTAAAAATTCCGACAACAACTCGCCCCACGTTGTGGCGCGCCACCCGGTCTTTCCCGCTCGGGTTGCCATGCCGCTTCCCCCTTATCCTTGGTTAATCTCTCACATGCCCAAAAAAAGAGAACACAGAGATCCCATGCACTAAGGCATCGGTTCTCCGTGTTCTCCCGCCTTTGTTCTAACCCACTATTTCGCGATTGGGATTTGAAAATCCTCCCATATTTCCGGGATAATTTAAAAAATTTTGGGTACCAGAAAGTCTTTGACGGCATCGTCGATCTCCTGCAGCATATCCGCCGTCAGATCATCCGGAAAGGTAACCGTCAGGACAGCCCCCGGCCGCATTCCTAATGCCATGACCTGTAAAATACTTTTTCCGTCGATTACGGTCTCACCCGAGCGAATGGTTACTGGGCCCTTAACGCGGGCCACCGCTTTCACCCACTGGGCAGCCGGCCGGGCATGAAGCCCAATCTTGTCTTGTACCTCATATTCGCGCGTCAATCCTTTTTATCCCCCTCTCTGCCAATGCCATAGGGTCGGCGTACTCGTGGAAATACTGGCCGCTCCGACGGCCAGCATGTTCTCGACCTGTTCCGGATTTTGGATCAGCCCGGCCGCAATGACTGGACACGTCACCTGGCGGCAAATGTCCCGGGTGATACCGGGCAAGATACCCGGGAGTGTCTCGACGGCATCGGGGGCGGCTGCCCGCACCTGGGCAACGCCGGTCGCCACCGATTGACTATCCAACAAAAATATCCGCTGTATGGTAAAAAGGCCTACCTTTTTGGCCTGCGTGACCGTCTGCGAATGGGTGGTGATAATGCCCTCCGGGCGAATCACCTGCTGAAGAAACTTAAGCCCTTCGCCATCGGCCGTAAGGCCTCGTAACATGTCGACATGCACAAAGACGCGCCACCCCCGTTGATGAAGCGTGCGAACCGCCTCTGGAACGGTAGACAATGTCCCCCCTAACATAAATACCCACCGTAACCCGTCACCCGGCGGTAAGCGGGGAATATCCTCAAGCCGACGGAGCGCCGGAATGATGGTCGGCATTGAGCGCCTTCGGGGTTCCGTCATTCTCTTTCATCCCTTCTTGATAGCGTTCGTAAAGCCAGTACGCGGGGTGCCGCGCGACGATTCCCAGGACCTGTTGCAAATGTACGGCACAGGTGCCACTGTCTACCATTAAAAACGACGGGTCCCGGGAGACCGCGGGAAGAGCCGCCTCGGCCAACCGATGGGCCGTAGCGTCATGTTCCGCTTTAAATGCATAACTCCCGGCGGCTCCGCAACAGCTTATGGGTAAATGAACCGCCTCCCATCCGGCGCGTTTGGCTAAAGCGGACAACAAACCGTTCCCGCGTGCCACCTGTCCCCGACAGGTGGTATGGGTCAGACTCGTTTCGGGAGCGGCCCGTCGCAGCACCGCCCAAAATTCTTGCGGCGCCTTTTCCCAAGCGAACTCTTCAAACGGGATGACCGGAAGTGATATCGACAAGCCGTAATAGGTCGGCCATTCGTCCCGCAATGTCCCGTCACAGGTCGCATTTAAGGTGACCAAGACACTCGGCTTCTCCCGGCGAACTACGGATTCGATAGCCAGGGCCGTCTCGTGGCCCAATCGTCGGGCTAAGGCCGAATCTCCGCCGGCATAGGCGGCGGCCCCACAGCACCGGAATTCGGCAGGTAAGCGGATTACCTCATATCCCCACAGATTCAGCAGAGCCTCGGCTCGCGCAATGACGACTTCATCATACCCCCGATTGAAACAATCGATAAAGAGTCCCACCCGCCCTTGTACCGGAGGCCGAACCGTCGAACGCGTAGCCGTCCGTTGGCGATAGATACGGGGACGTCGGCTCTGACGAGAAAGTCCCATCCACTCGGCCACAGCCCCCCGTATGTGGCCCAACCGAGGATAACGCGCCACCCAGTGGGGCCGCTTCAAGATAAAATCCCGCATGCGCATCCGGCCGGATTTGGATAGGCGTGCCTTATGTTCGGCAATTAAATGGGCAATCGGCACGTCGGCCGGACACGCCTCCTCACATAACTGACAAAAAGTACAATCATCGACATGCGGCAACGGGGTATCGTCGCCGGCTTCTGCCCGGCGGTACCAATCGGGTCCGGCGGCTTTCGGCCCAGGAAAGTCGTCCTCGACCCAATAGACCGGACAGGCCGATAGGCAGATTTGACATTTCAGGCACGCATCATAGGCCAAATGGGGCCACATAAGCCTCCTCCTTACTCACGAAACTTGCCGCCGTCCAAAGAGCGGATGCCCAGGTCACCGCCCCGCCATCCCCATGGCGGTCGGGATTACAACCGGCCAACTGTCGACCTGCCACCCGTTCATATGGCCCCCACCGCCGCCGGCCTGCCTCTGTTAGTACCTCGCCCGTGGCGGAATCGAGCAATTGGCCATCCACCTGAACCGTGATCCCCCCGCCTAAAATACCGCCGGTAGCCCAAACGACGCCCTCACCGTGAAGGACCCGGCCATCGGCCAACGTCACGGCTCCGGCGGGGGAATAGGCGACGACTCGGCCACTGATCGAGATAACCCCTCGCGCCGAAAGGCCGGTTTTCAATTTCCGCTCGATACGAATCCCCCCCAGTGCGGGCGGACCCAAGGGAATCTCCCGCACCGGTTGACCGGTGACGCGTTCCAGTCGACGAATCAGCGACATGGTGTCATCCCGCCCGAGCACTCCAGGAAAGACCGCCGGATACCGCCAAGGGCCGAGCCGACTCATGGTCTCTTCTAACCACCCTTGGCCGTCCGGTTGATCGAAAAATCGGGCCCAACGGAGGCTAGTCCAATCGGCTCGCCATCCCGGAGGTTTGGGCAATTCCCGTATGTCAAGAGGTTGCCCTGTTTGCCGGGTGTACGTTTCGGACCATAATTCCACCGGAAAATCCAGGAACTCCGGTAACCGAACAACCGTCAAAGGAGTCCATTCATCCGTTATCCATTGCCAAGCGGGTACCCAATAGCAGCGTTTAGGCCGCCCTAACGCCGTCAGGGTCCAATGATTTTTGTCGCCTCCCCCCTCAAACGGTATCGACCAGCGCATCATCACATCATGAAAGACAGTCCAGGCGCGTTCCCATACGGTGGGAGTCCAACGGGCAAAAGGATGCTGGGCCCCAACCCCTTGCCAAGCGACCTGGGGGCGTACAACCCAGCGACCTTGATCGTCCCGGTTGCGAAAATCCCAGGCTCCTCCCCAAAGCGGCCAGGAGCCGACGGCATCTCCGACCAATGTCACCTGCACTCCCGATTCCGCCAAGAGAAGGGCTGTCAAGTACCCGGCCGGCCCCCATCCCACGACGACCGCCTTACGCATCGTCCGCTTCCTCCATCTCGGCATAGGTCTGTTGCCGAACGGCCTCTAACAACGCATATTGTCGTGCGTTATCGCCCCAGTCGACAGGCCGCATCCCGGCCATCCGCTCCTCCCGAAAAGCCCGTAACTCGGCCAATGCTTGATGGGGTTCGACCTCCCGAGCTCTCAGTCCGGTCGCCCGATGGGCACACAACGTGCCTTGACAAGGCCCCATACCAAACCACGACCGGAGTCGACGGTGATCAAGCGGTGCCGCGCCGTCGCCCCAGGCGCTTACCGATACGCCCTCGCATTCGCACACCAGAGGACCGGCCGACCGGGCTTGATGATCTTCCGTCGGCCGGAGAACCACATCCCGGGTGCGAGACTTTTGGTCCACGGACAGATACCGTGCCACCTGATCAGCGACCCGTTCCGCCATCAACCGAAAAGTGGTCCATTTGCCGCCGACTACGGAAAAGGCCCCTTCCGGTCCCCCCTGAGCCAAATGATCAATCACGGTAAAATCGCGCGAAATTTCGCGAGCATCCCCCACCGCCCCCGGGTGGTACAGCGGCCGTACTCCCGTAAAGGCCCGTAATACGCGCCATTGGCCCATCTCGGGGAACAATGCCTCGCCGAGGTGGATGAGACGCCGTGCCTCCTCCCGAGTCGGTCGGGGCGGATCCGGACGTTCTTGCGGCACATCGGTTGTCCCCCAAATGACCGTACGCCCATGCGGCACCAAAATATCCCCGTCGCCGGGATGGCGCAGTCGATTAACCACCAACGGTACGCGCCGATGGGCAAAAATGATCATCATACCGGCCGCCAAATTCATCCTCAGCGGATCCTTCAATAACCGAGAAATGTCTCCCGCCCAAGGTCCGGCGGCATTGACCACCGCTTGACAGGCGATATCCCGCCGGTCATCCTGCCGGGTGCGGATTACCACCCCACTGACCCGTCCATTGACCATGCGAATCGCCTCAACCCGTGTTTGCCGCCAAATTTGGCCTCCCGCCGCCTCAATATGGCGTGCCAATCGAAACAGCACCGTAAAGCCTTCCAATACCCCGTCCGGCACCTGAAAGGCGGATTGTACGGCGGACGTCAAATCGGGGATTTTCTGCCGTAGGGCCGCCGGCGACAGTTCCCGGACCGGAATGGACGCCCTTTGGCAGCCTTTGAGCCACAGCTCTTGAAACGCGAGATCCTCATTCTGCACGGCTACAAACACGCCCCCGGTGGGTATGACCGCCCCCGGGAAAATGCGTGTCAGAATCCGGCTCTCTTCATAACAGTCGCGTGCCGCCGGAGGATCCGTCACGACGTAACGACCCCCACTGTGTAAAAGACCATGAAAGCGCCCGGACGTGCCATGGCCGATGTCGCCTTGGTCAATCACAGTGACCGGGATCCCCCGTAACGTCAAATCCCAGGCAACCCCTAATCCGGTGGCACCGGCTCCAATGACCACCACCATGGTTACCCCTCCCAAAAGAAAAAACCTCGCAACGCGGCAGCGTTGCCAGGTTCTCCTTGTCTCATCCCGGCAAAGACGTGATATTCTTGAACTGATTTCTATTATCGATCCTCAACGAGTTTTCTGCAATCTTTTGTCATAAAGCGCGACGCAGAGCCGGAAAAAATCTTAAGTTTATCACCCGTTTTGAGAGAGAAGCCGGCCTTATTCGAACAGGTCATATTTCCCGGCAATATTCCGCCCTACGACAACGGCCCATGCTCGACTTGACCGATCGCATCTCCATGACCCGACAATAGCCGACGATTCGACGATAACGAGAATCTAAAATGCCAAAGAATCCTGACCGCGAAAGAATTTCCAATAGCCCAAAAGATTTCCCGGATGGGTAAAAAAGAGGGGATATCGGGGAAATTTGTCATCGCCGGCGGCTGGGCGCCCCATACCCCATCTGACACAAAACCCCCATCTCCTTATCATAAGGGTGTCCAACCCACGCCGAATTTTCCGATGCTCGGAAATACGGAGGATCCTCATTGGGGGTGAAGGTCAAAGACCGGGCAATTTTCCTGTTGCCTAACCCGTAAGCTAACTCCGGAGGCAATAACAGGAAAGGGTTTCATCTCTATGCCATCAGTTCCTCGACGCGGGCTCTTCGCGATCACGCTCGCCCTTTTACCGGCCTGGTTATTAGCCCCCAACACCTGGGCCGTCTCCCTACTAGCCCGGGGAAGTCACGGGCCTTCCGTGTCCGTTTTGCAACAGGAATTACAAGATTTGGGCTATCATCCCGGCGGAATCACCGGAACCTTTTCTCTCACCACCGAATCCGCCGTTAAAGCCTATCAACGAAATCATCAGCTAGTCGTGGACGGGATTGTGGGGCCGTTGACCGATCAGAGTTTGGCCCATTCCCTACGCACCGCATTTATTCCCGTAACGGGACCCCTTGGCAATCAGACGCTGCGGTTTTTGGATGCGGGCCAAAGCGTCGTCACGCTCCAACAAGACCTCGGTCGGCTCGGATATTACGCCGGGGCCGCCGACGGCGTGTTTAACGATGCGACCGTGGTTGCCGTTCGCGCTTTTCAAGCCCATCAAGGACTTGGGGTCACCGGCATGGCGACCCCGGCAACCGTTCAGGCGATCCAAGCGGCATTAAATCCTAAGCCGCCGGCCTCCTCGCCCTCATCGCCGCCGGCCAACACCGGCACGCCTTCCTCGTCGACCGTTCCGGCCGCCAGCGCTTCTCCGGCTTCGCCGATGGTCTTAGGTTATTACGTTCCGAGCAGCGCGGCCCAGCAAGATTTGATTGCCCACGCCAGTCAAATTACCGCTATCGCCCCCTTTTGGTATTCCATCCGACCGGACGGATCCTTGCATAATCTCGGGCAAAATGAATCGACGGTTACCACCTGGTGCCATGATCACCAGATTGGGGTCTACCCGATGGTCATTAACGGGTACGGCAATGATACGATGCTGACGAATTCGTCCATCATGCAACAAGATGTGCAAACGTTGATTAACCTCACCACGACCCAAGGATATGACGGATTGAATATCGACTTTGAGTCGTTGAACAATGCGGATGAATCGGGGCTCAACGCATTTGTCACCGATTTGGCCGCCGGTCTCCATCAAGCCGGAAAGAAATTGATTGTCTCGGTCGGCCCTCGCACCAGCGATGCCAACGGCTATCACGTCTATGACTATCGCACCTTGGGCGCGGCGGCGGATTATGTCGATTTGATGACGTATGACGACCATGACAATACCGGGTCTCCAGGACCTGTCGCCCCCATGAATTGGGTTTCGGCCATCGTTCAATACGCCGAGGCCACAATCCCATCCTCTAAAATTTTAGTGGGTTTGGCGGGTTACGGCTATGACTGGTCATCCGCAGGCAACGCCGAAATCAGCGACAACCAAGCCTTGGCGCTAGTGAACCAATATGGATACCGTTGGGTCGGGGGAACAACCGACGAACCCACTATCACCTACACTGCCGACGGCGTAACCCACACCGTATGGTTTGAGGACAGCTATAGCGAAGCATTTAAAGTGGCTTTGGTCTCTCAAAACCACTTAGGCGGCGTGGCTTTGTGGGACTTAGGGGAAGAAGACTCGGGGGTTTGGCCGATGTTACAAAATAGCCTGCGTTAAAAAACGAAAGCCGTCTCTCCGGAATCCGCCTGGTCCCCGCCAGGCGGATTATGCTTTTGGCACCGCACGCCGATCCCGGCGTCCCCGCCGGATTCCCAGGGCCAATTGACCGATGTGCCCGATCAACATCATCCCCAACACCCCGGCCGCGATGAAAAACCCTTCGGCCCGATGATACCGTAACCCGTCGAGAATGGCCAAAGCGCCCAATAGACTGGCCCCGGCTAAAACCGAAAGACTGCGCCGGGGATTAAAGCTTTGCGCCATAAAAAACGCTTTGGCTGGCGGCCCCGGAAGCTTGCGGGCGATCGCTAACGCGATGATAAACGGCAAAATTCGGGATTGATAGGTGGCGACAAAGGTGAATGCGCCCCAAAGCATGAGAAAGACGGACCAGACGGGATGAGCCGTAACCCAGTAAGCGGCCAACAACCATTCGAGCCATCCGACGAAGACGCCCCAAAAGACGGGATCCCGGCTCGGACTTTTCCCGGTTCGTATCACCCAAAGCACTTGGATTACGGCGGTTAACCCGGATGCCCCCCAAAGTGCGGCCGACCACTCCCGCCCGACGGTTCCGGTCCACGGCCAACTCCAGCCGACCCCGATCCCCAGAAAGGCCAAGACAACCGGCACGGCCGGATATACCCGCTCCATCTTGCCCATGGCAAACATCGGCACCAATTTCATTTGCACGGCCAGCAAGGTCAACCCGACCCACCCCACTAATACCGTGACCAGGTGCCATGTCAAAAAGTGCGGCCAAGGCCACCATCCCACCCAGGCCAAAGCCATCCCCAGGCCCAGAATCCAGGCCAGGTTCAGACTGACCAAGCTGACCGCCAAAGCCCCGCGCATACTATCCCCAGGCCGCTTAGAGCGCCGCAATTGTCCGCCCACGAAAACGGTCATGACGGTTATCGCGGTCGCTACCAAAATCCCCCCCGATGCCAGGGCTATCGGAAACGGCCAGAGAAAGCCGGTCACGAAAAGGATGACGCCGGTCGTATAGACGGCCCATACCCAATAGATCCGGGACAAGGGAATCGGCGGCACATCAAACACGACCGGCACCCATTGGGTCAGTACCCCGATCATGGTCATCGTCAAAAATCCCAGCGTAAAGCCATGCACGAGTCCGATGACTGCCGGGCTACCCCAGGCCCCTCGCGCCACATCCCCCCGTAAAGCCGCCAACAATCCGGCCTCCCAAGCCAAAATGACCCAACCGGTGACAAAAAACAGCATCGGACCGACAATCTTCGGTGCTTGAGCAATATTGACACTGGGCTTGTAGGAAATGTTGCCGACGTCCGGGCGATCCGCCATGACGATCCCTCCTGTTCGCTCTCAGTATGCACGGACCGCCGGGCAACATGGTGATCGGGATCACGGTTTTACAAACTTTGTACCTCGGACGGGGGAAGGCCTTTTTCACCGGCGGCCGCCGATGACCCCGTCAGAACCGGCGCTTCAAACCGCCACTGCCACGGAAGCCATCGGATGAAAGCCCCGCTCAAACCGCTCAAAAGGGCCAATCGAATAACATTGGAACCGACCGTGGTCGGGGCGGCTCCGCTAATCGCATACCGCAACCAATGAATGGCCCAGGTCATGGGCAACCAGGGATGAATGACTTGAAAGAACCCTGGCGATAGGCGCACGGGGTACGTACCGCTCGAGGCGGCCAACTGTAAAACCAATAGGGCAATTGCGGCAATCCGACCGGCATCGCCCAAATGTTCCACCAAACCGCGCACCAAGATCCACCACGCCAAGGTAATCCCGCCCATCGCGGCCAAAAAGGCCCAGGGATGAACCGGATGAAACGGCAACAATGCCTCCAACCCCAGAACCAAGAGTGCCGCTTGCGCCAAGGACAATCCCGCACTCCAATAAAGGCGTCGGACCAAACCCGCCTTGGCCTTGGATCCGCCGGGAATGAGCACCGTGGCTACGACAGCCCCTACCCAAAGCGAAAGGCCGATAAAATAAGGGGCCAATCCGCTGCCGTAGGTTTCCCGGCTCGCGATCGACACTAGGCGCACCCGAAACGGGCCCGTCAACTGGGGCAACGTGAGGGATAGGTGCGACAACGCCTCGGGAAAGTGCGCCACCGCACCGGACCATTGTTGAGCCTGTCCTTGCCATCGGGTCAATCCCGCCATCAATTGAGATCCGTCTACGGACCACGAACGTACCTGTCGAGCCCAGCTATCGGCTCCCCGGGCCAATCCCCCCGCCGCTTCCGACAACTCGGCGCTCCCCTTGAAAAGGCGGGCGGATTGACGGCTGAGTATTTGTCCACCGCTTTGCCAATCCGTCAATTGCCCTTGCCAGGTCTTGAGGGCCGTCGTGACCGCACTCACCCCTTGACTGACGGAGGTGCCGTTTTGTCTCAACACCTGGGAATCGGTGGCGATCTGACGCGTCGCCGTCGCCCACTGACTTTGGGTTGACGCGAGTTGGCCAACCGCAGTCTCTAATGCCAGGTCGGAGCTGGTCAATTGAGCCAAGAGCGCCTCCACGGTCGGAGCATTGACCTGGCCGCTCCCGACCGACGCCGTGAGGTTGGCGACGAGCTGATGATTTTCGGCCACGATCCGAGTCAGTGCTTGGGTTTGCGACAGGGCTAGGGATGCCGATTGGGCGGCTTGGCCGGCGGTTCCTGCCAATTGATCACTCGTGGTGGCTAACGGGACCGTTTGTTCGGCCACTTGATCCAGTTGATGAACGAGATTGGCCGCCCCCCCGTCCAACGGTAAAAGCTGACCGGTCCATGCCTGGTACGCTTGCTGCCAATCCCCGAAAGACGTTCCCCACAACCGTTCTTGGGCTTGCCAGAGACACGTCTGATTCGCTAGAACGTCAGCGCCAACCGCCAACGCGCGACTTGCGGAAACCCACGGGTCGGTACGACGGGCGATCCCATGCGCCGCCTCCGCTAACGCCATTGCACCCTTTGCCGCTTGCTCGCTTGCCGATTGTAGTCGACCCGTGCTTTGCATGATCGAATGCAGCACGTTAACCGCCACCTGATGCTGAAAAGCCCCGGCAATCGCGGTCGCCTCCCGCTCCATGACCAACGCCGTCAAATAATTGGTGCGGGGATTGGTGAAAAATATCAAGGAAGGATCCTGCCGATGGACAATCCCTTCGGTAAAATGAGGGCCAATCCGCATCACTAACCCCACATGTCCATCGGTTAACGCCGTCATCGCCTGCGCCCAGGACGTCTTCTCGATCCGCCAACCGCTCGGCAGATGTCGGACCAATAGGCGTCCTAAGGAGCCCTGATCTTGGTTGACGACCGCCACCGGTATCCGGTCCACCTGGCCATAAGGATTCCAAAACGCCGCTAAATAGGTGCTGCTATACAATAACGGGACGACCGCTATCGCCCCCAGACTGATGACCAACCGTGTCCGGGAATTCATCAAGAAGCCTCCTTTGTACTGACTGGTCAGTGCAAATATCATATCAAAAATTAGCGCGCAAAAAGCGGAGCCAACCGTTCAATCAAGGGGTCTAACATTGTTTGCGGGCTGTTCGATTTCATTGCATGTAAAGCAGGGACCGCAATGGCGCCGAAGAGGGCATAGCCCCACAGTTCGCCCTTCGAATCGCCGCCCAGCAACGGTAACACCGGCTCAATCACCCGGTAAAGCAGTTCGGCGACCAGGGCTTCCCGCTCTTGATTGCGCCATGCCTCGCTCAGCAACAACTCCAAAAAATCGCGCTCGGCCCAAAAATAATCCACCCAGGCGCGTAAAACCCCGACCAAGTCGGCCCCATCGTCCCCCGTTACCGCCCGCGTCAGTTCCGCCAGGCGTCCTGCCCGGCTATGAAATAACGCCCCCCATAACTCGTCTTTTGACGGAAAATGATAATATATCGAACCCTTAGCCACCCCGGCACGCACCGCAATGGCGTCCATGGTCGTGCGGTCAAACCCGCTTTCGGCAAATTCTTTTAACGCCGCGGCCAAAATGAGGTCGCGGGTCTTCTCCGCCCCGGTTTTCACCCGCTCATCCCCCGAAAGCCTGGAATCATGTCGCGGGCCGCCTGCCAAAGACGGTCCCGATCGTCGGGATGCGCAATGCGAATGAGGGCCTCTGCCCGTTCGTCCAACGTTTTCCCATGAAGTCCCGCAATACCGTATTCCGTTACGACATACTGCACGTGATTACGGGTGGTCGTCACGCCGGCGGCCGGCTTGAGGGTCGGGACGATCCGGGCTTCACCGCGGGCGGTTCGAGACGGCAAGGCAATGATCGATTTGCCGTGAGGGGCCAAACTGGCTCCACGGACAAAATCCATCTGTCCGCCGACCCCGGAAATAATGCGGGATCCTACCGACTCCGCGGCCACTTGCCCTGTGATGTCGACTTCCACGGCCGAGTTAATGGACGTCATGCGCGGTTGCTGCCGGATAATGGCGGTACTATTGGTATAATCCACCGGGCGCATGGCTACCGACGGATTGTCGTCTAAAAACGCATAAAGCTCCTGACTACCGAGCGCAAACGTGGAGACAATCTGGCCCACATCGAGAGCCTTGTACCGTCCGGTAATCACTCCCGCTTCCGCCAGCTTTTTCACACCGTCGGCGATCATTTCGCTATGAATGCCGAGATCCTGGTGATGGGTTAATTGCGCCAACACCGCATCCGGGATTTTCCCGATACCTAATTGCAGGGTCGCCCGATCCTCGATTAACGAGGCCACATAAAAGCCAATCCGGCGGTCGATGTCCGTCAACGGTTCGGGACGAATATCCGGTAACGGATCGTCGACGGTTATCGCATAGTCGATGGCCGATACCGGCAAATGCGCCCACCCTAACGTGCGCGGTACGTGGGGATTTATTTGCGCAATGACCACCTCCGCCTGCTGAATAGCAGTCAGAGTCGCGTCGATCGTCGGTCCCAGGCTGACGAATCCATGATGATCGGGCGGACTGACATGAATCAAGGCAGCTTTTAGGTGAAAATCCGGGCGGGTCAGAAACCAGGGAATATCCGACAAAAATAACGGCAGGTAATAGGCGCGCCCTTCATTCACCGCTTGGCGAAGATTTTTTCCCACGAAAAACGATATGTCCTTCAGATGGCCGGCCAATTCCGGCGCCACTTGCGGCATCGGTCCTTCCATATGTAAATGATAAAGACGCACATCCGTTAACTGCCGGGCCCGTTCCGCCAAAGCGGCCAATAGGCGAGTCGGCGTCGAGGCCATCCCTTGGCAATAAATCTGGTCGCCGGACCGAATGACCGCCATGGCCTCCATGATGTCCGATACCATCCGCACCTTCTTCTGCCTCCCCCATGATGCTTCCGTGCTCAAGTGTACTCTCCGGTGCGCACTTCGCCAATCCCCGGCCCCTTCGAATCCTCCTAAGCGCCCGTCAGTTCCGCTTTAATGGTTCGCTTAAGAATTTTACCGCTGGCATTTTTCGGCAAATGGTCTCGCACCACAATCTGTTTCGGCGCTTTAAATCCGGCCAAGTGCTCGCGACCCCAAGAAATTAGCTCATCTTCCGTAACCGTTAGCCCGGGCCGTAAAACCGCTACCAACACCACTTTTTCCATCCAGTAGGGGTCCGGCAATCCGATTGCGGCACATTCTTGAATCGCCGGATGACGATAAAAGACGTCCTCCACTTCCCGGCTCGACACGTTTTCCCCGCCCGTTTTGATCATGTCTTTTTTGCGGTCAACCACGGTCAGATAGCCTTCGGCGTCTATAACCCCGATATCGCCTGTATGATACCATCCACCGCGAAATGCCTCTTTCGTCCGCTCAGGATCTCGGAAATAGCCTAAAAACGCGTGACTGGTGCGTAACCCGATTTCTCCGACTTCACCCGGTTCGGCTTCTGATCCATCGTCTCGTAAAATCGTCATTTCGACGTTAATCCCCGGCTTTCCCACCGAAATCCGATGGGTGAGTTGATCCTCCGGTCGAAGGCCTGTCGCAAACGGCGCCACCTCAGTCATCCCATACATGTTATAAAACCGCACCCAAGGCATTCCCTCATGTAACTCCCGCAGAATTTCCAGTGGCATGATGGCCGCACCATAAATGGCCGTGCGCAAGGACCGCAAGCGATTAGGGTGAAAGGCGGGCGAACGCAAGATGCCGATCCAAACGGTCGGCGGGGCAAAAAATACCCGGGCCTGATTCGTCTCAATCGCATTTAATACCTGTACCGGATCGGGCCGATTTAATATCACATGGGTTCCCCCCAAATAAATAAACGGCCACAAAAAAGCATTTAACTGTGCACTATGGAAAAACGGCAGAGCATGCAAGACGGTATCCTCGGAGCGAAATTCCCCGGCTAATATGATACTGACACATTGGTCCACGACGTTTCGATGGGTCAGCATCACCCCTTTAGGCTTCGATTCGGTGCCGCTGGTATAAAGAATCTGCGCAATATCGTCATCGGCAACCGATCCCCAAAACTCGGTTGACGGCATCGAGTCGAAAGCCTGAACCGATTCCCACCCCCCTTTTACCGATCCTTCAAGAATCACACGGCATTTCACGGGAGAATCACCCAACGCGTAATCAACCCGAGAGACCACCCCTTCATCCGCCGCGACCGCCGAAATTTCTGCGTGATGCAGGATGTAGGCCATTTCCTCTTCCGTCAGGGAAGGATTGATAGGCACCATCACGGCTCCGATTTTCGCCAAAGCCCCCGCCATAGAGGCTAAGGCAAGAGAATTGCCGCCGACAATCGCCACCCGATCGCCAGGGCCAATACCGTAGCCCGCCAAGCCATGAGCCCAACGATTGACGAGGGCGTTCCACTCCCTATAGGTTAACGACTGATTGTGATAAATCACCGCAACTCGCAACGGATCTCGCCGGGCACTGCGCCGAAAGAAATCTCCCAACGTATTACGTCGAACCCAGATTTCATTCATGATAACCGCTCCTTTCCCTCTGACCTGGGGAAGGATTCCACGAAATACCAAAAAATCCTGCTCCTTAGTGGAATTCGCAAAATGATAAGGGTAGTTGCCGGTCGACTTAAATCCCGCGTCCGGATAATCGGCCAGTTACGTACCGTGAATGCAAGGTGCAAATAATCACGCCCCCTGCAACGTCCATGGCCCGTGCCTCCGCACCTAACTCCTGTTGTAGCCCATCAAATTATCACGATGCTGGGGCGTGGAGTACCCCTAATGGTTCACCTTCCGATACCGAACCGGTCGCACGTTAATCATGTTCCGTACTCCGTCATACTGCACCTAACCAATGGACGAAGTGTCGCCGTGGTGTCCGCCACGCACGACCCGTGGGAACACCTTAACCTCACAACTATTGGGCTAAATACTTGCACTCGCAGTATTAACATGTGAGACGATACCAAGCACCACGACAATTTGTGATGTTTAAACGGTAAGTCTTGCCGGAATCCGCCCGGCGCTAGCCTTGGTAAATCCGCTCGGCCTCTGGCAAATCCTACAATCCAAAAGAGTTTCTAGACTGCCGGGAGCCGAATCCGCGCTGTAGACCCCAGTGGCCATCGCCCATTTCACGGACGATGACACGAATGCTACAGAACAAATTGAAATAGTTTAACAAGACAAGGAATTTTTTCTTGGAATGGCGAATCCTCGGAATGAGGAGGCCTTATGATGATTTTCCCATCCCTAAAACCCCGCCGGCGTATCCGCTGGGTGCGCTGGGTCTTCGGTCTGGTCGTCATCCTGGCGGTCATTAGCGTAGGATTAGGCGTATTGGTGGGATGGAAGTTAACCCACCCCGCCCGTGATCCGGTCGTCAGTTCCCCAATCAATTGGGGCATGCCCTACCAAACCATCCGATTTCCTAGCGCCCAAGGCAATCTCCGTCTTCATGGGTGGTGGATCCCGGCCACTCACCCGGCAGGCATTACGGTCGTCTTGGCACACGGCTATGACACGAACCGGGAAGAAGACGGCGTGCCGCTTTTAGCCATCGCCCACGCGCTTGATCAAATGGGAGCCAATGTATTGATGTTCGATTTTCGTGGCGAAGGCCGTTCACCGGGATCGCTCGTGTCGATTGGCTATTATGAACAATGGGATTTGTTGGGAGCCGTTCGGTACGCCCACCAACGGGCCAATACGCCGGTAGTGGTCATGGGCTATTCGATGGGGGCCTCGACCGCCATTTTAACGGCGGCTCATACCCGACTTGTGTCGGCGGTGATAGCCGACAGCCCCTTCGCCAATCTCAAAACCTATTTGGAACACCATCTGTCCGTCTGGACGCATCTACCCTCATTTCCCTTCAATGCCATTATTCTCGGGTTATTGCCCCCCATCACACACGTCAATCCCGGTGCCGTAAATCCCTTGGGCGAGGTGTCCGCCCTGGGTCATCGCCCCCTGTTGCTCATTGCGGGTACCGGCGATACGTATATCCCCGACCATAACGCCATAGCCCTCTATCAAAAAGCTCGCCAAACCGATCCGGCGGCCCGGCTATGGCTCGTCCCAAACGCCAATCATGTGCAGGCCTTTAAAGTCGATCCGGTGGCTTACCTGGCCCATATCTATCAAGTGTTGAAGGCCGTAGACCGGCATGTCCGTCCGCCGACCGTTAATGTCGGGTTTTAAGTATCCGAATATAAATTGAAACGCCCGCACCGGTCGGGCGTTTCGCGCGGTTAGCCTAATAACGCTTTGACCGTGTTTAACGCGGCATCATATTGCGGTTCATGGGTGACTTCGGGTACATATTCGACATAGCGGACCATCCCGTCGCCATCGATTACAAATACCGCACGGGCCAAGAGCCCCAATTCCTTGATATAGACTCCATAGGCGTGACCGAAGGCATGGTCTCGGTAATCGCTCAGCGTCATCACACGGTCAATCCCGTTGGCTCCACACCAACGTTTTTGGGCAAACGGCAAATCCATGGACACGGTCACCAATTGGACGCCTTGCCCCAGGGCGCCGACCGCTTCATGAAACCGGCGGGTTTCCAAATCGCATACCGGCGTATCCAACGACGGCACGGACGTCAACAGCACCACCTGGTTTTTAAAGTCGGCCAGCGAAACCGGCGCCAAATCGGTATTGGGCAGCGAAAAGGCGGGAGCCGCTTGTCCGACTTGAATCTCGGGGCCTAATAACGTAACCCCGTTCCCTTTAAATGTCACGGCTTGGGGTCGTTCCGTCACGGACATGAATCCACCCTCCTAGGAATTAGTAATTCTTCCAGCTCATGATACGCGATAGGACCGGCTTTTCCAATTGCTAATCCGAGGGCGAACCCGGCAATCGCACCCAAAACCCTGAATCCGGGTGATAACCGATTTCGGCACCCAAGAGCGCCGCGAGATGGCGGCATACCGCCAGCCCCATCCCTTGATGGCCCTCTCCTTTACTGCTGACAAACGGTTGAAAGGCCGCTACATCCACTTCTGTCCCAACCAGTCGCGGATTTTGCACCAAAAGCATGACCCCCTCCGGCTGGCTGACCACCCGGGTGACGATTTGATCTCCCGGTAAGGCCGCTTCAATCGCGTTGCGGAGGAGATTATGGTAAATTTGCTGGAGCTTAGGTAGATCAGTGAATACCTCGAGCTGCTCTCCGGCATAGATCAGCCGAATGTTTTGAGGGTCCGTAATATATGTTAGAAGGGCCTGTTCTTCTAACCAAAGCCGATAAAACGCCACCCGATGACGAGATAGCGAAAGACCCGCCGGCAAACTTTGATCCAACAAAGCCACCATACGCTCAATGGCTGCCCCGATGGCCTCACGGCGCAGGATGGGCAATGTCACCTCCCGCTGTAATAATTCCATTTGTCCTGACAACACGGCGAGCGGATTTCTTAATTCATGAATCAACATTTGCTGAAAAAATTGCTGTTGATAGTACAGGTATTGGTTTTGCACCAGTTCACGTACGATCCCGGGCGATGCCCGCTCGCCTCCCCACGTAAGTATGACCCATCCACTGCCCAAAAAAATGACGTCCCCGGTGGCATCGGGCCGTGTATCATGCCAAGACACCTCAAGTACCGACAGACCCGCTCGTTCTAGACTTTCGCGGATTTGTCGGATGAGGCGTTCGGGGTTGATGGGTACTGGGCTATACATTTGCGTCATGCTGTTACTCCTCATCTCGGACTTGAGCGCGAACGCTCGGTAGCACCACCGGATTTTGTCACCCATTTGATTGTAAATCTCACATTCGTCTCATCCTGTCAAAATCGGCGTTCGCCGAAGGGTTCTACGTTCCAACAAAAAGTGGTGGCGGTCCGACAATTGTCGCTGTTGTCCCTGTTCTCGCCCATCACGTTCAAATTACCGTGATTTTCCACCAAAGATTGTCACTATTTGTCGTCAATAACGGAGTTGCCAGGGACCTCCAACGGGTCCAATAAAATTTTTTGGCGCCGTAACGTTCTCGTAACAATTTGGCGTTTTAATGAGAGTAAGACAGGATACGGGAATAAAGGATGTGGGATAATGTCCATGTTGGGAAAAACCATCGGGCTTTTAGGAATCGCATCGCTCGGCGTCTGGGTATTTCACCTGGGGCAGCCGACGGTGTCTGACGTCACCCATCCCATTGCCATTCAACCGATCCACTGGATACAACCGGCAAAAACCGTGCCGGTCGCAACCAATATCAGTACCGTGGCTAGTGCACCCTCGCTCAACTGGGCGGGAGTGGTTCAAACCGGAAATCAAGAAACGCGGGTATCGGCCGCCTGGATAACACCCGGATGGGCCGCAGGGACGACGGCCAATCCGAATAGCGCAATCGCCGAATGGGTCGGATTAGGCGGATTAAACTCGCCTTCGTTGATTCAGGTGGGAACGATGACCGCACCGGATAATAACGGAAATCCGGTAACGACCGCGTTTTGGGAAGTGCTGCCCGCCGCAGCCCACCAAACCGTCGTCATTCCTACCGGCACCCGGGTCACGGCCGCGATTATCCCGCTAGGCAACGATAGTTGGCGACTCCTCTTGACCGGCCAGGGCTATAACCAGCCCATCGTGAATCAAGTGGTCCATTTAACCCCCTCGCAGGCGGCCGGAATCGAAACGTCGGCCGATTGGATCACGGAGGCGCCAACCGCTGCCAACGGTAGCGTTTTGCCATTGGCGCCTGTCGCCAGTACGACCATGACAAACGTTGAAGCGAACGGGATTCCGCTCTCGCAAATGAATCCGAATTCGTTGGAAGCCATCAATCTTCAAGGGTCGGACGGTCAAGTGATGGCTCAAGTGGCGTCCGATGGCGGTTCGACAAACCAGATTACGGTGGATACCGCCTATGGCCAGTCCATTCCGGTCTCCTATCCGTCCAATCCCATCGTCAACGGCTATAGCAATTCCAACGGATGGACCATTCAAGTCACCATTCCGGGTTGGTCAGGCGGATGGGGCTGGGGAAACTATCATCACGGCTGGGGTTGGAGCTGGGGCTGGTAATTCACGCGAATTGAAAAAGGCTGACCGGTCGGTCAGCCCTTTGGTTTTATTCTGTCTTGGGTGTCACGATTACGCGTCGGGTTGGCTCGGACGACTGCCGACCAGTTTCCAGGCGGCCGGAAATAAGCCGCCGGCAATCATCATTTTCAGCGCATCCCCGGAAATAAAGGGTAAAAAGCCGAGCGCCAGCACCCGGTGCATGCCGACAAAAAGGCCCAACCAGGGCAATGCCACCGCATACAGGACGATTTCGCCTAGCACCATCGCCAAAAAAGAACGGCCCCAACTGCGATCCCATCCTCGTTCGGCAAGATACCCTACCACATAGGCCATCAGCACAAAGCCGACCAGGTACCCTCCCGTGGGGCCGACCGGCAGCCCGCCGACACCACCGGCAAACACGGGTAGACCAATGGCACCTTCCCCTAAATAGAGGGCAAGGCTCGCAGCGCCTAAGCGGCTACCGAGGGCCCCGCCGACCAATAACACGCCGAGCGTTTGTCCGGTAACCGGCACCGGGGTAAACGGCAGCGGGATACTGACTTGGGCCAGTAACGCTACCAACAAACTCCCGGCCACCACGAGCGCCACTTGCCCGGCGATATTTTTTTTCAGGGGCCATAATGCCGCCGTAATCGGCATCCGTTCCGTCTGCAACATCGTCCAAAGTCACCTCGTCTATTAATGGATTAATGCACACTCAAACAGTTTCAGGATACTGGTTCCGCTCCCGGCGGTAAAGCCTTCTTACCCGATGGTCCGATAGTCTTGTAATTGAGCCCAAAACCACTCGAAAAACCGGGGGGTATCGATGTCAATCGCCACCCGTACGACAGGTCCTTTCCCGTCCGAAGAAGGTCGCGACGCCCCCCGGAGCGGAGAATCTTCCCGGAACACGCGAAGAGAAAGCCACTCCCAGCGGAAAACCTCCGGGATGGCCAGTGCCGCCACCGCCAACACATCATGAATCGGCATGCCGACATCCGACGCTTGCGGTTCGTGGCGCCCGTAAAAGGTTAACAAGTGATAGAGCGCATCTCCCACCGGACTCCCCCAGCTGATGAAGCGCCCGACATCCTCACGAGTCAGACGGGCTTTTCGAGTCACATCCAATCCCACCATGGTGAGAGGAAGGCCGGCAGCCAATACCCATTGGGCCGCATCGGGATCCACGTAAAAATTAAATTCCGCTTCCGGCGTAATATTGCCCGTACCCAACGATCCCCCCATGACCGTCAGACTCCGAATGGCGCGTCGCGCTTCCGGATGTCCCAAGAGGACACGAGCAACGTTGGTTAAGGGACCGGTCGCGATCCAATCGATCGGTTCTTCAGCCTCCGTCAAAGTCCGACCAAGCCAACTAATCGCGGAGATACCGGCAGTGTCCGCCTCCGGCAACGGCGGAAACGTATAGCCGTCCAATCCGCTGTCACCATGAACGTTATCCGCTACCACTAACGGATAGAAAAGCGGCGCGTCCGCTCCCCGATAGACGGGAATCTCTTGTCGCCCGGCCAAGTGAAGAATCCGCCGGGCGTTTAAAAAGGTCTTATCCACGGTTTGATTACCCGCAACGGTCGTCACCGCCGCCACCGGAAATGTCTTCAGAGCCACCAACAACGCGAGGGCGTCGTCATGACCGGGATCCATGTCCAAATAGACCATTATTCATCCTCCATCATCACGCGTCGTCCACGGGCATCTTGTTTCAAAAACTGCAACAACGTGTCGCGAGCGGGCGCGGACGGTCCATGACGGCGGGTTACGGCCTGAATATTGCGTGTCAGTACCAGGTCACTCACCGGTATAAAGACGACATCGGGAATGTGAATGTCGGGAGACTCCACGACCGCCCGAGAAACGATGCTGCCGCCCACATTATGGGTCACCATGGCCAAAATCGCCCGCAGGGAGGAAAATTCCATAATGACATTTAACGCTTGAGACGACCAACCCGCCTGGTGCAACGCCCGCTCAAAGATTGTCCGCGTGCCGGATCCCGCCTCCCGTAATATCAATTCCAGTCCGACCACTTCGTCCACGGTTAACGTTTTCCGGACAGCCAAGGGATGTTGACGGGATACAATCACCCCAAGTTCATCTTGCCATAAATTCGTGACGCTATAGGCCCCGTGAATGGGTCCTCCTTCGATAATCCCGAGCGATACGCTACCCTCGGCCACCCGTCGAAGAACCCCTTCGGTGTTATCCATCGTTACGGTCAAACGAATTTGCGGATAACGTTGGCGAAATATCCCGAGCGGTCGCGGTAAAAAGAGCTCGGTAGCCGTCTGACTGGCGGCCAAGGCAACCTGATCCTGTCCCGCCGCTGTCAAACGGGCTTGGGTCAACGCGTGACGCCATTGACCCTCGAGCTCGGCTGCGGCATCGGCTAACCGTTTGCCGGCCGCCGTTAACCGCATGCCCCGCGGCCCCCGTTCAAACAGGGTCAGCCCCAAGTCTCGCTCTAAACTACTGATTTGGGCGGACAAACTCGAGGGCGACATGTTGAGTAAACGACTCGCCTGGTTAAGTCGGCCCATCCGGGCCACCGCCAAAAATAAGGTAAGACGGGGATCCACTCCTCACCCTCCTTTTCGTGAAATCATTCACAAATCCCGAATGCTTGTTGGCAAAAGCCGTGCGCTTCCATCACCCGCTTCTTCTATCATAAAGGTATCACGCGAGGGCTATGGCGCGATAAAGAGATTTTAGATTTTGCATTTAAAGGAGGGAAACATCGTGCGCATATTTCGGGAATTCACCCCCAATTGGTTTACCGTCGGCATGGGGACAGGGATTGTGGCGCTTGATGCTTTTCTCCTGCCCAACGGGCCGCTATGGCTGAAATCGTTCGGCACCGACTTATGGCTGTTCAACATCGTGTTGGTAGGTATCTTCAGTGTGCTGCTGTTAGGCCGCGCCCTGTTTGACCGCGCGGGATTTCAAGCGGTCATGCACCATCCTGTCCAATCGATGTTTTTTGGTGCCATTCCGATGGCCTTGACCACGCTGGTTAACGGCTTTATTAACATGGGCCCCGCCCTCTTAGGCGCCCAGTCGCTTATTTGGGCCCGGGACTTATGGGTGGTCAACACGCTGGTCGCCTTCGCCTCCGTTATATTGGTGCCGTTTTATATGTTTACCCGTCACCAACACCGTTTGGACACCATGACCGCCGTCTGGCTGATGCCGATCGTGCCGGCGGAGGTGGTGGCCGCCTCGGCCGGCAGTCTATTGCCGCATCTGGCCAAATCCACCCAGCACCTCTTGTTTATTGGCACCGTCACGTTATGGGCGTTTAGTGTGCCGCTGGCCTTCTTGTTGTTAGGCATTTTGTTTCTGCGTCTGACGTTACACAAACTCCCGCCCCGCGAAATGGCCATCTCAACGTGGATTAGTCTCGGCACCTTGGGTACCGGGGTCATGGGCATGGTGGGACTGGGAACGGACAGCCGCATGCTCTTCCCCGGATGGGGCACCACGTTAATGGGGGCGGCTTGGCTGACGGCTTTGGTCCTCTGGGGATTTGGCATCTGGTGGTTTGTTCAAAGTCTCTTGATTACGCTCTATTACCGGTGGCGAGAACCCATCCCGTTTAATTTGGGTTGGTGGGGCTTGACCTTCCCCTTGGGCGTTTTTACCGGCGGTACCGACTTGTTGTACCATGCCTTTAACATCCCGGTTTTCCGCACACTGAGTATCGGTTTCTTCGGGTTACTGACCATCTTTTGGCTACTGGTGGCCGGTAGAACCCTGAACGGACTGATTCGGTCAGCGGTTCGGACATTATCGACACGGGAAACATCCGAACCGGATGAAGAAGCGGTCAGCTAGCCTCGAAGGCTACGACTGGCTGGGTGCGCCGTTTGGGAAAAGGCGCACCCTCTTTTTTCGTTAGCGGTCTTTAAGGCCTTTTTGATCTTGCGTATCCGGCGACACCCCCGGGAAATAGCGTACCGGCGCCAAATCACGATCCGTTGTTTTGGGTAAAGCCCGGGCCACGCCATAGACGGCGGTCAGCACCAAAATCATGACCGGCAACCCGGAATTCGGGTCCGTCGCGGTGCCCCCAAATACCCCGAAATCCTGGGCCAGCCACCACGTCAAAAAGACCCAGACCACCGTCAACCACACGGCCCAATCGCGCCGAAGCCACCAGCCGACAGCCAACACCAGCATCACCCCACCGATGAGGGCGTTCGCTACCGGACCATGCGCCGTCAAGATGCGTGCCGTCACATAGAGGGGATGCGACAATACCGCGGGTTGAGCCATCTCTGCCATGGCCAACACCGGACCGGCTAAGGTTGCCCCATGCCAATACCCGTCAGCCGGCAACCACTGCAACAACCCCATCAATAACCACAAGCCAGCCATTAGACGGCTCATGACAAGACGAACGCGACCGGACTCCCAAAACGCCTCCGGCTGAAGCAAGAGAGCCGCCGCGAGCCCATAGAATACGACCGAACCGGGTGTCCCCGCTAGCCAGGTATTATTCCCCGGCACCAATAAATTACCCAATCCTTCGCCCATCACCCAGACCACGATACTCCAGAAAATAGATATCCAAAGCCCAATGCGTTCCCAAACGGTGTCATATCCGCCAATCATCAGGCCCCCGATGGTAATTTGCAGCCATCCGCTTAAGGTATCCCAGAATAGCGGGTGTGAAGCAAAAAGAATAATCCCGACTTCCATTAACCGATTGAGGCCGCTGGGCTGACCGTTCATGAGGGGAACCAAATAATTGGGAACAAAACCGGTACTCATCCCCGGTTGCATTTGTAGAAGCCCGTCAAGAATCCATAGCACACCAAATCCCCAACGGAGCCATCGCCGGGCCGACATTTCCGGGCGTCGGACCCTCGGTTGATCAGAACGCAGCCCGAGCCACAACAAAAAGACAATGGCCGCGCCAATGACCGCTTCGACACCGATCATGCTGTAAAATTCCCGGAGAATAACGAGCGATGGGGTGTTGCTCATATCCATGCCGCTCATGCTTGTCACCCCTTTGCCGGATACTCACCCTATCATACCGTACAACCCGCAGCGGATTAAGCGTCGCCTAGGTTGAGGATTTCGGCAGTTCGCCCAGGTGAACCCATCTTTGGTATAATGCCCGAAACACCGCCGCGAGTTCCTGATTCCCCCATCCCGCTTGCGAGGCCTCCTGCAATAGCTGGTCCGTGGTTTGGCTTAAAGGCAATGCCTCAGGATGGGACACCTCGGCCAACGCCAGTTCGAGGTCTTTTTTCATCAAATCCAATTTAAACCACGGCATATCGGGTAACTCGAGCATCCACGGCCCCCGGTATTTCATGGCCGGCGACGCAATGGCGGAATTCAACATCAGTTCTAACGCACGGTCTAACGCGATCCCGCTCCGATGCGCCAACAGAAGACCTTCGGCCAATGCCGCCACTTGAATCCCTAAATTGAGATTAATCGCCAACTTGAGCCCCAAAGCCTGTCCCACCGGACCGACATATTCATGCCGTGCGGCCAGCACCTGTAAGACCGGTTCTATCCGTGACACCGCCTCTACGTCCCCGCCGAGCCACACCACCAAAGTGCCGCTTTCGGCTGCATTCACACTGCCGCCCACCGGTGCCTCCAGTCGCACCGCGCCAACCTGGGCCGCGTCCCGCGACAACGTTTGGCTTAATTCGGGAGAAATCGTGCTGCAATCAATCCACACCTGCTCTGGTTTCAGGCCGGCCAAAATGCCCCGGGGACCGTTGGCCACCTGTGTGACGGCTTGGTCATCGGCCAGCATGGTAATAACCGTCTCGGCGGTTTGCACAGCCTCGGCCGCCGTCGACGCAACCGTCATGTGGGGAAATTGACGCTGAAAGGATTTTGCTTTTTCGAGGGTCCGATTATAGACCACGACCGAAAATCCCTGTTCCGTCAGGCGGCGAGCCATCGCCTGCCCCATTAGTCCCAGTCCTATCACGGCTACCTGCATCTTGTCGCCCCTTTTCCGATGAAACGCTTCTGGTATTGGTGTCTCGTCGAACCTCTGATCCGGTTGGCCGACTCCTGGATATTATGTCATAACCGAAAGGGGGAAAATCTTCAGAGGGATCGCGCTTCCTCAGAGGCAAGGGGGATTTAGGTCGAAGGCAAAGTGGCCCCGACGACTTCCGGACCCATCCATTCTCCAACCCACGATACATACTCTTGGCAGACCACCACTTGGTCGCCCGGGCTGACTTGCGCTTTACCGATATACCAGGCAACATGGTCTTTCCATTTCAGGGTGCCAATCGGAACTGCGCCTTGATCCCCTAACGTCCACGCTTCATAGACCTGACCGGGAGCCGGCGCGTTAATGCCCACAATCATCATCACCATGCGATTGGCTTGCGGCACAATCAGGACATGTCCGTCCAGACCCGCATCGGGCGTCGGCGGCTTTAACGTGGCGGCCAAATAAGCGGGATGAGTGGTAGCCACATGCGCCCCTTGGCGATAGCCCACCCAGTGCCCCAAGGCTAATCCCATCACCAGCGCCACCACCGTTACGGCGGCACTGGACACCCACACGCGCCAAACCGGGGCACCGATCCGGCGGCGAATGGCCCGCCATACCCGCCCGGGCGGGGTTTTTTGACCATGTCGCCACACCACCCCGTCGGTCCAACTTAAAGCATCCCGATAGGCCATTTGACAGGCCGAACAACTCGCCACATGCTTACGGTACCGTTCTTGTTCCTGCGTATCCAAATCACCGGCCAGATAGCGCAAGGCCAAATATTCCGCTTCACAAAGAGCCACGGTTATTCCACCTCCTTCGCCGTGAGATGGCGCCGTAAATGATCTAACGCTAACCGAAGCCGGCTTTTGACCGTACCTTGGGGAATGGATTTCATCTGGGCGACTTCCGCGGTCGTGAACCCGTCCACATAAATCATGGTGACAATTTCCCGTTGTTCGCGGGACAACCCTTCCAGCAGGTGCGCTGTCGTATCGGTGTCGATAATGGTGTCCGATACGAGATCCGGTATCGGGACATCACCCATGACATCCCAGGTCGTATCCGTGACCATATGCCCATGCCGTTGTTTTTCTCGCAACCGATCGTAAATCAGATTACGGGCCACCACAAACAACCACGACTCAAACGGTCCACGCGAATCATTCCACTGAGGGGCCGCATGCCATACACGGAGAAAGACGTCTTGCACCACTTCTTCAGCCGTTCCGGCGTCTCCCAGTCGTCGAAAGGCGAGACTGTAGACACCGGGACTGTAGGCGTCGTAAATAGCCCGCAAGGCATCCATATCCCCATATGCCACGCGTTTAATCAATTGGTTGGCGTCTTCGCGGCTTGGCCGCTTGGCCCGAAACGTGACAGACAACCCCCTCCCGGTTTCATTATATCTAATAATTCCTAATTCCACGTATCACGAAAATTCCCTCATCGAAAGGAATTTTTTCTCGGAGGTGATCCAAGGGCCGAATGGGTTTCGTATTTGCTAATAGAACGTCTGACGATCGGGGGAATCCATCGTGTCATCCGGCCCGGCTCACTCACGTCACCAATGGTCTTGCCAAGAAATTATCGAAAAGGTTCGTTGGCGCCATCAAACGGGCCGTCCGCTAAACGCCCAAGCGGTAGCCCGAGACGACTCGGCGTTGTTAGCGGCCGCCCGGCGGTATTTTGGCCATTGGAACCGTTGTCTCGAGGCTTCGGGTATCGACCCGGCCAGTTGCCGCCCTCGACGCGTCCGCCGTCCTCCGGGCTATTGGACCCGTGAACGCATCGTGGCGTCGATTCGATATTATGCGGAACAAGATCACCCGCTCCATGCCCATCACATGCAACAAACCGACAATGCCTTATTGGCGGCCGCGACGTACCATTTTGGTTCCTGGGCCGAAGCCCTCGAGGCGGCCGGATTAGATCCACAGCAAATTCGCCGGACCACCCCGCGGAGTGCCGAGCAAATTATCGAAGCCATCCAGTCCATTGCCGCATCGGATCGGTCCCAACTTCGCGACTCGGTCGCCCGCCGCCACCACCGCGCACTATATGGTGCGGCCCAAACCTACTTTGGATCCTGGGCCGTTGCCGTCACCCAGGCCGGCATTTCCTATGAAGATGTGGTGGGCAACCGACCTTGGACCAAGGACAGCATGATGGCGGTGGTTATCGAATATGTGGCCGCAGGCTTTCCGCTCGAGCAAGCGTTTCGCCGCCATCCCCGGCTGAAGGCCGCCATTTTGCGCGAATGGGGCAGTCTCAGCCGCTTTCAAGAAGCGTTAGGCAGTGTTCGAACCCATCGGCATACCGGGTACGGAGCCCGATTACGGGCCTTGCGGGAGCATCAACAGATAAGTCAAGAACGCTTAGCCAAACTAGCCGGCGTTCCGTTACAAGCGATTCAAGCCTACGAATCCGATCACTGCGCCATTCCTTTGAACGTCGCCTCCCAAATCGCCCGCGCCCTCAAGATGAGTTTGGATCACCTCATGCGGCAGCTAGATCCCGAGCTCGGGTCGGTAGCCCAATAACCTCCGCGACCATTCATTTTCTTGCTATAATAAACGGGATAACCCGATCCTGCCAGGGGTGTCAGGAGGAAGAGGCCGTTATGCCCGAAACGTCCGATGTACGACGCGAGACATACTCTGTCTCCGCCGATTTTTTGGAACGGCTGAACACCTTTATTACCGCGCCTGATTCGCGTCAACAAGATGTCTTTAGCCGTCACATCATTGCCCTGGACGATACGCTCCAATTCGAATGGATCATTAAACATGACTTGTTTGAAGGGGTTGTCAGTCAGCTGCACCTATTCAACCCCGTCACGTGGCACCTGGTGGCCGGCACGGAACGGCCCATCAGTGAACCGGAACAGATTTTCGGAACATATGACGTGTGGTTCAACGGCCAACACTATCAATTAACCGTCACGCGTTAGCCGCTGAACGAAATGTCATTGGGTGACAAATAAGGAGGACTCCATGCGACTCTTGGACGTGCCGGCCCCGCTGATGGAACTCTATGACGGCGATTTATCGCTCGAAACGCCGCCGCTATTTGATCCGTTCGAGCGTGAAGTCCTCGATCTCGACAGTCCCTTTACCGCCCGACAACTGGCCGAATGGGCGGTGGACAATCGCCCGATGGTGCGCTGGCTTAGTCTAAAGGCGCTCGCCGCATCGCCCGAATCCTCCCAAAAAGCTGCTCTCGAGTTCTGGGCCCAACATCCGTCGGCTCATATGGAAGATCTTCGGCAACTTTTGACAGAAGCCGGCGAATCGCCCGGTCGACCGCGGTCCCATTGGCTCACGCTGACGTGGGACTGCTGGATTCAAGGCGATGTGGTCCCGCCGGTGATTGACCGGCTGCTGGGTAGTTTGCAGCCGGAAGAGTATCCTCTTTTCGAATCCCGCCGACATGAAATGCCGGCCATCGTACAACATTACATTGCCGAACGCTTCCCCGAGTGGCCAAGCGTTCAAGACCCGAACCTCATTCGGCTCGACGGGGTCCTTAGCCATCCGGTCTGGGAAGCCGTCGAAGCCGCGGCGCACCTTGCCCGTCAAGAAAAAGGCAGTGACCCGTATATTCTTTACCTGGTGCGCGCCGTCAAGGGATATAAGCGGGGCGGATATACCCAAGAAGCGCGGCAATTAATCGACCAGGGACTTCGGCAGATCCCCCCCCCATCACATCGCCGCGGCGATTTTACGATTTGACCAAGACGATATGAAAGATACCCCGCCGGAGCTGCCGGCCGATTTAACCGAATCCGCCGCACTCATGTTCGTACGGTTGGAAAGCGGGGATGTTCCCGAGTTGGCGATTGTTCTCTCCGTCCTATGGGATATCATTCCAGGGGCTTTGGATCAACTTCCCCATCCCACCCGGCTCAATTGGTGGGGTCAAGCCTTGGCTCTTTTGGCGGTCGCTTTCGGGGAATCGATGAACATCATCGGCGAACGACTGAACGCCATCGAACCCGTACATGGCGTCGAGTTGATGAAGACTCAGTGGGAACGACAATTTTCCCGTATCGCCGCCGTCCATTGGAAACACGCGCCGGCCCTTATCGAGGCGTTCAAAGACATGTTACGCGGTCCCCGGGGAAATGATGTGGCCGCGTCCCTCGCCATCATTTCCTCCATGGTTCTGACCGAAATGGACACGGATCCGGTCGCCGCCTTTTTCGACGAAATTCAAACGGCCGAAACCGACGAGGCGGTAATCCCGTTAAAAAACCGATCGAAACGAAAAAAGTAAGGGGGCAGGCAACCTGCCCCCCTAGGGTTGTAGCGCAGATAGAATGTCTTGCACTAAATCGTCCACGGCCTCAATCCCTACCGCAATGCGAACCGTTCCGTCCGTAATGCCCATTTGCCGCAGCATTTCCGGACTTTGATTGCGGTGGGAAGCTATCCGCGGATATAGGCAGAGGGTGTACACATCACCCACTGTCGTGGCCGAGCCGATTAGGCGTAACCGGGATAAAAAGGAAAAGACCTGGGGGCGGCCGCCGGGTAACTCCACGGTCACCACGGCTCCATAACCTTTGGCGCCCATTAACGCTTTGGCGATAGCATGGCTTGGATGGTTCGGCAACCCGGGGTAATATACCTGTTGAAATTCCGGCCGGTCCGCCAGCACCGCCGCCAATTGGGCGGCATTAGCCGATTGACGCGCCAGTCTTAATCCCAGCGTTTTAATCCCCCGATGGAGAAGCCACGCGTCAAATGGGCTTAAGACGCTGCCCCTTAACTTGGCATATTGGTGGAGTCGATCAAAGTATTCGGCCCGACCGACCACCACGCCTCCCATGGCATCTCCATGGCCGCCCAAATATTTCGTCGCGCTGTGGACCACCAGATCGGCTCCCCAGGTTAACGGATTCAAGAGGGCCGGCGTCGCAAACGTATTATCCACAATTACCTGGGCGCCGGCCTGATGAGCCGCCTCAACCAGTCGCGGTAAATCCGGAATCTTCAAAAGCGGGTTGGAAATCGATTCCAGCAATACCCCGCGAGGATGCCAACGGTCGAGCGCCTCTTGGAGCGCCTCTTCATCCGTCACGTCTAACGCATGCATGATAACCCCTGCCGACCCCCATAGCTGTTCAGCTAAATTCAGCGTCGCCCCATAGAGATCTTGGCTCACCAGCAAATGATCCCCGGCTTGAAGCCGAATCGCATAGAGAGCGGCATCCAAAGCGGCCATCCCCGACGCGTAGGCGTGCGCCATGGCGCCCTTCTCCAATAACCGAACGGCCTCGGTAAACGCCGCCACTGTAGGGCTCCCGTGCCGAGCATAGGTGAAGCCCGGAGCGTCTCCCCCTAAAATCGCATCCATAACGGCCGGATCCGCGCTCCGATAACTGGTGCTGGGAATAATGCTGGGGGCGGTCGGAACTTCTTGCGGCCAGTCGCGCATTTGCCCGGCATGGACGTATAGCGTATCCTCTGACCAATTGTTGGCCATAAAAAAATGTCTCCTTCCTATTTGAGGGAAGAAGAGAGGGGTGTCGAACGAAGTTCTCCCATGCCTCTCATCTTGAAAGACCTCAGTCTTTCCGGAATTGGCACCCGCCTATATAAACGGGTTGCCGGGTTTCATCGGGCCAGTCCCTCCACCGCTCTGGATAAGAGGGCCGCTTCCGGAAGCGGCCATTTCGAAAACCATCGTATCATATTCTACAAAATCCCGAAAAGGCCTATCCGCCCCGTGATCGTTCCGCGAGTCGCCCCAAAGATTTCCTAAGGGTAGCCGAACCGTGTACCGTGGCCGATAGGCCGAAGAAGTGCAGCCCCCAAGCGTGACGGGAATCGCCAACAATCGAAAGAATCTTCTGTTCTTTTAATGCAAAAAAGGGGGAACACCCCCCTGTTCGGGTTATTCCGGAACATCCCCCAACACCGTAAAGTGCCACGGTTTAACCGTTGCCCCCTCGATATCAGACATCACGTGTTTCACCACGGTATATTCCTCCAGCGCATAGTACGACAGGTCGTGTCCAAATCCACTTTGTTTTAAGCCCCCGTGCGGCATCTCGGACGTCAACGGCAAGTGATCGTTGATCCACACTTCCCCGAATTCCAGTTCACGGCTTAGGCGCTGTGCGCGATAGACGTCCCGCGTCCAGACCGATGAGGCCAAGCCGTAATCCACCTGGTTCGCCAGTCGAACGGCTTCGTCATCACTGTCAAACGGCATCACCACCAAGACGGGGCCAAAAATTTCTTCCTGAACCACCGGCCAATCCTGTTCCACTCCGGTCACCAACGTCGGCGCGTAAAAATACCCCGGGCCCATATCGGCCGGTTTTTGTCCACCCAGGACAATTGTCCCGCCTCGCCGACGGGTATCGGTCACATATTGGTGAACCTTGTCCCATTGGGCTTGAGAAATCAAGGGCCCGAGGTCGGTTGTCCAAGCCTCGGGATCACCCAGCCGGACCGTTTGAAATTTCTCCGCTAACGCCTCCACAAATGGGGTATAGAGCGGTCGCTGGACATACGCCCGGGTCGCGGCGGTGCAATCTTGTCCGCTATTGACTAAGGCCCCCACCGTTATACCTTGTACCGCCGCCTCAAAATCGGCATCGGCAAATACCACCGCGGGCGCCTTCCCCCCTAACTCCAAGTGCAGCCGTTTCACGCGACCGGCCGCTTGATTCATGATTTGGCGCCCCGTACCGGTGTCTCCGGTTAGGGAAATCATGGCGACATCGGGATGCGCCACCAACCGTTGTCCAATCAGCCGGCCGGGCCCGCTCAGCACATTGAACACGCCGTCGGGAATTCCCGCTTCTTGCGCCAAGGGGCCTAACATAAGCGCAGTAACCGGAGTCAAACTGGCGGGCTTAAGGATGACGGAATTTCCCGCGGCCAGAGCCGGGGCCAGCTTCCAGACGGCCATCATCAAGGGATAGTTCCACGGAGCAATCCCGGCCACGACGCCGACGGGTTCCCGACGAATAGAAGAATTATGAATCCCGTTATATTCAGCCGATGCGCGCCCTTCCAAATGCCGGGAAATGCCGGCAAAATAGCGGACATTATCCACGGAAAAGAGAAAATCCGAGTAATGAACCAATTTTCGGGGTTTGCCCGATTGCCGCACTTCAGCAGTAACCAAGTCCTCCTGCTGCGCTTCCAACAGATCCGCAAATCGATTGAGCCGCGCTTGACGCTCGGCAGGCGGCAACTTCGCCCAGCGACCGTCGCGAAATGCCGTCAAGGCGGCTGATACGGCCTGTTCCACTTCGGCCAAGCCAGCTTCCGCCACCTCAAATGCCGGTTCTTCCGTGGCCGGATTGATCACCGAAAAAAAGTGGTCGGGATTCACCCATTGTCCATTAATCCATAACGGCCAGCGTAACTGCATGGAACAACCCTCCTGAATGTAAATTTACGGGGCAAAAATCGCGGCCACACTGTCCACTAATGTACTGATGATGACATCAATGTGGTCCGCCGTCACGATTAAAGGCGGGGAAAACGTCACCACATCCCCGGCTACCCGGACGATGACGCCACGGCGACGCATTTCGGCCTGAACCTGAAGCCCCCAATACCCCGGTTCCACCGCGTCGGTCCCGCCTTGAATGCGTATACGCCCTAATAACCCTTCCGCGCCCGCTTCCGACAGATATTGCGGCCAGGTATTTTCGGCTTCCTGCAATTTTTTTCGCAAATACGGTCCGATCTCTCGCGCTTGAAGCCATAATTGTTCCCGTTCGATAATCGCCAAATTGGCCAGGGCCGCCGCACAGGCGACCGGATGGCCGCTATAGGTATTCCCGTGGCGAAATTCCGGCCCGTCACCCGGTACTTGTCGGAAAGTCTCCCAAATTTCCCGGGTCACTGCCGTCGCCCCCAGCGGCATATAACCTGACGTAATGCCCTTGGCAAAGGTCATCATGTCGGGGCGGATGCCATAGTGACGCGACCCCGTCCAATCTCCCAATCGCCCAAAGCCCGTAACCACCTCGTCGGCGATCAACAAAATATCGTGCCGCCGACAAAGGTCAGCCACTTGCCGTACATAGTCTGGGGGTGGAATAATGACTCCCCCGGCCGCTTGAATCGGTTCGAGAATCATGGCCGCAATGGTATCGGGATTTTCAAACCCTATTAACCGTTCGAGCTCCCTTATGCAGCCACCGGTACAAAAAGAATCCCCGGGGTGGTGAGGGCAATGAAATACGTCCGGGGCCGCCGTATGACGCACATCGGCCAACAACGGCTCGAACGCCGTCCGGTTAGCCGAGATGCCGGCCACCGACAAAGCCCCCAGGGTAACACCGTGATAGCTCTTTTCACGGCCGATAAATTTCGTTTTGGTGCCGCGGCCACGAATTTTCCAATATTGTCGGCTCAGTTTCAGGGCGGTTTCCACCGCTTCCGACCCGTCGTTGCTAAAAAACACGGCCACCATACCGTCCGGCGACAGACGTTCCACCAGGTATTCGGCCAAGTCTAAGGAGGGGCGGTTGGCAATCCCGCCAAAAGACGAAAACCAGGCCAGCTTTTGGGCTTGAGTATGCATCGCCTCAATGATTTCCTGTCGTCCATACCCCACGTTCACCAACCACAAGCCCGCGTGCGCATCCAAATAGCGATGCCCTTTTTCGTCATAAACATAGACCCCCTCGGCATGGTCAATCACAAAGGGCTCTTGGGCTAACACGCTTTTCATGTTCGTATAAGGACCCCATCGCCTGGCCAATCCCCGACACTTCCTTTATTTTTGTTGAAGTTATTGCCTTTTCCTTCATTTTTTCATAAGATTTTGTCATCGTCATCGGTAAACAAGCACAAAAATTAGTGATGCATTTGGGCATAGTGCCTTACCCATCGGAGGACGATTATGATGACGGTCCATGATTGCTTGGCTTTGCCGGAGCTTAGTGAATCCCAGCTGTTGGCCGGAGAAGGAGGACTTACCCGCACGGTCCGGCTGGCCCACGTGGTGGACGAGCCGGATATTAGCCGTTGGGTTGCTCCCGAGGTGGTCGTGTTAACCACCGCCCATAACCACCCGGCAGAAGAGGCTTTTTGGGGTCAATTATTCCGGGATTTGGCCGAGCAGCAAGTGGCTGCCCTCATGATTGCCTTGGGACGCTATTTACCGGAAATTCCCCCATCTGCGTTGAAGGTGGCCGACGAATTGGATCTGCCGGTGATTGCGTTGCCCTGGACACTGCCCTTTGTTCGCGTCACCGATGCGATTCACCGACAAATTATCGCCGACCACGCAATCAGCTGGACGCGGGTCGCCGAGCTCGAAGTCCAAGTCGCCGAAGCGGCGGTCCATGCCCATACTTTAGATGATCTGCTAGCCATTTTTTCTCGCTTGCTCGGACATCCCATCAGTCTCAGCGAGCCGGGACGAGACGAACCGGATACCCCCGTTCGCCGCTTCCCCCTACCGGCTCCCACCCTGCAAAAATGGACTCTATTGGTCCAAGCGGCGGATCTTGACGAGCCCCAGTCGATTGTGGCCCGGCAAATGGCCGGCGTCCTGGCCGTGTGGCTATTACAGCAAAAGCTGGCGAAGCAAACCGAATTTGAAGTGCAAGCCACCGTTTTGGATCGCTTGCTATCCGGACAGTGGGACGATACGTCGCTGGCCCGCGATCGCCTGCGGCTCTTGGGCGTCAATCCGGAACGGCGGTATCGTTTACTTCTCCTCACGTTGCCTGACCCGCTCGCCCCCCAAAGCGGCATGCACACCCAAATTTTTGATACGGCGCGGGATATCGTCACCCAATCGTTGGGGGACCGGTTATTACTGATGACCACCCACTCGTTGGGGATGACCGCCCTGTTGCGAGACTTACCGCGAGACCATTGGCAATCCCTCTTTTCCCGTTTTTTTCACCGATTTCCCTTAAGTGTCGGCATTTTAAGCGCCCCCGGCCGACTCACCGAAATGGCGCCCGTCCAGCGAACCATGATCCAAATGGCCCCTCTCATGGCCGGAGGACAGTTGCACGACATGTCCGACGCCCTGTTGCCTGCCATCGTCATCAGCTTGCCCTCCGAGCTCATGCAAGCCTTGGTCGCCGCGACGTGGGATCGATTAGCCGACCCGGTATTGCGGGACACCCTTTTGGCGTTAATTCGGGTGGGCGGCCACCGCAGCGAAGCCGCTGCCGCGCTGGGCGTCCACCGCAACACCATCACCAACCGCATTGAACAAATTGAGGCCCTGTTGGGGCGTCCGTTAGACACGAGTTTTCTGGGGCAACTCGATCTGGCTTTTCAGTGGCTCCGAACCCGATCGACACCCGCTCACGGACCTTAGTCGGAAAAGGCGGCCAACACCTCCTCCAGCGCCCCCACCACGGTATCCATTTGGGCCTCGGATATCGAATAAGGCGGCTCGATCCGGATCACCCGCGAGTTATTGAGCGTGCCCCCGACTAAGATCTGCCGGCGGAACAACCCTTTCGCCACTTGGTAACCGGTGGCATCGTCGGGAAATTCCAACCCGATCAAAAACCCGCGGCCCCGGACGTCCTTAAGCCACTGGGGATGGCGCTGCCGAACCGCTTGCAGTCGGCTCAACAGATAAGCCCCTTTCTTGGCCACAATACCGGGTACATCCTCTGTCACCATCACATGAATGGCGGAAATGGCCGCCGCAGCCGAAAGGGGATTTCCTCCAAACGTCGACGATCCCAAAATAAAGGGATTGTCCTCCATCCTTCCCCACCAGCGGTCTTGAGTCACCATGGCGGCAATCGGGGCTACTCCACCGCCAAAGGCCTTCCCGAGCGTCATGATGTCGGGTACGGTCCCGCTATGGTCAACGCCAAAGGGTTTCCCGGTCCGTCCCATGCCCGTTTGCACCTCATCGACAATTAACAGGCACTCATAACGGTCACAGATGTCTCGTAAGCGCGGTAAATAGTCATCCGGTGGAATGTTGACCCCACCTTCTCCTTGAATCGGTTCCACGATGACCCCGGCCACCGTTTCCCCTGTTAAAATCAATTGCCGAATGGCGGTCTCGACCGCCTCCGCGTTCCCATAGGGCACGTGTTGAAACCCGGGCACCAAGGGCAAATAAGGTTGGCGAAATAGCCCTTTGCCCGTGGCGGATAGCGACCCCATCGTTTTCCCGTGAAACCCTTTTTCCGTGGAAATGAACCATTTCTTACCGGTAGCCAGCCGGGCCAGTTTTAATGCCATTTCATTGGCTTCGGTGCCCGCATTGACCAAATACGAATGTTGCAAATCGCCGGGCGTTATCATGGCAACCAATTTGGACAAATAGCCGCGTAGAGGATCAATCAGTTCTTGGCTATGAAGCGCTTGATGTTCCAACTGATGCCGCACGGCCTGAAGTATCCGCGGATGCCGATGACCGAATAAATAGACGCCATAGCCGCCGAGGCAATCAATATATTCCCGTCCGTATAAATCTTTTAATACCGCGCCGCCGTCCGTCCATTCGGCAACCGCGTAGTCGTCGGCATAGGATTTTCGACTTTCCAGAATGGCGCGCGTGACATACCGTGGAAAATTCTCTAGGGAATCGGCTAAAATTTGTTGTTTATCCGCGTCCGACAATACCTCTTTTTCGATATATCCCAAAATCCGTTGGGCTTCTTGGGCCACGTCCTGGTTTGCATACCGCACGATATCCCTCCCTTATGGTGCCAACGTCAACAAAAACAACGCTTCTTGAGCAACCGTCGCCGCCACCAAGCCGGATGCGATCGTGGGATCGAGCGGGGGCGCCAGTTCCACCACATCCGCGCCCACGAAAGACAACCCCGCCAGTCCCCGTAATACCGACAAGAGCATGTGACTTGAGGGGCCGCCCGCCTCCGGCGTTCCGGTGCCGGGCGCGTACGCCGGATCAACCACATCCAGGTCGACCGACAGGTAAACCGGTCCCCGGCCTACCCGATTCCTAATCTGATGGATGGTCGTGCGGGTCCCTTGCGAAAGCCACGTGTCCGTACTCACTTGTAAAATCCCTAGCCGGTCGGCTTCCCCGTCTTCATCCGGGTGGTCAAGACTTCCACGAATGCCGACTTGAATTGTCCGATCGGGAAGAATGAGCCCCTCTTCCCAGGCGCGCCGAAATACCGTCGCATGGTTATACCGCTGACCCCATAACTCATCCCACAAATCACTGTGGGCATCAAAATGGATCAGACCGACCGGCCCCCGTCGCCGGACCACATCCCGCAAAAGCCCGAGGGTGACGGAATGGTCGCCACCCAAGGCCAGAAAGCGGGTGCCGCCGGGAAACGCCCCGAGTTGGTGCTCGACGAGCATCAGCGTATCCGGTACCGACATGGGAACCACCCGCAAATCTCCGGCATCGGCCAAGCGGGCATCCGCCAGGCTAATCCGGTGCACACGACTATAAGGATAGAGGCCCCAAGACGCTTGGCGGATTGCCCAAGGCCCCATACGCGCCCCGGATTGAAAGGTCGTGCCTCCGTCAAACGGCACCCCGATTACGGCCACCGATACATCCATGTCCTTGCCCCACCACGGCAATTTCATAAACGACGGGCGGCCGCTAAACCGCGGCATCTGCTCCTCCGGAACGATCCCCGGGTACTCGATCTTCAACCCCTCCTCTCTGGCCGATAGATGAGATTTTCGCCATGAGGGCAGACGTTCCTCTGGGCATTCGGCACAGTAATCCGACTTACAATTTAACAAATTGCCAATTCAGTTCATGAGGCTCGCAACCGCCGCCGAAAAAACCTCCGTATGCCTGTCCACATCCCCGGCGGTTGTCGTAGGCGCCATCAAGGCCATATTATGAAACGGCGTCATTAAAATACCGCGATTCAAAGCATAGAGATGCATATAGCGGTCAAGCAAGGGATCGACATGTTCGGCCGCTTCCTGCCCGTTTCGAGCCGGATCCGGTCGAAACCAATACTCCACTCGCGATCCGAGACGCGTCACGTTCCAGGGCAACCGGTAATCGTGAATGACCGTCTGGACGCCGGACAAGAAACGTTCAGCCAATTCCCGGGTGTGACGGTAAGCGTCCGAGGTTAGTACCTGTTCCAAGGTAACCCGCATCGCGGCCAACGATAGGGCATTACCGGCCAATGTCCCGCCGATACCGCCCGTATCGGCATCCGCCAGCGAACTGTGTTCCCGAATGCGTTCACCGACCGATTGGGAAAATCCGTAAACCGCTCCCGGAATCCCGCCCGCAATCGCCTTCCCTACGGTCAGAAAGTCCGGTTCTAAATGCGCCTCCCCCGTATAACCACCGGGCCCGGCACAGAGAGTATGCGTTTCGTCAATGATCAGAAGGGTTCCCGTCTCCCGTGTGATGGCGCGAAGAGCCGCGTGAAATCCCGGTGCGGGGTGAACAATGCCGATATTGGTCATGACCGGCTCGGCCAACACACAAGCCACATCACCCGGCTCCAGCGCAGCCCGCAGGGCCTCTACATCATTAAACTCCACCACTTTTGTCGTGACGGCGGGATCGACCGGCGGACCTAAATTGCCCCGCCGGGGTCGGGGTCCCTCCGGCGTCAGGGTAATAAAGGTTTCGTCCACCGTGCCGTGATAACACCAGTTAAAGACCAAAATTTTTGACCGGCCGGTGATCTGCCGGGCTAATCGGATAGCAAATCGGTTAGCGTCGGTCGCGGTCAAGGCCATTTGCCAGTACCGTAAGCCAAAGCGGCGTTGAAGTTCCTCCCCCACCCAAATCGCATCCGCCGTCGGTAACATAAACGTCGTTCCTTGCGACAAGCGTTTCGATACCGCGTCCACCAGAGCCGCCGGCGCATGCCCGGTCATACTTCCGGTATCGCCTAGACAAAAATCAATATAGGTGTGCCCGTCGACATCCCGAAAGTGAGCGCCGTGGCCTTCCTCCACAAACACCGGAAAACCGCCGGCCCATTTGACCATCCAGTTCATGGGCACCCCATCCAGCAAGCTTTCCCGGGCCTTTTGGAAAAGCGCGTAAGATCGCGGATGCGTCTCTTGAAATCGCTCGAGTTCTTGTTGTAATAAAATGGCGACGGCATCCCGAGATTTCATCATAAATTTCCTCCCGATTAAGACGACGCCTCCAACAGATCGGGCTCCTCCGGGGCCGGTTGAAACCCGCGAATCCGGAAGTACGGAGAGCCTTTAGCCCAGTACACCGCCAAGGGAATGAGCCCTAGTGCCATGGTGCCTAGTCCCACCCCGATCGTGGTCCACCCCAACGATTGCAACGATTGGATCATCACCCAAAACATAAAGATGGCGCCGATAAACGGCCATAGTCCCATCAAAAGAAAGTTCTTCAGTGAACGTCCCAAGACCTGTCGGTAGGCCACCACGGCCGAAAGGCCGGCTAAACCGTAATAGAGGGTAATTTGCAAACCGATCGCATTAATGGCATCACTCATGACTTTACTGACCGAACCGACGAAATTGGACAACACAAACAACGTCAAGGCGAACAGGCCCACGACTAAACTGGCTAACCAAGGGGTTTTCCACACGGGATGAATTTCGGCGAACTTTCTGGGGAGCGTCTGATCCCGCCCCATGGCAAAGAGTGAACGCGTCACTTGCAATAAAGAGGTTTCTAGCGTGGCGATGGTCGAGAGCATTACCGCAAGCGTCAGCAATTCGCCGCCCACTCCCGGCCAGATTTGCTGCCCCAAGACCGTCAATACGTCCGGACTCGAAGAGATGGTTTTCGGCGGCAACGTCACGTTGGTAGCCACGGTAAAAATCTGAAACAGCAAAAAGACGATCAGGACCCCCCAAAGCCCGCCAAGTCCCGGAATTTTTGTGGCATTTTGCGTTTCTTCGTTGAGGTTGGCACTGACATCCCACCCCCAATAATAGAACGCCGCGACCAGAGCCCCCGCAGCAAATCCATTAATACCGTGAAACGACGAAAACGCATACCAGTGCCAGGAGAATGGCGTGGTCGCATGCCGAGCGGCATGAATAATGGCCAAAACAGCGGCCAAAAGCAAAATACCCACTTCCACTGACGACATCACCCATTGCACGGTCGATGTGAGCCGGATGCCCCGCACCACGACAATACCCATCGCCAAAAACCAGAGAGCTCCCACAATGGTGACCCACAGCGTGCTATTCGCCAGTGGCGGGTTAAAAACCGCCAACGTCACCGATCCGGCAGGTAAGGAACCGGCCAACATGAACAAAGACGCGGAAACGACCAACGCCCAACCTGCCAGATAACCTAACACCGGATGCAACGACTTCGCCACCCAAGCATAACTGGCACCGGCATTGGCCTCCGTACGGCCAAGATGATTAAACGCCCAGGCAATCCCAAACATGGGAATCCCACTATATAAGAGAGCGGCCGGTCCGGCAAAACCCACCGCCCCATATAACGTCGCAGTTGTAGCGGCAATCGAATAGGCTGGTGCCGTGCCGGCTACGGCCATGACAATCGACTCGAAAAACCCCAGCACATTTTTTTCCAACGCATGGACGGATCCATGATTCATAACACACCCCACCTGATTAGAATTCGATGAAAACATAGACAATTATATAGAAAGGGCGATATTCCGAGAGGATTCGACGTGCACAAATCTTTAGTCGGGGATTTTTCTCATTGCACATAAATTGTCATAACCCCAAATGCCGCGGCGCCATTCCCCCGGCATTGAAGCAAAAATCGGCGCATGCCGAGCACGTCCTAGAGGTGAAAATTGCCTACCTCGGCAATGGTCATTAAGGGCAAAATCGCCGGTTACAGGCCCTTCGCCAGGAGTTGGGCCGTCTTCATCAGACCACGGCCCCATTAGCCGGCCGTTTCTCCGGGACGGCGCCTCCCCTCAAAAAAACCGGGGACGCCGATTCCGCATCCACTCCGCTACCCGCCGAGCCTCGGCGTCGTTACTTTCTTCCAACGCCGTCACAATCGCACGATAATCCTCGTCAGTGCGATTTTGGCTCATCTTTGCCGCCGCCTGAATCTCGGTCACTTCGATTTCAAAACCCACAATGGCCCGCATTTCCCGTTCGTGCAAGGCGGGGTTAAACGTCGACCATAGCCGACCGTTTTCCCGGTGCGACTCATATCGAATGAGCATAGTCTCCAACACAGTCTTCAACTCTTCGGAAGTCAGTACTCGAACCGTTCCATAGGCATGGACGGCCAGATAGTCCCAGGTCGGCACTTCTTCGACGGCATACCAGCTCGAGGAGATATAGGCATGGGGCCCTTGGAAAACCAACATACCTCCTGGTTGTCCCGTAATGTGTGTTTTTGCGGGTTCGCCGCCGCAATGTGGCCCGTCGCATAGAGCTTCCCGTTTCTTTCCGTCACGTCTACCGGAATATGCGTGGCGAGAGGACGCGTCCCGTCGACCGTAATTAACAGCGCCAACGGATGAGAAGCCATAAATCGAACCGCCTCGTCCGTTTTCATTCGATATGGTTTCGGTATATACACAATACCCCTCCCTCTCAGAGACCGGCCTGTCGGCTGATTTCTATGCTATCGGGGGATCTCGCGCGTGTCACGAGCCAATTCGTCACCGGTTCAAACGGAAGTGGTCTCTTACCCGCTCCCAGACACGAAACAAAACCGCCTGGATAGCGCAGGCGGTTTTTCGGTTCACAGTTCTATTCTTAAAGATCCGGCATCGCCAACAGATCCAACAAATCCCGGATGGCCCGCCCTCGCTGGGCGGGGTGGCGCATCGGCAGATCCGGATGAATCTCATAGTGATTTTGGCGCCCATCGCGATGGCGGGTGATGTACCCGCCCTCTTCCAAGTCATCGAGAATCCGTTGCACTGCCCGCTCCGTGATTCCTACGGTCCCGGCAATTTCGCGCGCGGTCATTCGACCGCCCTTTCGCACGAGGCATAGTAAAACCTGGGCGTGATTGGTGAGAAACGTCCAATCGGACATCAGAGCACCCCCCCAGCCCTTCGACGGCATCGATTTCACGATCTATAATACAGCAAATTCTGGTTCCCCGCACAATTGACTCAAATGCTTGCCACCGTCGCCACCTCCGGTTGGTAGCGAACCAGCTCTTCTGTCACCGGATCGTACATCAACAGGTGAATCCATGCGTTGTGAACCAATTGGCGGAAGAGAGGCAACGCGTCCAGCACCCCCTGAATGCGTTCTCGGGGCGCTTCGATGACCACCAAGAGTCTCATCGGCTCATGATAGGGGGCACCGTCCGTGTCCCTCACCGACTGCCAGGGCAGCCCCGGCTTCAAGTCACTGTGGCTGCCTTGCATCACGCCCAAACCGCCGACCACATTGGCCGTGACTTTGCTGCCGCTCCCATAGACCGCATTATCCACCGTAGAAAAGTAATATTCCATGTTAATCCAATGCGCAACGATTAATGGCCCATTAACGATATTCATGAGCCAACGCCCCGACGTATCCTCCCGGTAGTCGTACGAATGTAAAAATACCCGATTTCCCCAAGAATGGCCAGCCGTCAACTGCCGACGACCAATCACTATGGCGAAATGGGAAGCCAATCCCCACTCGGGACGCGTTTCCGCCCAGTCGACGCTTCGTTGATAGGCGTGTCGGATAGCCGCCTCGATCGAAGGTTTTGCCGGAGCTCCCGGTAAGTCAAGCGAACGTTCGACCGCATTGAGCCGACCGGCTTCGGCCAGATCCCGCTGAAGTTGCTCAACCTCGGAGCGAAGACTCGCCGGTACCCGGTGTCGATCAAACAGCGTGACCTCATCGGTCGTCGTATTATGCTCCCCGGCGAGAAACCAGGTGTCCGGGGATAGCTCAATCCCCCGTGCTGTCAAACGGTGACGAATCGCCGTCTGGTTCGCCAACCAAGCCAAGGCCCGGGCATTGGCCCCACCGGGATGACCGCCGGCCGCCCCGCACTGTAAAGCGCTGGCCCACGGATTATTATCCGAATGACCGCGATGACCCAATAACACCACCAATCGGCCTTGTCGACGGGCGATCCCAAGCCCGGTGAGGGCCGCGGCTACCAAATCGGCTGTTTCCTCCATCACGGTGTCGGTCGCCAGCTCCGTCGGAACCGTCGGCCGGACGTGGAGGCCAAGCTTTTTCAACCAACGAAACACCCGGCCCGGCTCGACCGTGCGGGCCAAGAGGCCGACTCCCCAGGTCCATCCGGTACTTTCGACCATCGCGAACGGCGTCACCACATGTTGCTTGAGCCGACGATAAAGATGATGAAGCCACGCCTTGACTTCCCACCACTGCCGGACCCGCGAAGCTTCTTGGTGATCCAACGCCTCGGCCACCTCCTCCCGCACCGCCATTTGGGGGGTCAGGATGGCGGGGTACCGATGGGTTGGCCGATGCCCCATCCATTCTTGATAGGTCATTGGAATCCCGAAAAACCCGGCCGCTCCAATCGTTTCATAGGCGCCCTGCGCCTCCAAGTGTCGCCGAATCCCTTCGGACCGCACATCCATGCAAAAAGCTACCTGCGTCGGAGCCGGACCGGTTTCGGACGTCGAAGCATCTCGGGGATTTGCCAACCGATGGGCCAACACGTCCTGATAGTGCTCTTCTAAAGCTTCCAGCCAGAGATGGCGGCGACGATCGGCGGAAAGCCAACTTGCCCAGTCTGCCCAGTGCCCCAAAACTTCCCCGCCAAGTCCCCGGACGGTATCTTCCGAGATTTCGAGCGCCGTTATCACGTCGAAGACCGCCTGGACCCGGGTCCGCAGCTCACGCTGCTGCTCCCGCTCAAAGAGGCGGCGGGCCTCATGCTCCCAACAGCGGTCGTCTCCCCGGCGGCAATTGCCATGGCCTCCGTTGAACCGCCAGCCATAATATTCCTCCGGATGACGGGAAAAGTAATGATGTAAGGCATCGACACGACCGGGCACATGAAAGACGTCTCGGCTTATTTGCTCGACCAGACGCACTTCATAAAAGAGACGAACCGCCAGATACTGTACCAGATCAATGGGGAAGACGTGTTGCCAATCGTCGTCCGGGTGAAGAACCCGCCATTTGATATAGCCGGCCCAACCGGGCAACTGGGCCAGATGGTATTTAAGATAGTCCGCATAAGCCCGCTCCGTGATCCCGAGCTGGGTCAAGTGGTCTAAAAGCGCGTCGGCTGCCTCCTCGGGTAACCGACGAGCCGCTTGCTGCACACCCAGCCAGGCCTGTGACCGATCGACGAGGGCCAGATCCCGCCACGCCCGGTAAAATCCTTGCTCTCGTCCCGGCATGGTCCAAGCAGCTTGCCCGTCGTCCAAAAAGGCCTCCACGTAGGGAATCACGGCTTCATTAAGCGCCTTCACCAGATCGCGTCCGACGAGGGGGCCCAGCCATGCCGCCACGGTCGTCAATTGCCGTATGTCGGCCTCCAGGCGCGTGCGAGCTAAAGAGCCGATGTCCGTGAGGTGTCCTTTAGCGAAAGGATCCCGTAATTTATCCTCCAATATCCCGATCCATTCGTCGGTCAAAGGTCTCGGTTCGGCCACCAACAGGCGACGAATCACATCGTTCGCGTCCCCATACGGGCTAAGCGAGGACGGCAGTGCCGGCACCTTCAGTCGACGAATGGCCTGGATGAGGTCACGGTCGGAAATCCGCCCGGCCCGATACCAGGACCGAGACGTCGATTCCGGCAGATAACCGTCGCCCCCAAACAACCGTCGGCCTTCCCTCACGGCATCCGGAAAAGGTAGCGTCTCCAAACCGGCCAAGGGGTTTCGGGCCACAAACGCCCGAATCGGCCAGACGGGCGCAATCCAATGACTGGCCCTCTCTATGGCCTCCGCTAGCAAAGGATCCGTCTTATAAGCCGTGTTGGTCTCGAGCATCGCGTAACCTCCCGGTTGACAAACGACATTATTTTCGTGAATAATGCTTCGTGAGTATTATAGCCGTCATCACCCGAAAGGGCAAGGAAAGGACGAAAAGTTGTGGCGTTGATCGAAGCCCACCGCGGAATTATCACCGTACTGGGGATTTTTCTCCCGCTCGGGTTCGGGTTTATCTCACTGGAACTGTGGGGAGAGCGTCCGCATTTTCCGTTCGGCCGCGTCGCCATGGTCGGCATTTTATCGGCTTGGGTCGTCTCCTGGATAACTTTCCTGGAGATTTTGGGCCAGGGCGCCTGGCATTGGGTGGCCACGGGCTGGCCGATTCCTTGGGGATTCACCGCCAATCGGCTAACCGGACTGATGGTCCTCTACGTTACCAGTGTGAGCGGTTTAATCCATCTTTATGCGCTCCGATATATGCGCGGGGAACCGGGGGCACCGCGTTTTATCGGTCGTCTGTCGTTAGCTACCTTGAGTGTGGTGTTCGTCGTGCTCGCCAATAATTTGGTCATGTTATGGCTCTTTTGGGTACTGACCGGGATCACCATATTGTGGCTGATGGCCTATTCGTGTGCGAGTCCCTGGACCTGTCCGACCACCCGTCGGGCCCTTTTGACGTTCGTCGTCGGAGACCTCGGTTTAGCCATAACCGTCATCTTGGCTCGCTTCGTGTTTGGTACGGTGTATGATGCCGCACTTTTTCAACGTCTCCCGAGCCATCCGGTCGCCGCACTCGTTCTTGCCTTATCGCTATTCCTCGCCATTATGGCCCGCTCGGCACAATTTCCCCTCTATTTTTGGCTGACCAACACGGTTGACGCCCCCACACCGCTATCCGCCTTTATGCACGCCGGCGTCGTGAATATCGGCGGCTTTTTGTTGGCCCGCTTTAGCCCTTTATGGACCGCGGTACCGGCCGCGTTACCGGTCATTTTTGTCGTAGGCCTCGTTACCGCCTTTTTTGGCAACGGCGTCATGCTGACCCAAAGCGATGTCAAGCGTTCTTTAGTGTATTCGACCGTGGGACAAATGGGGTTCATGGTCATGGAGGCCGGTCTCGGAGCATTTTCTACCGCGGTCTTTCATATCATGTCGCACGGCTTATTTAAAGCGACGCTATTTCTCCGATCGGGAAACGTCGGCGAACCGGGTTTGCCGGCCACGGCTCCTTCCTCCCGAGACCGTCGGGTCTTCTTGGGGGGATTAGGCCTCACCGCGCTCATTTTTCTCCTGAGCCGCCCGCTTTGGCCTCGGGTGGAACCCGCGATTCTCGTCGTGTTCGTCACCGCCACGCTGGCTCAAGCGGCTCTGGTGACCCTCAAGCCGGCCATCTCGCCTCTGGCCAAATTGGCGGTCGGTCTCGGATTTGTCGGGATCTTGGTGGCCTACTTGAAGGAAATCGAATGGTTCACGCACTTTTTGGCCGGCACCATCACCGTCCTGCCACACATTCCGGGAGAACCTATCGACTGGATTTTCTTTGGCCTCGTGGCGGGATTCAGCCTTTTGACGGCCGTTCTCGCTCACGAGAGTCACCGGAAGGATTGGCGCTACTTCTATCGCCTGACGATCTATAGCTGGCTTTTGCATGAAGGCTATCTGGGCGACTGGATCGAGTCGCTGATTTGGCCCCGCGTCAAGCCTCCCGGTCCCCTGAGCTAAAAAACGAACACGGTTATTCGCTTTGACGCAAGATAAATCGTTGAATTTTCCCGCTGGGGGTTTTAGGCAAGGTATCCACCAGCCGAATTTCACGGGGATAATGAGTCTTGGCGAGCCGTTGACGAACCCAATCTTTTAATTCGTCTTCCAATTGTGCATTCGTCACGAAACCCGGCCTCAGTACCACGTAGGCGCGAATGGCCTCCCCCCGTAATGCATCGGGCACCCCCACCACCGCGCATTCGGCGACGGCCGGATGCGCCATTAAGGTGCTTTCCACCTCAAAAGGGCCAATCCGATACCCTGCGCTTAAAATCACATCGTCGGAACGCCCGGTGAAAAAGAAATAGCCTTCTTCGTCAACACTCCCGTCATCTCCGGTGAGATAATAGCGGCCATCCGCGGTCAAACGGGACTGGGTCGCCGAATCGGACCCTTCATACCCGGGAAACCAAAACAAGGGCGATTGCCCGATATCGAGCGCGATATGCCCTTCGGTTTTCGGCGGCACTTCATGCCCGTCGTCGTCAAGGACCACCGCGCGAAACCCGGGCATGGGGTGCCCCATGGACCCCCATTTGAGAGGGCGTTGAAGCTCTGGAACTTGGTGGTTATTAATCACCATACCCAGCTCGGTTTGTCCGTAATGATCCAAAATCGGAAGGCCGAGGGCGGTTTCGGCCCAGCGGATGACTTCCGGATTTAACGGTTCACCGGCACTGGAAATCGCCCGCAAAGTGTCGGGAAGCACCGCCCCTTGAGCCCGCATGGCCCGATAGGCGGTCGGCGCCGCGGCAAAATTGGTAATCCCCGCCTCCTTTATGAGAGCCATAACCCGGTCCGGGTCAAACGATCCGCCGTACCAAAAGATCGCCTGGTCAACCAGCCAGGGCCCAATCAAGCCATAATAGAGGCCATAGGCCCAGCCGGGATCCGCCAGATTCCAAAACCGGTCACTCGGCCGCACATCCAATCCCCACCGCATATACGCTTCAAATGCCGGCAGGGCTCGTATGGGCACCGGTACCCCCTTGGGATGCCCCGTGGTCCCCGAGGTAAAGAGCAAGACCAAGAGATCGTTCTCCGAGAGGGCCTGCCATACGTCAAGGCTTTCGGGATCTTGATCCGGGTGATCGACATTGAATACGACCACGTCCCGCATCCCCGCCACTTTTTCCCGATGGGTATCGTCCGTTACGACGACTTTCGCCCGGCTTTGCTCGATGCGATACCGGACCGCGTCCGAACCGAAGGCGGTAAAAAGCGGAACATAGACCGCACCCAAGCGCCAGGCGCCTAATATCATGGCGGCCAACTCCGGCCGTTTCGGCAAAAGACCGGCGACGCGGTCTTTCGAACGGACCCCCTGCGCGGCCAACCGTGCCGCCCATTTCGCCGACTCCCGCCTCAGCTCGTCATACGTAAAGGTCACCGCCGACTGATCCGGCCGATGGTAGTAGAGCGCCGGCTTGTGCGGATCTTTGTTTCCGACCAAATACCAGGCCGCATTCACCGGATCCGTTTGATACCGGGTTTTTAACCGATGAATGTCTTGAAGCCATCTTTCGTCCATCATGCGTCTCCTCCTGTTGCCGGGAAGGCTCCTTCCGAATCACCGCGCCGTCGAGGGATTTTTAGTACAATACGATCATGAATACGGCATCCTTATGGCTTCATGACCCGGATTTTCCCGGTGCCCAGAGTCCTCTGGCTTTTTTAATTTTAAGCGTATTGTCCCAGACCAGCATGTCCTTTGTCCAACAAGGTATTGCGGTTCTTGGCCTATATTTCGCCCATCGCTTTCATTTATCGTTCGCCGGGCTGGGCCTTTTAGTGTCCACTCCGGCCTTAGGGATGATGATCAGCTTTAGCGCCGCCGGTTGGCTCGTGGACCGTTTAGGTCCGCGCCGCCTGCTCATGATCATCACCGGACCAATGGCCCTATTGGTGGCGAGTGCGGGCTTCATCCGGGGACTGGCGCCGCTGGCGGGCATCCTGTTTCTCATGGGTCTGACCTTTGCCGTCGTTCCCGCCGTCGGCACCAAGGCGGTATTTTACGCCTTTTCTCACCGCAACCGGGGGTTGCCGATGGGAATTCGACAGACCGGCGTCCCTCTCGGAGCGTCCTTGGCGGCACTGGTGCTCCCGCCTTTGGTTGGAAGCTTTGGCATCCGCCCGCTTTTTGCCGTCATGAGCCTTGCACTTCTTTTAGCGAACGGCGCATTTGCTTGGGCTATTCCCCCGATTCCCCCGCAATTGACGGCATCCGCCGGATTGCCGATCCGTCACCTCTTGCAGGCGATTTGGCTTCCGGCGGCGATTGCCTTATTGTTGGTCGGCGCTCAATACGACGTGCTGGCGTTCAGCCTGCCCGATTTGGTCCGCCTCCATCGGGTTTCCGTTGACGAGGCCGGTCTTGTCTTGGCCGTCGGCCAAGTCGGAGGCGGCATCGGCCGGATTTTATTTGGAGCCCTCACCGATCGCGGAATCCCGGTCCGTACCGTTCTCAGCGGTGCAAGTCTGGTCGCGCTTATCGCCGTTTTAGGGGTGATTGTTCTGCCCTCCCGTCCGCCGCTTGAGGTTCTTTTGCCGCTTTGGCTAATCCTCGGCATCGGCGCGGTCGGCTGGAACGCACTGGCTCTGACCTGGGCGGGCGAAACCGTCCCGGCTTCCCATTCCGGATTGGCGATGAGTACCACGGCCTCCATTATTTTCGTCGGCGCGGTGATCCATCCTCCGCTCTTTGGTTGGTTAGCCGACACGACCCATCATCTCACCGCCGGATGGATTTGGTTAGCAACCATCCTCGTCGCCGCCTTCGGATTGACCCGAATTCACCCGAAATCTCGACAAAGATCCATCAGGCCATAATCCAACTCGGGTGCGACCAGCCGGTCAAGCCAGGCCCGACGTGTCCGTTCGCGACACCAAAACCCGCCAAACACCTCGGGATACCGTAAATAAAGCGCCCAAAGCCACAACTGGCGAAGACGCCGAACGGCCGGCAGAAGGTGCCATTCCTGCCGAGGTCGCGGCCACCCCATTTGGTAGGCGTGGATAAACGGTCCCACGATACCCGGCCAATCCGGCCCGCATTCCGTGATGACCGCTTCGGCAAAGCTCGCCACATCCCAAATCCAAGGGCCCTCGGAAATCCAATCAAAATCTAATAGGATCAGGCGATCTTGTGCCTGATGTACATTTTGCGGTTGAAAGTCCCCGTGAATCACGCTCCCGGTCAGAGGCTTACTTGATAACCGGGACGCCAAATCTTCGAGAACCCGTTCAATGCGCTGCCGTTCTTCGGCAGTCCATCCGCAAAGCCTCAACATGCGCCAAAGGGAATGCACCACGCCATCTAGACGCTGGAAATAGGGACGACGACCGGCGGTTTGAGAGGTTAACGTGCGATGCAGACCCGCAAGCGATTGCCCCATCCGCCACCCGGTCTCCGGCGTCAGGATCGGGGGTTCACCAGCTGCATAAGAAAACAGGGAAAGGATGCGCACGCCTTCAGGAGCCTCCACCCAAGCCACGGTCGACCCGTTGGCCCGTAACCGTGGCTCGCTCACCGCCATACCTTCCCGGGCTAAATAGAACAAGAGCCGATGTTCGTCGAGAACCTGTTGCCGGGAGCGCCACCCTGCCCGATAGAGACGGGCCACGACCGTTTCGTGATGACCGGTGACCAGATAGGTGTCATTGAGACCGCGCCACAGAAGACGCCCTTCAGAAAGAGGGATTCCCCAGCCCCGGCGAATTATCTCGATCAAGGCATCGGGAGCGATTAATGAGTGCAAAACTTTCTCCATCAGGCTTTCCCCCTCTCTTCCCATCCGCTACCATAACCATTGCCGGAGTATGGCACAAGAGGAGGATCGCCGTGAACGAATCGCGTCGGTTAGGTCAGACCACGGTCACAATTAGCCCGCTGGGTCTTGGCACCTGGCAATTTAGCCAAGGACACGGTTTAGTGGGAAGCTTTTGGCCCCGGTTAGAGGACTCCCTTATCACGGAGATTGTCAAAGCCGCTTGGGAAGGCGGCATGAATTGGTTTGATACGGCAGAAATATACGGCGGCGGCGCCTCCGAGAGAGCGTTAGCCAGGGCTTTACACCGACTCGCGATTGACCCCGCCCAGGTACGGATTGCGACGAAGTGGTGGCCCCTCGGCCGAACCGCCCGCTCCCTTGTCGCTCGCCTCGAGGAGCGCCAACAAGCGCTCGACGGCTATCCCGTCACGTTATATCAAATTCATCAGCCGTGGTCCCTGAGCTCCCGAAAAGCCTTGGCCGATGGACTGATCCGGTTGTTAAAGGCCCAAAAAATCGCGGCCGCCGGCGTCAGTAATTTTTCGGCCGCCGCCATGACCGAAATGGCGCACCGATTAAACGACGCGGGATATCCCTTGGCCGCCAACCAGGTCCGCTATAACCTGTGGGACCGGGCGATCGAAAGAAACGGGATCTTGTCGGCGGCCGAAGAGCTCGGCATCACCATCATTGCCTATTCCCCGTTACACCAAGGGCTTCTCTCCGGCAAATTTCATCAACCGGGAGCGATGCGTCCAGAAGGTCTTCGCCGGTGGCAAATGACGTCCGCCTTGGTGGAAAAAACCCGGCCCCTTATCCATCTGTTGACGGAAATCGGTGCCCGTTATCAAAAATCGCCGAGCCAAGTCGCGTTAAATTGGATTCTTGGTGCCTCATCGCAGGTGGTGGCCATTCCCGGCGCAACCAGACCTGACCAAGCGGCAAAAGCCGCGGAAGCGATGCATTTTCGACTCGCCCCGGACGAACGGGAAGCCTTGTCGACTCTCAGTCGTCAGTTATCTCGAACCGGCTAGTCCGACGCCAAAAGTTCCGGGCTGGGTTCTTGGTACCGCCAGAACGCCCGCACCAACGAGGCGCCCAACGCGGTCCCGCCGGCTAACAGCATAATCAGGCCCCCCCATTGCTGATCGGCCAGTGGGGTTAACCCAAGGGCTCGGAGTCCCGCATCATGCCCATACGGATAAGCATACCACGGCACCCGTGAGATTAAGAGATAGACCGAAATAGGCATCATGATGTTCATTCCCGACATGGCATACACAATTTGCCACCCGGGACTAAAAGGCGGAATTTCCGGCAACGGGCTCAAAAGAGGCCACCAAAAGAAGAGGGCGCCGACAAAAAAGAGCCCGTGTTCCAGCCCATGAACCCAGGCCGACCGTAACGTCCAGTCATAGAGCCAGGGCCAATGAAATCCGTTCAGCACCACCCCGAAAAACAAGAGCCCCACAAAGCGCCGGGTGAAGTATTGGAAACCGGGCACTTTTAAGAGCGGTCTGACCAACCAATCCGGCATCGCCAACAACCCGAACGGCACCATCCCCATCACTTCCAGCATGTGCTGGGTCATGTGAATCGCAAACGAGAACCGGTCCGCCCAGACGTTCATCGGGCTGCCGAAAGCTATCAGGTAGAGCACCAGCATCGCGGCAAAAGCCGCATGCCGGGAGAGGGTGACCGGCCGCGTCCCCCCGAGCCGCCGCCGAACGCGGGGATTGGCGGTCACCCAGACCCAGCCCGCGGCTAGCCCGATGGCCGTGACCATCACCGTGATGGACCAGTCTTGATGAGCGGGCATGCGTCCCCACCAGTTCATGCCTGGCCTCCTCCTACGACGCCTTCATCGATTTTTGCCGCTCGATCCGGCCGATCAACACATCTCCCAACGCCACCAAGGCCCCCGTCAAAACCGCCGCTTCGGCGTAACGGGTTAAAAAGGCATGAGGGTATACCAAATGAGAAAAGGCAATCGACAACAGACCAAAGGTCACCACGAATCCCACTAATGCCCGCCCATAGGGAGACAATGCGCCGTCAAACATCGAATCGGCCATAAACCCGATGCCGCCAATCACCAGCGCCAACCCAATCCGCCACGCCCAGCTCATATCCGGAAACCGCGTCAAAATGCGTGGCCACGCCGATAACGCCACCAACACGATAAGCCCCCGCTCCAAAACCCCTGCCCACTTCATGGCAATCCCTCCACCTGCTGAATCGTGTGGGTATTTTCCCCATGATCCGGTCTTTTATACCCCGCGGGTAAAAATTCACGCATAGTGCGGCCCGGATAAGCCATGCTAACCATAAAACCTGAGAGGAACGATGCCCAATGAAGCAATGGTGGATATGGCTCGGCGGATTCGCCGTTTTGGCCAGTGGTTGCGGGTCGGCAACGGCGAAGGAATCCTCCCGACCCCATATCTCGTTTCACACCCCTCGAAGCGGACCCAAAGAAGACCGCCAAACCGCCCAAAACGAGGCCTTAAGCGCCCATCCGAACCGGTCCAAGTTCAAAAAAGTGGCCAGTGTGAACCATCCGCTGCCGGCGACACGGCTTACTGCCGGACAACAGCTCTTTCAACAAAAGTGTCAAAGTTGTCATGGTCCCGGCGGGGTGGGTTCTAACAATGCCCCGCGGCTGGCGGCCCCCTCGCATCTTGTCCTTACCTATCATAGCCCGGAAAAACTGGCCGACTATATTGACCGTCATATGCCGGCCGATCATCCCGGCAGCCTGACCAAAGCCCAAGCCCGGCTGTTGGCCGACTATTTATGGAACCTGGCCCAAGCCCGTTAAGGGCGAAGGGCCAGCCATAAGAGTCCGCCGAACAACAACGCGAGGTAAACCAAGGAAATCCGAAAAACCGTCATGGCCCGAACCCGACGAAGTCCAAGCCCCAACACGGAAGCGGTAAATCCCCCGTTAAGGACGACCAGCAAGAGGGTCAAAGGTCGGCCAAACGATGACCCCGCCTCGATTGCCCACCCCAGCGGCCATAAAAGGAGCGTATAGAACACCATCTGGCGAATGGTCGTCCGCCAGCCGTGGGTCACCGGCAACATGGGAACCGCGGCCTCTCGGTATTCGTCTTGGCGGGCGAGCGCAAGGGCCCAGAAATGGGGTGGAGTCCATAAAAAGACGACGCCAAAAAGTCCTAGCGCCAAGCAAGAGAGATGCCCGGTAACGGCCGCCCAGCCAATCAGCGGCGGAAAAGCCCCCGCGGCTCCCCCAATGACAATATTTTGCGAAGTCCGCCGTTTCAACACCATCGTATAGAGCACCGCGTAATAGAGAAATCCTGCCAGACTTAAGGCGGCCGTAAGGGGATTGGTCCAAGTGAGCAGTACCCCAAGGGACAGCACTTCCAAGAATAGACCCCAGGCGTAGGCTTGGCCGACGGTGATACGTCCCGTGGGAACCGGGCGGCGACACGTCCGCCGCATCGTGGCGTCAATATCCCGATCGAAAGCCATATTGATGCTATGAGCGCCGCCGACGGAAAGCGCCAACCCGATGAGCCCGCCCATTGCCGCCCCCGCCGAGGGCCACCCTCGAGCGGCCAACGTCATACTGACAAAAGCCGTCCAGACCAATAATCCGACAATGCGCGGCTTGGTGAGACGCACGAAGTCCAGCACGACTTGACCACGACGAGACTCCGTCACGATGACTTGCATGGGCTACGCCTCCTCTGTCATGAGATGTAGCCTTTCTCTCCCCGACACCCGTTATGCATTCGATGCCAATTGAGGGGTGGCGCCCCATAGCATGGACTTTCCTCCAGGGCTCACGGCCCGATTACGGGCGCTTTTTCGACTCGATGACTTTTTGCTCCTGAGTCCGTATATCCTCGCCGTCGAGATGACCGGCAATCCGGTTAAAATAAAAGAGCAACGACGTCATGACGAGTATTTGAAATAGCCACCACATCAAATCCCACCAGATGGGTAATCCCGGGCTATTGGGAATGCGAATCGGTAAATGCGGCAAAAACGGCATATGAATCTCCTCCCGTCGGTTCGGTTATCGCCAATAGAGTAGGGCATAGGCCACTAAGGCACCCAATGCCTGAAACGTCCAGAAGTAATTGGCCGCTTCCGCATCCCAGTAATTGTCCCGGCTTAACGGGATCCGAAGCGCGCGAATACTGATGGCCAACAAAATAAAGAGACCTACCAAGGTGTAAAATCCGGCAACCCCCGTCAGCATGTAATAAATTTCTCCGAATCGAGACCCGGCGGAGACAAACCGGGTGCTCCATTGATAGCCCGTCACCGCTAAACTCGCGATGCCCAGGACCATCGCCAGGCGAAAGCTGCCGACCAGCCCCGACAGGTCGCCATGCTGCCGAATCCGGCGCACGCCCCGCCAACTAAAAAGCAGGCTGAGGACCAGAAGAAGCGCTTCCAAAGCCCCCAGCCACTGATTCAAGGTCGGGCTCACATAGAATTCGAGAAACAAGTACGCGGTGGCATAGAGCAAAATAAAGGGCACCGCCTGACTCAGCAACAACACGACAAACCCAAAACGAAGCGCCTTCAATCGAATCGCTGCATCCACAAGAACACCTCCCAGAAAACCTGTTAAATCTCGGAAGAAGGATGAAGAACGGCCGCCGGTTCGTCCATCCCGTAGAAATAAAAGCCGTGCAGCACCTCGGGTTCGCCGTCAAAATCAAGCGGCGGCGGCGGCGACGAAGTCAGCCACTCCAAGGTCCGGCCGTTCCAAGGATTAGGGCCCGCCGGTCGCCCGTTTCGCCACGCCCAAATAATGTGGATCAGATGGAATAAAAACCCGGCTCCCAAGAAAAAGGCAAAGATCGAGACGACGTCGTTTAACGGTTGTAAATACGGCGGGTAAGCCGGAACCCAGCGATTCATGCCCTGGAGACCCAACAGAAACATGAGGCTAAAGGTCCCGTTAAAGGCGATAAAAATCCATATCGCACCGATTTTCCCGGCCACCTCGTTATAGAGACGGCCCGACATTTTCGGCAACCAATAATACACGGCCGCCAACCAGGTAAACACCATGCCCCCAATGATGGTGTAATGAAAGTGGGCGACAACAAAAAAGGTATCGTGAAGTTGCAGATTGACCGGCACGTCGGCCAAATAGACTCCCGTCAGTCCACCGATCAAGAAATTAAAGAGACTCATCAGGACCAATAAGGCGGGCGTCGTCAGTCGAAGGCGCGATCGCCATAAAGTTCCCAGGGCCACCATAAACGAAAAACCGGTAGGAATGGAGATCATCTCCGTGAAAAACGAGAAGGGATACATTTCACTAAAGCGCATGTTGGTAAACATATGGTGAGCCCAGACCAACCCACTCAACATCATCACGAATAACAAACCGGCCACGGCCATTGACCGGGCAAACAAGGTTTTCTGCGCCATCACCGGTATAATTTCGTTCCAGATGGCAAACGCCGGAATCACAATAATATAGACTTCGGGGTGTCCAAATAACCAAAACATACTGAGGTACGATAACGGGATCCCAATCCCGTTAAACAAGTTGAAGGGGACCAAACGGTCGGCCAATCCCATAATGAACGTCATCTGAATTTCCGGTAGCCACACCAGGTTTAAGAGCGACACCGCCATTAATCCCCAACAATAAATCGGCAGATGCGCCCAAGTGAGCCCCTTGGCCCGCCCAAAAATCATCGTCGCAACTAAATTGAGCGACACAAAAAGGGTAGACAAGGTTAACGCAAAGGTCCCGAGATAATAAAAGACGATGCCTCCGGGATCCTGACTGGCCAACGGTTCATAACCCCGCCATCCGGTCGTCCAATATCCGAGCAAGGGACTGAAACAAATGGTGAGCACCCCGAACGGCACCAGCCAATGGCCAATGCCCGACAGGCGGGGAAATACGGTCGTACGCGCCCCAATCATTAAAGGAATCACGTAATTTCCGAGCCCCCCGATCAACCCCACGGTCGTCACGGCGGTTAACATTAAAATGCCATGAATACCGACGGCACTGAGATATTGATCGGGATAGGTGTATAGGTGTAAGGAGGGCCACATGAGGGTGTACCGCATGGTCATGGCAATGCCGCCGGCAATAAAAAAGGTCGCCGCCGACGACACCAGATATTGAATGCCGACCACCTTATGATCCGTGGAAACCTGAAAATAGCGCCGCCAATTTTGGGGCTCGACCCAGGGGCTGCGGGAGCCGAATAACGGTAAAACCACCTCTTCCCAACCGCCGACCCCTAAAAGCCAACCCACCAATCCCCCGGCCCAACCGAAAACGGCCGCCACTTCGCTGACCAGCGGATGTCCGGGCAGCGGATCCATGGCGGCTACCGCCAAATCCAACACGAAAAAGCCTATCGCAGCCCACAATACACCCCGTAATAGCGGGGGCATCATCGGCTGAAGACGTATGCGCGGGGTTTCAACCAGCATTTTGTTGTCCACGAAGGGTCATCCTCCTAGCTGCCTAACTGCAATTTTTGCTCGTATTTGACCCACTGTTGAAAAGCTTTGGGAGATACAATGGCCAGGGGCGCCTCCATCCACGGGTGCCCGGGACCGCAGACTTCGGAACATTGCACCCGCACCATCGGATTGGTTTGATAGGAGGCGATTCTGGTCGGAGTGACATATTCGTACCGCGTCTCGCCGGGAATCACGTCTTCTTTAATGCCAAAGGCCGGTACCCAAAATCCGTGGATGACACCGGCCTCCACGTCGTAGGCGTGAAAAGGATCGTATGAGCGTAACCGAAATTCCACCCGGCGGCCGACGGGCAGTTCTAACATGTCCTGCCCTTGGGCATTGACGGCTTGCTTAATCCCGTATTGCGGCAAGCTGAAAATCCATTCCCATTGCCGCGCCGTCACATCCACGACTAAATCGTGGCGGTTTTTTTGCGGAAAATCCCGGGAAAACATCACCTCAAGATCCGAGGCGGTGGGATGCAACCAAAACATGATGTTCAGGAGAAAACTGAGACCGACCCAAAATGCAATGAACCCTTTGTTAAACACCGGGTGGTAGCGACTTTTAACCGGTTCCAAATCCGGTGCTCGAAACCGGATGAGCGTATAAATGAGAAACAACACGACGAAGAGAAACACGGCCAGGAGAAATTGGGACAAAAAGTTGAACGCCCCTTGGGTTTCCATGCCTTGCCGGGTGACAATAAAATAGAACGAATGAGCTTTGATCTGATCAAATCCCATCTCGGCGAGGATCACGACGATGATCCATATGGCTCCAAAGACCAACGCTTCCATAGGCTCCCCCCTCTGCCTTAAGCCGGTAAAATATTTACCACGCCGCTCATCCCGGTCCGGTAGTGAATGAATTCCTGCACAAAGCAGCCGTAATACCAAATGCCCGGCTTATTGGGCACGGTAAACGACAAATGGAGACTTCCTCCCGGCTGCAAGGTCGGACTAAAATCCCCGCCGGTGGTGATTTGATAAGGTGCTTTAGGCCCGACATAGGTCACAATCGCCTTGTTGGGCACGAAGTTGTCAATTTTTACCGGATCGCTCAGGGTGACTTTTACCCCATCCCAAAAATCAATGCGCCAGGCATCCGCCGGCAACGAGCCAAACGCTTGAAAATTTTCTTCATCCACTTGGCGTCCCATCGTCCACTCATGCCAATGGGTGGTGCTGCGATTTTCCAAGATCACCTCCAGGTGATCCCCCACCCGCCAAGTCATATAGTTGGGCACAAAGTAATAATCAAACTGCATCAGGTGGATTTTCCCCGATAAAACCGGAGACCCGAAAATATCGCGGACCGCATTGGCCACCAGGGGTTTACCAAATAGGCTAAGCGCTCCGGCCACCAACAAACCGCCGCCTCCCCACAACAATTGGCGTCGGCTCCAAGTAGGCTCGACCGCTTCCGAATCAATGCGCTTGACATCGTCACTCACGCGTGAGCCCTCCCACGAATTGAGACGTTCGTGATGGCAAGACCGGTTTAACGGCCAATACCTGATTCGTTTGGCGGCTTACCAGCACGTGATAGGTCATTCCCTGCCGAGAGACTCCCACTTGCCAAACGGCCTTCGCTCCTTGTCCATCGACCGTGAGCGTAGTCACCCGGCCGCCGCCGACCGCGTGAAGCGCCGCCTCATCCGCCCATAAAACCGCCTCGCTCAGACTGCGACTGCCGGGACCAAAAGCACTCACGGGTAGGGTAAAGAAAGTCCCCGTGAGAACCGCTAGCCCCATGAATAGGTATCGTCGAGCCACTGGGTGATTCCCTCCTTAATCGCCAGTCGGTGTTGCTTTTGGTATCTACCAAGTTGGCTAGGACTATTCACCCAAGTCTTTTCGGCCCGCACATTAGTCAATCGAAATCCTCCCGGACAGCCCTCACAATCAGGAGGGGCCGGTCGTCTGAAGAGCGATCAAAGAGAGACGAAAGGCGACGCCGACTCACCGGTTCGCGGCCCGGAGTCCCATGAAAGCCACGGGAAATCCGCACGCAATCGGCCCGGAGTCTAATCGTTGAAGGCGTTCACCGCGATCGGAATGCCACTCGAAGGATGCGTTAAAAGGCCCACCGTTCGATACCGTGAGCGAAGCATCTGAAGAGTTTGGGGGGGAGCGTCGGTATGAAGTAAATCCCACCGTCCCACACGCAGAGTGACCGCCCCGTCTTGGGTTTTTTCCAAAAAATCACAGATAGACCGGAGGTCGTGAGACATTAATCGAGACGGAATCTGATCGGACACCTTATAGGCGTTATATGGCGGGGGAAACCAGGCCGATAGCGGGGAGACCAACTCCTCGACCACGGGTGACACCTGGTGCTGCATCAGCGACGACAAAAATGTCTGATTCACTTGCCCGGAAAAGCGATGAATTTCGAGGCCAATGATGAGGTCCTCTTTCCACCACACGCGCCCCTCGCTCGTGAGCTCATAAAGACGCGTGAGTTGTTCCGTAACCGACGGGTCTCGAAAATCATTAAAAAACTGCGGAGTCCATGGAGCACAATGAAGCATTGCGCCAATGCAATATTCTTCGACGGCATTAAAAGGTGCCGAGCAATCGGGATTGTCCACCCGGTAGACGCGATTGACCCGAGCATTTTGAGGAATCGGGTGGGCGCGAACCGGTGCCATAATATCTTTAACGTCGCACGGCGTTAACCAGGACGCGTTCATAGATGTCCTAATCTTCTCCTTTCGGGCAAGGACGAGAAGTTTGACGTCTACCGGTTGTCTCTTCGTCATGAAAACATCCATTGCCCAATAAGCTTGCCTGTCTGGGACAATGCCGGGATGTCCCCCGTCGATTACCGAATGGGGATGGAGGAAGGCCGGGGTTAATCCGGCAATCCGCTGTCCTGACTCTGAAACATCGCATAATATCGACCTTGACGTGCCATAAGGGATTCATGGGTTCCTTGTTCGACGATCGCGCCCTGATGGAGAACGTAAATAATGTCGGCATCGACGACGGTCGATAGGCGATGGGCAATCATGACGGTCGTACGCCCCTTTCGCATGGTCCTAAGCGCCTGTTGAATCGCCGATTCCGTCTCGCTGTCCACGTGTGCGGTGGCTTCATCCAAAATCAGAATCACCGGTTGGCGTGCCATAGCCCGCGCGAACGACAGGAGCTGGCGTTGCCCGGCCGAAAGGGTGGCGCCGCGTTCGCCTAACGGCGTATGATAGCCTTCCGGCAAGGCTCGAATGAAGGAATCGGCTTGAACCAGCCGGGCCGCTTGGACCGCTTCCGCCTCCCCGATATCGTCACCGAGGCGAATGTTAAACAAAATATCGCCGACAAAGATAAAAGGGTCTTGCAATACCCAGGTCATCTTGGACCGGAGTTCACGGTCCGAAAATCGTTCGAGAGGCTGGCCGTCAATCCGGATGACCCCCTCGGTCGGCAGATAAAATCGCATCAAAAGATTCATCAACGACGATTTGCCGCTGCCGGTAGGCCCGACGATAGCGGCGGTCGCGCCAGGCGGTATGTTCATGGAAATATCCTTCAAAATAAAAGGCCCCTCACCGTAGCGAAACCATATATGTTCCAGTTCGATATGGCCGGCGGTGATCTGCCCATCCCCGTCGATCGCTTGCGGGCGGGTATCGGGTTCATCCATCAATTCAAACACCCGCTCGGCCGACACCATGGCCTGTTGAAAAAAGTTCAGCCGCTGCATCAAACCGTTAATCGGTTCGAACACCCGTCCAAGATAGGTCAAAAACGCGTAGAGAATGCCAATATTGATTGCGCCGGGCCCTCGCACGCCGAAACTGGCTAAAAGCCAAATAATCGCAAGGGTGTAAATGACCTCCATTAATGGCCGTAACAGTAGCGCGTTGATTCGGGTGTTTTTTAAACGGGCCCGACGGTAAGCCTCATTAATCGCGTGAAAGGAATCCCGCATCCGCCCTTCCTGACCCATCGCTTGGATCAATGCCATGCCGGCTAACGACTCGTTTAAAAGAGCATTTAGGCGTGCTAAATATTCGCGGGCTTGATGGAATACCGGTCCGCTGACCCGCCGATAGACCGCAATAATCGCGCCCACGATCGGTAACACGAGGATAAACTCCAGCCCCAGACGGCGATCCAGCCAGAGCATCGCCGCCAGTATGCCGAGGAGTACCGTCACGTTTTGGACCACTGTGGACAGCACCGTCATGAACATTTGCAAAATCGCTTCGGTATCGTTGGTGATGCGAGACACCAAGACCCCGACCGGCGTACGGTCTAATACCGGCATGGATAAATCCAGGACGTGCTGAAATACGTCTTCCCTCAGTTGTCTGACAATGGCCAAAGCGACTTGCTGAAACAAAAAGAGTTGGCCCACATTCAGCCCGGCCGAGGCGATAATGAGGCCTAAATAGCCGACACCCAAAAGCCAAAGGTCGGCGAAAGCAAAGTGACGCGGGATTAAGTCGCGATTAATAAAAGTTTTGATCACAAAGGGCTGGGCGACATCGGTCAAGGTCGCCAGCAGCAATAACCCGAGGGCGATCGCCAAAGTCCGCCGAAACGGCCGTAAATACCGTAACAACCGGCGTAATACCGGCTGAGACGGGGCGGCCGAGGTGCTCAAGACCCCTAACGCCACGGGGCATCCTCCCCTTTCGTAACCCCCACCAGTTGTTGCCGCTGCCACATCTTCGAAAATAAGCTTGCGCGCGCCAAGAGCGTCGACGGCGAGCCGGTTTCGACCACCCGCCCGTCGTCTAACACAATCACCAAATCGGCGTTTTCAACCGCTTTTACGCGGTGCGTCGCCAAAAGGAGGGTGCGATCTTGGGTCGCGTGCCGAAGGTTCTCCAATATCCGCGCCTCCGTTTGGACATCGACGGCCGACAAGGCGTCGTCTAACACCAAAATGGCGGCTGGACGCAGCAAGGCTCGGGCAATCGACAGGCGCTGTTGTTGCCCCCCCGATAACGTCACCCCCCGTTCACCCACCAGCGTGTCATACCCTTCCGGAAATCGCCGGATATCCTCATCGATTTCCGCCAGTCGGCTCACCCGGACAATCTCGTCAAACGACGCCTGAGGATGGCCAAAAGCGATATTTTCCCGTACGGTAGCGGAAAAGATTACGTGATCTTGCGGCACGTAGGCCAACTGGGCACGCAGGGCACGCAGAGTCACCTGATAGATTGAGGTCCCGGCAATGGTGATATCGCCTGCGGTCAAGTCAAATTCCCGCAACAAAAGGCGGAGGAGCGTCGATTTTCCGGAACCCGTGCGGCCTAAAATGCCCACAAAAGCCCCGGCAGGAATATCTAAGATGACATCTTGCAGCACCGGATGATCCGCCCCGGGATAGGAGAAGGTCGGAATCCCATAGTGAATCGGACCGGGAGAAAGAGTATCCACGGCACCCGGCCGATCATGAATCGCAGGCTTTTCCGTTAACAAGCGTTGGATTCTTTCATAAGAGGCCCGTCCCCGTTCCACGATATTGAATAAAAAGCCAAAAGCCATCATGGGCCAGATTAATTCTCCCAAGTAGAGGGTAAATGTCGTCAGTTGCCCGATATTGAGCGTCCGATGAATCACCATCCACCCGCCGATCGCCAACGCTAAGAAGTAAGACAAGCCGACAATCACGGAAACCGTGGGATCGAAAAGCGCGTCAATCTGGGACACGGCAATATTTTTGACCATCACCTGTTCGGAGAGATCCCGAAATTCTTGTTTTTCCCACGTTTCTTGGCCAAACGCCCGCACCACCCGGATCCCCGAAATGATTTCTTGGACCCGGTCGTTTAAATCAGAAAAAGCCGCTTGCGCTTTCATAAACCGATCATGAAGCCAATGCCCGTACCGCGTGACCACGTAGGCCATAACCGGCAGCGGCAACAGCGCGACCAGGGTTAAAAATCCGTTGATGCGGGTGGCCATGGTGGCCACTACGACAGCGGCGGTTAAGACCGAGTCCGCGAGGGTCAAGACACCGTCCCCCGCCGTTTCTTGCACGGCTTGGACGTCGTTGGTGCTATGGGCCATCAAATCCCCGATCCGATGTTGTTGATAGAACACCGGCGAGAGTTCCGTAAAGTGACGATAAAGACGGCGACGGAGCTCGCTGGCCAGCTCCAGCGACCCGCCGTACAACATCAGTCGCCACCCGTATCGTAAACCGTACGACAGCAATTGGGCGAGCAAAATCACCGCCAATACCCGCCAAAGGTACGTCGCCGTGTAATGGCGGGTGACAAACCGGTTGACCACTTGCCCAATGAGCCAGGGCGGAATCAGCTGCAGCACTTCGACCAAAAACAATAAGATAATACCAACCGCATAGCGAACCCAATGGGCACGAAAAAACCAGCCGAGATCCGCGAATACTCGCATTGTATAATCCTCTCAGTTATGCATTAAGTTCATACAATTGGTTTATCGCCTCCGCTAGTATATCCTAAAATTTCCGGTCTGACGATTGATCCCCGTCCGTATATGACAGCGGCCCATCGCTCCACCAGGGGTTATTAGCCCCCAAATGGCCCATCTCCTCTGTGACCCCAGGGCCGTGATCGCATGACGGATTCTCGGGGGTTGCTTCTCGGACGAGCCAGGCGACAAAAAGCCCAAAAAGACCGAGTGAAACCAAGGGCGCCGTACTCCCCCCAACCAGCCGAGTTCCCACGACGACGGCCTCCGCCACCGCGATCGTCCCCCAACGTCCGCGGATGCCGGGACAATAGCGTTGCAATTCACGGCGTAAGGCGGTGGTGACGGCCACTAACCCGCTCAGGGTGTCCAGATCATGCCACAGCATCCCCATTCCTCCCCGTTGCCCGCATCAACGGCTTTTCTCCATTAAATGGCCGGGTCTTATGGTTGAGGAAGGTGGATTTTTCGCAACTTTGCCTCTCCATCCGATGTAAAACCAAAAATCAATGGCCTAATTTTTGATGGATATGATGTAAATGGGTTTTCACCGTACTCACTTCGATATGGAGCTTTTCCGCGATTTCGTTGGCCGTCAGCCCGGTTCGGGCAAGTCGAAAAACTTCTTGCTCTCGGGGAGTCAGCCGGGATCCGCCTGATGGGCGTCCCGGGTAGGATATTCCCAATAGAACGGTCACTCCGCCCAGTAAAAGGCCGTCCGCCACCACCCAAAACACCACACGGGTTAAGGGCAATATGGCTCCGCGGCCAGTTGGGGCCGGTAACAAAAAAAATCCGATACCGGCCATCAAAAGATACCCCCAAGCGCCCAGCATATGACGCCATTGTCGCCGGTACGCCAGGATTTCTAACGGCACTAATGTCAGAAGGGCGGGGGCATTGGTGGTCGGACTCGCGCTAAAGGCCCAGACCGCCCCAAACCCCATTATGGCATCCGCCAGCACCGTACCCCATAATAGCCAGGCAAAAGGTACCCACCGTCGGACCCCCCACGCCATCATATCGGTCCCGAGGATACCCACCCCCACCAACCAGGCATCCCGCCATCCGAGTCGGGGGAAGGTATGCCATACCCACAGGACAAACAATCCGGTCACCGCACGTAAGTAGATTCCACGGCGATAAACCGTTTCTACTGCGTGCAAAGACACGGATGTGGACGACTTCGTCGGCAGCACGGCTGTCATACCCCCTTCAGGGCTTAGACCCTCTGGCTTTGCGACACACCCTTTCGGATGTTGTGCCTTGAACGACATGTAATTTGTAATTATTGGTAATTATACCGGATTGTCCAGTTCAGGACAACGTATGGGTTGGCCGCTTGCTGCATCCTATGCATATCCGCGGTATTCTAGGATATGAGGTCTCGAATGGCCGAACAACCCCAAAATAGCCGTTAAACGGCTTCATCCGACACCACCTCTCGATCGTTTCGCTCGCCCACCGGGTTTAATCGGACGTCACCGGTTCCGCCTGTTCGACGATCGACGGACCCGCCGTCAGGAGAAAGTCTCGAAAGGCACGAGCCCAAACCGAAAGACGACGCTGACGACGCCACACCACCCCGATGTCTCGTGTGGGCAACGGATCCGGTATCGCCATCCGTAGGCGGCCATGTAAAATTTCTAATTGAATCCAGCGATAGGGGACCAATGCCGAACCGAATCCGGCCCGGACCATACCTAACAAGGCATGGGCACTGGTCAATTCAAACACGATTTGGGGTTGAAATCCATGGGCCAAACTCATCCGGAATAAGACGTCGCGCAGGCCGTAGCCCGGTTCAAGCGTAATCCAGGGCACCTTTTGCAACGCCGTCCAAGGCACCCGTCCCCTTAAATCAGACGACGGCGGCGAAACGATCACCAACCGTTCTTGCCATAATTTCTCCACCGCCAGTTGCGGCTCACTGACCGGCAAATCCAGCACCGCCAAATGCAATGCTCCGGACAAGACTTCTTTGACCAACCCTTCGGTGTGGGCTTCCCGTAATCCGACCATCGGCGCATCCGCCGTTGTCTCTTGAAAAGCGCGCAATATCACCGGAACATAATCTTCCGCCAAAGTCGGCAGCACCCCGATATTGAGCTCGGTATCAAGCCGGGTTCGGGTGCCCAATTCCTCCTCCGCATCATCGACGGCGTGCAAAATCCGCAAAGCGTGGTATCGTAAGCGTTTGCCCACGTCCGTCAGTTCGACTCCGCCCATCACCCGCCGAAAAATCGGCTGCCCGATTTCCTGTTCCAATCCTTTCATCGCCTGGCTCAAGGCAGGCTGACTGATGTGCAGGTGTTCCGCCGCCCGAGACACATTGTGAAAATCTGTCACGGCCACAAAATATCGGAGGCTTCGAATGTCCATAGCGCACCTTCCTAAGCGATTTCGCCATTATAACTTTCGATTATAATATATCATTCGTTTTTTCTGTTTGACCGCCACGCATCCGTCCCTTCACAATATTTTCAGGGGGCGATCGCGATGTGGCCATTATTACTAAAGTTTATCGCCGGAGGGAGTGCCGTAACCGGTATTACCTGGTTGGCCCAACGCTGGGGCGGACGGGTTGGGGGTTATTTGGCAGGCTTTCCCGCCGTTTTTTTGACCGCCTTGGCTATGACGGCTTGGGGGCGTTCAGCGTTGACGGCACGTCATATCCTAGACACGATGGTTGTCGCCAGCCTCGGCGCGTTGGCGGCCGATCTGGTGATCGCTTGGGTTGCGCCGCGTATCATTGGCCGCTGGTCGCTCGCCATTGGTCTCACCACCCTTTTTACGCTATGGGCCACTTTGGCCGGCACAAGCCTTTGGCTCAATGCCCGGTAATCCTCGAGGAGGGACGACAAGCCCATGAATTGGATGATGGTGATTCGGTTTGGACTCGGCGGCCTGGTCGTGACCGTCGTCAGCCTGTTGGCGCGTCTGGCTCCCGCCGTGTCCGGTATTTTAGCCGGTTTCCCGGCCATCTTCTTTACATCCCTAGTGATTATCGGCATCTCGCACGGGAAATCGGCCGCGGTCCATTTTTCCTCAACCGCCGTCTGGGGAATGCTGGGCAGCCTTTTAAGCGTCTTGAGTGTTTGGGCCGGATTAAAAGCGGGACTGGGATGGCCCTGGCTCATCTTTTTGGGTATTCTCACCTATGGCGGTTTTGTCTGGTTCATAACCCGCGTCAAGGCGCACCCGAATCCTCAAGAATAGCCCGCGCCCGTGCCATGACCGTCAACAGCATGTCACGGGTCAATCGCCCGGTTTGCGTGTTTTGTCGACTCGGGTGATAGGATACCAATAACGTCCGATGTGTAGGCCGAGTCCAATCAAACTCCGCCCCATGGCGAAACGTCAGGGGTCCCGTCTCTTCGCCGAGGGTCTCGGCCAACCGCCGAACCGCCTCCAGGGCAAACCGGCCGAGCGCCACCACCACGCGCGGGTTGAACCATTGCCACTCGGCCTGTAAATAGGGGGCGCAGGCGCGGGCTTCCGCCGGCGTCGGACGGTTGTCGGGCGGGGCACAGCGCACGGCAGCGGTCAGATAGGTCTCATGGAGTACCAATCCGTCATCGATGCTCCGGCTGACGGGCTGGTTGGCCAGCCCGTTTTGATAGAGCGCGTCGATTAACCAATCCCCCGAATCATCCCCGGTAAACATCCGGCCCGTACGATTCCCGCCGTGGGCCGCCGGTGCCAGTCCGACAATCAAAAGCCGCGCGTGCGGATCGCCAAAACCGGGTAGCGGTTTCCCCCAATACGGCTCATCCCGAAATCGACGGACTTTCGTTTGGGCGACCTTTTCCCGCCATTCGACCAACCGGGGACAACGTCGGCAATGGACGATGGCTTCATTAATCATTTCTAAATCCCTGGCTTCAAAATCCATCCTTGATGGCCTCCTGCCTATCGGTTGTGATATTATATATAATATTTAAAACGTGCTCCGAGGGGTGGACGGATTGCTGTCGTCGGTGCAGTCTACCATACAAGTCCTCCGATCTTTTCGATGGGACCGACCGGAATGGGCATTAGCCGATCTCTCACGGCGGCTCGGTCGTCCCAAATCGACCATTCTGAAGGCTCTCACCACCCTTCAGGCGGCAGGCTTTGTGGAGCGGGTTCCCCAAACCTCCCGTTATCGTCCGGCCCTCGGTACCTTAACGTTTGGTCCCTCGATGGTTCAACATTTTGACCTAGTCCGAATCGGTATGCCGATTGTTCGACAGTTGGCCCTGACCCCCGGTCACACGGTCCACTTGGCCGTTTATGACGCCGGGGAAATTATCTGGCTGGTTACAATGGACGCCCGATCTGGTTATTCTCTGCATTCGCGTGTCGGTCGGCGTGCCCCCGCCAGTGTCGCCGCCGCCGGCCAAGCGATTTTAGCCTTTCTTGACCCGGACAGCCTGGTACTGGATCTCCAACGAGATTGGCGCCGATCGACGCCCGCTTCCCCGAAGACGTTTCCTCAGTTATTGCAGGCATTGGAAGAAACCCGCCGCCGAGGATACGCCTATCAGGCGGACCAAATCGACCCGGGCATTGCGGCGGTCGCCGTTCCGGTGTTCGATGAGTACGACAGGCCGATCGCCAGTTTGAGTATAACCGGTCCGACAAATTCTTTCCGGTTTCGCGATGTGGTCGAAATCGCTAAAATGGCCCAAAAATCTGCCCGCCTGCTATCCCGCCGATGGCAGGACCCTATCGGGGATCCCCTGCCGCCCCCGAATCGGGCGGCCGTTTCCCATTGGCTGCGGCCACACCCCCCCTCCCGTGAAGACCTCATTTTACGGTCGGCCGCCAATGCGTTGACTATTCTGACACTCTTTACGCCGGAGCAACCCTTTCTCAGCTTTTCCGAAATCCATAGCCGCTTGGGCTTGGCCAAAAGCATGGTATCGCGGATGTTGGTCACCTTAGAACAAACGGGGGCCTTAGACCGTGACCGTTACCGACGGTATCGGGTGGGATCCGGCCTTTTAGAGCTCGGACTGGTGGTGGACGCTTATCATCCAACCCTGAAAAAGGCGCGTCAACTCGTTAACCGCATTCAAGAATGGCTGGCCGAACCGGCCGCGGTTTTTTGGGGATCTCCCTCCGGAGCCTTATGTCTCGCCAGTGAGAAGGCTTTACCGTATCGTCCGGGCTACTGGGTTACCTTCCCCGATTCCGGTCACGAACGGGCGATTTCCGGACAATGGCTGGGTAGTGAGTATCCTTGCATCGTCGCCATGCCGGCGGCCAGGGTGCATGACGCGGCTCATGCCCGCTATTTAATCGACCGGGCCATGTCAGATTTTGTTTCCGATAGCGGAACGGAGGCTAGCCGAACGGCCCGGCTTCACGATATGGTAAGCCTAAATCCTGATGAGGCAACCCGAGAGGAGGTTTTATAAGGATCATGGACAATGACAATCCCCGATTGGATACCTATTACGCAGAGCTCCGTCAACATCATCTCGGCCCGTTATGGAATTCCATTGGTCGGCTCATGACGCACGAACCTCGGCCGCGTGCCGAGGCCCACTTGTGGCGATGGTCCGACGTCCGCCGCTATGTCATGGAATCCGGCACACTCGTCGTGCCTGACCGAGGCGGAGAACGGCGCGTGATTTTCTTTGCCAATCCCGGGTTTCAAGAGCTCGAACCCTGGGGGTGGGGGGCGATGACCAATACGTTATACGCCGGTGTGCAGTTATTGTTACCCGGCGAAAAAGCCCCGTCTCACCGCCATAACCAAAATGCCATCCGATTTGTTCTCGAAGGCCGAGGGGCCTACACGATTGTGGAAGGCGAACGGATTGACATGGAGCCGGGTGACTTTTTGATTACGCCGGCCGGGCTATGGCACGATCACGTGCATGCGGGAACCGAACCGATGTTGTGGTTTGATTGTCTGGATATTCCGCTGCTTTACCAACTGGGTGTGATGTTTTTTGAGAATTACCCGGATTACAATCAGCCGATAACCAAACCCTCCGGTTACACCGAAAAGCGCTATCAAACTTCCGGTCTTCGCCCCATTCAAGACCATCGGACCGTCTATGCGCCCCAAGCCGTCTTTAAGTGGCGTTCGACCCAAGACGCGTTAAGGCGTCTAGCCGAACTAGAACCCGACCCTTATGACGGTTACGGTGTCGAATACGTTAATCCGGCCACCGGCGAAGCGGCCGGCATCACGATCGGTGCCGCCATGCAACTCCTGCCCCCGGGTCACCACACCCAAGCCCATCGCCACGTGCATTCCACCATTTATCACGTGTTTCGGGGCAGCGGATATTCCGTGATTAACGGTGTCCGGTTTGCCTGGCATACCGGCGATACGTTTGTGGTCCCCAACTGGGTCTGGCATGAACACCACAATACCGGGACCGAAGACGCCTACGTATTTTCCACCCATGACGCCCCGGTGATGGAACGATTGGGTCTAGAACGCGAAGAGTCGTACCCTGACGGCTATCAACCCGTTACCGGCGAGTACCCGGGATAGGCTTCGGTGCCCCTAAAGGCTTTGAAATGAGCAACAATTTTAAGGAGGTACGGCGATGACTCACCCCCCTCACGCGGCACTTGTCGTCGGCGCCGGTCCCGTCGGACTGACCGCAGCCTTGGCTTTACACCACTTGGGGATTCCGGTGGCCATTCTGGAAGCCGCATCGGAAGGTCGCCAGCGCCCCGGCAGCCGCGCCATCTATTTACACAATAAAACCCTGGAGTTGTTGGAAACGATTTCTCCTGGACTCGGATTCACCATGGCTCGGCACGGGATCATCTGGCCCGTGAAACGAACCTGGTTTCGCGGTCGACAAGTCTATGTCCGTCACTATCCCACACCGCCCCCAGACCGCCTGCCCCCCTTTACGAGTCTTCCGCAGGTGGAAATTGAACGCTATTTGTGGGACGCCGTCCATGCCGCCGAGATTCCGGTATATTGGGAGCAAAACGTCAAAGCCCTCGACATCGGTGCGGAGGCCATCGAGTTAACCACGGCTACCGGCGACCATTGGCGTGCATCGTATGTTATCGGGGCCGACGGCGCCCACTCGGAGGTTCGCCATCAGGCGCAAATTGGTATGGAAGGATCCCGGTCCGCCAATACGTTCATTGTCGTGGATGTCACCGAAGATCCCGATAATCCCTTACCGTTGGAACGGGTGTTTCATTACGAGCATCCCGCGATGGAGGGACGCAACGTATTGTTCGTCCCCTTTGCCGGCGGTTGGCGAATTGACCTGCAACTATATACGGCCGACGACGTCGAGACATTCGCCGGGTTGTCGGGTGTCCGACAATGGTTACCGCGCGTGATGCCCGCCAAATATGCCGAACGCATTACCTGGGTCTCCACCTACCAGTTCTTGCAAGTCGTGGCCGAATCTTTTACCGATCGAAGCCACCGGATTCTGCTCGTCGGAGAAGCGGCTCATCTGTTTGCCCCGTTTGGTGCCCGCGGATTTAATTCCGGAGTGCCGGACGCGGTATTAGCCGCACGGGCAGTGGCGGCGGCCCTCTCTTCCGCGACGGAGGACGAGCGCGTGGCGGCTATCCACAGTTTTGCCGAAGAACGTCACCGAGCGGCCCAATATAATCGGGACGCGGCCGGTATCGCATTGGAACACATTCAGGGGGAATCCGTCGGCATGCGAACCAAACGGGCCGTAGGAGCCCTCTTATCCCCGGTTTGGCCGGAATTTGGCCGTTGGCTGGATGAAGGGCCCTATGGTCCACGGTCCGGACCTCCCGGCGTTTCCACCAAGTACTGATTCTTTCTTAAGGAGGAACCCTTATGCAGTGGCCGGAATTTCACACCTTCTATGCCCAATTGTCCTCTGAAAAGCTCGGCAATCTGGTGCAAAGCGTCACGGATCCCGCCTTTTACCCGTGGGAGAAGGCCTTATCCGGCCTGCCCCCGGAAGTCCAAAAACAATTAACCGAGACCATCCCCCCCATCGTGACCGATATCGCGCTGGCGGTCAGTACCCACCTGTTACATGCCTATCACGATTGGTTAAAAACCGTCCTGAACACGGAAGAATAGTTTGTTGGGGGCTAACATCAAAGGCTAACGGGGAGGACGACACCCGTTCACCGACCTTTGGCGAAGGCCCCCGTCTTGTTCCCCTTTGGCACGCGAAGGCCGTATCGGATACAATCGATCCATCGAATAAAAGATGCCCCCGCGAGGAAGGATGCCGATGAACACCTACACGCTTGAAGCACTCGGGCCCGAGGACATACCGGCGTTAGTAGACCTCTCGGCCGCCATCGGTTGGGATTATGATGCAAGAGAAATCGGGACACTCGAGGCCGTCGGCCGTCTTTTCGGTCACAAAACCCGGGATCGACATTTGGTGTCGAGTGCCGCGATTGTCCCCTATTCGCATGCATTCGCGTTTTTGGGCATGGTCATGGTGCACCCGGACCACCGACAACGGGGCCTAGGCACCATGGTGACTCAAGCGGCATTGGCGGTTCAGCCGCCAGGTCATCCGGTTGCTCTCGTCTCCACCCCGAGCGGACAGGGCCTCTATCAAAAAATCGGCTTTCAACAAATATCCACGGTTCACAAGTATGTGCGGTCGTCATCCAAGGTTCACGATGATTTGACGATAAGACCGCCGGAGAGCCCGCTCGGGCTCAAAAGAATGGAAGAGCACGATCTTCCGGCTATCACGGCCCTCGATGCAGCCGCTTTTGGGGTAAGACGGCAAGAGTTTTTGCGCCACCGGTGGCTTCAGTCCGCTACCGCCTGGATTTTGACCGATGGGATATACGTCAGAGGATATGCATTCGGGATTGAAGGGCCGGCGAATTGGATCCTCGGTCCCGTCGTCGCCCCAACCGATGCCGCGGCAACGCAATTGGTTGCCAAAGTGGCCGTTATGACCTCGAATCCGATGCGAATCGACGTACCGGACGAGCACGCCGAATGGGCGATAAAGACACTGCCTCCGCTCGGCTTTAAAAAGGTGGCACAGCCTCCCCTGATGACCTATCAAGGGGCTCTTTTGCCGCCCCGCCGCGGTCTCTACGCGTTGGCCGCTCAAGTCTTCGGATAACGCAATGTCTGAAAAGCCAGGTTCCGCCAGGCCGACCAGTTGTCTTCTACCCGCGTTCCCAATCTCGCAGCCACTCGGCCAAATTCGGATGCTCCAATACGCCCGGCGCCCCTTGGCCGGCATCTTCCACCCACGACACCAGAATGGAAGGCGGATGGGTATGGAGCCACTCCGCTAACGCGCTTACGTTCGGCGGCGCTTCCGTATAAATAGTGAGCGTGACACGGACCGGAAATGCGATATCAATACGATACATAGAGTCCCTTCTTTGCCCGATATTAATCACTTCATAGCCTTATACGCATATCGTCGTCGTCGCGATCGCTATTGTGCCGGAAATCCCGCTCAGGATCTGTTAGTTTTTGTCGTTTATGGATAAATACAGCAAAGACGATATGATACTGACTAAAGGAAGCGAAAGGCGGAATTTCATGGATACACGCGGATCCTCATCCTCGCGCATGGCCGTTTTGTTGGCTTGCATGTTGGCCATGGCGTTGGCGGCGATGGACTCAACCATCGTGGCGACCGCTATCCCCACCATTGTGCGAGATCTGGGGGGGTTTTCGCTTTTTCCCTGGGTTTTTTCCATTTATCTGCTCACCCAAGCCGCCATGGTGCCTATCTACGGAAAACTCGCCGACCTCTTCGGACGAAAACCTGTGTTAATGGCCGGCACCGGAATATTCATTGCCGGTTCCGTGTTTTCCGGTCTTGCTTGGAATATGCTGGCGCTCATTGTCTTTCGCGGATTTCAAGGCATTGGCGCCGCAGCCATTATTCCGATAACTTCCACCATCGTGGGGGATTTATTTACGCTCGAAGAACGTGCCAAAATGCAAGGATACCTATCCAGCGTTTGGGGACTCTCGGCCGTGATCGGCCCGGCCATCGGCGGCTTTTTTGTCCAGTATGCTTCCTGGCGCTGGGTTTTTTATATCAATCTTCCGATTGGGTTGGCGGCTCTCCTGATGCTCGGCGGTTATTTGCATGAATCGGTTAGCCGCCAGGCCCACCGTCTCGATTATGAAGGAGCGTTTTTGCTCATGGCGGCTATCGGCTGCCTCATCACCGCCTTACTGGAAGGCGGGGTGCACTGGAAATGGACCTCTCCGGCCAGCATTCTTTTATTAGCCGCCGGTCTGGTCGGTTTAGCCCTCTTCGTGGGGCAAGAACGCCGGGCCCCGGAACCGGTTTTACCGCTATGGGTATTCCGTCAACGGGCGATATCGGCAGCCAATACCGCCAGCCTCGGAATCGGTATTTTGACCATCGGACTCAGTTCGTATCTTCCCACATTCGTGCAAGGCGTGTTAGAACGCTCGCCGCTTGTCGCCGGGTTTGCCCTCGGCATGATGTCGATCGGCTGGCCCCTGGCGTCTTCCCTATCCGGTCGGCTGTATTTAACCGTCGGGTTCCGGGCGACCGCCCTCATCGGATCGGCCGTCACGATTTTGGGCAGTCTGGGATTTGTTCTGCTTTCGCCCGAAAGCTCTCCGTGGCAGGCCGGTCTTGCCAGTTTCGTCATGGGTTGCGGTCTCGGCCTGGGTTCCACCTCGCTGTTGGTTTCGATTCAAAGTGTCGTCGCGTGGAATCGCCGGGGCATGGTCACGGGATCCAACATGTTCATGCGTCAACTGGGTAGCGCGATAGGAGTCGCCGGGTACGGCGGTTTGGTAAACGCCCGTCTATCGGCCGCATTTCATCATCCGCCCGCCACCGTCGCGAGCCGTCTACCCCATAACCTGAATGCCGCCGGTTTAGCCTTAGGCCGGTTGGCGTCCATGCCCGAGGCCGTTTCCCGTTATATCCGCTTGGCGCTGGCGGGAGCCATTCACCGCGTATTTTGGGGTGTGTTTTTAGTCGCCGCCATGACATTTCTGATCGAGTGGGCACTTCCGCAACACCTAAGAAAAAAACGTGTGCCGGACCCCGACCGGTTAAGGCCATAACGTCTATACATTTGTCGCGCGACATAAACTAATCCCAGAATATTTGTGAATCAAATCACCTATTGCAACACCCTTCCATTTAATGTATAGTTAACACCAATATACTTCCCTTATTCTAGGTTATGTCAGGTTGCGTTCGAGTCTTCGGAGTTTGATCCGTCGTTTGTCGTAAAGAGTTTACCCAACCCGGGCATAAACGGTGAAAGCCTACAGTTGTTCCGACGCGGGAATTGAGTTACTATAGACTGTATAAGTATTCTTTTTTCTGGACTTTTTATCCGTCATCAAAGGAGGTCGCCTATGGATACCCTTAACCACCAATTCCTCGTGCACTACCTCGGTCAGGATCATGATGCTTGTGCGATTTACGCTGCCGTATCCAAGCGACCGACCTCCTCGGGAGATGTCCCTCTGTGGGCTACGGGACTTCTTGCCCTCGATTTAATGGACCATCGCGCCGGATGGGTCGATGAACGGACCGACGGAACCGGACTTTTAACCGACATTCCCCGTGACGTCTGGCAAGCGCGGTTCGACAGCCGAAACCTCGGGCTTTCGGCACACGATCCAAACTTTTGGCTGTTGACACTGGTTGCGCCGGTCGGATCCCATCGGCAGGTGCGAGACAAAATTGCGCAAGCTCTCACGACGGCCGGGTTTCGCTATGTCATGGGACATGTGGAAATTACGGACGGAGAGCAGGCCCTGGAGAACCATGTCCTCTGGTACCAGGGAGAGAACACTCGGGTGTTGACCGAGGCGTTTCAGGCGTTACAATCGCTGGAACAAGCATTCCCGGGACATATTGCGTCCTTTAGCAACCGGCATACGGTTTTAAAAATGACCTCCAGCCCTGCGGCACTTTACCACGTATTCGAGACCGAATGGGGTGGAGCAGAATTTTTGCCACGTGCCGTCATCGGTCACAACCGTTTCTCGACTAACACCTTAACCGATTTGGCCCGTGTGCAACCCTTTTTAGGTTTGGCTCATAACGGCGAAATTAATACCATCGACCGTTTGCAACGTGAAATGGAGTCCTTGGGCATCCTTCCCATTCCTACCGGCAGCGACTCGCAAAATGCTGATCGTTTGCTGTCGGCTTTTATTGAGCGCTTCGGCCTCACCCACGCCGAAGCGATGCGCCTGGCCATCAGCCCGTCTCCGGCGATCCTAGACGCCCTGCCCGACGACATGAAACGTCAATGGGAAGCCATCCAGTCGTTTTGGGGGCCTTGGATCGAAGGGCCGGCCGCTTTCGTTCATCGCCACGGCAACAGTGTGGCAGCCGCCGTGGATGCCATGGGTCTTCGTCCCCTGTGGCTTTTAGAGACGGCCCAGCACTTTGTCCTATCGTCTGAACCGGGCGTCGTACCTCACGACCAATGGGTTAAGGAGCCCCGCATCATCGGTCCCGGTGAAGTCATTGCCATCGAATGGACCGAAACCGGCGCCGCCGAAATTATTGAAACCGACGCCATCTTCAATCGTCTCGCGGCACGTTTTAGCCAGGCGACGACAGCCATGGCCATGCCTTTGGACCACCGCCGCGACGAGGTGACGGTCCCCGACTGGCAATTTGTCGCGGACGGTTGGCACCGTGACGACCAGCAACTGGTGAAACAATGGATCGAAACGGCTCATGAACCGATTGGCTCATTAGGCTATGACGGGCCGCTGGCGCCGTTCTCTCATGACATTACCAATTTAGCCGATTATCTCCAGGAAACCGTCGCCGTCGTCACCAACCCGGCTCTCGACCGCGAACGGGAAACGGAACATTTTCGTTTGCGCGTGCTGTTAGGCCCGAAGCCGGACTTCGGCCAGGCAATTACCGGGGCGAGCCCGCTGTGGCTCGATCACCCTTGGCTCTCCGATTCGGACCTAGCCGTCATCCATGAACATTTTGGCTCTCTAAGCCGGACGCTTTCCTTGACCGTGGGCCTCCAAGAGAACGAACAAGCCGTAGCGTCCCGGTTGGCCGATGAGGCGTTGGCATGGGTCCAAGAAGGTGTCCGCCTTTTGGTGTTGGATGACCAGAACGCCTATCAAGCCCAGGAATCGGTCAGCCTCGATCCTGTTTTGGCCGTCGGGTTAATCGACGCCCGATTGCGACAGTCCCAATTGCGCCGTCAGGTGGGGATTATCGTGCGCAGCGGGCAGATTCGCCACCTCCACGATGCCGTCGTCGCCCTCGGGCTCGGTGCGGATGCATTAGTCCCTTACGCGATTTGGGCCCAAGTGCCGCATGAGACCCTGGAAGGGGTCATGACCGTGATGAATCAAGGGCTCGAAAAAATCCTTTCGACGATGGGGATTCACGAATTACGCGGCTATGGTCGGGTATTTTCCGCTATCGGTTGGCCGGCTTCGCTGGCCAATGCCTTAGGCGTGGTATCCTTTGCCGAAGCCCCGGAAGATCATTGGGCGGAACATCGGCAACAATTGTTGCAACGCCGCGGGGAATTGATTGGCGTCACCGGCAAGCCCAAATTTGTCAATCGGGCGACCACGCATATTTATAAACCGGCCATTAAATTGGCATCCGGGGAATTGTCGGCCGACGAATATCTGGAACAGGCTCGGGCCGTCGAAGCCAAGCACCCCATTGCTTTGCGCCACACCTTGGGCTTCCGGGCAAAACCGCTGTCTCCCCATACCCCGGTCTCTTTAGCGGTCGGCGAACACGATTTGCCGTTCGTCATCTCCTCGATGTCTTTTGGCTCCCAAGGCGAAACCGCATTTCGTGCCTATGCGGAATCCGCCAAGACGTTGAACATGCTCTCCATGAACGGCGAGGGCGGAGAAATCCCGGATATGATCGGCAAGTACTATCGGTGGCGTGGCCACCAGGTCGCTTCCGGCCGATTCGGTATTAATGCCCACCTTTTAAACGGGGCGCAATACATTGAAATCAAAATCGGGCAAGGTGCCAAACCGGGTGAAGGGGGGCACCTACCCGGCAAGAAAGTTTCGGCCAAAGTTGCGAATGCCCGTAATGCTTTACCGGGGATTGATTTGATTTCCCCGAGCAACAATCATGATCTGTACTCGATCGAAGACTTGAAGCAACTCATTGACGAGCTCAAAGAAGCCAATCCGGATGCGCGGGTCATCGTCAAGGTTCCCGTCGTGCCCAATATCGGGACCATTGCGGTGGGAATTGTCAAAGCCGGTGCCGACGTCATTACCCTCTCGGGATTTGAAGGGGGTACCGGAGCCGCCCGCTTACACGCCCTGCGACATGCGGGTCTTCCCGCCGATGTCGGCGTCCCCTTGACGCATGCGGCCTTGACGTTAGCCGGTCTTCGCGATCGGGTAGAAATCTGGGCTGACGGTGGCATGCGTAGTGCCGACGATGTTTTACGGATGATCCTGTTAGGGGCCAATCGAGTGGGCTTTGCAACGATGGCTATGGTATCGCTGGGTTGTACCGTCTGTCGCGGCTGTCAATTAGATACCTGCCATGTCGGCATCACCACGCAAATCGAGACCTTGGAGGAAGCGCAAGAACGCGGGATCAAGCACTTCCAACTGCAAGACTTTGAACCGGCGGTGGCCCATTTGGTCCGCTTCTTTACCGGTATCGCCGAAGGCTTAAAGGCGAATTTACGGCAGGTAGGCCTTCGCAGTATTACGGAAGCGGTTGGTCAATCGCATCTTTTGGTTCAGGAACGATTTACCGAAGCCGTCGGTTACGAACCGTTTATCCAATCGCTCAACCAGGCGGTTGAGGACGCCTTGGCGCAGCGTAACGTCCATGCGGTGGGCGAAGCGGGTGCGGTCAGCATCGCCGCCCACCCGCGGTGGAACAAACCCAAGAAAACCCGCACGATTGGCACCGAACTCTCCGGGCAACGCATTCGCTTGGCCGATCGGTCGTCGCCTGTCGTCCGGCCGGTCCCCCATGTTGCCGGTCAGGGATTTGGGGCCTTCTTGAGTGACGGCGTCAACTTGGTCGCTCATGGAGGCGCACAAGACGGCGTCGGGAAGAGCGCGTCGGGCGGATTTATCGCGGTGTTAAAGGCCCGCGGCGCCGACGGCCGGTTCTATGGCGGCCATGTCGGCAAATCGCTTGCCTATGGAGCCCAAGGCGGCACCATCATTGTTCAGGGTGGCGCCGATGCGCGAGCGGGTATCCGGTTGGCCGGGGCCAGTATCGTTTTGCTCGGTGATGGCATCACGCCCCCCGCCCAAGCCCAGGGGATGTGGCAAAGTGCCGTGATTCGGGGCTTCGGCTTTGAGTACATGACGCGCGGCCGTGGTTTGGTTCTCGGCGATCCCGGCCCCTGGCTGGCTTCCGGCATGACAGGAGGCACGGTGTACCTGCGGGTAGCCCCGGAATTAGGGTTGACCCCCGAATTGCATCGGTCGCGGCTCGCCCGCTCGGCCAAAGTGCAACTGGCCTCCTTAAACGCGGACGATATTCTGGCGGTGCAAGAGCTCCTTGGAAAGGCGCAAGAAGCCCTCGCCCGCTCCGGACAACCCGACCGCGCCGAAGCCTTAACCGAGTTCATTGCCAATCCGCCCGCACACTTTATCAAACTGGTACCGCAAGCGGCGCAAACCGATCCGTCGGTTTCCACCGAATGACAAAAACCCCCGAGGATATGCCTCGGGGGTTTTAACGTTTTTGTCCTCCCTAAGCGGCCGAGATGTCTTCCAGACTCCGCCGGTTGGTTTTAGGTCCAAAGGTCCCGATGACAAAAGCCACCATCGCCATGGCGAACGAGATAAAGGCAAATACGCCCAGCACCCCGAACGCCTTTAAGAGGGCGACAATGGCAAATCCGACCAACGCCGAGCTTAACCGACTCCAACTATAGGTAAATCCGACGCCGGTCGCCCGAATACGGGTCGGATATAACTCGGCTTGGTAGGAATGAAACAACGTACTAAACCAGTTGTTTAAGAGCATAATAATCACGCCAAAGAAAATGATGCCGGCCGGCGATCGCATTTGCGAGAAAATCAGACCCGTTATCCCAATCGCCAACGCCACCGTCACAATCTGCCATTTACGCTGCCAGCGGTCGGACATCAGCATGCCGATAATCGGACCTAACGGATTAAACAGCGCAATCACGAAGGTATAGAGAAGTGAGTGAATTAACGTAATGCCTTCGCTGACCAACAATGTGGGAACCCACGACGCAAATCCATAAAACCCGATGGTTTGAAACAGATTAAATACCAACAGCATGATCGTTCGCGCACGATAGGGTTTTTTCCAGATCTCCCGAAATTGCCCTTTCGACTCTTTTTCTTCCGCGCCGGGTTGAGGCGGCGGCAACACGCCCACTTCCTTGGCCACCTCGTTCTCGATATGCGTCATCACGGCATGGGCCTCGGCCACTTTGCCCTGATTCTCATACCAGCGCGGAGATTCCGGTAGCCCTAACCGAATCCACCACACGACCACGGAGCCCAGTGCCCCAATCAATACAACCCAGCGCCAACCGGACATCAGAAAGTGGGTCGGCACCAACGCATAGGCCAGAAAAGCCACGACCGGAACCGCCCAATAGGTAATAAACTGGCTAAAGGCAATATAGTAGCCTCGCCTGCTGGCCGGAGTCATTTCACTGATATACGTGTCAATAATCACCAGTTGGGCCCCTACGCCAAATCCTGCCAACATGCGGAAGATATCAATCCAGGTGGCATTGGGTGAAAAGGCCATTAAGACCGTAAAGAAGGAATAGATCAATAGCGAATAGACGTATCCTTGACGCCGCCCGATCTTATCACTGATATTTCCGAAAATTGAGGTGCCAAAAAACATCCCCAAAAATCCGGCCCCTACAAAATACGCCAAGCCGCTTAAAGCCATCACTTTCGCATGGACTAAGGCCGCCCCCACCGCGCCGGCCATAAAAAGTTCGTAGAACTCAAAAAATCCCCCTGTGGAAACGCGGGTCACCAGTCGTCGAAAATACCCGGCCGGGGGTAACCGATTCATGCGATCGGCAATCGTTATCGTACTGGGTTGTGTCGCCATATTAGCCCTCCATTTTTTTACTTGTCTCGGGTGCCGGCAATCCCTGGGCAATGACCGTGAGCACGCGCTGTCGTACTTCCACGAGACGGTCGCCGGCAATCCCGGTCGAAACCCCTTGGGCTTCGAAAAATTCCACCAGGCGTTCCAAATCCAAGTTACCGGCCGCCCCGGGTGCATAAGGACAGCCGCCCAAACCGCCTAGAGCCGCTTCAAACTCCTGCACCCCGTATTCATATGCCACCGCCACATTGGCCAGTCCCCATCCCCGGCGATCGTGCAAATGAAGACCCACCGTTTTTTCGGGAGCTACCGCCTTAATCGCTTGCACGCGTTCTTTAATCAGACGGGGAGTGGCGGTCCCCAATGTGTCTGCCAGAATAATCTCATCAACCCCCATGGCAAGATATCGCGCCACCACCTCAAGGACCGCAGACAATGCCACGCGTCCCTCAAAAGGACAGTCGAAGGCGGTACTCACCGCTCCCCGAATCCGTAATCCCTGTTGGCGGGCTAACCGGGCCGCGTCCTGCAACAGATTCAACGTCTCGTCGCGCGAACGATTTAAATTGGCCCGGTTATGGCTTTCTGACGCCGACACAACCAATGTCACCGCGTCGACGCCGGCCCGGATCGCCCGTTGCACGCCCTTCAGATTGGGCACCAAGGCAATCCACTCGCCCTGGTGGTCACGCAGTTGGCCTAACACCTCTTCCCCGTCGGCGATGAGCGGACTCCAGCGAGGACTGACAAACGCCGTGACTTCGATCGCCGGCACCCCGGCCCCTAACAGTCCCTGGATCAACTGCACCTTATCGGGCACCGGAACATAACCGGGCGCATCTTGGAGTCCGTCACGGGGTGTGACATCAATAATTCGCACAGTCGCCATTTAAAGGCCCTCCCTTGCCATCACCACATGACCGTGGGCGATAATGTATTGGGGACGCCAACCCCCGGTGGCGACCACGACCTCCCCTTCCGTATCCGGATATTCAACAGGCTCGGAACGATAGCGTAGGACAACCGCCGAATCGGCCGGCAGGCTAAGCCCGAGATATTTTAACGGTGAGGTGAGCACCGCACGATAAATGGCCGTCCAAGATAGCCCTCCAGCCCATAATTTAGAACAAAGGTGGGCCATGTCATAGACCGGAGCCTTCCCCCACGTGCGCTGCGTCATATCCGTGCTAATAGTGTCCGGCAGCACCTGGTGAGCCGTCAGACGCCGAAAGGATCGCCATGAAAAGTGATTGGCTCCGTGCCCCAGGTCAAGCCAAACCCCTTTATGGATCGCCGCGGTCAGCGCCTCCATTACGTTCGGGCCGTCCGCCAACGTCCCCCGTCGCCCATGATAGACATGGGTTACCACATCGCCTGGTCTTAAGGCATTCAGTACGGTGACCGGGTTTATCCATGCTCCGGTGACATGAACCATGAGCGGCAAATTCAGCGTTCGGGCTAAATCGAGTCCCTGCGTGAGGAGTTGAACATCATCCGCCTCATCGATTTGTCCCAATCGGATCTTCACGCCAAGAATCTCGGTACGCCGCTCTTTCATCAGCGATTGCCAATGAATCCAGTCGTCGTCGGTCAGCCCCGAAAAGCGGGTCACCATCGGATAGCGCGATAACCCGTCCGGCAATAGAGACAGCCATCGCTTAATCCGAAGACCCTCCGACGTTGCCGCCCGGCTTACCGTACGCCATCCCTCGGTCCCGGCATCTCCGGCCACCAGAACCCCGGTGGCCAGCAACTGCCGGGGTAAAACTCCAAGAGAGTTGGCGGGCGAAGCCAGATGTACATGAAAATCGGCAAAGCCCGGTAAAATGATGTCCTGCGGCCTCAGATGCACCACCCTGTCACAGTCCGACAGGACGGATAAAATCCACTCCGGATTCTCGACGAATCGCCCATCATGGGTAAACGATCGCCCGCCGTAAAATCGCCAGACGCCCATGGCCCCCTCCGGTTATGTCACAATCCCGTTTTGACGCCACCGCTCGATCTGGGCAGAATCGACCCCCAATAATTCCGTCAGCACTTCGGTGGTATGGGCCCCAACGGCTCCTCCGGCCCAACGGATGGCTCCCTCTCCCTGTTGCATTCGGGGAACGATGCCTCCCATTCCCACCGACTGTCCACCCGGACCGGGAACAAATTGAATAAACCCGCGGGCCTTCACTTGCGGATCCTCGACAATGTCTTTGGCATTCATGACGGGACCGGCGGGCACACCAGATTCTTCCAAACGAGTGAGCAAATCGGCCAGATCATGTTGGATAGTCCAGGTGGCAATCAGGTCATCCAGAATGTCGGCATGGCGAACGCGGTCGGTATTGGTCAGAAAACGCGGATCGTCCACCAGGTCGGCACGCCCCATCAAGCCGGCCAATGCCGTAAAAGTTCCCTGGCTATTGGCACCAATCGCGATCCATTTTCGGTCCCTGGTAGGGTAGGTATTGGACGGCGCCGCCCTTAACAATTGATTGCCCGTCCGTTCTTGAATAATACCGGCATTGACATATTCCGGAATTAACGCCTCGGTAATGGCCATGACCGATTCGGTGAGGGCGACATCAACAAAATCGCCTCGTCCCTGGGGGTCGTTCTGGCGACGATATAATGCCATTAACGTGCCGATGACCGCATAAAGGGCCGCCAGCTCATCCCCGAGAGAAACGCCCGTCCTAACCGGTGGCCGATCCGGATACCCGGTAATATAGCGGATACCTCCCATCGCTTCTGCAATGTTGCCGAAGCCCGCCCGTTCACGATAGGGTCCGGTGGCGCCAAACCCGGAAATACTGACATAGATCAATCCCGGGTGAATTTCGGAGAGGGCCTCATACCCGAGCCGCCACTGCTCTAACCGTCCAGGGCGTAGGTTGGCTATCACCACATCCACATGCGGCACCAAATCCCGCACAATTTGTTGACCTTCGGCGGTATGCAAATTCACGGCGACAAGTCGCTTATTCCTGGCTTGCATCGCCCACCACCAGGAATCTCCCGAGGGAGCCAACTGCCCCCAATGACGGAGCGGATCCCCGGATAACGGTTCCACTTTAATCACGTCGGCCCCAAAGTCGGCCAATATTCTCGAAGCCGAGGGTGCCGCCACCATTTGACCCAGTTCCAGAACGCGAACGCCACTGAGACTGCTCGAATGCATGACCCGATCACTCTTTCTCTTGGTCCAGATTGCCAGGATCTATCGATTGCCACCGAACGCGAATAGCCTGAGCTTCTTTTTGGAGTTCTTGAACCATGGCCAACACTCGCGGACGATCAAATCGACCGGACGGTCCGGAGATACTTAAGGCAGCAGCCACATGATCGGCCCCGTCAAATATGGGCACACTGACCGATGCCAATACCGGATCGCGTTCGCCCTGCGTAAAGGCCCATCCCTCCCGACGAATTTGCCGCCAATCGGGAGAAACCCGAGGCAAGGAGACCTGTGACCAGGCAATCGATTGTTGAATCAGACGGTTCCGCGTTTCATCATCCAACCAGGCTAACAACACGCGACCGGCCGATCCGATGTGAAGCGGCAACACAGCCCCCACGTGAACCCGATGATGAATCGCTTCGGTCCCTTCGAGACGCCCAATACACACGCGGGCTACCCCGGTTCGTATATAAACGCTGGCCGTATCATGAAATTGGCCAACCAGACGCTGAAGAGACTCCTGGGCGATAATCTCCAATCCCTGTTGCCCATAGGCCGGAGCAGCCCATTGCAGTAATCGGGGCCCCGGCTCATACGTGGAGGTCAATATCTTCAAGTCAACCAACGTTTGGAGAATTCGATGCACGGTGGTTCGCGGGATCCCCAACCGTCGGCTTAAGTCCGAAGGATTACCGGACCCATCCCGACAAATGACATCAAGAAGTTCTGCCATTTTATCGATCACCGATATGTGTTCATGACTGTCCACGATGTGGTCATCTCCATCCACTATCCGGTCAGTTATAATGTGACTTATCGCTCTATTTTTGTCAATCCACTTTTTCTCTTTATTTTGGGCAAACAAAAAAGCTGCAGCTCACAAGGAGCCACAGCGGAAAAACCGGGATTTAATGCAGATCCCGAGTTTGCCCCATGCCGTACGCGAGGGTTTTGGTTGTGGTGAGGGCTTCAAGCCCCATGGGACCCCGCGCGTGCATCTTTTGGGTGCTGATGCCGACTTCCGCGCCGAATCCGAATTGAAACCCGTCGGTAAACCGGGTGGAGGCGTTCCAGTACACGACCGCCGCATCGACACGTTCCAAAAAGGTTTGGCCAACCACGTAATCGTTCGTCACAACCGCTTCGGAATGGAAAGTCCCATAGCGTTCAATGTGAGCCAAAGCCTCTTCTAAACCGTCCACCACCTTGGCCGCCAAATCCAAACTGAGATATTCGTTGGCCCAATCCGGTTCGTCGGCCGCCACCGCCTGCGGTAAAATCCGCCTCACTTCCGGATCCCCGTGCCAAGTCACCCCGTCGTCTTCTAACGCCGCATACGCCCGCGTTAAAAAGGCCTCTTTGACGTCCCGGTGTACCAACACCGTTTCTAACGCGTTACAAACGGCCGGGTTCCCCACCTTGCCGTCGCGGAGGATTTTGACCGCCATATCAAGATCCGCCGCCTTATCCACGTAGAGATGACAGTTCCCTACCCCGGTTTCAATGACGGGGACCGTCGCTTCTTTGACAACCGTTTGAATCAACCCGGCCCCGCCGCGCGGTATTAATAGGTCCAACCCCGTCAAATGCATCATCTCAACCGCATATTGCCGATCCGGCTTTTCCACGGATTGCACGGCAAACCGCGGGAGACCTGCCCGTTCCAGCGCGTCCTGCCATAAGCGCGTCAGCAAAGTAACCGTGTCGAGAGCTTCATGCCCGCTACGCAAGATAATGGCGTTCCCGCTTTTGACCGTAAGACCGGCCGCCTCAATCGCCACCCCCGGTCGACTCTCGAAAATTAACCCGATTACGCCCAACGGCACACGCACCGTATTTAACTTTAATCCGTTATCCAACGTCCAGCGAGGCCCTTGTCCTAACGGATCCGGTAGGCGGGCCACGGTTTTCAGGCCGTCCGCCAACTCGGCTAATTTCTTCTCCGTGAGGACCAAGCGCTTTAACAAGGCCCCGGTTAAGCCGGCAGCCTCCGCCCTTTGCACTTCCGCTTGATTGACCGCCAAAATCTCGGTTTGCCGTTCTCGCAGAAGATCTCGCATGGCCGCTAAAACCTGGTTACGGCGGGAGCCATCCGCCAACCGCAACCCTTTTTGCGCATCTTTGGCTTGCTGCAACAGTTGATTAAGCATGGGAGACCCCCCTCCGTGCCAAAAACCGCGTGCCCCCTTGCCAATTCGGGGCATCAATCTTTTGCAAAACCCCGGGCTCGCGGCTTGACGCGAGAACCATCTCGATCCCGGCTTCCTGCGCGATACGGGCGGCCTGCAGCTTCGTGGCCATGCCGCCGGCCCCAAATTGTCCCGGTTCGCCGGCCCCGAACTGTTCCACGTGCTCTAGGGTAACCCAAGGTAAGGCGTCGATGCGTTGCGCACCCGGATTTTGATAAGGGTTATCGGTATAAAGTCCGTCAATATCCGTCAAGATAACCAAACGATTGGCCCGGACCATCACGGCTAGATGAGCCGCCAACGTATCATTGTCGCCAATGCGCGACTCGTCGTCGGTCACCGCATCATTTTCGTTGACGACCGGGATGGTCCGCCACTGCAACATGTGTTCCAATGTTTGGCAAAATATGTCACGCCGAATCGGATCGCTAATATCGGGATAGGTCAAAAGCAGCTGCCCCATCGTAATGGGAGCCAACGCTTTACGGTAATATTCCATGAGGTGCGCCTGTCCAATGGCCGCCAGGGCTTGGCGCTCAGACAGCGTCTTAGGACGGATTTTGGTGGTCCCCATCCCCGTCCCAATCGCGCCTGAGGTCACGACCACCACTTGGTGCCCCCGCTCATGCAGCGCCTTGATCTGACGGGTAAACATGAGGACTTTGTTCCAGCTTAACTGGCCATCCGCCTCACATAAGCTTGAGGTGCCGATTTTAACGACCCAGCGCAACGGTTAAACCTCCCGCGGTAAATTCAACTCGATAGCCGTTGGTGCGCCCGATGATACATCCCGTGACGCCAATTACCGAGACGACCCCTGTAATTCAAATTTTATTCAAAATATCTTAAGAACGACCGACTGTCAACCAGGATCTCGGCAAAAACCCGAAAGCGTCCCCAAAAAAATTCTTTGCGCGCTTTTTTGAGCCTTGATGGCTAATGTCCGGCAAATCAAGCGACAACCAACGGCCGGCCAAGCTATTGACGATCCATCCTTATGATAGTATAACTATTCATATCTTAGTATGGAGGTGGCAACCACATGGCGGTTGCATCGTTACCGGTTCCTTCCCGTTGGCCGTCGTTATACGGACGGGACGTCTTACGGCTCGCCGATCTTTCGCCCGATGATATCGTCCAGCTCGTGCAATTAGCTCGTGATCTGAAACAAATCCAAAAGCTTCGGATCCCGTTTGAACCACTTAAAGGAAAAACCCTGGCCATGATTTTCGAAAAGGCATCAACCCGGACACGGGTATCCTTTAGCGTCGGGATGCAACAACTGGGCGGCCATATCCTCGAGCTGTCCCCCACCACCTTGCAGATCTCGCGGGGTGAAACGCTCGAAGATACCGCTCGCGTCTTATCGCGCTATGTCGACGCACTGATGGTCAGAACCGGGCCGCATGATCGGCTGGAATCGTTAGCGGAGGCTGCCACCATCCCGGTTATTAACGGGCTCAGCGACGACTACCATCCCTGCCAACTGTTGGCCGATCTCTTGACGCTCTATGAGCGTTTCGGAACCTTAAACGGCCTGGTTGTCACCTATGTCGGTGACGGCAGCAATATGGCCAATAGCTGGATTGAAGCGGCCGCTTTGTTGGGGTTTGGCCTCCGACTGGCCGTCCCGCCCGGATATGAGCCGCCGGCGGCGGTCCTTGAATGGGGGCAATCGGAAGCCAAAAGCCGCGGCGGCGGCGTTTACCTCACCCATGATCCGAAAGAAGCGGCCGTAGATGCGGACGTCATCTACACGGACGTTTGGGTCAGCATGGGGCAAGAAGCCGAAACCGAAGCCCGCTTGACCGCTTTTGCGCCCTTCCAAGTCAATCGCCTCTTGATGCAATTGGCTAGTCGTCATACGGTTTTTATGCATTGCCTGCCGGCCCATCGAGGGCAAGAAGTGACCGAGGACGTGATTGATGGGGATCAATCGGTCGTATGGGATCAAGCGGAAAACCGCCTGCATGCCCAAAAAGCCTTATTACTGTCCTTATTGGCCAACCCCAGCTAGATGGCCTAGCCAGGAATCGGCTGGACTCGTAAGATGAAAGCATCACTTGTGAAAGGGGTTATTTTGTGAAACGCGTCGTGTTGGCCTATTCCGGAGGGCTCGATACCAGTGTCGCCATTCCCTGGCTCCACGAGCAGGGATACGAAGTGGTCACGGTCACTGCCGATTTAGGCGCCAATCAAGATTTGAAAGCCATTCAAGAAAAAGCCCTCCAAGTTGGAGCGGTCCGCGCCTACGTGGTCGATGTGCGCGATTACTTTGCTCAACATTACGTGATCCCCACCATTCAGGCGAATGCGCTCTACGAAGGGCAATATCCTTTGGCTTCGGCGTTGTCCCGCCCCTTAATTTCGGAACTGTTGGTATCGGTAGCGCACCAGGAGGCGGCCGAAGCGGTCGCACACGGATGCACCGGCAAAGGCAATGACCAGGTCCGTTTTGACGTGGCGATCGCGGCGTTAGACCCGGCTTTGGAAGTCTTAGCCCCCGTCCGGGAATGGGGCATGACGCGCGACGAGGAAATTACCTATGCCGAACAGCATCATGTGCCGATTCCGGTGACCCGTCGCTCCCCTTATAGCGTGGATGTCAATATTTGGGGACGCAGTGCTGAAGGGGGGGCCATCGAGGACCCGTCCCAACCCGTGCCGGAAGATGCCTTTGAATGGACGAAAAACCCGGGGGAAACCGACCCGAGCGGCACCACCCTCACCATTGAATTTGAGGCGGGGGTACCGGTTGCGGTAAATGGCGAGCGACCTCCCTTGCATGAGCTGGTGGAGACGTTGAACCGTATTGCGGGTTCCGAAGGCGTAGGTCGTATTCACATGGTGGAAAATCGGTTAGTAGGCATTAAATCCCACGAAGTCTACGAAGCCCCGGCGGCCGTCACACTGGTCACGGCCCACCGAGCCCTGGAACAACTCGTCCTCACCCGTGACTTGGCCCACTTGAAAGCCCGCCTGGAGCCGGAATATGCGGAACTGGTGTACTACGGCATGTGGTATAGCCCGGCCCGCCTGTCGTTGGATGCCTTTATGCGAGAGGCCAATCGCATGACCACCGGCAAAGTGACTGTCAAATTAGCTCAAGGCCGAATCGAGGTTCTCGGACTAGAAAGCCCGGTTTCACTCTATCACACCGGTCTCGCGACCTATAGCACGGGCGACCAATTCGACCACAAAGCCGCCAAGGGATTCGTCGACTTGTGGGGATTACCCATTCGGACCCGCTCGCGAGTATCGCCGCTGGCATCCGCGCACGTGGGCGACTTCCAGTTTTCGATGATGGAGCAGCATACCCATGCCTGATTTATGGAGCGGACGTCTTCCCGGAGGCCTGGACCCGAAAGCCCGGGCCTTCTCGTCCTCGCTGGCGGTTGATTGGCGCCTTGCACGGTATGATATCCAAGGTAGCCTCGCGCACGCCGACATGTTGGCCGCAGTCGGTCTTTTGACGCCTGAGGAGCATGAGGCAATCCAGCAAGGATTAGAAGCCCTGTTGAGCGAGGTGGAAGCCGGCGCCGATCCGTGGGACCTTATGGCGGAAGACGTCCACAGTGCCGTCGAACAAGAACTCACCCGGCGCTTAGGTCCGGTCGCCGGCAAGCTACACACCGCCCGCAGCCGCAATGACCAGGTCGCCCTGGATTTGCACCTTTACGTAAAAGACGCCGGGCAAAAGACGATAGCCGCCCTCAACCACTTGGTGGACACCATCTTGGGACTCGCGGAACGGTGGGCCGATCTGCCGTTACCGGGATATACCCACATGCAACCGGGCCAACCGGTGACCGTCGGCCATCATCTCTTAGCCTATGTCTGGATGCTCCTGCGTGATCGCTCCCGTATCGAAGATATGGCGGCCCGGGCCAATGTATCGCCGTTAGGGGCCGGCGCGCTGGCGGGCACGACATTACCCATTGATCCGACCAGGACCGCGCATCACCTCGGTTTTGCGGGACCCTACCAAAATAGTTTGGATGCGGTCAGCGATCGCGACTTCGCGATCGAATTTCTGGCGGATTTGGCGTTGGTGGCGGTACACCTGTCCCGCCTGTCAGAAGAGTTGATTTTATGGAGTGGGCGTGAATTCGGCTTTATTACCCTCTCCGACCACTGGGCCACCGGTTCCAGTATGATGCCCCAAAAGAAGAATCCGGATATTGCCGAGTTGATTCGGGGGAAAAGCGGCGTCGTCATCGGGCAATTGACCGCCTTTTTGACCCTCATGAAAGGACTGCCGCTGGCTTATAACCGGGACCTGCAAGAAGACAAGGGCCTTTTATTTACCGGCGTCGACACCGTTCTGGCCAGTCTGGACGCCATGGCCGGTCTTTTGGCCGGAATCACCGTCAACCCGAAACGGATTCAAGAGGATATGGGCGAAGACCTCTTAGCCACCGACTGGGCGGAAAAACTGGTGCAAGACGGCATCCCCTTCCGGGAAGCCCACGGGCAAGTGGCCGCCCGTTTTCGGGATCCCCAGGTCAAAGCCGCTTCCCCGGACGCCATTCGGCACAGCTTGACTCTTCGGGACCGTCCGATGGGGCCCGGCCCGGCTCATGTTCGAGAGCAAATTCGCGCCGCCCGCCAATTATTATAGGACCATTTCTCCTCTAAGCCTCTCGCTCGCGTAGCGGGGGGCTTTTTCGACATCGGAATGCCCGAAATCGCCGCAGTCCCCTTAACTGTTTAACTATTCGCGGTTGGTTTTGAAAAATGGCGTCCGGGTTCAGTATAATGAATACGGGAGTGATAGTGTGAGGGAGAAACAGCGCCGCCAGCAATTTTTGCGAGAACTCGTCGCCACACGGGATTTAGAAACACAAGAAGCGTTAGTCCGCGAATTGCGGCGAGCCGGCTTTCATGTGACCCAGGTGACGGTGTCACGGGATATCCGGGATTTACATTTGGTGAAAACCCTGACCCCGAGCGGTCGGTATCGTTATTCCTTGCCGGCCGGTAGCGGGATTTCCGCCGAAGCCCGGCTGGATCGCATGCTCGCGGAATCCTACGTATCGGTACGGCGGGCAAATAACCTGGTGGTGTTAAAAGTGTTGCCGGGTAATGCGCATGCCGTGGCGGCGATTTTGGACCAAATGGAATTGCCGCATTTATTAGGAACGGTAGCCGGCGATGACACCCTCCTGATTATATGCGAAGATGATGTCTCGGCCCGAAGCATGGAGACGCGCTTACGTCCGGCTCAGCTTCCTCCCGAGCACCATGCCTCATCGTAAGCGAGGCGAGGCCGCCCACGCGGCCTTTTCATGGACGAGGCGCAAACGGATCAAAAAAGTCGCGTCCTTTGCCCCTTGTTTTTAAGAATGATTCTCATTATCATTAATCCCAATGATCATCCGAAAGGACGACACCCGTTGATGCGTGCTGACAAGACTCCGGACACGCTGCATGGTTCTCTACCATGGTATATTCCTTTATTGGCCATCTGGGGTCCGGGTCTCATGGTCATGCTGGCGGATACGGACGCCGGCAGTCTGATTACCGCGGCCCAATCCGGGGCCGAGTGGGGCTATCACATGATTTTGCCCCAGCTTATATTAATTCCCGTCTTATATATTGTTCAGGAAGTCACCGTGCGGTTAGGCATCGTCACCGGCCAAGGGCACGGCTCCCTTATCCGTCAGCAATTCGGCGGTTTTTGGGCGATCATTTCCGCCACTACCCTCTTCTTGTCCGCTGTCGGCGCCTTAATTACCGAATTTAGCGGAGTGGCCGGAGTCGGCGCCCTGTTTGGGGTTCCTCCCGCCATCAGCGTAGGCTTGGCGACCGTCGCCTTGATTGCCATTGGACTCTCGGGCAGCTACCTTCGCGTCGAGCGGATTGGGGTCATTTTTGGCTTGTTTGAATTGGTCTTTGTAGGGGTTGCCGTGGTGGCCCGTCCGAGTCCGGCGGCCATGGCGGCGGCTTTTGTCTCCATTCCCTTGACCAACCTCAATTATCTCTTCTTATTAGCCGCCAATGTCGGAGCGGTCATTATGCCGTGGATGATTTTTTACCAGCAGGGAGCCGTCATCGACAAAGGACTGACCCGTCGTTGGCGGGCCCTGCGGCATGCCCGTTGGGATACGTTGGCCGGGTCGATCATTACCCAAGTCATCATGATGGCTATGGTGATTGTCGTCGCGGCTACGGTAGGACGGGTTCACGCCCATCGCCCGTTAAACACGGTGCAACAAATCTCCCAAAGTTTGGTTCCGTTTTTGGGCCACCCGATCGGCATTACCGTTTTCGGATTAGGCATGCTCGGCGCCAGCATTATTGCCGCGTTGGTGGTCTCGGTAGCCGGAGCTTGGGGGCTTGGCGAAGTCTTTGGATTTTCCCATAGTTTAAACCACTCGTTTCGCGAGGCGCCTTGGTTTTATGCCGTCTATTCCTTTGCCCATATCGCGGGAGCCGTTTTGGTCATTTTCAGCCGGAATCTGGTCTCCCTCACCATCGATGTCGAAATCATGAACGCGATGTTGCTGCCGATTGTTCTCGGGTTTTTGTTGGCGCTGGAAGCCCGCGCCCTGCCGCCGCGGTGGCGCATGCGCGGCTTTTATCGCTGGCTGGTTTGGGGCGTCAGCGCCATCGTCATGCTCTTTGGCTTATTGACGATTGTGCTGGCGGTTTAGTGCCAACGGGTCTTATACCGGGGGACCTCTTTGGGGTACAATAACGCCCGCAGTAGAAAAGGAGGGTGCTCATGGTTGATGTTGTCCAGATTGCCCGATTGCCGGAGGCCGAACGAGCGACCCACATGGGCGCCATGTTTCAACAGTTGATGGCGAAATCCCCGGACCAACAAGTGGGTCAAATGCGCGAACTGATTCGTCAAATGGCCGAACAGGCCACGGATAGCGAATACTTGGCCCTTTGCCACACCAATCTGACGTTAGCCGCCGGCTTACCCGAGGAGACATTAAAAGGCTTTTTGACCGTCCGCCAAAAAGCCGTGGCATCGTTGCCGGAAGCTTTACAACAACGAGATCAGACCCTTATGATGAAAGCTTTTGCGGAATTGCCGGAGACGATCCAAGCACCGGTAAAAAACGCGATGCAATAATTCCCGGAAAAAGCCCCTGGTTATTCAGGGGCTTTTTCCCATGCCGTCAACCGCTGAATAATGTGGTCCGTCACATCACGGGTCGTATGGCGACCACCTAAATCGGGAGTTTTTACCCCGTCTAACAGGGTGGCTTCAATGGCATCGATGAGGAGTTCGGCTTCGGCCATCAAGCCAAAATGCTCCAACATTAAGGCGCCGGTCCAAATTTGACCAATCGGATTGGCAATGCCTCGACCGGCGATGTCCGGGGCGGATCCATGTACCGGCTCAAACATTGAGGGATAGCGTTTCTCGGGATTAATATTGGCCGATGGCGCAATTCCAATCCCCCCGGTTATCGCGCCACCCAAGTCGGTCAAAATATCGCCAAACAAATTTGAGGCCACTACCACGTCGAAACTTTTAGGCCGCGTCACAAAATAGGCCGCTAACGCATCAATATGATATAACTCCTGTTTCACCTGAGGATACGCTTGCCCGACCGACCGAAACACCTCATCCCAAAAGGGCATCGAGAAATTCAAGCCATTGGATTTAGTCGCCGACGTGACGTGTTGGCGGGAATGAACGGCCCGCTCAAACGCATAACGAATCACTCGTTCGGTCCCGTAGCGGGTAAAGACGGCATTTTGGACGACCACCTCTTGGGGCGTGCCTTGACGTAGGCGGCCACCGGAATTCGAATACTCGCCTTCGGTATTTTCCCGGATGACGATAAAATCAATTTCTCCGGGGGCGACCTCTCGCAAGGGACTTTCGATGCCGCGCAAAAGTTTTACCGGCCGTAAGTTCACATACTGGTCAAATTCCCGGCGAATCGGCAACAAAAGGCCCCAGAGTGACACATGATCGGGTACGGGAGGAAAACCCACCGCCCCCAAAAAAATCGCCTCGAAATCTTGTAAAATCTTCAGGCCGTCATCGGGCATCATTTTCCCGTGCGCTAAATAATATTGACAGCTCCAATCGAACGACCGATATTGGAAGCGAAATCGGCCCGACATTCGCGCAACCTGATCCAGAACCCGTTGGGCTTCGGCGACCACTTCGGGCCCGATCCCGTCACCAGGAATCAACGCCACCGGAATAATTCGCATGATAGGCCTCCTTTGGACGATGCAAAAAATTGAGACGGCAGGGCCTCGGAAAGGTACCCCAGTATTGCTACTGTAGCATGGGTCATCGAGGCGATCGCCATGCCATCAAAAATATAGGAGCACATTTTATTGCATTATAGTGTCTTTTGCACTATAGTGAATAAGTCAGTTATGCCGTTGGGTTCCTTGGACATGCTATGCCAGGGAAACACCCATTGCTCGACCCAATCTCATAAGGAGGGGAAATCATGGCCTATCTTAGCGAAAACGAAGCCCGACAAGCCATCGTCCTCGCGGCTCATCAACTCGGCGAGTCCGGGATGCTGTTTCGCGGCAATCATGCCAACTTATCGGCCCGGATTGACGGCGATCGCTTTATTATGACGCGTGGGGGATCGATTGCCCATTTAACGGCGGATGACTTGGCGATCTTAGACCTGTCCGGTCGCATCTTGTCGGGACAAATGGACCCCACGATGCAGGAAATCATTCAAATGCATGCGGGAGTCTACCGGACCCGAAGCAGCGTGGGCGCCGTCATTCATACCCATGCTCCGCATATTACCGCCTTTGCTGTCGCGCATGAGCCCATTCCGTTGGTCTACGAGCCGCTTTTGCGCTTTGGCGTCAGTGAGGCGGTACCGGTGGTGCCCTGGGCACCTCGAGGATCGGAAAAATCGGTTTCCGGCATTCTCGACATTGTCGCTCACCATCCGGGGTTACCGGCGCTCATGATGGCTAATCACGGCGCCTTGGTCTTTCATGAAACGCCTCAGTCGGCCGCTCAGCTTTTAGCGACGCTGGATGAAGCGGCCGAATTGGTCATTCTCGCCCGCGCTCTTGGCGGGGCCAAGCCGCTGCATCCGGACGCGATCCACGAAGTCCGCGAACGGATGCAAGCATTTGGAAGCCGACGATAACACGTTTTGTCCATCGTGAGGAGGATATCATTAATGTCCCGTGCCGAAAAAACTGCCCGCATTTTAAAAGCCTTAGAAGCCGAAGAAGCCAAAATCGGACGGCCCATGAAACTCCGCCGCTATTTGGCCCAAGTCAATCCATCCCTGGTCGAATCTCAAGGGCTCGTCCGCGATACCTTACAAGCGGATGAGCCGTTGGACGCCAAAACCGTGGCCATCGTGAATTTGGCTGCCGCCTTGGCGAGTCGCGTACCGCTTTGCATTCGCAACAATATGACCGCTGCCCAAAAGGCAGGGGTCACCCCCGAAGAGATCGGTTCGATTATGGCCCACGTGTGGTTCATTACCGGTACAGCGGTCCTGTCCGCCTCGGTCGATGGGCTGGAAGCGATCTTACCGTCAGCACAATAACGTCTCTTTTGGTCTCGGGAGCCTGTCTTAAGGCAGGCTCCCCGACCAATGGAAGGCGCCTGAAAGGAGGAGGTCAGATGTCGGAAAAAGGAGTCATCGAGTCGCGCCCGACCGTCTCCCGACCGTCTACCGCCCTTAGCGGGCGTGCTTTATGGCTCAGTTTTGCGGCGGCTACCACCGGAACCTTCATGGTGAATGTCGATGCCAGTGTGGTCAACGTAGCCCTCCCGGTGTTGCAACATCAGTTTCAACTACCCATTTCCACCTTGCAGTGGGTGATCACCGGCTATTTGCTCATTATCACCGCACTCTTACCGATGGCCGGTTATCTAGCCGATGCCTTAGGCCGGCGGGAAGTCTTTATGGGCGGGGTCCTCGTCTTTACGCTGGGATCCCTGGCCAGTGCGCTCGCCCCCAATTTCTCGGGTCTAGTCGCCGCCCGCGTCCTGCAAGGGATTGGCGGCGCCACCATTATGGCGAATGTCATGGCCATTATCGCCTTAATTTTTCCGGTTCACGAACGAGGACGAGCCCTGGGGTTAATCGGATCCGTCGTGGCCGCCGGAACGTTGGCCGGCCCTCCGTTGGGCGGCCTATTGACCGCTTGGTATGGTTGGCGTTCGATTTTTTGGATCAACCTGCCGGTCGGTCTCTGGGGGCTTTGGGGATCTTGGCGTTACCTACCACATTTCCCCCCGGATCCCCACGCGTCTTTACAGCGATTTGATTGGGCCGGCGCAGGATTTTTTATGGCCACCACCTCCCTCTTGCAATTTGGGTTGGCGGATCTTCATCATTGGACCGGGTTAGCCTTTTTGGCCGCCGACGGCTTATCCCTGGCAGCCTTTATCCGGATTGAAAGCCGAAACGATCATCCCTTAATTCCCTTAAGACTTTTCCGCGTCCGCGCCTTTTCCTTTAACATGTTGGCCGGCATGGCATATTGGGTGCTGATGATGTTCCCGGCGTTTTTGATGCCGTTTTACTTACACACGGAACGTCATCTACCCATCAGTTGGGTCGGTCTCAGTTTAGTCCCCCAAGCATTGGCCATGATTATCGTATCTCCTTGGGGCGGTCGGTGGGCCGATCGGCGAGGCATCATGGGACCGGGGCGAACCGGATTGGCTCTCTTTATTCTGGCCGACGTCCTCTTGGCCAGCTTGCCGCTATCGGCGCCCTTATGGACCATTTGGTTGGCTCTGGCCATCATTGGCGTAGCGGCCGGCTTATTCTCGTCTCCGCAAAATGCCGCGGTCTTAAATTCGGTGACCGCCCACGATACGGGATTGGCCTCCAGTCTCTTGGCTACCCAGCGAAACCTGGGGCGTGCCGTGGGTGTCGCCCTGGGATCGGGTATTTTGTCTTTGGTCTGGCTTCTCATCGGGGCCGGACCTAATCCGAGCCATACCGATCCCCACTATATTCATTGGCTTTTAATTGGTATTCGGGGAGTTTTTTGGTCGGGTATCGGATTTGCCTTGATTGGCTTATGGCTGCTCACCGATCCGGCAAAGTCGCCCGGCTCAGGAGGTAAGGCATGACGGAAGCGCGCACCTATCAGACCGGCAAGCATCTGGAAGCTTTCCTGCTGCTCTTGATTGGTCAAAAACCCGATCACGGGGGGGCACTCATGGATCGGTTGACGGCCCTGATTCCCCCCGCCTGGACCGTGGATCCGGGCCGGGTCTATCGGATTTTACGCGGAATGGAGCAAGAAGGGCTGGTCACATCCCAATGGATCGCGGAAGAGAGCGGCGCCCCCGTCCGGCTATACGAGCTGACCGCCGAAGGCCATCGGCGGCTTCGTGAATGGAAAGAGGATATCCTCATTCGACGACAATCCTTTGATGCGTTTTTAACCCTATATGAAACGGTCATGCCGGAAACCCCGTAGTTCGAAAGGGCTAGCCGCAGCGGGACTTTTGGCCTCTCGTTTTTCCCTCGCGCGTCGGGTATGCTACGGATATTGACAGGAATAGACAGCTTGGGAGGAACAGAACACTATGAAACGTGGCCGCGAAAAACGCTTACCCGCTGTTTTGGCCGTTGTGGGCGGATCCCTGTGGCTGACAGGATGTGGCAGCAGTGCCCCCTCGGCCGCGCCTGCCCCCACCACCGTCGCCCGTACCATGACCATTTTGACCGGCAAAATGGACGGCAAACCCGGGTGGCCCAAATATACGCCGGCGGATTGGACCGCTCCCGTCGGCGCAAAAGTCGCGTTGACCATCGTGAGCTACGACGACGGCCCGTCTCCATTGCCCTCCGGTTCCCCGTTTGCGACGGTCCAGGGAACGACGAGCGGCACCGAATGGGTCAACGGCAAACCGGTTTCGCATGTCAATCCCCAAGAGGTCGCCCATACCTTCACCATTCCGGCGATGCATCTCAACCTGGTCATCCCGGCGGCTCCTCGGGGAGGCAAAATTACGGTCAAAGCCACGTTTAACATGCCGGCCCACCCCGGTCAATACGGCTGGCAATGTGAAGCCCCGTGTGGGACCGGCCTCGACGGCATGGGGGGCCCCATGATGACACCGGGATGGATGGAAGGCACCATCAACGCCCGTTAAGATCCTGTCCGCCGGCAAAGCCGCCTTCTCGGGCGGCTTTTTTCCGTGGTCCAAACGGCCCCTCAGGAAGGGACCGATCGTCCGTCCGTGACCGACCGGAAGGCCCTATGCGCCCCGATACCCCAAGAGTACCTTAAGGGTGACGAAATACGAATTCGAAAAGGGTGTGGGACCATGATAGCCTACGAAAACGGACCGCACGTCGTGACTTGGGAATTGACACGGGCCTGCCAGCTGCATTGCCGCCATTGCCGGGCGCAAGCGATTCCGCGCCGAAACCCGGGAGAACTTGCACTCGACGAAATGCTTCCGGTACTGGACGACTTGGCCCAAGGGTTTACCCGTCCACCCGTCTTGGTGTTGACGGGCGGCGATCCCCTGGAACGGCCCGACTTGGATTTGATTATTAAAGCGGCTCGCGGCCGCGGCCTAACCGTTGCGGTAGCGCCCAGCGTAACCCCCAACCTCACCCCGGAAGTCATCCACCGCTGGAAAACGTTAGGTGTTCATGCCGTCTCGCTGAGCATTGACGGGCCGACGGCAGAAATCCATGATCGTTTCCGGGGGTTTCGCGGCATCTTTGACCGATCCCTCGCCATCGCGAAAGCCATTACCGACGAAGGCATCGCCCTCCAAATCAATACCTCGGTCGGTCGGCAAACCGTCGATCAGTTACCGTTAATGGGCGACTTGGTCCGTCGGTTAGAAGCCTCCAGCTGGGAAGTCTTTTTCGTGATTCCCACCGGCCGTGCACGACTCGAAGACGCCCTAAGCGCCGAAGAAATCGAAAAAGCCCTTCATTGGCTGGCCGATTGGAAAGAAACCTTCCCGTTTCGCGTGACCACGGTCGGTGCCCCGCAATGGGTTCGCATTCTCCATGCCCACCATCCCGAGATGCCGCCGCATGTGATAGCCCGGGAAGCCCGCGGCTTTGCCTTTATCGATCACCGGGGAGAAGTGTATCCCAACGGATACCTGCCCATTTCCGCCGGAAACGTTCGTCACACACCCTTATCCCGCCTTTACCGGGAAAGCCCGCTGTTCCGTTCTTTGCGCGATTCTAGCCGATTTCTCGGTGGATGCGGGACCTGCGACTACCGGGATACCTGTGGCGGTTCACGGGCCCGCGCCTATGCCGTCACCGGGAATCCGCTGGGAGCCGACCCCGGATGCCCGTATGCGGTGATGGCGGATGCCGGTTAATTGAGGGGAGCCGGCGTGGGTTCTTTTTTCCGCGCCGGCCCTATCCAATCCCCGTTCCCGACGCCGTCATCCACTCCGTCACCCGGCTTGCCTCTTGCCAGGCCCGGTGGACACAATCCGACAAACCCGCTCCGGCGAAAAAAGGCCCTACCATGCCGATATAACTCGAATAGGGAACCCGCGGCTGACTGTCCGTCCAGCCGCTCGGTACCTGCGGTACGGCATAGGGATGGCGGAAAACCCGCACAAATTCGGGCGGTTGATGGGGGCCTAACGCCCGGGTTAAATCGTGTTCATGCCGGTCGATCAATTCGCGATCAGACCAGGGCGAGGGATCTACCCCCGGTGGTCCCCAGAACGTCCGTAATACCACATGGTCACGGGCCCCAGGATAGTTCCATTTGGTTGTCATCCAAGACGCCCCGGAGCAGGCCAACGGCGCCCCTTTAATGGTCATAAAGCCGGTATGGGTGTATACCCGTACATCGACGAATGCATGAGAAGGATATACAGCGGTGACCACCGCCCGCGGCTGATAGAGAATTTGTTCGAGACGTCGGGCCCGGTCCGGGTCTAACGGCCGCATCAAATCGGCCGCAATCGGCGCCGGCACGGCCAAAATGACGGCATCGGCGGTTAAAACACCGCGCTCCCACCATACCCGAACGCGTCCCCGGGTGTCCCAAGACAACTTTTGCACCCGCGCTTGCCGTAAAATACGGGTCCGCATTAGATGCGATGCGACCGCGTGCGGCAATTCCGCCAATCCCCCGGCCAACGTATACGCCCGGGCTTCTTGTCCGGAAAATTTCAGCCAGCCGTCGGAGCCATAGACCAATGTGCCTTGCGCACCGGGACGCACCCCAATTAAGCGATGAGCCAATCCGATCGCATGCACTAAGTCGAGCACGCCAAAAGGCCGATCCGTTAAGGTATCGGGTCCGCCCTCCAGCACCTGACCTTGCCACATGTCGCTTTGAATGACGCCGCCCAGTTCGGACGACGCCTCGAACAAAACAATATCGGACAATTCCGGCACTAATAGCGCCTCTAGAGCGTACGCCACACTCAGTCCAGAGATGCCCCCGCCCACAATGGCCACCTGTTTCATGGGAGTCCGCCCCCTTGTAGCATTACCATACCGATTCCATCAAGCCGACAAATAGGGCCACTTGCCCCCTATTCGGCGGCCGATTGGATATGTTACACGGGACCGTCATGGGCTATTGACCGGCCGATGGATCCAACGGGGAAGTCAGGCAGGGCCAAAAGATCCTTTTTTCTAGGGGCAATACCAGTCATGGTATAAACGATTGACCATGAAGGAGGACCAGCATGACGATTTATGCCTGGAATCCAGGATTTGACCAAGGGGTTCGTACCCAGCATTTTATGACAGGCTTGGCACGGTCTTTGGCAGAAGACGATTTCGTGGCCGGCACGGTCGATGAAGCCCGCCTTGTCCTACAACGCGTGGACGACGTATCCCGTCCGTTTCGCCGGAAAAATCATGCCGTTTATGTGATTGGGGTGTATTTTCCGGACACGATTGACCCGGACGTCCCGTTATTGAATCAGTTTTACCCGTATTTAATTCGGTCCCTGTCCAATCTCTTGATTACCGTCGCCGGGTCGCCCGACGCCCCAATCTTTTACATCACCACCCTGGAACGGGGGACCTATGCCGTCCGTGTACCGGGCGTGTCCCATCCGGAGGCCGGCCAAATCTATGACGAACTGGTTCGACGGATCGGCCCCTTGGCTCGTTCCCATCTCATCGTCAAAAACCGCTTCGTCCCGGATCTTCCGCCGTCGTTGTGGCGGGGCACCCGGGAAACCGATAGCCTCAAAGAAGGCGGGCGGGCATTGGACCGGTGGGATTTACTCCCGGCCCCGTTTCCGATGGAGCAGCTGCTCACACCGGAAGATTTTCGCCATGTCCAACGATTGTTTAACATTGGTGGCCTCAGTTACGGTAATTTAAGTGTCCGCCAAGACGAATCGACGTTTTGGATGAGTGCCAGCGGCGTCAACAAAGGGCGATTAGAGGAAGTAGGTCGGGATATCTTGCTCGTGACCGATTTTGACGCCGAAGAAGAGGGCATGGTGCTCAGTGTTCCGGAAGCGGTGAAACCTCGACGGGTTTCGGTTGACGCCATCGAGCATTGGCGCATCTATCGGGCCCACCCCGAAGTCGGTGCCATTATCCACATCCATGCTTGGATGGAGAATGTCCCCTCAACCGACATCAATTACCCTTGTGGGACGATTGAACTCGCCCAAGCCGTGAGTCAGGAAATCGACCGGGCGGCCGATCCTTCCCAAACCGTGGTCGGATTGCGCAATCACGGGCTCACCATTACCGGTCGCAGCATTGAAGATATCTTAAACCGCATCGACGGCCGCCTGATTCGCGAAGTGCCGATGACCTGACCGCCCGAAGGCGTTCTTCGGCTGACGATGCACTCTCACACCGGGCGACAACGGGAGCCGATGAAGCTCCCGCTGCCATTTCCGGCGGCGTGCGAGTCCGGTAGCTCGTCCCGCCCACCCTTCGGGGCTCCCTTGAGCCTGCCGCCCAAATAAAAAAGCCCCGACGAAAGAGGGCTTGGGAAAGGCCTCAAACCGACAGGTCGTGGGTTTTCAAAATTCGCACCATCGCCGACTCGTCGGCTTGGGGAATGATCTCATAGGGAATTTGTTCGTCGTCCAATTGGCCTAACAAAAACACCGGGACCCGATCATTGTGAATGACCACGACGTGCCCCTCGGGTACTTCCTGCAAGAGCGCCAGCGTCCGTTGCATCGGTTCGGGCGGTAAAAGCCCACGATTGTCCAAATAATGTTCCGGCCCTTCAATCGGGCGGTCGGGGCGCCCGTCTTGAGCCGCTCCCCCTTTGACCGCCGGTTCGCCCGGACGAAAGGTGGTCACATATTGTTTGCCAATCCGCTCTTGCGTCACCTGGTATCCCTTGCGCTTCATATGCCCTATCAACGGCCGCGGATTAAACGTCGATTTCACGATTAAGGATTGTCCCGGTTTTAAGGCATCGACCGTCTTCATCATATGGCCAAATAAGGAAACCCCCGATTTCAGCAGGCTTTTAACCTCCACGACCACCGGTTCCATGACATCGTCTCTCCTTATCCCCGTTTCCGGTCGATCAATCCATGGGATAAAAATGGACCACCCAATCCCCATCGGGCAGCTCTTCCGCCTCACCCCGATACCCTTTGGTTTTCAAAACCTGAAGCAAGGGATCCGGTCGAAAGGTCGCATACAGGCGAAACCCTTCTCCGGCCGGTAACGACGATACAAACGTCATAATCTGATCAAACGGCTCGCCACCCGCCCGTAAAATGGGACGCACATCCAATTCCAACATTCGATCACCTCGAGTCTTCGATATAGTAAGCCTACTCCCGCCCTATGAAACCCACCGTGATCCCGATCACAAAACCCGGGCTTTCGTCCCCTATACTATAATTAACCGGCAAAAAGAAGGCGATCATCATCGATATTTACCAGGGACGACTGCTCGACCCGTCACCCGAACCCAAGGTCCGGCGCATCTTGGTCGATCGGTTATGGCCACGAGGGATTGCGAAAAATCATCCGGCGATTCATCAATGGATGCCGGACGTGGCTCCGAGCGCGGCGCTTCGGCAATGGTATCATCAAAACCGTGCCGAGTACGCCATATTTCGCGACCGTTATCGCCGGGAACTGGCCGACAACCCGGCCTGGGAGATCTTGCGGCAAATCGCCGAAACCACGCCCATCATGCTCTTAACCTATAGCCGCAATCTCGAAGCCAGTCATGTCCCCATTTTACGTGCCAGTCTCAATGAGGCCCTAACCCAACGCTAACGACCGGCTTTCCCGGCTGGATCCGAATACCCGCTTCGCCTGCGCTAAACCGTCGCCCGTCCCGAATGCCCGCTGGACAAAGCCGACGGCAAGCTATCAAAGCCCATCGTGACGTCCGCCACCGCGCCAATCGCTTGTCCCCAACCGCAATCGTGACGACTTCCGTTATCAGCCGTCTTGTCGTTTCTGTCCGCCACGTATGCTCTTTCGCGGTTCCGGGCAGTCTTCTTTCTTAGGAGGTCGAGTACCCGTGATTGTAGAAATCAACGGTAACCAACAGACGGCCGATGCGGGCCAAACCATCTTATCTTTGGCGGAAGCACTGGAGATTCCGATTCCCCACATCTGTTTTCATCCCCAGCTAGGGGCCATTCAAACGTGTGACACGTGCGTCGTGGAATTGAATGGTGACTTGGTGCGCGCCTGTGCGACGGAAGTCACACCCGGCAGTCGGATTTATACCGACACGCCGGAAGTCCGCGAGCGTCAAGTGGCCGCGATGAATCAGATCCTTCATAATCACCAGCTCTACTGTACGGTCTGCGATAACAATAACGGCGATTGCCTGGTGCATAATACGACCGAGGCGATGGGGATTCGGCACCAAACCGTTCCCTTCGAACCAAAGCCCTACGAGCCTTCAATCGACGCAACCAATCCCTTCTATCGCTATGACGTGAACCAATGCATTCTGTGCGGACGCTGCGTGGAGGCTTGCCAAAATCTTGAAGTTAACGAAACCTTGTCGATTGATTGGACCCTGGAGCGGCCGCGCGTGATCTGGGACCAGAATGTGCCGATCGGCGAATCCTCTTGCGTCTCCTGTGGTCACTGTGTGACCGTGTGTCCCTGTAACGCGCTGATGGAAAAATCGATGATCGGCCAGGCCGGCCTCTTGACCGGAATTGAATCGCCGACTCTGCAACGCATGATACGCCTGGTCGAGGACGTCGAACCGAGTTTACCGCCGGTATTTGCGTTGTCCGACGTGGAATCCCACTTGCGGCGGGCCGACATTCGGGTCACCAAGACCGTCTGTACGTATTGCGGCGTCGGCTGTAGTTTTGACATTTGGACCAAAGGCCGTCAGATTTTGAAAGTCCAACCGACGGTCGAAGCGCCGACCAATGGCATCTCAACCTGCGTGAAAGGGAAATTCGGGTGGGATTTCGTGAATCATCCGGATCGGCTGACGACCCCCCTTATTCGGGAAGGCGATCACTTCCGACCCGCCAGTTGGGACGAAGCCTTATCGGTCGTGGCAGAGCGGCTATTTGACGTCAAATCGCGCTATGGTCCGGATGCCGTCATGTTTATCGCATCCTCGAAAGCCTCCAACGAAGAGGCCTATTTAACCCAAAAACTTGCGCGTACCGTCATTGGCACCAATAACGTGGACAATGACTCGACCTATTGCCAAGATCCGGCGACCTACGGGCTCCGACAAACCGTAGGGTATGGCGCCGACAGCGGCACGATCCAGGATGTCGCCGCCGCCGCGCTGGTCCTCATTATCGGTTCCAACACGGCGGAATCCCATCCGGTATTTGCCACCCGGGTCAAACGATCCCATAAACTAGGGCATCAGAAACTGGTCGTCGTCGATATTCGTCGCCACGAAATGGCTGAACGAGCAGACCTATTTATTTCGCCCCGTCCCGGGACCGATCCCGTCTGGCTTCTCGGATTATCCAAATATTTGGCGGATCAGAAGTGGCTGGCCTACGACTTTTTAGCCTCTCGGGTCGAAGGTCTGGAGGAATACCTCGAATCCTTGGCCCCGTATTCTCTGGATTATACGGAAACCGTAACCGGCGTTCCTCGCGATCTCACCATGAAAGTCGCTCAAATGATTCATGATGCCCCATCCCTGGCGATTCTGTGGGCGATGGGCATCACCCAGCAACGAGACGGGAGTGAAGCCAGTCTCGCAATCGCTAATCTTCTGCTCCTGACCGGCAATTTTGGCCGACCGGGTACGGGCGCCTACCCCCTCAGAGGCCACAATAACGTGCAGGGCGCCAGCGATTTTGGCGCCAAACCGCTCTTTTTCCCCGGCTATCAAGATGTGCGTGACCCGGCCATTCGCCGGCGGCTCGAAGCGTTGTGGCAAGTACCCCTGCCTTCCGAACCGGGTCTCAACAACCAAGAAATTGCCGGGGCTATTCACCAAGGTCGGTTGAAAGCGCTTTATATCGTCGGAGAAGATACCGCCGTGGTCGATGCCGACGCCCGCGATGCGCGGGATGCCTTTTCCCGGCTGGATTTTCTCGTCGTACAAGACATTTTCCTGACGAAAACCGCCCAGTATGCCGATGTGGTTCTGCCGGCGTCCCCCAGTCTCGAAAAAGAAGGGACGTTTACGAATACCGAACGGCGCATCCAGCATTTTTACCCGGCGATGGAGCCGTTGGGTGACAGTTGGCCGGACTGGAAGATTCTTCAGGCCGTGGCGCATCGGATGGGGGCCAATTGGCCGGAGTATATCCATCCGCGGGAGATCATGGCCGAAGCGGCACAGGCCGCCCCGTTATTTGCCGGCGTCAACTATGACCGATTGGACGGTTATCATACGTTAGTGTGGCCGGTAAAAGCCGACGGGCAGGACGAACCGCTTCTCTATCGGGAACGGTTTCATACGCCGTCCGGTAAAGCGCGCCTGGTCCCCGTCCATTTACAAGGTCCCAATCATGAAGCCCCGTCATTTGATTTGCATGTCAATAACGGTCAACTGCTCGAGCATTTTCACGAGGGTAACCTCACCTATCGGGTTCCCGGGATTCAAACGCTGGTACCTCAGGTCTTTTTGGAAGTTTCGCCGGAACTGGCGCGAGAACGTGACTTAACCGACGGAACTTGGGTCCGATTGACCTCGCCGACCGGGTGGGTTGAGGTCCCCGTGCTGGTTACCGACCGCGTTCGGGGTACCACGGTCTACCTGCCGATGAATGCCGTCGGCACCGGGGCGATTAATGATCTGACCGGTACCGGCATCGATACGCATACCAAAACCCCGGCCTATAAAGACACGGTCGCCTATCTGGAAGTCATCCGTCGGGCCGATACGCCCGAACCGCCGCTTCCCCGTCGCAACTGGCGGTTTCACCGTCGAAATCCCCAACCGGGCGTCCAGGTCGAGCTCAAGTGGGCCCGCTCGGACTATGAACCGATAAATGCCCCGGTACCCACCGGGGTCCCAGGGAGGTAATGATTGTGGCAAAACCCATTCGGGTCATTCAGCCGGTCGCGGAGCCGCCCGTCCACGACCCGTTACATCAAGCGATCCACCAACACCAAGAGAGCCTAACCCAACTCATTCATGACCTGGCCGCCCTGGAACAATCCACGCTTTTTCGCATGCTACGCGGCTTTTTGGCGGAATCGCAGGACGTCTGGGCCATTGTCGTCAATCAACTGGATCAGCCCGGTCCGAAAAACGCCATCCGGAATCTGGAGGCGTTGATGACATTTCTCGGCCGCATCCCGTCGGATCAGTGGTCCCGGATACTCGACGGGGTGGCGCATGCCCTCGATCGCTACGACCAAGCCATAAGAGCGCCGGAATCCCCCCGTGTATCCGCTTGGCGGCTTTGGCAGGACGTCAAAGATCCTCACGTGAGCCGCGCCCTGACCGCTGTGTTCGCCTTTTTAGGCGCCCTTGGAGACGCGGCATCAAAAGCGCCGCCGCCTTCGGATCACATCCCCGATGCCCCAGAGAAACCCGAAAGCTAGCCCGCCGACATGATCCCATACGGCAATATGCGGGACTGCGACCGTCAGCAACAAATTTAATGCGAGCATCGTCCAAAGCCAGCGTCGTGCGCGCGGCGCTGGCGGACCGGCTCCCCAGGTCCACCGCACCGCCAAATAACCAATTAGGGCGAATATGGCCCCGGAGGCCCCGACCGCCACGACATTCGCGGGTTGTAACCAAGCCGTGGTCAAATTGGCGGCTGCGCCGCCCAAGAGATAAAACACGAGGTATTCCCACGGTCCTAACGCCAATTCCACCCACGGTCCAATGACATACAGCGACACCATATTGGACCCGATATGAACCCAGCTGACATGCAAAAACGTGCTGAATATCAACGACCGCCAGGACGTGTAAGGCCACCCGACCACTCCGCCCCATTGGGCCAATTTAGCGGCCGTAATGGCGCCGGGTTGATAGCCGTGCTCCACGAATAGAAAGACCGCCACCGTGACGGCGATGATTAACCAGGTCATCCAAAACCGCCGCCATCCGGTCATGGACTGCCTCCCCGCTCCTTGTCGTCTCCTGCCATGGTACCACCCGCCACCCGGGATGCCAAGGCAAGGCTTTAGGAAGCCGGAGGCGACACCCCCGGCGGTTCTACCGTGACCAAAGTCCCGTAGTGAATCGTGTGATAGATCGTGGCCGCCACCGCCGGGGGAACCTCGACACACCCGAGACTTTGGGGAAACCCGTATTGGGCACGGACAAATCCGTGAACGGCATCTCCTCCGACAAAATAATTAATCCACGATACCGGATCGGCATACGGGGTGCCGTTAGGATTGACCCCCCGCATGATTTGAAAAGGCAACCGTTCATAGACGGGATAGGTGCCCAGCAAAGTGGGCGTGGCCGGAATGCCGGTGTTCGCCCGAGTGGTTAATTGTACTTGCCCGTTGACCCACAGTTGGAGCGTCTCGGGCAGCGTTTCGGTGACATAGATATAGGTATAAGGGTAGGGACTTGTCACGCCGTTCAGCCGATCCTGAATCAAGGCATGCCATACCTCCGGGCCCGCCACCCCATCCACCGCCAACCCGTTGGCCCGTTCAAATTGCATGACCGCTCCCGCCACCAGCGCCGTCCACTGACCCGGTTGCCATAACGCCCGGAGTGCCGCCGGCAATCCGCTAAACTTCCATTGAAAGGTTCCCGCCGGGGGCTCATAGATGGCGGCTTGTTGCTGACCTTCGGTCATGAGGGGCCGTCCCGCGGACACCCAACGAACGGGCAAATAGCCCTCCTCCGCCAGCAATTCTTGCAGCCTGAGAACCGACCCCGGTCGGGTGCGACCCTGAAGACGTACCGAATGGGCCAAGAATGACCCGGATTGGCTGACGGGCCCACGGAGGGACCCTGGAACACTCAATTGCCAGGACAAATTGGGTGCCCACGGTTTTTGGGGTTGAAAAACGAAGACGGTGGGAGAAATTCTTTTCCAGGTGCCGGCAACCGCGGGATTCAGCCGCCATCGGGACAGGTGCGCCACGGTAATCGGTTGACTCAACCGAACCGTGAGCGGTTGAAGCCCTTGAAGCGGTGTCGACAGATTCGTGCTCATGGATAAATAGGCGGGAGTCGACCAGGCGACTTTGATCGGCGGGACCGGCTTTTCCCAAAGAGGGCCTTCGGCTCGGATTGTCCAGTGTCCCTTTTCCCCAGGGTGCGGCGGCGCCAGCCGAACCGTCACGTGACGACCGTGGACGAAAAATTCCCGACCGTTTATCCAAAGCCGCTCGATGGGCGCGGTCCAATTCAACGAAACCCGGCCGTTTAACGCATAATGGGCATTAACCGTCCGCAACTCCGGCGCAGCCGGCACCGACACCGGAATGCTCAGATCGACCCGCTCCCAGGGCAGCCAATCGAGCCAGCCGGGCCCGCGGACAGCGACCGTGACCCGCCCCGAACCCCTGGGAGCGAGGGCCTTTACGGGCCATAACCCCTGGCCGCGTCGTGCGAGAGAAACCGTTTGGGAGCCCTCGGTCCACTCCGCCTCGACGATCCGATCATGCCAACCGCGCACCTGCATCTGCAGTAAACCGGGTCCCCCGACCGTCGTGGTCACGTGCGGAGCCAGGATCCATACGGCCCCTCCCACCAATACGCCGCTTAGAATACCTCCCGCCACAAACCAACGGGGTCGTTTGGGATGATGTCCGGACCGTCTCCCTATCGGATCAACCACACGCATCGCTCCTCGGCAGGCGTTCTTTGCTATTTATTAGCTAAACGCTTCGCGAAGCAAAATGTTGTCGGCGTCCGAGGTTCGACGGAAAAGAATTTGTCGACGTGTTTTAACGGTTTCGACACCAAATTCAGGCAGGATTCACCATGTCGCAGGCATAGTAGGTATTGATAAATTGCACCATGGTGTCCTGATATAAATCGGGCGATTCACTGGACAGGGCGTGCCAAGAGTCCGGAAACTTCTTCCACCAGACCGGCCCCCGAACCTGCTGGCAAATCCTTTCGGCTGCCTGATTATCCACAATGTGGTCCTGACCGGCAATCAACATTAAAAGCGGGACAGACACCAACGGGGCCACATTCTCCGCCTGCCGTTGCGCTCGCAGCAGTTCAGCCAAAAAGTGCAACGGATATTTGCGGATGACCAGGGGATCGGATTTGATGAGACGCGGCCATTGCGGATGGCGAACAATGCCCTCGGCTCCCAGCGGCCGAAGAGGGCGTACAAACGGTAAAATCCGATCGGCACTTTGAATAATGCGTTGCAGGCCGCGGCTCAAATCCGCTTTCAATCCGAATACCGGGGCACTTAATATGAGGCCTTGAACCGACGGTATTTCGGTTACGGCTAAAAACACCAACAGTCCGCCAAAACTCTCGCCCCCTAAAAAGAGCGGCAACTCGGGCCATCGCCGCCGAAATTCGGCTACCGTCAGCGCAATGTCGAAGAGATAATCGCGGATGGCGGGCACATGGCCGCGTGCTCCCCCCGACCGCCCATGACCCCGTAAATCCGGTAACCAGATCGTGATCGGCGCCGCTTGCGCCAGTTCCAATGCCCACGGCATGTAATATTCGGAATGCACCATCGACCCGTGATAGAAGATGAGTCCGGCCTCTGGGGCGGCCGGGGTCACCACCCGCGTAAAAAGCGAGAGGGGCCGTCGGCCCGGGTGGAGAATAAAGTCGGCTTCCAACGTCAGTCTCATGTCGCGTTCGGTCACCCGTTTTGCCTCCTGAAGGCCGCCATCGGATCCCTTATTGACAGGCAGCGGCCATACTACTGTACGCAATCCGCACTGGATAATTCTAGTATGGCCTGTTTTACCGAAATTTGCACATGTCACCACGGCTCACGTCCCGCAACCGATTCTCATACCGTAGAAAAAGAACGGTCGATACGCACGCCATCTTTTATCAAGCCTAAGAGGAGGAACCCGTATGATTCCCCCGGTATTACAGCAAATCGTGACCGATGACTGGAACGAGTTAGCGAAAGCGGCCCACCGCGGCGATCCGATTGCATGGTGGAACACGTTAGAACATTTATGGTGGGTATCGGAGGCGATTCGGCTCCTTCGCGCGGTACCCCTCCACGATTTGGTTAACCTTCCTTAGCCCCTAAGCCACTCGGACCAAAAAGACGCCACTTGGCGAACCGCTTGGATAATTTGCTCAGGCGAATAGGCCGCATATCCGAGAATTAAACCGGGTTGGCCGGCCTCCCGATAAAAATAGCGGGACAGCGGCGGCGCTTGAATCTGGTGAGCCGCCAACTGTGCCGCTATCCTCCGATCGTCCATCCCTTCCGGCAAATAGCCTACGGTACTGAGGCCACCGACCGGTCGGCCTAGCCGGAGGGCTTCCCCCCAATAGCGGGTCACCGCCTCATAGAAGGCTTCGCGGCGAGCCCCATAAACCGACCGCGTCTGCCGGATGTGCCGCTCAAAATGCCCCTTTTCGAGAAAGTCGGTTAAAATGATTTGATCGACCCCCGGTAGGCCATGATCCCAGGTCGCCCGCCACTCCCGAAACCGCCGAATAACTATCGGAGGAGCCACCATATACCCGAGTCGTAATACCGGGGCCAAGACTTTACTCCAAGAGCCCAGATAGATAACCCCCCCGGTAGGATCCATCCCGGCCAATGCCGTAGGCGGCAGCCCTTCATAGCGATATTCGCTGTCATAGTCGTCTTCGATAATCCAACAGGGGACCTGCCGGGCGTATTCCAATAAGGCCCGTCGACGGCGCCAGCTCATCGTCATCCCTAAGGGGTATTGATGCGAAGGGGTGACGTAAATCATGTGCGGCGGGGGTGCCTGGGATAAAGCCCAGTCGAGGTTGAGCCCTTCGGAATCGAGCGGAATCGGCACCACGGTCAGTCCGGCTAAACGGGCCGCTTCCCGAATCCCGCGATAGCCGGGATCTTCCACCCAGACGACATCGCCGGGATTCGCCAATAAATAGCAGAGTTCGTTGAGGGTTTGGCGTGTCCCCCCCGTGACGGCCACATCCTCGGCATTCGCTTTCAAGCCGCGGGCGTGTCGTAAATAATGGGCAATGATTTGTCTTAAGGGTAAAAATCCGAGCAGATCAGGATAATCCAACTGAGAGGGAGACAATTGCCGCCACCGCCGTTGGCTTAACCGGGCCCACACCTCTATCGGAAAGAGCTCCAACGCCGGCACATCGGGACGAAAAGGCCGCCTAACCCAGCGGGATTCGGTTTCCGCTACGGGATTTAACAAAGAGGTCCGGTGGCCGAGAACCGGCGGCTTTCGGGGCGGCAACGGCTCCCCCGGCGGCGAGGACGCCTCAAGCGATTGCACAAACGTTCCGCTCCCGACTCGAGCCGTTATATATCCCTCCGCCGCTAACTGCGCTAAAGCCGTCGTCACGGTGGTCCGGGAAAGCCCGAGATATTGCGCCAGCACACGCGACGGGGGAATTTTAGCTCCCGGTTCCAGCGTCCCCGTCTCGATGGCCCGGCGTAAAGCCCAATACACTTGGCGATGACGCGGAGCGTCGGCACCGAGTTCCAGGTCTAGCGACAGCATTAAGGGATCCATCAGATCCTCCAGTCCAATTGGCCCCATGTAATGATGCAGATTGGCGCTTTTCGGCAGTCCAATTTTCCCTCACAATCATACCATGTCACAAGATTGGAGGGTGTTCATGCCAAGTTATCCGCCATCGTCCCGGGTCCGGGTCCGGCGTCATCCCGAACGAGGTCAATATGACGAGGCCACGCTACACGCCATATTGGATCAAGCATTTCTTTGTCACGTGGGCTTTCAGACGGACGGTCAGCCCTATGTGATTCCCACGCTCTATGTCCGCATCGATCACGCCGTCTATTTGCATGGTGCCAGGGGGGCGCGCTTATCCCGCGTTCTCCGTCAAAAACAGCCGGTGGCGATTGCCGTGACATTACTAGACGGGTTGGTGCTCGCCCGTTCGGCCTTTCATCATTCCGTGAATTACCGCTCGGTCGTCATTTTGGGCCAGGCGGAGGAAATCGTCGCCCCGGAAGAGAAAACGTCAGTATTTCAAGCCTTATTAACCCGCTTGACACCAGGCCGTTTCGAAACGGTGAGGCCGCCGCGAGCGGATGAACTGGCTCAGACAGCCGTCTTTCGGATTCCCTTGACCGAGGCATCCGCCAAAATTCGTCAAGGACCGCCAATCGACGATCCAGACGACCTCACTTGGCCCGTTTGGGCCGGGATCTGGCCGATTGAGACCCGTCTCGGAACTCCCGAGGCCAGCCCCGACGGCGATCCGAGCGTTCCCTGGCCCGACTACCCCGTGAACTGGGCTACCCGAGAGTGAAATTCGTCATAAATCCCGTGATACATGAGGGCCTCCAACTGCGCAAACCGCTGGCCCACCGCCAGTGCCTGAGTTAAATGCGCGGGGTCTTCGAGCCGCTGTAACTGGGCACGGCAGAGGGCATAATGCCGAGGTTCGTCTTTGGCCGCATGCAAGTCCCAAAACCGGGTGTCGACGGGACGATCGCCCTGATAATGGGGGTGTTTCAAGCCCTGGGCGATAGTCCCCATGACATCGGCCGCAAAAAATTCGGAACCCAGTCCAATCGCCGCCATCGCCTCCCAGGGGGTGACGACACGTAAGAGCGCCAAACTCCCCTGTACCGTGCGCCGGACGGCATCCCCGAGAGGCGGGCGAGCGTTGGGATCCCCCCACTCCGGTGCCACCGAAACCAAAAACGTCCGGTACAACTGTTGATGGGACTGTCCGGGCACCCCTCGCCCGGCTTCGTCCCACAAGTTATCCGCCAAGGGGATCCACCAAGCGTCGTCCGGTTCCATCGCCGCAATAGCCGCGCCCAGTATCCGAGGGAAATGAGCACTATAATAGCCGTATTGCACCGCAAAATACTTTAAGAACTCGGAGGACCATAACCCTTGTCCCAATTCTTGAAAGAACGGCTGGGGATAAAAGGCCAAAGACACAAACTCCTGCATCGCCCGTTCTACATCCCGATAACGTTGTATCGTCATGGCGTTGTTCCTTTACTCTCCTAGATGTTTGACGGCCGAACAAATACCGCCGCCTCGTGATCCTGATAGACCAGATGCCATCGTGATTGGTGAAGACTCCAATAAAATGTCGTGTTACGTCGAACCAAGGCGACTTCTGCTCCGCTATGCTGAATTAAGGCTAAGGGAAAAGCATTTCCTGACCGTGCGGCTAAATAGGCTTGAAAATTTTGACTGACGGTAAGCCAAAAGTCCGCCCGTCCGTCAATCCAATCCGGAATTCCAACATACGTAAGGTACCCGCCCCAGCTATACATATTAAATACCCGTCGAACCAAACGGTGCGCCTTCATATATTGTACCGCAGCCACAGGTTCCAACTGACGAGAGACAAACGGCCCATCAATCAAGTTCCCGTATAAGGGATAGAACCACAAGGCCCAGCTGACGGCGAATAGCCCAACGAACCCGCTAGCAATTCGGACGCGCCAGCCGAGCTTCCCCGGCAATTGCATCCCTTCAAATGCCCAGATCAGCCCTAATGGCAGGTAAGGATAAAATCGGACGGCATATAATCCGGCCGCGCCAAATCCTATCCAAAACACCCAGTTTTTTATTGTCATCCGGGGCCGTTTGAGCGTTAACGCACCGGCAAATAAATAAATGAGCATCACAGTGGCCTGATATATATTGTGAAACGAAGGAGACGACCATTCGCCTATCGCATTCGCAATATGCGACGAGCTAGCTAGGAAAAGAGCGTGTCCCACTCCTGCCCACCCAAATGGACCCCAAGAGGCGATCCATAGCGTTAACGGAATAAGTAGAAACCATTCTCGCCGCCTTTGACCGATAAGAACCTCGATCAGTTCCCAGAAAATCAAAAGAATCCACGATCCATGAAATTGGGACCAGACCCACAACAATATCATAAGGCCTACCAATAATCCAACACGCTGTTTTGCCATCATTGTCCGGTCAATTCGACGAATTAACAAAAAACTCCATACGGCTGCGGCATAAGCCCAGCTTTGCGGCCGGAAATCCCAAAACGGTGCCGAAGCCCAAACACTATATATCAACACCGCAAATGTAGTGATGGAATTTAGCCCAAATTCCTGACATAAAGCCTTTATCCCCCAAAAATAGAAGAACGCCCCGATTGCCGACAGCGCAATTAAGCCGTAGGCTCCACCGTGGCTCGCTCCATAGACAATTACCCCCCACAACCACTCAATATTAATCCATCGGGCATGGGAATGACTCCATGATAAGCGATTGACCATGAGAACGGCGTGGTGGTTCCACATCCACCGGCCGGCTGACAAATCCCAGTAAATATCACCCGACAACTTTCGCTCAGCTAACAACAACACGACGATAGCTACACTGACCGCTACTGCGATCCATTCCGACCAGTGATCGCGCACTGACAATAATTCCTGGTGTTCTGTCATCGTTACCTCTTTCTTATGACCTCATGAAGTAATTAGTGATAGTCATGAAAACTTCCTTTTTTGTTGTTGTGAAATAAAGATCCGGGAGCCACCCATACCGTAGAGTATTTTCCATGAACAACCTCCCGCCAGTGATGCTCGGAAAGCCAAAGATTGACTGGCTGATTTGGATCATCGATAATCGTTCGGGGATGCACGAAGCGCCACGCCCGGTAAAAACCCGGTTGCAAGTCAAAAATTGTTTGAACTAAGGTTTCAGGATTTTGCCAGGTCAGTGGCAGCCTCGTATAGATATCCGCCCGACCATCCACAAACGGATGAATTCCCGCCGCAATCAAGTCTCCTCCGATATTCGGGCCGTTCATTAACCGAGGATGGGGGTGTCGGGCAAGCCATGCAATGGCAGAATCCCAAGCATTTTGCCGGCGAAATTGAGGGCCCGGAACGAGCACGTTACCTGCTACAATAACCCAAGCAGTGAATATTGCGATCCATTGAGGGGGTTTCCAGCCAACCGAAGAGTCGTCAAGTGACGGCCATTGAGGGGGTACCCACCACATAGCCGACCACCCGGCTATATAGAGATAGGGATAATAGCGAAGATGGAGCATAAATTGAATCGTCAGCAGTAACAATCCTAGTCGAATGATGCCGGGAACACGGTGCCACCAACGATTGAACCGCCAAATAATCGCAATACCAGGTAGCAGCACAGCTAGCATCCATATTGGCTGGTCAAAAGGAGGCGTGTCCCATTCGTTAATATTGGCGACAAACCAGCGATTGGTAAGCATATGCATAATATAAGTCCAAAGGCTCAATCCATAGGGATTAATTAACGTCACAACAATCGACGTGGCTAGAACTGCTAACACGCGGCGAAACACGCCCCGCAGTTCCGGCTTCTTGGTCCACCAGAGCGCAGCCGCCAAAACCGTCAGTGCATACCATTCAAGAGGGAACGAACCATGCATTTGGGCCCAGATGGCGGTTAGCGGCACCAATAACCACAGGCGCCGTGACCGGTATTCAGCCCGAATGAGGTAAAGGGTACCGGCCCAGGCCAGATAGGAAACTAGTTCGGCTCGCGTATCCATAAATAAGAGCAACGGCCATACACCCACAAATAGTGCAACTGCGATTATGCCATTCGGTCCGCGTACCCAACGTTGCCACCCCTTCCAGAGCAACATGCCGAGCGCCACCCAAATGGCCAGGTCCAGCCATTCGATCCCGTAGAAACCGAAATGTGCCTGCCACCACGCGACCACCACTTGCCATAACCATTCCGTGTCCACCCAGGGCGCACGGGGAACCCACCAACTCCAAATTGCCGTATGCGGAACGCCGTGATTGGATAAAATCCACCGACCCGTTTGCCACGTCCAACCGGCATCTCCACTAAATCCCGTTTGACTAATGCCGAGCGCCACCATACCTATCGAGGCGGTCAATCCCCCAAGCACGACCACATAATCACGGGTCTGTCGTCTCCTATTTAAGATTTGAAAACCGTCACCCCTTTGTATCTCGGGCTTCACCTAGTTCCCTCCGCTTTGTCCCCACGCCGAAGCCAATTCCGCCATGTCCGGGTTTTTAAGCTTTTCTCGGTAGTCCTCTTACGCCCCTCAACCTCCTGAACCAAATCGATCGCCAGCTGCTGAATCGCCCGAGACAATAACGACTCGGGATATCGTACAGTCAGCGGCTCTCCTTCATTGGCGGCACGAGCGGGATAAGCTCCATCACTCGGCAGCTCGTATCGTACCGGATAATCCAACACGCGAGTAATATCTAAATTTTCAACACCCGTTTTCGAACCACTACGATTTAACACCAACCGAACTTTAGACGGCTCGTAATGAAATCCCTCTAAAAATACCCGCAATGCTTGACCGATGGTCCGTAAAGTGACCACATCGGGAGTACACACGGTTAAAATGACATCAGCAAAATCAAAAGCAGCTACATTGATATCGTTATATCCCGGAGCCGTATCGACAACCACATAGGCATGATTTTCCCGTAATAGTTGCAAAATCTGCACGACATGATCCGCTTGAATCTCTTCTGCTTCTTCGGGATTATTAGGGGCCGCTAACAAGTAGACATTATTGGTTACACGTTTCAAGGCACGCTTAACTAATTCGGCATCCACTTGATGGGTCCCGCGCACCAAGTCATAGATGGTGACTAGAGGCGCATCCCCAACCATCGCCGCTACATCACCAAATTGGACGTCGAGGTCGACAAGGGCCACCGGTTGACGACTCGCTTTCGCCAAAGCAACACCTAGGTTCACACTCAAGGTCGTTTTCCCCACTCCTCCTTTGGAGGAAAAGACGACGATAACTCGCCCATTTTGTCGAATTTTACCCTCCAGAGAAGTCGCTACACGAGTGAGAACCGCCGCAAGATCCGTAGAAAGGGAGCTCCAGGGAATGATGTCTTTCGCCTGAATGGCCAATGCCCGACGTGCCGCCCCCGCATCCACGGCCTCCCCAATGACCACCGCCGGATAGGGTAAAGTCGCCATCTGCTCCCATAGTCCCACCTCATGCTCTAAAAGGCCATCATCAATCAGATGCACTCCAGGATGATCTTGGGCACATTCTTTCAGCCCCTGGCGTAAATTCGTCGCACTCCCCAAGAGAACGGCACCAGGAACATTTTTTATCGCACTCAGTAAGGTCCCTAGCTTCTCCTCGCGACTAGTTAAGTACACTGTAAACACCGCTACCCCCCGCCCTGCTAATCATTCTGTGCCAACTGAAACAGCCAATGCGTGCCTACCTGTACTTGAGATAGCAGGTCGGGTAATATCTCAACGACTTGTGATACGTTCGAGTGCCAACTCCCGAAACGCCAAGGGATTACCCTCTCTTTAGCAATGACTTCATTGTCCCACGACAAATAAACCACTCCTAATGGAAATCGCATGAAAAACGTATGAATCGCCGTCGTTTGCGGGAACCAAAGACCTTCGTCTGCCCCTAACGAATGTCGTCCCATAAGCCCCCAAAAGCGTTGCCCAAATCTGTCGGCACGAGTGACGTGACGCAATAACCGGTGACCGGTTTCCTGAATCATAACCTCCCAGATTGGCGTTGGTAACGACGATTTAGTGAAAGACTCGAGCAATTTCGATCACCGCCGGCCCTAAAATCACAATTAATATGGCAGGAAAAATAAACCCAACCATAGGAAACAACATCTTGACAGGTAGGAGGGCAGCTCGCTCACGCGCCAATGCAGCTCGGGCTTGCTTTATTTCCCGTGATTGCGCCCGAAGAGTTTCCACCATACCGCCACCCGTCCTCTCAGCTTGCAAAACGAGTCCGGCAAACCGCTTAAGTTCACGAGATCGGGTCCGTTCCGCCAACGCCATCAGAGATTCACTTCGGGTCATCCCCAACTGGACATCCGACAAGACGCGTCCGAACTCTTCGCGAGCCACCCCGACGGGAAGATAACTTACCAGTTTCTGTAACGCCCCATCAAAGGCCAAACCCGCTTCAACACTCATGCTGAGAATATCAAATACTTCAGGAAGGGCCTGTTCCAATTGGGCTAATCGCATTTGAGACCGCGTGGACACATGAACGCCCCAATAGAGGTAGGTAATGCTTCCAAGGCCGACCGGCCATATCACTGCCATCGCAAACGAATTTCCCATACCGGCCATGTCCAACATGAGCCCTAACAGGACCATCACTAGGGTTGACCCCAGTCGAAGAAGCAGATATTGCTCCGGGGACCAAGAGAAACCCGCTTGGCGAAGGCGCCGTGTGAGATCCTGCTTGACGGCTTGAGGAGCCAATATCCGAACCCAACGACGAGATTGCCGGGTCAGCCAGGGTTGGATGACCCGTTCATAAAATGGCTGGTCCAAATCGTCTAACGTACGTTTGGTGGGAAGGGTATACGTTTGAATCCGTGCTGAAAGCATCCGTTGCCGTCGAAAATGACGCACATCGCGAACCCACAAGACAAAAGACAAGGTGGTCAACACTAATAAGAGGGCGGTCATCACCGGAAATAACCAATCCACAACATCTCACCTCCGAGGCCGAATTATAGTTCCGGTGCTTTAACCATCCGGTGAATTACCAGCGACCCGACCATAACGGAGAAAAGCGCAGCTCCTACGAGCCAATGGCCGAGAGCGGAACCAAATAAGGGATCCATGTATGAGGGGTTGACGAACCAGATCAATATGCCCAATATGAACGGTAACATGGCTAGGATCCAACCGCTATAACGCCCTTGAGCGGTCAAAGAACGAACCTCTTGGGCCAATCTTTGACGTTCCCGAATCGTTCCGACGATGTTTTCCAAAATATCCGCTAGAGATCCGCCCACTTCCCGCTGAATGTTAATCGCCATAACCGCCAATGACAAATCTTTAGAAGGAATCCGCTGGGTTAATTCCTCTAATGCCTGATCCAATGAAAAGCCCAATGATTCCCGCCGCAAGACCCGTTGAATTTCATACCCCAATGGATCGGGCGTTTCTTCAGAAACCAATAACATCGATTGCATTAAAGACGACCCCGCCCGCAGGCCACTCGCCACTCCACGCAGAAAATCCGGTAAGGATTCTTGGGCACGGCGTAAATATTGTTGTTTCCTCCACCTAAAATATAAGAGAGTCGAGCCGCCTCCCATTAGCCCTAAAAGTAATCCTCCGGCCCATCCACGCCCGAGATATCCTAAGATTCCTGGCACGAGAAAGCCTAACGAAATAAAAAGGCTGTATTCGGTCCAACGCAGGTTAAAAGCAGCAGCATTTTGACTACGGCTCCAGGTTTCTGCGAGTCTCTGCCACAATAATTTTTTGACCGCCAGCCCCGTGCCCCACTCTAGGCGTTGTAGCTGTAAGAGACGCTTTTCTACGACACTCACCGACCGCCGGTACCGAATCCCTGCTAATAGCACGGCACTAGCGATCGGCCACATCATCACGACCAGCCAGGCGTTGTCTCCAGACATTTGATTAATCACCTCCAAATATCTGGCTAGGTAAATCAATTCCTCGCGCCCGTAGCTTATCGGCGTTCCGTGGACGAATTCCGTTAGCGACAAAACGGCCCATGACTCGACCGGCCTCATCCACTCCGTGCTGTTCAAATTGAAAGAGATCCTGCGTGGTAATGACGCCATTCTCCATCCCGACCACTTCGGTAACTTGTAAGATGCGACGAGAACCATCTAACAGGCGTGCTTGGTGGATAATGAGATCAATCGCCGAAGCCACTTGAGTGCGAATCGCGGCTAAGGGAAGTTCCATTCCCGCCATCAATACCATTGTTTCAATACGGGCTAGGCAATCCCGCGGGCTATTGGCATGGACTGTTGTCAAACTTCCTTCATGACCGGTATTCATCGCCTGTAACATATCTAAGGCTTCACCACCCCGCACCTCGCCGACGATAATCCGATCAGGGCGCATTCGAAGGGCATTGCGAACTAAATCACGAATGGTGACCTCGCCCCGTCCCTCCATGTTCGCAGGACGAGCTTCCAGACGGACCTTATGGACTTGCATAAGCTGCAATTCGGCCGCATCTTCAATGGTCACAATGCGTTCGGTTGGTCCAATAAACGCTGACAAGGCGTTCAACGTCGTGGTCTTCCCGGATCCGGTGCCACCTGATACCACAATGTTGAGCTTTCCCCGGACAGCGGCTTCAAGAAACTCCGCCATAAATGGCGCCAGCGTTCCCATTTCCACCAGCTGGGTCAATCCCAAGGGGTCCTGGGAAAACTTACGGATAGTAATCGAATCGCCAGACACCGCCACCGGCCGCAAAATGGCATTCAGTCGCGAACCATCGGGCAATCGGGCGTCAACCATGGGATGCGTTTCATCGACTCGGCGGCCGGTAAACGCTAACATTTTCTCCAGCACGGCTCGTAGGTGGGCTTCGTCTCGAAAAACCACCGGCGTTTTTCTTACTTCACCCTGTTGTTCAACATAGACATCTCGAGGACCATTAATCATAATTTCGGAAATTCCCGGGTCGTCCAGTAGAGGCTGAATAGGGCCATATCCTAAAATTTCATCGACCAAAATCCGTACCACCGCATCTTTTTCGAGTGGCGAAATGTCGGATTCCCGGTCGACCAACCCTTGAATCATTCGATGCAATTCGTCTCGCGAAAGCGTTTCAGGTTGGTCGACTTGCATCAATAAGGCATCTTGAACCCTTTGTTTTAAGGTCAAGAAATTATCACTCAGATAATCCAACGTCGGGGTATTTAGTGGTTGGGGCATTTTCATCGCTTTAAAGGCTTGCGATGCGCCAGGAGCCAACCCGCGCATCCGACTCCGCAGTGACATTCCTGGGCCTCCTTTTCGATGCTAGGTCTCTTCTTTTCATCATAACCGATGACGCATGCATAACTTGCGACGTAATTTCCATTTAACCAAAGCTCCCTTGATTATATCCGGCTTAATATTTGGAGTTAAATCATAATCTGATTACCATGAGAATGGAAGTTTGTCGCATGCTTTGTAGAGGAGGAGGATATTCATGCCCCGCATTTGGAATTGGCTTACCCGACGATTCATGAAACAGGAGGGACAGGCCTTAGTTGAGTATGCCTTAATTCTGGCCTTAATCGCCATTGTAGTCATCGCAGTATTGCACTTCTTGGGTGGCAGCGTGAGTAACACGATTGGTAACATCGCCAATACCGTTAATGGCGCCTAAAGTCTAAGCGTATCAGATAAATTTGGGCAACGAGGTGATGGGCGAGATGATTCAAGTCGAACGGATCACCACGTTCTTACGCATCAACCGGTGGTTATTTGCAGGTATTGTGGCCATCGGTCTGGCGACCTGGATATCCGTTCGTTATGTCCATCAAGTCATCCGTCAGGACGTGGCCAAAACACAAATTCCCACAATCGCTGTGTTAGTTGCAACCCAACCCATTTCGGCCTATACGCCGATCACCCCAAATCTCGTCAAAACGGTGATGTTTCCTGCCTCAGCGATTCCAACCGGGGCTTTTCAAAATGTCCAGTCATTAACGGGGGCTTGGACCATGGAAGCCATCTCGCCCGGTATGCCCCTGGTGCAATCCGCCGTTTTTTTTCCTAAATCGGCCAATATCATTGCGGCGCGCATTGCACCAGGGGATATGGCGATCGACGTTCCCTTAAACGCCACCAGTGCCGTGGATGGCCTTATTCAACCAGGTGATACGGTAGCATTGTTTATATCGACCACCAAACCGAATGGGGATAAGGTTATTGCTGATTTCTTAAATCACTTAAAAGTATTGGCGGTGAATGGCTCTTTAACCCCGTCAGCCACGTCGACGGTTGGTCAAGGATTAAATCTCATTGTGGCCTTGTCACCAGCTCAAGTTGAAGCATTGGTGTATGCGGAACAAAATGCCACTGCCATGACCGCCGCCCTTGAGTCGCCTCACAGTCGCGCCATACCGCCCCAACCCTATGATCAATCCCAATTTGAAACGCTCACACCGTAAATACATTGATAAAAGGTGACCAACGCCCTTATCCAACCTAGGTATCTTAATACAAAAATTTCCCTTGATGGATCGCTTTTCCGGTACTCCAACCCATGTTATAAAGACTACTGCGATATGGTTTAAATGGATTTTGATGTTCGTTTCGGCGGAAGATTCACTCAGTCCGTGGTATTGGGGTCGAGATAAATGCGCAACACAAGAAGAATTATGAAGAACCTGTTTCAAAGTTTGAACTGCTTGATGCCAAAGAGTGGGCAAGTTGTTCCGCTTACGGTGCTCTTTCTTTTGGTTCTCCTTGGCTTGGTCGGCCTTGGTTTAACGATCGGTAGCGTGTTCTTCGCCCAACAGAAGTTGCAGGCGGCAGTGGATGCTGCGGCGTTAGCAGGTGCTCAAGAAATGACGACGATGGATATCAATGCACCGAATGATCAAGCAAATCTCATCATTCAAGATGACCCTCAAGCCGTTAATCCCATGATAGTCACCCAATCTAATCCTCCCTACACGGTCGTCGCATCCGCCGAAGCTAAGGTTCCTGGCTCATTTGCCGCGTTGTTTGGATATAAAACGTTTACCATACGTGCTAAGGCAGTTGCTACATATGGACCTGGGCCTGCATTTGATTATGCGGTCTTTCAGGGTGATTCCAACCTTACCGACCCCCCATTGACGATTCATGGTGCCAATATCATTCAAACGGCTTTTGGGCAAACATCGGCCGCAAATGTCCACTCAAATAACGGCCTTGTACTTAGGGGGGCTACTATAGTCCAAGGAGCGTGCTCTGCTAGCAGTAATGTGGTGGTGGATGGAGTGGGTGGATGCAGTGGAGGCACGTCTAGTTTCGTCTCCCAAATTCCCATGCCTCTCTGGTCAGCCCAAGTATTAACAAACGGAGCTACACAGGTCATTGGGTCACCTTCAAATCCTACAGGTTTAACATTTAATGGGGCTACCCAATTTTCTGGAAACTGGGTGGTCTACGGCAACGTGAATATTGACGGCGCTATCGTTGGCCCCAGCTCCATCGTAGCAATTGGAGGAAGTATTACTATTCACGGTGCCGCCAGTTTTGGCACCGATATTAATGGTCTCGGCGTGTGTCTAGCTGCATTGCCTCCTGTGTCATCCCCAAACGTTTCGGAAAATATCACCATTCGTGGTGCCCATAACATAATTGGAATTCTATATGCTCCAACCGGAACAATATCTCTTAGCGGCGCAGATATTGTCCAAGGAGCCGTGATAGGATACCAGGTAGACTTAGGGGGAGCTGGAATTGTCCAATATGATCCGACACAAGTGGCGACAATCCCGTATCGGCAGGTCGCACTTATCCAATAATTCTTGTGTTTTATGGCGACGAGGCCAAGCGTTAATTGAAACCGCCTTAGTTTTACCTTTAGTACTCCTTATATTGTTTAGTATTATCTCGTACGGCCTCTATATCAATGCCATTAGCACCATTCAACAAGCCGTACGTATTGGGACTCGTGCGGCCTCTGTGGGCGATTCGTTAGGATGCCCTGGCGATTCTGCGACAAGCCAGTTAGCTTCAGGAAATTTGCCTACAGTGTATGGCATGGTGGATGACCAAATCAACCATGACCAGCCATGGTTGACAACTATGATGGGCAGTTCGCCCATCCCGGTTATTTCCTACGCAGCCATTATTGGCAATCAATTTAACGCCCAGCAAAATAACATTCTTTTGACGGTAGCATATCCCTATCGTCCGGTGCTGCCCATTCCCGGCTTGTTGCCCACCCAAATGGAAATTACCGAGACGTATCAAATGATGGTAGAAACACCCCAACCCCCAAATGGTACGACGACCACCGAACCCACCGGTTCCCCTTATGATGAAACGACCAAGTGGACCAATCCTCCTCCCCCGACTACCAACGTCGCCTACCTTGTGCAACCGGGAGGCTGTTGATTATGTTGCTCACAATTACACCCATAACCCCTAAAAAGGCCGGATTGCCAAAAGCCCCACCATTCCGCCCACAGCCAGAAACGGGCCAAATGGAATCGTCGATTTGACCGTGACCCGACGGAACGCCAAAAGGCCAAGGGATACGACGGCTGCCGTTATCAATCCCACGGTGAGCCCTAAGACAATCGCCGGATATCCCAAAATCCACGCTTCCGCCAATGCGAGCTTCACATCCCCGAACCCAAGCCCGCCACGCGTGAGCACATGCGCCAGACCAAAGAAGAGCCCCGTGCCTCCGGCGGTCAGGGCGGCATTCAACCAATGCCCCTCTAGACTGTGCAGGTATATTCCGAGGGCCAACAACCCAACGACCCAGCGATTTGGAATGATGCGTTCATCCACATCGATAGCGGCCACAATAATGAGCACTACCAAGAAAACCAGATCGGGCCACCCGAATCCGATCCGTTTCGCGATGCCGCTCAGCACCGCGATGGCCAGTAGCGTGGGGCCTACAATGTTACGAGGCCGGGTTGCCCCCCACCAGGGGCTCAGCGCACCGAGAAGACCGATACCCAGCAACCAGAGCACCCACTGAAATACCCCGCTCATAATAATTGCGCCCGTTCCCGCAATTTCTCTTCACGAGCCACTTGAATTTCGCCATACCGGACGGTAATAATGCCCTGTTTGACTAGCTCTTGTAACGCCCGACTGACCGTTTCGCGATGCGTGCCAATCATATGAGCCAAGTCTTCATGGGTCAGGCGAATATTCCCGCCTAAACGGCGATGTAACATCAAGAGAATCATAGCCAATTGTTCCCCCACCGGCCGTCCTTGCCGATTGGCAATCAACTCCTGAACTTGGCGTAACCGTTCGGCCAACATCCGACTCATCTCCAGCCCGAAACCCGGCACGCGTTGATGAAGGGTCAAGGCCACTTCTCGATCCATCCAGCCCATCATCGTGGGCGTATCCAGCGCCCGGGCGGTCGCGGGATAGCCCGATCCGTCCCAGAGCCCGGCGATGCCCACGATTTCCCCCCGGATCCAGACCCCGGTCGTGGTCACCGATCCATCCGGTCCGACCCGGTCGACTGCGACCCGGCCTTGGATCACAAACCACAAACCGGTAGTGCTGTCGCCCTGATGAAAAATTTCTTCGCCGTCCTGATATCGGCGAACGATAACCGAGCGTGCCCGGGTTTCCTCATCCAACGCCGAGATGAGCGGAATCCCGCTCAGGTCTACCTCCATGAACCCACCTCTTTCTTACACGCCAAAAAATCCCGTGCTAAGCCCCCGGCCATACATGGCCCATAAAAAGATGTTCAAGCCAAAAACTACCCAAGCCAATCGGCGCGGTGCCAGTGCTTGGGCCGCTTCTTGGCCCCCGGCACTCATGCCGGCCAAAATAGCCCCATCCGTTCCCACCGCCCGTTGCATCAAAACGGTCAAAAGGGCGAGGGCGCCATACAGAAGATGCCAAATAACCTTCGGCCGGCTGCCGATTAGAAATAATCCCAGGCCAAAGGCCCCGAGCAATACCGTAATGATTTGCACGAGCGTTTGCCATCGCCAAAATTGAGGGGAAAAAGCCGCTTTGCCCCGTTGACGCCATGCGGCAATCGCAAGTCCCCCGCTCACGATAAAGCCGGCAATAGCCATGGTGACGTGGCCTACGAGCAAAATGTGATAGATCAGTTCGTTTCGCATCGCCGATCCCTCCCAATAAAAAACGGGCCGATATCCTTCGGCCCGTTTGGTTCGCCGACCTTTATCCCTTTACCGATGACTGCGCTTCACACGCAGGGGTGCCATGACACCCAATGCGAGAAAGGTTCCGGCCAAAATCTCCAACACCCCGAGTCCCATGGTGCCGCCGCTCAGTTGAACAAACCCGAGACTTAACGTGCCGAACCCGACGATGCCAATCACGCTACCGACAATCATCCGTAAAAGAGCCACGATCCGCCGAATCTCAAGATATCGCATGATGCGACGCCCCCTTGTCTTGGGTCGGCTCTTGAGGCGCCCGGTGATCTTGATAATATCCTTTCCAGATGAGCCGGTAAACCCCAAGATATTTCGGCAATCGATTAAGCCCCGGAATCCACGGAATCAGCGCCAAGACCAACCAGAATAGGAAACCGATGCTAAGAGCCGTGGCGTCCGGCGCCGACGAATTGGCGACAAACGGCCATTGGTAAATCCAGGTCGGGATGGTCATCCACCAAGCTCCCGGATAGCCGGGTACCGCCGAATGGATAATACCCCAGTTGCTCCCGACAAGTGGTTGGGTCTGCGGGTCATTTTGTAAGGGCGCTCCTTGCAAGAACAACAGGTAGTTCGAGTTGTCAAAACGGGTAATCACTTTGGGATTACGAATCAACGCCCCCGACATTAATCCGCTTTTCCCTAGGGCCAACGCATCGTTCAACAGTTGCGGCAACGGTCCGTAATTCCCCGAAGGCACCACGACCTGACCATTGACCACCTTAGCATTGTTCAAGGCCTTGGTCATATTATTTTCCCACAGCGTTTGAGTCGCCGCCGGTGCCGATTCAAAGGCGTTTAAGGCCGGGCGAATGCTCGGATTGACTTGGGCCGCCATCGAGAGAGGTTTGAGCACAAAGTCCTGGGCCGCATTAATCGGATGAATCACGCCGACCCACTTTTGCATCACCGTCTGCACACTGCCGTTCCCGTTGTTGTAAGGCGGCCCATAGTTGGCGATTTGCCCTTGACCATCCAAAGCCCGCAATACAACCTGCTCAAACGTGACCGGATTTTGCGACGCATAACTTTGAATCGTCAACGGCTGCTTTTCCGGCACTCCGAACAGAATGGAGGCGGCGAGCACCAACACGACAATTATGGCCAAGGTTGACATAAGATGCTTTACGAAATCCTCCGGAACCATCCGGTAGTCATGCACCATATCGTCCGTCCGCACACTCATGGCTTACGCCCCCTCCTTTTGGCCGGCATTTTTATCCGGGTACGGCGGCACCACACTGAGCAAACGAACCCGGGTAATGTGCGCGCCAATGACCAGCGTTAATAACAGCGGCAACACCGCGACGTGCATCCCGAACATTTGGCCGGCATTGGTCAGATTCACCCATCCAAGACCTAACGCGTTCAACCCGTCTTTAGCTTGTACCGCGTTCCACTGAGAGTACAGGTCCCCGTTAATCAGAAAGCCGGTAAACGCGGTGGGAATCGCCAAAATGAAAGCGATAGCTCCCAAGAGCCAAGTCATGCCGCGACCGCCTCGCCACGCCCCGGTAAAGAAGACCCGCCACAAGTGGAGCATCATGAAGAAGAAGAACGCCTGCACGGCCCAGAAGTGGGTCGCCGCCACAAACCGCATGGCCCCGTTATAGGACCAGGTGTCGGGCCCGTTGGCCGCCAAGATTAACCCTGAAATAATCAACACCACAAAACTTGATGCCGTCAGCGACCCCAGCATGTACATAAAGCCTTGAGCATATTCCGGCATTTCGCTGGGGAGCCAGGTTTCTGCCGACATGACCCGGCTAAAGTGCCGCTTGGATGCTTCCGTCCAGTTGGCCATTTGACTCACCCTCCTTTTCCACCGAGAAAAGCGCCTCCGCCGTCGGGAACAATCCGTTTAGTGATGACGCCGGGCGGGCCACAGAAGGCCGACGATAAACGTGAGCAAAAACAGGATTTCAACAATATAATTCCCAGTTGCTGCAGTCATCGGGTATTCCCTCCTTTTTCGGGACTCACCATTCCTTGGAGGCTTTCCTCTCGTGAGCTTAGTCTATATGGACCGGGATACCGGAACAATCGACGATCTGCCGCATTTCTCCAATCCAATGGGCCCTCTTGGAGAGGGCCATTCGGCCCACGTGATCGGTCCAAAAGGACTAGGGCACGGTAATTACTGGCAAGCCTTGGACGTTAGTGTGCCACACTTCGGTCACCATATGCGAAAAACAAAGGAAAAACCCGGGTTCCTCACCCGGGGTTTATCGATGAGCCGAAAGGCCTTCCGGTACGGGCCTTTCATCTCCCTGCGAGTCCGTTTGGACCTTCGGATCCGGCCACGTCACCAACGTGAGATAACTTTCGATACCAAAGAGAACCATCAGGTTCCCCACATGGAGGAGATAGGGGTTCGTGCGAATGTGGCTCCATACGAGATTGGCCCCGGTGAGAATTTGGGTGGCCACAAACACCGCCATCAACCAGGCACCCCACATGGTCGCACGGTCACGATCGCGAATGCGCCATAACCGAACCAGTACCCAGACCGTCAAGATGGCCAAGCCGAGGGCAAACAGTCGATGAATCGCATCCAACCATTCAAAACCGGTCGTCGGCAAGCTCCACCCGTTAAGACCACACAGAGGCCAACCCGGGCACGCGGCCCCGGCCCCCCGGAAAGCCACATAAGATCCCCAATAAATCGCGATAAAGGTGTAGACCCATATGAACGAGAACCAACCTGCCAATTGAGACGCCGATTGACCGACAGGAATATGCTTGCCTTCAATCGGATCCCACCATAGCATCACCGTCAAGAGTTCCATCCCAATCATGCTCAGCATCCCAAATCCGAGATGAAGCGCGAGCACCCATGTCGGGTTGACCCACAGCACCGCGGCCGCCCCTAAAAGCGATTGAATGACGATAAAACCGACCGCCAATGCGCCAAAGAGCTTGACCGGTCGCGACGATCGATATCGCCGCCAAGCCCAAACCACCACTATGACGGTCAATAGCGAAAAACCACCCACAATCGCCCGATGCAAAAACTCAATCAACACATGGACGTTACCGAATCGCGGAATCACCGCCCCGTTACATAACGGCCAATCCGGCCCGCACCCCATGGCCGAATTGGTCTGCGTATCGAGAAAGCCGACCATATTGACCAAAAACATCCCCAGGGTTCCGAGAGCCGCAAGACCACGCAAAAGTCGATCACTCTGCCGCATTGGTTTCCCCACACACCCTGTCCCAGAATATTGCTTCTAGTGTACCACCATTTCGCCCGTGCTTCCCAGTCGGTCTCATTGCACATCAATACTAACTAATGTATAGTAATAGGCGGTGAGATTTTCCAATAAAAGGAGGTACCCCATGGCAAAAGTGGCATTTTGGATCACTGCCGGTCCTGCGTTGGCCGACAAAGCGTTGAGTAATCTCGTACTTGCCGGTCGTTTAAAAGCTAATCGGGGACAAGACGTCCAAGTTTACTTTTTTGGGCCCGGGGTTGAACTCGCCGGACGGGCCGACGGCCCGCTGCTCGAAGCCCTCAAAACCTTAGGGCAAGAACAGGTCCCCATGGCGGCCTGTCCATTTAACGCGGATCAATACGGGGTCACCACCACCATAACCGCACACGGCATTCACATGGAACCCGCCGGCGAAGCCCTGATTCGCTTGGTTGAAGCCGGGTATCAAATTGTCGGGGTGTAAAGAATCCACACGGAGGATCGCATTGGGGCGATCCTCCCTCAGGTCTCGTCCACACCTAGATGATGGAGCATAAAGGCGTATTCCTCGGCCGTTTCCCGCAGATGATCATAGCGTCCCGAAGACCCGCCATGCCCGGCTCCCATATGCGTCCGTAATACCACCACATGGTCGTCCGTTTTCAATCGCCGTAGGCGGCTGACCCACTTGGCCGGTTCCCAATAACCCACGCGCGGGTCATTCAGCCCGGCATAGACAAACAAATGGGGATACGCCTGCGCGGTCACATTGTCATAGGGGCTATAAGACTTCATGTAAAAGTAATATTCCGGCTGCCGTGGATCTCCCCATTCATCCCACTCTAACGTCGTCAACGGGATCGAGGGATCCAGCATGGTGGTCACCACATCCACAAACGGAACCCCGGCCGATATGACTCGAAAGAGCTCGGGAGCCCGATTAGCCACCGCTCCCATGAGAAGTCCTCCGGCACTGCGACCTTGGGCCGCCAGCCGATCGGGCGTCGTGTCGCCCCGTTCGATGAACGCCTTCGCCACCGCGATGAAGTCATCAAACGTATGGGCTTTTTCCAGAAATTTGCCGTGCTCATACCAGCTTCGCCCCATTTCGCCGCCTCCGCGCACATGGGCCACCGCAAAAAGGATGCCTCGATCGAGCAACACCAATCGGGACGGTTCAAATGCGGGATCGATCGAAATGCCGTACGATCCGTACCCGTAAAGCCAGAGCGGTGCCGGCCTCACCAGCCGATCGGCCCGATAGACCAATGATACCGGGATCCGGGTGCCATCGGCGGCCGTAACCCATTGCCGTTCTTGTCGGTAGAAGGTCGGGTCATAACCGGTCGGCCACGGTGCCTCATGAATCATGACCGGCGGTCCGCCCGAAAGCGGGACATGATAGACTTTGCGCGGCGTCAGAAACGATTCGTATTCGATTAAGACCGACTGGGCATCGTAGTCCTGCCCAATCACGACTTTCACGGTGTAAAGATCCTCATGCCAGGCTAATCGACGGAACTCACCCTCCCGGTATATCCAGACTTGGGTCAGCCCCTCTTCGCGTCCTTGAATGACGAGGGCATCCGCAAAAGGAAAAAGGCGTTCGAAGGTTTTGGACGGCTCATAGGGTACGAGGGGGTCAGCATGATCGGGGCCGTCACCCCGCATCAGCCGAAAATTTGGCGCCTCGTGATTCGTGAGCCAGACCCATTGGCCCTGCCAATGCTCCAACACATATTGAACGTGTTCGCTGCGAGGAATGAAGATTTGCCAATCCCCTAAGGGATCCTGGGCGCTTAGATAGCGAATTTCGTCGTGGGTTTTGTTTTCGGAAGCTAAAAATAAATAGTGGCCGTCTTGCGATTTCCGGAGCCTCAACGAAAATGTCGGGTCCGTTTCTTCGTAGATTAAGGTATCGGCCGTCTCCATTCCCACAGAATGGCGCCATAATTGAAAGGGCCGCTGGGTAGCATCGACCGTAAGATAAAAAAGGTAGTGTCCCGACGCGTCCCATTCCACACTGGAGGTCAAGTATACGTTCTCCAAATGAAGCGGGAGCGGCTCACCGGTCGTCAAGGTTTTCCCCTTGAGAGTACACCGATCCGTGCCGTCCCGGTTCTCGAGGTAGACGAGACGCGTGTGATCCGGACTCATGCGAACCCCCATCACGGCAAAATAAGGGTGCCCCTTTGCAAGTTGGTTGACATCCAACAGCACCTCTTCCGGAGCCGTCGGCAATGCCTCCCGGCGTTCCGCCCGGCGACGGCACCAGATCGGATATTGTTGCCCGGGCATCATTTTCCGATAATAAAAATACGGACCTCGCCGGACCGGGACTTCTTGGTCCGCGGCCGGAATGCGGTGAACCAAGTCCTGATAAAGGCTATCCACCAGCGAAGCCAAGGGTTCCATTTGATCCCGAAAATAGGCATTTTCTTCCTCAAGATATTGTAAAACCGCGGGGTTATCTCGCTCGCGCAGCCAATAATATTCGTCAACCCGCTCATCTCCATGCCGGCGCAAGACGACCGGATGTTGGGGCGCTTGTGGTTCTTTCATCACCGTCTCCTTGGATACAAAGAATATAAGTCGTGACCATACATTCGCACCGACAACCCCGATTTCCTGCCGGTTAAACATGTTGCATAAAAAAGCATTGTATCGCACGAATTGTCCGCCTTATAATTAATTAGACGTCTGACATCCTAGCAAAGGAGGGGGATTTCTATGAACTCGACGGTCCAGGAACGGTGGACGCGCGCCGACTCATGGTCGTTCTGGGCGTTCGCGTTAGGCTTTTTACTGGAAAATTATATTTTTTCCATGGCGCCTATTGCCAACGGATGGGTCAGCAATATGCCCAAATCCTTGACGTCCCTTCTGTTGGCCTGGGCTCCTTTGTGGCTCATTATCGGCATTATGGTGGCAGGACCCGTCTCGGATCGGGTGGGTCGCAAAAACACGTTCTATCTCACCATGGCCCTTTATGGCATCGGTGGATTAGGGCTTATCTTCTTCAGCCACACCTATACCACTCTCTTAATCTTTCTCGCCCTCTTGCTGTTCGCCTCCGGCGGGGAAATGAATACGATCATGGTCGCGTCCCACGAAATTATGCCGCGTCAGCACCGTAGCAAAACCATCATGCTGGCTTTGAACTTCATCAACCTGGGCGGTGTCATTCTGGGAGCCCTGGCCCTCTTGACGCGCTCGTTCAACTCCTCCGTTGCGTTTCAGAAAGCGACGGTGGGCGTCGCCCTTTTAATCGTGTTGATTGTCCTCCTGTTTGCGCGAGTCAACACGCCCGAATCCTTACGCTGGCTGATTCGAAAAGGCGACCGGGAACGGGCCGAAGCGGAGGCGCTAAAATATTATGGCCCGGAAGAGGGGCCCGTACGCCTTCGCTTAGCGGAAGGCGCTCATGAAAGCTCCGCCGCCTCCAGCCAGACGCCCCGCGTCAGCATGGCGGTCCGCTGGTATACGACCCTGACGATTTCGTTTGCCGGTTCGGCCGGTTTCGGTTTGATGACCTATGTGCTCGGCCCGTATTACTTTAAAAACGATGCCGCGTTAATTGTGTTCATTGCCACCCTTGTTGGCTTCATCTCGGGATTTTTCGGATTCTGGGCGGATCGTTGGAGCCGAAAGATGTTGTTGTTGATCGGCTATGCCGGCACGTTTTTGTCCACCGTGGTCATCTATTTCACGGTCGGCAGCTGGGCGAAAAACTTGGCACTCTTTTGGGTTCTCCTGGTCATCTTGAACCTCTTCACCAATATCGGATATCTCACGGAGGACACCTTAAAAGGGGAGGTCTGGCCTACCCGCCATCGCGGGACGTATACCGCACTGGTTCGTTTCATCTCGATTGGGCTCTACATTGTGACGATTTATATCACCCAAAACTTTTCGCTCACCCACACGATGCTGTTTAACATGTTCATATGGGCGATTGGTCTGTCGGGGGCTTTGGTCTGGTACGTTAAAGGCCACGAAACCGGCCGCGGCGTCTCGATTGACCACGCGTCTTTAGAGTAGCCTCATTCTTCGCCAAGAGGCTGGCCGGGGCCGATAATGCGGCCTCGGCCTTGCTGTTTTCCGTAATAAAGCCGCTGATCCGCCAAGCGATAGGCATCCCCGAAGGTCCGGGCTTCCCGCGGCATTTCCACCACCCCCACCGTCGCACTAGCCCCATAGCGCGTGAGCGGTCCCTCTTCGACTAAGCGGGCGAGTCGGGTTTTGACCGCCGGGGACCAAATGGCATCGACGAACAATACGACAAATTCGTCGCCTCCCATCCGTGCCACCCAGTCGGCCGCCCGCAGCGATTGACGCGCGAAACGAGCCCAGTCCGCCAACAGCCGATCCCCCACGGCATGCCCCCAGGTATCGTTCACCGGTTTAAATTTATCCAGATCGACCAAACAAAACAGAAGCGTGCGCGGCGGTTCGGCCGATAGCAAGTCGTCCATCACCCGTTCCAGACCCCGCCGATTCAACGCATCCGTCAGCGGATCGCGTAAGGATTGCCGCGTCAGTTGGCGCTGTCGACGCATCGCGACCAACGCCATGCCGACGACGTCCAATAGCGAATCCAACACGCCCCCTGCCCCCGCCGTCGGCTCGGGAATCCACAGCACGCCGCCCCCAATCACGTGCTCCCCTTCCCGAATGGGGTACCAAAACACGGGCATATCCCCCACCGCGGCCGGATGAGGGGGCATGCGCCAACCGCGCGTTTGACAGTCCGGATCGCCGCTTAATAACCATCGCCGGAGCCGGGGCCACCACTCGGTGTAGAGTTCGGAGGTGCGGAAGGTCCAAGGACCCCACGCGTCAATAATCCGCCACCGCTCACGGTCTTCATCCCAAAAAACCCATAATCCCCCTTGAATCCCGGCCAACCGCGGCCACTCCTTGCGCCAAGGCCGTAGAATTCCCGGCGGAGCTTCGACATCTCCGTGTCTTACCCGATACCCGGTCGCCGGATCCCACACCGTCCCGACGACTCGATTCATCCACCGAAAAAGAGCCGCATGGCGTTCCAATTCCACCACCCGGACATGTTGCACCAAAGCTTGCGCCAACAACGGGGCAAATTCCTGGATGACCTGAACCAACCCTTCCGACCACTGGCGCGGATCAATCTCACCTACGGTGAGCACCCCGGCGACTCCGTCGGGGGTGACCAGCGGAATCGCGAGGACACGGCTCGCCTCGGTAAGATGCCGCATCAACGGAAAGACCTGGTCATTGGGATAGGCCACCGGCACGCGTCCATGATAGGCCGCCGCTACCAGATTGTGCCGGGGATCGGCAATCGCCACCCGATTACCCGGCATGAGTCGGTAACCTTTGGCCGCCAGCACCTCGGCCTCTTGTTCGTTCACGAGGCGCCACAAGCTCGCCACGGTAACCGGAAGCGTTTGCACCACCACTTGCGGCCAGTGCCCGTCATTAAACCGGTTTGCCCAGCGATGCGCCCAGCGGATTACGACAGGGTACCAAACCCCGGTATCCAGTACCTGGTTCCATTGTTCGGGATTGACCCAGTCCCACGAGGCGTCGGATGAGGAGATATCTGGGGGTGTTACGGCTTTGGAGGCGTGATCGCTCAACAAAAGAAGCGCATTCCCCGGTTCCCCGTCAACCGTCCAGCTCGCTTCCACCGTCAAGGCCGCACCGTGCATCCGGGCCGCCTGAAGCCACCGGTCGCGCTCCCCTCGATCCAAAAGCCGGGGCGGCGTTACGGGCCAGGACTCCCGCAACATGTCGGCCACAACGTTCAGAAACGCCGTAAAGACCACATTGGCCAATTCCAAAAACGCCGACTCCGAAAGGCCCGACAGAGGCCAACCGACCGGTGGAGGAATCAGCGATTCGACCAGGTTTATCGCAAATTCCCGTGGAAACCATAAGACGACATCCACCGGACGCCGTCCCAAGACGCCGAGATAAATGGCGGCCCCTTCGCTCTCGACTAATCGCCCGGCCGGATCCGCTCCCGACATCACCTGGGCATTAACCAGGCGAAAACTGCGGCCCGTCAGCTGACGGAACGCCTGGGTCGCTTCCATCAGGCCAGGGCGGATGATGCGAAGCCATCCTTGGGGATGATCGCGAAATACCTGGTTGTCATGTGTTACGAAAGGCACACCCATTCCTCATTCTCCGGATCGGTTTTGCGGAAGAATATTCCGTTCAGGATAGCCGATCTCCTGCCGAGACGATCGACATCTTTTTCTTTTTTTCGACTTCCGACAAACTGAACCGGTTAACATATCCTCGTATTTCGCCATTTTTCTGTCTGTTCAAAATTCCTTGCGATCAAAAGAGGAGTTTCCGGTCTGCTTGCCTAATTAGGTCGATAATTGTCGGATATGGAACTCTCCGACAAAATCGCCAATAAAGGGTGGGGTGAATGCGCTTAACAGCTAAAGTCGGCGTCCTCGCCGTCGTGTTAATGGGAGTTGTCATTGGCGATGGAATCTTAACCATCACTCACGCCAATCATACGCTATCACAAATTGACGTGCTGAAAGAACGCGATAATGCGATTCATCGGGCCATCTCCTCGATGGAAACCGCATTTTATGGGTACGACGATCAGATGAATATGTATGCCTTAACGGCTGAAATGAGTCATCAAACGGCGTTGGCTCAAACCACTTATCAGCAAGCGCTGGGATTTTCCGCCACCTTACAGCATAATTTGGCCTATGCCGAATCGAAAGCGCCCAATCTCGTTATGAAACATCTGTTGCAGCAATTGGGTACCCAAATTCACGCCTATAATGAGGATGCTCAAATCGTCCACCAAGATGTTCTCCACCATGCCGTCGCCGCGGCGGTCGCAATGCAAACGGTGGGTAACAGTGCCCCGTCCAATGCCATCATGCCGCTCCTCACAGAAATCGGTCAACTCAGTCAAAACCAGGTTAACCACGATTTAAGCGCCATTCAACAAGCCCAAACCGCTCTCATCACCTGGGCCTGGATTACGAGCGTTGTCATGGTCATCTTCTTGTTCATGGCGTTGGGCTTTGTTCAGTGGGTAGCCGTACGTCCTCTTCAGCGGCTGGAAACCATCGCCCGCCAGCTGGCGACCGGGGTGGTGCATCATGACATCACGTTCCGCAGTGGTGACGAAATTGGCCAACTGGCCGACGCATTTCGCCATATGATTCGCTATTTAACCGAGGTGAGCCAGGTGGCGCAGGCGATTGGCGAAGGAAACCTGCGAATGGAGCCCCAGGCCGCCGGACCGGACGACATCTTGGGTCAATCCATGATCACCATGCACCGGAACTTGCGGCAAATGCTGGAAGCGATTCGGGAATCCAGTCGCGCCATTCGCGATCGGGCGGACGAATTCACTCGTTTGGCCGGCCAGACTACCGACGCGACGCATCAAATGTCGCAAGCCTTGGCCCAAACCGCCGAAGCGACCAATGAATCGTCCCAGGGATTACAAAATATTGCCAGTGCCAGTCAACAACTCAAGGCTTCCGTAGAACAAGTGACGGGCGGTGCCCACACGCAAGCGGAACAAGCGTCTTGGGGCGAAAAAGCGCTTCAGGCCCTGCAAGAAGCCCAACAACACCTCAAAGCGGTAGTCACCCGTATGGCCCAGTCGACCCGCCAATCGCAACAAACGGCTGAAAACGGCCGGACCGAATTAGAAGCGTTGTTGACGGCCATGGACCGTATCGCATCGGTGACGGAAGCCACCGGCGATGCCATTGCCACCCTCGGTACCCATTCCCAGCAAATCGGCCACATTGCCCAAACCATTTCCACCATTGCCGAACAAACCAATCTATTAGCCCTCAATGCCGCCATTGAGGCGGCCAGGGCCGGTGACGCCGGCCGCGGATTTGCCGTCGTCGCGGATGAAGTCCGAAAACTCGCCGAACAATCCTCACGTGAATCAGCCACGGTCAGCCAACTCATCCAAACCATCCAAGAAACCGTGTTACGAGCCACCACCGCGATTGCCAAAGGGCAAGACGAAGTGGCGTCGGGGCAAAAACTCGCGGACGAAAGCCGGGTGGCCTTCCGGGAATTGGTGACGGCCATCTCCGAGGTCGGAAACGAGATGAGTCAACTCGAACGGACCTTTGTAAAGTTGGAATCCGAGAGTAGCCAATTGGATACGGCCATGCGCACGATAAGCCGGATCGCGCAAGAAAACGCCCACGCGGCCAAATCGATGGCGGCAGCCGCGTCGGACGTGACCGAAACGGTCTCCTCGCTGGCGGCCATTTCGGAAGAAACCGCCGCCGCCACCGAAGAGCTCTCCAGCACCAGCCAGCATGTCGCCGAAGCGTCGGACGATTTAACCAAAAAAGCGCAAGAACTCATCGACGTCTCTCGCCGATTAGCCACATTGGTGGAACGATACCACCTGAGCGACCACGATATGCCGGGATCCCGCCGGGAACACGCAGCCTAGCGAACCCATCCGTGCGCTAACCGCCAACTAAAAGGAGAGGCACCCGCCAAAGGACGGGTGCCTTTCCCCGAAAGGGCCTAAATCCGACAGGACGACCGTACCCGCGGGTGCTTGATTAGGACGACGCCAACCGTTCCACCACAAGGTTTTCAATGTCAAATGACTGAACCCCGGTCGTGGTTACCGCAAGATTCATTCCCTCCTCTTTCGTCAGCTTGAGGGAAAGCCAGGTGACGGGCGTGGAGCTCCGAATCGGTCGGGACAGCGAACCGACCTGCAGATAGCCCCAAGGCTTTCGGGACCCAAGACGGTTCGGATCCCTAATGACCACCCCCACCCGATACTGACCGGGCCCCAGAATTAACGGCACGCTCGGTATCACCAGACCCGATATATGCGGTAAGACTCTTAACGACAGCGTTTTCCATTGCATAACACTATGCTCCGTAATCTGCGTGAACGGCGGAATAATCCACGGGTAAGATCCCGGTTGGCTACCGTAATTAACGGATCCGGCTCGCGGAACCGAAAATGTCCGGTCCCCGGTCACGACGAACACTCCGTGCCGGTGAAATGTCACCTGGTATCCCGTAGCGAGAGCATGTCCCACCACGTCGGCAAAATAGAGGGTAGTGGGACTAAGGCCCAACAGCTCGGTCGTCGGGTGCTTTTTCACGGGTGCTTCCGACCATAAACGGGGTAGATTGCTGACCATGACTTCAGGGGTTACCCCCCGGTCAATTCCCAGCAGCGGCAGTCGGTAGGCCCAAACTCCAAGGCGATTTTGGGTCCAGACCACACTATTGGCCGGAATTTGCGCGACCGCCGCCTGTACGGAAGCGACTGGAGCCGATCTGACCGCCATCATGGGCCCAATCACGAGGTCAATGAACCCCGCCTCCAATAACGTGATGGTCAGTCCCACCGCCATCAACGCTATATGCCGGCGAACGGTGAGGCGGGATAAGGCTTCGATCAACGCAAGAAACAACCACCCGGCCAACATGACCTGATATTGGTTGCCAATAATATGTTGGGGACGAAAAATCGACAGCGCATTCAAAAACCAGAGGGCGAGGGTTGGTCCCACGCTGGCACGGCCCCCGAACGAAATTCCTAAGACCGGCCCAAAGATCAGCAAAGCATACGGCATTTGATGCGCTAAATGAATCCATACGCGATCGGGATGAAGCAAAATCCCCCGGATTACACCGGAGATGCCGTGACCAAGATAAGCATATAACGTATCATTGATGGGTTCGGTCCCGCCAAGAAAAAAATGAGGAATAATATATCCTAGCTCCAGCCAAAACAGCAAGAAACTTCCCGTTAAAACAATCACACCATCGCGGATTTGACGTTCCCATACCAAAAGCCCCAAGCCCCACCCCATCAACGACACCAACGCCATGTTTTTGGCCAACAAAGCAGCCGTTAAAAATAGATAATAGGGCACATAACGGCCCATCCGGTAGAACACATAACCCCACACCAAAAAGGGAAGCGCAATAAAATCGGGATGAAAGTCAAATTGGCTGCCCCCGAGCACCGCAGGGTACAACAAAAACAATATCGCTACGGCCACGGAATGCCCCGACGAGAGTTGATGGATGCGAGCCGCTCGGTAGATTCCCCATGCGGCGAGTCCCGTGCCGACCGCTTGCACGGTAAAAAGGAACAGGTCTCCCCCTAAATACCGAAATCCATACGCCAGCGGATAGAGCCAAAGAGAGCCGTCCGCCGCCACCGCAGGGGTTTGAAATACCGAAGAAAAAGCCCACCAATTGCCGTGGGAAATATCCCAAAACGCCTGCTCGAAGTAGCCCAAATCCATCGTGGAGGCTTGTAATGTCCAATATTTATGCCAGGAAATAACGATTTGGAATGCGCCAAAGAGGAAGATCACGCCCCCGAGAAGCCAAGGCGGCGATATCCCTCGTTTATCGTGCCGAATGATACCTGCCGTCATGAAACGACCCCTTTTGTCATATCCCCTGCCACCGGGCATAACCTCAGGATTTCAGGTATGGATAATGTTTTTCATAAAATGTCGCTACCGAATATTCGTGAAAGAAATTGTCAATTCCTGCCTGCTGTAGTTCCTATGCCGTTCCCCTCAAAGAAAAATTTCTTTTGTTCGCCACCCTCCCCTTTCAGCGGTAGAATAAAGATGATAATCCGGTGAACGGCGCATAAACCGTCTCGATAAGGATCGGGACGAAAAGGCGTTTTGCCCGGTTGAAGCCCTATTCCAAATGGGACGAAGGGCCGAACAAATCTCAGGTGGCTCATGGGAGAAAGGCTGGTGTCACCGATGCCCGACTGGAAGCAATGGAAAGATAAAGCATGGTCAACCGTCAACCAAGCGACCCAAGGGTTGGAACATCAGGTGATAATCGCACAGTTACGGGCCGATGTCGCCAAAGCCCGGGCTCAATTGGATCAGGCGTTTGAAGAATTGGGTCGGCTGGTTTATGCGGAATGGCATGAAACAGAACTTGTTAACCGGAACGATTCCCAATTTTCCGAGGCGCTCGTTCAGATTAACCAAGCCGAAGCGGCATTGGCCCAAGCCGAACGAAAAGTCGACGAGGCCATGCGTCCGTCGGCCGTTCGATGTGCCGAGTGTGGAGCCGATCTCCCGGCGGATGCACGCTATTGCCCGCGCTGTGGACGCCCCGTCGTACCCGTCGGATGACGGCCACCAACCCACACTCGGCCGTAAAAGCTCGCTAAAACCAACCGGAATCGGTGGCCGGATCGCATCCGTCCGACGCCTTTTTGGTTAGCACCCCTAAACATTGGGACAGCGTAACGGTCCAGTTTGCGGTTGAAAGTTCGTCGGTTGATAGCCGCCCCCGCTTCGATATTCCCCACCGGTAGTTTTGAAGACAAACCGCGACAATACGCCTGTACGTCATCCATCTATTCCGCATTGATTTCTGGACATAGGGCTTGACCTCTCTCTATCATACCTAGACTCGAGCATGTTCGTCGGGGAACGGATTCGCGACATCGCGAATGTGGACTCCGACGACCTCGTTTCTTTTTTCCGGTCGGCACATTTTTCCCCTTTTTCTCATGGATAAAATGGGAATACTTCTATACGGGAGGGATTATCATGGTATGGTTTAGCCAATGGAGTCATGGTCAGCCATGGGTCTGGGCCGTCGGTGTGGTAATCCTTCTGATGATCCACGAAATAGGGCATATTGCCGCGGCCTATATTTATGGAGGCCAATGGCTCGGGTTCCAGGGCACGCTTTGGGGAATCGGCGTTCGCTTGGACCTCAGTTCAAGCCCGCCCCCGGCACGCTGGCGTACATTGGTGGCCGGCCCCCTCGCAGAATGGCTCGCCATCGTTACCGCCGGGTCCCTCTGGTCTAGCGATTGGCGCGTATGGATTAGCTTGGGGCTGACCAATGCGCTCCTCAATGTGGTGCCGTGGGGGATTGTTCCCAACGACGGGACCCAATTGCTCCGCTATTGGGCCGAAGCGCGAAAGTCCCCTCGCTACCGCCTCCTTCACCGGAGTTAAGAGAGGAGCCGAGCGTCAACCGCTGTGAGATAGACGTGGGATCCGCGGATGGTCATCTGCCAGCGTATCGCCATAGCCTGCCCATTGACCAGGACATCCGGCGCTATAACGGTGATCGCCGTTGGTTGCGCTTCCCGATTGAGCGTAATCACATAGTTCACGCGATCTATATATTGGATTTGCGCATGGTCCCCGTAAGGATTGTCGGCTGAGGCGCCCGTGAGAAACAGTGCATTACGCCAGGCCACTTGTCCATTTTGGCTGGTGTCTTGATATGCCAACACCAATTCAACCGCCGCGTTGACCAAAGACAGCGGAGTCCCGCGGGCAATGAAAGCGGCCAACCGGGCAGAAGACACCCGCCCTTGATAGGTCAGCGTGCCTTGCGGCAAGTTGTTGTCTTGTAACAAGAGGTTATAGGCATGATAAACCGCGGGTAAGATGGCCGGTTGATAGGATGAAACGGGCGCAGGACCCGTGGGAACCCGAGCGGCCGGCGAGGTCTTCACTAAGCGCGCAAACACAATATAACGATCCGGGGTAAAATATAACGCATTTAAGGGATAACAGGCTTCGAGCGCCAAGGTGGGCGCCGACGAATTCGGGAGACCGGCGTTGGCGGGCCATATCGCATGAAAGGTTTCTTGAAACCTAAACGTTCCCTGTTGTGTCGTCACCAGAATCAAATCGTGCGGGGTCAAGCGATTTAAAAAGTGAAAGTACGTCGCGTTATGACCGGCAATGACACTTAGGCCGTTCTCACCGGGGAGCACCGATCCGTCAAAATGGCCGGGCGCGCCCAAAAGCAAGCTCTCAGTGGTTCCCTGCACAAAAGCCGCATCGACATGAATTGCGGGGATGCGTATGGTGCCCATCACCGTACCCAACGCCGGCTGTGGCAGACGGGGAACACTTCCTAGCCGCCCCTGCCCCACTCTGACCGGATGCGGCGCTTCGGCCATTAAAATTTTTTGGTGATACGTGTCATAACCGTGAAGAAGGAGGGGACTCGCCATGAAGAGTCCCCCCACAACCACCAAAAGCGCGCCCCAAAGGCGTCGCATGTTAATGCGTAACTCCCTTACGCGTCATGAAGTAAAGGCCCACAAGCGTCAGGGCCGCGCCACCGCCCACGATGGGCGCCAACGGCAATCCGGTTACCGGACTCGTGGCTTGCACGACCGCCGGCGACGTAATGACCCAGCCCACGGCCGCCGCCGCTATCGGATGACTTAAGGTATCCCCGGAAATCGTCGGGGCAATCGGATTCGCCGCATAAGACCCGGTTGGTGTGATGTCCCAATACTTCGAGTTGGCGTTGATTTGGCTGTTGGTAATTTCTGCGACAACCGGGGCATTAAACTTACCCACCAAAGCGCCCGTTTGCGGATCAACGACTTTAAACGCGAAGTCCGTGACTGGAGCCTGTCCGCTGGGGGCCATAGCGGAAAAGCTACCGACCGGCCCTTGCAACAACTCAAACGTGACCGGTGTCGTAAATGCGTCACCGGGAATGTTCACGGTAATCCCGTCGGCGGAAACACTCGTCGCCTGACCGGGTGTGACATTCGTCGTGGCCAGTACCGTGGGAAACCCATGTTGGGTAAAGTCCGGTACGGTCGGATCGGCAATCGCCCACCCCACCACCGCCGCTTTAATGGCGTGCGTCAGGGTATCGCCCGATATGGTGGCGGGAATCGGATTTAAACTGTACTGCCCCGTGGGACTAATATCGTAATATTGGGTGTCGGCATTGACACTCGGATTCGTCAACGAAAACATGACCGGCTTATTGAATGTAGTAACCAGGGTGTTGGTCGTGGGATCCACGACTTTAAAGGCAAAATCCGCAAAAGTTTCCATCCCTGCCGGCTGATTGGCCGCAATTTGAGCGACCGGTCCCTCCAACAAGCTAAACTGCACCGTATCGGAAAATGTCCCTGCCGGAATGGTAATGGTCATGTCGCCGTACGTAATAGTCGCCGCCTGGGTCGGGGTCACGGTGACCGTTTGAACCACGGTCGGAAATCCGTCTTGCGTAAAATCCGGTGCGGTAGCGGCAAAACTGGTACCGGCCGTCATCGTGAGAAACGCTCCTGCGGTTGCTGCCGTTAGAGCCCATCGATAATGATATCGCATCTCATACGCCCTCTCTTCCGTTATCATGCATTCGGGTTTTCATTAAGCAATTCGGAATTCGTACCTCAAAAGTTGCAGGTGTTCGCAAAAATTTTTCCGAGGTTTCCGTATATCCGCTCACAGGGCGACGCGAGACTCCACCAATTTCCTTTTATGGTATAATCTTCAGAAATTCTCTCGAGGTGATTCCCATGCGCCATCAGCGGATTATACCCTGGATTGGTTCCTTGACCCTTCTCGGTCCCCTCTGGGCGACTCCGGTTTGGGCGGTGACCCGTTCTCCAGGACCCACGCTCTACCGGGTTCGGGCGACCTGGCAAGACGTCGGAGCCACGCCCCATTTCGCCGGGTTGGATATCCGGTTACAAAAACTGTTTGTCAGTAACTTGTCCCAAGGCACCCTCACCGTCTTAAACGCTCAATCCGGCGTAAAAGAAGCCACTATCCGACTGGGCGGAACGCTCCATACCGTCGTGGTGGATCAACAAAACCAACGCGTATATGTCACCGATATTCAGCGCGGATTGCTTGACGTGGTCAATCCTGCCACCAATCGGATCATCGCCCGGATTTCGGTCGGGGGCCACCCGCACGGATTGGCGGTGTCTCAGCGTCTTCACGAAGCGGCCGTCTCTAACATCAGCTTAAACGCCGTCGAAATCATTAACCTCAACACCAACCGGGTGATGAAAACCATTCCCGTAGGACCCAACCCTTGGGGGGTCTCCATTAATCCGGTCACCGATACCATTTATGTGGCTAATACCGGGATTAATCCCTATGCGGCATCACCCGCCCCGACCGTCAATCCGGCCGGCAATTCGGTCACCATTATTAACGGCCGTACCTTGACGGTAGAAAAAACCGTCGTGGTCGGCCCTCATCCTTGGAATGTCCTGGCTGATCCCGTCACCGACACCACCTATGTCGGGGTCAGCGGAGCCCACGCCGTGGCCGTCTTAGCCGATCAGCGGGTTATCCAAGACATCGGCGTCGGGCAATCTCCTCATGGGTTGGCCCTCGATCTAGCCCATCACCAATTGTGGGTCAATAACAGTGCCAGCAATACGGTCACTTTGATTAATACCCAAACCAATACCGTCTCCCAAACGTTACCGGTTGGAGTCGATCCGCAAGGCGTGACCGTCAATCCGGTTACCCAAACGGCGTACGTCGTTAACCAAGGCTCCGATAGTGTTTCCGTTGTGGCCCCTGTGGTCAAGGAGAAATAAATCATGCCGGGACATCCTGTGGCTCTCATCACCGGCGGCACCCGGGGCATTGGATTGGCTATTGCTCAGCGGTTGGCGCGTGAAGGGTATGCTCTGGGACTCCTCTATTTACGCCACCATCGCCAAGCCAAAGCGGCCGAAGACCAGTTAAGCGAGAAAGTCCCGGTAAGCGTGATCCGGGCAGACGTACGCGACCCGGAGGCGATGGCCGATGCCGCCCGACACGTGTCCACGCGATACGGTCCCATTACGCTAGCCGTCCATAATGCGGCGCAGGGAGTCGCCCGTCCCCTATTAGATACCCGTTGGCGCCATTTCGAGTTCACGATGGCCGTCAATGCCTGGGGATTCGTTACGCTCGCCCAGGCGGCTGTGCCGTTCATGTCCGAAGGCGGCCATTTAATGGGCATTAGTAGTCTCGGAGCCGCCCGATCATATCCGGACTATGGGTTAGTCGGGGCCTCTAAAGCCGCCCTGGAAAGCCTAGCCCGTCAATTTGCCCGGGAATTGGGACCACAAAATATCCGCGTTAACGTGATTGCCGCCGGTCCCATGGAATCGGAAGCCCTTCACCACTTTACCGATGGTCCCAACTGGCTTCAGACTTTTCAAAGCCGGGCCCCTCTCCACCAACCGCTTCTTCCGGCCGATGTGGCCGAAGCCGTATGGTGCCTGGCCCGGCAACCGATGGTGACCGGGCAGGTCTTCACCGTCGACGGGGGATATTCGGCTATGGCATAATCCGTTCCCGGTAAGGAATTAAAGCCAAACCGGGTTGATTTTTTAAAAGCCGTGAAACACTCTGACCAGGCCCGATATCCATCACCCGATTATGCACATAGCGAAGCGTGTGCACCATATGAAGCCAATGAACCGGTTCAACCGTTTGCCGAACTAATCGCTCCCGGACGGTAACAACCCGCCGGGTCACTTGCCCATCAACCCCACTCAGCCACGGAATACTCAGAGGGCGCCAGTCTAATGTCTTAAATGCCCGGTACAGGCAGGGTACGACCGCAGCCATTAAGGGACAATGGGACGGAATCCCCGTAGGTACGGTCACCACCCGGATTCCCGGTTGCGATAGCCGAAGACGCACTTGCGGCAATGCACTATCCGTTCCCGACACCAGATGATGCTGGGGCCCATAGATGCATGCGATATAAGCATCCGCGGCCACACCCTGCAACGCATGACGAAGATTGTCGGTATCAAGCCCGAGAACGGCCAGCATATTGCCGGCTCGTGCGTAGCGATCCATACACCGCCCCCGGGCCAACACGGCTCGAAACCCGTCGGCCCGGGATAAGGCGCCCGTTACCACCGCCGCGGCGTATTCCCCTAAGCTAATCCCCCCCGCGGCAACAATCGACACGCCTTCTTGCCGGATCATTTCCCAACGCCCAAGACTGGCGGCCATTAACGATAGCTGGCGCTCGACCTGAGGACTATCAGGGGTGAGATCGCTCGGTGCCGGGATGGGTCGGCAGGCAATGTCGGATGCTTCTCGAAATACTTCCTGCACGATCGGATGTCGGTTCCAGCCGTCTTTGGCCATGCGTACGTCTCCTTGACCAGGAAATAGCGCAACCACCCCATCCTTTGGCATAACTTAAATCCTCCCGAGGACAACACTGGCATTTTGCCCGCCAAGTCCAAAGGAGTTGGACAACGCAAATTTGACCGGAAGACGACGGGGACTTTCATGCACGATGTCCAGGGGACATAACGGATCGACCCGTTGACACCCGACCGTGGGCGGCACCATCTGCTCCTCTAAAATTTTTACGGTAACGGCGGCCTCTAGGGCTCCGGCGGCTCCTAACAGGTGCCCGACACTCCCCTTGATCGATGAGGTCGTCACGGGTCCGACCACCTCGAGAATCGACGTCCATTCGACCCGATCGCCAACCACCGTTGCCGTGCCGTGGGCGTTGACATAATCCACGTCTTGGGGACGGATACCCGCTTCCTTTATCGCCGTCGCCATGGCTAGACGTTGTCCATGACCATCGACCGCCGGAGCTGCCGGATGTTCTCCGTCACCGGCCGAACCATACCCGAGTACACGCGCCAAAGCCCGGATGCCACGGGCCCGGGCATGATCTTCGCGCTCTAAAATCAATATAGCCGCGCCTTCCCCCATCACCATGCCCGTGCGGTCCTGGTCAAACGGTCGACACGCCTCGTCGGGTTCGGCCACCGGCGAAAGCGCCCGGGTTTGTAATAAACCCGTCACCATTTCCGGGATAAATAACGCCTCCGCCCCTCCGGCAATAACCACATCGGCTCGGCCATTCCGAATGATGTCGAAAGCAATCCCTATCGCATCCGTCCCTGCCGCACACGCGGTGGAAACCGTGAGGTTCATCCCGTGAATTTGAAAAGCCATGGCAATCCGCGCGGCCGCCATATTGGGGATGAAGGCGGGGACAAAAAACGGCGAGAGACGCCCCCCGTCCGCCAGCGTGCGGGTGCCGTCACGAAACGTACCCAGTCCTCCGACCGCGTTCCCCAGCACCACCCCCATCCGATCGGACGATACCGTCCGATGAGGATTTCCGGCTGCCGATAGCGCGGCCTCCGCCGCTATCAGACCGAAGTGGACGAACCGATCGGTTTGGCGAAGAACCCGGGGATCGAGGAGGGTATCCAACGACAGATCTACCGGAGCCCCCACCAACGGTTTGGGGGCCAGTCCGGTAATGGGCCGAAACGCATGATGGCCTTTTAATAACCGATCCCAGAGGATGTCAATGCCCAGTCCAAACGGCGTAACCATACCTAAACCGGTAACCACAACGGTATTCATCCGGTGCCCCCTTGACATCCACTGTAGGATTTGTCAATTTTTTCATATCAATCAGTTTCGTTTATCTTTGACATATTTCGGATTACTTGTCAAGGATACCCTACCCGGTGATCTATCGAAAGCGAGGAGCCCACCCGTGTTTACGCCCCCAAAGTTACTCGAATGGGACGCCAACGTTTGTTATATTTGCGCCAAAACCTCAGGCCCCTCCGGGCTCCCCCTCTATTTTTGGGGTACCCCCCAAGGGGTGTATGCCTGCTGGATCGTACCGGATTGGGCCATCGGTCACCAAGGCACGCTCCACCAAGCTCTGGTGGCCAGTTTAGTGGACGATGCCATGGGTCATGCCATTTACCATCATGCCCACATTGCGACGATGACCGCCGAACTAACCGTTCAGCCCTGTCGCCCCATCCTATACGGCACGCCCATCACCGTTCAAGGATGGGTCGATCGCCACCGTTCGCGTCTCTTTCTGGCCCAAGCCCAAATTGTTGCCGCAAACGGTGACATCCTGGTTAAGGCGAGCGGAAAATTCGTCCCGGCTCCCGCTTCCCGGCAACCGTCAGCCGATTAAGTCAAATGGCTACCGCACCCTGAGTAAGGGTGACATGATATACACCTATCAGAGGAATCAAGAGGATGCCATGGGTGGTACCTACCAAGAGACGAATCGCGCGGTTCGCTATATCCGCTTGACTGTCCTGGACCAAGGCCGCCATCCCGCTTGAGGCTTAGGGGATGGCGGATTTTCTCGTGGTATCTCATATCCCTACACCACCAAACGGGGTCGACCGACTTCCACCGGCCGCCATGTAAGCTTTACGACTCATTGAAGTTTCTTGCTCATTTGCATAGGGGTTTTTATTGCCGAATCTGAACGCCAATCGTTAAGATTGTCCTTTAATGACCCGAAATCCGGCACGGCCTTTAGGCGTCGGGGGCTCCGGCGAGTCGTCCGGGACCTCGTCCGGCCCAAACACGATCCCCCCCATGCCCGGTTCCGTCGACATAAAAAGACCTTGCCCGGTTTCTCGCGCGTATATCGCCATTATGGCGTGAAAGGGAACCCGAATGGATACCGACTCTCCTTGAAACCGCGCGTCAAATGTCCATCCGGTGGCCGTCGTCTGCCAGTCATGGACGGCACGGGGAGCCACATTGAGCGTTGTAATGCCCTCTTGGGAATAGCCTGGCGGCACCGATACGCCGGGCTCATCGTCCTTTACCCCGATATAGGGGGTATAGCCTTGATCAACACACCAATGATAGACCGCTTGAATCAAGAACACTTTAAGAGACTTGGGAGTGGTCATGGCTATCATCCTTCCGTTAAACACCGTCATCTTGTACGCTTCTTAAACTCTTATTCCCTATCATAACCGTCATGGTACCGAAAAACGCTTTATCAGGGAAATTTTAGCCAATGGCTACCAGACCCGGCTGACGCCCTCATGCGAGGTCCTCAACGGATAGTCACCCATATGTATAATTTCGCATTCTCGCAAGGTGCCATTGGACTGAGAATGGGTATCATTCGCAAAAAATGCGCCAGCATTCCTCCGCGTGCATAGGGTATTCAGCCAGTAGCCTTATTCAAAAAGCATTCAAGGAGGATCGAATCATGGCGAAAGATTTTTCCCTGGTACCGACGGCGTTTACGGAAGAACGGAGCTCTGACGGGCGAGCCACGACGATACGGCAAATGGTGTTCGGTATGAATGACGGGCTGGTCGCCACTGTTGGATTAGTCACCGGGTTAATCTTTTCCGGTTCTTCAAGAACCGTGATTTTGGCAGCCACTCTGGCGGCAATCATTGCCGCCGTCTCGTCCATGGCCTTGGGATCTTTCTTGGCCACCAAAACGGAAGTGGAATATCTTAAAGCTCAAATTCAGCAAGAATCCCGTGAACTGGAAGAAGACCCGGAACAAGAATTAGACGAGATGCGCCAGATTTATCGTCGATATGGGTTTTTGGATGCGGAAACGGAAATTTTGTTGGCTCGGCTCAAAGCCGACAAGACCTTATGGTTACAGCTCATGCTCCGAGATGAACTCGGCATTTTACCGGAATCGTTTGAAAACCCCTGGTCCAATGCAGGATGGATGGCATTGGCCGTAGCCCTCGGCTCCCTTCCGCCGTTGCTCCCCATTATGTTAGGGAGCCAGCCCAAAGAGGCCCTAATTTGGGTGATTGGCCTGTCGGCCCTCACCGCTTTTGGTTTAGGGGGCGTCACGGCCACGGTCACCGCCAATCGCTGGTGGCGAGCCGGCATTTCATTTCTATTGGTAGCGACGATCGCAGCCTTGATCGGGATGGGAGCCGGCACCCTCATCGCCCCTTTATTAAGCAGCCATTAACGGATGATTTCGGGATATGGCCCAAACTCCGCTATATCCCGGAATCGATTCAATCCCGGACACCGAGAACGTTCTTGGTGTCTTACCAATAAATTGTTATAATACCCAAAAGATAGAAGAGGACGGGAAGCCTCGATGAACTACGCGGAAATCGATTATGCCGTGCATGAACTTCAGATCTGGTTTTACCAACAATATCTTGTCTGCGAGACATCCGAAACGTTCGTGGATGTGGATGTGTGGGCGACTTTATTAGGCGTTCGCCCGCAATCCATTGTGGCGGCCATGAACCACCTGCTCCATGCCGGGGTCATTGAATCCCATTCTACCGCCGCCGGGATACGAGGCTACCGATGGATTGCCGATCAAATGAGCCGTTCCGAAACCGAAGAATCTGCAGGATAAATTTGATAGTTGCCGCCCCTTCGACACGTTAAAACCTATCGGACTCCACGAGGCGCCGGCGTCGTTACTCCGTTCCAAAATGCCGTGTCCACCACTTTCGGCAACCGATATCCATATCGACTGAGGGCCGACCACCGTGCCATTCGGTGAACCCTAGGGGAACCTTCACCCGCGCCCATACACCATAGGGTCCCCAACCGCTCCGATGCGGAGCCCTATTCATAATGGCGAACCGACCTTGAGAGGTACACGACGCCATTGATGCCAAGTAATAAACACCAAGGCTCCGGTCAAGGCGATAACACCATACGACAGGGGCGCCCCTTGGACCGGTAGGGGCAACAAAAACGCTTGGGTAATCACATGAGCTAGCCCAAAAAATCCTGCCGTCAGTCGTTTGCTTAAAACGGGGGGCACCGGCCCCGATATAATTCCCAACCACACCCAGAGGCTCAGATTGGTTCCGTCGGAAAGCAGGGAGAGGAGCAAGACGGCCAAAGACAATATAATCCAGAAAAAGATGCGGACTCCCCGAATAGAAGAGACCTTTCCCCAAGCTAAGAAGATGGCGCTTAGTCCCGCGACGAACCATGGAACATAGAACGGGGCGGGGACAGCACCGTGTAGTAGCCGGACGATATTTGCTCCATCAGTCACCAAGCTGCTAAAAAGGACACCAAAAAGCCATGGAGGCTTATTCGTGTGCGTAATGGTCACTGGGCCACCATCCTTCCTAACCGTTAATCGAACGCAATCCAACACCTCTCAGGTTGACGGGTATAGGATACGACAAAGTCCCCTCAATAGTATGCCATCAAGGTCTCATCCACGCATCTTTCGCCGTACTTCGTGTCGTTCCTTTGTTTCGCCGGCAACACGGATGCACCGGTTTGACTATTCATACGCTATGCCGTACCAGCCTAAACGCGCAGGTGACAACATTGTCTTGACCGGCTTCTCAATTGGTCCCTCACCGTGACGCCTTCACTGATCCGGATCCAGCAAAGTTTCCCGGCACGGGGGTTCGACGAAATACCGGATCTGATTGACACCATTTGAGCGGATCGCCCCAAAACCCGACTATCTAAAAGTCTCGACACGTAGGACCGAAACAAAGGCCCATCTGGCGACGACATGCAACGCGGAAAAAGTGCTCGAGATGCTTAGTACCCTGTAGGCTACGAATTACGCGCACGTAAAGGTTTTGTTCGAAACCTTAGTGAGAGGCGTGAAAGGGCGTAAGAGCTTCAATGACCAAACCTTCTACGGCACGATTGGCGGTCACGGCAAGAGATTCGACGTCCGAGGAGGGAGCGTGGCTAGCGATTAAGGAACGAAGATCCCGATAAATTACCGCCGTTTCGTCGTTTTGCCGATAGACGCCTAGGCGTAAGGGAATATCCACGACCCATGGTCCAGGCTTTTGCCAAAATACGAGATCCTAAAGCCGGATTACCGAAAACTATGGTAAATGCTTCATGGGGAGAAGCCCCGACGGTTTTCATATCCGAACCGTGATCGACGACCGCATATTCGAACCATCCCCGTTTCGCAATTCCCGTCCGTAATGCATGCACCACATCGGCCATCGAAGCATGAACACGCCATATGATAAGGTTTTTGTCCATATTCGGATCACCTTCTCTCCGTTAGCGAAATTCGGCCGGAACGCCCTTTGTCGGAAACCCGATATTCGCCTAATCCCTCTGTAAAATCCGTGCCCGGTTTCTGTCTAGTTCTTTAGGACGTTGGGGCATTGGCTGTCATCACCCGAAAGTGCATTCGCGATGGCGGAGCGAAAATCCTGCTCTCGAATTTCGAGCAAGGTTTTTCACCCTTAAGATTTTCACGGCGGTGCTCACTTTGAGCCAAGTCGTTAAGTCATTCCCCTAGGAAGGGGAAATTTACACCGACTTCAGAAATTGAGCACGAGAAATCATGTCAATGCTCCTTGGCATTTTTAGTTTAGCAATTAAAATCCAATATCTGTCCAACATCGAATAACCCCCATCCGCCAATGCGGTACCGCCTCGAAATTCCGCACTTTGGCGGCTTAACGGCTGTACCAATCCACGGCGACGAGGTGAGTGGCCTCTTGCGCGATAAATGCCTAACGGATCGACCCGCAAGGAGACGTCACAATAACGCGCCCGCAATGCGTCCGCCCGGTTCATATCCGCATTGGGGGCTTGCCCCTCGTGATATTGTATATTCAATGATCCTCATCAAGCATTTGTTTGACCCTCCCCGCTGTTCCCTCATCCTCTTTTGCGTACGCGTGTTTCCGATTCTGAACTTCGAACGACCCCGACCTTTGGCCCCTTGGCGCTACAACGACCAGGGCGCATCGCCGATACATGGTCCATCGAAGAGGCTGTTTGCTGCGTGCCTCGCGCATCCGGCCAAGGATTTGGCACGTATTGTCAAAAATCCTGCAACATTGGGAAAAACGGAGTGTTCCCGTCAATCGGTAGCCTTCAGCTGCTACCGTGCTTATCAGGCCAGAATCAACAGAGCCGGTGGCAGGCCAAATCGGACGCAATCTCAAGGTAGCATCGGGCGCACTTAGCCTAAAGTCCCGCGGTTAAATGTCAAGAACCGATGGGAATGGGTCATCAGCGAAAAGGGCCAGGTCAACCTAAACCTGCCAGAAGGGAATCCCCTACTGCGCCAGCCGGCAATCGCGGCGTGCGGCGTCGGATAATTCGCAACGAATAAAATCCCAAGCCGCAACCGTTCCCAGAGTAGGCCTCAACGCGATTAAAACTGATAGTGAGCGAATATCCACGCGGTGACATCGTCAATCGTCAGCTGCCCACGTGCCATCCCGAGGGCTAACGCTTCGACGTCATCTTGAGAGATCGGCGTTGTCCGTTGGGCGATTTCCTGCAACATCGCGAGACCAAGGCGTAAGGCGGTGCGTTTATTGCCATCAACAAATGGGTGTGTGGTGATGAGGCCATGCATGAGGGCAGCCACTTTAGCCGCAGGATGAGGAAAAACGTCGCGGCCGAACACAGACTGAAAGGGCCGCGCAAGCGCGGCCTCAAGTTGAGCAGGATTGAGAACGCCCGGCACACCGCCCGTCGCAACGATGATACGCCGTTGAAACTCCACGGCGTCGTCATAGGACGGACGAACATCATCTATTGATCCGCTAATCGCCGAAACGCCTCCAAAAACTCCTCTTGAATCATGTCGCCGGCCCGTTGAAGGCGCGCGTTTAGCATGGGCTTGTTGGCTGTCGACCACTTTTTGAGATGTGCCGACGTTTGAAGGGCCTTCTTTTTCGCTGGCATCCAGCGCACCTTCTTTCGAACGAACGGTACTTTCATTATGTCCCTCGCAAATCACTCCGTCAATGTCCGGCGCTGCTTCAGTCTACCCGACGGGTCGAAGGGATATACCAGCGGGGCTGCCAGTGCGTCCGGCGGATCACGCATCCAAGCGTGCATGCGGTCGGGCCGCTTAGTCAGGACCTGAAAGATGTGGCGTGGCGCGCTTTGGATGAAAAAAGGCCTCGATCAAAAACGCATCCGGCACCTGGTCATGGAAGAGTCGCTCATGCTGTTGACGAAAATGCGCCGGGGTTTGCGCCAGCGCAACGGCTGCAGATGGCGATGCAGTCGCACGTTATCGGCCGCATGCGGGGCCGTCCAGGGTTTGGTTGTCCACCCGAAGCGGTGGCTCAATCGTTCGGCGTAACAATGTTCGCACCCCGGGGAGACTTTGGAGCAGCCGATGACTGGTTCCATGTGGCATTGTTCCAGTCAATGTGCGAACGGTCGGCCATCACGAGCCCTCCTCCGGTCAGGCGTCCGCGGGAACATACCAAGCCCGCGCCGCCTAACGGCTTTTAGCAAACGCGAAATCGACGAGGATACCGCGCATACGCTTTGCCACAAAAAGGGCAACGTCGGCATATAAGTTCGACCGTTCGTCAGGGTGTATTGACAGCCCTGCACGGGCGGTTCTTGGGTGAATGGTGGTAATTCGTCCGAAGGGTCGGGATCATATTCAGGATCCCAGTCGGGGTTCTTAATAATAAAGACGCCCGACGCTTCGGCAAATCCCGCGCAAAAAATCCGCAACACCGCCTTGCCTTGTAAGGGCGCTCTTTCGCTCCATGCAACGAAGATGGAATTAGATTACCAATCGGTCCGACGTGACATCAAAATTAGCCCCAAGCTCGCAACACGTGTTGCGCTTCTGAAGCCCACAGTCACGGGTCCGCATCGGCACTCTGCCACCATCGAAGAGGATAAGTTCGAGGACTACGAAAGTGTGCGGCCACGCGATTCCCGATGAGGAATTGGTCGGTCATTGGAGGCACCCCATGACCCGGTTTATGGGGTTGGATTTGCATAAAAATTATATCCACGGCTATGTCTTTCAACCCGGCCAAAAAGGGACGCATTTCCGGTTTCTCAACACGCCCGACGAGTGGGCCCGGTTTCTCGCCACGCGGCTCACCCCGGAGACCGCGGTGGCGATTGAAGCGACCGGAAATGCGTTCACGATTTATGATCGCCTGGTCCGCCATGCCCGTCAAGTGGTCGTCATTCATCCGGCCGGCCTCAAAGGGCTGGGGGCCGGACGGCACGCGGACCGGATCGATGCCGAACGGCTGGCCCAGCTGCTGGCGCTCGGCACGTACACCCGAGTCCAGGTGTGGGTGCCGCCCACGGAGGTTCGGGCCATTCGGGCGTTGATTACCCAAGTCCGGGCTTGCCAGCAGCAGGAGACCGCGTGGCGGAACCGGGCGCGGAATCTCTTGATCCAGGCAGGTTACGCGGTCCCGCGGTCGGTGGCCTTGCGGGACTGGCTGGCGGCCCATGCGGCGGAACTGGATGAAACGCTGCAAATCATCTTCACGAGTGCCTTGACGATGGCCGAGCAGGCCCAGCAGGAAGGCGAACGCTTGCGGGGCGAGATTCTCCGGCGCTTGCAGGACCGACCCGAGATGGCCTGGCTCTGGAGTGTGCCCGGCCTCGGGGCGTGGACCGCAGCCGTGGTGTGGGCCTGGATTGGGGATCCGCTCCGCTTTCGGTCGGCCCGCCAAGTCGGGCGGTATGGCGGGCTGGATCCGCGCGTCCATCAATCGGGCGACGCCGATTGGCGCGGGCATATCAGCCACCAAGGGCCAGCCATTCTGCGCCAGGTCCTGGTCGAAGCCGCCTGGTGGGCAATTCGGGCGAAGGACACCCCGCTCCGCGTCTTTTATGACCGGGTCTTACCGCGGCTGGGCAAACGGCGAGCCATTGTCGCTGTAGCGCGGAAGCTTCTCGTGGCCGCGTGGCGCGTCTGGCGCGAGCAACGGCTGGCGCACGAAGTCGACCGGCGGCGGTATCAGAAAAAACTCAGCGCCATTCGGGTCGTCCTGCGGACCCTGCCGCCGTATCCGTTGACCGAACGGCTACAGACGCTGACCGTCTCGCAGAGACACCCGGCAGCGGGGGCTCGCGGGGAACCCGCGATTCCCGCTTAACCGATTGCGCGGGCCGGGCAACCGGACATTATCGCGGACGACCGCCCTCGGGCCAGGCACCCCTGACGGGCGGCTAGGGCCGGCCTGGCCCTGCGGGCGCCCGTCCGCGGGCGTCGCATCAAGCCCGGCCCGGTTAGCATTTTTCAGCTGGGGGCTTGATTCCCACCATACGTGTAAAAATGACCTGAGCTTCTCCTCACGCAACGCCCGATGATATTTCACCGGTTTGCTCGGTCTGACCCTCGTCCGACACGTCTAATCCGAGTTCCTGGCGTAATTGGTCCATGTGTTTGATTTCGATCTCCGAGATCGTCAGGCGCTGCCAGCGTCGACTGGCCCGATCCAAGGTCCCGAAAATGAGCTTCAACGCACGGTGTTCGGTCCAAAACCGCGGAATAACCTTTGTCCGCCGGCGTTCTTCCTCGAAGGTACGCTCCAACAGATTTGGATGTTAGTCTAAATTGTGGACACCTCGAATTGAGACAAGATGATACAATAATTCTCCATTGAGGTGAATCCGATGGCCAATCAATATGATCGAGCGTTTAAAGAACAAGCGGTTCAACTCGTGTTAACCCAACAAAAAAGTGGAGCCCAAGTGGCCCGCGAACTGGGCATTCCTAGCAAAACCTTGTATGCCTGGGTCGCCGCCTACAAAGCCGACCCCGTCGAACCCTTTGTGGGCAGCGGGCATCTGAAAGCGGAGGACCAAGCTCTGCGCGATTTGCAGCGGCGTATTCGGGATCTCGAAGAGGACAAGGCGATCCGAAAAAAAGCGATGCGCATCTTCACCCACGATCGGAAGTAATCTTTCAGTTCATTCATGAACACCGCTTCACCTTCTCGATCACGCAGAGGTGCCAGATCCTCGACGTTTCGCGAAGCGGGTATGATGCGTGGCGCCATCGCCCTCCCAGTACTCAGGCGCAAATCCGGGCCCGGCGGGTCGAACGGATTCGAGCGGTGTTTATGGCATCAGGGGAACGCTACGGCAGCCCCAAAATCACCGCCGTGTTACGGCGGGAAGGCGAGCGCATTAGTCAAAAAACGGTAGCGCGGTTGATGCACGACCATCGGCTGCGGTCCCGGGTGGTACGCAAATATCAGGCCACGACCAATTCGCGGCACGCATTCCCCGTCCACGAGAATGTGCTGAATCAAACCTTTACCGCGGATCGTCCGCATGCCGTGTGGATGGCAGATATCACGTACATCCCCACCGAGGAAGGATGGCTCTCTTGAGCAAGCCTCGAGGACTTGTACACCCGAAAAATTGTGGGATGGGCGGTAGATCGGCGCATGACGCAAGACTTAGTTCTCCGGGCCTTAGACCGCGCGGTCACGCACAGCCGGCCGCCGGCCGGCGTGCTGCATCATTCGGACCGGGGGAGCCAATATGCCGCAACGGCGTACCAAGAGCGCCTTAAGCAATACGGGATGACGGCCAGCATGAGCCGGAAAGGGAATTGCTATGATAATGCCATGATTGAATCATGGCATAGCCTCTTGAAAAAGGAGCTCATTTACCTGACGAAATTTCGAAGCCGAGAGGAAGCCGAACGGGCAATCTTTGCCTATATCGAGATTTTCTATAATCGGCAGCGGATCCATGGTGCCCTGGATTATCAGACTCCGGCCGAGGCCGATGCGGCGTATCATGCGCGACACGGCTAATGTCTCAATTTCGGGTGTCCATTTTATTGACATAGGTCCAATTTGTGGTGCGGACGAACTTCCGATGAGCGGCGGGCACCCGCAGATGGTTCAGACTGGCCTCTAAATCGTCTTCGAGACTCTTGAGGGCGCTCGGATACCGGGCCCCGAAGGTGTCCCGGAACCGCTGCACGGCCTGCTGGCCGTCGGCCAGCGTGGCCGCTTCCCGGATTTGGGCGAGGTGCGCTTTGACCTCTGCGCGCGCCGCATCCGGCACTTTGTCCAAGACATTGCGCGCCTTGTGAGCCCAGCACCGGATGCGGAGACTCCGGGGCCAGACCTGGTCGATCGCTCGGATGAGCCCCGGTGCGCCGTCGCTGGTCACCGTGGTCGGCGTCCGCATCCCGCGTTTCACCAAGTCCCGCAAAAACTCCAGCCAATTCTCATAACTCTCGGTGTTACCCAATGCCAGATGCAGTAACACGCGCCGTCCATCGCGACAAATGCCCCACGCCGCCCAGACGCCTTCGCGGGTCCGGCCCATGCGGCGCATGGGCTCAAAGACCGCGTCCAGAAACAGGTACTCGACGGGAAAGGGCCGGAGATCCCGCGTTTGAAAGGCTTCAAAGTCACCCCACAATGTCTCCGTGAGCTCACTGACCTGGGATTTCGTCAGCAATCGCGCCCCCGTGGCATCCGTGAACGCGTCTTCGATGTCGCGGGTGGACAGACCCCGGGCATACATTTCCGTGACCAAGCGTTGCAAGACATCCCGGTGGCCGGTGAGAAATGTCAATAACCGGGATTCAAAGGGTTCCGCCGTGTCCCGGACTTGGGGGACGTGCACGGGAATCGCCCCTTCCGCCGTGGGCACGCGCTTGACCCGGTATCCATTGCGATAGCCCCGAATCCGGCACGGGCCGCGCCGGTAATGCTCCCGGCCCAAAAAGGCCGTCACTTTTAGCTCCAGAAGTTCTTGAACGACCCGCTGGGCCCCAAGTGTCAATAATTCCGTCACCACCGAGCCTTCTCCGGCGAGACCGCGGGCCAAAAGTTGGTGAATGCGCTGCTGAATCTGCTGGGATGGTGGTATTCTAGACATAGGTCTGAGCCTCCTCGATGGATTTAGCGGTATTTCTATCGTAGCTCAGGCCTTTTTGTTTTTACAGCAACCAGGAGACGTCATCTCAGCAGTGGGGGGCATCTACACTCATTAAGCATAAATTTTTTCCAAGCATTTATCTAATATACATACTCCCGGTGACCCTGCCCGTTTTGACAGGGATCTTGCCCCAATTTGAGAAAAAATTTTTGTGCTTAGGCTCGCTTTATTTTTTATTAGGAAGCTTTGCTGAGTACAGTTGATCCTCAGCCCCAAACACCCCTCTGAAGGTTCGGGAGCGGATCAAAACCGCGTCGCCAACCGCGATGGTCTCCCGTCATATTTTTAGCACGCTGAACGCTAGTCCAGGCAAGGCTTTCCGGTATCGATTGTGACGGGGTCTTATGATAACCTTTCTTCTCTGGCTACGACCATTAAAACGGTTGACGCACCCCATTTCGTTAGGGACGCAGGGCTCCCATCGCCCTCACCAAATAACCGCCAAGATGGCGCATGGGCCGGACGAATTTGCTCAGAGAAAAAATTTCTTCGTAGCCCCCGCCACTAGGACTGTCAAAAAGAATAGGGTCACGGCGAGTAATACGTATGAAGGGGCATTTGAAGCTAGGGAACGGTCGGGTGTCGTCGTCAGCCATTCTAACTTCCGTATCCGGCGTCCTAGGGATTTCACGAAAGGTGGTCATCCGCATCACACGTCAACAACTCCGCCGAAAAATTGCCCATACCGTCAAACAGGACTGTGCCAATTTCTCGATGCGCAAGACCTGTCTACTATTAGACCAACCATGTCCGCTACTCCAACCCGGCATCAGAAATGGTCCATTGACCCGCTGTATCTACTTTGAAGAAGCGGTACTGCCGCACCTAGCGCCATTAGAGGCGGAATATCGTCGGCAGCTCAACAGGCTGACCCAACGTGGAGGCCCACTTCCGACCGCACGGTGCCAGTCCTGTCATGTCCCTTTTATGAAGACAGGACGGAACCAGAAGTTCTGTCCGTCATGCCGCGATCGGCAACGGAAAAAGGCCCAAGCAAAGGCGTCGCGTGCATACCGTCGTCGTAAGGCGAAAAACAGCGCCGTGGCAAAAGATCTGTGTAACCCAGAGATGATGGAAATTGATAGGATTGGGACATTTTGACGATCCCCCTGATGAGCCCGTACGATCCAACGACATAGAGCGGTATCAAGAACCAGACAATCGGCGTCCCCGATTTGCAACGCGTGGTTTTGGGGCTCTCCCACATGGCTATCGCTTGATGCTCCCTAAATTCTGCCGGTTTTTTCTACTTGAGTAGACCCCGTTCAAGGAGATGATGGTAAATGGATTCCTATCCGGTTTTATTGACCGCTCAAGAGGCGGCCGACATTCTCAGGGTCTCCCGTTGGCGCGTGTACGACCTCATTTCGCAAAACGTAATCCCCGTCATCCGGTTCGGACGCCAAGTGCGCATCCCCCGCGATAAGCTTTGGGACCTCATCCAGGCACCATCCCCAGCCAACCCGGTGCGGTCACGGGATGGTGGGTGAGCAAAAGATTATTTATCTCCTGCTCACTCTTTAAACCATTACTACACAACAGTATCATGATGGCTGTGTGCCAAATGTGTGCCGTTGGGAAAAACACACAGGAGGAACAAATATGGCTGGACAAATCATCTCCCGAGGGAACCGGACGTGGCTGATTCGGATCTTTATTAGTCGGGATCCCAAGACGGGAAAGCGCAAATATATCAACAAGACGGTTCATGGCACGAAAAAAGAAGCGCAACAGGTTCTCAACGCCTTGTTGCGGGATCACGATACGGGTTCCCTGGTGACCCCCCAACGGCTCACACTGAACGAATACCTTGACGAATGGTTCCAATCGGCAGTGAAAACGATGGGACCCGGTGACCTATGATCCGGATTGGTTGCATGTCATTTATGCCCGTTCACACTCGGCCTCACACAGCGAACACTGTCCGACTTGCCGAATAATGGGTTCCTTTAATACGTCAGCCGCATGCCCACACCGCGGATACTGGACGACATACAAAATGCCCATAACGTGATCCGCCCCCAAAGCATCCAACGCAAACTGCACCTCCTGTTCCGAACATCCCGTCAGCCGTTGCCACCCCTTCAGTATGGCCCAGCGTGTCGTTGACAGGTGTTCACGGATAGCCTGTTGGGACGGGCTGCCAGACATGACTCATGCCCTCCATTCTGTTGAGACGCTTATACCCAGGCTTCCATCACCACCCTGCAATGCAGGGAGGTACCTTTTTGACTTGAGCACATCGTTTTACCCAAATTCGTTCGAGCCACGCTAGATATCGCTCGCCTGGAGAAAGTAGGGCGTGGCATTCGGCCCGTTAAATCGTCCCATCCGCTCTCTTACGGGGCACGTATAACGTCTTGCGGCCTTTTGAGAGGATTCACTAGGCCGAAGAGGTGCTGACCGGGTGCGTAGCCAAAGGCCCAATAGCTTTCACATCGATAAGCCGGTTTATATATACAAGATGCTAGACTTACTGGTTTTGTCGTCTGAGATGATACCGAACGTTTTTGGCACGATTACCGCAATCATCCATAGAACACCATTTTCGACGCCCACTGGTGTTAACAAAATAGGCCAAGCATTGCGGGTTAGTACACCTTGTCACACGGGTAATTTGACTGGAGACAATAAGATTCATCCAATCATAAGACAAGAGAGACAACAATCCCAATGCACCGCCTTGAACGGGAAGACACACCCATTGATAAGCGTTGTTTTGGGTACTCGACGCGAAACACGAGAGGAGTGTCATTGATGATTGATTCCAAATGGGATTGGAAAACCATTAAGGAAATTTCGGCGGACAAAAAACGACGACAGACCTCCCGAAATTGGGCGATACGCGGGATATCGGCATCGGTAAATGGGGTGGTGACGAGTCGTTCCTGTTGACTGGGGAACAACCACCCGGATTGGGTCATTGTCTCAATCCATTGGATAACCGCCAATGGCGACCCGAGAAGGTCCCACGTTCGCCTCCTATGGCGTTGAACAGTATTTACAAAATTTACGCTGAGGCTTCCTCCAAATGTGGTAAATTTCGGGGTACCCATTCAAAACCCTTCCCATATCACTTCTCGGACAATCATCTGTCATTTATCCTAGCATAGCGGATCATTGGAACGGTTCGTAGAGAGCTTAAAAGACGCCGTAATTGTCTCATGTACCAATCTATTCAATGTTCTAACCTATTGCCATCATTCATCTAGTTAGAAATAATGGCAGACATAATTCACAGTTCTTTTGGACTCGGGGGGATTAAGCCATGATGCGCTTGATGACATGGCCTTATTTTGCGCGGCAGCACGATCCTTATGTTGAATTAAACTCGAACGATTACGCATACGGGCCAAAAGTCGCATTGACGGGAGACTGGTTGGAGTTCACCTTTACCGCCTTTCGATTACTTGGTGAACGATTAAGGTTGTCGATTCAATCATTTGTGACCGTGGGAACCGGTATCGGGCTTGACGCCATTGGCGCGGCGTATATTCTTCGGCCTCGAACCATCTGGGCGTTAGACATTCATGAGCAAGTTATTCCGCTCGCGTATGACAATATCGTTCATAATGTCGCAATGATGGATGAGCCTCCGCAGATTAATGTGCGTCACAGTAGGTTCTTGTCTGGCCTTCCTCGTTCAATTTTCGTGGATTTAATTTATGAAAACTTACCCAACATACCTTTGTATAAACCCCTTCCCTACGAGCATTCCATCTTATCCGCAACTTACCTACCTACTCCCGTTCCGGATCATGACGATTCTCCAATCACGGCGTATTTATTGTCGAGTCATCAACAAATTTTGCAAGAGGCTCGTGCTCACCTGAACTCATCAGGCAAAATTTTATGTAGTATCGGCGGTCGTATGGCGTTCCCTATCCTTCATAATTTGTTTGAGACTACCGGATACGATTATCAACTGCTTGTCGTGGGTTTAAAGGAACAAACCGAGCCGGAAGACGTCTTGCCGGGCTATGCCTGGGCAGAATCTCGATATTCGGTAACCTTTCGCTTCGTGGATCTGCAAGAGAATGCCCCATTTTTCGTGGAAATTGAAACTAGCGATCCCGATGGCTCTCTGGTTTACTAGAGAGGTCTACCCCATCATGAAGGAGGAATCGCTAGTGACTTCCAGTATAACGAAAAAGCCCCGCCCGGAACAGACGCTGACCGTGCCATGGGTCGATATCCTGCACGATGCGCAGGACGGGCTGTTGGCCCTGTCGGTACGCATCGGATTGCAGGTTTTGCAGCAGATGATGGCCGCCGAAGTCGAGCAGTTAGCAGGACCTCTAGGGCGGCATAATCCGCACCGTCAAGCGGTGCGACATGGCACCGAAGCCGGCCGTGTGTATCTGGGCGATCGAAAAATCGCCGTTACCCATCCCCGGATCCGGGCGACCGATGGGTCGGGCGAAATTCCTGTAGAGACCTATCATCAATTTCAGGACCCGGCTCTTGCCACCCAGACGGTGTTGGAACGGATGCTCTATGGCTTAGCCAGCCGTCAACAGGTCCATGCGGACGCGGCCTGGGAAGCGGCCGCCGCGCAACCCGGCCCCAGCAAAAGCACGGTCAGCCGACGATTTATTCAGGCCACCCAACAAGCGCTCGACCGCTTTCTGAACCGACGGTTGGACGACCGAACGTGGGTCGTCCTCATGATTGATGGGCTGCGGGTCGCCGACCACCTGGTGGTCGGGGCCTTGGGCATTGATGCGGAAGGCCACAAACGCGTGCTGGGATTGGTGGAAGGGGCCACCGAAAATCATACGGTGGTCATGACCTTATTGCAGGATTTGATCACCCGCGGCCTGACGGCCGCGCAGGGGTTGCTCGTGGTGATCGATGGCGCGAAAGCCTTGGCCAAAGCCGTGCGGGAAGTGTGGGGGCATCAGGTCCTGATCCAACGCGGCCAAATCCATAAGCAACGGAACGTGCTGGACCACTTGCCCAAATCGGCGGAACACCGCATCCGCCAGAAATTACGAAAAGCCTATCGGGAACCGGATGCGGACACGGCTGCCCAAGCCCTAGAAGCGATCGCCAAGGAATTGGAACGTGACCATCCCGGCGCGGCCGGGAGCCTCCGAGAAGGGATGGAGGAGACCCTCACCGTGCATCGTTTAGGCCTTCCGGGCCTCTTACGCCAAACGTTGGCCAACACGAATGCCATGGAATCGCTCAACAGTCAATTCCGGACGCATGCGCAGAACGTGAAACATTGGACTAACGGGCAACAAGTCCTGCGCTGGTTGGCGTCGGCCAGTTTTTTCATTGAGGACACATTAACACGCATTCCCGGTTATCGTGAGATACCGTTGCTACAAACGGCCTTAAAAGCCGCCGTATCTCCACAAATCAACCAAAAAACCGAGGAAATCGGTTAAATGACGGGAACGGATGCGCTAGCGAAATTCCACGAAGCTTGGGACAACCTCGATCTGCAATCCCTAACGTGCGGTGTCAAACTGTTAGGTCCGGTGACCTGGGGCGATGTAACGCAAGTCACCCAGGATTGGCCGTGGTTAAGTGCTCACGATGCGTGGATTCAATGGCAACAGGGGCGACCAGTAGGACACTTGGTATATCAAATTCTGGCCACGCCCAGGGGAACCGAATGACGGCCGAAGCGATCATCTATACCATATTGTGGGCATCTGCGGCAATCGCGACGAAATTTGGCCTCATGGCAGGCCCCCCGTTAATGTTAGCCAGTTTTCGTTTTACCTTCGCCGGAGTGTTTCTGCTCATCATACGCCGGATTACCTATCATCCGCTAATACCCCCGCGACGGTGGTGGCGACCGTTGTTCATTTTAGGGGCGTTAAACACCACCGTATATTTGGGAGCCTCTTTCATCGCATTGACCGTCATACCCGCTGGCCTGTTTAATTTGTTCGTGGCAACGAATCCATTAATGGTATTGCTGGTGGAGCGCTTCGTCCTTCATCGCATCATTACCCGTAACCAATGGGTAGGACTCATTCTGGCCACAGCAGGCCTGGCGTTAGGCGCCGGACAGTCTTTATGGCAATGGCAAACCCCGATGTGGTCGTTGGCGCTAATTGTGCTGGGACAGACCGCGATGGCTCTAGGCAGTGTCTATTTTCACGTCAGTCACATCGATTTGCCTAATATCGAAGTCAACATGTGGCAACTCTTAACAGGCGCCACCTTACTCTGGCCTGTAGCGCTCGGCACCGAAGGAACCGTGCCCATTCACTGGAATGCACAATGGTGGGGTGCTCTCGTATGGCTTATTGGCGGTGTGTCCATAGGCGCTATGCTTCTCTGGTTTCATCTGCTCAGACACGGCGGGGCCAGACAAGCCAGCTTTTGGCTTTTGTTAACGCCCGTCATCGGTTATATTTTAGGATGGCTTTTGCTCCATGAATTTATCACATGGGCTAATATCGGGGCGACCCTGTTGGTTATCGGTGGCCTAATCCTTGCCCAACTCTCCGCACCAGCGGCCCCGCGTAGGAAACAAACCCATTCAACAAACTATTAGCGGGTGTTGAGGCCCACTATAGTCTGTTCATGCCTATCATTCAACGTTGTTAGATCGACGGGCGTCAAGCCCCTTAGGTTAAACAACTGCGTGGGATGCACGACCAGTGCTGACGAGTACCTGAACAGTAAACGGAACCTATGCAACCTAACCATGGGGCTGGGACCGTCAGACACGCTCATTCCCGTCCAGGCGGGTCGGAAACACCAACCTGATTCCCGCGGGGATCCCCGTCCATTCAAAAGCTATTATTTTAGCCTCCGAAAAATGATCTATGATTCCATCAACTGATGAATCGCGATCGGTTTGCTTTCCACATAGAGAACACCCGGATCAACATCCAAACCAAGTAGGGTCCAGTATAGTGTGTAAAAAGGGCTTAAAGATTTAGGAGCCATTGGGTTCCCTTGGTAGATTTGAAAGCGACAAAACCCACAAATCTCCCGGAGGATGACGCAATGGCTCACTATCAGATTACGCGGGATGCTCAAACAATCCAAGCCCTTGTCGAGCAAAAAGATCAGGCGCTGGCTCAGTTATTGCAACAGGTCTTAAATCAGGTGTTAGATGCCGAAGTGACCGAATACCTCCAAGCCGACCGGTATGAGCGGACCGAAGGGCGGCAAGGATATCGGAATGGCTACCGCAGCCGGCAGTTGACGACGCGCGTCGGCACGTTGACGCTGGACGTCCCGCGCACGCGGGACGGCGAGTTCAGTCCCGCGCTCTTTGATCGCTATCAGCGTCACGAAAAAGCCCTCGTGTTAACGTTGATGGAAATGGTGGTGAATGGGGTGTCCACCCGCAAAATCCGACGGGTCACCGAAGAGCTCTGTGGCACGGAATTTTCTAAGTCCACCGTATCCGAGTTGGCGAAAGGTCTCGACGCGGCCGTAAAGCCATGGCGGACGCGGTCCCTGGCCGAGACCCCCTACCCGTTCCTGATCGTCGACGCCTTAGTGCTGAAAATCCGCGAACACGGGGCCGTGCGGCCCCGGAGCGGGTGTGTGGTGACCGGCATTAATGCCGCAGGGTATCGGGAAATTCTGGGGTTCTGGATCGGGGACAGCGAATCTCAGCAGACATGGTCCACCGTGTTTACCGACCTGAAAGATCGGGGGTTAACCGGCGTCGATCGGGTGGTCTCCGATGACCATCGCGGGCTGCGCAAGGCGATCGACCAACACGTTCAAGGCGCCCGTTGGCAGCGGTGCCAAACCCACCTCACGCGGAATGTGCTGGACGCGGCCCCGAAATCGGTGCAAAAGGAACTGCACGGGCGCCTTCGGTCCCTCTTCGAAGCCCCGGACCGGGCCACCGTCGACACGTTATGGAAGAAGAGCGTGCAGGACTTTGAAGAGCGGGCCGGACGGGCGTTGACGCGGTTGGAGGAGGGGCTGGCGGACGCCCTGGCCGTCTTACAATTACCGGAACCGTTACGGATCCGATTGCGCACCACGAATGGCGTTGAACGGCTCAATGCGGAAATTCGGCGCCGGGAACGGGTAATTCGGATCTTTCCGAACCGGGATTCCGCCATCCGCCTCTTAGGGGCGCTGTTACTGGAGCAGCACGAGGCGTGGACCACGGGCCCGCGGTACCTGAACCTCGAATCCTACTGGCAGGCGAAACGGTCGGCCGGGGCAGCAGAGGAACCCTCGCAATCGGAAGCCACATCGGTCGCGTAACGCATTCCGAACCAAGGGAACTTTTACACACAAATTAGGACTTGATCCGTTGTTGCCGATACAGGACGTCGCCTAAATTAAAGAGCATTTGGGCCCGAAACCCGTCGGGAACCGCATCACTATGTTGAACCGCTTGTCGAAAATACACTTCGGCCGTCTGCAATGGGGTCTCTGCAACCGCCGCCATGCCCAGACCTGTTAACGCGACGGATGATGCGAGTCCAACGCCAGGAGTTCGTGCGCCGGGGATGGGATTAACGGCCACTCCTGTCGTGCGAGGTGATCCTGAATTTGTCGGGCCAATGCGATGATTAAGATGCGCCGGGCGTCCGCCTGATAGCGGGAATCCGCCGTCATCACCTGTCGTGCGTAATTCGCCGCAACGGTCCATTCGGCCTTATGGAGGGCGACATGCCCCATGCCAATCAACGCGGGAAGGTGGGCGGGTTGCTCCCGTAAAATCTCCTCCCACAACGTTTGGGCCTGCTCCCACTGATGATCATGCGCGGCGATGACGGCGGCATCATGGCGCACGCCCACGTCATCCGGCCATTGTTCGAGAAGTTGCGCTAACCGGGATCGAGCGTGGTCCCACTGCTCGTGATCAATCGTATTATCCAACGCGGCTAATTCCTGCTGCAGTTGTGTTGACCGCATATCATCCCTGCCTCATACCGGTAATGAATGGTCCTTGCCCTTCATTCGCCGCTAACCCACATCGTTCCTGCTTCCGACGGCTCCCGACGGGGAAGTCCATAGGGAGACAAATTTGGTTGGCCCAGAGGATCAAATTTGGACCGGCGTTGACAACCGCCCCCATCGGCCTCACCGTTGCTCAATCGGGCCGACAACGTACCGAGACACACGAGACCCTGCGCACAAGATTCTTCTCCCCTCGTCTGCACCAGGGAACGACATCATCCTGAACAGAGGACGATTCGGGCTCAGACCCTGTAACCCATTGGTAGGCTTCGCGAGGTCGTTCATCACGTGTCCACGGTCGCAGAGGCCCCGGGATTAACAAAAACCTATGAGAACAAAAGGATTCACACAAAAAACTAAGGTAGGTGGGGATTATTTTACGTTTACACTTCGTGCGAACACTTTACCCCTATTCGATATACACGATGTGGCTGCGGTACGGTGAAAATGCTTCCCTGAAAGATAGAACATACGCCCCACAATTCAAGAATAGCAACTTGTCTCCTACCGTCACATCGGCCGGTAATTCGGCCTCAATGTAGTCATGGTCAGATTCCCACACTCCCCGCACGATCATGTTACTTAACGCCCTGCTCGATGGCCGCCCGCCTGTCCAAACTCCAACCAGTGGCGTTTGTCCCGATAAAAATCCGAGCAATTCGGCTGACGTGTCAATAATGAGGACGTTGTCTGGTGTCCGCCTAACGACGAACGCTACTAACACCGCTGCATCACCTACGATTAAACGCCCCGGCTCAAAAACCAAGCGACTCTGTGGCGTTGTTATCAACGACGAAACAAGAGTTGCCACATGCCGATCAAGGTCTCGTTCGGCTGTGGCCATTTCGGCCATTCCCCCACCCACGTCAAACGTCGTAATGTGCTGGCCGAATGCACTAGCTATGGAGGCGCCTCGTTGTAAGGTATCGATAATTGGATGAATGTTTTGGGCCAGTACGTTAAACCCAGCATGAACATGAACCCTAGACAAACGAATATTCTGGTATTTAGGCAATTTTGCCAACACACGTTCAAGTTCGTTAAGGCTTAGCCCCAAAAGACTTTGATGAGGCAAGCGTAGTCGCACCCCGATAGGTTGAACAAGTCCATTCTTCCGCGCTATGGTGTCGATTTCAGGTAATTCGTCTTCGTGGCCTACATTAATCATCGCACAATGCGAACTAATAGCGTTCTCGAGAATGGTCGAACTCTTCCAAGCTCCGTCGACAATGAAGCGTGAGAATCCTAGGCCACGAGTTAGCTCCAATTCTTCATCACTAACTACCTCAGCGCCAACAGCGGATTGGCTGATCATCCGAACTATTCGGGTATCTGAACACGTCTTAACAGAATAGAACACCTCTGCCCGACTATGCGTCAAATTACGAGTCAACTCCAGGAATCGGATACTGTTATCAAGAGCACGCGTGGGACTTACGACAAATAGGGGTGTCGGGGAGGATCTTAAGATAGCGGTAATCGTTCGACCATAAATCCGTCCATTCTCCCAAACCCCGGGATAGTCTATCTGGTATCGGTACATTACCGTAGAGCATCTCCATAGGGACTTTGCGGCGGTTCGTAGTAACACTCGTCATAAAGCGGATTTTTGATGTCCATGGTGCCTTTAAACAGGTAACTAACCGCACGACAACCCCCGCCCCGGCACGCGTACCGCGCCTCGCACGCATTGCAAGTTTCGAGTTTGTCATATGAGAAAAGCTGCTTTACTCGTTCGCGATCTTCGTTGTCCGTAGCATAGACGGTGTCCAATGATTCATTCGTTAAATCGCCGAATTGAAACACCCGCTCCCGTAGAAGCAAACAAGGAATCACCTTCCCGTCACTCTTAATCGCGTGTACCTGAGTCCCACAGTCAGAGCACCCGAACACAGCAGCTTGCTCGCCCGGTGGGGGAACCTCTTCACCAATCTGCAATAAACCTGGAGTCGACCCCGTTTCGACACGGCCGCACCGCTCCACGATGTCGTTGTAGTTTTCGGGAAAGAGTCGGTCCCAGTTGTCGCGTGCATAGCCAGCCGGATAAATTGGTGACTTTTCTAGGGGAATGTTTAATTCTTTGGCTAACGCATCAAGATAATCCATATCATGGAGATTCACTTTGGTGACTGTACTCGTCAATTTGACTCGAATTCCCAGCGATACCATGTGGCGAATGTTCTTTACCGTACGTTCAAATGATCCATGTCGTTGCGTCATCACGTCATGACTGTCGCCCCAGCCCAGCAGGGGCACTTTAACGAGCACGTTGGGATGGCGAAATGCCTCAATGTGCATGAGCTTCAATCGCTGTCCATTAGTTAAAATGGTGACCTCGACATTCGAAGCTAATAGATATTGCAAGATATCGGTAAACTGCGGATGTAAAGTCAAGCTAGAGTTACTTCGCTACGGGCCCAAACGATGCGTTCTGTTGAACCTTGCAGCTCTTAACAACTTCGGTTTTCACAGGTTGACCCAAATTACGGGGTTTCAAGTTCTGGGACATCTTTTGCGTAGCCATGGACCTCACCTCCTTGTCAAGCTCTAGTGTCTCGAGCACATGAATCCTATACAGCGCACCTGGCCTACATTGACTAGGATAAGATACCGAAAGGGATAAGTTTGTCGAACTATGCTACGCTCACCGAAAAGTCTGCTCTCTCTTATCCCGCTGGCCAAAAGGGAACTACAAGGAGCGGTCGTCTCTGTTCAGAGTGGCATAGCTTAACACGATCGTCACAATCCCGGTTAGGGCCACAAGCCCACCCCCTAAATTGGCAATCCCAGGCACACGCAACACACACACCAAGTCATTGAACCCCAGAGACGATGCGGACAAACTGACGGAGGATGCCATCCAAATCAGCGAAAAGGCGCGGGCCTGGTATTGTTCGGCAACTCCTGTCATCACCGCCGTATCGAAGCCGACATCACCGGCCCCAGAAAACAACCCGACCACCACGGCCAACACACCTCCAAGGACCATGTTCCCCGTATGGCCGAACGCGATTTGCCCGATGCCTTCAGCGAACATCGCGCAGCCCGCGAGAGACAACCATCGATCGGCGGTCTCGGGGTGTACCAAGCGCACAACCAGTGTCGCTGCGATACTGCCTAGCGCCATCGCCCCAAACGTCACGCTGATAGACAAGGCGCCCGCATGCCACTGTTGAACACCGATCAAGGCGTTGACCACGTTGCTCGCACCGCCCCCTAAACCCCAGCCTGCGGCGGCAATGAGGGCGATGAGGGCAATCGGATGGGTAGTCAATCGCTGAATGTGAGGGGCCCCCAAGAGGCCGCGGGTCATTATGCCAACGCCGTTTTCGCCCGGCACTCCGTCGTCTGGGATTCGTGCCAATGCTCCAAGACACACGACGACAAAGAAATAGCTAGCTGCGAGAGTCACGAGTAACGCAACAATGCCAAGGCCTCGCACGATAAGAGGTCCAAGCACCGTCCCCGCGACCATGGTCGCTGACCCAATGGCTTGGAGGGCCCCATTGATGCGGCCAATATTCATGGTGTGGTATGCCCTGGTCACCCATGCATTGCGAGCAGACGTGTAACTGACGGACAAGATGCTTTCTCCCAAGACCAGTACCAGCAACCAGTAGGCCCGCCCATCGAGCAGAAATGCTATCGCCACTCCCAAGCTTAAACCGAGGCGGCCAAGATCAACCGAGATCATAAACGGAATTTTGCGGGTCAGTCGGTCCACATAAGGCGAAACAACGGGACCGACGATGATGAATGGCATGAGGCGGGCCACCCAGACCCACCCAATCAACCCGTGAAGCGAATGGATAGCATAGTAGGATAGCACTGACGTTAGCAAGACCCAGTTCGTCCACCCAGACAAGCTCGATGCAGCCAAAAGCAACAATCGCGAGCGCTTCGCGTCAGCGTGTATCATGAGATGGAGATCACCGCAGGACCAGCAGACGGTATCGTGATCGCGGGTCCCTCCAGTGTTTTCGATAGCCGAGCAACCCGTTCTAATACACGGGTTCGCTTGTCCCCTTGGGCGAGGGTCGGCAACCCGACGAGTGCGGGATGACTCCCGCGTAAGTCCAGTGCGAACAACTCTACGGACACTGACTGTTCATCAATGACCACGGTTGCCATTAGCCCTTCCCAAAAAATGTCCTCTTCGAACTCTCGAGCTTTCCGAATCTCCTTGGCGAGTGCCAGAGGATCTACATCACCTTTAAGATTGAATTCGTGATACCGTTCGGCAGGCTGCACAACGGCTAGATCGTTAAAGAACAGATTCCCTAACCCGTAAAAAATCGGATGCCCTTGATAGATTTCTACGCCACGCACGACATGGGTTCCGTGCAGACGACCATCGTCGCTCCTCGTTCTACGGCTTGGCGGCATAACGACATAAGAAATTCCGGCGGAGCTTCCCAATCCGAAAATGAAATCTCATGGGTATGAAGACTAAGGATTGTCAAGTTCGCGTAGAATGACGACAGTTCAACAGCATCTAGAATTCGTTCCGCGTCTTCAGAGTTAACCGTAGTTGTAATATCATACTCGTTACCGGATTCATACTCCATACCGGCAAAAAATAATCGGTTGGGCCCAAGAGGGCGCCCAATCCCGAGCGTTTCTCCCAGATTTTTGAGCATGTCATAATCGGACGTTTTTACCGTACATCTAATGCTGTGACCAATGCCGTTAATCCCTGGACGCCCCAACACATCCGCTCTCTGGGGTCCCGCCCGGTGTTCCTCAGAAAACGTTGTCGTAGCAGCCACCAACCCAATACGCACCGGTCCAGCATCGTAAAACTGGGGAATGCTGGCTTCCGCTAGATTCTCCCCAAAACCGGCATGCACAATGCCGTTTTTTTCAAGAACTTCTCGGGTATACCGCGCCCCTTCAACCCCCCAATCTAATATGTGGTTGTTGGCTAGACTAACAACATTGATCCCTATATTACAAAGGTCATTGACTATAGCTGGAGATGCGTACAACCATCCCCCAGACTGCGTCCCGGAAGCCGCGACTTTTCGGCGAATAATGGGAGTCTCCAAATTGCCAAACCCTACATCGCAAAGTTGAATAATCTCACTCAACCGTTGGATATCCGCTATACCGATAATCCGACGCGAATGATATCTCCACACACGGCGACTCGAAACAATGAGCAACACCCCATTTGTAAGCCCACCTACGGATTCAGTATAAATGCCAACAGATTGAGGAGCAAGCGGCCCAAGGCCGTGGTCGTGTCAAAGCGTTCCTGCGCCGACAAAAACCCGATGCCCAACGGCTCCCACACGGCCAAGATATCGTGCATGTGCTTCACGCTGCGGAAGGCGCGGTCGAGTTTGAAGACCAGTACCGAGTCAAATTTGCGCCGGACCGCGTCGTCCAGCAGCTCCCGCCAGGCGGTCCGGCGCGCCGTGACTATTGGACCTGCCCGGATTGCGGCCGGGCGTTGCAAAATCCGGACACCGGGGCGTATTGGCCCCGCACCATCAACACACCGACCCGCGCCATCCTTCACTGCCCGTTCTGCCACACCCCCCTCTGGACGGCCGATCCGGCCTAGCGGCGCATCAGCCCCATGGCCTATCTTGCGCACTATGCCCCCAAACGGTGCGATCTTGTCATCTTCGGTGAGGTCCACGAGCTCAAAGGCGCGACCGAACAAGGCCAAGTGCTGGCGTTGGGCCAGCGCGTCGGCTGCCGGATGCTCGCGGACACCGGCACCCTCGGGTCGGGGTTTGCCGGCGATCTCCACCTCTTGCAATACCAGATAAATCCCCGATCGATAGTAGCCGAGGGCATCGCCCATGATGACCTCTTGACCACCCAACACCGCTATGGCCGGATTGAGACCACGACTCGGTTTGACGGCGTGACCGAAGACCAGGACAAAAAGTACGGTCGCACCGCCAAGCCGTGCCGGACCCAAAAGCGCTTGCCGGGCTTAAGCCCGTTGTAGTTTACCACCAAGTTGGTCGACCGGGCCGCGTTTATTCGATTGGATGATCTCGGCCAAGACGCCCTGCCGCCCTATACGTAAGAAGTGCAGTGGCTGGCCATGAAAGACAACCGACCAGTCCGCCTGGTACCAATCTGCCATCGGCCATCGGCCGCATTCGGCTATTGGCCGAAGACGCGCTCCGGCGCGGATCGTCGCGCCTCTTGGGCAAACTCTTGGCGATGAGTCTTACACTCGCCAACGAACCAAGGTACGAAGGGTAATGCCATTTACCTACGAATGGGCGGTATTAGACTACCCAGATAGAAGAGAATAGTCCCGATTAACCCAAGACCAATGCCCGACAAGTATAGTCCCCATGGTACTGCCCAGCCGGTTAGGGAGGGACGAATCAGCAACTGCAGGGCGGCATGGCCGAGCCATCCAATCCCTGCCCATCGTTGTACGTGATGGTACGGAGACCAGGCTTTCCGGTAAAGCCAGGCAATGACTATCCAGAAAGATAGATTTAGCCCATCCCAGTACAGGGTTATCAATAGGGTACTCATTATCAGCAATATCCCGAGACCCCACAGAACTCCGATACGTCCCCGGAAAATGGGCATATGCCGTATCCAGACATACATGAGGACGGAGATAATCCCCACGCCGGCTGATAGAGGTAAAAGAATGGATGGCCATCGTCCCCCGCCAATGACCAGTAGGTAGGCCAGCGAATCAAAGACAAGGGACCCAGACACGACGATGGCCATTGTCACATAATCTTGGCGTATCAATTGGTCGTACCGTTGTTCAAAATACTCCATGGTCCGTGTAGCATCCAAGCGTCGGGGCCATTGGTCCAGGTATTAACAAAGCCCGTAATCCATCCACTGCCACCGACGTTAATTGCATTCGGTTCCCAATAGATCTTCGTATTAGCAAAGAGAGGAGCATCTTCCGTGGCATCCATCCATCCGGTGGCCTCCGTATAGCCATCCCCATAATATCCCCCATGGGATATATTATAAAAATAGTCCTCGTCGGGAATCGGGGTCTGATAACTGCCCCACGTAGTCCAGCTGTTAACATCGGCCCCATTCCAAGAAAACGTCATATATGTCCACACAATGCCCACACTCAGACTCAGAGGGTCATTCCATCCGGTCTCAAAGTAGGCGTTGAATGTTGTGGGATCCGGGGCTGATGATGTGCTTGGATTGGATCCGCTCGTGGCCGGTGTAACCGTAGTGTGCATGTTCGGAACATGGGCCATCATAGATACCGATACAGCAGATGGGATACCTACCTCGATGGTCTCACTATGTGACTGCGGATCCACGTAGATTGGAAATGTCGCGACAACGGTATGGGGGGCCGCCGACACCTCATAGGAATATACGTAGTGGCCGTTTTGCACTGTTGGCATCACCTGATAGTACTGGGGATGATTAATTACAATCGGCGTTGATGCCAGTTGACCCGACGGTGGCGGGACGGTCGGACGTATTACACCACCAATACGCCATGTTTTGGCACCATACCAATTCACCGCAGCGGTAGTGGATGCAGCAAAGGTTTTGGGCCACACAACAGAATTACTGGATACGAGTATAAAAGCGGAAAAAACGGTGCTCAGTAAAGCCGCATGAGGTCGCATTTTTCTCGCTCCTTTATTGATTCTTGTATTATTAATTCTTTTTTTAATTATTTACCACGCGATGGGGGAATACTCAAGATGAGGAGCGAAAAAATTTTCTATTCCCCGCCTCCGCGGGGCATAGTCTTTTGCCGGATATTCCGCCTTGATGACAAATCTCATAATGTTCAACGATAGTAGGGTCCAGTATAGTGTGTAAAAAGGGCTTAAAGATTTAGGAGCCATTGGGTTCCCTTGGTAGATTTGAAAGCGACAAAACCCACAAATCTCCCGGAGGATGACGCAATGGCTCACTATCAGATTACGCGGGATGCTCAAACAATCCAAGCCCTTGTCGAGCAAAAAGATCAGGCGCTGGCTCAGTTATTGCAACAGGTCTTAAATCCGGTGTTAGATGCCGAAGTGACCGAATACCTCCAAGCCGACCGGTATGAGCGGACCGAAGGGCGGCAAGGATATCGGAATGGCTACCGCAGCCGGCAGTTGACGACGCGCGTCGGCACGTTGACGCTGGACGTCCCGCGCACGCGGGACGGCGAGTTCAGTCCCGCGCTCTTTGATCGCTATCAGCGTCACGAAAAAGCCCTCGTGTTAACGTTGATGGAAATGGTGGTGAATGGGTGTCCACCCGCAAAATCCGACGGGTCACCGAAGAGCTCTGTGGCACGGAATTTTCTAAGTCCACCGTATCCGAGTTGGCGAAAGGTCTCGACGCGGCCGTAAAGCCATGGCGGACGCGGTCCCTGGCCGAGACCCCCTACCCGTTCCTCATCGTCGACGCCTTGGTGCGGAAAATCCGCGAACACGGGGCCGTGCGGCCCCGGAGCGGGTGTGTGGTGACCGGCATTAATGCCGCAGGGTATCGGGAAATTCTGGGGTTCTGGATCGGGGACAGCGAATCTCAGCAGACATGGTCCACCGTGTTTACCGACCTGAAAGATCGGGGGTTAACCGGCGTCGATCGGGTGGTCTCCGATGACCATCGCGGGCTGCGCAAGGCGATCGACCAACACGTTCAAGGCGCCCGTTGGCAGCGGTGCCAAACCCACCTCACGCGGAATGTGCTGGACGCGGCCCCGAAATCGGTGCAAAAGGAACTGCACGGGCGCCTTCGGTCCCTCTTCGAAGCCCCGGCCGGACCGGGCCACCGTCGACACGTTATGGAAGAAGATCGTGCAGGACTTTGAAGAGCGGGCCGGACGGGCGTTGACGCGGTTGGAGGAGGGGCTGGCGGACGCCCTGGCCGTCTTACAATTACCGGAACCGTTACGGATCCGATTGCGCACCACGAATGGCGTTGAACGGCTCAATGCGGAAATTCGGCGCCGGGAACGGGTAATTCGGATCTTTCCGAACCGGGATTCCGCCATCCGCCTCTTAGGGGCGCTGTTACTGGAGCAGCACGAGGCGTGGACCACGGGCCCGCGGTACCTGAACCTCGAATCCTACTGGCAGGCGAAACGGTCGGCCGGGGCAGCAGAGGAACCCTCGCAATCGGAAGCCACATCGGTCGCGTAACGCATTCCGAACCAAGGGAACTTTTACACACAAATTAGGACTTGATCGGCGGAGGCATTGTATCAGGTGCTAGTACGCAATGTGGGTATTTTATTCCCGGAAACTTTTCCACCGATGCTGCACAGGCGGCGTTAGATAACGGCGGAGCGGTGTACGGATATTGGTTTTTATTAGGCCCCGCCTATTATAACAATTGTGCAGGTGCTTCTACGCTGGCTGAAGCCCAAATATGGGGTCAACAACAAGCTCAGGCAGCCATCACTGCTTTGTCTAATTATCCACAAATTAATCGTAAAACGATTTTTGGAGATGTAGAAGCAGGCAGTTGGTCTTCTGACACTTCGCTTAATCAAGCTGTAATCACTGGATTTATTCAAGGCGTTCAAAATGCCGGTTATATTGCGGGAATCTATTCTGCACCATGTGCCTGGAGTGAGATTACGGGTTCTTACAATCTTCCCAATGGGGTAGTTACATGGACATACGAATTCAGTTATAGTAGTCCTCCGGCGTGTCCCACAACTTTTTCTCCGGAATCCAATGCCGCTTGCGGGAGTCAATATAATGGCCCTCAAGGATTTGGTGGTATTGCTCCCAATATTTGGCAGTACTATCAATCGTCTACGACAGATCTCGACGTGGCTAATGCCTTGCCCTCCTAGTTCCTCAATGACGGGAATCTCCGTCGGCTATTATCCCGACGGAGATTCCTAATCATGAAGGGTATGCTTCAAGAAGTGAGGCTGTTTGATACGCTCCTTGCCATCCATCGGATTCCCATGTTTCAAATACAATCTTCCCTAGGTTCCAAGAAATTTCCGTTATCACATCACCCTGATCAATAAATGTATAGGCATAACCTTGAGTGGTAGGAATAGATAGAGGATGTCTTTGATTCCATAAAGCAATGGCCTGCGCAATGGACACTGCATTAATTTGGGAGGTGTTTCGATAGGCCACCGTAAATCCCCACTGATTTTGATGCCAAGTGATGGCCCGTTGCCCGTTTAAGTTCACTTGGTGGGCCGTTACCCCTCCCATTAACGTAATAGGCATTCCTGCCTCGTTCACTGTTACCATTGGCGGGGGGGCAGCCTGATAGATAGAATAAATGCTGACTCGCCGAAGTTATAGAAGGCCATAAGCTTACACGGTATCCACCAATGTTCGATAACGGGTTAAGCGTGAACAACAAAGGATTGTTGGCAGGAACGGGGGTATTTGTTTTATAAAAATGTATTGTATATGACGGAGCAGGATTTGGGGCCGAAGAAATGTGAGTTGATGCAGAATAATAACGCGATGGAGAAAAATCTTCAATCGTTGGAGGGGCATAAAGAGGAACTGAGGTATGCCCAACAATAGACTTCATAGCTTCTTGAATAACACTGGAAAATCCCACCGTTGGCGATTGAGACGAGGAATTGGAATTCGTCGATGAAGATTGTTGCGTGGTTACGGACGAAACGCTAGGACTTGTCGTTGCTTTCCCTGACGGATTGACAATGCTAGAAGATGGCTCGGCGAGTGGTTGAGTAGATTTGGCTGTTTGATGAGGTGCACTTCCACACCCAGCCAATAATGTTCCGCTGAATAGGATTAATGCCATCGTTGTCTGACGCTGGCCCATTGAGTTAATTCCTCCCTACCTTAGTTTTTTGTGGGAATCCTCTTGTTCTCCTAGATTTTTGTTCAATCCCGGGACCTCTGCGACCGTCTACGTAAGATGAGCGACCTCCCGAAGCCTACCATGGGGTTACAGGGTCTTGGCCCGTATCGTCCTCTGTTCAGGATGCGGTCGTTCCGTGTGCAGACGAGGGGAGTGGATTCTCGTATGCAGGGTCTCGTGTCGCTCCATACGCGAGAGCGGTCACTTGCCCGAAGGGAGGAATGCCTCTCCCTCGTCCCAGACGTCCCGGGATCCCCACCGTCTTACGCGGCGGCCGCGGTCAGGGTCCGGGCAAAGGCCCGTTTGGCATCGTACGGGGTCTGATGCCGCCAACAGGCCCACGCGATCCGCAAGAGTTTGCAGGCCAGCGCGATCAACGCCGCTTTCGGGGCCAGGCGCTGGCGGAGTTCGTGATAGTAAGCCCGGGCCGGACCCTCGTGGGCAATGGCCGCGACCGCCGCCTGATACGCGACCTGACGGGCTTGCGCGCGCCCGCGCTTAGCGAGATGGGTCTTCCCCTGATACTTACCGGACCCGTCCGAGACCACGTTCAGGCCCGCCATGCGGACCACCTGCTGAGGATGGGCATAATGCGCCAAGTTCCCCAATTCGCCCAGCAGGGTCGCCATCACCACGGGGCCAAAACCGGGAATCTCCCGCAAGGCGTCGGCTCCCGGCACCGCCGCCATCAATTCCTGTTGCGCGCGGCGCACGCCGCGCGCCAATGTCCCCAGTACGCCGCCAACTGGGTACGAGCACTGGCGTGTCCGGGCACCCCAATGGAGTCACGATAGGCGGTCACGAGCGCCTGAGCTCGCTTCCGGCCGACACGATGATGGGAGGCCGCCAGCAAACCCTGGACCAAGTCCTCGAAGGGATATGCCAACACGTCGGCCGGCAAGGGGACGGTATCCAGCACCCACAAGGCCGCCAATCCATTCCACGCTTTGAAAACCCGGCGAAATTCCGGGGCATACACATCCAGCCACCCCTGAATCCGATTGTGCCAGCGAATCACGTCCGCTTTCTGCTGGCGCCGGGTTACCGACAAGGTGGCGAGTTCGCTCCAGACTCCCTCCCGGGGCGTCCAAGGCAGATACCGCCCCTCGGCGACCGCCCGCGCAATAATCCCGGCATCCTTGGCGTCATTTTTCGAGGGCGTGTGGTCGTCGACTTCTTTGAGCTTGCGCGTATGTAACGGATTGACCAAGACCACGGTCACGCCGGGTTGTTGCCGGAGCCAATGCGCCAACGGCCGCCAATAGACGCCGGTGGACTCGAGCCCAATCACGAGGCGGGTCCCGACCGGACGCCGGGCCCACATCGACTCGAACCCGCTACGGGTATTCACGAACCGAATCGGCTTACCCGCCGACAAGCCGTTCGGTAACAACCACTGGATGTAATGCCAGCCCTGGGACACGTCCACCCCTCCGATCACGGCGCCTTGGACGGCGGCTTTGCGTTGATCAATCGACGCGGTAGAATGCATTTTAGAAATCCTCCTGGGTCTCGTGTTAGGTTTGCACCACAACGGTACCAAAGGGGGATTTTTTTCTTCAACTGTCAAAGTTCGCCGAAAATCACATCTTTACAGGACGCTCGTTGTTATTACATGGATTTAAATGTAAATAGATGGTAAGCATTCTTAAAGCTGTCTTGAAAGATTAATTATGTTTTAGGACCGGAATATAATCGCGATAATATCCTCACCACCTCTCGATTTATAGTAGGCAAAACTGTCCTGATTAAATCGACAACGTTTCAGGATAGTTCTTTACTTACGTTCGTTTACGGAATATTTACCGGAAAATTTTTCTGAGATAATCCCAATATATGTGAAGGCAACCCTAGTCCCCTATACCCTTTCATTTGAGCCGCGGCTGCTGGATTCGTAATGGTTTGGCCCGACATTAAATTGATAGCTTCATAGGCGCCAGCGGAGGGCGTGCCGACGACAACCCAATCTCCGGTAAAGTTTAAGATATTCAAAACGGGTACCGGACCGGGGCCATAAATATCCCCGTTGGATTTCGATAAAAATCTAAGATAAATGAATGCCCCTTAAGTTGGCCGCTAAAGCCTTCCACGAGCGGGTATTCTGATGAAGAAAACGTTAGATGGTTTGGCAATGCGCTAATAACGCCATTAGGAATTGCCTCGGGACCATTTGAACCAACAAAATGTTGACTAATTATTCCGACAAACGGCGGAGTCGCAGAATTTGTCGATGTAATCGACGGTGAAAATGTAATTTGGATAATATCGCCTCCGCCAATACCGATTTGAAATTGATGTATTTGAGGTTTGAGAATCAATTTTAACAAGAGATTATGCCCTTGCGGAATGAGTGTTTCACTAATACCCCAATTGGACAGTATGGGTTCAGAAACATTGACCGGAAACTTCCCTGCCGACGTATTGACCAACGTCATTTCAAAGATATTGGGTGTTCCAAGTATTATATGAGGATCACTATAAGCCGTCTGCATAGTTCCATGTGTCGTATAGAGGATGAGCGAGTTATCGGTCACTTGTGAGTTTTCTAACGTAATGGGCGGTGACGAACTTTGGGTTGTTTGTGTCGATGTACTCGACGGCGAAGACGAAGGTGATAGCGAAGGAACAGCATTCGCGCTGGTTGAGGAGGGCAATGAAGACGCAGTGATCGAATTCACTTGATTCGTAGTTGGAGGTGATTGAGGAGCCTGGGACGCATGATGAGAATTGGGATGTGCCGTAGCCACCGGTTGCGTAATGCGGCCGCATCCGGCAAGCAGTATTCCACCAAAGATGACCACAGGGATAAACAGCATCGCGTTTTTCATGAAGCAACCCCCCGCGCTTATCACAAGGTTGACACGCCACCCATTATACGTCGAATGGACGGAAAAGGTTGCAAGCAAGCTGGAGATCACCAGGATTGACCGTGTTTGCAGTGGCAATTATCATAAAACCCCATTTGGGGTTCTTGGCCGCGTCCTTCAGCACGGCGATGCGCCGCGTGAAGGGCATACGTTAGGCTTCCGTATACGGTGGTGGAGCGATGGGATTCTCGGAAAAATCGATCCATGCTCTCGGAATCAAGATGCGCTGTCCAATGCGCCGATGCGGGACTTGCCCTTCCTGAATCGCTTTATCGAGCAGATATTCCGAAACCCCCAACAGACGTGCAACTTGGCGAGGGCTGACGTACAGCCCCGCGTCATCGATGGGCTTCAACGCGCTCCCGCGCACCTGATCACCTCCCCTTTTTGCCTATTATACCTCGCCCATTCCAGGGATTGTCATGAACAAACCAGAAACAGCAAGAGATGTCAGGGGGATTCGTGTGGATCATCATGTGGATCAAGGAGTATGCCATATCCATAATTTGTTAACAAAAAACCCGCCAGCCCTTTTGCTGTGCGGTTTTTCTTGGTGTCCCCGGCAGGATTTGAACCTGCGACGCCGGGATTAGAAGTCCCGCGCTCTATCCACTGAGCTACGGGGACGCCATACCTAAATGGTCGGGGCGGAGGGATTCGAACCCCCGACCCCTTGCTCCCAAAGCAAGTGCGCTACCAAGCTGCGCCACGCCCCGATATCAACCCGACGCTAGTATAGCAAAGGCAGGGTAAGACCGTCAATTTCGGGTTCGCCACCATAGTCCGCCGGCCACGCCTAAAAAAATGATGACTCCCGCCCAGTTCGGCCGACCCAGATGCGCCACGATTACGGCCACGCCTAACGTCAGAATCGCGATGAGGGCTAACGGCCCATCGTCCACAAACAGATTCCAAATTTCTTTCAACCATTTCATGGCGCCACCACATGCTGCCGCTTTAACGAGGAGACCATGAGCCAGCTAGCGGCTAAATACCCGCCAATTAAAAGAAGAATGCTCCCGTCATGGTAGGGCCAACGCACCCCGAGCGATTCACCGGCCCAAAATGATCCGAAACTCGTGAGCATAATGCCCACAACAAATTTCATGACGTTCTCCGGCACTTTGGATAAAGGTGCCCGAAGCAATATCCCCGCGGACAGGACCAGGACTAAACCGATAGCGGCCCCTAAAATCGCGCTCGGATAGGCATGTGCGGCCGAGCCCATGGTAATCACGATGACGATCACTTCGAGCCCTTCTAAAAAAACGCCGTTAAAAGCGGTGGCCTGAGCCGCCCAGGGATTGCCCGATCGACTCCGAAGTTTCGCCACTTCCGTTTCAAAGGCTTCCGCTTCGTTATGCAAAGGTTTTCGCCCTGCGAATCGTAATATGGCTTTTCTCAGCCATTTAATCCCGAATAGCAGCAGTAACGTGCCGATGACCCCTCGTAGAATCGATAACGGCACCCATTTTAATATGGCAAAGCCGAGAATGCCGGTAATTAGGGCCAAGATTAATATAGCCCACAACGTGCCTCGTAATGCCGGTCGAAACCCTTCGACGGTTCCCACCGCCAGCACGATCGTCAACGCTTCCACAAATTCTACCGATGAGGCCAACAGGGCTGCGACTAATACATAGCCGTTCATGCTCTCCCTCCCCGTCTTATCATACCGTCCCCATCCCGTTTTAGAAGAGACCTTGCTCGTTTATGATGTTCCAAAGTGCCTGAACCGCCCGAGCACGGTGAGATACGGCATTTTTTTCGGCTTCCGGCCATTCCGCTAACGACTCTCGCCCGTTGACGGAAAAAATCGGATCGACACCAAACCCATGGGTCCCGCGGGGCCACGGAAGAATCCACCCCTCCACGACGCCTTCGGCCAACCATTCCGCGCCGTCCGGTGACGCCAAACATAAAACCGCCCGCATCCGGGCCGTCCTTGCAGAGGGCGGGGCGTCCATCAACCGCAGCAGAATTTCCCGGGTGTTTTCCCAGGGATTTTGACTCACGAAGTGAGCCGAGTTGACGCCGGGTAACCCACCCAAATAGTCCACTTCGATACCCGAGTCGTCCGCCAAAGCCCAATGACCGGTTTGGCGAGCCACATAATGAGCCTTGATGCGGGCATTTTCCACATAAGTGTCCCCGGTTTCGGCGATAATTTCGTCACGGCCCGGCCATAACACCAGTTCAAACGGGGCCCCCTGAAATAGCTGAGCAAATTCCCGTAACTTTCCCGGGTTATGAGACGCCAATACGACCACTTTATGATTCAATCAAGACGGCCCCCTCGGGAAAAGTCTCCGCTTGAATCGTATCGATAGCGGAAAGCCCGATCTCCGCGGCATCCAATAAGGCATTCAATTCGGTTCGACTAAACAACCGATGCTCGGCCGTCCCTTGGATTTCCACCCAATCCCCCGTCGACAGGCGCACCAAATTGAAATCCGCCCCGATGACCGAATCCTCCGCATAGGTCAAATCCACTAACGGCTGGCCGTTTTGGAGTCCGACACTAACCGCCGCCAATCGTCCTTTCAAAGGCGGCGCATGGAAGGGAGATTTTCGGTGAATACTGAGAAGCGCTTGCCATAGGGCCATAAATCCGGCGGTAATGGCCGCCGTGCGCGTACCGCCATCGGCTTGTAGCACATCGCAATCCAAAATCACGCTACGCTCACCGAGCCGACTTAAATCTAAGGCGCCTCTCAACGCACGGCCGATCAAGCGTTGGATTTCCACGCTGCGTCCTTGTTGACGGCCCCGCACCGCTTCCCGGTGTGTCCGTTCCTGGGTTGCCCGCGGCAACATGGCATATTCCGCTTGAATCCATCCTTGACCGGTCCCCCGCATAAAAGGCGGTACCTTTTCTTCGACGGTAGCGGTCACCAACACTTGGGTGCGTCCCACTGTAATGAGACACGACCCTTCCGCCCAGGCATTGAACCCCAGTTCCAGTCGTAAAGGCCGAATGTCCAATGCATCCCGGCCGTCAGCCCTGACCACGCCTCGTCCTCCTTCATGGATTCTCGAACAAAAAACTCCCAACCGCCCGGGTGGGAGGAAATTTTGGTGGAGGCGGGGACGTGCTGCCCGTCCCGTCCGAAGACACGTTATACCGGACTTCTACGAGCGTAGCTTCAGATTTTGTTCTCGCGTGACATCCCCGTCTGAAGCTCGGTGACGTCCTGCCAGCCCTTCATGTCCCGCATGCGATCGGGCCGTCGCATCGGTAGCCTATCGATTTTTACGTTTGGCGACGAGGGATAGGCGCCTGATCGTCAAACGTTAGCTGGGATTAAGCAGCTAAAGCGTATTCGTAAGAGTCTTCGTTGGCACTTATTGTGTCCTGTGGATTATCGAGACACAGAGCTCGGCTCGCTATCCGGCACCCCGTCCATCTCCGTCGAATCTAGTTCGCCCCCGTTATCTAACGCTGGCGTCCTTTCAAGGCCCGATCGATTTGCCGCTGGGCATCCCGTTCATGGATGGACTGCCGTTTATCGTATTGTTTCTTTCCCCTTGCAACAGCTAATGATACCTTAGCCCGCCCCTTTTTGTCAAAATAAATCCGCAAAGGAATCAGGGTTTTCCCTTCTTGCCGCACTTCTTGGGCTAATTCCCGAATTTCCTTTTTGTGGAGCAACAATTTGCGATCGCGATAGGGATCGTGATTCCACCGGTTCCCTTGTTCGTAGGGAGCAATATGGCAATTAATCAAAAAAGCTTCGCCGTGTATGATGCGCGCGAAACTGTCTCGTAAATTCACGCGTCCTAAGCGCAAAGACTTGACTTCGGTGCCGGTTAACACCAAACCAGCCTCGAAAACTTCATCGATAAAATAATCATGTCGTGCTTTGCGATTTTCCGCCACCGACCGTTCTTCGCGTGCCACATTTATCGCTCCTTAGCGTCGACTATTGTGTCACGAACGGTAAAAAAATTCAACGCAACCGGACGGTAGCCGTATGATTTGCGGTCAACAATCATATGGACTGATGAGGTGACAGTCATGCGCATTATATGGTGGAAGATCAGTCGGCCCGCGGATCCCTTGGCTGAAACATTTCAAGCCCAAGGGCAAAGCTATCAGATTCACCTGCCCGAAGATTGGTGGCCTCAAAACCCCTCCCCTGAAGCGGGGGCCTATGACCGGGAGTGGTTGAATCGCCTCTTGAATTGGAGTGAAGATCGCCCAAATCCTCCCCGCTCAAGTCCATGAGCGCGGAGAATCCATCAACGGATACACCGAGTAATCGTTACGATCGGGGAGTTCGATGGCGACCGATTGAAATCCACCCGGGACCAACCCCCGCCATCCCCCCGCACGTAAAACCAGCGCGGGCCGCACTCCTTGGCCGACAATGACCAGCCACTGCCGATATTGCCCGATCCACCAAATCTCCGGGGTCCCTTCCAATCGGCGCCACAAGACGGGCAACACCCGTTTGAGGGGGCCGATTTTCGTCACCCAAAAAGGGGCGGCGGCTTGGCCGACGGAGTAGACCCGATGGCGGCCGAAATCCAGCTCAATTCGCGGCTTAGGCCATAACGGTAGGGAAAATCGGACTACACCCATGCGATTCACCGTCCTTATACCCCCCTAAACGCTGGCTAGGGTTGTCTGGTTACCGGCGTCGCGCCCGGGATTTTTCCGGTTTGGCCGTGGCCGCCTGGTCCAATACAAAGTCGATCCGACGTAAACCGATATCGACCCGTGCCACCCGCACCCGTATTTCTTGCCCCAACTGAAACACGCGCCCCGTCCGTTCCCCCCGCAACTGATAGTGGATCGGATCGTGCACCCAGTAGTCGCGCGGCAAATCTTCAATCCGAACCAATCCCTCAATTAAATTGGGTAGCTCGACAAAAATGCCAAAAGCCGCCACTCCGGAGATTACGGCGTCATACACCTCGCCGATGTGCTGGGCCATAAACTCCGCTTCTTTTAACGCCACCGAATCCCGTTCGGCATCCATCGCCTCCCGTTCCCGGGCCGAGGCAATTTCCCCAACCTCCGAAACCAAGAGCTTCCAGCGGGTCAGATCGGTTTCGGCAATAGGCCCTTCAAGATGTTTCGTGAGAATCCGATGAACCCATAAATCAGGGTAGCGCCGGATCGGGGAGGTAAAATGGGTATATTCCCCTGAAGCTAATCCAAAATGCCCGGTGTTTTCCGGACCATAGCGGGCTTGCTTCATCGACCGGAGTAACGCACTGCTAATCACGCGCTCCTCGGGCCGTCCTTTGATTTGATTCAGCAATTGCTGTAACGCTTTCGGGGTCACCCGCTTCGGCAGCCGATAGCCGAGTGCCCCGATCAATTCCCGAAATTGATCGAGCTTGTCCGCCCCCGGCTCATCGTGGACCCGAAATAGGCCCGGCAATTGATGTTGGAGTAATTCCCGCGCGACGGCCTCATTGGCCAGGAGCATAAATTCCTCGATGATGGATTCCGCAATATCCCGAACCCGGGGTTGGATCGCAATAGGGTGACCCGCCGCATCTAATATGACTTTCGTTTCCGGCAAATCAAAATCGACGGCGCCCCGCTCCATTCGACGTTTTCGTAGGAGATCGTGAACCTCACGGGCCGTCTGCAACAAATCCCCGATTTCGGCATCGTCGGCTTGTCCCTCCTGAAACCAGCGGTTGACGCCTTCATAGGTCAGTCGACGCCGGCTTTGAATCACCGTGCGTTCAAAAGCGGTCTGAATCGGCTTGCCGGTCCGGTCTAAAGTAACCCAGGCCGTCACCGCCAACCGCGGTACCATCGGATTCAGACTGGCGATGCCGTTACTCAACCGTTCGGGTAACATCGGGATGACGCGGTCCACCAAGTAGACGCTGGTGCCGCGCTGTCGTGCCTCCCGATCCAGCGCGCTGTCCTCCGGCACATAATAGCTGACATCGGCGATATGCACGCCCACCCGATACCCCTGGTCGATGCGCTCCACAGATATGGCATCATCCAAGTCCTTGGCGTCTTGGCCGTCAATGGTCACGATAGGATACCGGGTTAAGTCCCGGCGGCCATGCCAATCGATATCACGTACCGACTCGGGCAGGCGCTCCGCTTCGGCTAATACCTCCGGCGGAAAGCGCGCCGGCAAATGATGCGCCACCATGACCGCCCTCACATCAACGCCCGGCGAACCGAATTCCCCTAGAATCTCTTGAATTTCTCCTCGCACCGGTAATTTCGGATCTAACGGCCACTCGGTAATACGGGCCAAAGCCACCGCGCCCGCCTTTAGGCCGTGAGTGGACGGACGCCCCAACCAGACCAGCGGACGGCGCGGATCTTCCGGGATGACCCGCCAACTCCCGTTCCGCGCGCGATCCAAACGGCCCACGACTTCTTGGGTGGCCCGGGTTAAGATGTTCATAATCCGACCCTCCGGGCCGGGAGACCCGGGTACCCTCCGCATCCAAACCAGAACCTGATCGTCATGCGTGGCACTCAAGAGCCACCGCTCAGGGACAAATACGTCGTCTCCCTGATAGTCCGGGTTGACAACGAACCCAAACCCTCGCGGATGGACCCGCAAGGTGCCGGTGCGAGTCAGGACGGTAATCTGCCCTTCCGAATTCCGCACGAGCCAGCCCTCGTGACGAAGTTGGCTATAAAGGCGATAATGCGCCTTGGACGCTTTCCCCCGGCCGACCACGCGTTGTATCACATCGCCTTCCGGCACCGGATCCCGCTGGTAGAGCAAGGCGAAAAGTTGTTCCATCAAATCCTCAACAACGATGGCGCTTCGTTTGGGCATGCGTTTCCCTAGTCCTCACTCTCACGAAAAAGAAACCTCTGCCACAGCACCCACTGTTCAGAGGCTTTGTTGCCGTTCATCGTTTGACGGGTATTCCGGCCTAATGCCAAAATCGGGCCAGTAAGAGCGTGATGACGGCGAACAGGATCGAAAGCACGACCGTCACTTTCGCCAAAAATTCGTCAACGCCCTGCTTCTTGCCTCCTAGCCCTTGTTGGGTATAGCCTCCACCAAGAGCCCCCGACATACCCGGCGTGTAGCCGGTTTGTAATAAAATCGAGCCCATTAACAACACGGCAACAATAATGTCGGCCACCAACAATACGGTATTCACTGATCCCAACCTTCCGTGCGACGATTCACCCCAGTCCTCATATTATACCACACCCGGTGATCAGCAAAACCGCGAGAGTCGAAGCCCTCGCGGCGTCCCTTATAATCCCTGTTCGATCTCGCTCATCGCCCGGCCTCGCGTTTCACGTCCTAATATGAGCACCGCCAGGCCGACAACCAGCAACACCACGGTAAATATCCAAAAGATGCCGGGTATCGACACGTGGCTAGCTAACATCAACCCCACCAAAAACGGGCCCACAATGCCGCCAATGCGACCCATTCCCATGGCCCAACCGGCTCCGGTTCCCCGAATCAACGTGGGATATTGTTCCGTGGTGTAGGCATAGGTCACGCCCCAAGCCCCCAAGTTGAAGAAGCCGAGCAGACATCCGTAGAGTAAGACATCCCCTACGCCGTGGGCATGGCTAAAAAGGGACGCGGCGATAGCGGTAGCCAAAATGTAGACAATAAGGACGGGTTTACGTCCCACCCGGTCTACCAGCCAAGCGGCCGAAAAGTACCCGGGAATTTGGACCAACGTCACAATCAACGTATAGGCAAAGGAATGGACCAAGGAATATCCGTGTTCCACCAATACCGAGGGCAACCACAAAAACATGCCGTAGTAGGCAAAGTTCATCCCCATCCACAGGATCCAAAGCATAATCGTCCGCTTCGTCCACCGGCCCTGAAACAAAGAGCCGACACCGGGATGCGGGCGGGCCGCCGGTGCACTGGTCGCCGCCACCTCGCGGCCGGCCGCCATCGACATCACGCGATAGGCTTCGGCCAGCCGCCCTTGGCGTAACAGATATCGCGGCGATTCGGGAATCCCTCGTCGCAGATACCACACGTAAAGAGCCGGTAACGTCCCCACGAAAAAGGCCACCCGCCAGCCCCAGTGAGGAATCACGACATAGGCAATAACGGCCGCCAACAACCAACCGACCGCCCAAAAGCTCTCCAAAAAGACAATGCCCTTGCCCCGGTCGCGGCGTGGCAAAAACTCGGTCACCATCGTCGTCGTCACCGGCAGTTCGCCGCCCAGGCCGACACCCACCAAAAACCGGAATAACAACAGCATCCAGAGCGTAATCGACAATCCGGACAAGCCGGTCGACACACTATAAATGAGTAGGGTCAGCATGAACAGCTGGCGCCGCCCGAAGCGGTCGGCCAAACTACCGGCTAGTGCCGCCCCAATCGCCATCCCGACCAAATTGATACTGCCGACAATGCCAATCCAAAACGCATTAAGACGCCAGGCACTAATCAAGGCCGCCATCACAAACGACACGATCCCCACATCCATCGAGTCAAACAGCGTACCCAGGCCGGCCACGGTAATTAAGCGAGCATGAAAGCGGGTCAGCCGACCTTCGTCAAATTGTTCTTCCCCGGTCATCCCTTTCTCCCTCCTCTAGCTGCTGGCCATGATATGGATGCGCTAGAGAAAAGGTGAAATGGACCGCCCCACAAAAAAACCCGCCCACTTGAGCGGGTTTGCCAAAACAATCTACGAGGTGGTTTTCAACCACCAGGCTTTGAGGTTGGGTTTGCCGGCATCCTCTTTGATGCGTTGCTCCATTTGTTCCTGGGTATTCGGTGCCGGATAGACGGCCGGTTGACCGGGCGTCCAATCGGCCGGGGTTGAAAGTTTTTCCCGATAGTTGAATTGTAGTCCGTCAATCACCCGCAAGAGCTCCGTCACACTCCGTCCGAGCGACAGCGGATAGTAAATCATGGCACGAATCAACCCGTCGGGGTCGATGAAAAAAACGCTCCGTACCGCCGCGGTCGTGCTATCCCCCGGATGAATCATCCCGTAGCGTTGGGCTACGTCCATTTTGATATCCGCAATAATCGGAAACGGGATATGCACCCCTAATTCCTCTTGAATCGCATGAACCCAGGCCAAATGAGCGGGTACCGAATCGACCGACAAGCCGATCAACTGGACTTGACGCTTCTCGAATTCGTCAAAGGCCCGCGCAAAGGCGACAAACTCCGTCGTACACACCGGAGTAAAATCCGCCGGATGAGAAAACAACATCACCCATTTACCCCGGAAATCCGACAATCGAATCTTCCCGTGCGTACTATCGGCTTCAAATTCCGGCGCCGGTTCATTAATGCGAGGCAACCGATATACCGGTTCGACCATTCCCTCTGTCATCGCTCCGAAGCCTCCTTGCCATGATGATCGATGCCGGACGGCGCCCCTTAAACTGGCGAAGGGTCGTTCATGACCGGGAAGGCGCTTCTGCTTGAGCCCATGTTCGCCGCCGTTGGCTTAGCCACCGCAAAAGATGAGGCACGCTTTGGGTCATCAGATCGGCTCCCCGTTCTTGAAACAAATTAAAGCTCATCGGTCCCGGCGACCCGTTTAACACCCCGCAAAAAAGGCAAGGCGGGGCGTCGAGCGGACGTTCCGTCTCATACCGAGCGGCCACTTGCCAGTCATCCAGGTTGTCCCCGGCATAAATCATAAGATGCGGCTTCAGCGCCTCCGCTATACGAAAAAGTCCTGCCGGATTCGGCTTTTTAATGCCGGTATTCTCCGTGATGATGGCCGATTCGGGGAAAATCCCCGACAGGTTGGCCATCTGAAACGCCGTCTCCACTTCACCCCGGTTACGGCCCGTGTAGAGTCCATATTGAAACGGCGCCGCCAACAACTCCTCTCGAGTCACGAGCGGTTTTTCCGTCAACATGAGACCGTCGCCGGAAATCGTGTCGTTCGTCACGCCAAAAACGGTGAGCGCTTGATCTCCGGCATAGAATTCTTGGGCCAAGCGGGTAATACGGGCCCGATCCCATTCGTTGAGCGCCCGCTCCAGATCTTGCGCATCGGCCCAATGCCCTAAAGCCCGCGTCAACCCGTCGAGTCCTCCGCCCAACTGAGCCGCCGCGCGCGCGACGGTCGCCAAGTCGGGCGATAGGTTCCGCAGCCCGTCAATCTGGCGCGCACCCGCCATTTGGGCTTTCACCAAATAGACGAGCGCCACCCCTTGAGCCAAGGCCCAATCGCTATTAAATCCGCCTGCCGCTTTAAAGTAGGTCGTTTCTTCCGGTGTTACGGCCGTCCCGTCCCCACTAAACCCGTTTTCCGCCAAAAATTGGTCCACCGCCCGGCAAATGACTACCGGATAACTATGACGGACATCAATGAGGACGCCGTCCATGTCGAAAACCACCACATCACAGACTTCGACCTGCAATTCCGCGCGCGAGGTGGCATAGACACCGTCGGCGACCGGCCGTAATTCAAGGTTCACCGATGAAATGCCTCCCATCCAGCATATTCCAAACTCGGATCGTCCGCTTCAATCAGCAAGAGACGATTGTACTTGGCGACCCGCTCGCTCCGGGCCGGCGCGCCGGTTTTTATTTGGGTCCCGTTCACGCCCACCGTCAAGTCCGCAATCGTGGTATCTTCCGTCTCGCCGGACCGGTGGGAGACGATAGCTTGCCAACCGGCCCGATGAGTCCGATGAATCGCCTCTAAGGTTTCGCTAACGGTACCGATTTGGTTCAATTTAATCAACACCGCATTGGCGACATTCTCTTCAATTCCTCGAACAATCCGCGTGGGGTTGGTCACAAACAAGTCATCGCCGACCAGTTGAATCCGATCGCCTAACTGTTGGCGCAAATCGGACCAACCCGCCCAATCATCTTCCGCCAACCCGTCTTCAATCGATACGATGGGATACGCCTCGACTAACGTCCGATACCACTCCACCATGTCTTTCGCGGTTTTGCTTTCCCCTCCGACATGATACGTCCCCTCCCGATAGAGCTCGGAGGCCGCCACATCTAACGCCAAGACGATATCTTTACCCGCCTCCAAGCCGGCTGTTTGAATCGCCTTAAGCAAAAGATCGAGCGCTTCCGTGTCACTTCTCAGGTCGGGGGCAAAACCGCCTTCGTCTCCCACCGCCGTCCGGAGCCCCTGGGACTTCAACAACGCCTTCAAGGCATGATAGGTTTCGGAAGCCATCCGCATGGCCTCGGAAAACGTCCCCGCCCCAGCCGGCACAATCATAAACTCCTGGATATCGACGTTATTGTCGGCGTGCGCTCCCCCATTCAGCACGTTCAGCAACGGAACGGGCAGCGTGGTCGCCTGCGCCCCGCCGATATATCGGTAAAGCGGAACCCGACGGGACACCGCTGCCGCTCTCAGTGCAGCCATCGACACCCCCAAGAGCGCATTGGACCCCAGCCGCGATTTTTGCATCGTGCCGTCCAAACTTTGCAACACATGGTCCACATCCGCTTGGTCCCCTGCACTCATGCCCACAACCTGCGGGGCAATGATCTCATTCACGTGCCGAACAGCGGTTTGCACCCCTTTACCTTGAAACCGGGCTCCCCCGTCCCTGAGCTCCACCGCCTCATGAATCCCCGTCGACGCTCCCGACGGAACGGAGGCAAACGCTTCCGTTCCGTCTTCCAGCGTCATGCGAACGGTTAAAGTCGGATTCCCCCGCGAGTCGAGTATTTCAAATGCTTGCACCGAACGAATTGTGTCATTCATCATCTTACGAACTCCCTTCAGCGAGCAGCGAATGCCCCGTCATCTCCGGGGGAACCGGAAGCCCCATCGCCGTGAGCACGGTAGGCGCGACATCTTGCAGTCCGCCACCGCTGATCAGGGTCCTCCCCTGAATCCACGCGTCCGGACCCACCACCGTAAAGGGCACCGGATTCGTCGTATGGTTGGTGTGCGGGTGGCCATCGGCGTCCACCATCACTTCCGCATTGCCATGATCGGCCACAATAAACAAGAGACCTTGTCGCTCCCGCACGGCTTCGGCAATCCGGCCAATTTGGGCATCCACGGCACGCACCGCCTGCCGGGTCGCTTCCAGATTGCCGGTATGCCCGACCATATCGCTGTTCGCAAAGTTCAACAAAATAAAATCATGTCCGCCGGTCCGGATATCCTGCAATACCGCTTCGGCAATCCCCGCTGCGCTCATTTCGGGTGCCAAATCGTATGTAGCCACTTTCGGGGAGGGCACCAGGATCCGGTCCTCACCCGGGTAAACTCGTTCTTGCCCTCCGTTGAAGAAAAACGTGACATGGGCATACTTTTCCGTTTCCGCTACATGTAATTGCGTTTTCCCTTGCTCCGAGAGCCACTCGGCCATGTTGTGGCGTACTTCTTGCGGCCCGAACAAATAAGGCAAGGGAAACGCTTCATCATATTGGGTCATCCCGTAAAGCCGGTAGACTTCCGGAAAGGGTCGGGGAAACGCCGAGAAATCGGGATCTTTCAGCGCTCGGGTGATTTGTCGGACCCGATCCGCCCGAAAATTATAGACCATGACCACATCGTCGGGCCCGATTGTCGCAATCGGTCGGCCGTCCGATCCCACAATCACGGTCGGCTCGACAAACTCGTCACCCTGACCGGCTTGATAGGCCTGATCGAGCGCCTCGGGAGCGCTCCGGGCTACCGGCCCCTCGCCTTCCACCATGGCTCGGTACGCCTTTTCGATACGGTCCCAGCGCCGGTCGCGATCCATCGCATAATAGCGCCCGGCCACGGTCGCCACTTGACCCAAACCGGTACGGTTGATCAAATTGGCCAGAAATTCCAGCGAGCTCATGGCTGATCCGGGCGGCACGTCCCGACCGTCAAACCAGACATGATAATAAACCTCGGTCAATCCCGCCGCTTGAAAAATTTCCACCAAGGCCGCCAAGTGATCTTGATGGCTATGCACACCACCCGGCGAAAGCAACCCCAACAGGTGCAATTTGCGCCCGCGTGCCGCTTCTATCAGCTCCTGTAATACCGGATTCCGAGCCAATTCCCCCGACCGGATCGCTTCATAAATGCGCGGCAGATTTTGCCAGATGATGCGACCGGCCCCAATGGTTAAATGCCCGACATTGGAATCCCCCATCTGCCCGGGCATGAGCCCTACAGCCGGGCCGTGGGCCGCGACTTCCGTCGCCAAATATCGGCGTCGTAACGCCTGGTATTCCCGATCCGGCGCCGTTTCAATGGCGTTCGAGTCGCTATGCGGCCCGACCCCCCATCCGTCCAGGACCATCAACACGGTGGGCTTCATGCCTTGTCCGCCTCCTGCCATTGTTGTACCATCCGCACCATGTTGTCCACTTTTAACGATGCTCCGCCGATTAAAGCGCCGTCGATATCCGGTTGGGCCGCGAATCCGCCAATGTTATCCGGTGAAACCGACCCTCCGTAGAGCACCCGTACCGCCGAAGCCGCCTCTTCACCCCACTGGCGGAGAATCCCCTGCCGAATGTCCTGGGCCACCCGCTGGGCATCCTCGTACGTCGGCACTTTACCGGTACCAATGGCCCAAATGGGCTCATAGGCCACCACGAACGACGCGGCGTCGACCGGGCTCAATTTTTCCAAAACCGGAGCCAATTGCCGCTGAATCACGCGGGTCGTCAATCCCTGCTGATTTTCTTGATCGTTTTCTCCGACACAGACAATCGGCATCAACCCTTCATCGAGGGCCTGACGCGTTTTTTCCGCCACTAGGCGATCGGTTTCCCCAAAGTGCTGACGCCGTTCCGAATGGCCTAATATGACATACTGGGCGCCGGCGGCTCGGATTAACCGAGCCGACAAAGCCCCCGTCATCGCCCCTTCGGTTCCTAGGTCAAGATTCTGGGCTCCCACCCGCACCGGATAGGACGCCAGTTTCTGCCCCACAGCCCATAGCGCCAAGGCGGTCGGGCAAATGAGAAGATCCGCCGGCAAATCGACCCATTCATCGGCACGCCGCACCAATTCCTCGGCATAGTTAAGAGAGTCCGCGACCGATTTATACATTTTCCAGTTAGCGGCCAATAATGGGCGCCGTGCCTTTTGCATACCGCTAACCCCTTTCGTGGCGGGAGGTTTTCAAGGCTTCCAGTCCGGGCAATTGCTTACCTTCCAATAACTCCAAGGTTGCGCCGCCCCCCGTAGAAATGTGCGTTAACCGGTCTTTGACCCCGGCTTTGGTCACCGCCGCCACCGAATCGCCACCGCCGACCACCACCGTGGCATCCAACTCGGCCAACCCTTGCGCCACCGCCAACGTCCCCTGGCTGAAGGCTTCCCACTCAAAAACCCCCATCGGCCCGTTCCAAAAGACGGTACGCGCCGATTTGAGCGTTTGGAGAACATCGGCGACGGTTTGGGGGCCGACATCCAAAGCCATTTCCTCCGCCAAAACCGCGTCCGGTGACGCAATCCGATGCGGTGCATCGGGGCGAAACCCGGTGGCCACCACCAAATCCCGCGGTAATATCACCGGAACCTGACGCGCTTCGGCTTGTTTCAATAATTGATGGGCGAGCTCGACCGCCTCCTGCTCCACTTTGGAAGCCCCCAATTGATAGCCTTGTGCCACCAAAAAGGTATTGGCCATGCCGCCCCCAATCACGAGTCCGTCCACTTGGTCGATCAAACGACCCAAGAGTCGAACCTTGTCGCTCACCTTGGATCCGCCCACAATCGCCCAATACGGCCGGGTCGGGTGGCCCAACAGTTCTTCGAGTACTTCTACCTCACGGGCCAGCAGTCGTCCGGCGTAACCGGGCAGCAGGGCCGGCAACTGACTGACCGAGGCGTCGGGTCGATGTACGGCACCAAAGGCGTCATTCACGTAAATTTCGCCGTACGAGGCCAATTGTTCGGCAAATGCGCGATCACCCGACTTTTCCCCGGGTTCAAACCGTAAATTCTCCAACACCAAAACGTGCCCGGGTTCCAGTTGACGAACCGCCTCCCCCACCTGGGGACCGACTACGGCCGCCACAAAAGCCACCGGCGTCCCGAGCAATTCGCCTAAACGATCCGCCGCCACCCGCAAAGAAAGCGCGGGATCGGGCCCTTTAGGACGCCCGCGGTGGCTCATCACAATCACTTTTGCGCCTTTATCCCTTAGCTCGCGAATCGTCGGCAAGGCCGCTTGAATCCGGGTATCGTCGGTAATTCGGCCCGCCTCGTCGACGGGCACATTGAAGTCGACCCGCAGTAAAACCGGGCGATTATCCACGGGCGGTAATTGGTCTAACGTCCGATAGGCTTTATCCATCTTTTTTCGCCACCAATTGGGTCAGTTCGACCAACCGGTTGGCATACCCCCATTCATTATCGTACCATGCTAACACTTTGGCCATATGATCGCCGAGAACCATGGTCTCTTTCCCGTCGACAATACTGGAATGAGGGTCTCCTTTGAAATCCCCCGATACCAGCGGCTCATCGGTATATTCCAAAATTCCCTTTAAGGGCCCTTCCGCCGCGGCTTGAAACGCTTGATTAATCGCCTCGACCGACACCGGTCGGCTTGTGGTCACGGTTAAATCGACAATGGAAACCACCGAGGTCGGTACCCGCAACGAAATGCCGTTCATTTTCCCTTTCAACTGCGGCAACACCAAGTGCAAAGCCTTGGCCGCGCCCGTGCTGGTGGGAATGATATTTTGTGCCGCCGCTCGCGCCCGCCGCAAATCGCTATGCGGCAAGTCCAAGAGACGCTGATCATTGGTATAGGAGTGTACGGTGGTCATGAGCCCTTGCTCGATGCCGAACGTTTCGTCCAACACTTTGGCCACCGGAGCCAAACAGTTGGTGGTACACGATGCGTTCGAAAGAATCACGTGGCGATGGGGATCATAGCGGTCATCATTGACCCCGAGGACAATCGTGATATCCTCGCCTTTCGCCGGTGCGGAAATAATGACGCGGCGAGCCCCTCCTTGATCAATATGCGCCCGCGCTTTATCGGCGGAGGTAAAAAGGCCGGTCGACTCGACCACAATGTCGACGCCCCATTCTTTCCAGGGAATTTTTCCTGGATCCCGTTCCGCCAGAACGCGAACCGGACGGCCATTCACGACAATATCTTGTCCGTCTACCGTCACCGTTCCGGGGAATCGTCCGTAGTTGCTGTCATATTTCAACAGGTGGGCTAATGTATTGACATCCCCCAAATCATTAATCGCGACCACCTGAAAATCGTTTTGCTGTTGGGCTATCCGGAAAAACCGCCGACCGATGCTGCCAAATCCGTTGATGCCGACCCTAACCATAATCTCCCTCCCGAGGTCCATAATGGCCATACTATCCCCATTTTATCGAAACCGGCCGCGAACCCAAGACCCTGGGGATTATTTCCTGCGTTCGCCGGTAACAATATAAATCACCCATTCGCCGATATTGGTCGCATGATCCGCAATCCGCTCCAAATAATTGGCAACAAACAACAAATGAGTCGCTTGACCGACCGTATCCGGCCGGTCGCGCATAATTTCCAACAAATCACGGAAAATCGCCGCATAGAGATGATCCACGTCATCATCGAGTCGAATCATGGTCGCCGCTTCTTCCAGAGAGCGATGGACGTACGCATTGAGCGCCAATCGCACCATGCTGCTAGCCAGCCGCCCCATTTCGGGAATGTCGACCAGGGGCTTAATCAGCGGCTCGTGTTCTAGACGTAAAGTAATCCGCGCAATATCCGTGGCATGGTCGGCCATCCGTTCAAGATCGGTGATGATCTTGAGCGCCGTCGACACCGTCCTCAGATCGCCGGCCAACGGTTGCTCCAGCGCAAACAACGTCAGGCAGCGTTGCTCAATGTCCATCTCCATGTGATCGACGCGATCGTCCTCGGCAATCACTTTTTTGGCCAACGCCAAATTTTGTTCGGTGAGCGAGCGGACGGAGGCGCGAATTTGATCCTCCACCAAGGCCCCCATCCGTAACAATTCCTGCTCGAGTTCGGTCAACTCGTCACGGTAAAACCGCCGGATCATCGGCCATCATATCCTTCATAGCGCCCGGTCAAATATGCTTCGGTACGGGGATCATCGGGCGCGGTAAACATTTTACGGGTAGGGCCCACCTCAATCAATTCGCCCCCGGCAAAAAATGCGGTATAGTCTGAAATTCGTGCCGCCTGTTGGAGGTTGTGAGTCACCACCACGATCGTGTAACGCGATCGGAGTACACGGATTAACTCCTCGATTTTGGCCGTCGAAACCGGGTCCAAGGCCGCCGTCGGTTCATCCATCAACAACACGTCGGGCTCTACCGCCAGCGCCCGTGCAATACAAAGCCGTTGCTGCTGCCCCCCGGAGAGCGTGAGGGCCGAGCGCCGCAATTTGCCCCGCACTTCGTCCCATAAAGACGCTTGCTTCAGACTTTTTTCGACAATCAGCCGTAAAGCGTGCGGCTCGGTCATCCCCGCGATTCGCGGCCCATACGCCACGTTGTCAAAAATCGTAAACGGGAACGGATTAGGGGACTGAAAGACCATGCCCACTTTACGCCGTAGGGCGGGCAAATCCAAGCCGGGCGCCAACACGTCCATTGACCCGATGGTGACCCGACCCGCGATGCGTACCCCGGGCGTACGATCCACCATGCGGTTTAACGTACGTAAAAAGGTGGTTTTTCCACAACCGGACGGCCCAATCAACGCCAGCACATGGCCTGCCGGAATCCTTAGAGAGACTTTTGCCAACGCCCGCTGCGACCCATACCACACAGACAGTTTATCCACTTCAATGCTTGGTGGCACCGGCCCTCCCTGACTCATTCAAACCACCGGGCGATACGCCGACTGCTCCACAACAACACGCCAATCAACCCCAGCAATACAATTCCGGTGGCGGCCGCCAGGGCATCCCGGTTAGGCATTAACCCTTCGCTACGAATATACCAGAGATGGACCGCCAACGTCTCCCCCGGACCCCAAAGACTGAAATGGGGCGAGACATTCACCCCGGCCGTCATGATTAACGCCGCCGACTCGCCCAATAGTCGAGCGGCCGCCATGCCCGCCGCCTGAATCAAGTTCGGCATGGCCACCGGCAGCACCACAGTCCGCAGCATCTGAACCCGATTCGCCCCTAACGCCAATGACGCGTCCCGGTACGAATCCGCGACCTGACGGATCGCCTCATCCGCTACCGTCACCGCCCAAGGCCAATTAATCCAAATTAATGCCAACGTCCCCGTCATTACGGAAACCGGCCACCGCCACCAGTCAATCGCCACTTGATATATAAAGAGCCCGACAACCACCGACGGAACACTCAAAAACACTTGGCGATAGCGATCCCACCAGCGGCCCCAGCGGGGGGATTGAATGTATTCCCGCCGGTAGATTGCGGCCCCCAAAGCCAAGGGTCCGCTCACCAACATCGCCAACCCTACCATCACTAAGGAATTGACCAGCTCGGGCATAATGCCGCCGGCGCCCGACTCTTGGGGAAATGCAGTGAGAAAAGTCCAATTGACATGGGAAAGCCCGGTCACCAGCAAGCTACCGACAATGGCCGTGAGCCAAAGGGCCGCTATCCCCCCCAACACATAAAATAGCCGGTGCCCCATTAGATTCCCCCCCAGCGTTCGCTGAAGTATACCCAGAGACCCATTAACACCAACAACGCCAAGGCCAGTGCGTCGATGGCGGCATGTCCCGCGACCCCCGGAGGAAAGACCGCCATATCGGTCAAGAGCGTCGTGGTTAATGTCGCGCCCGGAGCCGTCAGGGAATGAGGCCACAGAGGCTGACCCCCAATCACCATCTGTACCGCCATGGTTTCCCCCATGGCACGCGCGACCGCCATCATCACCGCTCGTCCAAGCGCACCGACTTGGCATCGAAAAATGATATGCCAGAGGGTTTGATCCTCCGTCGCGCCCAGCGCCAGCGACCCTTCCACCCATGCGGTCGGAACCGCCGCCAGCGCCATGCGAAACAGTAAACCGAGGGTCGGAATCAGCATGGTCGCAAGCACAATTCCCGCGGCCAACACGCTAAAACCGGGGCCGCCGAACACCTGCCGGATGGTGGGCACCACGAGGTCCAGCCCCCACCAGCCGAATACGACCGACGGCACCGCCGTCAGTACGGTTAACCCGTCAATCGCCGGCGCCCGAAACCGGGCTGCCAACCCGAATTGCACGCTTACCGCTACACCCAGCGCAAAAGGGATTGCCAGTCCCAGCGCCAACAGAGTGACCAGAACGCTACCGACCACCATCGGCAAGATGCCGAAGTGGCCCGCTAACGGCTGCCAGTACGCCGACAAGAGGGCATTCAAGCCGGGAATCGATAAAAACGGGGCGGCCCCCAGGCCGAGCAGCACCACGAGCCACATCCCCCCCATAATAAAGAGGAGGGCGAGCCCGCCGAAAACGGCCCCCTGCCAACGAGACCATCTCTCGAGGGTGACTTCTGCCGACTTCATGACGAAGACTCCTCGGGATAAATCCCAAACTGAACCCGTTGGGGCCGTGTCGTTAAATATCGCGCCAGGCTTCGCACCAGGTTCGACACCGGCGTCCGCGCATAAAGCCGGGGGGTAGCGAAGTAGGGCCAGCGTAAGGGGTGTTGCGTCGAAAACGTTTGTCCGTTCACGCGAAGCCGAATGATATGGGGAATCACTTGGGGACCCTCGACATAGCCGATGGCCCCCGGAGTTTCGGCCACCGCCCGCAACAAAGCCCCGTTACTTAACTCAATCAACGCGTGCGAACTCATCGGGCGTCCCTGAAGAATGCGGTGTTCGACGACGTAACGAGCGCCGGACGCCAGCGGTCGGCTGACCACAATGACCGGCCACGATCGTCCTCCCAGCTGATTCCATCGCCGAATCGTCCCGCCCAAAAGCCCCCGCAACTGGGCTTCCGTAACGTGTTGGACCCCATCCGCCCGGTTGACCACAAACAGGATCGGTAACCGCCCTAACGGATAAGACGTCATGGAGATCCCCCCCGTCCATTGGGGTTCGGGAGGAATATCGGATAGGCCCAGATCGGCTCGCCCCCGACCGGCCTCGATGAGCCCGGCAACCGATCCCCCGCCGGCGACCGCCACCGTCACTCCCGGATGATCCCGTTCAAAATCGGGCAACACCGCTTTAATGTAACTTAAACAGGACGTTGCCCCCACAATCGTAATGTGAGCGGGCTCACCGGGGGCTAAGGCCATCCCCAGCACGGCACCCCAGAGACTCATGACCCATGCCCACATGCTTTACGACCCTTTCTCCTGCCCGGTTTGGAATTCCGGTAACCACAGGGTAAATCGCGTACCTTGTCCCACCGTACTCTTTACTTCTATGCGTCCGTGGTGGAGTTCAATGATATGCTTGACAATTGCCAGGCCGAGTCCTGTCCCTCCTGATGCGCGCGATCGCGCTTTATCCACGCGGTAAAATCGTTCAAAGATTCGCGGAAGATCTTGGGCGGGAATGCCGATTCCGGTGTCCTCCACCCAAACGGCGACCATTTGATGGCTGACATGGGCATGACCGGAAATCGTCACCTGCCCTCCGGCCGGGGTATATTGAATGGCATTTTGAACCAAGTTTAAAAATACTTCGGCCAGCAAATCGGCGTCACCCGCCACCAACGGCATGGGCGTGGGCAATTGGTTCACCAGTGACAATTGCCCTTCGCGGGCCCGCGGCCCTAATTTGGCAAAAATCGATTCCACTAAAATGGGAATATCGACACCGGTCACGGCAACCGGCAACGTATGATGATCCATGCGTGACAGCGTCAGCAAATCGTCGACCAGTCGGCTCATCCGATTCGCTTCATCATGGATGAGACGGATGAACCGCTCCCGGGACTCGCTGTCAATATCGTCCATTAGGGTCTCGGTAAATCCCCGGATAATGGTGAGCGGGGTTTGCAGTTCATGACTGACGTTCGCGACAAAATCCTGTCGCATACGGTCGACTTGCCGTTGCGCCGATACGTCCCGACAGACCATCACCACGCCTAATCCGCCCATTTGATGGGCGAGCGGCGCGACCGTCACTTCTATCATCAAATTTTCGTTATCCGGCGGACTCCAATTAACCGTGCGAGTGCCGTGGGAGCGGGTGACTTCGTGTACGGCGTCGTCAATCCGCACGTCCCGAATCACCTCCAACAAGTGACGGCCCACCACATCGGAATCCGGGATACGAAACATCTCTTTGGCCGCCTGATTGATCAGCGTGACCGTCAACCCGGGATTTAAAATAATGATGCCGTTGGCCATACTGGTCAGAATCGCTTCCAGCTGCTGCTTGTCTTGCTCCAAATCCCGCGTCCGCTCCATGAGCACTTCCGCCACCCGATTCATGCCGTGGGCCAGCGAGTCCAACGGATCTTCCTGATCCAAATAGACCCGGGCCCATAAATCCCCCGATGCCCAACGGTCCACCGTATCTTTCAACTGAACGACCGACTCGGCTAAGAGCCGCCGATCCCGCCGCCACTCCCACACAAACCGGAAAAACCAAATCCAGGCCAAACCCAACAGAAGCCCGGCGATTAAAAGGCCCTTGGGCAACGTGACTATCCATATGGCCAAACTCAGTGCGATTAAGGCGCCCACCACCGGCCACAATCGCACCCCTTTATGATGAGTTAGTCGCAAAAGCGGTAGCCTACTCCTCTCACGGTTTCAATAAACCGAGGGGACGACGGATCCTCTTTTAACTTTTCCCTCAAATGGCGGACATGCACGTCAACAGTACGGGAATCGCCGTAAAAATCGTCACCCCACACCCGCACCAGTAACTCCTCGCGGGAAAAAGCCCGCCCGGGATGACGGGCCAAAATCGTGAGGAGTTCAAATTCCGTAAACGTGAGATTAACCGGCTGACCGTCCACCGTAACCATCCGGCGCTCAAGATTAATCGTCAAGCCGGGAAACCGAATTTCATCCCCGGTATCGCGCCCCTTGGCGCTCCGGCGTAAAATGGCTTTGACGCGGGCCACAAGTTCCCGGGGCGAAAAGGGTTTGGTCACATAATCATCTGCCCCCAATTCCAGCCCCAGGACCCGGTCCACTTCATCTTTGCGGGCGGTCAGCATGATGATCGGTATGTCCTTGGTTTGGCGAATGGCGCGACAGACGTCCAGGCCCGAGCGCCCGGGTAGCATCACATCGAGCACCACGAGATCAAACGATTCGTTCATCGCCCGCGTGAGGCCCATCTCACCGTCCTGTTCGGAGATCACCTCAAACCCTTCGCGCACCAAATTATAAGAGACCAATTCTAAAATCGCCGGCTCATCGTCGACTACTAAAATTCTCGGCACGGTCTCGCATCCTTTAGAGTGATGTCAGGTCGGCATCCGTGCGATGCGGGATTTGGGGGCGGACCATTCCGCTTGGCAACTGATCCCTTTCGCCGTAATTCGCACGCTTAACACGTTTAACGACGTCATATATTCCAGTTGACGCTCCACTTCCTGCTGGGCCCGCTCGAGGATCCGAAAAAGCTGCTGGCGGGACCTGAGAGCAACCTCCAAGTCGACCAAAATCCCTTCTGAAGCGGATTGTACCACGATCCGGGAAATTTTCGCGATTTCCGGCATCGGCTGAAGACTCAACTGAATAATGGACGTCAACGCCGAGTCGGCGATGTAAAATCGGCCCAAACTCGAATAGGTGGGTCGTACAATCGACTTCTCCACCTCGACTTGCCGTCCTTTACGCCGAAAAATAAATCGCAACGGGTCGACTAAATAGCCGGAGAAAGATTTTTGCACCTCCATCGTGGGGGCCGGAATCACGTGTTTTCCCTCTTCCGTCCGGATCCGTCGGGCGAGTTGCCGTTCGGCTTCGGTGGCAATCTCTTCGATAAAAATCCACTCAATCGGCGCATCGCTTAATCCTAAGGCATCCTGAATCCGAAAAATCATATTGCGGGATGTCCCGAGAATTAAGATCGCCTTCGGCTCCAACGCGCGTAAGGCTTGGCGCACTTCCTCGGCATGCTGCGGATCTTGCATAATGGCCCGTCGCACCGCGCCCATGCGGGTCGCTTCCCGTTTGGCCGAATAGCCGGCCAAAATGCGCCCTTGATGAATCAAAAGCCCGTCATCAATAATGGTATCGACCCCTTTATCGACGGCCACCAACGAGGCACGATGACTCTTACCGGTGCCGCTGGGCCCGATAAAGGCATAAATGAGGGGTTGCACGTTTTCTTGACTAATATCCACGGACACGATCCACCACTCCTCGTAACGCCTCCCCCGCCAAAAACCGGCGGTAGTTGTCCACAAAAACGGCGGCCATGCCTTCAACCCGACTGGGACCGGAAATGTGGGGACTAATCGTCACCCCCGGTAAATCCCAGAGCTCGGAATCGGGCGGCAACGGCTCGTCTTCGTGCACGTCTAACAGGGCTCCGCTCAGCTGTCCGGAACGAACGGCGGAAACCAGTGCTTGGGTATCGAGAATCGCCCCCCGACCCAAGTTGATGACATACCCACCCGCCTTCATCCGCGACAAGGCCTCCTGCCCCACGCCATGGTACGTTTCCGGAGTCAGCGGCAACACCATGATCAGGAGGTCAAGTCCTTCAAAAAATGCCGCTTGTTCCGTCATCGAATACCCGACAATCTCGGGCAGCCGAGGACGATGCCGACCTAAGGCGCGCACCTCGGCCACCCAGGGGCGAAAACGCACGGCAATGGTTTCGCCGATCGATCCGGCCCCCAATACGCCCACCACTTTATCCGCTAACCGTCCGACTAAAAACGGATCCCACTGATGGCGCCTTTGCGCCGAATGGATGCGCGGCCAATTTTTCACCCAGGCCAAAGCACCCAAGAGAGCAAATTCCGCCATGTCCGGGCCGAATTGATCGACTATCCGGGAAATGGTGACGGTCGGGGGAATCGTGAGCGGTAACAACCAATCCACTCCCGCCCCGGCTCCTTGAATCCACCTCAGGCGGGGACAGTGGTCGATTACGGACTGGGGGATTTTCCAGCCGAACAAGATGGTGACCTCGGCCCGCTCCTCCGGAGACAACGTGGCCCACGCCCGAATCGGTTCCTCAAGTCCTCGCCGGGCCACTTCGTCGACAAATTTTTGGTGGGTTTTTGGCTCAAGATAGGTCGCAATCACCGCTGAACTCCCCTTCCCCTAAAAAGGTCGTCCGGTATGCCGCCGGAAATCCGTAACGTTTGCCCGCGCCACGTTTCATGATAGCGTCTGAACCGTCGCAACCGATCCGGATCCGGATAGACCCCAATTCCAGGGCCCTCGGGCACCGATAAGGTCCCGTCCGGATTTAACTGAAAAGGGGGATCGACGAGATCCTCCACAAAATACCGATCACTCGCCGAGGTGTCACCCGGCCAACGGAAATTCGGCAGCGTACTCAAGTGCAGGTTATGGGCCCGGCCAATCCCGGTTTCCAACATCCCGCCGCACCAGACGCCGTATCCTCGCTCCATGGCGATGTCATGAATTCGCTTGGCTTCCTGGTAGCCCCCGACCCGCCCCGGTTTGATATTAATCACCGAGCAGGCCCCCATTTGAAATGCCCGACGGGCATCCTCGGCCGAGCGAATAGATTCGTCCAGACAGATCGGGGTGCGTAGGCGGCGCGCCAACTGTTGATGGTCGACCAAATCGTCATAGGCGAGCGGCTGTTCCAACATCATGAGACGAAAATCATCCAGCCGGGCCAAATCCTCGGCATCATCCGGCCGATAGGCCGAGTTGGCATCGGCCATCATCGGCATCGAAGCGCCTAGGGCCTCCCGTAGCGTCTTTACCGGCAGGACATCCCAACCGGGCTTAATTTTAATTTTTATGCGTTGATAGCCTTCCGCCTGATATTGAATCGCGAGGTCTTTTAAGGCCTCGAGCGAGGGCTGAATGCCGATCGATACGCCCACCGGAATTTGCCGACGCCCTGGGTCCCCTCCCAAAAGGCGCCAGAGCGGGATTCCCCGCGCACGACCAAACCAATCCCACACGGCCATTTCGAGAGCGGCCTTGGCCATCCGGTGCCCCCGGACTCCGGTCCAGCGAGTCGATACCGTCTCGGGATCCCCAATCGGTTGGGCCGCCAGGCGGGGGACCAAATCGTTTTTCCAGGCGTAATAGACGGTTGCATGGGTCTCTTCCGTATAGAACGGATGGGCATCGGCCACGCACTCCGCATAACCGGGAATACCCTCCGCCCATAGCGTGACCAACCAGGCCGATTTCACCGACTCCCGCCCCATGGACGTTTCAAAAGGCGCCTTTAAGGGGAGTTCCACAAAATCCAAATCGATCAGCTCAATCTGCATGGCCTGACTCCTCGGGATACCAGACGTAACTGACGACACCATTTTCACGGACCGCTCCTTGAATACGGTAACCGTCTTGCCACCAATCGACCAGTTGTTCGAATGTGGCCGATTCGACGGCCAAGAGGCGCGGAGAACCCGTGGGCTCTCGCGTTGTTCCGGAAAACCCCCATCGGACCCACGCCCGATGGGTTGGCCGGGCGGATGTCCCCCATTGCCCGTAAAAATTCGGCCACAGCGCCACGATAGAAGCCCTTAGCACCCCTAAATTAAACCAAACATGGCGCGACGAGAGCGGATCAAACGTCCACCCGATATAAGAAAAGCCGTGCCGTTCAGCAAACGCCCGCTGCGCTTGCTTTAATTGGATTCCAATCCCCAATCCTTGAAATTCGGGGAGGACACCGGTGATATGGGAATGCAAATAGAGGGTCCGGTCCGCGTCCAACGCGGGAAAGGCGATTTGCACCCCGACCAGCCGTTCTTGATGCCAAGCTCCGAGCACTTGTCCCCCGCCATGAACAAACACCGTCAACAGCGGCCGAGGCGTCCGATCGGTCGGACCCCAGAGCACCTCCTCGACCGTCGAGACCACGTCAAGTTCGGCCGGCGTCGTTAACGGTCGGATGATCACTTCCATCACGCCCACGCTCCTTCCGGTCGGTGCAGCAGCTGATCCAGAATCCGGGCCGTAGCACCCCATACCCGCGCCCAACCGGTCGGAAATTCCGGCATCCAAAACCGGCCTCGTACCGAGTCTACCAGTGCCATGCGTCGAACCCGGCGCAATTCGGCCAGGCTGATCCATGCCCAATCGGCCACCTCGGCGACCGCCGGCACGACGGTGGGCACGCCCGTGAGACGAGCCACGGCCGGCAAAATGGTATAACCGGTCACGGGTATAAATACCGGGTCCAAAAATCCGAGACGTTCCCTCGCCGTTACCGCAATCCCGACTTCCTCGACGGTTTCACGACGGGCGGTATCCCAAAGGCTGTGATCCAGCGTCGAATCGTAACGTCCGCCCGGACACGCCACCTGACCCGCATGCTCGGCCAATTCCGACGGCCGTCGGATTAAAAGGACCGAGGGCGACTGATCCACGTCGGCTATCAACACCATAACCGCCGCCGGTTTCGCCCACGTGTGAAATTGCGGTTCTCGTTGCCGAAAAAAATTCGCCGTGCCCGCCCCCTTCACTGACAGGAACCCGTCTTCCGGACGGCGAATCCCTACTAGAATGGTATCATACGGAGGTGCCGCATGCGTCATATCACGCCCGAAGACCTGTTTCGCTTTACGCTGGTGGGCCATCTGGCCGTTCATCCCCATCGGCCCGAAATCCTCTATCAAGAGCGGATGGCCGATTCCGACACCAACGATTATCGATCCCGCATCATGCGCGTGACTCTCGATACGCCGCCGCGGCCGTTTACCGCCGGTCCCAGTGACGCCATGCCGCGATTTTCGCCCAATGGACAATGGGTGGCATTTTTGTCCAAACGTAGCGGCCGGCCGCAAATCTGGGTGATGCCGACGGATGGCGGCGAAGCGCACCAGATTTCCTTTTTCACCGGGGGCGTGAAAGATTTTGAGTGGTTGCCGGACAGCCGGGCCTTGGTCGGACTGGCCTTGATCGGCCCGGAAGGCATTGAGGACGAACGCCGACCGGAGCCCGACGATCCCCGCCGACGCTACACCCGGGATGTGAAAGTCATCACCGAAATCAGCCATAAACTGGACGGAGAAGGGTATTTCGACGAAAAAAGACCCCATGTCGTCTGGATCCCGCTCGATCCGGCCGTCCCCCCTCGACAATTGACCCAAGGCCCCATGCGCCATCACGGGTTGGCCGTCAGTCCGGACGGCCGCTATCTGTTAACCGCGTCCCGTTATGGACCCAACTATGACCGACAGGCCTTCATCCGGCAAATTTATGGTATTGACCTAGGAAATCCCAGTGAACCGCGTGCCCTGACCCCGGAATGGTTAACGGTGGAATCGTTCGCCTTTCATCCGGACGGCCACCGGATCTATTTTCTCGCCCAACAAGTCGCCGATCTAGGCTATGACAACACGAGCTTATATCAAACGGATCGGGAAGGCCGCGAACCGGTCCGGGTAACGCCCGACTGGGATCGTCCCTGGGGAGACGTCGCCTTGTCCGATATGCCGGCCCCGGCGTCAAATCCCCTCACGTTCGGTTCAAACGGCCAAACCCTAACCCTTCTCACCTCGGTCAACGGAACCACTCAAGTCGCCCAGGTGGAGTTGGCCACCGGTCAAGTGACCCTGTTGACCGAAGGCCCCCAGGTGATATACAGCTTTGCCGTATCTCCCGACGAAACCGGCATCGTGTTCGGCACCACCACCCCGCTTAACCCCGGCCAAATCGTCTGGTTGAGTCTCCCCGATCGGCAACGGCGCGTGCTCGCCGATCCCAATCAGGAGATCTTGCGCGAACTGACGCTTGCGGTCCCCGAGCGGTTTACCGCCCAAGCTCCGGACGGTCCTCCCGTCGACGGCTGGGTCATGCCGCCCCTGGATGCCCGGCCCGGCGCCCGGTATCCGGCCGCGCTGGAAATCCACGGCGGCCCTATGATGATGTACGCGGAGGCATTCTTTTTCGAATTCCAGTGGTTGGCCGCCAACGGCTATGGCGTGATTTACAGTAATCCTCGCGGGTCGCAAGGCTATGGACGCGAATTTTGTCGTGCCATTTTACCCCGATGGGGTCATCTCGACTATCAAGATCTGATGGCGGCACTCGACACCGCCCTCGCCCGCTACGAGTGGATTGATCCCGAGCGGTTGGCGGTCATGGGGGGATCTTACGGGGGATATATGACCAACTGGATCATTAGCCACACCCACCGGTTCCGGGCCGCCATTACCATGCGGTCCGTGGTGGACTGGCGGACGATGGTCGGCACCGGTGACTTGGGATGGCATTGGATCGAGCGGGCTCAAAACCGCTGGCCGTGGACCGACGAGGACAGCTGGTACCGGGAACAGAGCCCCATTACCTACGTCGACCAAATCACCACCCCGCTCCTCATCGAACACCAGGAAGGTGACTTGCGCTGCCCGATCGAACAAGCGGAAATCCTCTTTACGGCTATGAAGTACTTCAACCGGGCCCCGGTGAAATTCATCCGGTATCCGGACGAGTTTCATGGCATGAGCCGCGACGGCAAACCTTGGCATCGGATTTACCGCCTGGACACGTTTACCGAGTGGCTGGGGGCGTTTTTACCGTCGTCCGACGAAACAAATACCGAGGAAACGTCACCGTAAAGGTTGTTCCTTGATCCAGTACGCTCGCCACATGCATCCGCCCTTTGTGAAGCCGGACAATCACGGCGGCCAATGCGAGCCCGATCCCCGAGCCGGGTCGGGCTTTTTCCGCATTGCGTCCCCGGTAAAAGCGTTGAAAAATCCGCCGTTGGTCGTCCTCCGAAATGCCCATCCCGCTATCCCGTACCTCGACGACCACCTCGTGATCGACGGTTCTCACCGTAACCCGCACCCACCCGCCGACACGGTTATATTTCAGCGCATTGTCAATCAAAATGGTCATCAGCTGACGAATTTGTTCCGGATCCCCCCAAATCCAGGCCACCCGGCTCTCCTCCCCGTGCCACTCTAGCGTCATCCCTTGAGCCGCCGCTAAGGGTTCTAATCGGCGCACGAGTTCGGCAACGAATCGGTCGAGCGCAATCGCTTGCATTTGTAACCCCGGTTCACGCGATTCCAAACGGGCTAGCGCTCCTAAATCCCGCACCAGTCGCGTGATGTAATCGGTTTCGGTCAAAGCTTCCGCAATGGCCGCCTGCAGGGTTTCGGGCTCGGTGTCCTTTTGGGCCAAATCGAGCGTCCCCCGTAAAATGGTCAACGGTGTCCGAAGCTCATGGGCGGCATCATTAACGAAATGCCGTTGTTGCTCAAGAGCTTCCCGAAAGGGCCGCATCGCGGTCAGGGACAACAAATAGGAAAAGGGCATTAATAAGAGAAGACTGGCCACAGCCAATTCCATTTCCGTTCGAGCCAGTTCCCGTGAGGTTTGCTCCACCGGCGTCAACGACAAGACACTAATCAAAGCGCCCTGGTATTGGCCGGCTTGGTATAGGTCGCGGCGACCCGCCAACAAATGTTGGCGCCCATAAGTCAGAATGGCCCAATGCACCGGATTGGTCCGAGCGGGGGGCACTTGCCGCATCGCCGCCACTGCCCGCTCGATCGTCCCGGGAGCCCCTAACACCACCACGTCTTCCTGCAGAATTTGCCCCGAGGGCGCGATGATGGTGGTGGCAACCGGTTCCGGGGTGCGGTCGACCGCAGCACCCGGATGACAGTCGGAACAATGATCGTCTTTCAATTGTTCCAGTTGTTCCAGCGCGTCGGGCGCTTTCTGAGACCATTCCTGTTGTATTTGGTTATACGAGGCTTGAATCAGCCGATAGCGCATGACTTCATACGTCATGCCCCCTAACAACACCTCAAAGGCCAAGAACATGCCGAGATACCACGCCCAAAGCCGCCAATGGACCCGCCGTAAAACCCGCGTGGGCCTCCAACGCTCGCGTCGCTTCATAGCGTCAAACGATAGCCCCGTCCGCGGACCGTTTGGATAATGGACTCCTTCCGCCCCGTCAGAGGGTCCAATTTGGCCCGAAGCCGCGCAATTTGGGCATCCACCACATTCGCCATCGGCTCAAAATCACTGTCCCACACCCGATCGAGCAACATGTCGCGCGTCACAATCTGGCCGCGGTGACGCAGAAAAAATTCCAGCAAGGCCAGTTGGCGAGCCGTTAAGTTCACCGGCGTCTCCCGATACCATACTTGCCCGCGTAGGGTATCCAATACCAATGGCCCCGCTTCGAGTCGGGCCGACCAGGCCCCTTTTAACGGGGCTCGGCGCACCAAGGCTTGGAGCCGGGCCAGCAGTTCGTCAAAGACAAACGGCTTCGTCAAATAGTCGTCGGCACCCGAACTGAGCCCACGGACCTTGTCGTCCACACTATCGCGGGCGGTCAGCATCAAGACCGGAATTTCCAAACCGTCCCGCCGCACGCGTTCTAACACGGCAAATCCGTCATCATCGGGCAATTTGACATCCAATACCATCACGTCAAATACCCCGTCCGCGAGTCGCCGGTAGGCCTCCCGGGCCGTGAGAGCCGTTTCGGCCACATGGCCGTTTTTAGTCAGCCCTTTTTGCAGTAATGTCGCAATCCGCTGGTCATCCTCAACTAACAAGACTTTCACCCTGGGATCCCTCCCCGGTTTACCCTCCCCCACGCCCCATATTACCGCAGACCGGCATGGCCGAAGGGCTCTTGGATCCCCCGGGACATTCCGGGAAATTGCGGAGCCGGTCCTGCCCCCGTCACCGGCGTGGTGGGAAACCACAAGCCAAAAAGTGTGAGGCCAATCAAAAGAACGGTTGACGCGACCCAAAAGCTACCGGCAATCAGCCGTGGACGGCGAGAATGGCCGTCCGTGCGAATCACGGTCAAATGCCGGTATTGCCGGGTTTCAAACGCCGTAGTGACCATATCGGGAAATTCCTGCTGCGCTGCCATCGATCTCGCTCCTTTGTCCCTGAATTGGGATTCCTTGGGATGTTGTCTTTAGCGTACCCAGAAAAGATGACTCGATGATGACAATCACGCGTGAAATGTCTTTCGTCCGGTAATGCTAGCGGTATATCACGAGACAAAAAAGGATGAGACGACGATGTTTTGGGTGATATTAGGAGCCGGATTGGTCGTCCTGGCCCTCGCCGGCATTCTGGTGTGGTGGTCGATTCCATGGCTATCCCGCCGGATGATTCACCACCTGCTAACCCGACCCATGTCCGACACCTGGGCCGAATTATATTTATCGATGCGTTCGACACCCCCCGTGGATTTTCTCTACTCCTCGTTACGAGCCAATACCGGTGATAAGGTGATCCGGCCATTGGGTTCGGCCCGGCCGGCTCATGGGTTGGATGATTTGGCGTTCGTGCCGGCCCAATTAGCCCGGCGTCCGGTGCTCGAAACGGAACCCGTAGAACTGGCCGTCACCTTAGGCCGCCACCGACCACGCCCACTGACCTTTTCCATGCCGCTTTTTTTGTCGGGAATGGCTTATGGGCTCGCGTTGACGAAAGAGGCGCGGCTCGCGCTCGCCACCGCATCCGGTGAAGCCCGCATCCCCCTCAATTCAGGCCAAGGGCCTTTTCTCACCGAAGAACGGGCGTTAGCCTACCGCTATATTTTGCAATTTGGCCGATGGGACTGGAACCGGGACCCCGACATTCTTCGGCAGGCGGACATGATTGAAATCCAAGTCGGCCAAGGTGCGATGCCGGGCAATGCGGTCATTGCGACGCCAGGCGAAGTGGGTCCAGAAATTAAACGGCTGATGCGGCTCGGCCCCGATCAAGCCCCGATTATCCATGCGGATCTCTATTTAACCCGTCCGGACGAACCGGCCGCCCTCCGGGACGTCGTCGACTATCTACGGCAGATCCATCCCGAAGTGCCAATCGCCTTAAAAATGGGGGCCGGAAACGAACTCGAACGGGATTTGGATGTCGCCTTGGACGCCGGGGTCGACGTGATTGTCATTGACGGCACGGAAGGAGCCACCGGCAACGCGCCGATTACGTTATCGGACCACTTCGGGATTCCCAGTCTGATGGCCTTGGTGCGGGCTGAACGGCACCTCCGCATCACCCATACCCGGGATGATGTGGATCTGGTGATTTCGGGCGGATTCCGGGAGCCGGGGGACTTTTTAAAAGCCTATGCCTTGGGTGCGGATGCGGTCGGCATTGGGACGATCGCCATGTTTGCCCTGGCCCATTATCAAATTACCGAAGCCGTCCCTCTTTATCCCCCCACCGATCTGGTCTTTTATCGGGCCAACCCCCGAATTCCCCTCGATGTGGAAAAAGCCGCCCGCGGACTGAGCAACTTTTTGGAAAGCTGCCGCACTGAAATGACCATCGCGATACGGACCATGGGCCATACGTCTGTTCATCAGCTGAATCCCCAAGACTTGTCCAGTCTCGATCCCGAAATCGCTCGGATTACCGGCGTTCGATATGCAGGACATCCCTGGGCCCACCAATCGCCTGCCACGCCTGGACAAAAGCCGTCCGAAAAAGCTCCTCATGGGATACGAAAGGCAGGTGGCCTGCATCGGGCACGCTAAACAGCGGCAGTTCGGGGGCCGTTACGGCCTTTAGGGCGTCCAACGGAAACAGGATGTCCCGGGTCCCGTGAATGAGCGCCATCGGCACACATGCACTTAACCGTCGCATCCGCTCGGCAAAATGCGGGCTCTGATAGAAGGTGCCCATGCGGGCCATTTCTCGCGCCCGCCGCCAGCCGTAACGAAACCAGCGGCGTTCCGTCGGCGACAGCCGGCGGGGATCTACCCCTAATGCGGTTAACATGCGTCGACCAAACCAGTCCATGCCGGTAATCCAGATACCGATGCGATTCACCCACACCCAAGGCGTGGGCGAAAGCGCGTTCACGGGATCCAAAAATCCTGCCGAAGCCACAAAAATGACCCCACGGACCCGATCAGGTATGTGCTCGGCCAATTGCCCCGCCACCATGCCGCCGAACGAATGCCCGACTAATATGACCGACGCTATTCCCAAACTATCCAAGAATTTTTCCAATACGGCGGGATAATCCTCTAACGTAGCGCGGGCAGGAAACGCATCGGAATCCCCGAATCCGGGGAGATCGACAACAATCCGACGCCCGCGAAACCAGGGCGATTGCCACAAGCGGGCAAACGTCTTACGGTATGCCCCCATGCCATGAATCCATAGCGTCGGAGGATCGTGAGCCCCCGCCTCTTCGTAACGGATTCGAAGCGTCCGTCCCTTAAAAAGGACGGAACTGTGACCCAGACGATTGTCCATGGTTGGCCCTCCAGGAAAACAATACCGCATTGCCGGTCGAGGTGACGGCTTCATAAAGGCCCGGCGGATCGCCGACCAACGAGAAAACCCCCATGCCCGATTGGTCGCTCCGCCCGGTCGCCACCGGAATCAGTTGGTTGGGCGCCACCCGTCGGAAGACGCGAATCGTCATCCCCGGTACGGGATTACCGGTCCCGGTTTGGCTTACCCCCAAAATCACCTGGGGCGGCTCGACGGCGGCCGATACCGAAAGACCGCCCTCGCCCGTGGCAAAGGTCCACGTATACTGAAAAGCGCGGGTGACTCCCCCGTTATATCGTGCACGCCCCCGGACGACGACGGTATAGGGGGTGTCGGGTGCCAGCGGATTTTGGGGAATAAAACCCGCTTGATTGGGATCCAAATCCCCCGTTCCCGGAGCATCCGTGATTCCCGGTACAGGCCGGCCGGATTTCCATAAGGTCAAATGCCAAGACATGACGCGGTCTACGGTCGGCAAATCCACCGTTATGGGATATCCGAAGGTTTGCCCCTCGGCGGATCCCGCCGGATCCGGCGATTCCCAGTCAACCCACCGGGTCGGCACCCCCGGTTGTCCGGGATACGGGTAGACGATCGCGGACGGCAATGTCGATCGATAGCCGAAGCCTAAATCCATGACCACCGATCCATTGTCTCCCCAATACTCGCCTAGCCCCAGAGATTCCAGATTATCGGACAGCAATGCCAACCGATGATACACGGTGTCGATTAAATCCTGCACCAGAAATTCCGGCGGAATGGGAGACCCTGACTCAATCCCGACCTCACCGGCCACCGGTTCCGGCCATCCAAACGCCAAATCACGATCCCACGGATTAACCCCCGTGAATCCTGTTTGCCCAGGCGATTCTTCGTGAAAAGACGGCGTGTCATATCCGTGGCGCGCTAAATAGAGAACATGCGCCTCGCTCGCCGCCGCGAGCGACGCGTTATATGCAACCGGGGCAAGCCCCATCACCGTTCGTAACGTATTAAGCGCCGCCAAGGCCCGATCCGCGTTGGTCGACGGCGTCCTCTTCAGGGCAATCGGGTTGTCTCGCACGGTGAACGACCAGGTCTCCGGTGATCCCGAAAATCCCGGGGCTACCAGGCTGGCGCGATAGGTGCCCGGCGCCAAGGGATGGCGGAGGCGAAACCCGACAAACCCGTTATATTCCTCGGTCAACCGGTGATCCACCACCAGTTGACCGGCCTTCGCCACGGTCAACCGCAGGTCGTCATGCAATAAGTGTTGTCGGGAATCGCCGATAAATTGCACGCCCAGCCACCGGGGCGACACCTGGTTGACGACCGGCGGCGGGACGATGGGGCTTATCAAATCGCCGCTTTCGTACCCATAATGGGCCGCCGTCGCCCAAGGGCCAAATTGCCGGATCGGCATCTCCCATAAGTGAATCCGATCCGGTGACCGGTCAAGCGGAACTGCCCACAGTCCTAATATTCCCAGGAGGAACACCCATCCGAGGGCTTTTCGCTGCCGTCTTCGCATATTCCACCGCCTCAGTCCTCTACGCTGAGTATACCGTGTCACCGGAGAAGAATTCACGTTCATTGCCGCGCCGACGTAAGATGAGGGCACCGACTGCCAAGGAGGCACCCGTATGACGGCTCACGTGGTTCATCAATTTGTGGAGGCGACGACCGCTCGGGGTCCCCGAGCCTTTTATAGCGGTTATTTGGGTCAAGTCACCCGTCTGGTGGTTGTCCACGACGGCATAGACGGCCTCTTATCACGCATTATTTCCCAGACGGCGGAAACACCGGTGATTGCCTGGCATAGTGCGGTTCCCGGGGCGTCTCTCCGGGGCGTGTGGTTTCCTTCCCTGCGGGAAGCCTGGGTGGACCCAGAAATCTGGCGCCATTATGCCCCGGCTTACGGCCCGGAGGTGGTTCACGTATCCTCGAGCCGACCGGCAACCCCCTATCCGGATTATGTGGAACGCTCCGCCGTATCCCGCTTTCTTCAGGCCGCCCATGCCTTTTTAACCGACTGGGGAGATGACGGCTGGTTCGAGCGGGCGCCCGCCCTCGAACAGATGGTTCGCCAATTACCGCCCCAATCGGTGCCCGGTCGGGACGAACACTATTTTGGCAGCCCGTTGACCGGCCACGGACCCCAAAGTTTTTTACCGGATCGCTTTGCCGAATTGGCCGTGACCATTCATTTGGGCGGATGGCGATCGTGGGATAAGTTTCAAGTCATTCGACGCCTGGGAGAAATCGCCTTATGTCAGGGATACCGGGTCGAGTTTTACCATGATACGCTGGATCCGGCCGCCATCGACCATATCATTCTGCCGGAGGCCGGATGGGGTATTACCAATGCGACCTCGCCCCATCACTTGCCCAGCGGCCAGAAGGCCTTTTGGTATGACCCGCCCCGATCCAAAGGACCCTCCGAAGATTGTCTTACCGGCTTTTATCTCGCCTATTCCGAGGCATGGCGGCAATTATGGTCCGAGGCGCCCGCCGGGTCGTCCCGGTTGACGGTGCCGTTGACTATGCCCAGCGTCCGGTAAGGGTCAAAAACGGGACTTTAGCCAAGGCTGCCGCCAAGTCCGAGGATTCCAGCACCGCCCATAATTGCTGTGCCCACCGACGATCCTCATCCGACCGGCGAATCCATAAATCATACGGTTCTTCCGCCCAAGGGCTAAACGCCAACCCGTCGAGCGCCGCTAAGGCGCCGATGGTGACTCCCGCCCACCGAGGGTTGTCTTTTAAAAAGCGCACCAACACGGTATGGGTGGTAAACGTGCGGGTTTCTCGCACCGGCGCTTGGCCTTGTTGGCGCAAAAAGAGGGCATGGGCTTCGCTACCGGGCTCCCGGACCGCCCAAAGGCCGGTTTTGGGGGCTTCCCGGTTCCCTACCCAGCCCTCTTGCCAGCGGACATAATGGTAGCGGCGGACCGCGCCGCCAAGTTGGTCGGTCAGCCGGTTATATTCACCGGTGGCCGGATCCCGCCAATGGGTACCCGCCACGTGAATCAACCCGTAGCGAAACGCCTCCACCGCTTTGGTGCTGGATAAGGCCACCCCTTGCAGCCAATAACCGGGCCAAGCCCGCTGATAGAGCTCTTCCAACCAGCCGGTAAACGGATCACATCCTCCCAATAAAATGACGCGTTCAGGCGGCCGATGCTGAGGCAAAGGGACCATATGCCGCCGTTCGGCGTCCCACCAGGCATCCGGCAAGCGGCCAGGCGACGATACCAGGGACCACGGTACGGCGACTCCCCGCCCACCGACCCGCGACCACACCACCGGACCCGAATAAAGGGGCTCCTCCGGCAAAAAGGTCCATTCATGGGGGACCGAGCCCGCCGATTGACCGAGAGAAGCGGTCAACTGGTCGAGCGATACCTCTAATACCCGCGCCAAATTCACCGCCAGTTCCAATTGCGGCAGGCGATGATTCTGTTCAACGGCAATCAGCGTTTGGCGACTCACTCCCACGGCCCGCGCGAGCTCGGCCTGTGTCAAGCCACGCGCATGCCGCCAGTAACTGAGGGCCTTCCCGAAACTCATGACGGCTCTCCTTCCCACGGTACCTTAATCCAGGGCGGCATCAGCGTGATGGCGGTGGGATCGACCACCGGTTGGCCGTCCCCGATCCATTCCCACATTCCGTCCGGTCCCTCGAACCGATAGCGCGCCACCCAAGGCGTTAACATGTCTTGCCCGAGCCGCCCTGGTATCACCTGACCGCCGGGATGGCGCCCCGGCTTTAGACAACGCGGATGCACCAACAGGGTTCCTTGGGGAAGACGGGCCGTGCCTAAAAATCCCGACAACCGGGCCAGCGTCAACGTGGGAGGAACTGCCTGCCGTATCGGCTGAACCGCACCAAATTGACCGTCTTCGATATATAACACCAATTGGGCGTGTCGCTCGACTTCCTCCCAGTTATGGGTGCTGAACATCAACCAGCGTTCGGACGGCCAATCGGTCATCAAGGCCTCAAAAATCCGTTGTCGTCGCCAACGGTCCAGCTGTGACAGCGCTTCATCCAACAATAAAATCCGCGGATCGGCGGCTAAGGCTCGCAAAAGTGCCGCCCGCTGTTGCTCTCCCCCGGAAAGCTGATGCGGAAAGCGATGCCAGAGATCGGTCAGCTCTAACCGTTCAATCCAGGCTCGCCAGTCGTCCGCATGCCCCGCGGCAATCCACTCGATTTGTTCGGCGACGGTTCGGTGAGGTAATAAGCTCGGACGTTGGGGAACATAGGCAATCGGCCGCGCATAAGGCGGCCAAAGAGAAGATCCCTTCCCCCACGATACCCCGCAGAAGGTCATTTCCGCCGAATCCGGCCGATCCAGGCCGGCCAGAATACGAAACCACGATGTCTTTCCGGCACCTGACGGCCCAAAGACGGCCGTCCGGCCGGGAAGAATCTCCGTCCGGCCCCGGACACGCCCCCCGTTAATGCTGACCGTCAACATGATTCCACCATCCATTGACCGCGACCGGCAACGGTAAACTCACCAACAATAACCACAGCGACAACGCTAAGGCGGCCGGTAGCCCTTGTTCTTCGAGGGTAATCCAGATGGCCACCGGTAAGGCGGTAGGATGATAGGCAACCACGATGGGCGCCCCGAACGCCCCCACAATCCGCGCCCAGGCCATTGACGCGGCGACTAAAAGGCCCGGTCGGGCCAGAGGCCAGATCACGTATCGAGCGGTTTGGGCGGGCGTCTTTCCCAACACCCACACATCTTCTTCCCAATGCCGGGAGATCGCCCCCAATGTTCCCCAGGCGGCAATCACGAAATAGGGTAAAGCTTCGACCACCTCGGCCACTATGAGGGCCGTCCACGTATTATCGCCGACCTGAGGCCACCAATTCGACACGGGCCCCAACACATACGCCACAACCAATCCCACCACCAGAGGCGGCATCAATAGGGGAATCACCAAGAGGACCCCCCAGATTTTTTTCCAACCGGGTGCCACGTTCCGGGCCAGCACCCAACTCATCGGCATTCCGAGCCCGACCACCAGCGCTAGTGCGATAACGCCGGACCCTAGCGTCGTACGAATCGCCGACCGAACCAGGAACTGATGCCAGGCGCCCCCAAGAGACCCGGCATGCCAGACCAAGACGCCTACCGGCCCTAATAACAGTACGGCACTCAACAAAAACGCCGTATAGGTTACCCCGCGGGTCACCGGACCATCGCCCTGACCCCCGACGGCACGGCTTTTGGATTCCCCAACACCGAGGGGGTAAACGTGTCAAATCCGGCACGTTGCATTAGCGCCCGTCCGCGGGAACCCAGAACAAAACGAACGAATGATTGAGCCGCGGCGGTTGGCCGCCCGACCGTCGTAATATCCACGGTCAACGCCTGCCCCTGAACGGTTTTCCCATTATTTAACGTGATTGTCGCTTGATGATACCATGAATTTTCGGACGGATCGGCAAAATTGAGCCAGTTGGGTAAAACGATATAGTCCAGGTGCCGTTCCTTCGCCTCGGATAAAAAGGCACTCGAAGCATCCAATCCGCCGGCTTGCAACACCGTTAAAATCCCTTCTTCAGAGTAGACTTGGCGTGGGTTGTCTAGCGGCCCTAAAACATTTTGAGCCCAGTCGGCACCCAGTCCATAATGTTTGGCCGCCAACTCCATCATCCAATAGAAAGCCTGCCCTTGCGGATCCGTATTGGGATTGGTACGTCCCAAATGAAAGGTCGGGTTCGCCATGAGAAGAAAAAGCTCCTTAAGCGGCAGGCGACCGTCCCGAATGGCATTCAGCTGCGGGGCAAACGGACTTTTCGGATTATAGGCCACGACTAAGGGGCTGGCGGCAAACGACACCGCCCAGGTCGTTAAGCGCGGTTCCAACAATCGAATGGGCGCGTACCCCAAACTTTCAAAGACATTGGCTTGAATCGTACCCGACCGGATTTCCTGGGCGATCCCAAAAGACCCGCCGCCGCGCCCTTCATACCGATTTCTGGTGGCCTGGGTGAAGGCGGGACCTATCTCCTGATCGTTGACCCATTGAAGAGAGCCGGCATAGGCGACGGATACCTGTCCGACAGGCTTGGCCGCCGGAGGGGTTCCCGACGCACCGCACCCCGCGAGCCCACCGAGCACGATCAGGGCTAATGTTGAGGCCAATACCGTATGTTTCCCACTCATCTTGTTGTCTCCTTTATGAAACATTAATGTAACGATAGTGTAACATTCTTGAGGCGGCTTGCCTCCCTCATAGCAGGAGATTTTTACGGCCCTGGTGAACATAAGGGGTTAATGCACACGAAAGGGGAACCTTATTCGATGGCCAAATCCGGCATTCAATACGTGTTTCGCCTGACCATCCGGCGAGAGGAAATCGCGTTTGGAGATCTCCTGCGGCAAGTCGAACAGCAAGGAGGCGATGTGATTGGGCTCGACCTGGTCCGATCCGACGAACGGGTCACCGTACGGGACTTAACCGTCGTGTTACCCTCCGCGGATCTGCTCGAGCCGTTAGTTCACTTGTTCAACCAATTACCAGGGGTCCACGTGGATAATGTCTCCGATCGCACATTTTTAACCCACCTGGGCGGAAAAATCGAAGTGACGCCCCGAGTCCAAGTGAAGACCCGAGAAGACCTTTCTCACGTGTATACTCCAGGGGTGGCGCGCGTGGTGGAAGCCATCGCCCAAGACCCCATGAAGGCTTTCCAATTAACCATAAAACGCAATACGGTGGCCATTGTTACCGACGGTAGCGCGATTTTAGGCTTAGGCAACCTGGGCGCCCAAGCCGCCCTGCCCGTGATGGAAGGCAAAGCCGTCCTGTTTAAAACGTTGGCCGGCGTCGATGCGTTTCCGATTTGTCTCGATACCCAGGATGTCGAGGCGATTATCGAAACCGTCGTGCGGATCGCTCCGTCTTTTGGCGGGATTAACCTTGAAGACATCGCCGCGCCCCGCTGCTTCGAAATCGAACGGCGGTTACAAGAACGGCTCTCCATCCCCGTTTTTCATGACGACCAACACGGGACCGCTGTGGTCATTTTAGCCGCCCTCAAAAACGCGGCCAAAATTGTTAAAAAGCCGTGGGAAAGCTTGCGGGTTGTCATTGCCGGGGTCGGTGCGGCCGGAACCGCTACCACGGAACTGCTCTTGGCTTCGGGGATTCAAGACATTGTCGGTGTCGACCGGGACGGCGCCCTCACCCGGGACCGCAATTATGAGAGCCATCCGGCCTGGGCCCGCTATGCTGCCATCACCAATCCCCACAACCGCGCCGGCAGCCTTAAACAGGTATTGGCCGGGGCCGATGTGTTTATCGGGCTGTCCGCCGGCAACTTATTACAGGCGGAAGAGCTGAAAATCATGGCCCGTGATCCCATCGTCTTCGCCATGGCCAATCCCACCCCGGAAGTCGATCCCGATGCGGCTTGGCAATATGCCCGCATTGTTGCCACCGGCCGATCCGACTATCCCAACCAAGTCAACAACGTGCTGTGTTTTCCGGGACTTTTCCGCGGCGTCCTGGATTGCCGAGCCAGCCAAATTACGATGGAGATGAAATTGGCGGCAGCCGACGCGTTAGCCCAAGTGGTCCAACCGGACGAGCTGGCGCCCGACTACATTATCCCCGGGGTCTTTAACCGCCGGGTAGCCGGGGCGGTTGCCGAAGCCGTGATTCGAGCCGCCAATCAAAGCGGCGTGGCACGGCGGACCCCGCCCAGCGTCAGTGCCCTCATGCCCTAAGAAAAATATCAAAGCCCGTGTGTTCGGCCCCAGCAGGCGGAACCACCAGGAATGGAATAACCCGCGGTGAAAAACCACCGCGGGTTCATTGGGGCAACTCTCGTGAAGCGTTTGACGGAGATTACGCGCCCGGCTCTTCGGTGGCTTCGATGGCCACACTTTCCAGCGCTTCGCCCACTTCTTTGGTGCGATATCCGCTCGCCACACCCCAGTAATAGAAAATCAAGCTGAGCACGATGACGACCACCAGGTCCCATGGGTAAGGAATGAGGTTTTTCAATTCGCCCAAGTTCTTGGAACCTGCGTAGGTCATGACCAACATGGCCAGCAAGAAGACGACGAGCCAAATACCGCTTTTCAGGGCTTGCCCGTCCGGTCGGCGAATTTGGTCGGGCATGGCCGCCGAGAAAATCGCGTACAAGATCACACCGACTAATAGCGTAATGAGGAGCTTGTGATCCACGTTCCAACCGGTAAAGTACACGATGAGCGCTCCGATGACAAACGCAACCGGCGCAATAATCCCCGCTCCGCCCAGAACAAAAGGCCGCTTGGCTTCCGGCGCGGTACGGCGTAAGACCGCCAAAGACACGGGACCGATGATGTAGGTAAACACGGTCGCCGACGACACGAGACCGACCAACGACTGCCACGACGGGAATGGCAGCAAAAATACGAGGCCCAAAATGAACGCCAACAACAAAGCGCCAACGGGAATACCGGTCCGCGGATCCACCTTCGCCAAGGCCCGTGGGAAATAGCCGTTCTCCGCCAACGCATAGATGACTCGGGTGGTGGAGGCCATGTAAACGTTCCCGGTACCTGCCGGCGACAACACCGCGTCGGCGTACAGCAAGGTGACAAAAAATCCGAGGTTTAAGCTGGCGGCCACTTGAGCAAAAGGCGAGGACAAACTGACGGCTGCCCATCCTTTCGCCAACATCGATCCCGGCACGGCTCCCACAAACACCACTTGCAACAACACGTATAAGACGATCCCGATCAAAATCGAGAGAATCAACGCCCGCGGCACATCCCGTTGCGGGTTTTTCGCTTCCCCGGCCAAGTCCACGGCTTGCCGAAATCCGAGATAGGTGAAAATAACCCCCGAGGTAGCTAAGGCCACCAGCACGCCCGAAGTCCCGCCCGGCGCGAACCCGCCGTAATGGGAAAAATTAATCCAATGCAGCCCGGCCGCCAAAAACACGATAATCGTCAAGGACGGCATGATAAATTTCAACCAGGTAATGAACGTGTTCACCCGAGCAAACGAACGCACGCCAAAATAGTTGATCAAGAAAAAGGCCAGCATCAAAAGCGCCGCCACAAAAAGACCCGCTCCGCTTAAAAGACTGGTCTTCGAATTCCACAAAGCAGGGAACCAGTGAGACGCGTATTGCATCACACCTTCCGCTTCAACCGCAGGGACCGACGCATACGCAATCCAGGCCGCCCACCCCATTATGAAACTGGTCAAATGACCATGCGAATAATGCGGATAACGGGCAATGGACCCGGACTCGGGTATCATTGCGCCCAACTCGGCATACACCAATCCAATCAATAGCACGGCAATCCCGCCGATCACCCAGGCGAAAATGGCGGACGGTCCGGCTATTTGCGCCGCATAGAGCGATCCAAACAACCATCCCGAACCGATAATTCCCCCTAGGGAGGCCATAAGGAGATCGACCATGCGCAGTTCCTTTTTAAGCCCCTTATTCAAAGGAATCCTCCCTCTCTCGGAAAAAAGTAAGAAAATACAAACACAAAGTAGTACGAAGAATCGTAACGGGCTGAACCCGCTTGATTATTCGACATGCACGTCAAAATTCCTGCAACGGTTGCAAGACGTCTAATCTCTACCTGTTTTGCCGTTCACCGCCAAAACGTGGCAAGTCCGTCAGAGGACTGACATCTACAATAAAATCACGCCATAGAATATGACGTATTCTACCTGTATGTCAAGCAGTCCCTCACATAGTTCGGCCACAACGATGAAAACCCTGTCAAAACCTCATCGCGGCGCCAAAAATTATATTTTTCAGTCATAACCTCCAGGGTTACCGGAATCTGTGATAACGCCCGAGTGTTTAATCGGTTCATCTAAGCCTGTAAATTTGGTATGATCAACCTAATACCATCGAGGTCAAGGCTATTCTGACAGCGACCGCTATCGGAATCACAAGGAGGGACACGCCTATTATGCCGGCGGAGGCCTTAATCATCGTCGACCTACAAAACGATTTCTGCCCCGGCGGATCACTCGCGGTGCCCCAGGGGGATGCGATCATTCCCACGGTAAATGCCTGGATTGCCCGCATGCAAAACGCCGGTCAACCGATCGTGCTCACGCGGGATGCGCATCCGGCCAATCATATTTCATTTCAGGCCCGTGGCGGTCCCTGGCCGCCCCATTGTGTACCGGGCACCCCAGGGTTTGCCTTTCACCCGAATCTTCATATTCCAGCCGACGCCGCCATTTTTGATAAGGGATTTCATCCCGATCGCGATGCCTATAGTGGGTTTGAAGGCGTGTTGGTCGATGCGTCCGGTCAACATTCTTCCATCGGTCTCGCTCAATGGTTACGCCAACACGACGTGACGACAATCTATGTCGCCGGTTTAGCCACCGACTATTGTGTCCGGGCCACCGTGTTGGATGCCTTGCGGGAGGGATTCGCGACCTACGTGATTCAACAGGGCATCCGGGGGGTTGATATCACACCCGGCGACAGTGCCCGCGCATTGACCGAAATGCAGGAAAAAGGTGCTCGGATGCTATGAAGAATTCCCCGAAACTTTGGGTCGTCACCACGTTATGGGCTCTCTCGATCATCATTCTCTTAGTCACCGCCATGATCCCGATTCGTCACGGATGGCGGGCACTCGCCTGGACAGTGGCGGTTTTTCTGGCGGTTTGGGCATGGCGGCAGATGGTTGTCGTCTTTCAAACGCCCCCGCAGGCGGTTATCGTGGAATCGGAACCATCCGGGCCCTCTCATCCCGATCCGGCGGAAACCACGTTTCAAATCGGTACCCAAGCGCTACCGCACCTGCGTCAAGGGCTGAACCGGCAAGCCGCGCAGTCCCTCGCCGATATCATCCAACGCACGGCCGAAGTGGATGCCGTCGCGATTACCGATACGATGCAAGTCTTGGGTTGGGCCGGTAAGAGTTGCCCTCAACATGGTCCCGGCAGTTTATTATCCGAAACGACCCGACGCGTTATGCAAGACCGCGTCATTCGCACCTTAAAAACCGACGAGCTCCAAGGTGCCTACGACGAATGCAGTCTCGGCACCGTGGTCATTGCGCCATTGGTCTCCCATGATCAATCGGTCGGCTCCATTAAACTTTATGTGGCCTCCGAGGCACTGCTACCGAATCGGATTGTCCAATTGGCGGAGGGTCTGGCGCAAATGCTCTCGCTGCTCATGGAGGTGGTGGAAGCCGACCGGCAGCGTTCACTGGCGGCCGATGCCCGGCTGGAGGCGCTTCAAGCCCAAATTCGCCCCCACTTTCTTTTTAACGTGCTCAACACGATTATTGCCTTTTCCCATACCGATGCCGATCGGGCCCGCGATCTGTTGATTCAGTTGGCCAGCTTTTTCCGGCGGTCCCTAGCCCATCATGGACCGACGATTGCCTTAAAAGACGAAATCGAGTATGTCAACACCTATCTGACTCTCGAAAGCGCTCGCTTTGGCGACCGTCTGCGATATCGCATCCGTGTAGCACCGGAAGCCCTGGACGTACCGGTTCCGGTCCTGACCTTGCAACCGCTGGTGGAAAATGCCGTCATTCATGGGCTAATCAACAAAGATAAACCGGGAATGGTAAGCGTAACCGCGAAACCTATTAAAGATCGCCTGGTCATTTATGTATCGGATAACGGCGTGGGCATTCCTAAATCTAAGCAGTACGAAATTTTCGAAATGGGATCCGGCTCCGGGATGGGGCTGGGCCTATCGAACGTTGCAGAACGAATCATGGGCCTTTATGGCCCGGCCTATCATTTACGGTTACGATCCCGCGAAGGCGTCGGCACAACGGTTCGCCTGGTGTTTCCTATGCCAAAATCCAAAAAGGAGGCTGTGCTGACCAACCATGCTGAAAGCATTAATCGTGGAAGATGAGGCGCCCGCTCGCCTAGAACTGCGGTACCTCCTTCAACCCTATCAAGACCGGATTCAAATCGTCGGCGAAGCCACCAATGTGCCGGAAGCCAAAGCCCTGATTGATGCCATCGATTATGACGTCGTCTTTCTGGATGTCTCGATGCCGGGGGCCACCGGAATGGATTTGGGGGCCGAGCTGAAAGAAAAGCACCCCGAACTCAAAATCGTGTTCGTGTCGGCCTATGACCATTATGCGGTGGAAGCCTTTTCCGTGCAGGCGGTTGATTATCTATTAAAACCGGTCAGCCCTGAACGCATGGGCGAAACGGTCCGTCGGCTGCTGGAAGTGTCAGGCGACAATGCCCGTCCGGCGCGCACAGCCCAGCCTCCCCTGGAATGGGTGCCTTGTGAATTTCACGGCCACACGGCCCCGATTGCCGTCAGCGACATTATTTATGTGGTGGCGGAACGGGAAACCATCTACGTATGTACCACGGATAACCGATACCCGACCCGGTTTACGCTCGGAGAGCTAGAAGAGCGATTACCGGACCACTTTATGCGAACCCATCGCAGTTTTATTGCCAATTTGCGTCAGGTCCGTGAAATCATGCCGTATTTTAACGGCACGTACCTGCTGAAAATGAAAGACAAAGCCCAGTCGGAAGTGATTGTCAGCCGATCGAACGTTCGACGGGTCAAAGAAATCTTTAATATCGCGTAATTTTTGATGTCGGGCGAGACTTCCCGGTAAACTTTAGTCACATCAAAACACCAGGGTGACACCGTGAATACTCGCTCCTTGTCATTGGCCACGCTGATTGCCACATTGTCTCGCGCCCTCGATTTAACCGAAGGCGAGCCGTTAGGCCACGCCATCCGTAGCTGTTGGATCGGAATGCAATTGGGGGAAGCCCTCTCGTTAGGCGAGGATGAGCGTCACGAGCTCTTTTATGCGCTGTTGTTAAAAGATGCCGGGTGCTCCGCCAACAGTCATCAAGTCAGCGAATGGTTCGGCACCGATGATCGGTCGGCCAAGTATGAGTTAAAATCCGTCAACTGGTCACGCTTATCGCACGCCGTGCGTTATGCCGTCGCGCAAACCAAACCGGGTGCCCCCTGGCGAGAACGCCTGACGGCAATCGCCAACATAGCCCGCCGTGGCCCCCAAGCCGCGCGAACATTGGTGGAAATGCGCTGCACACGCGGCGCGGACTTGGTACGGGAACTGGGATGGGTCTCGCTCGCGCCGGATGCCGTGTTAAATCTTGACGAGCACTGGGATGGGTCGGGCCAGCCGCGAGGCCTTCGCGGACACGAAATTCCCCTTTTAGGCCGTATTTTATCTCTCGCCCAGACGGTAGAAATGTTTTGGAGCCGTTTTGGACCGGAGGCGGCCCGGGACGTAGCCCGCTCCCGCCGGGGCAGCTGGTTCGATCCGGAACTGGTTGACGCCTGGCTATCCATGAGCGCGGACGATACCCTGTTTACCCAACTAGCCGCGCTCAACCTGCCGCATCAAATCGCTTCATATGATCCCAAGCCCCGTAGCCTGCCTTGGGATGATCATGCGGTGCTCTTGCCCATTGCTCAAGTCTTCGCCGACATTGTGGACACAAAATCCTCCTGGACGGCGAGTCACTCCTGGCGAACAGCTCACTATGCGAAATCCCTAACCGAAATTTTGGGCGAACCGCCGGCCCTGCAAGAGGCCGCCTTGCTGGCCGGGCTCTTTCATGACCTGGGGAAACTTGGCGTCAGTAATTTAATTCTGGATAAACCGGGTCCGTTATCTCCGGCCGAAAGGGCCGCCATCGAAACGCACCCCCAGATGACGTATACGCTGTTGGAGCCGCTCGTTCCGTTACACATGATTGCCGAAGGTGCTGCCGCGCACCACGAGCGACTCGACGGCACAGGATATTATCGGCACCTTAAGGGCCCCCACATTCCGTATCTCGGCCAAATTGTCGCCGTCGCCGATGTCCACGACGCATTAGCCCACGCCCGCCCCTACCGGCGCGCCCTCAGTACGGAAGACGTGTTAGCGATCATGCGTTCCGACCGTACGACCAAATTGTCCCCGGATGTGTTTGATGCGCTTGAGTGGGGCCTCTTGAACCAGCCCGAGCGGTTCGTTCCGACCGCTTAAACGGGATCCCCGGCCGCCCATTTCGTCTCGGGCCCAGGCCGCCAGGGCCAGTAAGCCAAACGTCCCAATAACACGCTGGCCCCGGGAACCAATAGACTCCGAACCACCCAGGTGTCCAGGATGACTGCGACCGCTAACCCCAAGGCCAACGTTTTCATGATTTCCAGCGGACTAATCACCAAAGATAAAAACGCGGTAGCCATAATCATGCCGGCTCCGGTAATCATGGCCCCGGTTCCCGCCATCCCGAGCCAGGCGGCATGCCGGATGGAATGCCCCCATTTGAGGTGTTCTTGAATCCGATGCAGCAGAATGACTTCATAATCCATCGATAGACCAAATAACAAGACGAAGATGAGGGGCGTAATCGCGCTGTCAACCGGGGCGGGCTGAAATCCCCACGCGCCATGTTGGACCACCAAATTCAGCACTCCGGCAGTGGCGAGCGCCACCAACCCGTCCAGCAGTACCCCGAGGAAGGCCTGTACCCAGGAGCCCGTCGCCCAGGCCAAGACCAAAAAAGCCACGAACACGGCCGAACCGATCATCCAGGGAAGCCGCCCCGCCGTCAATTGATTGAAACTGTTTTGATACGCCACGCTGCCCCCTACCGCCGCCCGTTCGGCCAGGGGCGCCCAAGCCGGAAGACCGCGGGTAATTCGCGCAATTAACGCGGAGGTTTGGGGACTGTCCGGCCCGCTGGCCGCCGTCAGATAAATGACAACCATCCCGTGGGCCGGATTCTCAAAGGCCCGAAACGCCGTAGGCGTCTCTTTTGCCGTCATGCGCGCAATCATCGGAAGGGATAGCCCGTTTCCCGTCAAACTCGAAACGGTTGCCACGTCCTGCTCTTGGCGAAGCTTTTGAGTCACCCGTGCCACCGATTGCCAGATGGCAGGCCGGGATAGTGGCGGACGAAACTGCAATACCACCGCTAAAGGAGCAATACTGCCGGCACCATTCACCCGCTGTTCCACCGTAACCGCCTGCCGTAAGACGTTACTCGGGGGTAACATAGCCGCCGTATTGGCGGGACTCCCCATAGTCATGGCCGGCCCAAAATACGCCAAAGGGGCTAATAACAGAAGTCCGACGCCCACCGCCCGCCAGGGATAATGGGACGCCCAACGCCCCCAACCATGCCAAAATCCCGTATTAAACCGGTGTTTGACGGTTCCCCAATGGATCTTGCGCCCCATGACGGTCATGATGGCGGGTAAAAGACTATGGGTCGCCAGCAGCACCGCAAAAATGGCGACTGCGCCCCCCACCGCCAACCCACGCCAATAGGGGTTCCCGCCCAGACTTAACCCCAAAACGGCAATTCCTACCGCGAGTCCCGAATAGAAAACCGATCGGCCGGCATGTTGCATGGCGCGGACTACCGCTTCGGGTACGGATTTCCCCTCTGCCAATTCGGTCCGAAAGCGCGTACTGATAAATAAGGCGTAATCGATTCCCACCCCTAAGGCCAAAAAACTGACGACATCGGTCAAAAAAACCGAAAGCGGAATGTACCGGGCGATAACCGATACGGCAGCCAAGGCCAATTCCGATCCCGCTAGCGCAATGATGAACGGAAGTCCGACCGCTGCCAAAGATCCAAAAACGGCCAATAATAAAATCAGAAAGACGGGCGCCGCCACGATACCGCTCAGTGCCAGCGTTTTCGTACTGTCTTGAGTGACGACCTGGCCAATGGCCTCGTCAGTCAAAGGCTGAATCGTGCCGCCTACCGCCCGCACACGAATTTCCCAGGCGTGTTCCGCGGCTACCGAAGTAAACGAACGCGACAACGCCACCCGATATCCAGGATCACGGGTCAAGGGGTACAGGATTTGGGCCCCGGGCCGTAAGCTTCGGGTCAAGATCGGTATTTGTCGATTCGGTACGTGGCTTACAACCAACGATACGGGTGAAGGCGGATGCGAGAAGTCGGCCAACTGATTCGTCGCCCACACCGCTTGACTTTGGGGATTATCCAGGCCGTTGGCCGTCAAATGCCGGGACACCTGCATCGCACTCGGCAGCGCCAGCCCCACAAGAAAAAGCCAGCCGATGATCACCGTCCACGGGTGCCGAACGAGCCACGCAATCCAACCGGTCTTCACCAAGTCCCCCCACTTTCCGGGCTATTCGTTTTATCATAACGAATTTTCGGCAAGACGCAATCGACACTCCCGATTGGCCTTAGGTCTAAACGAGGCCAAAAAACGCTGATGTCCGGTAGAGGCGGTTGACGGGACGAACACGGGAGGATCCGTTGCCGACCTCTCGACGAGTCGGCAATCATTGTGGGATGATGAAAAAGCCTCTTGAACAAGAATGCTGGGCGATCCGCAATCAAAGAGGCAGCGGCCCGCTTGGATTGACCCGCGGACCGTCACCGACCCGGACACCGTTTGCTTTCATGGAGGATACGCGCCGGCGTAAGGGGTTCGCTGCAATCGCCGCATGGATGCGCTATGCCCTGCGCATTCAAGCCCGGACGGCAGGAAAAGCATCGGCGGAGCACGAATAATCATGAAATCGCCCGTCAAAGGAGTCCTCTCATCATGCATCTTGTCCGCTTACAAAATATCCGGTATGTGCGTGGATCACGCGTGATTTTGGATAACATCCAGTGGCAGATGAAATCCGGCGATCATTGGGTTATTTTAGGCGCGAACGGATCCGGTAAAACCACTCTCTTAAGTTTAATTTTGGGCTACCAATGGCCTACGGAGGGACTTGTGGAAGTTCTGGGCCATCCCTACGGTACCGTCGACTTGCGGGAAATTCGAAAGCGCATCGGATTTGTTAGCCATCAACTAGGCGAATGGCTGACCGCTCATCATCCCGGAACGCGCGTATACGACGTGGTAGCCGCGGGACGCCAAGCCATTATCGGCCGAGAACACCAGGGATCCAACGTGTCCGCCGACAGTGTCTGGGCGGCACTGGAACGATTCGACATCCATCACCGGGCACAAGCTCCCTATCAACACCTGTCCCAGGGAGAAAAAACCCGCGTCTTGTTGGCTCGGGCCTGGATGGCGGACAGCCAGCTGATTATCCTCGACGAACCCTGTTCCGGATTGGATTTAAAAGGCCGAGAACAGTTGCTGAGCCTCATTGAGGGGCTTTTAGCCCCCGCATCGACGCCCGGCATTCTCTATGTCACCCATCATACGGAAGAAATACTGCCCGGATTTAGCCATGTCTTGATGTTAAAAGACGGGCAAGTGTTGGCGGAAGGTCCGAAAGCTACCGTGTTGACCGAGCCTTTACTCAGTCGCGTTTTAGACGTGCCGGTTGCGCTTCAATGGGTGGACAACCGACCATGGATACACGTTAAACCGTCTCCTCGTTAGACGGAAAATGATCGGGATCATGGTGCCACGCCTCATCGCCGTCGTCGAACAGTTCTTTTTTCCAAATCGGTGCCCGGCGTTTTATTTCGTCAATGCCTTCCCGTGCCGCCGCCATAGCGGCTTCGCGATGAGCCGCCGATACGGCGACGACGACCGCCATGTCTGTCACCGCCAAATGGCCGATTCGATGGATCATGACAATATGGCGAATATCGTGACGGCGTCGTAATTCGTCCCCGATGCGGGCCATTTCTTTTTCCGCCAGCGGCCGGTACGCATCGTAAATTAAGCCATGGCTGGGTCGGCCCTCATATTCGTTGCGTACCGTCCCTAAAAATATCGCTTGTCCTCCGCACGCCGGGTCCTGTATGGCATCCAGCGCCTCTTGAATGACGATGGGTTCCGTCGTTATTCGATAGATGTCCATGCTAACCTCCACTCACCGGGGGAATAACCGCCACCTCATCGCCGCCTTTTACCGGGGTGTCGGCATCGGCCCATTCTTGATTGACGCTGAACAGCCATCGTGAAAAAGGCTCGTGTAACTGGGGCTTCAACCATTCCTCGTAGAACGTTCCCAAGGATACCGGAGCGTCCACGTCAAATGTTTTTTGCCGAGCATTCATACGATCGGCAGCAAACGAAAAGAATAAGACCGTTATCGGTGCCGGAGATTGGGCCATCGATCTCACTCCTCATCCATTTCCCCTCGGGAGGTGAATTTCATGTGGTTCGTCCCGCTGTGGGGTTTTGCAGCTCACGTCATCCCCGCTTTTCCCTTTCATCTTAGCATACGGGCTGCCCGGACCGAACCGACCGAGGATGACCGCAAAGAATTGATTATCGACTTGACGCACCAAAAATTGTATGCCCTCGATCAGGGCGTACTCATCCACACCATCCCCGTATCGACCGGTGTATCCCCTAAATGGGTGACCCCGACCGGAATCTTTTGGATTTACCGTCGCGTACGAGACGATCACATGGTGGGAGGACAGCCCGGCACGCCCGACCATTGGGACGTGGATCACGTGCCGTATGCCCAATACTTCTATGGAGGCATCGCCATCCACGGGGCTTGGTGGAATCATCGATTTGGCGTGCCGAAAAGTCACGGCTGTATCCAGGTCCCGACCGACAAAAGTCCCCAAGGCCCCACCGGACAGCCAGCCGATGCCGAGTGGCTATGGCAATTTGCTCAGGTGGGCACGCCGGTGATTATCATGGGCAAGACACCCCCCACACCGACTACAAAGCCGTTGCCGTATCCGTCACCAAGCCCTCTCGGGCCGACTTCCGCCAGGTTCGGCGCATCATTAATCCGGTAAATATTAAAATAGGCGGAGTAAAAAGCTGCATTAAGGTGGTAAATCCGATGCCCCAATGGGGATTAATATAATGAATCAGATAGAGGGGATTGTCTCGGGTGGTTTCCCCGATGAAACCTCGGATGATGGCATAATAAAACATGGCCGACCAGAATTGATAGCCCGGCGGAGGCGTCCGATAGCGTTCAATCCAGAAGTAGCGGATGATCAGAATAACCCCGATCGACGAGCCGATGAGCTGTTCGGGCCATCGGCCAAATCCGAGTTGGGTCATTCGGCCCAAGACTTCATGGTTAAAGATGTTCCCGATGCGGACCATGAAGATGCCCAGACCAATTCCCGGTACCGTCCAATCCACAATGTGGTTAAAGACTAACGGCTTTTTTCGGAGTTGGATCCAAAGGGCCAACACGCCAAAGCCCACCGCTCCGTCATATGCCAGCCCGCCTTGCCAAATTTTTAACGCTTGGACCGGATCGGTCCAAATCCATTGCGGATCGTTGGCCAGGACAAAAACGACACGGGCACCGATAATCCCCCAGATCACGGTCCAAATGGTCACTCGGGAGAGGAAGTCCGGGTCTTCACCAAGCTGCTCGCCACGTTCCATCAGGTACCAACCGCCACCTAAGATCGCCAACACCATAAAGATCCCGTACCAATGGACTCCAATCGGCCCAATATGAAACGCATACGGACTAAGCCTGGTTATGAGCATAGGTCACCTCTCTACTTAGAAATAACGAACCGTTAAAGCTTTTGAAACACCTCTTCCGCCACCGCCAACGTTTTTTCGATGACTTCCGCATCATGCCGACTGGACACAAACACGGACTCGAACGGCGAGGGCGGCATAAACACGCCACGTTCCAACATGAGGTGAAAATAGCGGCGGTAGCCCTCCGTATCGCTCCGATTCACCTCGTCAAAATTGCGGGGCGGGGTGTCGCGGAAAAACAACGTAAACATGGCACCCGCCTGATGGACCGAAACCGGAATGTTATGGCGCCGTGCCCGCTCCACTAATCCTTTCGCCAACTGCTCCGTTCGCATCACCAGGACAGAATAAAAGTCGGGTTGGACCACTTCGTGCAACTGAGCCAATCCGGCCGCCGTCGCAATCGGGTTGCCTGAAAACGTTCCGGCTTGATAAACGGGACCCGCGGGCGCCACCAACGAGAGGTATTCCCGCTTGCCGCCGTAAGCCCCGACCGGCATCCCGGCCCCGATGACCTTGGCCAAGGTCACCAAATCGGGTGTCAACCCTCTTTGGGAGGCCACCGTGCCCAATCCCACCCGAAAACCGGTCATCACTTCGTCCGAAATCCATAAGGCGCCATAACGTTCGGTAATCGATCGAATCGCCGGTAAAAAATCCTCATCCGGAACAACGGTCCCCATATTGCCCGCCACCGGTTCGGCAATAACCGCCGCGATCTCGGACCCGTATTGCCGAAAGGCGTCTTCAAGGGCTTCGACATCGTTATACGGCACGGTAATGGTGAGAGCCGCAATCTCGGACGGTACCCCCGCAGAATCCGGTACCCCGAGTGTCGCGGCTCCCGAGCCCGCCTTGATCAGTAACGAATCGTGGTGGCCGTGGTAAGAACCCGCAAATTTCACGACCCGAGGCCGTCCCGTGGCGGCTCGGGCAATCCGCAGCGCCGTCATGGTCGCTTCCGTACCGGAATTGACCAGACGGACCATGTCGAGACCGGGGATATGGTGGGTTAAGAACTCCGCCATCTCCACTTCGCGCCGAGTGGGGACCCCGTAACCGATACCCCGGGCTGCCTGGCGTTCTACCGCGTCCACTACGGCCGGATGGGCGTGCCCTAAAATGAGGGGACCATAACCCATGACATAATCGATATATGGGGTCCCGTCTTCACTGATTAAATAAGGGCCTTCGCCCCGGTCAGCAAAAAAAGGCTGACCGTCCACCCCGCGAAACGAACGGACGGGGGAGTTGACCCCCCCGGGCAAAACGCGTTGGGCCCGCTCCCATAATGTGTCTCCCATATTCCCCCTCCTCCCGACGACTAGACGTTAAACCGAAAGTTGACGACGTCCCCGTCCTGCATGACGTAGTCCTTCCCTTCCAACCGGACTAATCCCCGTTCGCGTGCACGGGCCATGGAGCCAGCTTCGATCAAGGCCTCAAAGGGCACAATTTCCGCCCGAATAAACCCCCGTTCAATATCCGAGTGGATCTTTCCGGCGGCCTCTTTCGCCCGCGTGCCTTGCAGAATAGGCCAGGCCCGGACTTCGTCCTCCCCGGCGGTCAAAAACGAAATATAGCCCAAATGCCCATAAATCGCCGTGGCTACTCGTGCCGTGCCGGTTTCCGTGATACCTAAATCTTGCATGAATTCGAGGCGATCGGCGGGGTCGAGCTCTTGCATCTCTTGTTCTAACGCGCCGGCCATCAGGACAACCGGAATCCGATGCGTCTCGGCTAACTGAAGAATTTTCTCCCGATCGGGAAATTCGCCTGCCCGAAAGGCCTCGTCATCTAAATTGATGACCCAAATCATCGGTTTCAAGGTCAAAAACTGATATCCGCTAATCAGCTTTTTGGCATCGTCGTCCAGATCGAGCTGATCAAGCCGTTGACCGTTTTCCAAGGCTTCATGCAGTCGGTCGATGATCGCCAATTCCGCTTGCTGCTCTTTGGTCGTCTTCTTCCCGCCGGTGATCCGATCCTTTCGTTTTTCCACCAAATCCAAGTCCGACAAACTAAGTTCCAGTTCCATATCCTCAATATCTTTTAGCGGTGTCGGCTCCCCCAATTCGGACGAAAAGCCTCGGACGACATGGACCAAGGCATCCACCAAGCGGACATCATTCAAAAACCGGTTCGGCCCCCCAGTTTCTTGTCGACTCAATCCCGGTACATCCACCACCTGCAGTTGGGCCGGTGTGACCTTCCGCGGATGATATAATGCGGCTAACCGATCCAGACGCGTATCCGGAACCGGGGCCAATGCCCGACGCGACTCGGCACGTCCGCCAAACGCGTGGGTGTCTACGTTTTGCTGGGTTAGAAGATTAAAAATCGTGGTTTTGCCCGAACGTGGCAACCCAATTAATCCGATATCCACCAAAGTCCCCCATTTCCTGTCCCGATTATACTGAAGCCGTTCCGACCAAACAAGAAACCCCCACCAGGGCAAAAAAACTCGCCTGACAGGGTGCTCCCCCAGGCGAGTGGATAATCGGTCACCGATTACTCTCCCGTATCGGTCGGCTCCGGCGTCGTGTCCTGTTCCAAGCCGCGGATATCGGCGGGTTTTTTCGGTGTGGCTGTTAAATCGATACCGAGTTCGCGCGCCACTTCTTCCTGAAATTTTTCCTGGGTCAGCTGGCGCATCGTTTTCTTCTGTTCAGCCATGCATGTCCCCCCTTCGGGAGATTAGCATGCCCGTTTCTCGACAAAAATCCGTCAGCCTTGACTGACCAAGCTTCCAATGGTCTCGCCGTTAAGAATCACGTCCGCTTGAATCGTGGCACTCTTGGCCAGCATCGCCGAGACGCTGCAATATTTTTCCTGACTCAGGGTCACCGCCCGCATGAACTTATCCTTGGCGTCCCCATCGCCTTCAAAAATATACTTGAGGGTAATGTGTCGATACACTTTCGGATGCTCGTCGGCTCGCTGGCCCTCCGCTTCCATCCGGAAATGGGTATACGATACGCGCATCTTATTGAGAATGGACACGACATCCATTCCCGTGCAGCCGCCTAATGCGACCAGCACCATCTCCATCGGGCGGATGCCTTGATTTTGCCCGCCAACATCCGGTGCCGAATCCATGACGACGCGGTGCCCCGAATCACTGACTCCCTCGAACAACATATGACCTTGAAAGGTAACGGTTGCTTTTGGCACTGAAACACCTCCCAGAATTCTCCGCTCCGCGGTTAGGCCAGAAACTCGGCGCCTGGTTCATCCTCGTGAGACACGTGATCATATCGGATAGGCGGAACCGGAGGTACCGGTTCCCAGGCCGGATGTTCTTCAACCGCGTGTTGACGCGCCTCTTCCGTCGGAAAACACCGCTGCCACCGATCACAGGATAAGCAGCGAAAACTGATTTCCCGAGACGGCAGCCGACGGGTCGCCACCGCCTGGTTTACCCGCTGTATCCGCTCTTTTAACCAAGCTTCCCAGGCCGGATCGCGACGACCGCGATACCATACCCGCCCATCCCGGGCCCGGTTTTCCACCACTAAGAGCCCGTGCTCAATGGCACTGACGGCGAGATATAATTGAAGTTGCGCCCAATGGGACACCAACGGTCCCGTCGATTGGATCACGTCAAAAATATCCCCGCCGACGGTTTTATATTCAATGATTTCCGGTCCCCGGGCGGTTTCCAGCAGAACATCCAAACGCCCCGAGACGCCCCACACGTCGTCTTTTAACGCCACTTCGGCCTTCGCCATCGGGAACCGTGCGCCTAATTCGGCCTGAAACGCTTTATGGCGTCGGCTTCCCTGCGACATTGCGTCACGAGTTTCTTCATCGAGCGCCCGACCAAATCCTAGCATTTCCATCGTCGCATAGCGCAGACAGTGGCCGGCGAGAGACGGCGAAAACGTCTTCGGACGACGCTTTTTGCGGGCGTTTTCGCCGGTTATTGCCATGTGCTCCCGGGCTCAAGGGCGATGACTTCGACGGCTTCGCCCGCCAGAAGGTCTTTAAGGGCCTCGGGGGTGCCGGTCAACGCCGGAAACGTCCCATAATGCATGGGGACCACCACTTTAGGCTTTAATAGCCGAACGGCATAGGCCGCTTCTTTGGGAGCCATGGTAAAGTGGCCGCCAATGGGCAGCATGGCCACATCGGGAGCATAAAGATGACGAATATGTTCCATGTCGCCAAACACGTTGGTGTCGCCCGCATGATAGAACGTCAACCCGTTTTCGAGCGTCACGACAAACCCGCTGGCTTCCCCGCCATAAACGGTTTGCCCGTCGGCGGTGGTAATACCGGACGAATGATCGGCATGCACCATGGTAATCTTAATATCCCCGACGGTCACGGTTCCCCCCTTATTCATGCCGACCGTATTCTCCACGCCTTGTGCCTGAAGATAGGGCGCGATTTCAAAATTGCTGACAACCGTGGCGCCTGTCCGCTTCGCTAAATCGGCCGCACTGCCCATATGGTCAAAATGCCCATGGGTAATCAAAATGATATCCGCTCGATCCAGCTGATAAAAAGCAGGGGGACATTTAGGATTCCCTTCCAGCCAGGGATCAATCACGATGCGTTTTTGACCGGGTGTCTCCAATAAAAAGGTGGCATGGCCAAGCCAGGTCACTTTTGTCCCTTCGAGTTGCATGTAACCCCTCCTTCGATAACGGATCCATAGCCTCTCTTCTATGGTACCAAATGATAATCTGTTTAGCGTTCCCGCGTCTTGGCGCCCATCAAGAAATATGAAGCCAACGCGTCCCAGGTATGAAACACGGCATCAGCCCCTGCGCGCCATAACTCGTCATCGGTAAACGTATTGTATACCAACCCGATTGCTTGCACACCCGCAGCCTTGGCCGCCATCATGTCATAGGGACTGTCGCCGGTGTAAGACGCAGCGACCGCCTCCGCCCCTAATAGCGCCAACGCATGCTGAATGGGTTCCGGATGCGGTTTATGACGAGCCGTCGAATCGGCGTGCACCACCACTTGGAACAACTCGCGAAGACCAAATTGCACCAGTCCCCGCTCCGTTAACGGCAGTCGTTTCGACGTCACCACGCCTAAAATAAAACCTTGACGGGCCAACTCCCGAAGGGCTTCCGGGGCCCCGGGCACCACCCAGGTCAACCGATCGTGTTCGCGATGATTATGTTCACGATAAATTTTGAGGAGGTTCTCAATGGTCGCATCCGATGCGTCAGGGAGCATCAAGCGAAACTGCTCCTCGAGCGGACGCCCGAAATGGGGAAGTAACTCCTCGTCGGTCACGACCTGTTGGAGTCCGTGGATAAAGCTATATTTAAAGCTTTCCAGAATTAATCGGGTCGTGTCCAATATGGTGCCGTCCAAGTCAAATAAAAGAACCACCACGTCGCCGCCTTTCGCCTTTCATCATATCACGCATTCCCCGTCCCATTTGCTATACTGAGGCAAAGGTCAGAAAGGGTACGGATGTTCACCATGGCTCGAAGACGGATCCGACGGCGTCCCACCATACGATTTTACCTGATCACGGTTTTCTTCATCGGGCTCATCGGGTTCGGACTGATCCAAACGGGACATCCCCGTCCGGCGGCATGGGCCCCGCACACGGTGGTTCCGCGCTACGAGTGGCATCCCGTCGCCCTATCGTTACCCTATCCGATGAACGGGTTCGGTGCGGTCGCCACGCCCGAAGGCGTTGTCGTCGCCGGGGGCTTGGTAGCCGGTCAAAGCGTCGACACGGTGTACCAATGGACTCCCTCCACAATTATCTCGTTGCCGAACCTCGCCGTCCCGATCCACGATGCGGCCTTAACGTACCGTTCATCGTCCCTGGTTCTTCTGGGGGGTGGGACGGTCAGTTCCGATAACCTCGTATACCGTCTCCGGTGGCCTGAAGGCACCGAGTGGCTCTCACTGCCCTCCCTCCCGGTTCCGGTGTCCGACGCCGTGGCGGTGTCTACCCGCGCCGGACTGCTACTGGTTGGAGGCCATGATTATGGTGCCCCGTGGTCAACCATCTGGCGGTATCAAGCGGCCCGCGGTGCCGCCGTGTGGGCGCAATTACCGATGGGCGTACGCTATCCGGCCGTTTCGGCTTCCCCAACCACGCTTTATGTCATTGGGGGCGAAACCCGCCGGGGATTTTCCCGCCAAGCCGTTGCCTTTAATCTAAAGAATCGCCATCGGATCCCGTTGCCACCGTACCCGCTAGCCGTATCCCAAGCGGCGGCGGCATGGGTTAACGGCCGGCTGTGGGTGGTGGGCGGCGAAACCGCGTCGGGCCCTACAGACCGCGCATACCAATATGATACCGAAACCCGTCGTTGGCTCCCGGCCCCCGCCTTGCCGGCTCCCCGCGCCGATGGCGCCCTCGTCTTCTTTCACAACCATCTGATTTGGATGGGCGGCCTCGGCATAAAGGGGCCGAGTGCCGGCATTCTGGAAACCGAACCGGCGTTTACCGGGCATTAGGAAACATTGGAACACCCAGGCAGGGCCGAAAACGATGAGCACTGCCGTGAGGTATTCGAATAGGCATGAGCATGCACCGAACGAATCCATCTCTCGTCCGGTACGCTGACACTGGTCATGTGCCTTTTAAAGGCAAGGACAACATACGAACGGCGGTGGACATGAAAGCTCCACCGCCGATAAAACACCTGCCGTTTAATACACGCTAAGATATTGCTCCAATTCCCAATCATGAACTTCATGCCGATAGACGTCCCACTCGACCCGTTTGGCTTCAATAAACCGGCTGGCAATGTGATCCCCTAACGCTTCCCAAACCACCGGGTCGTTTTCTAAATGGTCTAAGGCTTCCGCCAAACTTTCCGGCAAGTTTTCGATCCCCAGTTCGCGTCGCTCCGATTCATGCATGCGGTAGATGTTGCGGGTAATCGGGGCGGGAATCTCATACTTATGCTTTAATCCGTCCAAGCCGGCCCGAATGGTTACCGCCAGCGCCAAATAGGGGTTACAGGAGGGATCGGGCGATCGCAACTCAATCCGTGTCCCGGCTCCTCGTGATGCCGGCACCCGGATCATGGGACTCCGATTCGCCATCGACCACGCAATATAGACCGGCGCCTCATAGCCGGGTACAAGCCGTTTATAGCTGTTGATTAAGGGGTTTGTAATCGCCGTAAATGCTTTGGCATGCGCCATAAGCCCGGAGATATACCGTAGCATTACTCGGCTGAGACCATTCGGCTGTTTGGGGTCGGAAAACGCGTTGTCTCCCCCTTGATATAACGATTGATGCAAATGAAGACCGGACCCATTGACCCCTGCAATCGGTTTCGGCATAAACGTCGCATGAAAGCCGTTTTTTCGGGCGACGGTTCGGACAACAAACCGGAATGTCGCAATATTGTCGGCCGTTACCAATGCGTCCGCTTGCCGAAAATCGATTTCATGCTGACCGGGTGCCACTTCATGGTGAGTCGCCTCAATTTCGAAGCCCATTGCCTCGAGCGCCAACACAATTTCCCGCCGGGCATCTTCCCCTAAATCCACCGGCGATAAGTCAAAATAGCCCGCTTCATCCGTGGTTTTTACGGTCGGTTTCCCTTCCTTGTCATACTGAAACAGGAAAAATTCCGGTTCGGGGCCCACCATAACTTGATAACCCATGTCCCGCGCTTCTTGTAATACCCGCTTTAGGGCGCTCCGCGGACACCCGGCAAAGGGCGAGCCGTCCGGGTTTTTAATATCACACATTAAGCGAGCCGTCCGAGCCTCGGGTTGAGACCAGGGAAAAACTTGAAAGGTGTCCGGGTCGGGATCGAGATACATATCTTCTTCTTCAATCCGGACAAACCCCTCAATGGAGGAGCCGTCAAACATGATTTCCCCGTTGAGTGCTTTCGGCAAGGATTGCACAGGGATCGCCACATTTTTCATTACACCCAAAATATCGGTAAATTGTAACCGAACAAACTGGACGCCTAATTCCCGAGCGCGTTCTAAAACCTCTTGTTTAGTCATTGTGCCCTCCTCTTTCCCTTAAATTCTACCAAAACTCGCACCCAAAGCTATTTTTTACCGAGTAAGCCGAGGTATGCCCATACGTTCCCGTGATCATGCTATCGCTAAATCCGTCATTGGGAGGCGTGTTCATTGGAAGCCCTGATATTAATCGGCCGTACGGCCGTTTTATGGCTAACCGCCCTAATCGTGTTTCGTCTCATGGGGAAGCGAACGCTCGGTAAAATGGGGCCGTTTGACTTTGCGGTCGCGATAATGATAGGGGACCCTATCATGGTCCTTAAGGGTATGGAATGTCACGCAGGAGAGATGAACGCAGAAGTCTTAGCGGCTTTCGGCCACCCAGGCTTCGTGGGCTTGCCATTCGAGCGGCGGCACGTGCGTATCGCCGGAAAGCGCCGCGAGATCAAACCGATAGCGAATCGTAAACCCGTCCCGGCCAATCTGGACTTCCTGAATTAAATGCGTCAACAGCCGCTTTTGTCGAGCCGGTGTGGCCGCCAAAAACTGTTGCCACCACTGATCCTTGACCGCTAAAAAGGCCTCGAGAGACCGCCGTTGGCTCGCAAGATCTTGCACCTGCTGCCCCAACGCACGCCGTTCCGCTTCCAATGCGGCCACGCGGTCACTGGCTTCCCGCACTTTCGCCGCTAACACCTCTTCGGTATAGAGACTGGTCTCCGGATGGAGGAAATAGTGATCGAGCCGGTCGAGCCACGCTTGCCGTAAGCGCTGGGCCTCCGCCAATTGCTTCTCAATCACCTGCCGCCGCGTCGTCTGAGCCCAGAGACGCTGTTCCGCCAGCGTTTGCGCTTGCCGGACAATCGCTTGCGTATCCATGTGTTCCAAGACGGTCCGAAGAGCACTCAACACCGCCCGTTCCACTTTCACCTGGGAATAGGTCCGCTGCCCGTCGCAAAATTGCGGGCCTTGACTGGCTTGGGTCGCACATTGATAGGCCATGTGAAAATACTTCTTCGGCCCCGCCAGCGTCGGCTTTTTTGTCGCGATCTTTTTCGAAAAAAGCGGGCCTCCACAATGGGCGCACCTTGCGAAACCGGTCAAGAGCAGCGGGCCCGTCTCGGCCCGTGAATGCCGGATCATGTGCGGATTTTTCACGCGTTGATTATAGGACGCCATGCGGTCCATCGCCTCGGTCCATCGAGCCTCCTCGACCAACACGAGATGCGGATAAACCGGACTTAAGATGACGTCTTGGAAGTCATGAGCCCCGCGGGCCTTGCGGGCATTGCGCCCCACGCGATACGTGCGGCCGTAGGCGAGCCGTCCCGCCACAATCGGATTTTGCATGACCCGGCGTATGGACCCGTCCGTCCACCGTTTACCGTTACGCTGAAGGGTGCCGCGCTCATTCAGCATCCGGGTAATCGACGGCGTGCCGAGTCCTTCGTCCAGATAAAGCCGAAACATTTCCTGCACGACGGGCCCTTCGACCGGATCCGGAACCAAAGGAGCGGCCGGATGCGTCCCCGCCGGATCCATCCGGTACCCATAGGGCGGCTTGCCGCCGGTCCATTGGCCCTTTTCGGCCATCTGGCGCATTTTTTCCGCAACCCGGATGGACGTATTATACGATTCGGTCTCCGCTTGCCACCCCTCAATGAATCGCAGCAATTTGTCAAATTGCCCATCGGACTTCAGTTCCTTGCCGCCGGCCTCATCGGCGACGCTGATCACCCGGACGCCATATTCCTGGAATTTTGCCAGGATCACCGGATATTCGAGCGATTGGCGCGACAACCGGTCGGCTTTAAACACGAGCAAAACATCATACGCGCGGGCCCGGGCGTCCCGCAACGCATCTTGCAAGACATCGCGAACCGCGCTCGAGTGCTTGTAGGCGGATACGCCTTCTTCGGTGTATTCGGTCACGAGTTGCCAGCCCGGCTGCGCCTCGACATAGCGCCGCACCGCTTGGCGCTGCATGGGGATCGTCTCTTCATCCGCGTCATGCTGTCGCGCCTGGCGTAAGGTACTGACCCGATACAGGGCAGCACATCGGACATTACTCGGGGCCACGTAAGTCTTCCTCCCTCGTTTGTGTCGTGATCCACGCGTCTAGTAACAATTCGGCCCATAGTCGATGCAACGTGTGACGCCATTCGGCCCCATCCGCCGGTGTCAAGGGCGTAAACTCCTGACGGACCGACGGCATGTCACCAGACAACGGTGGTGCCTGCTTCTTCATGATACCGCGCCCCTCTCGTTGTGACATAGAATGCCCAATGGAATTACCTGCCATACGAAAAGCCCCCATCGGCGGAACCCGATGGGGGCACAGGAACAATGGGCGAACATTCGCCCGTTACGGAGCCATTGTGGTGAGCAACTGGTCGGTCTCCTTCCGACTCGGAGATACGCATTGTTCGCGTGAGAAGAGCAACGGATTGGTCCCATGAAGCGGCCCACGTTAGCCCTTCGCTTTCTTTTGCGGAATGACGAGAATGACGGCACATGTCCGAGTCACTGTTAGCTCGGACGGACAACGAAACTCCGGTCTAAAGGCGTTGTGTACCCGGGTACACTTTTAATGAGCATACGGGACTGTACCCGGGTAAACTTGACGGCTAAAGCGCTTTGGCAGTACTCCCGTCTGTTGGCGGGATCGGTTCCGCCGACGGAACCGTTAAGATGCCGCTTGCAATATCAGCCAACAGCCGGTCAGCTTCGGCGCGGCTCAGATCCCGCAACGACGTGTGAGCTGTTCCCAGCAGGCTATTGACCAGCGTCAGCAATGCCGGCACATCCAGTTGATGCTGCTGGGCAAAGGCCCACAGCTGCTTGCCCTGCTCGGTGGTTAACCGCTCGACCGTCTCGGTCGGAGCGCCCGCTTGGAGCCACTGCAAGATCAGCTTCGCCAGATCTTCGCCCGGTTGTTCAAATTGTTTGTTCGCGATGTCGCGGTATCGGGTCTTGGTGATGGTCAGCACATGCGACAGGTCGAGCTCTCCAATGATGTCCAGCTCATACTCCATGCCATCGCGGGTCACAGCCCCGACGCCCACTTTTTGAATTTCGGTCTTGCCATTGGCTCCGGTCACTTGAGCGTATTCCGTCTTGGCCCGAAACGTGGCAATGACATGGAGTGGCGCATCGAGGAGCGTGTCGACAAATTTCCGGTGCAACGGCGTCACTTGGCTCCACGCAGCCCAAGCGTTCCCGCCGAAACGGGGCGCCTGGCGGTCCACCATTTCGAGACAGGCATACCACTCGTGACTGGCCGAGTCAATCACCAACACCTCGTAGCCCGACTCGGCCGCCGCCTGAATCGCGGCCATATAGGTCCGGGGATCGAAATCCGGCAAAGTCGCGACATCAAAGGTGAACTCGTCGGCGTACTTGGACGCGGAGCCGTGCTCCGTGTCAATCACGGCGATTTTCTGGCCCATCGCCGACGCCATCCGCAGCGCGGTATAGGTTTTGCCGGACCCAGCCGGGCCAATCAGCCCGATGCGGGCTTTCGCTTGAGACTTTTCGGCTTTTGCAAAGGTAATCGTCGCAGCCATCAGAATTTATCCCTCCTGTTTGTGTTGACGGGGTTTCGCCTGTTGCACCGTCCAACGATCATAGCCCTCATGTTGCACGGTGTAGGGTTGCAATTGCGCTTCGGTGACGACGCCATCCGCAATGGCGGCTTTGAGGTCGACCGTCGTGCGGCCGGCAATCGGCGTGCGTTTGATGGTCAGGTCTCCGGCCCGGAGAGCCTGCGCCCGGCGCTCATCCAACAAGGTGCGAAAGCCGGCTTCCAATTGCTCGCGACGCACCGCTAAGATGTCGAGTTGGCCTTTCAGGGCTTGCTGCTTTTGCCGGATCGTCGCATATTCGTCGACATCGCCGGCTAAGGCGGGCGCGACGGCGACCACGCCGAGTTTTTTGTCGGGCATCGGGGTCACGGAGCTGCCCCAGCAGTGCTCCCAATAGGGGCACCGGGCGAGGCCGTCCGCCGTATACCACGCGCAGGGATACTGCGTGGCTTGGTAGTCGTCGGGAATCGGCAAGGGCTCGCGAGTGAGCTGAATCGCATACTGAACCTCCATTAGCCCGACGATGAGCTCCCGGGCGCGGGCCGCGTCATAAGTCACCGGAAATGCAAGAATGTTGCCGGTTTCCTTGATGTAGTACGCGATTTCCGCCGTCGCCCCGCGGGCATTCCCCCAATAATGGAGATACAGCGTGACTTGGTCGACGTGGCTTTTGAGCGGGAGTTCGGTCCGCCGTTTCTCCGTCGTCGTTTTACATTCCACAATGTGGTTTAACGGCTCGATATAGAGGTCGATATGCCCGGTGCCGAAGGGTGACGTTACGGTCACTTGACGATTCACCTGACCGGGATGGCGCGCTTCCCAAAGCGCTGCGAGGCGATCTTCGACCCAATGTCCGGTTTCAAAGATGGCGAGTTCCCGCGGCGTCGGCAACGCGGCCGCATACCCCAGGGCCCGCAAGGTTTGCCGGCGAGGACACTGGCCCGCCTCGGACAGGCGAATTTCGGTCGGATCAAACGGCGGCGGTTCCATCAAGCGCTGTTGCAGATGCTGATGCCAGAGCGCCTGGGTGCTCAACAAGGGCCGCTCCGATAACGGCGCAGGTGCGTCCATACGATTCCTCCTCTTCGCAATAGACAACAGCCGCCCCGGGGGGCGGCATGGGATGGAAGCCGGAGCGAGGTGGTGAAGGTGTCCGGGGTCTCCGCCCATCGGGTAGGGCCGCCATAAATCCAAACACGAGCGGACGCGGGCCACATAGTAGTGGTTACAACCCCTCATAGGGACCAGTGAAATCCATCTGTTGTGTAAGCGCCACGCTTTTATGGCATGCCTTCCCGACAATTAGGAGCTTTATCTAATTAGACGGACACACGTCGTTCCTTCCCCGCCTTATCCGGTGCTGCCGATGCCCCCGCCGCGGACAGAGTCCGCGGCATCGTCCGCCACGACGCCATACGGCAGAAAGATCCCTTGCGCGAGCCGGTCGGTCGGATGAACGGTTTGTGGCTGATCGCCGATGTTCCACAGCGCCAGGAATATTTCGCCCTCGTTGTCGGGATTATCGGCATAATCGCCATCAATCACCCCAACGCTGTTCGGAATGACGAGTCGACGTTTAATCCCGACGCTCGAACGGACCATCAGCAACAGCACCCAGCCCGGGGGCATGTAGGCTTTAATCCCCGTGCGAATGAGCGCCATGGCACCGGGTTGAATCGTCAACGGTTCGGGAATATAAGGGAAAATGTCGTATCCCGCCGATTGAGCGGTGGCGCGGTGCGGCAACCGGGCATCCGGTGCGGATGTCACACGAGCGAAACGAAACATGAAGAATTCCTCCTTAAAACGCTACACGTGTGGCGAAGGGTTACGGGAAGGGCGCCACCTAATGGAGACGGAACGTTCCGTGAATCGCGGGGGGCTGTCCAAAGGACCATGTCCATCCGTGATACGCCGGGAACGCGTCACTTAACGCCAGTGGGATCCATTTCAGGACGTCGTACCACGATGTCCGCGCGCGAAAGTCGACCTCCAGCCACAGGTGGTGTTGAACCGGGTCCGCCCAGACCCGGCGCGGATGCCGACGGCAATAGGGATCGAGGGCCTGATGGAATGACGGGGGAATCGTCACGCGAACCATGGGGTGGGGGTGCCTCCTTTTGAACGAAACCGCTTACGATACCGGCCGCCGGTCCCACACCTCGACGGGCGGCAACCGCCGGACGGCGGCCAGTAGGGGATGATCCGGATTGGCGGCAAACGCGTCTTCGAGCTGGTCCCGCACGGCATAGCCGGCTTGTTCGACGGCCTCCCAATCAGGCTCGGGCCCGGTCAGGTCATAGGTGCCGACCAGAGCACCCGTGAACCGTTCTTTGTCGGTCCATAATTCCCAGGTGCCATTGGCCCGAATAATTTCGACCGTGTAGGTCACGGGGGTCGGAATCATCCCGACGAACACGTGCAGACCATGACGATCGGGATCGACAATATAGCCCCATTCCATGAACAGCCAGTCCACATTCTGGGGCGTGATGTCGATCGCCGCCGGATCGGTGCTATCGTGTGGGTGATAGCGGGCCTCAGGATCCGGATAGCCGGTACGGCGGATATTTTGGATGATGGGCCATTCCTCCGCGGCGGCTTTTTGGGCCGCCCGCTTTTTGTATCCGCGGCGTTGCAATTCGGCCCGATAGTCCTCAAGCGTCTGGGCTGGCGTCTCCGCATGCACGAATAGCGTGCCGCTAATCGAGTGCGGTTGCCCCGTCCGTTGGCCGCAATATTCGCACACGCCATCGGTCGCCATTTGCCGCCAATCGGTGAAACTCAACAGGCGTTGGGCGAAACCGTCTAAGTGATGGTCTTCTTGCCAGAAGCGTTGCGCGGTGGCCCAGACGTCCGGGCCTAGCCCGGTGGGATACGAATCGGCGTGATTATACCGCGCAGTCCATTGCTCTGCCGTACCGATGCCGACAAATCCACGAGTGGACATGATTTCGACCTCCTGATGATGGATTGGCGATGCCCGATGGCCCGGCAGGAGCCGGGCGGGCTAAATATGGCAGTCGACGGAGACCGCCCAGTAATCGCCATAGAGCGCCCGCCAGTCCGTCCACCGTTGCTGCCACTCCGCATCCGTCATGACGGCATGGGTGGATCCAAACCAACCGACTTCGGCCTGTTCGTGCCACGTGCCGTCGGGTGTCACGACGGCGATCGGCGGGGCGTCGGCCGGCCACTCGCGGAGACGACGAATATTGCCTGCGGGGTCATCCCACCGTCCGCCAATCACCCACCAATCCCAGCGGGCGCCGGGATTGTAGATCGTGCGGTACCGGCCGCGACCGTGACAGGTCGGGCAATTCGGATCGGCGGGCGTTTCAGGGGCCTGCTGAGCCGCTTGAATGTCGAGCATTTGAAAAATCGATCGAAACGCCGGGACGTGGTCGAGGTAGAGGACGTCAGAGGGTTGGTTCGCTGCTTCCGTCCGCATGGCTTCGCGCCAAGCCTCCCAGTGGGCGTAGCCATGCGCTTGAGCCGTCGCATCGGCCAGTTGGAGCCAGGCCCGTTGTTGGCGGCACCCACAATCTTCCCAATAGGGATCCACCGTCAGATTTTCGTCATAAGGGGCCAGCAGGTCTTCGACATAGCCTTCGGCGTCGTCTTCCTCCGCCTCCGACGGTAAAATCACCAAGACACGATAATGACCCATTCACTTCACCTCCGCCCCCATGTCCTCCCGCGGCAGCGCCGCGGGAACGGGTGCGAGAGTACGAATGAACCAGACCCCTAAGAAAACGTGAGGTAACGCGACATCATGACGGCCATGACGTCAACAATGCATCAATAGCCGCTTTCTGCGCCGTTGTGAGGGCAGGCCATCGGCGCACAAGCGTTTCCACAATGGCGTTACCATCTGTTTCGCCCCATCGGTAGCGCAAGGCCCACCACATCGGCAGCATTGACGCCCCAAGCCTCTACAAGGGCAACAATTCGGTGACGCTCCAGCCGCGGGCCGCTCGCTCCCAGCGAATCCAGTCAGCGAAACCGCTCATTCTCGCACTCCCTTCGTAAATTTTTTAATCGGATTGCCAAAATTTCTGGTGAGACGGCCAAAAACTGAGCGAAAAGATCCACAGGGTATCTGCCCCCCAACTCACGGATCACAAAATCAGGCATGAGCAATGCGGTCGCAAAGCGATTCGCCTCGCGCTCTTCCCGTGAAGAATCCTTGTCTCGTCGATATCACTCTTGAATATCACCCCGTTCAATGAGCCCTTCTTTGTCGGTACTCCGGAGATGTAACAAAAAGTGACCCAACTCATGCGCGGTGGTAAATCGCTGCCGCGCCGGACTCTGGTTCCGATTGACGTAGATAATCGCGTGTCCGTCGTCCATTCGACGAATCATGCCCGAAATGTTATCGTCTTTGAAGCGAGCTTGAAGAACGTCAATGCCCAGTTTCGTGCAAAGGTCTCCCAAGGGGACAGGAATCGGTTGGCCACACCCTAACGATTTGAGAATCGCGGACGCTGTCTGCTCTGGGGAGGAGGCCCGAATCAAGGCTATCGTCATCTCCTCTTAATGCGTAATGGCGTTGTCAAAAACAAAGAGGTCCAAACAGATCGTCCGGCGGATGAGCTAAATTTTAACGGTCAACCACCGCCACGAGCCGCTGGCCAACGAAATAGACGGTTGCTGTCGGATACACCCAAGCGATTTGGGATTGGCCGTGATAGATCGTGGGATACGTGCGCGCGGGCGGCCCCCAAAGTTGGCGGACGGTCGCCATGGACGCGCCGTCCGGAAGCCACGGTCGATGAGAAGCTGTGGGCGGTGAGGGTTCCGCGGACGGCGTATCGGCCGATGTCCACGGCGTCGCCCGGGCCCACCACTGTTGAAACCACGTGGCGAGTTGCATCCGAGCGGATCCGGTGACCATGAGGCCCGTTTCGTTGTCTTGGAGCGACACGGAGGACAGATTCTGGGAGACTAGAAAGGCCGTTGTCGGCGTCACAATGATTTTCGCATGCACATAGGGCGAGGCCAGCGTCCGGATGTGGACCCCCGCAGCGGCTAAGGCGGCGAGTCGGGCAGTCGTAGCCGCGGAGGTCGGTGTCGGCACCAACAGCCGCAAGCGTGCGCCAGCGGCCGCCATGAGGGCCAAAAGGGCGGGATCGTCGCCGACTTCCTCGGTTATCATTTTAATTGGCCCGGACGAGAGGAACAGCGCCGCGAGAGTCTGCGTCGCTCCGGTCGACAAGACCAGAGACCGCCTTGGGCTAGGACCGGCCAGTCAATCCGACTAGTCCGCCTGAAAGACCTGAACGGCCACTTGGGCTGGGGCGCCGGTGACGACTGCGGCGGCTTCCCATCGGCCTACGTAAAAACCAAGTCGTTTCGCCTCGCGACATCACACGGCTCACCCGCGAAGTCCTAAGCTGTTCGACGGTTCGCCCGCCGACCCCCGATTTGACTCACAAAAAATGTACTTGAAATCCCTTCGTTGCCTCACAAAAAAATGTACTCGAAAAGGAGTGCAGTGATGGCAAGCCGAAATTCTCGGCATCATGCGTGGCAGGAGGATGCCTTGATGCCGTTATCCTTACCCGAACGTCGTGCGGTGATTCGTGAATTGGCGGCCCAGTATCGCCAGGCGACGAAAGGCCAGCGCGCCCGACTGATCGAACAACTCCAAACGCTGTGTGGTTACAACCGGTCCTATGCGGCGCGCGCCCTCCGGGCGGCGGCCATCACGGAGTCGGCGACACCCCACGCCGTTCGCCCCGGCCGGGGACGTAAACCGGTGTATGGCGCGGCGGCCAAGGCCGCCTTGACAACCTGTTGGGCCATTCTCAACTTCCCCACCGGCAAACGGTTACAACCCTTTTTACCGGAGTTGGTGGAACGGCTCGAAGCCCACGGCGAACGGCATTTAGAGCCTACCGTGCGCGATCAGCTCGTGCAGATGAGTGCCGCGTCAATCGACCGCTTTCTCGCCGCCGAACGGCGGCGGTTGGAGGTCAAAGGGCGCAGCGGCACCAAGCCCGGCCCCCTCCTCAAACAGCAAATCCCGGTCCGGACGTGGGCGGAATGGGATGATGCGACCCATCCCGGATTTCTCGAAATCGATCTCGTCTCCCACGATGGCGGCGCAGCCCGTGGCGAATTTGCCTGGACCCTGGATTTGGTCGATATCTTAACCGGGTGGACGGAAACCGTGGCCTTGCCGAATAAAGCCCGAAAATGGGTGATCGAGGCCTTGGATACCCAGCTCTCGCGCTTTCCCTTCCCGATTCGCGGGATCGACTCGGATAACGGAAGCGAATTCATCAACCACCATCTCCTGACCTGGTGCGATAGCCACCCGATCATGTTTACGCGGGCCCGAGCCTATCACAAAAACGACGGCTGTTATGTGGAGCAAAAAAACTGGTCGGTGGTGCGGCGCTTCGTCGGCTATCTACGCTATGAGGGGGCCGAACAGGTGCAATGGCTGAACGACCTCTATGCCACCCTCCGCCTCTATACCCATTTCTTTCAACCGTTACAAAAGACCGTGGCCAAAGAGCGTCGGGGAGCCCGCACCTACCGCCGCTATGATCAGGCCCAAACTCCCTACCAACGGGTCCTGGCGCTGCCGGATACGCTTGTGTCTCCGGCACAGAAAGCGGTCTTAACGGCGCAGTACACGTCGCTCAATCCCGCCGCGATTCGACGCGATTTGCTACGGCTCCAAAACCGGTTGTGGGACCCCATGCCCCTCGAAACCCCGCACGAGGTCCCTCTATGATACGATTTTCAAAGACCTTTTATTTTGAGGCAACGAAACCCCGTTCAAGTACTTTTATTTTTGAGGGAAGACGCCCCTGCGCCGCACCCCGGGGCGTGATTGCCATCATACCCACACCAACTTCAGGACCTGATCTAGCTCCATGTAAGGTAGTCAGAATTACGTAACGAATCGACGGAATAAAATGATATCTCAAACTCTTGCCGTCTCCGTACTATCGGTGATATGTCCTGAGATTCTTATTGCTCCTCAAACGGCCCTTCGGGCTGAACCTTGTTTAACGACCAACAGGCCTTCACCAAAGAGGATAGTAAAGCCCCCGATGATGCCCACAGGAAAAAAATAGCCATAATTTGAGGGTTAAAAATCCCTCTTGAAAATAAGGTCCACTTTATTCCTCACTAGCACCGGTAGAATTAATTGGTCACAAACGATGAGTAAATCCCAAGAGAACGTGTTAATCAAAAAGGACCAATCCGTTCGTATCAGGCGTGGTTGTTTAGGTTTCTAACAAGGTTTCCACGTTAAACCATCGCCGCAAAAGGGTGACGAGCCCGAGGGCTCCAATAATTCCGGCTGCGATCGCATATTCAGCAACCCGCATAGGGTGAATGGCCGGGTGAAGCGTGACCACAAAAATGAGCAAAACCGCTGGCAAAATTGCCAAGGTTTGAATAACATTAGCCGTGCCTCCTGCGCGTATCTGCGCCAACTTGGGAAACATGAACGTTAACGTCAGTGCAATCAAATTGGCGAACAGCGCAATCGGTAACGGCAATACTAAGGCCATCACAAAATATTGCCGCGGCAAACTCACCAGGTGGACGCCCATCGCGACTAACACCCCCAAAGACACCCCAAGGCTCACCGCAGCTAGCCACACGAATCCCCAAATCGTCAACAGAAGGTCGCTCACCAAAAAGGCCACATATAACACTTGCGGCCGGTACGGTGCGCTAAGGAGGAGCTCAAACCCACCGCGGACCCATTCTCCTCCAATACTGGCTTGGGCAATTTGGCTTCCAGTTAACGAGGCGAAGAGAGCGATAAAATAAGGACTTTGAAAGACGAGAAACGCGAGACCGAGCGCCACCGCGCCGTGAATCCGATGAAAATATAAAGTCATCGCCGTATCGAGGGCGCGCCGCGTAAGCGGGGTCAATACGCCGGGGACCGAAAAGGCCAACACCGTGATGGCACCCAGGACCAGGGCAAACCCAACTGGCATCCATACTAGCCGCCGGCTTTGTTCCCGCCATTGCCGCCAGAGCAAGACCCCTGCTAAATGCCACGCCGAATTAGTCATGTTCCTTCCTCCGTATGGAAAAATAGATGTGTTCGAGAGAATTTTCCAACGGAGCGGCGCTTAACACAGTTACCCCGCTGGCCACCAACGCCTTCACAATCGCCCCGACTTCGTCGTCCGACTGCACCTCAATCACCCATTGGTCATTTTCTTGAGAGGCTATCTGATAGCCCAATTGCTGAAACACTGGTCGAGGATCTCCGGCCAGGCGAAAACCAATTTTTCGCGCCGATGCCAGAGCTTGCGCGAGTTCATTCGGATCGCCTCGGGCGATAAGGCGCCCCTGTTGTAACACCACAACATCTTGTGCCAATTCCTGGGCTTCAGCCAAATTGTGCGTGGAAAAAATAATCGTCAATGCCATGTCCCGACCCAGCTGTTGCAGGCGTTGCCGAAGCGCCCTCCCTGCGTCCGGATCCAGCCCGGTAGTCGGCTCATCCAAAAAAAAGACGCGGGGGTGACCCAAAAGCGCCCGGGCGATGGCAACTCGCTGGCTTTGCCCCCGGCTTAACGTCCCCGCTTTTTGGGTTAAAAGGTCGTGCAGGTCGAGCGCTTCGGCGACATCGGCCACAGCCGCCCGGCGTTCTGGAGCCGATAGCCCTAACACGCGCCCCCAAAACTCCAAGTTGTCCCGCACGGTCAAGTCGCTGGCGAGCGCCGGGCGGTGAGACAAATATGCCACGTGCCGTTTTTCCGCCGGATTCTGAAAAAGATCGCGTCCCTCAATGGCAACCGTCCCCGCCTGCGGAGGTAAAATGCCGGCCCCCACCCGGAATAACGTAGTTTTTCCCGCGCCATTAGGGCCCAACACAATATGAAAGCCAGCATCGAGATGCATGGTCACATCGACAAGAACCCGATGCCTCCCATACCCGGCATCCACGTGGCGAAACTCCAGCAATTCTTTTCTCCTCTCTGTACCGCTCACTGATATCCAGCTATCCCCTCAATAAGTCAATTGCATTATATCGTTCTTCGAACTATGACGATAATAAATCAGGACGGGACTTTTGAATAACTGTCAGTTGTCGTTTGAACGCATCACTTAAAAGAACTTGATTGACCCAAATGTACTCTTGGTGCGTTTTAAGATAATCCACGGCTTCATCCAGATGATTAACTAACAAATCATTACATGCATGGCAGATACTGGTATAATGATTATTTACACCGATGTCGTGCAAAATTTTTCGAGGCCCATGCATATGAAGCCACCAATAAAATATATTATGCTGGGCACGTTCCACGATTGTCGGCAACGAATGATTTAATAAGTTGCCTGCGGTTAAATCTCTTGCGGTAAACATCGCGTGCCCACAACATACTTTCACATCGCCATTAGGATGAACAGAAAGGGTTTTGACAATCTCCGGGCAGGATAAATAGGTTTTATCCAACTCGGGAATATCATCAATAGATAGCAATTCGCCTCGTCCGGTTGGCGTCGCGTAATCTTCTAAAAAGGCAACATGCGTTGTTAAATCCTCTAAGGATAAATGGCAATATTCTGCTAGTTCCTGTTTAACACGAACGACATCGTAATGAACATTTGATCCAACAATGACACCAACCCCGATTGTCAGCCCGTGGTCCATTGCCGCTAAAATGAGATTTCCAATGTGCTCTATTGTGGTATATGGTGCATGAAAATCATCGAAGCTCGTATTGATTTCATCTAACCCCGACTCGCGCAATTCTTTGACAAATGCTCGGGCTTTTTGAGGATTTTTTGCCCACCATCCGTTGGTAACTAGCCTTGTTCGTTTACCCATTTGATGAACACGCGAGATACCTTCCAATAACAGCGGTTTACGTAATGTTGCCTCTCCTCCCGTAAAGACCACGACATTTAGGTTGGGCAGTTCTGGAATACCTTCCAATAACTTTTCAAACACCGCCCGAGACATTGGATTAGATATTCTTGGCCCGCTTTCTACACTACAATGCGCGCACTGATAATTGCATTTATAATCTAAAAACACGGAGAGAAGACGTGCTATCATAATGTCCCAACCTTTCTACCAAACCGACCCCTGGGGATATAACCCAGGAGTCGGTTAGATTCGTCGTTAACCAACAACCCAAACATATAGAGCCACGACCACCAGTAACAGCGCAATCGCTGGCAAGCCATAGCCTTCTGGCTGCAGGGTTTTTTCCACGTTCACTAACGACAATTCTCCCTGCCGCTGAACTTGTTGTTGCAAACGCCATAACATCTCCTTATCGGTTGGGGTAAATGGGGTGATTGAACGGATTTGTTCTGGTAAGCGGGCCACATTTACCGCCGACAAAGCATCAAATGGCTTTTCCTGTAAATCGTGTAAAAAATCGGGCTCTAAATACGCTTTCATATTGAACTCATACACGCTAACAGGATCTATAGCCATCTGTAAATCTTCACGTTCAGCAATCAACATGATGTGTACTTCCCTCCTTTTCAGTTTGTCCGAAGCAAATTCTACCGTATCGAATTTGGTGAAATTTGTTATATATTGTCTAAAATAACTAATTTATTTTTAACATTGCCTGTATTCTCGCATCCAACACATTATGACCCGTATGTTGGGTTAGTAAACCACACAGCGAGTTATGCCCACGCAGACCCGGTGAACAACAAGCCCATTTCGGGGTTGTCTTGAAGCGACACCGCCGACAAATTTTGCGATCCGAGGAAGGCCGTCGTCGACATGACAATCACTTTGGCATGGATGTCGGGCGTCGAGAGCGTCCGAATGTGGACACCCGCGGCGGCCAGGGCGGCCAGTCGGGCGGTCGTGGTCGTGGAGGTTGTCGGCGGGACTAACAGCTGCAAGCGTGCGCCGTCCGCCGCCATGATAGCCAAGAGAGCGGGATCGTCGCCCACCTCCTCGGTCATCATCTGAATCGGCCCGGACGCACGCAACAACGAGGTGATGGCTGGCGCCGCGCCCGGTGATAAGACAAGGGCCCGGCGGGGGCCGGGGCCGGATGGCCGATCGGTCCAGTCCGCCTGAAAGACCTGCGTAGCCGCTTGAGCCGGGGCGCCGGTCGCGACCGCGACGGCTTCGAGGTTGCCCCCGTCGAACGCGCTGTCGGTCAAGTTGGCCGTGCCAATGACCGCCGTCGCCTGCGGCGTGCCGGGATTGATGACGAGATACTTCGCATGATCGTAAGCATTCGCCGCGGCAAACCGGGGCGGTGCGGACCGCACGAGGCAATGCGGAATAGTAGCCAGGGCCTGCCGTTCGGTCGAAACGGCCCCGGCATCGCCATAGGGATTGGGCGCGAGAAGGACATGAATGGGGACCCCTCGCTGGCCGGCCTGCCGCAAGGCGGTGAGAATCGCCGGATTGTCGATCGGATACGCATTGAGATCAATGCCGGTCAGGGCTTGATCGATGAGGCGCACACAGGGCGTTACACCAACGCCGGGTTCCCACACGAGGGACGGGCTGGTCGGCATTGGCCGAGGCGCTGCCATAGATTGGGGCTGCCCGAAATGGGGCGACGGACCACTGGGATGGATAGCAGAACCGCAGCCAGCCAGCGTCAGGGCGATTCCAAAGGACAGGAAGCCGTAATGCCAAAAGTTCATGCAGATCCCCCCTTTCATTTAGAAATGCCGCCGCCGAAACCAGAAAAATTTTTTTGCGACCCCCTTCTACGCTCCGACCGGTTTAGCAGCGTGATTATCGTGGGGCAATCAATGTGCAGATTTCGGAAATAATTTACCACCCTGTTCGGAAACGTCTTACCACGGCAGTCGGAAATTCCTAACCACCGAAAACGGAAACGTCTTACCACGCAAAACGGAAATTTCTTACCGCCTGCAGGATTCTCCGGATGCTCGTCGGGGCCTCACCTTGCACAATGGGATCTGAGGGCGTCGCCCTCAGATTCTCGGACAAGGAGGCCCGATGATTGAGTACACGCAGGCTGAGCATGCGACAAATTCGTGAAATCTTACGGTTGGTGTACGAAGTCGGATTACCGGCCCGCGCAGTGGCCCGAACGGTGCGGTGTACGCATCCGACGGTGCGGGAACTTGTCCGGCGTTTTGAATCCGCCGGGGGGCAATGGCCGCTCCCGGACAACCTGACGGATTCGGCGTTGGAAGAATGGCTGTATCCTCGACCCAGCGGGCGCCCCACGCCAGCGTCCCGAACCCGATTGGGGGGCGATTTATCGCGCCTTGCGCCAACGGCCCGTCACCTTAGAGCAACTCTGGCAGCAATATAAGGTCGCGCATCCGGATGGGTACCAATATACCCAATTCGCCACCCACTACCGGGAATATGTTCGGACGCTGCAGGTCGTCTTTCATCGCGTTTATCATCCGGGGGAATATCTGTTTGTCGACTATGCGGGAGACCCGGTTCCCGTTGTGGATCCGGAGACCGGGCACGTGCATTCGGGTCACCTGTTTGTTGCTGTGCTCGGGTATAGCCATGATACGTTTCTCGAATTGCACCCCGATGAAACGCGTGCCTCCTGGATTCAGGGGCATCAGCACGCCTTTGCCTTTTTTGGGGGTGTGCCGCGTATTGTCGTGCCGGATAACTATAGTGGTCCCCAAAAACTAGACAATTTGGGAGGCCCTTAAGTGTTACACTGGACACACGATGACGAAACAAAAGCGGTATTCCGCTACCTTCAAGAGCCAAGTGGTGCTCGAAATGCTCAAGGAAGAAAAAACCGTTAGCCAGATTGCTGCCGAATACGGCATTCATCCCAGTCAATTGCATCGCTGGAAGCGCCAGGCGCTCGAGAATTTTCCGCAGTTGTTTACCGAGTCCCAAGTACTCCAACAACAGGCCCAAGCCCACCAACAACAGCTGACCGAGCTGTATGCGGAAATCGGGAAACTGACCACCCAGGTCGAGTGGCTTAAAAAAAAAATCTGGCCTCGACCCTGACCCGCGATGAACGGATCACCTTGCTGGATCGGGGAGTGGATACCCTGCCGTTGACGACGCAAGCCGCGTTGTTAAGCCTCAACCGCTCGAGCCTCTATTACCGGCCCGTCGGGCCGGATGCCGAGGAGATCGCGCTGAAGCATCGCATCGATGAAATTTACACCGATCGACCGTTTTACGGATCCCGGCGAATAACGGCTCAGTTGAACCGTGAGGGTTACACCGTGAACCGCAAACGCGTGCAGCGCTATATGCGGGAGATGGGGATCTGGGGGCTCGCGCCGGGCCCCCAGACCAGCACTCGCCATCCCCAGCACCCGGTGTATCCGTATTTATTGAACGGTGTCACGCCGGCGTACCCCAATCATGTGTGGGGGATTGACGTGACCTATATCCGGTTGGTACATGGTTGGCTTTACCTGGTGGCCATTATTGATTGGTATTCCCGGTTTGTCGTGGCGTGGGAGCTCTCCGAAACGTTGGAACTGCCCTTTGTGCTCACGGCCGCGGAGCGGGCGTTGTCCATCGCCACTCCGACCATTTGGAATCATGATCAAGGCAGCCATTTTACCAGCCCCCAATACACGGCCTTGTTGTTGGCTAAGGAGGTACAAATCAGCATGGACAGTAAAGGGCGAGCGTTGGACAATGTGTTGACGGAACGGCTGTGGCGCAGCGTGAAATATGAAGAAGTCTATCTACACGATTACCGTTCACCACGGGAAGCCCGATCAGGCTTGAGCCGATACTTTACGTTCTATAACTATCACCGGCTGCATCAATCCTTAGGCTACACGCCACCCGCGGCCTGGTATACGCCCCTCCCGTCCCTCGCCGGGAGTGGGGTTTCCCGGGATTGAATCCCTCCTAGACAGCCCTACGGGCTGGGCCTCCGGTTTGCCGACGGGCTGACAACAGCCCGCGCCAAACCGGAGGGTAATGGTTTCGATGACACTCAAAGGAAGGAGGCCAGTATCACACTTTAGGGGTCAAAAATCTGTCTTGACAATGGGGTCCACCTTAAACCCCCGTGCGTTAATCCGTGACCGGCAGCGCGATGTGGTGTTGGACCCGACGTATCAAGAGATGGCGGCCCACTATCATGTCGGGGTCGTCCCTGCGCGACCTCGCCACCCGCGCGACAAAGCCACAGTCGAAACCGGCGTGAAGATTGCCGAGCGCGCCGTGTTGGGGCCCCTCGAAAATCAGGAGGTTGGTCCCCTGATCGGCTGGGCCGCCGCGCAGCACTATGTGGCGATGCAACGGGATCGTCTGAACCAGGCCCCCTTTCAGAAACTCCCCGGGTCCCGATGGATCTGGTTTGACCAGGATGAACGGTCGCGACTACAGCCCTTACCCGCCCATCCCTTCGAAGACGGTGATTGGCGTGACGCGACCGTGTACCCCCATTATCACATTATCGTTGACAAATGCTACTACAGTGTGCCCTTCCATTTGGTCGGGCAGGTCGTGCAAGTCCGGGTGACGGCCAGCACGGTCGAGATTTTTGCGGATCACCAGCGCGTGGCGAGTCACCCCCGGGCCGTACGGCCCGGCACCTATCACACCGTCCGGGATCATATGCCGCCCCATCATCAAGCGATGGCGCACGGGTGGTCGCCGGAGGCCTTTCTGCAGCAGGCTCGCCAGATTGGCCCAACGTGGGCGCGGCTATTTGACACGCTCTTGCAGCGGGTCCCGGTTCCGGAGCAAATGTACCCGCGATTGCGGGGCCTGGTGCGGTTACACGACCAGTTTGCTCCGACGGTGTTAGAACAAGCCGCCGAGCGGGCCCTCACCACCGACATTACGACGACCCGGGGGATTACGGCCTTCTGTCGCGCGTTGGCGTCCTCCGGAGCCCCATCCACCGATGAGCGTCATCCGAGTCCCCCGCACGACAATCTCCGGGGACCGGCTTATTATCAGCAGGAGGATGATTGCCAGGTTACACGCCCCTCTCATTGATCGCTTGCACCAATTAGGTCTGACCGCCATGGCGGACGCCTGGCGCCAACAGCAACACCAACCCGAGATCGTGGCGTTGGCGTTTGATGATCGGTTGAGCCTGTTGCTGGATGCCGAATGGGCGGCCCGCCAACAACGCCAATTGTCCCGCCGATTGCGGGAAGCGCCGTGGCGCTTCCCCGCGACCCCCGAAGATGTCGATTATCATGCGCCTCGGCAGTGGAATACCGGATTGATTCGCCAGTGATTCCCCGGTCATTGGATTACGCAGCATCAACCGGTGTGGATCACGGGCCCGGCCGGCGTAGGCAAATCCTTTCTCTTGTCCGCCCTGGGGCACGCGGCGTGCCGCCGTGGCCTGCGCGTGCGGTATTATCGATTACCCCGGCTCTTGGGCGAAGCCCAAGTCGCCAAACAAGAAGGCCGATGGCTCGTCTGGCTGCGGGGATTATCCCGCTGGGACCTGTTGCTCGTAGACGACTGGGGTTTTACCACGCTGACGTTGGCCGAAAGTCAGGATTTGTTTGAAATCGTGGATGACCGCTATCAAGCGCGAGGATTGGCCATTGCCAGCCAGGTGCCCATCGATCAATGGCACGCCCTGTTTCCCGATCCCACGTTAGCGGAAGCGATTCTCGATCGACTCATTCATGGAGCGCATCGCGTGGTCATTCAAGGGGAATCGATGCGCAAGGTCTTGTCAAGCCCTACGGAACAGGATACAACAAACATAACGGAGTAATCCCGCGGGCCAAGAAATTCGGTACGCGACTGGTAAGAGATTTCCGATCTGCCTGGTAACGACTTTCCGATCCGCCTGGTAAATCAGACCGAAATATGCAAATGTCCCACAAATATCAGGCAGCCGACAAACTTAAGCGCTGGCGAGACGCCGAGCACAAAAATCGGGGGTAGGACGCCGTTGTGCGATGGGCGCAGGCTCGCCTCCCCCCGGGAGGATTAACTGGACCTTGGTAGCGGCGCATGTTAGCCGATACTGCCGAGGGCGGCCAACTGATCGCGACCGTGTCGCCGAATCGGGATGGCATATCGCGCTTCATTCCCGACCGTCCGCGGTAATAGTTGGCGCGGGGAATTTCGGTCAAAACTGGGTAAGCGGCGCGCCTTTCGGTTGCATCCGGACGAGCAGGACGCGTGAGGCCCGGGTGGTCTCCGCCGAGATTGCCCGGACGATTCCGGCCCGGTTGGCCCGGGTGAAGCGGTGGGATTGGGCGACCTTGCCGCTGCTCCCGGCAGGTCAGGCCTACGAGACCTTGCTCGCGCCCGACACCAACCCGGGGGCTGTTTCGACGTCGAAACAAGGGCTGGGTTGCCGATCGGTCGGGCCCTTCCATCGAGGGTGCCGGACCGGTTTCGATTGACGCCGATTCCGAAGACGGCGGGTCACCTCCAGCAGCTAAATCCTCGGATTTCGGCGATTAACGCCGGAATGGCCGTGCGGGCAACCGCCATCAGGAGAACGTCCGGGACATTCTGAAGCACGGGCGTCTGGTCCGCCACACGCTCAATCGCATGCGTGACGGGGTTCCAGCGCCATGGTCTGGTCACACAGCAACTGCCACAACGCCAAATCCGTGTCGTCCATCATCGGAACATCCGCTCCTCACCCCAAATAATCCAGGAGACCCTGCATCCGCAGGGCCTCCTCCCCCCGCGTCATTACGCCGGCACATACGGCGTGCGCGTCACGTCCAGCGTAAAGAGTGCATACGCTTTGTACTTGGCGTTGAATTCGCTGGCCAGACGCTCGATCTCCTCGGCTGCCGCGATCGCCCGGTCGGCCATGCGAATAAGCTGCTGCTGGCGAGCATGGCCGGTCACATCGTCCGTCAACGGCACCTGATCCCGCCGCTGCAACACACGAGCGCGCAAGGCATCGCGGGTCAGATGCTCCGTGGCGGTCAAGGTCAACCAATACTCCATCGTCGCTTCGGGCCGGTCTCCGGTAAACTGCCGCCGGGCCCAATCGGCCGTCCGGAATAAATCGGGCGACAGAGTTGGAAACTGGGCGCGCAACGCCGGGGAAAACCGCCCGATGCCCGCCGCCCATCCACGCAGGGTGCTATAGGCATAATGGGTCACGTGAGCTAACCGATGTAATCCGGTGGGGCCGCCCGCATCGTAAATCGCCGCGGCCAGCTCCCACAACCGCCAGGCCTGCGCATGGTGATGACGGCTGACCGTCACAAACTCGTCAATCAGGGTTTGAATCAAATCGGTCTCTAACGAAATCGCCATCAAGGGGTCTCTCCTTTCCTCCATGAACCGCCAAAGCCTCGACCACACCAATGCGGCAACGGCCGGGGACCGGCCGTCAGACCAGCGGTTCTCGCGTAAGGGTGAGCCGTTCGAGGTAGTAAGGACTCCACAGCTGGTTAAACACGGTGACGGCTTCTTCGAGATGACGAGCCATCTCTGCGGCTAAGCGGCCTCGGTCGGCCACGCTCAAAGGAGACGCGGCCATCATCTGCCAACGGCGCAACCCGTCGGCAAACGCCGCGGCGGCTTCCGCACCCAATGGCGACGGCGGTCCGTCCTGCGGTCGCGTCGCCTTCCGTGCCCGCGCCGCCTTGATTACCCCCTGACGTCCCCAGCTATGACGATCCGCCAACGCCAACCAACACCGCACATCGCGTTCCGGCTGACCGGACGGAAACCACTGGAGGACCCGCAAGATCCCCAAAAGCGTTCCTTCGGACACCCGGGGATACTGCGCCCGCCACGCGGGCGGAAACACCCGACTCAGTTGAACCCATCGCTGCAGGGTGCGTAGGGAATATCCCGCCTCCTGGGCCGCACGGATCAAACCCGCTCGGCCAGCCGCGGCATAAATCATTGCGGCCGCATCCCATCGCTGCCCGCGAGCCGACGCATCATCGGTCAAACGGGGCCGTAACGTGTGCAATGCACGAATCGCCTCAGTAAGGGCATCAGGAGCCACGGCAACCGCCATCGAACATTCCATCCTTTCGGAATTTTTCGGGATGCCCGATCCGCCGGGGACCGGCGGCACAGAACAAGGAAAGGCATCGAAGACGTGTTGGCCCCAGGGGCAGCCGGAATGCCGCAACGACTAGGCGAAGGGACGCCGGCGGCGGTCACGCCACACCGCCCACACGCCATAACCCAGCATCAGAACAATAATCGCGATAGCATGGTGAGGATCATGCAAGAACAACGTCATCCCCACGCCAGCCAACAGACCGTCTTCGACCCGATGGATGCCACGTTGGCGACGATGCGGTGAGGCTATCGGGCGGTCCAGCCGACGCGCCAATAAGAGCCGCAACACCTCTCGGCTGGGAGCCGAGAGCATGCTAAACCAACCCCCAAACCACAGACCCCCGAGACCCGCCATCAACCACGGCTGGCTATGGATCATCTCGGACGGGACCTCCCCGTACCATCCATGGTCCGCACCGAATAATAGGGCGCCAACAGGGCATGGAGTTGCCTTTGGAAAAATACGTCACCCGGAATGACGAACTGATAAAGCAGGTTAAAGGAAAGAACCGTTTCGCCTGACGGCAAAAAGGCCACCCAACGAATGCGGCGCGATACGTCGATCCGTCGCCGCCGCATCCAGACGCGCCCGGGTCCAACGCAGACGGAGACCGGTCGGACATATAACGCGGTCAAAGCGGCACTGATTCCGACCATCACCATACCGAATCCGACCCACCAATGCGGGACGACCCCGGTCGACACCCAAGCGGTCCATCCGCCCCAGAAACCGGTGGTCATCCCCAGCACGCTAGGGGCTCTCCATCGGTACCGTCCGGTTGCCACGACGACATAGGGGGTCACAGCAGCGACGAACCTCCTTCCGGAAACGAGCGCAACGGAGAGGGAGTCCAAACCCGCGGCCGGTTAATCCGGGGCCCAGGCTGTGACCCGCAACACCTGACGCCCCGATGCGGTATGAATGGTCCACCATACTCGAGTCGTCGGCGTGATCCACGCCTCCCAACTATTCAGAAGGAGCAAAAGGCCAATACCCAACCAGACATGAGTGAGAGAAATATGCCACACCGCCTGAATGCCCTGAATGCCCCAATAGACCGGGCCCGCCAAGCGAACGAACCAGTGAGGCCAAACGGATTGGCGCGTCTCGCGGACCACCGTGCCCTGCACCGCCTCGCTGATAATGACGGAACCTTGCCGGGTGCCGGACACCCAGTGCCGAGACGACGGCCCGAGTCCTACCCAAAGGGCGCTCGCCGTCACGCCCAGCCATAGGGCCCACCCCACGTAACGCCACAACAGCGGCAGGGGACTCAAGGCCATTACAGCCCACCAGACCACGATAATGATGAGACCCCCAATGAGCCGGGTGTTCCGTGAACGACTGGACGGATACCAATAGGCCACAAATGCACCGGATTCCGGCATTGTTATCGCCTCCATTTCTCACAGAATTTCAAACGGCCGTCCGTTCCCCCAGGCCCCCGTCACCGAACCGTCAAGGATAGGGGAGGTGCGGGAGACGAGGAGGCATTTTCGGCATCCCCATGACGGGTTCGGTACCAATACGACGGACGGGTCATCAATTCATAAAGGGCCAGCCAGGCTGCTGCCGAGGCCAACGCCCAATAGATCGGCAAGATCAGCGCAATCCAAAGAGCCCAGCGATATCCGCGGCGCCAGCCCGCGATCCCATGCGCGACGATTAAGGTACCATACCCTACGATCAACAGCCCCAGCAAGGCGACCCGAAGGCTTGGATCACGGACGCTCCCGACAGCCGCCGGATCCATCCAAACCAACATTCCAAGAACCCAGGCCACGGGAGCTGTTAACAAAACCCAGGGCGTACCGGCCACCAGCGTCATCACACCCCCATACGCACCCCACCCCATCTGACGAGCCACATCCACCGGTCGGCGGGTATAGACTAACGTGGTCTGCATGTAGCCTTTAATCCACCGGGATCGCTGCCAAATCCAATTGCCCAGACGCGATGTAGCTTCTTCCCAGGTGGTCGACGCCAACGCCTGCGCGCGAACCCCCAAGGCGGCCGCGCGGAGCCCCAAATCGGCATCTTCTGTCACGTTATAGGGATCCCACCCCTGGAGTCGCCGCAGCGTCGCCGTCTCAAAATGATTGGACGTGCCGCCCAAGGGAATGGGCCAGCCGAACCGGGTTAATCCCGGTAACAACGCATCAAACCAGAGCGCGTATTCCAACGCAAAGGCCCGAGTCAAGACATTCTGTGTCGCATTATAAAAATTGAGAGCCGCTTGCAACACGACGGAACCGGACGCCGCCCGAAACGCACGAACAGCAACCTGTAACTGAGCGGGATCCGGTCGATCTTCCGCATCATAAATGACGAGAAACTGACCCCGGGCGTACTGCAACCCATAGTTGCAGGCTTTCGGTTTCGGGCGAGGTAAACTATCGGCAATGCGAATTATCCGAATATGCCAGGGGGGACGAGCAGCCTTGACGGCGTCAATGGTCTCCGTGTCGTCGGCTTCGACCAGAAACAAGACGTCCAATTTGTTCGCGGGATAATCTAACGCCGCTAAACTCTGAATCAGAGCGTGAACCACCGCCGGTGGCTCGTGATAGAGCGGAACTAACACCGTATACACTGGCCATGCGTCGCCGGAGGAATCCAATGGGTCCGAGACGCCAAGTGTTCGGTCGTGGCCGGACACCCATGTGGCCAAGCCCCACAGCAATTTCATTGCCCAAAATCCGGCAAATCCAGCCCAGAGCCCCAAAACGGTGCCGAGGAGGGCGACATGGGGCGAGACGATCCAGGCACTGCCATAAAGGCCGACGCCCAGCATGCCGGCGACCCCTTGCTTTGGAGTGATCACCCGCTCGGCCGAAAAGGCCGACTGAGTCACCGCCAGCCGATCCACGGCTTCTTCCGTCAGCAGAGATCCCCAGAATCGATGAACAACGGTTTGCCAGGCTTGTTCGGACAGGACGACCCACGCATAAGCGGTCGGTTGCCAATGGGCTTGCAGCCACGCCATGACAGGCGTGCTGACGGGATTCAAGGTCCAACACTCGAGTACCCCAGGCGCCCACCACCGCACGGGAATCGTTTCATACGCTAACAGATCCGATACGGTCACAGATTGCCACAATGTTGCATCGACACCCGCGAGGCGCTCGTCGGTCATGGTATCCCAAAACGGCACGCCGTAATAAACTGCCAAGGCCCGCAAAAACTCGAAGCGCGACAAATAGCCTAAATGATGTGCAATCCATCCGAACCGCCCGCCATGCCGGTGCTGCTCGGCAAGAACATGCTCCACCGCGGCTGGCGGCAACCGCTCCGTCCGCACCAAAAACGCGCCAAAGGGTTCACCGCGCCGCCAAGGACTCTGGTCTGCCGAAGTCCAGTTCTCTGACTCACGGGGCACGTGACCACAATTCCTTTCTGCGACCCTAATGAAAATTTTACGGCAACGATGGTATCGTATTTCAGTAGATGAGTAAACGCCATGACAAGATTTTTAATGATCTCGCCGATCCTGCGTACTCCGCAAAGCCGCCCTCCCTGTCGACCCCCAGGACCCCGCAAGGACCGGGTTGAGCATGGGCAGCATGTAATTGCATCCAAATGTCTCCTAGAATTTGTGCAACCAAGCCTTATCCCACGTTTAAGGGACCGTCTCACGTATGTTTAGCGTTAACGTTACCCAGCACTCAGCACCCTCGGGCGTTTCAACCCAATCTTGGGTCCGATACCTCGTCGAGAATCCCCGCTCATCCAAGTCCTCCCGCTCCCAAACTTTGGTTACGGTTCGGCCACCTTCCCAGATTCTCCCAATCGGTTAAGGGGTTGTAGACGTCTATCGGCATTCCGACGGTCTACGGAATGACGATACCCGGGAGCCGTTCAATCTAATCGATTAAGTTTAACGGATTCGGCAAACCAGTTGATCTCTGTCGAACAATTAATGTGGACTGACAAGGAATTCAAGGGATATCATCGTGACACAGGAAATAAATTTCATAGAAAAAAGCAATAACGAAAGGAGCCAGATAGGACATTGGCTAGAAAACGTAGGTTGACCGGTACTTTGAAAGAGAAAATGACCAAGATCATACCTAAGGGGAAATGGGGACTATTTACAGTCTACTGGCTTAATAGTTGCAGCACTCGCTTTCCCTTCCAGTGCTTGGGCGTGTACTTTTTATAGCTATCCTTTGTTTGATGGAATGGCCACATCGATCATCTCTACATCAGGAGCTCAAGCACAAATTTCTAATTATGATCCTAGAATATGTTTTACAAGCTCGGCTTGGTCTATGATAACTAACACCAACAATGGTAATGAGTTGGCACAGATCGGATGGCTTAAATATGTTAATTGGAGTTCATCGAGCGTATACTTCTTTTATGAATATGGGCAATCAGGCGGGCTAAATCCCCCGGAGCAACTTTTCGTGGATACGAACGCAGCAAATTATGGAACATCTAACGAGTTTACTGTTTATACTCAAGGCAATGGGCAGACCGACTTTATCATAAACGGAGTTGGGCAATTTAATACTTATTTGAATTCGACTCCCAATCGGGCGGAGTGGTTAGGAGAAGTTCATTCTACCGGCGATCAAATGGCGGGTGATTATAATCATCCAGTCTACTTTAACTATGTTCAGCATTTATACAACGGCACATGGTATAACGATAACGCCTCGGTCAATCAAATCAACACCGATACATCCCAAAACGGGGGATATGGAGCTGGAAATTGGCCTAACGCTAACTGGTGTGCCATTTGGGATACTCGTTACGGTTCAGAAGCTTAAGGAGGGATTGCCATGAAAATTACAAGAAGCACGATCATTGCTGGAACGTTAATCGGATGTTTCACCCTGGCGACGGGATTTATGGATGTATATGCAGCCCAACCCAATGGTAATATTGGGAACAGCTCAACAATGTCCCCGACGACGGCGAATTCTGTGTCTACAACCGCTAATCCCCCAACCCCGGCGACGGAAGTACCGAATATCATTCCATCTAACGGCGTCATCATTAATAATGATCAGGCCCTGTTAATGCCTCCCGAATTGAGCAACCCGCCTATTTCTGAGACCCAAGCTGTCTCCATCGCACAATCGTATGACAACGCTCCCGGTCGCTCCGTGACATCGGTAAAGTTGACAGACTTCACCTTGCCCGGCTCAATCCCTGGACCTGGTACAACCGTTCCATTCCGTACCATCAAGAATGTACCGGCTTGGGTGGTGACTTTCACATCTCCTACGCCAGTGAATGTGAGCCAGGCACCCAGCGGATTCCCCATATACGTTACCCATGACAACCTGGTAATTAACGCCAAAGACGGATCCTTTTTGGCAGGATTTTTTACCAAATAATATTTTAAGTATTTGTGAAAACGGGTCTTGGCCTGGGGAAAATTAAAGGTTAGCCAACGGAAACTGAGTCCTGCAACACTTCGTCTGGATGGCTGAGAAATTGCAGAAAATGGCCGAAAAAGGCCAATAGACGGCAAGCCGAATAGTATGGCTACCGGAATCGCGTCTAGATCCGTTCCTGCTACTCGACGAACCCGAAACGCCCATCTTCAAGAAATGTTTCGATTGTACTTGGATGACGGATTGGGCTCCCCGACTATTGCGAACAGTTGAAAGTCCGGGGATGGCGTTAACGCAACGGGCGGGGTCCAACGCGACCATCCGCCGGGTGATGCAAAATCCCGTCGTCGCCGGGAAGTTCGCTGGCCGTACAGGCCGCTCGCCAGATATAAAACGCTGCGCTGGTTCGGCCTGCAGCCGGACGCGAGACAGACGGTTGTACCATCCCGTCCCTCCTTTCCTCGCCGATCCCTGCGGGGTCTTAGGCACCGAGCGCCTAGTCGGCCCCCAGGACCCCGCAGGGCCCCCGTTAGAACGGCAGGTCATCCGGGAGCTCTTCGTCGGCCGGGGCCGGACCACTCTCGGAGCTCTGAGCCTTCTTCGGCGCATCGAGAAACTGCACGTTCCGGCACACCACCTCGGTCACCCGCCGCTTCGTCCCGTCTTGGGCCTCGTACGACCGAATCTGTAGCCGCCCTTCCACGGCCACCAACCGCCCCTTCGTCAAGTGGTTGCCCACGGTTTCCCCGAGTTTGTCCCACGCCACACAGTCGATGAAGTCGGCGTCGCGCTTGCCGTCGGCGTTCGCCACCGGCCGGTCCACGGCGACCGAAAAGCCGGCCACCGCCTTGCCGTTTTGGGCGTACCGCACCTCCGGGTCCCGGGTCAAGCGGCCAATCAACGTCACTTGGTTTAACATCGTCATCATCCTCCTCAAGAAAAGTGGTCAAACACCGGACGCCCCCCGGCGGGGGCGTTAGGACGCCGTGTAATACTGGTCCAAGAGCGCCTGCGCCCGGTCCAGCAACGCCGCGCCCCGCTGTTTGGCGGCCAAAGCGTCTGCCAAGGGAGCCTTTTTCCAACAGCCCCGTCAGCCGATCCAGTTCTGCGAGCGCCTCTTCAAACGACAAGGTAGCAATGTCCTCCATCGGCTTCACCCCTCCTTTCGGTACCCGACCGTCCCGTCGGCCCAATGCACCTGAATCCGGTCCGCCGCCGTGGCGGCGGTGACGCCCTGCCCGGTGGCAGCATCGGTCACGTAAGCATAGCCGCGGCTCAAAATAGCCGTCGGGTCGACCGCGGCAAAGCGTGCCCGCGCCAACGCTAGCCGTTGCGACCACTTGTCGGCGGCGCGTTCGAGCGCCCGGTCCCAGCGTTCCATGCGCCGTTCGAGCGCGAGTTGATACACCTGAGCCACGCGGGCCGGATCCTGCCACACCGGATGCTGGCGAATCCGGGCCAGCCGGTCCGCGCGCCGTTGGCCATCGGCGACCACTGCCGCCTGAAACCGGGCGCGGGCCTGCGCGACCTCTTGGAGCAACACCGCCCGATCCGGAATCGCCTGTTCCGCTGCGGCCGAGGGGGTCGGTGCCCGCTGATCCGCGGCATAGTCCGTCAGGGTGGTATCGATCTCATGGCCCACAGCGGAAATCACCGGCACCGGGCAGGCGGAGACGGCCCGGACCACCATCTCGGCATTAAACGCCTGCAAATCCTCCATGGCTCCGCCGCCGCGGCTGTCAACGACAGTTTTAAAATCCTCAATAAGGACAATTCAATTTCCCCAGAAACGGTAGTTGAATTTCCCCAAAGACGCCAGTTGAAAATCCCTCAAAACGCTTGTTGAAAATCCCCAAAAACGACCAGTGAAATTCCCCAACATCGACAGGATATGTGGTCCGCCAGGGGGAATGTTCGAAGGCACCATCGGCGTGTGGCGGTGACGTTCACGATGAAGGCGATGAATCGATGGCGTACTATCTCTCCCCTGAGGAGGCGCAAGGGATTATGGCGCGATATCACCAAAAGGAAAGCATCAGTGCCATTCGCAAAGCCACAGGCCGGGATCGCAAGACGATTGCCAAGATCGTGGCGGATCAGACAGACGAGCACGCCCCAGGCCGGCGTACTCGTCCCAGTAAACGCGATCCCTACACCGAGTATATCGCAGAGCGGTGGGCCCAGGGCTGTCACAATGCCCAGGTGCTCTGGGAAGAGTTGCAGGCCCAAGGGTTTACCGGCAGCCTAAGTTTAGTCAAGCAACAGGTGGCGCCGCTGCGTCCGCAGCGGGGCGTGGCTCCCACCCCGCGATTTGAAACCGCACCCGGCGAACAAGCCCAATGCGACTGGGCGGATTTCGGCCCGTTGGTCTATCCCGACGGGCCGCGGAAACTCTATATTTTCGTGTACACGATGGGGTATTCCCGTCGCATGTATGTCGAGTTTGTCCACGATCAGCGACAAGAGACCTTGTTTGCCTGCTTAGAGCATGCATTCGCCTATTTCGGGTGTGTGCCAGGCCCGATCTTGTCGGATAACATGACGCCCATGGTCGTATCGCATCCCTTTGACGGGGAGGTCGTGTGGAATCCCCGCTTCGCGGCGTTTGCCGCGTTCCATGGCTTTCGCCCGAAGGCGGCTCGCCCCTACCGCGCCCGCACAAAGGGCAAGGTGGAGCGGACGGTGCAGTATGTCCGCCACAACTTTTGGCCCCGGGTTCCGGAGGCCATCACCCTCGAGGGGTTGAATGCCCTGGTGGTGCGCTGGGCCGCCGACCGCGATCAGCGGATGCACGGCACCACCTTTGCCCGGCCCGCCGACCGCTGGGCGGCGGATTATGCCGGTGCGGCCCCCTACGATCCCACGCGGCTCTGGGCCTTCGGGGAACAGTGGGACCGCAAGGTCACCGTCGATGCCTTTGTGCATTGGGAAGGGCATCGGTTTGCCGTCCCGTGGGAATCGGCCGGACACGTGGTCCAGGTTCGGCGCACCGCGCCGGATGGCATCGAAATTCGCCAGGATCAGCGCGTTTTGGCCAGCTATCCGCTTCCCACCGAACCCCACCAAGTGGTGGGAGCGGCGATGGGGCATGCAAGCGCGCCGCCCGAACGGGTGCCCCAACAACCCGTCGCCCGCCGGCGGACCCTCACGGTCCCGGCGGAGACGGTCCCGGACACCCGGGATTTAAGCGTCTATGAGCGAGTGGTGCCCGTATGACCCCGACGCGCGATCCCCTCAATCCCATTGCCGCGCGGCTGGCGACGTACACCCGCCCGCGCCTGCTGTGTATTGATGAAGTCGGCTATCTGCCCCTCAACACGCTGGAAGCCAACCTCTTCTTTCGCGTGGTAGCCGCCCGTTATGAGCACGGGAGCTTGGCACTCACCTCGAATAAGGGCTTCACGGAATGGGGGGCGGTATTCGGGGATCCCGTGCTCGCCACCGCGATTCTCGACCGTCTGGTACATCACTCGACGATTCTCAATATTCGCGGGGACTCCTATCGACTTCGGGAAAAGCGTCAAGCCGGCTTATTCGGGGAGGCGGCCGCACGGCCGCCCTTGACTTCCGGGAATACGGCTACTCCCTAACCTGCCAACCGTTCGATGAGGCGACCGCCCAACCTGGGCGGTCACGCCGACCTAAGACCGCTGGGGATTTTCTCCTTGTCGATCATGGGGAATTTCAACTACCGTTTTTGGGGAAATTCAGCTGGCGTTATGGGGGATTTTCAGGTGTCGTTTTTGGGGATTTTCAAATTATCTTTTCTGGGGAATTTCAATTGCCCTTGACACGGCCGATGATGACCACGTCATGCCGCGCCAGATCCACCCGCTGAATGGCGGCCACCAGCTCCTCGACCGCGCGGGCGCCTTGAACGCTGGCCGGAATCAAGTCCAACGGCAAGCCTGGAAAACGGCGTGCGGCCACCGCTTCAATATCCCGCCGGGCCGCGCCGCTTTCGGCGGTAATCACCGCCACGCAGCGGGGAATCCGCGGCCAGCGGCGCTTGGGGCGGTTAAAGAGCCCTTCGGCGATGAGCCGCCGCTTCAAGGCTTCGAGGGCCAAAAGCGCCGCTCCGGCGCCGACGGGCTCGATGGTGGTGGCGTAAATCTGGGTCTGCCCGTCGCGCTCGAAGACGCCCAAACGGCCCCGAATGACCACCTGCTGCCCGTCTTGGAGCGGGAACGCGAGCCGTTCCGCGTCACGGCGAAACAACACCCCCCGAAGCTGGGCGGCCTCGTCTTTCAGCACAAAGTACCAGTAAGGTGGACCCCATTGTCAAGACAGATTTTTGACCCCTAAAGTGTGATACTGGCCTCCTTCCTTTGAGTGTCATCGAAACCATTACCCTCCGGTTTGGCGCGGGCTGTTGTCAGCCCGTCGGCAAACCGGAGGCCCAGCCCGTAGGGCTGTCTAGGAGGGATTCAATCCCGGGAAACCCCACTCCCGGCGAGGGACGGGAGGGGCGTATACCAGGCCGCGGGTGGCGTGTAGCCTAAGGATTGATGCAGCCGGTGATAGTTATAGAACGTAAAGTATCGGCTCAAGCCTGATCGGGCTTCCCGTGGTGAACGGTAATCGTGTAGATAGACTTCTTCATATTTCACGCTGCGCCACAGCCGTTCCGTCAACACATTGTCCAACGCTCGCCCTTTACTGTCCATGCTGATTTGTACCTCCTTAGCCAACAACAAGGCCGTGTATTGGGGGCTGGTAAAATGGCTGCCTTGATCATGATTCCAAATGGTCGGAGTGGCGATGGACAACGCCCGCTCCGCGGCCGTGAGCACAAAGGGCAGTTCCAACGTTTCGGAGAGCTCCCACGCCACGACAAACCGGGAATACCAATCAATAATGGCCACCAGGTAAAGCCAACCATGTACCAACCGGATATAGGTCACGTCAATCCCCCACACATGATTAGGATACGCCGGCGTGACACCGTTCAATAAATACGGATACACCGGGTGCTGGGGATGGCGAGTGCTGGTCTGGGGGCCCGGCGCGAGCCCCCAGATCCCCATCTCCCGCATATAGCGCTGCACGCGTTTGCGGTTCACGGTGTAACCCTCACGGTTCAACTGAGCCGTTATTCGCCGGGATCCGTAAAACGGTCGATCGGTGTAAATTTCATCGATGCGATGCTTCAGCGCGATCTCCTCGGCATCCGGCCCGACGGGCCGGTAATAGAGGCTCGAGCGGTTGAGGCTTAACAACGCGGCTTGCGTCGTCAACGGCAGGGTATCCACTCCCCGATCCAGCAAGGTGATCCGTTCATCGCGGGTCAGGGTCGAGGCCAGATTTTTTTTTTAAGCCACTCGACCTGGGTGGTCAGTTTCCCGATTTCCGCATACAGCTCGGTCAGCTGTTGTTGGTGGGCTTGGGCCTGTTGTTGGAGTACTTGGGACTCGGTAAACAACTGCGGAAAATTCTCGAGCGCCTGGCGCTTCCAGCGATGCAATTGACTGGGATGAATGCCGTATTCGGCAGCAATCTGGCTAACGGTTTTTTCTTCCTTGAGCATTTCGAGCACCACTTGGCTCTTGAAGGTAGCGGAATACCGCTTTTGTTTCGTCATCGTGTGTCCAGTGTAACACTTAAGGGCCTCCCAAATTGTCTAGTTTTTGGGGACCACTATACAGTGACCGGACGGGTGGTGCTTAACGCCCGAGAGTTCCCCTTGAACCCATACTTGGCGAAACGCGGGCTCCACGACCCCTTTGAGGGCCGCCACCAGCGTGCTAACCGATTGCGGCGTCGTCGTTGTTGCCGGTTGAAACATCGGGGAGACCTCCTTCTGTAGGGATCCACGGCCGAACCGGCAGGCCCTGCTGCTGGGCGCTGGCGATTTCCGCCGCCATCCCGGCACTCGGGGGGCCGCCGGCCCACACGTACATCACGACGCACCGGTCGAGGAGGTCGAGCCCCCATTGGAGTCCCCAGGCCCGCTCGACCGGATCGGCGTCGTCCAAAAACTGTGGCGCATACAAATGCGGCACAATGGGCCAATACCCGTCGTCCCACGCCTGCCGCGCCATCTGCCGGGCCCAGGCCACGTGTCGCGCCTGCTGCTCCGGTGTGTCGGCCCGAAAGGGCGAGCAGATGTAGGCCCACGGACGAGTAGCGGCCGGATTCATCGTCGGCATGGATTACAGCCCCGGCACCAATCCGGGCACCCCGGCCCCGTGGGCCCATGTCACCGCGACCACCAGTCCGACAACGACCCACATCGCTAGCACCACCCGATGTTCGCGCACATCCTCAGCGGTCCAAGCGCGGCGGGCCCGGGCACGGCGGACAGCCGCTAAGCGAATGACATTGTGATGCATCAGCAATCGCCTCCTGAAGAGATTGATTGGGGTCGCGACCCCGTCCGGGACGGGGTCACGCCGGCAGTCCATACTGAAAGCCCGCCAAGAATCGGGCCGGCAGGTCATCCACGCTCGATGGAGACTCGGCGCGGGCCCACCGGCCGAGGGCCTGGCCCAGGGCTTTGACGACGTCCGCGGTCAGGTCCGGATCCAGCTGAATGAGCGCCTGCGTCTGAAGGTGATCGCCTTGCGGCGTCAACGTCACCGCCACGAACTGCTCGGCATCCAACGCCTCCGATTGGCGGGCCAAACGGTCCGCCAGGGTCGGCACCGCATGAAGGGCCTCGGTCCGGACGACCTGTAACGCCGGAAAGCGGTCCAACAACCCCGCCACAAACGCAGCCACCGCCACGGCGCGGCCGGTGCGGTGCCAGTCGGCCAACACGTCGCCGACTTGTTCCCCTAACACCCCACAGTCGCTCGCCGTTTCCACCCGGGCCGTACGAAAACTTTGCATCCGAACGTGGTCGCGAGTCCGTTCCACCGGCACCCCGCCGACGGCCAAAAACACGCGGGCCTCGGTTGCGGCCGGGCTCTGCGTCACGACGTCGAACAACGTCATCTGCGTCATTACAATCGTCCTCCTCCCGTCATCCAGACCCCTAAAATCCACCACGCAAGATAGAACGCCCACAGGGCGCCCAATCCGCCCAACACCGCTCCGGCACCAACCAGCACGCCTAGCGGAGACCGCCAGCGCAAACGCCGGCGGCTCCCGAACATTCGCGTCATGGCCGAATCACAACCCGTAACAAATCCGGAGCCTGGGGATCGGCGGCATCAACCGGCACCTGAAAGGCCCGACGGCGGCGCACCTGTTTCGGATGCGGCGTCACCACCGGCGGGGCGGGCCGAGTCTTCGGGGTATAAACATCCATCACGTCGCGGTAAGTCATCGGACAGCGCGCCTCCTTTACGAGAATGCCGACGAAAAACCCCCGGCAGCGCCGGGGGCTTGCGGCCCATCGCCCGGTAGTCCGAGACCACCGACGAACGGCGGGTGCTCCGACGAATCACCACATGGGACATTGGCGGCACTGGTACCGGATGCGTCCGCCCCCACAGCCCGTAAATCCGCGACCACAGATCCGACACGACGTTTCGCATAAAGAGCAGCCTCCTTTTTCGGCGAACCCTTGACAACACGACGCCTGTCGGATACAGTTCAGGCAAATCCTGGAGAGAATGAGCCTGACTCCCGGCGGCAACCGGGAGGGATTGTTCCGACAGCCCAACAAAAAAATCCCCCGCCGGGATGGCGGGGGATTTCGTTCAAACCAAACGCGACACGCGTCACGCGGGCTTAATTGCCGATGGGGTCAGCCCCCAGACCGGATCAGGGGGCACCGGCGTCCGCGTCCACCGCCCCTCGACCGGCCGCATCCACCATTGATCCGTCCACTGACCACTCTGCCACGCCACTTCCCACACCCATTGCGCAACCAGATGCCCCGCCGTGCGCTGCCACACCGCCACCAGCCCATCGTGCCGCCATTGATGCCGCGTCGCGACACTGACGGTCCACCGATGGCCCGGGTCTCCGACCATCGACCAATACCACCCGTCGGTCTGCGCCACGGGATCGCCAAGCCCCAAGGGCGCCCGGACGGCATGCGCCGTTAGGGCGACCAATTCATCCAATCCGCGTTCCAACGCTACGGTTTCAAAGTCCATGATCGAATCCCCCTCCTTCCAGCTTGAACCGCCCCGCCGGGCGGGGCCCTACATCGACGCTCGCCGAATGGTCACGGTCCCCGTGTGCTGTCCCGCCGCATCGACCCATTCGACCGTCCAGGTCATCTGCCACGGATCGTTGCTGGCGGGGATCAACGTCAATCCGTGATACGCGCCGCCGCTCCAGACGCCGACCTGCGTCTGGACCCACTGCCAGACGCCGATCCCACTCAGCGTCCGAGCCGTTGCCTGACGCATCACCTGTCGACCCGCTTCGTCGCGAAACATCCAGTCTTGCACAATGCTTGCCTCCTCGTATAAAAAGATTGATTGTGCTATCCCAAGGCTTTAGTCTTGGGGCTTGCCTCGCGGCAAGCGGCGATCAGCATCTGGAAGGATCTGGCTTGCCAGATGGGATTTCGTCGGCGATGCTCGAAGAAGATCGGGACGACTTAAGACTGCGTGCCTCCTGCCGCATCGACGGCTTCGAAAGTCTGTGAGTCGGCGACGTCCCTTCGTCATCGTTAACGCGCGGGGTGCCGCTCCCGCCCCGGAGACCCGTGGCACCGGTCTATCGCACACCGGGGTCGGCGATGACGGCTGATGAGCGAGGTTGCGACGAAGGCGTCGGCGCGTCGACGAAATCCCGTTCCCGATGCATTCCTCCGCGAAAGGAGGTGAGATCGAATGGATCCTGTGTTGTACGTCGGTATTGACACGAGTCTCGGGAATCATGTGGTCTGTGCCATGGCAGCCGATGGCCGGGTGGTCGCTCGGACGACCGTCCCCAACGATCAGGCGGGAGCCGAGCAATTGGTCGCCTGGCTGTAGGCGTCGAAGCCACATCCGTGTACCATGTGCCGCTGATGGAATGGCTGGCCCAAACCGCCGACTTGCAGCGGTGGCAGCCGACCTGGTACGTCCTCAATCCGAAAGTCGTTCAGAAGTTCGGTGAGACGTACGTCGATCGGGGGAAAACCGATCGGGCCGATGCGGCGCTGATCGCGGATGTCCTCCGGTTTGGGCGCGTCACGCCGTGGACCCCGCCGGACCCCCGCTATGCGGCGTTGCAGGTCTTGACCCGCCATCGTCGGCAGCTGAGCCACCTGATCACCCAAGAAAAAAATCGCGCGTTGGTGCAATTGTTCTGTGTCTGGGGGCCGTATGCCCAGACGGACGAGCCCTTTTTCTCGAACGTCTTTGGGGTGGCGTCGCAAACCGTGTTGGAACGCTATACGCCGGATACGCTGGCGGCGACCCCGCTGGCGGATCTCGTGGCGGAAATCGCCGCGGCCGGTCGCCAACGGTTGAAAGCGCCCGACGACATTGCGCAGACCCTGCATCGTTTGGCCCAGCGCGCCTTTCGGTTGCATCCAGACGAACAGGACGCGCGGCGCCAAAGCTTGGTGATGCATCTGGACACCATCCGGGTCTTGGAACATCAACAACAGGCGCTGGACAACGTGATTGCGCGCGACGTGCAAGCGTTTCGCCAAACCCTGACCACGATTCCGGGGATTGGTCCGGTCTATGGCGCGGGCTTGCTGGCCGAAATCGGGCCGATCGAGCGATTTCCGTCGGAAAATGCCTTGGCCAAATATGCGGGGCTGACCTGGCGCCCGCACCAATCGGGACATTTTGATGCCGACATCCGTCCGCTGACGCGGACGGGCAACGTCTATTTGCGGTATTACTTTATCGAAGCGGCCGAGAGAGTCCGTGTGCGGGACCCGCAGTTCAAAGCCTTTTACGAGAAGAAATACGGCGAAGCCACGCACCATGCACATAAGCGGGCGCTGGTCTTGACGGCACGCCAGTGGGTCGGCGTGGTCTACGGGATGCTGACCCGGGGCCAAATCTATGATGAAAGGAAGTGGATGCCGCACTAAGGGGACCGACAACTGATTTCCCATTTTCTACCACCTCCTTTCCGGCAGGTTTAGATGAACCTGGCCCTTTTCGCCGATGACCCATTCCCATCGGTTCTTGACATTTAACCGCGGGACTTCCGGCCAATGCCCTACCGAGCCGCGATACCCTGCGTCGTTCAGCCCCAGCGGGGCTGACGGCCCGGAATTCGACCACATCGGAACGCCACCCCTTACACCAGCCGAACCGGAATCGCCGAGGCCGAAGCTGGTTGGATGGCGGGTTCAATGACGCCGACGGGTGTCGCGTGCGGATGCCGTTGCGCGAAAAACCCTTGGCGGGCCATATAGGCAAATGCAGAATCGGCCGATCGCCAGACCAACACATCCCCCCGGGCATTCGTCACCAATTGCACCTCGTGCGGCAGCCCCTGCGCATTGACCGGCCCGTCCGGCACCGGACGCCAGACCACATAAACCGGATCGGGATGAGCCGTCGATTGAAACCCGGCGATGTAGAAGGACGCATGTAAGTCCGGCACCGTCGATCCGTTGGATTGCCAGGTCCGTACGGTCTGCGGTCGGGAGACATGGACCATCGAAGGCGACGGCGCAGAGCGAGAAACGTGCGGCACACGGTCAGTCGGGGACGCCGCCACGGTCAACTGCATCCGTAAGTCCTCGGGAACCCAGATGGCCTGCGCAATCGGAATGGTTTGCGCGTGAACGGCCTCTTCCAGGGCTTTCCGGGTTTCAAAAATCCGGGGCGGCTCCCGGTCGCTCATGGCCTCCCCGGTGCAGACCGAATACGTAAACCCATGATTGGTCACACTGCGGTTCCACAAGTAATACCCGGTGCCGGACGACGACTCAACAGACCCGATATAATACATCGTTTCGCGGTAATACCAGTCATCCGAAAAGGTTGTGCGCGCACGTTGATCAATCCACAAAGACCACGCGATTTGCGCGGAGGTTCCCGGATGAATGGCGTCCAAGACATCAAACGTTCCGTCTTTTCCGGCTAACCGTTGTCCAATCCATTGCGCCAACCGCCCGTCCGCCACATAATGCGGGTAAACGTGATCGACTTCATTCGGCAGAACGCGCCAGCCATCGCCGTCGGGAACGGTCTTCAGCGTATACAAAAAGAATCCCGGGGACACCCGGGATTCTTCGGGAATGGGCGCCACCACCACGGCGAGACCCGGTTCGAGCGCCACATTCGAGGGATGAAAAGTCCGGATCACCGCGTCCGTCATGCGCTCCGCGACTTCGCCCGCGCCCGACGCCACGACGGGAGGCCCCCCAAAACTCAAGACCAACGTTTCAGTGCTGACACGGGCCGCCACGGACAGGCTCTCGGTGACGGCACTCCGCAGAAAATCCCCGAGGCGCTTCTTCATCGGGAAGCGACCTCCGTGACGAAAGGACGATGCGTCGGAAGCCCTTGTCGCCCATAGAGCCAATGCGAGCGGTGGTCGGCCAGCCACTGCGGAACGGCATCCACGAGATGCGAGACGGAAATCCGATCCGCCGGCTTCAACTTTTCGACCCGTTTTATTTGGGCTTTCCATCTCGGGGTTTTCTCCAGACGATAGGTGTTGAATTTGACCACCGCCGTGCGGCGATGGTGGTCGAGATATGCGTTATTTTCTTTACTCCCGTATCCGGCATCGGCCACAATGGTCTGAGGCAATTGACCGAGTTGCTGTTTCAGGTGGTCCCAATGCAGAATCAGGCAAAGGGTATCCCCGGGGCGTTGATGGACACTAAAGCCCACGATGAATTGATTTTCCGTGCCGATTTGCCCATGATAAGCGGGCTTCAACTGTCCTTTATTGAGATGGTCATCTTTCATTCGCATGAAGGTCGCATCCGGATCCGTCTTGCTAAAGCGATTCCGATCGCCCAGCGTCTTCCGTTGCGCCTCATATTTCGCGAGCCGGGGGAGACTCTCCTGACGGAGCTTCTTGACCAGCCGGATCGCCCGCTTCCGCTGATCGGGCGTCAAGGACGGGGGGCTGCCCTCGGCCGTTCCCGACGAATCGGTCGGATGCGCCGCGATCGCATTCGCTTCAGTGGGCGATGCCGGGGATCCCGGATCATGCTCCACCGGTTGCGGCCGCAACCGGTCTTCCCACTGTGTGAGTTGGGCCGCCAAAGTGTAGAGTCTCACGTTTTTTGACCGTTTTTTGAGCGAGTTGTCCCATAATGTTTGACGGGAACAACCCCATCCTCACGGCGGCCCCAAGGCGTAGCCCCAGGGCCATCCTTCGATTGCGGCTTGCCTCCCAAACAATCCGGGGCAAAAACTTGATTCCCCCGGCCCCAGAGACATGAAATAAAATTGGCTTTTTTATTTCTGGCCGGAAAGGAGCGGACAAAAAACAACAGACTGCTCGTCTTGGCGGACCGCAGCCTGCTGTTGCTCGTGAATCCGAGTACTTTTACTTTACCCGATAGCGGGACCCTTGTCACGCGTTACCAGACCTTTTTAGCGACCCAGGAAACCCGATATCGTCCCTGTCCCCAATGTCAGGGCTGGCGCGCTCGGAACGTCCTAGGCGCCCCGGGGCAGTGGGGGCGTTTGGCGCTGCTCCGACTGCGTTGCCGGCCCTGCCACACGGTCGAGACCGTGTTCCCCCCATGGCTTTTGCCCTATGAAAGTTGGACGGTGCCCGTCTTGGATGCCGTGTTGACCGCCGTAGCGACGGAAGGGCAGTCATGGCGCCGGATTGCCACGGATTGGCAGGTCGAGGTGACGGCCGTCAAGCGCCGCTGGCGCCGCTGGGAGCCCCAGTTGCCCGCCTTTCGCCAACAGGTTCATCAAGTGTTGCAAACGTGGCAGATCGGGACGCCGTGGCGCACATGGCACCCCCCGCCCGCGGCGCGCGCCGCGGATTGGGGGTGGTTGCCACTCTGCTGGCAGGCGGTGGAGGTTGTCCCAGGTTTCGTGGAATTTCGCTAGCGTATCCTTTCTCATGATTTAACCGATTTGCTCGGTTTTTTGTTCGGGTTTATGCGCCACTGCTGATTTTAAGGCCGTTTGCAACACGGGAATCTCGCGATAGCCCGGGATCCGCGTCAACGTGTCTTCGATGAAAAAGCTCGCCGACGCCAACCAGCGTAAGACTTGTTGCCCATTGGTCCAATGTTTGACGTTCTGCGCATGGGTCCGAAATTGACTGTTAAGAGATTCCATGGCATTGGTGTTGGCCAACGTTTGGCGCAAGAGGCCCGGAAGACCCAAACGCTGCACGGTGAGGGTCTCTTCCAACCCTTCTCGGAGGCTCCCGGCGGCGCCGGGATGGTCCCGTTCAAGCTCTTTCGCGAGCGCTTCTAATGCCTGGGCGGCCTTGTCCGCATCCGGTTCTTGATACGCTTTCCGTAAGCGCTGGCGGACACGATTTTCGGCCGATTTCGGCAGGTGGTCCAGCACATTCCGTTGCTTGTGAATTTGGCAGCGTTGGATGAGGACGCGATCCCCCCAGACCTCGCGCACCGCTTTGGCTAAGGCCTTGGCGCCATCGATGACCACGAGTAATCCGTGCGCGGCCGTCAGGCCGCGGGTGATCAGATCCTGTAATAAGGCCGTGACCACGGTATGATTTTCGGTGGCCCCTTCCACCAATCCCAGTACGCGTTTGTGGCCTTCCGCATCAATCCCTAAGGCCCCGACCACCATGTGGTCGGCCACGCGCAAACCATCGATCATCACCACAACCCACGTCCGGTCATCCAACCGGCGTTGGAGGAAGCGGTCGAGGGCCTGTTGGGTGGCTTGGATAAAGCGCCGGCTCACCGTGCTTTTGCTGGGGCCCGGCTGCTCCATCGCGGATTCAAAGGCGGCATCGGCATGGCGCTGCTGGCGGCTCGCTAAGCCATACAGCATCCGTTCCAGTACGGCTTGGGTCGCCAGCGTCGGGTCCTGAAACTGATGGTAGGTGTCTAACGGAATTTCCTCCGAGCCATCGGCTGCCCGCACCCGTGGGTGCGAAACGGAGATTTTGCGATCCCCCAAAAAGACGCTCCCGACTTCGGTCCCGTGTCGGACCGCTTGGCGTTGCGGATCATGACGTCCTTTAGGCCCCGCTAACTGCTCCACCTCGGCCGCCATCATCTGTTGCAAGACCTGCAATCCGACCCGGATCGACAGCGCCAATAAGCCGTCTTCCGCATCCTGGAGAATGTCTACCCACGGCACGGTCAGCGTCTGTTCCGAGCGGGACTTTTTCGTTATACTGGAAGCCACTAGCGATTCCTCCTTCATGATGGGTTAGACCTCTCTAGTAAACCAGAGAGCCATCGGGATCGCTAGTTTCAATTTCCACGAAAAATGGGGCATTCTCCAGGCGGTGGCTCTCGTGTTAGGCGCCGTGTGGGAATTGGGCACCCCGACGGGGTTCGTGACCTGGCGGACCTGGGTGCCCACCGGGTTACCCGGCGGCGTCCTTCCCCGCCATACCCACCTCCGTCGGCGGCTGGGTCGCACGCCCGCGGGGTTTCCACCCTGATTGATCTCTCCCCAGGTCGTCCGGTTCGCCGTACGGTCAAGGGGAAAGGAGTGGAACGCCTCATGACCAACGCAGAACGGGACGCGTGGGCGTTGTTTCGCTATCGGCTCATCAGCCCGCTCTTGGATCCGGCTGTCTCGGCCGCCGATCGAGCCGCCTATTGGGCCTTTTTACGCGATCATCCCCCGACCACGCCGGATGGCCAGGTGTGGGTCCCCTCGTCCCGGAGCATCCAACGCTATTGTGCCGCCTATCGGGCGGGCGGCCTGGACGCCTTACGCCCCCAGCGCCGCCGCGATCATGGGACGCGCCGAGCGTTTTCTGACCCCCTCTGGGTGCAGGCGGTAGCCCTGAAGCGGGAAGTTCCCGAACGCAGCGCCGATCAGGTCATGGCCCTTTTGCGGGCGTGGGCTCCCACCGCGGGCCTCGACGCCGGCCTGGTGGACCGCATGCGCCGGTCGACCCTGTATCGGCATTGGGCATCTGCGGGCATCACCCGGCGGCGCTTACGCACCGCGGCACCCAAACGCTATCGGCGCTGGGAAGCGCCGGAGCCGGGGGCGCTATGGCAAAGTGATATCATGAACGGGCCGTATCTGCCCGACCCGACGCCGGAGGATCCGCAGCGCAAACGTCCCACGTATTGTTGGGTCTTAATGGACGACTATTCCCGGCGCATTGTCGCCGGCCAGTTTGCCTGGCAAGCCGATCTCACGGTATTGGAAGACTTACTGTGGGAGGCGCTGCAGCGCTGGGGTGCTCCCCAGCGCTTGTATGTGGACAACGGGGGGCCCTATAGCAGTGATCGCCTTGCCACGATTTGTGCTCGGCTCAATATTCGGCTCATCCATGCGACCCCCTACGAGCCCGCCGGCAAAGGCAAACAAGAACGCCTCTGGGGCCATGTGCAGTCCTCGTTTTTGCCGGAGTTGCGGGCACAACCCGCCGACTCCTTGGGCCAACTCAACACCTGGTTTCAGGCCTGGTGCGAAGAGCACTATCATCGGCGGGTCCACAGCGAAACGGGCGAGCCGCCCCTCGTCCGTTGGGGGCGGGGCGGCTGTCATCGGCCCCTCAGCTGGGAAGCCTTGCGCGCCGCTTTTCGCGTCGAGGTCACCCGGCGGGTGGACAAAACGGGCCAACTGCGCTGGGCCGGCCACCGCTGGGTCGTCCCGGAAGGCTTGTTGCAAGCGGAGGTTCAGCTCCGGTTTGATCCCCACCAACCCGATACGATCGACGTCTGGTATCACGACGCATATGACGGGCGGGCGGTGCGCGCCGATCAGCTGACACAGCCGCCCGCTGCGGACGCGCCCTCGACCCCTCCTGCGTCAACCGGCCTGAGTTATCTCACCGTCCTGGAAGCGCGGCAGCGAGCCCGCCGCCCGGCGGGCCTCCGCTACCGCCCCCCGGAAGAGGAGGGACCGCTATGAGTGACACGTGGTGGCACTATTGGGGGTGCCAGCGGCCGCCCTTTAGCCGCGATCTCCCGGTGGAGCGATTGTTTCCGGCGCCATCGTGGCAAGAAGCGCGGGCGCGGATTCGCCATGTCCTCGAGGACCGGGGGTTTTTGGTGCTCACGGGAGAATCCGGCGTGGGAAAAACCACGGCGCTCCGCGCCGTGCTACACCCGCTGAATCCCGCCCAGTATCAGCTATGTTATCTGCCCGTCGCAGAAACTTGGACGCCGCGGCATTTATATCGGGCGGTGGCCCATGCCCTCGCCGTCCCGGTCTCGCCGCGGACCGACGACACCGAACGGGCGGTCCGGCACACCCTGTGGACGTTGGCCACACAGCACGGCCGGTTGCCCGTGTTGGTGCTCGATGAGAGCCATGGATGTTAGTCTAAATTGTGGACACCTCGAATTGAGACAAGATGATACAATAATTCTCCATTGAGGTGAATCCGATGGCCAATCAATATGATCGAGCGTTTAAAGAACAAGCGGTTCAACTCGTGTTAACCCAACAAAAAAGTGGAGCCCAAGTGGCCCGCGAACTGGGCATTCCTAGCAAAACCTTGTATGCCTGGGTCGCCGCCTACAAAGCCGACCCCGTCGAACCCTTTGTGGGCAGCGGGCATCTGAAAGCGGAGGACCAAGCTCTGCGCGATTTGCCGCGGCGTATTCGGGATCTCGAAGAGGACAAGGCGATCCGAAAAAAAGCGATGCGCATCTTCACCCACGATCGGAAGTAATCTTTCAGTTCATTCATGAACACCGCTTCACCTTCTCGATCACGCAGAGGTGCCAGATCCTCGACGTTTCGCGAAGCGGGTATGATGCGTGGCGCCATCGCCCTCCCAGTACTCAGGCGCAAATCCGGGCCCGGCGGGTCGAACGGATTCGAGCGGTGTTTATGGCATCAGGGGAACGCTACGGCAGCCCCAAAATCACCGCCGTGTTACGGCGGGAAGGCGAGCGCATTAGTCAAAAAACGGTAGCGCGGTTGATGCACGACCATCGGCTGCGGTCCCGGGTGGTACGCAAATATCAGGCCACGACCAATTCGCGGCACGCATTCCCCGTCCACGAGAATGTGCTGAATCAAACCTTTACCGCGGATCGTCCGCATGCCGTGTGGATGGCAGATATCACGTACATCCCCACCGAGGAAGGATGGCTCTCTTGAGCAAGCCTCGAGGACTTGTACACCCGAAAAATTGTGGGATGGGCGGTAGATCGGCGCATGACGCAAGACTTAGTTCTCCGGGCCTTAGACCGCGCGGTCACGCACAGCCGGCCGCCGGCCGGCGTGCTGCATCATTCGGACCGGGGGAGCCAATATGCCGCAACGGCGTACCAAGAGCGCCTTAAGCAATACGGGATGACGGCCAGCATGAGCCGGAAAGGGAATTGCTATGATAATGCCATGATTGAATCATGGCATAGCCTCTTGAAAAAGGAGCTCATTTACCTGACGAAATTTCGAAGCCGAGAGGAAGCCGAACGGGCAATCTTTGCCTATATCGAGATTTTCTATAATCGGCAGCGGATCCATGGTGCCCTGGATTATCAGACTCCGGCCGAGGCCGATGCGGCGTATCATGCGCGACACGGCTAATGTCTCAATTTCGGGTGTCCATTTTATTGACATAGGTCCACCATTTGCTCTCGCCGCATGTCCTGCAGAGTTTGCGGCTCCTCTTGAACTTCGCCATGGACACGACGGCCCCCTTGGCATTGCTGTGTGTTGGGCACACCGAGTTGCGGCGCAAGTTGGCGCTCCGACCGCTCGAGGCGATTCGCCAGCGGGTCACGGTCGCCTATCATCTGGCCCCGCTGACCGTCGCAGAAACTGCCGACTACCTGCGACACCACCTGCAGGCCGTCGGGGTAGAGCGGCCGGTATTTACGGAGGCAGCGCTGGCCGCTGCCCATGCCTGGTCGCAAGGGCTTCCGCGCCGGATTAATCATTGGGCGCGTGCCAGCCTGATGGCCGCTTGGAGTCAGCAACACCAAATTGTCGACGAGGCAATGGTGGCAATCGCCGAAGCCGAACTGCAGTGGGCCGGAACGGTGTAACGCCCAGCAGGCGATGACCTCGATGGGAACGGGCCTCCGCACGGAGGCCCGTTATCGTTGGCGGTTCGAACGACACGAAGCACGAGAAATTGGGTGCCACGAAGCGTGAGACTCAACACCAAAGCCTCGGCGGTGAGCGGCCGGGGATCGACTTCGGGTAAATCCCGATCCCCGTATTCGGCATTTTCGGCCTGCACCACCGTCTCAATGTGTTTCAAGAGTTCGCGAATCGCCGCCTCGAGTTTATCCTTCTGCCCTTCCACAGTTTTCTTCCATACATAAGGGTATCGGTTGGCATTGGCCTCAACCTGGGTACCATCGACAAAATAGGCATCCAGGGTGACATAGCCCTCTTCAATTCAGAGGGTCAGGATCCCGGTAAACACCTCATCCACAATCGCCTGCATCCGCTCCCCGCGAAAACGATTCAGGGTCCGACAGTCGGGCGTTTGACGCCCGGTCAGCCAGAGGAAGGGAATTTGCTCGCGGACCGCCTTCGGCCCCAGATAATCCGGGGATCATGATTTGTTCGATCGATGATCTGTTGGTGGACCGGCGCTGTCGACCCATGGCAACCGCCTCCCTGGTGTGCCTTTTGAGAACTCGTACCAAAAGAGCGGTTTTGTTGATCCCCCATGGGGTTTGGCCGTTATTAGCGAAGCGAAGAAACTGCCTTTTGGGACAGTCCCCCGGAAGTCACGCCCGAACTAAGCCTGAAGACAAGAGCCATGCAGAGTGTGTTACAGTATCCACACACTGGTCCCCAATTCCTCGGCCATTCGCACGCCAGCCACCCCCGCATCCCCGGGGGATTCCGCCGGTGGGTCAAATTTGGTTGGCGCAAGTGGATCAAATTTCGATCGGCGTCGACAGGCTAAATTGTCCTGTTTATACATCCATACGGTAACTATTCCGGGATGTGCACTCTCGTCGGCTTTAAATGATTCAACTCCGGATGAGTGATTTGCATTTGCAAGAAAGTGTTCTCTCTTAGCCAGGCAGTGGGCTCGATATGAGAATGGCCCATCATCACCCGGCTTATCCGAAGGGGAAACCCGACGGGGAGTAGAGCATGCCGAGAAAAGGCCCAAGTCCGTCAACCATCAGAGGGCGACTGCGGGTCAGATGACCGGGACAATATGAGGATAAAGGCTGACCTGCCTGAACGACAGCGAGAGGGGTTTTAAGCCTACACGAATTCGCTACCGCGCCAAGCGGTTGAGCACACCGTAGTCTGGATCGGCTTCCCACCGTCAAAACCGGGCCTCGATGTCGGCCAGCCGCGGACTGAATTGGTAGCCGAGCAAGCCGAAGAGGCCGAAAATCAAATCGTTGAACGGCGTCTACGTCGCTCGGGAATTTCCATCCCCTCCCCATCCCGCCGAATCCTACCCCATCCGACAGGCCACGAAGTCATCCGGCTTCTGGAGTTCTTGCAGGTGGTCACCGATCCCCAAGGCCATCGCCACATCGGCTTAGATCCGTTATTTCATCCCACCTTGGAAGCGATTTGGCTGGCCCTCAGCGTGTCGGAGATCGTTTTTACGACGCCGCCGGATCGTCAGGGCTCGATCACCATAGAATCAGAAGAAGAAATAGAGTAGTTGCCAAATTTTAGGTGCGATACGTCGGTTTAAACTTGTGCGCCTTTAGGTTATTGGTTATAATTTAATCGTATATTGCCAAATTTGCCATAAATAGGTGGTGTACATCATGCTTTCGTATTCGGTAATCGATGCTGCGCGAGAAGAGATGGCGAAAGATTTTCGTCTTTTACCGGACCACTATTTCGCAGATAAAAATTCTCGCACGTTTCGGTTTAATAACATACAACGCTTGTATAGCCGTAGGCCGCAGACAAATTCCGCCAATGAAATACGCGACAACCTAGCGGCTTTATTAGACCAGCCAACTTTAAGTTTCTATGCTGGAGTCCCCTGGTGCGAGCAGATTTGCCACTTTTGTGATCTTGCTTTCGGTGTGACTACTAAAAACGATAGGGATAAGAGACAAAGGTACCTGGAAACACTGGAAATGGAGTTGGAACTTTTAAAAAAACATGGGGCAGCAGGGAAGGTTGTTAAATCAATTTATTTCGGCGGAGGAACTCCTACGGTTCTAGATGACGACCAATTTGCCTTTTTACTCCGTTCAATCATTAATGGGATTAAGCCCAGCCCTGGAAGTAGCATAACTTGTGAAGCCGCCCCATCAAGCTTAACCTCTGAAAAAATAGCAATTATGCAAGACGCGGGAGTAACAAGACTAAGTAGTGGACTACAAACTATCGACGACTCGATACGCTCGGCTCAGCATCAGCTTTTGTCGGGCCAGGAAGCCATGCGTGCTATAGAGGCGTCACTCGGGAAGTTCGACGTAGTAAATACTGATCTAATATACGGGTTTCCCAACGAAACCTTGGATTCGTGGGCCCGTACTGTCAATGAAGTTAGCTCTATGGGGATACCTTCGATTACCTTGTACCGTCTTGAAGTCCGAGACAGAACCGCCAATCTTCGGCGATTCGAAAAGGATTCGGAGCGGTTCCCTGAGGAATTCGATTCTCGCCTCAGATATTACATTGCGAAAAACATTTTGAGTGACAAGGGGTATGTTGAATCTCCATTGGGATGGTGGATTAAGGCTGAATCTACAAAGCCATCTTGGGAGTTACACAAACAGATTTGGCGTAATGTTACCCCCTACATTGGCATTGGGCAGGGAGCATGGAGCCAAGGCCCATCTTTTTACTATATAAACTCTAAACTAACTAAGGAATGGGAAGAGATGGTGAGGACAGGCGAGTTTCCAGTAAAATCCTATACGAGACTGCGGGAGAAAGACGCTTTCATATTCCAATTTATTCGGGAATTAAGAACATATGGCGGAATAAACTTGGAAGTATCTAAGGATACAGCAACCCAACTGGGATTGGGTAATCAGGTTGATAAGTTCGTGCAGCAACAATGCGACTGGGGTCTTCTCTCCGAAGAATCGCAAGGCTTTTCACTTACGGCGGCTGGCAAGGCTCTGGTGCATTGGATAATAGATGATTTTATAGATGCATGCGCTTAGCGTTAGTAAAAGGCAGGTGAGACCATGAGATTTTGGAAAATGCAGGCGAACGGCAACGATTTTTTAATTTTCGACTTCATTCGAAATCCATTTCCTCCGTCGCTCGAGCGTCTAACGAGATTATGTGATCGCCGTTACGGAGTGGGTGCCGACGACATTTTACTAGTGAGTAGATCGGACATCGGAGACGTCAAAATGCAGGTTCTCAATCCTGATGGAAGCATTGGAGCGCTTTGCGGCAACGGTCTAAGGTGTGTGGCTCTCTTTGTGTGGGAAGTACTCGGGCGCTGTCGTCCGGATGCTTTTATCGAAACAGACGTCGGGGTCAAACGCGCGCGGCTTCTCACCAGTGAACGCTGCATTGAAACCAATGGCTTGGATGCGAAGTTGCTCTTTCACCGGTCCATATTTTTGAGTGGGAGGTCCGAGAATGTGGTGGCCGTGGATGTAGGGGTTCCCCATGCAGTAGTGTTTGTAAGAGGTTTGCAGGAGTATCCGGTTGCACAAGTTGGACCAATGATCGAGCATCATCCGGACTTTCTCCCTCAAACTACAAACGTTATGTTTGTTGAATCTAACGATGAAGGCTGTCTATCCATTCGGTCGTGGGAGCGAGGTGGTACGGGCGAGTCCTTTGCCTGCGGGACTGGAGCCATAGCGGTAGCTAAGGTTTGGAATAGCTTGGGTCGAAACCAGCCGAGTACACCAATTAACCTACAGTTCCGTGGCGGTACTCTGCAAGCATGTGAGGATAACGAAGGAAGATTCTCCTTGATTGGGTCGGCTCAGATAGTATTCGAGGGAAAGACGCACGAGGTCTGGTAGATAAAGGAGTGACGGGAATGATTTTAGGACGCTATCACAGCACTATTGAAAATATGCGCTCTCATCATTGGAAGTACTTTTTAGACCTCTACGACAACTGTTACTTCAATTGTACATATTGCTTGTATCGCACACCGGACTACGGTCTCGGGAAAGTACGTGCACGGCAGGAGATTCTCGAGGATCTAGAGCAGGAGTTGTCTATGATGGCACACTCCTCGCAAGAAGTTGGAATCGTTTATCTGGGACCGACTGCGGATGTCTACCAGCCACTCGAACGGAAGCGGTTACTTACGCGTAAAGTCTTGCAGTTGTTCGCTAAATACCGGGTTCCAACATTCATTGTGACGAGGTCAGATCTCGCCCTTCGGGATATAGACATTTTACAAGAAATGGCAAAGAGCGGGCTCGTCGAGATCTCCATTTCTATCCCGTCTGCACAATACCATCCAGCTATGGAACCCCATTCGCCGACGATTAGCGAGAGGCTGACAATTGCAGAGGATATTGCGCAAGCTGGAGTGCCTTTATCAATACACTTTTCGCCGATTATTCCCTATCTAGATGAGCTCGACGAACTCACCGCCCTCCTATCGCGCATGGCTGACACCGGGGCCCAATGTATTTATGCCTGCTTGCTCGGCATGCGTGAGTTCTATAAAGAGGATGTCATTCGTGTCGTCGATTCGTACGACCGTGGACGCGGGACCCTGCTGAGGACTGTCTATGCGAACGACGAAAGCACGTATGACTTACAAGCTCCTGAAGACGGTTACGTCTATCGCCTCATAGGCCATTTAAGTCGTTATAGTGCCGCGCGTGGCATTCCTTTTGCATCTGTTCAGATACCGGCCTTTGATACGATTGAGCGCACTGGCCACATATTCCGTTATAAGCTCCCTACCGTGGGTGACATAGCAAGGCATTTTGTCGACCATCCCGAGATTAGTTGGGAGGAAGTCAAACAATTTGTGGAGGGATTTCCGGCGACCGATTCGACGTTTCACAATTTGGTCCATAAGTACTGGGATAATGGGCAATTACTAAAAAACACTATGTTCTCCCCCGATTTTTCAAACGGCGACATCCCGAGCAGGTACGTGAATTCCAAGGAAATCGATTTAAAGGTGTCAAGTATGATCGTTAAGAAGGGTGAAAACGAGGGTTAGACTTTAACGATGACTCAGTTGCTGCGGAACAATATACCGTTTGTATTATTGTTGGCGACGAGGGTTGTGTCCGAAATCGGCAACCAGTTGCTCTTATTCGTTGTGCCGTGGGTAATATATAACAAAACACATTCCGCACTGGCATTGGGGATTACCGTGGCAGTCGGGTATTTGGGAGAGATTCTCGGGCCATTTGCGGGTATGCTGGCGGATGGAACCTTTAAGAAAGCCGTGCTAGTGGCAACGGACGTTTTGGCTCTAGTCATCACATCGATCGGGATCGCCCATGGCGTTAGCCGGATGACGCCACTGTACTTGTATTGTTTCTCCTTTATTCTGGGCATGGTTGAAATATTTTATTGGCCCGTGATGCAGTCGAGCATCCGTATGATAGTGCCACCAGGGCAAATTGCAGTAGCCAATGGCACGTGGACTAGCATCAAAAACGCCATTTGGGTTGGTGCGCCTTTGTTTGCCGGATTTGGCATTTCAAAGCTAGGGATCCGTGGCGTTTTTGTAATCGCGGCCTTCACTTACATGTGCGCTATCATATTGGACCTGTCATTGCGATTACCGGCACCTTCTGTCAATACCCAAATCGCCGATGCACCACAGGTAGACCGGATCGGGATTCGTTTCATTATGGGTAATCGGGCCATTCGATTGGTCATGGTACTAACGTTGATGTTGAACATCCCTTTGGGGGCCCTTGAACCTCAAGTATTGTATATAATGCGGCATCGTCTTCATTTGGCCGCCGTCAATGTTGGCACACTGTTAACTGTATCGAACACAGCTGGAATTTTGTCCGGAATCGCTTTTCCGCAGTTAGTCCAAAGGGCTTCTCGCAACTCCCGTTTGTCAATCACTTCAGGACTGTTACTGTTGATCCCGGCCGGTTGGATGTTTGCTTTCAATATGCTAACGGCGCAGTTGTCGGCATGGTATATGAGCTTTGCGACATCGTTATTCAATGTGAACGTTACCAATTTGCGTCAGGAAATTGTACCCGTTAGTGCCATTGGGCGCGTGTCAGCGGTTTTTCGGGCTGGCGCCCGCATTCTTGGGCCAGTCACGCCGATTATTGGCGGGTTGTTGGTAAGCAAGTTTGGGGTTTCAACAGTGCTCGACGGCTGCTTCGCTTTTATGATCCTGACAGTTGCGACAGTCATAGGAAGTTTGCGCCAAAGTCATCTTGGAGAGGTGTGGGATAGTGACCGGTACTGTGACAATCATGAATTGCGTGGATGAAATGGGCTACCGGGTGCTTGTCGATAATTTGGATGAAGGCTCTCGTATCTGCCCAGTGATTGGGACGGCGGCGGCCACATGGTTTTCTCAGGTGCTGAGAAAGGTTGGTATATCTTACGACTTACAATTATTCAATTCTGACCATGCTCCCAATACGCCCATTGCCTCAGCAATTCATAGGCACAATGGGGCTGTGACAGGCCGTGCAGGTCACATAGTTGTCGCACTTTCAGGCCAAGAATGGCCTGGACTCCATTACGCTAAAGTGGTACGAGCTCCACTGTACATCGCCTCCGAGAATTCAAAAACCGTTAAGGGCATAATCGAAAGTTCGGGAGCCCACGTCGTAAGCGTGATTCTGGGCACTGCCCAACTGGACTGGGAGTCTTTTAATGTTATCGAGCGCCTACAATCGGACAACCGCCTAGACGTGGGTTTCATTGCGTCGCATGACCTTATAAGTTTGGTGAACCTAATTAACAAAATTAATGTATATCGTCGGCAACCCAGTTCCAGGGTAACGCACATCGTAAGAACTGAACATGCAACCGAAAAACTTGATCAGGACAACGTGCAAGTTATTCCTTACGAGATGTCAACCCCTAAGACAATATCGGAAGGTATTGATACTGATCTTTTGACTCTGGTTGGCCACGGTCGGGATGATATTTTTTGGCTCACTAACGGTGCAATTTGCGGACGCGTTAACACCGCTCGTACTTTTCGATTTGGGAGCTTTGGGCGAGCTGATTTTCCCGCGGTGCCCGCCTGCAGCTACAATGGCGTGTGTTTCAAACCCGATCTCGAACTAATTCCTGCATGGTCTATTAATGCTCGTCATGTCTTTGCTTATTCTTGTTATAGCGCTCGTGTGGATAACGGGCTCTACGAAAGGCCCTACAATTTAGCATTTGGCTTCCTTGATGGCATTGCTGCTTCGGTTCTTGGCACGTCGACCATTGTTTCTGAACCGGAGTATCTTCATTTTTATTACACGGCTTTGCTTCTGCAGGGAGTCGCTCTCGGAGAAGCAGCACGGGTGATCCGGACTACATACAGCCGCACTAGGCGCGGCCATGAATGGTCGTTTTTCTTGTTGGGGGACCCATCATGGAAGCTTACCAAGAGAACAGTTCCGGTGATCAATGATAGTTTAACCCGTTATGTTAAAAAGTGGATACTGCCACCCGGAACATGGCTAGTTCGGTTTGCCATTTCGAACAGCTTGGCTCGAGACCTTAACGAGGGCCGTCTACGGTTGGTGCTGGGTAGTAAACCACATCGCCAATTGTATGCGGTACCCCAACAATCTGACCATGAAAGCTATCTCGATGTGTTTGGCCAAGATTCTTTGTCCCCAGAGCTGTATATCCGGTTGGTCAATGGGAGCATGCCACGCATTTCCGCTGCTGAAAATCTTGATGAGATTGCTTTGGTTAAATTCGGCATTTCCCGAAAAAATCAAAATACAATTAGAGAGCTCAAGTCGTTGGCTTGGGAATTAGTCAAAAATAATGTGAGGGATCGAATTGATTGGTCGGCCCATGTTCACAAGTCCAGCAGGAAATATACCGAAATGTTGTCGGCTTTTTCTATGGAAATGGTTGAGACCATCATTGCACGAACTCATGCAAATGGCTTCTCTTGGGATGATCAATGCATGGTTAACGGCTATGAGTTTGTGGGAACAACCGGGGCAAGCGATCCCTGCCCCGGTTGTTCGCGGCCAACCAACGTTCTTCGTTACCGACATGGCGTGAGTCCACGGTTTGAGCGTCATTTTGTAACATGCCCAGTGTGCGGGGTGATCAAAGACATACCTATCGGTCTACCTGAAATAAACCTGTCCCTAAGAGGGAACTCAGTGCTCCGACTCGGCACGGAAGAAACCCAACGCCTAAAGATAGACAACCAATCGAATGCACCGCTTGAGTTAGCAATAGGATTTGCCGTTGCCGCCGGAAACGACATTGGTGTTACTTATGACAATCAATACTGTACCGTGCTCATTAAACCAGGAGAAGAGGCTACGGTAGAAACGAAAATAAGGTTTCCGGAAACCGCACCCCCTCACACATACTGGTTTAGAAGTTTAGTCATGGTAGATGGACTGCTTTGTGGTCTCAAAAAAGACTTGTGGGCTGTGCCACATACGAAAGAGGCTGGTGAACGGTGGTAATCCGTGAGGCTCTTGCTAGTGATCGCAATGCATTGCAATCACTCTATGAAGAATTGGTTTCCCGTAACGTTTTGGTAACGCCGACTCAAATTGAACGTTTTCGCAAAGACGACGACAACTTTCTGTTTGTTTGTGATGACTCGGGTTTGGTACTGGAAACTGCGCAACTCGGAATTTGCATGGATGCAATGTTTAATAACCAGCCCTTTGCTGTCGTAGAAAACGTGATCGTGGACAGTCGCCACCGTCGGAAAGGAGTCGGCATGCGTTTGTTGCACCATATTGAAACCGTTTGCCGCACGAGACATTGCACCATGATCATGTTGGTGAGCGGGGCGGAGAGACATGGGGGCCATGCCTTGTTCAAACGAGCCGGGTACGTCAGTGATGCCATGGTGGGATTCAAGAAGTATCTAGGGCAATCGAAAGGAAAGAGAACGTGACGGATAACAGGACAATGTTTGTTGACCTAGTTTTGGGGAGCTATTCGAATGAAATTGGCGAAACGTCATGGAAATGGTGGACTTTGGTCAATCACATGAACTCGAAGTTTTGATTGAGAAAATGGCATTGGCACACAACGATTTAATCGATGTGGGGATAGCGGATCCGGATCACCCGGAGAAATCGGCGGTCCGCCATCCGGCGTTTCACGGCCTTCATGCGGAGCCGATGATGCACCGTATCGAAGTAACTCGCGAGGTCGCCTTCAATGACCCAGCGTCCCGCGGTGCCTTGGACGGTATCCGTGAGCGCCAGTTTGACGGCGCGGACCGCGTGATGCAGACTGCGGCCCGGACGAAACCCGTAGGACATCCAGCGAAAGTCACTCTCCCAGATGGGGTCCATGGCCATTAGCATGGCGCGTTGAACCACTCGGTCGCGCAGGCAAGGAATCCCGAGCGGGCGTTGCTTCCGTTGGGTTTGGGAATGTAGATGCGACGCGCCGGGTGGGGCCGATAGGTGTCGGTGAGCAGTTCCGTGCGCAGCCGCTCGAGTTCTTCGGCCTGTTGCGCTTCCCAACGGCGTTTAGTCATCCCATCGGCTCCCGGCGTGTGAGCGCCGGGGGAGGTGAGGGTCCTTCGAGCCGCTTCTTCAAGCCAGTCGCGATTCGTGATGAGTCGTAGAAGGCGATCAAACCGACGGTTTGGCTCCTCCATGGACCACGTGGCCAGTTTGCTCTGCATTTCACTGATTATCAAAGGTCTTCACCTCATTGGGTCAGATCATTTGCGGAGGAAACCACTGAAACTGTCTCCCTTTGCCATGTGACCGGCTTTCCCGGTCGCGGACTACTACGGAGACTCCGTCAACAGGTGCGCATCGGGGTACCTACTCCCTTGCCATCGCAACCTGCCTTCCCCAGTTCATGAGCACAAACGCATTGCATGGGCGAGGTTGCCGACCCCACTCTTTATCCTGGCGTTCTGCCAGTCGATTCAGATACTCCGTCTAGCGACGCTCTCCCGGAGTGCCCCGAGGCCGAACAATACGGATATTCCGCCCCGTGGGACCTCCATCTGCCAAGAGATGGGGGTCTCTCTGAATCCGGCCTGTTAAGCGGTGTAGGCCGGGGCGACATTTCAGCCCACAGAGGTCCTTCAGTCGGTTCGTGTTCCTCAACCGTCCCATGTACAGCCCGGAGGTCGCATCTTGGCGTAACCGGATCGCCGCACGACCCTTGTGTATTTGGTCAGTGAAAATGGCTCTTGTCCAATTTTGGTACAACCCATAGTGGTCCCCCTGAGGTTTGGGCCCGATCTGCAACGAATCGACATGTTCCGACCCTCTCGACACGGTCGAAGCTCCTTCGCCGAAAGACGTCCAACGCCCATGACGCCGCGTCCCGGGGCCTCGGGACAAGGAGCTCCAGGCACCACCCCTTCACTGCCCCGCGGTGAGTAACAAACGGGATCGAAGTAAGGCAAAACTGGCCCGACCGTACATTAATCGCATCAGCCGTTTAATCCGGTAGTTTAGCCCTTCCGTGCGTCTGTCAACGACAGTTTTAAAATCCTCAATAAGGACAATTCAATTTCCCCAGAAACGGTAGTTGAATTTCCCCAAAGACGCCAGTTGAAAATCCCTCAAAACGCTTGTTGAAAATCCCCAAAAACGACCAGTGAAATTCCCCAACATCGACAGGATATGTGGTCCGCCAGGGGGAATGTTCGAAGGCACCGTCGGCGTGTGGCGGTGACGTTCACGATGAAGGCGATGAATCGATGGCGTACTATCTCTCCCCTGAGGAGGCGCAAGGGATTATGGCGCGATATCACCAAAAGGAAAGCATCAGTGCCATTCGCAAAGCCACAGGCCGGGATCGCAAGACGATTGCCAAGATCGTGGCGGATCAGACAGACGAGCACGCCCCAGGCCGGCGTACTCGTCCCAGTAAACGCGATCCCTACACCGAGTATATCGCAGAGCGGTGGGCCCAGGGCTGTCACAATGCCCAGGTGCTCTGGGAAGAGTTGCAGGCCCAAGGGTTTACCGGCAGCCTAAGTTTAGTCAAGCAACAGGTGGCGCCGCTGCGTCCGCAGCGGGGCGTGGTTCCCACCCCGCGATTTGAAACCGCACCCGGCGAACAAGCCCAATGCGACTGGGCGGATTTCGGCCCGTTGGTCTATCCCGACGGGCCGCGGAAACTCTATATTTTCGTGTACACGATGGGGTATTCCCGTCGCATGTATGTCGAGTTTGTCCACGATCAGCGACAAGAGACCTTGTTTGCCTGCTTAGAGCATGCATTCGCCTATTTCGGGTGTGTGCCAGGCCCGATCTTGTCGGATAACATGACGCCCATGGTCGTATCGCATCCCTTTGACGGGGAGGTCGTGTGGAATCCCCGCTTCGCGGCGTTTGCCGCGTTCCATGGCTTTCGCCCGAAGGCGGCTCGCCCCTACCGCGCCCGCACAAAGGGCAAGGTGGAGCGGACGGTGCAGTATGTCCGCCACAACTTTTGGCCCCGGGTTCCGGAGGCCATCACCCTCGAGGGGTTGAATGCCCTGGTGGTGCGCTGGGCCGCCGACCGCGATCAGCGGATGCACGGCACCACCTTTGCCCGGCCCGCCGACCGCTGGGCGGCGGATTATGCCGGTGCGGCCCCCTACGATCCCACGCGGCTCTGGGCCTTCGGGGAACAGTGGGACCGCAAGGTCACCGTCGATGCCTTTGTGCATTGGGAAGGGCATCGGTTTGCCGTCCCGTGGGAATCGGCCGGACACGTGGTCCAGGTTCGGCGCACCGCGCCGGATGGCATCGAAATTCGCCAGGATCAGCGCGTTTTGGCCAGCTATCCGCTTCCCACCGAACCCCACCAAGTGGTGGGAGCGGCGATGGGGCATGCAAGCGCGCCGCCCGAACGGGTGCCCCAACAACCCGTCGCCCGCCGGCGGACCCTCACGGTCCCGGCGGAGACGGTCCCGGACACCCGGGATTTAAGCGTCTATGAGCGAGTGGTGCCCGTATGACCCCGACGCGCGATCCCCTCGATCCCATTGCCGCGCTCTGTGAGCGGTTGAAGTTGCCCGAAGTGGGGCGCTTGGCGGCAACCCGGGCCGAGCAAGCCGCCGCCGCGCAGTGGACCTATACGGCATATCTGGCCGATTTGTTGGACGCGGAGGTGGCCACTCGTCAGACGCGGTATGTGCGGTCGCATACGCAGATGGCGCGGCTCCCGTTTCACAAGACGCTGGAGCACTTCGACTTCGCGTTGCAACCCACGCTGGATGAGCGGCAAGTCCGCCAATTGGCGACCTTACAATGGGTGGATGCGGCGGACAATCTTATTGTCCTCGGTCCCCCGGGAGTAGGCAAAACGCACATTTTGGTCGCGATGGCCATGCAGGCCATTTACGCGCGGATTCCCGTGTACTGTGTCACGATTCAAGATCTCGTCGCAGACTTGCGCAAGGCCTGGGACGAGAATCGGTTTGCCGCGCGGCTGGCGACGTACACTCGCCCGCGCCTGCTGTGTATTGATGAAGTCGGCTATCTGCCCCTCAACACGCTGGAAGCCAACCTCTTCTTTCGCGTGGTGGCCGCCCGTTATGAGCACGGGAGCTTGGCACTCACCTCGAATAAGGGCTTCACGGAATGGGGGGCGGTATTCGGGGATCCCGTGCTCGCCACCGCGATTCTCGACCGTCTGGTACATCACTCGACGATTCTCAATATTCGCGGGGACTCCTATCGACTTCGGGAAAAGCGTCAAGCCGGCTTATTCGGGGAGGCGGCCGCACGGCCGCCCTTGACTTCCGGGAATACGGCTACTCCCTAACCTGCCAACCGTTCGATGAGGCGACCGCCCAACCTGGGCGGTCACGCCGACCTAAGACCGCTGGGGATTTTCTCCTTGTCGATCATGGGGAATTTCAAATACCGTTTTTGGGGAAATTCAGCTGGCGTTATGGGGGATTTTCAGGTGTCGTTTTTGGGGATTTTCAAATTATCTTTTCTGGGGAATTTCAATTGCCCTTGACACGTCCTTGGTTCCACGGCTCCCGAATGGCCGCCCGGACCGCGGCCTCGTCCGCGCAGAGGCCCCGTGCAAAGCGGGCCAATTCCGGAATGCCGCTGGTTTCCGCGCGGCAGAGCCACGCCGCGAGCGCTCGCTCGCGGTGATGCGTGACCATGACCCGGAACTGATGCACCAGGGTCCAGACGCGGCGCACCTCGGGATCTTGCAGGCGCATCGAGAGCCGCTCCGTCGTCGCCCGGGGCAACGTCGTCCACCGCCGGAGACAGGCCATCGCCCAGCGCCGCGGCCGCCAGGGTGCCGGGCGTCGAGGCGGCGAATGTCGCCGCCTCGTCCCGTGACGGGCGACGAGCCAGCGATACACGGTCGACCGGCTTCCCGTATAGCCTGGGGTGCGGGCCGCCGCGTCTAGCGCTGTCGGCGTGTGATGCCCTGCGGCCCACGCGGCTTCGAAGACCGCGGCCCACCGGTCCTCTTGGGGTCGGCGTCGACGTTGGGGGGCGTCGGGAGCGGGCGGCGCTGGCATCCGGGCATACTTGCGGACGGTGTGTCGGTCGAGATTCAACGCGCGGGTGATCGCCGAGAAGTTGTCGCCCTGGGCCAACCGCGCATGAATCGCAGCTCAGCGGGCTCGCGATCGGGAAGGGTTCGGCGTCTCCGTCGGCGCCTCTCGGTTTGGCCCCCGTTTTTTTGACACGAGCGTTCTCTCTAGGGCATTCGCTCCCATTTTGGGGCGATTACGCACACAACGGGGTCCACTGTGCTTGGCCGTTCGCCACGGCGTGCCGCATTTGGGCAGGAGACCGATACCCTAAGGCTCCGTGCAGGCGGCGCTGGTTATAAAACGCAATCCACCGGGTGACCGCCGCGTAGGCTTCGGCATAGGTCGCAAATTCCTGACTCAGACATTCGCGGTCTAACAGGGCATGCCAGGCCTCAATATAGGCGTTGGCGTTCGGCGTCGCCACGGGAATCCGTTCGTGGGTCAAGCCGAAGGCTTGACACTGGGCTTCGAACACGTGAGCCGTAAATTGAGGGCCATTATCGGTGCGAATCACGGGCGGTTCCGGACCCCATTCGGTCTGGCGGGCCTGGACGGCTCGTTGAAGCGTCTGGGCGGCGTCCGCCGCCCGGCAGGTCAGCCCAATGTGATAGGCCACGATACTCCGGTCACAGACATCTAAAATCGCTTGGACGTAGAAAAAACGGTCTTCGCCCGCAATATATCCGTAGGTGATGTCCGTTTGCCACAGCTGGTTCGGTCGCGTGATGACCCAATTCCGGGCCAATTTGCGCGGATAGCGCGATTTCGGGGGGCGATCGGGCCAGAGCAAGTGCCAAGCCTTCATCAGCCGATAGACCTTTTTCGGATTGATGATCAACCCATACTGTTGGCGTAAGACCGCCGTGACTTTCCGATAGCCATACCAGGGATTTTCCTGCTCCAAAATGGCCAGAATCCACGCCATGATTTGGTCGTCGGACACCGCATGCCCGGTTTGGGTGGTGCTATAGCCCACAGGGGCGCGGCCGACGGCCGCGCGCCGTCGGTCTTCGGACGGGTTGAGCTGCCGCCGGCGCCAGGCATAATAACTCCCGCGCGGGAGATGCACGGTCGCACACCAGACTTGCAGGGGCACCTGGGGGTACGCCTCAGCCCATGCATGCACCTGTTCACATAATTCTGTCACCACCGCATCCCCTTTTTGCGGAGAAAATCCTGGAGCATCGCAATTTGAAGGTCGCGCTCCGCTAACAGCCGCTTTAGGCGCACGTTTTCTTCGGCTAACGACAAGGCTTGCGGATCCGGATATTCTGCGGTTAAGGCTTCCCGGACCCAGCGGCGCACCATGGAGGGGTTCAGCTGATGTTGCCGGGCTACCAGGGCCGCATTACCGGTTTCTCGTACTTCGCGTACCACTTGCTGTTTAAATTCGGGTGCATAGGTTTGACTCATCGGAATCATAGCCTCTCCTTTACCTGTTTTTACGGTATCAAGAGAGATCGCTTTTGTCATGCTTTCTTAAGGGGCTAAAAAGTCCGTCGGCGCCTCTGGCGCCGCCAGCGGTTCGGAGGGCGGTAGCGGTTCGGGATGCCGTGGGAAGAACCGTTCCACGGCGTCGGCCAAATTCCGGAACAGATGGAAGCGGTCCGCCACTGGCTGCGCCTGGGGCACCCCCTCGGCAATGGCGTGAGCAAAAGCCACCGCCCGGTCTCGGGTCACGATCGCCACCGTCGGATGGGCTCGTAACCACGCGGCCACCGTCTCGGCGCGCGTATCCGGCAAAATGTCGAGGATGGTGCCCCGTTCGTGGTCGACCACAATGGTCGCGTACCGTTGGCCTTTCCGCCGGGCCCATTCATCGAGGCCGATGACCCGTGGCGCGGGCGGATCGGGCCGGGGCATCGCGAGAATCCATCGGTTGAGGGTTTGGCGACTGACCGGGAAACCCGTCGTCTGCAGCTGCCGAGCGGCGTCGCTCGCCGAGGTCACCAAGGTCCAGCAGACCATGGCCTGTTGGGCTTTCCGGGTTCACCGTGGATATGGGGCGACACCGGGTAGGCGTTCACAGAAAATCGCTGGTGAACAGGCGGGGTTCGGACAGACAAAGCGCCGGACCCGGAGGTGCCACTGCACCGCCCAGACCCTCCACGGAACATCGCGCGGGGCGCGCCAATAATGGCTTTTAACCCAGGCGCTCGGCTGGCCACACCGCGGGCATGCAGCCGTGGGCGCCGTCGTCTCGGCCCCAATGTGAATCGGTGCCTGCTCACCGTGGATGCGGAGAATTCGCACCGGGGTATTTTCGAGTATAATAAAACCGGACACCAAACTGGGGAAAAACGATGGCCAAACTGTCCATTTTTATTTGACCATATACAATCAGCGGCGCTGGCGAAGGTACGCGCGCCTAAGGCCGCGGCTGTCCGCGTCAACTGCTGGAACTCCCGCGTCACCGCTCGGTCCAGGGTCTGGGCCTTCCGGCGGTCGAGATGACTCGACCGATAGACCACCAAGCGATAGTCCCGGCCATCAATCCAGCCATGCTGTTCCGACGCCTGGTATGTCGCGGCGTCCGCCCGGACGCCGATGCGGCCCAGCGGCCTCCACACATCGGCGGCCCAAGTGTTGGCGCTAACGCTTCTTGGCAACGCTGCCGCTCACTGTCAAGCTGTTTAGCCCTGAAAGTTTTGCTAAGGCCGTTGGCACAAGACCCCCTGCCGGTTCCCGAGAGGAGGTCTTGTGAACGTATGGGTGAGTCAACTGCCGTCGCGCCAGTCGGCAATGGCCTGTTGCATGTGTGCCTCATCAACGATGTCCGCATGGGCCGCCGCTGCAGCCCAGAGTGCTTGGACGGCGAACAGGTTGATGAGCCGCGGGATGCCGTGGGTGGTGGTATAGAGTAGACTCAAGGCTGAGGGCGCCATCAACGGATGGGTCGCGCCTGCAAGCTTACAATGATGTGCGACATAGGCCTGCGTTTCCGACTCGGACAGGCCGCCTAAATGGTAGCGCAAGGCGATGCGTTGTTGAATCGGTTCAAAGTATCGTAGTCGTAGCTGGGCTCGCAAGTCGGGTTGTCCCACCAAGATGCACGCAAAGGGCGTGACGGCGTCCATTTGGGTATTGGTGATGAACCGGAGTTCTTGGAGCATGGTGGCGGGAAGATTTTGAGCCTCGTCAATAATGAGGACCGGTACTTTATGCTGTTGGTCAAACAGATCGGTCATAAGCGTCAAGAATTGACGCCGCGCCTGGGATCGCTGAAAGCGTGGCGTCATGCCGAAAGCCTCCAGTACCAAGGAATAAAAATCGAATGGCGTCAATTGAGACTCGGCGCAGTAGACTACGGGGTGGCGATGGGGATCTAAGCCGGCGGCTAGCCGCCGGACGGCGCTCGATTTCCCCGATCCAATGTCCCCGGTCACGAGCCCTCAGGCACGGGTTTCGACCATGATGGTGAGCCGAGCGTGTAATTCCTGAAATCCGTTGTGCGGAAAGTATTCCGTGGGATCGAGCTCTTTGCTGAACGGCTCGCGGGTAAAGCCAAAATAGCCTCTAAGCATGTAGCGGGGGGTCCTCCTTCGGATGCGCAGAATTGAGGGATTGGGTGGCATAGCGAATGCGGGCTTGCTGTGCTTGGGCACGCGTAGCCTGTTGTTCCTGAGCCAGGGTGAGATAATTTAAGCCGGTTGCCGGCGCAGCCGGTGGGGATTCCGGATTGGGCACCTCGCGGTGGCGATGATGGTGTAAGACGAGCGGCGTCGCATCGGGATAGACCTGGCCCTGATACTCGCAGTGGATTACGGTGAGATCGTACGGATCATATCGCACCGTGATAGTTTTGCGCGCCAGCCGGGCATCCACCTCGTATCGATTGCCGGCCAACTGAATGACCCCCGTTTTGTCCACCCGGCGAGTGTCCTGCCACAAGAAGATGCGCCGCAATGTTTCCACGGGTTGGGTACGCGGTGGATGATCTTGGCGGCTCGCCGTCCAGACCTGCCGGGGCGTCGCCCCAGCCAAACTCTTATGCGGCGCATCGTGATATCCCACAGCTAACCACGCCTCCAGGAGAGCGTTGAGCTGCTCGAGCGTTTGCACGCGTCCGTCGGCGATCAGCGTTTCCACTTCCCCCGTGAACTGTTGATCGACTCGGCGAAACCAGCGTTCAATTTTTCCTTTCCCGCTGGGATGTCTCGGGCGTCCATGGCGTAGGTCAATGGCTAGTTCGCCACAGACCCGTTGGAGATAGTGCGAAGAGTACACCGCGCCGTTGTCGCAATGCAAAATTTCGGGTACGCCGTGCCGCACAATCGCCCACTTGAGCACCTCTTCGAGACGAGGGCGGTTCTCTTCAAAAAAGAACTGCGCTCCCACAATAAAGCGACTGTAATCGTCGATGAATGCAAAGAGATAGGCTTGTTTGGTCCGGCCCGGTCGGGCTGGATCCGGAAGACGGACCGTATACTGGGTGTCACCTTGCCATTCCGCATTCGCATACGGGGCTTGGCGGCGCCGGAGAACGTGCTCCGGATCGGGCGCTTGTTTTGCCAAAACACCCCGCCGACGAAAGTGGTACGTAAGCGTGCTATATTTCACCGATCCCGGCTCAATCCGGTGGGCCAACTCCATCACCCGAATAATCTGTTGGACAGACCGGGTGGGATTTTCGTCACGGAGTTGGATAGCGAGAGCTAAGATTTCCGGATCAAGATGGCGCATGGTGCCTACATCCGCCCGCGGCGCGGGCGCTAAGGCCGCCCAACCGCCGGCACGATACGCCGCCAACCACCGATAAATCGTGCGCGGACTCAGGGTTACCGGCTCGCCATCGGGCGCCTGCCAGATTTGCTGGCAGAGGGTCTGAATGAGCGCACGCTGCTCGCCATACGAGAGCGGTCGACTCACTAACGGAGCAATGACATGGTAACGAAACGCCGCAATTAGTTCGGGTGTCGTCCGAGATGACAACATGGGTCATCAGCCTCCTCATGGCAGAAATGGTCAATCACCTGACCCTACCCCAGCCGTTGGTCCCCGTGCCATTCGGCATTCCGTGTGACAGCCTAAACCCAAGAGCGTCGGTCCCACCCAAAGGGATCCCCTCCGCCACGCGGCCATACGCTGCTGCAGGCCGCGCCACAACTGTCGCCATGCCTGAAACGCCGTATCCGTGTCCACCCGCCCCCAGACATCCACCTGCTCCCGATAGCCGTTGTCCGCAATCCAGACCATCAATTGTTGCAAACAGGCCGTCATGCGTCGGCTCCACTGTCGCGCCCAGCGTTGCAACGTGCGAATATGGACGGGAACATGATGGGCCGTGCACCACGCTTGAATGCGTCGCCGCCAAGACCACCCGTGTTCCCGATGCCAGATGGCGACCGCCCAGACGACGCCTTGGGCATACGCCGAAAACGGGGTGGCAAACGTGGGGAACAGCGTCCACGTCTGCTGGCAGGGCCGGCAGCGATACCGTTGCACGCGTAGCGAATGGGCTCCTTGGGCATCCACGTAATCGCGGCAATAGGTCCCGTTTTTTGCGAGAGGGCCGTGCCCGTTCGGGCACGTAATCGTGGGCCAGGCAACGTCCCAACTCTGCTCATAGGCCTTGAAGGACGGCCAAAAATGCCATAAGATAGCCAAGAAAGATCGCAACTTTCACTGGCCTCGGTACAGGTGCCAACTGTCCGAGGCCCTCGTATTTTCCCTGGAGACCTCCTCTGGTGCCACCAAGAAATCCATCTAAATTTACCAAAAACCTCACAAACCATTGAAGTCAGTAAAGCCAAATAAACTTAGCCGAAACACCCAAGCCGCGGCTTTGATGTCGGCGGCCACGTGATACGTATCCGGTAAGCGGGATAGGAAGCGGAGCTGACGCTCCGCCAGGAGCTCCAGGTTGGGGCCGGTCACCAAGGCCGAGTCGGCCACGTACACCAACTGCCGCAACTGGGTGAGCGAAAAATAGTCGTCGAGGGCGGCCACCATCTCGGCATTTAAGGTCTTGTCGCTGCGGTTCCCCTCTTGAACGGTCCCGACGACCGGGAGCCCCTCCCGGGTCCCTAAGAGCGTCAAAATAATTTGGCGGAGATCGAGCCGATGATCTTTGGAGTGCCCATAGGCCGGAGTGACCCCTGACCCGGAGCCCGCATCCGGATACGTGCCATACACCGATCGCGTCGTACTATCCCAGTGGACAAACAGGGGGCCGTCGGGATGCCAGACCCGGTCATGCAGTCAGGCTCGTGTCGCCACCGCACTAAAGACGGTTTCCCCGCCCGCGGCCGCGATTTTGTCGAGGGCCCGTCCGAGCGCATCATCGGTTAAGTCGGTGGCGGTATCCCCGCTCCTAACAGCAGGGGCGTATCGGTGAGCGCAAATTGCTCATGCACCCGGTATAAGGGCTGCCGAGCGGTCAGGACATTGATGACTAAGGCTAAGATCCGCTCCCCGGGGGAGAGGTGACAGCGCTCGGGATCCCACCGCACGCATTGGTCAATGGCGACCACGAGGCCGATCTCTTCGCACAGGCCCGAATCGAATCACCGGCCCCGCCCCGACGATGTAAGGTGTGTTCATACGCAGGTTATTCGACAGACGGATCCCAAAGTCCTTTGCGTCGGGGCCTGCAAAAAATTATTTTTTCTGTCAAGCGACGTGCTGAAGATGTGACAGGAGCCGATGTGGACACCGAACTAGCCCCTACCGCTCCGACGACCCCGAGGCCCCCAATTCCGGCTAACGCCAACCATAATCGTCGCATCGTTTACGCCTCTGACTTTCGTTATGACACGGCCTGCCATGCCCCGGCCTGCGGCCGGGGCCGTCGTTAGGAACTCAATCGCGCGCCAGTTACCAATTAGTCGGGACCCATAGCCACCACCAACCCATTGCCGGCGTCGGGGGCCCCGGCTGAAACCGTGGGGTGGTTGACGCCGGAGGTCCCATACTAAAACGGAGAGACGGCGGTCTCCTGAAAAGCTCCGTATCGCCGAAACATCGCGCCTCGGATCCCCTCAAGGTAGCCGTGACGCACCGCTTCGTGCCATATCCGCGTTGGCGCCTCCGCCGCATGAGACAGCACCCACGCAATGTAATCGTCAACCCGAGGGGAAAACCGCAAACCGTAGCGCTGCTGCAGCCAGAACGCTTTCGCCACGTTCAGGTACGGGGTGGGATTACGCTGCAACAGGTCCTCCGTCAACACAATGTCGAGCCGCCGATCCCGCAAACCCTGAATCATCGGTTCATCCCACGCCTGGCCTGTCAGAACATGCACGATCCCCGCGTCAACATTAAAGACGCAGGTTTCCGGAAACCGTTCCGGTTGCGGGGGGACCGTTCCCACACGCATTGCCCACGTGTCCGCGAGCGGCCACACATCCCATGTCATGGTCGGTCCTGGAATTTTAAGACCGCCGAACGTGTTGGAGTGACCGAACGGTCTCCATGCCTCCGGAAGCGACGACCGGGTAATCACCACATCGCCGTCTCGCGGGACCGAATGCATTACGCTATCCCGTACAGCGCCCCCCACCAGGTACATCGAGTCTAGCCCATCCGGCGGATTCAGAAGCACCTCAGGCACATGGGTCCAAAACCATTCCCGAAGAACATGATAATTGGTCTTCATAATGAAACCCCGCTCAATTTTTGGTAAAGGTGAACAGCATAGTCGTCCGTCATTCCGGTAATATAGTCGACCGCAAGTTGTAGCTTGGATACTAGAGAATCATCTTGCTCCGCAATATATCGCAAGCGTGGCGGAATTAAGGCATAAATTTTTCCAAACGTGGTATGCGGTTCATGAGGTGACATAATTGCCTTTACAAAAACATCAAGAAGTCCTTCGATAATTCGCGAGCCCGCAATTTCCAACTGTAAAACCTCTGGAGCATTATACAAGCGGTCCTTGGCCAATTTCCTGAGCCGATTAACCCATTCTATATCCGATAGGTCTAACAATTGTTCGTTAAAACGCCCCTCAGCCCAATCCGACAACCTGTTTTCAATGACATGAACTACCCCCTCAATCATTTTCCCCTGACAAGCAATCCGAACACGTTGCACCAGAATGTCTGACACGTCGTCTCCCGTCCAGGGAATTGGAAAAGAGTCAATCTTTGATGCTCGGTCGACGAATTCACTGCCCACCGCATCTCGAATGTCGTCAAGTGTAATCAATCTTTTTTTAAGTCCATCTTCAATGTCGGCAGAAATGTATGCGATGTCATCCAACGCTTCGAGGACAAAGGCTAAGGGATGCCGTTGCCCATATTGCAATCCACACGAATCCCAGATCTCTTCGAAAGTCTGTTGTTCTGACTGGAAGAAGCCAAACTTCTTTTTTTCTACACCATGAGAATTGTTCTCATTTCGTTGATTGCCGTCACATGAATTAACGGGATATTTGACGGTGGCCGCCAACGTTGCAGCTGTAAGATTAAAGCCGTTAGTATCCCAAAGCCATTGTAAACGCGTTAATAAACGAAACGTTTGAGGATTACCATCAAAAAACAAGAAATCCTTTTTTTGGCCGTCGCTTAATTGCATATAAACATTAGGATTCTTGGCGAAGTAATCCCGAAAAAACTCTTGAATAGCAATTTCTCCGTGATGTCCAAAAGGAGGGTTACCTAAGTCATGAACCAACCCGGCTGTGGCAAGTAACGGACCAACTAGTCCTTTCGAAAAATCGCCCAAGATATTCTCCAGACTAGCTCCGACGGAACGTCCTAACGCAGACACTTCCACCGAGTGAGTTAATCGGGTTCGAACGAAATCATTGGGGTCTAGCGGAAAAACTTGAGACTTCCCTTGCAGTCGGCGAACAACACTGCTAAAAATCATGCGACCATAATCTTTTTCGAAATCATTCCGTGCGTCTACAGTACTCGATGATAGTGATTGCCGACGCCTTTTTGTGGAAAGATATTTAGACCAGATGTTCTCGTTCGAGAACGTATAGGAGTTCATGTAAAATGCCACCTTTTTCTCATTGGTAAGGACCTCATTCGCGCATCTCATCAAAAATTCCTGCTGGTATCGAAGTATTTCCATAAGAGGCAGCCCGCCCAACACCACTGTATTTTAATGGCCCCATATCTAGCCCGGCCGGTAAGGCCGGGCCACACCTGACCGCCGTCGATCAGCTTTCCGTAAATCTTTCGACAGGTTAGCCCCCCACTGTCCTTGTGGAGCATCGGTTTTCTTGACGCCCCCACCGGTTAACCGGCTTCCGATACAGAAGCCCCGCGTTCGAGGACCGGCCGCACCCACACGGCCGTCGGCATCGCCGGCCCGTTCGTCCGCGGAAAAGCCCCGCGGATGAAGGCGAGAGACGGTCCGGTGTTTCGCCAGAGGAAGCTCCAGTGCCCGGTGATCTCGACCTCGACCCCATCGACGACTCCAAGCGATCGGTCTGGCGAATACTTGCACAGCATGGAAGGGCCGTTGCCTGGGGGAGCAGGTAGGCAGTGATTCACGAGGTCGAACGGTCGGCTGGAGAACGACGGATCTCTCCGGTGAAGCTGCGAGGAACGCGACGGATCGCCGCGCGAATCCGCTGACCAAGGCTTTCGGTCGCCCTGTTTTCCCAAAAGACTGTATTTGGTCAACTAGAAGTGGACAGTTTGGTCAACAGAATTCCCCAGTTTGGTCATGAGAAATTCCCCAAATTGGTCATTAATTGTTAGCGCTGTCCACGCCCCTCTCAGAGAGTAAAAAGGGGTTCTGACGAACCCGCTGAGAGGAGGAACTTGACCAAGGATGATGTCGATGTCCAGAATTCAGAAAATCAAGCGCTTGCAGGCTCAGGGATGGTCGGTATCGGCCATCGCCACGGAACTGCAGATTGATCGCAAGACCGTGCGGAAGTATCTACAACAGACCGATTTCTCCGCGTCGGCACCGACGGCAGCGGACCGTCCGTCCAAATTAGATCCCTATAAATCCACGATTGATGCGTGGCTCGCTGAGGATGCCCACCAATGGTACAAACAGCGGCATACGGCGCAACGCGTCTATGATCGCCTGCGGGAAGAGGTTCCGGGGTTCGCCGTCTCGTATCCCACCGTCCGCCGCTATGTCCGGCAGCGGCGCCGGACGGCGCCGACCACGGGCACGCTCGAACTGGTGTGGCAGCCCGGGGAAGCGGCCCAAGTCGACTTCGGCCAAGCCGATGTCCTGGAGCACGACGAGCGCATGCGCCTGCACTTTCTCTGCGTCTCGTTTCCGTATAGCAATGCGGGATATCTGCAACTGTTCCGGGGGGAAACCGCGGAATGCGTGGTGCAAGGCCTCGTCGACATTTTGCACTACATTGGCGGCGCCCCGCGCCGCCTCGTCTTCGACAATGCGAGCGGCGTCGGCCGCCGGGTGGGCGAAACCGTCCGGGTCACGGAGCTCTTTCAGCGTTTTAGTGCACACTACGGCTTCGAGATCACCTTCTGTAATCCCGCGGCGGGCCACGAAAAAGGGAACGGGGAAAACCAGGTGGGCTTCATCCGCCGTAATCTCCTGGTGCCAGTGCCGCAGGTGACCGACCTGGTCGGCAGCGATCGGGATCTGCTCCGGCGGAGCGAGGCCCATTGGCAGCGCCGCCATTACAAAAAACAGCGCCCCGTAGCAGACCTGTTCGCGGAGGAGCGTGCCGTGTTCCGGGCGCTACCGCCCCAAGCCTTTGCGCCGTACCGCTATACGCGGGTCCGGACCGACCGGCCGCGGCGATTTCCGCCGCGAGATCCGCCAGCGGGGTCGCCGCCAGCGTATCCGGCGTATAGCGTTCCAACACGGTTTGCGACGCCACCCCAAAGACGTTCGAGAAAAAGGGCTCGTCCGTCTGGGCATACGGCCCCCAGACACAGAACAATTGCACCAACGCGCGATTTTTTTCTTGGGTGATCAGCTCTTAAGCCCCGAAATTACCATGGACAGGTATAGTGGTCCCCAAAAACTAGACAATTTGGGAGGCCCTTAAGTGTTACACTGGACACACGATGACGAAACAAAAGCGGTATTCCGCTACCTTCAAGAGCCAAGTGGTGCTCGAAATGCTCAAGGAAGAAAAAACCGTTAGCCAGATTGCTGCCGAATACGGCATTCATCCCAGTCAATTGCATCGCTGGAAGCGCCAGGCGCTCGAGAATTTTCCGCAGTTGTTTACCGAGTCCCAAGTACTCCAACAACAGGCCCAAGCCCACCAACAACAGCTGACCGAGCTGTATGCGGAAATCGGGAAACTGACCACCCAGGTCGAGTGGCTTAAAAAAAAATCTGGCCTCGACCCTGACCCGCGATGAACGGATCACCTTGCTGGATCGGGGAGTGGATACCCTGCCGTTGACGACGCAAGCCGCGTTGTTAAGCCTCAACCGCTCGAGCCTCTATTACCGGCCCGTCGGGCCGGATGCCGAGGAGATCGCGCTGAAGCATCGCATCGATGAAATTTACACCGATCGACCGTTTTACGGATCCCGGCGAATAACGGCTCAGTTGAACCGTGAGGGTTACACCGTGAACCGCAAACGCGTGCAGCGCTATATGCGGGAGATGGGGATCTGGGGGCTCGCGCCGGGCCCCCAGACCAGCACTCGCCATCCCCAGCACCCGGTGTATCCGTATTTATTGAACGGTGTCACGCCGGCGTACCCCAATCATGTGTGGGGGATTGACGTGACCTATATCCGGTTGGTACATGGTTGGCTTTACCTGGTGGCCATTATTGATTGGTATTCCCGGTTTGTCGTGGCGTGGGAGCTCTCCGAAACGTTGGAACTGCCCTTTGTGCTCACGGCCGCGGAGCGGGCGTTGTCCATCGCCACTCCGACCATTTGGAATCATGATCAAGGCAGCCATTTTACCAGCCCCCAATACACGGCCTTGTTGTTGGCTAAGGAGGTACAAATCAGCATGGACAGTAAAGGGCGAGCGTTGGACAATGTGTTGACGGAACGGCTGTGGCGCAGCGTGAAATATGAAGAAGTCTATCTACACGATTACCGTTCACCACGGGAAGCCCGATCAGGCTTGAGCCGATACTTTACGTTCTATAACTATCACCGGCTGCATCAATCCTTAGGCTACACGCCACCCGCGGCCTGGTATACGCCCCTCCCGTCCCTCGCCGGGAGTGGGGTTTCCCGGGATTGAATCCCTCCTAGACAGCCCTACGGGCTGGGCCTCCGGTTTGCCGACGGGCTGACAACAGCCCGCGCCAAACCGGAGGGTAATGGTTTCGATGACACTCAAAGGAAGGAGGCCAGTATCACACTTTAGGGGTCAAAAATCTGTCTTGACAATGGGGTCCACCTTAAGGCGTGGGGCTATCCGCCTAAGATCCAGGTGTCGGTGCATGAAGTCAGGGTCGGTATGATCTCCCAGCGAGATTGAAAAACCTGGGATACTCGCATGGAACCTCCAGAGATTGGTAAAACGGTGCCCCCTGGCGCCTCGAAAAAAATTTCCAGCGAGCAGGAACCCGACGAGACAACCTGACCGACCACGATGGGACAATCTGGGAAGGAGACACCCATGCCCCGGATTCGGGGCACCCACGGGAATGAAAAATGGGAGTGATCGCGCTATGCTGAAGACAACCTCCGGCCGAGATCGACTTCCCTCTGATGCTGCGAGCTCGCGAAGGAGACGGATTCCGGCCTCGTCGAGCACCCCCGATTGTTGCCCCGCCGTCGGCTCGCGCCGACGATAGGTGAGCACGCAGAGGAGAGTTCTCTGACGCTCCGAGGCTGTCGGAGGATTTGATGAACTGAGGTGAGACGCATGGACTTAGATATTGTCGTGACTCATGGCGCCGGGTTGGACGTCCACAAGAAGGTCATTGTGGCCACGGTGTTGACGCCGACGGTCAGCGAGACGCGGTCGTTTGGGACCCTGACGCCCGATCTCTTGGCGTTAGCCGATTGGCTGCAATCCTGTGGGGTCACGCACGTGGCCATGGAAGCAACCGGCGTGTATTGGAAGCCGGTCGTGAACCTGTTGGAAGCCTATCCCTTTGAGGCCGTGATGGTCGTGAATCCCCAGCACATCAAAGGCATGCCCGGGCGGAAGACCGACGTGCAAGATTCGCAGTGGATCGCCGGGTTGCTCCGGATCGGCGCGTTGAAGGCCAGCTATATCCCGCCACGCCCGCAGCGGGAGCTGCGGGAGCTGGTGCGTTACCGAACGAGCCTGCAGCAAGCCCGCGCCACGGAAGCCAACCGCATCCAAAAGGTGTTGGAAGGGGCCAATGTCAAGCTCGGGAGCGTCATCAGCGATGTGTTGGGCGTCAGCGGCCAGCGGATTCTCGCTGCCTTGACGGACGGCGTGACCGACCCCGCGGCCTTAGCCGATTTGGCCGATCCCCGGATCCGCGCCTCCCGGGACACCCTGATCCAGGCCTTGACCGGCTTGGTGACGGCCCATCAGCGCCTGATGCTGCGCGTGCAGCTCCAGCATGTCGCCTTTTTGGACCGCCAGATCGCGGCGCTCTCCGAGGAAATCGCCACCCGTCTCGCAAATTTTGACGACGCCCTCACCCGGTTGCAAACCATTCCCGGGGTCGAGCGTCGCACGGCCGAGATCATTATCGCCGAGATCGGGACCGATATGCAACGGTTTCCGTCCGCCGCTCACCTGGTGTCTTGGGCCGGGTTCAGCCCCGGACAGGACGAAAGTGCGGGGAAAGCGCGACCGACGCGCACGCGCAAGGGCAGTAAGGCGCTGCGGGCCGCCTTGACCCAAAGCGGCCACGCCGCGGGCAAGACCAAGACTTATCTGGGGGCGGTGTATCACCGCCTCGCGGGACGCCGCGGTAAGCAACGTGCGGCTGTGGCGACCGGGCGCCACATCTTGATCGCGGTGTATGCGATCCTGCGAATCCCGGGGGCTGTCTACGAAGATTTGGGCGCCACCTATTTTGATCAGCGGGATCGTCAGGCCCTGGTCCGCCGGGAAATTCGGCGGCTCGAAGCCCTGGGCTATCGGGTGTCGGTGGAACCGGCCACCCCCGAAGCCAGTTAACTAAGATTATTTTTCACCGGAAAGGGGGGTGGACCGCTCCCGCAGGGCCCGCCGTCACCGATCGAGATATCGCGGTACGGATGATAGATACCCCGGTATATGGTATGCGGCCAATGCGGCCAGTATTTTTCAGAGGAGACGAGAGACACGATGACCGATCAGGGCCCCCGGATGACCCCGGAGTTGAAAGCGCAGTGCATTCAAGAAGCGTTAGACTGTCGCAATGCCGCGGCTGTCGCCCGGCGACACCACCTGCCCCCCGACCCAGTCCGGCGCTGGGTCCGGGCCGCGACCCGGCGGCCTGCCCGACCCGAGACGGCCGATCTCCGGGCGGCGTTCGCTCAAACCGAAGCCGAAAATCGGCAACTCAAAGAGATCCTCGGCGACAAAGACTTAGAAATCGCGATTTTGAAAGACCTTGTAAAAAAAGCCGACCGGGTCCCTCCTCGCGGTGTGAAGTAGCCCATAAATGGATTACCGCAGGCTACCGACCGACCCTGGTGTGTCGATTGGCGGGAGTGGCCCGATCCACCTATTATGCTTGGCGTCAGCGCCAAGCACGGCCCATCCGGCAGCCCCGGTTCACCGCCGTCGGGCGTCCACGGCGCGGCTATTATTGGACTCAACAGGGTACCCAGGTCGCCGAAGGCCAAGTGCTGGAGTGGCTGAGCGAGTATATCGCCAGTTCCGATGGGCCAGCGTATGGGTACCGGAAGTTGACGACATGGTTGCGGCGAGAGCATCAGGTGATCATTAACAAAAAAAGCGTGTATCGGGTGTTGGCCGAAGCGCATCTGCTCCAAGGCCGTCGCTTTCCCGCCGCGGCGGACCGTCCGGTCCGCCGGCTAGCGGCCAATCGGGTCGTCACCGGCCCCAACCAGCTCTGGGAGACGGACTTGAAGTACGGTACGCCCAGCGAATAATTGCGGAGGGCGATTTGGACCTATGTCAATAAAATGGACACCCGAAATTGAGACATTAGCCGTGTCGCGCATGATACGCCGCATCGGCCTCGGCCGGAGTCTGATAATCCAGGGCACCATGGATCCGCTGCCGATTATAGAAAATCTCGATATAGGCAAAGATTGCCCGTTCGGCTTCCTCTCGGCTTCGAAATTTCGTCAGGTAAATGAGCTCCTTTTTCAAGAGGCTATGCCATGATTCAATCATGGCATTATCATAGCAATTCCCTTTCCGGCTCATGCTGGCCGTCATCCCGTATTGCTTAAGGCGCTCTTGGTACGCCGTCGCGGCATATTGGCTCCCCCGGTCCGAATGATGCAGCACGCCGGCCGGCGGCCGGCTGTGCGTGACCGCGCGGTCTAAGGCCCGGAGAACTAAGTCTTGCGTCATGCGCCGATCTACCGCCCATCCCACAATTTTTTCGGGTGTACAAGTCCTCGAGGCTTGCTCAAGAGAGCCATCCTTCCTCGGTGGGGATGTACGTGATATCTGCCATCCACACGGCATGCGGACGATCCGCGGTAAAGGTTTGATTCAGCACATTCTCGTGGACGGGGAATGCGTGCCGCGAATTGGTCGTGGCCTGATATTTGCGTAGCACCCGGGACCGCAGCCGATGGTCGTGCATCAACCGCGCTACCGTTTTTTGACTAATGCGCTCGCCTTCCCGCCGTAACACGGCGGTGATTTTGGGGCTGCCGTAGCGTTCCCCTGATGCCATAAACACCGCTCGAATCCGTTCGACCCGCCGGGCCCGGATTTGCGCCTGAGTACTGGGAGGGCGATGGCGCCACGCATCATACCCGCTTCGCGAAACGTCGAGGATCTGGCACCTCTGCGTGATCGAGAAGGTGAAGCGGTGTTCATGAATGAACTGAAAGATTACTTCCGATCGTGGGTGAAGATGCGCATCGCTTTTTTTCGGATCGCCTTGTCCTCTTCGAGATCCCGAATACGCCGCGGCAAATCGCGCAGAGCTTGGTCCTCCGCTTTCAGATGCCCGCTGCCCACAAAGGGTTCGACGGGGTCGGCTTTGTAGGCGGCGACCCAGGCATACAAGGTTTTGCTAGGAATGCCCAGTTCGCGGGCCACTTGGGCTCCACTTTTTTGTTGGGTTAACACGAGTTGAACCGCTTGTTCTTTAAACGCTCGATCATATTGATTGGCCATCGGATTCACCTCAATGGAGAATTATTGTATCATCTTGTCTCAATTCGAGGTGTCCACAATTTAGACTAACATCCAGATCCGCTGCCGATTATAGAAAATCTTGATATAGGCAAAGATCGCCCGTTCGGCTTCGTCTCGGCTTCGAAATTTCGTCAGGTAAATCAGCTCCTTCTTGAGGAGACTGTGCCAGGATTCAATCATGGCATTATCATCGCAATTCCCCTTCCGACTCATGCTGGCCGTCATCCCGTATTGCTTAAGGCGCTCTTGGTACGCCGTCGCGGCATATTGGCTACCGCGATCCGAGTGATGCAGCACGCCGGCTGGCGGCCGGCTGTGCGTGACCGCGCGGTCTAAGGCCCGGAGAACTCAGTCTTGCGTCATGCGCCGATCCACCGCCCATCCCACAATTTTTCGGGTGGACCAAGTCCTCGAGGCTTGCTCAAGAGAGCCATCCTTCCTCGGTGGGGATGTCCGGGATATCTGCCATCCACACGGCATGCGGGCGATCCGCGGTAAAGGTTTGATTCAGCACATTCTCGTGTACGGGGAATGCGTGCCGCGAATTGGTCGTGGCCTGATATTTGCGCACCACCCGGGACCGCAGCCGATGGTCGTGCATCAACCGCGCCACCGTTTTTTGACTGATGCGCTCGCCGTCCCGCCGTAACACAGCGGTGATTTTGGGGCTGCCATACCGTTCGCCCGATGTCGTAAACACCGCTCGAATCCGTTCGACCCGCCGGGCCCGGGCTTGCGCCCGGGTACTGGGTGGACGATGGCACCAGGCATCATACCCGCTTCGCGAGACATCGAGGATCTGGCACATCTGCGTGATCGAGAAGGGGAAGCGGTGTTCATGAATGAACCGAACGATGACGTCCGATCGTTGGTGAAGATGCGCATCGCTTTTTTTAGGATCGCGTTCTCCTCTTCGAGATCTCGAATGCGTCGCTGCAAATCGCGCAGGGCTTGGTCTTCCGCTTTCAGATGCCCGCTGCCGACAAAGGGTTCGACCGGGTCGGCCTTATAGGCAGCCACCCACGCATATAACGTCTGACTCGGAATGCCCAGCTCACGAGCCACTTGGGCCCCACTTTTTTGTTGGGTCAACACGAGTTGAACCGCTTGTTCTTTAAACGCTCGATCATACGGATTGGCCATCGGATTCACCTCAATTGAGCAATAGTGTACCATCGTGTCTCAATTCGAGGTGTCCACAATTTAGACTAACATCCACCTCGCCCATGCAATGCGTTTGTGCTCATGAACTGGGGAAGGCAGGTTGCGATGGCAAGGGAGTAGGTACCCCGATGCGCACCTGTTGACGGAGTCTCCGTAGTAGTCCGCGACCGGGAAAGCCGGTCACATGGCAAAGGGAGACAGTTTCAGTGGTTTCCTCCGCAAATGATCTGACCCAATGAGGTGAAGACCTTTGATAATCAGTGAAATGCAGAGCAAACTGGCCACGTGGTCCATGGAGGAGCCAAACCGTCGGTTTGATCGCCTTCTACGACTCATCACGAATCGCGACTGGCTTGAAGAAGCGGCTCGAAGGACCCTCACCTCCCCCGGCGCTCACACGCCGGGAGCCGATGGGATGACTAAACGCCGTTGGGAAGCGCAACAGGCCGAAGAACTCGAGCGGCTGCGTACGGAACTGCTCACCGACACCTATCGGCCCCACCCGGCGCGTCGCATCTACATTCCCAAACCCAACGGGAAGCAACGCCCGCTCGGGATTCCTTGCCTGCGCGACCGAGTGGTTCAACGCGCCATGCTAATGGCCATGGACCCCATCTGGGAAAGTGACTTTCGCTGGATGTCCTACGGGTTTCGTCCGGGCCGCAGCGTGCATCACGCGGTCCGCTCCGTCAAACTGGCGCTCACGGACACCGTCCAAGGCACCGCGGGACGCTGGGTCATTGAAGGCGACCTCGCGAGTTACTTCGATACGGTGCATCATCGGCTCCTCATGAAGGCAGTGAAACGCCGCATTGCGGACCGCCGATTTCTCCGGGTGCTCTGGCGCATGCTTAAAGCCGGTCTTATCGATCACGGGCTCTTTCGCTCCACGCATGAAGGGGTACCGCAGGGTGGAGTCCTGTCTAAGGTGGACCCCATTGTCAAGACAGATTTTTGACCCCTAAAGTGTGATACTGGCCTCCTTCCTTTGAGTGTCATCGAAACCATTACCCTCCGGTTTGGCGCGGGCTGTTGTCAGCCCGTCGGCAAACCGGAGGCCCAGCCCGTAGGGCTGTCTAGGAGGGATTCAATCCCGGGAAACCCCACTCCCGGCGAGGGACGGGAGGGGCGTATACCAGGCCGCGGGTGGCGTGTAGCCTAAGGATTGATGCAGCCGGTGATAGTTATAGAACGTAAAGTATCGGCTCAAGCCTGATCGGGCTTCCCGTGGTGAACGGTAATCGTGTAGATAGACTTCTTCATATTTCACGCTGCGCCACAGCCGTTCCGTCAACACATTGTCCAACGCTCGCCCTTTACTGTCCATGCTGATTTGTACCTCCTTAGCCAACAACAAGGCCGTGTATTGGGGGCTGGTAAAATGGCTGCCTTGATCATGATTCCAAATGGTCGGAGTGGCGATGGACAACGCCCGCTCCGCGGCCGTGAGCACAAAGGGCAGTTCCAACGTTTCGGAGAGCTCCCACGCCACGACAAACCGGGAATACCAATCAATAATGGCCACCAGGTAAAGCCAACCATGTACCAACCGGATATAGGTCACGTCAATCCCCCACACATGATTGGGGTACGCCGGCGTGACACCGTTCAATAAATACGGATACACCGGGTGCTGGGGATGGCGAGTGCTGGTCTGGGGGCCCGGCGCGAGCCCCCAGATCCCCATCTCCCGCATATAGCGCTGCACGCGTTTGCGGTTCACGGTGTAACCCTCACGGTTCAACTGAGCCGTTATTCGCCGGGATCCGTAAAACGGTCGATCGGTGTAAATTTCATCGATGCGATGCTTCAGCGCGATCTCCTCGGCATCCGGCCCGACGGGCCGGTAATAGAGGCTCGAGCGGTTGAGGCTTAACAACGCGGCTTGCGTCGTCAACGGCAGGGTATCCACTCCCCGATCCAGCAAGGTGATCCGTTCATCGCGGGTCAGGGTCGAGGCCAGATTTTTTTTTTAAGCCACTCGACCTGGGTGGTCAGTTTCCCGATTTCCGCATACAGCTCGGTCAGCTGTTGTTGGTGGGCTTGGGCCTGTTGTTGGAGTACTTGGGACTCGGTAAACAACTGCGGAAAATTCTCGAGCGCCTGGCGCTTCCAGCGATGCAATTGACTGGGATGAATGCCGTATTCGGCAGCAATCTGGCTAACGGTTTTTTCTTCCTTGAGCATTTCGAGCACCACTTGGCTCTTGAAGGTAGCGGAATACCGCTTTTGTTTCGTCATCGTGTGTCCAGTGTAACACTTAAGGGCCTCCCAAATTGTCTAGTTTTTGGGGACCACTATAGTCCCCACTGCTGTCCCATATCATGCTGCATGCGTTCGACCAGTGGATGGAGCAGCAGTATTGTGGCACGAAAGCCAAACGCGACCGCTGGCAGTGGAATGACGGGATTTCCCGCCAACGGCCGATTGCGCTGCGCGAGCAGCGCCAATGGCGTCCGGCGGTCTCGTACTTCCGTTACGCGGATGATTTTGTGGTCATCGTCAAAGGAACCCGCCAACACGCGGAAGCGGTGCGGTTAGCCTGCCGGAATTTTCTTGAAGACACGTTGAAGCTCACGCTCAACATGGAGAAAACCCATATCACCCATGTGGACGATGGGTTCGAGTTCCTTGGCTATCGCATCATCCGCAAGCGGGGACCCGCTGGTCGCAAACGCCCCGTCACCCAGATTCCATGGGAGCGGTATCGACGCTTGGCCGACCGCTTAGTAGCGGAGTTGTCGACGGATTACTCTCGTAATCACCTTGAACTGGTCGACCATCTCAATCACCAGTTGGCAGGTTGGGCGAACTTCTACCAATACACCGATTATACCGCCATGGTCTATCGGCGTATCGACCACCTCGTGTTCTGGAAGCTGGCTCGTTGGATGGCACGCAAATACCGAAGCGGCGTCGCCCGGGAGCTCGCCCGTCATGTCCGCGCACCGCAACCCGGCGCGGCCAAAACGTGGGTGGTGACGGGGCGATGGCCGGATGGCCAATGGGGCACGGTTACTCTTCGACGGCTCGCTTCGAGTCGCAAGGGCCAATTCCGCTGGCACAACCCGCCACGGAATCCCTATATCCTGACCCATGACCCGACACCACCTCTTCTCACTTCGCGCTATCGTGATGTTGCTATTGCTGTGCAACACTGAAATGGAGAGCCGGATGCGCCGAGAGGTGCATGTCCGGTTCGGAGAGGAGAGGCAGGGAAACATCCCGGAGATGCGCCCTGTCTCTTACTCTACCTTATGTCACGGGACAGGATCGCTTTTTCTATCTCTGCAGCGTCATGGATGTGTTTGACCGGTCGATCCTCAGTTACCATATCGGCTGGACGTGCACCGCCGAGCAGGCGCTCCGCGCCCTTCAACGGGCCGTGGCCCAACGCCAACCGCACTGGGCACCGGGCGTGGCCCCGGTAATCCGCACGGACAATGGCCCCCAATTTACCGCCCAGGTCTGGGCGGCCGGGGTCGAGGCCTGGGGATTAGTCCACGAACGCATCCCCCATGCGACGCCCAACCGCAACGCCCATATTGAGTCCTGGCACAGCGTCTTGGAAGCGGAATGTCTTGGCAATCAAGTGTTTCACACGCTAGCGGAAGCCTATGAGGCGATTGCCCGATGGATTACGTTTTACAACGAACGACGGATGCATGGCAGTTTACAGGATTGGCCGCCGGCCCAGTTCTATGCTTGGGCCCTGAAGGGGATGGCTCCGCCCATTCCGCCCGTCCGGTGTTAATCCAGAACATGCCAAACGAATAGGAATAATTCCCATCGCCGTGAAAGTCCTTGACAAAGGATGGGTTGTTCAGGATCGTCCATCTATTGGGTGCTGGCCCGCGATTTCGGCGGACAACATCTATCGCCGCTTTCGGGAGATTCTGTGGTACGCGGGAATTCCGCATCGCGGCAAGGGGCAGGGACCTCGTGTCCATGACCTCCGGCATTCATTTGCCGTACACACCCTGAAGGCCGCCATTGATCGGCAAGTCGACATCCATGCTATGCTTCCCGTGTTGTCAGCTTATCTGGGCCACGCTTCCGTAGCGGCGACGGAACAATACGTCCGCCTCACGGCGGACACCTTTCCCGAACTCCGGCAGACGCTCGATATAGCGGCCGGGTGGGTCATTCCGGAGGTCGCATGGGAATGACGCGTCGACCCACCGACTTTGCCTATCAGCTGAGTCACTATTTGGGCCAATATCTCCCCGCTCGGCGCGGAGCGAGTCCCCTTACTGTACGATCGTACCGGGATACCTTCACATTGTTTCTCCAGTTTTGTGAGGGATCGCAACACATCGTCCCGGAATAGCGCGTCTTGGATATGGTGACCATCGACCGAATTGAGGCGTTTCTCAGCTGGTTGGAAGGGACTCGGCACTCTTCCGTGGCCACCCGCAATCAGCGCATGGCGGCCCTCCATGCATTTGTTCGATATTTGGAGACAGCGGTACCGGAGCGGTTACATCAGTGGCAACAGATCCTGGCCATGCCGCGAAAACGCCAACCGCAGGCGGTGATGAACTACTTCACCTTGGACGCCGTACAGGCTGTCCTTGCGATGCCGAATCCCGCGACCCGTGCGGGTCGCCGGGACTTGGTGCTGCTCAGTGTACTATATGATACCGGAGCACGGGTCCAAGAAATCGCGGATTTACGGACCCGAGGACGTTCGGTTGGTGCAACCGGCCACGATCCAACTCACAGGAAAAGGTCGTAAGTCGCGAATTGTTCCACTGATGACCCCTACCGCCGCCTTGCTCGGGCAATACATGGCGGAAATAAGGTTGGACGATCCCGGGCACGGGCCTCATCCCCTGTTTCCCAGCCGCTCCGGGGAGAAGCTCACCCGCGCAGGTATTACCTTTATCGTCAAGAAGTACGTGGAACAAGCGCGGGTTCAACATCCCGAGGGAATCCCGGACACGGTGTCCCCTCATGTGTTTCGGCACAGCAAGGCCATGCATCTGCTGCAAGCGGGCGTGAACTTAGTGTATATTCGCGTTTTGTTAGGACATGTGAGCATTAGTACCACGGAGGTCTATGCGCGTGCCGACAGTGAGATGAAGCGACACGCCTTGGAATCAGCTTACCCGACGGAGGCATCGGTCACGATGCCTCCGTGGCAGGAAAACACCGAACTCCTCGTATGGTTGAAGTCGCTGGGACATTAAGTCCGTTTTTTTATGTCAAGCTCTGGACCCGTAGGAACGTTGTTCTTTTGGGTCTAGGGCGTTTCACTTTCCATAACGCTCACCTTGCCATACCTCCCAAACGTGTGGTCAAGGTCGGTCGTCAACTCCCGGACACCGAACGCCATCAGATTTCGGACAAGTTAGCCTGGCTGTTACAGTCTAGTTTTTGGGGACCACTACAGATCAGTGTTACAACCGCCCACCGAACATCCGATTCAATGCAATACACCAGATTTAAGAAAACTTTGCCCGCGAATTCAGCAACGCTTACCGTAATTGTGGTAGATTGTGGTAAACCATGAATTCACTGCGGGTTTGTAGATTAGAATTTTCGAAAGGAGTATGAATGGTAGAGAGCAAGTTTACGGGCGTACCGCCCGAAAGGATGGAACGGCTCTTGACCTTGACGCGACGGCTCACCACCCGGCGCGACATGGCAGCATTGCTTGAGGATTTATTACACGGAAGCACCACGCTCATCCCAGGTGCGGATTTTGTTTGCGTCTTTCTTTATCGTCCGGAATGTAATGCATTAGTCCCGGTTGGCGGTACGGGTTTTGACTTGTCGGCATTGCAGGAGGTCCAATTGAAACCGGGCGAATCAATTACCGGAAAGACATTTGTTGCGCGAAAGCCCCTATTACTGCCAAACCCCGAGGCAATCCGCGCCGCGCAAAGCAATCTGGCTCCAGAACATGACCAAGCCGTTCGCCAGGCCATTAGACGGCCCGATAATCCCCTGCGCAGTTCACTGGCTGTCCCGTTGGCGACGGACGATCGCCTGCTAGGGGTGCTGGTCATCGACAATTACGATACCGACCGAGACTTTACCCCGGTTGATTTGGCGGTCGCCTCGTCCTTGGCCGATCATGCCGCCGTCGCCGTGTTAAACGCCGAAGAATATCAGGAAATCCGCGCTCTCTCGCAGCAATTACAACACACCATGACGATTCAACAGCGGCTCTTAGCCAGCATGATGTCCCCCCAAGGCAATTTTGAACATCTCATGCATGCCGTATGGACCGCGATTCGACGACCCTATCGGCTCCTCGACGCCCAGGGAGACGTTAAAGCTATGCGGGGCATCATCCAAGATCCCGTGTCCTTGGCGATTAGTGCAGGACAAGACCTATTAGGCGAGTTGCAGATTGCCGGGCCCCTACAAGGCGTCGAGCGTTTGACCGTGGAACAGGCATTACCCTTAATTGCGCTAGAGTTTCTCAAAGATACCGCCCGCCAACAAGAACGCTTACGGGTTCAATCCGAAGCGTTTCGCCGATTGTGGGAACGAGATTATGCGGCCGTTGACGCGCTATTAACCCAGTACGGCATGCACGCCGTTCGCCTGGCCATAGGGCTCATTCAGGACACAACGGTCGACGCGGTACGCGGTGTCATTGAACACACCAACATTCCGTTGATGCAACGAGAGCAGGACCTTCTCCTCATGATGCCCGAATCCACATGGCAAATCCTGCAGCAATCGCTGCCGCGAGAGACCCGTATGATTATTGGTTCACCTGCAGATTCCCTCCAGGATTTACCGCAGGAATTATCGGGCGTGTTAATGCTATCCGCATCGTCCCGACAGTTGGGTTACCCGCCGGTGACGCATGCGACATGCCTCTGCGATTATCCTGATATCTCGTTCATGGCCGGGATCCCTGACGCGTTTCGCCAGCGTTTTCATGAGACCGTTGTCGCGCCCTTTCAAGAGGATCCCGAACTGCTCACGACCCTCAAAACCTGGATATTTTCGGAGCGTTCCCCGGAACGGACCGCTGCAATCCTGCATACCCATCCGAATACCATTCGGTACCGACTAGACAAAGCCCGCAGACGGTGGAACCGTCCTCTTGATGACCAGGCGGCGATCCTCCTGCGATGGGCATTTCTTGCCGGGATCCGCGTCCATCTGTAATCCACTCCAATTTTGATTATAAGAATTAGAATTCATTCTATAGACCAAAAAAGCACTTCGCAGAGACAATGCCCTTGGGAGGGATTTTATTTTATGTCATTATTCACGAGAGCCCAAGAACTTCGCCCGCAACTCGTGGCTTGGCGCCGCTATTTACATCAATTTCCCGAACTCAGCTTTCGCGAATATGAAACGCAACGGTATTTAATGCAACAATTGACGGCCATCGGGCTCGCGCCGTACGCCGTAGGCGATACCGGAATTCTGGTGGATATCGGCGACGGTCCCCACAGTGTGGCTATTCGAGCCGATATCGATGCGTTACCTTTGCAGGAAGAATCGGACGCGCCCTTTCGCTCTCAACATCCCGGCGTGATGCACGCCTGCGGTCATGACGGGCATACCGCGATCTTGCTCGGGGTTGCGCAACTGTTGGCCACACACACCCCGCTACCCGGCCGGATTCGCCTCTTATTTCAGCCCGCGGAGGAACAATTGCCGGGAGGTGCGCAAAAGCTGATTGCCGAAGGGGCTTTAGAGGGTATTGAACGGGTGGTAGGACTACATCTATCGTCGGACCTGGACACCGGCCTTATCGGCGTCACGCCTGGCCCAGTAACTGCCAGTGCCGATGCTTTTACCGTGATCCTCGAAGGCAAAGGCGGCCATGGATCCCAGCCGGAAAGTGCCGTCGATCCCGTGGTCGCCGCCGCCGATCTGGTGATGAGCGTACAGACCATTGTCAGTCGTAACATTCGCCCGAACAACGCGGCCGTAGTCACTATCGGCACCATTCATGGCGGCAGCAATTTCAATATCATCGCTCCTCGGGTGGAATTAACCGGTACGGTTCGTACGTTTCATGCCCAAGACCGGGCACGAATAGAAGCGCGCCTCAAAGGCCTCGTGGACCACATCGGCCAAGCCTACGAAAGCAACGGAACCCTTCACTATCAACGAGGGTATCCCAGCGTAGTCAATACGCTCCCCGAAATCGAAGCCGTTGAACGGATCATATCCAGAGTGTGGGGCGCCAGTGCCATGCGTCATCCCGCGCCCCTTCTGGCCGGCGAAGATTTCGCCTATTATCTGGAACGGATCCCCGGGGCTTTTCTGATGCTCGGTTGTCGGAACCCGGCAGTGGGCGCCATATATCCGCATCATCATCCCCGGTTTACCTTGGATGAAGACGCCCTCCCCATCGGCGTCGCTTTATTGGCCGAAACGGCGTTGTCTTTCTTGACGCTCGAACCGGCTTCTCAAGAGGAGGCCTGCTCATAATCCCGGACACCGTCCAGCAGCTGCTTCCGCAGTTAATCGCGTGGCGTCGTCATCTTCACCAACATCCTGAACTGGGTTATGAAGAATTTCGTACCCAATCCTTTATCCGGGAGCAATTGACCCGATTGGGGCTTAAGCCGTATGTCGCCGGTGAAACCGGCGTGGTCGTGGACATTGGAACCTCCGGTCCGCGTGTGTTAGCTCGTGCCGATATTGATGCGTTGCCCATCGATGAAGAGGCGGAAGTCCCCTATCGTTCTCAGAACAGGGGGGTGATGCATGCCTGCGGTCATGATGGGCATACCGCCATCCTCCTGGGAGTCGCTGCCATTCTCCCCGATCTCGTGGCCCAACACGGCGGACAGGCGCGCCTCATCTTCCAACCCGCCGAGGAGCGCCACCCCGGCGGCGCCCTCAAAATGATCCAAGACGGGGTGTTGGACTCGGTCTCGCGCGTCACAGGCTTGCACCTTCAGGCGGAGTTGCCCAGCGGGCGCATTGGCGCCCGTGAAGGGGTGCAATCCGCCAATTCCGATCGGTTTATCATTCGCATCGAAGGACGGGGGGGCCATGGTTCGGCCCCACACGAGACGCGTGACCCGATTCCGGTAGTATCTCAAATAATTACAGCGATGCAAACCATTGTCTCCCGCATGACCAATCCCGTTGATGCGGCTGTGGTAACCATCGGATCCGTTCAATCCGGCTCGACATTCAACGCCATTCCGTCCTCAGCCGAAATCCGGGGAACCGTGAGAACCTTTCGGACAGACGTTCAAGAGCGCATTGCCTCGGCGCTGGCCCAAATGGTGGACGGCATCTCGGCGGCTTCCGGGTGTACCGGGACCGTGACGTATACCCGGGGCTATCCCAGCATTATCAATTCCGCGCAGGACGTCCAATTACTCCGGCAAGTCGTTGAAGAATATGGCGGTTCCGATGTCTGGGTCGACATCCCGGTCCGCATGGGAGGCGAGGACTTTGCCTATTACCTCCAGCAACGGCCAGGGGTCTTTTGGCATTTGGGAGCCCAGCCGGGTCCCAATCCGTATCCTCATCACCACAGTCGATTTACGTTTGATGAATCCGTCATGCCGCTCGGCGTCTGGATTATGGCCCAAACCATCCTCGCCATGATCCGCGAGGCGATTGTTGACGAGCCCCCGCGATAACGGAATTGACCGGCGCCCCGGCAACTTAGATCGAAAGAAAAATTATAGGAGGTATTACGATGGCTCGCGAGAACGCGTTCAATCCCTCTCATGTCGAAACGGTTCGATCCGTTTCGCGCCAAAGTCCGGGACGGTTTATTCTCATTCTGATCGTAGCCGCCATTCCCGCCTTTCTTGAAGGCTTTGACACCAACCTCTTTACCTACGGAGCGCCCTACATTGTCCACAATGTACACGGCACACCCGCTTTGCTCGGGAATGTGGCCACCGGGTTTGCGCTAGGTATTGCCGTGTTTAGTATGCTAGGTGGGTATCTCTTCGACCGAACACCGGTCAAGTATACGGTCATGGCCTCCATCCTCTTGTTTGCGGGCTGCACCGTGTGGACCGGATTTGTATCGAACCCCGTCGAGCTCTGGATTGCCCGACTCGGTGTGGGACTTGGGGTGGGCATTTTCCAACCAGCCGGCGCGGCCTTGTTAGGCGATATCTTTTGGGAAACGCGCGGGCGCGCCTTATCGGTGTTTTCGGTATTGTTCGGTCTCGGGCTCTTTGTCGGACCCTATTTAATCAACCCGTTCTTACCCCACTATCAAACACCGTTTGTATTGTCGGGGATCGCCGCCATCATCTCCCTCATTCTCTTTCAGATCTTCATTCCCCGAACCTATAAAGTCTTAGAGCGGCAACAACTGAAATTGTCGGGGATATTCAATCGCAACGTCATCATTTTGTCCATCGCCATTTTTCTCTTCGGCATCACATTGTTCGGATTCCTCAGCTACTACTCCGATTATCTCATTAATATCCTGCACTTGCCGCAAGGGACATCGGCCGGTATTTACTCCATGGGGGGATTAGGCGGTCTGTTGTGCGCTTTTCCCATTGGCTACATTGCGGACAAAATTGGGCGTAAACGCGGGGTCAGCCTCGCGTCCCTCTTCATTGTCATTGGGAGCATCGGGATGTTTACGGTTTCGGCCGCCGTCACTCCGCTCTACATCTTGACATTTTTGTTTGGGGCTGGCTGGGGCATCTACGTCGGACTCTCGGTCGGATTGGCTCAGGATTCCACCGATGATGCCATTGCCGGGTCCGTGACGGGATGGATTTATTTAATCTTTAATGTCGGCGCGCTCGTAGGCGGCCCCTTATTTGCCGCCTTAATTCCGTTCGGGTTTGTCATGGCCGGATGGATTACTTTGGGCCTAACGAGCCTCCTCTCGTTTCTGCTGACATTGTTCACGCAGCCTGTCCTCCGCAGTAATATCGTTTCGGAATAATGACCCCGGTTACAAATCCGGATTATTCCACATAACCGGCACGTGCCTATCGTCTTACCGAACTTAGGGGAGCAGAAGGCCACAACAGGCACCGTTCCCTGATTGGGAGGCGGTCGCCTCGAAATGACGCCTTCGGTGCTCCCCTTTGCTACACAAGCAGGATTTGGCGAAGGCCGGAACGGGAACGGATCAAGCCCTATTAAATCCGGTTCTGTATCAGGCATTGGGGAAGTCAATGAGATCACAGCTCCCCGTCTGACGTAACACCTGAAAAACAGGCGACATCATTGCCTAAAGTCGAATCTCTAATGGGCCTGCCTCACCCGTTAGACCACCCCAATGTTTGACGGGCCTGATCCACTACCCAGGCGCCGATCGCGAAGACGGCCGTCGCCGCCGGCGAAGGGGCATTGCGCACCACGAGCATGTACGGGCCGGCTTCGATCAGAAAGTCATCGCTCAACCAGCCTGCCCCATCGACGGTTTGGCCCGGATCCCGACAGGCCCTAGGACAATGTCCGCAGCGGCCAAATCCGGCACATAGCGCCGGCTCAAGGCCAAATAGGCTGGCACCCAGAGGCTGCGGTAAAGTTCGGCCAAGCCGGCAGCCCCATACCGTCGGACCATCCGCCAAAACCCGGGATAGGTGAGCACATCCCAAGCGTCACGGACCTGAAAAGCACGCCGTTGATACTGCTCCCGTGCCCAAACCAAGACGGCATTGGACCCGATCAGCACCTCCCCGGTGAGTTGGCGGGTAAAATGGACGCGCAAAAAGGCAATGCCGGATCCGGCACCGGATAAATTAACGAACGGACCAGCGAGTTGTTCATCGGCTCATGGCCTGTGCATGGGGCGACGTCGGAATCATCCGTCCGCCCCATGGTGAAACCGTCCATATGGGCGACACTGGCGTTGAGGTTAGGGAATCGTGACCGGAAAATCGTCGGAGGCCGGCAAGCCCAAGATGCGCGACGGCAAGCCCAACCCGCGATAGCCCTTCATTGGGGCCACTTGTTCGGGATTCACAAGAGTCCACCCCGACGTCAGATTCACGGCCTCGTAGGCTGCCGCCGACGGCGCGCCGACCACAACCCACGAGCCGGTAAAATTTAAGAGATTCAGCGTGGGGACCGGGACCCCAAAACACCGGATGGTGGTGATAATGGACGCCAATAAAATCCCCCTGCGCATTCTGATAGATGTCCAACAGAAAGAGCTGGCCGTTCAAGCGCCCGCGGAAGCTTTCCGCCAGCGGATATTGGGTGGACGAGAAAATGAGGCGGCTACCATTAGGCGTTTGAAAGAGTCAGAATACCATTTTTGTTTCGATATGATATGTCCCGTGTAACACTGGACGGCCTTCAAAATGGTCTAGTTTATGGGGACCATTATACCATGTACCTTCCGGCTCCCTCTAGAGCCTGTTCGTGATGGCTCTCGAGGACGTAATCCAGCACCTGCAACCTATTGTTGCCGTTTCCACTTTTTCGTGATCATGACCATCGCCATAGCAACGGAATCCGTATGAGATATCGATACATGTATTCCTCCGAAGTCAAATGGATGAAAACCGTCTTCATGTATCACAATTTCTGGCGCTCCATCGTCTCTATGACGTATTTCAATCAATTGAACCCGTTTTAATGTAATGGGTTGATGCAAGGCTTTTAAAAAAGCTTCTTTTGCGGCAAATATTCCAGCTGCAGTTCGAGTCGGCCGTGGTTGACGCTCAATATAGGCTAACTCGCACTTTGTAAATAATTGATTCATAAAAGCGTTGTCCCAACGGCGTTCAAATCGCGCAATATCGACCACATCAATCCCAATCATTACACCGAATACCCCCCTGAAGCGTTTTCCGAATGAGAGGTAACGTCAAGTATGCTTCGGTAAGGCAAGCGAATGGCAATCCCAACCGTTAATAACAAGATAGCCGACGCCATGAGGTACAATGTGACCCATCCCCATAATCCATGGAATAAGGCGAGAGCGAACGACGATATCAAAATTCCCACTAACGCCCCCACATTCCAAACCAGAGGTAACAGAGATGACATACGACCAATATACGTATCTGGAGTAGCCGCTTGGATAACGACGGCTAAAATAGGTTGTTGAAGTCCCAAACCCAGTCCAAAAAGCAGAGTGCTAATTTCCAAAATCCCTAATATATGGGTTACCAGGCTGAGTGTTGCCAGCATTAGTCCGAACACCATAATGAACTGGGCTCCAATCAGCAAGCGTCGATAAAGCCCGGTTTCTGTCATCCATTTACCACTCCAAAGACTGGCTAAAATCGCCACTAAAGACATCGGAATCAACCATATTCCGGTCTGTTGAGGAGTGATCAAAAAAATTCGCTGAAAGAGTAGCGGCGAGTAGACTGCACCCATTTCGATACTGGCTGCAATGAGAAACATGAGCAAAAATCCCCGAGAGATGATTAGGGATTCCTCTAATTCTTGAGGCCATAGACTACTCTGTCTATTTCGCACTTGTTGAACAAACGGTACACCGAGGATGAGCAGTCCGACGATAAATACCCCGTACTCCATCGCAGACCAATGTCTCGTCGTTAACAGTAAAATGAATCCCACGATACCACTAAAGAGAACTAAATTCGTCCAATGTGGTGATTCTCCTGACGAGCCCCGGTGACTTGGGATGCCGCTCCCTCCAACTAGGGCTATTGCAGTTAGCGGTAAGTTCAATCCAAAAATCCACCGCCAGCCGAACACCGTAGTAATCCATCCGCCGAGAGGGGGCCCGACTAATGTGGCCAATCCGTAGGCTGCAGCCAAAATCCCTTGCCATCGAGGCCGTTCATTGGGAGCGTACCGTTGGCCGATTATCGTCATCGGTAAAACCATGAGGACCCCGCCACCCAAACCTTGAACGGTTCGTGATAGTAAAAACACGAGAAAATTGGGTGCAATAAGACATCCGACCGATCCGACACCAAATAACGCTAAACCGCCGATTAATACTCCTGGACTCGACCATCGATCCGCTAACACTCCACTCCAGGGTAATATCAGAACCGCTGCGCCAAGGTAGGTCGCGAAGATCAAGGCGACTTGCGTGATGGGTCCGCGAAGTGACGCGACAATACGCGGCGCGGCTATAGTGGTAATCGACATATCCAAAGCAGAAAGGCCCACACACATGGCGGCACTCCCCACGATGATTAACGTTTGACGTGGCATCATCGCACGGAATCCTTGTTTGCCTCGGCTGGACTACGGGTTGCAGTGCCATATTCCAGCAAAGCGTTGATGGCATTAATGCGAGCGATCTGTTCCGGTGTGGGACTAAAGCTATTACGATTCCAATATTGAGTCGCCATTTCGGCAATGACCCCGAGCCCGGAAACGGCAAAGATTAATGCCACGGGAAACACCACATGCGGAACCGTATACCATCCCATTACCAGTGCAATGCCCACCCAGATTCCCGTACACCAAGGACAGCTCAGAAGAGCCCCAATAAACCCACGAATACGATGCGGTTTTGGGTATTGGAGTTTAATCCACCGTCCACGGGCATCCCGTTCGTTAACAGCGTCAACAAAGGGGGTTCGAAGGAATGTTGTAATTTCTTCTACAACAATCAAATGGGTTAAGCGAAAACAAGCCAGTCCTAACACCACAAATGTGAGGGGATGCAACACCATTTAGGGCACCTCCAGAAACATGGGGGAGCGCTTCTTTCCTCCCGGCCACCAGGACCATTGTTGGAACCACAACAAAAAGCTTGGAACGAGAACCATGCGGACAACCGTTGCGTCTATGAGAACGGCTACGGACAAACCAATACCTAGTTCTTGCATAAATTCGAGCCCGGACAATCCAAATGCCATAAACACCGACACCATAATGATGGCGGCACCGGTGAGAAATCCGCCAGTTTCCTGGGTGCCAGCGAGAAGTAGCTCCCGCAAGGGTCGATTCGCTTGACGGTGATGGCTGACTGCCTCCACGTAAAAAATTTCATAGTCGGTGCTTACCGCATATAAGATCGCAAATAGGAGAACGGGTGTTGTCCATTGAAGAGCTCCGGGACTAGGTAGTCCCATCCACGCGCCTGCGTGATGTTGAAACACCGCTATGAGAACACCCAGACTGGTCGCTGTCGATAGTGCGTTAAAAATAATCGCAGACACGGAAATGAGCAGCGAACGAAACCGCCAATAGAGTCCCGCGCCCGACACCAATGATATGATCGCAAAAACCCAAAGAAATCGATGAAATACGCGGTGAATTGCGTCATAGACTTCGGCCGCTCCGCCGCCGACAATGGATTTCAGCTGAAAACCATTGGTCAGGCGCTGTCGTAATGTCGGCACTAAACGAATCGTTAGGGGACTGCTATTAGGAAAAGATGACCAGACGGCAACCAAGTGTACTGTTGCGCGGCGTTGTTGATTCGTTACCGTGGGTGTTTTGGACATGGCCGGTAATATTGGTGTTATCGGCTGGACACGGCGAATGCCTTCCGTATGACGCAACGAAGATAGTACATTTCCAAATTCTCGGCGATTGTACATATTCCCTCCTGAGTGGGGCGGACCAATTGCAACCATAATCGGTGCCCCGGCCGCAATCGGGAATTGCTTTTGAAGGATGCGAAATCCTTGGACCGCCGACTCTGATTGCGGTAAGGTGGCAACCCCAGGTTCCCATAACACCAACGCCCGTGTTCCACTACTAAAGACCAACAAGACAATGATGACCCCCGCCGCAACAACGCGATAGCGATTCAGCAGGAACCCTTGAAGGCGTGTCCAAAATGCTGGCTTTCCCGATAAACTGGTGAGGCGCTTCGGACGGGCCCGCACGATCCACAGTAACGCCGGGAGTACGCTTAAACTGGCCATGGCACTGCCTGTTACAGCAAATATGACCCCGAGCGCAATCGATGTAATTAACGGCTGAGAAAAAAACATTAATGCCATAAGCGAAAGGATAACAATGGCAGCGGCGGGTATGACCATCTGACGTACACGTTGTTGGGCCATAACATAGCGGATTACAATATTCGTGTCTGGGTCCGTACGTTGAAGGGATGCCCACCACATCATCCCATAATCAATACCGACACCCAAGCCAAGCATCATACCCGCTTCGGTGGTAAAACTAGTGACCGGGATGGACGTTGGCCATAATCCTAACACACCGAGCCCGATAAGGGACCCGCTCATGGCGCTTAATGGCACGAATAGGGCAGCACTCCACGATTGAAACACCACGAGTAACAAGATTAACGTCATCGGCAAGGTAAAGCGCGCAGCATTCTCCAAAGCACGGATCGCTAAACGTGAGAAGGTCCACTGAAGCGGAACGGCCCCCGTAACGAAAGTTGTATCCTGCGTGATGCGGTCAAAATGCCGAACTATTGCCGTCAATGTCTGTTCAGAGGCGGCATATTGGCTTAAGGCCGGAATCCAATGAGCTGTGCCCGTTGACCAGATGATAGCTGTCCACGGGCCGCGTTGTTGGATGTCTTCCACCGACCATTGGGGTACATGGTGATGAATCGCCGCAATCAGCGGTGAAAATGAATTAAAGGCCTGGGCAGTATTCCTACGATGAATTAATACATCCAAAGTGAGATCATTAATAGCCGGTGAAAACTGATGCACCCAGTGGACGTATTGTGCGGAAGGAGTGCCTGGGGTTTGTAGTCCGGTGGTATTAACGCGATGACTAAGGTCTTGAAACCCACGAATTCCGAAGCCAATGAGAACGCACCATAACGCAATCACGACGACCGCTAATCGCGTATGAAAAGACGGCGATTTTTTTTTATTAAATGTCATGCGACGTACCTCCTAGTCGCAGAATGAGTCGATTCATGAGGGCGTCGTATTCTGCTTTGAGCAAGCCGAGCCAAATTCCATCCCAATATCGCCCATTAACATAAAATCTGTCCCGAATGCGGCCTTCCTCAACAAACCCGTTGCGGAGCCCCAACTCAATCATTGGGGTGTTATACTCGGCACAGAGATACATGACTTTATGGGCCTTCATCTCATGGAATAGAATGTCCCCGGCCAAGAGACAGGCTTCCGCTCCGTAACCCATGCGCCACCAATCCGGCTTGCCAATCACGATCCCCATTTCATATACATCCGGACCTTTAAGACATTCTTCCCAATGAATTTTGCCCAATAACTGCCCTGTGGTCCGATGAACGATAGCGCAATGCTGAACAGATGATTTCCCTTGAAAATATGCGTGAAATTCCTCTTCAATTTCTCGCCGAGACACCGGCCTTGTAATAATGTGGGTCAACCGAGCGACTTCAGGATTTTGCAACCATTCTATGTACGTCGCGACATGATCGTGTTCCCAACTTATAAGTTTGACTAATCGTCCATTCATCGCGGTTCTCCCACCGTTCGAGAAGACACTAGAGCGCATCGCAAACAACCGGGCTGGGGTTCCAGGGGATGCCACAGGAATTCATTGCGCATGAGATTCCACTCAGCATGTCGATTCACAAACAAAGGTGAAATGGTGCCGCTCAATATGCCAAGAGCTTCCGTGGCTATCAGGCTTGCCACTAAAAGCCCTAACGGCGCAAAGGCTGGCCGCTGATGCGTGGGAAAGGGTCGATGAGCAATCAGATGCCAGTCGGGCAACCCGTACTTGTAACGAATGTTATGTATTTGGGCTTGATAGCAATTCCAGCAAATAGTTTTCCCTTCGATAAACGTGGGGCCCACAGATCCTAAATGGCCAGCATAACCGCCGCCCGCAATAAATGGAAGAGGAACGTTTCGGCGTTGAATGGCCTCGTCAATCCACGACGCTATCATGTCCACTGAGGGTTCGTCGCCACAGTTAATGACTACCGCAGGAGGCTCCACGTTTTCCAATATGTTGAAGACATCCGTGGCGTTTTCGACTTTGTTCTTGTGCGTTGTCATTCGCACGTTTGTCCGATCAGTGATGAACTGACGCAAGATGGCGACTTTGTCTTGAAAGATGTCGTTGCGACTATACGTTAATTGTCGTTCCAGATTCCGCTCTTCGACACAATCGGAATCGACCACCACCAAATGACCAACCTGGCTTTGAGCCAATAGAGTCGCTACGATACTGCCCACGGTGCCCACACCAATAATGATAGCTGTTCCGGATTGAATGGCGCGAATCCCTTGCTCAGCACCTAAGGGAGCTACTTCTTGCAAAAAGAGCTCAAAACTGCTGCGGGGGACTTCAACTTCGTCGGCCGACCGAGTAATCACTCCTTCAGCGATTAACCGGTCTAATACAAGCGCGATTGCCTCGGGCCTCAGCGATGGATCGGCGGCAAATGCCATTCGATATAAGTGGTCTAACGTTTGTGGCGTCTGCATAACTTTTAATAGAGCGATAAGGTCTTCAGAACAACGGATATGTTTAACCGTGCCGGTGGCAGGAAACATACAATGAAGGTCACCAACTGCATCTTGATAGATGGATAATCCTGTCCGTAAACGGTAATACATCTTGAATCGCCTCCTCTCACGGAGGGCTGAAGGGGGGCACCCCCTTCAGCCTTTCACCTGTCATTAGCAGCACTTATCGGCCAATTCAATCCGATTGATGATAGACACCATTTCCAAGACCATATGATTTCACCTCCTTAATTACATCGGCGCCTTTAGGAGACGGCCTCGATCAAAATCGAAGCATTGTTTCCGCCAAACCCAAAGGCATTCACCATGACACGCCGTATCGGCGATTTCAAGGGTTCCGTGACATGATGAACGCCTTCGCACTGGGGATCGATATGTCGCAAATTAGCCGTCGCAGGTATCGTCTGATGCATGAGAGACAAAATGGCAACGGCGACACTGATTGAGCCCGCCGCGCCCATAGTATGTCCCGTAATGGGCTTTGACGACGAGACTGGTGGTGATGGCGTACCAAACACATGCCGTATTGCAGCTGATTCAGCCATGTCGTTAGATAGGGTCCCTGTGCCATGTGCATGGATATAATCCACCTCAGACGGAGAGCAGGAACCGCTGATTAAACATTGTTCCATGGCTCGTGCCATGCCATTGGCATCGGGGTGCGTAAGATGCTTTGCGTCAGCGGAGGCACCATAGCCCCGGACAAAGGCCAACGGCGGCCGCGACCACAACTTGGCTCGGTGACCGGCCTCTAATACGATGACACTTGCGCCTTCTCCTAATACTAATCCGCGCCGTTGTTGGTCGAACGGCTTAACGGCAACATCGGGCGGATCGCATAGGGGAGCTAAGACTTTTAACGCGTCCCAACTTGCATAGGTACCAGATACCAACGGAGCATCCGACCCGCCGGCCACCACTACATCGCATATCCCATGGGAAATCCATTGCCATCCCAGCCCAATGGCATGTGCAGACGATGAACAAGCTGTCGATAGAGTTAAATTGGGCCCTTCCATGCGATACCGCGTGGCGATTATCCCGGCGAGGCTGTTGGACATTGCGGAAGGAAGCGTTAGGGGCCGGGTTCGTTCACGCTTGGCTACAAATAGGCCGTGATATGTTTCTTCAATTGTTGTTATACCGCCAAACGCGGTGCCAATGATGACTGCAGCCCGGGTAAAGCTAGAGGGTCGAGTATCCCACCCGGCGTCGAACAGAGCCTCTTGGGCAGCCAGAAATCCTAACCAGGTAAAATCATCATATCGAGCGACGTCTGAACAGGTATGACGAAGAGCTTCCCGATCCGGAATACATACCCCTAGATAATTACGTGAGCCGAATGATAGGCACCTGACACGCGGACGGACCGATACGACATCGTTCCATAGGGAGCCCGGACCGATTCCACTGCCGGTAACCGTTCCTAATCCCGTAACGGCCACAGTCGCGGGGTACAACTTACAGCACCTCCCCAGTTTGGGAAGCTATGTGAATGACGATTCGGGCCAAATCACCAATGGTTCCGTGTCGGAAGACGTCGCTAACCGTGCGAGCAGTGAGTCCGTTGGTTAATTGTTGACAATCCGCCGGGACGGGAATGTCTAAGAAGTTGTCTTGGGCGACCGGGGCATACGATTGCAACGCATATAACAACTCCAACGTGTCGAGAGAATCCAGATCCAGCTCTCCTAACGACGTGACAGCCGATATCTGCGGCTCGGATGGTTTGATGTCTTGAACAGTGCGGATTAGGACCTGAGTAACTTGTGCTTCGTTCATAATCGCTACCTCCGTACGAAATTCGCCCTGATTATAGGGCTCCACCACCAGGACAAGAAGGATGATTTTTGAAGTAACTGAAAGGACTACACCATTGTGGATGTGTTCTGAGTCGGAAGTACTCCCGATATCCTCCGGCACTAATCCTCGGTATTCGTCGCAGATTAGCAGGATTTGGGAGTATCCATGAAGAATAACACGATAGGCCTGTCATTGCCTGTGTATTTTCCGGTGGCACTCCGAATTTTACGCAGCAACCCCTTGTCGCCCCGAACTAAGCCTAGAACCGCCAGAGTCGGCGTTAGACATCGCCGATTAATTCGAGGAGGGACATACATGACAATGGCTTTACGCCAACAGCGCCAGCATTTTTATTGGGTGAACATATACCGTGGGGTTGTTTTATTATTCGTTCTTTGGATCATGATGGCATTTCCCCCGCCCCATGTTCATGGTGTCTTGTTAACAGCGGGGTTTGTGGCACTGTATACCGGAATTTTAGTCGGTGTAGGCCGAACAACCAAAAAATGGCGATATTTTCAGATCGTCTTGGGTATGGCTTTGGTTTTGGACGCCTTGGCTTGGGGCGTGATGTTACTGCAGTTTTCCACCACGACCCAAACTGATGCGCCGGCATTATTGCCAGCACTATCATTCGAAGGATTGCTATATTGGGATGTACTCGGAGGATTTTTAGGATTAGGATTGAGCGAATTGTTACTCCTCTACCTGTGGTTTTATCAACATACCGTAACTCACATGGCATTCACAACCCAAGCTCTCGTTTTCTGGATGGGTTTAAATGCGCTGGTTACATGGCTCCCTATTCAGGGATCCATCAAAGTCAAACGCAGATTCGCCACGAGGTATGTCCCAATCAGGCAAGTACGCCCGCATAATGACAGTTCGAATCAAACCCCAACGGTTTCTCCCTCCATTGACGAGACAGGAAATCTAGACACCATATCGTCGATAACGGAATTAACCCAGCGCGAACAGGAAATTTATAATCTTCTAAAAGCAAACTACTCCCTCATGGATATTGCAACATCATGCCAAATTGAATATACCACAGTAAAAACGCATGTTCGCAATATTTACCGGAAGTTGAGGGTCTCAGGACGGCGCGAATTACCTTAAAATACTTCTAAAAAATTGTTCGAAGAGCATCATGGTGATAATGGTCGCATGTAGACCATCGACACCATTGAGCCCTCCATGACAAAAGGGGGCGTCAGACGGTTACTATGGTGGGCCTGGAGAAAAAGACGGTCGTTCGCGTCTGCCGTTTTAGGAAGCACCCAATGGATCGGGAGTCGGATATGCACTTTATGTAACCGCCTAATTTAGATGGTGTAAGGAATCATCATAAGTTAATTGGATAAGAAAAGCATCCGGCATGATAATATCCTGTATGGTGCTGTAAAAGCATCCTGAGCCCCTCCTCACGCAACGTCCGATGATGTTTCACCGGTTTGCTCTGTCTCCACCTCTAACCCGAGTTCCGGTCGTAATTGGTCCATGTCTTTGATGTCGATCGCCGAGATCGTCAGTCGCTGCCAGCGCCTCCCGAAAATGAGCTTCACCGACGGTCGGCATATCCGAGCATGGCCCCCACCTATCGCTTTGTCGGGGGCCTCATCATCGGGTTCCTGGCGGTAATTCAAGCGTTTATTCTCTTGGAAGCCTTCCACCTCGTGCCTTGGAATGGCCACGCGCCTGGTCGGCGCACCGGCCGGTTTGCTGGGTGGTCTTCCTCACCACGTGTTACCGCACGTCCAGCCGAATTGGTGGATCGGCATCCGCCGCACGATCTGGACGTTATCCAGCGAAACCGTCTGGTGCCGAACGCATCAAGGCGTCGGGCAAACTGGCGTGCTGACGAGGCTGGTTCTGCTTTTCGCCAATATCGCCCTCTTCACATCGTGGGTGGGGTTCATCACCGGGGCGGTAATCGCCGTGTGGACGGTCGGCCTCGTCGGGGCGTCTTGCTAGTTTTACCGTCAGTTAACAGGGAGCACGAGCGGACTTCCTATCGAGGCAATGCTCGACAAGCCTATTGCCGTCCCATGAGGCGGAAACGACTCGCGCTCAATGGACGACCCGACGGTCCAGCCGTGCCAGGCCTCGGGCCATGAGGCCCTTAGAGAATCGTGTAACGTACACAATCAGGATCACATTTGATCGAAAAAGGAGACAAAAACATGGTGGACTGGTCCTTTGATGCCGTCGAAGTGCAATGGATGACCGAGCGTTTGACACACTTTGGGAATCGCCGGCTCGTGTCCATTGCGCCCAGCCGGTTTCCCGCCTATGGCCGACTCTTTCACCCCGCCCGGGCCGAGGACGGAAGGTTCGTCCGCTGGGCGGTCGTGGCGGCCTACCATGGCGTTCCGATGACGGCGACCACCGATTTCACGCATCTGGCCCTCCCTCAACGCCTACCCGCAGGACGAACTCCTTGGATAGGCGATCCCCCGCGATGCGGCACGCTGGAATGGGCTCAGGCCGAGCGTCTGATTCACGTATTACGGTCGGCCACCATCGATACGGTACACGGCCCCGTCTCGTTCCGGCTGGACGCAAGCGGCCACTGGCTGGAGTCGGATCCCGGCTCACGCACCCACCTGTTTCCGCACAACCCTTCCACGACAGGGATTGCCCAATGACGGTCGGCGGTGCAGTCCGGGTTATGGGCCCAATGACACCTGGATTAGCCTCAGCATAGAACGACGAAACCCCTGACCGGTCGCGATGCCGGTGGACACCCCAACCGGGGAAATCCCTGGACTAATAGATGAACGGGATCAATCGCCAGGTCCGCTGCACATAGTCCCGGTAGGCGTCGCCGAAAAAGGCGGTCAGCACCTGTTCCTCGACGCGCATGCGGTACCAAAGACCCATGAACGGAATCCCCGTCAAGACCAGCACCGCCCATCCGCAGCGGGTCGTCACACCCACCCCGATTAAGGCCAGCCAGAGTCCCGTATACGTTGGATGGCGTACCCAGCGGTAGGGTCCCGTCGTGACCAGCGTCTGGCCCGGTTGCACGGTCACCCGAGGAGTGAACCGGGACCCGAGCATCCGGATAGCGTACACCCGCAACCCGATCCCGGCCCCCATCAGTCCCAAGCCCAGCACTTGAAGGCTCGCGGGCCATAAGATCGCGTGATGGGCTTGGCACCACGCCCGCACGAGGTTCGCCAGCGTAAAGGCCACGGCAATCGCAATCCACATCCCGGCAAAACTGTGACGGTCCACCACGGCGCCATCCGGGGGACGGTGGCGGCGGACGTTAACAATTTCAAAGATCCCCCAAAGGATGAGCAGAATGTTCACAAACGCGTCGACGTTCATGCCCTATCCCCCTTCAGACCGAAGCCCAGCCCGCCCGCGCGAGCCACTGCCGCCGCTGCTCCATCCAGGCCTCCACTTGAGCCACTACCTCCGCCACCAGAGTGTCTGCGGAGGGCAGGTCTGGCCGTGTCTGCCGCACCCATTGGCTCAGATCAATCGCCGCGTAGTCCGCGTCCACTAACAGGTCAAGCAGCAAATCGTTATCGCGCAACCGGTGGTAGACCCGGTCCGTCATATACCAACGCGGGAATTTGCGCCAAATCGACCCGGCAGCCAGGTCTTCCCGCTCTCCTCGCTTACGATAATAATTTAATATAGCATTCCTAACTATTCCTACAGATCCCGGCATTCGATAACCGTTGCCGCAGCACGTCCGATAGACAACCCATTGATATACCCCCTCACGGATCGAATGCAAGGACACACGAACGTTCGAGACGACTCGGGCGACTTGAATCGAAACGGCCCCGACCCCGTATGTCTTGGCGCCTTGCTGTTTCGCAACACGGCCAACCCAGAATATCAGTCCAGCGGGGATGATATCAAGCAGTATGCGAATGACAATAGGCACACTCGTATGATGTCCTGTCAGAACCATCAAGGAGAACACCGCCGTAACAGCTCCCCAACTTGCAATGAGGAGATACCCGTTTTCCATGTTGGAATTGAAAAGTTCACCCTAAGTCTACCCTAACAGCAACAAGTAAATCCAATTTTTTACTATCAGTTGCAACGCGTGTTAGTAATGATTATTAACCCAATAAAGGCCCCATGTTCTGAACCATCCAACGAAAATCGTCAACCGAAACAGAACTGGGATGTCAACAAATGCATTCCGCCATGCAAGTTCACTAAGGTCTAACGCTTTGCTACATGTCGAATATTACACAATTTAATAACATAGCTAGTCAACCGCAGAGCTGTTCAGAATCTAGCGCTATTTTTAAGACATTTCATTAAAATATATCATTCGATGCAATTTTTGCTGAATAATACTTCGCGCTATCACTATGCCAACCAACGCCACGACACCATTACCGATAGCAATAAATATCGGTACCCCCAGTTCTAAGCCTAAAGTCGAGTTGCCCACAGTAAGAAGTATCGCCACCAATAATGGTAACTGGAACGCGGGACTACCAATTGAATCGGTAAAAACGGTATCACCCGATTTACGGCGAAGCCCCAACCCAAAGGCTAAGGCGCCAGTCGCCAGGCCCATACCCGTAGCAGTTACGCCTAAAGATAGTATTTGTGCAACATGCACGAGTTGGCCCAGCGGCGGCAAGATAAGCCGCAATATAACAAATACTGTAGACATAGCGAGGTAAACGTACGCCCAAACAACGAGGAGAGCTCCCATCACTTGGCGCATCGGAAAGGACGTCCATCTCCACGCTGAAAATAGAGGTAACTCCATATGCCAAAACTTTTTCGTTACGTTGTGGCTCGTGGTAATGGAGAACAGCACGTACGGAATCGCGCTAGTAAGTACCGAAATATGGGGAGCCTTACTCAAAAGGATAAGCAAAGCCGCTAAGGTACCAACCCCTGGAATTGTCGCTAAATTCAGTTCTCGATTTCGGTAGAATAAAATTACCGCCTTACGATATCCACTCAACACTGTCCATTTAAGAGTCGCCCTCACAGTGGTTGGAGAGACGCGTTTAACGGTTCTTGACGAATAACTAATACAACTAATTATAATTTTCTGTCCAATCAACAGAATGACTAAGATCACAACAGCAAAAACAGTCCCAAAACGGTAACCCCAACGGAACGGAATCGCCGTCCGAATCCCCAAACCGAGGACAACCAACATAACAATTCGGAACACTAAGCGAATGCTATTAGTCTCTACATGAGAAATCGCTACACCGGCACAAACCGCCAGAAATAGCCCCAACAAGGAGCCATCTAATGCCCATGTATAGGCAAATATTATAGGAAAACCTATCGCAACAAGTGCTGCACCAAATAACTCGGTTACAAACACACCCAAGAGCCAAACCAACGGCGCCAAAGCCCATCCGACTGTATGGCGCGGCAATCCTACTCGCACCGCCCAGTCGTAAATAGGGCGTTCATTGCTAACATACTGTAAAATGCCTAATGCTCCATACGCGCCAACAGTGATCGGAAGAACCATAAGACCTGGTCCAACTAGGTGCTCCAATAACTGACGTGAAATTACGACCTCATTACGAAGCAAAGTACCCAACCAGCCAAGCGTCAAACCCACTCCCAAAATGATGGCAATAGCAACAAGTCGCTCCATCCGACTTACAATCCCGTAAGTTTTGAGTTCATGATAAAAAATAAGAATACCTGTCCTCATCTCTCCAGTCCTCTGTTAAACCTTTATTGCGTAAGCAGTGCTTGTAAGCTGCCGTATTTTCCTCTTATATCGGTCGGTGCAATGGCATCAATCGTTTGATTGTGAATAACTAGAAACGTATCGGCCATCTTATCAAGCACCTCGAGTTGGTGACTAGATACGATGATGGTTCGTCCATTCATGGCTTCCCTTTGGAAGACATTCTTGATCAACTCGATCGCGACTACATCTAGGCCGTTAAAGATCTCATCAAGTAGTAAAACTCGAGCTGGCGACATCAAGGGAAATGCTAGTGCGAGACGAGTACGATACCCTTGAGACAACGCCTGCACACGATGATGTATAACGGGCAATAACCCTAGTTCCTGCACCAAAGACTCCATTTGCGCGCTCCTTGCACCTGCCACTCCCGCATAAAACTCAACCATTTCTTGACATGTAAGCTGAGGATAGAAAAGATTGGTTTCCTCCAGTAACACGCAATGATGGATCGACGGCTTCGCAGCGTATCCTACACCAGTAACCATTCCGCCCGTAGGAGCCAGTAACCCCGAAAGTGTCCGGAGAAACGATGTCTTCCCGCTGCCATTAAGTCCAATTAGTCCGATAACACAACCTAACGAAATAGTCACATTAACGTCTTTCCATACCACCGTCGATCCAAACGATAAGGCAAGGTTTTCGCAGCGGAAAGCTACATCATCACCATTCTTACTCACCTTATCCACCACGCCCCTTCCGTACGCTATACATTGCGAGGCCAGCACCTACAAAAATTATGACGACCCCAGCCATTTGAACCGTTGACTCGCGATGTCCCATGAAACGACCTATAATAAAAATCACCATGCCTATAACTAGCACTATTTTAGCCAATAATTGCACTCTCGCACCTCCTATAATTGTTTAAGATGAAACGCAAGATTGGCCAGTCAGCAACTGGCCAATCTCATTTTTTCGCATGCCACTATATTTGCATATAGTTATTTAATTAAGGTGTTTTGAAATAAGGAGTGCATTCGTGAGAGTAGCAATGATCGACACGATTTCTCGACGTCTCTCCCAATATACAGCAGCATTCACGTTTCTACGATCCCTTTTAGAGGCATTTACTGGAATTCTACTGATCCTCATCTCGACCGCAATGGCACTGGGTATCGTTTTGGACTTAAATGTGCTTGCCTTGGGGAACTTATATTCCTATCTAGCTCATGGTACACGAATCCAAAAAATTCATGCTATCCAAATAATATGCGCCCTTTTGGTTGCGACTCAGCTTCTTGCCTCCCTCAAGCTGTGGATACGGGCCCGCATTATAAAAACCATTCAGTTACAAACAGTCCCCCGGTTACGTTCCTCGGAAGAATACGACACGGTCTTTGTGTCGTTGAGGCCAGCATCGAATCACCTTCTAATAACTGTAGAAAATATAGCGCAACAAGTTCCAGCATTAATCGTTGCGGTAGTCGCAATCGGTCTGATAGCCCCTGAAATTCTGCTTCCTCTACTGGGTGCTGGAAGCGCACTATTCCTTGTTTGGGCCACTGTCAGCCGCCCACTAATCCGATTAACAGACGCTAATCAAAAAGCCCTCCTCGCTTATCAGCAAGCACGCGGTGCTAAACAACCAAATCTCTCTAACACTTTGTTGCATACGATTAATACTGCTTACTTTCACGCTAGAGGCTATGCTGTAGCATCCCTTATACAAGCTCCACTGGTAGCGATTGTGACGCTATTTTTGTTAATACTTACCGTAAGTTCTCCCCTTTCACCAGCCAAAATCCTCAGCACGTTAATTTTGGTTGGCGTAGGCCAAAGCGCAGTTAGAACCATTGCTCAAGCCATCCCCGAACTTCGAAACTTCTCATCCATGTACACCCGCGCAAATCAAGTTTTAAATTCACGGGTCCATAGTCTTTGGTCTCACCCATCCAACTAACACATCCATAGCACGTCGTCTAGGGGCAAAAAATCGGATTACTCTTTTTTAACACCAGCGTTCTCTCTAGGGATAATGTCTGTGTGGTGCTGTGGGTATGATGGGAATCAAGCCCCGGGGTGCGGAGCAGGAATCGACGGGATCTCCCTCGAATGCTTCGGCATCTCGTGGGTGGATTCGTGCGATGTCGCGGGGTGGAACGTCTCGACTTTTTACATGGGCTGGCGTTTGTCGCCCGGACTCGCGTGCGGTGTGAGTGCGTTCCGCCCAGCGCACCTCCCCCATGAGCCGGCATGGCCGGAGACTCGGATACGTGATTGCCCACAAGCACGGAATGATACCAGACATCGCCCACGACCAACAATTCGGAGAGGAGGGCCTGCGCATAACGCAGTTTATGGGACTCGATCTGCACAAAAATTATATTCATGGCTATGTCTTTCAACCCGGCCAAAAAGGGACGCATTTCCGGTTTTCCAACACGCCCGACGAGTGGGCCCAATTTGTCGCGACGCGGCTGACGCCCGAAACCGCGGTGGCGATCGAAGCGACCGGAAATGCGTTCACGATTTATGATCGCCTGATCCGCCATGCCCGTCAAGTGGTCGTCATTCATCCGGCCCTCAAAGGGCTGGGGGCCGGTCGTCACACGGACCGGATCGATCAGGTCATTAAAATCATAATGGCAAATGGCCCCGAGAGAATGTGGGGTCACATGGAGCAAGCCACGAATTACGTCTTTAACAATAATGCCGGCTAACATACTGACATGGGGCGCTATTGCAGCATTTACGCGTTGGAATTGGCGCTGCTGCATCACATCCCATAATGCTTGTTGTTCATCCGTCATTTGGCGCGCCTGACATGCCACACAGCCCGATTGGTCCGGCATGATGGTGGAATATACGCCGACCCGCCCTAATACCCCGCCAAAGGTAACGGGGACCCGACACGCCACCGCTGCTTCATTAACCCACTGATGGATTTGGGTACTTGGCGTGTCAGCCACGCACACCACCCACGTAGCGCCCTGTAATGGTTCAAATAAGTCATTAGCCCCACTAATTCGTGTTGTAATGGCCCCGATGGTGATCGACGGGTGGAAGTCTTGGAGACGCTGCTGCGCTACGTCGACTTTGGGTTTGCCTATATCCGCGGCTGTATAAAGGATTTGCCGATTTAAGTTTCTGGCCTCCACCCGATCAAAATCGACCAGGGTCAGCGTACCGATGCCGACCCCGGCTAGAGCAAAACTCACATAAGTGCCCAAACCGCCGACTCCGAGAACCACGACACGGGACTGGTCGAGAACTTCTTGAATAGCCCACCCGCGGCCCTTGGGATCCATTAATTCCCAGAAGTTTACATTGGCATTATAGCGGTCCGCCAACAACGCCAAGCGGTCATGAGTAGGAATTCGACTTGCCGCATCCGTGAGTAGCCCGGCAGAATGCAATGTGTCCAATGCGTTTAAAACCCACCGATCGGCCTGGGCATCTTTCCATCGGCGGCGCGCTGCCGTCAGCACATCATCTAACGACCGCCCGTCCAACATCTCCAACAAATCAACCGTCCGTGACACCTCATCTGTCACCGCGAAAGTATAACCAGGTTCTTCTCCGATTTGCACAAAATCGCGGACCAAAAACCACGGTATAGCTCGCTTTAACACGGGACGTAAGATGGTCATCCTCGCACCCCCTGGACCAATTTGTATTAGGGGGGCGTACCCCCCTCTAATTGTTTTCTCCAAATATAAATTAACCCGGAACCGAACCAAACACAGATCCGGCGTTCGTCGGCCGTAGGCGCATGATCAAATCACCTCCCGTGGCTTAAGGTATGCTGCACGAGCAGGCTTGCCTGCGTAAGGACCGTGCCAGGAGACTGTACCATCAGAATGTTTCGATGCCCACCGAAATAAACGACATCGCTCGACACCTATGGTTTTACTGGTTCGGGCACAGGTGGAGATTTCCCGAGGCATTCGTGTGGTAAAGACCGATAATAGGGGAGTGAACGAGCGTTACTTCGGCTGGCGTTATTCTGGTTGTCGAGAATAACGCCAGCCGTCATTGCCAAAACGGGGACCTAAGTACACTACAACAAGCCTAGCCTAGGCGTCTTCAATTACCTGGTACACCAAGGCACAACCCACATGCGAATCATGCTCGGCCCCTTTCAGGTATTGACAGCACAAGTTTCTACACCCTTAGGTCCTACTCGCATTGGGGCCGCAATTATCAACGCTGACGGCTATAGAGGGGGGATCGGGAAAATAATCGGTTATTTAAAACCCAATCCCGTCTCAATCACCGGGAGATTTAGCTGGAGGGTGACGATACGTCCGCCCCCGAAGCATGAATGGCCCCCCCGCCCTCCTGCTGTCTCCGCCATTGGGAATCACCCGGTCGCGTCTGGGGGCTCGGCGGCCAGGATAAATGAAACAATTCGGCTAGAGCTCGACGCCCGTCCGCGGTCACGAATACCGCACGGTCTGCGGGGCCGCGAAGGATCCACTCGTGACGGAACATCCACGCGGCCATCTCGCGGCCCACTTGGCCCGCTGCATGGTATCGCCGTTCGCTCCAATCAAGGCAAGGCCGTACCAGCGGCATACGGCGGTGAGGGTCAAGCATCCACCCCCACATTTCAGCCTGATGGAATCCCGCCGGCGTCAACGTCAGCGTGTCTTGAATCGCGTCATAGGCTAGCCAACCCTGCGCGATCATGGCATCCGTTAAGCCAGTACCCAACGCCCCGGCAAGGTGGTCGTAGCAGGTACGGGCTTCGCGTAGTTGTTCTCGGCGGGTCGAACCGCGTAATGACCGCACCGGCTCGGCAGGAGCCAGACTCATCAACCCTTCGATGATATGGGCCACCTCGGGGCTAGCCAAGGCATAATAGCGATGGCGCCCGTGCTGTCGGACTTGCACCAAACCGCCCGCCACCAATTTGGCTAAATGCTCACTCGCGGTCGCTGGAGCCACACGGGCTATCCGAGCAAGGTCTGACGCGGGCAGCTGCCGCCCCCCCATTAAGTGCACGAGCATCGTAGCGCGAGAGGCCTCGCCGATGAGCGACGCCACCGCATGTATCTCAGGATCACTCATGCTGTTCACCTTCTTATTGACAATTTTACATGACAATGTCTCGAAACCCCATGTCGATACTAATATAGACCCTCTACGGGCAATCACTTCGGCCTGTAATTGGAGCCACCAGAGATACGCCGCCCAACCGCGATACGGTCCCAAAGGCTCGCTCGTTGCTGCAAGGCTCTATTCAAACGGCCAAAGAAAACGGCTTGGAACCTCGCGCCTATCTCCAATATCTGTTTGAGCCGCAGTGCAACCTGGCGAACGCGGCTAGCTGGGCTGATTGCTTACGCTGGTCAGCCACGTTACCGGTCCATGTGAAAGCGCGGCCCATCCCGCCGGCCCCCTAATCCCCATCAATCACAAACGATCCCTGCCGCCCATGTGGGGATTATTTTACGTTTACCATCTCCCGCATGGTGCGCTGCACGCGCCTACGGTTCACGGTGTAACCCTCCTGGTTCAACTGGGCCGTCATCCGTCGGGATCCGTAAAACGGTCGATCGGTGTCAATGTCATCGATGCGATGCTTCAGCGCGATTGCCTCGGCATCCGGCCCGACGGGCCGGTCATAGAGGCTCGAGCGGTTGAGGCTTCACAACGTGGCTCGCGTCGTCAACGGCAGGGTTCCGCTTCCCGATCCAGCAAGGTCATCCGTTCATCGCGGGTCAGGGTCGAGACCAGATTTTTTTGAGCCACTCGACTTGGGTGGTCAGTTTGCCGATTTCCGCATACAGCTCGGTCAGCTGTTGTTGGTGGGCTTGGGCCTGTTGTAGGAGTACTGGGGACTCGGTAAACAACGGCGGAAAATTCTCGAGCGCCTGGCGCTTCCCACGATGCAATTACCGGGGATGAAGGCCGAATTCGGCAGCAATCTGGCTGACGGTTTTTCTTTTTTGAGCATTTCGAGCGCCACTAGGCTTTTGAAGGCGGCCGAATGCTAAATTGTCTATAATTTTTGGGGACCACTATCACTTGTTGCCCCCGGAACCTCGGGGTTCGAGGTTGAGGATTTTTCTGATAAGCTGTTCGTATAATCGCCAGGGCAATAATTTGCGTAGGTAAATTTCTTGCCACGCATCAAACCCGATAGGATACCGGAGTCGCGGATGTCGGGTCATTGCGATCGAGACAAGGCGATTAGCTACAACTTGCGGATTTTTCAGATGCTTTGACAAGGTTTCCTGATATAAGGTCATAAACGAGTCACGAACATGATCATAATCTGGGATCGTTCGCTCATTCGTCAGCGGGGTTTGCCAGATGGAAGTCTGAAAAGCGCCTGGCTCGACCAGCACAACGTCTACGTGAAATGGCGCGAGTTCCAGACGTAGTGTTTCCGCATAACCTTCGAGCGCAAACTTGACGGCGCAATACGCCCCTAAAAACGGCGTCGGTACCAAGCCCCCAAGACTAGAGAGAAAGATAATCCGTCCCTGTTGTTGCGCACGCATCATCGGAAGGACGGTATTGGTCACCGTGACCGCACCGAGAAGGTTAGTCTCTAGCAGGCGGCGCCATGCCACCTCTGATGTTTCTTCCAGAAATCCCCCGACCGCAATACCTGCGTTATTGACCAAGACGTCTATGCAGCCAAGGCGTTGGTCGATGGTATCCACGGCCGCACGGATACTTGCCGCATCGGTGACGTCCAACGGCACAATTAGAACGCGTGACAGCAGCCCTAACGGGGTCAGACGAGCGACCAAGGCCGTCTGGCGTGATACATCACGCATGGTAGCCACTACGGTGTATCCACGACGGGCAAATGCTATCGTTGCTTCCAGTCCAAAACCACTGGAAGACCCCGTAATACAGACGACCGGATTCGGTGGAGGCGTCATGGAATCTGCGTCTCCTTTTGCGTATAGGTCGTTCGGCCTGGCCATCCGACCAAGACGCCGATACCGCCCGCTAAGATGAGTGCCCCGATACCGAACATAGCGAGACCCCCGCCCCAACTCCAGAGTACTCCACCAATGGTGGTGCCAGCGAGCAGCCCTGTTGCAATCCCCGACTCAAACCACCCAAAACCAGCGCCGGCACGCGGACCAGTGCTCGCCGCCCGTAGGGCCCAGGAGAAGGCCGGGACAAAACTCAACGTAATGCCGACGGCCACGGCCGCACGTACCCAACCGGATGAAACAAAGCCGAGAACCGTCATCAGTGCAGCGCCAATGCCTAGCACCCACAGTGCTGACCGTCGTTCACCTTGACGGATAAACACTTGCGGAACCACAAAGACAACCCCGAGGACGAAAAGAAAAGCCAATAGCCAAGGGGCTCCACTGCAACGGTACGGCCACCGCGAGCGGCAAGGCGGTCTGCAACAGCCCTACACCGAACATGACTAAGGCGACCACTCCCCACATGAGCCCAACCTGGGGCGGGATTTCCCTGGAATGGGCAGTGGGACAGACAACCGAACCCGGAGGAATCGGCGTGAGAAGAAAGGCCACCATCAGCGCTGCCACGAGACCGGCCATCGCCCAAAAGGCGTCGGAACGCCCTAAGAGTTGCAATACACCCCCACTGACCAAGGGCGTCCCTAATGCACCGCCGGCCGTGATGACATTGATGGTTTGAAGACGTCGTTCACGATCGCGCATGGGAAGGAGGTGATTCGCCCAGACAAAGATCGCGGGAAAACTCACCGCTACGGCGGCCCCTTGCGTGAGCCGCGCCGCTACCCACCACCCGTATGCCTGAGCGTGCCCATAGACCACTAAGGCCATCCCAAACATTCCTAATGCGAGAGTTGCCAGGGTTCGCGCTGTACGTGGTTCGCGCAGGTAATAACCAACCAGTGGGCTGGCCCACACGACCACCGCAGATTCCGCTCCAAGGGCTGTGCCAATTTGCCATCCCTGCCATCCCAGTTCGTGACGCCACATCGGAATGAGTGGCAACAAGAGATTTTGGGCCCAATCATCCAGCACGAGGGCCAAGCTCGCGAGCGCCACTATCCACTCGATGCGAGGGTTCGGGTTCGACCCCGTCATTGGGGACGCTCACCATGACACACGCGCACTGTAGGGGCATTGGGGGGATCGCCCCAAAATTGGTCCAAAAGATCCCGCGCCGTGGCCGTCAGTCCCTTCAGATACGCGTAAAGTGGGCGGAATTGGGCGCCGGTGCGAGCCTTGACCAACTCATTGGAAATTCCGAGATTGACCGCCTCGTAGTGATGGTCGAGAGCCCAACGAACAATAGCCATGACGAGCGACCGCTGAACAGGTTTGCCCACAGCGTACGTGTAGTTCACCCCACAATATGACGCTTCTAGCCACCGCTCATGGGAAAACAGATAGGCAAAGGCGACGAGGGTTGTCCCGTGCGTCAGTGCCAGGACATTGCAATTCGAGAGGCTGCCGAACCGTGCAAAATAGGCCGCTGGAAGAATTAATTGGTCGGGGTCCTGGTGCCGGTCATAGACCGCACGCCACAACGTAGCAAGATGCGCGGCACTCCTCACAACCGACTCGGTCGGTAACGTGGTCCATGTATATCCGGCCTCATTCAAAAGTCGCAAATCGTGGTTCCATGCGATACGAATTTTCGATCGCAATGCATCCCAATACGCGTCAAATGAGGGCCAGGGCAACGACAGCCAGGCTTCATGAAACGTCTTCCGGCGCGAATAGCCCAACTGCAGAAGGACCGGTTCGTACGCCTCCGATGGTCCACTCCGCCAGAGATCGCGGATAATAATGGCATCCACACCGGATCGGCGTGCGGCGTCCTCGATCATCGCCACCATAGATGGCCACCATGCCCCGACGTCCGAGCTCGCATCCTGTCCCAAAAAGACGGGCCAGCCTGTATTCACCGGCGATCCTAATATCATCAATGTCGCCGCTCCGACTGCCATCGTGTAGCCAAAGGTGAAGGCGTAAGCCTTTGAGCCGTCCCACACCAGAAAATAGTGCCACTGACAATCCAGTCTCGCCTGAGGGAGTTGTCGGAGATACTCTGCGCTCCATCCATCCGTGGCGTCGACGAGTGGAACCCAAACGTCTTCCGGAACATCCTCCAAACGGTCAAAGGTTTGAAAAGTCCATGCCGTCTCCGTCATCTTAAAACTTCACCTCGCTACGGATGCGGTCAAGTGTTTCGAAGAAAGCGTCGATTTGTGCATCCGAATGCGAGCGGTTTAATATAACGCGCATCAGAGCCTGATTCGGTTTGACTGCCGGGTACCGGAACACGGGAACATTCATGTTCGCCGCGAGGAATGCTTTGCGAACGGCGATAGCCTTCGTGTCCGAACCAATCATGATGGACGTAATATAGCTTGGCGTGGGATTCAAGCGGTACCCGCGCCCTGACAGTCGTTGCCGAAACGCTGCGACGCGTACGAGATACTGGTCCATAATGCTCGGATTGTCATGGAGTAGTCGGATAATGCGATGGATCGTCGCCGCTGTCGGAGGTTGAATCGCGGCAGTAAACATCGACGTGCCCGACAAAAGCTCGAAGGCCATGATGACATCCCGCGGTCCTAAAAGAATTCCGCCTTCAAGTCCCACCGTCTTCGAGAAGGATGTCATGATGAATGTAGCATCAGGCAATCGCGCAAATTCAGTAGCAAAGGGCCTATTCTTGGGACCGTAGACCAAAAAGCCATTGGCATCGTCGACAAAACTTAATACTCCGTGTTCTCGGCACACATCCAAAATCTCCGCAATGGGTCCCACGCTGCCGTCTGACGAATAGACGCTTTCAATGATCACCACAGCTTTTCGGTTTGGCAGCTTGTTCAAGACCTGACGCAGGTGACCCACATCGTTGTGCCGAAAAGAAAAGACTTGCTTACCATACGGCAGATGTTGAACCGCTTTCCATAAACTCCAATGGCTATCGCGGTCGAGCACAAAACAAGCGTCCCGATTATCAATGCGGCAGTGCTTATCCAGCCGGAGCGCACTTGACATCGCGTGCACGAACCCGATATTGGCCAATAAACCGGAAGCGAACGTTAATCCGCGTTCCTTGCCGGTGAGTCGGCAGACGAGTTCTTCGAGTTGCGCATGGGGGCGGGAAATGCCTTGCGTCATGCGCGATCCCCCCGTGACCAGCCCATAACGAAGACTATTGTCAAAAAAATGGATCAAAATGTCCGGATCTTGATGCCAATTCAAAAAATTTATGCCAGAGAAATTTGTTATGGACCGACCAGCGTATTCATAAACGGGCCCTGCAGCACTGTCCATGATCGGCGGGTCATAGAGAAATCCGCCTTGGGTGCCCGCCTCAAAAAACGTGCGAAATCCCCATTCTTCTCGAAGTATGGACTCTACCACCATGAATCCTATTTCTCTCCCTTCCTATGAGTTTTCTATTCTATCGGTTCCACTATCGGATTCCCGCAAAAATGTGCCGACAAACACAGAGAAGCGGAATCGATGCATTCCAGGGTCTGTCGGTACCGTGACTACTTGTGAGATTTCATACCATGCTGCTTCGAGGAGTAATGCAATGCGTTCGGCCTGCTCCCGTGTCAAGTCCCATGTGTCCCACGCCGCGATCTCTCCGCTCACGGGATTGTCGACTCCTTCAGACAGATGAGCGAGGCGCTGTAACGCGCTGTGAAACAGTGTCGGCAGCTCCAAAACCGCCGTTTGCCAGGCCGCCGCACGAATTCCAGGGTCGGGATGTTCAAAGAGTTGTCGCGGCGGCCGAATCGGCGTGTTGCGCAAACGATAATACTTTTCGACAACTCCACCGCGCGGGACTTCTTCATCGATATAAATTAAGTTCGCCCGTTCAAGCATTTTGAGATGGTGGTGCAGACGGGCCGGAGGTACCTGTAACATATCGGCAAGTTGTTTGCCCGTCGCCCGTCGGTGATTCTCTAATGCATTCAGTACTTGCAGGCGTAAGGGATGGGCGAGAACCCGCAATTGACGCTGGATGTCATCCAATTGATTGTTAACTCCTAATCGTTTAGGTTATCCTAATCGTACCGCCATAGTACCTTAACGGTCAATGGCCAATTTAAAGTTTGTTTGTTGTCAACGCGTAAACGTAAAATAATCCCCACCGGGGCGGCAGGGCTCGTTTGTGATTGATGGAGATTAGGGTGCTGATGGATGGGCCGCGCTTTTACGTGAGCCGGTAACGCGGCCGACCAGGGTAAGCAATCGGCCCAGCTCGCGGCATCCGAGAGGTCGCGCTGCGGCAATTGCTCAAACAGATATTGAAGATAGGCGCGCGGTTCCAAGCCGTTTTCTTTGGCCGTTTGAATCAGACTCAAGGCGATCGCGCTGGCTTGCGCCCTGCGCGGCGTGTGGGCGAAGAGCCAATTTTTGCGATTATGTTCTATAGAGCATAATCGCAATTATGCGCTCCAGCGAGTTATGTACTCTTTTAGGTTGGAAGTCTCCTTCAGCGATCCCCGTGTTTGTTGTCGGAGTTCAGGTCTTCTCTCTCCAGGCTTCTGGCGGTGACCACATAAATTCGCTGGATGACAGGAGGGATATCGTAGCCGATTAGGGAGAATTTTGCGTGTAATTAACTTAGAATCCGCCCGAAATGTCCTAGATCCCGGTCAAAGGACTTTGAAATCCGCATGGCTTAGGTTGAATTGGACTGTCGTCCATTCAATGCTACCCAAATGCAGGGCCTCACGAGGCCATCGTTATGTGAACTATTTTTAGACCTTCGCCCATCGCAGCCCACAGCCCGCCTCATGTTCGAGCACCTACCCGTGTGAAACAGCACATAACTTGCTAGAGCGCATAATTGCGACCGGTCACAAAAGGCTTGATGGCGCATTCACTGTGGGTGTTGTCCACCCCGAGCCGCCCATCCTCCAGAAACCACGTGAGCGGTTTCCATTGATTGAGACAATAACTCACCGCCTTGCCCAAAGGACTTCGGAGCAAGGTCTGCCATTTTTGGGTCCGTCTAAGGCCCTCGCCGCGGGCGGCAATGTTTGAAGGACTTCCAAAAAATAAAATGCCGTCGGCAATGTGTAGCTACACATTACCGACGTGCCGTTCGGGCGGTCCGGTCGGGACGGATCGTCGGGACCTTCTTTTATCTCTTTTTATTTCCGACCCAAAACCCCAAAAACTTCCAGTATAATGACATTATGGTGAACGAAATGACCCCTAAGATTATTGTTATCCAAAACCAATAGGACGGCGAATGATGATGAGACGATTGGCCCGTCGGATGCGGTATGGACGATTTTTCGCAATGGGAATTGTTGGGGTTCTCGGCAGTCTACTGAATGCCGGACCCCTGGTATCGGCGCAGTCGCTTTCTCGGACAACGATCGTCGGACCAGGCTTCTCGTGTGAGATCAACGCCCAGACCCCCCATTTCTCGAAATGGTGGTGGACCCGGAAGAACCAATATAAGGTGGATACCAAGGGCGACGGATCGTGTACCGATCCCGCCGATGAGTTGCAGGCCCAGGCGACTCTCTATTATGCAGCCTATATTGGCCTCTCGGGGTACTGGGTCGCCGCGAACCCCTCACCCATCGCGACGGTCTATAACAAAAGTAGCATCCAAACCGGGCAGTCCTATACCGGATGTGAATATCTATCCACCAACGAGTACTATGGCACGGCGATCCTGTGGGTCAACGGTGGACCACCCCAAGATTCGCCAATTGCGGGTCCTGTGAGTGTCGAATGTATTCCCCCCCAGACAGCCTGACCATGCGGACTACGATGATCATGATTCGGGATCGCATGCGGACCGTCTGGCAAGGGATTCACAGGTTAGAAGCCTCCGCCACCCTATCGTATGGGCCGACGATCCCACCGACCCGATATCAGGCCTGGTGGCAGGCCCCGGATCAGTGGCGACATGATGTGACCCCACACGATCAGCTAACCATCAGTTATCGGGCACACGGTGACGCCTGGTGGGTCCTCCGTAATGGGATCCTCTGGAATCAAGGGACGATCGAGGAAGCCCGACGGTCGCATCTGACGGCCCATGAGCTCTTGGAGTATGGTCGGCCCTATTTGACACCCCAGGCGAATGCCCACCTCTGGTTATGGCTGAATCCACCCATTTGGGCCTACTCGTTCAACCTGGTGCTCAATGTCGGCTATACCCCCGGTGTCATGGATGACTTTGCCCCGGACGCCCCGATTGTCCATCTGGTGGCCGCCTCCTCGTGGGACCCGCATGTGGGTGCCGATGCCCCGAGCGAGACGATCCGCTATTGGTGGGCCACGGCCTGGGATCGGGAACAGGAGTTAACCGATTATGCCAATTGTTTTCAGCTGTGGGTTGATCGTCGGACGGGATTTTGCCGTCGGATGACCGCCGAGGGGACCGATGGTCGATTCTGGGATCTGGTGATTGACGAACCTGTCATTAATGGGACCGTCTTGGATCCGGCCATTTTTCGGGGGGAATCATGAAGCCCGTGGGTATCTGGCATGTATGGAGGGGAGCCCGATGGCTGCTGATCCTCGTTATGACTCTCGGGATGACTGGGTGCGCATCACGCTCCGCCGCATCATCCCCGGTGCATACCGGTATCCCTCCACTCCGTCCCACCCTGGACATTATGGGACATCCATTACCGGCCGTGGCCTGGCAATGGGGCCTGCACCATCGTCATGAGACCTGAGACCATCCATGGCGCCCTACCCTGGACGACTGTCGTTATCCCGGACCAGTCGTCTCTCCAATTGTCCTGGAGGCCTCCATATCCACCCAACATGGTCCATGTATTGGCTCTCAATCAGCGTTTAACCGCCAATCAAATGATTCAGCCCCGTAATATCCTTGTCGCATGTGCGGTCAATGTGACCTATCCCCAAAATCATGGATGTACCCTCTCTGGCGCGGGGACCCTAACAATTGACTGGTCTCCGCACGTGCTGAACCATGTCAAAGGTCTCGTTATCGCAGCGTTATGGATTCCAAACCATCCCGTAACATCCCCCAATCTGACGAGCCATCAAGTAACCTGGATTGTGGGGATAGGGAGATGAGATCGGATGATGCGGGCGATTTGCTCCACCTCGAATGGTGCGGGACCCTCGGAATATAGAGCTTGTTTCCCGGATATTACTCCGTCAACGAAAATATCGTCCGAGATCGAGGAGGGGTGGGCCGGATGCGATCACGCTGGTTATGGGTCACCGTGGCGGTCACCCTCGGAGGAATTGGGATCACACTCTGGCAAATTCAGACCGCACATCCGACAGTAAATCCTCTAACCCCACGCATACTGGTTATTCTATTCTCGTTGGCGCTGAGCGTCCTGATTCCTCCCCTGATCCCGTTTGGGCGATCCGGCCGGGGTAAGGCAGTGGCCGTGGGGTTACTTATTCTGGCTTGGCTCGGCTGGATGTTCTTCTTTAACGAGGCCGCCTGGTTAGGACCTGGCCTCATATCCAGTACCCTTTGGATTGGTCGTCGAACAGGTTGAGGGAATCTAAAGCACGGCACCCTACCCCCACACCGCTAACGCTAAAAAACGTTGGCGTACTTTAAGGCAAGCCGTCATCATCCATGTCGTCATAGTCGGGATCGCGTCCGATAAAGCGCCCGGCTTGTAAACTGGGTTTGGGGAAACGGGCCCGTCCTGCACCGCTCAGGCGTTTTTCGGCCACCGCCATGGTTTCAAGATAATCCGATCCCTGCCCGAATTTTTTAGCTGCCTCGGCCGCGAGGCGTTTAATGACTCGGGTGCTTAGTGTGAACGGGTGATGTATGGGCGAGCCTATTTTGATTTGCTGCGAGCCCGCATTTTGCACAACCAATCGTAGCACGAGGTCGTATCGCGAGAATCTCGACTTCATCCTGGCCGCGGCCCCGAGGTTCACCGGTCCCCCCGTCCTCAAGCGATGCGCTGTCCTCCCCCGCGGGATATTGACCCGACGGTTCGACAACGCTCGACGGAGACCTTCAATCCAGCGCTCAGCAAAAGTGCGGGAGAGCCATTTCTATTTGACGATATACAGCTTAGGGCCTCTGCGGTAGAGACCCCCCTTCGATTCGGGCCACCATCAGACAAAATTGACTCCGGCCGATCAATCGCTTTCGCGGGGAGCGGTTGAAGGCGATTGTACATGAGGTGTTTACCGGGATCCTGACACTCTTAGTTGAAGCGGGTTATATCACCGTAGATGCCTAGTTCGTCGATGGCACCACTGTACGTCTTGCTCACTGCGTGGGGTCCCCCAGAAATGTGAGCGACGCCGTTTCCATCCATGTCCTGCCGGCCCAGTTCTGCGTTCCCTCAATCGCCATATCCTCAAGAAAGTTTTCTGTAATAATAGCTTCCGCACTCCAGAGATTCTGGTCTCCTGGCGGCCATGGAATGGTCCAGACGAATGTTCTCGCAGGATCCACCTGTCCCTGCCGGAACGCGATACAAATGGCATGCCCCACGACCGAGACACTCACGACATCGAATTGGGGAAGACCCGGTCGACCCCCCGCGGGGGTAATCCGCAACTGTTCACGCACTACCGCACAGACGGCGAGTGCCAATGATTCCTTATCCTGCATGGGGGACTCCTTACTGTGACGTATTGACCCAGTCTGGGCACGTTTCTTCATACCCGCCGGTCCCTCCGGTAGGGGCGGCCTTGCGAGATTCACAAGCGAAAACCTATTGATCAATTTGACCGTTTGTGCCCACATAATACTCACCATAAAGGTAACGACCATTTGGTTGCTCAATGCCGTATTGCTTAATCTCAGTCGTAGACGACAATCCCCAGCTAGACGTTGTGCTTGTTGGAGAAGTGCTCATGTCCAAAGCCCTTGCCTTCCCAAGTATTATAGCCTTGGCGTATCCATACAACGTGCCCACTGCCATCTTGAGCTGTTGTCATACAGGAATAAATGGCATTCGACCCAGAGTACGTGGTGTTGGGCGGGCATGACGCCCCCCTGGGCCCACAACCATTTGTGGCGACATCATAGTGACCGGCTTTGCCGCAACTCAATGGCCAGGAGGAGGTGTGGTACCCGCTGTAGCCGAATAGGTCGCCTGTACCGTTTGGGATAACATCAACGGCGAAGCCGAGAATAACGCAGGCGAAATCGTTGAAATTGCCAATGGCAGTTTCATAACCTTCAATCTTTCTCTTTTTTAATTGATGCTAAAGACGTTCGACAATGCATAGTATATTCCTTTTTTTCCAGATTAAAGTTTTGGAAATACCTTTTTAACGAGCTGGTCTATAGTACACGTCCGTGGAAGGACCGATTCATGCACGACCTAATCATTGATCGTGGTATTCCTCGCCTGTGGCCAGAGGGGGATAGCGGATTCGCTGAGCGTGTCGGACCTATGGAACGAGAACGTCGATGCGCCGCCGTTCTTTCGCGGGGGGCTGTGGATGTTAGTCTAATTTGTGGACACCTCGAATTGAGACACGATGGGACCACTATGGCTCAATTGAGGGGAATATCCGATGGCCCATCATGATGATCGGGAATTTAAAGCCCAGGCGGTGCAGCTGGTCTTGACCCGACAAAAAACCGGTGCCCCAGTGGCCCGTGAGCTGGACATTCCGAGTCAGACGTGATCTGCGTGGGTGACTGCCGATAAGGCCGACCCGGTCGAACCCGTTGTCGGCAGCGGGCATCGGAAAGCGGAAGACCAAGCCCTGCGCGATTGGCCGCGCCGCATTCGAGATTGCGAAGAGCGTCCTGTAAAGATGTGATTTCGGCGGACTTTGACAGTTGAAGAAAAAAAATCCCCCTTTGGTACCGTTGTGGTGCAAACCCAACACCAGACCCCGGAGGATTTCTCCATGCATTTTACCTCGACGATTGATCAACCCAAAGCCGCTGTCCAAGGTGCCGTGATCGGAGGGGTGGACGTGGCCCAAGGTTGGCATGATATCCAGTGTTTGTTACCGAACGGCTTGTCGGCGGGTAAGCCGATCTGGTTCGTGAATACGCGCAGCGGGTTCGAGACGATGTGGGCCCGGCGTCCCGCCGGGACCCGCCTTGTGATTGGGCTCGAGTCCACTGGCGGCTATTGGCTGTCGTTGGCGCACTGGCTCCGTCAACAACCGGGCGTGACCGTCGTCTTAGTCAATCCGCTGCATACGCACAAACTCAAAGAAGTCGACGACCGCACCCCCTCGAAACACGATGCCCAGGATGCCGGGATGATTGCCCGGGCGGTCGCGGAGGGGCGATATATCCCCTGGGTCCCGCGCGAGGGCGTCTGGAGTGAACTGGCCACGTTGGCGGTGACCCGGCGCCAGCAAAAGACAGACGTCGTATGGATGTTAGTCTAATTTGTGGACACCTCGAATTGAGACACGATGGTACAATGTTGCTCAATTGAGGTGAATATCCGATGGCCAATCATTATGATCGGGAATTTAAAGCCCAGGCGGTTCAGCTGGTCTTGACCCAACAAAAAACCGGTGCCCAAGTGGCCCGTGAGCTGGGCATTCCGAGTAAGACGTTATATGCGTGGGTGGCTGCCTATAAGGCCGACCCGGTAGAACCCTTTGTCGGCAGCGGGCATCTGAAAGCGGAAGACCAAGCCCTGCGCGATTTGCAGAGACGCATTCGAGATCTCGAAGAGGAGAATGCGATCCTAAAAAAAGCGATGCGCATCTTCACCCACGATCGGAAGTAATCTTTCGGTTCATTCATGAACACCGCTTCACCTTCTCGATCACGAAGATGTGCCAGATCCTCGACGTCTCGCGAAGCGGATATTATGCCTGGTGCCATCGTCCACCCAGTACCCGGGCGCAAGCCCGGGCCCGGCGGGTCGAACGGATTCGAGCGGTGTTTACGACATCGGGCGAACGGTATGGTAGCCCCAAAATCACCGCCGTGTTACGGCGGGAAGGCGAGCGCATCAGTCAAAAAACGGTGGCGCGGTTGATGCACGACCATCGGTTGCGCTCCCGCGTGACACGGAAATATAAAGCCACCACGAATTCGCGGCACACGTGGCCGGTGCACGAGAACGTCTTGAATCGAACGTTTAGCGCGGATCGCCCACATGCTGTGTGGATGGCGGATATTACCTACATCCCCACAGAGGAAGGATGGCTCTATTTAGCGAGCCTTCAGGACTTGTACACCCGAAAAATTGTGGGATGGGCGGTGGATCGGCGCATGACGCAAGATTTGGTCATCCGGGCCTTAGACCGTGCGGTGATCCACAGCCGGCCGCCGGCCGGCGTGCTGCATCACTCGGATCGCGGCAGCCAATATGCCGCCGCGGCGTACCAGGAACGCCTTCAGCAGTACGGCATGACCGCGAGCATGAGTCGCAAAGGAAATTGTTACGATAACGCCATGATTGAATCCTGGCACAGTCTCCTCAAGAAGGAGCTGATTTACCTGACGAAATTTCGAACACGGGCGGAAGCGGAAGTCGCGATCTTTGCCTATATCGAGATTTTCTATAATCGGCAGCGGATCCATAGTGCCCTGGATTATCAGACTCCGGCCGAGGCCGATGCAGCGTATCATGCGCGATACGGCTAATGTCTCAATTTCGGGTGTCCATTTTATTGACATAGGTCCAGTGCGCTGGCAGAATCCCATTCAGGGGTGGCTGGATGTCTATGCCCCCGAATTTCGGCGGGTGTTTAAATCGTGGCAGGGTCTGGCGGCCTTGTGGGTGCTGGACACCGTGCCCTTGCCAGCTGACGTGGTCGCGTTACCCTTCGAGGAGTTGGTCCAGGGCTTGTTAGGGGCCTCCCATCATCGAGTGGGCCGAAAACGGGCCCAGGCGCTGGTGACTGCTGCTCGTGACTCCATTGGAGTGCCCGGGGCCAATTAGCGGCCTACTTGAGGCATTGGTGGGCGGCGCGCGACGCGCTCGCCATCACCGAAGCCGCACAGCAGGCGCTGCTGGCCTCGCTGCCCGCCGCGGACGTCTTGAAGACCATTCCCGGCTTTGGGCCGGTGGTCATCGCGACGCTGTTGGGCGAATTGGGGAATTTGGCGGACTACGCCCATCCGCAGCAAGCGGTGCGCATGGCGGGGTTGAACGTCGTGTCCGACAACTCGGGGAAACATCAGGGGAAGACCCATCTCGCCAAGCGCGGGCGGCCGCAAGCCCGGTACGTGTTGTATCAAGCCGCGTTGGTGGCCTCTTAAGCCCCGAAATTACCATGGACAGGCGTGGGGCTATCCGCCTAAGATCCAGGTGTCGGTGCATGAAGTCAGGGTCGGTATGATCTCCCAGCGAGATTGAAAAACCTGGGATACTCGCATGGAACCTCCAGAGATTGGTAAAACGGTGCCCCCTGGCGCCTCGAAAAAAATTTCCAGCGAGCAGGAACCCGACGAGACAACCTGACCGACCACGATGGGACAATCTGGGAAGGAGACGAGAGACACGATGACCGATCAGGGCCCCCGGATGACCCCGGAGTTGAAAGCGCAGTGCATTCAAGAAGCGTTAGACTGTCGCAATGCCGCGGCTGTCGCCCGGCGACACCCCCTGCCCCCCGACCCAGTCCGGCGCTGGGTCCGGGCCGCGACCCGGCGGCCTGCCCGACCCGAGACGGCCGATCTCCGGGCAGCGTTCGCTCAAACCGAAGCCGAAAATCGGCAACTCAAAGAGATCCTCGGCGACAAAGACTTAGAAATCGCGATTTTGAAAGACCTTGTAAAAAAAGCCGACCGGGTCCCTCCTCGCGGTGTGAAGTAGCCCATAAATGGATTACCGCAGGCTACCGACCGACCCTGGTGTGTCGATTGGCGGGAGTGGCCCGATCCACCTATTATGCTTGGCGTCAGCGCCAAGCACGGCCCATCCGGGCCCCGGTTCACCGCCGTCGGGCGTCCACGGCGCGGCTATTATTGGACTCAACAGGGTACCCAGGTCGCCGAAGGCCAAGTGCTGGAGTGGCTGAGCGAGTATATCGCCAGTTCCGATGGGCCAGCGTATGGGTACCGGAAGTTGACGACATGGTTGCGGCGAGAGCATCAGGTGATCATTAACAAAAAAAGCGTGTATCGGGTGTTGGCCGAAGCGCATCTGCTCCAAGGCCGTCGCTTTTCCGCCGCGGCGGACCGTCCGGTCCGCCGGCTAGCGGCCAATCGGGTCGTCACCGGCCCCAACCAGCTCTGGGAGACGGACTTGAAGTACGCTTATGTCACGGGACAGGATCGCTTTTTCTATCTCTGCAGCGTCATGGATGTGTTTGACCGGTCGATCCTCAGCTACCATATCGGCTGGACGTGCACCGCCGAGCAGGCGCTCCGCGCCCTTCAACGGGCCGTGGCCCAACGCCAACCGCACTGGGCACCGGGCGTGGCCCCGGTAATCCGCACGGACAATGGCCCCCAATTTACCGCCCAGGTCTGGGCGGCCGGGGTCGAGGCCTGGGGATTAGTCCACGAACGCATCCCCCATGCGACGCCCAACCGCAACGCCCATATTGAGTCCTGGCACAGCGTCTTGGAAGCGGAATGTCTTGGCAATCAAGTGTTTCACACGCTAGCGGAAGCCTATGAGGCGATTGCCCGATGGATTACGTTTTACAACGAACGACGGATGCATGGCAGTTTACAGGATTGGCCGCCGGCCCAGTTCTATACTTGGGCCCTGAAGGGGATGGCTCCGCCCATTCCGCCCGTCCGGTGTTAATCCAGAACATGCCAAACGAATAGGAATAATTCCCATCGCCGTGAAAGTCCTTGACAAAGGATGGGTTGTTCAGGATCGTCCATCTATTGGGTGCTGGCCCGGTGGCCATGGCCCACGAGGGGCCCGCGCGGGCCCGCTATCGGGAACTGCGGGAGCGCCTGGCCCCGAAAGCGGCGTTAATCGCACTGGCGTGTAAACTCTTACGCATCGCGTGGGCTTGTGTGCACCATCAGACCCCGTACGATGCGCGGCGGGCTTTTGCGCGATCCCTGACCGCGGCCGTCGCATCAGGCGCGGCCATATCCCGGGACGTCTGGGACGAGGGAGAGGCCGTTCTCCATGCGGGCATGTGTGGGCTCTTTCGTCGCGAGCCACACGAGACCCTGCACATTAAGAGTCTTCTCCCCTCGTCTGTACACGGAATGACCGTATCCTGAAGACAGGACGATGCGGGCCCAGACCCTGCAACTTTTTCGGTAGGCTTCGGGAGGTCGTTCTTCGGCAGACGGTCGCAGAGGTCCCGGGATGAAACAAAAATCTCAGAGAATCACAGGATTTACACAAAAAGCTAAGGGAGGAGAACGCGATCCGAAAAAAGCGATGCGCCTCGTCACCCACGATCGGACGTCATCGTTCGGTTCATTCATGAACACCGATTCCCCTTCTCGATCACGAAGATGTGCCAAATCCTCGACGTCTCGCGAAGCGGGTATGATGCCTGGTGCCATCGTCCACCTAGTACCCGGGCGCAAGCCCGGGCCCGGCGGGTCGAACGGATTCGAGCGGTGTTTACGACATCGGGCGAACGGTATGGCAGCCCCAAAATCACCGCCGTGTTACGGCGGGACGGCGAGCGCCTCCGTCAAAAAACGGGGGCGCGGTTGATGCACGACCATCGGTTGCGATCCCGCGTGACACGGAAATATAAAGCCACCCCGAATTCGCGGCACACGTGGTCGGTGCACGAGAACGTCTTGAATCGAACGTTTAGCGCGGATCGCCCACATGCTGTGTGGATGGCGGATATTACCTATATCCCCACGGAGGAAGGATGGCTCTCTTGAGCGAGCCTCGAGGACTTGGTCCACCCGAAAAATTGTGGGATGGGCAGCGGATCGGCGCATGACGCCAGATTGGGTCATCCGGGCCTTAGACCGTGCGGTGATCCACAGCCGGCCGCCGGCCGGCGTGCTGCATCACTCGGATCGCGGCAGCCCATAGGCCGCCGCGGCGTACCAGGAACGGCTTCAGCAGTATGGCATGACCGCGAGCATGAGTCGCAAAGGAAATTGTTACGATAACGCCATGATTGAATCCTGGCACAGTCTCCTCAAGAAGGAGCTGATTGACCTGACGAAATTTCGAAGCCGAGACGAAGCCGAACGGGCGATCTTTGCCTATATCGAGATTTTCTATAATCGGCAGCGGATCCATGGTGCCCTGGATTATCAGACTCCGGCCGAGGCCGATGCGGCGTATCATGCGCGACACGGCTAATGTCTCCATTTCGGGTGTCCATTTTATTGACATAGGTCCCTAGAATCCGTGACTAGTCTACGCCGGTAATTCGCTCCGTGAAGCCCGGATGCCATACCAATCAGCGAGGGCCATGACAAATGCTGACGCACAATCGTTAGCCGTTAATTGAAAATAACAAGGGGATATCCGGTAAGCGTTTTTTATTATCCATGCTCCAACCGTTAGGAATCAAATGGGGTGTCGTAAAATACCAATCAACATTCCAACAATAGCCCCGATAAGGGTCATGGCCCACATAATGTTGAAAATTGACGGTGAAAGTTTTCCTCGCCTGCTTTCAAACCCTATGGTAAATATAAAGGGCAATGCGGCGAGGATGATAGAGGCATCTTGAAGCCAATTAAGGGAGGTGCCATTAATGGCATCGGTAAGAAAGATAACCCCAATAATTGTTGAAGAAAGGGCTATCAAGCCGTAACTTGTCCTGGGGAAACGGCTTTTAGTGTGTGAAGTTGCAACTACTAACAAAACGTTAACCAACCCAACAATTATACACACGGTGGCAATCATCAGCACAAAGCATTCGCTCCGTTCATAACGATAAATCTACCGGCGGGTGGGTGGCGGTATCATCCTAGCTCAAAAGGTTAAACCGTATCATAAGGAATTTTAACCAAGGAAAGTCTTAACCCCAAAAACCCATGATAGCTCCCGTAGCTCGCGGTGGATGGCGGCGTGTGCGGCGGAGTTGGGCGTCGATCACCCGATGGCGGTGAACGCGGTGGCGGACTGCCTGTGCGCCGCGGGACCGTTGTCGGGACCCGCCGTCCAAGCGGTGGTCATCGCGCCGGTGGTCGCGATCTTGGACTATGCGGGCGATTGGGCGGTGGCGTGGCGGCCGGACGGGCGGGCGGCCGGCATTCGGGTCGATCTCCGCATCGGATTTGGAATGAACCCCGAAAGATTACTTCCGGGTCAAGACCAGCTGCACCGCCTGGGCTTTAAATTCCCGATCATCATGATGGGCCATCGGATATTCCCCTCAATTGAGCCATAGTGGTCCCATCGTGTCTCAATTCGAGGTGTCCACAAATTAGACTAACATCCAGCCCCCGTGTATTGAATCAGCGGACCTCCTTGTCCGAAAATCTGAGGGCGTCGCCTCAGCTCCCGTGGTTCAAGATGGAACCCCGACGAGCATCCGGAGAATTCTTCACGTGGTATGAAAATTCCGTTTTGCGTGGTAAGACATTTCCGTTCTTGGTGGTTAGGCATTTCCGACGGCCTCGGTAAGACGAACAGGGTGGTAAATCATTTCCAAAATCTGCACTTGGGAAAACTAGTCATTTAGAGCGATTTAAAATGACGATACTTTTGTATACCATGTCTTTGTTAGTATTTTGTACTAGACAAATTCGTTTTGGAGGTGTTTTGGATGGACAATAGCGAAACTCTTTTAGCGCCGTCACTTCCCCGTTTAAATGAGCCAGCTCCCGACTTTGAAGCCATGACGACCATCGGACCGATCAAATTGTCGGACTTTCGAGGTAAATGGGTAGTAATGTACTCCCACCCGGCTGATTTCACACCGGTATGTACCACCGAGTTCATTGGGTTCGCCGATGCCCAGGATGAACTTGCCGGCATGAATGTGCAATTGTTAGGCTTGAGTATCGACTCCGTGTTTTCGCACTTAGCCTGGGTTCACGCTATTCAAAACAAGTTTGGCAAACACGTCCCGTTCCCGATCATAGCCGACATCGACATGAAGGTATCCCGGCTCTATGGGATGGTGCATCCCGCCGCCTCAACCACACAGGCTGTACGCGCACTATTCATCATTGATCCGGAGGGTATCTTACGACTTATGATGTATTATCCGATGACAACCGGTCGGAATATCCAGGAAGTCATTCGGGTCATCAAAGCTTTGCAAATAGCCGATACCTATCAAGTCAATACGGGAGCCAATTGGCGTCCGGGGGATCCCGTCATCGTATCGCCTCCGAAAACAGTGGATGCTATGAACACCCCACGCGAGGACCTGACGTGTACCGATTGGTACTTCTGCACCAAAGAATTGCCAGAGTAAATCGGGAGCAACCCCCTTCGACCGGGCGACATGTGCCACATCACCCTGCACACGTCACCTGAGATCCTGGGCGGATGAAGGTAGGCAGACAACGACAACAAGTACTGGTAGCTTCTGGCAGACTAGCCGACTACGATTCGTGCACGACTAGCGGTCCGACCGCTAGTCGCTAAAACCCGTCGTTATTCCGAAATGTACTTTAACAGCTCAGCTAGACCGCTCTGGTAAAATGGCACATCACCTGGCTTTGGTTCGAACGGGTTGAACCGGAGTCGGTGTTTCGCCCTCGGTCCTCATCCGGTATACTTTCGACACGCATCATCATTATTTCACCGCTGGGGAGGAGACCATGTGGCACGACTTTAAAGCGTTCATCGCCCGGGGTAACGTCTTGGATTTGGCCGTCGGGATAATTATCGGCGGGGCGTTTGGACAAGTTATCGCCACGTTTGTGAATGACGTGGTCATGCCGCCCATCGGACTGTTAGTGGGCCGCGTCAATTTCGCCAGCTTGTACATCAACTTGTCGGCCCGCCACTATCCGAGCTTGGCCGCGGCCGATGCCGCTGGCGCGCCGGTGATCGCCTACGGCCTTTTCATCAATGCACTGGTTAATTTTATGGTGGTCGCGCTGGTGATTTTTTTGGCTTTGCGGGGAATTCAGCGCGCCCGGAAACCCACTCCCGCCCCGGTGGCGTCTGTCAAGAGCTGTCCGTTTTGCTATACCGCCATTCCGATCCAGGCCGTGCGGTGTCCGGCCTGTACGTCGTATCTTCCGGCAGCCCCGGCCAAATCCTAAACGTCCCTCCGATGGGCCCCCTTCGGGGGCTTTTTCATGGTCGACGCCATCAATGCCCCTGGGGTAAATGTAATGTCTAGGGGGGCGTACCGACATCCCGAATGGGGGCCCCATGCACGGTGATCGCGCCAAGCCTCCCACTGGCGGAAGGGATGGGGCATTTTGAAGCGTAATAAAGGTTAAAGGGGTTCAATCGAGCTCAGCCGTTGTTGTCGTGAACCGCTCGTAAAAAGAAGACGTCGCGGCGGCCCCTCACCGAGCCGCCTAACGGTTAGGCGGCGGCCGGAAGAGAAGGTGCACCGAGGCGATCGCCGTTAGGTGCTTCCTTGGACCGAACAAGACCTGTACCGTTCTGCGATCTGGGAAGCCGGTCCGCAGGTGTTATCCGGAAGAAGCCGATGAGGGAGATCCCGGGATCGATGGGGAGTCTTGGACCTATGTCAATAAAATGGACACCCGAAATGGAGACATTAGCCGTGTCGCGCATGATACGCCGCATCGGCCTCGGCCGGAGTCTGATAATCCAGGGCACCATGGATCCGCTGCCGATTATAGAAAATCTCGATATAGGCAAAGATCGCCCGTTCGGCTTCGTCTCGGCTTCGAAATTTCGTCAGGTAAATCAGCTCCTTCTTGAGGAGACTGTGCCAGGATTCAATCATGGCATTATCATCGCAATTCCCCTTCCGACTCATGCTGGCCGTCATCCCGTATTGCTTAAGGCGCTCTTGGTACGCCGTCGCGGCATATTGGCTACCGCGATCCGAGTGATGCAGCACGCCGGCTGGCGGCCGGCTGTGCGTGACCGCGCGGTCTAAGGCCCGGAGAACTCAGTCTTGCGTCATGCGCCGATCCACCGCCCATCCCACAATTTTTCGGGTGGACCAAGTCCTCGAGGCTTGCTCAAGAGAGCCATCCTTCCTCGGTGGGGATGTCCGGGATATCTGCCATCCACACGGCATGCGGGCGATCCGCGGTAAAGGTTTGATTCAGCACATTCTCGTGTACGGGGAATGCGTGCCGCGAATTGGTCGTGGCCTGATATTTGCGCACCACCCGGGACCGCAGCCGATGGTCGTGCATCAACCGCGCCACCGTTTTTTGACTGATGCGCTCGCCTTCCCGCCGTAACACAGCGGTGATTTTGGGGCTGCCATACCGTTCGCCCGATGTCGTAAACACCGCTCGAATCCGTTCGACCCGCCGGGCCCGGGCTTGCGCCCGGGTACTGGGTGGACGATGGCACCAGGCATAATAGCCGCTTCGCGAGACATCGAGGATCTGGCACATCTTCGTGATCGAGAAGGTGAAGCGGTGTTCATGAATGAACCGAACGATGACGTCCGATCGTTGGTGAAGATGCGCATCGCTTTTTTTAGGATCGCGTTCTCCTCTTCGAGATCTCGAATGCGTCGCTGCAAATCGCGCAGGGCTTGGTCTTCCGCTTTCAGATGCCCGCTGCCGACAAAGGGTTCGACCGGGTCGGCCTTATAGGCAGCCACCCACGCATATAACGTCTGACTCGGAATGCCCAGCTCACGAGCCACTTGGGCCCCACTTTTTTGTTGGGTCAACACGAGTTGAACCGCTTGTTCTTTAAACGCTCGATCATACGGATTGGCCATCGGATTCACCTCAATTGAGCAATAGTGTACCATCGTGTCTCAATTCGAGGTGTCCACAATTTAGACTAACATCCATCTAACCGCTGCCGACCGGAGGGCCGGGAAGCCCCTATCATCGCCCGAATGCTCGCCCACAGACCCGCCCGTTCTGTCACGCCAAACGGCACGGATTGCCCATACGTCCAACGTCAGACGGCCGAATATTCCTCGGGCGTTAACGCGCCCCACACGAGGCGTGCCCCCCTCTTCAAGCCGGATGATGACTCCTGGAATCCACACATCGTCGACCAAGACCTGTACCCCCGTCCCAACCGGCCATGGCAGGATTCCAGTCAGCCGGCTTCCTCCTTCACTTAAATCCACCATGAAAACCGAGACCCTCTGGTCACCATGCCGCACGGTTGACGGCCGATTGACCCAAAAACGTTCGGAAGCTCGCCATCGAGGGTAATCGACGCTCACCGCCATGGCTGCCAGAATGGCCGCCGCATTGTAGATCGTCCAGGCGCCCGCAATGATCACCCAACTCCACAAAGTCGGGTGGCGACCGACCTGCCACACGGCACGACCCACACCCAACACACTGGCCGCAAAAGAACCGTACCATACCGTCATAGTCGACCAGACGATGCACACCCGATCGGATTGAACCGCATTGGCAGTGACATGAAAGACCCGGCGCCGCAGCCCCACGGTCTCGGCCAGTGCGGACCAGGCCAAGGCCGGGGCCTGGGCCACTTCATAAACGTGACTCCACCAAACGGACCGTGTCCCCTGCGTAAGGCGCACAAACGCCCCGCGTTGGGCCAGGTAGGCCGGCACCCACACAGCCCCCAAGGCCCACACCGACGCGTGGACGCTCCATATCCCGGCATCCAAGAAAGCCAGCGGCGCAACGAGATAGATCATCTTTTGGACACCAAAGTACCAATACAACATACCGGCGGTATAAATCAACCGTTGGGTCCACGTCAGCCCTGGCAATCGCCATGGGGGCCACTTGCGGGCCACTTGCAAATTCCCACGACACCATCGATCCCGTTGGCGTAAAAACTCCCCCCATGACTCAGCCGCCAACCCCTGCGCCACCACCGCCGGAACAAAGGCCGACCGCCAGCCTCGGGCTTGTAACAGCAGACTCGTCGCCGCATCTTCAGTCAAGGTCCCGGTCGGAAACCCGCCCAGTTCGGTTAAAGCGGCCCGGCGAAAGGCGGCATTGCTACCAACGAACAAAGCGGCATTAAATTGAGCTCGAGCCGCTTCCAACCGGCGCATAAAAAATCCTGTTCGTTTGGCAGAGCATCATAGAACCCCAGATTGTGCTGAAACAGATCAGGATTATAAAAAGCCTGCGGGGCTTGCGCAAAGGCACATCCCGGATCCGCCACCAAGGGACGAACGAGATCATGGACGGCTTGGGGCTTGGGCACCATATCGGCATCAAAAATTACAACAATGTCACTTGTGGTGTGGGCGAGAGCCCAATTTAAATTGCCGGCTTTCGCGTCGGCGTGATCCGGCCGGGCCAGATACCGGACCCCATAATCTCGAGCTAGAGCCTGCACAGCCTCCCGATGACCGTCATCTAATAGGTATATCGCCATCCGATGAGGGGGATACTCTTGAGCGAGACAGCCGACTAGGGTTCGTCGAAGTACCGCCACCGGCTCCGTCACCGTGGGCACGAACACAGCCACTGACGGCCAATCATCCGGATTCAACGGCATAGGTGGCCAAGTGGGTACGGGAGGATCGTGGACCAGCAAGCGATAGGAGAGCAACAACTGAAAGACGTCCAACGCTTCCGCCCCCAGAGCAACGCGGAGAGCACCGCATCATCCCATGGATGCCAGCCCAAGTTGTCAGGCGAAATCCCAAATACATCAGGGTCGTCAGACTCGCGAGAACAACTCAGGCCACGCGCCAGGATCGCCGCAAAAGAACCCGTCCACTGGCCAAAACGGCCAGGATCGTAACACTCACGCCAAACCAGATGTCCCACCAGCTCACAAAGATCCCTCAAATTTCTACAGCATATCCCTCACGCCAATCGTCCCAAAGCCCTAAATTACGACAGCCTCATCTCCAATTGGAAATTAGATGGGAAATGTCCGTATAGACCGCTCCGTTTATCGAGCGATACAGACGCGAGCACTAATCCTCCTCAACAAGGCCGAGGGAGAACAACGCCGCCGCCTCATCATCGTGCACGCCGCAAGAGAAAAGAAAGGTACCGGGCGGGAATTGTCCAGTGGCTTTTACACCGGCCCGCTCGGGACTTCCGTAATTCATCATTTGGAGAGATTCATAAAACGAAAAGGCCCTTCGCGCCCCGGCAGACAAATTGCAAAGCTTCTCCGTCGTTCGACATATCGACGATACCGAATCCACTACAATCTCGGCAGAGAGGAGTCCCCAACAAGCAACATGCACGCGGACGACGAAACGGAGCAACGCATTTTAATATTACGGCGGATATTGACCGAGCTTGTCTGTTTAGGCTATACGTTATCGAATCCGCTGGTGGTCGCCGTGTCCCAAGCCCTGGACGAATGGATTATCGCCTCTCAAAAACGTTGCCAATGATGAGCGACGACTCCTGACAAAATGGCGCGGCGGCCTATAGCCGTGTCCACTGCACACGACAACTGTGACCGCGTTCCCCTTCAGGAATCGAATCCCCGCAAAACCCCCGCGTGTTCCTGTGCCCCTGCCGCCCGCAAATCGATCGCATTAAATTCAGGGGATCGGAACCGGTGGTACGTCTGATCGGCCTCGGCGAGCTACAGAAGGCCGGGACCCCCCGTCAATCCCTCAACGCGGCGGCATCCGAGAGCGCAACCGTCTTGGCCGGCCGTTCCAAGACGACTTGATGCTTGCCGGCCGCTTTGGCTTGGTATAACGCGCGATCCGTCCGCCGGGCCAGCTCCCATACCGTGGGGGGCTCGACTTCCTGCCCGGTCATCGCCGCTACCCCCGCAGAAAAACGGATCCCGTGCACGGCATCTGTCACAGGCAGAGAGGCACACAGCTGCAGAAAGCGGTCGACGGCTTCGCGGGCCTGCTCGCCGGTCGTCTCTGGCATCACCCACGCAAATTCTTCGCCGCCCATGCGCCCCACCCGATCCCGGCTGCGCACGGATTGACGCAATGCCTGTCCTAGGGCCTGCAACACCCGATCGCCCGTCGCATGGCCATATGTATCATTGAGGTGCTTAAAATCGTCCAAATCGATCATCACAAACGCCAACGGATGGCGCGCGTTCAGCGCGCGCTGCCATAGAGCCTCGGCTTGCTCCCAGAGTGTCCCGGGCCGGAGCCATCCGGTCAACTCATCGGTGTGGGCTTGCACTTCAAGCGGGGTCGCCCAGCGATAAACCAAGACATAATGCAACCCCGCCAACAGAACCGTACTTAACACCAATTCAATAACGACCGTACGGATAATTGCGGCATGTTGCGGACCCAGGGATCCCCCCGTCGTGCTCCCTCCTACGACGAAAGCAAACGCCACATACGCGACCAATCCCCCCAACACGACAAATTGCACCCGTCGCCGGGACGCGCTCCCGTGCAAGGATGTCCGCCAATCTCCCTCATTCACATCACAGCGCACTCCCTTCCTGCTTTTACCTTAGCGAGCAACGTTTTGGAATGCAAGCAGCCCCAACCAATCGCCTCCGTCTGGGCACCGTTGAGCAGGAAAATACGGAAATCGTGTCGAAGCTCCTGACGAAAGACGTCCATGGAAAGCAGGTGCTCCAAATATGCCCCGGCGGTTACAGCGCATGATGGCCGGGTTGGCCGGATTAATTCTGGTGGTCGTGGTCGCCTTACAAAATCGCCATCCCGTGCAAATCCATATTCTGTTCTGGGCATTGCCCCATGTGCCCTTGGTTGTCGTGGTGCTCGTGTCGATGCTGGTGGGCCTTCTGGCTGGTGCCCTCGGGATGTGGTGGGATCGGCACCGTCGTGATCACCTCGCCGCAATCCCCCCATCTCCGTCGGCCCAGAGCGGCCAGGCCGGCGAGCCCGCCCACCCCCCGCTGGTAGCGGAGGCGCTAGAGGGGGCAGTCGCGTCGGCGTCAACGGCCCCTCTGCCGGGGGATCTCGGTTCCGCGGAGACTCGGATGACGAGCGGATTGGACCAACCAACGGACAAGCCTCTCTAAATGCCCGGGGCTTTTTTCGATCAAAGCCGTTAAGCTAATTATGGTCGCAGGGTCGCCTGCGGGCTTGCCCGACTCTCAGGAAAGACAGGCCACATGTTGAAATGCACGGTCCGCTGCGATGAGCGCGGTGCCCGAAATCTGTATCGTGACTCAACCTTATTGCATTGTTTTCTATAAGCTGCAAAACACCTGCTTAACGGCATCAGCGCGAACTCCACGGATGATTTGGCTGACCGGATTCTGGTTAATATTGATTAGCTCAATCAGGGTCCCGTTTCGTTGGCCGTGGTTTTCGAAAAACATCGAGGATGCGCACGTAATTTTAGAATGGATAGACTACTAGTGCTGCGCTACTTTTAGTCAGGCATCAATGGACAAACTCCGGCATCAGGATCCGCCGGAGTGACCGGAGGCGGAAGCGGCATGGCCGACATAGCACCAATCATAACCAATCCTAGGAGGCTGAATTTCCACACTTGACGAGACATTATCCTCTCAGAGAAAACTTTGAGGTACTACTAAAGATTTCACGGCTTCCCGATTACGGAGTTTGCCGAAGATAGCACGCAAACATGATCGCCCGAGGGTATCAAGCCAATACGGTCCGCCAACGAACGCATGCCTGTTGGAAAGTCGGGCGCTATGTCTGGACCGATGAACGGCCACCCCCGGATGTCGTTCAGCCCTATCACCCGCTGCTTCTCTTATGGGATCCCTAAAATCCGCTCAGGATAAAGGATTCCAAAACTGGGAATCGCTTACAACCGCCAAATGTTGGCGCCGTTCGGGATAAGTTATAAAATTATGGCATAGAAAGTTAAGTTGAAAGAGTGAGGATATGCCGGGATCAACAAGGCGAGTCGACCTCAACGATTTTGTCAAAGAATACGGACAGCCGCTACCCGAAAATCCGGGCGATATAACGATCCTTCCTACACGGGATGATGCAGATGAGTTGTGGTTTACCCAGGATGCGGTGGACTTTAGGAAGTGGGTACAACAAGAATATCCGGATGTACGCGTAGTCCAAATTGATGGGTCAATGCGCGCGTTGCATGCCCACGAGGTTTGGCTTCCTCTACTTATGCTCGGCAAAACCCTGGGGTTGGACATTTTTTCACATATGCTTTCCGAATACCTTTTGCAACGCTTAGGAAAACGCCATTTGGAGGAAACCATTGTGCACGCGAAGTTTGCCATAGAGGACGACACTGCATTGATCACGGCTGAATTCGATGGACCTGCCTCTGGGCTTGAAGGATTTGTACGGGAGTTAAGAAGAAGCCCTAATGAATCATGAACTGACACTCACCGATGATATAGCATCCGAACTATATTCGGCGCTTGATGCCCTGAAGATTTGGCGGATTGAGGATACCCTTAAGGCACTACGCAGGGCGTCTGGTTTAGCCGGTCAAAGAAAGAAACTGGCGGAGAAAGAAGGCCTAAATGCTCAGGCAAACGCTTGTTGGATTGCAAATCAATATATTGAAACATGGCGCAACTATGCCCGCTGTTGGCAAAACCTAATCGAAGACTCATCGGACGAGGTTTGGGCAAGCCTGCAATCGGGTCGCGTGAGGATTGACAATCTTGACCGGTTGACTGGCGCCAATGACTCCCGCATCGGTTGGCTACAGAAGCAATTGCGATATCTTGATGCTGCCTTCGGCTACAATGTATTTATGAGCCCCGAATATGAAGTGATTGTGGCAAAATGTAGTATTTGTAACCAGGATGTTCGTTCTCTCGATTGCACTCACATCAAAGGCCATCTCTACGCCGGCGAAATGGCGTATACGATCATTGAGGAATGTTCGGTCAAGAGCGTCTCCCTAGTCGGTAATCCGGCTAACCGGATGGCAGTGGCTAAGATTGCCAATGTCGCTTATCAATATCCTGTGCTAAAGCGAATTCGACAGGAATTGTGTAGTCCATTGCAATCTCTGAAGGTTCTCACTCCGGCCAAACTGGTGTTCGGTGTGTCCGGCAACCCCGGACGAAACAGTCCCTGCCCATGTGGAAGCTTGAAGAAGCTAAAGTACTGTTGTTTAGGTGAATGGTATACTACAAGCGCGCTTTTCGAAGTAACCTTTGAAGCGGTCATGACACCGTCTTTTTTCTGCACCGTTCCTATGTAGACCGTGCTGTCCAATGACCGCGGTATCGGTTTGGACTCCATACCACGAAAGGAGCATCGCCAGGTGTGAATTGCCGTTATGTAGAGCTCTACATAACGGCAAAACCCCTCTCGGATTGGCTTTGGGGCGTGCCGCCTTGGAGGCCGGGTACCGTGTTCGATTTACCACCGCACTGGCGATCAGCCAAGGGACGAGTGGTATACGGACTGGATCGAGGTCCTATTTAATATAACGTTGAAGATTTCGGAAATACCCCACCATCCATTTCACTAATGTCCCACCATGAATTTCACTAAATCTCCACGACCGCCATGATTTCGCCACGGCGCTGTCGAATGAGGTATCGAGGGCGTCTGCCCTCGATACCTCGCATTCGGGAGGGCTCGCATGAAAACCGGGAGGTTGCCCTTCGTGCTCGTACGCGACATCTTACGGTTACACTTTGACTTGGCGTTATCGTATCGCGAAATTGGCCGGTCGTTAGGCATTCACCATACCACCGTCGCCCAGGTCGTGCAGCGATTTACCGCGAGCGGTCATTCGTGGCCCCTGCCGGACGGCTTGCGGGATCATGAGTTGGCCCAATGGATTTACCCGGGTCGTCGGGGACGTCCCCGACAATATACGGAACTCGATTGGCCCACCATTCATCAGGAATTACGGCGTCCCGGCGTCACTCTCCAACAACTGTGGTTAGAATACCGTACGGAATATCCCGAGGGACTCGGCTATATACTATTTTGCGCCCGTTATCGGTGCTTTGCCGCGACTGTCACGGTCGCGATGCGACAACACGATATTCCGGGCGATCGCTGCTTTGTGGATTATGCAGGCAAGACGTTAACCATTGAGGAGCCTGGTGGCGCAGTTCCCGGCTATCTCTTTTATTTTGGCGGAGTCCCCCGCCTCATCGTACCGGATAATCCGAAAGCGGGCGTGATCCAGGCGAACGGGTATGAACCGCGGCTTCATCCCACGTATCAGGAATGGGCCGACCATTATGGCTGAGCGATTTTACCGGCCCGCGTGCGCAAACCGCGCGATAAAGCCAAAGTCGAAGCGGCCGTTCTTCTCGTCGAACGTTGGATTTTAGCCGTCTTGCGCCACGAGCGCTTCACCAGCTTTGGTCAGGCTCAGGCCCGGGTAGCAGAACGGAACGCCCAACTCAACCAGCGGCCCTTTAAGAAATGGCCGGGTTCCCGGCAGAGCGTCTTTGACGCGGATGATCGGCCGGCCTTACGGCCGTTGCCGCCGACCGCCTACGAATTTGGAGAATGGCGGCAGGCCAAAGTGCACAAAGACTACCACATTCAAGTGGATCGGGCGTTTTATCGTGTCCCCGCTCGATGGGTGGGATCCACCGTCGATGTCCGCGTGACGGCGACGACCGTGGAATGTTTTCAGGATCACGAACGCATTGCGAGTCATCCGCGCATCTGGCAGCCCGGGGCCCGGTCGACCCATCCGGACCATCTGCCCCCCGCGCATCGGGCGTGGGCAGCCGGCATCACCCCCGAAGCCTTAATCACCCGGGCCGAGGCCATCGGGCCCCACACGCGGACCCTAGTGGTGGGCATTTTAACGCGGGGCGGTGTTCCGGAACAAATCTACCGCCGATGTCTCGGCATTTTGGACTGTGCCAAAACCTATGGCCCGGCCATTTTGGAAGAGGCCGCGAACCGGGCCCTCACGGCCCAGATGTGGTCCTACCCCCACGTCCGGGCCTATTGTGAGACCCTTCAGCGTCCGACGGCCCGATTCACCCCGCGCCGTCATGCCCATCTTCGCGGGTCTGCTTATTATCATATGCCCCTCCCATAAGCACCACCCTAATCCCCATCCATCACAAACGATCCCTGCCGCCCAGGTGGGGATTATTTTACGTTTACACATCAATCATTTGTTAGGAATGGATGACCACGCCCGAAGCGCATCCGAGAGTTTGAAGGCCATGCCGAGGCTCTTTAGCCACACAACCTGGTCGTCAGCGTAAACGATCGAGTCTCCTTGTCGAGCAATGCCACAGTCCAAGATCTTCAAAGTTACTGTTCCGTTGTTAAAGAATTGGTGCGGCACAGAGCCAGCCGGTTTGGCGAAAAAATCGCCCGCTACGACCGGATGTACCTCGTTATCAATTCGGGCGAGCCCTTGTCCCTGTAGAACCAAGAAAAATTCATCTTGAAGGGTGTGCAGATGATGCTTTGCGCTGTAACCCCCGGGCTCCACTTCGTCGATGTTGACGTAGAGACCCTCACGATTTGTGGGAGAAAGCAACTCCCTTGTGCGCAGAAAGTTGCTGCTGGAAACCACCGAAACATCGTCTACATTGAGAATCTGAATCACGGCTAACCCCCCTTAAACGATTAGTCAACTGGCGACCTCTTGAGTTTCGCTGCTGATCTGCGCGTTGCGGAAGCCTGAGAAACGTAAGCTGATATCCGTTAGTAATCCCAAACAAAAAAACATGAAGGGTATCGAAAGAGTTGGTAGCCCAAACCACCCAAAACAGCACCTACTGGCTCTCCCGATTTGTTTACTGTCATTGTGAGCGACATGACACTTCCGCGAACGGTCTTAGGAACCAAACGTTGACGTAGAATTACTGAGAATACATCTACCCACTCGCGGTAACCAATAGCCGCCCGTGAATTCAAGGCCAATCACAAGGCGGTCACCCACCGGCCGCCGCGCTCACAGGGCTTGGACCTACCGCGGGTGTTGGCAAACCGGATTGCCTGACCCGCGGCCAATCCATTGGGTCGCAACCACTGGATGTAATGCCAGCCTTGAATCACGTCACTCCGCCAATCATAACGCCGTGTACCGCCGTTTGCGTTGGTCAATCGTCGATGTAGAATGCATCTAGAAATCCTCCTTGGCCTGGTGTTGGGTTTGCACCACAACGGTTTCCTCAACTGCCAACCCCGGATGATGGCCTCAGAACGAGGTGTGAGCTCGTGTTAGATAAGACTTTACCGTACTTTAACGTCATCATGAAACGCCAGGCAGGATTGCCCATTGCCCAACATGCACTGCCTGCCGAATTTTCATTATCGGCATTTGTTCCTGGCGACGAAATGGAGTGGGCCCACATTGAGACCGCGGTTGGCGAGTTCATGACGGTCGACGAGGCCCTCGCGTACTTCCAAGCAACATACCTGCCGCATCGCGACGAGCTTGTCCGGCGCTGCCTGTTTTTGCGAAGAGACGATGGTCAAGCGGTGGGTACTATAACGGGTTGGTGGAACACAACAGAAGAGCGGCGAAATCCCTCCGTTCATTGGTTGGCCGTCCTCCCTGACTACCAGAGACTCGGTCTCGGGAAGGCACTAGTCTCGGAATGCCTGAAACAATTGGTGTGGTTGGAGGGCAACCGAGACATCTTTCTGCATACCCAAACCTGGAGTCATCGGGCAATTGCGATCTACCTAAAGGCCGGATTTGAGTTTGTTAGACAGGGTTCATTTGGTGGCTATCCCAATAATTACGATAAAGCCATGCCAATTTTACGAACCGTGTTGCCTTCTTTAGTACACTGAAGTTGTCGAGCCTTGCCGGACACACGGCGCAACGCGATCTTGGAAACCAAAGTCGCGGGAAGTATTGGATACTCCTCAACAAATCGTGCCGCCTAGTCCCGACATCACAGCATCGAACGTGGCAATGGACGGAATGATGCGACCATCTTCGATGGCATTCAATGTCGATACGGCGACGTAACGCGTGACGCCCGCGAGTTTTGAGGCCGACCTTCGTCAGATCTCTGCAGGAGATATATTTTTCGCGCCCCTGCAGGCCAATCCCGTCCGAAAGGCCCCCGGGATTTCCAATGTTATCGTTTGCAGGTCATGACCAGATTAGAAAAAAGTACGGGGTGTCAGCCCCCATTTACTCGACTGGAACGGCGACCCATATCAAAAAAGGTAGTTTTCTTCACAAGTCCGTAACTAGATCCTAGTCGGATTCGACCGAGGCCGGCGTGCCGGCGAATGCGGTATCAACGCGCCGACGCGTTGCCGCCCACACAACCAGTAGAGATACGGTGAGGACAAAGGCGGCATTGACGAAGGGATACGTATGAACGGCGCGTAGGGAGATCGCCCAATCCGCAGCCCAAATGGATGCGGGTTGAACAATCAGGTCTAATGAGTCGACAAACCCGGACGTCTTGCCAAGAGTCTGTTCGGGCACGCGTTGGATCATGAGGGTCGTTGCACCGGTTCGCAAGTAACCCATGAGGACGCCCAGCACGATAAATCCCACAGCAAGGCTCCAAAAGTGAGCATATCCCCCAAAAATGAAGCCCAAACACTGAAGACCCGACCCCACGGCCAACCGCCTCATCGTCTTGGGGGCGTAGATTCCGGCGCCTAGACTGCCGACCATGAGGCCCGTCCCCCAAAGAGGTAGCAACAACCCGTAAAGTTCCCTTTGCACGGGTGCTACATGACGCGCGACGAAGGGAAACGCAACGTCCATCACGCCCGTCGTGGTCGACCCGGAAATCAGGCCCAAGAGAATGAAAAACATCAGGGCCGGGGTACGAAACGCTTCCTGAAATCCCGTCCGGATATTGAACACGGACCTTTCAAATTCGGCCCGCCATTGGCCCCAAAGTGCGGCATTAACGCGAATTGGACTGCAGCCACGGCATACAACAACGCCACCACCAGCCATCGGAGGGTGGGACTCCTAAGCGCCATGAGCCCCATGGACGTTAGTGGAATGATGAGAAAGAGTAGTTGGCCAACGCTCGACAGCGAGGACACCCCGACAGCTATTTGGTCTGCCGGAATGATCTTTTTGGGTACCACAGAAACGGCAACGGCCGCGGCGCCCCCCAATATCCCCAGAAACAAGCCCATACTAAGGGTTGGCCCCAAGTGTCCCAAAGCCCAAATCGCGACCACGCTATTGAACGCCCGAATCGTGTCACTCCCCAGCAAAATGGCCCATGGACCATAGCGATCGGTCAGATACCCGCCCGCGATGGACCCGACGGCCAACCCCACCGTAAACGCGGTAAGATACGCGCTCAGCAGGGTTGCGGAGTGGTATTGCTTGAGCAGTTCGCAACTTACTACGACCGGAATGAGGTTCGTGGAAATTCGGCTAAAGGTTCGGGCGAGAAAGTAGCGTTGAACGGACTTTTGGCTAAAGATCAGGACGTACGCTTTCCACAACTCGACGAACTTGCGGGAACATGTCGTGCGCAATCGACTTGCTGACGAAGTCCATTCCATAAGCTACTCCTCGAATGTTAGTGCATTTGGGAAGTACCTCGGCCTCAGCGCGAGGGAGCCCGGCCGCCTGCACCGCCCTCCCCGCCCCGAACGCAACCGATTTACCGAGGGATTCCCCCAACCGGAGACCCGGGTTACGGGAAGTAAGGGGAAGGGCAAATTCCCAAACGCCGACCTAACGCCCCCGCACCCCGCTGTCGGCGCAGGGCATCCCGACACGGAAGGCACCGGGCCACCCGCATCCGCGGACTACCCGGAAATCGCTGTCCGCAGCGTTCTCAGGTCATCATCACGGTCAGCGTCATGCCCGCCGCTGCGTTGATTTGAGCGACCATCTCGTCCAATGTCATGGGTCGTGATCCCCCAATTGGGAAAATGTGTTAGAGGTATTATCCCCGATTGGCGACGGTCCGCCAAGACCAGCGCGTCAACTCGCGGGGAACGCCGTCGTATAACGGTCGGCAAAATGCGGCAGGATACCCGTATCATGGCATGGCGGGAAAACTCCCGGATGATGTCCCGCCATGCCATTGCGCATGATCCGTCCACGCCCGACGGGTAAACCACGAGCGCGTTTGATACCCGGCACAAATTCCATACCCTTTAGAATTATAACAGGGGAAGCCGTCGCCCTGGGCATGGAGACCAGCACCCCGCTTTATCATGCAATTGTCGTGACCGTCATGCTGGGCATCCTTCAATGGGGGTTGACCTGGTTGAACCTCCGGTTTCGTTGGCTCGAGCGCTTGACTCAGGGTACGCCGACGTTAATTGTGGTGGACGGTAAAGCCGACAAGGATAACCTGAATGAAGTCCGGGTGTCGGAAGCCGACTTGGCCATGGAACTGCGGCAAAATGATATGACGTTAAAGGACGTAAAGGAAGCTCGATTGGAACCCAGCGGAAAAATTTCGTTTTTGAAAAAGAAGCAACAGCAAAAAACCTCGTCATCCAACGGTCCGAATAAACGCTCAGGACAAGGTGGCTCCTGATGTCGGAGCCACGAACCCCCTAAAGCGGGGCAGCCTATCCGCCATCCGCGTAAGCGAAAGGTCCGAAACGGCAGAGCAGTACCCCGGGAATCCCCCGCCGCATTATTCGCCGTCCCATGACCTCAATCGCATGCGGGTCCCGTCCGCTGGAACTCACCGCTTTGGTTCACGCTGGCATCCAAGCCGGTGTCGGGTAGGTGGACAAGACCACTCGGGCCGTGGTGCCCCAGGGGTTGCTCAATAGCCGGTTCCACTCTGGAAAATCCGGTCCATGAAGGCGTGGGCTTGGCGCTTCAACGACTCGATATTGGCAAATACCATCGTCATGAGGTGTGAGAACTAACCCCTCGTCTGCTGGCCACAGCAAGTGTTTCCCAGCATAGTGCGGTCCCTATTTATCTGCTTCCCATCAACAGGATAAATCAAGCGTCATCAGCATCGGAGTGGTGAATCGCTCGGACAACTGCTCATCTGTCACTACTGGTCCATTATCGTCGAGGCTATTAACTTAGTTATAACCATTTTCGCAGGCATGGCAAGACCTGCCGTAGAGAGTGGCCTCCTCTCATTGCATACAACATGTGGTTACCGCTCATTAATCACGACGGTGGCTTCCGCGATTCGGTGATCATTCTTTCCGCGATTCGGTGATCATTCTTAAAGAAAGAACTGAGCGGTTGCCGTATTATTCGGGGAAAAAGGGGATTACCGACGCGATCGGGTTAGAAACAAATTAAAAATCAGGCCCATCGCGAAAACCAAGAAGAAAAAATTCCACTCTGACTGGCGATGCATCATGTCCAACTCAGACGGTTGAGGCGGCCCAAATCGTGGGTCGGTGACGATTTCCGTAGCACTATCCAATCGTTCAACCTGTACCATACTAACCACCCCCTACCTCATTATATAGTCTTTTGGCTCATCAGGATCAATCCGAGCACCCGCCGGACAACCATCGCCCGTTTAAAAAATTGCTCCTTAATATCTGGTGCACACTCGAGCCATTCTTCCTTGGGGCCGGTGGCGTCAAAGTTTAATACCCCGATAATTTCCGGTGAAGGTCCCATGGAAAATATCGGAATGCTCACGATCGACCCGAGGTCACGAGTATGCTCCCATTGCTCCCGGGTCAGTCCCCATTTCGGCAGTTCATCCTCCGGATCAAGTAATGCGTCATAGGGTTTGCCTTGAAATTCAATAAGGTTTAAAACTACCGGCTCTTGGCGGCGAACGGCAAGTCCACAGCACCCTTGTTCAATATTCCAAGAGACCGTGCCCATCGGATCGGTTTTCTCGGGATAGGCCGCTAGCATCTTTAAGACGGACCCTTCTCGAATCATCACATTGCACCGCAAATGAACACGCTCTCGTATTGCAGGTTCTACGGGTTGCAGCAAGTCCTCCAAGATAATTCGGGTAATCTCGTCGCCAAATCGGGAGCGAATAAACCGTGACGCAAACGTTTGAGGAATGGCCAGCATAATCGCAAAGGCGCTCGTCACAACACATCTTCCGCACGTCGCTTGACAGAAAAAAATAATTTTTTGCAGCCCCGACGCAAAGGACTTGGGGATCCGTGTGTCGAATAACCTGCGTATGAACACACCTTACATCGTCGGGGCGGGGCCGGTGATTCGGGCCCTGTGCGAAGAGATCGGCCTCGTGGCCGCCATTGACCAATGCGTGCAGTGGGATCCCGAGCGCTGTCACCTCTCCCCCGGAGAGCGGATCTTAGCCTTAGTCATCAATGTTCTGACCGCTCGGCAGCCCTTATACCGGATGCATGAGCAATTTGCGCTCACCGATACGCCCCTGCTGTTAGGAGCGGGGATTACCGCCACCGACTTAACCGATGATGCGCTCGGACGGGCCCTCGACAAAATTGCGGCCGCGGGTGGGGCCACCGTCTTTAGTGCGGTGGCGACACGCGCCTTACTGCATGACCGGAGAATGCCCCATTTTTCGTGGAAATTGAAACTAGCGATCCCGATGGCTCTCTGGTTTACTAGAGAGGTCTAACCCATCATGAAGGAGGAATCGCTAGTGGCTTCCAGTATAACGAAAAAGTCCCGCTCGGAACAGACGCTGACCGTGCCGTGGGTAGACATTCTCCAGGATGCGGAAGACGGCTTATTGGCGCTGTCGATCCGGGTCGGATTGCAGGTCTTGCAACAGATGATGGCGGCCGAGGTGGAGCAGTTAGCGGGGCCTAAAGGACGTCATGATCCGCAACGCCAAGCGGTCCGACACGGGACCGAAGTCGGGAGCGTCTTTTTGGGGGATCGCAAAATCTCCGTTTCGCACCCACGGGTGCGGGCAGCCGATGGCTCGGAGGAAATTCCGTTAGACACCTACCATCAGTTTCAGGACCCGACGCTGGCGACCCAAGCCGTACTGGAACGGATGCTGTATGGCTTAGCGAGCCGCCAGCAGCGCCATGCCGATGCCGCCTTTGAATCCGCGATGGAGCAGCCGGGCCCCAGCAAAAGCACGGTGAGCCGGCGCTTTATCCAAGCCACCCAACAGGCCCTCGACCGCTTCCTCCAACGCCGGTTGGATGACCGGACGTGGGTTGTGGTGATGATCGATGGTTTGCGCGTGGCCGACCACATGGTGGTCGGGGCCTTAGGGATTGATGCGGAAGGCCACAAACGCGTACTGGGATTGGTGGAAGGGGCCACCGAAAATCATACCGTGGTCACGGCCTTATTACAGGATCTGATCACCCGCGGCCTGACGGCCGCGCACGGATTACTCGTGGTCATCGATGGCGCCAAGGCCTTAGCCAAAGCGGTGCGCGAGGTCTGGGGGGATCGCGTCCTCATCCAACGCTGCCAAATTCACAAGCAACGGAATGTGCTGGACCACCTGCCGAAATCGGCCGAAAATCGTGTCCGCCAGCGCTTACGGAAAGCGTATCAAGAACCGGATGCGGACAAGGCCGCCCAGGCATTAGAAGCGCTCGCGAAAGAGCTTGAACGGGACCATCCCGGCGCCGCCGGGAGCCTCCGAGAAGGGTTGGAAGAGACCCTCACCGTGCAGCGTTTGGGTCTTCCGGGCCTCTTGCGCCAAACGTTGGCCAACACCAATGCCATGGAATCTCTTAACAGTCAATTTCGGACCCATGCGCAGAACGTCAAACATTGGACCAATGGGCAACAAGTCTTACGCTGGTTGGCGTCGGCGAGCTTTTTCATCGAAGACACGTTGACGCGGATCCCGGGCTATCGCGAGATTCCCGTGTTGCAAACGGCCTTAAAATCAGCAGTGGCGCATAAACCCGAACAAAAAACCGAGCAAATCGGTTAAATCATGAGAAAGGATACGCTAGCGAAATTCCACGAAACCTGGGACAACCTCGCATGACCGGGTCTGGTATCCCGACGGCCCCCTGTTTGTCCACTGGGATAGTACGACGCGATCGGTGTATGGCACGTATCCGGATGCGGGCTCCGGGTCGGGGGTCACTCCGGCCTATGGGCACTCCAAGGATCATCGGCCCGATCTCCGCCCAATGATTTTGACGCTCTTAGGGACCCGGGAGGGGATCCCGGTCGTCGGGACCGTTCAAGAGGGGAACCGCAGCGACAAGACCTTAAATGCTGAGATGGTGGCCGCCCTCGACGACGATTTTTCGCCCACTCAGTTGCGGCAGTTGGTGTACGTGGCCGACTCGGCCTTGGTGACCGGCCCCAACCTGGAGCTCCTGGCGGAGCGTCAGCTCCGCTTCCTATCCCGCTTACCGGATACGTATCACGTGGCCGCCGACGTCAAAGCCGCGGCTTGGGCCGCCGATGTGTGGAGGCCGCTGGGCCGCATCGGCGTCCGGGCGGACGCCGCGACCTACCAGGCGTCGGAACAGCATGGCCAGATTGAGGGCCGGGACTATCGCTTGGTGGTCTATCGGTCGAGTCATCTCGACCGCCGGAAGGCCCAGACCCTGGACCGAGCGGTGACGCGGGAGTTCCAGCAGTTGACGCGGACAGCCGCGGCCTTCGGCGCGCGGACCTTCGCCTGCGCCGCCGATGCCGAAGCCGCCGGCGCCCAATGGCAGGCCACCGCCGTCTGGCATACCGTCTCCACGACCGTGGTGGCCGAAACCGTCCCTCAAAAACGGCCCACGCGGGGCCGGCCGCGGGCCCAAGCGCCCGCCCCGCCAACCATCACGCGCTATCGCGTGCAGCCGACCGTGGGATCGCCCGATCCGGATCGTCTCCAAGCCGCGCGAGAACGCGCCTCAACCTTTGTGCTGATCACCAATCTGGCTGCCGAAGATTTTGACGCCCGACGGCTCCTGGAAGAATACAAAGGCCAAACCGTCATTGAGCAGCGGTTTCATTTTTTGAAGGATCCCGCCTTCGTGGATGCGTTGTTTGTGCAGAAACCGGAACGCGTGGAGGCCTTAGGCGATGTCCTGCTGCTCGCCTGTCTCGTGCTCAGTCTGTTGGAACGGCGCGTCCGCCAAGGACCGCCGCTGCCGACGCCGTCCCGGGGCCGCCTCGCGCGGCCCACGGGCCAAGAAATCCTGCACCATCTCCGACCCTTAGTGGTGATCCGAGGGCATGATCAGACGCGACAGTTGGTCGTCCCGCCTCTCTACCAGAAGACGGTGTCCGCGATATTGGCGGCGGCCGGGTTCACCGCCGCGATCTATACGCAGATTCCCGAACGACGCACCGGTTAAAATGTGGAATCACCAATCGCCCACGTGCGAAAGAGGTGTCACAACAAACACCCATGTCGCAATATGAAACAAAAACCAACGCTCGGCCAACAGCAAGAGGCCTACAATCGCGTTGAGCCATAAGGTATAGCGCCAGAGAAATATCGCCATCCGTTGAAGAACCTTCTGTCCAGTATTATGGCGCTGAAATCGAGGCGGTACGGGGGTCCCAAGTGCCACGTGCCTGTCTCCTGAGAATATTTCGCAATTCCTTTGTCCGGTATGATATCACTGATTAAATGAGTTTGCACTTGAACCCATGTCGTGGAGGTTAAGCAGCGGTTTTGAAAACGAGGTTATCCAGCGCTTGCTTTTTGCATGCGCCCCAAGAACACGATGAAAGACATTAGGGTAGCTTGTGGTTAGGTATAGATTACCGCTCAAACACCGAAAGGCTTTCCCACAAATCGTCATATTTCCGGACGATACCATATTCATCGACCTGTAACATCGCCTGAAAGCCGCTGGCTAGGGATTCATAACGGTAAACGTCGGTGGAGATCCGCGTATAGCGTTGCGGCAACACATGCACGGTGAGATCCGGAAAGCGGAGCCACGCCGCGGACAAGTCCTGGGATGCCCCCACTTTCAACCCAAGCCGACGGATGACCAGAGTGTTTGTCGACGGCGTCACCCCGATGTCCACATCTTGACAGGAGGCAAGACTCGGGTCAAGTTCCCCATTCACACGCCAGCGTCCATCCTCTTCCCGGTTCATCGTCCAGAACATTTCGCCCTGTTCATGGCAGACCCGACTACGCACCCAGTGCGTACTGCCGTCAGGCCGGCAGTGAACCTCATATGTCAAGGTCCCCCAAAAACCCTGAAGATTCCCGACGACTTCGCCCGTGATGATGGTAGTCCCGCCTCCTGTCACCCGACAAGATTCGAGACTGAGGTGATTGCTGTCCCGCCAAATAATATGGATCAATCGCCCGTGCTCCTCCGTGAGATGGGTTGCCCACCGCGATTATATCATGGTAAATTCCGCCACATCATGATGACTCTTCATCGGATGAAACAAGGAGGTTCGCATCATTCATCATAAACCTACGGTTTTCCAAGCAACTTCCACAGACAACAACCATCCCGTCGAAAATTAACCCGGCGAAAACAGCTAAGAAGGTATACCGTCTGGAAGGATGCGTCATTACATTCCGTGCTTCCTGCCCGCACGAGCACTCCCATACCCAAACTCGGACCCAACCGTATTTGAGGTATGGCGCCTTGTTCTCTATAAGGACAATTTTCGCCAATGCCCCCAATATAGCGCGGTGATGAATAACACCGCGATGACGACACCCCCCGCCGCTCGGACATCATGAGGTAAAGTCGGCATCGGATATTGGCCAGCCAGCGGCGGCACCCAGGAACGGCAAGGCTGTCTCGGCAACCATGCATTTGCGAGATAGCCCAGCCCCAGAGTGGCCATGAGGGCCCCACCCGGTCGCCGGCTGATCATGCTGAAGGCGATCAAGAGCGCGAGATAGGCCCACAATATTTCCAGCAGCATGACCGCCAGATTACCCAGCGTCGGCCAGAGTGTCGTCGACCAGCGCACATGATGGATGCCGATCGCGGCCATAAGACTCCCTCCAAGGAGGAGACCTGTTGCCGGGATGGCTGATGCGAACAACGCCACGAGTGTGCCGCTCCACCAGGCCCAGCGGGTTCTGACTCGGATCGCCACCATGCGATGCCATCCCGGTCGGTCAAGGACCCACGGCTCGCCGACGATAAGCCCCCAGCACAGGGGGACGACCATCCACAAAAAGATGAAGAGGATGGAGGCATGCGGGGGCACGCCCTGCCAAGCCCGCGCTAGAACCCGCGGCAGCGTCGGCGATCCCGCCGGTGTGCCTTCCAGCATCCCCCGCAGCATCCCGACCCCAAATAATCCGAGCGCGCCCGGCCATCGACGCCCAAGTTCTCGGGATGCCAGCCGGATGATTCCTCTTCTGGTCATCACAACACGCGGCGCCGGAACACCGCAAAACCTACGACCACGGCCACCATCCCGACACCCATCTCGGTGATGAGGGAACCCCAAACGGTTGGGGTTCCCGGCGGATCCGACACACGAAACCCTCGGTGTGTACTCAATAACAGCTGATTCATCGGGGCCCACGCCCAGCCGGGGGTTCCGCCATGCACCATCCACAGGCCATAGGACACCATGGCCAAGACCGCCCCCATCACCCACCCCCAAATCGCATGGCGGGTGACCCATCCTACCACCAACACCACCAATCCCCAGGCATATAGTCCCACACTCAAGAGCAGGGTCATGTCGGCCATGATGAGCCAGGGCGGCTGACGCAATGGCCCGGGTGAGAGCCCGCCCGGATAGTGGATGCCGGTCGCCGCGGCGAAGCGGCTCCAGGTGAAGCCCCAGGGCACGGTCATGCCGCTGACCACGATGGCCGTCGCCCAGAGAACGCCGACAAATATAATGGTCAAAATACCCAGCGCCAACATCTTGCGGACCCACCACTGCCACCGGGTCGCGTGGCGTCCCAAGGCGAAATACCCGCCCCGTTCGGTAAACGTGGGCGAAAGCATGTCAACGGTCAAAGAAAAATAGGAAACCGGCAAAACGACGACCGCGATGAAGGGCGCATCAAACACGCCCAACAAGACATCCCATTGATTCACCAGGACTGCCGCAGCGGGGAAGCTCTCGAGTTCAGATAAGGCTAGCAGGGTAGCCGCCGCCGCGAGAGCGGGAACAACCCACCAACGCCGCCGGGTCAACGCAGCGACAACATCCGCCTTCATGAGAGTATGTGGCCTCCGGATGACACGGCCACGAGTCGCTGCTGGCGCACAGTCAGCACCCGATCGGCCACCGAACGCACCTCGTCGAGCTCGTGCGAGGTCCAGACAATCGCGGTACCTCCATCGCGCAAGCGTCGCATCAGGGCCAAAAAGGCGTCGGTAAATTCGGGATCCAGTCCGTTAGTGGGTTCATCGAGCAAAAGGATTCGGGGCTGCTCCATAATCGCCTGGGCGATACCAAGTCGTTGTCGCATACCCAAGGAATATGTGCGAACCGGGCGACGATTATGAGGATCCAGCCCGACGCGTTCCAAGGCTTCGCGAATTTGTGAAGGGCCAATGCGATTTTGAATCAGCGCCAAAAGGCGTAAGTTGTCGAAACCGGACAAATACGGTAAGAATCCGGGCGTTTCAATAAGGACCCCCACGTTCGTGGCGAGATGGCCCGCCCATCCCGGCCGGGACAGATCGCGCCCGTCCACCTGAATCGTGCCGGCATCGGGATACGCAAATCCGCACAAGAGACGCAACAACAGGGTTTTCCCCGATCCGTTAGGGCCGACAATCCCGATAATTTCTCCGAAGTGAACCGTTAAATCCAGATTCGCCAGCACAACCTCATGCCCTAAAGCTTTGGTGACACCTTGCGCAACGATGGCGGGTACCCCGGGCGGCGTCGGTTCCTTCTGATCAATCAAGAAAATCCCTCCTTCGGCGAAAGGACGCGATCAAAACCCATCCAAAAAACATCAAGGCCAACGCCCAATATGCCAGTGCCGCGACGACCGGCCCCGAAAAGCTATTCACCAACGGTCCCGACATGACCAGCGGCGCCCACGGCGTGGCCGCCACCATGGGCAACCCCAGAAGAATCGTTGAACCCAGGTAGACAATCCAAGGGCCTGCCAACACCATATAGATATTCGTCGTCCACAGCGACAGCACGAGAGCGAGCGAGGCCCAGACACCCGCCGACAAAAGAACCAATCCACTGATCAGAACCGCATAGAGCAGCGGGTGCCGGAAGAACAGGGCGTGGGCAAATACGGGGTAGGGATTGCGGTACATCGCGGGAACCCCGGCGGTTGTGAGCGTTGCCACGCCGTGGACCCAGTGCCAAGGCGGTAACGTATCGGGAAAAGCGATCGCGGCGACACTGCCGGAAATCGCCAGGCCCAAGGCCACAATTAGGGCCGTAAAGGCCATCACGGCCAGCCATTTGCCCAAAATGTAGCGCAGGCGATCCGTGCGCGCTAAGTAAAAACGCAAGCTGCCCGTGCGCCGATCCCACGCCACACTGTCGGCCGCAATGAGAACCGCGATTAACGGCAAAACCCCAATCCAGTATGCCGAGGATCCGCTGCCGAGTGCCGAGAGATAGGCCATATACGCATTCTGGTGCGTATCGACCGACGGCACCCGAGCATAGCTCCACAGTCCCTGACCGATAAAGACCACCATAATCGTCACGGCGAAAAGCCACTGTTTCCACCGAGATTGGATCCGATGCCATTCGCTCCGAAACATCGTCCATCATCGCCTCTCGGGAAGCGGCCACGACGGTTTTCGAAGCCCCCACCAGACGCCGCTCGTCATACCGGTCACCAGCATCCCCACCGCGGCCAGGTGCTTGACGTAACCCCAGTTATACCAGTCCACCATGCCAACCGGCGGTATGGGATGCAAAATGCCGACAAGTCCGCTACTCCCCAACGCCGTTATCCAAAACGCCCCCAAGAATGATTGGGCGGATACCCGACTCGCAGTCCACGCCTGGCGGCGCCCTAGTCGTCCCACTTCGATGACGGCAAGAATGATCCCCATCAACGCACTGGCTTCCATGATATTCGCTTGCCAAGGGGATCCGCCCATCCACCAGGGTTCCGTTCCCGCAATCAGTCCCACGATGAACCCCATGGCCGTCGCCCCGTTCAACCAAGACGTATAGTAGAATCGCCGCCAGGCGGATGCTTGAACCCGCGGATCACCCAAACGGTGTTCGGCCTCGCGGGCTGCATCCTCGGGTGACCAACCCTGCGCCATTAACTCCTCTTCGGCATACAAGAGATGGCTCTCCAGTTCCGCCCGAATCAATTGGGCCTTTCGCCGTCCGAAGAGACCACGTGTCACGCGGTGAAGATACGGGTGATGATCCATGGTTAGATGCCTCCATACCCTAAAACGTGTTGCGCCGCCACCACTTGCTGCATCCACCGCTCCCGATCAGCCTCGAGTCGCTGACGGCCCATCGGAGTTAACGCGTAGACTTTGGTGGGACGTTTGGTATGGGTACGATCCCATTGTCCCTGAATTAACCCGTGTTGTTCCAACTGATGCAAAGTCGGATACAAGGTGCCCTCTTTCAGCAGCAGGCGATGATCGGATTGCTCGTCGATCCATCGGGCAATTTTGTATCCGTGGGCGGGGCCCTCTTCGAGTGCGCGTAAAATGAGCAAGACCGGCAGCGACGGGACAAGATTATCGATCCCCAAGAACATTCACCTCGTTATATAGAATACTATGTATAGGAATCTACTGTCTACCCATCGGCGCAAAAAGATAGGCGCGGACGCCTCCAAGGGCCCGCACCTGTCCGGGTTTACGAGTACGATTCACCTATGGACTCGGGGGTTCACCCGCACCCAACAGCCGGTCGCGATTTCGCGACGCAGAAGCCATTCGTCAAAAAGTTTCCGCAGCTTGCGTCGCCCAGCGCCCAATTGAAATCATCCTCCCGGTGTTCTGCGTGATTGGTAATCCCGTTAAGCGGCAGCAGCCCACCACGGCCACAACTGCAGAAGAGGTGGCCTTTCGACACATGGGACATATGGCCCAATGGATGCGCAAAATCTACGCGCCAGGGTTGAAATTTCATATCGTCTCCGACAGCACGTTTTATGGATTGCCCTTTGGAGTGACCGCAGTCGAAAGTCAAGAATATATCCGCTCACTACAAGCCAATGTCGAGCGTTCGGGTACACGATGATTTAATTGCCGCCAATCTACCGGAATTGATTTTACATTATAATAATTGGGGGCACCAATTGACGCATAATCCTTTAGCAGATGGTCTGTCGGCGGCTTCCTATGAACAATGGCTGGCGAGTATTAATAAACGAAAACTACGCTTGTCCTACGTAGAATTAAAAGAAGTTTTGCATCGGACGCATCGTCCGCCGCAGGACCGCCCGTAAAAATGGCCTTGATCGACCAAGCCCGACAAAGTCTCACGGAGTCCCGTGCGTTCAAGGCATGCAATGGGAGGAGGTATTTTTTCCCCACGGTATTCGTGCAACCATTCATATGAAGAATATTCCCGTATTGGGACTACGCGTCTATCCCGAGTATAAATTGCGATCCACGTTGTTGCCTTACCATGGAATCGCCGTAATCGAATATGTCTCCCGCATGCGACGGCATCGCGTGACGATTGAACCGGAGTTGCTGATTACCGGGGACGTGACGCGGATCATTGATCCATTTGGCGTCACCGTGTTTTATGAACGACATACCTAAATGCCGATACCATATGAAGGAAAAGAGGAACCCCGTGAAAGCCTCGAATGCCCCAACAACGGCCCGCCCATCCGTCTCCCGAAAGCATGTCATCGTCCTCACCAGCAGTGCCGCCGTATTATATGTATTGATCGAAATGGTGTCGGGATTCTCCGCCATCGTGACGGCACGCGTTGTCGGATCTCCGGCTGTGGCCGGTCTCGGTCCGGCTATCGTTTTCGGATTGGCGGGGATGACATCCGTACCGGCCGGATGGCTCTCGGACCGCGTTGGGCGCCGCCCTCTCTTGAGCGGGGGGTTTTTCATCGGCGGACTCGGAGCACTGGCGGCCGGTTTGAGTATGGGGACCCAGACGGTTCTATGGCTCTGGGCCGCCTGGATCTTGACGGGAATGGGCATCGGGATATTGCGGCTACTCAAAGCCGCCGCCGCTGATTTATACCCGCCCCAAGCACGTACGCGGGGGATCGGCGTGGTTCAAACCGGGGCCTTGCTGGGAGCTTATTTGGGAATGGCCGTCGCCACGGGCAGGTCCCCTCAGGCCACCATGCGCATGCTCGCCGACCCATGGTTTCTTGTGGCAATACTCTGGATCATGGGAATGATCGGCACCTGGGGCCTTTTACGCCCGGATCCGATTCAGATGGCGCACGCATGGGAAACGGATCAGGATGTTCCGCACCGGTCCGTCCTCCCGCGAACGGGCCACCGTCGGATCGGCGCGATATTGTTGGCGATTAGTGTGATTTACGGCGTCATGGTGATGGATATGGCCCTGGCTGGCGAAGTGCTGAAACAGATGGGTGCCGGATCACGCACCATTATGATCGTCATGGCCGTCCACTTTACCGGCATGTTTGGTCCTATGCGATGGGCCGGTGGATGGGCGACCCGTACGCCCCGTCCCCGTATGGCCTTAATGGGTGCCGTCGCCATGATTGCCGCGACGGCGACAATGGCTATCGTATCGCTGACACCCCTCACCATCAGCATAAGTTTATTTGTTGTCGGCGTGGGCTGGTGCATTGCGTGGATGGCGGGCCTCGGGGAACTGGCCGAGGCTGTCCCCCCCAGGGAACGGGGAACGATCATGGGTATGGCAGATTTCGGATCAGACATCGTCGCCGCAATCATTACGCTCTTTGGCGGGGTGACCTTAGCACACTACCACCTAACCGGGCTGGTAATCTTGGGAGTATCTGCCGGAGGGATCGCGATGGGAACCATTGCCTGGGGATGGCCCACACGAAGGGCGAAAATTTCTGCCGATCCAATATAACCACGGGACATTATGCAATTGGACATGATATTCACCATCTCTTTCAACAACCTATGGCCGCCCCAAAGGACCCCGGCCGCAAACAGCCCGACCACGGCACTGGCCATTATCCCCCATCCGACGGCGCGTGTACGGCGCCATACACTGGCCAGCCCTCCTACGCCAAAGAACCCGGTTGCCGCCAAGCGTGCGACGGCGACATGGCGGATATCCGGCGGCAACCAAAGCGGAACCCAGTGAGCCATTGTGTCGTTCCCTCCTCTGATAGGCATTTGAGAGAATATCGGGACAAAGACTCTCGCCGTTTATGTAATTCAAGAGCACCCCTAAGTTTTTCGAAATCAATGGGAAAGGCAATGATCCCTTTGGTTAGACTGTCGTGCCAGAAGACTCTAGAGTCCAATCGACCGACGCGGGATGGGTTCGGGCGACCACGGCAATTGGCGAGATCGAGAGGGTCCAAGACCCCGCCAGCAGCGGCATCTTGCCTCAGCTTATCCGCTCCACGCATTCCCGCACATGGCCCCCCAAGAATAATCACAGGCGCGCCGGAGCCGTGTTATGGCCCGATCCCCCGGATCCAACGGCCATCGAACCCACGCCCAGGCCCTGGTGAAGGCCATCACGCCGAATACCTTGGGTCCCCAAGTTCATAAGCCATTACACGCGTTGCTAATATTCGGTGGGTACCAGGTGGGTACCACCACCTGCATACCCATTCCTCCCAAATTTTGCTCCACCGACCCCACCCTAACCAGCGAGCCTTTTAGCTCACATGCTTCAGGGACAAGAGTTCCTCTCCCCGTGGTCCGTTAGGCCATTTAGGATATCCAGCGTCCGGATTAGACTGAAACCGGCATTTAAGGAGGGCATCACAGGGAGGTATTGTTATGGTATCGGCGAAAACCACCGAGGTGTTTGCAACCACGGAAGATTCCCGAGCTAAGGATGTGGACGGCTGGGTTCCGTCATCGTACTTATGGCCGCTTCGCTTTATTATCGGATTTCAATTCTTTACGGCCTGGGCCCGGCGCTACCTGAATGCGCCGAGCAAAATGGACTGGTACTCCAAGCATAATATTGCCCATAAGTTCAGCACCATGATGCCGCACGCGTTGCCCCCGATTCAGGGGATGATCCGGTGGCTGTTGTTGCATCCGCATTGGGCATGGGACTTTTTGATTATCTTTAGTTGGGTAGAGTTTGTGGTCGGATTGTTTTTGCTGACGGGTACTCTGACCCGGTTGGCCGCCTTCGGGGCGGCGGTGCTCTCCTTTAGCATGCTGTTCGGCAACGGATGGCTTGGCACGGCCTGCGTGGACGAATTTCAAATCGGTTCAGTGGAAGGCATCGCGGCGATGATCCTGATGTTTGTGGGCGCCGGCGGACTGGGGGTCGACCGCTGGATTCACAAATATTGGGACGGCCACCTACGGATCGGCCGATGGGACTTGCATTTAACATAACCGATACAAAAAAGGAGCGATCCGTCATGAAAGCACTTACGACTGACGTCAGCACCACGCCGCGACAAGCCGCCGCCGTTCGCAAGACCAGCCTTTGGATGTTGGTCGTGGCCATCTTTTTAACCCTCTGGGCCTATCAGTTTGAACACCACGGGCTATGGGGAACCTTAGTGAACTATAACAAGACGCCGTCCTTGACCTTAACCGGCACCCGGTTGACGCCGAACGCCCTCGACCTTGTGATTTATCGGCCAAATGGTCCGGATACCTATGGATCGTTCGTGGAGAAAGTGGCCCTGGTTAATCCGACCACCCATCACCCCGTGGCGGTGTGGGGGCCCAAACAGCTCGCCGGGTTGCCATCCCGGGCGATTCATAATACGTATTATTTTCAGCGAATCACCACGGGTCCCTGGGGATTGGTGGTACCGTTGTCCGCCGAAGCCACAGTAACCTTGCCGATTCCTGCTCAAGATGCCCCGAGGCTTCAGAAGCTTTCGCACGTCACGGTCGTGGTAGAGGACGTCAGTGGGCTTAAATGGCATGTGTCGGTGCCCGCCGGACAATAGGACGATAGCCTGCCATCGCAAACACATGGGGGGACCTGGTCATCGGAAACGGGTTCTCGCCCACTTCAACCACCCGAACGGGATGGTCCCCCCTGAAGAGGCTCGTGTCTTGACTGAATACCCGGCGAACCGCCGTCACGTATTCCCGGACCTACGTCGTCGGCATGCACCTAATCCTCCTGCGGAACTTGGGGCCTGTCGGGTTTTAAACGCCTAAATCTGCCGTCGAAACCATCGCCGCCAGAATCGTCCCCACGGCCAACCACGGACCAAAAGCCATCGTCGTCGGCCGGTCTCCGGTAACCAGCCATGTGGTAAGCCCCCAGAGTGCGCCGCCAGCGGCGGCGCATCCCAAGGCAAGTCCTCCACGCCAGAATCCGAACCATAGCCCTAACACCATCAAATACTTGACGTCACCAGCACCGAACCCACCGGTTAGATATCCGACAAGGCCGATGGCCGCTAATGCCGCAGCCCCCAGGAGATGGGCCGTGAGCGTCTGGGTGCCGATGGCCCAGGCCAACGCGACGATACCACCGAGTCCAATTGCCCCATTCGGAATCTGGCGGGTACGGGCATCAATCACGGCAATGGGCAAACTCCAGAGCGCCACGAGGACCAATAACGTCAGTCGTGTAAGCATTCTTATGAGGTTGTCCCAGGTTTCGTGGAATTTCGCTAGCGTATCCTTTCTCATGATTTAACCGATTTGCTCGGTTTTTTGTTCGGGTTTATGCGCCACTGCTGATTTTAAGGCCGTTTGCAACACGGGAATCTCGCGATAGCCCGGGATCCGCGTCAACGTGTCTTCGATGAAAAAGCTCGCCGACGCCAACCAGCGTAAGACTTGTTGCCCATTGGTCCAATGTTTGACGTTCTGCGCATGGGTCCGAAATTGACTGTTAAGAGATTCCATGGCATTGGTGTTGGCCAACGTTTGGCGCAAGAGGCCCGGAAGACCCAAACGCTGCACGGTGAGGGTCTCTTCCAACCCTTCTCGGAGGCTCCCGGCGGCGCCGGGATGGTCCCGTTCAAGCTCTTTCGCGAGCGCTTCTAATGCCTGGGCGGCCTTGTCCGCATCCGGTTCTTGATACGCTTTCCGTAAGCGCTGGCGGACACGATTTTCGGCCGATTTCGGCAGGTGGTCCAGCACATTCCGTTGCTTGTGAATTTGGCAGCGTTGGATGAGGACGCGATCCCCCCAGACCTCGCGCACCGCTTTGGCTAAGGCCTTGGCGCCATCGATGACCACGAGTAATCCGTGCGCGGCCGTCAGGCCGCGGGTGATCAGATCCTGTAATAAGGCCGTGACCACGGTATGATTTTCGGTGGCCCCTTCCACCAATCCCAGTACGCGTTTGTGGCCTTCCGCATCAATCCCTAAGGCCCCGACCACCATGTGGTCGGCCACGCGCAAACCATCGATCATCACCACAACCCACGTCCGGTCATCCAACCGGCGTTGGAGGAAGCGGTCGAGGGCCTGTTGGGTGGCTTGGATAAAGCGCCGGCTCACCGTGCTTTTGCTGGGGCCCGGCTGCTCCATCGCGGATTCAAAGGCGGCATCGGCATGGCGCTGCTGGCGGCTCGCTAAGCCATACAGCATCCGTTCCAGTACGGCTTGGGTCGCCAGCGTCGGGTCCTGAAACTGATGGTAGGTGTCTAACGGAATTTCCTCCGAGCCATCGGCTGCCCGCACCCGTGGGTGCGAAACGGAGATTTTGCGATCCCCCAAAAAGACGCTCCCGACTTCGGTCCCGTGTCGGACCGCTTGGCGTTGCGGATCATGACGTCCTTTAGGCCCCGCTAACTGCTCCACCTCGGCCGCCATCATCTGTTGCAAGACCTGCAATCCGACCCGGATCGACAGCGCCAATAAGCCGTCTTCCGCATCCTGGAGAATGTCTACCCACGGCACGGTCAGCGTCTGTTCCGAGCGGGACTTTTTCGTTATACTGGAAGCCACTAGCGATTCCTCCTTCATGATGGGTTAGACCTCTCTAGTAAACCAGAGAGCCATCGGGATCGCTAGTTTCAATTTCCACGAAAAATGGGGCATTCTCATTCTTATCCCACGGGCGCCGTCGCGAACGACTCCCAGGGCACGATCGAGCCGTCAGGCTGCATCGTGCCGACCAGGGTCACCTGCCGCCGGCGCTGCCCGTCCTGATCCGTGACCCACGCGCAATGCACGATGAGATCCCACGCACGGGATACGATGGCGCGCAATTCTGCGGAGGAAAGACGGAGATCTCCCGAAAGACGTTGGGTAGTCCACCCCACATAGGACAGGACGTCCTCTGGCGATCGCATCACGAGCGTGCTCACCACGCCCGCCGACCGCTCTGCCGTCAGGGCCTGCAACTGATCCGCATCCCACGACATGTCGTTGATCAGCACATAATCCGGGCGCAACAACGCGACGGTCTGTAAAAGCAAAGGGATAACGGGGCCTGTTATCGTGACGCCATGCGGAAACGCCGGGTGAGCCTGCACCTCGTCGAATGGTTGCAAAAGCACCAGCGATTGCTCGGACGAAATGGCTTCAAGAGCCAAGGCCCGCAACAGTGTCGTCTTGCCTGTCCCCGGAAGCCCCGTGATCAAGAGACGGCGCTTGTTACGGAGATGGTCAACCAATTGATCCGCCGTGACCGGATCGAGCATGCGATCGGCCACTAAGTGCGATAACGTAAGTGGTGAGTTCAACCGATTTTCCTCCTTAAGAGAATTTATGGTTCGTTTACTCGGCACCCCATGCGCTGCCGCGCTTGGCCCGCCAGTAGTACTCCCACCCGCGGCGCAACCATGTGGTGGCCCGATCCCCGTGGTCAATGGGCCACCGCACCACAGCCAGCGCGATGGTCAACCCGAGCACCGCCAACGACTCCGGAATGCGTTCCGCAAGCGGCGCATGCCCTTTCAAGACACTAAACCCCACCGCCGCGCCGCCCACCAAGAGGGCAAACGACCCGGCATCCAAATTCAAAAACCAGCGGACGTTTTGGCGGTATTCCGCCGGGACCATGACTTGCACCGAAACCACCTCCTCAGAAACGCCACACGTGTTGCGAGGGCCGCCCTACCCACGGGATGCGGTCGTGCTAGATCAACGGGCTGGGCCCCACGCTTCAGCCAATCGAATTCTACCTCCGGCCAATCGGTTCACGGACACCCACCGCCATAGTCCGGGGGTCAGTCGGGGACAAAAACACCTGAACTAATCGAGTTCAACGAGGTTGGACCGATGCATCCCACAACCCTACACTCGCCAAGGCCGATCGTTCGGGCGGGGTCAGTCGCAGGATCCGACCGTCGGAATCCTTAAGGCCCAGAAAATCTCGATGAGAGGCCATACCATTGGTTCCAACGGTTGACCACCTCCGGCTACGGGAATTTCCCAGACATGACGTGTCCGGTTGGCCGCCAGGGCGGCGAAGTGCTCTTCCCAAGAATCCATCACATGAAAACTCCTCTCGGGTTTTGGAAGTTTTTTCGAATAGTGCTACTAATCCCTCATTGGAAGGTGAAAACGCACCTATATATCCTCAATACAGCGGCACCGGGCTCTGTCAGGAGCGTGAAGGAAGTGGGCCAGCTGAGCCCATTTTCGGCTGTGACGATGAAGACCGTTCGAATCGCGGCGGATACGGATGTTGCGCCTGGTTTGACCAGGACCTTCGATGCGCGACACGCCAATATTCCGTGTGCCACGGGTTTGGAGAGATTTGCATTTCGGCGGGAAGGGAGATGAGATCCATTGGACACTGTGTTGTACGTCGGCCATCGACACCCGTCTCGACGATCATTCGTCTGCGCGATGGCGGCCGATGGCCTGGTCGCCCGGACGACCGTTCCCAACAATCAGGCGGGAGCCGAGCAATTGGTCGCCTGGCTGCACCGCCACGCCGCGCCATACGCGCGGCGGGCCGTGGGCGTGAAAGCCACGGCCGTGTGCCATGTTCCCCTGATGGAGTGGCTGGCGCAAACCCCCGACTTGCGGTTTTGGCAGCCCACCTGGTATGTCCTCAATCCGAAAGGCATCCAGAAGTTCGTAAGGATCGCCTATTGGGATCCATAAATTAACACAGTGAGTCTGAGTTGTTTCATCCTTATCTTAGTAAATTGAGTGTCAAGGAATGTCACATACAGGGTTCAATGGCTTCACAATGATCACCCAGTATGTCTATATGCTCCGTGGGCATTTCTCGCAACCTTCGGTTATCTGCCCGAGCCAACCACGATTCATGTGGGGGTTCTCCAATTAAAAGTCGTGCCAGTACTTTTCCGTGAAGGTAAGTAAAGTAGGTCGGCAATGCTTCCCCCACAACCTGGCGAATTGTGTAAGGATGTCCCGTAGTGAGAGCCCAAGACCAATCAAAAAACCGGGGAACTGTTTGGAGATCCGCACATTCACGAATGCTGAGAACCCGGTTTTCCCACGGATGAATCTTAAAATCACTCCCTATACTACTCGAATTCGTGGTAATGGTAGGGGCGGGTCCATAGGCGTTCATACGGCGATAACTTGAGGCAAATCCCTTCACGAGACGTACCTTAGCCGTTTCCTTATCCAGCACATATGGTCTGTTACGCATTATTCCACCACACGCATTGCAGTAAGCTAAACCTTCCGGTACGGGATCATGCCCACATGATGGACACCGGGAATTTTGATAAGCGTTGCGACCGCTATATGGTGGAATGTCTCGTATCCATAAGTAACGATCGTCGTCATAATGAGGTACATAATGGAGCGGATCAGTGCCTCGAGATGTCCTTGGCGAAGACCCGTCCAACGGTTCGTAGTTCATCGAGTCAAACCAATCTTTTAACGATATCCAAGATTTCCGATTGCTTTCCGGGTTTTCCGCATGAGTTGGAACCGGCCATGGGAGCAACCCACGATCAATTAAAGCATCCAGCCATGGTTGGTCTCTGCGAATTGCGACAATCAAGCCTCGGCGTCGGTTTTGCGGAATTCCGTAATCGGCCGCTTGAATAACCCCGGTAAAAACAGCGTAATTTGGAAGTCTTTTCTTAAATACATCCACCAATAACTTTCGTTGGTCTCCTTCCCAAATTTGTAGCGTGAGAATTTGCCGCACATTTTCCGCCACGATGATTTTTGGATTCAAGGACTGGGCCACTGGAACTGCCGCTAGCAAAAGCTTATTTCGCTCCTCATGCAGTTCAGCTTGGGGCGAATGGCGACGGCCTCGGCTCGGGTTGGAGGAGCTCATTCCTTGGCACGGAGGGGTTACCGTAAGCAAATCCAAAGGCCTTCTCGTTTTTTTTTGATACACTTGAACGATAATATCTGTCACATCCCGAACGTCTCCATTAATCCATGTGGAGCCTGGAAAATTAGGTTGACCCACTTGACAACGTTGTACATTCAGTTCCACATTAATCTGAAAATGGAACCCCGCTAATTCATAACCCATGTCACTCAGACCCGCCCCCGAAAAAAGCGACACGGCCGTCCGATTGCCCGGAATTACGGGAGGATCGACATGTAAAAAGTCACGCACTTCGGATGTCACCGGCATTTGTCCTCCATTCAAGCTGATAACCGCAATTTTTAACGAAGACGCAAAATGGTTTGGCATCTCTAGGTATTAATCTCTCCTGATTGCCTCACAGTTTCAAGAAAGTCTTCATGAGCTTGTTGTGTGCTTCGAAGAAATTCAATCCATGTACGCCGCACAAGAGCTCCATCACGTTCAAGAGCAGCTAATAGCTGTTTATTAACAGTTTCCTGAAGACTAACTTTGTCACAGATGAGAGTCACAACCACATTTGGAAAATCCTGTCTGTAGGCAGGGTTTTGTTCAAGGAAGCTTGTGATTGCATCATTATAATTGATTATTCTCTTGAATTCATCGTCGTGAAGGGTATGAGACGGCTCTTTAATTTCAACTATATGCAATTCTCCGCGCAGGTTTATCAATATAAAGTCCGGCCGCATAGAGGAACATCCGATGGCAGTCGTGGTAATAGGTTTATCGTGTTCCAGTGTATACCACTTTTCAAATGCCATCCGAAATCGATTCAAAGATTGATTCGCGCTTAGCGGCGTCCAGTCTGGCGCGATCAACCATGGAGCAGACTCAATAAGGTGCTGAAGCTCTAATTCATCCGTACCTGCGGTATGAATCAATGTTTCCAATCGCTCAACGGATTTGACCCGTTCATACGCGATTTGGCCCAATGAATAAGCTTCAGCAATACGTGCGCTTCGAAAAAGCTCAACTACGGTCCCAAACGGCGAGTTACTAGCTTCTGCAGCCTCACGAAGTTTGTTCAAAAGAGTTCGATGTGGTCCTAAGGCAAATGCTAAGTTAACAACACTGTCAATAAAATCTTGATTTCGCAATAGGTCCCGATCTACTCCTTTTAGTAAAACTTTTGCTGCGTCCATAACGCTCGACTTTAATTCGGCAGTGTTTGGAAACTCCGCCTCGAGACGGTCCCTAAGTTGAGAGATGTCCAAAAATTCGTCCCATGTCCGTCGCTGAATGGACGTTTCAGCCCGAGCGGCCAATTCGGAAATCAAAGAGCGACCCCATTGTTGCAAAGCTTGGCCATATTCAGTATTCCATAGGATATCTTGTCGATCAGATCGAATAAGATCTTCTTCTTCATCTAACCAATCGGCATGAACGACGCCCACTAAATAACTTCGCATTTTGTATTCCCCCGTAAACCCTGAGGGAATGTCAAAATCTCGAGTCTGAGCAACAATTTTTCCTCGAGAATAAATCCGGATGCCCGCCATCACTTCATCCCTGTATGATGTCTTGGCGTAAGCAACCCATCCGGTGATAGGTAAAATTCGTTGGTTGTCGAGCACGATTGGACGGTTCTCTAAGTCTATCCGTGTATCATCCAAAATGTCGATTTGCAATTCTCCAACAAAAAATGAATCTTTGGTTAAAGTATCGTGCACCTCGACTTCCCACTCGCTCCTCGACAGGCCAAATCGAGCCGCTAATTGTCGGTGTAGTGATTCTTTGTCGGGAACAAAACGATGGGCAAAATTTCTCAAAATAATCTTAGTTCCCGTTAGAGATGAACGTGTATCATCTAGCTCTCCGGGAATCGGAGCATATGGTTCTATGCTTTCTTCTAAAATTCCGTCCAGTTTCATAATAAAATTCGAGACGACATAGCCCTCACCTGGGATAGGATCGCCACCAGCAGTAATTATTTCAATTTCTTTACAGATACCAAAAGGGGCTAACTTGCCGATTCCCTTCCTTCCCATTACTTTTCGCTGTCGAACACGTGACAACGATCCGCGCCTTGAATCTCGTCGCCGATCGGTACCAACCTTTAGATAAAACTCGTTGACTTCTTCGGCAGTCATTCCGTGGCCATTGTCTTCGATTATTATTGTGTATTGCTGATCTTGTTCGTGAAAATCTGAGGTCTTCGAAGTAAGGTATACTCCCAAAGGAGCAAATATACGTACGAAAGTGGCATCGGCATCGTAGGCGTTGGCAATTAGTTCGGCCAACACCGCTGAAACTCTGTCATATAATTTGATTCCAAGTTTGTCTATGGTTTGACGAGAAATAACCATTTGATACTTATTATTAGCCGCCATAAATTGCCCCCCTTAACCAGTGTCGAAATTTTTTCTTGATGACCATTGTAATTCAATCTCGTTCTCCGCACCTAAATTTTGTAAATTCTATGAATTATTGATGATGCTTGGTCAGTGTAAGCTTCCGATGTTAACGGCGCCGTCGAGGATCAAGTCCTAATTTGTGTGACTCCCCCATGAGCAGGCGCAAGGAGTCGTTGACCAACTGCCGTTGCAGGGCGTGCCATCGCTGATCCGTTTCGGACAATGAATCGAACGCGCTCAATCAACCGCCACCTTTCCCCATAGTCACTTGCTTGGCAATAGCCAGGCTTCGAGCTTGGTAACACTCACTGATGGGCCGTCTGGGTCTCTCGGCTTAGCTGATATCCCTATTATTCAGCTTATTGAATGCCATCCAAGAAACCAGCAGCGTCGAATCCAGTTAAGCCACCAACCGCACCGCTCGTTGTAGGATGAAACACAATGGCACCAATAATCGTTGAGCGATCCGGATTTTCGATGATAACAGGCTCGCCCGACGCAATGCCTTAAAGAGCCTCCTTCAAAGTATTTTACAAAGCCCCTGTGATTGTTGACACTCATTGGGGGGCTGGGATAAAACGGGGGACGGACGGCTTGTTATTAACTTACCAAACCATCAGAAACCCCGACATTGTCCAACGCAAGCGGATCGTATTCCGTTGGTTACATGACGTAGGCCGATCCGGCTGGTGGCTCCTGATCAGTGCCGTGCCGCAGATCGGAGCGATTGTTCTCTTGGTCTTTTTCGTCTCGCCCAGCGATCCAGTAGATCACGATTTGGCTCCATCCCTGCTGTGCCCCGCTTCCTACCCCAAACGCGGCGAAACGGATGGGTTAGCGCGTCGAACGCCGGGGACCGGCAACCCGGGATTGTCGGTTCAGGACTGCAACACTGGACCTATGTCAATAAAATGGACACCCGAAATGGAGACATTAGCCGTGTCGCGCATGATACGCCGCATCGGCCTCGGCCGGAGTCTGATAATCCAGGGCACCATGGATCCGCTGCCGATTATAGAAAATCTCGATATAGGCAAAGATTGCCCGTTCGGCTTCGTCTCGGCTTCGAAATTTCGTCAGGTCAATGAGCTCCTTTTTCAGGAGGCTATGCCATGATTCCATCATGGCATTATCATCGCAATTCCCCTTCCGACTCATGCTGGCCGTCATCCCGTATTGCTGAAGGTGCTCTTGGTACGCCGTCGCGGCCTATGGGCTCCCGCGATTCCAGTGATGCAGCACGCCAGCCGGCGGCCGGCTGTGCGTGACCGCGCGGTCTAAGGCCCGGAAAACTCAGTCTTGCGTCATGCGCCGATCCACCGCCCATCCCACAATTTTTCGGATATACAAGTCCTGGAGGCTGGCTCAAGAGAGCCAGCCTTCCTCGGTGGGGATGTCCGGGATATCCGCCATCCACACGGCATGCGGGCGATCCGTGGTAAAGGCTTGATTCAGCCCGTTCTCGTGTACGGGGAATGCGTGCCGCGAATGGGTCGTGGCCTTATATTGGCGCACGACCCGGGACCGCAGCCGATGGTCGTGCATCAACCGCGCCACCGTTATTTGACTCATGTGCTCGCCTCCCGCCATAACACGGCGGTGATTTTGGGGCTGCCATATTGTTCGCCCGATGCCGTAAACACCGCTCGAATCCGTTCGACCCGCCGAGCTCGGGCTTGTGCCCGGGGACTGGGAGGGCGATGGCACCAGGCATCATGCCCGCTTCGCGAGACGTCGAGGATCGGGCACATCTTCGTGATCGAGAAGGTGAGCGGTGTTCATGAATGAACTGAAAGATTACTTCCGATCGTTGGTGACGAGGCGCATCGCTTTTTTTCGGATCGCATTTTCCTCTTCGAGATCCCGAATACGCCGCTGCAAATCGCGCAGAGCTTGGTCCTCCGCTGTCAGATGCCCACTGCCCACAAAGGGTTCGACCGGGTCGGCTTTGTCGGCAGCAACCCAGGCATACAAGGTTTTGCTGGGAATGCCCAGTTCGCGGGCCATTTGGGCCCCACTTTTTTGTTGGGTCAACACGAGTTGAATCGCTTGTTCTTTAAACGCTCAATCATACGGATTGGCCATCGGATTCACCTCAATGGAGAATTATTGTATCACCCTGTCTCAATTCGAGGTGTCCACAATTTAGACTAACATCCACTGTAATCGTCGATGAATGCAAAGAGATAGGCTTGTTTGGTCCGGCCCGGTCGGGCTGGATCCGGAAGACGGACCGTATACTGGGTGTCACCTTGCCATTCCGCATTCGCATACGGGGCTTGGCGGCGCCGGAGAACGTGCTCCGGATCGGGCGCTTGTTTTGCCAGAACACCCCGCCGACGAAAGTGGTACGTAAGCGTGCTATATTTCACCGATCCCGGCTCAATCCGGTGGGCCAACTCCATCACCCGAATAATCTGTTGGACAGACCGGGTGGGATTTTCTTCACGGAGTTGGATAGCGAGAGCTAAGATTTCCGGATCAAGATGGCGCATGGTGCCTACATCCGCCCGCGGCGCGGGCGCTAAGGCCGTCCAACCGCCGGCACGATACGCCGCCAACCACCGATAAATCGTGCGCGGACTCAGGGTTACCGGCTCGCCATCGGGCGCCTGCCAGATTTGCTGGCAGAGGGTCTGAATGAGCGCACGCTGCTCGCCATACGAGAGCGGTCGACTCACTAACGGAGCAATGACATGGTAACGAAACGCCGCAATTAGTTCGGGTGTCGTCCGAGATGACAACATGGGTCATCAGCCTCCTCATGGCAGAAATGGTCAATCACCTGACCCTACCCCAGCCGTTGGTCCCCGTGCCATTCGGCATTCCGTGTGACAGCCTAAACCCAAGAGCGTCGGTCCCACCCAAAGGGATCCCCTCCGCCACGCGGCCATACGCTGCTGCAGGCCGCGCCACAACTGTCGCCATGCCTGAAACGCCGTATCCGTGTCCACCCGCCCCCAGACATCCACCTGATCCCGATAGCCGTTGTCCGCAATCCAGACCATCAATTGTTGCAAACAGGCCGTCATGCGTCGGCTCCACTGTCGCGCCCAGCGTTGCAACGTGCGAATATGGACTGGAACATGATGGGCCGTGCACCACGCTTGAATGCGTCGCCAGGACCACCCGTGTTCCCGATGCCAGATGGCGACCGCCCAGACGACGCCTTGGGCATACGCCGAAAACGGGGTGGCAAACGTGGGGAACAGCGTCCACGTCTGCTGGCAGGGCCGGCAGCGATACCGTTGCACGCGTAGCGAATGGGCTCCTTGGGCATCCACGTAATCGCGGCAATAGGTCCCGTTTTTTGCGAGAGGACCGTGCCCGTTCGGGCACGTAATCGTGGGCCAGGCAACGTCCCAACTCTGCTCATAGGCCTTGAAGGACGGCCAAAAATGCCATAAGATAGCCAAGAAAGATCGCAACTTTCACTGGCCTCGGTACAGGTGCCAACTGTCCGAGGCCCTCGTATTTTCCCTGGAGACCTCCTCTGGTGCCACCAAGAAATCCATCTAAATTTACCAAAAACCTCACAAACCATTGAAGTCAGTAAAGCCAAATAAACTTAGCCGAAACACCCGGGACGGGGCGGGGCCCGCATCGCCGGTCCGACGACGATACGGCGTTCGCGGCGTCGCAAGCCTCGTTGACGTGAGGGGGCATTTCCTCCCGCTCTCACCGAGATCCCAGACAGCTATACCCCCAAAAAAGCTGTCGGGCATCGACGCAGGCCATCGCCTGGGCCCTGGCGAACGACTACCGGGTTGAGCGGGTCCTCCACGCCCCGTCTGCGCTAACCGAAAAGGGGATTCCGACCGACCAGGCGATGTGAGGCACCCTCCGTCGATGGTGATCGGAGCCAGTCCGGCCGCGGGTCCGCCCTCGGCGTGCCCCCGCTCAACTGATGTGCCGGTCTTCACGGGATGGGGTGGCTGGTCACGGGAGACCAACGGCCATCCTTCGGCGATTCATATCGTTATCCTACCAAAAATGTTGCGCTAAAACAATACATATGCGTCGTAGTTCATGCGTATTTGTTCATAATATGCTTCAGATTAAATATTGTCGCGCATCTCTTCCGTACGATACAATGAAGGTACATTTCATCACCACGGTCATGGAGGCAACGATTATGGTATCGGATGAATCGATGGCTCGCCGAATTGGGAGCCGGATCCGAGCGTTACGACGGCGCGTGGGGTTATCGGCAGACGTTGTGGCTGAGCGTGTCGGATTGTCACGTTCCCAATATCTCCGGTTGGAATCCGGCGTAGTCGGTATGACCGTCCAGCGATTGGTCGCCGTGGCCGATGTCCTCGGCGTTACGTTACGGGATTTGATCCCCCCGGAAAATCCCGATGCCGACGAGCCGGATGCGTTCGAATGGGCGTTGCGCGGAACCGGCTTGTCCGCTCAAGATCGGAAGCAAGTCATGGACTATATCCGGATTTTGCGACAACTCCGGCGAGAACAAGCGCGAGAGCACGGGTCGGAGGATGCGGATGCCCAAGATTGACGAAACGACCATCGCCGACCGCCGCCGTGAGGCGGCGGCCTTTGCCCAGGATATTATCCAACGTGTCCCCCGGCAATACCAGCAAATTCCCCGAAATCTCATGGCCATCGCCGCGCACTGGGATATTCGGGTCGCCATAAAAGATTTGGAGATCGACGGCATATTCTTGCGAAAGGTTGGCCAAGACGGTGGCCATATATTGGTGGCACGACGGGCGCCGCGCATCCGTCAGCGCTTTACGGTGGCTCATGAATTGGGCCACTATTTCCACGATACGACCCACGCCATTGATCACCCGGGGCGATGGATTGAAGAGCGGGAGGCGGATGCCTTTGCCAGTGCGTTGCTCATCCCGCCCGACGATTTAGTCCATCGCGCCACGCCGCAACCGCTTATGGCATGGTTTGTGGCCGAACAACAGACACACGCAATAACGGAGCTGGCACGGTATTATGCCGTCAGTCTTCAAACATTGTTGCAAGCCCTGGTGGATTTCGGACTCGTGGAGGACCTCGTACCATGGGTCAGCCCCGGCCCAGTATGGCGAGCGTGGGAGCGACTGAGGATCAGCCAATCGGTCAGTCAGTGATCTTCCCGATACGGAACTTGGCCAGAAACCAATCATGGGTTTTCCCGACCTCAGACAAGGCAGTAGGATTCGACGGATCGGGAGCAGCTTCCAAACAAGGATGCTCTCCTGCCGTGAGCCTTCAGTATTCCCGCAATTTACCATCGCGCGAGTTAGGCCACGCGTGGCCGAAAACCACAGGCCGCCAACCACACATCAGGCCCGGGACGCCCGCAGTCGGAAATCGAACCGATACCTTCGCCGGGCCTTGTTGGTGCCGAGAGAGGTTCTCCAAAAATTGTGCCAAGAGGCCAGACTAGTTCCTCAACCGTTGGCCAACTGGGAACGATCTGCCGCGTCCTGCCGGTTGGTGACCCATTGGGCCGCGCTTTTTCAAGTGAGTCGAGCAACGCTCGTAAAAATTTTAGGGGATGGCGGGTGGAAGATATTCCTTCAAAAATCGCCAAGACAACTAGGATTGTTCATTGATTTCTGTACAATTGGATTGAGAATGTACGACCTATTATGAAGCAAGCAGGTCGGTGGCCCTTGCTGCCCTACGGATGGAGATTCCGTGCTTTAATCAGATCGCACCGTTAATGGTCGGCCCACTAACGGTGCTGGGGATAACTCCGTGTCTTCAGTGCGCCTTGGACACGATGGGCACGGAAATGGGGTTCCGCAGTATGTCATCGGCGACAGTGACTGATATTTCGCTGTCCACCGCGAAACTTCCTGGAATTGCCCCACGGGTGTTGGGTTGGGGGTCCATTGCGGCATGGGAAGTGGCCCGGTTTTTGCCTGGATTTTTGCCACTCCTAGTACACAGGGAATCATAATCATAAACACGTTAGACTACGTCGGAAACGGGGGCTGTCCCAAAAGGGGCAGCCTTCTTTTGTTGGCGGCATATGGGGTCACGACACACCAGGTGAAAAAATGACCCTCCGGGTCATCCGGCCTTTTTGAGGAGGTTATGGGCGATGCTCAAGCTTCCCCATTCGGTTCTTACTTTTTCCAACCCCCGTAACAAAAACCGCCTGTCTTCTTTGATGTGACCGAACACGCTCACCACTTCCGTGCTACCTGGTCGCCGATTGCAGATATCAGGTATCCCCCGGCATATAATCTGAATTCGGGAATTCAAGGGTATCCCTCAAAAAATTTAGTCAGTTAGCGAAAATTTGTATGCAGTTTCACTGAACGCCTGGCCTGCGATCTCAATGGTTCGCACTTGAAACGGTATCCCACCGAGTTTCTCATAAAAGCCTCTATAGGGATTTTCAGACAAAACCCAAACCATGGCAAGTCTGTAGGATCTTTTAATAAATTCATCAAAAAGACGACTAATCAATTCAGTTCCATGTCCAGCACCTTGAAACTCCTTCAATACGTAGAGAACGTAAACCTCAGCTAGCGTCGGATCGGCGTTTGCTGGCCCACCTCACGCAAAACCAACGATCCGGCCGTGATCTTCTGACACAAAGACAGCAAGCCCTTCCTTGTGTGCTAGCCAATCCGACCATTTTGCTGCGTAGTCCTCAAGTTGCATTGAATCTAAATACGTTTCAGGAAGAAGAGTACCATAGGTCGAGTGCCACGTCTGAATTTGCACAAGTGCTATTGACGTGGAATCGGACGGTCGTGCGGGCCTAACCATTAGACAACCCCCTTTTGGATCTAGTTTGCACAGATGCAACAGTTGGGATTTCTTTCAAGGGTCAATAGGAACTACGCTCATTCAACGCATTCCGACCTCATTTCGGCGCGCCAGTTCGGTTAACATGATGGACCGCACCATTAGGACCCATTACGAATGATGCCGTTGACATGGCGGATTGCCCTACTCCCTGGTCGGGTCTATCCGTCTATCGACCCCATAGACGATACGCAACACGCGGATAATGATCATAACGGATGGCCAATTCCCGAGCGAGCACGGTCATGCGTTCAATGATGCGATTGTTCCGCAAGCCCCCCGCATCCAAAAATCGAAACGGCAGCGGTTGAAACAGCGCCAAAACCCGAGATTTCGCAGCGGCATGGTCGCTGGTGACAAAGACATCGCTGATTGGTTCCTCGAAACGGGGGTCTTCTAAAACTGACCAAAAGGTGTTTTTGAAACACCCCACCACAAAGGTTGCCGGGAGGCGTGCTTGGATTTCCTCTGCCGCAGACGTATGGCACTCGAGCGTCAAATCATCAAATGCCGCATTGAACGGATTGGTTATATCGACTAGTATTTTTCCTGAAAGAGGATCCGTCTTATCGGCGATCCAATCCATCAAGTCGTGATACCAGAGTGCCGGAATGATGACGTCTGCCTGTAAGGCATCTTGATACGTACAAAACGTGACGGGATTTGCCCAGGAAAAATGGCGCTGGGCCACCCCTTCAGGATGGCGTGAAGACCACCACACTGTTGCCGAGGTCTCGGTTAAGAGTTTGGTGAGTGCCGTGCCCATTCGGCCGGTGCCCAGAACCGCAACGGTTGTCATATCATTCATCTCTCCTTGGTTCCACGGTAACACGGGACCCCAGGCATCGGAAGTTCCATTCGGGATAAAGGAAGAAACGGTTTGGAAAGGGGGCGGCGGTTATCCAACTGGAATGGATACAAACCTTTCTGAGTACCGTTGAGACCGGCAGTATAACACGCGCCGCCCAGAAACTGCATTTGACCCCGGCTGCCGCCGGTAAACATATTCGCCGCCTCGAGGAATTGCTGGGTACGCCACTATTTGTCCGCACTCCGCAGGGCATGATCCTTACTGATACTGGAGCCCGGGTGGTTGCACCATTTCAGGTCCTGTTAAATGCTTGGGATGACGTTCAGCGTTCCGTTGGTCCCCCGGCTGTTCCGGTGCGAATCGGCGCACTGCCGAGTTTAGCGACCACGGTATTGCCCCGTTTGCTTTGGGTTCTTAACATTGACTACGGAAAAATGGCTGATGTGGCCATTTACCCCACGTCGAACTTAATTCGGCAAGCCTTTCTTCGTGAAGAAATAGACCTGGGGCTCCTCGACGAAAAGTCCGCCCCCACCGGGTGCCGGCAGACGAAACTGTTTCGTGATCCCCTAGTGGTGGTCATGAATGGGGATGACCCACTGGCGCAATATTGCCCCATTCCTGGGGAGTTGCTTGACGGAAATCCTATAGTAATGTTCCCTGTCGGTTGCGATGTGCGGCAGACCATGGATCACTGGATGATGACGCGGGGTGTCCGGCTGAACGTAGCCCTCGAGATTCCCTTTGGCGGATCTCTGATTGGCGCTGTTCGAACGGGGCAAGCCATTACTGTGATGCCCCTATCCGCGATAGCCCACGAAGATACCCAACGAATCACTATGCGCCCGCTCACAGACGGACCGTTCCGGCAAGTTGTTGCTATTGCCCGATCGCATCAATGGGAACCCGCGTTGACCACCTGTTCACAGGCCATGATCGCTTATCTCTCCCGTTGGGCAACCGCCCACATGCCTATTACACATTCCGATACCCTGTCCTTTCATCAAGAATAACCGCAGGGGTCAGTTGCTCCGGCTCGCTGATGGGCTTGGACGACTGCCCTGATAACCATCCACGACGGGCCACCCCTTGGCGGGCCTCCGACCCGTTAATCCACTGTCCAACACATCGTCCGCACCTCGAAGTTGTGATACCTGCTCTACTTTACTCCCTAAATTAAAACTAGCCAACAAGGAGCGCATGAAGTGATTGAAACCATTGTAATCGTCAAATCCTACCCACCTACGTTTTGAGGCCGCCGGCAATTCGGGTGAGTCCCGATTTCTGCTTCAAGCCGTCGTCCGGGGGTTGACGTCATGATGAAGTAGAGTCTAATTAGGTGGTGGAAAATTCGGGGCGGGTATTTGCCAGATAATGTCTGAACAATCACGCATCCCATTCGGTTTCCGAGAGATTGGCAACATCTTTCCACAGGAGGACCGAATGGGATGACTAAATCTACTGTGCCATTCTTAGAGCTGTTACGCTAGGTCGGCGTCGACTGAGTCATCCCCAAAATTGGGGATCACTCAGCGAAAATCTGTCTTGACAGGGGGTCCACCTTAGTTATCTTTGTCTTCCGCGTCAGATGCAGTGTTGCTGCCGCAAGCATCGTCATCATCACCGCAATGACCAAAAACGTGCCCTGCACAGTAAGCACATGGGTTAGGGCGGCCAAAAGGAGGGGGCACGCAAATGCCGGAAGTCCACGGATCAGGCGGCTGATGCCGTTGACTCGTCCAAGCACGTCCGGCGCAATTTGATGATAGACCGCCATTTCGATCGCGGTGGAAATGCCGGTTACCCCAAGCGGCAACAGGACCAACACGACCGGCACGATCCACCAAACAGATACCATCAATAAAAATGAGGCGCCCGCCGCCAAGCCGCTGCCCACCACCGGGATCCACCGGATCCCCTTGGGTCCCCATCGCGGTACCACGATAGAGGCGATCAGGGCACCCACTCCGTCGGCCATTACGATCCAACTCACCCAACCAGGCGCCAGGTGAAAGGTGTGGCGGAGGTAATAAATCAGTACCGTCGTCAAGCCGCTCGATATCACGAGATTTTGAGCCGCCTCGATTAGAATGGCTCGGAACAGTACCGGGAGGCTGCGTAACGCTGCCCACCCTTCAAGCAGTTGATGCACCACAGAAATGCGGGTGGTCTCTGGCAGGGTGACCGGATAGGGAACCCCCGTGATACTGACCACAATAGGCAATATATACGAGGCGACATTGATCCACAGGAGGGCGATGTACCCTAAGCGCGGCAACAGCAAGCCTGATAAAAACGGGCCGATTAAAGTCGTGATGACATAAAGAATACCCAAGGCAGCCCGCGCTTCCGGCCCGCGGCCCGGGAATAGACGGGGCAAAGCTGCCATCCACGCCCCGCGGTACACGCCACCGGCAACTTCCAAGATGCCGCCCAGCACATACAGCAGGCCGATCGGCAACCGATGGGTCATGCCCAATATGGCGATGAGGCTCCCCGCGATCACCTGAATTCCCAGAGCGGGCGCAACCAGACGGTTGGCACCCCAGCGATCGACCAGAACCCCAGTGCCCGGCCCAAACAACAAAGGCGACATCGCTAAGGCGGTCATCACACTCATTGCTGTCAGATGATGAGTGAGATGGTAGACGAACAGGGGCATAACAATGGCGTAAAGGGCATCTCCCACATTATTGCCCGTATTGCCGACCGCGAACCAGAGGAATTTGCGAGACCGCCATAGGGTCTGGGTGTTGCTCATCTACCCCTCATCTCCCATACAAACTATGGTGTTATAAAGCGGGGCGACCGCGGAAATGCGGTCGCCCGCGTGGACACTGCGGTGATTAGCGCGTGGCCACCGCGATCCGCCGCACCGGCTTTTTCATGATCGATCACCTCCTGGAATTGGAAGACGGACCCTCTTCACGAGGCTCCTACCGTCAAGATATCGCGGCTTCGCCCCCCAGCAAGCCCCTGCCTACGAACTAAGGTGGACCTCATTATCAAGACAGATTTTTAACTCCTAAGTGTGAGACTGGCCTCCGTTCTTTGAGTTTCATCGAAACCACTACCCTCCGGTTTGGCGCGGGCCATTGTTAGACCGTCGGCAAAACCGGAGGCCCAGCCCGTAGGGCTGTCTAGGAGGGATTCAATCCCGGGCCCCTCCTCTCTCGGCGAGAGACGGGAGGGGCGTATACCAAGCCGCGGGTAGCGTGTAGCCTCAGGATTGATGCAGTCCTGCGTTATTGACCAAGACGTCTATGCGGCCAAGGCGTTGGTCGATGGTATCCACGGCCGCACGGATACTTGCCGCATCGGTGACGTCCAACGGCACAATTAGAACGCGTGACAGCAGCCCTAACGGGGTCAGACGAGCGACCAAGGCCGTCTGGCGTGATACATCACGCATGGTAGCCACTACGGTGTATCCACGACGGGCAAATGCTATCGTTGCTTCCAGTCCAAAACCACTGGAAGACCCCGTAATACAGACGACCGGATTCGGTGGAGGCGTCATGGAATCTGCGTCTCCTTTTGCGTATAGGTCGTTCGGCCTGGCCATCCGACCAAGACGCCGATACCGCCCGCTAAGATGAGTGCCCCGATACCGAACATAGCGAGACCCCCGCCCCAACTCCAGAGTACTCCACCAATGGTGGTGCCAGCGAGCAGCCCTGTTGCAATCCCCGACTCAAACCACCCAAAACCAACGCCGGCACGCGGACCAGTGCTCGCCGCCCGTAGGGCCCAGGAGAAGGCCGGGACAAAACTCAACGTAATGCCGACGGCCACGGCCGCACGTACCCAACCGGATGAAACAAAGCCGAGAACCGTCATCAGTGCAGCGCCAATGCCTAGCACCCACAGTGCTGACCGTCGTTCACCTTGACGGATAAACACTTGCGGAACCACAAAGACAACCCCGAGGACGAAAAAGAAAAAGCCAATAGCCAAGGGGCTCCACTGCAACGGTACGGCCACCGCGAGCGGCAAGGCGGTCTGCAACAGCCCTACACCGAACATGACTAAGGCGACCACTCCCCACATGAGCCCAACCTGGGGCGGGATTTCCCTGGAATGGGCAGTGGGACAGACAACCGAACCCGGAGGAATCGGCGTGAGAAGAAAGGCCACCATCAGCGCTGCCACGAGACCGGCCATCGCCCAAAAGGCGTCGGAACGCCCTAAGAGTTGCAATACACCCCCACTGACCAAGGGCGTCCCTAATGCGCCGCCGGCCGTGATGACATTGATGGTTTGAAGACGTCGTTCACGATCGCGCATGGGAAGGAGGTGATTCGCCCAGACAAAGATCGCGGGAAAACTCACCGCTACGGCGGCCCCTTGCGTAAGCCGCGCCGCTACCCACCACCCGTATGCCTGAGCGTGCCCATAGACCACTAAGGCCATCCCAAACATTCCTAATGCGAGAGTTGCCAGGGTTCGCGCTGTACGTGGTTCGCGCAGGTAATAACCAACCAGTGGGCTGGCCCACACGACCACCGCAGATTCCGCTCCAAGGGCTGTGCCAATTTGCCATCCCTGCCATCCCAGTTCGTGACGCCACATCGGAATGAGTGGCAACAAGAGATTTTGGGCCCAATCATCCAGCACGAGGGCCAAGCTCGCGAGCGCCACTATCCACTCGATGCGAGGGTTCGGGTTCGACCCCGTCATTGGGGACGCTCACCATGACACACGCGCACTGTAGGGGCATTGGGGGGATCGCCCCAAAATTGGTCCAAAAGATCCCGCGCCGTGGCCGTCAGGCCCGTCAAATACGCGTAAAAAATCGTGCGAAATCCCCATTCTTCTCGAAGTATGGACTCTACCACCATGAATCCTATTTCTCTCCCTTCCTATGAGTTTTCTATTCTATCGGTTCCGCTATCGGATTCCCGCAAAAATGTGCCGACAAACACGGAGAAGCGGAATCGATGCATTCCAGGGTCTGTCGGTACCGTGACTACTTGTGAAATTTCATACCATGCGGCTTCGAGGAGTAATGCAATGCGTTCGGCCTGCTCTTGTGTCAAGTCCCATGTGTCCCACGCCGCGATCTCTCCGCTCACGGGATTGTCGACTCCTTCAGACAGATGAGCGAGGCGTTGTAACGCGCTGTGAAACAGTGTCGGCAGCTCCAAAACCGCCGTTTGCCAGGCCGCCGCACGAATTCCAGGGTCGGGATGTTCAAAGAGTTGTCGCGGCGGCCGAATCGGCGTATTGCGCAAACGATAATACTTTTCGATAACTCCACCGCGCGGGACTTCTTCATCGATATAAATTAAGTTCGCCCGTTCAAGCATTTTGAGATGGTGGTGCAGACGGGCCGGAGGTACCTGTAACATATCGGCAAGTTGTTTGCCCGTCGCCCGTCGGTGATTCTCTAATGCATTCAGTACTTGCAGGCGTAAGGGATGGGCGAGAACCCGCAATTGACGCTGGATGTCATCCAATTGATTGTTAACTCCTAATCGTTTAGGTTATCCTAATCGTACCGCCATAGTACCTTAACGGTCAATGGCCAATTTAAAGTTTGTTTGTTGTCAACAAGTAAACGTAGAATAATCCCCACCGGGGCGGCAGGGATCGTTTGTGATTGATGGAGATTAGGGGGCCGACGGGGCCGGGCTTTCACATGGACCGGTAACGCGGCCGACCAGGGTAAGCAATCAACCCAACTAGCCGCGTTCGCCATGTCGCGCTACGGCAATTACTCAAACAGATATTGAAGAATAGCCTTCTCCCTGCGGTTATGGCTATAAGGGGAGGGAATAAAGCGCAACCATAGTGGCACACGAGTCCGGCCTAGGGAAACCCCTGACCGTCGTATCCTGGGATTATAAACCAGCGCGGACGCTGCCGCCGTGACCATCGCGAAGTCTCCCCGGTTCCCAATGGCCGCCTGGATGCTACCGCGCCGCTTACAACGGCAGGGCTGTCACATGGCCTTTACCTTAGGGCTCTTAGCCACGGCGGCCACGCGACAGGTCCCCGCCTTGCAGAAATTGGGCAGCTATTCTAGCTGGTACTGTACATCTCCATGGCTGTTCACCGATGCCCCTGCTAAAGAATGTTGGACGTGTCCAAAGCCCAGGGATCCCGCACCGCTCCGGTTTCACACCATTCTTTCAACCGGCTGAGTCGCCACGCGGCCGTATTTCTCAAGGGGGGCCACCAGGCCGCCCATCCCCGATAATGAATGGTGTAGCGGACCCGGGACGCATTATCGGGAGCCGACAACACCTCCACCTGGCCGTCTTCGGCGGCGCCTTTGCCCCGCATTCGATAGGTCAATCGTCGCGTCTCCGGATCCATGTGAATAGATACCAGCGCCCAACCGATGCCCGGCAGTTGCACGCGCCACTCAGGGCTTCCCCGCCCATCCAACGGCTTTAAGGCGAGGATCGCGCCATTCCACCGGGGCCATTCCGCGATGTCGGCCACATGGCGCCACACGTCATCAGGCTGTTGGTTAATCATGATCTCCCGTGCCGTTGTCATCACGCAGATCCTCCCTTTTAAAAGCGAATGCCGCCATCCACCCGCAACACGGTGCCGTTGATATACGGATTCTGTGCTAACAGCACGATGGCTTGCGCCACCTCGTCCGGGGTGCCGGGACGACGCAGCAAAATCGCCTCGAGTTTTCGGTCCACCACGCGCGACGTCACGGCCCGGCTCATCGGCGTGTCGATAATGCCCGGGACGACCGCATTGGCGGTAATGCCTCGGGCGGCATACTCCTGGGCTATCGCGAGCGTTAACCCAATGAGCCCCGCTTTGGCGGCGGCATAGTTGGCTTGCCCCGCATTGCCCAAGAGGCCGCTAATCGACGACACATTAATGACCGTCCCGGATTTTTGGCGGAGCATGGCCCGCAAGGCGTACTTGGCACAATAAAACGCGCCGCGCAAATTTGTGTTGATGACCTCGTCCCAGGCATCCTGAGCCATCTGAATCAACAGGCCATCCCGGGTGATCCCGGCATTATTCACGAGAATGTCCAGCCGTTGGTACCGGGCCACCACCTGGTCGACCATCGATCGCACCGCCGTTTCGTGTTGGATATTGGCCGAAACCACCATCCCCTGTCCCCCCTGCGCTTCGATGGCCGCCAGCGCCTGGCGGGCCCCGTCGACATGGTGCCCATAATGGATGGCCACGGCCGCACCCGCTTGGGCGAGCGCGGCGGCAATGGGTTGGCCCAGGCCTCCCGACGCGCCGGTCACTAACGCGACGCGACCCGTTAGCGGTTTCATGCGATGCCCTCCTGCAACAGCGTGTCCCACAACATCGACACCATCGTCTCGAAGGATGCCATGCTTGAGAGATGGGGTCGGGGCCCGATCAGGACCCATCCTTTCCCGATCGGAATCGCCGTCCAGGACGGCATTAACGCCCAAGCGGTATAGTGTTGACCCTCACGCGTCCAAGCCCAGGATTCGCGCGTCGTCGCGAGCTGTGCCGCGATAGGGGCCAGCCCGGGCTCGATGCCATCGAGCCAGTCATAGGGGGGAATCAGCAGTTCAGCCCAATCCTCGCCCCTTGCATGAATCGGTAACACCTCGGGATACGCGTCAATTTCCTCCGTAAAGGTCCATACCCGTCCTTGGCGGTCCCAATCGTTGGTCATAAACGTGACCAGGCGGCCCCCTTCGCGGACAAACCGGGCTAACAGTGCTTGTTGTTGCCCTGTCGGGACAATCGCGCGCAATCGGTACCGATACGGGTGGTAAGACACTAACTCCCATTCGCACCGGGACCCGCTGGGGTCGACCACCACCCAATCCTCCGGGCGCAGGGATACCGATTGATCACTGGTCCATGGGTGACTGGACGGGATCTGCGACGACAGCCCCATGGTATAAATCATGGCGATTCCTCCTTCCAAGACAGCGTCGGCGCCGGGACGCGCGGCGACGGGAGCCTCCGGGCCAGGGGCCACCAATTGAATTCGCCGAGCACCCGCATGGCCGCCGGCACGATCACCGTGCGCACGACCACCGCATCCAAGGCGATCGCGAGCGCGAGGGCAAAGCCCAACTGGCGGACGACGCCCACCGGCACGGTCGCAAACGCCACGAACACGGCGATCATGATTGCCGCCGCACCGGTCACCAAGCGGGCGGTTTCCGCCACGCCCTCGCGAATGCTGTGCGCCGTCGACAAACCCGCTTGCCGGTATTCCCGGATCCGGCTGACAATGAACACTTCGTAGTCCATGCTGAGCCCGAACAGCACCGCAAATAAGACGACCGGCGTGACCGAATTGATCGAGCCGGCCGCGTGGCCGGTGCCCCACCCCCACTGAAAGACCGCGACGAGGCCCCCGAGACTGGCGAGGGTCACCAGCGCATTGAAGACTAATGCCTGAAGCGGCAATCCCAGGGACCGGAAGGTCCAGGCCAAAATCACGAGGCTCACGCCAAACACCGCCAGGATAATCCCGGGTAACCGGTGCTGGACACTGCGGTCGAAGTCGTACCCGGTCGCGGTCTGGCCGCCGATCCAAGCGGTGATGCCGGTGCCTGCGGTCCAGCGCGGGATGGCTTGCCGCAAGCGCGCCACCAGCGTATGGGCCGCGACACTGTTAGGTCCCGTCCGCGGCACCACCATAATCAATGCCGTGCGTCCCCCATGTGCCACCGCCACGGTATCGGTCACGGCGTTTTGCAGGGCGGCCGGCAGGGTCCGCCAATCGCGAATCGCGGCGGCATATTGAGCCGTCGACCACTGGGGCGCCCACATCGTGGGGCCAATGACCTCTGCGACACCCGGCACCGCCTGCAAACGGGCGGTGAGCGTAGCGATGGGTTGCAAGGCTTGGGGCGTGGTCAGCGGGGTGGGACTCGCCACCACAATATCCACGGGAAATAAGTCGGGGGCGTGAAAATGTTGCGTCAGAAACGACAAGCCTTGCCGCGCCGGACTCTGCGCCGGCAAGGACCGCGCCGAGGCCACCGGCACTTGCATGCGAACCGTCGCCACCGGCACGGCTAACACGGCGAGCCCGAGCAATCCCGGCACCAAAAACGCGAGCGGATGCGCGATGACCCGGTCGACCCACCGCCGCCACCGGGTCCGGGCGACCGTGGGCGCGGCGCCGGGCAACGTCCCGCGGCGAATGCGCGGGCCGAGGAGGACAAGGCCGGCCGGGAGGAGCGTCCACGCCGCGGTCACCGCCACGGCGACCACAAGCACGCCCCCCACCGCAATCGACGTAAAAATCATCAGGCGCGCCAAAAAGAGTGCTGCGAGACTGACCATGACCGTTAATCCGGAAAAGAATACCGCCCGGCCTGCACTAGCCATGGCCCGCTCGACCGCCACCACCGGGATGGCGCTCTCCAACTCCTGGCGATAACGGCTGACGATAAACAAGGCATAATCCACCACTACGCCAAGGCCAATCATGCTAATCGCGTTCGTCAGCAGAATGTTCAAGGTGTGATAACGCGCCACCGCATACGCGAGCGCCATGGTCGTCGGCAACACAAATCCGGCGACGAGGAGCGGGATTGCCGTCGCGACCAACGACCGCGTCACCCACAACAACACGATGACCAGTAACGGGACCGCAATGCGCTCGGCCGCCGTTACGTCCTGCTGTGTGGCGGTGTTTAACGCGGCATTCAACGCCGGACCGCCGGTCACCCAAAACTGATCCGACGCTGGTAAGCCCTCCGCCACCAGCCGCGTCAACCGCGGCACCAGATTTTGGGCCACGGTACTATGCGTCGTCGCAAGACGCACGATCACCAAGGCGGCATGGCCCTGGTCTCCCATCATCACCGGGTTAAGAGGGTGATAGGGCGTAGTGACACTCTGGACCCACGGTTGCCGCCGCACACGCGCGGCGAGGTGTTCCACCGGACGCCGCACGGCGGGCGACCAAACGGTGTCTCGGGAATTCGCCACCACGACCAGCAGGGTGTTGGGATTTTGTTGCGGAAAATCGCGGGCCATGACCCGCGCGGCCACCGCCGAGGGACTGCGCGGGTTGCTAAACCCCCCCGCCGATAAGACACCCGGCAGACGCGGCGCCCAGAGCAACGACAACAGCAACACCCCGACCCACAATCCGACGACCCATCGTGGGTGACCAGTCACCCATTCTATCCATTTTTTAAGCATGGTTTTTCACCTCGCTGATGTCCTGTTCCAGATGCCACCGTAATAACCAGGCATTGGCCTCCAAGTGGCGGCGCCGGTCCGCGACCGTCTGCGCGGGCAATTGCACGGCGTGCTGAAACGCGCGTTCCGCCACATCCCATTGACGGGCGGCCATGGCACACCGGCCGAGGCCCATCCAAAACCCCATCTGATCGGGAGCTAATCGGGTGGCGGCGTGGAAATAGGCCAACGCCCGGGACACACTCCCGCCCAGAGCCCGCGGCACCATTTGATACCACAATCCCAAGGCGTAATGCGCATGCGCGTGATTGCCATCCAGGTCAAGCGCGTGCTGAAAGGCTTGGTGCGATTGCCATAGGCTCAGTAACTTTCGTGGACCGTATTGAGTCAGCGCGAGGCGTCCGACCGCCCGCCCATATTCAAACCACACATCGGCCGTGATGTGACGGTCTCGGAGAAGTTCGGCGGTAATATACCGCGCCCGCCAATGGTATCGCTGAGCGCTGACGCCCTGATGCTGGTCGGCGGCTTGAATTCCCCGGTCGTTCCAATATCGCGCGGCCTGTAACCGTCTTTCATACGATGTCTCGGGTTCGCTGGGGACCGCGTCGGGCCAGGTCGGTTCACCACTTAACGACGCGAGGCGATCCATGATCCTCTGCGTCCACTCGGCGAGAGCGGCATCACGCTGACGGCGGGGCAAGGCCGGGATCGCCAGGGGCTCGCCGATGCGGACGGTCACCCGTTGGCGTTGCGGCCATACGCGATGTTTCGGGAGCACGTCGAATGTCCCGGCAATGCCGATCGGGAGCAGCGGAACCTGAGCAAGCGCGGCAAGAAGAGCGGCTCCCGGTTTACCCGATTGCAAAAATCCTGTCAGCGTCCGGGTGCCTTCCGGATAGACACACACCACCTGCCCGTCAGCCAGTGCGCGCAAGGTGGCCCGAATCGCCTGAGTGTCGGCGGCCTGCCGGTTGAGCGGAATGCACCCCACGGCGGTATGCCACCACCGCGACAACGGGTGCTCAAAACTTTCTTTTTTGGTAAGAAACTTCACCTGGTGACCGCGGGTCCGTTGAATGACCGCCGCCACGACAAAATGATCGAAAAAACTGGCGTGGTTGGCGACAATCAAATATCCTCCGGACGCCGGAATATGCTCCGTTCCCTCCAGGTGATCTAACATAAACCACTGCGTCAAGGGTACAATCAGGCCACGAGACAGTCGATCAATCATTCTCATGCCCCCCTGTCGCTAGGATGAGACGGGCGACTCTACGGCCCGGCGCGCCAGCACGATATCCGATACGGTTAAATACGGCAACCGGAACACTCGAGCCAGGGAACGCAAGTCGTCGCGCCGCGCCATGGTGCCGTCGGGACGCAAAATCTCGACAATCACGCCCGCGGGCTGATGACCGGCGAGGCGGGCCAAATCCACCGCGGCTTCTGTATGGCCGCGCCGGACAAACACCCCCCCGTCATGCGCAATCAACGGGAAGATATGGCCCGGCCGTACCAGGTCCTCGGGACACACATCCTCCCGGAGGGCCACCTGAATCGTCAACGCCCGATCCCCGGCGGAAATCCCCGTGGTCACCCCGAACCGTGGATGGGCGTCAATCGACTGAGTAAACGCCGTCCGAAACGGATCCGCCGTGTCCGGGACCATGCGCGAGAGTTTCAAACGGTCAGCCAACGGGCGGGCCATGGGAAAGCACACCAGCCCCCGGCCATGCGTAATCATGAAATTGATCATCTCCGGGGTCACGCGATCCGCCAAGCCGATGAAATCCCCTTCATTTTCGCGCTCTTCGTCATCGGCGACGATGATCAGACCCCCGGCATCGAGCGTCGTTAATGCCTGATCCAACACATCCATGCGACCTTATCCTCCTTTCAGGATCAGCGGCGCCGGCAACGCCCCCGGCGCTAACATCTTTTGTGCGGTGTCCAACATAAACCCCACCCGATCTTCGATCGGCAAAATCGGCATATGGACGGGGGGATCGAGTTCCGGCATGACCATGACCAGCAGGCTGAGAATGAAGTACCCCGTAATGGTTGGGTACGCGGTGGCAAACACCCCGCTCGCCACCCCGGATTCCACAATCTCACAGAAGGGTTGCCGCAACTGGGCAAAAATCGCATCCACTTCCTCACGAAACTCCGGCGTATGGTGAAACTGATGGCGCACCCAAATGCGTGCAAACGGGATTAACGCGGGATCCAGATGAATGAACGCGTCGACCGCGCGGGCCAGTTGATCCACGGGGGAGATCGGCTGAGCCAAAATCGTCTCCGATAACGCGTTAAATTGGTCTACGATGTACTGGAGTACCGCCAGATAGAGATCTTTTTTGCTGGCAAAATAGAGATACACCGTGCCCTTGCCCAAACCGGCCCGCAGCGCAATCTCGTTGATATTGGCTCGGTCAAATCCTTTCTCCGCAAATTCGGCCGCAGCCGCCCGCAACAACTCTTCGCGTTTGTCTCCAGAATCCACAAGGCCACCTCGCATGTTTTAATGACTGACTGGTCACCCATATCGTATCATAAGCCCTCACGGGCGTCAAATACCTGGATGGTGAACAATCACGCCGGGTGCTGCCACATTGGCAACGACCGAGAATTCGCTGTGCCGACTATAGATAGCCTCTTTTAAGATGGTGCGGCACGAATCCTTAACGCTAGCCAAAGGGGGTTGGCCCCACTGTCGATCACCAAGCTGTACGAAGAATATGAACGGCGGGTGTTGTCCACCCCGAGCCGCCCATCCTCCAGAAACCACGTGAGCGGTTTCCATTGATTGAGACAATAGGTCACCGCCTTGCCCAAAGGACTTTGGGGCAAGATCTGCCGTTTTTGGGTCCGTAACCACCGGGCAAACCGGGCCAGGACCGGCCGACTCCGGGCCTGGCGCGCCGCATGCCGTTCCGCCGGGGAGGCGTCCCGCAGATCCCGTTCGATCCGAAAGATCGTATTGCAAAATTCCAGACCCTCGCGAATCGCACTCGGGCCCTCGCGCGCCGCGGGCGGCACGGTTTGGAGCGATTCCACAAAATGCCGTCGCTAATGTGTAGCTACACATTAGCGACGTAATGATAAGCTGGCCGTAATGGCCAGTCGGTCATCACCACGCCAGAAAATCCGTCATCTAATGGCCGCTTAACTTCACATTATTTCCTCCTGGCTGGTCTATAGTGGCGCTGTCCCACAAGGACAACCAAGGAGGTAGATGACATGAACCAGCGATGTTCGTTTCCGCTAGCCGATCTCCTCGCAGGCGTCGAAGGCGAATTAAAACGGGTGGGGTATGGTCCTCCCGTTATCAATCGCTACCGGCGTCCCTGGGGTCAGCTCGCCGGGTATATGGCGGATCGTGGCCTCCATTATGATACCCAGGTCGGGCTCGACTTTCTGGAAGAGGTTTACCATATCACGATCTTCACCGCGCTCACCAATGAGGACAGGGTCCGGGCTCGGGCCATCACGGTCCTCAACGAGTATTACCTGCACGGCATGGTAAGACCACGGTACCGGACGTCGGCGGTTTCCCTGCTCATGCGGTATTCGGACGTTCTGACCGATTTTCAAGCGGCCCAGCGCATGCAACGGTCGCCGGTGACGCTTCAAGCGTATGAGAAATTCTTGGGGAAGTTTCTGCTGTACTTGGAAAACCACAATGTGACGGAGTTCACACAAATCACGGCCCCTACGATTCTCGCCTACACGGACATGCTCTGCAGCGACACGCCCGCGACGCTCTACAATGCGCTCGGCGCTCTGCGCGTCTTTCTCCGATATCTGCATACCCAGGGACTGGTCGCGCAGGATTGGTCACCGGCCGTGCCCAACGTCCGGCGGCCGCCGGACGCGCATTTGCCTTCCACTTTTTCGGCGGCGGAGATCGAGCAAATCCTCGGGGCGGTCGATCGAGCCAATCCCACCGGGAAGCGGGATTACGCGATGCTCTTACTCGCTGCACGGCTGGGTCTCCGGTCCGGGGACATTCGCCACCTGACCTTTGCCGACCTCCGCTGGGAGAGTAACGTGATTGACCGAGTGTTGGAGAAGACCGGAAAGCGTGTCATCTTGCCGCTGCCGGAAGAGGTGGGAATGGCCATTATTGATTATGCCAAATATGGTCGGCCGCCCACCGACGGCCACGTGATTTTTCTCCGCCACGTTCCGCCCATCCAACCCCTCACAGCCTCTGCCTTATCCGGTATCGTCAAACGATACATGGCCCGGGGAGGTGTGGAACCCAAGCCTGGCCACCGTTCGGGGCCGCATGCCATGCGGCATTCGTTGGCCAGCGCCTTGCTCGAAGACAATGTGCCGCTACCGGTTATCGCCGAGATTCTCGGGCATACGCATACGCGAACCACGAGCGGATACCTCAAAATCGGGGTCGAGCAGCTCCGTCGTTGTGCGCTGCCGGTTCCCGTGTTCGACTGGAACGTGGATAAGGAGGGATTCTAATGGCGGCACCCCGTCCGTCGTTGCCCGGTGAGCTCGGTCGACTCATCGACGAGTTCGTGACCCACAAGCAGGCGCTTGGCTACCGATATCGCGTGGAATCGGAGCAGCTCGCCCGGCTCGCTCGAGTCGCCCAGGACGATCCCATCCGGGATCGCGTCATTCCCCAGACAGTTGTCGACCGATGGGTCGCACGGGTGCCGGGTGAACGCTGGGGAACCCAGCGGATCCGGGTGAGCTGTCTTCGAGTGTTTTTGCAATGGGCCCGATCTCGCGGCTACATAACGCCCTTGCTCCCCCCCTTGAAGCGCCAATCGGCACCATACGTGCCCTATATCTTTTCCGAGAAGGAAATCACCGGATTTTTTCACGCGTGTGACACGATGGAGGTCTATCCGGGAACCGACAAGCATCTTCTGCTGCCCATGCTATTCCGGCTGTTATATGGGACGGGATTGCGCGTGTCCGAAGCCTGTCAGCTCCGGTTCGCCGACGTAGATTGGGTGCGGGGGACCCTTCTGATCCGCGAAAGCAAAGGGGGAAAGGATCGGCTAGTCGCGGTCTCGCCGTCCCTCCGAGACGGCCTACAACGCTGGCGGGCACATCTGCTCACGCGCCAGCCCGCTCCGACGTGGTTTTTTGAAACCCGGAATGGACAGCCCCCCAGCCGCCATTGGATTTATCGCCAGTTCCGACAGAGCTTGTGGCGTGCGGGGATACCCCATGCGGGACGGGGAACCGGACCGCGCGTTCACGATCTGCGACACACGTTTTGTGTCCGGGCCCTGAAGCATCTTGTGGACGAAGGCCTTGATGTATATGCGGCACTCCCGATTTTGTCCGCCTATGTCGGCCATGCCTCCCCGACGGCCACGGAGGGGTATGTACGGCTAACCGCCGACTTATATCCTGAGGTGATCACGGCGGTCGTTCAAGTGACCGGGACAACGATTCCGGAGGTGAATGATGGCCCAACCCACTGATTTCGCCTACCGCGTGTCACAGTACTTGGCCACGTATCTCCCGGGGGTGCGGGGATTAAGCACGAATACGGTGCTGTCCTATCGGGATATGTTTAAACTGCTTATCGAGTTTTTTGACACCCAGTGTGCCACGCCCCCCGATAAAATCCGCTTGCAGGATTTAACGCGCCCAACCATCGAGCACTTCTTGGACTGGATCGAAACGCATCGTCACTGCAGCGTGTCCACGCGGAATGTCCGCTTGGCGGCCTTGTACGCCTTTGTGCAGTATCTCCAACGAGAGCAGCCGGAGTTCATGATGCAGGCGCAGCAATTACGGGCGATTCCTCTTAAAAAAACGGCCTCAGGGCCAATGCCGTATTTAACCGTCGAACAGATGAAGTTTCTTCTGAGCCTTCCCAACCTGGCCGTCCCTGGCGGGCGGCGGGATGCCGTGTTATTGAGCCTTCTTTATGATACAGGCGCCCGGGTTCAGGAACTCTGCGACGTCGTCGCAGGGGATATCAAAGAGGGCCCCGTATCCACGATGCGGCTCACGGGCAAGGGACAAAAAAGTCGGATTGTGCCGCTAATGCCGCCCATGGGGCGCCTCCTGGAGCAATATCGGCAGGAACGCAAGTTGACCCACCCCCAAGCGAGTGCGTACCCGTTGTTTCAAAACCGGGCGGGAAGCAAACTCTCTCGTGAAGGGGTGGCCTATATCGTGACCAAGTATGTTCAACAAGCCGCCCGGGTTTCTCCGGGCACCCTTCCGGACACGGTGTCGCCCCATGGGTTCCGCCATTCGAAGGCCATGCATTTGCTCCAGGCCGGAGTGAATCTCGTATATATCCGGGATCTTCTGGGCCATGTCGACCTCAAGACCACCGAAATGTATGCACGGGTCGACAGCGAAATGAAGCGGAAGGCCTTGGAACGCCATAGCGGCGGTATCGTTTCGGAAACGTTACCTCCATGGCAAGCGAACACAGAGTTACTCACATGGCTGAAAGGCCTCGGGTCCTCGTGACATGAAATGGAAAGTGATCGACGGAGAAATGGCCTCACTCAGCCATTTCTCGCGTCAACTTTCCATTACGGCCAGCTTATCATTACGTCGCTAATGTGTAGCTACACATTAGCGACGGTACTTTATGGAAGCCCTGCAAATCTTGCCGCCCGCGGCACGCGAGGGCCCCAGTACGATTCGCGAGGGTCTGGAATTCTGTAATACGATCTTTCGGATTGAACGGGATCTGCGGGACGCATCCCCGGCGGAACGGCACGCGGCACGTCAAGTGCGGAGTCGGCCGGTGCTGGCTCAGTTTGCCCGGTGGTTACGGACCCAAGAACGCCAGGTCTTGCCGCGGAGTGCCCTGGGCAAGGCAGTGACCTATTGCCTGAATCAATGGAAACCGCTCACGCGGTTTCTGGAGGATGGGCGCCTCGAGGTGGACAACAACCGCAGTGAACGCGCCATCAAACCCTTTGTGACCGGTCGAAAAAACTGGCTCTTTGCCAATACGCCGCGCGGGGCGCAAGCCAGCGGATTCAAACCGCCAAAGAAAACGGTTTGGAACCGCGTGCCTATCTTCAATATCTGTTTGAGGAATTGCCGCAGCGCGCCTTGGAGAACGCGGCCAGCTGGGCCGATTGCTTACCCTGGTCGGCCACGTTACCGGTTCACGTGAAAGCGCAACCCATCCCATCAGCCCCCTAATCCCCCTCCATCACAAACGATCCCCGCCGCCAAGGTGGGGATTATTTTACGTTTACGTCTCCGCGATGGCGGGAATGTGATATCGTGGTCTGTCTCGTCCGCACCACGGGCTCGCCCGATTCATCCAGCAAATGGGCGTGGATGATGGAATGCCGGCTTGGTCCGGCTCACCAGCCGCACCCCGCCCGCCGTCCGGTGTATTAATGGATGTGGTCCCGGCCGTGAAGCGACCCCCCATGACTTCCCCGGCGATAAGCCATGAGTTCGCCGACAATACTGACGGCCACCTCGTCGGGAGTTTCTGCGCCTAGATCGATCCCCACAGGGGCGTGAATCGGCAGCGTGTCTGGCATCACTCCCACGTGAGCCAGCATTTCTTCGGTGCGCTGACGCGGGCCCAAAATACCCACAAATCGTGGGGCGGTTTTAGCTGCACAACGAATACTGTCTTCATCGCGCCGTTGATGATGATTCATAATGACCCAATACGCTCCTTGAAGCGTGGAGGGATCGACGTCACCAGCGTCCTTCACCCAGTGTTCCGCCGTCGGAAAATGATCCGCGTTATTCACATGCGGCCGTGGGTCCAACACAACCACCTCGAATCCCACCTGATGCGCCAGGCGAGCCACCGGCTCAGCATCGTGTCCGGCCCCGGCAATAACCAACCGCTGCGGGGGGCGCATAATGTCCCACCAGAAACCTTCCCGCACGCCGAAATCGGCACCATGGCCTTCGACGGGAATTGAGGCCCACTGTGGCACATCGCCCGCCCGGACATCCATCCTCCACACAAACCGGCGTCCCTCAGGCAACTCTGCGCCCCATAACACCGGAGAATCCTGTTTCACGGCTTCGCCAAACGCTTGCCAAAACGGATTCTCCCAGACAATCGGTTCGAGCCAGATATCGACGGTCCCTTTACAGCCAATGCCGAGCCCCCACATTTCATCCTCGGTCAGGTCATAATGATGAAGACTCGGTTTTTGAGAGACCATCACGGCTTCCGCATGTAAAAACAAGTCCCCTTCCAAGCATCCCCCGCTTATGGTGCCCCGCATCCGCCCGTCTTGCCGCATCACCATTTTCGCGCCCGGCCGACGATAGGCAGACCCTCGGACCGTAATCAATGTCGCGAGGACAACCGCCTGATTGGAAGCCTTGGCCTCCTCCGCCAACTCCCAAATCTGGCGGGCTTCCCGAATTGATGACATAACACCACCACCCCTCGTCGTATTGCTTGTCGGTAAGCCTGTGAAGCGTTTACCCAGTGATTTCAGTCGCTCTGGTCGATGCGCCCAGCCCGGATTCCCGATTCCAAGGCTACAGTCATCCTGTACACCCTCAAGTCTAAAGACTCTTGGCGTACTCGACCCATGAGAGAGCATCTCGCACCCCAACATGCGCCGCACAATATGGCAAGACCACCTTTAAGGCGGCCGACCGCGGCTCATAGCCGGGTTCCAAAAGCAAAGGGTTCATCCAAATGACTTGCCCCACTGCCTGAGCAATCCTGGGAAAGGTCTCCACCAACATCCAAATGTCACCCGCGTCAAATCCATCGGAGGCCACCAATAGCGTCGTTTTGAAGTTTAGGAGGGTTCGGTGCTTGTGCTGGAGAACGGAAAACGCCCAACCGAGCCGGGTGCCGCCTCCCATCTTGCCGGCGTCGGCCACCGGTTGGCCTCCGGGCCTACTGCGTCTCAAAGCCTCCGTCACCCGGACCATGCGATTACTGGACACAAAACACTCCACCCGCGATCCCATCCGCACCAGGTGCCACACCAAACCTAAATAAAAAGGGGCATAAGCCGCCATAGAACCTGACACGTCAATCACGGCTACCAGCCGGGGACGCATACGTCTGCGATGCTGCCGGGTCCACTGAACCGCGTCGCCACCGTGGCGAAAGCCAGTCCTTACCGTCCCAGGCCAATTGATGGTGGGCCCGCACGGCGACTTCCAGCGCTGTCCCCTCGGGTGCGCCCAGTGATTTAGCACCACCCGGGTCCAAGGTTTCATCCGCGCCACATCGAGGTCCGGATCTGGCGAGAGGGAAACGTCGCCTCCCCACCGGGGACTATACGCCAACAGTGCCCGCGCTGATGATTGGAGCGTCAACTTCGGCACGTCGGGTACCTCTGCCGGTGGTCCCGACAGTCCTGTCTGGTCGTCCTCCACAACCGCCTCTCGCCCGGTCAACCGGGGACCCTTGGAATCAAAATAGCGCCGGAAAAGGGCCGGAAAGACTTCCCATTGTTCCTTGGTCGTGGCGTAGATTGACTGCCAGTAGACCTCAATCGCGTCACGGTTGGTAGGCAGCACCTCTCTCAAGACCTCAAGCGCCGCCTTGGTGTCCAAAACTGTCGAAGGAAAACCGTGGCGGCGAAGAAACGCGGTAAATCCGGACACTTGGCGCTCCATCGCCTCCTCGAGTGTCCCCACGGTTAGCTGGTCCATAGCGCCCGAAGCCCTTCCGCCTCCACTCTCGCCCAATCGTCTTGGGTTTTCAGCACGCAGGTCAGCGTCCACCGCAAAACATCCTCTGTGATGGGGGCCGCTTCACACGCTGCCAGTACGCGTGCCCAGTCGAGTGATTCCGCAATCCCCGGCGGTTTAATGAGATTCCACCCGCGCAGCCTTCGAACCGCCCCCACAATACTCGCGGCCACCTCTAGGGACAGGCTAGGCACTTCGCGGTGAATAATTGCCAGTTCCCGTTCAGGAGAGGGGTAGTCCAACCACAGATACAGGCAGCGCCGCCGGAGCGCATCGGACAAATCGCGGGTGCGGTTGGAGGTGAGCACGACCCACGGGGGCTCGTCGGCGACAATCGTGCCCAATTCCGGAATAGTGATTTGAAATTCCCCCAAAAGCTCCAGCAACAGGGCCTCGAATTCCTCATCGGCCCGCTCCACCTCGTCAATTAAGAGAACCGGGGCGGGCTTCAGTCGCAGAGCGGTCAGAAGCGGCCGCTCCAATAAAAAGTCCCGGGTATAGAGTGACTCTACGGCGGCTCCCTCCCCTGCCACGCGCGCCGCCAGAAACTGCTTGGGGTAGTTCCAGTCGTAAAGCGCTTTGGTTTGGTCCAGGCCTTCATAGCATTGAAGACGCACCAAGGGCCGTCCCATGCTCTGCGCCAATGCCTTGGCCAAGAGCGTTTTGCCGACTCCGGCCGGACCCTCCACCAACAGGGGACGTTTCAGCGTCTCCATCAGATGACAGGTGGCCGCCACCCTTTCATCGGCCACGTATCCTACCTGATTGAGCCGTTCAATCCATGTGTCCAGGGGAATCACCGGAACACCCCTTTGCCTGATGTTGAGATGCAGCGACCTCCTGACCTACACCGATTGAGCCGCAACGCCCTTCCGAATGTTTTCAAAAACCTGTTCCGTAATCCTCTTCACTTGGTTGTCCAGCACCCGGCCGCCCAACGTCGCCAAAGGCCCGCTCACGGTGACCTCCGCCACCCATTCAAGGCGTGTGCCTTGTGCATCATCCGGCTTGACAGTCATGTCGCTGACAAGCTGAAAGCCGCTGCCCATCCCACCGCCTTTGGCAGCAAGCCGGGCCTGTCGGGGGCCCGACAATTCTCTGACCTCAGCACTCAAGTCAAAAATTGCCCGCACCGGGCCCACACCCACCCGCACTTTGGCGGTGAGGTGATGCCCGTCCTGAGCGTGATATTCCACCACATCCGGCATACAAGCGCCAATCGCGTCCGGATTGCGGACAAAGTCCCACACGACGTCGACCGGTGCGTCAATGGTCACGGCCCCTTGATACGATTTCATCGTCATGACCTCCTGTTTGTTAATTCCCTAAATAGCGCTCGGGTTCTTGCAAAAACGCGTCAAGGCACGACTGCGCGCAAAACCCCCACTCCTTGCCGCCATAGCGGGTACGGTATGGGGTCTCGCGGAGCTTGACCTGCATGTGGCAGACCGGATCGGTCACCACCAGGTCGTCTTCCGGCGGCGCGGCTACCCGAACCACCGGCACCGCACCGTGTTGACGGCGGATTTGAATGATTTCTGCGAGGATGCTCACCGCGATCTCCCCGGGGTGGCGGGATCCCAAATCCAACCCCGCGGGCACGGACACCACGCACGCCTCGTCCTGGCGCTGGCCTTGCTCGAAGCGTTGGCGCAAAAGCTCCCCACGACGAGGGCTGGCCACCACACCTAAATATTGGATGGGCACGTCGCGCAGCACGTCGATCGCCCAATCGTCATATTGGCCCATCGTCGCCACCACCACGTAACTGCCCGCTACCGCATGCTGTTCAATCTGGTTTTTTAAGGACTCCCAATCGTCAGCCTCAGACATAGAAGCCCGGCGCACGGTAAACGGGAGCTGCGCGGCGAGCTCCGCGAGACTTTGCGCCACAGGAGAATCCCCCACCACCAAAAGAACCGGATCGGCCAGTCGCGGCTCCACAAACAGTTCCACAGTGCCGCCGGAATGGCAGGTCATCGGTTTGACCAAAATCCCCTGACCCGCGTCTCTCACCGACCCCTCCGAATCCGGGGTGAGCAACAGAATGCGCGGGCGGCCATCGGCCAGCGCCTCCTCTACCACCTCCAGCAAAATCCGTCGGGTACACTCCCCACCGACGTACCCTGTGATCTTTCGGTCTACGCTCACCAACGCACGCGCGCCCACGGTAGCCGAAGTCGGCGGCACGGTCCGCACTACGGTCACCATCACATAGGGTTCTTGGGCTAAATCCAGGCGTGCTGCCTCTTGCAACACCGCATCCATGTGTCCTCCCCCTTACAGCGCGAGACCGTGTTGGTGGAGAATCTCCCAGATTTTCCAAGGAAACAGCGGCATTTCCAGATTGGTGATCCCGTAGGGCGACAGCGCATCCACCACTGCATTGACAAAAGCCGCCGGCGACCCCACGTTAGGCGACTCACCCACCCCTTTGGCACCGATGGGATGATGGGGTGACGGGGTTTGAGTAAGTGCCGTTTCCCAGCGCGGCGTTTCCACCGCAGTGGGTACCAAATAGTCCATGAAGTTAGGCGCCAGATTGTTGCCATCTTGGTCAAACGCGATTTCCTGCATAAAGGCGATGCCGAAGCCTTCGGTCAACCCGCCGTGAACCTGGCCTTCGACCACCATGGGGTTAATCACGGTGCCGCAATCGTCGACGGCGACAAAGCGCTCCACCTTGACCTGGCCAGTCCCGCGGTCGATGGATACCACCGCGATATAGGCACCATTAGGAAAGGTCAGGTTGGGCGGATCGTAATAATAGGTGGCCTCGAGTCCCGGCTCCATTCCCGGGGGCAAATTAGTGTAGGCAGCCAGCGCCACCTCACTCATCGTGACGCTGCGCGACGGCAAGCCTTTGGCGACAAAGCGCACTCCGTCCCACTCCACATCGTCTGGAGAAACTTCGAGCAGGTGGGCCGCGATCTGGGCCGCCTTTTGCCGGATGCGCCGCGCCGCCAAGGCCGCCGCCCCACCGGCCGTCGGAGTGCTACGGCTCGCGTAGGTGCCCAGACCGTACGGTGCCGTGTCGGTATCGCCCTCTTCAATTAACACATCGGATGCAGAGAGTCCCAATTCCTGGGCGACGACTTGCGCAAAGGTGGTTTCGTGCCCTTGTCCTTGATGGCGAGTGCCGAGCCGTGCGATGACCTTGCCCGTTGGATGCACGCGAATCTCACAACTGTCGAACATCTTAATGCCCATGATGTCGAACGTGTGGCTTGGTCCCGCCCCCACGATTTCAGTAAACGTCGAGATACCGATCCCGACCAGCTCTCCCCGAGCGCGCCGCTCTTGCTGTTCTTTGCGCAGGTTCTCATAATCAATGAGCGCCAACGCCTTATTCAGGGTTTTTTCGTAATCGCCGCTGTCGTAGGTCCAGCCGAGCGGCGTGTGATACGGGAATTCCTCGGGGCGGATGAAGTTGCGCCGCCGCAGTTCCGCCGGATCGATATTCAGACGCAGCGCCAGTGTGTTCATCGTTCGCTCGATGAGGAACGAAGCTTCGGTGACGCGAAACGAGCAACGGTACGCTACCCCCCCCGGCGCCTTATTGGTATAGACTCCGTCCACTTCGGCAAAAGCTACCGGAAACCGGTACGAGCCGGTGACGATGCTAAACAAACCCGCCGGGAATTTGGACGGGTCGGCGGCCGCGTCGAAGGCACCGTGGTCGGCAATGGTGGTCACCTTGAGTGCAGTGACCCGTCCGTCCTCGGTCGCCCCGATTTCCGCCGTCATATGGTAGTCACGAGCAAAGTTGGTCGTGGTGAGGTTTTCTGTCCGGGTCTCTACCCACTTGACGGGGCGGCCCAACTTAATTGACAACGCGACAGCGCACACATAGCCCGGGTAAACGGGCACTTTGTTGCCAAAACCGCCGCCGACGTCGGGCGAAATCACGTGAATCATGTGCTCCGGCAAGCCCGTCACCATGGCCAGCACGGTGCGGTGCGCGTGTGGCGCCTGCGAGGTGACATACCACGTCAACTTCCCGGTGGACTTTTGGTAGTCGGCAATGCAGCCACAGGGCTCAATGGGCGCCGGGTGCACCCGAGGCATGCGAATATTTTCCTTGACCCGAATCGGTGACGCCGTCAGCGCCGCCTCCGTCGCGTCACGTTCTCCGACTTCCCAGTGAAAGATGTGGTTATTCTTTTGCTCGCGGTCTTCCCGCAGCACCGGCGCCTCGGGAGTCAAGGCAAAGAACGGGTCCACCACCGGAGTCAGCGGCTCGTAGTCCACTTCAATCCGTTCTGCCGCGTCTTCCGCCGCCGCCCGGGTTTCCGCCACGACTGCGGCCACTTCTTGGTATTGAAAGAGCACTTTTCCAGTCGCCAGCACCATTTGCCGGTCCCCAGCCATGGTCGGCATCCAGGCCAAGTTCATTTTGGCCAGATCCTCGCCAGTGATGATGGCGACAACGCCCGGAACCTCATAAGCCCGGTCGAGTCGGATGGCCTTGATCCGCGCGTGGGCGTAGGGGCTTCGCGCCAGCGCCATATAGAGCATTTTCGGCAGCACAATATCATCCATGTACCGTCCTTGGCCGCGAATCAACCGGGGATCCTCTTTGCGCTTGATCGCCTTGCCTAGCGGTTGAATCTCCGTGGCTTCCATTGCCATCGCTCACACCTCCGCTTTTTCTTCTTTCATGCGCTGGCGTGCGTCCAGCACGGCCTTCACGATGTTGACGTATCCCGTGCACCGGCAAAGATTGCCGGAGATCGCACGGCGCACCTCGTCTTCGGTGACGTCTAACTTTCTGCGCAAAAGCGCCGTGGTAGTCATCAGCATGCCCGGCGTGCAAAACCCGCACTGAAGCCCGTGGTTGTCCCAGAACGCTTGCTGCAATGGATGAAGTCGTCCGTCGTGCTCCAGTCCCTCCACGGTCTCGATCTGATGCCCGTTCGCTTGAACCGCCAGCACGGTGCAGGACTTGACCGGCACGCCATCCAGCAGCACGGTGCATGCCCCGCAGCTGGTGGTGTCGCACCCCACATGAGTTCCGGTGAGGCCCAAGGTGTCACGAATAAAATAAGCCAACAGGGTACGTGGCTCCGCTGGCGCCTGACGGACCTCGCCGTTGATGGTGACGCTCACCATGACTTCGGGAGGAATCGTTGTCTTCTCCATGGAATCTGCCTCCTTCACTGCATTTTCAGGCGGAAGTCCCGACGGCCCGCCGCCAATCCGAATACACCGCGGACAAGCCACGCTCCACGAACACGCGCACCATGGCCCGCTTGTAGGCTTCGCTGCCGCGCCGATCGCTGACCGGATCGGCCTCTTCCGACGCAATTTGCGCCGCTTCGCGAATGATCTCGGGAGTCAGGCTCCGCCCCGTAAGCAGGGATTCGGCGCGCGTTGCTGCAAGCGGCGTGACCCCCACTGCGGCAAGCCCGATGCCGGCATGGGTGATGGTGCCCTGAGGGTTGATGGAAACCGTCACCGCGACCGCCACCACCGCAAAGTCGCCGACCTTGCGCTCCAGTTTCAAATAACGAGCGGCGACAAAATCTTGGGACGGAGGCGCCGGGATGATAACCGCAGTGACCAATTCCTCCGGCTCCACCACGGTAGTGAAGGTATCAACAAAAAATTCCCGAAGCGGCACCTCACGGCTCTTGCCGTGGCTTTGGATCCGAACTCGGGCGTTCATGGCCAAAAGCGCCGCACCCCAATCGGCGGCGGGGTCCGCATGAGCCAGCGACCCTGACATCGTGCCCCGGTTTCGCACCAAAGGGTCGGCAATGTGGCCGGCGGCCTCATGAAGCAGAGGATAACGGGGGAACACCCTCATCTCCATTTGGGCGTGGCGGGTTAGCGCCCCCAAAGTCAGGGCGTCTTCCGCTTCCTGTACTGTCTCCAGCTCTTTCAGATGGTTGATGTCAATCAGCACCGACGGGGCCGCCAGCCTGAGTTTCATCATCGGCAGCAAACTCTGGCCGCCCGCAAGGACCTTTCCCTCGTATCCATATCGCCCTAACAGCTCAAACGCTTCGTCTTGAGTCTCGGGCGCGTAATAGGAAAAGGCATTCGGAAACATGTTTTCGCCTCCCCTGAATTTCCGGTCCGCTTGAAGAAACCAGACTGGTTTCGTATATTCTCGCAGGAATCAGAGGATGAAAGCAATACCTAAAATGGTACATTAGTCTTGCCATTATGGTATTTTTTAAATCATCTAGACAGATCTGTGGGGCTTACGGTGTTTGTGCTGCCTTTAATCATCCGACAGTCCGTCTGATGGGCTCGGCATCTGGGCGGAGGCGACGGATGTTGCGCGGCGGTCTGGCGAACACCGCACCGGCGCATCTGTCTTGCCGGAAACTCGCCATGCGGGCACGAACACTTGCCGCCCCGAACTCGCCCACCAACCCTGCCTCATGATGTCCGGACCCTGAAATCCGCGTGGGGCAAGGATTCCAAAAACTGGGGTGACTCAGGTATTTTGCCAAACAAGCGTGACAACCATCATGGTATAATTTCTGCACGCACGTACGGCATGGTCTAGAAAGGTACACGCTCATGGCGGTGCACAAACGGCTACCGAAAGAACCCTCAGAATTAAGCAGACGGGTTCGCGAACTTGAAACCTTAATCATGCTTAACCAAAAAATTGCGATGCAAGTGGATCTAGAGACGCTTCTACAAACTATTGTAGATTGCGCCCGAGATCTGATTGGGGTCCACATGGGGGGCTTGGTGGTGGCGGACCCGGAAAACCCCCGGCAGTTACGCCATTTCAAAGTGTCCGGGGTGCCCCCTGCCCGCCAGCTGCCGTCCGGCCACGGCCTTTTCATGGTACCCTACCACACGGGGCGGGCCGTACGGGTGAACCGGGTCAACCCCACCATGTCATCGCGGCAGCCGCCCGACCATCCCAAATTGGGGCCCTTTCTGGCTGTTCCCCTCAAGTCGGGAAATACCCTCCTCGGCAGTTTGTTTTTGGCGGAAGTGCCGGGCGGTCGGCCATTTACCCAAAAGGACCAGGATCTCTTGATGGCATTTGCCGCGCAAGCCGCGATTGCCATCGACAGTGCTCAAACGCGGGATCGCCTGGCCTGGCTTCTGGTGCTTAAGGAACGGGAACGCATCAGCATGTCGCTGCACTCCTCCGTTGCTCAAACCTTGTTTCTGCTCAAAATGGAAATCGACCGGTGCCGTCGCGCCCTCCCCCAGGAGTACCCAGAATTAATGGAACGGCTGACGGTGATGCAGGAGTTGGCCGAAAACGGGCTCCACTCCGTCAAAGACGCCATCTTTTCCCTGTCCGAACTGAACCCGGAGCCCGGATTGGCGGCAGAACTCTCCCGGATGGTTGACCAATTTCAAAAGGAAAGCGGCATCGAAGCCAAGTTCCTCCTGCATGGGAACGAAGCAGACGTTTCGCCTGCAATCCGGCCTGTCATCCGCAACGTTGTTGACGAAGCCTTGAATAACGTGCGCAAACACAGCCAGAGCCCCATCGTCGTGGTGACACTGACGGTGCGGTCGCAAGAAGTCTTGGTGGCAGTACAAGATGCCGGTGTAGGACTCCCCGACGACTTTGCCCACCGCGTCAAGGCCTCACTAAGCTATGGCGTTCGCTCCATGGCTACGTTGGCCCAGCGCGCCGGAGGCACGTTCCGCATTTTTACGAATGATGAAGGGGGGACAACGGTTCGGGTCACCCTACCGAACCGAATCCAGCCATGATTGACGTCGTGTTGGTAGACGATCATGAACTCACCCGCCGCGGCATTCGCCAAGTTCTCTCCGAGACGCCCGACTTTCGCGTGGTCGGAGAGGCAGCCAACGGCAACGAGGCGTGGGAACTCATCCAGCGCATCGAGCCCGATGTGGCCTTGTTAGACATCCGTATGAGCGGAATCCAAGGTCCGGCCTTGTGTCAGATGGTCAAGTCCGCAGGACTGCGCACGGCCTGTATTATACTTACCAGTTACACCGATGACGCGCTCCTTCGCTCAGCCCTGGCCAGCGGGGCCTGCGGCTACATCATCAAGGACGTTACCGCGCCGGAGCTCGTTGAGAGCATCCGGCGCATTGTAGCGGGAGGTGCCGTGCTTGATCCCCGGGCCACTGCCCAAGTGGTGCGTTGGTTTGAAGACGGCCAGCGGGAACCGGCTGCCGCACTGGATCCCGTCGACATTCAAATTCTCTCCTTGGCGGCCGAAGGGCTCAACAACCGGGACATTGGCATTGCCCTTAACTATTCGGCAAACACCGTGAAGGCCCATATCAACCGCATCGTTAAAACCTTAGGAGCCAAAAATCGCGTGGAAGCGGTGGTCATCGCCTATCAACGGGGGTTGATTTGACCGAACTTCCCCGAGGAGGTCGATGGGTAGCGAGGCCTACCTACAGGTCATAGAGAGCGACCGATTCCACAGGATGGGCCAGACAGGGAACAAGGGTCTGGTGTTCAAAAAGGGTGAGCAGAATAAGCGTGCCGCCATAAAGAATGGTGGTCAGGGGTATCGCCTCCGGGCGTGGCGACGTACAAAGGTTTTGTTCAACCATCTTCACAGAGAAATTTCTGTAGTTCACTCTATAGTGGTCCCCGAAAACTAGACAAATTTGGAGGGCCTCAAGTGTTACACTGGACACGTTATGGCGAAGCAAAAACATCACACTCCGACATTCAAGGCGCAGGTCGTGCTCGAGATGCTCAAGGAAGAAAAGACCGTGACGCAAATCGCCGCCGAGTATCTGATTCACCCCGGCCAATTGCATCGCTGGAAGCGCCAGGCGCTAGACAACTTTCCGCACCGGTTTACGGAGTCGCGGGCGCTCAAGCAGCAGGCCGACGCCCATGAACAGCAACTCGCCGAGCGGTATGCCGAAATCGGAAAGCTCACGACGCAGCTCGAGTGGCTCAAAAAAAAATCTGGCCTCGACCCTCTCGCGCGATGAACGTCGAGCGCGGCTCGACACGGGGCCGGAGGCCTTGCCGCTCACGACCCAGGCCGCCTTGCTGAGCCTGAATCGCACGAGTCTGTATTACCGACCCGTCAGGCCGGCCCCCGAGGAAGTGGCGCTCAAACATCGCATCGACGAAATCTACACCCAGCGCCCGTTCTACGGATCCCGGCGCATGACCGCGCAGCTGCAACGCGAAGGGCACCCGGTCAATCGCAAGCGCATCCAGCGTTATATGCACGAGATGGGGATTTGGGGGATTGCTCCAGGGCCGCATACGAGCACCCCGCATCCACAGCACCCTAAGGTGGACCCCATTGTCAAGACAGATTTTTGACCCCCAAAGTGTGAGACTGGCCTCCTTCCTTTGGGTCTTCATCGGAACCATTACCCTCCTGTTTGGCGAGGGCCGTTGTCGGCCCGTCGGCAAACCGGAGGCCCAGCCCGTAGGGCTGTCTGTGGGGGATTCAATCCCGGGAAACATCACTCCCGGTCGAGGGACGGGAGGGGCGAATACCGGGCCGCGGGTGGCGTGTAGCCCAAGGATTGATGCAGCCGGTGATAGTTATAGAACGTCAAGGATCGGCTCAAGCCCGTTCGGGCTTCCCGGGGGGAACGGTAATCGTGTAGATACACCTCTTCATACTTACTTCACACTGCGCCACAGCCGTTCCGTAAACACCTTGGCCAACGCCCGCCCTTGACTGTCCCTGCGGATTTGCACCTCCTTGGCCAACAACAAGGCCGTGTATTGGGGGCTGGTAAAATGACTCCCTTGGTCGTGATTCCAAATGGTGGGGGTGGCGATGGACAACGCCCGCTCCGCGGCCGTGAGCACAAAGGGCAGTTCCAAGGTTTCGGAGAGTTCCCACGCCACGACAAACCGTGAATACCAATCCATAATGGCCACCAGGTATAGCCAACCATGCACCAGCCGGATATCGGTCACGTCAATCCCCCACACATGATTGGGGTACGCCGGCGTGACGCCTTTCAATAAATACGGATACACCGGGTGCTGTGGATGTCGGGGGCTGGTCTGGGGCCCCGGCGCGAGTCCCCAAATCCCCATCTCCCGCATGTAGCGCTGCACGCGTTTGCGGTTGACGGCGTAACCCTCGTGGTTCAACTGAGCCGTCATCCGCCGGGACCCGTAAAAAGGTCGATCGGTGTCAATGTCATCGATGCGATGCTTCAGAGCGATCTATAGTGGTCCCCAAAAACTAGACAATTTTGGAGGCCGTCAAGTGTTACACTGGACATTGTCAACGCCGATCTAAATTTGATCCACTTGCGCCAACCGAATTTGACCCACCGGCGGAATCTCCCGGGGATGCGGGGATGGCTGGCGCAGTCCACACGCCAGCCCGTTTCTTGTCTTTCAGTCGGTAACTGTCCCCGCGGATGTTCACCACATGGGAATGGTGCAGCAATCGATCCAAAATGGCCGTGGCGATGACGGGATCCCCCCAGACGTCGCCCCAATCGGCAAACCCCTTGTTCGAGGTCAGAATGAAACTCCCCCGCTCGTAGCGAGCGGAGACGAGTTGAAAGAAGAGCGTCGCGGCTACCCGCGATAAGGGCAGGTAGCCCAATGCGTCGACGATCAGCACCTTAGGTGCGAGGTAAACCCGCATGCGCCGGTCTAATCGATGTTCATGATACGCCTTCTCCAGATCCTGTAAGAGGCGGTCGGCGGTGACAAAGTACGCGCCGAATCCGGCTTCGACGGCTTTGAGGCCCAAGGATATCGCGAGGTGGGACTTCCCCTTATGTAGAGCTCTACATAAGGGAAATTATGTAGTGCTCCAAGTTATGTGAAGTCACCCGCTTTCCTACCTACCAATTCAGGCTTCGTGCGTGAATCCCTCCCCATAACAGGTCACACTGGAGTCGAGCCGTTCGGCTCATTCATCTTCTAAGGAGGCGTTTTCATGGCGGAAGCCATCCCGATTTCCACATTGATCGACCGCGTGTTGGCCGAATTGCAACGACTACACTATGCGCCCCAATCCATCGTGTCCTACCGCCGGTATTACAACCGGCTGCTACGCTATGCCGAAGCGGAAGGCGTGGGGTACTACTCCGACGCGTTTGGCCGGCAGTTCTTCGCCGCGCGGAATGGGTTTGCCTGGCCAGAGGAGCCGCAGCCGATCCCACGCAAGTATCGATGGCAACTGCGATTTCTGGCCGTCTTAAGTGATATGCAGCTCCACGGCACGATTGTGCGGCGGCATTCGTATCCGCCAGCCGGCGACGTCTCCGAGTCCTTTCGGGACATCCTTACGGCGTTTCAGACGGAGTGTCAGCGCCGCGGTTATTCCCTCTGTATTTCGTCAAGAAGAATTGGGCACTATCAGCAAAAAAATTCCCCACCCAGGGTGGGGAATTTTCGGACCACGAGAGTCGTGGCATGCGACCGGGATCCGAATCCACCATCATCCGTTCCCGGAGTGACGGCCTCTCGTCACCGTTCTTTCATGAGGGCATGTTTCATGCGATAACTTTCTCCCTCAAACACCACCAAATGCCCATGGTGGGCCAAGCGATCAATCATGGCCGCCGTCATTTGCTCATCGGTAAAGACGCTCCCCCATTTGGAAAACTCCAAGTTAGTGGTGATAATCAGACTGCGGGTTTCGTACGAGTTGGCAATGACCCGAAAGAGCAGTTGGGCGCCGTCGTGGTCGAGCGGGACATAGCCCCATTCGTCTAAAATTAACAAATCGGCCCGCTGGATATCCTGGAGTAGGCGTTCGACAGTTCCGGCCCGTTTCGCCTCACTTAGCCGCATCACCAAGTCGGTGACGGTAAAAAAGCGCACCGTCAACCCGCGTTCGCAAGCGGCATACCCTAACGCGACCCCGCAATGGGTTTTCCCGGTCCCGACGGGTCCATAGAGGACCAGGTTCCGATGGTCGCGAATAAAATCGCCCTGCTCGAGATCCGCCCATGACAGCGTCCGGGGAAGCTGGACGCCCTGCCGGTCAAAGCCCTCGAGAGTTTTGTAGGCCGGAAACCCTGCTCGGGCCAGCAAGCGCGCCCGGCGATTGTGGTCTCGTTGGACCAGTTCCGCGCGCAGAACTTGGAGCAGAAATTCTTCTTGACGAGGGGTGGCCTTTTCGCACAGCTGGACCGCGGTTTGTGTCAATACCAACTGACGGCAACACTGCGCAATGTCGGCGCGCCGAGCGGCGCGCTCTTGGGGGGTGATCAAGGGGACACCTCCATTTCACGGGAAGGGATCAAGACGTTATAGGTCTTCAAGTCCACCGTCTGCGCTTCGGGATAGGGCCACTCCGCCATTCGGGCGGCGCGCACAAGAATATCGGGGTAAGCAATTTGGTGGTGTTGCACGGCGTTCTCCAGCGCTTGAATCGCCAAATCGAATCCGTAACGTTCCGTCACGTCAGCCAGTGCCTGAAGGCAGCCTTTGAGGTCTTGGCGAGCATAGGTATCCAATGTGGTCACCAAGGGCTCCGGTAAGTTTCCGCGCAGAGGACTATTGCGGAAAGCCCCGGGACTCCGTGATAATCGGTGCAGGGTGGTACGGGGGTCGATGGTGTCGGTCCGAGTCTCGCCGTATTGTCGATCATGACGGGTAATCGGCGTGCCATCGGGTGTGTAGGGCACCCCGGTGAACGCGCCGATTGCCACCACCAACTCTTGTCGCGCCCACTCCGGTCCGGAAGAATACCAGTGATGGGCATCCAAGCGAAACTTCCCGTATCCGTCTGTCTGGACCCGTAGATAGCGCACGGGGTGAAACGGTTTCGTCGGTAAGGCCCGTAAGGCTTTCCGATCCGTTTCAAAAAGCTCGGCAATGGGCAATCCCTTTTTGTAGTGCGGCCGTGTCCAGAGTGTGGGGGCCTGCGCTAAGGCGGCGTCATTCGCCCCGTCCCAACTCTGTAAAATCGGCGGGGGCACCATCACATGGCGGCGCAAGTAGCCGATATTCGCCTCCACATTGCCCTTTTAATGCAAAGCTTTGCATTAAAAGGGTTATGGAAAGCGCGCGATAATGTAAAGTTTGACGGGGAATCGCCCCGCCATGCGGAGCATCCATGTCCATTTACTTCACATTATCTGACCCCTATAGTGATGGAGGCAATCAAGCCACAATCCTCGAGGAGGTCATCCTATGGCAGAGCAGTCCCAGACATTGGCCGCCGTCACGGCGGCCGTGTTACGTTATTTACAAAAGCTGGGCTATTCGGAGTCCCGCAGTCCCGCATGAGCCAATATCGGTCCGCATGGCAACGACTCGGGACCTTTATGAACGACCGGGGGGACGTCAATTATTCGGCGATGTGCGGGGAGGCGTTCATTTACCACCTGATCGGCTCCCGCAAGTTTGAGAACCTCGACCGGTGGGAGCAGGACATCATCTACTGCACCAACGTCCTCACCGAGTTTCTCGAAACAGGGATGATTAAATTTCGACGGGGGCAGAAGTTTTACGACCTATGGGGAGCGGTGGGGCAGACCATGCAGGCTTACATCGCGGAAAAAAAGGCGTTTGGTCTGAGCTCCGGGACGCTGACCGCATACCACAAGGATTTGCAGCATTTCCTGGCTTATCTAGACACACACGACATAGCCGACGTGCACGCCATCACGGCGACCGTCGTCATCTCGTATACCGCCACACTCGGGTTTTGCACGCCACACATTCGACATCGGCGTCTCTCCATCGTGAAAGGATTTCTGCGGTATCTCTATGATCGCGGATTGGCGGCAGAAGACGGGTCCCCGCTGGTCCCCCGCGACCAGTATTCCAAGCAGCCGGTGCTCCCCTCGACCTATACGCGCGATGAGATCGCGGCCCTCATCGCGGCCATCGATCGGAGTAGTCCCAAAGGTAAACGTGATTATGCCATGGTCTTAATCACAGCCCGCCTAGGGCTGAGAGCCACTGATGTCTGTGACCTCGGCTTCGAGAATCTTCGCTGGGAAGACAGCGTGATTATCCTGAACCAGCGAAAAACTGGAGAACGAATAGAACTCCCACTTCTCGCGGACGTCGGAGCCGCACTCATTGATTATCTGAAATACGGCCGACCGGTCTCCGAACTGCCCTTCATTTTTCTGCACGTGAATCCCCCGTATGACCGACTCAACCGGACCACCCTGCACAGCATTGTCAGTCTCTACCTCCGCCGGGCCGGGATCGTGTTCGAGAAGGAGCGCCGCCATGGTCCACATGCCCTCCGCCATAGCCTGGCGGGCGTATTGCTCGCCAAAAAGACGCCGGTGCCCGTCATCGCCGCAGTCTTGGGTCACCGGAGTACGGAGAGCGCCCGGTTTTACCTGCGTATTGATCTCCAGGCCCTGCGTCAATGCGCGTTGAAAGTGCCGGCGGTACCGCCGGCATTTTATGTGGGGAGGTCCTCTCGATGAGCCCCTTTCAGGGTCCCTACAGCCCTCTACTTAAGCAGTTCGTCGAATTCAAGCGGAGTCTGGGATATCAATTCCGTAGTGCCGAATACACGTTTCGCCTCTTTGACCACCTTACCGTGGAACGCGGTGACACCGCCATCGGCATCACGCCGGCGTTGGCCGAACAGTGGGCCCTAAAGCGCCCGAACGAATCGGACAGTACCTGTTACCGGCGCGTCATGTACCTCATTCAATTCGCCCTCTTTCTTAATGAGATGGGTTACCCCTCGTACGTACCGGGGTTGCCGCGGGCCTATCGAAGCACATTCACCCCGTATATTTTCTCCCCCCAGGAAATCGATGCCCTGTTGGGGGCCGCCGATCGATTGGATATTGGGCGGGTCCCTCACACGACGGTCAATGTGCTACCCGCTCTGTTGCGCCTCCTCTATGGAACCGGGATCCGCGTCGGCGAAGCGGTGGCCCTGCGGGTTCAGGATGTCCACCTAGAAGAGCAATATCTGGTCGTGCGCCACAGCAAAAATGGACGGGAACGGTTGGTGCCCTTTGCCGATTCGTTGGCGGATGTCTTGAGGCAATACCGCCAGGCGCTCGGGATTCAGCCGACGGTGGACGCCCCGTTCTTTGCGCGGCGCAATGGTCGCCCCTGCCACGCCAAAACGATTTATGAAGGATTTCGACGGGTCCTCCGGGACGCGGGGATTTCCCATGGAGGCAAAGGACAGGGGCCGCGATTACATGATCTGAGACATGTTTTTGCGGTGCGTTCCTTGGTGGCCATGGCCGAATCGGGCCTCGATCTCTACTACGCGTTACCGATTCTCTCGGAATATCTTGGCCACCAATCACTGGAGGCCACCGATCATTACGTTCGGCTTGTGGCCGATCAGTATCCGGCCCTACTGTCTCAGGTGAACACCCTAACGGCGTCCATGTTCCCGGAGGTGAGTGACTGTGCGACCGACTGACTTCGCGAAAAACCTCACGGCTTTTCTCACTGGCTACCTACCCGGAGAGCGAGGGGCCAGTCCGCACACGATTGCCTCCTATCGGGACACGTTCAGGCTCTTTCTCGCCTTCGCGCACGCGCAAAAAGGGATCCCTGCCGACCGATTAACGCTGGGGCAAATCACCAAAGATCTCGTCGTGGAATTCCTGCAATGGCTGGAACACGAGCGGCGCTCCAGCGCCGCCACGCGCAATGTGAGGATGGCCGCGTTGCATTCGTTTTTCCGTTATCTGCAATATCAAAGCCCGGAACACCTTGTGGAATGGCAGCGCATTCTCGCCATTCCCGTCAAACGCACCGAGAAACCGTCGATCCACTATCTCTCGGTCGAGGGCATCCGACTCTTGCTGGATACCCCGAATCAGTCCACACGACAAGGACGAAGGGATTTGGCGTTGCTGTCGTTATTGTACGACAGTGGTGCCCGCGTGCAAGAAATCATCGATCTTACGCCATCGATGGTTCGCCTCGACCCGCCTTATACCGTGAAACTAATGGGCAAGGGTAAGAAAGTCCGGATCGTACCGCTACTGGAACAGCAGGTGAAGTTTTTACGGATTTACATGACCGAACAGAAACTGGTGGAGCCCTTTGCCAACCGTTATCCATTATTCAGCAGCGCCCGCCGCGAGAAGTTGACACGCGTCGGCGTTAATTACATTCTGACAAAATATGCGAACCAGGCCCGCACCCGTAATCCGGCGCTTATCCCCGAGACACTGAGTTGTCATGGGCTTCGGCATTCCAAGGCTATGCACCTGCTACAAGCAGGCGTCAATCTGGTATATATCCGTGATATCTTGGGTCATTCTTCGGTTCAGGTTACCGAGATCTATGCCCGCACGGATTCCCAGCAAAAGCGTGAGGCCATCGAACGGGCGTATTCTGACGTGGCACCTTCGGAGACCCCCGCCTGGCTGACCGACGATGGCCTACTGAGCTGGCTAAAGTCTTTTAACCGGTAATGCCTGCGTGGTAATGTAAAGTCGCCACACAGGCTATCGCCGCCCACGCGGCGATTCTCCGCCAACTTTACATTATCGCGCGCTTTCCATAACCCTTTTCGTGCCCCGCATCCGGATTGCAAAACGTCGCATCGAACCCATAGTGGACCTTAAATCGCTCAAAGAGCTCGGCGTATCGGATCACCTCCCCGAAAGCGTTGCACCGTGGAATAGGAACACGTAAAGCGGTCCCCATATTCGTCTTGAAGGCGTTGGTACACGCGTTCAGCGGTATGCCGTTGCTTATAGCGCACGCGGGCATCCTCCGCCAGCCAGGCTTGAATCGTCGGTTTGAAGGGATCAAGACTTGCGGCCGGTCCTCTGGGGAAACGGTTCCGAAAAGTCTTGCTGGTAGACATACTTACGAACGGTCTTACGGTCGACATGGAGCGTTTCGGCAATGGCGGCAATCGCATACCCTTCCGAAAACATCGTCACCATGCGCTCAATTTCTTTCATATTTTTCACATCCCGGCTCCTCTCGCAGGTGTTGAGCTCATGGCCCCTTTAACCCTAACGAGACGAGAAAATCACTTCCAACTTTTAAATGCTGAAAGTGGGGAATTTCAGATGCTGAAACTGAGGACTTTCAGTGCTGAAACTGTCCATTTCTATTTGACGATATACAGTCAGGGGGCAGATGGGCCAACACCACCGCGGCGACTTGGGGATGTTGCCCGCGAAGCAGCGTCACAATTTGCTGGACGTCGGCAGTTCGTAGGGCGGCGAACGCGCGCGGACGGAACCGGCGCAGCACGCGCTGGGCCTCGTCGGGGCCCATGACGTGGGTCAACAGGTCTCGGGCCACATCAATGCCGGCAGGAACCCCTAGCGATTCTCCCTGCAAGACGGGCGCCAAGGCGGTCCACGCCGCCTGTTGGGCGGCCGGCTCGATCGCGTCCAATCGCGCAATCCGTTGGGTCACGTCCGCGTGTATTTGGTCAAGTGAAAATCCCCCATTTGGCCAAAAAAATTCCCCAACATCATGGGGAATTTTTTGTTCCAGATTTGGTATATTATGGTCAATGCCTGCCCCCGGCCATGGGGGCTTCGGGAGGACAGGCGTCCGGATTGACGCCCCGGGCGGTTGGTCAGCGCTCCTTCATCAAGGCATGCTGCATCCGATAGCTTTCCCCTTCAAACAAGAGCAGGTGCCCATGGTGTGCCAACCGATCAATCATGGCGGCCGTCATTTGATCATCGGTGAAGACGGTTCCCCACTTCGAAAACTCCAAATTCGTGGTAAGAATGAGGCTCCGGGTTTCATAACTGTCCGCGACGACCCGAAACAGCAATTGGGCGCCGGCGCGATCAATGGGCAGATATCCCCACTCATCCAGGATGAGGAGATCGGTTCGCTGCAGGTCCATAAAGGCCCGTTCCAAGGTTCCGGCTTTGAGGGCTTCGGTTAGCCGTACCACCAAGCCGGTGACGGTCGCAAAACGGACGGTTTGGCCGCGTTCGCACGCGGCCATCCCCAGCGCTATGGCCAAATGGGTTTTCCCGAGACCGACACCGCCAAAAAATACCAAATTCCGATGGGCGGAAATAAAGGTGCCTTGGTCCAAGTCGTCCCAGGTGATGGTGCTGGGGAGCCGCACCACCCGGCGGTCAAAATCCGTCAACGTCTTATGCGCCGGGAATCCGGCGCGCGATAACAGCCGGGCGCGGCGCCCCACTTCACGGTTAGCCAATTCGGCCGCCATCACCTCTTCGAGGAAGGCTTCTTGAAGCGGGGCCGCCTGTTCACAGAGAGTCACCGCCGTTTGGCTCCAGGCGAGGCGCTTACAGTAGCTGGCAATGCGTTCGCGCCGCTCGCGGCGCGCTTTCGGGAGAATCACCGGGCCCGCCTCCCTTCGAGCAACGTATCGTAGAGACGGAGGTCCACCCCATTCACCGATTCCTGCGGCCCTAACGCCAAGCGACTCCCTAACGCGACGACATCGGCCGTTTGGATCCGTCCGGCGGCGACGGCTTCTTCCAAGGCCCGGACCGCATGATCAAAGCCCCAGCGGTCGGCACATTGGGCCAACCCTTCGAGCGCGGCCTGGACGTCCGCGCGCGAGGCGCTATCTAAGACCCTGCGGACAGACTCCGGCAATCCGGACCGCAAGGGACTGTTGCGCCACGCCCCGGGGCGTTGTGCCACCCGATGAACCGTGGTACGGTAATCGGTAGAGTCGGACCGACCGGGGCCATAGACGCGGGGATGGTGGGTCATCGGACGCCCGTCCGTCGCGAGGGGTTCGACGGAATGGGCGCCGACTCGCACGATCAGCGCTCGGTGGGCATACTCGGGCGCCGAGGAATACCAGTGTTGGCCCTCGAGACAAAAGCGGCCTTGTTGATCGGTCCGGACTTGGGTATAGCGGTACGGCGCGAAGGCCTGTGGGGGGAGAGCCCGCAGCGCCTCGCGATCGGCCCCAAAGAGGACCCGGATCGGCTGCCCTTTTTTATAATGGAGACGCTCCCCGTCTCGTTCACTGCGGATCAGCAGCGCCTGGTTGGTGACGACCAAATCGGTAATGACCGGGGGTGGGACGAGCACATTGCGCCGAAAATAGCCGACCTTGTTCTCCACGTTCCCCTTTTCATAGCCGGCATACGGATTGCAGAAGGTCGTCTCGACCCCGTAGTGGGCTTGAAAGCGGGCAAACAGATCGGTCAACCGAATCTGGTCTCCGATCCGCCGACCGACGCCGCTGGCATTGTCGAAGACCAGGCGCCGTGGGGCCCCCCCGATATGGTGGAACATATCGACCAAGCCATGGACCACACATTCGGCATTCTCGCCGCGGAACAACTGCAGAAAGCCGGCATTACTATAGGGAAACGTGAGACAGAGGGCGTGCATTCGCACGGGTTGGCCGTGCTCGATGACCTCGGCCTGGCCGAAATCGACCTGGGCCTCCCCAGGATGCCACTCCAATTCCAACGTTCCGGTCGTCGGCGCCGTCCGGCGCCGCTCGTGGACATAGCGCCGGACCGTTCGATACGATACCGGGAAGTCCGGAAACGCCTCCCGCAACCGGTCAAAAATGCGTTGGGCCGTGTGACGTTGCTTATACCAATGGTGCGTGTCTTCCGCCAACCACGTATCAATCGTCGCTTTATACGGATCAAGTTTGGAGGTTCGTGGTCGTTTGACGGGGACCGTCGGAGAAAAATTGGTCTGTTGCAGATATTTGCGCACGGTTTTGCGATCACATCCGAGAAAATCCGCGATGGCTGACACCCCATATCCTTGAGCTTGTAGCCACTTAATTTGGTCGATGGTCGACATCTTTAGCATCCTTCCGCAAAGTCCTCCTCTCGGTGGTGGGTCGACAGACCCTCTATTGACCATCCGAGACGGGCGAGGACAGTGGCAAATCGTAATGGCCATTTTGGGGAATTCTTCATGGCCAAACTGGGGAAAAACGATGGCCAAACTGTCCATTTTTATTTGGCCATATACACCGCGACCAGGTCTGCCGGCCAGTGGCGCAGAATAGCGGCGGCAGCATCCGGCCCGAGGGCGATGAGCACGGTCGCGACCATCGTCAGCCGGTCGGACGGCGGAGTCACCCCACCATCACCGGCGGGAAGCCGATCGTTTCTAACCAGGCGCGCAAAACGGGCCAAGTCTCAATGAAGGGGCCGGTATTGGCCCAGCGAAAATCGGCCAGCGCGGCGACGGCGTCGACCGTGGCTTCGGTGGTATGCTGAGCCGCCGCCGCGGATAACGGGCGGCCATCGCGAGCCCTCAGCCGGTGCGCGCGCGTGGCGGGATCCGTGTCGCAAAAGACGAGCCACGCCTTCGGCCATTGGCGCAGAGCTTCGGCTTCCGCGAGAAGACGAACATCCGGAATTACCACGCCCGGGCTCTGCGCCGGAACATCGGTGAGGGCGAGGCGGACCAGGAGGGCCGGATCGAGCGCCCGAAACGCATCGCCGATTGCTTGGGCGGCTCGCCGCGGCCCATCCGGCCCCGCGACGGTCAGGGCCTGTTGCCATGCCGGTAATGCCAAGGTGGCCCGAATGGGGTCGGCCAACCGTCGCAGTGTGAAGCCAAAGGTGTCGACAATCGCGCGGGCCGCGGTGTCTTTTCCGGATCCGGCCGGGCCCGCGAGCGCAATAATCGGAATCATGAGAGCCCCCCTCCGAAATAACCCGATAGGATAATCCCCCACGGGGTGATCTGACCGGCCCCGTGGGACACGGGGGCTGGAGGCCCCCGATTCCGTTGTTAAACGCCGAGCGCTTTCGCGTGGCTAGATAATCGGCAGAAAACAGGCAGATATGCGTTGGATGATTGTCGGCAAGCGACCCTACACTGAATGTACCGAAGAACCATTTCCCATAGTAAAAACGTTCCGAGCTATCGCTCGACCGGAATAGCGTTCATCAATGCGAACGAATAGAACCCCGTCGACAGCATTCACCACGGACCGAACCCACAATTCGGCATAATTTACCTAACAGAAACATATGTATGATTCTTGTCGTTGAGATTAACGAAACCTCATCCCGTCGATCGCCGTTCACGTTGTCCAGCCAGGAGGTGTTTGATCGCACCATGTCCCCCATTGTATCATCCCATCGGATATCCATAACCCCCACCATTCTGATCGACCTCGATCAAGAAGCCATTCACGAGAATGCCCCATTTTTCGTGGAAATTGAAACTAGCGATCCCGATGGCTCTCTGGTTTACTAGAGAGGACTGATCCATCATGAAGGAGGAATCGCTAGTGACTTCCAGTATAACGAAAAAGCCCCGCCCGGAACAGACGCTGACCGTGCCATGGGTCGATATCCTGCACGATGCGCAGGACGGGCTGTTGGCCCTGTCGGTACGCATCGGATTGCAGGTTTTGCAGCAGATGATGGCCACCGAAGTCGAGCAGTTAGCAGGGCCTCCAGGGCGGCATAATCCGCACCGTCAAGCGGTGCGACATGGAAGCGAAGCCGGTAGTGTGTATCTGGGCGATCGCAAGATCGCCGTCACCCATCCCCGGGTCCGGGCGACCGATGGGTCGGGCGAAATTCCTGTAGAGACCTATCATCAATTTCAGGACCCGGCTCTTGCCACCCAGACGGTGTTGGAACGGATGCTCTATGGCTTAGCCAGCCGTCAACAGGTCCATGCGGACGCGGCCTGGGAAGCGGCCGCCGCGCAACCCGGCCCCAGCAAAAGCACGGTCAGCCGACGATTTATTCAGGCCACCCAACAAGCGCTCGACCGCTTTCTGAACCGACGGTTGGACGACCGAACGTGGGTCGTCCTCATGATTGATGGGCTGCGCGTGGCCGACCACCTGGTGGTCGGGGCCTTGGGCATTGATGCGGAAGGCCACAAACGCGTGCTGGGATTGGTGGAAGGGGCCACCGAAAATCATACGGTGGTCATGACCTTATTGCCGGATCGGATCACCCGCGGCCTGACGGCCGCGCAGGGGTTGCTCGTGGTGATCGATGGCGCGAAAGCCTTGGCCAAAGCCGTGCGGGAGGTGTGGGGGCATCAGGTCCTGATCCAACGCTGCCAAATCCATAAGCAACGGAACGTGCTGGACCACTTGCCCAAATCGGCGGAACACCGCATCCGCCAGAAATTACGAAAAGCCTATCGGGAACCGGATGCGGACACGGCTGCCCAAGCCCTAGAAGCGATCGCCAAGGAATTGGAACGTGACCATCCCGGCGCTGCCGGGAGCCTCCGAGAAGGGCTAGAGGAGACCCTCACCGTGCATCGTTTAGGCCTTCCGGGCCTCTTACGCCAAACGTTGGCCAACACGAATGCCATGGAATCGCTCAACAGTCAATTCCGGACGCACGCGCAGAACGTGAAACATTGGACTAACGGGCAACAAGTCCTGCGCTGGTTGGCTTCGGCCAGTTTTTTCATTGAGGACACGTTAACACGCATTCCCGGTTATCGCGAGATACCGTTGTTACAAACGGCCTTAAAAGCCGCCGTATCTCCACAAATCAACCAAAAAACCGAGGAAATCGGTTAAATGACGGGAACGGATGCGCTAGCGAAATTCCACGAAACCTGGGACAACCTCTCCCGGCAGACTTTGGCCAACGGGGTGATTTACGCCGCGCAGACCTGGCTCAAACCCGTCTATGAGGCCTTGAAACAGGCGTTAGTCCACCGGGACATCGTGCAGGCCGATGAAACCACCCTGACGGTGGTACACGAACCGGGGCGGCGGGCCGAACAAAAATCCTATATGTGGCTCTATCGGAGCGGGCGGGACGGCCCGCCCATCGTGTTATACGAGTATCAGCCGGGGCGCCACGGAGCCTATGCGCGCAAATTTCTGACCGGGTTTCGCGGGTACTTACAATGCGACGGCTATGCCGGGTACCGGGAGGTCCCCGACGCGACGCTGGTCGGGTGTTGGGCGCATGCGCGACGTAATGATAAGCTGGCCGTAATGGCCAGTCGGTCATCACCACGCCAGAAAATCCGTCATCTAATGGCCGCTTAACTTCACATTATTTCCTCCTGGCTGGTCTATAGTGGCGCTGTCCCACAAGGACAACCAAGGAGGTAGATGACATGAACCAGCGATGTTCGTTTCCGCTAGCCGATCTCCTCGCAGGCGTCGAAGGCGAATTAAAACGGGTGGGGTATGGTCCTCCCGTTATCAATCGCTACCGGCGTCCCTGGGGTCAGCTCGCCGGGTATATGGCGGATCGTGGCCTCCATTATGATACCCAGGTCGGGCTCGACTTTCTGGAAGAGGTTTACCATATCACGATCTTCACCGCGCTCACCAATGAGGACAGGGTCCGGGCTCGGGCCATCACGGTCCTCAACGAGTATTACCTGCACGGCATGGTAAGACCACGGTACCGGACGTCGGCGGTTTCCCTGCTCATGCGGTATTCGGACGTTCTGACCGATTTTCAAGCGGCCCAGCGCATGCAACGGTCGCCGGTGACGCTTCAAGCGTATGAGAAATTCTTGGGGAAGTTTCTGCTGTACTTGGAAAACCACAATGTGACGGAGTTCGCACAAATCACGGCCCCTACGATTCTCGCCTACACGGACATGCTCTGCAGCGACACGCCCGCGACGCTCTACAATGCGCTCGGCGCTCTGCGCGTCTTTCTCCGATATCTGCATACCCAGGGACTGGTCGCGCAGGATTGGTCACCGGCCGTGCCCAACGTCCGGCGGCCGCCGGACGCGCATTTGCCTTCCACTTTTTCGGCGGCGGAGATCGAGCAAATCCTCGGGGCGGTCGATCGAGCCAATCCCACCGGGAAGCGGGATTACGCGATGCTCTTACTCGCTGCACGGCTGGGTCTCCGGTCCGGGGACATTCGCCACCTGACCTTTGCCGACCTCCGCTGGGAGAGTAACGTGATTGACCGAGTGTTGGAGAAGACCGGAAAGCGTGTCATCTTGCCGCTGCCGGAAGAGGTGGGAATGGCCATTATTGATTATGCCAAATATGGTCGGCCGCCCACCGACGGCCACGTGATTTTTCTCCGCCACGTTCCGCCCATCCAACCCCTCACAGCCTCTGCCTTATCCGGTATCGTCAAACGATACATGGCCCGGGGAGGTGTGGAACCCAAGCCTGGCCACCGTTCGGGGCCGCATGCCATGCGGCATTCGTTGGCCAGCGCCTTGCTCGAAGACAATGTGCCGCTACCGGTTATCGCCGAGATTCTCGGGCATACGCATACGCGAACCACGAGCGGATACCTCAAAATCGGGGTCGAGCAGCTCCGTCGTTGTGCGCTGCCGGTTCCCGTGTTCGACTGGAACGTGGATAAGGAGGGATTCTAATGGCGGCACCCCGTCCGTCGTTGCCCGGTGAGCTCGGTCGACTCATCGACGAGTTCGTGACCCACAAGCAGGCGCTTGGCTACCGATATCGCGTGGAATCGGAGCAGCTCGCCCGGCTCGCTCGAGTCGCCCAGGACGATCCCATCCGGGATCGCGTCATTCCCCAGACAGTTGTCGACCGATGGGTCGCACGGGTGCCGGGTGAACGCTGGGGAACCCAGCGGATCCGGGTGAGCTGTCTTCGAGTGTTTTTGCAATGGGCCCGATCTCGCGGCTACATAACGCCCTTGCTCCCCCCCTTGAAGCGCCAATCGGCACCATACGTGCCCTATATCTTTTCCGAGAAGGAAATCACCGGATTTTTTCACGCGTGTGACACGATGGAGGTCTATCCGGGAACCGACAAGCATCTTCTGCTGCCCATGCTATTCCGGCTGTTATATGGGACGGGATTGCGCGTGTCCGAAGCCTGTCAGCTCCGGTTCGCCGACGTAGATTGGGTGCGGGGGACCCTTCTGATCCGCGAAAGCAAAGGGGGAAAGGATCGGCTAGTCGCGGTCTCGCCGTCCCTCCGAGACGGCCTACAACGCTGGCGGGCACATCTGCTCACGCGCCAGCCCGCTCCGACGTGGTTTTTTGAAACCCGGAATGGACAGCCCCCCAGCCGCCATTGGATTTATCGCCAGTTCCGACAGAGCTTGTGGCGTGCGGGGATACCCCATGCGGGACGGGGAACCGGACCGCGCGTTCACGATCTGCGACACACGTTTTGTGTCCGGGCCCTGAAGCATCTTGTGGACGAAGGCCTTGATGTATATGCGGCACTCCCGATTTTGTCCGCCTATGTCGGCCATGCCTCCCCGACGGCCACGGAGGGGTATGTACGGCTAACCGCCGACTTATATCCTGAGGTGATCACGGCGGTCGTTCAAGTGACCGGGACAACGATTCCGGAGGTGAATGATGGCCCAACCCACTGATTTCGCCTACCGCGTGTCACAGTACTTGGCCACGTATCTCCCGGGGGTGCGGGGATTAAGCACGAATACGGTGCTGTCCTATCGGGATATGTTTAAACTGCTTATCGAGTTTTTTGACACCCAGTGTGCCACGCCCCCCGATAAAATCCGCTTGCAGGATTTAACGCGCCCAACCATCGAGCACTTCTTGGACTGGATCGAAAGAGAATGCCCCATTTTTCGTGGAAATTGAAACTAGCGATCCCGATGGCTCTCTGGTTTACTAGAGAGGTCTAACCCATCATGAAGGAGGAATCGCTAGTGGCTTCCAGTATAACGAAAAAGTCCCGCTCGGAACAGACGCTGACCGTGCCGTGGGTAGACATTCTCCAGGATGCGGAAGACGGCTTATTGGCGCTGTCGATCCGGGTCGGATTGCAGGTCTTGCAACAGATGATGGCGGCCGAGGTGGAGCAGTTAGCGGGGCCTAAAGGACGTCATGATCCGCAACGCCAAGCGGTCCGACACGGGACCGAAGTCGGGAGCGTCTTTTTGGGGGATCGCAAAATCTCCGTTTCGCACCCACGGGTGCGGGCAGCCGATGGCTCGGAGGAAATTCCGTTAGACACCTACCATCAGTTTCAGGACCCGACGCTGGCGACCCAAGCCGTACTGGAACGGATGCTGTATGGCTTAGCGAGCCGCCAGCAGCGCCATGCCGATGCCGCCTTTGAATCCGCGATGGAGCAGCCGGGCCCCAGCAAAAGCACGGTGAGCCGGCGCTTTATCCAAGCCACCCAACAGGCCCTCGACCGCTTCCTCCAACGCCGGTTGGATGACCGGACGTGGGTTGTGGTGATGATCGATGGTTTGCGCGTGGCCGACCACATGGTGGTCGGGGCCTTAGGGATTGATGCGGAAGGCCACAAACGCGTACTGGGATTGGTGGAAGGGGCCACCGAAAATCATACCGTGGTCACGGCCTTATTACAGGATCTGATCACCCGCGGCCTGACGGCCGCGCACGGATTACTCGTGGTCATCGATGGCGCCAAGGCCTTAGCCAAAGCGGTGCGCGAGGTCTGGGGGGATCGCGTCCTCATCCAACGCTGCCAAATTCACAAGCAACGGAATGTGCTGGACCACCTGCCGAAATCGGCCGAAAATCGTGTCCGCCAGCGCTTACGGAAAGCGTATCAAGAACCGGATGCGGACAAGGCCGCCCAGGCATTAGAAGCGCTCGCGAAAGAGCTTGAACGGGACCATCCCGGCGCCGCCGGGAGCCTCCGAGAAGGGTTGGAAGAGACCCTCACCGTGCAGCGTTTGGGTCTTCCGGGCCTCTTGCGCCAAACGTTGGCCAACACCAATGCCATGGAATCTCTTAACAGTCAATTTCGGACCCATGCGCAGAACGTCAAACATTGGACCAATGGGCAACAAGTCTTACGCTGGTTGGCGTCGGCGAGCTTTTTCATCGAAGACACGTTGACGCGGATCCCGGGCTATCGCGAGATTCCCGTGTTGCAAACGGCCTTAAAATCAGCAGTGGCGCATAAACCCGAACAAAAAACCGAGCAAATCGGTTAAATCATGAGAAAGGATACGCTAGCGAAATTCCACGAAACCTGGGACAACCTCGGATCGAAACGCATCGTCACTGCAGCGTGTCCACGCGGAATGTCCGCTTGGCGGCCTTGTACGCCTTTGTGCAGTATCTCCAACGAGAGCAGCCGGAGTTCATGATGCAGGCGCAGCAATTACGGGCGATTCCTCTTAAAAAAACGGCCTCAGGGCCAATGCCGTATTTAACCGTCGAACAGATGAAGTTTCTTCTGAGCCTTCCCAACCTGGCCGTCCCTGGCGGGCGGCGGGATGCCGTGTTATTGAGCCTTCTTTATGATACAGGCGCCCGGGTTCAGGAACTCTGCGACGTCGTCGCAGGGGATATCAAAGAGGGCCCCGTATCCACGATGCGGCTCACGGGCAAGGGACAAAAAAGTCGGATTGTGCCGCTAATGCCGCCCATGGGGCGCCTCCTGGAGCAATATCGGCAGGAACGCAAGTTGACCCACCCCCAAGCGAGTGCGTACCCGTTGTTTCAAAACCGGGCGGGAAGCAAACTCTCCCGTGAAGGGGTGGCCTATATCGTCACCAAGTATGTTCAACAAGCCGCCCGGGTTTCTCCGGGCACCCTTCCGGACACGGTGTCGCCCCATGGGTTCCGCCATTCGAAGGCCATGCATTTGCTCCAGGCCGGAGTGAATCTCGTATATATCCGGGATCTTCTGGGCCATGTCGACCTCAAGACCACCGAAATGTATGCACGGGTCGACAGCGAAATGAAGCGGAAGGCCTTGGAACGCCATAGCGGCGGTATCGTTTCGGAAACGTTACCTCCATGGCAAGCGAACACAGAGTTACTCACATGGCTGAAAGGCCTCGGGTCCTCGTGACATGAAATGGAAAGTGATCGACGGAGAAATGGCCTCACTCAGCCATTTCTCGCGTCAACTTTCCATTACGGCCAGCTTATCATTACGTCGCGCATGCGCCCAACACCCGACTAGCGTCCCACCGGGGACCTCCCGGTACCCGGGATAGCCATCGCATTGTAAGTACCCGCGAAACCCGGTCAGAAATTTGCGGGCATAGGCCCACAACACGATGCGCGGGCCCTCCCGCCCGCTGCGATACAGCCACATGTACGATTTTTGCTCGGCCCGCCGTCCTGGTTCCTGCACCACCGTCAGGGTGGTTTCATCGGCCTGCACGATATCCCGGTGGACTAAGGCCTGCTTCAGGGCCCCATAGACAGGCTTGAGCCACGTCTGCGCCGCGTAAATCACCCAGTTGGCCAAGGTCTGATGGGACAGCGGTACGCCGAGACGGGCCCATTCTTGCTCCTGCCGATAGAGCGGGAGATGCTCCGTGAATTTTTGATGGAGCGTGAAAGCGAGAAGCGAGGCCGATGCCAGACTGCCGGGGTAGACCTGGCGGGGCATGGGCGCCGTTTTGATGGGGGTGATGAGCGCGTCGCGCTCACACTGCCGACAGGCGTACACCTATTGAACATGTTCAATCACTTTCACTTGCGCCGGAATGACCTGTAACTCCCGACGAATTTCCGTACTCATCGCATGCAGCGGCCCCTGACAGGTGTTACACACCCGGTCGGCGTCCGGGAGCTCGTCGGTGATGCGCTCCACCGGCAGATGGGCGAGCGCCGCGTCGCGCTGTCCCGGCGTCTTTTTCTCGCGGGTATCGGTGATGGTGTCCGGGGGCGCGTCGACCGGAGAACCGTCAGGGTTTCCGCTTCATTAAAGAGCTGCCGCTGCACGGTGTCCGACCGCTCTTGGGACGCTCCAAATTGGCGATGCTTCGCTAACCGGCACGGCTCTTCATACCAGTGCACACGCTGCTCGAGTTCCGCCATCGGGCGTTCCAAGCGGGCGACTTCTGCCGCCCTTTGGTCGGGGGTGCGTTCGGCCGGTGTCATCATAGGGGATAAATTCGACACCGGCCCCCCAATTCCTGGCGGTTTCGAACATGTTATTGTTCAGACAATGCGCCGATTGTCCAGCGGCTGATACGCCGTCGGTTGATCCAGCGGCAACCCGTCGAGCAACCACTGTAGTTGACGGAGGGTCACCGCTTGGGGCGACTGGGCGGTCATCGGCCACGCCAAGGGGCCGTGTTCCAACAGGAAAGTAAGCGTAAAATCCTACCCACCTACCGCTTTTAGGGCCGCTGATCCATAATGCCCAAAAATATGGTGAGGGGTACGATGACACAAGAGGAACGGGACGCATTACACTGCCCATGAGCCGCACAGGTGGCCAATTTTAAGGTGAGTGGACAAATGGGCCAAGGCCAGGCCGGGGCTTGCGGGATCGATATGTGGTCGATACGCTCGTCTGCCATCGAAAGTGGCTCTGGCAGAGCCATTAAGGACCCGGGATCAAAAACGACCGTTTGTGCATCAGACTCCTCTAGACCAAACCATCTCTATTCCATGCAGCTTTTGCTGTTTCAAAAGTCTGTTGCATAATGTCGTGTTGCAGAATAGACAGCGTTGCTGGATTTTGGGACAATAGGGGATAACCTGAAGGATGATTAACCGGGGGAATTCACGGTGCGGATTGGCTACGCGCGGGTGTCGACCGCGGAACAGCATTTGGCGTTGCAAGAGGATGCCTTGAAGGCAGCCGGTTGCGAAAAGATTTTCACGGACACGATGTCGGGCGCTAAGGCGGATCGACCGGGTCTCCAAGCGGCCCTCGAGTATGCCCGGCCCGGCGATGTGCTGGTGGTCTGGAAACTGGACCGCTTGGGTCGGTCCTTGTTGCACTTGATTCAAACCGTGCAGACGTTGGCCGATCGCGGGATTGGACTCCACAGTTTGCAAGAGGCCATCGATACGACGACGTCCGGGGGCCAGTTGGTCTTTCATATCTTTGCGGCGTAGGCGGAATTTGAGCGAACCCTGATTCGCGAGCGGACGCAAGCCGGTTTGGCCGCCGCCCGGCTCGAGGGCGCTTGTCGGGTCGGCCCCGTCGGCTGAAGGCCGACCAGGTACGGATGGCCCAACAGATGGTGGCCGCCGGGACCATGACGCACACCGAGGTGGCCTGGGCGCTCAATATCTCTCGGTCCACGCTCTATCGGGCGTTGCGGCGGGTGCGAGAAAAGTAACATGCAGTTGACACTGTCGTATGGTCAAATTTAGATCATCGCTGAATCCTATTCATAGACCCCATCGGCCTCCGGAATAAGTCAATTATCCGGACAAAGCCTTCGAGATTCAGGCACCAGCCAAGGGGGCCGGTTAAAAAACATGAAAAGTCCGTGTCACGGGATCGATAACGTTTCGGGTGCTAGTAACACAACACGTGTCGCACAAGAAGACCTTTCAACCGTGGGAATTTTTGAGATGGCCGGGGCGTTTATCCCATTTTGTGTTTGGGACTAGATGCGGCATTGGTCGCGTTATTGTCGCAGCAGATGTTGGCCACGTATTTTTACCGCACTCATAGAATCCCGGTGACGCATCATACGATGAAGAATATGGGATATAATGTAAATATAAAGAAAGGTAGTGACTGAAAAATGACGGGATCGTATTGTGAAAAAGGACATCTATCCACTGCTTCTGACAATTATTGCGCGAGGTGCGGTTCTAAGGTGCATCACCAGTGTCCTAAATGCGGAGCTGATTATCCGGATGTAATTATCGGGCAAAAACCTCCTGCTTACTGCACCAAATGTGGTGCACAACAACCATGGGCTCAAAAATAGGCAATTCAAGCCCGGGGATAATTCTAGCAGCTAATTATTCTTTTCCGCGATAATCACATGTAATATGTTGGATATGGTGTTTTCTGATTCAGGGGGAAACAATTCGATTTATAAGCCGTGGTTCAGTGTGTTTTTGGGAACGGAAGTGCTGACGCGTAATATTAAGGTCAGGTTGGCCAATAATTTGTCCTCTTATCGAAGCCGTTTATTCCCTGTCCGGGACCGTTTGTCGACCCCCGACGAATATTTGTGGTAAGAAAGAGCGTTTGCTTGAGCTACGGAATTGATACGTTTGGTTAGTCTATAATCTAATATCTTAATATAGGTGCGTAATGGCGATGGGAATTGCTTGGCGTATCCTGGGAAAAGTTCTCTGAGGCTCTTTATCAAATTGGAAGTAGTCGATCCATTACCCGTGCGGATTTAATACTTAGTGGGCGTGAAACACTGCTACTTGAGCACCTCAATCTTGTTGAGAAAGTGGTGCTGCCGAAAACCACAGATTATTCAACGCAACTATCGGATGCAAGGTGGTGGGTCCGGGTAATTGCAAGTGTGGCGGAGACGTTCGACGAGCGGTCCCGTGTGCGTTGGAAATTAACACCCATGGGCAATGAGCTATTTAAGGCATTATTCGTTAAAAAACATACGAAGTAGGTCAGCGGATACTTCAGTCGGTGGTTGTTAAGGAACCGGTAGTTAATTTATTGGTTGAAACGTTTTTTGGCCACGGAAAGGTTCGCCTCGAACAACTTAAGGACTTATTTCGACTCGAAGGGGTTAAAGGTACTGAATACGATGCAAATCTACACGAATTCCTTGAATTTTTAGAAGGATGTGGGGTTGTTGAGTGCGATAAAAGGTGGTGGACGTTTCGGATACTGCCCGCTATATTGTCTCGCGATAGTCAGGAGATTTCAGATAACCAAGGTTTTTTGTTAAACCCATCGACTCCTTTTTCCAATCGACTGCGTATAAAGGAAATACTTAGACGAATGTCAGGACAGGTCTATTGGCTCGATAAGCATTTCAGAAAAGAGGCGTTCGATTTTTTACTAGACGCGATCCAGGAAAGCGTTTCTGGGGTTATGATTATTTCTGGAGCCGATAATGTGACTCGATCTGCACAAGCAGATTATAAAGCGGCTACAAAGGAAATGAGCTATCGGGGTATCCGATTAGAATGGATGGTGATTCCAAAGGAGCAAACACACGTCATACACGATCGTTGGATATGGGATGGTAATAACGGGTATAATGTGCCTCCTGTGGGATCGATTATCGCTAATTAAATCGCTGAGATAATTCCTACTCTTAATCACCCCGATATATCAAACCTTTTAAAGCAAGCGATTCCAGTTCTGGAATATCAGCCCGATAATTAATATGGTCTATTAATGCATCATCTGATGCCAAGACACCTCTTTCGCACGTGGGCGATTGGTGATTCCACATTTTAACCGGTGCGTCGTTCGGGAATCTGCGTATAGATCGCGGCGGTGAACCCGGCCGCCGCCAATATCGCGGACACCGTCTTCTGGTAGAGAGGCGGGACGACCAACTGTCGCGTCTGATCATGCCCTCGGATCACCACTAAGGGTCGGAGATGGTGCAGGATTTCTTGGCCCGTGGGCCGCCCCGGGACGGCGTCGGCAGCGGCGGTCCTTGGCGAACGCGCCGTTCCAACAGACTGAGCACGAGACAGGCGAGCAGCAGGACATAGCTAAAGCCGCCACGCGTTCGGGTTTCTGCACAAACAACGCATCCACGAAGGCGGGATCCTTCAAAAAATGAAACCGCTGCTCAATGACGGTTTGGCCTTTGTATTCTTCCAGGAGCCGTCGGGCGTCAAAATCTTCGGCAGCCAGATTGGTGATCAGCACAAAGGTTGAGGCGCGTTCTCGCGCGGCTTGGAGACGGCCCGGGTCGGGCGATCCCACGGTCGACTGCATGCGACTGCGCGTCATGGTCGGCGGAGGGGTGCGTGGGCCCGGGGACGGTCCCGCGTCGGCCGTTTTTGGGGGACGGGTTCGGCCACCACGGTCGTGGAGACGCTATGCCGAACAGCGGTGGCCTGCCATGGGGCACCAACGGCTTCGGTATCGGCGGCGCAGGCAAATGGGCGCGCACCTACGGCCGCGGCCGTCCGCTTCCACTGCTGAAACTCTCGCGTCACCGCCGGTCCAGAGTCTGGCCTTCCAGCGGTCGAGGTGACTCGACCGATAGACCCCCAAGCGATCGTATCGGCCATCAATCCGGCCATGCTGCTCCGACGCCGAATACGTCGCGGCGTCCACCCGGCCGTCGATGCGGCCCAACGGCCTCCACACATCGGCGTCCGAACTCCCGACGCCTCACAGCAGGGGCGTATCGGTGAGCGCCAATGGCTCATGCCCCCGGTATAAGGGCTGCCGAGCGGTCAAGATATTGATGATTAAAGCCAAGAGCCGCTCCCGGGGAAAGGTGACACCGGATGGAATCCCAGAGAACGCATTAATTAATTGGTGGCCACGCGGCCGATCGCATCGCACAGGACTCGAATCACCGGCCCTGCCCCGACGATGTCAGGGGTGTTTATACAGGAGCACTCGACGCACGATTCCCAAAGTCCTTTGCGACTAGGCCTATAAAAAATTATTTTTTACCTATCTACGATTATGCGTAACTGAAACTTCTTTACGACGCCCACCCTCCCTTTAATCGGACATCTTGCCGAATGCTGGTACCTCTTTTCAGTACGGTTCCTTTCGGATTGCCCCATCCTCAGATAGTGCTTGTTCAAATCGGTACGCACGTTCCACTTTACTTACACGTACGAAGAAATCTTCGTACCAAATTTCGCGACCCACACGGCGGGCCAGTTCATGGCGCGTATGATCCTTCCATTGACGAATGGCTTCCTCGGACGTCCAATACGACACAGTAATTCCGAATCCGTCAGGGTTCCGGACGCTCTCAAGGCCTAGAAATCCTGGTTGGTGCGCAGCGAGCCTTACCATTTCCTCCGCCATTAATTCATACCCGTTATCCCCGCTGGTCCTTTGGGATGTAAATATTACTGCATAATACGGCGGCTTAGGGGTACGTGCGAATGCGTTCATCGTGCCTCTTTCCTTTCAATTCCATCTCCGACAATTTGCGCTGAATAAAGTGAGACGGTACACCCATGCCCGTAAGCATCTTTCCAACCCTAGAAGATTTCATCGGGGCGTCGCATTCTGTTTCGTGATTCTCTTTGCACCTTGTTTGATTCGTCCGTAACTCACCGCTGCTCCACCTATAGCGATAACCCCGCACATCACGGGCAACGCGGGGAAAGGCATGGCCCTTATGATCCACCCGCCGAATACGGATCCGATACCAATTCCGATATAAAGCGCTGAGTTGTTCCATGCCATAGCATATCCGCGTCGTTCAGGAAAGTCCTGAGCCAAACGGGCTTGATAAGACGGAAAGAACGCATAGCCCGCCAATGACAACAAGAAGAAAAACGGGTCGAGCCATGGCCCGAAATCAAATCCCATACCTATGATAACAAGCAAAAGACCAAGCCCCAATAGACTGGCCGAGGCGACTTGCCCAGCTCCCCACCGATCAGCCAATCGTCCCCCCAGAAGGCTCCCCAATGTCGCACCAACCCCATAGATGACAATGGAGGTCGCAAGCATTCCTGCCGAAAAATGATCGAAAAGGCGTAGCCCTGTGCCCAGATACGTATAGAACCCATAGACCGCCGCGCCCCAAAAGGTCGTAATCATGACGCCCCCAATGACGGCGCGAAATGACTTCCCATCCATTTGTTGTGGATGAGTGGCGGTCCGAGCCGCTCTGGAAGGCCATACCGCCGCGTTGCCTACGAGGACTATGCCACTGATTGCCGCCAGTGTCCGAAATACGCCTTGCCAGCCGACCACCTGGGCAAGCATCGTCCCGATTGGCGCTCCGGCCCATAACGCCATCAAAAGACCCGATCCCACGATAGCCAACCATTTACCGCGCTGATCGAATGGCGCCACATCTCCCGTGACGGCGTAGATTGTCGGCGTTACGGCCGCGGCTGAAATACCGGCCAGCATGCGACTAACAAGCAGCACAAGAAAATTCGGCGCAACACTCGTCAAAGCATTCGCTATGGCAAACCCGACTAACCCCATAACAATGACGGGACGTCGACCCACTTTATCACTCCAGGCCCCCAGCCATGGTGCACCGATCGCATACATAATGGAGAATATTGACACCATCCACCCGGCTGTCGCAGGCGTTTGGGTAAACTGATGGGCGATTGGCGGTAACAGGGGGGATACGACAAACAAGTCCGTCCCGATGAGAAAGAGTGTCACCCAACCGATGGCTAAGCGAACGGCCGACGAGCGCGGATGGTTCATCTTACCACTCCTTTATTCTCGCTATCCTGGCACTGTAAAGAAAGGGTTGCACCAACCGCATAATTTTCCCACAATCCATGGTGCTTGGCGTTAATTTATATGGTCTCATAGGAACCTCCGCGACCACGCGACGGGGTAAACGACGCCACGAACCCTCGCAGGGATTGCAGAACCTGAGCCTGAATCGTCCTCAGGTCAGTTCGTACACAACCAATGCCGGAAACAGCCCGCGCAACACGCAAGAGTTTGCAGACCGATTGAGGCCAAGGCGTTTCCGTTCGGGCTGGCGTGGCCACCACCGACGGTGACACATCTGACCGTGACGGTATCGGTGTGCGAGCACTCACAGAAAATCCCAGCCATCCGCCTCTTCGCGCGCCGACAATTTTTAAACACGACGCCGCATGGCCCGACCCACAAAACCCCGAATGACCAAAATCCCGATGGATCCGGTTAATCAGCGCGTTTACTGACCGAAACAGCATAGAGTGAGTCCTGCCTTAGCAACAGGCCGCCCACTCCGATCACAGCCACCAGTGTCACCAGAGCCGCGTCGACAATAACCCGGTCGGCCCCAATCCGATTCGCCACCAAGCCCGCCCCCAATGTCGCCAAGGGCAACGGCAAATAGGCAATCGTGCGCGTCGCGGCGACGACACGCCCTAAAAGATCAGAGGGAGTCACTAAGGCCCGGTAGGTAAACCATTGCGTCGCGGCTACAGCAATGCTACCTTGAACCAGCATAACCCCACCGATGACGATGGGCGGCCATTGCCCCAAACCAATCATCAGATCGCCGACGACCATCACCAGACTCGCGCTCACCATCAGTACTAATGGACGCCACCGTTTACTGAGTCGAGGGGTTACCAGCATCGCCCCGATCGAGGCAATGCCCTGCGCAGCGTACATGACCCCCACCATCGAGGCACGGAACCCCAAATGATGCCGCAGAAAAAACAGCAACAAACTTTCGATGGCCCCGGCTCCGATATTGACGGCAGCGAAAAAGAGGGAACCCCACCATAACCCCCGATGGCGGCGCACAAACCGCCACCCTTGCCAAACGCCAGTCACGGCCGGCGATCGGGAGGATGGTTTGGACGGTGAACCCACCGGCTCCGATAAGCCTCGAATCCGCAGATTCAGCACCACAGCCACGAGAAACAGCAGTCCCGTGACCATGAACACCCCGGTAACGCCCATGGCTCCAATGCCGACGCCGGCCCATAACGGCCCCGCGACCATGGTCACATTTTGTACGCCTTGCATCCAATTGCTTGCAGAAGCCATTAACGCGGGATCCCCATTCACGGTCTCGGGTAATACCGCCTGAAAGGTCGGATGGTAGATTGCTTGCGCGCTCGCCACGGCAAAGATGAGCCCATATAACACGGCAGGCGGGCCATGGTCGACAGTGATCGCGCTGCCGAGCCCCAGCATGATCGCACTAAACCCGTCGCTCACCATTAACAACGAACCCCTCGGCCAGTGATCTGCTAGAGGTCCACCAACGCCCGTGAAGAGGACTTGCGGCGCAAACGTCATGACGTACCCCGCCGCGACCCCTATCGCCGAATGATAGCGATTATATAAAACCCAAGGGGCAGCAATGGTAAAACTCCATAACCCCAAATTACTGAGAGCGAACGCGGCCAGGAGATAACGCAAATTACGCGGGATAAAGGCCCGGTTCATTCACTTCATCTCTCCCTTTGCATATGCGGCATTATGGCACACCCACGGCCCTCAGGGTCTATTCATTCCCCAAAAGTTACCTCGCCTGCGTACGGCCCGTGCCAGGAGACTCTACCATCAGAACGTTTCGGTTCCGACCGAAATAATCGACATCATTCGACACCTATGGTTTACTGGTTCGGTCACAGGTGGAGATTTCCCGAGCCATTCGTTGGGGAAGCGAATGAGCGCTACGACGGCTGCCGTTGGTCTGGTCGTCGAGCATATCGCCAGCGGTCATTGCCAAAACGGGGACCGATGGACATTACTCCAGGCCTAGCCTAGGCATCTTCAATTGGCTGATCCGTCAAGGCATAACCCGCGTCCGGATCATGCCCTGCCGCTTGCAGGCTTTGACAGCACGAGTTTCCACTCCCGTAGTTCCTACGTGTATTGGAGCCGCAATTATCAAACGGCTCGAGGAGGAGGTATTTGGCTAATTATGTAGTAATTTGAACATGAAACCCAAAATGTTGTCCTTTCTTGATGACCGGGAGATTTAACTGGAGGACGACGATACGTCCGCCCCCGAAGTATGAGTGGACACCCCGCCCTCCTGATGCCTCCTCCATTTGGAATCTGCCGGTGGCATCTAGGGGCTCGGCGGCCAGGATAAATGAAACAATTCGGCTAGAGCTCGGCGCCCCTCCTCGGTAAGGAACACCGCACGGTCTGCTGGGCCGCGAAGGATCCACTCGTGACGAAACATCCACGCGGCCATCTCGCGGCCAATTTGGCCCGCTACATGGTATCGCCGTTCGCTCCAATCAAGGCAGGGCCGTACCAGCGGCATACGGCGGTGAGGGTCAAGCATCCACCCCCACACTTCGGCCTGATGGAATCCCGCCGGAGTCAACGTCAGTGTGTCTTGAATCGCGTCATAGGCTAGCCAACCCTGCGCAATCATGGCATCCGTTAACCCGGTGCCCAACGTCCCGGCAAGGTGGTCGTAGCAGGTACGGGCTTCGCGCAGTTGTTCTCGGCGGGTCGAACTGCGTAATGACCGCACCGGTTCGGCAGGGGCCAGACTCATCAACCCTTCGATGACACGCGCTACCTCAGGGCTTGCCAAGGCATAATAACGATGGCGCCCGTGCTGGCGGACTCGAACCAACCCACCGGCCACCAATTTGGCTAAATGCTCACTCGCGGTCGCTGGAGCCACACGGGCTATCCGGGCAAGGTCTGACGCGGGCAGCTGCCGCCCCCCCATCAAGTGCACGAGCATCGTGGCGCGAGAGGCCTCCCCGATGAGCGACGCCACCGCATGTATCTCAGGATCACTCATGCTGTTCACCTTCTTGTTGGCCATTTTACGTCGACACTGTCTCGGAGTACACGTAAAATAATTCTCAGAGAATACATTCTGTTATTTAAATAATCCAGGAGGCATCCCATTGCACGACTTTATGTTGAAGGATTTGCCCTCACGAATTCGATATCATGACTTTCCCGGCGACGGCATTCCAATCCTATTCATTCACGGTTTAGGCTGTGCCGGGTCGTTTGACTACCCGGATGTCGCCACTCAATCTTCGTTGGCCGGCTATCGGCGTATCCTTGTCGACCTCCTCGGATCGGGCTTTAGTGATAAACCAAACGACTTCACCTACACCATATCTGACCACGCGGAATATCTGGCGGACTTTGTTACGTCTCTGAATCTGGATCACTTTGTGCTCTTTGGGCACAGTATGGGCGGAGCTATAGCGCTTTCATTGGCCGCTCGTTGTCGAGATAGGCTGGCTCAGATAGTGTTAAGCGAGGCCAATTTGGATGGTGGTGGCGGCGCATTCAGTCAATCTATTGTTGCGTATATAGAGCGCGAATTTCTCGATCGAGGATTTTACGAGATTATCATGCACAATCAGCAGACCTCCAATGAAACATGGGCCGCCAGTTGTGCGCTCACATCTCCTTTGGCGCTCTATCGCAGTGCCCAATCCCTGATTGCAGGGCAGAATCCCTCTTGGCGAGAGATTCTATATGCGTTGGATTGCCCCAAAACCTTTATCTTCGGCGAATATTCGCTACCAGATCCAAACCTGCAAATGCTGCAAGATCACGGTGTTCAAATAGAGGTGGTGCCCAATGCGGGTCCATTCTATGGCATGGGAGAATCCGCGAGGGTTAGCTAATGCCATCAAGAAGAGCATTGAGCAACACGCACGAGACCGTTGATAGGGTAAAATAATTCCCCCATGTATTGTGCGCGTTGAAGCCTCGCGGCCGCGTTCTACCCACTTGGTAAGAACGGAATCAGGCCGAATCATGTAGTCAAAATAGAGACATAATGTATTATATTCATATAACCTTTTGGGATATTGCAAAAAACATATTATTTATGAGGGGGGACACCCGTTGAAAATCCGGTTTGTCATGGATACGGATTATCTCACCGGACATTCGGAGGACTCAGCGTTGTTGGCCCCGGTGGATCGTCAAGACCTGTTAATAGCCAACTTACAATCGACATGAGTGGCCAATAAATTTCGACAATCATCCCGCTGAAAAAAAGATCTGCTTCTGGCACGTCGAACATTGTTAGTGCTCAAAACTAACAACGTCGAGAATGCGAGGAGCAGACCATGCGAGAGACTCTCATGACTATGATACGAGTTCGGACATTGAAAGACGAGGGATTGTCCCAGACGGCAATTGCGGAACGACTCGGGCTGCATCGCCAGACGGTCGCCCGGTATTTGGAACGGATGGACCAAGCCCAGAAATCCGGGTACCCCCTCGAAACGGTCGCGTGCCGTACGGCACGCGCACATGCGATTGACCCGTATCTGGAACATTCTTACTATGCGACCGCCGGAAGGAGGGCCACCCATGGATGAGCTGTTGGAGGGGCTGAAACGGCTGAAACTGCGGCAAACCCGCGACCATGTGGACGAATACTGCCAACTGGCGGCCACCCGTGATATGAACTTTCGGGAATTTCTCAAGCTGATTGTGATGGAGGAAGTGGCGGCTCGCGAGGAAACCCAACGGGCCAAACGCCTGCGAGCGGCGCGGATCCCGGTGCCGAAGAGCCTAGCCGACTTCGACTGGGCTTTTCAGCCCAGTTTGCCGAAGCGCGAAATCTTGGAACTCCACAGCTTGCGCTTTGTGGACCAACACGAGAACGTCATTTTACTGGGTCCTCCGGGGCTCGGAAAAACCCACATTGCCAGTGCACTCGCCTATGAAGCCGCCGTTCAGGGAAAGGAGGTGATGTTCACCACGGCGCAGGAGCTCGTGGACCGCTGCTACGCGGCCATGGCGGATGGCACCGTCAAACAGGTGCTACGCGCGTGGAGCAAGCTCGATCTGCTGGTCATTGACGAACTCGGCTATATCCCGATGGACAATACCGCCGGCAACCACCTATTCCAAGTCGTGTCGGCGGCCTATGAGCGGCAAAGCCTCATCGTCACGAGCAACCGCTCATTCCAAGACTGGGGCGCACTATTTCCGAATCCATCGCTGGCGAGCGCTACCCTAGACCGCCTGCTTCATCATGCCTATGTGTATACGTTTTCTGGCGAAAGTTACCGACTGAAAGGGGGCACGGAGAGCTCCGTGTAAGCGGAGGGACGTTGTCGATTTAACTTGGCCACGTTTGTCGAAAGAAAACTGGCCATTGACAAGACCAGCCCGCACCGAACGCTGTACGTGGTTACCCCTGATCAGCGTCTCGTGGGGGTGGTGCGGCTAGATGACTTCAACCCGAATGCGACAACGTTGGTCGAGATGATGCAGCCCGTCGAGACGGTGCCGGTCGTTCATCCCGACGATGAGGTCGATGTGGCATCGGATTTGTTGCACCACCATACGCTCGGCATGTAAATGGCTCGGTTCGAATGTTTTTCGCGGCACAAATGTCTCCCCGACCCGCAAATCGGGTTGAGCTTTGCTGATGTCGTGAAAAATAAAGGCCTGCACCATCGTATCCTTGTCGATGCCCACCAGATCAAACGCACCGACGGCCTTCAGTTCCGCCATGATGCGTAGCCCGTTGATGACATGACGATACGTCCCGTCAGGGATGACGCCGGTGACGACCGCCTGTCCGGTTTCGACATTGTATATATCCTGATATTCGGGTGACGATTTCAGTTTGGCCTCGATTTTGCTGTTCGGCAACGTCAGTGCGAATGCCATGTCGAGTTCTTGTTGTTGATGGGAGGCCCGTGCTTCGGCTTGTTTTAGCGGGGTTACATCCATAAACGTGACAACCACCGCACTTACGCGTTCTGAGTCACGCATAACGGAAAACTTAAACAGCACGTCTCGTCCATTCGGCAAGCGCAGTTCCCGTTCTCCCCGGTCGGCCTTCCCCATGAGAGCCAGGGGCACCGCACTTCCTTTCAAATAGTCGCGCATATGGGGAAATAGGTATTGGGCCAACTCTTCGTAGGGTCGATTGACCACGGAACGGGCATCGACCCTAAGATTTCCGCGCCAGCTGGATTCAGCATGCGGGTGATACCGCCTTGATCCACAATTATGAGTCCGGTGAAGATAGATTCTAGAATATATTGGTGTACGTGAGACAGGGCACTTGGCTGCCACGCGTGTTCACGGCGGCTCTGACGTACCTGCCACTCCCGAGGGACAACCCCGACCAGCCGGCCATTGACAAGGACGGGAATCGACGACCATTCCGTATGAGTGCCGATTGGGCCCGGAAGGATTATCGTGTCTCGCCCGACATGGAATGGCTAGTACGCTATCGCCAACTTGCACTGTGACCTGGCGGAACTCTCCCCGGACGAACTGGGGGCGTTCGGCTCGGGAAACTGGGCCGACGCCGTTGGCTTAGGAGTTGGCGGTGCCTTTGCCGGTGCGTCATCATGGGCCACCTTTGTGGGAAGTGGTGTATTGGATGGTGTTGAACTCGGTGCGTTTGCTGGTCCTTGGGGCGTGGCTGCCAGTGCTGTAATCGGCGGAGCTGCGGGAGCTATCATGGGTTTTTGGGGTTAAGACTTTCCTTGGTTAAATTCCTTATGATACGGTTTAACCCGTTAAACTAGGATGATACCGTGAACCCACCTGTCGGTAGATTTATCGTTATGAACGGAGCGAATGCTTTGTGCTGATGATTGCCGTCGTGTGTATAATTATTGGGTTGGTTAACGTTTTGTTAATATTTGCAACTTCACCCACTAAAAGCCGTTTCTCCCGGGCAAGTCACGGCTTGATAGCCTTTTCTTCAACAATTCTGGGGGTTATCTTTCTTACCGATGTCATTAATGGCTTCTCCCTTAATTGGTTTCAAGATTCCTCTATCATCACCGCCGCAACGCCCTTTATTTTTGCCATAGGGTTTGAAAGCAGGCGAGGAAAACTTACACCGTCAATTTTCAAGATTATGTGGGCCATGTCCCTTATCGGGGCTATTGTTGGAATGTTGACCGGTATTTTACGACAACCCATTTGATTCCTAACGGTTGGAGCATGGATAATGATAAAACGCTTACCGGATATCCCCTTTTATTTTCAATTAACGGCTAACGATTGTGCGCCAGCATGTGTCATGGCCCTCGCTGATTGGTATGGCATCCGGGCTTCACTGAGCGAATTACGGCGTAGGCTAGTCACGGATTCTACCCGAGGAACGGCGCTAAAACAATTTCTCCCGGGCTTACAAGACCTGTTTACGGTCCAAATCGGTCGGCAATCCACTGGACACAATTAGATGAGACTTTGTTACCGTTTATCGCATTTTTGCCGAAACACGCCCATTTCGTGGTCGTGTGGCAAAAAACGCCACGAACGGTCCTCATCGGTGAGCCGGGTATCGGGCTGATGACGGTGGAATGGAACGAGTTTTTGGAGCATTGGGATGGGATTACCATTGTATTGAGGCCTCGGACCCCCACGTCTTCGGGCGGTTCCCCAGCACGCTCGCTGTCTACTACTATCATCGTTCGTCGATTGTTTCATACCCAGTGGGGCGGCTGGCATTTCTAGCACTACCGGCCACCGTGCTCGGCGTCTCCAATGCCGTCTTTTCCATTGCGTTTCCTTATTTTCTAGGCAACCTTCACCGACTCCTCATCATGACTAGCGGATTTCTGGTTTTTTCTCTCATGCTGTCGACGGTGACCGCCTGGATGACCGCGACCGCCAAACGCGATGTAGCACAGCATATCGTGCGGGATATGACTTCGGCTTTCGATCGGATGCATCACCACGGGTATACCATCGGCGATGCTTTGACGCGTTTTCAAGACGTGTTGCACATGGTTGACGCCGTGATCGGATTGGTCCGCGATATTCCCTATACGGTGATTATTTGGTGCGGCACGGTGTGGTATGTATCCCGCCAACCGACCGTGGCGGGGGTGCTGCTGGGCGTCATCACAGCCATTCTCCTGTTGCTCACGCCCTTTGTGCGGCGTGTGCGTAATGCTCTCTATCGACCTATGATCGGCATTTAATCAATGAGCACTGCGTGGGCTTTAATATATTTGTGAAAACCTTTCAGTAATTGCTGGAATGTCTTGCCCGGCACACCCGCTCCGATGGGGCGATGGTCTAATTCGACCACCGGTATCAGCTCCGCGCCGGTACCGGTCAAGAAACATTCGTCGGCCGCGTAGACGTCATAGGGCCGTATCGGCGATTCCTGGCATTGCAATCCAATTTCAGCGGCAATATCCATAACAATATTTCGTGTCACACCCTCCAACGCCCCCATATGGGCCGGGGGTGTAACCAACTGCTGTCCTTTGACAATGAAGATATTATCGGCCGAACACTCGGAGATATACCCCTCGTTATTTAATAATACGGCTTCGTGAGCCTGTTGAGCCGTCGCTTCCATTTTGCTTAAGATGTTATTCAAGTAATTTAATGTTTTGGCCCGGGCATCTAGCGCATCTCCGGCCACTCGGCGAGTGGCGACAGTCACCGCCTTAATACCGGTTTGATAAAGTTCCGCAGGATATAAATTGACTTCTGTCGCAATGATAAAAATTGTTGGGGTAGTACACCGCGTCGGATCTAAGCTTAAATCTCCCCGGCCTCGTGTAATGACCAATCGAATATACGCACTGTGTAATTCATTGCGTCGCAAAGTCTCTAAAACAAAATCCCGGAGATCTTGCTTGGACCATGGCATGTGTAAATTGATATATTTCGCTGAGTTAATCAATCGGTCAAGGTGACGGTCTAATTCAAGCACTTGCCCATCATATGCGCGAATTCCCTCGAAGATCCCGTCTCCATACAAGAGACCATGGTCAAACACAGAAACCGTGGCCTGATGGTCTTCAACAAATTCGCCGTTTAAAAACACGATCACGCGGATTTCCCCTTTTCTGTTGGTCTAAACCATAACATTAACGCGCCCCACGAATATCCAATCCCACTGGACATGACTATGGCATAAGAACGTTCGGTATCAAAGTCCGTCTGACACATCTGTTGAACGGCTAATAGCGCATCGGTTCCACCTAAATGCCCATACTGGGGTAGGGTATAAATAGTGTCCTCGAAATCTAAGCCGATTTGTGCGAGAACCTTTTCAATCGTTTGTCGACGGTGCTGACCTAAAGTTAAATACCTTACCGAGTTTATTGTAACATTCATCTGATTAAGCACATCATATAAACTTTACCCACAAGACTTATCTTACACATTTTTAGGAACTTGCTGTGTTTGCCTATCAAGATTGTAGACTTCCTGCCGGATGGACGGCTTAGAAAGTCTGTGAGTCGGCGATGCCCCTTCCTCACCGTTAACGCGCGAGGTGCCTCTTCCACCCCGGAGACCATGGACACCGTGTTGTACGTCGGTATTGACGCCAATCTCAGGGATCACGTGGTCTGTACAATGGCGGCCGATGGCCGGGCGATCGCTCGAACGACCGTCCCCGTCCCCATGGGTATTTGGTCAAATAGAAGGGGACAGTTGGGCAACCGTTTGTTCCCAATTAGGCCATGAAGATTTACCATTGTCCTCACCCGTTTCGGATGGTCAATAGAGGGTCTGTCGACCCGCCACCAAACGGGATTTACGGGCCGGACGCGGACAGGAGTCCCCGCCTTTCCGCTCCGTGCGTGACACAAGTCTGTCGCCACGGGAGGAGTAGAGATTCCCAATACCCCCTGGTTCCTTGGCTTGCCTGGCACTCATCATTACCCGTGACAATTAGTCATTTTGCTGCTAAATAAAGTGAGGCTTTACACCCCGGACCCGGTCCTTTGGCCATACCGATCCCGGTGCGGACGAGGGGAGCAGAATCGGAAACGCACAGTTTCGTGTAGCTCATTACGAAAGATCAACACCTTTCCAAATGCCCTGGGGATCCGCTCCCTCGCCCGAGAAGTTCTGAAATGTTCTTGGCCCTAACGCCGCAGAGGCCGTCGACCGCCCAAAATCCCGCTCGGTTTCGTATACCACCTAATGCTGCAAAGAGCTCGCGCACTACGCAAAAGTTCCGACCGATAGGGGCTAAGACGTTCCCGTTCGGGCTTGCGTGGCCGCCACCGCCGGTGACAATCCGACCGTGACGCGAACGGTATGCACCAAAGGAAATCCGAGCCAGCCAACTCTCCGTCCGCCGATCGTTGTACAACACAACGCCGTATGGGCCCGCCCAGCAAACCCCCACATGACCGAGCGAATCCCCCCCTTAGCAACAGGCTGTCACCCCCCAATGTCGACAAACGCAATGGCAAAATACGATCATGTGCGATTTTCTATCTCCAATCGACGCCTATATTCTGCTTGTTGCCCCCACAATGTCCCCGCCACGATAAGTCCTCCGCCGATGGCCGATGATAGCGATAACCGCTCTCCCCCGATCACCCCAAAAAGTGCCGAAAAGGCGGGTTCCAGTCCCAGTAACAACGCGGCACGAGCAGCCGACGTATGCCGAATGCTTACCATTTGAATAACGAACGCTGCGACGGTTCCCAAGAGGCCCAAATACCCCGCAACGAGCCAAAACGAAACAGACTTGAGAGCATTAATAATTGTTAGTGAGTTGGAAGTTATAGCGGTCAGACCCCCGCAAACAATCCAAACTGTCATGAATTGAATGACGTTCAGTGCGATAATATCGATCCGTTCCTCGGAAACCCACCGTTTGGTGACGGTCATTTGGATGGCGCGAAGACTTGCCGCCAGCAGTATAAGTCCATCACCCAAGTTGACCACAAACTGCCCTCCATGAGACGATGTAACTAAGGCGGTCCCCCCCAACGCGATAACCATCGACACCATTAACGCCCAGTGTATCGGGTAATGCAAAATCCATTTCTCGACCCATGGCACGAGAACAACATTCAGACTGATGAGGAAACCCGCTGCAATTGCCGTAGTGTGTTTGACCCCGAAGGTCTCCGCCACAAAAATCCCGGTCAAAAATAATCCTAAGCTAATGCCGGTCAACCATGTGGTTGCCGTGGCGCGCGAGAGATGTTGCCATCCCACCAGCCCAAATCCGATGGCCGCTATCCCAAATCGCACCATTAAAAAAAACAAGACGGGAACATGATTCACAACATCTTTGGTCGTAATATAACTCGATCCCCAGATAATGGCCACTAATACCAAGAGAGCATCCGTGACGCCTCGGCGAGATACCCGTTGTGACGGTTGTTTAAGTTGATGAGTCATCCGATCCCTCCGAAATATAATAAAATCGAACCTTTCACTAAAAGGGAAATATCGGCAAAGGACGAGAATAAATGTGACAATATTACCACCTCGCTAACAAATATACTAATATATTTGTTAAATATTGGTCAATCTAGGTTAGAAAGGAGTCTCCCGATGCCCATCCCTTCCCGTATCCCTTCCGTGCCCCAACAGTCATCCAAAACGTATGTCCTCGAACTCCTGCAGCGCTGGATCGTTGACGGAACGTTAATGGACGGAGAGCGCATTTCTGATGCCGCGATTGCCGACCGCTTGGGTATTAGCCGAACCCCGGTTCGCGAAGCCTTATTGATCTTGGAATCACAGGGATTTGTGGAAATTCGTCGGGGTCGCGATACTCGGGTTCGGCCTGTGCATGCAGACGATTTATATCAGTTATATCCACCGCTTGCCGCACTGGAACGCGTAGCAGCCCGCTTAGCGATGCCGCGCATGTCCTCAGATGCCATTCAAAAATTGCAGACGATTAATGAGAATTTTGCCCGTGCCTTGGAACGCCGCGATGTGTTTGAAGCGATGGAATATGACGAGGCGTTCCATGACCTGATTGTGGACATGGCAGACAATCAATATATCGCCACTTTTGTTGCAACGCTTCAGATGCACATCCGGCGATTAAAATACCGATTTTTTTCTCATGCATTACCGGGACACACATCCGTTCTCGAACACCAAGCCATGATCCAAGCATTTGAGACGCAAGACTGTAACACGCTGGAGATCACCATGGAATCGAACTGGTTGAGGCCCATGCAAGAATTGGTCCAAGCCATAACCGCATTCACGGACCAAGATGGGTAGGGGTTCTGAAGAATTTCTTTAGCGAAAGGAGAGCGAGCGTTTGTCGTAACAACCGTGTCAATTTCTCCGTCCCTCTTCCGTTATTGCTATAAGCAGCACGGGTATAAAGCCTCGCCTCAATGGTTGAACCGTTCAAGACTTTGATAACCTGCGGAATGGTCGTTATCGGTGCACGAAGAATTCCCTGCCCGTCCCACCGAGGGTCTTTGAACACGCCAAAAACGGGCTGGTTGGAAAAAGCCAGCCCGTGCAAAATTCCTCACGACGCTGATGCCACGGGTGCCGTGAGCACCGGTTGAACAACCAGATTTCCGCTGACGTTCGTTGGCGCACTTGGCGCGCCCCACCAGTTGTTGGACAACACAATCGGCGATACGCTGCCGTTATTGGCCGCCGTTACGTTGTCCACGATATTGTTGTACGAAAAGGTCAACACGGCAGGGTCCCCCAAAACCATCAGTCCCGTGCGCCATCCGGTCACGGTATTGCCGGACCCGGCCCAACTGATGGTGGCCGCGACATCCGTTTGCCCGATGACCACCCCTTGGGCAAAAGCGTCGAGGACTCCTTGCAGCAGGTTTTCATTCGCAATGACCGCCATCGTTGTAGCCGCCACTTGGGGGTATACCCAAATTCCCCGAACCACTTCGCCGGAAACTGACGGTGTCGGCGCCACCAAATTGTTCGTCAGGACCAAATCGGTCATGATGCTTCCGGCCGTGGTTGCGGTTATTACGATACCGGTTTGAACGGATTGCAGTTGGTTTTGCGAGAGGGTCACGGCGGCCGTATCCTCGATCACAACACCGGTCCCCACCGTGGTAATCACCGAATCGGACAAAATACCGGCGGCCCCGTCGGTCCACCGGACCCCTGTAAGTGTCCCGGATGGACTATTAGCACCCGTGACGACGCTATTTTGCACGGCAACCCGACTTCCTTGCCCCCCCAACGTCTCATTCCCCAAAGAAATGCCGTAGCGCGCAAACTGTTCCACGGTCACCCCGATGACCGACCCTTCCGTTTCGGCCGTAAATAGGATCCCGATGGCACCACCGATGATGTGGCACCCCAATAGTTGGGCCCCCAAAATCGGGCTTGCGGGATCACTTCCCACCCACACACCATATCCACTACTCGGAGCTTCCACCGTAACCGATTGGATGGTAACGTCGTCAGCCTGAATGCTTATGGTGGCGGGCATCGACATCGTCGGGCTCGCTTGAATCGTCGCCGGGGCAAGGGACGACTGGGACGCGAGGGTTACTCCGGAAATCGAAACGGTGACATTTTCGACAAACGTTCCGGTCGCCAGGCTTAAAGAGGCTCCGGGCGTGGCCTCGGACAACGCGGCACCAATGGACGAAAAGGGGGTTTGTCCGGTTGCCTCGGTTAAATCCAGAGCGGGCACAAACGTGAGCCAAGGCGTGTAATTGACACCGGCCGAGACCGGTAATCCCTGCGTCGCAGGATTAAACGTATTGGCGATATTACTCGGCCCCGACGGGCTGCCCCACCAGTTATTGGAGGCATCGACCACAAAGGGTGTTGCGTTGTTGGCGTTGACTACCGCGTAGCCCGTCACGCCCGATGATGACGCCGGCGTTGCCAAGGGTCCCCATGCGTTAAACGATAATGAATTGCCCTGGTTGTCGTACGACGGCATGGTTCCCGGTGACCACGAGACCGCATTATTTAAAAACACCGGGTCCTCTCCCATGTATGCATCGTTTACGAACCCCGACACATGGTTGCCGATAAACCGATTTTGCTGCCCATCCCATACGAGGATCCCGTCTACCGGTTGCCCGGTAATGGCCGATTCGACCGTGGTCCCGTTAATTGTCACCTGGGTGGTGGCTACGGTAGGTGACCCCGCGATCGTATTGCCCTGAATCAGACTGTTCGAACTTGACGCCGGAATTTGTCCCGATGGGACGTTAAATTGTGGGCCCATTTCAATCCCCGCCGCACCGGCTAAAATGCTATTATGCGCAATAACGCCGCCCGATGCCCCATGGATCGAAATCCCGTTATCGTTGGCCACAAGGGAATTATATGCTATCGTCCAGGTTGCCTCGGGGTTGAGGGGGTCTAACCAGATACCCGACACATTCCAAGGGGACGAAAAGTGCGCAATATTATTGCGGCGAACGACTAAGCCACTTAGCCCACCGGCCGCAATCCCGAATTGCGCTACCGGCGTTAAGGTGTCGGCCGGGTCACCGATGATGATATTATCCGTAACCGTCGCGGTTAACACCCCGGACGTTAAGCCTCCTGCCATCAAATCAATCGCCACATGGCCGGCGTATTGCGCCAGATAGTTATGGGTAATCTCGAGGGAATGGGTGCCGGCCGTCGTCTTCATTTCCATCCCGTGGACGGACGCCTGCCCGATAATGGCAGAGACCTCAATGGATTTGACCTGATTGTGAGAAACCGTGCCGGAACTGTTAATATAAGCAATCCCTGACCATTGACCCGTGGCTAACCCCGCCGGGGTTAAGGACGCCCCAGAAACCGTCAAATACTCCACGGTTACCGGTCCCTGTGTATCTTGAATGCCGACAATGGCGGCCGTTTGTCCCACGTTGTCATCAAAAAAATACCCGGTGTTCTCCTCCGTCAGATTAGCTGTTAAGGTCGTCGGCTGAATCACGGTCGGTGTGGCGGGATCAGCACTGCCCACTAACGTCAAAGCGTAGGGAGATGCGTAGGAAACGGTGACTTGTTCGGCATAAGTCCCGGGGGCAATATTAATCACCACCGGTCCCAAGGGTAAATACGTTTGCACCGCCACGTTGACCGCATGTTGAATGGTTAAAAACGGAGCTGAGGGCGAAGTCCCGGCATTTTGGTCATTACCGGTTGTCGCAACATACAGAACGGTTTCGCTAACGGAATCCATATCGATGAAGATACCTCCCTTCCGCGTGTCTACCGCATCCTATTCCACAACTTGGTAATATGTTCCAATTTGTGTGCCTGTGTCCCCATCCTCACAAAAAAACCGGCGATACTACCAAGAAGTCCATAACGGCGAATGTCAACGACGGCGATAAGGATGATGGTTACATGGATTTTTGAGCCGTTTAGGCACCCGTGCCGTCAAGTCGTTTGGCTAACCCAATAAGGTAGACACCCTTATCAAGACAGATTTTTGACCCCCACGGGGTGAGATGGGCCTCCTTCCATTGGGGATCATCAAAACCATGACCCGCCAGTTTGGCGCGGGCCGTTGTTAGCCCGTCGGCAAACCGGAGGCCCGGCCCGCAGGGCTGGCTGTGCGGGTTTAAACACCGGGCCTCCCTCCCACCGAGGGACGGGAGGGGCGTATCCCATGCCGGGGTCGCGTGTAGCCGAAAGATTGATGCAGTCGGTGGTAGTTATAGAACCTCAAGGATCGGCTCAAGCCCGATCGGGCTTTCCGTGGGGAACGGTATTCGTGTCGTTAACTTCTCGGGGAATGGTAATGCGACTCGGTACCACAGTACATTCGACCAGCCCTTGATAAGCTCGCTACGGAGCGCCCTACATTGTCCACAATGTACACGGCAAGTCATCGCTCAAGCGGCCCGCTCCATCGACGGTTTGGGCCCGGATCCCGACAGGCCCTAGGACAATGTCCGCAGCGGCCAAATCCGGCACATAGCGCCGGCTCAAGGCCAAATAGGCTGGCACCCAGAGGCTGCGGTAAAGTTCGGCCAAGCCGGCAGCCCCATACCGTCGGACCATCCGCCAAAACCCGGGATAGGTGAGCACATCCCAAGCGTCACGGACCTGAAAAGCACGCCGTTGATACTGCTCCCGTGCCCAAACCAAGACGGCATTGGACCCGATCAGCACCTCCCCGGTGAGTTGGCGGGTAAAATGGACGCGCAAAAAGGCAATGCCGGATCCGGCACCGGATAAATTAACGAACGGACCAGCGAGTTGTTCATCGGCTCATGGCCTGTGCATGGGGCGACGTCGGAATCATCCGTCCGCCCCATGGTGAAACCGTCCATATGGGCGACACTGGCGTTGAGGTTAGGGAATCGTGACCGGAAAATCGTCGGAGGCCGGCAAGCCCAAGATGCGCGACGGCAAGCCCAACCCGCGATAGCCCTTCATTGGGGCCACTTGTTCGGGATTCACAAGAGTCCACCCCGACGTCAGATTCACGGCCTCGTAGGCTGCCGCCGACGGCGCGCCGACCACAACCCACAAGCCGGTAAAATTTAAGAGATTCAGCGTGGGGACCGGGACCCCAAAACACCGGATGGTGGTGATAATGGACGCCAATAAAATCCCCCTGCGCATTCTGATAGATGTCCAACAGAAAGAGCTGGCCGTTCAAGCGCCCGCGGAAGCTTTCTGCCAGCGGATATTAGGTGGACGAGAAAATGAGGCGGCTTGGCGGCGAACCGACATACCCGTTGGGGATGGCCTCCGGGCCCTCGGGCCCGACGATTCGTTGCAGGATGGTTCCCGAAAACGGCGGTGGATTCGAGGAGGCCGCATGGATCAAGGCTCCGGGAGCCGATCGGTAAGGCTGCCACGATTGGCCAAAATTGGTGGTCTCCCACGAATGGCCCGCCCAGGTCATGATGACCATACCCGCCTGCGGTACATTCCATTGAAATCCCAACCGATGCCCCGAGCCACTAGCCGGAACCGCTTGCCAGTGGATGCCGCCGTCGTCGGTCACCCAGAGCAGCATGAAGGGGGGCGGGACGCGATTTAAGGACCCTAAATATCCGATCAACAGGCCGTCGTCGGCCGACACAAACGCCGGAGGGGTGAGGGTCAACGGATGGCCCGGCCCGACCGCCGGCATGGGAAGCCTGACTGGACTCCACGTTCGACCACCATTGTGGGTCTGATAAAAGAGGGGGATGGGCTGGGCATTGGCCGCATACGGATATGATCCCGTGAGCCAACCCACCTGGGGGTTGATGAAACTGACCCCGTCTTTGTCTCCAAAGGTCGGCAGGAGTCCTAAGGAGCCGGTGGGATTAGTGCTGGATAACGTGACCCACGACGTTCCGCCATTCGTCGTCATCGCGAGGGTGGCTCCTTCCGAACCGGCGGCAACCCCCATGGCGTTAAGGCGCCAGGCTAAAGTGGAGGTCAGAAATGTCGTGACCTGATTGTTCCCATAGACGAGGCGATTGGGCAATCGATACGTTGCCGTCGGAGATGCCGCCACGTTGGACCCCGGAGTAGACGGGTTTCCGGCATTAAGAGGGGACGACGTGGCGACGGGAACCGACACCGGATGGGATACCGGAGCCGTCGACGGCGTTCCCGAGGCTTGAGGCGGCGAAACCCCGCCACACCCACTTAAGACGACGATTCCCAGTAGGCCAACGGCGAGAACCGCTTTAGGCACCATGCGCATTCCTCCTTTCACAGGGCATGAATTTCGACAGGTTTCCCACCAAGCGAGGAGTTGTCCTCCGTTGCGGTTAACGACGAGGTTTCCGTTGGAGTTACTGCGAAGTGATGGGATATTTTAACCCGGCTGGTTTCCCAGCCCCATTTCCGACCCAACGTCTTCATGCGGAACCCACTGGTGAGGCGATCTGTCGGAACCGTAACGGACCCCACCTGCTCCGTAAACAGATTTTTCATCGAACGGAACAGGTCCGACGTCAGATTGGTGGCCTCGTAGGCTGCCGCGGACGGCGTGGCCACAACCACCCAGACGTCGGTACGGTTTAGGATATTACAGGGCCAGAACCCCAAAAACACCGGATGTGGTTATAGCTCGGGCCGATAAAATCCCCCTACCGACTTTCCGGGTAAACCATCTTCCTGAAGGTTTAACACCAAAATTTTGCCGACTGTAGTCATTGACTGCGGTCATCCAATGCTTTATGATCCGCTTGGAAGGAGGAAATGTCCCCGATGCGGCAAGAACAACGCGCCATCACCCGACGCCATCTATTTGACGCAGCGTTACGGTTATTTCGGACTCAAGGCTTTGCGGAGACCCGTATCGACCAAATTATTCAAGCGGCCGGTGTAGCGAAGGGTACGTTTTATGTGCATTTCCCCACCAAGGATGCCGTCCTGGCCGCTTATGTGGATGAGATCACGGCCGATTTGCTGCCCCGCATGCCCCAATGGTTGGACCTGCCCACTATCGATGCGATTCGGCATGTCTTCGACGCCTTGAACACCTATGTAGAACGCGATCGCCCGTTCATTTGGGACGTCGTCCGGGTCGAGCTCACCGGCGAACCGCTAGACGATCAACGCCCCTCCGCTTTGGCGGCGATATTAGACCCCCTGATTGCCCAAGGCCAGGCCCGGGGAGACATTCGGGTAGACGTGCCGCGAAAGGCCCTTGTACAACATGTGTTATCCAACTACCTGCTGGCATTGGCTTGGGCCCTTCGGCATCAGGAGCCATTAGAGGCCTTCATGAACCAGACGTTTACCCTGACTTGGCAAGGCATTCTGCATCCTGTGTCCTCATCCTGACGGTCATTTCGAATCCCTCGGGATCTTCGTCATCAGCCGGTCGGAATCCGCCCGATTGCCCCGGGTATGGCTTTTATGCTGACCCTGGTTTAGTGGATTATGTCTCAAAGGAGGGGCTTCCTCATGAATCCTGCCGCGCTTCGCGCCAGCCGTGGTGTGTTACTGGCCACCTTTTTAGGCGCCATGGATAGCACGGTGATGGGTACAATCGGTCCGACCGTGGCCAGCCGCTTTCATGCGCTCGTGTGGGAACCGTGGATGATTACCGCCTTTATGTTGTGCACGACGTTAGCCACGCCCGTGTTCGGGCGACTGGCGGACACAACGGACAACCGCCGGTTATATGCGGTCGCGTTAACCGTATTTGCTGCCGGATCGGCATGGACCGCGTTGAGTCCGTCCATGGACTTTCTATTAATCGGCCGGATCATTCAGGGGCTCGGTGCCGGGGGCCTCTTTACGATGGGCTTGATCCTCCTCGGGCGCCTGTTTACCGGTCCCACCCGTGCGACAATGCAAGCCCGTCAAAGCGCGATGTGGGGCATCGCGGCCGTTCTCGGCCCGACCCTCGGGGGCGTGGCGGCATTAGGCGCGGGATGGCGCCTGTTATTTGCGATCAATGTGCCCTTGGCATGGATGGCCATTCGGGTCATGCGGGCTGTTGAACTGCCTCCACCCGATCAACAGGCGCCGCCGCTCGATCGCGCCGGACTGGCCCTTCTCACGATCGTGTTGGTTGCCGTCCTCGCATTACCGACATTATGGGCCACAGGGGAGCCCGTGAAATGGCTATGGGCGGCATTAGGCACCGCGCTCATCGGGGGAAGTCTTCTCCTGGCCGTCGAACGGCGGATACGCGATCCCCTGATTCCATGGGCCTTGTGGCGCCACCCAGTGGTCCGACGCACCACGAGTCTGGCCATTCTAGCCAGTGCCCTGATTTATTCGCTCGTTACGCTCGTGCCGTTATGGACCCGGCAGCTATGGCACGCGGATGCCTTGACCACAGGATGGGTGACCCTCCCGATTCCGCTGGGATGGGCCATCGGCAGCATCATGGTCGGACGCCGTTTAAAATCTTGGGGGTTTCGTCGGATGGGTCTCTGGGGTACCGGCATTTTTGGTCTCGGTATTGCAAGCCTCGATATCGCGCCCCGATTCCCGCTTCCGCTAATCATCGGGGCCGGAGGCGGATTGTTGGCTGGCGTCGGCATGGGCTCGGTCATCATGACCGGATTGCTCCTGGTTCAGTCAACGGCTTCGGTCGACACGTTGGGTGCGGCCACCGGGCTCTATAACTTCGGGCGCAATCTTGGCAATGCCCTAGGTCCGGGCGTTCTCGGTGGTGTGGCCGTCGGAATGGCCACCATTGGCCATCCCAACGGCCTGCGAGCATCCACCGCAGGGTGGCTGCATGCGCTGAACGGGACCTGGCTCGGCATTGTAGCCTTAACGCTCGGTGTAGCCATTCTCCTGATGCGATTTCCCCAGCACGTCCCGAATCCGGACCCGTCTGTCGACACCTGGAACCCGGTATCGCCGTCCTAAGTATGAGAGGCGCCATGAATCCTTCCAGCGCGGTTAATTCCATTGGATCAACACTTAGCAATTGACCGACAGCATGGCATCTTAGTACGCGGTCGTCAAGTAATCCCCTTCCCTCGAACCGAATGGCTCATTGTCCAACGGTCATGCCACCAAACGAACCGTGGCGTCACCCAAGAGGGTCAGCCGATAAGTGCCGGTGTCCGCCATAGGCCGCACGCGCCAACTGAATGGGACCTCCAGGGCGTCGAGTTGCAAAGATCCTGGCAACTGCCCGAGGTCGCGGGCCGATTCATACCATTGGCCCGTGGCATCATCGGCGCGAATGAGCAGCCAGCGCAGATCCGCATCGGATGCAGCAAGAAACCGGCGAGCTGGAAGGACGGAGACGGTAGACATGGCGTCGTCCTCCTTGATTGCGTGAAGTGACAACGTCAAAACCCGGGCCGTTGAAGGACCAGGTAACGAAATCATGTGCCGAGTTTCGAAAAGGGGCTGCCTAACTGTCACTCTCGAATATCCATACCACTTGATGTATTTTTGATATAACGCATGAGAGGCATATGTTTACATAATTGACCAGAAAGAGCAAACTCGGTAATAGTACTAACGATGGACGCGTTTTGTCTTCCTTGAGCATTTTGATCGAGTTCGAGTCTCATGATTGGCGTGGGGATCGGTAATGGTCTTTATGAGGTGTTTTGTGAGTGCGTGACACCAGCGTTTGTCTTGCTTGGTTCTGAGGTCGGGATGGCCTTGGGCGTGGGCATTTTCGCGAATGTGTCATTGTTTTTCGAACAGAACCGACCAGACAGGTCTTATAAAGCCACGGGTCCAATCCAAGCCCATTTGTTGAGCCTCAACTGCTTCAGCCACCGGCCCCGTCGGGCCCGGTGGCTGACGAGTTCGCCCGCAAGCGTCAACGGTACCCCTTCCAAACGTGGATTCTTAAATCCTACTAACCATTTAGCGAGAACAGCGAATCGGCAGATGGTTCTCACGGAAGGTTGACATTCATTATAGTGGTCCCCCTTACTTTCCCACCACCCTGTACCGGCACCTCACGTCCACGAACCAAGAGAATTCCCCAATACCGAAGTGATTCAGGAACGTGGCCACACATCTGTCGAGCGAGACAAAATTTCCATATGAACCGATGGATCCGAAAGATTGCGAAATCCATATCGAGCGTAAAGCCCTTGCGCATCGGCGGTATCCAACGCGTAACGGCGCAATTGCGCTAACGCCGGATGGGACATAATAGCCGCCATCAACGCTTTACCGAGTCCTCGCCCCCGGTGCTGTTGCAATACGAAAACATCGCAAATATAGGCAAACTGCCCGTAATCGGTAACAACTCTGGCAAACCCCACCTGCCGACCGCGGTCATCATAAGCACCGAAATTGAGCGAGTTTTGAATCGTTCGGTAAAACGTCTCATACGGGATTCCACGCGCCCATGTGGAGTGCTCGGTAAGAAATCGCCATACGACATCTGGTTGCAGACGCTCAAACTCCGTTGAGATTTGATATTGCCCTATGGTCATCGTAAACTCTGACTGCATGATTCCCCTCCTACCGTGATGACGGTGGCGCTAATCATGGCCACACTTGCCGACTAAACATCGTTCGCACAACATAACGCGGCATTACCATGTCTCGTTACGCTGCCAAAATTCATCTTTTCGTAAATCGATGCCTGTACCCAATACGACATTCATGCACTTGTCAATCCCCGGATACCAAAGAAGGATTTGGTCTAATCCAAGGAACGGGTTAGCTTTAAACCATGCGAATACTGCTTTGACCGAAGTAACTAGTCGCGGGCCAGGACACCAAAACTGGTTTCGTGCCAACATGATGCCGTGTACCGTGTTGACTGACCCGGAAACGGCATTCACCGATTTTTATTGGTGGGCATTTTCCGATAACTCCATAACTGCGGTATTTATGGTCAACCGCCTGCAGACAATTTATCAACGTGTGCCGTTTAGTCGGTACATCTGTTGAGCCCATGCTAGAGCTTCATATCCGTTCGCATAAATCACATATTGGGCGTGCCCCAGTTGAAACGTCGCTTCAGAAGGAGCGTCGGGCGCTCCATAGACAAAGACGGCCGTGCCATGACGCCCCGGCAAAGGCCGATCCCCTCGGGTGCGGGATAAATCGGCGGCAGTGACATGGGCCAAGCTCAGCAATTCGGCATTGTTGGTGCCGACATAACCCGTATCGATGAGAGTCCATCCGTTCTGACGCCACACAATGTCTTCGTAGCCAGGCTCGTTGGGTGACACGTAAAGAGTTCCCGACACCGTCGGCGTTAACTGAACGGCCTGGGCCTGAGCTGAAGATGTCGGTAATTGCAGATAAAATGGCAACGGAATACACGTATGAAAAAGTGTCGTTAAGAGCCTTTGATCAGAGATGGGAATTCCCCATACCGCTCCCAATGTTTGCGAAGCGCACCCGCTAGTCATCGGGAGGGCATTCAGCGTTGGCGGTGACCCAAATAGAACCCGATAGCTCCCCTGACTTGTTCGATAGAACATGCTCGGGTTCTCACGTAAACCGTTAAGATGGCCCGGAAGATAAACGGAAACCCGCGTTCGAGGCTTCAAAATTAGGTCCAATTGATCCAATCGCGCCCGGAAGGTTTGGCCTGATCCACCGGCGATTCGGCCCGCGGCGGACAACGATGGTGGTGCAGCATGGGCCGCTTCTGGTTGAGATGGATGCGCTCCACACCCAGTTATGAACAAGGCTCCGATGATAACGGAGAAGAGCCGCCTCACTGTTCGCTGCACCAGAATGTCCTCCTTGTTACGCAATTCCTATCGGCTTTTGCATCGCTCGTTGGAACGATACGTTCCCGCCCACATCGCGCATTCCCGCATGGCACGTGGCTAAAAAGATGCATCTTTCTTGATCCGACCCATAAGATAAACTTTTAACACCGAGCCGTTACCCCCAACGGACTCCCTGAGACAACAAATCTTATGATCGAAACGACGCCGCAATCATGATGGCTTGCGGAATGTCGTGAGCCGCACCGGCGGTCGATCCGTCAACGCCCCCATACACAAACCACGTCACCGCGCCTTCTGTCCAAGAAATCTCAAGACGGCTCTGGGATAAATCCACCGCTATGAGTCCCGTGTGGTGAAACCATACCCGAGGGGCTTGCTCCATGGCGTGAACGAGCATCCGCGTCACCGCGATTTCCTGCGACGTGCTGCCTCCAAGCACCTCCAGGGTCCACGGTCCCATATTCGTGACCGCGGCGTTAGGCCACACGGCCGTATAGACCGAGCCGACCAACACGATCTGGGGTTTTTGACCGGCCACGCCGCCATAGGATCCGAATACCGTCGGCGTCAACACGCCCACGGGCATCACCAGCGGCGTCGGGCCTTGTCGAGACCGCCACTGGGCGCCCCCAAACGTCCAGGAGGCAGAGCCGTTGTGAAAATAGACCGTAATGGAATAGGCCGATGCCGGGAGAAAAAATCCCGCTCCGCTCGTCACCACATGCGTCGCGACCGCTTCCGACGTCAAAGAAATCGCGGAATCCGGCCACGTCGTCGGGGCGGCGAAGGGCATCGCAGTGCGTTGGCGGACCCATTGTAGGGCCCGATTGACGGATGGATAAGGCGTTTCGGGAATACCGGCAGATCGCGATAGAGCCGTGAGAGCCGCCGGAGCAGCGTGACCACAACCCGCCAATCTCGTTAGGATACCCGTCAAGGGGATATCAGCCGAAATCCGCCGTAACCACGACGTTTCTGATCACCTTCACCGGGAATCCTCTGAATATAATTAGATTATATCAACGATTCGAAAAGCGTCATCAGTTGTATCATCCAGCGTAGGCCCGGACCACACTCGAGGGAAAAATCCCCCTTGGCCCGCTGTGGTGAACCCCAAACCTTAGACCAAGGAAGACTACCACAGATTCCCTCTACAACGACGGCTAATCAACGCAACAAAGTGGCAGGTTCTCAAGGGGCGGTGATCAGAGTACTGGACGTGGATCAGGCATTGCGTAAATGTTCCTTTACGGGTAGGGCCATGGGCCAACTGCTCTGAAATGGTTTTCGGTTCCGGCTCACGATGGGACCCGCCTTGCCATTAGGTCGGAGTCCACGGCTGGTTTCGCCTCAGGTTGGGGTAGTCCAAATTGCTATGCCCAATTGGATTAGATAGCGACCGGCGATCGTCCACATAATTCCGGCGGAAATCCGATTGAGCCACTTTATCGTGCGCGCCTGATGACGCAATTGGGCCAATGCCCGACCCACCAGCGATAGGCCAAAGAACCACAGCCACGAAACCAGCACGGCAGCTAGGGCATAAGCCCACTTCTCACGCGGTGTAGAGTAGAGAGCCGCCCCACCGCCAATCACGATGACCGTGTCCATAATGGCATGTGGATTCAGTAGAGACGCCCGCAGCGTGTACATGATCTGGCGCCAGAGTGTCCAATACGGGGCGGCACTGCCGAACGTCTCCGGATGAACGAGGGAATGCCAGGATTGCCAACCCATCCAGACCAGGAACACAATCCCCAACAGCGTCAGAATCTCTTTCAGGACGGGTGCCACCATGGCCACCGCACTCACCCCGAGCACCGCCACCCCAATGAGAATGGTATCCGAGAGGGCAGCCGTTATTACCACGGGCACCGTTCGTCGATATTGGCGATGAGTCGTCCCTTGGCTTATCACCGTCAAATTCTGCGGCCCCAACGGAAGAATCAGGGCTAACGCCAACAAAAATCCATGAAGGAAGGCCAAGTCCATCAGAAAACACTCCTAGCGGGTTTTATGTTATCATCCTTCTCCTGCTCAAATTGTCGAACACAAGGCGGGTCAAACCGGATGGGTGGGCGAATCCCACCTGTAGGACAACCTCTTGATATGGAAAACCGGTGATGGCCCGTAAGACTTAGTCCATCACGGTGTCGTTGAGTTAAATCGCCGGATTACCGTCGCATGCTCATGAGATTTCGATACCCGGACGGTTGATTGGTTTTGAAAAAAACACCGTCTTAAAGACAATACGCCATTATGTTTACCCATAGCATAAGGGCCGACGAGGTGCAAGCGACCCGAGTGTTTCGTCGGCTCTTTCGCCAGGACAAGCGATGTCACTACGAGTTCGGCATATTCGTTCCGTGTTCTGATCCGCTAATGCGATGACCTCAAAATGAGGCACCAAATCGCCTTACTACTCACCGGGGCCTTACCGACAATCCCGAGGGCCGCCGCGAAGGCTAAAATCCTGTAAGCGAAACCATCAATGCCCCCTTCATAACATCGAACGTCGCGTCAGGTAGAGTCTAAACCGCGAAACAACCATATGCCCGATCCTTCTCAATTTACAACGGTAACCCCTGTAACCATGTTTGTTCCCGACATTTGAACCCGAGGAGTTACCGTAAGCGAGCCCTACCCTCCCAAGCCGCCTTCGAAGAAAACAACGCGGACATTGGAATCCACCGATGCGGTGACGAGCAGGATAACTCCGTCACGATTGGGCCATAGTACTCGGTATCCAATGCCTCCACGTCAAAGAAAGGACCGGGTGATCCCGAATGATTCCGCACCATAAAACCAATCCGTATGCCTGGTATTACCGATATGCGACGACACCGGTCGTCCATGATCCCGATACCGGCTATTGGCACGTGTTCGGCTATGCCGAAGCCAAACAGGTGCTAACCGATGTCACGCGATTTTCGTCGAATCTTAACGAATACTTTCGTCGGCATGGCCAACCTCTTCCGTCCGATCTCCCCCTCACCCGCAGTTTGATTCGCCAAGATCCGCCAGAACATACGCGATTACGCCGGATTATTAACCCGGCGTTTACGGCCGATGCGATGCACCGATTGGCCCTGCGGGTCGATGCATTAGCCCGTGAGTTTTTACAACAGGTTGATCGAACACGAAACGGTCGACCTGGTGGACGAGTTTGCGTATCCCTTCCCGGTCGACCCGACCGCCGAAACCACCCGCCTCTACCTCGAAGAGGTTGTACGCTACTGTCGCCCGTCCCACGTCTGTGACGGTATTGCATGGTCGACGTGGAGATTGGCCCACAAACCATTCATGCGGAGAGGCCGTGATTGTCTGGCTGGGGGCAGCCAACCGGAACCCGGTGAAATTCCCGGAACCCGATACGCTTTTACCGCATCAAATGCCCAACCCGCATATGGCCTTCGGTTTTGGGATTCATACCTGCGTCGCTGCTCTATTGGAACGCCTCGAGGCCCGAACCGTCATCCCCCTCTTTTGGCGCGAAACACGCCTCGACCCCATGACGACACCCCCGGATCAACCGAGCCATCAAGGCATTTTATTCGGCGTCGATTGCTTGCCGGTCCGAATCCGATCCGTTCACCCCGTCACGCATCATCCCTAAGCATCCATTACTCAATTAAATCTCACGCCTGCCTGACAACCCACCCTTGAAACGGGATGTGGCATACTGTGGCAATGAACGTCGAGACGCCCGGTCTAATCGGCGGGAACACGATCCGGTTCTATAGCCCGCTATCGTGCCATGGCGATTTACCGTCGAGTGACCCAACCTATAATGATAAAAACCGCGATGGTTATTAACGCCAGCAAAATCCGATGCATGCGTAACGTCACCGCCTTATCCCGTTTTTCGAGATGCCACTAGTTGAGCCACTAACAGATTTAATTTGACGACATTTACGCGGGTCCGACCAAAAATGCCCCATTGCGGCGGGCTGGTGGCTTCGGTAATCAAGTCTTGTAACACGACAGGACTAAGGCCGGTTGCATGTGCCACACGCGGGATTTGTATATCGGCGGCGGCAGGCGTAATATCCGGGTCCAACCCCGAGCCGGATCCCTCAACTAAGCTGGCCGGAATGTTCCGGGCTGCCAGTCCTGGCGTGACCTGTTCCCATGTAAGAAGTCGTTGCCGAACCCGGTCAATTAATGCCCGATTTGTCGGACCGAGATTACTTCCTCCCGAAGCCATCGGATTATAAGGTTCAGGTTGTCCCGTTGCAGAAACCGTGTCGGAGGGACGGCCCCAAAAATACTGAGGGGCATTAAAATATTGTCCCACATGGGCCGACGCCACAATTTGTCCATGCCAAACCACCGGACTGCCTGAGGCCTGATAAGGGAATAGGAGCTGACTTATGGCCGTCATGACCAATGGATATCCCAAGCCCAACATGAACCATAATGCTAGCGTGACCCCGCCAATCGTACGCCATTTATTCATGTGCATCGCCTCCCTTATCCCCAACCAAACAATCCCAAGATGTGATCAATGCCCCAAATCCCGACAAACGGCACGATAATCCCCACCACTCCCCAATTCAACAGATTCCGTGCCAGCATCCGATCCGCCGATTCGGCTCGGTACCTGACGCCGCGTATTGCAAAAGGGATAAGGGCCGGGATGATAAGCGCGTTAAAAATCAAGGCGGATAAAATCGCTCCGTGAGGGGTCTTCAATCCCATGATGTTCAAGTGCGACAATACACGCAAAGTCGGCACACTGGCAAACATGGCGGGAATAATGGCAAAGTATTTTGCCACATCGTTGGCGATAGAAAAGGTCGTCAAAGCTCCCCGGGTAATGAGGAGTTGTTTCCCCACCATCACAACATCCAACAATTTGGTCGGATTCGATTCCAAATCGATCATATTCCCGGCTTCCTTAGCCGCCATGGTACCCGAATTCATAGCCAATCCCACATCGGCTTGGGCCAAGGCGGGCGCATCATTCGTCCCGTCCCCCGTCATGGCCACTAACTTGCCTTGCTGTTGCTCTTGTCGAATTAACGCAATTTTGTCCTCTGGACGGCATTCTGCGATGAAATCGTCCACCCCGGCTTCTTGTGCAATGACCGCCGCGGTAATCCGATTATCACCAGTCGCCATCACGGTGCGAATCCCCATCGCACGAAAATCTTCAAACCGTGCTTTCAATCCCTCTTTTACAACATCTTTCAACCGAATGACCCCAAGGATTCGGCCGTCCACAGCCACCGCCAAAGGGGTGGCCCCGTCGCGAGCGACTTCCTCGGCCAGATCCGTTAAACGGTCGGAAGAGTCGGCTGCCCAGTGAGCGATAGCCCCCACCGCTCCTTTACGAATTTGACGCCCGTCCGGCAGATCGATGCCGCTCATGCGTGTTTGGGCCGTAAAGGGGATGGGATCGCCGTCAATCGAAGGAAGATCCGACAGGTTTAAAGTGGCGCGGGCCAGTTCAACCACCGACCGGCCTTCTGGCGTAGTATCGGCTAAAGATGCCCACAATGCCGCTTCAGCCAGTTCGGTCCGGGTAACGGACGGTAACGGCAGGAAGTCGGTAGCCATGCGATTACCTACGGTAATGGTCCCGGTTTTATCGAGAATAATGGTATCAATATCGCCGGCGGCTTCGACAGCGCGGCCGCTTTTGGCAATGACACCTACTTGGGCAACCCGGTTCATACCGGCAATACCGATGGCCGATAAGAGGCCGCCAATGGTCGTCGGGATTAAACATACCAACAAAGCCACCATCGTCGGAATATCAGTGGAATGAGGTCCGTAAAATCGGGCAGAAGGGACAAGGGTCACCACAACCAAGACAAAGATTAAGGTGAGAACCCCTAAGAGGGCTGACAACGCAATTTCGTTGGGGGTTTTCTGGCGAGCGGCCCCTTCGACCAGTGCAATCATCCGGTCCAAAAACGTTTCGCCGGGATTCGTGGTCACAACCACCGTCAACACGTCGGATAATAAAATGGTCCCACCGGTTACACTATCCCCCGGCCCCTTAATGACGGGAGCGGATTCTCCCGTAATGGCCGATTCGTCAACGGAGCCCACCCCGTCAATGACTTCACCGTCCCCGGGAATCGTCTCACCCGCTTCGATCCGAATCCGGGTGCCCTTCGTCAACCGAGGCGCATCCACCCACTGCCATGATCCGTCATCCGTTAGGACCCGTGCCCGGGCATTCGTGCGCGTCCGCCGAAGGGATTCGGCCTGGGCCCTACCGCGTGCTTCGGCGTAGGATTCCGCAAATGTAGCAAAGAATAAAGTAACCAATAAAATCACGGTAACCAACAGGTCGTAGAAAAATGCTGCCTTCCCCCATGCTGCGACGGCGAATGCAGCGGTAATCCCCGTCCCGATCTCCACAACAAACATTACGGGATTGTGCATAAGGTCGCGGGGATGCAATTTTCGTAACGAATCCCACAGGATGGCACGGGTGCTGTGCGCATCGCGCCCGATTGCGGATAGGGATAGCTGAGCCATTCGTCCATCCTCCTCAGTTAAAACACTTGATGGGCTAACAACAGCCAATGCTCGGCCAACGGGCCCAGCGATACGACAGGAAAAAACGTCAAGGCATTTAAGACCAGAGCCGAACCCACGAGGACGGTCCCAAACAATAAGCCTTCGGTTCGCATGGTACCCGCCGTTTGGGGCACGCTTCGTTTGGCCAATAAGGATTCGCCCAACAAGAGCATGGGAACCATGGACGCAAACCGCCCAATCAGCATGGTTAACCCGATGACAATTTCGTAAAATGGTAGCGCTGCGTTCAATCCAGCCATCGCCGAACCGTTATTGGCCGCTCCCGAGGCAAAGGCATAGAGAATTTCGGTAAACCCGTGCGGTCCGGGATTGCCTATCCCTTGCATCCCGGCCGGCGTGGCCACCGCTATAGCGGTTCCGGCCAAAATCAACATCGGATGCAGTAAAAAAGCAATTGCCGCTAAGGATACTTCTTTAGCCTCGATTTTTTTGCCCAAAAATTCCGGTGTTCGCCCTACCATCAACCCCATCAAGAACACGGTGATGATTACGAGCATTAACATATTCACCAGGCCTACCCCAAATCCGCCAAATATCATATTGAGAAACATGGCGGCGAGATAGGCCAAGCCTGTAAAGGGTAATGCACTGTCATGAGCACTGGCAATGGATCCCGTGGTAAACGCCATGCTGCTGGTCTCAAATAACGCCGTCCCGCCGGTACCAAAACGGAGTTCTTGACCAACCCAGTTCGGGCCATGAATCCCTAACGCCTGAAGAATCGGATTCCCTGCGTCCATCGGAAGGTAAACCAAAACCAACATACCGACAAAGAGAACCCCCGAGACGCCGATTAAGGTCCACGCCAATTTTTTGCGGCCCGTCATGATACCGAGTGCGTAGTAGAATGCAATCGAAACCACGCCCATCGAAACCGTCTCAATCAGGTTCGAGATCGGCGTCGGATTTTCCAACGGGTTCGCGCTGTTGGCGTTGGTATAACCCCCACCGTTAGTCCCCAAGTGTTCAATGGCCTCCCAACTGGCTATCGGGCCACGGGGAACCACTTGCGTATGCCCGGTAATGGTATGCACGGTTAGGTACGGGGCCATAGTCTCCGGCACGCCTTGGGTTACCAAAAGCAATGTCACGACCATCGCTAACGGCAAAAGAATGCGGGTACACATCCATACCAAATCCGCGAAAAAATTTCCCAAGGGTTTACCGGACAAACTGCGAGCAAACGCAATCGCGATAGTCCCACCCACTGCCGGCGTGACAAACTGAAGAAACGACAAGTTGCCAAACTGGGAAAACGTCGACATCGTACTTTCCCCGGCATAAGCTTGCCAATTTGTGTTGGTGCCAAAGCTCGTCGCCGTATTATAGGCTAAAGCAGGATTTACCGCCCCAAAGTGCTCCGGATTCCATGGCAATATCCCTTGAATCCTTAAAAACACGTAAGACAAAACGATCCACAACGCATTGGTCACAATAAGCGCTTGAAGATATTGACGAGCCGTCATCGATTGACGCGGGTCAATCCTCAGCCATTGAAATAAACGGGATTCGACCGGTTTAAATACCGGGTCTAAAAAAGTCGGCTGAAAAGTAAATACCCGAGCCATATAGGTCCCTAACGGCTTAATCGTTAGAGCGAAACACATCAAAGCAACCGCCCATGTCGCCATGGTGGATACCGACATCGTTTGCGCCTCCCTTGAGGGCTAAATTCTAAAACTGTTCGGGGTGTAAGATGACGTAAATGAGATACCCCATCACGCCGAGGGCAATGAGCAACAATATCCCGGAAACCATGCGATTCACCCCTTATCGATTCAAGTAGCGTGATAGCGCCAACATCGCGACCATCGGTCCCACCATTAGGACCAGCATGAGGGCATCTTGCAACTCCCTACACCTCCCGATTTTCATCGCCTAGTGTAGAGAAAGTTAAATAAAAAAATCCGTAAAAGAAGGGTAGGGGATCGTTAAAAACTTGTAAAAACCTTAGGAGAAAGAGTGGCGCGGGGCCGAATGCAATGCGTAACCAATCCCGGCATAAGAAACCAAATATCGCGGATGACGGGGATCCGGCTCGACATATTGCCGCAGACGGCGGACATAAATGCGAAGATACTCGTGCTCGCCCTGATAGTCTGGCCCCCAGACTTGCCGTAACAATTGCTCGTGAGGAATCACTTTATCGCAATACCGCAAGAACTCCCCCATCAACCGCCATTCCGTCGGGGTAAGTCGCACGGTCCGAGACTCGCCTAATGTAACGACGAGCTCACGGGTTGCCGGCCTCAGTTGAAATGGTCCACATGATAGACGCGGTGCATCCGGTGACATTTGAGACTGTTGGCGACGTAAATGCGCTCGGACTCTGGCCAACAACTCGGCCGGTGAAAAGGGTTTCGTCAGATAATCATCCGCCCCACCGTCAAGCGCCCGCACCAAGTCGGCTTCCTGGTTCAATGCCGTTAATACGATAATTGGCACAGCCGTTAAATGGCGCAGACGGCTGCACAGTACAAAACCATCGATGTCCGGCAACCGTAAATCCAAAATAACGGCATCGGGTTCTCGGACATAGACCTGTTCTAATGCGTCATGACCATTACCCGCAATCCAGACCGTGTAGCCTTCCATTGCAAGGTTAGTCCGCAAGAGTCGCTGATACCGAGGCTCATCCTCGATGACGAGGACCACACCTAGGGAATTCCCCTCTGTCAAGACACTTCCCCTCCCGTGTGTCCATGCCATTGAACCACAACCTGAAAGCCTTGAGGAATTAGGTTTTCTGCCCGAATGATTCCGTTATGCGCCTCGACAATCCTTTGCGCGATGCTAAGGCCCAAACCGGTTCCCCGGATGTCGGAATGAGCATGCCGAGGACTTCGATAAAATCGTTCAAATATCCGGTCGATCTCCTGACTACCGACACCTTCCCCTTCGTCCCGGACGGTTAATCGGTACCCCGCGGCATCCGCCGTCAGCGTTACATAAACCAAGCCGTCCGAATATTTTAAGGCATTCGCTATCAAGTCCTGTAAGACCCATGATAATTGGCGAATATCCCCCATGACGAACAAGGTGTCGGGTACCGAAACCTGTACCCGCTGTTGTTGTTCGGAAGGCAACCGACGAACCACTTCCGAAATCCATTGCCTCCCGACTGCTTTGCCCCAGTTAAGAACAACTCCAGCCCCGTCTAAACGCGACATGATGAGCAAATGATCAATCAGGTTTTCCAACAATTGGGTCTCAGATAATACCACCGATAAAAATTCCTGTCGTTCGTCATCAGTTAGCCGAGAACCTACGGTGCCCAGGGTTTCGGCATAACCCCGGATCAATCCTAGGGGTGTGCGTAACTCATGCGATACATTAGCCAAAATTTCAGAACGGGCCCGAGCCAATTCTTCTAATCGGGTCGTTTGGGCGGCCTGCTTGGCATACTCTGTCGATACCAATAAGATGCCCAGTTCGTGCGCGGTCACAGATAATAATTCCTGATACCGAGTGAACCATCCACGTTCCCCCGAAGAACAGATCAACCAGCCCCAAAATTTGTCTCGGTAGCCCACCGGAAACACCCCTAAACGAGCCCGTATAATACCCGGGATTAGCGGGGCAATCGGGGAAGAACCGTCTCCTGAATAGTGGGGGTGATGGCTGACCATTGTTGACCCTAAAACACCAGCGGGATCCTCGGCCAAAAGGCGCGGAACAGGTAACGGCAGTAATTTACCGGATCCGATTACGCTGTACAGATGGACGGCATTGTGCCTTTCTTCCGCAACCCAATGATATAGGGCAGCCTCTGATATGGCCGTGTATCTCGTGAGGTGTTCTAAAATTCGATGGATTAAATCGGATGGATCCCGATCATTCGCAATTTCTGCCCACCCTTCCGTAATCGCCATGAGTTGTGCGGTTACGGTCTGATGGGCCTTTGTCACCTTTTCAATTTGGGACTCCTTGATCCAATACCCGAAAACCAATAGAGTGCCAATCGATAGGACTAACCAAGGCATTAAAGATTCCGGTAACCCATGTAGATGCTCTAATCGACGCCATAAGGTTTCTATAACGACTGTTGGAGAAACCCGAGTGGTAAAGCCCAGGGATCGGGCGGCCATTGCCCACCAGACCGGCGCCTGACGCCCCGATTGCACCGCCTGTAATATCATCGGCAAAACCGCTATCAAGCGATGATAGGCGATCTCTTGTTGACGAGCCCATTCGATAGCCCCGCCCGTCGCCACCAAAATGAGGCCGAAAGGAACTGCCCATATCCACCGGCTACGTGGCTTATCCTCCTGGTTCATGGCGCTACTGTAATCAATCGCCCGACTTAAATCAAGCCGATAGCCTAGCCCCTAAAAGGAAAAAACGCCGGAATCAGAACCATCGAGACGATCCCTAAAAGAATGGTTAACGGTGCTCCTACCCGAAGAAAATCCCCATAGCGATATCCACCCGGGCCCATGATTAAGAGGTCTACCTTATTAGCCAACGGAGTCAATGGAGAAGCCGATACGGCAACAACCACCGCCAAAACGAGGGGAGCCGGGGCAACACCCAGTTGACGGGCCAGTTCGATGGCAACCGGTGCTAATACTAACACCGTGGCAATATTCGATAAGACCTGCGTTAGAATCGCACTCAACGCAAACAACAGCCCAATCAACGCCCACCCCGGAAGTGTCGTGCCCATTATATAGTATAATCCTTCGACGATTTGATGGGTAATCCCAGACTGAATCAAAGCCGTTCCCAACGGCAACATTCCCGCGACAAACACAACGATCCGCCACTCGATCGCCCGATACGCATCCGTCATCGGTAAAATGTTGAATACCGCCATGAGAAAAACCCCTAGGGCCACGGCTACTCGTAGTGGGATAAGATTCAATGCCGCCAGCAGCAATGATCCGACTAAAATGGCCGGGGCCAATCCAATCGCCCCGCCTCGAACCGGTGGTTGCCAATCCATTTGATTCAAAACAATAAAACCATGCATATGTTGAATGGTCGTCAAGGCCTCCGTTGCGGATTCCATCAGTAAGATATCACCGGCTCGTAATGTAATCCGGCCCAAATGCCGAGACAGCAGTTGGCCTTCCCGATAAAGGCCCAAAATGCCGATATGATATCGCCGACGAACGTCAAGATCAATTAACGTATGGCCAATCCACGGGTTCCTATGACCTACTAAAACTTCCCAAACCCGCAAGTCCTCACGAGTTAGGCTAGGGGCTTCGCCTGTCAATCTCAATCCGTGACTTACTTTGGCCAAGGCCATAATGCTCTCGGCCGTCCCGGTAACGGTCAAACGGTCTCCGATTTGCAAAACCGTGTCGGCCCGCGCCGGAAGAGCCTCGTTTTGCCGAAATACCCGCACGACCGTTACGCCGGCATCCGCGAAAACCGGCACTTCTTTGAGACTTTTCCCAACGTAAGGCCAATCCGGTAGCACCGTAAGTTCCGATAAATAGGTCCTCCAATGCTCAATCGCCATTTCAACCGGTGCCTCACCTCGGGGCATTAAACGGGGTCCCGCCCCTGTCATGAAAACGATACCGACCACTAACAGAATTAACCCCAGGGGGGTAATCGAAAAAATCCCTAACGGTTTCAAATGGGCCGCTTCCAAAGCCTGATTGGCGACAATGTTGCCGGCACTGCCTACCATGGTCAAAAGGCCCCCCAAGGTTGCCGCGACCCCTAGCGGCATAAGCAAATGACGTACGGGAATGTTCGTCCGCGTGCGCAAGGCCTGAACAACCGGAATAAACAGTCCGACCAACCCGACATCACTGATAAAGGCTGAAGGCAACCCCGCCAATATCATTAGCATAATTGCCGATCGCCGTTCATGTCCGGAACCGATAACCTTTAACCATTGAGCCATTTTAGCCGTTACCCCGGCGCGAACCAACCCCTCTCCCATAGCCAGCATCCCGGCAATAAGCAACACGGCATCGGAAGAAAAACCGGAAAACAATTGGGTAGGCGATAGTGTTCGGGTCAGACCGAGCGCCAACAAGACAAATAAACCAATGACATCAATCCGCACCCGATTCGAAGCCAACAATCCGATAGTGATAAGGAAAATTGCCCAGACCATATGAGACGATTCCCCCGCCCTATTGCCTTGGTAATCAGGGAATTATAGCATGAAAGGGAAATCTCTAATCGCTTTCTCTCCCAAATGCGGCATTCTTCACTTTTCCCTGCTGTTTCGGATAGGCCTTCGAATGGACGAGGTGATAGTCCGTGTTAGATAAGACTTTACCGTACTTTCACATCATTATGAAACGGAAGGCAGGATTGCCCATTGCCCAACATGCGCTGCCTGCCGAATTTTCATTATCGGCATTTGTTCCTGGCGACGAAATGGAGTGGGCCCACATTGAGACCGCGGTTGGCGAGTTTATGACGGCCGACGAGGCCCTCGCGTACTTCCAAGAAACATATCTGCCGCATCGCAACGAGCTCATCCGGCGCTGTATGTTTGTGCGCAGAGACGATGGTCGCGCGGTGGGCACCATTACGAGTTGGTGGAACACAACAGAAGAGCGGCGGGATCCCTCCGTTCATTGGTTGGCCGTCCTCCCGGACTATCAAGGACTCGGGCTCGGGAAGGCATTAGTCTCGGAATGCCTGCAACGGTTGGTGTGGTTGGAGGGCGACCGAGACATCTTTCTCCACACCCAAACGTGGAGTCTCATCAGGCAATTGCAATCTACCTAAAGGCTGGATTTGAGTTTGTTCGACAGGGTTCATTTGGGGGCTATCCCAATAATTACGAGCAAGCCATGCTGATTTTAAAAACCGTATTGCCTTCTTTGATACCCTAAAGAGGAAGGATCCGACCGGCCATTCAGTGTACTGCGAGCTTGAACCTAGGTCCTGGCAGTGTTGATAATCCTCAAGAAATCGCACAAGCCCTCGGTCATAAGTCGGAATACCTAATGAAACGTTTCCTATCGCCATCCCCACGCAACGTTAGGTTCTCGTGGTGATAGACTCCATCCGGTTGTCCAACGGGCTCGTACCGCACCTCCTGGATGCTGGGCCTATCAGTCTACACAATAGTGGTTAGTCTCTTCGGCCAAACACGAAAAAATCATGCAATGGATACCTCCGGGTACGCTCAATAAACCCGCCAACGCGGACTCCGAGCATACCCGAGGTCACGCTATCATGACATCGCTGTGAGCGGTTCCCGGTATGAGATACTATATCCAAAGGCCGATGGCCCCCATACCTTTAGCGCCGCGTCCGATTTCATTACGGCCGGCGCAGGAATCACCAACACACCGACCCGCTGCCCATATTGTAAGCGTTCCGTGGTAACGGCCTGCCCGGTTTGCGAGTCGACGACGGTAATCAAATCCGGCACCATCGCCACCGCTTCCCCGTCTCGATAGAAGACAAGGTTTTCATTTTGAAAGGCGATTCGGGCGGTCGTTCCGCGCTGATCACCCAAGCCTTCCAGAACCACTTCGCCGCGCGCAAACCCATCAGTGGTCCGCCGTGTAACCGCCACAATTTTTCCCCGAAAAGCAATGATGCCTTCGCCATATCCTGCATAATCCGACGCCTTTGCCAATGCGGCAAGTGGATCCTGGTGAGATCGGGCCGCCTCCAACACCGCTCGGCCCAACCGAATCCCCAAACTCAACGTACCTCGGATGGCTGCCCGCTTAACCGCAGCCCCCTGCATAGGAAACTGCGCAACAAAACTGTGGCCTCCTAAACGGATCGTCACTCCACGGGCAATCCATTCAAAGGTATAGTTGTCCCGCAGAGATTCCAACAGCACCGTTTCTCCCCACTCACTCGCCAAACAGGCCGGTGTCCCCGAGATGCCGTTCAAATGAAACGTTTGCATATAGAGTTCAGGAAACGCCCGGCCCATGCCGTCCGCGTCCACTACCGGGCATTTTAGCAATGCGGCAACTTGCAGCGGCACCATGCTATTGATTCCCCCTGCTTCAATGGGACACGGCAACGCGTCAGACGCACCCAAATAGTCCCGAAGGCGTTGAAACGCCTGAAGCGGTTCCGTCCCTCGCGGCGGTTTCTCGAATAATACCGTTGGCGCGCCCATGCCCGCGACAGGAATGACCCATTGATCATCGGACAAATCGTCGACCGATAAAACCGTGATAGATTTCTGAGACGCCATGGCAGATTCCGCCATCACCCGTCCGATATAGGGATCCCCTCCGCCTCCGGTGCCTAAGATGGCCGCCCCGATCGCCAAGGCCGGTAAATCGTTCCGGGTCAGTTCCCAGCTCATAATGCCGCCCCCGCCAATTGTCCGGCCACCGTCACCCGAACCCGCGACGCATTAGATGGAAGATACGCTAGGGGAATCTCTTCTACTTCCACAACCTCTAATGTATCCGGATCGGCCCCGGCGCGAACCGCTTCGGCTTTCGCGCTAGCCAATGCTTCTTGGAGAACGGCGTCGCGGGTTCGGCCGCTCATCGGATAAATCCGGTCTATACGCCCCGACACCTGCGCAATGGCCGCACCAATCGCATTGGCCACATCGAAATGTTCCGGACGGATAACGGTCGATACGCCGGCTAACCGTTCAGGTAACAGCGCGCTGCCACCCCCTACCGCAATAAGGGGAATCGGATCCGCGCTGGTTTTAATCCGATCAATCCCTTCTTCAATGGCTTGAATAGCTTGAGCATACGCGCGTTCGGCCACCGCCGTCGCAATCCTCGGGGGACGATCGCCGATCTGAGCGTACCCCAACCCTACGGCCACATCGGTAAACGTAGTCACCGGGCCGCCAAACACCTCCGCATCTTCCACGATACGATACCCGACACTATCCGGCCCCACCGTCACCTGGCCGTCGTGTATTCGCACACGGGATCCCCCGCCTAAACCCAACGCAATTAAATCGGGCATGCGAAAATTGGTCCGAACCCCGCCGACATCCACCGCCAACGCAGACTGCCGAGGAAATCCGCCACGAATCATCCCGATATCCGATGACGTGCCCCCCACATCAATAATGACGGCATCATCTATTCGGGCCAAAAAGGCCGCGCCCCGCATCGAATTCGTCGGCCCGCACGCCACGGTTAAAATCGGATAGCGCAACGCATAATCCATCGCCATCAGGGTCCCGTCGTTTTGCGCAAAGTACAGGTCGGCTTGAATGCCCACCTCCCGAAGGGCATCTTGAAAAGCCCGGGCCGCGATTTGCGCGACTTCCGTAACCGCCGCGTTCAAAACCGTCGCGTTTTCTCGCTCTAAAAGCCCGACCGATCCAATTTCGTGGGACAACGAGACCGCCAAGTGGGGGTATTCCTCTTCAATCAATTCGCGGACACTGAGCTCATGCTCGGCATTAACCGGGGAGAATACCGCGGTAACCGCAACCGCCGAAATCTGTCGGGCATGTTGATCCAAAAACCGTCGAATCTCGTCCCGGTTCAACGGCGCCATGGGTCGACCATCAAACTCGTGCCCGCCCTGCACCATTAACTGGCCATGCTCCACAACCTCTTTTAAACGGGTTGGCCACCCGGTCAGCGGCGGAACCGCCAACGTCGCCGGTGCGCCAATCCGAATCAATCCGACACGGTTCAGACGTTGCCGTTCAATAATCGCGTTGGTGACTTGGGTGGTACCTAACATGGCGTGCGAAATGGCGTCGGGCCCAAGACGGGATGTTTCCAGCACCTGGCGGGCGGCAACCCGGATAGATGTCATAATGTCCTGGGTCACAGGATTTTTCACCTTAGCGACGACCCGGTTGTCCGGCGTCAGAATCACGGCATCCGTATTAGTTCCTCCAACATCAATCCCCATGCGATACTTCATGTGTTGTCCTCCTTGACTCGTTGCTTCCTGTTCCAGGTAACGGGACATACGTAAGGTCATATCCGAAGTAGCCGGGCCCCACCGTATTCAGTCCTTCGACGCTGCGCCAAACCGGATCACAAGGCATGGCGTAAACGGTAACCCGCTGCCCGTAGCACAGTCCTTCGGTCGTAATGGGCATCAATGTTTCTTGGTCCAATACACTAATCAAATCCGGCACCGTCGCCACGACCTGCCCATCCCGCATCGCGAGGAGATTCTCGTTTTGGAATTCGATCCGGAATACATGATCCTGGTCGTCTCCCAGCCCGACACACGATACGGTGCCTCGAACGAACCCGTCACCGGAACGCCGTTCCACGTCCACCACTTTGCCGTTAAACAGTTTGAGGGCGCCGTGCTCGGCTTGTAACCGCCGATCCTTTTCGGCAACCGACAAGTGGTCGGCGCGTAAGAGTCGGCCCAGTTCCAATGCTTTGGTGATGGTGCCACGAACCATGGCGCGTTTCGCATCGCGCCCGGTCATGGGATATAACGCGATAATCGATGCGCCGCCCACCGCGACCGTCGTCGTCCGCGCAAGCCGTTCCGTCCATAAATTGTCGATCGCGTCAATCATCACCGTATTACCCTTTTCATCGACTAAAACCATGGGAGTGGCGCGAATGCCGGCTAAGTGCAAAGACGTCATTTGTAATTCCGGAAACGCTCGACCCATGCTGTCCCCGTCAATCACGGGCAGTCCCATTTCGGCCGCCACCGCCAAAGGAATCATGGAATTAATGCCCCCGGCTTCGATCGTCATTAAGGACACCACGGGTTTTTGCAAAAGCTGTTGCAGCGACGAAACGGCAATTTGCATCTCCCGCCCGTTGGGGATTTTCTCAACCATAATGGTCGGAGCCCCCATCATGGCCGCCGGCACGACCAGACCGTCATCCGGCACATCGTCCACATCCATTAACCGTACGGGCCCAAACCGCGCAATAGCGGCTTCGGCCATCAATCGGCCAATATAGGGATCGCCTCCGCCTCCGGTCCCTAAAAAGGTCGCTCCCACCGCCAGATCCGGCAAATTCTCCAAGTCAATCTGTTTCATGCGCTTTCCCCCGCGGTATGAATCTGGTCTACTGTTTTGGTGCCAAAACTGCCTAGTAGCCAGTAGATCACTACCGCGGCCACCAATGAATTAATCGACTGGATCCCCCAATGAACGAAGTAACCGATGAGTGACGAAGCCACCCATGTAATGACCATGGGCCAATTGACGGGCTCCATTGTCGCCGGCAGGGTTCCTAACATTCGGGAGTGATCCAGAAGCGCCCGGTGTCGACGCAAAAGCCAGTAATCGGTGAGCATGATCCCGGCTATCGGCGGGATCGCGACTCCCAAGACGATCAGAAACCCCTCGAAATGTTGAAGAATCCCCAATGCCGCCAACACCGTGCCCACCCCTCCGATGATCCACGTGGTTTTGATCCGGGACACCTTCTTGCCTAAAAGCGTGTCCAATGCGTTCACTATCCCCAAGGTGGACGAATAGAGGTTCCAATCGTTGATTTTCAAGGTGGCCATAATCAATATCACTGTCCCCACGATACCGGACGTGGAATAGACAATGGAGACCACGTTGGCACTTTTGACCGCATGCGCCAAGAGAACGCCCACTAACCCGATGACATATTCCCCTAAAGTGACTCCGATAACGGTTTGCTTGACCACGTCGGCTGCCCGCCGGTTAAATCGCGTCATATCCGGGGTAATCACGGCTCCGATAATAAATCCGCCTGCAACCAGGGTGGTTCCCTGCCCCAACGTTAATCGCGGACCCGGTGGCGCCATCGTGATCAACTGATGAAGGGCATGATGACTGAGTCCATTAACAATGGCCCATCCGGATAAAATCAGGAAAAGCGGGACCGCGATATAGGCCGTCCACCCCATCGACAAAAACCCGTAGGTGACAATGGCAATTACGGCGACCCCGGAAATAATCGACCACAGCCAGAGCGGCAATCCGCCGATTAACTGCGCCAGCCCTTGAGCAAATACCGCGTTTTGGATTCCAAACCAACCGACGAGACCGATCGCGATGACCAGCCCGATGAGGGCCGAGCCATAGCGCCCAAATCCCGACCAACGGGCCAACAGCGAAGTCGATAACCCTTCCCGTTGACCGGCAATGCCGACAATGATAGACACCCCTTCAAGAATGACCGCCCCGAGCGTAAGGGCCCCAAACGCCGCCCAAAACGTCATACCATAACCCAATGTTGCCCCCAGCAAAAATTGGGACAACGCCGACAGTTGGCCAAATCGTTGGACAGCTACGGAAAACCATCCATAGCGAGAATCTTCCGGTACTCGGCTTAATGGAAAATCTTCCCCGATTTGCATGCCCTACCCCCCTTGTCTAACGCAATGCACAAGAGAGGTTCGCCAGGCCGCGGCCGGGATCATTCGGCCAAATGCACGAATCTACACCCTTAATTTTGGTGCAATTCGTACGCACGAAGGGCCAATTGTAACACCAACTGCGTCGCCGCATCGTGCAAATCCACTTTTAATAGCGATTCAATTCGTTCAATGCGATAGCGCAAAGTATTGCGATGAATATGCAGTTTTTGGGCAGCCTGTGCCGGACGTCCCATAGCGGCCAAGTATACCCGCAAAGTCTCCAAAAGTTCCTCTCGGTTAGGATCTTCAACAATCGGCCGTAACAACCCGTTCGATAACTCACGCGATCGGGGAGAATCCAACCAGCCATATAAAAAGCGTTCTAGTCCAAGATCTTTAAAATGAGCCACCGTGCCGAACCCATAACGGGCTCGACCAACCGTCAACGCCTCATGGGCTTCTTCGAAACTTTTACGAAGACCCTCCGGTCCGTCATACGGAAACCCAATGCCTCCAGTCAGGCCAGAGAGCCCATAGCGATTTAATAGCGGCAATAGCTCGTGTCGAATTTCACGTGCTCCGGCTAACGCATAATCCGGCGATAAGCGTTCCCGGCTTTCGACAATTAACACAAATTCATCGGAATGCGGCAATACCATCCCATGTCCAAAGACACGGCGCGATGCGTTCTCTAAATGCGTCAATACCGCGGCCTTGACCCTCAGTACCGTCTCTTCGGACGTCCGGCCGACATATCGTGAAAAGTTATCGAGATCCCATATAAACGCTGTATGAATCCGGCCTAAGTCGAGATTAAACCGTTCGGCTGCGCGAATCACCGACCCGGAGGGCACATTGGGATCCACCAACAGTTCTAATAAAAATTCGGAGCGATGCCGCAATGTCGACTCGATTTCAGCCGCCTCCATGTCTAGAAAAACCCCGACCGCCAGTTGCAATACCTGGATGATCCGAGGCGAAACGATTGGCGACGAAATTCCGAACGAACTGCCTTGCCCCCGGCCCCATTCCACCGGATAGATCGCGTCGCCCGAACGGGACGGCCAGTGAACACTGAGACCCTCATGGGCTAATTCGTCCAAAAAGCCTCGAAGGGTGAAATTATTATGCCAAGTTGTATAAATGCGATCTAATAGCTCCAGTTCTCGGTGTAATGCCTGGCTTTCCGCCCCGGTGAGCAGACGATAGGCCGTCGCTAAAAATGGACCGATCGCCTCCGGGTTCATCTGCATAAGAGGTAACTGAAGTCGCTCCGCCAATAGACAAGTCGCCTGAGGCAGGCGGCGAGAAACCACCGCCACCCCAGGGGCACCGTGTTGAGCCAATTCCAAAATTAATCGATCAAGCTCAATCGAAATCGTCGACCGATCGGCCGCGAGGTATATCCACAAAGTGTCGGAAGCCGAACGGGGCACCGAGGCGGAGAGAAGCGTGTCGATTCGGCTGAACCGACGTTCGGCGGTGTCACCAAGATAAGCCACATCCACCCAAGATGCCGTCGCCTCAATTAATTGCTGGATCGTAATCGACGGGCTCATGACATCCGCATCCTCAGTTTCAGCTCTTTAGTTATCAGTTTACTCGGAACTTGTCGTACTGGGAATCATCGACCGGGACACCAAGCACGACGGGACATGACCGAGGGAGTTTGCCCCGTAAAATTCGCCAGGATCATATGGTCTCGGGCGTATCCTGATCGTTTCGTAACGCCGTTTCATTGAGAATCTCGATTTTTCCATATCTTACCCGCACCCATTCCTTACGAGCCATCTCATGCAATATCCGGCTAACGGTTTCGCGGGTTGTTCCGACCATGTGCGCAAGCGTTTCTTGGGTGACATGGACCGGCGATCCATCACGCTCGGCCATCTCGAGCAATTTTTGCCGAATACGGTCCCCGTTGGTTTGCCCGTGTTCGCAAATCCGAACCCTTTGGACATGACGAAGTCGTTCGGAAAGCCGACAGCCGAGATTCCACGCAAATTCGAGATATTGGCGGACCCAATGGAGTACCTCGGTGCGAGCAATCCAGCCCAGACGGGTGGGCGTTTCCCGGGCGACGGCGTTGGCCGGATAGGGCCGGCCATCGTATAATCCGACAGCCCCTATCACGTCCCCGGGGCCCCACACGCCTAATAAAACGGGGGTTCCGTCCCATTGGCCATGCACGATGAACACTCGACCTTCTTGTATGACCCATAACGGTCGTCGTTTCGCCCTGCCGAAAAACCACTTCGTTCGTCCGATATGTCCGTTCGATCAAATGGGTCTGGACGATCGGCATGGGCACACCTGCGAAAATCTCACACCATACCTCCGGCATCAGCACTCACCCTATTTGAAAGTATTAGTTCGGAAATGCGACATGTTTCATATTCTTTCTGCCCGCATCCGATTATGCTGGCAATCGAATCCCTTGAAAGGAGTCAGAGATATGCCGGATCAAAATACGATCGATAAAGTCAAAGCCACCGTCCCCCTGCTTAAGGGCCGGGCGGAGGAATTGGGCACACGGTTTTACCGTCATTTATTTGCCGAGTATCCCGAACTACAAAACGTTTTTAATCACGCCCATCAAGCGACCCTGAAGCAACCGCGGGCCTTGGCGGAATCGGTCCTTGGGGCGGCCGAGAACTTGGATAACGCGACTTATCTCCGGGACGCGATCCAAACCATTGCCCATAAGCACCGGAGTTTGGAAGTCAAACCGGATCATTACCCGATTGTGGGCCGTGTCCTCCTTCAAACCTTGGCCGAATCGCTAGGTCCCGCTGCCACGCCGGACACGATAACGGCTTGGGCTACCGCTTATGAGTTCATTGCCGATGTATTTATCCAAGCCGAATCGGCCCTTTATCGAGCCAGTCAAGAGACCGGCGGCTGGCCAGGATTTCAGCCGTTTACGGTCATCCGAAAAGTGCCCGAGAGTTCCGTCATTACGTCTTTTTACCTTCAACCGACGACCGCATTTCCGCTTCCCGCCTTCTTGCCCGGCCAATATGTCAGTCTCCGCATCGCGACGCCAGGTTGGACCGCCATTCGGCAATATAGCCTGTCTAGCGCGCCACGAGCAGAATCATATCGTATTAGTGTCCGCCGGGACGACGGATCCGATATTACACCGCCGGCGAAGGGTGGATTGATACGCCCGACAAGCGCCCGTTGACTTATGTGCACGCGGCGCGTAACGAACGGGTTCATGCCTTTAAGGATGCCATGGCACAGCTGTCGGACCGTTATGGATTCCTGAACTATGTGTGTTACGAAACGCCGGATCCAAAGGACCAAGGATATCATAAATCCGGATATATTGATGAGGCGTGGCTCCGGGAAATTCTACCCGCCCGCGATCCCGACGTCTATTATTGTGGTCCATATGCCTTTATGCAGACAATTCAACGGGCGTTATACGCGTTAGGCATTACCGACCGCCGACAACATTACGAATTTTTCGGACCATGGCAAGAATTGTAACCCACCAATTCATATCCTTCAATCGTTCGATGACCAAGGCGGCGAAGGGGCCTTCGTGGGTCCCTCCCCTTCTCTCGACCAAATGGAGCGATGTTCACGTGTGCCGTTAACCGTGGGAGACTAGGATAAGCAACCTAGATTGCCGGCTCTTACGATAGACCACTACTCCCATCGACTCTCACCCACGGGTTCCAATCCATCGTTTTTGGCATCACGCTGAAGACCAATCACTGGTTACCCTCTCCGCGGGACTTTCAATAACCCCTGTTGGTCATGATGATCTTGGCTATATCCGCAGTGTCCGGCCCGATGGGAGACCTCATCAAAAAGTTCTCGATAAAAAAAGGACTTCATTTGTGGGTTACGAATTGAATTCATGGACACTATTCGACATAATCTGCCAAGAAAGAAGGACCATAACACGTGAGTTCAACGACGTTATCTTCTTCCACCATGCCGCATTCGCCGTCGATTACGATAACATCGGGCGCCTCACGCTTGCGTTTACGCAGTATCGGGGCTAAATTGGCAGCCGGCTTCGGCGTACTCCTGGTTTCTCTCTTAGTGGTTGCGGGGGTGGCGCTCATCGGCTTGGGACAGTTGAGTAACGGGGAACATTTGTTGTCGCAAAATCTTGATCGGATTTACCGCCTCGGCCAAATTCAGGCGAACTGGAATCGGTTGCGAGCGGACGGACTTCAAGTCCTGATTGATCGGCGGACGGGGCAGAACACCGCCCACGACCGGGCGGTGGTGGCGAACACCGAAGCCACCATCACCCGTCAATCGGGCCTGTTGGCTCTAGAGCTGTCCGGAAGTGACCTGACCCAATTACGCCGGTTTGACGCCCTGAACCGACAATTGTTCGCTTCGTTGTCGTCAGACATCAACCTTAATAACTCCCAGATCGCCATACGGGCGTTTGAACACACCAACGCATCCTTAGGCCATAAGGGTGAATCGCAACTGGTGGCCCTCGGCTCCCAACTCCGGGCACGCGCCTTCGCCCGGCAAACCGCCGACCGCCATACCCGTCAACGCCTGATGTGGATCGTCTCAGGGATCGGCCTTATCGCGTTGGTTGCCGGATTTGTGACGGCTCGCCGCCTGACGCGGTCCATTACGGTCCCGGTCGGTCTTTTGAATCAGACCGCTACGCGAGTGGGTTCCGGCGATTTCTCCCAATCCGTGGACGTAATGCCCACCGGAGACGAAATTGAAAACTTGGCGCGGAGTTTTGCCACCATGGTGGATAATCTCCGCACCTTAATCCGCACCGTCAACGAATCGGCCCAAACAGTCGCCGCCCATAGCGAAGAATTGTCGGCCATGGCCGAAGAAGCGTCGCAAGCCACCAATCAAGTGGCAACCGCCGTCGGCGAAATTACGCAGGGCACGATTAGTCATACGGAAGGCGTCAGCAGCATTTCCCGGGCCATGACCGAATTACGGCAAGCGATAGACCAAGTCGCGACCGGAGCCCAAACCCAAGCCGATCAGGTCAATCAGGCGGCCCAAGCCGTGACCACCGCCACCCAAGCGGTTGAGACGATGCAAATGGTCGTCGGGACGGTGGCAGATGCCGCCGCGCGAATGAAAGCCGCGGCCGCCGCCGGCCGCGAGAAGGTGGCCGGCACCGTACAGGGCATCGTGCAGGTTCACCGGACGATTTTAGATACGGCGGGAGCGATTGAATCCCTTGAAGCCCAATCGAGCCAAATTCACGGGATGGTGCAGGCCATCCGGGAAATTGCCGACCAAACCAACTTGTTGTCGTTAAATGCCAATATTGAAGCGGCCCGCGCCGGAGAAGCCGGTAAAGGCTTTGCGGTCGTCGCGGATGAAGTCCGTCAACTGGCCGAACGCTCCCGCCAGGCCAGTCAGGAAGTCGTTCAATTGGTGGATAACATCCGCCAAGGCATCGCAGCGGCCGTGACCGCCATGCATCAGGCCACGGCATCCGGCGAACAGGGACAACAATTGGCGGAGGAAGCGGGTCAAGCATTGGAAAGCATTACACAGGAAGTGACCCAAACCGTGGAGGCCATCACACGCATCGAGGACGCGATGAACGCGACCAAACATCATACGATTGCCTTGCTGCCCTTAATGGACAGCGTATCCAGCGTTACCGAAGAAAATGCCGCCATGGCTCACCAAATGACCGCTAACGGAGCTAACGTGACCGATAACCTAAACCAATTGGCTGCGGTGGGACAGGAAAACGCGGCCAGTGCAGAGGAAGTCTCGGCGGCGACCGAACAACTTACGGCATCAATTCAACAATTCGCCGAATCGGCCCATGGCCTCGCCCAAATGGGTCAGGAACTTCAACGCAGTATTACGCAATTTCGAGTCTAATCATTGACATCAGCAGCCACCGCTCGGGGGCCGACGGTCGATTCCCCGAGCGGCATGGCCCGAAGGGTTCACCCCAAAACGATTAATAGGCACCCCAATACTCCTGAAAATTAATGCGGTCCTTTTTTGCCGTCTCTCGATACCCCTTTTTTGGTGGCTACATGGCTACTCCATTTCGACCTTTCAATACCTTCAACTTCAATGATTGCTAACGCTCCCGTTAGGCTGTTTCCGATGACGATTTTACCCATACGATAGTCTATAGTCTTTTATCGGGCCAATCCCCCATCGCCTTCATGCAACCCCCTCGTTATAATGGAACGTAATGGTAGTTCTCGCTTTCGTTCAACACCACACCGTTCGCAGAAGGGACTACCCCGCCTCAAATCCCGAATTACCGGGCTGTCCTCGCACACGGGTCGCCGGGTCCGGAATGCGGACCGGAAAGTAGGCGCCATACATAAGGGGCTCCTGGGCCCTGGATTCATCAGACAAGATGGCTAGACCCATGGACCTATGTCAATAAAATGGACACCCGAAATTGAGACATTAGCCGTATCGCGCATGATACGCTGCATCGGCCTCGGCCGGAGTCTGATAATCCAGGGCACTATGGATCCGCTGCCGATTATAGAAAATCTCGATATAGGCAAAGATCGCGACTTCCGCTTCCGCCCGTGTTCGAAATTTCGTCAGGTAAATCAGCTCCTTCTTGAGGAGACTGTGCCAGGATTCAATCATGGCGTTATCGTAACAATTTCCTTTGCGACTCATGCTCGCGGTCATGCCGTACTGCTGAAGGCGTTCCTGGTACGCCGCGGCGGCATATTGGCTGCCGCGATCCGAGTGATGCAGCACGCCGGCCGGCGGCCGGCTGTGGATCACCGCACGGTCTAAGGCCCGGATGACCAAATCTTGCGTCATGCGCCGATCCACCGCCCATCCCACAATTTTTCGGGTGTACAAGTCCTGAAGGCTCGCTAAATAGAGCCATCCTTCCTCTGTGGGGATGTAGGTAATATCCGCCATCCACACAGCATGTGGGCGATCCGCGCTAAACGTTCGATTCAAGACGTTCTCGTGCACCGGCCACGTGTGCCGCGAATTCGTGGTGGCTTTATATTTCCGTGTCACGCGGGAGCGCAACCGATGGTCGTGCATCAACCGCGCCACCGTTTTTTGACTGATGCGCTCGCCTTCCCGCCGTAACACGGCGGTGATTTTGGGGCTACCATACCGTTCGCCCGATGTCGTAAACACCGCTCGAATCCGTTCGACCCGCCGGGCCCGGGCTTGCGCCCGGGTACTGGGTGGACGATGGCACCAGGCATAATATCCGCTTCGCGAGACGTCGAGGATCTGGCACATCTTCGTGATCGAGAAGGTGAAGCGGTGTTCATGAATGAACCGAAAGATTACTTCCGATCGTTGGTGAAGATGCGCATCGCTTTTTTTAGGATCGCATTCTCCTCTTCGAGATCTCGAATGCGTCTCTGCAAATCGCGCAGGGCTTGGTCTTCCGCTTTCAGATGCCCGCTGCCGACAAAGGGTTCTACCGGGTCGGCCTTATAGGCAGCCACCCACGCATATAACGTCTTACTCGGAATGCCCAGCTCACGGGCCACTTGGGCACCGGTTTTTTGTTGGGTCAAGACCAGCTGAACCGCCTGGGCTTTAAATTCCCGATCATAATGATTGGCCATCGGATATTCACCTCAATTGAGCAACATTGTACCATCGTGTCTCAATTCGAGGTGTCCACAAATTAGACTAACATCCACCATGGATAACAGACGGGCCGTCAGACCGATCGCACCTTATACCATGCCTCTCGCCATTCGGGACGGGGTCAAAGAATCTTAGAATTTGAGGAGGCCATTTGATGACACGACGTCATTTAGCACTTGCCGGGGCCGCTTGTCTTATTGTCCCCTTGGTGGCAGCTTGTGGAAACGGGACGTCTACGAGTACCGCAACGAGTCTTCCCACCACAGCCGTCGTGGCTTTGCCCTTGCAGACTGCACCAGACTGGTTTTTCCCGGTTCTGGCATCTTCGGCATACTATGATACCAACACCCAAATGTACTCGCTCATGTATCTTCCGTTGGTGTTCTTCAATAGCCAAGACGCGGTCGACTACTCGCAATCGTTAGCCGAAAAGATCGATGTCAACCAGACCGGAACCGTATATACGGTCTACCTCAATCCCAAATGGAAATGGTCGAACGGTCAACCGGTAACCGCCCAAGACGTGCTCTTCACCTGGAATATCATGAAGGCGGCTAGCGGTTCTGCCGGCAACTTACCATGGCAATATGGAGGGGCCGGAGCAGGTGGAATTCCCGAGGACTTCAAGTCGGTGACGGCTTTGAATAGCCACACAGTGCAAATAACACTCACCACTCCGTCCAATCAAACATGGTTCATTCACAATGGCCTCGGCCAAATTGTAGTGGTACCCAAAGCCGTTTGGAACAAATATCCGAACAATATGATTCAGGAGTTGACGTGGATTAAAAGCATCGCCAACACCCCCACCAACAAGGCCTATTCCGTCGTTGACGGACCTTATGCCTTCCAGAGCTGGACCCCCAACCAACAATGGTCCTTTGTTGCGAATCCGCAGTTCGACGGCCATAAGGGTAGAATTAAGAAAATTGTCTTCCAATACCAAACGTCTGCCGCCTCCGAATTCCTGGCGCTTAAAACGGGCACAGTCCAAGTGGGATACTTACCGGCCACGATGTGGGACAGCCGCCATGCCCTCACATTGGATAAGTTTTGGCCCGGCTTCCTGTGGGGCTTCAATATGATGCGGCTAGACGAAAACCCACTGCTCAAAATGGTCTGGGCCCGTTCTTTGCTCAGGCCTACGTACGGCAAGCACTCGAGATGGGAATTAACCAACAACAGATTATCAACGGCATCTACCACGGAAACGGGGTGATTGAAGATGGTCCCGTCCCCTCAAAGCCACGCACCGTCTATTACGACCCGTCCCTCTCGAAACCGCCCTACCCGTATAATCCGGCTGCGGGCAAGAAGCTACTCGAGGAACATGGTTGGACCGAGGTAAACGGTGTCATGACCAAGCATGGCGTCAAACTCCAGTTTCCCTTGATTTACGCCTCGGGTGATCAATCCATTGCCGATACGGTCCAGCTCATCCAGCAAGACTGGGCCCAAGAGGGCGTCAAGATTACGCTCCAAGCCATGCCCTTTAGTAGCTTAGTGGCCACGGATCACGGGAACCCCGCCCACTGGGATGCCGCCTATTGGGGTGCCGGCTGGACCTATCAGCCGGACTTCTATCCCACCGGCGGCGAACTCTTCATGACCGGCGCGGCAGCCAATGCGGGTGGGTATAGCAGTCCGACCATGAACCAACTCATTGAGAAGTCCTATCTGCCAGGCACCGTGTCGCAAAACATGCAGGCCCTGTTCCACTATGAGGCGTATGCGGTCAAGGATGTACCATACCTTTGGCTTCCCTGGATCGCGACCCTGAATGAGTCGGCCTCCAACCTCAAGGGTGTAGCTTCGAGCTTTAATCCGGTCGAAGATCTTTATATGCCTAACTATTGGTATTACACCCATAATTGAGCCGCGGCACCGTCTCGAAGTGGTTGCAGATAGCATAGGGTGTCTTCACAAGGAGTGGTCCCTACCCGCGAATAGACGGATCGCCATGGGTTCGGACCCGTCAGCCCGATGGGCACCGGGGGTCGCCTTGAGGCAATGGACATGCCGTTACCGCTATCGGGTTCGCATTTATCGCACGGAACGAAAGGGACTTATAGCCATTCCCTGACGATATCCAATGACTCGTTCCAAAAGGAACCATGGTAAAATTTAATCTATGGTCCGGCAATCAATGTAGCATCCCTTAAGCGAGAGGGGATTGACCCTATGCCTTTATGGATTGGGCCACATGACGTGGAGAAGCTTCTGGATGAGGAAGCTCTCATCCAAGGGATTCGGGCAGGGTTTCGTGAATTAAACGACACCCTACCGACTCCTCAACGCTTTCATTCGGCATTGGCGGGAATTCCCCAAATCACGGATCTAGCGGAAGTCATGATTCTCGCGCCCGGTGCCTTGCCGTCTCTCCCGGCTTTTACAGTGAAAGTTCACGCCAAATACCCGAGCAATGCAACCCGAGGGCTCCCTGGAATCCAAGGCGTGATCCACCTAATCGACGCCGCGACAGGTAAATTACTGGCTTTAATTGATTCTCCACAATTGACGGCCCACCGGACCGCAGCCGCCGGTGCAGTGGCAGCCGATGTCCTGGCGCGACCGGATGCCCGTTCGGTGGCGATTATTGGAGCCGGTGTTCAAGGTGAATGGCAATTTAAATATTTAACCCATGTACGATCGATCGAACGTGTCTGGGTCTATGATCTCGATCCCCGAAACGCCCAAGCCTACGCGGAACGTCGGCAATCCGAGGGGTATTGGTGTAAAGCGGTGTCAACGGCGGCAGCGGCGGTTCGGAGCGCCGACATCATTATCAGTGCAACCTGGGCACGCACTCCTTTTTTGACGGCCTCCATGGTATCCCCCGGTGCACATGTCACGACACTCGGTCCAGACTCTCCCGGAAAAGCCGAAGTCGACATCGATCTATTGGAACAGGCCCGGGTCGTTTGTGATGACCTCGTGTTGGCCCGTACCATGGGCTGTTTGTATTTCTGGCGGGATCACCCTCTCCCGGCCGTCTCTCTAACGGCCGTACTCCAAAACGAGGTCCCGGGCCGAATCAACCTGGACCAGCATACCGTTTTTGGCGCCGTAGGGCTGCCCTTTCAAGATTTGGTCGCCGCATGGCAGGTTTTTCAAGGGGCGCTAGAACAGGGGTATGGCCAAGCCTTGCGATAGCATGTTCCAAAATCGCTTGTAACTACGATATAACGAAAAAGTCCCTCGGAACAGACCATGGCCTTTGGATATTTCGCACGGCTCTCTAATCGCTTCCCCACGATTCAAACCTTTGATACAATGCCGGCCATAACTCCCGAAAGGCGCCCTGATGGTTGACCCCCTGGAAATCGGCACGAGCGGCCGTCGGGATCTCGTCGGCCTCCAGCCGAATGTCGTCCCCACGAATATTGGGAGATAATACATCACGTTTATGGCAGCCGGGTCTACCCGGCTCGTATTACGTTAGGACAAACCGGTCGAGGCCAGCTCAGATGTCGAAACCGTTCCCCACAGTAGGTACCCGACTCATTTAGCCGTGGTAAATATTTTGGCTTAATAAAGTGGAAAAATGGTCGCCGATTGGTCTTCCGAAATTACCACATTCTGGTTTGGTACCTTGGTGCCCGATTTGACGGTACCCTCGGTTGTCCCTGTCGGCGTATTCGTATACTAAAGGCCGACCGGGTTGATGCTAGGATTTCGTGGATGCATCACCACGCACTAGGAATTCGGATTTACGAATCCGGTTGCCTGTCACCCGACTTCCGTGTAGTCTTGTAATCAAAACCGTTACGATAAGGAGCGAAACTCATGGATCAAGCCGTCAAGAAAAAAGCGCTCAGACTATTTACATACGGACTCTACGTTCAAACCGCCCGCCACGAGGGAGAATTGGCGGCCGGAACCGTTAACTGGGTCTCTCAAGCGTCATTCAATCCCCCCTTGGTGATGGTCGCGGTAAAAGCGGACAGCCACCTCCACACCGTTATTGAACGGTCCGGCCGATTTGCCTTAAATGTCCTCAGTGCCGAGCAGCAATCCATCGCCCAAGACTTTTTCCGGCCCACCCAGGTTTCCGGCCAGACGCTTAACGGCCACCCGTTTGAAGAGGGCCCGGCGACAGGCGCCCCCTTATTGACCGAATTACCGGCTTGGGTGGAATGCCAGGTCACCGATACGGTTAAACGCGGAGACCACACCGTATTTGTCGCCGAAGTCATCGAAGCGGGTGTCCGCGACGAAGAAGCCAAGGCCTTGGACATGTGGAATACAGGATGGTTTTACGCCGGATAAAATTAAAGGAGGGCTGTCCCACAAGGAGGACAGCCCTTTTGTCGTCTAGCCGGTAATGCGCAACCGTTCCGCGGCGGCCTGTCGAATCCGATCCAGCTCCCGATTGTCGATAGCCCGTTCAAACCGCCGGAAGCCGGCCAGTTTAAACCCGTGCTTGGATCCGAGCCGATGGATTTCGCGAACTTTCTCGGTGGCGATAGACGGCCCGATGGTGAAGTTTTCCAACCGTCCCTCAAGCGCTAAAATCATGGTTTCCGCCATACAGGCCTCCACCATTTTAGGGGGAAAACCAAAATCAAAGCCCATGTCCGCCGATTCGCCCGGTACTTGAATAACGCCCCCGTCTAATACCAAGACGTCCGGCCGTCGTTCGGTAACTACCCGCGATAAATTCCGGGGCCGGGCAACATCGGTAATAACCGCCCCCGGTTTCAAGTCGTCCGGATCGACTATCGCCCCGGTGGCCGAGGACACCGCGATCACGATGTCGGCCGGGCGTACCGCACCGGGAATATCGGTCGTCACTTTAACGTCCAAGTGCGGATGCCTCGTTAACAGGTCTTGCCGTAACGCTTCTAACTTCTCGGGTGTTCGGGCCACCAACGTCAGTTGTTTGACCTGTTCGGCCAATTCAAAGCTGGCGGCTCGCCCAATAGAACCGGTGGCCCCGATGACCGTCGTGGCGGCATCTTTCACGGATATGCCCATTTCCCGAGCCGCCGCCAAGGTCCCTTCCACGGCCGTTGCCGTCGTATAGGAATTTCCCGTGGTCACCGGAATATGGAGATTTTTCGCCAATGAAATACCCCGATCACCGGCGATTTTGGTAAAAGCTCCTAATCCGACAATTTCAGCCCCGAGCCGTTCCGCCAATTCCCCTGCCGCGGTTAATTTGCGAAGAACCCAGTCGTAAGGGGACGACAAAATAATCTCGGGGGTTAACGGCAACCCGATAAGCCACCCCTCGAGTTCTTCGCCGGCCGGAGAACGGACGCCGGTCACATGCCCCGCCATGACCGGACCGACCTGTTTAAACGCCCATTCCACCAACTTAGGCGGTAAATACCGAGTAAAACCATATTTCCGGGCAAAATCGTCAAACCGTAACGGATGAATGATAAACGCAAAACGCCGCATCGGGCACCTCCGTGCACAAAACTGTGCACATTTTACCATTCCCCCGGACGCACCACAACTATACGGTTCGTCTGCTTATAAGACGATCCGCCTCGGAAAATGCCCCCGCCCATTCGATCGCCGTTTCCCAAAAAGCCGCTAAAGCCGGGCCCATCCATCGGTCTTTATACCGCACCAACCACAACGACATGAATTCACTCGATTCTGGCCATGGCCGGGCAACGAGGAGGCCATGGGCGACTTCCTGTTCGACCGTCATCACCGGAAGCACGCCATACCCCAACCCCGCCATCACGCACTGTTTAATGAATTCCACACCACCCAATTCAATCATCGGGGCTTTTGCCACTCCATTTCGCGCCAGATACGCATGAACGCTCCCGCCACCTAACCCTGACGGGTTGCAGTGGGGGTTTCTGTGATCACTCCCAGAAGTTCCTGGTTCGGCGACCGCTGCGTGCCCGTCTTGGACGGATCCCGTTTTAGGCGAGTCTCCCCAGGCGTGACTTCGGACCGCTCCGGCCCTAGGCTCCGAAAAATCCGCGTGCGCTGGTGCGGCTTCGTGAGCGGTTCTCCGGACAGGAGTTTCTGAATCCCGCGTTTTTTGATCACCACCGCGGCATTGTGGTCCGCGTTATCCGTGTGTCCGCAGGGTTGACAGACAAATGCGGCTTGGGAGAGCCGGTTGTCCGGGGATGTGAACGTGCATTCCGCACATTCCTGCGAACTATATGCGGGCGGTACCGTGATGACCAATTTGCCTCGCCGCAACGCTTTATAGCGGGTGAATGCCACGAGTTGCCCCCATACCGCGGTGAAAATCGCCCGATTTAGCTCGGCCTTCGCGGTTCGGCCATTCGGCAGAAATCGGCCTTGAGCATCGCGCTGGGCCTTCGGGCGTCGGGTTATCTGGTGGATGGAGAGATCCTCAAAGACATACAGGTCATTAACCCTGTTGACGACCAACGCATGACTGGTTTGATGGGCGTACTCCTGGCACACGTTCTTTTCGTATTGATGGTAACGCGCGGCTTGGCGATAGGCTTTCTTCTGGTTTTGGGATCCTTTCTTCCGGCGAGACGCCCGTCGTTACCAGCGTTTGCGTTGTTTGGGGGGCCATCAAGCCTGACGAGTGGCAGCTACCATCCGGCGCTCTCGGATGGGGATTGGCCCATAGTCGTTGGCATCGTCCAGGGATGATTTCCCATGTGGACTGGTTTACGGTTTAGTGGTCCGACCATCGCGACTGGATCGCGTGGACTACGGTAAACGCGGTACGGCTCTTCGTCTCCCCCCGGTTGGTCCCGATACTTCGCGCGTGGAACACCGTCCACGCCATTGGGCGCCCGGGTAGCCGAATCGTCCTGGCCGAAGCCTTGGCCATCGAAACCCGGTTAGGGCGCCAATAGCGCCTGCGCTTAGGGTGCAGAATCGGCACCCATCCTTCGCTTTTTCGCCCGCTCACCCAGGTATATGCTGAATCTAATCCGTTTTCCATTAAGGAGGGACCCTATGCGTCGGTTACACGTTGCCTTAAACGTCTCGCAGCTGGACCGGTCCATTGCCTTTTACGAACAGTTGTTGGAAACGCGTCCCGTTCGCCGAATAGGAGATTATGCCCAATTTCTCACCGACGAACCGGCCCTTAATATGGCGCTGACCGAACATCCGGTCTCCGAGATTTTCCGGGGCCATTTCGGAATAGAAGTGGACGATCCGACCATGGTCGAGGACGCTCTTCAGCGGTTAACGGCCGCAGGGCTGATGCCGGAACCTGAACCGGACGTCAACTGCTGTCACGCCCGGCAAGAAAAGTTCTGGGTTCGCGATCCGGACGGCCATCGCTGGGAAATCTTTTGGGTCCGTTCCCGGGAGGGACTCTCATGATGATCGATTCACACTCAGGAAAATCCGGCATCTTTCTTGACCGCTATGTGCAACTCGCGCATGCCGTTCATACCGGGCCGCCGGACGAAAACCCGCCCCCGGCATCGTTGACCGTAAGCGAATTGGCCACCCTGTGGGATTGTTCGATCCGGTCCGCCCAAGAAACGGTTCGTCGTCTCAGCACCTGGGGGCTTTTAATCTGGCACCCGATACCCGGACGGGGCAACCGCTCCCGGGTATCATTTGAAGTGCACCCGGTGCACATTTATTTTAACCGCGCGGAACGGGCCCTTCGGGAAGGGGCATTGCCGGAAGCCGGATTTTGGCTAACCGAAATCATCCGGGAATGCCCCTGTATCCCAGGCGTCTACGACCGCCTGCAGCATGTTCGACAAACCTTGGGGTTGCCGACGGAACCCGGTTTAGGGTCCTTTCCCAGGCATCTTGACTCCTTATAGGTCCGAAGTGTCTTTAAGGTCTGTTCGCGTAAATTGAGCCAAGTGAAAGTACCGTTGATTTTGGAACGGCGCCCCTTTATGGGGTAGATCCTGCATTAAGGTAACGGTTTGGGAATCGCTCGGTCCGGTGAGAAAATACACGTCGTGCATTTGGCCTAATCGAACGTCACCACGGGCGGTATGGCGTCAATTAAAGAGCGAAACCGATTCGACTCTACCGTCCCCTCTTCCAAGGTCACGGCGGTCAGATGTTCAACAATCTGCGGAATCCAACGTTTTATCGCTTTTTGCCGGTAAAACCCCATATACGTTGCATTGCGAAAGGTTCGGTTCGGTTGACAAATATAGGCGTGGTACTGCTTGTAGTCATCCCAAGCCAGCCGCGCCGGAACCACCACCACCGTCGGCTCGGCGTGTTGGACCAGATTCGATTCGACCAAAAACTCCGCAAACTCCGCCAACAGGTACCGCTCGTTCGACGTTAAGCGAAATACGGATTCTTCCGGTTCGAGCAAGGTTTGGCATATGTCATACAACGCATTGAAGTTATTCCACACTACCCCTTTATCGTAGTACTGGTTTAACCCGGGCGGTTCGACAAAATCGGGCGTCAATACAATCAGACGGTTCATCCCCGTCGGAGGCTTATTAATCCCCTTCAAATGGGTTTCGATTTGTTTCAGGTTAATAGCGCCCGGTACCCTTTTTACTTCGAACCAATAAGAAAACGAGCCGGAAATTCTGGCATCCGGTCTCGACGTCGTTCCTTGAGGCTGATTTTCAAATACAACCAAATCGGCTTCCGATTCCTCCACCAAGGTCTGCAAAATATGTTCGGTCACCGGAAACCGTAACTCTTGCAACACCGCCAACAGCGTCGCGGTAATCTGGTTTTCCTGCTGGCTATAGGTAGAAAAAATAGACATTAATTCGTCCTCCCCTTTAAACCCTTAATTTTCATTGCCAATCATGATATTCCTATAATAACCACTTTTAGAGAAAACTTGAAGGAAGTCATCGCCATGTTTCACGACGGAGTTTGTTACAATTGATGGGTAATTAATCGGCAAGGAGTTTCTGTTATGAATACCCAATTGTCTCACCACCATACCCGACGATCCCGGCTCCGGCGTTTTAGGGAATGCAAAGCGGACAATACAAGGGCTAATCCGTCTATCTGACGATGCGGTTGCGGCTATTTTAGCCTCGGCGGCGTCCGTCGATGACGCGTTGGCCAATTGGGCGGGCGGTTTGTCCTTGCCGCCGCCCGTGAGCTCAACCGTCCAGCGACCGAATCGTACGTGTGTCTCGCGGTGACGCCGCGAGCGCAAATCCATCTTAGTAGAAAAAACAAACCCGCATAGTGTATGCTTGCGGGTTTTCGGCGCAAAATAAAAATGGTGCGCCCGAAGGGACTCGAACCCCTGCTTCGGACAGACCGTGTTTCTATTGTTTCAGCCGTCATCACGAGTTGCCGAAACACCTTGTCCTGAGCCATTTTCCGCGTTCGCTATGTTTCAGGAAGAATCATCCATGACCTCTTTTTTCTCCGCTCGTGGTGACGCCGTGGTGACGCCATCCAGCAGCCAGGCGTCCATCTTATCCGCCGCTTCCGCTTGCATGTTAGGCAGCAAGTGACCATAGACCTGTAACGTGATGGCGATGTTGCCATGCCCTAACCGCTCACTGACGACCTTCACCGGGACGCCGTTGGCAAGCCAATACGAGGCCATCGCATGCCGCAAGTCGTGGATCCGCATCGTCGACGGCAGGCCCGCCTGACTCAGCAAACGCTTGAACTGCTCGTGGACATGGGCGGGAGCCAGCCATCGACCGTGACGGGTGGTAAACACCCACGGCCCCTCTTCCCAACGCGATCCGGCCGCTAACCGTTCCAACTTTTGCTGGTGCATATGACGCCGCAAGGTCTCCGACAGAAACTCCGACAAAGCGATCACCCGCCGCCCGGCGCGGGATTTTGGCGGGTTCACGGTGCGTTTGGAGGCATACCCGGCCACGGTGCGCTGAATCGTGACCGTCCGCGCGTCCCAATCGATGTCACTCCATTGCAATCCCAACGCCTCGCCCTTACGAGCCCCACTGAGCGCCAAGAAGGCCCACAAGGCCCAGAGCCGATGGGATTCCGCAACCCGCAGAAAAGCACGGGCTTGATCCACGGTCGGAATAATCAGTTCTTTGGGCTGCGGTTGGGGTGGCGTCACGCCCCGCAAGGGATCTTTGACCAGGAGATCCCATGTCAGCGCATCAGTCAGCGCCGCCCGGAGCACCACGTGCACGTGCTTAATGCTGCTGGGGGACAAGCCGTCGTCCGTGGCTAGCCGCCCGTAGAGCCCCTGGATGAGCCGGGGGGTCAACCGGGCCAAGGGCACCTCCCCGATGTACCGGACGACGTGATCAATGTCCACCCGGTATCGTTCGACGGTGGACGTGCGCCGCCGTCCGCGCACGGACTCATTCAGCCATCGGGACAAAAACTCTTGCAGCGTCTCATCGCTCGGCGGCTTGTAGGTCGGGTTTTGGCGGTGTTCGGCCAGGGTTTCGTCGACCCATTTCTGGGCTTCCGCTTTCCGCTCGAACGTCTTCGACCGGGTTTTCCACTGGCCGGGTTTGTCGGGATCCGGGTATTTGACGACGCCTTGCCAGCGTTTGCTTTTCGTGTCCGGATGCGGCCGGACAAAGCCGGTCGGGTTGCGGGGGCGGTTCATATCTACGTGTCTCTCCTTTGGGCCAACAGCTGCCGCGCTTGGCAGAGCATTCTACAAGCACATCGAAGCCCATTCGTCTCGTTATGGTATTCTGAAATCGTTGGTGCTCGGGGCGCTGCCCGCTAGCGATGCCCCCAAGCCACCGGTGCGAGAGCGGGCCTCAATAAAGACCGGAAGCGGAGTCGTGAGTCGTGCGCCTGAAGCCGCAAGACAACTCACGGTGGCGGGGCGATGGCTCAAGGTATCGTCCCGCAAATCTTTTCTGCAACCAAAGACAGGATTCCGCCGTTCAGCCTTGCCGCTCGGAACCCAAACGGGGGCCGCAACACTAAACGGTTTTTGCAAACAACTCATGATTAAGTTCGACGTCCATTAGGTTCCTCCTCATTCGTTCCGCGCTGTCCGTTGCTTCATGGATTCTCCTTCATCGGTGAAGATTCCTACTGACGGCCGCGCTTCGATACCCTGCCAGCGTTTACTTTTCGTGTCCGGGTGCGGCCAGACGAAGGGGGTTACAAGGGCGTTTCAAAGAATGCCAGGCTCCTTTCATCATTCAGCTCGTACCGCAACGTTGCTAACTTTGTTGAGTAGACCTCCTCGCCTTCAGGCAGAGTACAAACGTAATAAAGCGTCCTCATATTGTTGGTTCGCCCAAGCAATAACAAAATCGACTAATTGAAATTCGGGGTGCCAACCATTGTGATACGATACCACGCCAGCCATGCGTTGCGCCAACCGACGGTCAATATCCCATCCTAAATAACACATAAGAGCCGTACGATATATCAACGGTGCTAGGTTTCCAACGGCCGTCTCAATAGCGCTGTGTGTAAATTTCCAGTCCTTCACGCGAACTGGATTACCGTGCAGAAACGTGTTCCGAGCAGAATATACAGCCGCATATACACGCTCAGCCAACGTCGCTGATCGTCGATGGTTGCGGTATTTTACAATAAAACGCCGGTGACGTAGCCGGGGCTTGACCCACTTGGCCTGCGCTAACAAATCAAGAACATCAGTCAGCTGAACTTTCCTGTGACTTGGATGAGCCAAAATTTCGAACGCACTCACCCAAAGTCCCAAAGAGGTTCCAAAGTCCTGTATCGTTCCCTCGTTCGGAATAGGCACCTGCAACGCTCGATACGCCATTTCGAGCGAACGAAATAATGGCTCATGTTCTTTAACACTCGTATGCGCTCGAAGGTATCGAAGTTCCCATGCCCGAAGTAGTTTGGCCAAAAGCGGCCAATCGGGCACAAACAGATTTTGATAAACCGGTATATGCGGGGGTCAAGTCCTGGTTTGTGTGTAAAATTGGTCCCTTGGTCCGGGAGCGGTTACGCGACGGATGCCGCTCCGGAATCCGGCGGCGTGTCCGCCGCCGCGGAAGACCGTTTTGCCTGCCAGTAGGGTTCGAGGTTTACGTATCGCTTGCCGGTGATCCACGCCTCATGCTGCTCGAGCAACAGCGCGCCCAAGAGGCGGACGACGGAATCCCGGTTCGGGAAGATGCGAATCACCCGTTCCCGGCGCCGGATCTCGGCGTTGAGCCGCTCGACGCCATTCGTCGTGCGCAACCGCTGGCGTAGCGGCTCGGGGAGCTGCAATACCGCCAACGCATCCTCGAGCCCGTCCTCGAGAATCGCCAGCGCTCGGGGAGCTCGCTCGGCAAAGTCCCGGAGGAGTTTGTCCCACAAGAGGTCGACGGTCGCTCGATCGGGAGCCTCAAAGAGGGTGCGGAGGCGACCGTGGAGCTCAGCTTGCACCGCTTTGGGGGCCGCCTCGAGGACATTCCGCGTCCGGGGGGTTTGGCAGCGCTGCCCACGGGCGCCTTGGAACTGCTGTTCGATGGCGTGCCGCAGCCCGCGGTGGTCATCCGACACCACCAACTCGACACCCGTTAAGCCACGATCTTTGAGTTCCGTAAACACCGCGGTCCACGTCTGCTTCGACTCACTGTCCCCGAGCCAGAACCCGAGAATTTCCCGGTAGCCCGTCTCGTTGATGCCGGTCACCACACACCCACTCCGGGGCCGCACGGCCCCGTTTTCACGGATTTTCAGGACTAAGGCATCCACAATGAGGAAGGGATACCGCGTCTCCGCGAGGGACCGTGTCCGCCATTGCTGAACGGCGGCATCTAAGCCTTTCGCCAGTTCCGACACCGTGGACTTCGAAAATTCGGTGCCACAGAGCTCTTCCGTGACCCGTCGGATTTTGCGTGTGGACACCCCATTCACCACCATTTCCATCAACGTTAACACGAGCGCTTTTTCGTGCCGCTGATAGCGATCAAAGAGCGGGGGACTGAACTCGCCGTCCCGCGTCCGCGGGACCTCCAGCGTCAACGTCCCGACCCGCGTCGTGAGCTGTCGGCTCCGGGTGCCATTGCGATACCCCCGTCGCTCTTCGGTCCGCTCATACCGTTTGGCCTGGAGATATTCGGTCACCTGGGCCTCGAGCACCTGGTTTAACACCTGTTGCACCAGCAAGGCTAGCGCATTGTCCTTTTGACCCATAAGGGCTTGGATTGTTTGATCTTCCAGCGTAATCTGATGGTGAGCCATTGAGCGATCCTCCTTGGGATTTGTGGTTGTCGCTTTCAAATCTACCAAGGGATCCCAATGGCTCCTAAATCCTTAAAGCCCATTTACACACAATACCGGACTCTACTTATGCGGGTAAGGCATCCCTACGAATGGAGTCTTGGGATCAGAAAAAGCATTTTGCGCGGGATTATAAATTTCAATGGCTCCCTGGGTATTTAATCGGCCCGGGTGAAAGTTAAATGCGTCCGACCACAACGGGTTATTCGGTGTCACGGGTCGACGTGGATCAAGTCCGGCCCATCCTGGCAATATCGCGGCGATGGCTACAGCGTTACGAAAATCAACGAACATTTTAAGCGAAAACCGATCTCGGCGTATGTCATCGCGCCAAATAAGTGCGCCTGGTTGTTGCGGGTGGCCGTATATGTCCCGAAATCCGTTGAGAAACTTATTGGCTCCCGGTTGATTCTGTTGAATGGCTAACACCCGGTCATCATGATAACTCGCGATAGCCACGAAACCGGCCAAGTCGTTCACTGTAATCGGAGCCTGCAAGTTGGGCAATACGAAACCCAGTTGCCACGTCACAGCCACTACGAATTCCTCCCATTGAGGCTCTCGACGCCTTGAGCCTCCTCCGTGTGCCGCCCCTATCAACCCACTCCCCAAATTCACGCAAATAATTCCTGAATTACTCGCTCCCACTCATCGGCCATCACCACTTGAAACTGCACCTGCCGGTTAGGAAATTCCAAGCCCAGGTCCGACCACGTGATCTTTTTGCCCAGTTCGTTGCACAAAGCAAACACCTCCTGCTTATAATGCGTATCAAGGTTACCTGCCAATTGGTCGCCTTTGGTTTCGAGCACGTAAATCGTGTCGTAGTCCTCCGGATGGGTCTCCGAACGCTTGGCGGCAATGAAATCAGGCCAGATCCGGTTTTTGCGCCATCCTTGCACCGAAAAGTAATCCCGGCCCACTAAGTTGCGATACCAAAAGAGCAACTTTTTCTGCGAGTCCAGACACAAGGCCACCGGCGCTTCCAAGGCGGGATTAAACCAGTCGGCGGGCACCGGATCATCGAACAAACTCATCTGTACCGTGCGACCGGTGGAATGCAGCAAAGGTTGTTGGACGGTGCGGGGAACGGTGATCCGACTCGGCACGCGATACGCACGACCGGTCATCAACACGAGGCGCAATTTGCCCTGGTGAATGAGCTCGCGAAAAATAGCCTCGGTCAGGCGGTCGCGCTCCGCCTCCACGAGCTTTTCCAGTTCCTGCGCGAGGAACACCTGGTTCGCCGCAATCACGGCCTCGTCGTACCGGGTTCGTAACCGGTCGATAGCCCGATTCACAATGTCGCGGGCGACCCACGGATTCGGCACCAAAGCCTCTAACCGGCGCGTGAGAAAGAGCACGTTAATGGCGCGATGGGCGGCCTCATACTCCCGGCGTTCACGCTCCACCACCGTCTCCGCGGTTTCCCCATAGCCATAAGCCACTTCCCAATCCACCAATGACGGGATGCCTAAGACGAGCGTATCCAGACGATCCAGCCGCAGTTCCTCCCACCGAATCCTCCGCACCAGGTCCATCTCGTATTGCAGGTCCTCTTCCCGGCCCGCCTCGGTGATCACAAACCGCGGGAGATACACTTTGCCTTCAAAGCGCCGAAAACGCTCCCGAATGCCCACGGTCCGCGGTGGACCGTCGGAGGGCTTGTCCCGATCGGATAGCGCGACGCTATGGGCCAGATCCCCGAGCCCTTCGTCTTCGAGCCCGTCTTTAATCGACTGGGCCAGTTCCGAGGCTTGGCGTTGGAAACAAAACACGTAGCTTTCATCCAGGGCGGGCACCCCGGTTTTCTTGGCATAGGGCTGGCGCAAAATGCGACCGACTAATTGGGTGAGCGCCGTTTGCGAGGACGGGTTGGTCAGCACCGTTAAGACGTATGCGAAGGGGCAATCCCATCCCTCTTGCAACGCCTGCTTTGTAATGATGTACCGAATGGGACAATCCTTCGCCAGAAGGTCAATGCCTTCAATATCGTCTTGCTCACTGGACTTAATGGCGATGTGGTCTTCGGGCACCCCGTGAACATCCATTAAAGCCTGTTTGACATGTTCCGCATGAATATACCCCGCGTCCACTTGGTCTTTGCCGGTCCGTTCGACTTGAATCAGGGTAATCGGGCGAATATAGACCCCGGTGCGGGCTTCGTACTGGACGGCTTTCTCTTCCAACGCTTCCCGCCAGGCGACACTGTCGGCGAGGGTATCCTGCCATCGCGGACTCGCCCGATTGGTGACATGCAAATCCAGTTTAATCATCTCTTCTTGGTCCAGATCCCGGCCCCGAATATCCACCAGAATGTTGCTGCCCCGAGGTGGAGTCGCCGACAATTCGACAATGATCGCGGGGTTAAAGCCGCGAATCGTGTCTTGGGCCGAGGCACTGTAGGCCTTTTGGCCTTCGTCCAGAATAATGACGGGCGACAAAATCCGGAGCACGTTGCCTAACGACGTTTTCACCTGCCGGCCGAACCACGACGCCTCGTCGCCGAAATAATCCAGATTGGGCCAGCGTTGCAGCCACTGCTCGTGAGCCGGGTAATCCCCCTCGGGCGGAAAGAAGGCTTCAAACCCGCTCGCATCTTGAAAGAGCTTCAAAGTTTCTTTATCCCGCCGGTTGGCCGACGGCAACATGAGTAGCACGATCACCAGCCGCGTGGCCACATCATCCGGCGTGAACCGGTCGGTTTTTTCGACGACCATCACCCGTCCGCCCGTCGCCACGTCCAAAAACTGCCGGTAGGGGTGGTGGCGATCCCGTAAATGGGCCAGGGTTTGCCGATAAATTTGCTGGGTCGGCACAATCCACAACACGAGGCCGGTGAGCCGATGCAGGTAGTGTTGCTGAATCCGATCAATGGTCTGAACGGCCAAATAGGTTTTGCCCCCGCCGGTCGGTACCTTAAGACAAAAATGGGGCAACGGCTCTCCAGCCCCCGTCTGTTTGGCGTGATACGGTTGCCGGCCCCCCACCGCTTCCCAGGCTTTCGCCGGAAAATCCACCGCGCCCCGCACGTCTTCGGGTAACGCCGACACCTTGTCCCGCCAGTCCCTCAAGGCCTGCAAATACTGATCAATCACCGTCAAGGCCCGCTGCTGGTAATGTTTCAGTGGCATCATCCGCCATCACCGCCGATTTCGGTAAATGTCGTAAGGAAGTTGTGCATACTCGATGCGATACTCCTCCAAATACGCCTCGGGCAAAAAATTCGCTGGCGCAAACACCAACCGTTTTTTGGGTGTGGTCGGCCGTCCCAACGCTTGTGCGAACTCCAAGGTCAATGCCAACGACTTCAACGCCTCCAGATCCGGTCGATAGAGCAGGTAGACCTCATATTCCCGACTTTCCCCGATAAACCATCGGCGTTGAACTAGGCGGTCAGCCTGAAAAGGTTCGCCCGTTGCCGTGTAGAAGACATATCGGGCCAGTTCGGCATAGGGGGGCAAGGCGTCGCCAGACAGCAAGCCCTCGGGATCAATCGCTTGGCCGAGTTCAAAATACGAAAAGGTTCCCCCTAAGCCGTTCCGAAGAGCCGCGTCTTTCGCCGCAGGAACGCCTTGAATCACCCGCCGCACCCGTTCGGCGGTAATGGTGTCGGCATAGTTTTCCATCTCTATCAAGATAAATCGACGATTTCCCCCATCCTTGGAGTTGGCTTCAAGAACAGCATGAGCTGTCGTGCCAGAACCTGCAAAGGAATCCAACACAATATCTTCCTCGTCGGGATTAGTTGCGATCGACAAGATGCGTTCGATTAACCGCGGCGGCTTAGGATATGAAAATCCTCCATTTGGGAATATTTCCCTATATCTACTCGTGGCCTCTTGGGTGTGTCCTACCTCTGCATAAGGCAAAATGCTTCGCGGGACAACATTTCCTACTTCCGACAAAAATCGCTTTAATCTAGGCATCGATGAAGTGCCGTCTTTTCCCCAATACAATCGATTCTCAGCAACATGTTTTCGATAGACTGTCTCGGAATAAGCCCATACCGCTGTTTCTTTGGGATAAATGACCTGACCCGTATTTGGGTTTCTTATTGGATAGAATAGATTAGGACGCTCTTCTTTCGATTTGTTACACGTATATGCCACGGAATTCCATGGACCTCGAGGATCGTTGTCTGGGTTTTGGTAAAAATCCAGTTGGGCAGCAGTTCTTTCTAAACGATTGGGACGCCAAATGTCCTTTTTTTTCGCATATACAACAACATATTCATGATCGCTGCTAAACCATTTAGCATCATTAGATGGCGAAACCTTTTTCTGCCAAACCAATGACGCAATAAAATTATTCTCACCAAATATATCGTCCAGTAATGGACGAAGATGGTGAACCTCATTATCATCAATTGATACGAATATCGCTCCCTCCTCACTTAATAACATGTGAAGAAGTTTTAACCTCGGCATCATCATACACAACCATTTGTCATGCCGCGTAAGATCCTCCTTATCCACCACCTTCCCAAGCCAATCCCGCATCATCGGTGAATTGACGTTATCGTTATACACCCACTTTTCTTCCCCGGTGTTATACGGCGGATCAATATAAATGCACTTGACCTGGCCCGCATATATCGGCAACAACGCCTTTAAAGCCACCAGGTTGTCTCCATGAATGATGAGATTATCATTCAAACTGACCTCATTGGTTAGGCTCTTCTCCGGCACGGGAATTAATTCGTGATACTTCACCGTCAAATGGTGGTTTTGAACAAACGATTTGCCTTTAAACTGCAACGTCGGCACGATTTGGTCGCTCCTTATTCTGGGGCCGAAGAACCCGGTCTTCGCGGATTCACGCGGTGTGCGTTTGGCGAATGTCGGCCTGCAACTGCTCCACGGTGCGGGTTAAGTCAATCACAAACGAAAACACCGATTGCCCGGGCTGGCGGAGTACCGACATCACCTCGTCTCCCCGTTTTTCAAACACGTCGTGCCCATTCGTGATAAGATACGTTTCCGCCAACGGATTTTCAAGACTGCGCATGTCTCGCAAGACCGCCACGACTTTCCGTAAGGATTGAAGACTAATGCCCGCATCCCGTAACTGCGCGGCCACCCGCAACGCCACCAGATCCCGGAAACTGTAAACCCGCCGACTCCCTGTTCCGTGGGCCTGAACGAGACTCGGCGACAAAAATCCGCTTCGATCCCAAAAATGCAAGGTTTTGGCGTTGATCCCGGTTAGCCGCTCCACTTGGGCGGCCGAGAATCCCTCAGCCTCCGACATACCGCGTACCTCCTTGTGTTATTGGGGCCAACTCCCTATAATCGAAGTAACTCGATTAGAGTTTAACCGGCCGTTTAAGGATTGGCAAGTACGATGGAGGAAAAATTCATGAACACTTTTTTGCGTCTGGAAAAAGATAAAAACGGTCGTCACTTGGTCGCCCAAACAAGTGTCCATGGGGATGTCATGGCTGAACTATATCCTCCGGATAGTCGCACCGTCCGCTTTATCCATCCCCGCGGCGACGAAGATTACGGAATCGTCAGAGAAACGCTTCCCGATCACCAATGGGAAATCTGGTCGCAGACCGGGGACCATCTTCTATTCACGGAACAACCTGAACACGAATTGCGCGGCGAATTTCTTGACAAGATTTGGTGCTGCCCCCAATGTCGGTCCGCATTGGGTCCAGGTAACGCCCAAGAGGTCTTTTCTGGCGTGCGCATTGCAACCTTTCGATGCGTCAATCCCGCCTGCTTTCTATGTCAAAATGGAACAGTCCTCGTTATTCCGAAGGACCTAGATGTGGCTGGTGGAAGACATATCCCTGTCGTGGCCGCGATGCAATGTAGTTAAATAATCATACCTCAAACGACTTCCTTTCCGGTATAGGATAGCACAAAAAAAGAGGCCCGCCCCGCAAGGGGTTCAGGCCTCTGCGATGCCATTCCCGTTTTCGGTACGCGACGAGGATCGGGAAATTTTACCCATCCTCCTACCCCCGCCGCGCCCAGCGAATCGCTCGCCACAGGCCCCACAGGCCCATGCCCAGGTAAAACAGCGTCCACAGGCTGGCCCGGCCCGTCAGCAGCCGGTGGAGATCATACCCGAACCAGACGAGATGATACAGACTCACGACACCCCCTCCTTTAGGGCTTTTTGCAACATGGACAAGGCCACGCCGGCTTGTTTCGCCGCCTGCCGGTAGCTCAGGCGGCCGGTGCGGACCGCGTCCACGGCTTGCCGCACTTTCCGCGCTTTCACGGGATCGGCCGTAATCGGCGGGCGCCCAATATGCTTCCCCTGCCGGCGCGCTCGGTCCATCCCGGCCGTCACCCGTTCCCGAATCAGCTCCAACTCGAATTCAGCAAGGCTCGCGAGCAAATTGAGCAGCAGACGGCCTAAAGCCGTGGTCGTGTCGAATCCTTCCTGGGCCGACAAAAACCCGACGCCTAGGAGCTCCCAGACGGCCAGCGTATCGTGCATGTGTTTGACCGACCGAAAGGCCCGGTCGAGCTTGAACACGAGCACGGCGTCGAAGCGTTTCTTCACGGCGTCGTCGTTCAACTGTCGCCACGCCGTCCGGTGAACGGCGTCGTTCGCGCTCGCGATATCGACGTATTCCCGCACAATCGTCCATCCCCGCGATTGGGCGTAGTCCCGCAGCCGCATTAACTGCGTGTCCGGGGTTTGCTCTTTATCGCGGGTACTGACGCGAGCATATACGGCCACACGCATCCGTCCGTCTCCTTTCGCAATCGGCGTAAGTAATCAAACACGGCGAGCTCCGCCGCCTGCGCCGCCTGCCGGGCCGCCCCAATGACCGCCGGATGGTCCGGGGGCAGGCCTAGATAATCGGCGGCGGCCTGGCGATACCGCGTTTCGGCATCCTCCATACGACTCCCTCCTTGGTGAGAAAAAACGACGCATTGGGAGGCCCCAGAACGGGCTTTGGGAGGCCGGCAGGTCTTGTCCTACCGACCCCCTCGCCCAAATCGCGAGAAAGGGCCTCAAAACGCGTCTGCGGCGGTTGGGCGATTTTTGTCCGGGTATGCGACCCGCACTTTGCCCGAATCCCGGTCGAACCGCAGCGTAACCCGCACCGGCTCCCCTTTTTTGGTGCGGCCCACCACCGGCCCGACCGGTTCGCCGGCCAGCAGTTGCCGGGCTTCGTCGGGCGTGACCTCATGCCCCATGATGTCCCGCCAGACCACCACCGGACACCAGCTGCCGTCGGCGTTCCGATGGCTGCACGAATACCCCCGCTCTCGTATCACAATCGGCGCCCCGTCAACGGGACACGTAGCATCGGGCAGGTACTCGACCGGTCGCTCCGTAAAGACCAACTGCACGTGATCGTCGTGTTCCGGATCCAGACGAAGGCGGGCGGCAAACGATTTGCCCGCCCGACTCACAAACGCCCGCGGCTCGGTAACGCCTCCACTTAAGATGGTGGCAACATCCGCCGGGGTGAGCCGATACCCGGCGACCTCGGCCCAGATAGACCAGTCGGCCCCCTCGCAAATAAACTTCCGTTCGCCCTCAACGACCGCCGTTCCGCCCCTAGGGCCCATCACCCGAACTGTCGGCCCCCACCATGTAGGCCGGGTCGCCATGAGTCGCACGTGCGCGGACACCACCGGCGACCAGGCCACCCAGGGCACGGACACCCGCAGACGACCGGCTGGCGGCACGGCATGGCCGACCCAAATCGCCACCCCAGGTACGGCGGACACCTGCAACCGGTTGGCCGCTCCTGTGATGGGCACGAACGATAGCACGTACTCGGCCGGCGGCAAGGACGCCGGTGGGACCCACCGCACGCGCGCCCTCCCCTCTGGATTCAACTGGACCACCGACGGCGTAATCCGGCCCGCGGACACAGCCTCCCAATGCGCCCCGGTGACCGCGGCGAGATGAGGGATCAGCCGCATCCCCGGTGGCCCGCTCACCATGACGGTGAGCGGGTGGGGCCGCGGCATCGTGGCGACGGCGGGCGAAATGGTCAGCATCATTCGCGGGTCCCTCCTCCCGGTGCCGGCGCCACTTGGGCCGAGACCGTTTCCCAGGCCATCGAGGCCCCCAGATAGCCCGGACGGTAAGCGAGCGCCTCAGCGAGCTTTTGGGCCGCGGCCGGGCTGGACGTGACGTAAGTGACATAGATCGGCACCTGCGGACTGACCGGCCAACTGACCCCGTACGTGTGACCAGCCGCGACAGACACCGACTCGCTGAATTGACCGGGGACGCCCGTCCACAAAATCGGCGCGGTGGCACGCACCTGGGCCGCCACCGGCAACGGCTCGTTCCCCCCGCTGCCCGCCTCCGGGTGGAGTGGACCGGCAACCGCGGGCAAGGCCAACGAAATTTGCTGGCCGTTCATATCGATTAACGCAGGCTCGTCCAACGGCGTATACGCGGCAAACCCACTCGCATGTAACGGATGCGGCACCACTTCGACCTGCGCCCACTCAGCATAGGTGTTAGACGGGCTGGCCGGAAGGGACACCTGGTATCCTATCTTCCCCGGGGCCTCGGTTTCCGTGACGGCGTTTCCGTTCACCTGCACGCGGTAGATCGCCGGGACCACCAATTGCGCTCCCGGATAGGGCCCCTCGACGTGAGCCGACGACCCCGCTCCCGATAACACAAAGTAGGGCAACGTGGTTTGCCCGGCGGCTTGACGAACCACGGCGTCAAATGCGCGGATCTCGGCCGGAGTGGCCGGATGTGGTTCCGCCAACGGATGCGAGACCGAAGACGGCTGGTGAGCGGCTACCGCCGCATGCCCTGTTTGCGTGAACGCGTAATATCCGGCTCCGACGATCCCGACCGCGGCACCGACGATCACCGCTGCGACCGTGTCGGACTTTGACCAAATTTTCATCGATGTTCCCTCCTGAATTGGTAGTTGATGGGCGAGTGCCCCTCAAAAAAAGAAAACCGCCCGGCCTCCGACGAGACCGGGCGATAAGACGGACCCTACCGGGCAAACGGGTACCACTGCGGCCATCGGCGTAAAATCCAATCCGACAGCGGTAGGCCAATGACTTCGATGCCCATCCAACAGACAAGCAGCCCGATCCACCACGAATGGGTTTGGGCGGCGGCGATGAGACCTAACGTATACCCCGGTAGAACCACTAACACAAACCACAGACCCACTTTCGACCAGTATCCCAGACTCATTCGGACTCACCCCCTTTCAGCAAAAATTTGAGATCGGCGGCGTCTACCTCATCCGGCATCGACTGAGCGGCCGGTGGCTCCGGTGGCGTTGCCAACTCTGGTGGCGTCGGCGTTTCGGCCGGTTCCTCTTCGGGTAACAACCGCTCCAGCAACGCTTCGCCCAAATCCCAGGCCCCCGGCGGTTCGATGACCGGATGGCGCATCTGGTTAAGCTGAGCGGCAATTTGCGGGTGGGACGGATTGGCGACGGCCGCTTCCGCGGCATACCGGCGATTCGCGTAGTACGGCCGCGTTTGGATCATGAGCCCCGGATACCCCGAACGCTGGACAACGGCCGACCCGATGCGGATTCGCGAGACCTCATCGGACATGAGCACCGGCCGTTGGTGCTCGCCCCGCGTCCATTGACGCGTGTTATCGGCGGCGGTGCTCCGGGACCAGGTAGTGACCGTGGACTGCCCGAGCCGATCCGACACCCATTGGGCCGAATCGTATCCCAATCCCGGAAACGCCGTGAACCCGTGCAGCGCCTCCAGCGCCACGGTGGCCGCTGATTCGCCATACACGGCTTCCATTTGCGCAACGGACTGCAAACCGATGGCAACGGAGACCCCCGCCCCCGGCAACGTCGTCAAGGCGTCCAGAATGTTTGGCAAATGACCAACATTTCCAAATTCGTCCAATAAGAACCACAGCGGACGGGATAGGCGATTCGCCCGGCGTTGGATCCGATGAGCGGACGCAATCGCCGACGCAATGACGACCGCCTGCTGGGCGCTGTGGTGGGACGCGGCTAATAGAAACACCGCGTGCGGCTCAGGCCCGTCCAATACGTCCGGCAAGGCAAATCCGGGTCGCGAAAAGATGCTCAACATGGCTGGCGTGGTCCAGCTCGAAAACCTGGCAATCAGATCCGCCCCGATGTTGCCGGCTAGCTTACGGTCGCCCGCCAATGCGCGTGCCAGGCCTTGCAACTGGGCCGCGGCCCAAGGATCGACCGTTCTGAGCGCCGCAATCCGTTGGGGTAATTCGCTGTCGGCTTCGAGAGCCAACTGATATGCCAAGCCCAACGCGTCAGCGAACGTGCCGCCAACCCGATACGCGAGGACCGCCGCCGACGCCACAATCGTCCGGGCCGCGTTGCTCCAAAAAGGGTCCTTCTCGTTCGGGTTTTCAGGTACCACGGTTAGGGACAAATGTTGTGCGGCACCATAGTCCACGCCACCGAACTGATCCGACTGAAGCCATGGTAACGGGCCGAACCCATCGGAAAGGTCCGGCCGATCGAACGCAATCACGTGGATTTTATAGCCCGCCACCTCTAGCCGACTGCGACTAATCGCCAGATAGCGATAGGTAAGGTTCGTCCGCGGGTTGCCCCGGGAGGACTACTTCTTTTCCCCCGCTTCACACCGTGCGTGCGGCTTTCACCGCACACGGCGTTCCATCTAGTTTGTCGTTGACAGATTCAGCAATTGCCTGTAGTGACGCATTTTCCGCCACGGTTTCGCGCCCAGTTCCGAATGAGGCTGGCCGTCATGAACTCGTTGATGACAATTGCGGTGCATGGTTGCCAGATTGGCCACCTTGTTGACCTCGTCCAGTGGTTTGGAGGGGTCAATATGGTGCATGTGCAGGTGGGCCGGTAAGACGACCTGTGCACAAATACGGCATATCCGTTGGTCGCGATTGTACGCGTAGGCCCGATTCAACAGGTACTCGAAGTTGTATCGAGGATGGGTTTTCCCAAAGGCAATCATGGCTGACAAGGTCAGGTTCATGCCGGGGTCATCCCGCGCCTGTTGTAACTTGTGGCCCGTGCGTGTGTCGTAGAGATTACGTCCTTTGACCGTGTAGGGACATTCGGCGGGGCGCTTGAGCTTGGGTTCCGTCCACCGCACAAAGGCGAGGTTGGTGACGCCCAACCGCAAGCCCTCGTATTCCACGGTCGGAATGGCTTTGGTAAAGTCCGCATGGCGCTCCGTCAGATTATGCACGGTATGGGCCGGAGTCCAGAGATTGCGTGCGGTTTTGCGGTTTCCCAGTGCCCGGACCAATGCGCGGTGCGCGGTCCGGGCTAACGAGTCCGCATAGCGGCGGCAGTCCGGATTTACCATCGAGGCCACTTGGTAGTAATTGTTCAGTCCGACGATTTTGCTGTTGACGACGTTGATGGCATGGCACAAAGCCTTGCCCTGATACCGCCGTAACTGGCGTAATTCTCGTCGGATGTCTACGACCTTGTCTCGGAGTCGTTTGGCGTCGGGCCGAGTGACGGTGACGTACCCGGTCCGACTCTTGCCGGATTTTAGCTTGAACTGGAAGCCCAGAAAGTGAATGGATTGACGGCGCACGTTGGTAATCTTGGTTTTGTCCTGACTCAGGGTCAGGCTCAGATTTTGGTCCAAGTATTGGGCGATGCGCTGTTTCCAGGCCACGGCATGAGCTTTGCAGTCCGTAATCAGTATCCAGTCATCGGCATATCGCACGAAATATGCCGGTTTGAGGCGCGAACGCTCTTGAAGCGCTTCGAGGCGGATTCTCCGCTTCTTGTATGGAAATCGCGTGCGCTTGGCCTCCCATTCGCGGGTTACCCACTGGTCAAGCTTGTGAAGGTAGACATTGGCGAGCAAGGGCGAGAGAATTCCGCCCTGTGGGGTGCCTTGGTCAACGTGTGGCGCTTCATGAAGGATTCCGGCCTTGAGCATCTGTTTGATAATCATCAAAATGCGCCGATCTCGTATCCCCATATGCCACAGTTGCTTGAGGAGCTTGCCGTGCGGGATGTTGTCAAAACACCCTTTAATGTCGCCTTCCACAATCCAGTGATAACCGGTGTCGTGCACCAGGTTCGTCGTGCGCGCCAAGGCTTGATGCGCGTCGCGCATCGGGCGAAATCCGTAGGAGTGCTCAAAGAATTGAGCTTCCATGATGGGTTCTAGGATGCTCCTCAGGATTTCTTGCACAATGCGATCGATCATCGCGGGTATACCTAATGGGCGCTTTTCTGCCTTTCCCGGTTTGGGAATCCATACGCGCCGCAGAAGCTGCGGTTCGTAGTGGTGAAGGGCTGACTGAACCCGTTGGATGATGTCAGGATACTGTTGCTGAAGAATCTCCGACATGACTTGCCCATCACTACCCGCTGTATGCTGTCCGTGATTGCTTTTGATTTTATGGATGGCCGTGAGAATCACGGCCTCACTTTGGGCAATCTCCAGCAAGCCTTTGAAGCGCGGCAAGTCATGCCGTTCCAAAGCTTGCCGGGTCGTCGCATACAGTTGGTCTTGTAGGCGTCGAAATGCGGCTTCTGATGTCACGAGGTTGACCGATTCGTGAGCCATGGCACCACCCCCTTTCGGTAGGTTGAGTGAACATGGATTAGTCAGGTTTGCGCATCGGCTTCCCGGTCGTGCTGTTTCTGTCAATGTCCAATGTCCTAGACTATGCCCCTTCGCCGTGTGGCGGGCTTTCCCCGCCGCGGACTACTACGGGCTGCTGCCCCCAACGTTTCAAACCCGCCATTTCCTGCGGATTATCGGGTCATTGCGGTGATGTCCGCTCACCTCGTCGGGTTCCGTTGTACCGTATCTCCTTGCCTTGCATATTGCGGTAGCCGCCTGCTTTGGCCCGTGAAAGAGCTTGGTCTTTAGGATGATGGGTGCAGACCGTGCGAGCACCCGCTACGGGTGTGCCCCAGTGCTTCTCGAACTCCAAAGTTGCACCGTCTTTCAGCCCCGAAGGGTCTAGCCATTGCTGGCTAGCAAAGGTTACGAGCTGTTAGAACGCAGGTTTCTGGTGAGTCGGCATGGCAATTTTATGGCCTCTGGCGCTTTAGTATCCCGGTGGGACTTTATGGCGCTGGTTAGCGAGCTTCAGACAAGAATCGCTGTCACACATCCCTATCTTGCCTGTCGCACCTTGAGAGCTTCGTCGTGAGCATCCTCTCACGAGGGCATCGTTGCAGATGCCAGTTCAGAGATACAGTTCAGTGGGGTTCCACTGCCTACTTTTAGTTAAGGATTACTCCTTAGCGCTGTGTAGGAACAACGCGCACGAGCTCTCCTTTGGGATCCGTCACAATGACCGACGGCCGCGGCTCCGGTTGCTCGGGGGCCGACAAGAGCGACGGAACAAAGAAACTCGCGCCCTTGCCGCTCCGAGGCGGCCCCAAGATGAGCCAGTTTCGCCCGGTCGGCCAGGTGGACAGACCAACCGGCTGCGACCAACTGCTACCTAACACCCAATGCGGGGTGCGGCGTAACCGCCGCCCCCAGTCGAGGCCCGATCCCGACGGAAAATGCAGGAGACGGGCTGATCCATGTGAGACACTTTGCGCCATTTCGGCACCTCCTTCGGGTAAACACAACAGGTCATCGACTGTGGCCGGTGTCGTGGTCTTGGACTCGATCTGACCCGGCTTTGGCCGCCAACGACAGCGCGATTTCCTTTCGGTCGGACTTAGCCAACGACCGCGCGATCTCTTGGATGAGCTGGTCCCTGTCAGACTTCGCCTCATAGACGCTCTGATCGACATAAAGCCGAAGATCCTGTTTGTGACGGCTGGCAGCGACGTACCCGAGCTCCCGGTGGTCGCCGCTCGACAATAGATAGTACGCCCGGTCAACCGTGGACCCCTGACTTTTGTGCGCCGTGCTGGCGTACGCCAGCTGCCAATGCCGGTACTGACGCGGATCGAACTCCACGACTTGACCGGACTCCTCCAACCGCACCCGAATCTGCCCGGCTGGCCCCATGCCGATGACCGTGCCGCGATCCCCGTTGATCCAGCCTTGTTTTTTGGCGTTTTTGATGAAGCGAATTTCGTCACCGACGTACAAATCGTGCTTCCCTTGCCGGGCGGTGCTGAGCCCCTCGGCGACCAACGGACCGAGCATCCCGTGAGACCGTAAAGTCTCCTGCGCTAGGTGGTTGAGTACGGCCCCTTGGGCGTGCGAACTCGCAATGATGAGTTGACTAGCCGCCTTGTCTTGCAGCCGATCTCGTATCCAATCCTGCACGAGCTCTCGCGCCGCTTCTTCGGGGCCGTCGGCTGTATGCAAGCGACCCTCCCGCTCGTACATCTGTAAGGCCTCGCGGGCTTGACCCAACGAGATTTGTTCTGCGGCTTCTCGTTGCCATGCCACTTTTTGGCGCCTCACCTCCGTCAATTCTGCATCCCCTCCGACCTGTCGCGTAATCTGCCGGGCGGCTTGGAATCCGCCCCCGGCCCCCACAGCTTGGATCTGTCGCTCATCGCCGATTAGGACAATCTTTGCCCCGCTCCGCTCCACGTGTTCGATCAATTGGGCGAGCTGCGGCGTATCCACCATCCCGGCCTCGTCAACAATGACAATGGTTCGCTCGTCCAGCGTAATGGCATCTTTTTTGGCTTTGGCCGGAAACACCCGCTCAAACACGGCGTCGGCTACCCCCATCCCAGGAAACGGTTTCGGTTCGTACTCTTCACCGCGGTCGGCCGCTTGACGGGCTTTCGCTTCCTCTTGCTCGGCCCATTGCATCCGGGCCATCGTCTCGGATTTTTCTTCTGCCGACGCTAGCTCGTACAACAGCTTGGCGACGCTCATCGAGGTAATCCCCGATTCTTTTTCCAACACCTGCGCGGCTTGATTGCTAATCGTTGCCCCGAGGAGTTTGTACCCCGACGACTCATACGCTTCTTTGAGCGCGATCATGGACGTGGTTTTCCCGGTCCCGGCGGCCCCCCTGGTGGTAGCAATCCGGCTACCACCAGCCAGCGCCCGTACGGCTTGGGCTTGTTCGTCGGATAGCTTCCAGCCCCCACGGTCCTTGCTGATGGCTCGTTCCACAGCCCGAACGTCGGCCGCATGGGTCGTTGACGCCGCCAGCCGGCCCATCGCCGACAGCATCCGTTTCTCACGTTCTAGATGTTCGACCGTGGTGTAAAACTCCCCTCGGTCGTCCGATCCCAACCGGACGAAGCCGCTTTCCGATTGCGTCAACGCGGCATCGACAAGCGCCTGCAATTGTTGCGCGGAATATTGGCCGTACGACGCGGTGGCGACTTGCCGAATGACGTCCTCGCGCCGAAACGTACTCCGGTCGGCCGTAAGCCGTTCACGGATTTGCGCCCATTCCAGCGGTTCGGCCGACTGGATCCGTCCCCGCATCAGTTCGGTCCGGATTTTGACGGGATCCAACCCATGGGCGGCGGCTTCCGCCCCCCACTTAGCAAACAAGGACGGACGATGGATTTTCCCTTTTTCAGGCCGACCCTCCAAGAATGCACGCTCGGCTTCCCGCGATTGCCCGGTGGCGCCGTTAGCCTCCATCTGCTCGTGCCGCCCGGACCAGAGCTTTTTGAGGTCGCCGGGTACCCCGTCGATCTCAAACGTTCCGCCCCGGCCTTTGACGATCTCGAACCCCATGTCCCGAAGGCGCGCCGCAAGTTCCGATTGGTACAAACTTCCCGCCGCCATGCGATGCTGAAACATCGGTCGGGATTCCAAGGTACCCCAGGTGCCGTCGGAACGTTGAGCAACGTTGGCGATCAACAAGTGCGAATGGAGGTGCGGATCTTGCGCCCGGCTGGTGCTGTGCTGATACTCGATGCCGATCAGCTGGACCCGTTCTAGTTCCGTCCCGCCTTTTCCGCGGCGGGTGTAGGCCGCATTCGCTTGCAAATAATCAAACGCCGCTTGCACCGCCGCCTCGTGGGCTCTCTCGATAGCGGCTCGCAGTTCCGGGTCGGCTGCCGCCCACACCGCGGATACGGATTTGGGGCTCGAAAAGGTGAGGTCCCACCCCGGCCGGTGCGACTTACCCGCCTGCGTCTGGACCAGTGATTCCCCACTTTCTGGATGCTGGCCGTTCAGCAACCGTTCGAGTTCGCCCGCTTTGACGATATCGCCACCCGGCCGACCCAAGGACGCCGCATGTCCTCTCCATCGGCCCGGCGGCTCACCCGATTCGGCAAAATAGCGGACCGCGCCCGTTGACGGATCAATCTCCCGGTCGGTAGCCGACACCCCCTCGAAATACTTGCTGGCCGATCCCGCGTTCGTGATTGGCGATATGGTCATCATTTGCGATCACCTCCTGTCTGATAACACAACGGTCCCGGCTCCGGTGAGGACAGCTAGCTCCGCAACCGGACCGGGACCCCGCCGCCGGCAGGCCCGACAGGCTAGAGTTGAGGAAACTGGGCCAAGGCCGCTTGCAACTGGGACTGCAACTGGTATTGCAACCCCGATTGGATTGCGGCAGGATGAAACACGTCCACCAGCGGCAGTCCCAACCCATGTACCAGATAGGCCGCGCCAACTAAATAGCTCACCGCCCAAACGATCATGCGTGCGAACATCGTTACCCCTCCTCCAAAGCCGACCGAACCTGTCGCACGACCGTCGCAATCTGGTCGGACGGTCGGCCCAATCCCAACAGCACGGCATATGTCAAACTCGCCCCTAGCTCGGCTATCTGTTTTCGGGTCGGTGACCAATCCTGCCGGGCTAGCGATTCCCGGACGGCTCGGTCTACCGTGTGGGTGATCCCCTCCAGATCGAGAGCGGTCGCCAGCAGCTCCCGGACAACCACACTCCGTTCTTTGCTCCGTTCCTGAGCTACCCGATCGATTTGCCGAATCAGAAGCTCAGGCAGCCGAATGTGGACACTTTCCATCGATTTCCTCCCCTCGGATCCGCAAAAACGGTGTGCCACGGCGATAAGAACTGACCGTGGCACAACCAAAACCTACATTTATATTGACGTTCCCGCGATTGCCGTAGCACACGGTGTAGCACGGCGCAAGTCCCGGCGGCTCAACGGCTCGCGGGTGGTCGACGGGCCGCCGGGTGGCCCACCGCAGGTGCGTAATGTGCGCAAGACTACACGGGCCGAAGGCCCTAACCCGGAGGCGGGACGGCGGCGGCGGCAAGCGACGACAGGATGGACCAGTTAGCGACCACTTGATCCCACACCGGCGAATCATAAGGCGCGATCCACTGAGCGATTAGCAGGCCGTGCGAAAAGATCGTCGCTCGGAAAAACTCGATTGTCGGAGCCTCAACCTCCACGGCCCAAGGCCGCTCGACCACCAGCGTCAGACTCCCGACCGACCGCACCTGGGACTCACACATTACGAAATCATGCATTCGACCCAACCCCTTTCGAGTTTGTGAAACGTTTCACTAACAATATCCCTGCGACAATGAATGCAACCAGCCCGGCAGCGACCCACCGGGACCCGACGATCGTACTCAACCACGGCCACCCCAAAAGAACGTACCCCGGCCAGAGCCGCTGTCCGACCGGCGGCCAGAGGTGGTGGATGGCATCAGCCGACAACAAAAACCAGATTTCCACCAGCGAGACAACAATCCACGACTGGCGCTCCCCAGCGGCATGAACCCACACCGGCAGTAGCCAAACGGACACCAGCCCGAGGAGCACCAATCGCAACACCGGATGGCCCCACGCTCGCTGACCAACCCACCATATCCCCCTCGCGAGACCCCCGACCAGCTTGCCCAATGCGTCATCCCCTCCTTTTTCGATTTCGGCATCGGAATCGCCATCGGAATTCACCCCGCCGAAACTGCCTCAGCACCTTGTCCTGCTTGACGTTCCGCCATCGGAAAAACCGCCGGAATTACCATCGGAATCGAGAAGTTTATCGGAAATTTTGGGGGCAAACCGGCGATTGGGGGCCGCCGCCGCCCCAAAATCCCGATGACGCCACTGGAATCGACGCCATTTCCGACGACAATTCCGGAGGCTAGAAGTCCCGTCCCGCAAGCCTTGCGACCCGTTTTTGACCCCCGGAAATCGGAACCGATTCCGAGGTCGTTATCGAAAAACCCGTTCGCGGCACCTTTGGCGGAAGTTCTGGCGGAACCCCGAACCCATTCATTCGACTGGGGTTCGGGCGATTTTGTGGGCCTCTTCGCGGCGTCCTTGGCGGAAGGCTTGGCGGATTTGCGACTAAAACCCACCGTTTATGATGCGTTTCCGCTATTTCTTCCGCCAGAATATCCGCCAATGAACCACCAAAACGAGCAGTTAACCCAAGCCGGACGCGTTCTGGCGGGTTCCGCCGTTTTATCCGCCATCAGCTCCGGAAACGGGTTGCCGAAGCGCCAACCGGCTCCGGTGACCCGCCTGCAGGACGGGCGTGGGCCGCACCCCAGGCGCGGATTGATTGGATTTGCTCAGGAAAAACGTTGGACAGCGGGCGAGTGGACTTGACGGCGGACAACAGGGTAGCGGTGGTGAGCGACCCTTCAGACTCGTACACGGCGTCTGACACCACAGCCGCGATTTCGGCTCCGGTGTACCCCTCACTAGCGGACACCAAAGCCGGCACGTCGACCGAGGACGGATCGATATGCCACCGGTCCAATGACGCAACCCAGATTTCCTCCCGCTCGCTACGTGAAGGGAGATCCACATAAAACAGCTCGTCGAATCGACCTTTTCTGAGGAGTTCCGGCGGCAACGCGGACACGTCATTCGCCGTCGCGAAAACGAACACCCCGGTTTGCTCTTGCATCCATCCGAGTAGATACTGAAGCAGTCGCCGCGTGATTTCGCTACCGTTCGACCCGCTCCCGGACAAACCCTTTTCAATTTCATCGACCCAAAGAATGGACGGATACATTGCTTCGGCTTGGGCGAGGGCCGTTCGCAGGTTTTTTTCGCTCTCGCCGACGAAGGATCCCATGAGCCTGCCGAAATCCAAACGAACCATGGGCACTTCAAATGTGCCGGCGACCAACTGGGCGCTCAACGATTTCCCGGTACCCGGGGGACCGACGAGAACCACCCCTTTGGGCATCGGCAATCCCCGTTGGGCCGCTTGGGCGCGGGTTTGGAGCCACCGTTTTAGCTCGGATAGCCCGCCGACGGCGACGGGACGCACCCTGATCGGTTCTAGGAGTCCACCAGACGCGAGCCGACGGGCTTTCTCGGCCCCGGCGGCTTCGGGATCTAAGGTCCCGGCACCCGCTAACTGACTGAGGACGATCTGCCGAATTTCTCCAGCCTCCAGGCCGGATAGTGCCTGCGCGGACTCCTGGATTGCGGACTCTGACGCCGCGATCTGGTTTTTTTCGGCCAACCCTCGTACGATGTCCGCTCGTTCCGCCTGATCCGGCGGCATGACCCGCAATACCGGCCCGATGTGACGATAATTTTCCGGCAAACCGCCGGAGAGGACTAACACAAGGAGTAAGGGGGCTTGACGTCCGCGGATCTCTTCCGATGTTGCATCAAGCAAATCGGCAAAATACCCCGCGTCCGGGGCGTCGCCAGGCAACCCGGTTATTACCCCGATAGTCGGCCCGGCCCACGGTAGGGAAGCCAAGTGTGGCAAATCCTGCCACTGCGATAACCCGTTAAACCCCGGCGGCAACGGGCCCCGAGCAGAAAACGGTCGGCCGGGGCCCCAAGTCCACCGGGTTTCGATTTGGCTCGCGAACACCGCTCGAATGACGGCGCTCGGATCCCGTGCGATGACAAAGACGATCGACAGACCGGACCGATATAACCGCTCCAACCGGGCCGGCAATTCGGATTGGGTGACTTTGTCCATGCGGTTACCCCCTCAGCCGATTGGGATCAATGCGCGACGGCGATGACGGCGATTGACCCAACCGGGACAACTCCTCGGCGATCAGGGCCTCTTGGGCCTGCCGTTCGCTCACCGCGACCTGCCGGCGGGCATACCCCCGGAGCCGTGCCCGCAACACGATCCCGCCGATAATGGGCAACCAAAACGCCGCCGAAGCCGCCATGACGCCGACACCTCGGATGCCGCCGCCGGACCCGAAGACAATTCCCAACGACACCGGCACGACGACCCACCAGGCCCACCGCAGCGCCGTCGGCCGGCCCGACCACGGACCGCGGGCAAGGAACCACCGCCAGCCGACGACCCAAATGGAAACCAAGGTTCGCACCCGGCGGGCGGTTCCGGGGATGCCGACAGGAAGGGGAAGACCCGCGGCGGACTCCGAGACCAATTCTTCTCGGCGCAGCACGGTATATATCTTTGGATCGTGCAACACGTCATCGAGCGTCGGCATCGTTGACCCCTCCTTTTTCCATAATATTCCTTAATGCAAGCGGCCAGACGACGCGCCAGCGGCTCCCAACGCGGGCGGCCGGTAACTCGCCGGTGGTGCACATGTGACGGACCCGTTCCACCGAAACACCCAACCGGCGGGCCGCTTCGCGTGGCGGCAAAAGTTCCAAATCCGACATCTCGATCTCCCTCCTTCAAAAATTGGTAGGGCCGGGTGCCGCGGCCCCTAAAAGGAAAGCCCCCGGCCCGTTATGGACCGGGGGAAGCCGACTACTACGGCACCGCGAACAGGGTCAATCCCTCATCCTCGATCATTTGCAACCCCTCGGGCACCGACACCACCCGCACCTCATAGGGGGCCCCGATCACGGCGATGACGTCGCCTGCCGCCCGACGCAACAGGTAATAGCGACACCCTACCCGAGCCGCCAACAACACCGCATCCTGCAAGCGGTGAATCTGCCCGTCGATGACCACCCCAACTGGTTCCGACACATCGATCACACTCCTTTTTGGGTTTTGGCTCGCAAAAAGAAAAAAGCGCCCTTTTGGCAGGGCGCAAGACTACCGAGTGGGTGACAGCGGCTCCCAATAGCGTTTGAGCGGTACTGAATCGACCCAACTCTGCCCGCCTCCCGCAGACCGGGCGAGTTCGCGGGCCTCGGACGAGTAGCCAGGATTTTTTCTTTCCCGAGGGCCGTACCTGGATCGATACTCCCGCCGGATTACCCGGCGGATATATTTTCGTCGCAGTCCGAAGGCGGACGCCAGATGGAGCGGATCCACCCGGAGCATGTATGCTAGTCCCTCGATGCCGTCCGCGCCGTAGCTCTCCCACGCTTTTCGGACAATCGATTCGCGCTGCACGTTGTCCGCAATGCGAAACTCATCCGCCCATTTTTGCAGTTGCCGTGTGGTCATGGCCATACCCCCTCCATTCACACAAAATATGTACACTCCGCTTGCCTCCGACGGCGACCCGACGACATCCTGTCGGCCGGCCGGTAGGACTTACTTGCCACGCTGCATCCGCAGTCGTTTTACGCAAGGATCTTTGTTCCCGGAGTTGCGGCGGATTTCGGGCTCCGCCACTCCTAATGCCCCTAAAATGTCAATGTCCAAAATTCGCCTTACATCATCATATTAAACCATTTTTACGCGTTATATCAATATAATTCGCTATTTTTCACGGTATAACGTTGAATTCCGTGACAATCATTGATACACTTGAAACAGATGAGATAAAGTTTTTATTTTCTGACTTTATTCTCGTTCGGCCAGGGCAACACCATGCGATGTCCCCCGTCCTGCAACGAAGGAATCGGTTTATTGAGCCGGTCCGGTTGCTTGGCGGACTCTCGCTCAAGACCGATCGCCTGCGCTAATTGGGTAAAATTTACCCAATTTGATGTTCCCTGACCTTTACGCCTTGGCTTGACGTGGTACCGTTCTTTGAGCCGACGAATCAACCGCGCCGGCTCCATCGGATTCAGATGCCGCCGTAGCACATTGTCTGCAACGAGGCGGTCTTCCGCTTCGGCCGGATCGACATCATGGATTTCGACGGGGACGGTCTCCAACCCGAGTTCCAGGGCGGCCTTCAGGCGATGATGCCCGGCAATGACCGTGTAGTCAGGAGTGCACACAAGCGGTCGGCCAACGGAGTCCCATCGGCCAGGCTCCCCTAGGCTTCGCCACCATACAAGAGCGGACCTGTCCAGAAAAAATTCACTGGTTATCGGGATTATCGAGGTATTGCTCGGGTAACGGTTTGCCAACGGCGTACCAGGTCGCTCGGCTCATTCCTAGCTGCTTCCACGGTTTGTCCCGCTCTCGAGAATGCGCTAGGTATGCTTGCCGAGTCATCCGAAAACCGCGTCTGCGGCGCTTTTCTTTGCTCCCGATTAGCGTCGTCAGGTGCCGTTGCTCTTGGTCCGTAATGCCCAGCCACTCTATAATCGTGCGCGTCCTGAGTCGATATCGGGGATCCACCTGGCGACCTAACCATTCGACTGTTTCCCCGCGCTTGAACATCTCCATGCGTTTGATCACCGCACTCACCCGACTCCGAACTTCGCGATCTGACCACGGAGTGTGATCTTGGGCAAACCGGACGATTTCTTGTTCGAGCACCTGGGGATCGCTGGCAATCCAACTCATGCAGATCGCCGCCAGAAAAATGTATGCATCTCGCTCTCCGGACGGTATCTGCCCGTCATAGTACCTAAGCTGGATCAGTGTATTGATGTCGGTCAACCGTGCCGCCCACAAGCTCCGTACGCTCTGGTGCTGTGGTGGAATCGCTTTCCTCTTTTTTAAGTTTAAGGCTCGCTGAATCTGGAGGTCCTGCAGTTCTGTTCGCCTCAACGGCAGTATCTCGTCGGCCAACGCGTCAAAATCCCACACATACCCGCTACCGCCGAGCACATGGACCACCTGGCCGGACTTAGAATTTATCGTACCGACCACGCGCAGTACCCGAGCCGCATCCATTGCTTGTCGGTCCGCTCCGAGTCCTTTAAATGCCTCAAAAATTTGCTGTTGGCATGCGGTCCATCGCGACAGTGCCGCAGCCGGCACTGTCCTGAACAGCCAAAGCAGGTACAGTCCGCGCCCGCTGGCGATTGCCATGCTAGGTTGGGGCAATCGGGCATCCGTAAGATATTCCGGCACCACGAGCCCCCAAACTCCTTCGTCCGCCCAGTGTTGCCATTTTTTTAATTTGTGGAAATCGAGATCTACCCATAGCGCTCGAAGTGACCAAAGATTAGCTAGAGATCGCCGACCCTTAAAACGATTCATCGAAACGTAACAATCCTCTCGTCCTGTCCAGGCTAATACCGTCTCTACCGCCTGGCGTAGCGTCACACTGCGTTCGTTCCATTTACCGTCCGGCTCGCGATGCGCTATCGCTATGCGTCCTTCTTCCGCGGGAGGATGAAGAAATTCTACGTATCCTTCCGGGGTCGTGAGGCCTGTTTGAGGTTGTGGTATAGTGTTGAGTGTCAAGTGATGACTCCTTTCCATCAGCCAAGAGCGCCCGGCGGTCACCGGACGCTCTCTTTATTAAGTCATTGAGCCTTGGCTTTGGGCACTTCGGGCAAGGCCTCCGCCTCTCGAAACCGACGGAACACTTCGCTGACGGGAATGCGGATGGTCCCGGCTGTTCTGATGCTCCGTACACTGCCCCGGGACACCTCGCGATATGCCGTCGGCCGGCTCAGCCGAAAGATGTCGCCGAATTCCTCCACGGTTACTACTGCTGGCCGCTTGGTTCCGGTTTCTCGCTCTATTGCCTCCCATATTTGTTCGTCAGTCATTGATTGTAACGCCCTCCTGAGTTATAACTGATTCCTTCTGTTCTCAGTATAGACCGGCGAAATTTTTGAGTCAAGAATCAGTCAGGAATTACTTGTGGTATCATATGTGCCGGAGCGTCTAGGAGGGGAATGTGGTGCTGTCAAAATATCTGGTGTCGGTTCGGCGGCTGAAGGGGCGAAGCACGTACGATATTTCCGCCGCTGCGGGTGTATCCCAGAGCCAAATTTCCAAAATCGAGCGCGGTGTCAATCGTCCGTCGCGCGATACGTTAATGCGGCTGTCGGCTCCCGATGCGTATGGATGCCCGTGGTTAGCCGCCGACGAAAACGCGACTCTTTTATTGGGATTGGCCGATTACTGGTTATCCGATCGCGAATATGAGCTGGAATCTCCCAAAATTAATAGGCGGATCATGTCCGTAACAGCCGGGTCGGCATTGATCGTCGAGCGGGCTCCGCGCGTATGGGATGCCATCGCCGGAACCACCTCTCTTCTGGCATTGCGGGAATTATGGTTTGTGTTGGGGATTCCCGCATGGAAACCGCCCGCAAAAGCGGGTGGGGAGTTCGAACCCAGTCGGCCCGTGTGGCTGTGGGCTTTGTGGTCGGCTGATCCGGATACTGTCGATACGGCCGTTTTAACCAAAAACGTACATGCGCTCATTAACATCGCCGTTGAGTCGCTAGCGACGACGGCGCGGATTCGCTTTCGAAAAGGAGCCAAGTCCACGGCCACGCCAACCCCAGAGGAACCTAATGATGCCGACTGGCTGGCCCTGCGGGAAATGTGGCGGCATCTCTCGCCGGGGCAACGGCGGCTCCTGGTCGATATGGCTCGGGAGTTTCGGTCGAACTGATATGCATCCTAACGCGGGGTCTCTCGTGGTGACGCCTCGTGGTGACGCCGTCGCGTGGATTCCAGTTTGTGGCAACAACAAACCCGCAAAGCGTGGTGCTGTGCGGGTTTTCGGCGCAAAATAAAAATGGTGCGCCCGAAGGGACTCGAACCCCTGCTTCAGGCTCCGGAGGCCTGCGTGATATCCACTTCACCACGGGCGCGACAGGAAGTATGATAGCATATTACGACGGACGAAACAAGATCACCCGGGATGGTATCGCCTACCACCTCAATAATAAAGGCCAACAGCCCCTCATAGCGATTATAAGTCCAGTGGAAGGGCCGTTGGCCGGTCAAGGCTAACCGGTTATGAGTGCAAATACTCTCGCCACGACGTGTCTTCCATAATGGGGTTCCATAGTGTCACATAAGGACCTTTTAAGACGGTTTCTAATACGCGGTCATGAATCATGCGCATTTTGTGGTTGACAACCACCCGAGAAATGCCCATCATCGCCGAGTTCATGTCGGCCCATTCCATATGCACGACATATTCCTGCGGGCTCGAATGCGCTTGCATCGGTTGGAAGTTTCCTTCTTTGTCGCGCGGAGGGTTGTCACCCCGAGTCTGTAACGCTTGGTGAATCCCTTGCGGTGTTAATTGCATGGCACCAATCGCGGATGCGCCAATCTGTTTCATGACCATATAGCCAAGAAACCCGGGTGCTTTTTTAAAGGCGGTCATGACATCGACAATCGCTTGCTCGAAATCTTTTTCGCGACCGGGAATGACCGTGTGATCCGACGCCGCGACAATACGCTGACCATAGGGTAAAGATACAGCCGGTACCGGTTGTCCCGCCATCCACGCCGCTCCTAACGCGGCCGGGACATCCGTCATGCTGACGTTCTCCGGCAAATCATGGGCCACAATTTCATAAAGCGGCTCCCACGGACCTTCCACCACCATATTTAGGCACTGGCTGCAAAGGCGGAAAATGGAGTCGAAGTTCTCGTAGTGCATGGCTTCATGGTCTTCCCAGTGACGCCACATGGTATATTGCACAATCCCGATGGGGTTCAGTTCTTCGTGCATGTCCATTTTGGCGGCACCATATCGGCCCCCCATAGGGAACACCCCGACTTGCACATGGTTTTGAAAGCCCACAAATCCCTCGTGATTGGCTGTCACCATGCACACTTTCGGCCCTACGGAGGTAAACGTCTCAAAACTAGAAGGGGCATTGAGCACGCGCGCCTTGTTGACCGCAATGTACGGTACGGGCATAGGTATCTTCATCTCCAGTCATTAAGAATTGTTTTTTATTAAACGATACCTGGTATGGTATCTAGTTCTAGAATACTAATTCTTATTTCAGAAAACAAGAGGTAATCTTCGTGTATTTCATCTTTTTTGATTTGTGAAACAAATCACGAAGGGTTATGGCTGTCCCTTAGGCGTCATAGGTATGAAAGGACCGCCTCGATAGGAGGAATGAGATTGGATTGGAAAGTGTTTTTTTCAACGTTTGCCCTTATTTTTTTTGCCGAACTGGGGGATAAAACACAACTGACGGTGATGACCTTGTCGGCCCAGAGCGACTCCGCCCTCTCGGTATTTATCGGAGCCGCGGTCGCCCTATCCGTGAGTGCCCTACTGGGGGTCATTTTTGGCGAGGCGATTACAAAACTGGTGCCGACCCAATATATCCATCTCGGGGCCGGCATCATGTTTGTCGCACTGGGATTGTTATTAATCTGGGGTAAACTCTAATCGGACCATTCCTGGCGCATCGTATGGGCCACCGAGGTCGCCAATCGAATGCAATCCGGAATCCCCACGCCATCCCAATAAGAGCCGGTCAGGAAAAAGCCCGGCCATCGGGTTAGCTGGTTCCGAAGACGGTCAACCCGGCTTTTATGCCCGACAACATATTGCGGCATAGCCCGGGGAATCCGGAACACCCGGGCATATTCCGGGCTGTCGGTGACGCCCATGATAAAGGCCAGTTCCTGCCGATAGCGGGCCAAGAGTGCATCGTCGGACAGCGACAAAAGGGTGGTATCCCCCGCCCGGCCATAAAAAGCCCGAATCGGGACCCACTCCACCGTTTCGGGATAATCCCACTTACTACGCACCCAGGTGCCGGCCGTCATTCCGAGGCCCTCGGTTTTGGGTACTAAAAAACCGGTTTTATCCAAGGGGCGACTAAATGCGGTCGGACGATAGACGGCGCCAATGACCGCCAAATCGGCATAGGGGATTTCTTCGAGAGGTTCCGCCAAATCCCGGTTCCAGGATTGCACCAAACGCGCCGCGATATGTGCGGGAACCGCCAACAAGACCTGATCGGCGTCAATGTGCCGACCGTCGGCCAATATCACCGCGTATTGATGCGGACCGTGCGCCTCAACGGCTTCCACCGCTTGACCGGTATGGATGACCCCGCCGTACTGGGTAATACGCTCGGCCACTTGCCGCGCCAAGTGTTCTAACCCGTCGGATACCGTGGCAAAGATGCCCCGGATGCCCCCCGACGACGCCGACGGGGAAGCCGTAGGTTTCGGCTGCGCTTTATAGGCGCGATAAGCGGCGCGGATTAAGCTCCGATCACGCGCCTGAAATTCCAAAAGTTGGGGCACCGTCATCCACGTGCTCAGTTGGTCAATATCTCCGGCGTAAATCCCCGCCAACATGGGGGCAACCAACGTATCCACGATGCCGTTTCCGAAGCGATAACGCAGCAGGCGACCCAGGGCAATGTCCTCGCCGATCGGTTGTCGTGGTAGGATAAAGTCCCATAAGAGCCGCGATTTTTCTTGCCAACTTAACAAATCACTTTTCCAAATCGTGTCGAGCCCGGTCGGGATTCCCACTTGAAGTCCGGCCGGGATTTCATGAAATCGCCCCCGCCGAAAAATATAAGAACCCCTGACCTTCGGATTGGTACCGATTAACGTGTCCCCGAGTCCAACTTCCCTGACCAATTCAACCGCTTCCGGTTTTCTCAACAAAAGGGAGTCCGGGCCCCCTTCCAAAACAACCCCGTCCTGGACATCACTTTGGATCACGCCGCCCACGCGAGTATCCTTTTCGAAAAGCCAAACCTCGCGGTGCCCTACGCCCTCTTTCACCAAACGATAGGCTGCTGTCAACCCGCTAATCCCGCCGCCGACGATGACCGTCCGGTGAATTCTTTCAGTCATGCTGAAGGGCTCCTTCCACCACGTCGGCCAAAATTCGCCCTAATGCCGGATCATCGTTCAACGATCGGGTCCGTTCGATATGCATGCCTAATTGACGGGCGTGTTGCTGGGCTTGAATATCCAAATCGTAGAGCACCTCAAGATGATCCGCGACAAAACCCGCGGGACAAATGATCGCCTGCCGAAAGCCGTCGGCCGCCATTTGCGTCAGCTTCTCCAAAATATCGGGCCCCATCCACGGTTCCCGCGTACGGCCGGCTGATTGCCAACTAAACGTATAATGAGTCGTCCCCAGCACCTCCGCCACCCGATCGCCGGTACGCTTCAGCTCGTCCGGATAGGGATCCTTCAACGCCAAAATGCGTTGCGGCAGGCTATGTGCCGTGAAAATGATCGGGAGGTCCTGTTGTTCGGCGTCCGAAAATTGTCTTCGAATTTCTTGAATGCGTTCGGCTAAAAGGGTAATCAGTCCCGGATGCGTCGCCCACGATTCGACCGGGAAAAACGGCCGCCGATCCGCTAATGCGCGCTTTGCCTCGTCAAGATAGGTCCCCACACTCATCGCCGAATAGTGCGGCGCCAACACCAATCCGACAACCCGCTGCCGGCCGTCGGCTAAAATCTCTTCGATCGCATCGGCAATAAACGGATGGGCATGTTTCATGCCCAAGTAAACTTTGACCGCATCCACCCCATGCCGCCGATTTAATTCCGCTTGCAATACCGCGGCTTGCCGTTGGGTAATCTGCCACAGCGGGGATAACCCGCCAATCGCATCATACCGTGACAATAAATCTTCCAATTCAGCCTGCGACGGCGGCCGTCCATGCCGGATATGGGTGTAATAGGCTTCGACGTCCTCCCGACGGGCCGGTGTCCCATACGCCATTAACAGAACGGCCGTGTTGGCCCACTGCGTCATAACCCTAGCTCCTCATTTCATGGGGGCCGGTTCTACCGGCCAATGATGAATCCAATCGACCAATTGGCGAAGCGTAACCGGATCGGTCTCTTTCGGTACTCCATGACCCAAGTTAAAAATAAAACCGGGTTGGTTGCCCATGTCACGCAAAATATCCTCCGCGCCGTCCTTAACGGCAGGCCAACCGGCCAGAAGCCGAACCGGATCCAAATTGCCTTGGAGGGCCCATTCGTCCCCCAACAGACGACGGACATGGCGCAAGGGGGTCCGCCAATCAACACCCAAAACCGTCGCCCCGGTTCTGGCCATGGCCGGCAACAGGTGAGCGGTTCCCACGCCGAAGTAGATGAGCGGCACCTGAAGAGCCTTTAATTGAGCAAAAATCGTCGTCATATACGGCTCCACAAAGCGTTCATAGTCCGGCCGCGACAAGGCCCCAATCCAGCTGTCAAACACTTGTACCGCGCTAGCTCCCGCCGCGACCTGAGCCGTCAGATACGTGACAACCATGGCCGCCAACCGTTCCATCAGCCCGGACCACACATTGGGAGCATTCCACATGATGGATTTGGTCCATTGATAGGTCCGCGAAGGTCCGCCTTCGATGACATAACTGGCCAACGTAAAAGGCCCGCCGGAAAAACCGATGAGGGGAACTTGCCCCAATGCCGCCACCGTCCGCTCGATCCCTTCCAGCACAAAATCCAAATCCCGGCTCGGATTCACGGGTTTAAGCCGTTCGACCTGGCCAATGGTCCGAATCGGCTCATGCACCACCGGCCCGACCGCTTCTTGAATGTCGAAGCCTATCCCCATAGGCTCTAACGGGACCATGATGTCCGAGAACAAGATGGCCGCATCGACCTGAAGGTCTTCCACGGCGGTGACCGTAACCTGTTGAATTAATTCGGGCCGATGAGCAATCTCCAGCAACGAATATTGTCGGCGCAAGGCCCGATAGGAGGGTTGATAGCGACCTGCTTGACGCATAAACCAGACCGGTATGCGATCGACCGGCTGGCGCCAGCAGGCCCGGATAAATCGGCTGGTCAACGGATTTGAGGTCATCGGGCTCCTCCTGTCGTGGCGCTTAAGTCGCCCAAATTATAACACAGTCGCTGGGGGCGATTGGAAACCGGTAAATTGCGTAAGCCGCGGCGCTTTTTTATACTGAGATTGCCAAAATGTCACAGCGTACAGGAGCGTTCTATGGAAACGGAATCCCATGGCTACTATCGGTATCCCACGGTTCGTGGCCAACGTGTCGTATTTGTTGCGGAAGACGATTTATGGGAGGTGCCCTTGACCGGCGGTCTCGCTCGCCGGGTGACGGCCGGATGGGGATCGGCCGGTCGTCCCCACCTATCGCCCGACGGTCAATGGATTGCCTTCGTCGGTAAAGAAGAAGGCGATACGGAAGTTTATGTGATGCCTGCGAACGGCGGCCCCCTCCGCCGGTTAACCTATCTCGGAGCCGGGGTGCAGGTGGTCGGCTGGGATCCCGACGGGTATATCGTATTTTCGACCTACCAGGGACAGCCCTTCTTATCTTGGCGGACATTATTCCGGATCGCGGTCGGCGGCGGCGAACCCGAGCCTCTGCCGTTTGGGCCGGCCGTGGCCATTTCTTGGGGCCCCCAAGGGGGGATCGTATTGGGCCGCCCCACCACCGAAGCCTCCCATTGGAAACGGTACCGCGGAGGTACTCGCGGGGTACTCTGGATTGACGAAAGCGGAACCGGTGCCTTTGAACGGTTCGCCTTAGAAGGTAGTGTCGTTAACCCGTTATGGATCCATAATCGGATTTACTTCGTGGCGGACCACGAAGGGGTCGGAAACCTTTATTCGATTCGGCCGGACGGAACCGACCTCAAGCGCCATACTCACCATACGGAGTATTATGTCCGAAACCCCGCGACCGATGGCCGAACGATTGTCTATCATGCAGGTGGACGCCTGTACCGCTGGGATCCCGAAACCGAGACCGGTGCCGAAATTCCGGTCGACTATCCGGGACAAAAAACCCAACGGGAACTCAAACACGTCGAGGCCGCCGAATATTGGACGGAATACAACCTGACGCCCGACGGCGAACAGGTGCTTCTGACTACCCGCGGAAAGCTTTTCCAATTCCCGCCGTTCGAAGGCCCGGTGCGTCCCGTCGGTCAACCGCAAGGCGTGCGATATCGACTCGGTCAATATTTTGCGGACGGCGAACTGCTGGTCCTGTCCGACGAGGGCGGCGAAGACGGGATTGAAATGCGTCGGCCCCATTCGTTTGGGGAAGACGTCACCCGCATCCCCGGCGATTACGGGATCGTGACCGAAATGATCGGATCCCCCGACGGCGCATGGATTGCCCTCGCCAACGAACGCCAAGAACTCTGGGTCATAAACCGTTCGTCTCTCGAAGCCCGGCAGGTCTTTCATTCCCGGCACGGCCGCATCCAGGGAATCGATTGGTCACCCGACAGTCAATGGCTGGCCTATGCGGCACCGATCGTGTCGGGTCCGGAAGACCCGACCGCCAACGCCCGAACCGCCATCTTCATCTACGAGGTGGCCGGTGACACCTCCCGGCAAGTCACCCGGCCGGTCTTGTCCGATCGGCGCCCGGTGTTCGACCCGAACGGCCGTTATCTCTATTTTCTCTCCCGGCGCATGTATGCCCCCGTTTGGGATAACATGAAATTTGACCTCGGCTTCCCCAAGGGAGAAATCCCGTGCCTCATCACCCTGACCCGCGATTTGACCTCGCCGTTTATGCCCGAACCCCGTCCGATGACCGACAACGAGCCCGCCTCGACCGGATCGGAGCCGATTTCGGTCACGATTGACTTTGACGGGATTGACGAACGAGTCCTGCGATTTCCCGTGGCCGAAGGCCTCTTTCTGGATCTTCAGGCGGGACCGCAACACGTCTTTTGGACGACCGTCGAGCCGGACGGCCAGGAAGACGACGATTGGTTTATCGGGGCCCCGGCGGCGCGGGCCACCCTGTATCGCTATGACCTGAAAGAACTCAAAGCCGAGGTGGTCATGGAGCGCATGACCAGCTTTCAATTGTCCGGCAACCGTAAAGTGCTGGCCATTCGGGCCGGCCGCACGTTACGCGTCGTAAAAGCCACCGATAAAGTCGAGACCAAAGAGGACAAGCCTGGCCGGACCAGCGGAATTGTTGATCTCAATCGGGTACGCGTGGTGGTCGATCCCCCGGCGGAATGGGCCCAAATGCTTCGCGAAGCCTGGCGATTAATGCGCGAGTTATTTTGGACCGCGAACATGGCCGATGTCGACTGGGATCAGATCTATCATCGATATGCCCGGCTCCTTCCGCGGATCGCGACACGGGGGGAATTATCCGATCTTCTCTGGGAAATGCAAGGGGAACTCGGCACCTCCCATGCCTACGAAATGGGCGGTGAATATCGGTCGGAACCCAACCACCGGATGGGATTTTTAGGCGCCGACCTTCAGTGGGATGCCGAGACCCAGGGGTACCGTATTCGGCATCTGGTGCACGGCGACAGCTGGAATCCCGATCACCATTCACCCTTGTTGGCCCCTGGACTCAATATATCGCCGGGTGACGTGATCCTGGCGATTAACGGACAACCGTTGGGTCCCGATCTCCCGCCGGGCAAAAGACTGATCGACCAAGCCCGTCGCGAAGTCGCAATCACCGTGCTGCAGCCGAACCACTCGGAGCCCCGCACCGTTCGGGTACGCCCCTTAGCCAAAGAAACCCCCGCCCGCTACCGGGAATGGGTGGAAACCAACCGCCAACGGGTTCACGAAAGGACCCACGGTCGCGTGGGCTATATTCACATTCCCAATATGGGTTCGCAGGGGTTTGCCGAATTTCATCGTGGCTACCTGGCCGAATATGATCGGGAGGGCCTCATTATCGACGTGCGCTTTAACGGCGGCGGCATCGTCTCCCCGCTTCTGTTAGAAATGTTGAATCGGAAACGTATCGCGTTTACCCGCACCCGCTATGGACATGTTGAACCCTACCCCTATCAGGCACCGCGGGGCGCCATGGTCGCACTGACCAACGAACATGCCGGGTCGGACGGGGATATTTTCTCCCATGCCTTTAAGCTGATGGGACTGGGACCGCTCGTCGGCACGCGCACTTGGGGCGGCGTGATTGGAATTAACGTCCGCTATAGTTTGGTGGACGGCTCCATCACCACCCAGCCGGAGGAAGCCTTTTGGTTTAAAGACGTCGGTTGGGGAGTCGAAAATTACGGGACGGATCCCGACATTGAAGTCCCTTATCGACCGCAAGATGCGATGGCGGGGGTCGATCCGCAGTTAGAGCAGGCGATCGACGTCGTGTTAGAACTACTGCAACGGTATGAACCGGTGATGCCGCACTTTCAACCGGTTCCCAGCCGATCGGTTCCGCCCCTGTAAGAGTAACTGACGAACCGGGTGGATCCACCCGGTTCTGTTTTCACGGGTGTCCCCGTAAGGTACCGAGAGAGGAGGAACCGAGATGGCCCCTTGGACAACATCCTGGCGTTGGGTACGCGAATATCTAACCGCCGTCAGACCCACCGTGGCTCGCTACCTGGCCGAATGGCAAACCCAGGCGACGGCTATCGAACATTCGGCTCTTCGGACCCAAGCGTTATCGTCCCTTACGACTAAGCAATTTCATTGTGAAGGCGGCGGAATTTTTAGCTCGCCCTCCCGCGATCCGGAACAACGGTTGTTACCCTTCATCGTCGCCTACCAGACGGCCTGCGACTATTTGGATACGATTACGGACCGCGGCCCGTCCCAGGCGCCCGACAACCTGCGTCAATTGCATCAAGCCCTTTTGGACGCCGTCACCCCGGGAAAATCTCCGGAGGCCTATTTCCGGTCCCATCCGGACGGCGACGACGGCGGATATTTAACCCGTTTAGTCACCCGTTGTCAAACGGAAGTCGCGACCTGGCCGGGCTGGTCCGCCGTCGCCCCCTATATCCGGACCTGGGTCAACCTCTACATCGATTTACAAGTCTATAAACACGGGCCGGTCGAATCCCGCGTCCCCCTGTTAACCGCTTGGGCCGACCGACATGCCGATCCGCGGTGGTCCCTGGAGTGGTGGGAGTTCGCCGCCGCTACCGGGTCTACCCTCGGACTTTTCGCCTTGGCGAGTGAGGCCCAAGCCGGCCCATCCCCGTCTCCGGACCGGATTGACCGCCTGGCTCGACTCTATTTCCCCTGGATGGGCGCACTACATATTTTGCTCGATTACTGGATCGACCAGCAAGAAGATGCCCAGGGAGGCGACCTCAACTTCGTCACCTATTACCCATCTCAAAAAGAAGCCCTCAAAAGGATTCAATGGATATTTGACGAAGCCTTGGCCGCGAGCACCCTTCTCGAGGACGCCGCCTTCCACCACTATATTGCCCGCGGCTTATTAGGCTTTTACCTCGCCGACCAAAAGGCCCGGCAAGGGTTACGCAGTCCATCCTGTCGGCTCTTGGTCCAAGGGGGTCCGCTTAGCGTCGGGGTCTGGTTGGTCTCGTTGGTGGGACGGGCTCCCTGAAGACCGATTCGCCGTGGGTCGTTTCATATTGCCAGACGGCACGGGCCACCTCGATTTGACCCCAATCGAAGCGCCCTTGCCATTCATCGTAAACCGGTCGCAAACGGTCGGCGCCCCACCGCTCAAAAGACGCTTTCAGCTGCCGGTATTCTTCATGAGAAAACCAGTGAATAAGCGTCCAGCGCCATTCCGCCGGCGGGCGGCCGGCTATCCACCGGACGTAATATTGACGCACCGTGCTCGGACGTCGGTGAATCCGTTCGGCCACCTCGTTCGGCGGCAACCCGGTGGCAAATAGCCAAAAGGCCTGGCTTTCGCCGTCGTCGGCATCGGTCAAAGAGAAGTTAGAAGCCGATGGGCTACTCTCCCGAATCAGACGGAGAACCTCGTCGCCCCACTGCCGAAGCCGCTTAGGACCCATGCCGGGAATCTCGGCCAATTGCGCCGGCGTCCGCGGTTGCCGGAGGACCAACTGGTTCATTAAGGATTCCGGCATCACGACGTATGGCGAAACGCCCTGTTGTCGGCCCACCGCCTGGCGCCAGGCGGCCAGACGTTCGCGCACCGTTTCAAACGACCGTTGACGATCCCCCCCTCGACAGCGATCACAACAGCTAAACCGGGAGTCCGGTATACGGGGTGATCGGTAATAGGCGAGTAGGGTGTCCCGCCGGCAATTGGATTCTTGCACGTAGTGAATCATGTGCCGGGCCTGCTCTTGTCGCCAAGCGCGCAAGGCGTCGATCCGCCCCCATACCACGGACACCGCATCCTCGGTCGGCCATTGACGGCGGATGACCCGCCAGCCACCCGATACGGGCCGCCAAAAGATCCAGCCGAGATCCTCTAACATGGCTAAGATTAAGGGAACCGTACCCTCCGGATCTTCCGGCACGGTCACCACCGACCGTTTTTGAATCGCTTGCAATAAAGTCTCCAACGAAGCCCGATCAACCAATCCCCTGTCGGCCAGATGCCGCCGATGGACCAGATCCGCGGACCGATAGACCAGCACTGCCCGGGCCGCCTCCCCATCTCGACCCGCCCGCCCTACGGCTTGGTAATAGGCGTCGAGAGATTCCGGCAAATCAACATGGACAATTAGGCGGATATCCCCCCGATCAATGCCCATGCCGAAGGCACTGGTGGCCACCACCCGATTGACTTGACGACGTCGAAAGGCCTGTTCCGCTGCGGCCCGCGTCTCCCGGGGCAGCCCCGCGTGATAGGCGACCACCGGCACGGTCAGCCGTTCGCTCAGCCGATCGGCCCACCATTCGGTGGCCCGCCGGGTCGACGCATAGAGAATGGCGGCTCCCGGTTCCTCCGCCAGAAGACGTTCCACCCGGTGAAGTTTTTCCGCCCCCGTACCCACTTCCTGCACATCCAAGGCAATATTCGGCCGGTCAACCGGCTGGGTCAAAATATCGAAAGGCTCCCCCTTATCCCGTAAGTGCCATTCGATTTCCCGCTGGACCACCGGGGGCGCGGTGGCCGTCAACGCCAATACCGGCGGATTACCGATTTGATGCCGAAACTTCCCGATTTGCCGGTATTCCGGTCGAAAATCATAGCCCCACTGCGAAATGCAATGCGCTTCATCGACCGCCATAAAACTCGGAGGATACGCCCGTAGCAACCGAAATACACGGGCTTGAAAAAGCCGTTCGGGAGCAACAAACCATAAGCGGGTTTGACCCGTTCGCCACTTTTCGCTCATAGTCGACCACGTCTCCTCCGAGAGCGGACCGGTCAGGGCCTCGGCCAGAATCCCCAACGTTCGGAGGCTGGCGACCTGCTCCTGCATGAGCGCAACCAACGGCGAAATGACCAAGACCGGCCGCGCCATCAAAAGGCTGGGAAGTTGGTAAGTCAGCGATTTGCCGGCCCCTGTCGGCATCACCGCCAACACCGAACGGCCTTGAAGGACCCGCGCAATGACGTCGGCTTGCCCCGGCCGTAAGGCCGTTAAACCAAACACACGGGTTAAAACCCCGTTGATACGCGCCCATTGGCGAGCATCAAACGTGGTCAGGCTCACCCCCAGGCCTCCCCCGCGGCTAAAGCCCAAGCCTCCCGAAACGGCCGCCAATGGTCTTCGTCCGTTTCGCGTAAAAAGCGACGGACACTCTGCTGAAACTCCCGATATTGTTCCGGCTTCCACCATCCTCGGTGAAACGCATAAGCTCCAAATACGAGCGTCGTCGTCAGCACATCGTGAAGGCAATAGTGGCGAATCGCGTCGATGGCCCCCGCCTCGTATAACTCTAGGACTTGACCACCGTCGATCTCCAATTTGCCGGGAACGCCCAACACCGCCGCCATTTCGTCCAATGTCAGCCGACTGGACGCTCCATACCCGCTTAATAAATCCATGAGGTCGAGATGAGATTCTTCATCATATCGCTTGCGATATCCGTGATATGGCTCACCCACTTGATAAAAGCCCGCCGCGGGAATCTGGTGGCGAATCGCCCGATAGATTAACGTCGGCAAATCAAACCCTGACGTATTCCAGCCCACCAGCCGCGGATGCAGATCATGAATGACCTGAAAAAAGTCGCGAATCAATTGCTCCTCGCTATCGCCAACCCGACCCAAGGCGTTAATTTTCCGTAATACGCCGTACTGGTCGACGAGCGCTGCCGCAATCGCCACCACTTGATGAAAGCCGGGTTTCAGAAAATCGGACGCCTGGCCGGTTTCCTCCCGGCGACGCTCGATCATGCGACGGCGTACCTGGCGATCATCTACCTCCGCAGCGAGTCCCAACCAACGCCTCCCGGCGACGGCATCCGGCACGGTTTCGATGTCGAAGACCAACCAAAAGCTCATCGCGCGGGACCGGCGGGCAAATTAAACACCGCCACCGTCGGATAGGTCATTTCCTCAATCGCAAATTCCGGCCCTTCCCGACCAATGCCCGAATCTTTGACTCCGCCATAGGGCATGTTATCGGCGCGATAAGAGGAGGAGTCGTTCAGAATCACCCCACCCACCTCTAAGGTTTGCACCGCTTGCCAGGCCAGCTCGAGATTGTGGGTAAACACTCCGGCCTGGAGACCATACCGACTCTCATTGGCCCAAGCCAACGCCTGTTTAAATTCGTCGTAGGGCACAACCCCGGCAATGGGGGCAAAGACCTCTTCCGCCATCACCCGCATTGACGGCGCCACGTCGACTAATAGCCCCGGGTGCACCAACGATCCCTCTCGCATGCCCGGTATGACCGCGCGAGCGCCTTGCCGAAGCGATTCCTGGTACCAATCGAAAGCCCGTTCGGCCGCCGCCTCCGTAATCATCGGTCCGACATCCGTGGCCTCATCTTCAGGATCCCCGACAACCAATTGCGACACGGCTTCGGTTAACCGATCCAAAAACGGTTGATAGACGGCACGATGCACATAAATCCGCTGTACCGAAATGCAGACTTGGCCCGCAAATCCGAACGCTCGGATCGCCAAGGTCTTGGCCGCACGGTCCAAATCGGCATCCTCATGGACAATATTGGCCGAGTTATTGCCTAACTCCAATAATACCGGCCGCAAGCCGGCCTGGGCCCGGATGGTCTGTCCCACCGCCGCCGACCCGGTGAAGGTAATCAATCGAACCCGGGGATCGGCGACCAAACGGGCCCCCACCTCCGGGCTCGCCCCCGTTACCACTTGCAAATATCCGGGCGGCAAACCCGCTTCCGCGAGGACCCCCGCTAAAGCCAAGGCCGTTAACGGGGTGGCGGGCGCCGGCTTTAACACCACCGTGTTCCCGGCGGCCAGAGCCGGTCCGACTTTATGCAAGACTAAATTCAAAGGAAAATTAAAGGGCGTAATCGCCAGCACCACCCCGTAAGGCTTGCGGACGGTGAACGCCAGGCGATTCTCCGAACCCGGGTTCCCCCGGACCGGAATTTCCAGACCTCTCAATGTGCGCGCCGCGACGGCCGAATACCGTAAAGTTTGCTGCCCCCGTTGAACCTCCACCCGCGCATCTTTAATGGGCTTGCCCGCCTCTTGGGCAATTAGGCGGGCGATGCGCTCCTGATCACGACCGAGAATTTCGGCCGCACGCTCTAAAATCGTTACCCGCTGCGGCACCGACAACGGATGACGAAAGGCGTCCTCCGCTCCCCGAACCGCTTCGTCCATCAACGCGGGCGTCGCTTCGGTGACGTCCGCCAAGACGGCCCCCGTGTACTTATGGGTCACGGGATATGTCTGATCCGCCGTCACTTCTTGTCCGTTAATATAGGAACCCCGTACACTGGCCATCGTCGAGAAATCCTTCCTTTCTGCCTGTCTGTCTTTCTGCCTTTTCCCCTTCGGCCATCCCGGCCTTAATGAACCCCTCGTCTTTGGGATCGATGCCGGGGGCAAAATCCCGTCAACGCACTGTCACATCGAGTACATAACGGCTCCCCGCACACCGTACAAAAAATCACCGCCCAACGCCCATGACGGGCACAAGTCATCCGCGTCGGCGTCCATGCCGGCGGTGACGGGCGGGCCGCCGGCCTCGGCCTGGCCGAGAATTTCAGCTGTCGCTTCTCCAGTTCGTGATAGGCCCAGATAATGTCTTTGGTGAGCTCTTCTTGCCGCCGCTGCTCGTCCGGATTATCGGCATAGCGATCCGGGTGGTGCTGACGGATCAGTTGCACATAGCGCGTACGTACCGCATCCCAAGGGGTACCGGGAGCCAATCCGAGAATCGTCCAGGGATCGCGTAGAGTGGCCATGTCAGGCCTCCAACAGCGCATCGAGGGCCAACCGGAGATCGGCCTCGAGATCGGCGTAATCTTCAATCCCCACCGATAGGCGAATCAGCTGGTCTCGAATCCCCCGTTCGGAGCGCACAAAAGCCGGCAACGCCGCATGCGTCATCGTCGCCGGATGCCCCACCAACGATTCCACCCCGCCCAGACTTTCGGCCAAGGAGAAGACCCGAAACCGGGTAAAAAGCCGCCCCATCGCGGCCAAATCCGGTGCCAAAGCCGAGTGGACCTCAAAACTCACCATTCCACCCGGTGCACGCATTTGGCGCGCCACGATCCGACCGGCCTCTTCCGTCCAGTGTCCCGGGTAATAGACTCGTGCGACCGCCGGATGGTGGGCCAAAAAGTCGGCCACACGTTCGGCATTGGCAACATGCCGATCCATTCGCACCCCTAAGGTTTTGAGTCCCCGCAGGATGAGCCACGCTTCAAACGGACCCAACGTCGCTCCGGCCGCATTCCGGATAAAGCGCAAATGCTCGCCCAGGGAGGGATCCCGTCCCAATACCGCCCCGCCGATGGCATCGGAATGGCCCGCAATATATTTGGTCATCGAATGCACAACCAAATCCGCTCCCCAATGGAGCGGATTTTGTAAGTAGGGCGAAGCAAACGTGTTATCCACCACCAGAAGCGCACCCGACTCATGAGCGACGGTCGCTAACGCCTGGATATCGGCCACCTGTAAAAGAGGATTGGACGGGGTCTCCACCCATAAAATCCGGGTTTTTTCGCTTAAGCTGGCCGGTACCGCGTCGATCCGCGTCAAATCGATATACCGTACCTGCGTGTGATGGTGCGGACGGTAGACGGTCTCCAGTAATCGGTAGACGCCGCCATAGAGATCCAGACCGGCCACGACTTCGTCGCCCGGCTTCAACATCCGCAAAATACTGTCGCCGGCCGCCATCCCGGAGGCAAACGTAACGGCAAAGTCACCGTCTTCCAAAGACGCCAGTGCCGCTTCCAACGCCTCACGCGTCGGATTATCCCCTCGCCCATATTCGTAGCCGCGATGTTGCCCCAATCCGTCTTGGGTATAGGTGCTGGACACATATATCGGAGGGATGGTCGCTCCGGTGGTCGGGTCGGGGGACTGCCCCACGTGAATGGCTCGCGTATTAAATCCGGTCAAGTTGGTGGGATGCGTCATGGTTCTCCCCCTTCCGTGGTTATTTTCATTTAACCAGGGAGTGGAAGAAAAAGAAAGCCGTCAATCAGCTATTCACACTGACCGCATCCCAGGATTCATCAATGACCGCCCCATTGGGGAGTAGCTTAAACGAAAAAGGGGCCATCCGCGTGTTCGGATCATAATACAGACGATCCCCCGCCTGATTGGGTAACGGATTCAAGGTAATATAGTCTTCGGTAGGAACACTGGTCGAAGCGACCGGTTGAGGCGGATAACCCAATTGCCGGGCAATCCCCTGAAAATTGACCGGCACTTCAAAGTTGACGTAGAACGTATTGCTGCCGGCGTCTTCCGCCGGTCCGTAATTATAATACCCCGGCATGCGCCCGGTCCCCACAAACGACTGGTTTCCGGTGACCTCCAACATATTGGTCCCGATATTGTTGCCGGATAAGGTACTGGTATCGAGTACCTGTTGCACCGGACCGGGCATATTGGCAATCACCTGTGGATCGTTGCCGCATCCGGCCAATCCCCAGGCTAACACTCCCGTTAAAAAGAGCCATCCGATTTTTCGACGCATGGTCGATCATCCCCGTTCATCTATACGGGGTTGCCTGCTTCCCTATGCGTCTAAAGCCATTTGAATTTCCCCACGTCCTCCGTCAATCCGCGCACCAACATTAACCGTACCAAAGTGATATCGGCCCATAGGGCCCACAGGGGATGTTTCCAGGACAACGGATGATTATGCTCGAGAAAGGTATGAGCCACCCACGAGCTGCCATACCCCAAGAGAAACGCCCCCACCAGATAGATCGGATTCCACGCAATAATGGCTAAAACCGCCGTCATCACGGCAATGGCCGTTCCGGCAAAATGCCAGAGCCGCGTCGCTAATAACTGATGACCGTTAAGATATTCCATCCAAAAGTCGTAAAACCCGTCGGATGACATCAGGAATCCCCCCTTTAACCGGATGATTCTCCGGATACCCAAGAATTTCCTGCCGGCTAGATAAACACGACCAGCTTCATCATCAAGAAACTGGTAAGAGAGGCTAAAAACATGGCCATCAGTTTTGCGATGTTGTTGGCCAATACGTGAGGGATGGCATGGGTGGCCGCGATCCAGGGCGCGATCAACCCTAAGATCACATCATTCACCACGATATTGATCAAAGATTGCATCAAAAACAAGAGGCGTTGGCGGGTTGCTCCCGGACCACGTGTGCGACGCTTTTGACGAAAGGTCCATCGGCTATTCCAAATATAGCTGTTTAAAATGGCGGCCCCGACGGCTATTGTATTGTAAAACACCAATTGTTTCACGTTCCGCGTCGGCCATAAGAGATAAAGTCCGTTGAAGACGCCTAAATCAATAATGGAGTTTCCCAGTCCGACAAACACAAACTGAAAAAACTGCCATATCCGTCTCATGCGGTCCCCCGCTGGAGTCCCATAATTTCGTAATACCACTCCACCAATTGCAAGGTCGGCACCCGCCAACCCCATCGCTCCGCTTCTTGCCGAGCCCGACGGGACAACTCCTCGCGCGTGGCACTATCCATGAGCGTCTTTAAAATATCCCCCATCGTTTCCGGGTGATCCGGGTCAAATAATAGGCCGGCGCCGCTTTGATCAACCAATTCGTGCGTCGGGCGACTTTCGGCAGCCACAATGGGAAGTCCGGACGCCATCGCCTCCAATAACACCAAGCCCAACGTATCCGTCGTCGAGGGAAATACAAAGACGTCGGCCGACGCGTAAGCCTCAGCCAGTTGTTCCCCGTGTAACGTCCCGACAAACGTGGTCGGCGTCTCGGCAAAAAGCCGTTCCAAGTCGGGACGGGCCGGCCCGTCGCCCACAAAGGCCAAGTGCAGGTCGGGATTGACCGAAAACAATACGCGCAGGCGCTCCAAGCCCTTTTCGAGGGCCAGCCGGCCGACGTAAAGAGCAATCGGGCGGTCACCCTGCCCTCCGGTTAGGCGTTGGCGCATCGCGGCCGAACGCCGGGACGGATGAAACAGCGAAAGGTCAACCCCTCGCTGCCATACGCGGACATTTTTAATTTGCTGTTGAATTAATTCCTGCCGGACAGCTTCCGAGGTCGCCAAATTGAGATCGGCACGATTGTGCAACGCACGTAATAGAGCCCAAATGGCGGGTTTCGTAAAGCCCAAATGGTAAAAGTCGGCATATTGGGCAATGTTGGTATGATAGGACGCGACCAGTGGCCGGCGTTGCGCCACCGCGGCCAACACCCCCGCCCAGCCAATCACAAACGGATTGACCACATGCACAACGTCCGGATTGAATTGACGGATATAATGGGCAACCCGGGGCATCGGTAATCCCCAAGGCTTGCCGCCGTAAATGAACCCCACGCTGATATTGGGCACATCCCGTACCGGGATGCCTTCAAATTCGGGTGCGCCTCCACGGGGTGCCACCACCAACAGCTCATGGCCCATCCGTTTCAACTCACGCAAGGTCGCCGTAATTCGGGTGACCACTCCGTCCGTCGACGGATGCCAGGTTTCAGTCACAAACACGATTCGCATACGTTTCAAACCCTATCCCGCATTGATCAACCTGCCTCAATGCCATTCTACCGGCGCTTGGAGAACCAAGCTAGTATAGCATGTTTCCCGGGATGTGCTAAAGATGCGGAGGGCGGTTTCCGGCTGCCCTTTTCGGATCGCCTGCATTGTGTCACAATAAATGCGATAGACAAGTGGTTAAAAAGGAGGGCACCTCGATGAACGATAAAACATGGGATCGCGTGAGCGGGCTTTTAATTGGAGCGGCTGCCGGATTTATCGCCGGAATTTTGCTGGCTCCCTCAAAAGGAACCGATACGCGCGACGTGATTAAGAAGAAAACGCAGGGCACGATCGACCAAGTGTCGGAAAGTGTGCGCGATATTCGCGACAATTTAACCAAAAAAGGGCAGGAACTTTGGCGCCGGGGGATAACCGAAATTCCGGTCAGCGAAGAAACCCTCATCGACGACGCGCCTGCCGACGACCCCCAACCCGTTTAACGCAACAAGTTAAAGGAGAAATCCGGTGAACTCCTGGGCCCTTCCCGTTATCGCGATTTCGTCGGCCATCCTCGCCCTTATGGGTATCGTCGCCATCATCGTGGTCATTCGCCTAGTGATCCAACTGATGACGTTTCAACAACGGTTAGCCCAGCAATTGAACGAGGTGCACGACGTCCTGCAACAACTGCGGGAGACAAGCCGTACGGTCTCCCAAACCGTCAAAGACGTTCACCAGGTGGCACGCCGGGTGGGTGGAATCGTCGGCGTGTTGTGGTCGTGGTCGGCCTCGCGCCGACAAAAAAATCCACCTGCCCGATTGGCCCCCCAAACCCCCTGGTGGCTAACCGGACTCCTTTGGGGCTGGCGTTTTTGGCAAAACCGACGTCAAAAACCCCCCCGTCGCCCGCCGACGTCGTCTATCCCCTCTTAAGGACCGGGCGAGGGAGCAATTTGTTCGCGTAAAGCGACAAATAACCGATAGGCGGTTTGATGAACGCTAAACCCGATGGGGGGGATGTGATCCCAGGGAAACCATTGCGCATCCTCCGCATCACTTCCCGCCTGCAGGACGCCCCCCACGACATGCGCAATATAGAACGTAATGAGGGTTTCATGCGTCGGAGTGGACCAGGTCCCCAGCTGGCTCTCCAATCCGATCGTGAGCCCGGTTTCTTCTTGGGCCTCCCTTATGGCGGTTTCGATAATGGATTCGCCAAACTCAACCCCGCCCCCGGGAAACGTCCAGCTCCCGACTTGGGGCGGATAGCGCCGACGGACCAATACCAGCCGTTGCCGAGTCTGGTCTAAAATGATGGTGGCGACGGCCGGCAACGGACGTTCCCAATAGACAAACCCGCATTGGGTACAATACCGCCGGAACTTCCCGTCCCATTCACGGTTTTCCAATCGGTGAGCGCACAAGGGACAATAACGCCATTGTTCAGGTGGGGCATGCCGCCATTGCACAAAGTCATTCGTCTCGTCCGTTCGGATCGCCTCCCCGGGAATGGACTGTGCATTTTCAGCATAACCAATCTCCCCCGCCCTCGAAAGACCGATCCGTTCCGGACGTTTACCTTTACTCCGGCAGCGTACGCCGAATTTCGACAATCGCCCCGGGCCGTTTAATGCGCAGACTGACCGTTTCCAGCACCCGAAAAATATAATTCATCCGGGTGGCTTCCATAAACGCGACGTTCCAGTCCAATCCTACGGCCAGATCCAAATTTTCCGAACCGGTCGCCATCAGCAAAATCACATCTTCCGGCATTAACGGCGAACGATAGACCCCCGCGCCGGCTAAATGCTCGATTTGCGTGACTTCCAATACGTCCGTCCGGCCCCATAGCCGATGCCACTGGGCATACGTTGACACCCCGACCAATACCGCATAGGGCCCCGGAAAGCCCGCGCCGGTGGCGTGCTGAATCGCCCGCGCCACATTATGAAACCCGTCGCCCGGTGCGTCCCACCCTTCGGCCTCCAGTACATGGCGACCCCTGACGGTCAAAAGCCCGTCCAATTGTTGCTCCCGTTGCCCCTCCAGAATTAACCGGTCCTCCGCTATCGCGACATAACTGGCTGCCGCTTCGGCCCGTGTCCAATCCCATAGGCCGCCCTGATGACGGACTTGTTCGAGATCCCGCCAATCGATCACGAAATCATGAAACAGAAGCGGCACCGGTTGATAGATTCGCTCGATCGGGGCCACATCGGCCGTTTGTCCGACCATCGACACTTGAGCCAAATCCCATCCCGGCATGCGGTCGGTTTGCACAATCTGTACCCCCGCGCCGAGCGGCCCGAAGAGCGGAAGAAATCGACGCCCGACCAGATGGCGTTTAGCCACCGCCTGGACCCCGGCGGTCAGCGCGAGCCATTCCTCCTCCGTCAAGGGAGACTCGGCACGTCCTAAGATGTCCATCGCGTATCCTCCCCTCGCAGAGAGCCGACGGTCCACTGGGGAACATCGGCCGCCTCGGTTTGAAGGCGTTCCCGCTCGTGAATGCGACGGAAAACCGCTGCCCAGGTCGGATCCCCGTCCAACCGGGCCCGAAGTGATTCGTAGACCGCGGACTCCCGATCCGTGACAGGACGCGACCAATCAATCGTCCCGCCCGTTTGGACTAACGCGGAGGCTACCCAATCGAGGTGGCGCATTTCTTCAACGGCATGGTCTTCGGCCGTTAACCCCACAATGGCGGCGTGACTGGTGATAAACGACTGAAAAAGATATCGAAGAATCTCCCGATATTCGATGGCCACCAGCTGCTCCAACCGCTGGACGGCTTCGGACCTCGGGGACTCAGTCGGGTCCTCCCCCGCCGAGGGAGCCGATACCGCATAAAACGCCTCAAATTGCCGCAGATGGTCTTGCTCGTCGACCATAATGCGGGTCAGTAGGGATTTGACCCCGGCATCGGCAATACGCGCCCGGTGGTCCTCATATTGGCGAATGGCTTCTTGTTCCGCCTCAATGTCGGCCCGTAAGGCGTCTTCCAACGGTACGGCGGCCGGCAATTCGGGAACGGTCAAATCGGGGACGCCCCCGAGGGCGACGATACTGTGTCCTAGCCATTTCATATGGCGCATTTCATCGCGGGCTATTGCCTCGATGGCGGGACCATAAAGCGCCGCCACCGTCCACGCGTGGGTCAGATAGTGGACAATCGCGGCGTGCTCGCCTCTGAAATCCTCATTGAGCAGTGCGACAACGGTGTTTTCGACCACGACCCGGAATATCCCCCTTATACCGGAATATCCCTAGTATGGCCCCGCCGCCGGCTTTTATCCGGATGTTTCCTCATCCATGCGCGACTTCAGCCGCTTCAACTCCTGCCCCATTTTTTGCATCTCCGCCTCAGCTAACCCCAAAAACTTTTCCAGCTCTTGATGACGTTCGTGGTCGACCTCCATAATATGGCGTACCTCATTATAGAGATCGAGCGCGCGATCCAATTCCGTCCGCAAACTTTGCATCCGTTCTTCCACTTCCAACCGTTCGTGCTGCCGGGCCACCGGCGCCACCAACGGCGTCAGCATCTGCAACAAAATCGGATCATCGCTGGATAGCCGCACGTCGATGGGAACCGTCATGCTCTTCGCCACTTGAATCCAGGTTAACGGATCCGGCACCGGCACCCCTCGAACATACCCTTGCCACGGAGGTCCCGGTACTTCAATCCGCCGATGGGCGGAAATCATCATCGCCAATTCCGGTGTCCCGTCGAGCGATGGGACAAACCGTACCCGCCCCGGATCCGACAGTAAATATCCGATGATGAGCTGCAGCCACGACAAATGCATGGTGGTGCGCCCTAAATAAATGAGCAACCGCTCCACTTGTTCCCGCATACGTCACCGCCTTGCCCTTTCCCGGCTTTCATATTCCCTGATTATACGCTACGTGGTATAAGGTTCCTAGGGGACGCAACAGAATTTCGTAATCGTCCGACGAAGTGTCTCATTTGATGATACGATGGCAGGGGGACCATCCGATCGCACGCGCCGGGCAGGAAAAAATTTTCGTGCCTACCATTTATTGGTGCTGATCGAAAAATTTGTGGGCATAATGGTAGTAACACGCCATCGGCGTCGGGGTCTTACCGACCGCACGCCAGGCGAGTCATCACCGGCAGACGATTTCTGGTGTTCCTTATTACAAATTCCGATTGCTATTGGGGGTTCCAGGACGGCATTTCGGCTTTTGCAAGCAGGAAAAACGAGATGAAGAGCGAATTATATGATACGGCTGACAACTATCCTCACATCATTGGTGGTTGTTCCATATACTGGGGGTAAACACCGCTGCCCGAGCCGTAACTGACGACGCTGGGAAAGGAGCGGACGGCCATGAAAAGCCTCACGGAACGCGAAATTCGCGCCTTGATTCACCTTTTAGGTGACGACGACATCAAAACGGCCCAGGTGGCGCGGAAAACCTTAATTGAGGCCCGCCACGACGCGGAACCTTTTTTAGAAGAAGCCCGCAACTCCCCCGATCCGCATGTTCGCACGCGGGTATACAGCATATTGGAACGAATTCGCCTCGATGAGCTCGGCCAACGCTTTCAGCGGTTCTGCGAAACCCCCTCTGCGTGGATTGACCTCGAAGAAGGCGTATTCCTCATTGCCGAAAGCGGCTATCCCAGCCTGAACCGGACCCATTACCGGGATATGCTGGACGATATGGCACGCGAATTCCGGCACCGCATGGATCATCAAGGCTTAACCAAAGGACGCGAATTGATTGAAGCGTTCAACCAGTACTTTTTTGAAGATCTGGGGTTTGCCGGAAACCGGGATAACTATTACGACCCCGACAACAGCTATATCAACCAAGTGTTGGACCGCCGACTGGGCATTCCGATCAGTTTGTCGGCCGTCTACCTTTTGATTGCTCGTCGCCTGCGCATTCCCGTCGTGGGGATTGGCATGCCTGGGCACTTCTTGCTGCAATATAACGACAGCTTGTTTATCGATCCCTTTCACAAAGGCCGCCTACTCAACCGGGGCGAATGTGTGCAATTTCTGATGAACAACGGGTTTGGGTTTCATCCCGCCTATCTCAGTCCGACCCCGACACGGTTTATGTTAGTCCGGATGCTGACCAACCTCATTCAAATCTACACAAACCAGGATCCGGAACGGGCGGATTCGTTGACGGCTTTTCGGGATATGTTAACCCAATCCTATGTCAAAGTCTGATTCCCTCCTCCCCACTTCTCGGCAAGCCCCATCGCCCGTCATCCTGCAAGGGGCCGTGGCGATAGGGGTTTTGTCTGTGTCGAGCGCCGCCGTCCTGATCCGTCTGGCCACCGCGCCCCCTGCCCAAATTGCCTTTTGGCGATTGGGACTGGCCACCCTCGTCTTAGGCCCGGCCGCCATGCGGGCTCGTCCCCACCGGCCGTTAGACGCGCGGCACTGGGGTTTGATGGGGGCTGCAGGAGTTGCCCTCGCCCTGCACTTTATGTTCTGGATTCAATCGCTTACATTGCTGCCGGTCGCGGTCTCGACCGCGCTCGTCTCCACCCATCCCTTGCTGGTGGCGGGGGTCGATCGCATCCGGAACCGCCAAGCGTTTTCTCGATCTGTACTTCTCGGAATGGGATTCGTGATGAGCGGGGTTCTCTGGTTATTCGGCTCGGGCCTCATGTCTTCCGCCCGGTTATCGCTGCCGGGCATCCTATGGGCTCTCGGAGGAGCGTTCTTTGGCGGGCTTTACATTTTAGCGGGCCATAACGTGCGACAATCTCTGGATACGGTCATCTATGCTCCCGTCGTCTATCTTGGGGCCATGATCGTCTTAGCCGGGGTGAGCCTTTTCGACCATCAACCGCTATGGCCGCATAGCCCCCGTTTATGGATGCTTTACGCGCTCATCGCCCTCATTCCCACATTGGGCGGTCATACGCTCTTTAACTGGCTCCTCCGCTACGTGCCGGCCACCACCATCTCCCTCGCGTTAGTCGGCGAAATTGCCGGCAGCGGACTTTTAGCCTGGCTCGTACTGGGTCAACTGCCGACCTTCGGCCAACTGGTCACGATTGTGTTGGTGGGGTTAGGATTAATCGTCATTTTGGCTCCCCCGCGGAGAGCAAATAGCGACCGGCATCATAGATAGTGCCACGGGGAACTGCCGAGGGAACCCGCGGATCTGTCTGACCGTTTGTAATCCAAAAGGCTTTCATCCCCACCGACAAGGCGGGCAGGATATCTTCATCCACGTCATTGCCCACCATAATCCACTGTTCCGGCCGAATCCCCACTTTATCCGCCACCTCCCGATAATATTGGGGCTCCGGTTTCGTTGCGTGCATCTCTTCCATGGCGGTCACCAGGTCAAAGGGAAACCCCTCAAGCCCGGCCCACTCGAGCCGTTCTTCGATCGCCCGCCGCGGAAACCAGGGGCTGGTGACTAAAGCCACCCGAACCCCCCGCCCCCGGATCGCCGCCAAAAGACCGTTCATTCCGTAACGGGGACGCGTCCATTGTCGAAGTCGCGAAAACTCTTCCTGATAAAAACGCGTCAAGGCGCGGTCTAAGGCATCCCGGTTCGTATGAAGTCGGGTCAACAGGTAGGTCATGACCTGGTTATAGAGAAAATCCGCCCGGTTCGGCTGCGCTAAAATGGTCTTCATGATATCGCCCCAAATCGGATGCAAAGGGTCTCTGACGGCCAAGGCCGATTGCAACGACGATTCGAAAGCGGTTAAGTAGCGGGACAGAAAGTCGCCGTCCAACTCCAAGAGGGTATCATCCAAATCCAATCCGACCGCTTGCCACATCCTGACCGGTTCCTCCTTTTCGGCCGTTCCACCCGACTCCGATTGCCGCGGAGATCATCCCGTTGTTCCCATCCTCCTTATCATACCCGAGGAACGCGACAAGCAAAAATCGACGCGGCAGAGTACAATAAGAACAGTACATGACTTCAACAGGCCGGAGGGAATCACAATGGACCGCTTACCCTACGATGGGGTTGTTTTAGCTGGGGGCCAATCCCGCCGGATGGGACACCCAAAAGAAACCCTGCCCTTTCCCGGTCAAGACGGGTCGCTGTTAACGCATGCCGAAACGGTGTTGAAAACCGCTTTGGCCGGCACCATTTGGGTATCCCGTCCTTATGGCACCCCTGCGGCACCGGACGTTTTGGTCGACGAATCCCCGGACGCCGGCCCACTAGAGGGCATTCGGCGCGGGTTGGAACGGACCCCGCATCCTTATTTGGCGGTCTTGGCCGTCGACTTGCCGGGGATTCCGCCCCAACTCTATGCGATGCTTCAACAACACACGGGTCGGCAAATCGACGTGGTCTATCCCGGCACGCCCCACCGGATTCAGCCTTTGGCGGCTCTTTGGCACCACGATACCTTGCAGCTATTGACCGACGTATGTGCCGGTCCCCGTCGGGTACGGATTATTGATGTGTTGGCCCAACTCCGGACGGTGATGGTTCCGGTTCCCGGCAGCTGGCTCGTCAATGTCAATACCCCCGCCGAATGGGAACGCTTTTTGGCCGATTCGGCCGCCCCGTCTTGAGGAAGGCCATGCATATTTTGCATATTGCCGGACCGTCGCAGGTGGGTAAGACGCGACTCATTACGGCCCTCATCCCCGTTTTGCCGTCGGCTCTCGTGCTGAAATGGAGCCATCATCGGTTACCGCCCGACAAACCGGGCTCCGATACCGCCGAATGGGGATCGTTGAGCACGGGACCGATCCTGTTCGCGGCGTCCGACGGGATCATTTGGCGCGGGCCCTATGATCGGCTTGCAATCTATCGTCTGTTGGCACCCCTCACGTCCCTTTTGATCGTCGAAGGGGATAAGGGGGCCCCCTGGCCTAAAATCGTCATCAGTCCGGAATGGATACCGTCTATTCAAGTGGCCCTCTGGATTTCTCCCATGCCCCCGGAGGATCCGGCGATTCCCTGGATTGCGGCCGAATTGCCGCTCTCCGATACCCAAATCGAAGCCCTTCGTCAACAGATCGGGGACCATTGGTCCCGCCTATGCCACATTCTAGAATAACGAGGTGTCGTTCGTGTCCTATCTTTCCGTTTCCGACGCTCAGACCCTGCTCCAAAGCCGAGTATTTACCTTACCGGCGGAAGCGATTCCCCTTCGGCAGGCACTAGGCCGCACGTTAGCCGCGCCGGTTTTGGCCGGCACCGACGTCCCGCCGTTTGCGCGAGCCGCCATGGACGGCTATGCCGTGAGGGCCGACGAGTGCCCCGGCACCTTTACGGTGGTGGGGCAAGTGCGGGCCGGTACCGTTTGGCCGACCCCCCTAGAAAAAGGTCAAGCCGTCCGCATCCTGACCGGAGCCCCAGTCCCCGTCGGAGCCACCGCGGTGGTGGAGCAAGAACGCGTCATCCGGCAGGACAACACCGTCCAGATTGAACGGGCCATCCGACCAGGATGGAATATTATGGAGAAAGGGCATGAATATCGTCAAGGGCAACCGCTTTTCGAGGCCGGACACCATCTGGACGCCTTATCCATCGGGCAGTTGGCGGCCGTGGGAGTCGCCACCGTCTCGGTGCGGCAACGCCCGCGGATTTTGGTCGCCACGTCCGGCGACGAATTGGTTGCGCCGGGAGCTCCGTTAGGTCCGGGGCAGGTATATGATACCAATGGGCCCTTATTCGAGGCATTGCTCACCCATTGGGGGGCCATGGTCGATCGGGCCGTCATTCCCGACGATTCGGACCAGGTCGCCCAGTTTTTCCATGATCCGAAGCTCCAACACTATTCCCTGGTCTTAACCACAGGCGGTGCCTCCGTGGGAGATTATGACTTTATTCCCCAAATTTTTGCCCGCGATTTCGAACGGCTGTTTTGGCGGCTGGATATGCATCCGGGCAAAGCGGTGGCGGCCGCCCAAATCGGGACCACGGTGGCCATCGCCTTATCCGGCAATCCCGGAGCGGCCCTCATCGGGTTCTACCTCCTGGTGCTACCGGCTTTGGCGCAGCTCCTGGGCCGCCCCTTCCCCTTAACCGCCGTCGAAGGGGTACTGACCACACCCTATCCCAAGCCCACACGAGAAACCCGCTTTCTCAAAGTCCGTCTGTTGCCGACGGACCAGGGCTTCTACGCGATGACGCCCCTAGAGGACCAATCCTCGGATGCCATCCGGTCCTTTCGGGAAGCGGACGGTCTGGCCGTGATTCCTCATGGCGCGCCGCCCCAACCGGCCGGCACTCGCCTGTCCGGCTGGCTTTTGCCTACCGGCCCCTAAAGTAACCGGCGTTGCCACTCGTCCGGATCAAAGCCGATTAGCACGTCCGTGTCCCGTTCCAAAATGGGACGGCGAATAAGGCGGGGTTCTTCCGCCATCAAGGCCAACCAATCGCCCGGCGCCGTCACACGCCCCGCGTATTCTTTATATTTGGGACTCTTACGCGACAACAAGGCCTCCATACCGCCGGCCTTCGCGGCCAATCGAGCTAATTCTTCCGGAGCGAGAGGGTGCAAAACCAAATCATGTTCCCGGGTAATCGGAATCTGGTGCTGCTCAAGCCACGCTCGAGCTTTTTTCGACGTGGTTCACCGCACGTAGCCATGAAAGATCATCATTCCCACTCCTTTTTACCTTGTCGACGACAATGGGCGCAAATCCCGTAAAACTTCAACTCATGATCCATCACACGAAATCCCCGTTCCTGCAACAACCGATCTTCCAACGGATCTAACAAGTCTTCTTGAAATTCTTCGACGCGACCACACCGTAAACAGACTAAATGATGATGCCGATGGGTTTCTTCCCGCACTTTCATTTCATAGCGTGCCCGGCCGTCGTTAAAGTTGATGCGTTCCAAAATTTCCAACCCGGTCAATAGTTCCAAGGTGCGGTATACCGTGGCCAATCCGATATCCTGAAATTCCTGCCGTACCAAACGATGCACTTCTTCAGCCGACAAATGCTCTCCGGGATGATTCAAAAAAATTTTGATGATTAATTCCCGTTGAGGCGTCAGCCGCTTGGCCCCTTCTTCTAATTTGCGGTAGACCGAAGATAATTGCGGCATACCTAACCACCTTAAATCAAAGATAGCCTCGCTTCGCCCCGAAGCCCTGGGATTTAGGCCCGGATGACATTCCAAAACGCCTCGACCCCGAGCGCCAACGCGTCTTCATTGATTTGGAAATGGGGTGAATGATGCGGATATTCGACGTCCGGGCGTGCGCCGAGAAAGAGAAACGCTCCGGGTCGATGATGGAGATAATACGCAAAGTCCTCGCCCCCCATGGACGGTTCCGGCTCCACCACCGTCGCCCATTCGCGCAAACGGGCTTGCCACCGCCGGGTAGGTTCTTCCGCGTTGATGAGGGCGGGATAGCCCGGGTTATAGACGAGTTCCGCGTCGGCACCGTATAACAGAGCCGTTGTACGAGCGATATGGGCCATTTCTTGTCGGACCAAGGCTTGGGTTTCGGCCGAAAAGGTCCGTACGGTGCCGGTAATTTCGGCGCGTTCGGCAATAATATTAAACGTATGGCCCCCCTGAATCGTCCCACAGGTGACCACGGCCGGCTCCAACGCGGGAACCCGGCGAGAAACAATCGTTTGCAAATTCACGACGATTTGCGACGCCAACAGGACCGCATCAGCGGTCGCCTCCGGTTGCGACCCGTGTCCTCCCCGACCGGTCACGACAATCCGAAATTCGTCGGCGTTCGCCATCATCGGTCCCGGCCGCAAGCCTATGGTGCCCACCGGAAAGCCCGCCCATAAATGAAGACCGTAGACTTCGTCCACCCCGTCCAGCACGCCGGCTTCAATCATCTGGAGGGCTCCCCCGGGCGGCCGTTCTTCCGCCGGCTGAAAGGCCAATCGCACCCGCCCCTGAAAGGGGGCTCCCTCGGCTAAGCGTTCGGCCAATCCCAGAAGGATCGCCATGTGGCCGTCATGCCCACAGGCGTGCATCACCCCCGGGTGCCGCGAGGCAAAGGCGAGACCGGTTTCTTCCGTGAGAGGCAATCCGTCCATATCGGCGCGAAACATGACGGTCGGGCCGGGTCGTCCGCTGTCGATATCGACAACCACGCCGGTGCCCGCAATCGGCCGAGGGTCCCACCCCATATTCCGCAAGGTTTGCAGGACATACGCTTGGGTTTGGGTTTCGTGAAACGCCAATTCGGGAATTTGGTGCAATGCCCGACGAAATTCGATAATGGACGCCATCTCGCACTCCTCTCTTAAATAATGCGATGGCCGAGGGCCGACGCAATAAGGTTGGCGGCCAACTCCCCCGTTCGATTATGTTCATCCAAAATGGGATTGACTTCGACCATTTCCATCGAGGTCAAGATATCGGCCTCCGCCAACAATTCCAACGCCAAATGCGCTTCCCGATCGGTGAGTCCGCCACTGTAGGGCGTCCCCGATCCCGGGGCAAATAGCGGGTCCAGCGCATCAATATCGAAACTTAAATGCACCCCGTCGGTGCCCTGAGTGACAATATCCATCGCCCGTGCCATCACTTCCCGCATACCATAACGGTCGACTTCATGCATGGAAAACACGGTCGCCTGACTTTGCCGAAGGGCCTCCGCTTCATCGGGATCCAAGGTACGGACCCCCACGTAGACAATTTTGGCCGGATCCAGAAAATGATCGCGAAACGGTAAGGCCAACGCACTCTGACTGAGCCCGGCCGCTACCGCGACGGGCATCCCATGCACATTACCGGATGGGGTCGTCTCTTCGGTATTGAAGTCCCCGTGGGCATCAAACCAAATCATCCCGAGCCGCGGTCTCACCCGTAAGAGGCCGGCAATGGTGCCCATCGCGATACTATGGTCGCCCCCGAGTACCACGGGAAATTCCCCATCATGGACAGACTTGGCCACGACCCGCGCCAATACCTGATTGACCTGCACAATTTCATCCAGAAACTTCAACTTCGGGTGCTTCATTTGACGACTTTCCGGCACCGGTACTTTCAAATTGCCGCTGTCCAATACCTGATGGCCGGCCTGCCGTAATTTTTCGTGTAAACCGGCGTAGCGAATGGCGCTAGGCCCCATATCCACGCCACGACGGTCGGCGCCGTAGTCGATCGGAACCCCGATAATGCGTATATGTTTAGTTGTCATGATTCCCTCCTGCGTCTTCTTCATTATACCTGACTTCCCCTTAGTCCCGGCGTAATAAATCCACCGGCGGAGGGGATTTCAAGAGGGATTCGGGCCAGCGACCACGCACCATCCAGCGCTCGGTGCCGATGAAAATATACCACGTAAGGTCTTCTTGATAGGTCGGATTTAATAACCGTTGCTCTTCCCGAGGATTGGTGATAAACCCGACTTCCACGTTGATCGCCGGCATTTTGGCGTAGCGCAGCACATATTGGTCGATGCGTTTGACCCCCCGCACCGTGCCGGTAAAATACTGCAGTTCTTCTTGTACGGCGGTCGCAAGATGATAGCTCGCCGCCCCGTCCCAATAAAAGGTTTGCGGACCTTTATAGCTGGACGCACCGGAATTGCAATGAATATCAATCAACACGTCCGCCGGTTGGCGGTTAATCCATTCTAATCGCGATTGCACGCGATATTTCCGGTGAGACGGGATATCCGACGGTTTCGACCAGGTCATGAGCACATGCGCACCCGCCATTTGAAACCAGGTTTTCAGTTTGAGGGCAATCGCCAGATTGACCTCGGCCTCAATTGCTTGGCGGCCCCGACTGCCCGGATCATATCCCCCATGGCCCGGGTCGATAATGATCGTACGTCCGCGCAACAAATCTCCCGCCAGCGGAGGAGGCGGCGTGGCGGCACCGGCATCGATCAAGGGTTGCCCCGCTAAAACCAACGCCCCCGTAAAAAGAATCAACATCCACACAGTAATCCACCGCATTGCCATCAACGGCCCTGACCCCTTTCGTCCCGGGCGTTTACGCTCCCTGTCCTAGAAGTATTCGGGCAAGCCTCGTCGAAGACCCCCTATTCCCGGGCTTGCCACTCCTCTAAGAGTGCCTCGAGACGCGTCGGCTGATTCCAATCCGGATGCTCGGCAATTTGATCTTGGAGATAGCGAAGGGCGGCACCGACCCGCGAGCCGGTATCCCCAATGTGTAAAGCCACCCAGTTGCCGTCGACGGCAAGCCTCAGCGGATGACAATCGGTGACGACCTGGCCCGCGGCCCGGGCCAAATCACACCAAAAGCGCGCCATCCGGGGATCGCTTCGGCGCGCCCACGTCACCCACTCGGCGGGATCTCCGGGCCAGCGCGCCTGAAGCGCGCGATAAAGAACAGCGCGCCACCCCCGCTTCAAAGGCCACCGCTCGGCCCAGGCGGCGAGGGCCGCCGGCTCTACGCCCACCGTCTGGGCAAATGCCACGATGCGGGCCGCCTCGGTCTCGGGAGCGTCTTGCCAAAATCCTTTGTCAAACATCTCGCACGACCATTCAAGGGCTCTACAAAGCCCCTGTTCGACCCACATGGACCAACGATCAGGCGGTGCCTGCAAAAATTTCAGCCATTCCGACAGTCGGCGTTCCCGGCTTACCCACCGGGTTTCCGCCGCCAACCGGGTCGCGGCTTGCCAGGTTGCCGTCTCCACCGTCAATCCGTAGTGCGCCCGAAAACGGGCGAGGCGCAACAACCGAAGCGGGTCCTCCCGAAAACGCGTGGTCGGCTCGCCCACCGTCCGCAACCGGCGTTGATCGAAATCCGTCCATGAATCCGGTACCGCAACCACCCGTACCCCATCGAAGGCCACCGCATTTACCGTAAAGTCCCGTCGCCGCAGATCCTGTTCGATATCGGCGACCACCCGAACAACGTCGGGGTGCCGGTGATCCCGGTACCCGTCTTCTTTCCGCATCACGGTAATTTCGACGTCCGCCGATGCCCGAACCGTGCCAAAGCGCGCGCCGGGATGGCGGGCGCCATACCACCGGGTTAAGGTGTCGAACGAGAGATTCGTCACGATATCCCATTCTGTCACCGGATAGCCCCACACCGCATTGCGAATGGCGCCTCCCACCACAAACGCGGCCCCGCCGGCGTCTCGAACACGGTCAAGCACCGCTTGAACATGCGGGGGAATTTGAATGCGGTTAATTTGAGTTAAGATTTCATGTTTAACGCGCACTAGGTCTTTCATAGATATTTCCTTTGAATTTTGTGTGTCAAGTGCACTTTACTATGATACATTTTTTATAGGAGGGATGTGTGGTGGTTGGCGCCAAGATTAGAGACCTGCGAAAAAAACTTGGCTTAACCCAAGAACAATTAGCGGGCAACGAATTGACCAAAAGCTATGTCAGCCAAGTCGAGTTGGGACGCATTCATCCGTCGGAAAAAGCGCTTCGCATCATGGCACGCCGCCTGGGTAAACCCTTGGGCTACTTTCTGGAAAACACGGATGACCTCCGAACGATTGACGTGCTGCTCAAAGCTTCCCAAGCCCTATGGAGCACAGGCCGTTTGGATGAAGGCGTCAACGGACTCAACGAGGCGCTCCATTTAGCCGAACGAACAGGCCGAGAGGACGTGTTAGCCCGGATTCGAACCATCATGGGGCAACTCGAGTTGGTGCGCGGCAACTGGCAAAAGGCCGAACATCATCTGGAAACCGCGTTAAGCCTGGTTCACGGTGCCGACTATCCCGTGCAATGGGTCCAAACCGCCACCACACTCGGAATTGCCGCCGGTCGTCTGGGCTTGTATCACAAGGCGGTGCAAGCGTTTCAGTATGCGCTCGATTATGCGTTAAAGCTTCCGGATGAGGAAGCCGAAATCCGGTCGCAAGCGTTGTCGTGCTACGGCGACTTTTGCTATGGCCAGGGCCATTGGCTGTCTGCGATTGAACTCTATCAAGCGGCATTAAAAAGCCAGCACCGTCTGCCGCCCGCCCGTCGCGCCGAACTGCACGCCAGTTTAGCCTGCGCCTTATGGCAAGCCGAGCGCCGGGAAGAGGCGCAACACACCGTCAGCTTAGCCGAAGCGGATATTGCCGCCATTCATGACCCGGAAGGCTTGGCTTTGGCCCAAATTGCCATGGCCCGAGCCTATGCCACTACGCTGCAATACGCCCCCGCGCAGGACCTGCTACATTACGCGATTGGGCATTTTTCCCGTGATAAAAATCCGGAAGCCGAGGCGGCGGCGTGGGAAACCCGCCTATGGCTCGCGTGGAAGACGAAAGATCTTCCTCTTTTGTTACAGTATCATGATCACGCCAAAAGCTTACCGTCGAACTGGCCATGGAACCAAGTGAAAGTCCAGGGATTACGGTTTCTCGGGTTGGTCACGGCCGAGGAGAATCCCTCCCAAGCCTTAACCTACTTTGAAGAGGCTTTACGGTTGGCCGATCCAGCGGAACGGTTGCAATTGCAACTCGAATATTGGCTGACCGCCTGGCGGGCGGGACAAGCGGATGCGCCGGAGCACATCTGGACACTCATGCGAGAGCATGAGATGCCCTCGCTGGACCATCCCCTCATCATTCGTCCCTGGCGGCTTCAAACCTTACCCCAAGCCATCGCCCAGTAAAAAAGCCCCTCGATATGGGGGGCTTTTTTCCGAGGTTTACCGTTTGGAGAACTGCGGGGCCTTTCGAGCTTTTTTCAGTCCGTACTTCCGACGCTCTTTCACCCGCGGATCCCGCCGAAGAAAGCCGCGCTGCTTCAAAGGATGCCGGAAATTGGGGTCCACATTTAATAACGCACGTGCAATGCCATGTCGTACGGCGCCCGCTTGTCCCGTCAAGCCGCCCCCTTCGACCCGCACCAACACGTCAAAACGCCCTTCAACATCCGCCACCTTGAGTGGCGCCAAAATTGTCGACCGAACGGTTAATACCGGAAAATACTCTTCCAGCGGTCGCCCGTTAATTAACACCCGACCCGTGCCGGGGACTAAACGGACCCGAGCCACCGCATTTTTACGGCGTCCGGTTCCCCAAAATTGCGCCAGCGCCATTACCGACTAACCTCCCATACTTCGGGCTGTTGGGCCTGATGCGGATGCTCAGAGCCCTTATACACCTTGAGTTTCCGAAACATCGCCCGCCCTAGGCGATTCTTCGGCAGCATCCCTCGAATAGCCTTTTCCATGACGAATTCCGGTTTCTTTTGGAGTAAATGGCGGTAAATCGTCTTTTTCAATCCGCCTTCATATCCGGAATGATGGTAATAAATCTTTTGGTCTAATTTACGCCCGGTCAACACCACCTGATCGGCATTGATGACAATCACAAAATCCCCGGTGTCAATATGCGGGGTATAGGTGGGTTTGTGTTTTCCGCGCAAAATCGACGCAGCGGCGGTGGCAACCCGCCCAAGCGGCTGGCCCGCAGCGTCAATAACGTACCACTTGCGCGTGACCTCGGCAGGACGAGCCATGTACGTGGACATTCCGTCAATTCCTCCTGTACCAGTTTACCGATCGGCAAAAAACAATCTTAGTTCCCGATCCCCGACCGGCAACCAAACATCAACATTCTAACGACCGAACTTCAATCTGTCAAGGTATCACAAGGGTTTCAGAAAAGAAGGGCCTCGCCGTCCTCGGCCGAGGCCCCCGTCCCTTTTCCCTGTCGATTGGGGTTAGGACACGCCCGACTTGAACATCATAATCCAAATCGACGCCGCCACCAGCCCAAACGCCATTAGCAACCCCAACCCCAACACTAGAATCTGCCAAGCGGCGCCACGGCTTTCCCGCATGTGCATGAAAACCCCGAGTTGCAACAAGGCTTGCACCACGGCCAAGGCCAAAATCACCGCAATAACGGATTGCACCGGCAACACATGATCCATCACCAGCCAAAAGGAAATGGCGGTTAAGACGAGCGACGCCAAGAAACCGAACACCTGTTTCCAAGGAAACGCATGCGCTTCAAAATGGGGATTTAAGGACGCCAGCTCAATACTGTCTTCATGTAATTCTTCCGGGTGGCCATGAAGGGCCGAGGTCCCGTGCGACATGTCTGCCATCCGCGTTCACCTCCTGGGTTAATGAAGCCCGCTGTACAGCGGAATACTGGCGAAACTGCTCAAATACACCACGGTAAAGATAAACACCCACACGATGTCCAAGAAGTGCCAATACAGCGCGAAGGTATATAATTTCCGACTTGTTCGCGGTGTAAAGCCCCGCCGTAACAACTGGACAATCAAGGTCACCGCCCAGAAGATCCCGAACGTGACGTGGGCCCCGTGCGTCCCCACCAAGGCATAAAACGCCGACAGAAATCCGCTCGCGTGCCATCCGGCCCCCTTCACGATGTTGGACACGAACTCGTGGATCTCGGTACTGACAAACCCGGCTCCGAGCAAAATGGTCAACACCAACCAGGCGACCGAGCTCTTCAACCGATTGCGACGCATTTCAAAGATGGAGAGACCGATGGTGAAGCTGCTGGTCAAGAGCAAGATGGTTTCCAGAATCACCGGACCATAGTGAAACACCTGGGCCGGCGTCGGGCCATGCGCGAAATCAAAGCGCATGACCGCGAACGTGGCAAATAGGCTGGCAAACAGCAACATGTCGGTCGTCAGGAAGAACCAAAAGCCGGTGATTTTCAGACTCTCATGGTAGTCCGCAAACTCAATGGGCATCCGCTGAGAGTCGTGGACCGATTGAACCGCCTGACTCATGCTTGTAACCTCCCTAATTTAGCTTCTGTCCGGCGAATCGTCTCCGGATCCAGCATCTCGGAGTCGTCATAGTCAAAGGCGCTGTAAATTAACGATGCCACGATTCCGAGCCCTCCGATGGCCACAATAACCCACCACGAGAAGACCATTCCAAAACCGCCGATGAAGAACGAGACCGCCATTAAGAACGGAACCGCGGATCGCTTCGGCATATGCACCGGCTGAATTTGAGCCGCTTTGGCTTTAAAGGCGTCCGCCTTGCCGGCCGCTTTCATAGCCCACCAGGCATCCCGCTCATTGACTTGCGGAATGACGGCAAAGTTATACTCCGGAGCCGGCGAGGGTAAGGACCATTCCAAGGTGCGTCCGTCCCAAGGGTCGCCGGTGACGTCGCGTTCGCCATGCTTCATACTCCAGACGATGTTGTAGACCATCGCCAAGAACCCGGCGCCCTGGAGGTACGCGCCAACCGTGGAAATCATATTTAAGGAGGTCCACCCGAGTCCTGCCGGATAGGTGTACATCCGCCGGGTCATGCCCTCGAAGCCGAGGAAGAACTGCGGCACGAAGGTGACGAAAAACCCGATCACAAAGAGCCAAAAGGCCACTTTCCCCTGCTTTTCGTCCAAAATGTATCCGAAGGCCTTCGGCCACCAGTAGTACATTCCGGACAAGACGCCGAAGACGGTCCCTCCAATGAGCGCGAAGTGGAAGTGAGCGATTAAGAAATAACTGTTGTGGGTCTGGTAGTCGACGGGTACAGTGGCCAACAACACCCCGGTCGCTCCGGCAATCATAAAGGCCGGGATAAAGGCCAGTTGCCAGAGCATGGCGACGGTCAACCGAATCCGCCCACCCCACATGGTGAGCACCCAGTTGAAGATCTTGACACCGGTCGGGATCGCAATCAGCATCGTGGACACCCCAAAGAACGCGTTCACGCCCGGACCGGCGCCCATGGTAAAGAAGTGGTGCACCCACACGCCGTAACTCAAGATGGTAATCGCCAGCACCGACGCCACCATTAGGGAATAGCCGTAGAGTGCCTTACCGGAAAAGACCGGTACCACCTCCGAAAAAATTCCGAAGGCCGGCAGGACTACGATGTACACTTCCGGATGGCCAAACAACCAGAACAGGTTGACGAACTGCATGGGCATTCCGCCATGACCCAACGTAAAGAAATGGGATCCGAACAAACGGTCCAGCAGTGTCAAGGCCAATCCCACCGTCAGGGGAGGGAAGGCGAAGATAATCAAAGCGCCGGTGACGACCGTCGTCCAGGCAAACATCGGCATCTTCATTAAGGTCATTCCCGGCGCTCGCATACGAAGGACGGTGACCATAAAGTTAATCCCGGTCATGGTCGTCCCGATACCGGCGATTAATAACGACATTAAGTAGTAATTGATGCCGACTCCCGGGTTGAAACGGAGTTCGGTTAAGGGCGGATAGGCCGTCCAACCGGCGTTGGGTGATCCTCCCACCACAAACGAGATGTTGAGGAGGGCCGCTCCGACCGCGAACAACCAAAAACTCAGCGCGTTCACCCGCGGATACGCCACGTCACGCGCCCCAATCATGAGGGGCACCACCATGTTCCACAAGGCGAAAATAAACGGCATGGCCATGAAGAAAATCATAATGGTTCCGTGCGTGGTAAAGACTTCGTCGTACTGTTCAGGCGGCATGAAGTGACCGCCCGGAAGCGCCAGTTGCGTCCGCATCATCAGGGCGTCCACGCCACCCCGGAACAACATCAAAAGGGCCGCTACCAGATACATAATGCCAATTTTCTTATGGTCAACCGACGTTAACCATTCGCGCCATAACCATCCCCATTTTTTGGTCTTGGTGAGATGGTAGACAATATAGACCGTCGCTAAAATCATCCCGGCCTCAATCACTTTGATGTCGGGATATTGCGTCTGCGGCGGGAACAAGCGCGCTAAAAGATGATGGATAGAAACCATAACGACCACCTTTCTCTAGGGCATGGGCATCGGCATGGTGCCGTTTAAGGTAAACCCATGGGTCACTTGCGGGAAGGTTCCTTTTACCGGATAGGATGAAAACGTCTCCGGGCCCACCGTCCCAAATTTCGTCAGAGTCGTATAGGTCGCCATGGTCATGGGCGGCGCACTGGTTTTCACGCTATTCACCCACGCTTGGAAAGCCGATGGCGAGACCGCATCCACATTAAAGGTCATGTGGACAAAACCGGGACCGCTAAATTGCGCGCTACGGCCGGCATAGACACCGGGATGGTCGGCTTGCAACCACAGCGGCAAGACTTCGCCCGGCATGGTGTATTCCATTCCTCCGAGCTGCGGTACCCAGAAGGTATTCATGGGAGAGTCCGCGGTCAACTCGAATAAAACCGGCGTACCGGTGGGAATCTTAAGGTAGTTGACCGTCGCGATTCGTTGAGCAGGATACTCGAACACCCATTTCCAATCGAGCGACGTTACATCAACCACCACCGGTTGCTTCCCCGGCGGCAATTGATCTAACGCGTACGTGGTTTTCACCGTCGGCACGGCAATAATGGCCACAATAATCATCGGCACGCCGAACAAGACCACTTCCAGCCATCGGGCATGGAGCCAACGGGGATTTTTAATGCCGGGATGGGCAGGCCGGTCATGGAACCGAATCAGCGCAATGGCCGCCAAAATCAACACGACGGTTATGACGATGCCCATCGCAATGGATGCGAGAACTAATAAGTGCAATTCACTGGCCGCAACGGGCCCGGCCGGGTGAAACACGACGTATTGTTGGCCGCAACCAGACAACACCAGCGGCAGTAACGCCATGAGCCCAAGCCATCGATAGGATCTTCGCGGACGCATCCTAGGCGCCATTCCGATCACCTCATGTTTAATGTCGACCGACCCGGTTATGGCCGGTCAGATGATGCAATAAACCGAAAACGCTGTAATATTTAATAAACCACTGGGTGAGTACTTAATTGAATTTACGATGAGTATATCGCCCCTGAACTTTCGAATCAATACTTAATGGCGAGATGCCTGGTAGTTAAGTGATGGCAAAATCCGACCACCCCCTTCGGGCTATCTTATACCCCCTCCCAACGAGGCCGATCATCACCAAACAACACGGATTCGCCACTGATATCAAGATTTGGCTAGTCGTTAGGTCCTGGTTGGCGAGGAGTAATTCAGGATTACTATTTTTCAATTCAATTTTACCGAGTTTAAACCATGGAGAATTTTGTGCTTGTCCGGTATAATCGGCGTCTAGTTCTTTGGCTCTATTGCCCTCCGCTTGCCGATCAATCATTATAGACATATAATTCCTATTGAAATACTATAAATTTGTCGCGCATTCTGCGAAGGAGTGGTGCCATCCATGCGGGTGGATAATATTTTAGAGTTAATTGGCCAAACCCCCTTGATCCGGTTGCAGCAGGCCTCCGAACGGACCGGCTGGCAAGTCTACGGCAAGTGGGAAGCTAAAAACCCCGGGGGCAGCGTGAAAGATCGTATCGCCTGGGCCATGATCCGGGCTGCGGAAGCCAAAGGGCGTTTAGCTCCCGGCGGTACGATTGTGGAACCGACATCGGGCAACACCGGGATCGGCTTAGCGATGGTGGCGGCCGCTCGCGGCTATCGCTGCATTTTGACGATGCCGGAGACCGCTAGTCTGGAAAGACGATCCATGATGGCCGGCTTTGGCGCGGAATTGGTGTTAACCCCCGGCTCGGAGGGCATGTCCGGGGCCATCCGTCAGGCAGAGGCCCTCGTAGCCGAAATCCCCGGGGCTATCATGTTGCAGCAATTCGAAAATCCGGCTAATCCGGAGGTCCATTATCATACCACCGGTCCGGAGATTTGGCAGGATACCGATGGTCAAGTCACGGCACTCGTGGCCGGCATCGGTACCGGGGGCACCATCACCGGAGCCGGTCAATTTCTGAAAGAAAAGAACCCTGCTCTCCGCCTCATCGGGGTCGAGCCGGCGGAATCGGCGATTCTTTCCGGAGGTCAACCCGGCCCACATCGCATTCAAGGCATCGGCGCCGGTTTTGTCCCGCGCGTGTTGAACCGACAACTGATTGACCGGGTGGTACCGGTACCCGATAGCGCCGCGATTGCACGTGCTCAGGACGTTATGCGCCAAGAGGCGCTGCCGATCGGCATTTCCGGCGGAGCGGCGGTGTGGGCGGCCGAACACGCACTGCCCCAAATCGGTTCGACAGGGATGGCGGTGGTGATTTTGCCCGACTACGCGGAGCGTTATCTATCCACGGCACTATTTAGGGAGGGATCCCGATGAACGGTCTCAAAACCTCATTAAAAGTCGGCCTGCAAATTTTAAAGCAATTGGCCCTGGCCGATGGGGAGCCGGTCACGGTCCGGTTTCTCGCCGAGACGTTGCAGCAGTCGGATAAATATTTGGAACAACTGTTGCTGCCGTTACGCCGTGCCCGCATTGTCCGCTCTATTCGCGGTGCGCACGGGGGCTATGCGCTGGCCCGACCGGCCAAGCAAATCCGGCTGCACGAAATTGTCGCCGTCCTGCAAGGCGCCTTTGTTTTCTGCGACTGCGGCAACCAGAAGTGCCACGAATGCGTCAACCCGGAATTCTGGCAGGAGTTAGAGACGTGTATTGATGAGGCCTTGGCCTCGGTGACGTTGGCCGATGTCATCCATCCGACGGTTAAGCCACGACGGCTCGCCCCGACAGTGGTCGAAGGGCCTTGGGTTCAGGGCGGCCTAGGAATCTAGTTACGACGCCAGACCCCAATGGTCTATTTTGACGTGCCCGTAATAGTCGAGCCACCCGTGAAATTGGCGGCCGCACTGCGGACACGTGCGAAATGGGCGCCCCTGAAAGGTTTTACGTGCATAATCCTCATCCTCCGGCGACACCAAGGCCCCGTTGACCCCTATCCGGAGGAGGGCCAATCCGCGTTGGAACACTTCGTCCTGGTATCCGACCGCATCGGTCACGACCAACTCCAGGAAGGTCTCCTGATCGTCAAACACTTGGTAGATGGCTTGGTATGGCGGTCGGTGCTGGCGCACCCATTCAACCCACAAATGATGCTGAACCAATTCAGCCAAGCTGGGGCTGACCAGGGTGGAGTCCACTACTTGGTTTACGAATTTTCTGAGGTAATAGGTGATAAGTTGGCTACGCATCGTGTCTCTCCTTTCCCAAGACGCGAGTGGCCATACCAGGCTATGCAACAAACCTCCACTTGGCCCCTCCCGAGGGCCGCATCCGATTGTGAACCTATTTTATACCCCGATCACCATTTGTAAAGAGGATCGCCGGCCTATGGTATGATCGAGGTACGGGGGGCCTCTGGGTGATATCTTTTGAACAACTCGACCAATGGTTAGTGAAAGAACTGCAGGCGTTTGAAACCGCCGAGGATTGGCTTCTGCTCCAAACACTGGTGACGCGTGACACCCGGCGTCAATGGTTGGGCGGTTTACCGTGGACGTCGCGGGACCGGGTGATGGACTTTGGCTGCGGATCCGGGATCGTGGCTTGGGAGTTGGCCGCCCTCAAAGGGTGTCAGGTCATCGGGCTGGATCAAGACGAAACGGCGCTTCGACGCGCTCGGCGCCTTGTCGCCGACTTGCCGATTCACCCGTCTCCCCGGTTCATTCCAGGCGATGTGCTTCATCCGCCGTTCGTAGAGAAGTTAACGGGAGGTTTTTCCCGATTCGTCCTGCAATACGTTCCGGATCCGAAAGGCCTCCTCGGTCTTTGGGCTCGCCAACTCGAGAAAGGGAGTTATTTGGCGATCGAAGACATTGACGATGGCTTCATCGTCGAATACCCGGAACCTCCAGCGGCTTGGCAACGAATTGTCGACGCCTTCCGCCAATATCAAGCCGGGCCGGGTGGGGACCGCTTGATTGGACGCAAGTTAGCCGTCTGGGGCAAAGCCGCCGGTCTCACGGTGATAACCCTCGACATCGCGCCCAACGTCTATTCCGGACCGTTACAGCCGGAGGATACGACCGTGCAGTTTGATATATTACGAATCCGTCAAGCATTGCCCACCATGGTGAGCCAAGGCCTTTTAGCCCCTGAAGACTTTCAACGGGGAGTCGATGCCTACTTGGCTTCCCTGCCCCATGACACGTTCATTTCGGTCTCCACGGTACGGATTCTCTTTCGGACCTAGTCCCAATCGGCTTCAAACGGGGTCAACGGCCCGACCCATTTTTCCCAACGGCGGTCGTCCGTAATATTGGGCTCCATCAGCATCGTCAGCTGATCGGGCGTAATCGGCACCGGGATCCACCGACTGAGCGATGCGACGACCCCCATTACGGATAACGGGATCGAGAATTTGGCCGTCGGATGACGGCGGGCTTTTCGTGCCACCGCATCATAGAGTTCTGTGAGCGTATATCGCTTCGGTCCCCCCAACTCATAGGTTTGCCCCACCGTCGTATCGTCCTCTGTCACGCTCACCAAAAAGCGGGCGATATCGTGGCGATAAACCGGTTGAAAAAGCGTTTGGCCACTGCCCGGCAGGGGTGCAATCGGCAGCCGTGTCAGCTGCGCCAAGAGCTCGAAAAAGGGGGCACGGCCGCCAAATACCAGAGACGGCCGAAAAATCGTCCACCGGGCATTCGCCTGGCGGATACGTTCTTCGGCACGCCATTTGGTTTGGTGATAGCGGGAGACCGCCCCGGGCCGGGTCCCGAGGGCGGAAATATGCAGGAGGCGGCTGACCCCGACAGCCGCTATGGCCTCCAGCAACCGTTCAACCAGGGTGACATGCATCGCCTCGAACGTTATCCCGGCTTGGGGTTGTTCCCGAATAATGCCAATCGCGTTGACGACGACATCCATTCCGGAGAGGATCCCCGTCAAATTGCCGGTGAGTACGTCCAGGGAGACTACTGTCACCCCGGATATCTCGCGGGCCGGGTGACGGGCCACAACCGTCACTTGATGACCCTTCTGGGCATAGGCGGCCCGAATGGCCGCCCCCACATATCCTGTGCCCCCTAAAATGAGCACCCGCATTCGGATTCCCCCGTTTTTCTCCCATTCTCCCATTATATAGGGATCAGTGGACCGTAATGCGCACCTCCGCGCTTTCGCCCGGCAGTAACGTATATCCCGCGTTATCAATCGACAATATGACCGGGATACGCTGGGTGACCTTGGTAAACGTTCCCGCCGTTGCCGTGGTCGGTATCAACGAAAAGAACGATTGGGTCGTGGGCTGAATTTCCTGCACCGTCCCCGTAAAGCTGACGCCCGGATGGGCATCGACCGTAATCGTCGCCGTTTGGCCGATTTGCACGTTTCGGATTTTGGTTTCCGGGATGTTGGCGACCACCGAAATTTGGCCTAAGTTCACTTCCGTGACAATCGGGGTACCGGTGGCCATCACCGACCCGACCTGGGTATTGATGGTCGCAATCCGGCCACTCACCGGAGCCACAATGTTGACGGTCGTACTGCCGGTCGACGCGGTTTTGCTCCCTTTGGTCGGAACGGTCGCCCCACCGGCGACGGTTTCTTGGCCGATGACCTGCCCCTGATTGACGTGCTGACCCACATTGACCGACAAATTACTCAAGGTTCCGGGCGCTAACGCCACAATCGGTACCGACGGCGCCGTAATTTGGGCGTCATTGGTGGACACATACGTATAGTTTTGATTCCACGTATACCAGACGATACCCCCAATAATCACCAACGCTAAGATAATCAAGATATTGACCAAAATCAGCCGTCCCTGTTTCACTTAGCCATCGCTCCTTATTTCTTGTTCTCGCTAATCGCCCATACTCATGGCCCGCTCGCCGTTATGGGTTCGATAGGTTTTCAAAAACAGGGCGACAAACACCCCGACCGCTGTCACCAAGGCGGCGACAACAAAAATGTCCCCCATGGCCAGGACAAAACTTTGCTCTTGCACCAACCCATATAATTCGGTGGTGGTCAGTTGAGTCGTCGGCACGACGCCAAAACCAAGCTGGGCAAATAGGGCGTGGACCTGATTCCACACCGCATACCCATTGGCTGTCGGGGTAATAGTGGCCGCCATGGCCTGCGCATGGACGGCTTGCCGATTGGTTAATAAGGCCGTCATGACGGCCAGCCCAAAAGACCCGCCCACGCGTTGCAAAATATTGTTCACGGCCGAGGCCGATCCGACTTCATGACCGGGAACCGCCGACATGCCGCCCGTCGTAATGGGCATCATGGACATTCCCATGCCGAAGCCGCGCAACACGAGCCATAAAATGATGGTCGGAATCGGCGTATTAATCGTGAGGTTGTGTAACAAATAGGTCGTAATCGCCAAGAGGCTCAACCCCACCAAGGCCAGAGGACGGGCCCCAATCCGGTCATACAGGCGGCCCGAAATCGGCATCATAAACGCCGAGGCCAACGCGGCCGGCATCATAATGAGCCCGGTCTTCAAAGCCCCGAAACCGGCCACCGTCTGGAGAAACAAGGGCACGTAAAAAATCCCGGAGTACATGCCGATGGTAATGATGACCGTCAATAAATTGGCCACCGTAAACGAGTCATATTTAAACACCCGTAAATCCAGCAAAGGATGGGCTCGGCCGAGCTCCCATACCACGAACCAAACCAAGGCCCACAACGACGCCATCAACACCAAGATGCTGGCTTCCGAGGTCCATCCCCAACTTTGCCCTTCCGAAAACACCAGCAATAACCCGAATAATCCGGCGGCCACCATCAAAAAGCCGGGCAAGTCGAAGTCCCCCCGGTGAATAACCGGAAAGGGCGGAACATACCGCAACGCCAAAAGCACTCCGATAATGCCAATCGGCACGTTGACGTAAAAAATGTAGCGCCAATTGACATATTCCACTAAATAGCCGCCTAATGTCGGCCCGATAGCGGGGGCCACAATCAACGCCAAGCCCCAAAAACCCATCGCCGTTCCAATGCGATCGCGGGGCACGATGCGGTAAATCATGGCCATCGTCACCGGCATGATCAAACCCCCGCCGATCGCCTGAATGACCCGGAAGACGATCAGCGCGGTCAAGTTCCACGACAAGCCGGACAATGCCGACCCGATCGTGAACAACACCAGAGAAAAGATGTAAATACGGTGGTACCCGAAGCGGTCTCCCAAATAGCTGGAGGCGGGAACGACCACCCCCAGGGCGAGGAGATAAATGGTCACAACCCACTGCACTTGGTCGGTTGTCACCGAAAAAACACTTTCCAATTTGGGAATGGCGATGTTGACAATCGAGGTATCCAAGATCGACATAAATGCCCCGACAATCAACACAAATAAGGTGATCCCCCAAGCAACCCGGGGTTGACCTGGATTGGTGGCCATAGTCGCCCTCCTTTCTTTGAATCGTCAACGGCGGATTTTCACGGTGGCATTTTCTCCCGGCCAGAGGGCCGTGTTCGGGGCATTAATCGTGAGCGTCACCGGCACCCATTGCACCTGTTTGGAAAATGTCGTGCTCGCACTCAAAACGGCCGGATTGACACTCAACGTTTCCGTGCCGATGCGCACGACCTGCCCGCTAAAACTGGTGCCGGGATACGCCGATAACCGAATCACCGCCGTTTGTCCGACCCAGACATTGGCCATTTGCGTTTCGGGAATGTTCGCGGTCACCTGATATTGCGAGGGATTGACGACGGCCAACAGAGGGGTGCCGGACGCCACCCATTGACCCTGGGGCGCATTCAACGTGGCAACCACCCCGTTCGCCGGGGCGGTTACGGTCAACGTCGTCCCATTGGCCAACGTTTCGGTTAACAGGGTTTCACCCGTACTCACCGATTGGCCGACCGTCACATCGTCGGCGGTAATTTGTCCGGCCTCGGGCGCCGTGACCCACCGTGTCGGCGCCGTGACACTGGCGTAGGTGGTGGTTACATACCGCATGTTGTTCACCGTATACCACCCGAAGGTTCCCCCCACGGATATCAGTCCCAAGATCACCACCAAGGGAAAAAGCCAGCGCGGCACAACGTTTCGCCTCCTAATATTCCGTCACCAAAACACTTCGATATGTGAATCATTTGGGCAAAAAAATCCCCCGTTCGGATTGGGTTTTAGTCCTGCCCGCCCAGGACCGCGCGATAGCCCAACTTTAAGAGCTCTAAATCTTCCAGTTGGTCCTCCAACTCCGTGAGCCGCTGATAACGGACCCGCTCACTTAAGCTGTCCGCGAGGGACGGCGTATTCGATGCCGCGGTTTCGGTCCATTGTTTGACTTCGTTTAAGAGCCACGCTTCCTGATCGGCCAAATCATGCAGCCGATCCTGCAATTCCGCGGTATCACCGGCCTCGACGGCCGTGAAATCGTGCCACCGGGCGGGCTTGCCGTCCAACCAGGCCGTCAGCCCTTCTCGCAAAAGCAAGAGTTCAAACCGCCGTCGCTGGTGACGTCGATCGTCGTCCCGCATGGCTTGCTCCAATAAGGCCAACTTGGCGTTGACGTCTTGCAATTTATATTGCCAACGGGCCCGTTCGACCTCACGATGCATTGCTCGGACCGCATCCGGCAAATAATGGGATACGGCCTCGGTCGGTGCGAGCGGAACCACCCGTTCGACCACCGCATCCGTCGGCTCGTCGGTGACGGCCGGTACGGTCTCGGACGGAGAATCCGGCGCCGCAGACGAGGAACGACCCAGGACGACCGTTGCGACCAACGCAATCATCCCAACGAGCGCCATCCCCAGCGCCATCGGTTGATCATTACCGCCTCCGGCCTGCCAGATGACGGCGGCAAGAGTGCCGGCCGCAACCGCCTCGAGTAAGCCGATAAGCCAAAACATCACCGAGAATCCTCCGTGTTCATTTGGCGTTCTTGGCCTCGGGCGATGGTTTCGAGTAGATTGACCAACGTTTCCAATTGCTCTTCGCTTAAGGGTTCCAACAAGGACAACATGGAGTGATGGCGTTCTTGTTGCATACGCTGCATCCGCTCCAATCCTTGGGCGCTTAGCTGAACCCAAACAACGCGCCGATCCTCCTGTGACCGTGTCCGCTCCACAACGCCTGCATGTACCAATCGGTCGATGATACCGGTCGCACCAGCCAACGATATCCCCAAATGCTCGGCAATCGTCCCCATCGCCAACCGTCCGCGCTGAAACAGGAGCTGTAACACCGCAAACTGGCCAAAGGTTAGGGTATCATCGGGCATTTTGCGTCGAGCCAAGCGCCCAATGCGCGAAAAGATGGAATCCAATCGGTCGATTAACTCGTCCCGCCCGGCCATGAGCTTCACCTCGATAATAGTTTATACAACTAACTGTTAGGATGCAAGAGCTTTTAGCGGCGATCGGCCAAAGCCCGCATAAAAAACAATAAGTTCGCCGGCCGTTCGGCAATGCGGCGCACATAATAGGCGTACCAGTCTTCCCCATAGGGAACATAAACCCGAGTCCGATAGCCTTCCCGCGCTAGACTTTTTAATACGGAAAATTTCACGCCGTAGAGCATTTGGAACTCGAACTGATCCCGCGGAATGGCCGCATTGTGGATAAATTGGAGAATCCGGCCGATAAGAGCCTCGTCATGGGTCGCGATAGCAGTGTAATTGCCTAACTCTAACGAGGTCGTAACCAGGCGATAGTAATTTTCGTCGACATCCGCCTTATTCGGGAATGCCACAGCCACCGGCTCCATATAAGCGCCTTTGACGATCCGGAAATTGCGTGGGGGGGTGGAGAGCCGCTTTAAATCATCCAACGTACGATATAAATAGGCTTGCAAGACCACCCCCACGTGCGGCGCATACGCGTCCCACATTTCTTCGTATAATCGTAGGGTCACTTCGGTATAGGGGCTGTCTTCCATGTCAATGCGCACAAAGTTATCCGTCTCCGCCGCTTTTTGCACGATTTCCGCCAGATGGCGGCGGGCGAGATCTTCATCCAGCGCCAAACCCATCATCGTCAATTTCAACGACACATTGGCGTTTAACTCTTTTTGCTTAATCACATCAAGCATCGCCAAATAACTCTCTTTGGCCTGGACCGCTTCCGTCCGGTTTTTCACCGATTCGCCCAAATGATCCAGCGTCACCATGACGCCTTGGCGGTTGATGTCTTGAATCACCCGGACGGCATCCGGTAACGTCCGACCGGCCACAAATCGGCTGGCGCCCATTTGCATACCATACCGTTTGACCACATTTTCCACCAAGGGATTGTTACCGAGTCCGATGACAACCTCCCGAAACATGTTAGTACCCCCTTGCCGATGAAAACTCATCAAACCATATTGTCTCCAACACGAGTCCTTTCGCCGGCGCCACCTCCGTCACCTTAACGGCTCGGTCCAATGCCGCCCGCATCGTCTCCAAGTCTCCTTGTCGGGCCGCGGCCCACATCTGTCCGACTAAATGCCGGACCATGCGATAGAGAAACCCGTTACCCGTCACGCGGTACCGCCAAATATTCCCGTTCGCTTCGGCGTCCCACCGACTGACATAGATGTGCCGCACCGTGGTCACCGCCGATGAGCCTTCATTGCGAAACGCCCGAAAATCGTGCACACCTTCCGCCACCCGCGCTGCCTCCTGTAACACGCGCCAGTCGACGGGTTCGGGCCATTCGACGACCCACCGCCGCCACGCCAGCGGTGCCGGGCCTGGCCCCCGCCAAATGCGATAACCATATTGCTTCGCCCGGGCTTGACGCCGGGGGTCCCAGCCGTCCGGCACCCACCGCGGATCGCGCACCCGAATATCCGGCGGTAATTGCCGGTTTACCACATCGGCCCAGCGGTTTAACGGAATAGGACATGCGCCCCGCCATACGGCTACTTGTCCCTCGGCGTGGACGCCCGCATCCGTGCGGCTGGCCCCGACGACGACCCCCGGACCCAATAGACGGGTCAACGTCTGCTCCAATATCCCTTGAATCGTCGGTAAGCCGACTTGCCGCTCAAATCCATGATAGTCGGTCCCATCATACGCGACAACGAACAAGACTTGATTCATGGTCCCCACCCAACAAAAGCGGCACCGGAGACTCCCGGTGCCGCATCCAAGTAATCGTGTGGCTCCTACACCAATTCGATGATCGCCATGGGAGCGGCGTCGCCCCGCCGAAATCCCGTGCGCATGATCCGGGTGTAACCCCCGTTACGGTCTTGGTACTTCGGCGCAATGGTGGTAAACAGCTTCGTCACCACGTCCTCGTCCAAAATATAGGCCAAGGCCAGGCGCCGTGCGGCGAGATCGCCCCGTTTCCCCAAGGTAATCATGTGTTCCGCTACGCGATTGACTTCGCGCGCCCGGGTCACGGTCGTTTCAATCCGCTCCTCCCGCAATAAGGAGGTGACCAAATTCCGCATCATGGCGCGCCGATGACCGCCGTTACGGCCCAGTGTGCGATGATGTCCAGGCATGTTTCTTTCCCCCGATTTCGCGCTAAATTATTCTTCTGACGGCTTCAACGACAAGCCTAAACTGGCCAGCTTCTCTTTGACTTCTTCCAAGGACTTTTTGCCCAAGTTACGAACCTTCATCATGTCTTCATCGGTTTTGGAGGTTAACTCCCCCACCGTGTTAATGCCCGCGCGTTTCAAACAGTTGAACGACCGCACCGACAGGTCCAGTTCCTCAATGGGCATATCCAACAAGCGATCCCGCTTGTCTTCGTCCCGCTCGAGCCCGACTTCCGCACCGGCCACCCCGTCGGTCAACCCCATAAAGAGCCGTAGGTGATCGGTTAAAATTTTGGATCCCATGGACACCGCCTCTTCGGGTGTCAAAGACCCGTCGGTCCAGACCTCCAGCGTAAGTCGGTCATAGTCGGTAATTTGGCCTACCCGGGTATCCTCGACCCGCCAGTTCGCTTTCTCGACCGGGCTGAAGATAGAGTCTACGGGAATCACCCCAATGGCTTGATCCGCCCGTTTGTTCTTGTCGGCCGGCACATAGCCTTTGCCGCGTTCGACCGTCATTTCCATAGTCAGGCGCCCGCCCTCGTCCACGAACGCAATGTGTTGCGAGGGATCCAAGATATCGACATCGGCATCCGCCAGGATGTCGCCGGCGGTCACTTCTCCCGGACCTTGCTTATCGATCCGGACCGTTTTCGGTTCATCCGACCACAGCTTCAACTTCAGGCGTTTCAAGTTGAGGATAATGTCCGCGGTATCTTCCAGGACACCCGGAATGACCGAAAATTCATGCAGCACACCGTCAATCCGGACGGATGTCACGGCCGTACCGGGAAGCGATGAGAGAAGAATCCTCCTCAACGAATTGCCAAGTGTGATGCCATAACCTCGCTCAAGAGGTTCCACCACAAATTGCCCGTAATTGGGCTGACTGCCATCGTCAACCCGCCGAATTTCCGGCTTTTCGATTTCGGTCACTCCACCAGCCCGCACCTGGGCTCGGCCCCCTTTCCGCTCTACCAGGACTCCCACGTCGCATTAACGCGAGTAGTACTCAACAATCAACTGCTCTTGCACCGGCGCATCAATTTCTTCTCGGGTGGGCATACGTAATACCGTGCCACGCAAGGCCTCCGGGTTTACTTCAAGCCACGCCGGCACCAACCGCGACGGCGATTCCGCCATCATCTTAAAGCGCGGCTTCTGTCGGCTGTTTTCGCGGACCTCAATCACGTCCCCCGGTTTTACCGAAAAAGAGGGAATGTTGACCCGACGTCCATTCACTTGGAAATGATTGTGCCGGACTAATTGCCGTGCTTCCGCCCGCGAGGACGCCAATCCCATGCGGTACACCACGTTGTCCAATCGGCGCTCGAGCAATTGCAACAACAATTCACCGGTGACGCCTTTTTTCTTTTCGGCTTTCTGGAAGTACCGGGCAAACTGACCTTCCATAACCCCGTAGGTCCTGCGTGCCTTCTGTTTCTCACGCAATTGTACCCCGTACTCAGAAAGTTTACGGCGCCCCTGTCCATGTTGACCGGGCGGATAGGCCCGCCGAGTTACCGGACACTTTTCGGTAAAGCACTTTTCTCCTTTTAGATACAGCTTGACTCCCTCACGCCGGCATAATTTACAGACCGGTCCTGTGTAACGTGCCATGTGTGCGCCTCCTTCCTTTCTGTCAAATTATACCCGTCGCCGTTTCGGCGGCCGACAGCCGTTATGCGGAATGGGGGTCACGTCTTTAATCAGGCTGACCTCCAAGCCCGCCGCCTGCAATGAACGAATGGCGGCCTCCCGCCCGGCGCCCGGGCCTTTCACCAACACTTCAACTTCCTTCAGGCCGTACTCCATAGCGGCTTTAGCAGCCGTTTCGGCCGCCAATTGGGCCGCAAAGGGCGTGCTTTTACGGGACCCCTTAAAGCCGACTTGCCCCGCCGATGCCCAGGATAACGTGTTGCCTTGAGGATCCGTAATGGTCACAATCGTATTGTTAAACGTAGACCGAATGTGAGCCGTGCCCCGGTCGACATGACGACGGTCGCGGCGCTTGGCTCGCGTAGTGCGACGCGCTGTTGGCATCTAGCGTAAACTCCTCCCCAGTATTCCAGCCTTAACGGTTATTTTTTCTTTTTCGCCCCGACGGTCCGGCGCGGGCCTTTCCGTGTGCGGGCATTCGTCTTGGTCCGTTGACCGCGCACCGGTAATCCTCGGCGATGCCGGATTCCTCGGTACGACCCGATGTCCATCAGACGCTTGATGTTCATTTGCACCTCACGGCGCAAATCCCCCTCGACCCGCCAATTGCGGTCGATAATCTCCCGAATCCGGCTAATCTGTTCTTCCGTCAAATCGCGCACGCGAATATCGGGGTCAACCTGACTCTCGGCCAGGATTTTACGGGACGCAGACCAACCAATGCCGTAAATGTACGGCAGGGCGGCTTCGATGCGCTTGTCCCGCGGTAAGTCAATCCCTGCAATACGGGCCACGAATCCTTCTCCTCCTTAACCTTGTGCCTGCTTGTGTTTCGGGTTTTCGCAAATCACCATGACCCGTCCGTGGCGTTTTATCACCTTGCACTTCTCGCAGATCGGCTTCACGGACGCCCGTACCTTCATGCGGCCTCCTCCTCTCTATCCGGTCTTACTTGTAGCGGTAGGTGATGCGACCGCGCATCAAGTCGTACGGAGACAGTTGCACCGTCACCCGGTCTCCAGGCAAGATTTTAATAAAATGCATGCGAATCTTTCCTGACACGTGCGCCAACACTTTATGACCGTTGGATAATTCCACCCGGAACATCGCATTCGGCAACGGCTCGATGACGGTGCCTTCCACTTCGATTGCATCTTCTTTGGCCATAATCTCCCCCCTTCGGCGCCATTTCCTGCATATCTCATCATCCCCAAAAAATTCCTGGGTTATCCCTCAGCGGTATCCGATCCATTTTACCCGATTTCTCAAGAAATTGCAGTAAGGATTTCCGGACCGTCTTCCCCAATAAAGATGGTATGCTCGAAATGGGCCGAAAGGCTCTTATCCCGGGTGACAGCCGTCCATCCGTCCTCCAGTACCTCCACCGCCCAATGCCCCATATTCACCATCGGTTCGATGGCGATAGCGAGGCCTGGCTTTAACAACATGCCTCGCCCGGGGTGACCGTAATTGGGCACTTGCGGATCTTCGTGCATTTGGCGCCCAATGCCGTGGCCGACGAAGTCCCGCACAACGGAAAAGCCATGGGATTCCACGTGCTGTTGGACGGCATACCCGATATCCCCGAGCCGATTGCCCGGCTTCGCGGCGTCGATCCCGCGGTATAAGGCTTCTTCGGTGACCCGCAATAACTCGACCGCCCGTTCGTCGGGCGGATGGCCCGCGAAGACGCTTAGCGCGGCATCCCCGACAAACCCGTCTACCGTGGCGCCGAGATCAATGCTCACCAGATCCCCGTTTCGAATCACCCGGCTTCCCGGGATGCCGTGGACCACCTCTTCGTTAACCGACACACAGACACTGGCCGGATAGCCGTGATAGCCCTTAAATACGGGGATCCCTCCTCGACGACGAATCTCGCGGTCGGCGATCACGTCAAGCTCTCGCGTCGTGAGACCGGGACGGACCGCATCGCGTAGTAGTTGCAAAACCTCTGCCACCACACGGCCAGCCCGGCGCATTTTCTCCCGGTCGCGCACGCTTTTCAGCTCAACCACCGACCTGACCCCCAATCGCCGCCAAGATGGCTCCTGTCACCGCCTCGACCGATTGATCGGCATTAATGGGAGCCAGAAGTCCCCGCTCCTCATAATATTCGACCAAAGGTGCCGTCTCGTCGCGATAAACGTCTAGCCGTTTGACCACGGTGTCCTCCTGGTCGTCACGCCGTTGGATAAGCTCACCGCCACACACGTCACAGACTCCGGGGATCCGCGGCGGTTGAAATATCACATGGTACGTGGCCCCACATTGCCGGCAAACGCGTCTCCCGGTCAGTCGTTGGATCAACACCGGTTCCGGCACTTGAAAATACAGGACGCGCGTCAGCCGACGGTGGCGTTCCCGCAACATGCCGTCAAAGTCCTCCGCTTGCGCCCGGTTGCGCGGAAAGCCGTCCAGCACGAACCCGTCCAGGGCGTCCGGTTGGTCAATCCGATCGGCCACCATGGACTCGGTCACATCGTCGGGCACCAATGCCCCCTGGTCCATATACTGCCGGGCCAATTGCCCGAGCGGGGTTCCCTCACTAAGGTGGCGCCGAAAAATATCCCCGGTCGAAATATGGGGTACCTGAAAATGCTCGGCGATAAATTTGGCCTGCGTTCCTTTACCGGACCCCGGAGGGCCCAAAAATACGAGCTGCACCGTGTTTCGCCTCTCTACTTCATAAAGCCCTGATATTGCTGCATCACCATCTGGGCTTGCATTTGCTTTAAGGTATCAAGCGCCACGCCGACAATAATTAGCAGCGAGGTCCCACCGAAATATAAATTGACCCCGAGGCCCATCGTGACAAAGCTGGGCAAAATGGCCACCACCCCTAAAAAGAGGGCCCCGGCCCAGGTTAACCGGCCACTGACTTTCGCCAGATATTCCGCGGTCGGCTTGCCGGGACGGATCCCGGGAATATGCCCACCGGCCTTTTTGAGGTTATCCGCCACATCGTCGACCTTAAATACCACTTGGGTATAGAAAAAGGTAAAGACGACAACCAGCAAAAACTCCAAGATGATATAAAGGGGCGAGGTAAAGCCGAAGTACCGCTCTAAAACCGTCACCCACGAGCCACGGAAAAACTGGGCTACCGTATACGGCAGGATCAGCAGGGAAATGGCAAAAATCACCGGAATCACCCCCGCTTGATTCACGCGGATGGGTAAATGCGTATTGGTGCCTTGGTACAAGCGGCGCCCAACCACCCGCTTGGGATATTGAACGGGGATTTTACGCAGCCCCTCGTTGACATACACCACCGCCGCAATAATTATCACGGCGACGACGGCGAATATAATCAGTTTGGGCCAGCTAAGCACCCCGGCACTGACATATTGAGCCAACACATGCACTCCATAAGGCAGCCGCGACACGATGCCAAACAACACCAGCAACGAAATCCCGTTCCCGACACCGCGGTCGGAAATTTGTTCGCCGACCCACATCAACACGGTGGACCCGGTCAACAACATTAACGTGGTCAAAAAGATGGAGCCCACCGTGTGATGCGTGTAGACGTATTGCCCATTGGAGGAATAATTGTACAGGTAGTAGGAAACGCCTAGGGCTTGTAAAAAGCCCAGTCCAATAGACAGCCACCGGGTCCATTGGGTCATCTTCTTTTGGCCGTCTTCCCCTTCTTTGGTCCATTCCTCCACGGTCGGCAAGACCACGGTCATCAACTGCATGATGATGCTGGCATTAATGTAGGGCACGATACTCAAAGCAAAAATCGAGAGGGTAGCCGTGGCGCCCCCGGAGAACAAGTTGAGTAACGCAAAAATAGAGGCCCCATGCAGGAATAAGCTCTGCACAACCCCCGCGTTCACACCGGGGATGGGGATGTGCGCCCCGAGGCGAAACACCACGAGCATTAACAGGGTGAACCCTAAGCGCCGCGTCAAGGCGGACGCTTGGAGCGCACTAATGGCGTTTTGAGCCATTTAAATCACCTCGGCGTGACCATGGGCGGCCTCGATTTTTTCTTTGGCCGATTTGGAAAACGCATGGGCCTGAACCGTAAGGGCCCGATCCAGTTCCCCGTCCCCAAGAATCTTCACCGGCAGATCGCGCCGGACCAACCGGTGGGCTTTCAGCAATTCCACGGTCACAACGGTATCCGGTTCAAATTGATTTAACGCAGTCAGGTTGACCACTTCATATTCCACACGAAACGGGTTTTTGAAGCCGCGCTTAGGCAGCCGCCGCTGCAGAGGCATCTGACCTCCCTCAAAACCCGGTCGAATGGAACCGCCGGAGCGAGCTTTTTGCCCTTTATGACCACGGCCAGCCGTTTTCCCGAGACCGGAGCCTAATCCTCGACCCCGACGGGTCTTTTTTTGGCGTGCACCCGGCGCTGGCTTCAATTCATGGATTCTCATTGCTCTCCGCCTTCCTCGACTTCTTCCACCCGAACTAAATGACGGACCTTATGCACCATCCCCCGGACCGACGGGTTATCCTCCCGTTCCACGCTCCGCCACATTTTGCGCAGCCCTAACGAGCGCACGGTGTCCCGTTGATCCTGGGAATAGCCGATGGGACTTTTCACCAGCGTTATGCGGATTTTAGCCATTGTGCGCCCCTCCAATGACTTGCCGGACGGTTATCCCCCGCAACCGGGCGACGTGCTCGGCCGACTTTAACTGCTTTAACCCTTGCATGGTCGCCGCCACGACGTTATTCGGATTGGAGGTGCCCAGCGATTTGGTTAACACGTCTCGGATGCCGGCCGCTTCCAATACGGCTCGCACGGCCCCGCCGGCAATAACACCGGTACCGGGCGCCGCCGGTTTAATCAAGACCCGTCCAGCCCCAAATACGCCGATCACTTGGTGTGGAACGGTGGTCCCAAACCGGGGCACGGAAATCATGTGCTTTTTGGCATCCTCGATCCCCTTACGAATCGCATCGGGAATCTCGGCCGCCTTGCCCAGACCCACGCCGACTTTGCCGTCTTCGTCGCCGACAACCACTAACGCACTAAAACTAAAGCGTCGACCGCCTTTTACCACTTTGGCCACTCGGTTGATGGCCACCACTCGTTCCTTATACTCCCCGGCCCCGCGCTTGTCGTCCGCCGAGGGGTGTTGTCCGCGTGCCATGTTAGCCCCCTATCTTAAAACTCTAGTCCGGCCTCACGCGCTGCATCGGCAAGCGCCTTCACACGGCCGTGATACTTATATCCGCCCCGGTCGAAGACCACCCGGGTGATCCCTTTTTCCAATGCCCGCTGGGCCACCAATCGGCCAACCTCCGCCGCTTTGGCGACGGTCAGCCGCCCCGGCAACGCCTTCAGCTGGGGCTCCAAAGTCGATGCCGAAGCGATCGTCAACCCTTCGGTATCGTCAATAATCTGGGCGTAAATGTTGAGATTGGATCGATAGACGTTAAGGCGCGGACGCTCCGGCGTCCCGGAAATTTTCGCCCGAATGCGGTAGTGCCGTTTTTTTCGCGCCGCGTTCCTGTCAAATCGCTTATACACGGGTCGTCCCTCACTTCTTTCCGGTCTTGCCGACCTTGCGGCGGATTCGCTCGCCTTTGTAGTGAATGCCTTTGCCTTTGTATGGTTCCGGCGGACGCACCTGACGGATTTGGGCCGCCACTGCGCCTACCCGTTCCTTATCATAACCCCGCACAATAATATTGGTCGGGTTCGGCACCTCGAACTCCACACCGGGCGGGGGTTGAATGTGTACCGGATGGGAGTAACCCACCGTAAGCACTAAAGTTGAGCCTTGTTTGCTGGCCCGGTAACCCACCCCGGTCAATTCGAGAGCCTTTTCGAAACCCTTGGAGACCCCTTCGACCATATTGGCCACCAGGGTACGCGATAAACCCCACTGCGCACGGGCGGTGCCGCTCTCGTCAACCGGAACCACGCGAATGGTGGGCCCTTCCATTTCGAGTCGCACCTCAGGTCGCAGCGTCCGCTCGAGCTGGCCCTTGGCCCCTTTTACCCGAACCGTGTGTCCGTCAATGAGCACTTCGACTCCCGCGGGCACGGTGATGGGCTGCTTACCTATACGAGACATGCTTCATTGTCCTCCCTTGCCGGGCTACCACACGTAGCAGAGCACTTCGCCGCCGATATGCTCTTGCCGCGCCCGCTTTTCCGTCATAATGCCCTTGGAGGTGGACAACACGGCAATTCCCAATCCTCCTAGGACACGCGGCAATTCCTCATATCCCGCGTACACACGCAGACCGGGACGGCTTATCCGTTTCAGCCCGCTGATGACCCGCTCGCGATTGGGTCCGTACTTTAAGTGTAGGCGAATAATGCCTTGTTTCCCGTCCTCGACCAACTCGTAGTCGCGAATAAAGCCCTCTTCTTTCAATATTTGGGCTATGGCCCGCTTCATCCGGGATGCCGGCACATCGACCGTTTCCCGGTACACGACGTTGGCGTTTCGGATGCGCGTGAGCATATCCGCAATCGGATCTGTCACAGCTATCCCCCTTCCTTGTGGTTACCAGCTAGCCTTTTTCACGCCTGGGATTTCACCGCGATGGGCAAGTTCCCGGAAACACAGCCGGCACAAACCAAAATCCCCGATGTACCCGTGGGGCCGCCCGCATAACTGGCAGCGGTGGTACTTTCGCACCTTATATTTTGGTGTCCGCTTTGCCTTGGCTATCAATGACTTTTTGGCCATAATCACCCTCCTCGGTCTGCCCTACCGGTGCTGCTGAAAAGGCATCCCCAAGAGACGCAGCAACATTTCCGCTTCCTCATCGGTGTTGGCGCTGGTCACTAACGTGATGTCCATTCCCCGCAACTTGTCAATCTTGTCGTACTCGATTTCCGGAAAAATAATTTGCTCCTTGACTCCCAAGGTGTAGTTACCCCGGCCGTCAAATCCCCGGGTCGATACGCCCCGGAAGTCACGCACCCGCGGTAAGGCCATAAAAAATAGCTTTTCGACAAAGTCGTACATGCGTTGACCGCGCAGGGTCACCTTCGCACCGATGGGCATTCCCGTTCGGATTTTAAACGACGCAATCGATTTCTTAGCCCGGGTGACCAAAGGCCGTTGTCCGGTAATGCGGGTCAAATCGTCCACCGCCGCCTCCAACGCCTTGGGATTGCCGACCGCGTCACCCACGCCCATGTTCACTACGACCTTTACCAACCTGGGCACTTCGAGCGGGTTCTTGTAGTGAAAGCGCTCCATCAGGGCAGGCACAACATCTTTGTCATACCGCTCCTTTAGCGCCGACTCAATGGCCATCGTCTCTCTGTTCCTTTCCCTCCGTTAATCCAGCGATGCCCCGCAATGCTTACACGCACGCACCTTTTTGCCGTTGTCCAAGAATTTATGCGCAATCCGGGTGGGCTTTTTGCATGACGAGCAGATGATCATCACATTTGACACATGAATCGGAGCCTCTTTCGTGATGATCCCCCCTTCCGGATATGCCGGCGAGGGTCGCTGGTGCCGCTTCACTAGGTTGACTTTCTCCACGACGACCCGATTTTCTTTGGGAATCGCGCGGATAATATGTCCTTGCTTGCCTTTATCGCGTCCGGCGAGGATTTTTACCAGGTCGCCCTTTTTGACGTGCACGGCCGCGCCTCCTTTCTCCGTTGTTCCCTCTACAGCACTTCCGGCGCAAGGGAGATAATTTTCATGAAGTCGCGCTCACGCAATTCACGGGCGACAGGTCCGAAGATACGGGTGCCGCGCGGTTCTTTTTCATCGCCGCGAAGAATAACCGCCGCATTTTCGTCAAACCGGATATACGATCCGTCCGACCGCCGCATACCCGACTTGGTGCGGACGATTACCGCTTTCACCACATCGCCCTTTTTGACCATTCCCCCGGGAGCGGCCGACTTCACCGATGCCACGATGACATCGCCGATATTTCCGTACTTCCGGTAGGAACCGCCTAAAACCCGAATGCACATGAGTTCTTTGGCTCCCGTGTTGTCGGCGACTTGTAGGCGCGTTTGCGGTTGAATCATAGCTGACGCCTCCTTTCTAAACCCTGTCGCTCGACTGGGTTAATCCACCTGATGGCTGAGAATTTCGACCACACGCCAGCGCTTGGTTTTCGAGAGAGGGCGTGTCTCTTCAATCCGGACCCGGTCGCCGACGCGACATTGATTTTGTTCGTCATGCGCTTTGTACCGCTTGGTACGCCGAATCCGACGCCCGTATATCGGGTGGGGTACCAAAGACTCGACGGCGACTACGACGGTTTTGTTCATTTTATCGCTCACCACGACGCCTTCCCGGACCTTGCGCTTGCTTTGAACCTCTGCCATGCTTTCCCCCCTATCTCGCACCCTGTTTCAATTCCCGTTCGCGCAAGATGGTGTGAACTCGCGCGATGTCCTTTTTCACTTGGCGGATGCGCATGGGGTTCTCCAACTGCGCCGTCGCGAGTTGGAACCGAAGATGAAACAGCTGTTCTTTTAAGTTCTTTAGCTGCGCCTTCAATTCATCGTCGCTAAACTCTCTGAGTTCTTTAGGCTTCATGCGCATTCTCTCCTAGCTCTTCCCGCTTTACAAAGCGCGTGCGGATGGGGAGTTTGTGAGCGGCCAGCCGCATGGCCTCACGGGCGACCTCTTCCGGTACGCCGGCGAGCTCGAACAAAATCCGATCGGGTTTAACCACCGCGACCCAAAACTCCACATTCCCTTTTCCTGAACCCATACGGGTTTCCGCCGGCTTCTTGGTAATCGGCTTGTCGGGAAAAATGGTGATCCACACCTTCCCGCCTCGCCGGATGTACCGGGTTAGCGCCACACGGGCCGCCTCAATTTGCCGGTCGGTAATCCATGCCGGCTCCAAAGCCTGAAGCCCGTATTCCCCAAACGCCAGCTTGTTGCCCCGATGGGCCCGCCCTTTCAGGCGTCCCCGGTGTTGCTTTCGGTATTTGGTGCGCTTGGGCTGCATCATGGTTAGCGCCCTCCTTCTGCCGCAACCGGGCGCCGCCGCGCCCCAGGCAATATTTGACCCTTATAAACCCACACTTTGACCCCAATCACGCCATACGTGGTGTGTGCCTCGGCAAAGCCGTAGTCAATGTCCGCCCGCAATGTGTGAAGCGGAATGGAACCTTCCCATGTCCACTCCCGGCGAGCAATTTCGGCCCCGCCGAGCCGGCCGCTGACCATCACTTTGATGCCCTTGGCGCCTTGCCGCATCGCCCGTTGCACCGCTTGCTTCATCGCCCGTTTAAACGCGATCCGTTTTTCGAGCTGACTGGCCACCGACTCCGCGACTAATTGCGCGTCCACTTCCGGATTTTTCACTTCGACGATGTTGAGGTTGATAGGCTTTCCGGTGAGGGTTTCCAGCTCTTTTTTCAACTGCTCCACCCCGGCGCCGCCCTTACCGATCACCATGCCGGGTTTTCCGGTATGCACGGTCACCTTCAACTTGTTGGCGGTACGCTCGATTTCTACGCGCGACACTCCGGCATTGTAATGCCGCTTTTTGACATACCGCCGGATTTTTTGATCCTCCTGCAAAAGCCCGGGCGTCTCTTTCGGCACGCTATACCAGCGCGAGTCCCAGCCCCGAATAATCCCGAGCCGGAGGCCTTTGGGATGTACCTTTTGACCCATTGTGTCCCCCCTAGCGTGAATGCCGCGGCCGCAGCACCACAGAAATATGACTCGTCCGTTTCATAATCGGAAAGGCCTGCCCACGGCTACGGGGATGAATCCGCTTCAGAATCGGTCCACCATCAACCCAAATCGCATGCACATACAAGTCCCGCGGGTCTAGGTCATGATTGTGTTGGGCGTTGGCGGCCGCACTTTGCAACAATTTCGCCACGATGCGTGACGCCCGTTTGGGCGTATGGCGTAAAATGGCTTGTGCATCCCGCAGATCTTTGCCCCGAATCAAATTCACCACAATTCGCACCTTCCGCGGCGCGATGCGCACGTGACGCACATGGGCGCGCGCTTCCGCAACTTCTTCCATCGCCATGTGGCGCCCCCCTATCGCATGCCGGTAGACCGCTCGCTTTTGTCCGCGTGCCCTTTAAAGGTACGGGTGGGGGCAAACTCGCCCAGCTTATGGCCTACCATTTCTTCACTAATGTAAATCGGCACATGCCGACGTCCGTCATGCACGGCAATGGTGTGTCCCACCATGTCAGGCACAATCGTTGAGGCGCGAGACCATGTTTTTACCACGCGCTTCTCGTTGCGGGCATTTTGCTCTTGGATCTTTTTCAAGAGGCTGGCCTCAACGTACGGACCTTTCTTTATCGAACGTCCCATGATTGGCCTCCTACTTCCTACGTCGCACGATCAACCGATCGGACGGCTTGTGGCGCTTACGCGTCTTTTTCCCGAGGGCCGGTTTCCCCCACGGCGTCACCGGGTGCTTGCGCCCGATAGGCGCTTTCCCTTCACCACCCCCGTGAGGGTGATCAACCGGGTTCATTACCACCCCACGCACTGTGGGCCGCCGACCGAGCCATCGACTCCGACCGGCTTTACCGATGGTGATATTCTCGTGTTCCACATTGCCGACCTGTCCTATCGTGGCCATGCATTGCACCGGTACCCGCCGCAATTCGCCGGACGGCAGACGCAGCAAGGCATACTTGCCTTCTTTGGCCGCCAGTTGCGCGGACGTGCCAGCCGACCGGGCCAATTGGGCGCCGCGACCGGGATATAATTCCACGGCATGCACGATGGTACCGACGGGAATGTCCGCCAACGCCAACGCATTACCGGGCTTGATATCCGCCTGCGGACCGGCCATGACCGTGTCCCCCACTTTGAGACCGAGCGGGGCCAGAATGTAGGCCTTTTCCCCATCCTCGTATTTTAATAGCGCAATCCGTGCGGTGCGAAACGGATCGTATTCGATGGCCTCGACCACCGCCGGAATATTTTGCTTCCGCCGCTTAAAGTCGATAATCCGGTATCGGCGCTTGGTGCCGCCGCCTCGGTGCCGTACGGTGATGTGGCCGTGGTGGTTACGACCGGCCTTCCGGTGCCACCCGACCGTAAGCGCCTTTTCCGGAGCCTTCTTGGTGATCTCCTCAAAGGTCGCCACGGTCATGTGCCGCACTCCAGGAGAGGTCGGCTTTAGTTTACGTACGCCCATAATCCCCCTCCTTTTCTAAACGCCTTCGAATAACTCAATGCTTTCGCCCGGAGCGAGCGTCACAATCGCTTTCTTGCGGTCCGGCGTGCGGCCGACATTCATTCCCCGTCGTTTGGTCTTTCCCCGCACCCAGGTGGTGTTGACTTTGACTACATGTACCTTAAAGATTTCTTCTACCGCCCGGCGAATTTGAATTTTGTTCGCCCGACGATCCACCTCAAACGTATACTTGTTCAACTCCATCGCGTCGGTACTCGCTTCGGTAATAATCGGGCGCAAGATGACATCATAAGGACTCATGAGCCAAACACCCCCTCGACAGCCTCCACCGCGTTTTTGTCCAGCACCACACGGTGATACCGTAAGAGGCTATAGGCATCAAGACTTTGGGTGGTGGTGGCGTGAATGTCTTTGATGTTACGGGCCGACAGCTTCAAGGTCTCGATCGGCTCGCGCGTAATAAACATCACGTTACGGCCGAGATTCAGGCGATCCAGTGCGCCCACCAACTGTTTGGTGTTCGCCTGGTCCAAGGCGAGACTGTCGACTACGATGAGCTCCTGGGCGCGCAGCTTTTCGGATAGTGCCTGCCGGATAGCGGCTTGCCGCATTTTTTGAGGCACTCGCACGCTGTAGTCGCGGGGGTGCGGTCCAAATACCACCCCACCGTGCCGCCAGTGCGGTGCCCGTGTGCTACCCGCCCGTGCCCGGCCGGTGCCTTTTTGCCGCCACGGTTTGCGGCCACCCCCGCGGACATTGGCCCGAGTTTTCGTCGCCGCGGTGCCGGCTCGCCGGTTCGCTTCATACGCCACGATAACCTGGTGCAGTAGCGCAGGATTAGCCGGCACGCTGAATACCGCATCCGACAACTCCATTTGTCCGACCACTTCGCCGGCCAAGTTATAGACGTTTACGTTTGGCATCAGACGGCTCCTTTCCGGCTGCGGACGGCTTCCCGCACCATGACCAAGGAGCCCTTGGGGCCCGGCACGGCGCCGCGTACCAGTAGAAGATTCCGGTCGCCGTCTACGCGTACCACTTTCAAGTTGAGCACCGTCACCCGCGCGTGCCCTTTCCGACCCGGCATGCGCCGACCGGGATGAACCCGGCCCCCACCTCCGGAAGTCCGAGGTCCCAAGGACCCAACCCGCCGGTGATATTTCGACCCGTGGCTCATCGGTCCGCGATGGAACCCCCATCGTTTAATGGCGCCGGCAAACCCTTTCCCTTTGCTGGTGCCGATGACGTCCACCACGTCGCCGGGTTGAAACGCCTCATCCACCTTTAGCCAACTGCCGGGCGTCAGCTCCGTCGCCCCCGGCAACCGGAATTCCCGTACAAACCGAACCGGTTGGAGTCCGCGTTGGGCGAAGTCCTTCCGCTGCTGGTGCGCAACCTTCCGTTCCTTGATGGCGCCGACGCCCAGTTGGACCGCCTCGTAGCCATCGCTTTCCGGGGTACGGACGCGCAACACCTGGTTCGGCTCGGCGTGGATGACGGTTACAGGCACGGCGCGCCCTTCTTCGTCAAACACCTGAGTCATCCCCAGCTTAATCCCCATAATTCCCTTCATAACGTCCCCCTGCCTAAAGCTTGATCTCGATGTCCACTCCAGCCGGGAGATCCAGGCGCATTAGCGCATTGACGGTTTTTTGGCTCGGGTCCATGATGTCGATCAATCGCTTATGCACCCGCCGCTCAAATTGCTCCCGAATGTCCTTTTCACCGTTCGGCGCGGTCAAAATGGTGTAGATCCTCTTTTCGGTAGGCAACGGTATGGGCCCGGAGACGGAGGCGCCGTTGCGCCTCGCCGTCTCCACGATCCGAACCGCCGACTGGTCGAGCACCTCATGATCGTACGCCTTCAGTCGTATGCGAATCTTTTGTTGGGCCACGTGGCTTCCCCCTACCTTACTCCTTAATCGCCGTCACAACGCCGGCACCGACCGTCCGCCCACCTTCACGAATCGCGAACCGCAGTCCTTCTTCCATGGCGATCGGCGCAATCAATTCCACGTCCATCCGAATGTTGTCACCCGGCATGACCATTTCCACGCCCTCGGGTAACTGCACCACGCCGGTTACGTCCGTGGTCCGGAAGTAGAACTGGGGCCGGTAACCGTTGAAAAACGGGGTGTGCCGCCCACCTTCTTCTTTGGTTAACACGTACACCTCGGCGCTGTACTTGGTGTGCGGCTTAATCGAACCGGGCTTGGCCAAAACCTGCCCCCGCTCGACCTCTTCTTTGTCCACACCACGCAGCAAGCAACCGATGTTGTCTCCGGCCACGGCGACGTCCAAGGTCTTACGGAACATTTCGACCCCGGTTACCACCGTCTTCTTGGCGGTGTCGGTCAACCCGACGATCTCGACTTCCTCGCCAACCTTGATTTGACCACGCTCCACACGACCGGTCACCACGGTGCCACGACCGGTGATCGAGTGCGTGTCTTCAACCGGCATCAAGAAGGGTTTGTCGGTGTCCCGCGTGGGGGTCGGAATGTAGTCGTCCACCGCGTCCATCAATTGCCAGATTTTGCCACACCATTCACAGTCGCGACGGCCACATCCGCATTCCAAAGCCTTAAGCGCGGATCCGGCGACCACCGGAATTTCGTCACCCGGGAATTCGTAGCTGGATAAGAGGTCGCGCACTTCAATTTCGACCAGTTCCATTAACTCCGGGTCATCCACCATGTCGGCTTTGTTCAGGAACACGACGATGTTCGGCACGCCAACCTGCCGGGCCAACAAAATGTGCTCCCGTGTCTGCGGCATCGGGCCGTCGGCCGCCGATACGACCAAGATGGCACCGTCCATTTGGGCCGCCCCGGTAATCATGTTTTTCACGTAGTCCGCGTGCCCCGGGCAGTCGACGTGAGCATAGTGCCGCTTGTCGGTTTCGTACTCGACGTGGGCCGTCGCGATGGTAATCCCACGCTCACGCTCTTCCGGCGCCTTGTCAATCTGGTCGTAAGCGGTGAACTCCGCCTTCCCTTGGGTCGACAACACACGGGTAATCGCCGCCGTAAGGGTGGTTTTCCCATGGTCAACGTGTCCAATGGTTCCTACGTTTACGTGAGGCTTGGTGCGCTCGTATTTCTTCTTCGCCATCGATTTCTACCTCCCTGAATAATGGGCTTTTACCGCTTGGCTTTGATAACCTGCTCGGTGATGTGTCGCGGTGCCTCTTCATAGTGCGAAAACTGCATCGTGTAAGTGCCCCGGCCCTGCGTCTTGGAACGCAGATCGGTAGCGTAGCCGAACATTTCGGCCAGCGGCACAAAGCCGCGAATCGCTTGGACTCCGCCGGGGCGCGGATCCATTCCCTCAATGCGGCCGCGCCGGGCATTCAGGTCGCCGATGATGTCCCCCATGTACTCTTCGGGGACCACCACCTCGACCGCCATAATCGGCTCCAGCAGCACCGGGTCGGCCTTGCGGGCCCCTTCTTTGAACCCCATGGAAGCGGCGATTTTGAACGCCATTTCACTGGAGTCGACTTCATGGAAGGACCCGTCGAAGAGGGTGGCACGGACGTCAATCGTGGGATACCCGGCCAAAACGCCGCTTTGCATCGCTTCCTTGACTCCCGCTTCGACCGCCGGAATGTACTCCTTCGGCACGACACCACCCACAATTTTGTTGACAAACTCGAAGCCCTGCCCCGGTTCGAGCGGTTCCAGGCGCAACCACACGTGCCCGTACTGCCCACGGCCTCCACTTTGGCGAATGAACTTCCCTTCGGCTTCAACCTGCTTCCGAATGGTTTCTTTGTAAGCGACCTGAGGCTTCCCGACATTGGCCTGCACCTTAAATTCGCGCAGTAACCGGTCGACAATGATTTCGAGATGCAACTCGCCCATCCCGGCAATAATGGTTTGACCGGTTTCCTGATCGGTGTACATCCGAAACGTGGGGTCCTCTTCGGCCAACTTCGCCAATGCGGTCCCCATTTTATCTTGGTCCGCTTTGGTTTTGGGTTCAATCGCGACCGAAATGACGGGCTCCGGGAACACCATCGATTCGAGCAGAATGGGGTGGCTTTCGTCGGCCAGCGTGTCACCGGTGCCGGTGTCTTTCAGGCCGACCGCGGCGGCTATGTCCCCGGTGTAGACCGTATCGATTTCTTCCCGGTGGTTGGCATGCATTTGCAGCACCCGACCGATCCGCTCCCGCCGGCCCTTGGTCACGTTATACACATAAGAACCGGAACTCAGAGTGCCTGAGTACACCCGGAAGAACGCGAGCTTCCCGACGAACGGATCCGTCATGATTTTAAACGCCAACGCCGAAAACGGCGCGTCATCCGAGACTTCCCGATAAATCTCCTCACCCGTGTTCGGGTCGGTTCCGCGCGTTGCCCCGATGTCCAACGGCGAAGGCAAATAGTCCACCACGGCATCCAAGAGGGGTTGAACCCCTTTGTTACGGTAAGACGAACCGCAAAGAACCGGCACCAACTGGCCCGAAAGAGTTCCTTTCCGGAGGGCTTGGCGGATTTCTTCGGTGGTCAGCTCTTCGCCGTCCAAGTACTTCTCCATCAGCGCATCGTCGACATCCGCACACGCTTCCAGCAATAATTGCCGCCGCTCGTTGCACACATCGACCAACTCTTCCGGAATCGGCTCGTATTCTCCGCGCGTTCCCAGATCATCTAAATAGAAGTACGCTTCCATGCGTACCAAATCTACGATTCCGCGAAACGTGTCTTCCGCACCCACCGGCCATTGGATGGCCACCGGGTTTGCCCCTAGGCGCGTACGGATTTGGTCCACGCACATCGCAAAATCCGCGCCGACGATGTCCATCTTATTGATGTAGGCAATACGCGGCACGCCGTATTTGTCCGCTTGCCGCCACACGGTTTCCGACTGAGGCTCGACACCACCTTTGGCATCAAACACGGCAATCGCTCCGTCAAGTACCCGAAGCGAGCGCTCTACCTCAACCGTAAAGTCCACGTGGCCGGGCGTGTCAATAATGTTGATACGGTGTCCGCGCCATTGCGCCGTGGTGGCCGCCGACGTGATCGTAATCCCGCGCTCCTGCTCCTGGACCATCCAGTCCATCGTGGCAGTGCCTTCATGCACCTCACCGAGCTTATGCACCCGCCCCGTGTAGAACAAAATACGTTCCGTGGTGGTGGTTTTACCGGCGTCGATGTGGGCCATGATTCCGATGTTGCGGGTCCGTTCGAGACTAAATTGACGGGCCATGAGAATCGGCGAACTCCTTCCTCAATCGCTCTCCTGCTTACCAGCGATAATGCGCAAATGCCTTGTTGGCCTCGGCCATACGATGGGTTTCATCGCGCTTCTTGACCGCTCCGCCGGCATTTTGGGACGCATCGATCAACTCATTGGCCAAACGCTCTTGCATCGATCGTTCGTGGCGCATACGGGCATACTGCACGAGCCACCGCAAAGCTAACGATGTGCGGCGATCGGCCCGCACTTCCATTGGCACCTGGTAGGTCGCTCCCCCTACCCGCCGCGGTCGCACCTCCAATAAAGGCGTTGCATTTTTTACCGCGGTTTCAAACACTTCCAGCGCATCTTTACCGGTTTTTTCGGCCACAATATCGAATGCTTCATAGACGATACGCTCGGCCAAACTCTTTTTACCACTCATCATGACTTTATTGATGAATTTAGCCACGAGCGGGCTATGATACACGGCATCGGGCTCGACGTCCCGCGGCGCAACTGGTCCACGCCTTGGCATGCTCTTCCCCCTTTATTTCTTTCCGGCGGGTTGGTTCTTCTTCGCTCCGTATTTGGAACGGCCCTGCATCCGCTTCTGCACGCCACCCGCGTCCAATGTTCCGCGAATGATGTGGTATCGAACGCCAGGCAAATCCCGCACCCGGCCACCTCGAACCAACACTACCGAGTGTTCTTGCAGATTGTGACCAATTCCCGGAATGTAAGCCGTCACCTCTTCGCCATTGGTCAGGCGGACTCGGGCCACCTTACGCAAAGCCGAATTGGGTTTTTTAGGCGTTACGGTTTTTACACTAATGCAGACGCCACGCTTTTGGGGATTCCCTCGCAACGCGGGCGCCGACGACTTTTTCTTGGCTTTTTTGCGTCCTTGACGGATCAACTGGTTAATTGTCGGCATGCGCACGACCTCCTTTCCCTACAACGTCATTGGGGCCGGGAGTTAGGAGCGCGGCGCATACAGCGCCTACCTCGATTCCGCACAGGCGACCCAACTCCGACATGGTGTCGACATACTCCACCGGCACTTGGTTGGCACGGCATTGCCGCTCAATTTCGGCAAGCATCCGGGAATCGGCATCACGGGCGAGAAAAACCTTAGCGGCTACTCCACGCTGAATCTGCTTGAGGGTTTGGCGTTGCCCGACCACTCGTTGGTGCGTGTGTTTCAGCGCTGCCCTGTCCACATTGTACTCCTCCGGCCATCCAGGTTCAGACACACTTTGGTATTTTATCACCGGGATCAGGGCGTGTCAATTCGTGACACGCCCTTTATTCCCGCTTATTGATAGAGTTCCTGGTCCTGTTCGGCGTTGGCCAAGACACTCACATTTCGATAGCGCGACATTCCGGTGCCGGCCGGGACCAATTTCCCGATAATGACGTTTTCTTTTAATCCGAGCAACGGATCCCGCTTCCCTTTGATCGAAGCTTCGGTCAGTACCCGCGTGGTTTCCTGGAACGACGCGGCAGAGAGGAACGAATCGGTGGCCAAGGAGGCTTTGGTAATCCCGAGCACCACCGGTTTGGCCACCGCCGGCGACCCGCCTTGGGCCAGTACCCGGGCATTTTCGTCTTCAAACTCGAATCGGTCGACCAGGGCACCGGGCAAGAGGTTGGTGTCGCCCGATTCATCCACTTTAATCTTCCGCATCATTTGGCGCACCATCACCTCAATGTGCTTGTCGTTGATATCCACACCTTGGACCCGGTACACGCGCTGCACTTCGTGGAGCAAATACTCTTGCACCCCCCGCGGTCCCATGACCCGCAACAGATCGTGCGGATTCACCGAGCCCTCGGTCAGTTCCTGCCCTTCGTGCACCGTTTCGCCTTCGTGCACTTTCAAGCGCGACCCGAACGGAACGACATACACCTGGGCGTCGGCCCCGTTGTCGGCGGTGATGGTGATTTCCCGACGCCCTTTGTTTTCCCCTAAATGCACCGTCCCCGAGATTTCGGCGATGATAGCCTGCCCCTTGGGTTTCCGGGCCTCAAACAGTTCTTCCACACGCGGTAACCCTTGGGTAATATCGTCTCCGGCCACGCCCCCCATGTGAAAGGTCCGCATGGTCAGCTGTGTGCCGGGTTCACCAATCGACTGGGCCGCGATAATCCCTACCGCCTCGCCGACCTCCACAATGTCCCCGGTGGCCAAGTTCCGTCCATAACACGCCACACAGACCCCATAACGCGATTGGCAGGTGAGGACACTCCGGACCGTCGCTTCCGTCAATCCCGCGTCGATAATCGACTGGGCCACTTCCTCGGTAATCATTTCATTGGGAGCCACCAGCACCTCCCCGGTTTCCGGGTGGACCAGTGTCTCGGCCGCCACCCGGCCGACCAGCCGCTCGTAGAACGACTCGATGACCTGGCCGCCGTCCTTGATTTCCCGTACGACGGTGCCTTCCGTGGTCCCACAGTCGATCTCCCGGACAATCACGTCTTGCGCGACATCCACCAAGCGTCGGGTCAAATACCCCGAGTCGGCCGTTCTGAGCGCCGTGTCGGCTAACCCTTTACGTGCGCCATGGGTTGACGTGAAGTATTCCAACACCGTCAGGCCTTCCCGGAAGTTCGCGCGAATCGGCAACTCGATAATGCGGCCGGACGGGTCGGCCATCAATCCCCGCATGCCCGCCAGCTGGCTAATTTGTTGCACGTTTCCTCGGGCTCCCGATGTCGCCATCATATACACCGAGTTGGTGGGATCCATGTTGTCCATGAGCGCTTGAGTAACCCGCTCTTTGGCCCGCGTCCAAATTTCAATCACGCGCTCATAGCGCTCGTCCGCCGTGATTAACCCGCGCCGGTATTGGCGATCGACCAAGGTCACTTGCTCTTCCGCCTCGTCCAATATCTGCCGTTTTTCTTCCGGGATGTTGATATCGGCTACGGAAATGGTGATGCCGGCTTTGGTGGCATAGGAAAATCCCAGGGCCTTGATGCGGTCAAGTACTTCCGCCGTCACTTGGTTGCCGAACATCCGGAATAAATCCGCCACCAAAGTCCCGAGAATCTTTCGGTCAACCACCTTGTCAATGAACCGCAACGCCGGAGGCAACGCATCATTAAAGAGAAACCGCCCTAACGTCGACTGCCGACGCATGCCGTCATAGCGCATCGTCACCTTGGCATGCAAATCCAGGATGCCTTCCTGGTAGGCCATTTCGCCTTCCTTTAAGTCGGCCAGCAACATGCCCTCACCCTTGGCGCCGGGCATTTCCATCGTCAGATAATAGGACCCCAACACCATATCCTGTGTCGGCGTCACCACCGGTCGCCCGTCTTTCGGATTTAAAATGTTCTGGGACGACAACATTAACACCCGCGCTTCGGCCTGCGCTTCCGCCGAAAGCGGGACGTGCACCGCCATTTGGTCGCCGTCGAAGTCGGCGTTATAGGCCGTACAGACCAAGGGGTGAATCTGAATGGCCCGGCCTTCCACCAACACCGGCTCAAACGCTTGAATGCCGAGCCGGTGCAAGGTAGGTGCCCGGTTGAGAAGGACCGGATGTTCTCGAATCACGTCTTCCAACACGTCCCAAACTTCCGGGCGCACCCGCTCCACCATGCGTTTCGCCGACTTAATGTTATGGGCATAGCCTTCGTTCACCAGTTTTTTCATCACAAAGGGCTTGAACAACTCCAACGCCATTTCCTTGGGCAACCCACACTGGTGCATTTTCAATTTGGGTCCCACCACAATCACGGAACGCCCGGAGTAGTCGACGCGCTTACCCAGTAAGTTTTGACGGAACCGGCCTTGTTTACCTTTCAACATATCCGACAAGGATTTTAAGGGGCGGTTGCCCGGTCCGGTCACCGGTCGGCCGCGTCGGCCGTTGTCAATTAACGCGTCGACGGCTTCTTGGAGCATGCGCTTTTCGTTGCGAACGATAATGTCGGGGGCCCCTAAATCCAATAGCCGCTTGAGTCGATTATTCCGGTTAATGACCCGGCGATAGAGATCGTTCAAGTCCGATGTGGCAAACCGTCCCCCGTCCAATTGCACCATCGGACGCAAGTCGGGGGGGATGACCGGGATGACGTCAATAATCATCCATTCGGGCCGATTGCCGGATTGGCGGAACGCTTCGACCACTTCCAGCCGCCGGATGGCGCGAATCCGCCGTTGCCCGGTTGAGGAGTTGAGTTCTTCGCGCAGTTCCTCCGCCAATTGGTCGAGGTCGATTTCCAGCAACAGCTCCTTAATCGCCTCGGCGCCCATCATCGCGCGAAAATGCTGACCGTATTTTTCCCGGTGCTCACGGTATTCGGATTCGACCAAAAGCTGCTTCTTCATCAAAGGCGTGGTGCCCGGCTCAATCACCACATATGCCGCAAAATAGAGCACCTTTTCCAACGCCCGCGGAGACATGTCCAGCAACAAGCCCATGCGAGACGGAATGCCCTTGAAATACCAAATGTGGGAGACCGGAGCGGCCAATTCGATGTGGCCCATCCGTTCACGCCGCACTTTGGAGCGGGTGACCTCCACACCACAGCGGTCACAAACCACCCCTTTATAGCGGACGCGTTTATATTTACCGCAATGACATTCCCAGTCTTTGGTCGGCCCAAAGATTTTCTCGCAGAAAAGCCCTTCCCGCTCCGGTTTTAATGTGCGGTAGTTGATTGTTTCCGGCTTCTTTACCTCGCCTTTGGACCACTCGCGAATTTGCTCCGGCGAAGCCAGCGCAATTCGCATGGAATCAAAATTATTCACATCCAGCATCGGCGTTGTCTCCTCCCGGCCTAGTACTCCCCATCGTCATCGGGCTCTTCGGTCTCGAACGGTTCGTCCTCGTCCTCATCTTCGTCAAACGACTCTTCGCTGGCTTTGCGGAGGATCGCATAGGCATTTTCCGCCTCTTGATCAAAGCCCATGCCGCCTCCCGGTTGGAACAATTCATGACGCGCTCCGGCCGCATCCTCCATCAGCCGGTGCAATTCTTGCCCTTCTTCTTCCGTTCCTTCCGGCAGCAATTCAAGCCCGGTGATTTCCCGCGCCGGTTCATCGTCCAATTCGCGGATTTCAATTTCCTCGTCCAGCTCGTTCAGCACTTTGACATCCAACCCGAGGCTTTGAAGTTCCTTGATCAACACCTTGAACGATTCCGGAACGCCCGGCTCGGGTACGTTTTCCCCTTTGACGATGGCTTCGTACGTTTTTACGCGTCCCACCACATCGTCCGACTTTACGGTCAAAAGCTCTTGCAACGTGTAGGCGGCCCCATAGGCCTCCAACGCCCAGACCTCCATCTCCCCGAAGCGCTGTCCGCCAAACTGGGCTTTTCCGCCCAACGGTTGTTGCGTGACCAGCGAGTAGGGTCCGGTAGAACGTGCGTGAATCTTGTCGTCGACCAAGTGCGCTAATTTCAGCATATAGACGACGCCGACGGTTACTTCTCGATCGAACGGTTCTCCCGTTCGCCCGTCATAGAGGACGGTTTTGCCCGTTGAGGGTAATCCGGCTTCACGAAACATTCGCTGAATGTCCTCTTCGTGAGCGCCGTCAAAAACCGGGCTCGCCACTTTAATGCCCAGTGCGCGCGCCGCCCAGCCCAAGTGGGTTTCCAGCACCTGCCCGATATTCATGCGGCTCGGCACGCCTAACGGATTGAGGACAATTTCCACCGGCGTCCCGTCCGGCAAAAAGGGCATATCCTCTTCCGGCAAAATCCGGGAAATGACCCCTTTGTTGCCGTGACGACCCGCCATTTTGTCCCCTTCGGATATCTTCCGTTTTTGGGCGATGTAGACTTGCACCAGCTGGTTGACGCCGGGCGAAAGCTCGTCGCCCTGCTCCCGATTGAACACCTTGACGTCGACCACAATCCCGGACTCGCCATGCGGAACGCGTAATGAGGTATCCCGGACTTCCCGGGCCTTTTCGCCGAAAATCGCTCGCAAAAGTCGCTCTTCCGCCGTCAGTTCGGTTTCCCCTTTAGGCGTCACTTTACCGACCAAGATGTCGCCCGGTCGGACCTCGGCGCCGATGCGAATAATGCCGCGATCGTCGAGGTCTCGCAATACGTCTTCGCCCACGTTGGGGATGTCCCGCGTAATTTCCTCGGGCCCTAACTTCGTGTCGCGGGCGTCACACTCATACTCTTCAATGTGAATCGAGGTAAACACATCGTCTTTGACCAGCTTTTCACTGAGCAAAATCGCATCCTCGTAGTTATAGCCTTCCCAAGGCATAAAGGCGACGACGACATTGCGGCCGAGCGCCAACTCCCCTTGATCGGTTGACGGCCCGTCTGCGATGATTTGGCCGGCCCGCACCATTTGCCCTTTGCGGACAATGGGCTTTTGATTGATGCAGGTGCCTTGGTTAGACCGCGAAAACTTCAGCAACCGGTACGTGCTGACCGTGTGATCGGTATTCTTGACCACAATTTGGTCGGCCGCCACCCGGTCGACGATCCCGTCTTTCTCGCTGATCACCACGACACCCGAATCGCGGGCGGCTTTCGCTTCCATACCGGTACCAACCACCGGCGAGTCGGTGACCAAAAGCGGCACCGCTTGCCGTTGCATGTTGGCCCCCATGAGCGCCCGGTTCGCATCATCGTGCTCCAAAAACGGAATCAAGGCCGTAGCAATGGAAACCACCTGTTTCGGCGAAACGTCCATGTAGTCCACGCGCGACGGCGATTCTTCCAGAATCTCCTGCCGGAACCGGACCGTCACACGATCCGCCTTAAAGTGTCCATCCTCGGTTAAGGGCTCGTTGGCCTGGGCAATGACGGCGTCGTCCTCTTCATCCGCCGTCAGGTACACAATCTCGTTGGTGACAACCCCGCGTTCCTTATCCACCTTTCGATACGGCGTCTCGATGAATCCGTATTCGTTGATGCGGGCGTAAGTCGACAACGAACCAATCAACCCGATGTTGGGACCTTCCGGCGTTTCAATCGGGCACATCCGACCATAGTGGGAATGGTGGACGTCGCGTACTTCGAATCCCGCCCGCTCTCGGCTCAATCCGCCCGGCCCCAGCGCCGACAAACGCCGTTTATGCGTCAATTCCGCCAAGGGGTTGGTTTGGTCCATAAACTGCGAGAGTTGGGACGAACCGAAAAATTCCTTAACCGACGCCACCACCGGCCGAATATTAATCAACGCTTGCGGGGTAATCGATTCCATGTCCTGAATCGTCATCCGCTCCCGCACAACCCGCTCCATCCGGCTTAATCCGATCCGGAACTGATTCTGCAAAAGCTCCCCAACCGAACGTAGACGCCGATTGCCTAGGTGGTCGATATCGTCGGTATTGCCCACGCCTTCAAACAGGTTGGTCATGTAGTTAATGCACGCCGCAATATCCTGCTTGGTGATAATCTTGACGTCGGAGTCCGGCTGGCCGTTCGAGACCACGAGCACTTCATGCCCGTTATCCAGCTCCACTCGAATGCTTAACACTTTGGCACGGTCCAGCGCCTCGGCCAATTGCCGGTCAATTCGCTCCCCTTCGCGGACTAGAATCTCGCCCGTCTCAGGATGAACCACGGTTTCTTTAGCGATCGTACCTGCCACACGCCGCCGGAGACCAAGCTTCTTATTGATTTTATAGCGGCCGACGCCGGCCAAATCGTACCGTTTGGGTTCAAAAAACAGGGACTGCAATAAACTTTGGGCACTCTCCACGGTCGGCGGCTCACCGGGCCGAAGACGCTTATAGATCTCAATCAAGGCATCTTCTTCGGTTTTGGCAGGATCCTTGGAGAGGGTCGTCTCAATGCGTTCGTCGTCTCCGATCGTCTCCAGGATTTGGCTGTCGGTCCCAAACCCTAAGGCGCGCAATAACACGGTCGTCGGCAGTTTACGGGTGCGGTCCACCCGGACCGACAACACATCATTGGTATCTGTTTCGAATTCGAGCCAGGCACCGCGATTGGGGATAATGGTGGCAAAAAACAGCCGTTTCCCCGAAGCGTCCACCTGTTCGGAGAAATAGACGCCGGGGGAGCGGACCAACTGGCTGACAATCACCCGTTCGGCCCCGTTAATGATGAAGGTCCCCTTGTCGGTCATGAGGGGAAAATCCCCCATGAAGACGTCTTGTTCCTTGACCTCACCCGTCTCTTTGTTAATGAGCCGCACACGCACATGCAAAGGCGCCGAGTAGGTCACGTCACGCGCTTTGCATTCCTCGACCGAGTATTTGGGTTGTTTCAACGTGTAGTCCACAAACTCGAGAATGAGGTTGCCGGTAAAATCCTGAATCGGAGAAATGTCGCGGAACATCTCCCGGAGGCCCTCTTCAAGAAACCACCGGTACGAGTTCTGTTGGATCTCAATCAAATTGGGCATATCCAACACTTCGTTGATACTAGCGAAACTGACACGCTCGCGAGCTTTCTCCGTCGGGAGGGGAAGGGCCATTCAGGTTCAACTCCTTTGTCTGACGCCGGTCAGCATGTTCCAGAAGAGACACTGCAGGAATAAATTGGGCTATCAAATATGGCAATGTAAAACAGTATCACAAGCCCACCCCCAGGTCAAGTCCGAAAACCGGACCCCCTTGGAGGAGGGCTCGTGATATGCTATTGCGCGATATTACTTAATCTCGACCGAAGCTCCAGCTTCTTCAAGTTTGGCCTTCGCCGCCTCCGCGTCTGCCTTGGAAATTTTTTCTTTGACGGCTTTGGGCGCTCCGTCAACTAATGCCTTGGCTTCCGTTAATGACAGGCCCGTTAATTCGCGAACGACCTTAATCACTTGGACTTTCTTGTCTCCCGCCGAGGTCAGCACCACATCAAACTCGGTCTGTTCGACTTCTTCGGCCGGAGCCGCTCCGCCCGCCGCCGCCGGCGCCGCCGCCGCCACGGCCACCGGAGCCGCCGCCGTTACGCCAAACTCGTCTTCCAACGCCTTAACCAACTGGGACAACTCGAGCACGTTCATGCCCTTGACAATCTCTATAACTTCTTCGACCTTAGCCATCAAATTACCTCCTCAAATTCCAAAAAAATTTTAGCCCTCGGCTTCCCGCTTTTGCCGAATTTGATCCAACGCACGAGCCAAGTTGCCCAAAGGCGCGTTCAAAACCCACACGAATTGTTGAATTGGCGCGTTCAGCGTCCCGACCACCTTGCCCAGCAGCACTTCTCGACTGGGCAAATCCGCCAGTTCTTTCACCCCGTCGGGCCCAATGGCGGATTTTCCGAGCACGCCCGCTTTAATTTCGATTTTCCGTAATTCGCGAGCGGCCTGAAACAAAAGTTTGGCCGCCACCACCGGGTCATCCGGACTGAACGCGACCGCGGTCGGTCCATTCAAATAAGGCTCTAATCCGCTAATGCCCGCCTCATCGGCCGCCCGCTTAATCAAGGTGTTTTTGATCACCTTTAAGGTGACGCCGCCCTTAGCTAGCTGGGTTCGCAACTGAGCCATTTGTTGCACCGTCAAGCCCCGGTAATCGGCCAACACCGCAGCTTGCGACGATTCGAGGGCTTGCCGGGTTTCTTCGATGACCTGCGCTTTTTCTGCTGTTGCCATCCGTTCACCTCCCCGTACCTAACATCCGAGGCCAATAAAAAAAGCCTCCACCCGCAGGGAGAAGGCCAAGGCATACCGTGACCACCTATTCTACCTGGATGGGATATTAAGTCGCACCAAACGACACCCATCGTCTCGGGTTTCGGGGGTATCGTATCAAGAGCTACCGAAGCTGTCAAGAGAAGCCAGACACCCATAAGGGTGTCTGGCTCAATCGGGCGTCATACCCACCAGTGACCGCCTAAAGCGGTGTTAAATACGACTCCATAGGTTAAATAAATCAGCCAAATGGCCCCGATAAACTGGAAGAATCCAATCAGTCGCCCTCCCGGAACCCACGGACCTAGCCGTGTCGGGATTTCCGTTAAATAGATTAACAAAAGAATAATAAACAAAATGCCTACCGGAACGTCTCCGGCTTGGAAAAACACGAGCACTCCGAGCAACGAAATGGCCGAATACGCGATGGCCATAAGCCCCTCCACGCCATCGGGTGCGCCAATGTATCGCCGCCATCCAATGGCAAACCAGTGCACACCATACGATGTAAATGCCACCGCAGCCATATACAGTGGCGCTTTAGAGGTATAGACAGGAAACCAGCTCAGCCCTACCATCAAATAGACCCCGGTAATAAATTGCATAAATCCGCCCATCCAAATGCCCCATACGCCGATGGCCTTATTTAACTCCGGGTTACTTTTGGGATGCTGAAATAACGCTTGGCCTCCCCAGACAAAATAATTTGTGGCCAACCCAAAAAATCCAATGGCCACCGGCAAATATGCCGATTGTGGAAAACTCATTGTCGATCCCCCCTAAGGTATCCCATCCGTTCGGATCTCGCGATCCGTTGGATCTGATTCGTACCCTCGTTGCAAAACCCCTCTTTTTTCAGTCCCTAATTAAACGGTCGCTCGGTTTCAATGCCACGCCACCATAATGGCCCCGAAGCGCTCATTCTCTACATGGACCGGATAAGAGAGGAGCGTCATGACCGTCACGTTGTTGCGAATGTACGTCTGGACCAGCGGACGTTCCGGCGTCTCAGGCCGTTTAAGACTCACCCCATGAGCGGAAAAATCCGCCCGCGTCAGGTGATTCGGCAACCACGCAACCCGGTCGCCCAATCCGGTACGACTCCCTCGCACCCAAGATGGATGGGGTAATAGTCGCTTAAACCGGTTTCGGTCATCTTCGGCCGGGTCGCCCGTCAACGACGGTCTATCGACCGCGGCACAAGCCACCACGTATCCGTTCAGGTCTACGACACTAAAAAGAATCCACCGATGCCGCTGAATATATTCATCCATCAGCCGATTGAGCGCCGGTTCGACGGTGTGTTCGTAGGGCACGCGATATTTCGGCGGATTGAGGGACGATGCCCCCACCACCCGGCTCACATCAATATAACGGGACAGCTGCTGAATCTCGGCGGGTTGATACGGGACATATTGGCCGGTGGCCAACAGTTGACTTAAGGACACCTGCCCTTCACGAACAGCCGCTTCCAACACCCCTTCGACTGCCCGCGCGGCTTCTTCGGCGTCTTGGAGGGCTTTCGGCACCCATCCCTCGTAAGTATAGGATTCCAGCGCTTGGTAGCCGTTTTCCATCGCCAAAGCGGTTTTTTGCACTTCACCGGTAATATGTTCCACTTGTCCGCTGACCTCGCGAAACCGTTCGGTCAACGTGTCCATGACCTGTCCCACCCGTGCCATGTGCTGTTTTTGCTGTTCCCCTAATTGCGCCGTTTCGGCAATTTGATTGGCGGCGTCATGAATGACCTGGCCAATGGCGGTAAACGATTGATGAGACTGGGTCACCGCGCCGCTCAACGCCGTGACGGCCTCCCCGACCCCCTCCGAAATCGAACGGGCCTGGGCCAACTGGTGCACGACCGCATCCAAATCCGTCGCGATGCCTTGCGCTTCGGCTCGCGTTTGATCGGCCAGCTTACGAATCTCTTCCGCCAGCACCGAAAAACTTCGGCCGTACTCGCCTGCCCGGGCCGCCTCAATCGACGCATTTAACGCCAAGAGATTCGTCGTATTGGCGATTTGCTGAATCACCCCGCTAATTTTTAACACCTTTCGCGTGTGCTCATCCAAAAGCGCCATCGTGCGCTGAATCTCTTGAATCGCGTCTTCCGCCCGACTGGCATATTGGCGCGAGGCGTCCGCAACCCGACCGACTTCCTGCGTCTCGGCCTCGACCTCTTCCACGTGGGCCGCCACCGTAGTCAGCCGTTCGGCCATGGAGAGGACCCCGTTTAACGCTTCGGCCACCGTCTGATCGGTATCCTCTACCTGATGATGCAAGTCCGCCACCACCGCCGCCACTTGACCCAAATCACGCTGGTTTGTGGCGGCATGGGAAGCCACGTCATGCATGACCGTCTCTAACACGGCCAACGTTTCTCGGACTTCGTCAGAAATGGTCGGGACCATGGTCATTGGTGGTTGATCCATGAATATCCCCCCTTTCCACCTTCATACTAGCGCGTAGCCCGGAAGTCCCCAAATTTGTAACCCGATTTCGCCAGGCAAAAAGGCGAGGCATGATTGCCCCGCCTTCATGGGTCCCCGTCGTCCGGTACTTACGATAACCGTCGTTCCGCCACCGGAAGCGGATCCGTCTGCACTTCCTCCAAGGATTTCTGCTTCATTTCCGGCAAGGTGGCGAGAGTCAGGGCCGCCCCCAATAGAGCCACCGCCGCCAATAGCCCCATCGTCGAACCGAGTCCTGCCGATTTTAGGACGAAAGGCAACACAAACGCTCCCAAAAAGGCGCCGATTTTGCCGGCGGCGGCCGATATGCCATGGGCGGTTCCCCGTAAATGGGTCGGAAATACTTCGGACGGAACCAAAAACGTGGTGGTGTTGGGCCCGAATTCGATAAAGAAATAACTGACCGCATACACGATTAAAAAGAGCACGGGCATTTGAATGATGCGCGGCACCCCAAAAATTAATCCATAGGTTATCGCCATGACCAAGAAACCCACACTTTGAATCCACTTCCGACCGATTTTGTCCATGAAATAAGCCGCCACATAATATCCCGGCACGGCGGCCACGAGAAAGATCAAAGCCGAAACCAAAACTTTTTCGATCAAGTGGGCTTGGGGTAAAAGAGCTTTTAAAATGAGCTGAGACGAGACGCCGTTACCGTAAAACGCGACATCGACCAGAAACCAGCTACCGGCCGTCCCCAAGAGGCGGATCAAGTTCTTACGCGTCCAGAGGCCGCCTTGGACTTTAGTAGGAGCATTCGCTTCCGCGACGACCGCTTTGCCGGTCAGCGACTTTACCACTTCGGCCGCTTCGTCGGTTTTCCCCTGCACCGTCACCAAATAGCGAGGCGTTTCCGCCATCCGGCGTCGCAAGTAGATGACCGAGGCCGCCGGAATCGCCCCTAATCCGAGCATGAGACGCCAAGCCAAATCATGTGACATGCCGGACGCCAATAAAATCGCCGCGACCGCCGGCCCGGCCAACAAACCTAAGCCTTGCATGGAAAAGACCAAAGTCACCAAAAATCCGCGATGCGTGCGGTTGGCATATTCACTCATAATGACGGAACTGGTGGGGTAATCGCCCCCGACGCCCAAACCGACCAAAATCCGAAAGACGACCAGCCAGCCGAAGGACGGAGCCAACGCGGATAAAAGCGCCCCTCCCGCCAGCATCATCACTTCAATGCCATACATGGCCTTTCGGCCCAAGCGGTCCATTAACCGCCCGAACACGAGGGCGCCAAAGGCCGCCGCAGCCAACGACGTACTGTTCAAAATCGCTAATTGTCCGGTGCTGAGATGCCATAAAGGGGTTAAGATTGCGGTCACGGTGCCGATAATAAAAAGGTCGTATGCATCCGTAAAAAATCCCATCCCGGCGGTAATAACGGTCCGCCAGTGAAACTTTTGCAAGCCCGTTTCGTCTAGCGCCTGGAGCACTCCGGTCTGAGACGAATCGTTCATGATGATCCTCCTTTGGGTTGGGTCCGTTGACTGTTTCGCTTGTATCTTACCGACCCGGTATTACCGTTTAATGAACTTCAGGTTAAGATCGTGTTAAGCTCCTCCATAGCCTGCCCGATTCCCCCAAAAAAGTTCCCGGCTCATCAAAACAAAAAATTCGCACTCTTGAAACTACCGACACTCCTCGACCGGGAGCTCACGCATTCTCGGCACTTGCCGCTTTGGTTCCGGTGAGCATGTCGAGGAGAGTCGAGGGATTCCTCCGCCGTCAGGCAGGAGATTGCTGAAAGTTGGCGAATCCATTTCAGCGTTTTTTGTCATTATGCGACCTGTCGCAAACCAAAGGAGTTTAGTACCACATGCAAGCGTCAACGGCTGTCAAGGAACCCCGGTCCAATCCGGTTATGTTTCTGGAGTTCGAACGCCACCAGTTAGTCGAATTGGCCGATCGCGTGGGCAATCTCACGGATGATCGGGTTCTGGCGGCCAGCCGCGAGCTCGATTATCTCATCTTGTCGTTTTACCGCCGCGGATTGGTTTCCCGTTAACGGCGGAGCTGCTGGCGTTGAAGAGCCAATCGAACCAGGTGGCCCACCAAACCCTCGAACGCGATGCCGGCAGCCCGCGCCGCTTTAGGCACAAGCGAGTTTCGTGTCATGCCCGGAATGGTGTTCACTTCCAACAGAACCGGCCCCTGGTCGGTCCAAATCATATCCGCCCGCGAAAGCCCTTCGCATCCTAAAACGTCATGAGCCTTTATCGCCATGTGTTGAATGGTGTCCCGCATCGCATCCGGGATAGGCGCCGGACAAATTTCGTCGGCCGCCCCAGTTTGATATTTAGCCGTAAAATCGAAAAACCGGCCGCTTTTGGGAATAATTTCGATGACCGGCAACGCCCGCAGCTGCCCGTCCATTTCTTCTAATACGGCACACGTAAATTCCCGTCCCGATATCCGTTCCTCGACCAACACGTCCAAATCGTACCGGCTTGCGTCGGCGAGCGCCTTCTCCAAATCCACCGCGTCATCAACCATCGCCGCCCCTAGGCTGGATCCGCCGACATTCGGTTTGACGACCAGCGGATACGTTAAACGGCTCTTCACATACGCTGCGCATGAGGACAAGGACGCCTGGATTTCTCGTCGGCTTAACACTACCCCGGGCGGAGTCGCGAGTCCATGATATTGAAAAAGTTCTTTGGCTTTGGCTTTATTCATCGCCAAGGCCGACGCCAACGGTCCGCTCCCGGTATAGGGGATGCCGAGCGTTTCCAAAAGGCCCTGCAGCGTGCCGTCCTCGCCAAATGTTCCGTGAAAGGCCAAAAATACCACATCAGCCTGAGCCAATAACGACACACCACGAATGGCGCCTTGCCGCGAAACGGTCCCGGTGGGCGATCCGCCCGACGGCACCAGGGCTTCCGGCGGAGCCGAGTCCAGCGTCCAATGTCCATCACGGCTAATCGTTAACGCTTTCACGTCAAAGGCGGGCTGACTTTTCAGCGCGTGGTAGACTTCGGAGCCGCTTGCCAACGAGACGTCGTGCTCACTGGAGGGCCCCCCCATCATGACCACCACCCGAATGTTTTCCATGCCTTTTCCCCCGCTTCATAAAAAGAAGGAGGTTGCCCTCCTTCCGGATTCCTCTCTCGTGCCATTGTACTCGATTCGCGGGCGATTATTCGATCTCGGCCGAGGGAAGCCCGACAATACTGACCAGAACCAGGGCCAAAATCCCGACTAAGGCGATGCCTAACCCCCGTAATATATAATGGTGGGCTTCCCAATAACCGCCGTTAATCATGGTCAAAACCGCTAATACTGCCGTCGTTAACCGCCATAGCCATTCCATATTGGAGGTCCCTCCTCACTCCAAGCCCCGTTTCGAAACGGGCGACTATCGCCAAACATGCCGGAAGGCACTTCCTCGACGGATTCGGTGATCATGTGCTTGTTTCAGCCCCCTCTGGCCCTTTGGGTCCTGCGCCAGTGTATGCCGTGCCGACCCTCTTTTATCATAGATCGCCCCTTCCCCAATGGAAATTGCCTTTTTCAAGATATTTTTTTCACAAATCTGTTAAATAGGATAAATCCAGCGCTGCCGGACAATCGGAAGACGGGTCCGGCTCAGCGCATCCAATAATGACGCCGTCACCTCCTGAGGCGAATCCAATTCAATGACGCCGAGCGCCAACCCGCCAGGATGCGTGCGGTCAAGCGTCAACCGTCCGATGTTGATGCCCAGATGCGCAATATTCTGCACGACGGCGGCTAACACCCCGGGGACATCTTGGTGCCATATGACGATGGCGGGAAAATCACCCGAAATCCGCACATGAAACCCGTCAATTTCCGTGACCTCAATTTTGCCTCCGCCCAGCGAACTGCCGGTCACACGCACCTGATCCGAACTGCCGTACACGGTCATCGTCACCGTATTCGGATGATATCCTTGCGACACGGTGTTCGGCGCCGCCCGAAATTGGTATCGAACCCCCTGAGTGTTCGCCAAGGAGAGCGCCTCCGGCACCCGCGGGTCGTCGGTCGCTAACCCCAAGATGCCTGCGACTAAGGCCCGATCGGTTCCGTGGCCCCGAAACGTTTCCGCAAAAGATCCGAGCAACACAAAATCGGCCGCCACCGGCTCGTCGCCCAATAATTTGCGTGCCACTCGCCCTAAACGTAAAGCGCCGGCCGTATGGGAACTCGAAGGCCCCACCATCACCGGCCCGATAATGTCAAACGCACTGAGGTACGAGAGAACCGGAGAGGGTTCAGGCATGGGACGACCCTCCTAAAATGTCCCGCCGAAGCTGCCGGCCGGTCGGGGTATCGGCCAACCCGCCCAAACCCGTTTCGCGTAACTGCGGAGGCATTAAGTTGCCGATATCGCGCATCGCGGAAACCACTTCGTCGGCCGGAATCACGTTGTGAATACCGGCCAGAGCACATTCGGCGGCCGCTAAAGCCGCCACGGCATGTAAGCCGTTCCGATAAAGACAGGGGACCTCCACCAAACCGGCCACCGGATCGCAGACCAGCCCTAACGAATCCGTTAACGCCAATCCCACGGCGTCGATTACCTGTTGCGGAGAGCCCCCCAAAAGTTCGGTGACCGCTCCCGCCGTCATCGCCGTCGCCGACCCGACTTCGGCCTGACACCCGCCGGCCGCCCCGGAAATGGAGCTGGAATTCGCAATGGCCAGACCCAAAGCGGCGGCCGTCAACAATCCCTGGACCGCCTGCGGTCGTGAAATCAGCTGATGATCCAATAACGCCACGAGCACACCCGGCAAGATCCCAGCGGCCCCGGCCGTAGGCGTCGCGACAATTCGGCCCATCGACGCGTTAACCTCCGAAACGGCCATGGCGTTAGCCATCGCATCCATCGCCACCGCACCAATCAAGCGCGACGGCGGACGGGCGGCCAACCGCGCGGCTTCCCCGCCAATGAGCCCGCCAAACGATCGGCGAGGTCGGGTACGGCCTGTTCTGACCGCCTCTTCCATCACCACCAGTTGGCTGGCCATCTTTTCTTCAATCACCGTCGGATCTTGGCCGGTGGTTTGGTGTTCTTGCTCGAGCATGACCTGGGCAATCGTCCCGTTACGGCGCTCGGCTTCTTCCACGAGCTGTTTTAGTTGAGAAAATGCCATCCGATGTCCTCCCCTCCGCGCAAAACCAAAAGACACCATGTCCTCTGACATCGTGCCTCTGTCTTTTTGCCTGAGAGTTTTGGATCCCCATCGGCTTCCGCAGGTTGCGGGCATTTCCAGAGGAGCGTCCTAAAGCCGTCCTGTGAGCCTGAGAGATTCCTGGCCGCGCGTCAGCAGGCGGCAGTTGCTCCTTCGGCCTGTCCCCGGGGGACCGGTCTCCGACTTCACTCATCCGCATCCTATTTACGAATGATTTATTATACCACGATCCCTTCACTCGGGGCGAATCTGGAGCGCCCGATCTTCCCCTAACGTCAGCAATAATTGGACCGTCTCTTGAATCGGGGCCAAATCCGTCAGGAGGATTTCCCGTTTTTCGTCCGTCCCTGAAGCAATCAACGCGTCCTCTTTATCGCGCACCAACAGAAGCCAACCCGTCGACCGGAAGGGGCCGGTCCCCACCATGATGGGATCTTGGCAGACGCCACAACCGGGTGGCGGACAGCGATCAAAGCACAAAAAGCGTTCTTTGACACCGCGTTGACGGGCCTCGGCCAAGGCGTTCGCAAACGGCCGCACACTCCCATAAGAGGCGCCAATATCCAGTGTCCGAGACGCCTCCTGAATCACGCGAAACCCATGGGTCAACCCGGCTTCCACCCCCCGGGCGACAGCCACTCGCGGCGGCGTTAAGGGCTTGGCCAACGCTTCTTTCAGGTTCGCCATGCGTTCCGACCATATCGCCATTTGGGCTTCGGCAATCGTGGTGAAAGGCACCGCTCGATACCGACTGCCCTCGGTGGCCGGGTATTCTTGGACGGCTCCCCGCCGAATGAGACGTTCCAGCACCGGATAGACGTTCGCCCGCGCTATATGCGCCGCTTTGGCCACCTGATAGCCGCTTAAATCCGTTCCCGATTCCCAAAGGGCCACATAAACCCGTGCTTCCAATTCCGACCAGCCGATTTCTTGTAACGCCTTGACGGGATCCATAGGTAGGCTCCTTATATTTGTTGTTGACTCCCCTACCATTTTATTATACGCTCACTATAGTAGTTATCAAGGATACTACGCTCGACAAGGAGGGCTGGTTATGCCACAGAACGAAAGCACCACCGATCGGATCATCCGGATCGTTATCGGACTCGTCTTGGGTTATGGCGCCTTCAATCACTGGGGCGGAAGCGTCGGCACCTGGATCTTCGGCATTTTGGCCGTCGTAGCAATTATTACCGGGATTACCGGATTTTGCGGCCTCTACCGATTATTCGGAATCAGTACGTGCCCGGTTCCCCCCAAAAAATCGTAGCCTGTTAGGGGGCGCCCGCCCCCTCTTGCAAGATAGTTCGATCGGGTTATGCCTCATGCTCGCATCGTATTGTATACTTTTAGCATATGCAAATCGGTTGCACAAGCAAAGGAGGCGCTATTATGGCCCGGGTTGTGATTTTAGGTAGCGGCTTTGCCGGGATGACGGCGGCTTTTCAGTTGAGGCGGAAATTCCGCCGAGGGAGCCACCAAATTACCGTGATCGCCCGTGACGCCCACTTTTTATACCGGCCCTCGCTGGTCCACGTCGCTTTCGGCAAAAAATCGCTCAAAGACATTTCCGTGCCGCTGGCTCCCTTATATGCCGAGGCCGGTATCGAGTTTCTTCAAACGGAAATCGTCGATATCGATCCCGAAGCCCACACCGTGTCCACCCAAGATAAATTGGTCTATTATGACAAGCTCATTGTCGCCTTGGGCGAACGACTCGCGTTTGAAGAGATTCCGGGTTTACGCGAGTTCGGACACACCGTATGCACCGCCGAAGGCGCAATGAAACTGCGGCAAGCGCTCGACGAGTTTGGAGGCGGTCCGGCGGTTGTCGGATGGGCGCAGAACGTGCAAACGGGAGGCCCGGCGTTTGAGGTGGCTCTCGAATTAAACGAACGGATGGAAAAACAGTTATTATTAGGATCGATTACCTTTGTCGATCCCTTACCGAAGCTCTGGGCACCTGCCGGTGAGAAAGCTACCCAATTGCTCTCGCAGATCTTTCAAGAACGGCGCATTACGCGACTGGGCCCGGTTCAGATTCAATCGGTCCATCGGGACCATGTCGTGCTGGCGGACGGTCGGGAAATTCCGTCGGTCCTGACGATCGTCACCCCGCCCTTTCGGGGCGAACCGGCCCAAAAACGCTTAGCCCAAAATCATCCGCGAGACTGGTTGGAGACCGGACGTGACATGCGGGCCATTCACCATCCCGATATCTACGTCGCCGGAAGTGCCGTGGCGTTTGAAGGACCCAAACAAGGGCACACCGCCATGTTACAGGCCGAAGTCGCCGCCCATAACTTGGCGTTGGATCTGACCGGTAGTGCCGCCCCGCGCCGCGAGTACGACCATGAGATGAGCTGTGTATTGGACTTGGGTAACGGGCAAGGCTTGTTTGTGCGCCGGTCTCTCTGGAACGCCCGCCACCAAACCATGAAATTAGGTCGGCAATGGCCGTGGGCTAAGGCCGCCTTAGAATACGCCTTCGTGAACACCCCGATGTTTAACAAATGGGCCGTGCCGATGTCGAAAATCAGCCTTTAACACCTAAAAAGCCCCCGGACAGATGGTCCGAGGGGCTTTATGCCGTATCGCTTAAGCGACCGTGGTCGTTCGTTGAGCAGATTGCGGATTAATCGGAATGCCGGGGCCCATGGTCGTAGACACCGTAATGCCCCGAATATAGGTCCCCTTGGCCGCTGCCGGCTTCGCCTTGATTAAGGCGTCCATCAAGGTGGCGAAGTTCTCCGCCAATTGTTCGGCGGTAAACGAAACTTTCCCGATGGGTGCGTGCACAATACCGGCCTTCTCGGTACGGAACTCGATTTTTCCTGCTTTAATTTCACGGATGGCGTTTTTCACGTCAAAGGTCACCGTACCGGTCTTCGGATTAGGCATCAAACCCCGTGGGCCTAAAATTTTCCCTAAGCGACCCACCATCGCCATCATGTCGGGCGTAGCAACCGCCACGTCAAAATCCAGCCAGCCTTGCTGAATTTTTTCCGCCAAATCATCCGCCCCGACGAAATCGGCGCCGGCCTCTTCGGCTTCTTTCGCCTTGTCGCCTTTGGCAAATACCAGCACCCGCTGGGTCCGTCCGGTCCCGTGCGGCAATACCACCGCGCCCCGTACGACTTGATCCGAGTGCCGGGGATCCACACCGAGCCGCACGGCGACTTCCACGGTTTCCACAAACTTGGCTTTGGCTAGGTCCTTGGCCAGCTGCATCGCCTCAAGCGGTTCATAAAGCCGACCTTTTTCAATGCGGGCCACGGCTTCTTGATACCGTTTGCCTTCTTTCGCCATACTCAAACCTCCTTGTGGTGTTGGCGGCATCTGCCTCCCACCAAACTTTGGATGTTAATCCTGGATTTCGACGCCCATGCTACGCGCGGTACCTTCAATCATGCGCATGGCGGCATCAAGGGTCGTTGCGTTCAGGTCGGGCATTTTGGTTTCCGCGATTTCTCGCACTTGGGCCCGCGTCAGTTTCCCGACTTTTTTGGTGTTGGGGTTGCTCGAGGCCGTTTCAATCCCCAGCGCCTTTTTAATCAATACCGACGCCGGCGGCGTCTTGGTGACAAAGGTAAACGACCGGTCTTCAAATACGGTAATTTCGACCGGGATGATTAATCCGACTTGCCCGGCCGTCCGCTCGTTATATTCTTTAACGAACGCCATGATATTGACACCGTGCTGCCCTAAGGCCGGACCGACCGGCGGTGCCGGTGTCGCCTTACCGGCCGGAATTTGCAGCTTAATTACCCCAACAACTTTTTTTGGCACGTTCTTCCCTCGCTTTTCTCGATTACTCGAGTTCCGAGACCTGAGTAAAGTCTAATTCCAACGGGGTGTCACGACCGAACATCGACACCGTCAGTCGCACCTTGCCCCGATCCGGATAGATTTCTTCGATTTTTCCAGAGAACCCCTCAAACGGGCCTTCCCGCACCAGCACTTCCTGGCCTACGGAAAAGTTCACACGCGGCAACTCTGGTACGCCGGACAAGTCACGACCCAAAATCATGCGGACCTCATGATCCAGCAAAGGAATGGGCTTCGAACCCGAACCGACAAATCCCGTTACCCCTGGCGTGTTCCGGACCACATACCAAGAATCGTCGGTCAAAATCATCTCCACCAGAACATATCCCGGGAAGACTTTCTTTTTGACCAATTTCTTTTTGCCGTCTTTTACTTCGAGTTCTTCCTCCATGGGCACCATAATCCGGAATATCTTGTCTTCCATGCCCATGGACGCCACACGCCGCTCTAAATTCGCCTTGACTTTATTCTCGTACCCAGAGTAGGTGTGGATGACATACCAGTCTTTTTCCACGTCGGTTGCCGCCTTCCGTAACCCTCTCACCGTGACTTATGCACAGAAAGACTCCGCCAAGTCGCGACCGTCACCGACCTCAGCGGAGAAACAGGTGCAAGCCGAAATTAAACAGGGCGTCCAATCCCGCGATGATTAATCCCACTAAAGCTGTGAACGCCACTACAAATCCGGTATAGGACACCGTCTGCCGCGGGGTAGGCCAAACAACTTTTCGCAGTTCGGACCTGACCTCGCGGAGATATTTCCACGGCCGGGCACCGGACTGCACCGCGTTGCCTTTCGCTTCCATCATGGTCCCCATTTCCTAGAGACTGCTAAACTACCGCGTTTCGCGATGAATGGTGTGCGTTCGGCACCACCGGCAATATTTTCGTCGCTCCAACCGGTTCGGGTCGTTTTTCTTATTTTTCGTGGTCGTGTAATTGCGCCGCTTGCACTCGTTACACGCCAAGGTAATTATGGTACGCATGTTGCTTACCTCCCCGTCATGCGCAAGAATTTTAGCACTAGACGAGATCCCTGTCAATCAACCAGGCGACCTAGAGTCCAGATGAGAACCGTATCCGAACCAAAGGTTTTCTGGCAGGTCGGGGGCCAAACTCTTTCCGGTGGGGTCCGTGTATGATAAGGGTATACCGGAAGAGGAGGATCTCCCATGGTCGAGTATGAATCCATCAGCTGGCCGGTGCTTGCCGCCGACACGACGCAACCGATCGTTTTGGTTTTTACCGCCCCTTGGTGACCCCATTGCCGCCGACTGGGTCCAGTCGTGCAGCGGGTGTCCGAATCGGTAGCCGGACAGGTCACTTTTGTGCGAGTCAATACCGACACGTTTCCCCAGATCGCCGAACAATGGGATGTTCAGGCCATCCCGGCATTGGTCCGGGTCGAAGCCGGCCAAGAAGTCGCCCGACTCATCGGGTTTCGGCCCGCCGAACAAATTTTGGCCTGGGTGTCGGCACCTAAACCGCGATCGGTTGACCCTTGAGAAACCGGCCCGCCATAATCGTCACCGTCAAAAAATAGGGGTCGCGGGTTTCGAGGAACTCGGCCCGCAACACCCGCCGATGATCGACCCGACCGGAGACGGCATCGAAATATAGACCGTGGATGGCTGTTAGCCGATCGCTGAATAAAGCCAGACCGTCATCGATGGTAATGGCCAACAAGCCGTCCACCTCTTGCCGTGCCGGATGATAGGCGGACCAGGGCCGGTCATCCCGAATGAAATAGACTTCGGAGAATTCTCGGTCAATCAGTCCCGGTTGTCGGCGGACGCGTACCCGAATGCCCCCATATTGCAGCTGGTCCGGATTGACGTGAATCCCAAGCTCTTCGGTGACCTCCCGAAGACCGGCCAAACCCGTTTCGCCGGCCGCATAATGACCGGCGGCGGTCACGTCAAAACGGTTCGGATAGTCGGCTTTCGTCGCGCTTCGGAGCTGAAACAAAAGAAGCCCGTCCGAGCGGACAATCCAACCATGAAAAGTCCGGTGCCAGTCTCCGTCACGATGAACCGCCTGCCGCTCCTTGACCCCGACGCGTTCGAAGTTCTCGTCATAAATATCGAGCCACTCCACCTTTTTAGCCCTCCCCCATGCCGAAACGGGTCCTCATCACCCGAATCGCCTGGTCACTGACATCCCCTAGCCACGCGTGCCGGGACAAACGCACGGCCGCCTCGCCGGTAGTCCCCGATCCGGCGGCAAAGTCGGCCACCCAATCACCCGGTTTGGTCGTTAATCGAATGACCCGTTCCAATAACGCTACAGGTTTTTGTGTCGGATAACCCCGCCGTTCCTTCGCCGACGTATTCAAAATCGGAATATCCCAAACCGAGTCGATGGCGCGCCCCCGCTCCACATGCTGATCGACATAAATCCGGTAGGCTTTGGATTTGCCGCGGCCTTGATGCCCCCATATCCATTCCCGTCCGTCCGGATCGCGATGAAGGGCTTGACGTTTCATGTGAAGATATTCATTCCGGGTCCAGGGCTCGTAAACCGGCTGCATGACGGCTTGATCGCTTTTGGCCCAGACCAGCAAGACGTCATGTTTACTGTTGACCCGTCGGCGGGCGGGCACCCGGCGACCGGTATAGTGCCAAATCCACTCGTTACGAAAATGGCGGTACCCGAAAATCTTATCGACCGCCACCTTTAAATAATGCGAGGCGTGATAGTCGGCATGCAACACACAAAAACCGTCATCGGCCAACAGGGAAAAAGTCGACTCGATCCAGTGCGCAATCGTCGCCACATATTGTTCCAAACTGTCCCAGCGATCCGAATAACTGCCCTCGTCGCCACTCTGTGTTTTTTGGGTAAAAAACGGCGGATCGAAGTATATTAAACGAAAAGCCGGACGCCAAGGACTTTGCAGAAGACCGTCAATTTGGCCCACCAAATCGGCGTGGGCTACATGTAACTCGAGGGGGTTCGGAGACACTACCGGCGATCGAAAAAAAGGAGCCGGTCCACGATGAAAAAAGGTGGCGATCCGCGCACGATTCTCGCCAATGAACGGACGTTCCTGGCCTGGTTGCGTACCGGTGTGGCGTTGATGGCTTTCGGGTTCGTCGTATCCAAATTTAATCTGTTCCTTCGACTCCATATTGTTCATGTTAATGCATTTTCGCGCATCCATGAACAAGTTTTGGGGTTGGTCTGGGTTGGCGCCGGAATTGTGGTCATTGCCATGGCATCCGTTCATTTTTATCAGGTCGAGCGACACATTGAACGGCAAGAGCCTTTGGGACGCTCCCCGGTCCCGTATGTTTTGGCCGCGCTGTTGGCGGGGCTAGGCGTCCTGGTCCTCGTGTATTTGACGGCCATCGGATAATCTGTCGCAAAAATAAAAATGGAGCTCACGACCGGGATTGAACCGGTGACCTCGTCCTTACCAAGGACGTGCTCTACCTGCTGAGCTACGTGAGCGTTGGTTGCGGGGGCAGGATTTGAACCTGCGACCTCCGGGTTATGAGCCCGACGAGCTACCTGGCTGCTCTACCCCGCGATGGTGGATGGGGTTGGATTCGAACCAACGTAGGCGTGAGCCAGCGATTTTACAGACCGCCCCCTTTAACCACTCGGGCACCCATCCGCGCTATGCAATTGAAATGGAGCTGGCGATGGGACTCGAACCCGCAACCTACTGATTACAAATCAGTTGCTCTACCTATTGAGCTACGCCAGCGTGTTCAATGAGTCACGGGAACTGTCCGTGTCGCTCACGTATATTAACATAGGTCGTCACCGGGTTTCAAGTCCCTCGCCAAAATCCTTTGGAACCGTAGAAACCTTGTCTGGCCTGATATCGTTAGCTTTAATAGATGCCCTGTTCATGTTATGAAATTTATGGAAATATAGTTTCTGGGGGATATGTATGATAGACCGCCGACCACCATGGTCCGAAGCCTTACACGGTGAACTGGTGCCCTTAATCGACTATTTGGAAAGCCGTCTAATCGGCAAACACACCGTGATGACCTATCTCGTCACCGCTCTGTTAGCCGGTGGACACATTTTATTGGACGACGTGCCCGGAGTCGGCAAAACGACGTTGGCCAAAGCTCTGGCCGACGCTTTGGATTTGCGCTATCATCGCATCCAATGCACACCCGATCTGTTACCGAGCGACATCACCGGGATGACCATTTTCAATCCGGCGACACGCCATTTTGAGTTCCACCCCGGCCCCCTATTTTCTCACTTGATTATTGCCGACGAAATCAACCGAACCTCGCCGCGAACCCAAAGCGCCTTATTGGAGGTCATGCAAGAACGACAAGTCACCGTCGACGGCGTCAGTCGCCCGGTCCCGAACCCCTTCATGTTGATTGCCACCGAAAATCCCCTCGAGTTTGAGGGAACCTACCCGCTACCGGAAAGTCAACTCGATCGCTTTTTATTCCGTTTAAGCCTTGGTTATCCCACTCCGGAAGAAGAATTGGCGCTTTTAACCGATCGGGAGGAGCCGGCCGCGTTACCCACGCCCGTGTTGACCCCCGACCGCCTTTTGGCGCTCCAAGAGGCCGTCCGGCAGGTTATCGTGGCGCCGACGGTCAAACGATATCTGGTGGATATTGTCCAGGCGACCCGGACTCATCCCGCCGTTCGCCTCGGACTATCCCCGCGGGCTACCCTCGCCTTATATCATGCCAGTCAAGCCTGGGCGTTTTTGCACGATCGCACATTCGTCACGCCCGACGATATTCAAGATTTGGCTCCTTATGTGGCGCTTCACCGGCTGGTGGTGGACGACAAGGCGTGGGATTCCCCGACTTCGTCCTCCCGTCAGGAGATATTTCAGGAGATTTTGCAGCGTATTCCGGTTCCCACGGTGCCCGAAGGACGGTCGCTATGACACGCCGGATTCTTTTTTTGGCTTTAGCGGCCCTCGCCGGGCTTCTCCTCTGCTTCGGCGGTTCTCTTCCTTTGGCGAGCCATATCGACGTCTTGGGCATCATATTGCTGGGAATTTTCCTCGTCATCGGGATGAGCCCACCGCCCCGTGTCAGCCGTCGATTAGAATCCGGTCCTTACTTTGCCGGGCATCCGCTGACCGTCACCTTGACCCTCACCTTTCCCCGCTGGGGCTTATGGCCTTGGGTGGTCGTCATTGATCGACTCCCGGACGCCCTGGCATTAGGACCTGCTCGACTCGTCTTATATCCCCGACGGCGCCGACAGATGACGTTTACCTATACCATTCGGCACCTGGTTCGCGGCCAATATGTCCTCGGGCCGATTGAAATTCAGTGGGGTGATTGGTTTGGTTGGACACGGTTCACCCACCGGGTATTGCTGGAAACCCCCTTAACGGTCTGGCCGGAGATTACCTCCTGGCCCACAACGTTAACGGCCCGTCCGCTCGGTAAACCCCGCTCCCCGTTCGGCCGTCCGGATCCGACGCCTGACTTTTGGCGCGGCTTACGCCCCTATGTACCCGGCGATCGGTTTAGTCAAATTCATTGGAAAAGCTTGGCCCGGAGCGATACCTGGCTGACCAAAGAGTGGGATCCGCCCCACCATCGGTGGACATTCGCCGTCGACAACCAAAAGACCTTCAGCCTCCCCGAATGGGAGCTGGTTCTCTCGTTGGTGGCATCGGTGCTGATGTGGGGGCATCGAACCGGATCCGCCGTCCGGGTGTATTTTCTCGATCAGCCCCATGCGTTTTTCGACGGCACTCCCACACGGCAACAACTGGTCCAATCCCTGAATCGGCTGGCCGAATGGCCGTCCGATGGAGTTCCCGCCTCGTCTTCGCCGCCTCGATTCTCCCTTGCGGGCTCGTTTAGCTGGTGGGTCGGACCGTCTGCCGGCGCCCCCCCGCCTGAAGCGTCCGGGCGTTGGCTTCGGATCGGCGAGGGAGGTCTCACCCGGCTCGCCGATTTGCCCCGAATGCTGCAATCGGCCCCTCGCCTACTCCAAAGGAGCGGACAATGACTCGGCTATCCCGACGGACCTACCTCACCCTCTTGACCGGCCTTTGGGCCAGTGCGCTCTTCTGGCCTTATCCCGAAGCCGGAGGAATTGTGCATGCGCCGATTTTAGCCCTAACCCCGTTGTGGCTTGCCTTAACCGACATCATTCCCGGGCATGCCTGGAAGAAACGGGTGGCGCAGGCGACGGTGCTCTATGGGGAGCTCGTCATCGGGTGGGGTCACGCCGCTTCTCCAGGCCACCTGCTTCACGACATCGGGCGTGCGCTCAAAGACTTGGAAAGTCTTCAGGTGACCCAATGGCAACACTTAAATGCCCACTTGGCGGTTCCTTTATTATTGGGAGGCGGATGGCTTATTTGGTTGGTAACCCGTTCCGCTTCAACCCCAAGCCAACGATTCCTCCTATGGATTATCGGCCTCGGGGTTATTGTCTTGAATCATCTGCTATGGGGGTTGGCCGGGGTCGGCCCGTTTACCGCCTTCGCGATTTTAGGCCTTTTGGACATGGGTTATCGCCATTTGAGTACCCTCCGGTTGGAAGACGGGGGAGAGTCCCCTCGGTGGCCGCTATGGCTCGAGATGGCCGGTGTCTCCATCTTCACCGTCAGCCTGGCCACCGGTGTTACCCTGCCGACGCGCCACTTCACGCTACGATGGCAGTGGTTTAACCGCCTCACCCCATCTATCCCCGGCCCCGCCGCCACCGCCGTGACCGGCCTCTCCTTGTCGGACACCAATATCACGCGGTCCGTCGCCCCTCAAGCCACACCGGTGCTTTTGATCCATAGCCCGGCGCCGGCCTATTGGCAGGACGGGGTTTACACCACGTTTAACGGATTGAGCTGGTCCAATCCCGCCGGATCCCCCACAACCACCCTGCCGAAAAGTCTTTGGACGTCGAATTTCGGCCGCGGTGTCGTATCCACGGTTTGGCACGTGGGCGTAACCGGCCTGACCCCGACTCCCTTGGAGCATCTGGTTTACACTGGGGACCCGGTAACCTTTTCGGTATTGACCACGATTAATCCGAATAACGAAACGGTCGTGAGTCTGCCGACCAAACACTATCAATTGGTCACGGAAGTCCCTCGCTATTCGGCCGATCAACTAGCCATTGCCCAAATCGGCTCCGTTCCCCGATCGTTGGCTCCCGATTTGGCCGTCCCCGGCTCGCTATCCCCGCGCGTGAAACAATTGGCATTGACCGTTACCCACGGGGCCGTGTCGCCCTGGCAAGCGGCGCTTCTCATCAAGGCATACTTAGATCAGCATTATCGCTATTCCTATTCCGTGACGCCCAGTCAGGAAAATGCCGTCAATCACTTCCTGTTTGGCGACCGCCGAGGATATTGCGACCAGTTCTCGACCACGTTTGTCATGATGATGCGGCTTTTAGGGGTCCCTGCGCGTTGGGTGGTGGGTTATACCCCGGGCGTCTATGATCCCTCACAAAAAGGCTATCTGATTCGGGCCGAGGACGCCCATGCCTGGGCCCAAATTTGGCTCGGATCGTTAGGGTGGGTCGCGTTTGACCCGACCCCCGGTTTCGCAGGCCCCGTCCAGATCGTCCACACGCCGCCCAACACTGCCGCAATCGGTAGTACAAGCGGGGTTATTCCCCTGAATCGTACCCATCCGACGCCGGCCCCATCGTCTAAAGCCCTCCCGGTGCATCCTGTGCCCCTGCCTTCACCGCGCACGGCTACGCCGAAAACGCCCCCTCACCATGACCGGTACTTCGCCGCTCGGCCGATCGGGGCACAATGGATTCTTTTCGGACTCGGTCTGGCAGGGCTCTTCGCGGGGTGGCAAATCAGACGGCGATCGGCGTCGGCAATGGCCCAATTATGGCAACAAATCCTAAAAGGGACACCCAGATACCTTGGGCACTCTGTCCAGGGGTTTACGCCTCAGGGATGGGGACGGGCATGGCTCCGGTATTTTCCCGACGATGCGGATATCGTTCTGGCTGTGGTCAAGACATTCAATGCCGGATTCTATGGATTACACGGTCTATCCGAGACCGACATCGACGCGGTGTCGAGCCGCTGGCGCGAGCTCCGCCGCCGACACCGTTAATCGTCGACGTCTTCGTCCGGCAAGGAACTATCCATCGTTAAGGCTAACCGGCCATCCAGGTAACGTTCCAATTTCCGTTTGACGCGTTGTAACGCGTTGTCGATCGATTTGACGTGGCGTTTTAATTCTATGGCAATTTCTTGATACGAACGCCCGTCGAGATAGGACATGAGGACTTTCCACTCGAGATCGCTCAGGATTTCCCCCATTTTTTCTTCGATATCCCCGAATTCTTCCCGGTTAATAACCATTTCTTCCGGATCAGATACGCGGGCCGTCGACACCACGTCCATGAGGGTACGATCGGAATCTTCTTCATATATCGGCTTATTTAAGGAAATATAGGAATTTAAGGGAATATGCTTTTGACGCGTGGCCGTTTTGATGGCCGTAATGATTTGGCGGGTAATACAAAGTTCCGCAAAGGCGCGAAACGACGATAATTTGTCATTACGAAAATCGCGGATGGCTTTATAAAGGCCTATCATCCCTTCTTGGATGATATCTTCCCGATCGGCCCCGATCAGAAAATACGAGCGCGCCTTGGCCCGGACAAAATTGCGATACTTATGGATGAGATATTCCAGCGCCTCGCCATTGCCGTCTCGCGCTTGAGCGACAATGTCCTCGTCCACCATTGCATCATAGTGCCGAGCTACTTCTGGATAGGGGCCAACGCTCACCCAAATCGCCTCCACCTTGAGGTACTGTCTGGAATTTAACGAAATTATCTTTCATTTTAGAAAAAGAATCAAGGGTTACCGTTTGTAAAAGGGAACCCAATGATCTTTAAGCATTATAGTCACGGTTCATCCTGAACGTCAATATTTGCGCCCTATTCCCCTCATTTTGGCCGATCGGCCGAATGATATTGACACCATTCTATGCGGTCCGGGGCCGATATACGCCTCCATTAGGATTGGGAGCGTTGCCGCACCACCTCAAATCCTAAAACGGCCGCCGCGGTCGCCGCATTTAACGAATTGACGTGACCAAACATCGGGAGCCGCACGACGTCGTCCGCCCGGCTTTTCACCAAGGGTCGAATGCCGCGGCCTTCTGCCCCAATCAGCACCGCCACCGCGCCCCGCCAATCCACCGCCGTATAAAGCCGCTCGGCGGCCGGGTCGGCAGCATAAACAAACACGCCCCAACTTTTGATTTTCTGTAGGGCCGCGGATAAATTGGTCACCCGCACAACCGGAACATATTCGATAGCACCGGCCGAGGCTTTGCCAACCGCCGCCGTCAACCCGACCGCCCCGCGTTCCGGAATAACGACCGCCGCCGCCCCGGTGGCATCGGCCACCCGTAAAATCGCCCCCAAATTTTGGGGATCCTGAATACCGTCTAATACATAAATTAAAGGGTTGGACACCCCCCGAATCAACGCTTCCAGATCGTCGAGACTCAACACCGGTTTTAATGCCGCTTGCGCAATAACGCCCTGGTGCGGCACGGTCTCGGCCATGCGATCCAAGAGCACTTTGGGCACCGTGTTGACCGCAATGTGGGCATCACGGGCTAGTCCGACGATTTCCCGCAGACTCCCTTCCAGAAGACCGGTTTGGACCCAGATCCGGGTGATTGCCCGCCCGGCGCGTAAGGCTTCCAACACCGGATGCCGTCCGATAATCAACGGCTCCTGCGCCTCTATGGGCGGTGCATCATAGCGTTTCGTCTCCCGGGTATCCCGCCCTAAAGCGGTCGGGCGGCGAGAAGGTCGCCCAGCCCGCTGCGGCCGCTCCGTTTTTTGTCCGCCGCGTGATTTCTTGTCTCCCCGTTTAATGGAGGTTTTGGCCATTATTTCATCTCCTTATTGTGGACCGGAGGTCCTTCGGTGTACGCGAGTCCCCTCCGGAGTATCCTCCACGTCATAGCCGCTCTTTATGAGAACATCCCGCAAAGCATCGGCCCAGGCAAACTGCCGTTGCCGACGCGCATTATCCCGGAGTGCCAGCACCTGCGCCAAAAGGCCTTCGGAGGAGCCGTCAACCTCGGTCGTAGGTGAACACTCGGCGGGTAAAAAGCCCAAAATTTCATCGGCTATCTCCAAGTTTTTTCGGCCCCAAGCCCGCGCATCGTCTCGAAACGGAGTCGTCATGCCCGCCCGCACGTCCCGGATCATGTCAAACACGTCCGCAAAAGCCCGGGCCGTGTTAAAGTCGTCGTCAAGCGTCTCCAAAAAGCGCGCCTCAAACGACTGTAACCGTTCCATCCACTCTTCCTGCACCCAATGCCGAGGCGCATCGGCCGTCCGCACCTCGTCCCAAAGTCGCCACACGCGTTCGATGGCTTGCTGCCAATCGCGCAAGTAGTCTTCTTGGAAATCTAAAGGCGATCGATAATGCACGGTTAACAAGTAGGTCCGGACAATTTCCGGAGGAAAGCGATCCAATAGTTCCGTGAGGCCAATCCCGTTATCGAGCGACTTGGACATCTTCACCTGTCCCCGGGTAATAAGCCCATTATGCACCCACAAGGTCACGGGTTCATGGCCTAAGTACGCGCGGGATTGGGCCCGTTCATTTTCATGATGGGGAAAAATCAAATCCAATCCCCCGCCATGCATATCAAACACATCCCCCAAATATTGACAGGACATCGCGGAGCACTCAATGTGCCATCCTGGACGACCAAGACCCCAAGGGCTTTCCCAGGCCGGTTCTCCCGGTTCTGCCGCTTTCCAGAGGGCAAAATCCTCGGGCGCCTGTTTCCAAGGACTGGGCTCGATGCGGGCCCCTTCGCGCATATCTTTCAGTTGCCGACCCGACAAAGATCCGTACAGAGGGTCCCGAGCCACCCGGAAATAGACGTCACCGTGCGAAGAATAGGCAGCCCCCCGATCGACTAACTGTTGAATAAACCCAATAATGGTCGCGATATTGTCGGTGACCCGAGGAGAAAAATCGGGCGGCCGCACGCCCAGCCGTTTCATGACCATCTCATATTGCTGAATGTGCCGCTCGGCCAGTTCCGCCGCCGACATCCCCAGTTGCCGGGAACGGGCAATAATTTTGTCGTCAATGTCGGTGAAATTTTGCACAAACGTGACCCGATAGCCGCGACGCCGTAAATGACGGCGGATGACATCCCATACCACGGCGGGCCGGGCATGACCCAGATGGCTCTCGGCATAGGGCGTGACGCCACACACATAAATTTTTACATGTCCCGGCTCACGGGGCGTCAACGGTACTTTCGCACGTCGTAGGCTATCGTAAACTTGGATCATGGGTCGCACCCTTTCCCTGACATAAATAGAGCCGCCTCGTTCGGGCAGAGGCGACTGTCGCGGTTCCACTCTGTTTTCTCACTCAGGCGGCCGATATCCGGGGGCCATCCCCGACGCTCGGTAAGGTGCACCCTAGGGTTCGGGGACAAGGTTTCACCGACGCCCTTGCTCTCTAGACACCCGAATCCCTATTTCTTCCTTACTTCATCACGTCCATCCGTGTTAACCAAATCATACCGATTTGTCTCCGGAGCGTCAACGAATCGGCGTTTCCCGCTCAGAATTGTGATGAAAATCCCGGTTAAGGCGTGTATACTGCTTGACAAGGCAACCTTACGGGAAACCATTTTGCCGATTAGAGTACGTCATAAAGGGGGATTCTATGCGAAGCGATACCATCAAACGCGGGATCGACCGCGCCCCACATCGGAGTCTTCTGCGCGCCGCTGGGGTTAAAGACCATGAATGGGATCGGCCATTTATTGCCATTGCCAACTCTTTCGTGGAAATCATTCCGGGCCACACCCACTTGGCCCGCATTGGCCGATTAATCGCCGAGGCCGTCCGGGAAGCCGGCGGAGTCCCCTTTGAATTTAATACCATCGGGGTTGATGACGGCATCGCCATGGGCCATTTTGGTATGCGTTATTCCTTACCCAGTCGGGAAATTATTGCCGATAGTATCGAGACCATGGTACGGGCGCATGCGTTTGACGGTATGATTTGTATTCCTAATTGCGACAAAATTGTGCCCGGCATGCTCATGGGGGCGCTGCGGGTCAACATTCCGACCATCTTCGTGTCCGGTGGGCCGATGGCGGCCGGTCGCTGGAATGGACGTGCGGTCGACCTCATCTCGGTCTTCGAAGGGGTGGGTGCCGTCACCGCCGGTACCATGAGCCCCGATCAATTAATGGAGCTCGAAGCGGCCGCGTGTCCGAGTTGTGGTTCGTGCTCCGGTATGTTCACAGCCAATTCGATGAATTGTCTGTCCGAAGCACTCGGCGTCGCCTTGCCCGGCAACGGCAGCATTTTGGCCATTGATCCCCGGCGGGACGAACTCTTTAAGGAAGCGGGCCGACGAATCGTTGCGTTAGCCAAAGCCGATGTCAAAATTCGGGACATCGTGACGGCGGATGCCATTTGGGACGCCTTTGCGCTCGACATGGCCATGGGAGGATCCACCAACACCGTTTTACACACATTGGCACTAATCCAAGAGGCGGGCATCGACTTCCCGCTCGAACGTATCAATGAAATTTCTCAGAAAGTGCCGCATTTGTGCAAAGTCTCACCCGCTTCCCACTGGCATATGGAGGATGTGGAACGGGCCGGCGGCATCTCGGCTATTTTAGGCGAACTTTCTCGCATCGACGGACTGTTGCATCCTGACCGTCCCACCGTCACCGGCGAGCCCTTTAGTACCTATTTTGAAGGGCACCATTCAAAGGATCCTGAGGTTATCCGCTCACTGGAAACGGCCTACCGTAGTGATGGCGGTCTCGCCATCCTGATGGGCTCACTCGCTCCCCGCGGAGCCGTGATTAAGACCGCGGCCATCGAAACCGGGCAGGACATCTTTGAAGGCCCGGCGCGTGTATTCGATTCGGAAGAGGCGGCGCTAGAAGGGATTCGCGCCGGGATCGAGCCCGGCACGGTGGTCGTCATCCGCTACGAGGGGCCTAAAGGCGGACCCGGCATGCCCGAAATGCTATCCCCGACATCCTTATTGATGGGCATGGGGCGTGGTCATGACGTGGCCTTGATTACGGACGGCCGGTTTTCGGGGGGAACCCGCGGCTTTTGTGTCGGCCACGTATCACCCGAAGCCGCGTCCGGAGGTCCCATTGCGTTGGTGCGCGACGGGGACATCATTCGGATCGATATTCCGGCCCGTCGTATGGATCTCCTGGTCGAGGAGGACGAATTGGAACGCCGACGGCAAAGCTTACCGCCCTTCCAACCGAAAGTCCAAGAAGGGTGGCTCCGCCGCTATAGTTGGTTTGTCACCTCGGCCGATACCGGTGCCGTATTAAGTCACGACCCGACCTAATTTGTCACGGCCCCCGCCAAAGCGCGGGGGCCCCTTGATGTTTTGTCTATTTCGTCTATTCCCGGACATGTATCTTTTCCCTCCTTTGCCGCGTTTTATCGCTGGGAGAGTATGTGGCCATTTGCTACACTAAGAGGCAGATTGCAAGGGAGAGAACGCCATGTCCCCTAGGATGACCGCCCGCCGGGCCATTTTTATGTTGTCATTTATCGTGGCTCTGTTTGTCGTCATCGGCGTCCGTTTTTGGAGCTTAGAAGTCGTCCATGGCACGTACTATCAATCGCTCGCCCGCCAGGACTACTTGCGGGAAATTCCGGTGCCGTCTCCAAGAGGCAATATCGTCACGGCCGACGGAGTGACCATCGCCACGTCACGTCCGGCTTGGAGTCTTTATTATTTAAACCAAGGCGGTCCGTTGCCGACCGCGGAAGTCCAAAAACTCAGCCGGCTATTGGGAACGCCCGCCAGTCAAATTACGCAGACGATTGCTAAAGCCCTCGTCCAGTTACCCAGCTATGAGCCGATTCAAATCGCCTCCGATTTAACCGACGCCCAGATGACGGCCATTGAAGAAAATTTGGCCACCTTACCCAATTTAATTATCCGCCCGATCGCTATTCGGAGTTACCCCTTCAATTCGGTCATGGGCAACATTCTGGGCTACATCGGATATATCAACCAACAACAGTATCAACAATTAAAAAACCAAGGATTCTCCATTAATTCGTTAATCGGGCAAGCCGGTTTGGAAGAAGAATATAACACCTATTTACACGGCCACGGCGGTGGGGTCTATGCCGAAGTCAATAGTCAAGGACAATTGGTGCGGTTATTCGGGCAACAGGTCCCGACGCCTGGCGACACGCTCCATTTAACGATTAATTGGCGGCTGGAAGAGACCGCCCAAAAGGCGTTGGCGTACGACATGTATGCCATGCAACACGCCAATCCGGCATCGTCGGCCTATTCGCCCGGTGCACAAGTCGGAGCGGTCGTCGCCCTGAATCCCAATAACGGCGATATCCTCGCCATGGCGAGTTTGCCCAGCTATAACCCGAATAAAATGGTCCCCAACACCCCGGGGCAAAGCCAATATGTCCAAAAAGTGCTCAACAATCCGTTAAACCCGTTACTCGTTCGCCCGATATACCAGCGGTATTCGCCGGGTTCCATTTTCAAACCGATTATGGCGGTCGCCGCTCTCGCATCGGGTACGGTGACCCCGACAACGGAAATCTTTGACCCGGGTTATTTCCCGAAACTCCCCTCGTTCCATAACTGGTATTCGCCCGGTTTTGGATGGCTCAACATCGAACAAGCCATCGGACTGTCGGACGACGTCTTTTTCTATACGTTGGGCTATGATATGGGCATCCAAACGATGGATCACTGGATGGAGGCTTTTCTCCTGAATAAGCCGACCGGTATCGACTTGCCGGACGAAACCACCAGCATTGTCCCCACCCCCCAATATTTACAAAAACAAGTCGGTGTCCCGTGGACCTGGGGATGGAATCTCAATACCGCCATCGGACAAGGATTGGACCAATTTACCCTCATTGCGCTGGCCCGCGCCGATTCGGCGATTGCCAACGGCGGCACGCTCTATTGGCCCCATTTGGTATCCGAAATCACCAGTCCCTCCGGCAAGGTGGTTAAAAAATTTCACCCGGTTGTACAAGGTCACGTGTCGGCTCCCGCGTTCGTGTGGCAAACGGTCTATAAGGGAATGGAACTCTCCGCACAAGACCCGAATATCAAAGATAACGTGTCGGGGACGGGTTATGGGGCGCTGGCGGGCTTTCCGATTCCGTTAGCGTCCAAGACCGGAACCGCCCAGGTGACCGGTCGACCCAACAATGCGTTCTTCCTGACCTACGGTCCGATGCCCCATCCTAAGATTTTAATTATCGTTTATGTGCGCTCCGGTAACTGGGGGGCCAATTCCGGTTTTGTTGCGCGGGCCATCTACGACCAATATTTTAAAGTCAAAGATCCGGAAGCCCAGACGATATTCGACCAAACCTTCGGGCGCCCTTTTGCGTGGCCGTTTGGCTATCAGCCCCCACAACCGAAAGGGCCGTAAGCATTTGCGGAGGAGATGACGCCATGCTCGATACCCTCATCGCCGCCTATTATGACCTCGCGGCGGAAGGCCTCGGTCTAAAAGAATTTCTCGAGAAAGCGGGCCAAGGCGCGTTTGGCCCGGTATCGCGGGCCGTATTGCTGGCCTTCATCGACCAAATGGAAATCGTTGTCTTGGCCAATATCACCGAACACCAAAGCGATTTGTCGCCGTATAGTCCCCACGACGTGGACGCGATTCGAGAATCCTGGCAGCGAGAATTTTGGGAGGCCCGTCAATGGGTGTGGTCCCAGACGTCTCTCACCTAAGCGGCCTCTGGATGTCTATTTTTTGACCGACCGGCATAGCTCCAATCAAGGGGGCGTCGATGATGCCGGAACGCGGTTGGATCCTTTTAATCGGCATCCTGTTGGTGATAGCCTACGGTCTGATGGCGATGAGCCCCCGGACCGTGGTGACCGGTAGTGTGCCGACCCCGTTAATTGTCCTCGACCCCGGTCATGGCGGTCGCGATCCGGGAGCGGTGGCTCCGGGATTGACCGAAAAGCAGATTACCCTGGCCGTAGCCGAGGACTTAGGCCCTTTTCTGCGCCAACAGGGGTTTCGCGTATTTTACACCCGCACCGGAGATGTCCATTTGGGCCCCACGGTACCGGCCGACCTGAATGAGCGCGTCCGGTTGGCCAACACGTTGGCGGCCGCTCTCTTCGTCTCGATCCACGTCAACACCGAGCCTTCCGGGCAGGTCTGGGGCCCGATTGTCTATTATGTTCCGGAAAGTGCCGAATCCCGGCGGTTGGCTTCGGCCATCACCGATACGCTGCGCGGCATCGGTCCCTATCATGCGCCGCGTCCCATTAACCAATGGGTGCTACGATATACCCATATGCCCGCCGTCAATGTCGAAATCGGGTTTCTCTCCAACCCGTCCGATCGATACCGCTTGGCCCAGCCGGCCTTTCAAATCGCATTGGCGAGAGCCGTAGCGCAAGGTATTACCCGTTATTGGCACACCGCCCCCTAACCAATCGGCTCCAATAGCACCATGGCCGTCGCCAGCATCCCTTCTTGGCGCCCAATCCACCCTAAATGGTCCGTGGTTGTCGCTTTCACGGACACCCGGTCATAGGGGGTTTCAAGCGCCGTGCTGAGGCGCTCTCGGATAGCCGGTACATAAGGGCTTAATCGCGGCGCCTGAGCAATGACGGTGGAATCCATCTGCACAATGCGATAGCCGCGTTGCCGCACCTGCCGGACAACCTCCTGAAGCAAAGCGACAGACGATCCTTGCACCCGCTCCGCATCCGCTTGCGTAAACCAAGCCCCTAAATCGCCCAAAACGAGTGCCCCCAAGAGGGCATCCATTACCGCATGCGTCAGCACATCGCCGTCGCTATCGCCGTCCAATCCCCGGTCAAAAGGAATCGTTACGCCTCCTACCACCAATGGGCGGCCCGACACTAAAGGATGGGCATCCACCCCCTGCCCGATACGCATTTATGTCTGTCCTCCATCCGGTGCCCCTAACCACCGTTCAAACAGCGGAATGTCTTCGGGAACCGTCAATTTTTGGTTACGGGCGTCGCCGGCTACGACAAACACCGGGTAACCGGCCTGTTCCACGACTTCCGCATCGTCGGTGGGCACGCCCCCCGACCATTGCCGATAGCTCTCGACGAGAATTCGATAGAAAAAACCTTGCGGCGTTTGGGCCAAAACCAACGCATTTCGGGGAACCGTCTTTTGAATCCGTCCGTCTGCCACCGTTTTCACGGTATCGACCACCGGCATTGCGGGAATCGCGGCTCCTATCTCCCGAACCTTCTCCACCACCCGCGCGACCACCTCGGAAGAAACCAAAAAACGAGCCGCATCATGCACCAAAATCACCTCGTCCGGTGATCGCGGTCCCAGCGCCTTAAGCCCGGCCAGAACCGAGAGATAGCGTTCCGACCCGCCTGCCGTTACCCACCAGCCCGGCCAATGGTTTTCCTTTAAGAGAGCTTCGGCCCGGGCAATATCAGCAGCTTGGATCACTAAGACCCCTTGGGTCACCCCCGCTTGATGCAGTCGGGCCAATGTCCACTGTAACACCGGTCGTCCGTGAAAAGGCATCCAGATTTTGTTGATGGAGCCCATCCGACGGGACTGACCGGCGGCCACTACGATCCCCCATATGTCCGTCATGTTCCTGCCGCCGTCATCCATGTCATATAAGGAGTATAACCGAAGCCACGAGTCATGCCGTATGACGGCCAGAAAAAAAACCCCCGATATCGGGGGTTTTCGACTTCTCCGCACGTTACCGCGCTTCCAGCTCCACTTGCGGTTGCGATTTCAGTTTGGCAAAAATCATGCGACCCGCCGCCGTTTGTAATACCGACGTGACCAACACGGCGACAGATTGTCCAATAAACTTGCGCCCACCATCCACCACAATCATCGTGCCGTCATCTAAATACCCGATGCCTTGCCCGGACTCCTTACCGTCCTTGATGATATGCACCACCATTTCCTCGCCGGGCAATACCACCGGCTTGACCGCATTGGCCAGTTCATTGATGTTGAGCACCGGCACTCCTTGCAGTTCTGCCACCTTGTTGAGGTTAAAATCGTTGGTAACGACTTTCCCGTCCAAAATCTTGGCCAGTTTGAGCAGCTTCGAATCGACTTCCATATTCGGGTCGATTTCCCGCTCATAAATCTGGACGTTGTTTTGTTCTTTTTGAATCCGGTTTAAGATATCTAATCCACGGCGACCTCGGTTGCGTTTTAACACGTCAGCCGAATCGGCAATATGGCGAAGTTCTTCCAGGACGAAGCCGGGAATGACCAAAGGTCCTTCTAAAAATCCGGCTTGGCAAATATCCGCAATACGCCCGTCAATAATCACCGAGGTATCCAAAATCTTCGGTTTCACCGCATCCGCGTTACTCCGGTGTTTCATGCGATTCGGCAGCCAGCTTTGTGGGCGCATAATATCGTCTTTACGCCGAATCGATACGCGTAATCCGATATATCCGAACACAATGGTAATCGCCACGCGTAAGATCGTCCCAAGCGTCCCCAGCCCGGACAGGTCCACCCCGAGCAAGAAGGCCACCACCAGCCCGACAATCAGCCCTATCGATCCGGACAATAAATCTTGGGTTGGCGTCCTCTGGAGGCGTGACTCCCCCCAAACGATGGCCCGGCTTACCCAAATCATGAGTTTGGGACCGATAATGTACCCTAGTAGCCCCCCGACAATGAGGCCAGCCATGAGTAAGACACCCTCGCGGTGCGCCCCGAGGGTGCGAAGATATGGCCAGGACAATAACGCCGTCCGATTTTGCCAAATAATCCCCACGCCAATCGCGGCCCCCACCGCGGTCAGCACATGGCGTAAAACCCTGTCCACATCGACCACCTCCTTCTATTGACGTACGAGCTCGGTATTTTCCAACCGAACCAGTATTTAGTCTTCCCGGAGGCGCGCTATTAATACTAAAAAATAACAAGTGCTAACCCCCAAATCGCGCCTCATGGGAATCATATCACAAGTATCCGGCAGAAATCGCGCCAAATATTGTGTGGACAGTCCGACACCAGCCTCCACCCGCAGGCAAATTTTTTGCCAAGCCTCGCCATATCCTGGGCTGTACCCGGAGGATAAAAAGGCAAGCGCCGACAAAAATGCCGGCGCTTACCCCTTAATCGCGTTCACTGTCCAATCCCAACCGGGCGGCGGCGTCTTGAATGCGCTCTACCGAGTATAAGGTTAATCCCGGTTGAATTTCGGACACGCGTCCCGGTACCAACGCTTTCGTAAAACCCAAATTTTGGGCCTCACGTAACCGTTCGTTCATTCGCGACACACGACGTACCTCACCCGTCAATCCCAGTTCCCCTAAAAGAACCCATTCCGGCGGGACCACCACCCCGGTGACACTGGATACCGCGGCGGCCATAATACCCAAATCCAACGCCGGATCGTCAACGGAAACGCCTCCGGTCAACTTAAAATAGGCATCCATTTCCGATATACGAAGCCCGAGATGCCGTTCAATGACGGCGAGAACCAGTCCCACGCGATGGGGATCCATCCCGGAAACGACCCGCCTCGGCGGGCCGTACGCCCGCACTAACAGCGCTTGCACTTCCACCATCAAGGGCCTCGTGCCCTCTAACGCCGCGACGACCACCGAACCGGGCGCATTGACCGGGCGTTCCTCCAATAAAGCACGCGACGGATCTTCCACGGGCACCAGCCCTTCGCCTTGCATGGCAAAAAGGCCCATTTCATGGGTGGCCCCAAACCGGTTTTTAATACTCCGCAGGAGGCGGAACACATGATGTCGGTCCCCTTCGAACATCAGCACGACATCCACCAAATGCTCTACCACCCGCGGACCTGCTAGCGCTTATGGACACTGTCTTCATCCTGACCTAACCAACACCAGCTATCCGTCAGCGGATCATAGGCCATGCCCGAAATCGTGGCCAACCCATCCGGTACCTGGGATACTTTGTGCCAGGTGCCGGGATGACGAACCAAGCGACCGGCCCAAGCCCATGCGGACGGGGGAAGATGGGAAAAAAGTCGGGGATAACGGATGAGCGCCCCTAAAATCGTCAAGCCGTCGCCGATAGATTCCGCAACAATCGTCTCTTCCTCGCCCGAAGCCGCCAATGCCGACGGCCGAATCCTCTCCCACGCGGTAAATCCCCGTTGACCCCACCGCATCAAAAACGTCAACGAAAATGTCGCTTCGTGGGCATTCACCCGCCATACGGGGGTTGGCCGCCGATCCCCCCACCAGGCTTCGGGCAATTGCCCCCGCCAATCTTTTAGGTCCCTATCGGCCAAGAATACCTGATAGTTGGCCCAGGCGACCGCCAAAACCGGCTTCGGCAAGCCTGGTATGGGCAACACGTGGAATTGACGTTCGACGAGCCGCCGCCCGAGGCGCCACCACAGATCCCATTCGGCCTGAAAGCCTTCCGGATACTGGTCAAACCGGCGAAAGGTTTTACTGCCTTTAGCCCATAACGTCAGGAGCTGGGCGTATTGTCTCTGAGGATCCACGAATCTCTCCGGTTTCCTGCACATTGACCGCCGCCAAGGGCTCTCGCGCTTGGCGCTTTCGGTGTTTCATGCATATAGCCCAGTGCCTCAGCATCAGTTACCTCATGCTGCGGGCCGCATTGACCCCTCTTTGTTCACATGGCCGACCAAAAATAACGGACACCCGTTTTTGGCCACGCGCATCAAGCGTGCCGCGACATCCCGTACTTGCGAAACGGACCCCGGCGCCGATTCGAGTAGCGGGTTATAGACGGTTTGCAGCGAATCCACCACCGCGAGGCGCCACGGCTCGGCTTCCAAGGCGGCGACAATCGCATCGATGTTGCCCTCTGCCATGAGATAGACCTGGCCAATCGGCAAGCCTAACCGCTCAGCCCGAATCCGGGTTTGGGCTTCCGACTCCTCGGCGGTGACGTACAGCACGGGGCCGGACTGACTGACCAAGGCCGCAATTTGCAGCAACAACGTCGATTTCCCGATCCCGGGATCCCCACCCAAAAGCATGAATGCGCCGGGAACAATCCCGCCGCCTAATACCCGATCGACTTCGGCCAATCCCGTGGGAATCCGAGTCATCCGGGTTTCCTCGATTTCGGCCATCGGTTTGGGGTGATTTTCGCTCAAAACGGTCCGTTTTTCCTCGGTCACGACTTCTTCTACCATCGTGCTATACCCGCCGCAGCCCGGGCAACGTCCAAGCCATCGGACGCTGCCCGTTCCACATACCTGACAGGTATAGCGGCGCTTTTCACGAATTGTCTTCACGACCCCTTTTGGGCAATGGATTCCATCGCGCTATCGTGTTCCGTCATCGTCCGAAACACCAGCTTGCCGTCCTCCGCGTCCACGTAAATGTGGGCACCTTCGGCAAACTTGCCGGCCAGAATCTGTTCCGCCAATTCATCTTCCACCAGATGCTGAATCGCACGGCGTAACGGCCGGGCCCCGAACACCGGGTCAAACCCTTCTTTGGCGATGATCGCTTTAGCCGCATCGCTGACGGTCAAACGATAGCCGTTTTGCCCGATCCGATCTTCGACCTCTTTGAGCATAATTCCTACTATCTCGGCCAAGTGCTTTTCGCTCAGCTCGTGGAAGACGATGATCTCGTCTACCCGGTTAATGAATTCAGGCCGGAAGGTGTGTTTGACCTCGTCCATTAACCGGTCCTTCATGTCGCGATAAGCGGTCTCTTCCGTATCTTTTCGGAAACCGATCGTCGCCTGCCGTTTAATCACTTCGGCGCCCACGTTGGACGTCATGATAATGACCGTGTTGCGGAAATCGACCGCCCGTCCCTTGGCTTCGGTCAAACGCCCTTCTTCCAACACCTGCAACAAGATGTTAAAGACTTCCGGGTGGGCTTTCTCGATTTCGTCCAGTAGCACCACCGAATACGGATGACGGCGCACGGCTTCCGTTAATTGGCCACCCTCTTCGTACCCGACATAGCCGGGAGGGGCTCCGACAAGCCGAGATACCGCATGCCGCTCCATGTATTCGGACATGTCAATCGTGATCATGGCATCTTCGTCTCCGAATAATGCTTGTGCCAGCGCTTTAGCCAGTTCCGACTTCCCGACCCCGGTCGGGCCCAGGAACAAGAAGGAACCGATCGGCCGACGGGGATTCTTGAGCCCGGCACGCGCGCGACGAATCGCCCGACTGACGGCACGCACCGCCTCCTCTTGACCCACCACCCGTCGATGCAATTCTTCTTCCAAATTGAGCAAACGCTCCGACTCCTCACTGGCGAGCCGCTCAACCGGAATACCGGTCCAGGACGACACGATGTGGGCAATATCGTCCGGTGTCACCGTAATCGTCTCGACGCGCTGCCGATTGTGCCACTCGTGAGTTTGGCGCTCCAGTTCCTCGCGCAGTTTTTGTTCCTCGTCACGCATTTGGGCCGCTTTTTCGAATTCCTGGGCTTGAACCGCGGCTTCTTTTTCTTTCCGGATTTCCTCCAGCTTATCCGCCAAATCTTTTAGATCCGGCGGAGCCACATAACTCTTCAACCGTACCCGCGAGGCGGCCTCGTCAATCAAGTCAATCGCCTTATCCGGTAAGAAGCGATCCGACACATAGCGATCGGACAGGTGAACCGCCGCTTCAATGGCGTCGTCCGTAATATTGACCCGATGGTGTGCCTCATAGCGATCGCGAAGCCCTTTCAATATCTGGACGGCCTCTTCCGCCGAAGGCTCCTCTACCATAATCGGTTGGAATCGCCGCTCCAAAGCCGGGTCCCGTTCGATATATTTGCGATATTCGTCTAACGTGGTGGCTCCGATGGCCTGCAATTCGCCACGCGCCAACGCCGGTTTTAAAATGTTCGCGGCGTCTATCGCACCCTCTGCGGCGCCTGCCCCCACGATGGTGTGCATTTCATCGATGAACAAAATCACGTTCTTGGCTTCCCGGATTTCGTTCATGGCCCGCTTGAGGCGGTCTTCAAATTCTCCCCGGTATTTGGATCCGGCCAGCATCGCACCCAAGTCGAGAGCGACCACTCGGCGGTCTTTAAGGATCTCCGGGACCTTGTTCTCGACGATTCGTTGCGCCAACCCTTCGACAACGGCGGTTTTCCCGACACCCGGCTCCCCAATCAACACCGGATTGTTTTTCGTCCGGCGACTCAAGATTTGAATTACCCGTTCGGCTTCTTTGTCCCGCCCGATGACCGGATCCAACTTTCCTTCCCGGGCCATTTGGGTTAAATCACGGCCATATAGATCCAACGTCGGGGTATTCACCTGGGCCTGTTGCTCATTCCCTCCACTGTTACCGCCGGTATTGCCGGTTGCTTGAATCAATTGATGGCGAACCTTATTCAAATCCGCCCCCGCCGCCAGCAGCACCTGGGCGGCAACGCCTTCCCCTTCACGAATCAAGCCCAGTAATAAATGTTCGGGCCCAATATAATTTTGGTTTAGTGCCCGCGCCTCTTCCCCGGCTAATTCCAACACGACTTTTTTAGCCCGAGGGGTAAATACCACTTCCTCGTTGGGGCCAATGGCCGGACCCCGTCCCGTCGCTTTCAGCACTTCCGAGCGAACGGTTTCCAGATCGAGCCCGATCGATTGCAAAATCTTGGCCGGCAAAGAATTGCTTTCCCGAATCAACCCTAACAAGAGATGCTCCGTACCCACAAAATTGTGGCCCATGCGACGCGCTTCATCTTGCGCATTAATCACCACACGGCGTGCTTTTTCGGTAAATTGGCCAAACATCGGTAACCCCCCCTACGTCATATGCTATAAAGTTTTCCCTAACAGATGCCGCCTCAACGTCTCCGCCCGCATTTGGTCGCGGTCTACCGCACTCAACGGGTGCCCCGCCTCCGTTTCGAGATAGGACGGCCGGGTCATAAACGCTAATTGGGCAAAAGTGAACGGCATGGGTGCCTCCAATAACGACAAGTCATGGCCTAAAGAAACATCGGACAGGAGTCGCAGCGCCTCGGCCGAGGTCATCACTTTAGCATTGGTCAAGATACCCCACGCCCTGCCCACCCGGTCGGCCAACAACAGCTGTTCGGCGGCCATTAAATGGGCTCGCGCTTGCCGTTCGCGACCGATGATTTGCTGTGTGACCACCGTCAAGTTGTGGACAATCTCCTCTTCGGTCAACCCTAAAGAGACTTGGTTGGACACTTGAAAAATATTGCCTAGAGCTTCGGACCCTTCGCCATATAACCCGCGGACCACAATACCGACTTGCGCTAATGCCGTAAATACTTGTGCCGCTTGACGGGTGAGTACCAATGCCGGCAGGTGGAGCATGACCGAAGCTCGAAGTCCGGTTCCCAAATTGGTGGGCCAAGCCGTTAAATATCCTGATTGCTCGTCGTACGCGTAATCCAGTCGAGACTCTAAGGCGTCGTCAATAGTATCGGCGACTTTCCAAGCTTCATCCAATTGTAACCCAGGTAGAAGCACTTGAATACGCAAATGATCTTCTTCATTCACCATGATACTAATACTTTCGCGCTGATCAATCGCCACCGCCTGATAACGGATGGGTTCTTGGACCAAAAGAGGACTGACCAAATGTTTTTCGACCAACAACTGGCGTTCCACCGGCGTCACTTGGTCTAGTCGTCGAAAATCGATTTGCCATCCGCTTTGGAGTTCTTTCACCGCCGCGGACACGTCCTCTAACAAACGCTCGGCTTGTTCGGCGGTCATCCGGTGAGGAAACGGCTGTCCGGCCATGTTGCGGGCTAACCGAATCCGACTGGACAACACGATGTCCGCTTCGGGCCCGCTTCCCGTCATCCATTGACTAAAGTGAGGCGTCATGTGAACGCCCCCTTTCCTCTAACTGCTTAATCTGATCACGAATTTGAGCCGCCTCTTCGAACGCCTCGCGTTGTATAGCATCTTGCAAGCGCTCCCGTAATGCCTCGACTTCCCGGCGCCAAGCCAAGTCACGCGCTCCCCGACGAGGAAATTTACCGCGGTGCTCGGCGCGGCCTTGAATCCGTTGAATTAACGGCATGAGGTCTCCGTGAAAAGTCCGGTAGCATTGATCGCAGCCCAAGCGGCCGGTTTCGGCAAACTCCTGATAGGTATATCCACAAGCGGAACATCGCCGATCATCCAGGCGCCCACGCTCCCGGTGCGGAAAGGACTGACCGATAAGTCCGCCTAATACATGCTGAACCGTGAATTGCGGGCCCAACATGAAGTGAAATGCCCCTTCTTCCCGAGCACAGTCTTCACAAAGGTATCGGTCGCTTTTTTCGCCGTTGACCACCTTCTGAAAATGTACTGTAGCCGGTTTGGTCAAACACCGTTGGCATAAAGGCGCTCCATTCGGCGTGTCCATCGCCTAGCACTCTCCTTTGGCTTGTAATACCGTCAAAAACATGGCTTGTAACAAGCGCGCCCGCAAACGATCGCGTTCCGGTAAATCGACCTGGAGAACGTCCCGCTTCAGTGCCGATTGCATAATCAACGCTTCCCGCTCACTGATCAGTCCCGATTCGAGTGCCCCTACCACCAAATTCAGTGCCCGCGCCTGATCAATCGCCTCGATTTGGGTAATAAGGCCCGCCAACTCCTGCTGCTCAGTCGGCAAACGGGCCACCCGAATATTGCCGCCTCCGCCACGTCGACCTTCCACTAAATAACCCCGTTCCGGCGTAAAACGGGTCATCAACACGTAACTAATCTGGGAAGGCACACAATCAAAACGGTCCGCGAGTTCGGTCCGCTGGATTACGATAGTGCCATCCGGCGACTGGCTTAACAAACCGCGAATATACGCTTCGATCGCATCCGATATGCTTGCCATGTACCCTCACCGTTTGTCTTTGACTTCCTTTGTCTTTTCAAATTATAGCTGGAATGGATGCCAAGATCCAGCCCCTCGACAAAAAAATTTCTCCATCGGTCAGGATAGCGAATTTCATCTCCCGCTATGCACCCGGACCGGATCAAGAATTTCGTCGAAACATTCATGTATAATCAAGTCAAAGGGAGACACAAGGGGGGATACCCATGATGAATCCTATGATGGCCGGACCACATATTTGGTGGTTGATTCCCGTCGTCATGATGACCGGTCTGGGTGGATTTACCGCGATCATACTGACTCGGGTTGCAAAGCGGCCAGATTCGCCGAGAATCTCGCCGACGCCCACCGATCCGTTAGAGATAGCCCGTGAACGATATGCTCAAGGTCTCATTTCCCAAGAGGAATTTGACGCGTTAGTTGGTCGTCTGGTACGCACGGAGGACAAAAAGCCCCCCTTTTAATATGCGGAAAAAAGGCTGCCCGTATGCGGGGCAGCCTCGTCACAATAACTGGTCGGCACGGCCTGATGATCCCGGTCCCCGACGGGACCAGTAGTCTCAGCGTGCGGGCGGGGGACGACCGTGTTCGGCATGGGAACGGGTCAACTCACCCGGCGCAACGCACCGACCAAACTTACCGCCCACCAGGGCGTTCACAACTTCCGAGGAGAAAGACGTCCCGACCGATTAGTACGGACTCGCTCCACCCGTTACCGGGCGTCCACGGTCCGCCTATCCACCCGGTCATCTTCCGGGGGTCGGGGCCGGACGCGACGCGTCCGGACGGATACCTCATCTTGGGGCGGGTTTCGCGCTTAGATGCGGTCAGCGCTTCTCCCTCCCGAACCTAGCTTCCCAGCGGTGCATGCGGCCACACAACTGGGCACACCAGCGGTTCGTCCACTCCGGTCCTCTCGTACTAGGAGCAGCCCCCCGCAAGTATCCTTCGCTGACGACGGATAGGGACCGAACTGTCTCACGACGTTCTGAACCCAGCTCACGTACCGCTTTAATGGGCGAACAGCCCAACCCTTGGGACCGACTCCAGCCCCAGGATGCGATGAGCCGACATCGAGGTGCCAAACCTTCCCGTCGATATGGACTCTTGGGGAAGATCAGCCTGTTATCCCCGGGGTAGCTTTTGTCCGTTGCGCGATGGCCCTGCCACTCGGAGCCACCGGATCACTAAGCCCGCCTTTCGGCCCTGCGCGCGGTGTCCCGCTTGCAGTCAAGCTCCCTTGTGCCTTTGCACGCCCGGCACGATGTCCAACCGTGCTGAGGGAACCATGGGGCGCCTCCGTTACCCTTTAGGAGGCGACCGCCCCAGTCAAACTGCCCCCCTGCCACTGTCCCGCGACGGGTTGCGTCGACGGTTAGACCGGTCCGGGCGCGAGGGTGGTATCCCAAGGATGGCTCCCCCGCCGCTGACGCGGCGGCTTCTCCGCCTCCCACCTATCCTGTACACGCGCCCCAACCGACCCATAGCAGGCTACAGTCAAGCTCCACGGGGTCTTTCTGTCCAGTCGCCAGTACCCTGCATCTTCACAGGGCTTGCAATTTCACCGAGCCTCTCGTTGAGACAGTACCCAAGTCGTTACGCCTTTCGTGCGGGTCGGAACTTACCCGACAAGGAATTTCGCTACCTTAGGACCGTTATAGTTACGGCCGCCGTTGACTGGGGCTTCGGTTTGGAGCTTGCACCCCGCCCCTTAACCTTCCAGCACCGGGCAGGCGTCAGCCCCTATACGGCGTCTTACGACTTCGCAGGGACCTGTGTTTTTGGTAAACAGTCGCTTGGGCCGCTGTGGTGCCCCCGGCTGCGGACGCAGCCGGGCCCCCTTCTTCCGAAGGTACGGGGGTATTTTGCCGAGTTCCTTAACGAGAGATCACTCGCGCGCCTGAGGCTCCTCGCCTCGCCTACCTGTGTCGGTTTCGGGTACGGACAACCGCCGGCTCCTGCCGCGCTTTTCTTGAGGGGCCCCGCGTCGACTGTCGGCGCAGCTCGCACCGCGCCGTCCCGCCCCTTGCGGAGCGACGTCCACGACCAACGGGACGCTTCCCGCCGGACCCCTGTCCCGCGACACTCACCGCCGACGGCTGGTCACGGAATCTCGACCGTGTCTCCATCGACTACGCCTCAACGGCCTCGCCTTAGGCCCGACTAACCCGGAGCGGACGATCCTGGCTCCGGAACCCTGCGGCTTTCGGCGGGGATGATTCGCACATCCCTTTTCGCTACTCATACCGGCATTCGCACTCCAGTGGCGTCCACCGCCGTTTCCACGCCGGCTTCGCTCGCCACCGGACGCTCCCCTACCCCGGCCCGCCGCGCGGCGGGCCAGTCGCCGTTTCGGTAGCACGCTTAGCCCCGAACATTGTCGGCGCCGCGGGACTGCGACCAGTGAGCTATTACGCACTCTTTCAAGGATGGCTGCTTCTAAGCCAACCTCCTGGCTGTCTGGGCCCTGCGACGACCTTCTCCACTCAGCGTGCATTTGGGGACCTTAACGGACGATCTGGGCTGTTGCCCTTTTGACCCCGGAGCTTATCCCCCGGCGTCTGACTCCCTCGAGCCCCCCGACCGACTTTGTCGTTTGCGAACAGGCAGTAATCCCGGCGGGACCCCTTCCATTCACAGAGCGCTACCCCGGTCGGGGTGTATCTGAGAGGCTCGCCCTCAAGCGATTTCGGGGAGAACCAGCTATCTCCGCGTTCGATTGGCATTTCACCCCTAGCCGCCGCTCCTCCCAGCCCTTTTCAACGGACACGGGTGCGGCCCTCCATCCCGGCTTAAGGGGACTTCAGCCTGGCGCCGGCTAGATCACGCGGTTTCGGGTCGATCGATCCGCACTCGCGCCCTCTTCGGACTCGCTTACGCTCCGGCTGCCCGCCTTACGGCGGTTAACCTTGCGCGGACCGGTCACTCGCCGGTTCATTCTTCAATAGGCACGCCATCACCCCGCAATGGGGGCTCTGACGGGTTGTCAGCACACGGTTTCAGGGTCTCTTTCACTCCCCTTCCGGGGGGCTTTTCACCGTTCCCTCACGGTACTGTGCGCTATCGGTGACGGAAGGTCGGCAGTCTTGGATGGTGGGCCACCCTGCTTCCCACGCGGGTTCTCGTGCCGCGTGGTACTCGGGCGGCGTTGCACGCCGCCGGGAGACCAAAGCGACGGGGCTTTCACCCTCTAGGGCGCGGCATTCCAACCGCTTCACCCTCGTCTCCCGGCGTACGCGGGATCGTCTGGAGGACTCCCGCAACGCCGCCACAACCCGCCGCAGGTCCGGCCTCCAGCCGTGGGATGACCTGCGACGTTTGGACTCACTCCGGGTCGCTCGCCGCTACTGCGGAGTTCGCGTTTGCTTTTCCGATCCGGGTACTGAGATGTTTCAGTTCCCCGGTTTTGCCTGGTCCGTCCCGCTGGACGGCCATCGCGGCCGGTCGGCCGCGGGGTTTCCCCATTCGGTCACCCTCGGATCGTTGCCTGCGACGCGGCTCCCCGAGGCCTTTCGTGGCGTGCCACGACCTTCTTCGCCCTTCCGCACCCGAGGCATCCCCCGTGTGCTGTGTGTGTCTTTCTCCTCTGAAGTTGTCAACGTCCTGGTGTCGTGATGGTGGGCCGAGGTGGATTTGAACCACCGACCTCCCGCTTATCAGGCGGGTGCGCTAACCCCTGCGCCATCGGCCCCCGACGCCCGGTCCCTCCAAACCATATCATCATGCCGCCACGGCTCCCTAGAAAGGAGGTGATCCAGCCGCACCTTCCGATACGGCTACCTTGTTACGACTTCACCCCAATCATCCGCCCCACCGTCGACGGGGTCGTCCCCTGACGGGGTTCGACCGACCGGCTTCGGGTGTGGCCGACTCTCGTGGTGTGACGGGCGGTGTGTACAAGGCCCGGGAACGGATTCACCGCGGCATGCTGATCCGCGATTACTAGCAATTCCGGCTTCATGCAGGCGAGTTGCAGCCTGCAATCCGAACTGAGACGCCGTTTGAAGGATTCGCTCCCCCTCGCGAGGTCGCGGCCCGTTGTCGGCGCCATTGTAGCACGTGTGTAGCCCAGGACATGAAGGCCATGCGGATTTGACGTCATCCCCACCTTCCTCCGGGTCGTCCCCGGCTGTCTCGGCTGAGTGCCCGACCGAATCGCTGGCAACAGCCGACGAGGGTTGCGCTCGTTGCGGGACTTAACCCAACATCTCACGACACGAGCTGACGACAACCATGCAGCACCTGACGACCGCTCTGCCGAAGCAGCCCCGCGCTTTCGCGCGGCTCACGGTCCCGTCTAGCCCTGGTAAGGTTCTGCGCGTTGCGTCGAATTAAACCACATGCTCCACTGCTTGTGCGGGCCCCCGTCAATTCCTTTGAGTTTCAACCTTGCGGCCGTACTCCCCAGGCGGGATACTGAGTGCGTTAGCTCCGGCACCGCAGGGTGGACCCCCGCGACACCTCGTATCCATCGTTTACGGCGTGGACTACCGGGGTATCTAATCCCGTTCGCTCCCCACGCTGTCGCGCCTCAGCGTCAGGGCCAGGCCAGTGCACCGCCTTCGCCACCGGTGTTCTTCCTGATCTCTACGCATTTCACCGCTCCACCAGGAATTCCATGCACCTCTCCTGCCCTCGAGCTGCGCCGTTTAGCCGCCCTCCGTCGGGTGAGCCGACGGCTGAAAACCGCTACGTGCGCAACCGCCTACACGCCCTTTACGCCCAGTAATTCCGGACAACGCTTGCCCCCTACGTCTTACCGCGGCTGCTGGCACGTAGTTTGCAGGGGCTTCCTCCGCCGGTACCGTCCCCCCGCGCCGGACGGCGCGGTCCTCGTCCCGACAGACAGAGCTTTACAACCCGAAGGCCGTCTTCACTCACGCGGCGTTGCTCCATCAGGCTTGCGCCCATTGTGGAAGATTCCCTACTGCTGCCTCCCGTAGGAGTCTGGGCCGTGTCTCAGTCCCAGTGTGGCCGATCACCCTCTCAGGCCGGCTACCCATCGTCGCCTTGGGAGGCCGTTACCCCCCCAACTAGCTAATGGGCCGCGAGCCCCCCGTCCGGCGACCCGAAGGCCTTTCCCCCCGGCGGCTGGCGCCGCCCGGGGCGCATGCGGGATTGCCGCGCCTTTCGGCCCGATATCCCCCACCGGACGCCCGGTTACTCACGTGTTCCTCACCCGTCCGCCGCTGCCGACGCCTCCGAAGAGCCGCCGACCGCTCGACTTGCATGTATTACGCACGCCGCCAGCGTTCGTCCTGAGCCAGGATCAAACTCTCCATAGCTCGGTAAAACACCGTCATACTTCAAACACATTCTTGCGTGTGGCATGATGATATAGTTTTCAAGGACCGGGACTGTCTCGCGACAGCAAAAAGGATTATATCGCGGTTTTTTTACGTTGTCTAGACCCAAATTTCGGTTATCATCACGATTTCTATCACCCGGTCTAAAACACTCCGGACCATGAGAACCGGGGATACCCAAACACCAGAGATCCATCTCGGACGGGACCATGTTATGCTAAAACAACGGGAATACCCTGTCATCTTTCGGGAGATGATATATATGCGGCGGGTCCACGTAGAGCCTTACAATCCTCTTTGGGCCGTTCGTTTCCAAGATGAAGCCGCCCAAATCCAAAAAGCTTTGGGTCCATGGGTATTGGCGATTCACCATATGGGGAGTACGGCCGTACCTGGGTTAGCGGCAAAGCCCATCATCGACCTTTTAGTCGTCGTCTCGGATATGACCGAACTCACCGACAAACTTCCGGCTCTTAAAGCCTTAGGTTATGAATTTTGGGGTGAATACGGGATTCCGAACCGTTACTTTTTTCCCAAAGGAGGCGACCAACGAACCCATCACCTCCACATGGTTTCCTCCGAAAGTCCCCACATCGTGCGTCATCTCGCGTTTCGCGATTATCTCATATCCCACCCGGACGAGGCATTCGCCTACGCAAAGCTCAAAATGGCCCTGGCGGCTCGATTCCCCACCGATATTGACGGCTACATCAACGGTAAATCGGCCACCGTATCGGCCATCCAACAAAAAGCGCTGGATTGGTATCGGATGAAATTAGAAGAGTAAGCGTCAATTTCTCCCAACTGTCGTACGGGATCCCCAAGTTTCCGACGCCCACCGAGGCTAATAAGCCATCGGCTTGGGTGACCTGTCCGTCGTCGGCGGGGACGGACACTCGCGCCCCCCTGACAATCTGCGTCGGTCCCGTGAAAATTCGGGTGAGTCCCAAATTCGACCCCTGTTCCAAGCCGTCGTCCGGCCCTTAACGTCAGGATGAACCGACCCGTGTATGTAGCGGTCGGGGCAATAGACCTTCGGTAATCCTTTGATAGGTTGGCCTCCTTGGTGCAAAGACCTTTCACCTCAATCCCTGCAGTCTGGTGCTCTTTGTGTTTTGCAACCGTGCGCGTGATAAATTCAAAATTTTAGAAGGGGCCAACCACGGCTTTTGGCTCCGTTATTTCGGGTTCGAACGGGGGCTATCCCAACCTCCGGATTCGATCGCCAACACGTCTGATCGGGCGTCAAGGAAGGGGCACAGCCCTCAGCCGTTCCCGACGGATCAGTCGTACGCGCCGCAATCGTATTCTCTTCGCGATCCGGGGATCCCGACCGGTCTTCCCATTGTGTGAGTTGGGCTGCGAAGGTGGGGATTATTTTATGGCCTGATTCACGTCCGTCTATGGCGCGAGGGTAGCGAACTCATTTCGAGCTTATCTCCGGAAGAGATGACTCGCCGATGAGCTACCGGCAGACGGCACAGGAGGTTGTTGTCAATTTTTGGGCCCTCTGGTGTCGGCCGTGTTTGGCGGTTGCGCCAAGCAGATCGGCAGGATCCGGCGGTCACCCAAGCCTACGGCGTCCAAAGCATTCCGACCGTGATTCGGCTAAGATGCCGCGGCGCCTGGACACCGCCTGAACCATGGAATGGCATAGGGTTCGGGCCGGTAGCTCTACGGCATATGCCGGAACCGCTCCGGCGGTTTGGGGCTTTCGCCTCGTCATTGACACGTCGTCCTCGTCCGCCCAAATTGCGGTGGTGTTGGCCCAGTAGAGCGAGTAGGGGGCCTAATCGATGATCCTGATGCCGCAAAAAAATGTTTGCGGTGAATGGATATCTTTTTACATTCTCCCTTATAATAAGGATACCGAATGGCCTCGGAGCGAATAGTCACCCTGTGCGTGTGCGTGGCGTCAAGCCTAGTTCCGAGGCCGAATATGTACGATATGGGCGAATAGTCACCCTGTGTGTGCGCGTGACCGTGAGGTCTAGCCTGCCCCTATTTTCATCGAAAGTACCAGACGTCATCCTTTTGGTGTTCAATAATCCGATAAAATTCCCGGTGCCCATGGGTGGCCCAACGATAAAGTGCTCCGCTATACATGTCCGCTACTTGGATTAAAGGGTTTTCTTTCCAGTCCTTATGACGAACGGCGATAAGACGTCGTCGGTTTTCGGTATTCACCATTTTCCTAAGATATGTGGCGAGTTCGTTATGCCAAATCTTGTTCCCTCGTTTATCGATAAAGAGTTTCGCTTGTTCGAACATACCATTGTCGTGTTCCAAAACCAGGCGGGTCATGTATTGATAAAACGCCTGATTATTATGACGCAGAAAATCGGTATAAATTCTGGCTTTGGGAACTACAATCGCACGAAATTTTAACGGATGACGGGCCATTGTCTGGAGGAAAACGGTTCGAACACGATCGGGACATTTGTTAAAGTGAAATTCTTTAGCCCAATGAAGATCGGTTCGAATCTGGTCGATGTCCTGACTCACTTGTTCTGTAATCTTCACGTTGTTAATCATAACGAGCATGATGACAAAATACGCGGATGAGCCCTCTCCAAACTTAAATCCGGTGTCACCGGATTCATCCATAAAAATTAGCATATCGTAGCTCCTTACCTTCGGCCACTTGTCCTGATTATAACGTAATGGCCTTTAATCCCGACTTTTGACCATCTGCCCTTTTACCCCCGTCCCGGGCGGCCTCGTTCACCGTGTTGTCCCGCACGGATTTTATCCCCCGATTACACGCCCAATTTCTCGCCCTCCAACAAGATTTGACGCATGTGTAGAAGACACAAGGTAATGAGGACATTCGGGTGTCATCCGTTAGGCATGCCGGTAATTTGCCACCATCTTGAGGAGCGCACTACGCTTCGATCATCACGCGGCCGAATCCGGATTGGCCGCAAAAGCATCGGAAGTTACGGACCCCGAAAAGGATAAATGTTCCTGAATGGCAGCCGAATATATTCTGGCTCGATTTCGCATTGGAACACAAAAAGGCTGCCCGTATGCGGGGCAGCCTCGTCACAATAACTGGTCGGCACGGCCTGATGATCCCGGTCCCCGACGGGACCAGTAGTCTCAGCGTGCGGGCGGGGGACGACCGTGTTCGGCATGGGAACGGGTCAACTCACCCGGCGCAACGCACCGACCAAACTTACCGCCCACCAGGGCGTTCACAACTTCCGAGGAGAAAGACGTCCCGACCGATTAGTACGGACTCGCTCCACCCGTTACCGGGCGTCCACGGTCCGCCTATCCACCCGGTCATCTTCCGGGGGTCGGGGCCGGACGCGACGCGTCCGGACGGATACCTCATCTTGGGGCGGGTTTCGCGCTTAGATGCGGTCAGCGCTTCTCCCTCCCGAACCTAGCTTCCCAGCGGTGCATGCGGCCACACAACTGGGCACACCAGCGGTTCGTCCACTCCGGTCCTCTCGTACTAGGAGCAGCCCCCCGCAAGTATCCTTCGCTGACGACGGATAGGGACCGAACTGTCTCACGACGTTCTGAACCCAGCTCACGTACCGCTTTAATGGGCGAACAGCCCAACCCTTGGGACCGACTCCAGCCCCAGGATGCGATGAGCCGACATCGAGGTGCCAAACCTTCCCGTCGATATGGACTCTTGGGGAAGATCAGCCTGTTATCCCCGGGGTAGCTTTTGTCCGTTGCGCGATGGCCCTGCCACTCGGAGCCACCGGATCACTAAGCCCGCCTTTCGGCCCTGCGCGCGGTGTCCCGCTTGCAGTCAAGCTCCCTTGTGCCTTTGCACGCCCGGCACGATGTCCAACCGTGCTGAGGGAACCATGGGGCGCCTCCGTTACCCTTTAGGAGGCGACCGCCCCAGTCAAACTGCCCCCCTGCCACTGTCCCGCGACGGGTTGCGTCGACGGTTAGACCGGTCCGGGCGCGAGGGTGGTATCCCAAGGATGGCTCCCCCGCCGCTGACGCGGCGGCTTCTCCGCCTCCCACCTATCCTGTACACGCGCCCCAACCGACCCATAGCAGGCTACAGTCAAGCTCCACGGGGTCTTTCTGTCCAGTCGCCAGTACCCTGCATCTTCACAGGGCTTGCAATTTCACCGAGCCTCTCGTTGAGACAGTACCCAAGTCGTTACGCCTTTCGTGCGGGTCGGAACTTACCCGACAAGGAATTTCGCTACCTTAGGACCGTTATAGTTACGGCCGCCGTTGACTGGGGCTTCGGTTTGGAGCTTGCACCCCGCCCCTTAACCTTCCAGCACCGGGCAGGCGTCAGCCCCTATACGGCGTCTTACGACTTCGCAGGGACCTGTGTTTTTGGTAAACAGTCGCTTGGGCCGCTGTGGTGCCCCCGGCTGCGGACGCAGCCGGGCCCCCTTCTTCCGAAGGTACGGGGGTATTTTGCCGAGTTCCTTAACGAGAGATCACTCGCGCGCCTGAGGCTCCTCGCCTCGCCTACCTGTGTCGGTTTCGGGTACGGACAACCGCCGGCTCCTGCCGCGCTTTTCTTGAGGGGCCCCGCGTCGACTGTCGGCGCAGCTCGCACCGCGCCGTCCCGCCCCTTGCGGAGCGACGTCCACGACCAACGGGACGCTTCCCGCCGGACCCCTGTCCCGCGACACTCACCGCCGACGGCTGGTCACGGAATCTCGACCGTGTCTCCATCGACTACGCCTCAACGGCCTCGCCTTAGGCCCGACTAACCCGGAGCGGACGATCCTGGCTCCGGAACCCTGCGGCTTTCGGCGGGGATGATTCGCACATCCCTTTTCGCTACTCATACCGGCATTCGCACTCCAGTGGCGTCCACCGCCGTTTCCACGCCGGCTTCGCCCGCCACCGGACGCTCCCCTACCCCGGCCCGCCGCGCGGCGGGCCAGTCGCCGTTTCGGTAGCACGCTTAGCCCCGAACATTGTCGGCGCCGCGGGACTGCGACCAGTGAGCTATTACGCACTCTTTCAAGGATGGCTGCTTCTAAGCCAACCTCCTGGCTGTCTGGGCCCTGCGACGACCTTCTCCACTCAGCGTGCATTTGGGGACCTTAACGGACGATCTGGGCTGTTGCCCTTTTGACCCCGGAGCTTATCCCCCGGCGTCTGACTCCCTCGAGCCCCCCGACCGACTTTGTCGTTTGCGAACAGGCAGTAATCCCGGCGGGACCCCTTCCATTCACAGAGCGCTACCCCGGTCGGGGTGTATCTGAGAGGCTCGCCCTCAAGCGATTTCGGGGAGAACCAGCTATCTCCGCGTTCGATTGGCATTTCACCCCTAGCCGCCGCTCGTCCCAGCCCTTTTCAACGGACACGGGTGCGGCCCTCCATCCCGGCTTAAGGGGACTTCAGCCTGGCGCCGGCTAGATCACGCGGTTTCGGGTCGATCGATCCGCACTCGCGCCCTCTTCGGACTCGCTTACGCTCCGGCTGCCCGCCTTACGGCGGTTAACCTTGCGCGGACCGGTCACTCGCCGGTTCATTCTTCAATAGGCACGCCATCACCCCGCAATGGGGGCTCTGACGGGTTGTCAGCACACGGTTTCAGGGTCTCTTTCACTCCCCTTCCGGGGGGCTTTTCACCGTTCCCTCACGGTACTGTGCGCTATCGGTGACGGAAGGTCGGCAGTCTTGGATGGTGGGCCACCCTGCTTCCCACGCGGGTTCTCGTGCCGCGTGGTACTCGGGCGGCGTTGCACGCCGCCGGGAGACCAAAGCGACGGGGCTTTCACCCTCTGGGGCGCGGCATTCCAACCGCTTCACCCTCGTCTCCCGGCGTACGCGGGATCGTCTGGAGGACTCCCGCAACGCCGCCGCAACCCGCCTCAGGTCCGGCCTCCAGCCGTAGGATGACCTGACGCGTTTGGACTCACTCCGGGTCGCTCGCCGCTACTGCGGAGTTCGCGTTTGCTTTTCCGATCCGGGTACTGAGATGTTTCAGTTCCCCGGTTTTGCCTGGTCCGTCCCGCTGGACGGCCATCGCGGCCGGTCGGCCGCGGGGTTTCCCCATTCGGTCACCCTCGGATCGTTGCCTGCGACGCGGCTCCCCGAGGCCTTTCGTGGCGTGCCACGACCTTCTTCGCCCTTCCGCACCCGAGGCATCCCCCGTGTGCTGTGTGTGTCTTTCTCCTCTGAAGTTGTCAACGTCCTGGTGTCGTGATGGTGGGCCGAGGTGGATTTGAACCACCGACCTCCCGCTTATCAGGCGGGTGCGCTAACCCCTGCGCCATCGGCCCCCGACGCCCGGTCCCTCAAAACCATATCATCATGCCGCCACGGCTCCCTAGAAAGGAGGTGATCCAGCCGCACCTTCCGATACGGCTACCTTGTTACGACTTCACCCCAATCATCCGCCCCACCGTCGACGGGGTCGTCCCCTCACGGGGTTCGACCGACCGGCTTCGGGTGTGGCCGACTCTCGTGGTGTGACGGGCGGTGTGTACAAGGCCCGGGAACGGATTCACCGCGGCATGCTGATCCGCGATTACTAGCAATTCCGGCTTCATGCAGGCGAGTTGCAGCCTGCAATCCGAACTGAGACGCCGTTTGAAGGATTCGCTCCCCCTCGCGGGGTCGCGGCCCGTTGTCGGCGCCATTGTAGCACGTGTGTAGCCCAGGACATAAAGGCCATGCGGATTTGACGTCATCCCCACCTTCCTCCGGGTCGTCCCCGGCTGTCTCGGCTGAGTGCCCGACCGAATCGCTGGCAACAGCCGACGAGGGTTGCGCTCGTTGCGGGACTTAACCCAACATCTCACGACACGAGCTGACGACAACCATGCAGCACCTGACGACCGCTCTGCCGAAGCAGCCCCGCGCTTTCGCGCGGCTCACGGTCCCGTCTAGCCCTGGTAAGGTTCTGCGCGTTGCGTCGAATTAAACCACATGCTCCACTGCTTGTGCGGGCCCCCGTCAATTCCTTTGAGTTTCAACCTTGCGGCCGTACTCCCCAGGCGGGATACTGAGTGCGTTAGCTCCGGCACCGCGAGGTGGACCCCCGCGACACCTCGTATCCATCGTTTACGGCGTGGACTACCGGGGTATCTAATCCCGTTCGCTCCCCACGCTGTCGCGCCTCAGCGTCAGGGCCAGGCCAGTGCACCGCCTTCGCCACCGGTGTTCTTCCTGATCTCTACGCATTTCACCGCTCCACCAGGAATTCCATGCACCTCTCCTGCCCTCGAGCTGCGCCGTTTAGCCGCCCTCCGTCGGGTGAGCCGACGGCTGAAAACCGCTACGTGCGCAACCGCCTACACGCCCTTTACGCCCAGTAATTCCGGACAACGCTTGCCCCCTACGTCTTACCGCGGCTGCTGGCACGTAGTTTGCAGGGGCTTCCTCCGCCGGTACCGTCCCCCCGCGCCGTCCGGCGCGGTCCTCGTCCCGACAGACAGAGCTTTACAACCCGAAGGCCGTCTTCACTCACGCGGCGTTGCTCCATCAGGCTTGCGCCCATTGTGGAAGATTCCCTACTGCTGCCTCCCGTAGGAGTCTGGGCCGTGTCTCAGTCCCAGTGTGGCCGATCACCCTCTCAGGCCGGCTACCCATCGTCGCCTTGGGAGGCCGTTACCCCCCCAACTAGCTAATGGGCCGCGAGCCCCCCGTCCGGCGACCCGAAGGCCTTTCCCCCCGGCGGCTGGCGCCGCCCGGGGCGCATGCGGGATTGCCGCGCCTTTCGGCCCGATATCCCCCACCGGACGCCCGGTTACTCACGTGTTCCTCACCCGTCCGCCGCTGCCGACGCCTCCGAAGAGCCGTCGACCGCTCGACTTGCATGTATTACGCACGCCGCCAGCGTTCGTCCTGAGCCAGGATCAAACTCTCCATAGCTCGGTAAAACACCGTCATACTTCAAACACATTCTTGCGTGTGGCATGATGATATAGTTTTCAAGGACCGGGACTGTCTCGCGACAGCTTTGTCATCTTAGCACCGTCACCAAAGAAAATCAAGAGGATTTTTGCCTTGAAGTTACTGAAGAAAGTTCCAAACCTTGGGATCTTCGATCCCAAGCCGCCAAAGGGCCACGCCGCGTAATTCGTAGCCGGCCACCAGCTGTATTTTGCTCAAAAGACTTTGGGTGTTTTCAAACCACACCGAGTGAACCTGCCCATTTTGGACATAGACGAAGTGATTGCTGCCGGACGCCCCGTACTGTTTCGCTAAAGCCTGCGCCTCTTGATAGGTCAACGCCACGGCCGGACCCGACGGCGACCAATCATAGCCATACCCGGGAATACCTAAAATCACTTTATTCGGGGGCACGACCGAAATCGTATAGTCCAACACTTGTTTGACCCAACCGGGGGACGCGATGGGCCCTGGACTCCCGCCGGCATAATGCTGATCATAAGCCATCACCATCAGTAAATCGGCCCAATGCCCGAGTACCCGGTAATCATAGGCGCCGGTCCAGCTATTCGTAGGCTGATTAGCCGTTTCGGCCGGTACCGACAGCGTGACGTAATAGCCATGCCGATGAAAAACGATCGCCAGTTGCTCCACAAAGTCGGAAAACGCCTGCCGGTCGCTCGGCGCGATGCCTTCCCAATCGAGGTTGATACCGTCGTATCCATTGGATTCAACCAGCGTCAGCATATTATCGATGGCACGTCGGCGGGCGGTCGGACTCGCCAGCAAAGGCCCAAACACCGACTGCCCGGCCATGTTTTCCACTAAGGCAAATGTCCACAAATGATGGGTCTCTGCCAACTGGAGAACGGCTGGATCGGTGGTTCCGGATAACGAGCCGTTCGCGTTAATTTGATACCAAAACGGAATAATGCCGGTCAATACCGGTAAATACGCCCGCAACATATCGAAAGCCCCGGCCGTCTGACCCGGGTCATAAAAATATCCGAGCACCATCCCCGCCGGCAACCCGGAGGCCGGAGCCGGAGCCATTCGACGAATGGGTCGCGAAACGGCTATCCCCGATTCGGCCGGACGCAAAAGCCATCGATCCCATTGGGTGATTCGATGAATGCCTCCCGAAAACGCCCCCGTCAGCATCACGAGCGCCAGCGCCATCACGATAACCCATCGTCCTGGTTTCGGGCGTTTGGATTCTGTCTTTAGGGTTTCCACCGGACGCGCCATTATCCCACCTCATCACCAATGTATGCTTGTCCCTCGAAAAACATGAAAAAGCCCCCGGGAAATTACCCCAGGGGCCGTTTATGACGCGCGGCTCAGCGCATGGCTCCAGGCATAAGGAAGTAGTAGAGAAGTCCCACGACAATCAACCAGGCCAACACCACGAGGGTCCATCCCAAGTTGTGCCGAATCACTTCCCCTTCACTGCGAACATATTTACTGGTCGACACCCCTACACTCGCGGTTTGCGGAGCAATCGGCTTACCGACTTCCGCCCCCACCGAATTTAACGACGGCAATAAGAGGAGCGGAAACCCCAGAATCTTCCCGACCAGCGTTTGCATCAAGCCAAACATGGCATTGGTCGACGTATTGCTGCCCGACAACGCCACGCCGATCCAGCCTAAAATGGGCGCCAGCAAAATGAACGCCGGGCCAATGCGGCTAAACGCATAGGCCAAGGAAGCCGCCATGCCGGAAAAGTTAAACACGTCAGCCAACCCGAAAATGAAGAATCCGACGAGAATCGCACCCCACATTTGATGGAACACATTTTTGAAGACTTGCCCAATCACCGCCGCTCGCGGTCGCAAGAACAGTAAAATGACAATCCAGGACGCCAAAATCGATGTCCCACCCACAAACGGGGCAAAGTTAAACTCGACATCGGTGGCTTTATGCGAAATGGACGAGATCCCGGTCACTTTTAATAATAGCCAACTCACTTTGGGCAAAGGTGACCACGGACCGGTCCACAAGACCACGACAATAATCAGCACAATAAACGGCATCCAGGCCCGCCAAATGTCGGCCGCCGAAAGCTTGGGAGCCTCGTTGCGGGTGGCCGCCACCTCGTTTAATTCGACACCGCCAAAGCCCAGAATCCGCCGGGGGCGCCATACTTTTAAGAAGAGCAACAAGCAGCCGAAGGATACCAATGATCCAGTCACATCCGGTAAATAGGGTCCAACCCATTGGGATACCGGAAACTGTCCCAAAATGTACGAGAGCGACCCCACCACCGCTAACGGCCAGCCGTCGCGTAAGCCTTTCTTGCCGGTCACCAGGTAAATTAAGACCCACGGCGGCAGCAAGGCTAACACCGCCACGATTTTCCCGATCGACGCCGACAAACTCATCAAAGGAATCCCCGTGACCGCCGCGAGGGCAATAATCGGCACACCCAGAGCACCGAACGACACCGGGGCGTTATTGGCAATCGCGGCTACGCGAATGGCATCGAGTTCCATAATCCCAAAGCCCACCAAAATGGGCGCCATGACGGCCCACGGATACCCAAATCCGACGAGCCCCTCCAACAGGGCCCCTAACGACCAGGCCAATAAGATTGTCTGCACCCGAATGTCGGCCGTCGCTTGACTGACCAACCAACTTTTGAAGGTGTCAAAAACGCCCGTGAGTGTCAGCGTGTTAAAGATGACGACGCCCCAAAAGGTAATCCAGTCAATATTCCAAACACCCGTCAAACTGCCCAATAAATACGCATGAAGTCCGGTGCCGAGCGGCAATTTCCAGACCGCGACGGCCATCAGCAGTGTGACCACCGACCCGATAATGGTGGCGAGCCAAGCCGTAACCCGCATACCGGCCAGCAAAACCAACAGCACCACGAACGGGATCAGCGCCAATAACGCGGTGAGCCCCAAATTGTGGGCCGGGTTTAAGATTTGTTGAAACACAGCACCCCCGCCTTTCTTTGTCGTGCGCTTTGTCCCTTTAGGATAATTCCGATAACGTAGAAAAATGGACCCCAGGTCTTGTGGACTTCGAGAGGTTTCACTATACGAAATTGTCTTTCGTATTATGGCACAAAGTATTCGAGCAGGAATTCAAAATTCCTGCTCGCATTTGATAAGATTCACAGAAATTTTTTGCTAACCCGAGTCTCCGTACATCAACAAGCGGGCAAAATTCTCGCCCAATTGTTGCAACAAGCGCGGTGCATCCCGCATGGCCTCCTCCACCGTCATCGGTCCCGATACCAACGGCCAAGCCGCCGTGAGCCCGGCCTGATAGAAAGGCGACAAATCCGCCGGCAAGGCACCCGCCACGGCCAAGACCGGGCGGTACCGGGCCCGGGCTTGATCTAACACGGTACCGACCACTTTTCCTAAAAGGCTCTGGGCGTCCAGTCGCCCTTCCCCCGTAATCACCCAATCCGCGCGCTCCAACCGACTCGCGAGATCCATCCATTGGGCCACCGCCGGCGCGCCCGCTTCCAATCGTCCTCCCAGCGCATAAATCGCCAAGCCCATCCCTCCGGCGGCGCCCGCCCCGGGACGGTTCGTCAAGTCCGATTGGTTTAACGAGTCCTGCAAGACGTGGGCAAAATGGGCCAGGTGCCGTTCAAAGGGCTCGACATCCTGCGGTGTCACCCCTTTTTGCGGGCCATACAACCGAACCGCCCCCGTGGGCCCGAGCAACGGCACAAACGTATCATATAAGCCGACTATAGGGGGCACAACATCCGGCCACCGGATTCGATGAACCCTCTCCAAGTGCCCGGCCATCCCGGTTAGACGGTGCCCATCGCGATCGTAAAATTCCACCCCCAGGGCTTCCAAAAATCCCATGCCGCCATCGACCGCACCGGTTCCGCCCAGCGTGACAATCACCCGGTCGATATCGGGGGCCTGTTGGGCATGATGCACTAGCATTCCGGTTCCGCGGCTCGTGGTATGCCACACGGAGGCCGGTCGGTCAGCGGGCGGCAGATATCCGGATCCTACCGCCGATTCGACCACTGCGGTCCGCCCCCACCGGACCCACCACCCCGGGCGAGGACGACCAAAGCTGTCCACCGTCGGAGCCATGACCCGCCGGCCGCCTAAATAGCGCTCCACCAAGGCGCTCGTGCCCTCGCCGCCGTCAGCCAAAGGACACGGATCCACCTCGACCCGAGCCCCCTTCATCAAACCTTGGCTGAGCCAATGAACCGCTTCGTCCGCCGTCAGGGAGCCTTTAAAGGAATCGACTGCCACGAGAATCCGCATATTAATTCCGACCGGTGCCGACCGATTGCGGAGGCATGGTGCTTTCGTGGCAGACGGGCGCGGTCGGCAGCAATTTGCCCGGATTCAATAATCCGGCAGGATCCCACGCCTTTTTGACGGCTTCTTGCGCTTGAATATCCGCGGGCCCGAATTGTTTCAACATGTCTTCGCGTTTTTCGATTCCGACCCCATGCTCGCCGGTTATGCTACCGCCCAGTTCCACGCAGACCCCCAAGATTTCCGAGCCCGCCGCCATCACCCGTTCCACCATGGCCGCATCCTTTCCGTCATAAAGGAGCAACGGATGCAAATTTCCGTCCCCCGCATGAAATACATTGGCGATCCGGATGGCATAGCGTTCGGCAATCGCCTCAATGCGCGCCAGCGCCTCGGGTAGCCGACTGCGGGGAATCACGCCGTCTTGGACGTAATATTGGGGAGAGATTAAACCCATGGCACCAAAAGCGGTTTTGCGATTCGCCCACCACCGGGTCCGTTCCGCCACGCTCGTGGCCCGCCGGACCTCCCGGACTTGATGCGCCTGCAAAACCTCCGCAACCCGACGGGCCGTCTCTATGACCTCATGCCGCTCGCCGTCCACTTCAATCAATAGGACGGCAGCCACGTCGTCGGGGTATCCGACAGGATAGGGCCCCCGTTCGACGGCGTAGATGGCCAGCCGGTCCATCATTTCCAAAGCGGCCGGAATCACCCCGGCGGCTACGATATCCGATACCGCTTGGCTGGCTTCCGCCACGTCATCAAACAATGCTAACACCGTTTCGCTCTCGGCGGGCTTCAAGGTCATGCGCAGCCACAATTTCGTCGTAATCACGAGGGTACCTTCCGATCCGATGACCAGTCCCAACCAGTCAATTCCCTCGGGTTCACCGGCCAAATTGCCCAATAGGGCAACCTCGCCGTCGACGGTCACAACTTCGGCCATCACGATGTGATTCACCGTCACCCCATATTTGAGGCAATGCGGTCCGCCCGAGTTCTCGGCAAAGTTACCGCCGATGGTACACGCTTGCTGAGACGACGGATCCGGGGCATAAAAATAGCCATAACTGTCCAACGCCCGGGTAATATGGGCGTTAATCACTCCCGGTTCAACCACCACCACCCGGTTTTCGGGATCGATATCCCAAATCCGGTTCATGCGTGAGAGATGAATAATCACCGCCCCACCCAACGGCGTGGCTCCCCCCGACAAGCTGGTTCCCGCGCCCCGGGCTAAAAAGGGAATCCCTTCGCGTCGCAAAATACGTACGACCGCCTGTACTTCGGCCGTTTTGGAGGGCAATACGACAGCCCGGGGAACTTCTTGAGACAAGGTGTAGCCGTCACAGGCATAGGGCAAAAGATCCATGGGATCCGTCAAAACAAAAGACGCGCCCACGACGGCTTTCAATTCTTGGATCCAGTCCGGTTCCTTCATCCGTTCCCCCTCCTAAACCAAAATGGCATCGGGATCATAGGATACCTTCAACCGCTGCCAGGGCCCCCGCAAGATATCCGGCATCTCTTGAGGATCCGACGGACCCGACAGCACCTCCACACCGCCCGAACGATCACGAATCCAACGCCTGATGCGATGTGCCCCGCCAGCCGTTAAAGCCCCCCAAAAACTGCCGGTCTGCCATTCCACCGCCAACGGACCGTCTTCCCAAGCGCGAATCAAATCCCCGATTACGCGGCGCGGGACAGCCCCCTTTAACGTCACCTCGCGTGCAGCCAACGCGGCCGGTCGCCACCAGGGAAGCTCGGCAGCCCCTTCCCCGAGCGCTTGCCGCAAGTAGTCGACCGTCGCTTCAATACCGTGCCATTGGGCCCAGAGGCGCCAGCCGGCCAACCCGGGTTCTTGCACCAGCAAAATCGACGCCCACGGATTGGCCAATCCAAGCAAGACATCCGCTTGCTGAATCAACTGGTCAATCGTCCCTTCCCATACCCAGCTCCAACGCACGGGCGGCGTGGGACTCACCTTGAGCGTGACCTGGGTAATCACGCCCAGGCGGCCGCGGGAGCCCATAAACAGTCGAGGCAAATTATAGCCCGCCACATTTTTCACGACTTGCGCGCCGACTTGAATGGCCCCCATCCTCGGGGTGAGCACCCGCATCCCCAGTACGCGGTCCCGAAACGGACCGTAACCGCCGCGCCACACCCCATCCAGTCCGGCCGCCACGGCACCCCCGACGGTATCGTCTTGCCCGTCCGCTACGGTCAACGGAACCCACTGGCCGCTGGGTGCCAAATAGGCGTTGAGTTGGGCAATGGTCATCCCGGCCTCCACTGTGACGACCAAATCGGCCGGTTGGTACGCAATCAACGCATTCCATTCGGTCAGGCGAACCGGATGAACGGGCCGCTCCGTCGCCTCTTGCCGTAACCGGTGCCCTAATCCTTCCACCCGGATTTGGTAGCCTAACCGGCGGGCCTCGTCAAACCGAGCCGTCAGCGCATCTTCGCGATCGTGTAACGCTTCCGTCGATGCCACCATGCCGCCGCCTTTCCGCTACCGTATTTCGGTGTTAGCACGCCGAGCCAACTCGTCGATTAAAATGGAGTGGTCCCGATCCCCGAGCCCGTTGGCCAAAAGACTGTTCATCATGTCGTGTACCAGTGCCGTCACCGGCGTCGAGACCCCCAAGTCTTGTGCCGCGTTCAACGCAATGGCCAAATCTTTCCGATGCAGGCGTACCCGAAAGCCGGGATCATACTGGTGATCGAGCGCCCGTTGTCCATGCACTTCCAATACGCGGCTTTGGGCAAAGCCGCCTAAGAGGGCTTGGCGCACACGATGGGGGTCTACTCCGGACTTTTGGGCCAACACCAGCGCCTCCCCCACCGCTTCGATGGTCAGGGCGACCACGATTTGGTTACACGCCTTCGTGACTTGGCCGGCCCCGGCGTCCCCTAAATGGACAATATTCTTGCCCATGGCCTGAAACAAGGGATAGGCCCGCTCATAGGCCGCGGTCGAACCTCCCACCATAATCGAAAGGGTCCCCGCCCGCGCCCCGACATCCCCTCCCGACACGGGAGCGTCAAGACTCTCCGCTCCGGCTAAAACCGCCTGATCATGAATACGGCGGGCAATTGCCGGGCTCACGGTCGACATATCGATCAATAGATGCTCGGCACGCACCGCTTGGAAAATTCCCTCCGGCCCGAAATACACCGCTTCCACATCCGGCGTGTCCGGCAGCATTGTAATGACCACATCCGCCTGACGAGCGACGTCCCGGGGACTCGCGGCCGCTTGTGCGCCTTCCGCCACGAGCGCCGCTTCTTTTTCCCGCGTCCGATTATGCACAATCAGCGAATAGCCCGCACGGATTAAATTGAGCGCCATAGGGGCCCCCATAATGCCGAGCCCGATGAATCCGATTCTGGAAGTGTGTTCTGCCATCTTTCTCGCTCCTTAGCCCAAAAATTGTCCCGCCTGATATTGCCGCCACCACTCCAGGCTCTCTTCCGTCGTCCCGTCGGGAATATATTCGAGCCCGATATAGCCGGAATACCCGGCGCTGTCTAAGGCGGAAAAAATGCGTCCGTAATGGAGTTCTCCCGTGCCCGGCTGATGTCGTCCCGGATTATCGGCGATTTGAATATGTCCGACGCTCGCACGAAAGGCATGGAACGTGGCGAGAATCTCCCCGGCGGTCCGCTGCTGGTGATAGATATCGTACTGCAGCCGAAGATTCGGCACGCCGGTTTCTTCCCGTAACCGCATCACCTCGCGCGGCGAGTTGATAAAAAAGCCCGGCACATCAAACGGGTTGATAGGCTCCATCAGAAGCGTCAACCCTTCTCGTTCCAAGGCGTCTGCGGCATAACGGACGTTTTCCCGTAAAACCGCCCAAGCCTCGTCAACCGGCAAATCCTCGGGGCGCCGCCCGGCCAAACAATTTACTTGGGATACGCCCAGCGCTTTGGCGTACCGAATCGCTTCGGCCACCCCCTCCCGAAACTCCGCCCGTCGGTCGGGAAAAATGGCAATGCCCCGCTCTCCTTGATCCCAATCGCCGGCCGGCAGATTAAACAACACGATGGTTAATTGGGCGTCTTGTCGCGCCTTTTCGACCGCCGATAGCCCCGCGCCGTAAGGGAATAAAAATTCGACAAAGTCAAATCCCGATTGCCGGGCGCGGTCAAACCGCTCTAAAAACGGGGAATCCCCGTAAAGCATGGTGAGGTTCGCCGCAAATTTCAGCATGATGCCTGCTCCTCCTATCCCTGCCCGGGCGCAGCCAGTGCCGGCTCTCGATCGATGACAGGACTGAATTCCCGAATTTGATCCAGCGCCGGGCCCATCGCCGCATCGGCTTCCCGTTCAATAAAGACTTCAACCAATACCGGTACCCGGTGGTTCCGGGCTTCTTGGCGGGCCCATTGGATCGCGTCTTCTAACTCATCCGGGCGGGTCACGCGTCGGCCCCGACCACCCATCGCTTCCACCATCGCCACATTATCCATCCCCATCCCTTGGTTATGGTCGTAGCTGATATCCACCCCATAGTTCATCTGATATTGGTACTTGGACGGCTGCCGGATCAGACCGAGGTATCCATTATTCAGCATGACCATGACGAAAGGCACTTGATATTGGACGCCGACCGCGATTTCTTCCACCAGAAATTCAAACGAATAGTCCCCCACCACGGCCACAACTTCTTGATCCGGCCGGGCCAGCTTCACCCCCAAAGCCGCGGGGATTTCCCACCCTAAGGGGCCGGCTTGCCCGCATACCAAATAGTGCCGTGGACGATAGACCCGTTGAAATTGCCCTGACCAAATTTGATAAAGACCAATCGCGGTCGTAAAAATGGTGTCAGGTCCAAAGGATTCGTTAATCGCCTTAAACACTCGCGCCGGGTGAATCGGAACCGTGTCCATGTCCATCACCCGGTCATGACTTTCCCGCAGCCACTGGACACGAGACACCCAAGCCCCGGGAGTGCGTGGCGCAACCTGCCGTCGGGCCTCCGCCAAAAGCGCGTCCAATGCCAACCGGGCATCTGCCACAATCCCTAATTGAGGTTCGATAATGCGACCAATTTGGCCGGGATCGACATCGACATGAATAAACTGCCGGCCTTGGGTGTACACTGCCAAATCCCCGGTGTGGCGTTCCGCAAAGCGAGCGCCGAGCGCCAAGACCAGATCCGACTCTAAAAACACGCGGTTAGCGGAACGGGTATGCGTTTGGATGCCGACCGTGCCCACCGCCAACGGGTGATCGGCCGGGATAGCCCCCCAAGCCATCAACGTCGGCGACACGGGAATTTGCAAGTATTCGGCCAACTGTACCAAGAGGTCCTCCGCTTGGGCATTAATGACCCCGCCGCCCGCCAATATTAAGGGACGTTCCGCCGTCAACAAGAGCTCCACCGCGCGGCGAATTGCGTTCGGATTGGGCGGCGTCCGAAATACCGGTAGAGCTTGATCCACCTCCGGATCATAAAGAATCTCGGCTTTTTGCACATCTAACGGCAGATCAATATGCACCGGACCCGGCCGCCCTTCCCGGGCAATCCGGAAGGCTTCCCGAAACACCCAGGGAATTTGGGCCGGCTCCATCACGATGAAACTTTTCTTCACCACCGGCTTTACGATATTAACGATGTCCACCGCTTGAAATCCTTCACGGTGTAATTGCGATCGCGGTACTTGGCCGGTAATCGTAATCATGGGAATCGAATCCGCCCATGCGGTATAGAGACCCGTCACCATGTTGGTTCCCGCCGGCCCGGAGGTACCGATGGCGACCCCGACTTGTCCCGTAATACGAGCCCAGCCGTCAGCCATATGGGTAGCCCCTTCCTCATGGCGAGCCGTTACCGACCGGATTTTATCCGACACTTTAGATAATGATTGGTAGAGGGGTAAAATCGCGGCGCCTGGTATCCCAAAGACGGTATCCACGCCCTCGTCCATTAAAATCGACACTACGGCATCCATGGCCGGCATTTTAGGCATTGATGATTCCCACCTTTTTTCGGTTTCCCCCGGTTGGGGGTCAATCGTTCGTAATCAAACCTGCACGATGATAAGCCTGCCAAATCAAATCAAGCGGATGCACGGCCGGCGGCAGTTGGGGTTGTTGCGCCAGTCCCGACTGGATATGCATTAAGCACCCCGGATTAGCGGCCGCCACCCACTCGACATCACGCGGAATATCCTCGACTTTACGCTCCAGTAAACGTTGGGCCATTTCGGGGTGGGTCAAATTATAAATACCGGCCGAGCCACAGCACCGATCGGAGTCCGGCATTTCGTGAATCACATAGCCGGCCTGTCGCAATAAACGGCGCGGTTCTTGGCGGATGCCTTGCGCATGCGCCAAGTGGCAGGGATCATGGACCGTCACGGCCCGCTCGGTCGGCGGAATTTCCGGCAAGGACAGGTCGGCAAGAAACACCGTGGCGTCCACCACGGCCGACTGAAACCGCTTGGCTCGCTCGTACCAAGCATCCTCCGGGTCAAAAAGTTCGGCATATTCCTTCAACATCGCTCCACACCCGGCGGCGTTGACCACCACGGCCTCCGCCCCGGACGCTTCAAATGCGGCAATATTCTCCTGGGCCCACCGTTTCGTTACCTCAGGCGCACCGCCGTGCATATGCAAGGCCCCGCAACACCGTTGTTCTTCAGGAATGACGACCCCGACCCCGCCCATTTCGATCAGGTCCTGGGTATGTTGATTGGTGTCGGCATACACCGTGTCCATAATGCACCCGACAAACAGCATGACACGACGCGCCCCAGGCGGATGGTTACGCGGACGCCGCACACGACTTAAGGTCCGAGGAATTTGGGCCGGAAGACCGCGCACTAGCCCCTCGGCCGCCGGCGGGACAAAACGCAGCCGGGTTACCCAGCGTCCGACTAAAGGCTTTTGGCTTAACCGGGCAAGACGTTGAAACCATTTAAGGCCGCGCGGCGACCCCAAAAAGAAGGTTAGCGGCCGAGAAACCCGCCGAAACAGCCGCATGGCTTCGGGGCCTTCTTCTTGCAGCCGAACGGCCGATTCGGCACGCCATTGTTCCACCAAATGGCCGGTGGCCACGTGCGACGGGCAAACGGATTCACACGCCCGACAATCCAAACAGTCGTCTAAGGCTTTCATGGCACTGGCATTAAGTGACGCGGGGTTTTCCCGCACGTGCTCGAGCAAGAACACCCGGCCCCGTGGCGACTCCGCCTCCAGCCCGGTTTCTTGGTAGGTCGGGCAGACGGAGAGGCACAATCCACAATGAACGCACTGGCCTGTATCCACGGCCGGCCTCCCTTCGGTGTTTCGCATTGTGAAACAGCGTTTTGATATATGGATATTCGTCACGAATCTCAAAAATCCTGCTCACTATTATCCGAATTAGGGGTGTTTTCGCGTTTATTTTTTTCCCAAATAGCCTAAGCGTTCAGACACTTGACGTGCGGCTTCGATAATGTCGGGCCCGACTTCGATCGCCCGTTCCCGCGATAAGCGCGCCGTCGGCGCCGAGATACCGATAGACGCCACAATGCGGTTACGGTGGTCCACAATGGGCGCCGCGACACAGCGTGCCCCCACTTCCTGCTCTTCATCGTCGACGGCAAACCCCACCTCCCGCACCGAAGCCAACTCGGCCTCGAGTGCCGCCCAATCGGTCAGCGTATGGGGGGTAAACCGGCGCAGTTGGGGATGGACGGTTTGCAATCGCCGCAGCAGTTCGGGGCGAAACGCCAACATGACTTTGCCCACCGCCGTACAATGCAGCGGTGCCCGCCGCCCCACATTCAGTTGCATGCGCAAAAGGTTATAGGCGTCGATCGTGGCGACATACACCATGTCAAGACCGTCTTCCACCGCTAAATTGACGGCCTCGCCTAATGCTTCCGCCAACCGGTCCATGACCGGTTCAGCCGCCCGATGAAGCGGCCAGGAGCGGGTGGCCAACCCGCCCATTTCGACGAGCCGAATTCCCACCCGGTAACTGCCCTGATCACCGTCTTGCTCCACATAACCCAGTTCCATTAAAGTATGCAGCAAACGGTAGGCCGTACTTTTATGCATGCCCGCCGCTTCGGCAAGTTGTCCCAATGACATTTCCGTATGCATCACCAATTTTTCCAGCAACCGAAATGCCCGTTCGACCGACTGGACCCGGACTTGTCCGTCCGATTCGGGAATGGCGCCTGGCTCCACCGTGCTCACCTCGATGATTGTCGTAAACTTATTGCATTATTTCGGATAATTGTAGCCTTATCATACCGTAGCCCAAGACGAGAAAAAAGAGCGCACCAATGCCAAAGTCTGTGCGCCCCCTCAATAACCTCTAATAGCAATTCCGAATTACTTGCCCCAGGGCTCCTGTCGGGCCGTCATCGCGCGCGAGCGCGCCGCTTTAATTTTGGGTACGCCATAACGGACATATCCCGCCACGAGAAGCGTGACCGTCACGACATACACCAAGGACCAGGGCACCACGCCATGAGGGGTTGCCGGCGTCAATAACGCACCAATTCCTAACGCCAAAAACAAAAGCCCCCCGATCACCGGCACGATCGGCACACCGGGAACCCGGTAGACACGTTCCCGGTCCGGGTCAATGCGCCGTAGGCGTAGGACCAAATAGGAGGTCAAGGCGTACATCAGCGATTCGACCCCGGCCCCGGCATTGATTAACACCACATATTGCCCGCTGACATAGACCAAAAAAGCCAATCCCAGCGCACTGGCGGCGAGAGTCCAGAGTGCGTGATGAGGAACCCACCGTTGGTTCAGGCGATTAAACCAAGCCGGCAACACCCGCTCTCGGGCTAAGGCGTAGACAAACCGACTGGCCGTCAGTAATCCCCCATTGAAGGTCGTCATGGCGGTGGTGAGCGTCACCAGCGCCATCCACCAAAACCCCAAAGGTCCTAAAGCCTTCATGCCCAATAACAACTGAGGAATTAAAGTGGTCGTACGCGGATGGGGAAAAATGACGGTAAATGCTAACGTAAAGAGCCCAAACGCGACCGCAATCAACCCCAACGCAATAAACAATCCCCGTGGAATGGCGCGAAAATCCTGAAATTCTTCGGATAGCGGGGTGACCCACTCAAAGCCGACATAAATAAACACGCCGAGCGCCACCGCTTCGAGCCAATGGGGTCCGGTATGAAATAATTGCGGCACCGGCGGAAGCCCCTGACGACCGATCACGATGAGGGAAAACACCGTTAAAGTGGTCAGCAGGACAAACGCATTAACATCTTGAATGATGCCGGCGACCCGGATGCCTCGTAAGTTCAGCCCGGTAATAACCAATAAGATCAGCAGAATCCAGATTTCTCCGGGAATCGCCGGTATAGCCGCCTGAAACATGTGCCCCAATACAAACGCATCCGCCGCAATCACCAGGATGACCGTCGTGACGTACACCATCGACGCCACCAGGGATACCTGATCGTTCAACCCGCGCCGGATCCAGACCCGAATAGCCGCAGCCGACGGAAAAAGGCCGTTTAATTCGGCAAAATTTGTCCCCGCCAATACAATTAAGATCCCGGCGACCAATATGGCTAACCAAGCCGATTGCCCCCCCGCATATTGGGCAACCTCTACCGCCGCCAAAAAATTAATGGCCGCCGAGGCAAGCCCGGCACTGGTTGACACCGCCGTGCGTAAGGGCAGCACCCGCGACAACGAGGGATTTTTCACGTTATTCCCCCCAAATCAAGAGGGTGATGATATCCAGGCGCATCACGTCGTCTTGATGCCCACGAACCATCAGGTCACCGGCATTGTAGGGTTCGGTGGGGGACATGGCGCCGGAAAAAACCCCCTCTAAAATAGCCAAAGGAGCCCGCACTTCCAAATCGACCCCGTCCAATTCCCCGCGCCCGGCCGTTAACTGCCCCGCCTCGCTCCGAATCCAATAGCGGACCGGCGCATCATCCGCCACCAACTGAATCCGCCGCGTCCAGTCCCGGTTCATTTCCTGGAGACGCTGATTGTTGTTGCATTGATCCACGAACCGAGACAAAATGTCTTCCAAATTCATACGTGACCTTCCTTACTCCGTGGTGAGATCCAGAATCGTCGGAGCCAGCCCGGCCGCCCGCACCAACCGGGGCCAATCCGGTTCGTCGGCGGATAGACCGCTGACCGCAACCAACGCCGCCTCAATCACGTTGGTACCAAAACTTCGTCCCTCCAGAACCGGCGTGGTGGTGATCACCCGTCTGACCCCCCGTTCTCGTAAAAGATCGATGTCGGCACGAGTCGTCGTATTGGTGATGACGGTTTTCCCGGTCAGGCGAGGAGGCAAGTAACGCCGGATATAGTGAAAATCCCCGGCGATAATCTGGGCGGCGTCAAAATAGGCGGCATACCGCGGATCACTTTCTTGTCGCTGTTCCTCGCCGACCGGATATAACTGGGCAAACGGCAATTTCACGAGTTCCGGCAACAGCTTCCGGGCCAACTCCTCCAGTTCGCCCAGTGATCGAATCGGGTACTGAATGTGGCTGGCGAAAATCAAATCCCCCGCCACCGTCGGAAACCCCAAGTCAAAAAAAGCTTGCGCCATTCCGAAGCGATCCATCGACGATACGAGCAAAACCGGTTGATCCGTGTCTAGGATACCGGCCGCCGTCAACTGCCCAATTACGTCATATTCCCAGGTGGCTTTCACCCCGCTGCCGTCGACCACCGGGGTGTGTTGGCTGGCCTCGGCTAATTGGCGAGCCAAGGGGACTTCATATCGTCGATGACGGACCACCAAATAGCGGTCAATCCCCCCGAGGCCAATGGCATCGACCGTGCCGTCCAATTCCCGAATCCGTTGGCGTGCCCGCTCGGGATCCCCATCCGTGCCTTGACGGGCGACTTTCACCGTCTCTCCGAGGATGGTCAATTCGGCCTCGTGATCGCGGTGGGCGCTGCCCAGGCTGACACTTACGACCTGTTTCACCGGTGTCCCTCCGCTGTGCACCATTTTGTCCACAGCTATTGTATAGAAGTGCTCTCCGTTTGGCTAGCCGGACTCCTCGTCACTCGCCAATGGACGCATCGTGGGGAAAAAGATGACGTCCCGAATGGACGGGCTATTGGTCATTAACATCACTAACCGGTCAATCCCGATGCCAAGCCCTCCGGTCGGCGGCATACCATGCTCCAGCGCCAGAAGAAAATCCTCGTCCAACGGCGGAATTTCGTCATTACCGGCGCGCCGCGCCTCTTGTTGGATTAAAAACCGCTCGCGTTGATCAAGCGGATCGTTCAATTCGGAAAACGCGTTCGCCAACTCGCGCCCGGCCACAAACAATTCAAAGCGCTCGGTCAGCCAAGGGGCCTCCGGATCGCGTTTGGCTAATGGCGAGATATCCACCGGATGATGCCAAAGAAACGTCGGTTGGACCAGATCAGGTTCGACCACCTGCCCCACAATCTTGTCCAATACCTGTGCTCGGTCAAAGGCCGGATCGACCTGAATCCCTAAACGCCGCGCCAGTTGGTGCGCGTCTTCACGCGAGTGCACGCTTTGCCAGTCGACGCCGGTTTTCTCCCGAAAACGGGCGACGAGATCCACCCTCGGGTAGGGGGGCGTAAAGTCGAGTGTCGTGCCTTGGTATTCAACCGTAGCCTGTCCAAATAGAGCCAACGCCAGCCCGTGCAATAAGGATTCGGTCAGCTCCATCATCCCTTGATAGTCCGTGTACGCTTGGTATAGCTCCAACATCGTAAACTCCGGGTTATGCCGGGTGGATATCCCTTCGTTGCGAAATACCCGCCCCAATTCGTAGACGCGATCAAATCCGCCAACGATTAACCGCTTTAAATGCAGTTCCATGGCAATCCGCAGGTAAAGCGTCATATCGAGCGCGTTATGATGCGTAACAAACGGACGGGCTTCGGTTCCCCCCGCAAGCGGCTGTAACACCGGAGTTTCCACTTCCATAAAGCCCCGCCCTTGCAAAAAGGTCCGAATGAATTGGAGAATCTGCGTGCGCAGGGCAAAAACCCGGCGGACATCCGGATTGACCAAAAGATCCAGATACCGTTGACGGTACCGTAAATCAATATTCGTCAGCCCATGCCGTTTTTCGGGCATGTCCTGTAAACTCTTGGCCAGTACGGTTAACGTACCGGCTTCCACCGTGACCTCTCCTCGGCGGGTCTTAAACACGACCCCCTCAATCCCGACAATATCGCCCAGATCCAAAAGATCCGCGATTTGATAGGCGTCGTCCCCGAGTTTGTCTGCCCGTAAATGACATTGAATCCGGCCCTCTTGGTCGTGTAAGTCGATAAATTGTGCACGCCCGTGATGGCGAATCGCCATAATCCGTCCCGCCACCCGCACCGTTTGCCCCTCGTATTCCGAAAACCCGTCGACAATTTGACGACTATACGCCGTAACGGGGTAGACCGTCTCCCGAAACGGATCCACCCCTCGTTGACGCATCGCCGCTAATTTTTCCAGCCGCACCTGACGCGGGCTATAATGCCCTTCGGCTTCCGACACCGATATCCCCCTTAGGAAATCTTGATCACTTTCAAGCGAATTTTACCCACCGGCGCACTGACCTCGACTTCTTCGCCCACGCGCGCGCCTAATAAGGCCTTGCCGACGGGCGACTCGTTGGAAATCCGGTTTTTCATCGGATCGGCCTCGGTGGCCCCTACGATAAAATAGTCCTCTTCGAGTTGATCCTCAAGATCGCGTACCGTGACCCGCGAGCCAATGTGGACGATGTTCGGATCTTGATCCTGATCGTTCACCACCCGGGCCTGCCGCAGCATTTTCTCGATGGTCTGAATTCGCCCCTCAATAAAGGCTTGTTCATTTTTGGCATCTTCGTATTCCGAGTTCTCGGAAATGTCGCCAAACTCACGAGCCGTTTTAATACGCTCAGCCACCTCACGCCGCTTCACGGTGGTTAAATACTCCAATTCCGCTTCCAGCTTTTTGAGGCCTTCTTGAGAAATCAACAGCTCTTTATCCGCCACAGCGTATCCCTCTTTTCTTAATTACCCCTCTTATTACCACGATGGTACGTTATCGTGCAAGTTGCTATGCAAAAACGCATTACTTCGGGAGATTCGACACCGGAAGCCCTTATCCTTCTTGCCCGGTTTGAAGTTACCGGATAATGGCGGCCAACTGGTCGAGATCCACCGGCACGTCTTGGGTCAGCGGGGTGGGACCCAAAATGAGCGGGATGACCTGATGAGCGTCCAAAAGTTGGGACAAGAGGCGCACACGGGCATTGGACGCCATGAGGATGACCGCGTCATAACGGCGCACTTGCTGGGCCATGCGGAAAATCTCGTTGACCAGTTCAATCCCGTTTTTCGATTCCGCAAACGTCCGCCGTTCTTGATCGGTCATTACCCAGGTAAAATCGACGCCCAATCGCTCGGTTAAGGCATACACCGCCTGGGGATTGGCCACGGGAAACCCGATCACGGCAATGGAGCGGCCTTTTCGGACTTCTCCCAAGGCTTCCAGACGGGACACGAAGGGGCGATCCACCCCATACCGGGTTGCCACCTCCGACTGCGATAACCCCCGTTCCCGCGCTTTTAAAATGTCTTCGACCATCGCGTAGATTTTTTCCAGACTGACTAACTTATCTCCAATCCGGACTAATTCCATGCCAGCTCCTGATCCTGTGCATGCTCTCGCCATTCCTCCACGAGGGCCCGTGCCTCGGCTTCCGTATTCAGGGCATAGCAACGTTGGCGATATTGAGCCGATCCGGGCGTACCCTTAAGATACCACGCCAATTGTTTGCGCATTTCGCGGACAGCCACCGCTTCCCCTTTGATGGCCACCATCCGTTCAAGATGCCAAAGGGCCATTTGCGCACGTTCATCGGCCGTAGGGGGCGGAAGCTCTTCTCCCGTTTGCCAGTAATAGCTAATCCGCCGAAAAATCCACGGATCGCCAAACGAGGCTCTGCCAATCATCACCGCGTCGCACCCCGTCAACTCCATCATTCGGAGGGCATCCGCCGGCGTATGCACATCCCCGTTACCGATCACCGGAATACTGACGCGCTCTTTGACTTGCCGGATAAAATCCCAGTTGGCCGGTCTCACATATTGATCCGATCGCGTCCGCGCGTGCACTGCAACAGCTTTTACCCCGACCCGCTCAAATTGTTCCGCTAACGCCGGTGCGGTAATGGAGTCATGGTCCCAACCCGCTCGCATTTTAACCGTCACGGGGATCGTGACCGCTTGGACGACCGCTTCAACCACTGCCACCGCCCGATCCTCGTCGGTTAATAATGCCGAGCCATCCCCGTTTTTAACCACTTTGGGTACCGGACACCCCATATTGATATCGATGAGATCAGCACCGTGGGCTTCGGCTTCACGAGCCGCCGCGGCCATCACGTCGGGGTCGCTGCCGGCTATTTGAATGCCTACCGGGGTTTCGCCCGGATCCAGCTCCATGAGCCAATAGCTTTTGGCACTATGGTGCAATAAAGCATTCGCGTTCACCATTTCCGTCGTACAGAGTGTGGCCCCTTGACTGCGCGCGATGGCACGAAACGCCCGATTGGAAACCCCAGCCATCGGTGCCAATAACACCGGCGGATCGATCGTGATCGAGCCAATTTGCATCAAGGTCCCCTCCCCCTAAAAATTGCCTAAATATTATAGATCCAGGGGCGGATAGGGTCAAGTAATCGATGGACCTAAAAAAGTCCTCAAAAAAAGTGCCGTGCCGTCAAGCCGAAATACCCGGCATTCTGCGTTACGGGAAGATTCCTGAATGCCGTATCCCCCGAACGTCGCGCGAGGCGGGTGGCGGCCAAACCTTTCTCACCACCCCAGACCTCTTTAAACGGTTGACTGAATAACGGTGCCCAATCCCACAATCCGGGTGACCACGCGCTTTGAGCGCGACGTCAAGAAAATGGTGCGGCTCATAAAGATATGACAAAATTGGAAATGGTGACTGGCCAGCGAACCGCTTCCTCCGCGCTATCGGGATCATGCCTTAACGGGGGAACTCCATGACTGGCGTGATGTCCACGTGGAACCCGATTGGTTATTAATCTATCGGATAGACCTGGCAAAACAAGAATTAGTTTTGCTTCGCACGGGAACGCAAGCGGATATTTTTGAGGAATAACGCCGTTATCTCGTTGGTCGTCGGCACCATAGGAGGCCGACTCCTCTGAGAATCGCCACCTCCGAGACGACCCGAAACAGCAATCCGTCTTAACGGCACCGTTCGGATCGCGATCCGACGGATCGGCTGTGGCTCCAACCCCGGTTATGCCCCGCGCACCCCCGGAACAAGGCCCCTTTAGGATACGATTTTCAAAGACCGTTTATTTCGAGGCAACGAAACTTCGTTCCAGTCCTTTTATTTTTAAGGAAAAACGGCAATCGGGGGTCACCCGGCCGATCCCCATTGGTCGCCTGGGGGCCAAGTATCGGCCCGGAACAACCGATCGGGCATAATCGGCAATTGGGTCCAATACGGTTTTCCCTGATGCGCCTCGGTCCAATACCGATAAGCTCGCCAGGTCATCATCATCTCCCCGGGATGCGTCTTTAAATAAACCACCCAAAATTGAGCTGAACCGGTCGAAACCCATCGTTCCAAAAATTTAAGCACCTCGTCCGGATCGCCCCCTTCCAACCAAAGCCAGGCATCTGCCACGGCCAACGCCTGTTTCCATTGCATCCACCACGCCAAATAGCCGTGACTTGCCGGCGGCCATGCGGGCCATCGTTGGGCGGCATCGGACACCAAAGCCCATAGCGGGCCCTGAATAAACATCGGAGGAGTCAGCGCCCAGGTTAAGGCGTGCCCGCCGGCGCTCTCCCGCCAAACCGTCCATAGCGCCCCAATCGCATCCCGCCAGGCGCCCTGATGAGGGTGAACCAAGGTATCTTTATGCCGACCGGGTTTAAGCCACCAACTGCTAATCGTCGGTTTAGCGACCTCGTCACTCGACAAACCGACCGGAAACAGCGGCCAATTGTCCAGCGGAGGGGGCTTCGGCAAGGGAGACGTTTTTAGAAATTCTTGTCGACGTACGACCCATTCCCGATCCGATACGTGAGCGGGCGGCACCCAGGGCGCATCACTCCCCGAACCGGACGTGAGCAGGTTTTGTCGTTCGACGAACCGGTTAATTGCCTGCGTAAGCCCCTGGGTGAGCCCCTCCCAGTCGCGCAGGGGTGAGGGCGGTTGGAGCCGGGCTACGTTCTTTAACGCCAATTGCTGCCAGTAGTCGAGATAGGTTTTTCCCCAATAGCCGTGATGGCCCGTTCCTTGAATCCGATCGAGCCATCGGGTCATCTGACCCAGTAAGGGCTCTCGCGGAAAGCGGGCCCCTTCCGGATCCAAAAGCTCGACCACCGTTAAGACCATCACCAGGTGCTGTAGAACTGCCCAAGCATTCCGCCACGATTCTTCTTGAATCCGTTGGTGAGCCCATCTTGCATAGCGTCCCCAGTGACGAATCTCCCCATCCTCGATCCCACCGGTTTTCTGCGACAAATGAAGCCACCGGGCCGATTCTTGACTAAATGCGTCAGCCGACCATTCGGGCAGCAACCGCGTAATTTTTTGATCTCCACGCCACCAAAGCGCGGTAACCGGATGGCGGTCAATTAAACAGCGATCAAATAACCGTCCCAGTTGGGATTTCGGATCATGCGGCATCACGATTACCCTCCCCGGCGTACCTTATGCACCGGATGCCGAAGAGGTTAATCGCTACGGCTGGTGTCGACGATGCCATTCCTCGGCATAGCGGAGCCCCTCCAACGTTAACCGCGGTTCGACCAGCACCGGCAAATTTAAGTACGGCATAATGCGGGTCGCCCACCCGCCGGTCATTACAATCGGTGCGGTGGCCCCGATCACGGAACGTGTCTCTTCAATCAACGCCCGCACCATGCCCACGAACCCGTGCCCGACCCCGGCTTGAATCGCCTGTTGGGTGGTTTTGCCAATCGCCCACGCCTCGATGGCCGGCATGACCTGCGGTAACCGCGCAGTCCCTTGGGCTAAGGCTTGCACCAAAAAATGCGGACCCGGAGCAATCGCGCCGCCCAGAAACGTCGCGTCGGCCACGGCGTCCACCGTCGCGGTGGTTCCCACGTCGACCACCACCACCGGCCGCTTCATCAACTGCCAGGCGGCCAGGGCATTGACAAACCGATCGGCTCCCAGCATCTCGGCCGGATAATCAATTGCCAACCCATAACCCGGCGGAGTAATTTCCAGCGGATTCGAACCGCTGACATGTCGCGCCACCCGCACGAATATGGGCGTCAGCAAGGGGACGACCGAGGCTAAAACCACGCGCTCGACGTGCGTAATGCCGGCTTCCCGCATTAAGCCTTGCATCGTCAAATGATACTCGTCGGCCGTGCGACGAATTTCGGTGGATAGCCGCCACTCGTTAATCCAGCGCCCTTGACGATAAAGTCCTAACTTAATGTGCGTATTCCCGATGTCAATGGCCAACACGCCGTCCACATTGCCGCCCCCTTTAAATCCTAGCCATATGCTACCATAGACTTAACGCGGCAACGAACCCGCGGCTCGGCAACGCAGTAGCCCGAATAGGAGGAGGCCCCCATTCCGATGATTTCGGTGGAAGACGCTCAATCTCGTATTCTGTCCCAAATTCGCCCCGGTCCCCAAATAGAAACCGTGTCGTTAACCGATGCGGTGGGCCGGGTGCTGGCCGACGATATCCAAAGCCCTATGGCCGTCCCCCCGTTTACCAACACCTCGATGGACGGCTATGCGGTCATTGCGGACGATACGGCTTCCGCAACCGCCGAGCAGCCGGTGAGACTCCGGAATCTCGGCACCGTCAGTGCCGGCCATCCCGTTCAGGACGCCGTGACGCCCGGGACCTGTTGGAAAATCATGACGGGGGCGCCGGTGCCTCCGGGAGCCAATGCCGTCGTACCGGTCGAATGGACCAAAACCCAATCAGACGGCCAGGTCTTGATTTTCCGTCCCGTGACCCCCGGCGCGCATTTACGGTGGGCCGGTGAAGACTTCCAACCGGGCCAAGCGGCATTAAGCCGCGGCACGCGTCTTTCTCCACCCCAAGTGGGAATTTTGGCGACTTTGGGCTGGGCCGAGATTCCGGTGGCCCGTCGCCCACGGATCGCGATTTTATCCACGGGCGATGAACTCCGTGAGCCGGGTCAGCCTTTACCGGCCGGGACTATTCATAATTCCAACAGCTACGCTCTCTTGGCCGCCGTCAAAGAAGCGGGGGGCGAACCGATTTTGTTTCCGCCGGCCCCGGATCGCTTGGACGCGATTCGAGAGACGATTCGTCAAGCCGAGTCCGAAGCCGACCTGATTATCAGTTCCGGAGGCGTGTCGGTGGGAGATTTTGATTTGGTTAAGACGGTGATCGAAGAGCTCGGCGAACTCACGTTTTGGCGCGTTAACGTGAAACCCGGCAAACCCGTCGCGTTCGGCCGCGTCGGGTCGGTTCCGGTTCTGGGATTACCGGGCAATCCGGTCTCGGCCTTGGTCACGTTCGAGCTTTTCGTGAGGCCGATTATTCGCCGTTGGCTAGGCGACGACCAATGGCAAAGGCCGGTGGTGACCTTGCCCCTTTATCGGCCGTTTACGGAAATTACCGACCGCCGGCATTATGTGCGCAGCCGTTTAGTGATTGAGGACGGACACCTTCGGCTCTGGCCGCATAGCAATCAAGGATCGGCGGTGCAAAGTTCCTGGGCTGACGTAGACGCCCTGATGATCGTTCCGGAACATACCGGCCCCTATCAACGGGGGGACGAATTACCTGCCATGCTGCTCGGTTTAACCGCGCTGCACGCCGCGCACATTGACCAAAACCGCAAAAACCCCTAGTATAAGGCGTGAAACCTTCGGGGCCAGGTGAGGCGGCAATCCGCCAATTCCTGACCGGCGGTAATCTCGAACGAGGAGCCCGCGAGCCGAAAGGCAGGAGTCCGGTGAGATTCCGGCGCCGACAGTATAGTCTGGATGGGAGAAGGGTAGGGTTTTTATACTCTTTAGTAGCCATCCCCCCGAGTGGGGGATGCTTTCTTTTGGGGTGACCACGATGAGTCCGGCCATGAAACGGGCGTTACAGTTGGCAAAACGGGGGCGCGGACGCACCTCGCCCAATCCCCTGGTCGGAGCCGTTATTGTCGATGACCAAGGGACGGTGATCGGGGAAGGCTACCACCGGCGAGCCGGCACCGACCATGCGGAGGTCGTGGCGTTAAAAGCCGCCGGCGATCGCGCTCGCGGCCACACCTTATATGTCACGTTGGAGCCTTGCAACCATCACGGGCGAACCCCGCCGTGCACCGAAGCCATTATCGCCGCCGGTATTCGCCGAGTCGTGGTAGCGACGCGTGATCCCAACCCCGAAGTCACCGGGCACGGAATCGAACGGTTGCAGGCGGCGGGCATTGTCGTCGAGGTAGGAGACGGTCAAGCGGCAGCCGAAGCGCTGAATCGCCCGTTTATGACGTGGAGCCGAAAACACCGGCCTTATGTGATCTTGAAAGCCGCCATGAGTCTCGACGGCAAGGTCGCCACCGCCTATCACGAATCCAAGTACCTGACCTCAGAGTCGGCACTCGCCCATGCCCATCGTTTGCGCCGTGAGACGGATGCCATTTTGGTCGGGGTGGGGACCGTTTTAGCGGACGATCCGGCGTTAACCGACCGAGGGCCGGGCCGGCGTCGGGATCCGGTTCGGGTCGTCTTGGATAGTCACGGGCGAACCCCCGCCACCGCTCGCCTTTTGACCGAAGATTCGCCCGCGCCCGCCCTTGTCTTCACCACCGACCGCGCTCCCGCCGAATGGGAACGGGCTATTTTTTCCGCGGGCGGTGAAGTCATCCGGGTCCCGGCCAATCCTCACGGTCAAGTCGACCTGACGGCCGTGTTAACGGAATTGGCCGATCGACGGTTACTTTCGCTATTGGTCGAGGGCGGGCCAACCGTTCATTGGAGTTTCATTCAGGCCGGATTAGCCGATAGCTGGGTCGGTTATATCGCCCCCAAAATTCTGGGCGGAGAAAACGCGCCCACGCCGGTGGCGGGTCCAGGATTTCATTTACCGGAAGCCCCCGGCCTCACGATTACGCACGTCTGGCGGCGGTTCCCCGACGTGATTCTTTGGGGTGAATTTTAAAACGAGGTGAGCCATGTTTACCGGACTAGTGGAGGCGGTCGGACATATCGTCCGGCAACGACGGGAATCCGATCAGGTCACGATTCGGCTGACCATTCAAGCCCCATTTGCTGAGGAACTGGTGCTCGGCGAGTCGGTGGCGGTGGATGGCGTGTGCCTAACCGTAATTGATATAACGCGGGAAACCTTTGATGTCCAGGTCAGCCCGACAACCCTGCACCTCACGACTCTAGGCACCGTCACCACGGGCCGACCGGTCAATTTAGAGCGGTCGGTGACCCCGTCCACCCGCTTAGGAGGACACTGGGTGCTAGGCCACGTCGATACCCGAGGGGTCATCCGGGACATTCGGACAGACGGCGATATCCATTATGTCACCATTCAATATCCCCCGGAATTTTCTCGATGGCTCTTGCCTCGCGGATCCATCACGGTCGACGGGGTCAGCCTGACCCTGGTGGAGCATGACGCCCCGACATTTTCTGTGACCATTATTCCTCATACGTGGCAGATGACGGCCCTCTCCGATTGGACGCCCGGTCAGCCGGTGAATTTGGAATTCGACGTGCTCGGAAAATATGTCGAGCATCTTTTACATCCTTATCTTCCCTCGACGGAAAAAGGAAAGGAGGCGCCCCGATGACTCACCCGTTTGATCCGATAGAAGACGCCATTAAAGCCATTGCCCGTGGCGAGATGATTGTGGTGGTGGATGACGAAAGTCGGGAAAATGAAGGCGATTTGGTCATGGCCGCCAGTCGGGTCACCCCCGAGGCGATTAATTTCATGGCCCAATATGGTCGGGGCCTCATCTGTGTCCCCATGGATCCCGACTGGATCGATCGTCTGGCGCTCCCCCCCATGGTGGAAGTCTCGCAAGATTCCATGCAAACCGCGTTCACGGTATCGGTCGACGCCCGGCAAGGGGTAACGACCGGTATTTCCGCCGCCGACCGGGCGGAGACCATCCGGGTTCTAGCCAATCCGGCATCCCGCCCGGACGATCTGGTGCGCCCGGGTCATATTTTCCCCTTACGCGCCAAGCCCGGGGGAGTGCTGCGACGGCCGGGTCACACCGAGGCGGGTGTGGATTTGGCCCGTTTGGCCGGTTTAGACCCGGTAGCGGTGATCTGTGAAATCATGCAACCGGATGGCCAAATGGCCCGGCTGCCCGAATTGATCGCGTTTGCGCGCGAACATCAATTGAAAATCATCAGCATTGCCGATTTAATTCGGTACCGGATGCAGCAAGAACGCCTGTTTGTGCGGGAAGGGGAGGCCCAACTGCCGACCCGTTACGGTACCTTTCGGGCCATCGCCTATACGGAAAAATTAAACGGGGCGACCCATTTGGCTCTCGTGATGGGTGACGTCGCCGACGGACGCCCGGTTTTGACCCGCGTTCACTCGGAATGCTTGACCGGCGACGTCTTCGGCTCGTTACGGTGCGACTGCGGCGATCAATTGGATTTGGCCCTTCGCCAAATTGCGGCCGAGGGCCGCGGATGCCTCTTATATATGCGTCAGGAAGGGCGCGGCATCGGGTTGGCCAACAAGATTAAAGCCTATGCGCTGCAAGAAGCCGGGTTGGATACGGTGGCGGCCAACCAGGCGCTGGGGTTTCCCCCGGACATGCGGGATTATGGCGTCGGCGCTCAAATCTTGGCCGATCTGGGCATCCGCCAATTACGGCTGTTAACCAACAACCCGAAAAAATATTATGCCTTAGAAGGATACGGGTTGGAAATCGTCGAGCGGGTCCCGCTTAAAGCCCCGGAAACGCCGCATAACGCGTTTTATCTGGAAACTAAGAAACTCAAAATGGGGCACTGGATGGATTAACCGGCCCACCCGGGAAGGAGAGCCTCTATGGCATGGTATGAAGGTACGTGGATTCCGCCGGAACCGGTGCGAATCGCGGTGATTGTGAGTCGGTTTAACCAAACCGTTACCGACGGCTTATTAAAAGGCTGCCAAAAGGCGCTGGCGCAACATGGCGTGACGGACGAGCAAATCGATATTATTGTCGTTCCCGGCGCGTTTGAAATTCCCGGCGTCGTTTTCCGCTTATTGGACAAACCCTATCACGCCATCATCGCTTTGGGGGCCGTCATTCGCGGCGAAACCCCGCACTTTGACTATGTGGCGAGTTCCGTAACCCAAGGTTTGGCCCGGGCCGCCCACGAAGGCCGGATTCCGGTGGTGTTCGGCATATTGACCACCGATACGGTCGAACAGGCCGAAGCGCGAGCCGGCGGCAAATCCGGCAATAAAGGGGCGGAAGCCGCGCTCACCGCTTTAGAAATGATGTCGCTATATCGTCAACTGTAGGATCCGTCCGGCCGGCGCACACTGACGTCGCCGGCCATAATTTTCACCGGCACCCCGTCGCGGCGCACCCAGAGTCCGCCGTCGGCATCCACGCGCTCGGCAAACCCAAACCATACGGGACGTCCCGGCTCGATAATCGCCACGTCCTGCCCTAAGGTCGCCGACCGCCGCGTCCATTGATCCAGCACCCAAGCGTCCCCCTCCCGGCGCCAGCTATCAAACGCCTCTTCCAAAGAACGCATAAGATGCTCCCACAAGGTACCGCGATCAAAACTCCGCCCCAACGCCTCTTTGAGGGATAACGCATGCGGAAATTCCGGATGAGGCGGCTGGTTGACATTGATGCCCATGCCAATGACGGCCCATAACCGATCCAGCGGAACCGCCTCCACCAACACCCCGGCAAACTTATATCCTTCAATGACACAATCGTTAGGCCACTTCAAAGCCGCGACCGATGCATGACTCAGCTCGTTGACGGCGTTCACCAGTGCCACCCCGGCCAATAAGCTCACCAGCGAAGGGGTGCGATCGTCGGGTAAGACCACTGCAACCGACGTATAGATGTTCAGCCCAGGCGGCGACCACCATGACCTGTCCCGGCGGCCCCGGCCCTCCACTTGCTGATCGGCCCACACCGCCTGCCCGGGCGAAGCGCTCCCCCGTTCGACCACCTGTTTGAGATATCGGTTGGTTGAGTCGATACTGTCAAAAAGTTCGGTAGGATGGCCGACCCAACGGGTCGCTAACTGTTCGACGACCGGCCGGTATTGCGAGGAAAAACCTCCCATGGCGGTAATCGCTGCACCTCCTGATTTAAGACGCGCCGTAAAAGAGTGAGAACCGGGGTGTCATCCGGCGGTACCCGGCACTCCGGATCAATTTCGGTTAACGGCTCGAGCACAAAGCGGCGATCCTTCATCCGCGGATGCGGCAGGATGACAGGCGGTTTTTCCGTCAGATGCCGCCCGTAACAAAGAATGTCCACATCGAGGGTCCGCGGTCCAAAGCGCACGGTACGCACCCGTCCCGCCTCCGCCTCCAACCCGCGACAAAAGGCCCAAAGCGTAGGCAGATCCCAATCGGTTTCCCATTGCACGACCGCATTCAAATAGTCCGGCTGGGGAGGCCCGCCTTGGGGAGCGGTCCGGTACAGCGACGAGAACCGCGCGGTCGGATCTTGAGCTAAAACAGCCTCCGCCGCCCGCTTTAAAAGCCCGTGCGAATCGCCCAAATTGGATCCCAAGCCGACCGTGACTTTAATCGGCGTACCACGTCACCTCCACGCCGGCGCTATCCACCGGAAAGGGCGGGCGAACCTTGGTGATCGTCACTTCAATCGCCCCGATCCGCCGGTCTACGGCACGAACCGCCTCAGCCACCTGCCGGGCCAACCGTTCCAACAAATTGACGGGCTCACCCTCCACGACCGACCGCACCGCCGCCACGATATCGGCATAGTTCACCGTATCCGCCACATCGTCAGTTTCCGACGCCCGCTTGAAGTCGACCTGACAGCGGACGTCCACCCAAAATTCCTGCGGGTGTCGACGCTCCTCCGGCAAAAGTCCATGAACGGCAAAAAACCGTAACCGACGTAAATAAATCCACCCCATTATGAGCGCCTCCACACTTCGGCCACCCGGACGGCGTCCCGATTCCAGTCCACCCGATGCACACGGACCACATCGGCACCGAGCGTGCCGACCACGGCCGTTAAGGCCGCCGTCGCCGGGTCCCGATCCGTCGGTCGGGCATGACCGGTCACTTGCCCTAAAAAGCTCTTCCGGCTATGTCCCACTAAAAGCCCGGCGCCAAACCCTTTCAGATGGGGTAGTTCTTGGAGAATCCGCCAGTTATCGTCACCCCGATAGGCAAACCCGAGGCCGGGGTCGATGAGGATCCGGTCGGGGGCAACCCCCGCCGCCTGCATCCGGTCTAATTGAGCTTGAAAAAACGCCGTTAAATGATGGATGGTGACGGTGCCGGGAGGAAAGACCGCGTCTTGATTAAACATGAGAATGATGCCGGCTCGGGACGCTTGGGCCACGGCTACCATTTCCGGACGGGTAAACCCCGTCACATCGTTTATGATATCGGCTCCCGCCGCCAAAGCCCGTTCGGCCACTTCGGCCTTTTGGGTATCCACCGATATCGGTAAATGGCTAAACGCCTCGCGTAGCCGCGGAAGAACCGTCTGGAGCCTGTCCCACTCCTCTTGCCACGGGACCGGGCGATATCCGGGCCGGGTGGATTCGGCCCCGACATCAAACCCGTCGACTCCGTCTTCGACCATTTGTCGAGCCCGTTCCAAAATGACCTCAGGGTCCAAATTGGCCGGATGCCCGTCAGAAAAGGAGTCCGGGGTTAGATTCAAAATGCCCAGGACATAGATCCGCTGCCCGAAAGTCCACGTACCCCGGCCCCAGTGAAATTGTCGGCTCATGACGTTTTCACCTCCCGCGCCAAGTGGTCGCCATGTTGCCTAAGCGCCCCCTCTAACAATCGGGTCGCCGGCATTAACGCCACCCACCCGAAAAAGAGAACCCCCGCCGCCAAGAAAAAGGGCCAAGTGAGTCCAAACCGTTGCCCAATCCAGCCGGCCAACGCCGGGGCAATCGCCGCGCCCGCCCAGCGGACGAAGTTATAGGCGCCGGAAGCAATCGAGCGCGGAAAAGGCGAGACTTCCATCGCTAACGTGGTAAAGAGCGCATTGCTGATGCCACAAAAGAATCCGGTGGCCACCACTAATCCCAACAAATCCTGGGACGGCAAAAATCCCATCAGAACCAACACCCCGATGAGCACCGCCAAATTGACTTTGAGGACGGTCATCGGCGACCACCGGGCAATCAGCCAGTTGACCACCACCACCGACGAGAACGCCACCAAAATGCCCCAGGCAAAATACGTCAGGCCCAAGGCCACCGGCGACAAATGGGACAAGGTAAGCGGAGAGTAGGCCAAAATCGTGAAGAACGCGAAGCTATAGGTGAGCCCAATCAACGCATTGGTCAAAACCGGACGATAGCCTAACGCCCGGAAAATGTCGCGGGCAGTCCGCGGAGTTTCCCGACGTGCCGGCTCTTTGACCAAAAAATACGTCGCCAAAAAGGCGATGGCCATCAGCGTCGCGGTGCCAAAAAAGGGATCGCGCCAGGAATAGCTGCCTAAAAACCCGCCCAATAGGGGACCGGTCGCAATTCCGAGGCCCAGGGCGGCTTCATAAAGAGTAATGGCCGGACCCATACCCCCGGTCGACAATCCGACGATAATGGAAAGGGCGGTCGACGTGAAAAAGGCGTTGCCTAATCCCCACCCACCACGCACAATCGCGAGAAATTCAATCGAGGGCGATTTCCCGGACAACGTCGCGAACACCACCACTAACCCCAGTCCCAGCAGCATCGTGCGTTTCCCGCCGAGGCGAGTCCCCAACACCCCCGATACCAGCATCGTCAAAGCCATCACGGCAATATAGCTGGTGAAAAGCCACTCCACTTCGGCATGTGTCGCCCCCATGGCCCGCCCGATTAACGGCAGTAACGGATCCACCACCCCGATTCCCATGAAAGCGACAAATGTCGCAAAGGCGGTGGCCCACACCGCCGAAGGAAAGTGTTTCATTCATGCCTCCTCAATGCCCAGTGGTCTTGCCCAGCACGTTTATTCACTGAGGTAATTACCGATAGTGTACACCAATTCCGAAGCGGGAAGAAACGCCGCCCCCCGAAGGGATGGTCAATGGGCTGGGCGGGAAAAAAAGCCCCACCGCCATTGACGATAGGAGACGACCCTCCACGTTTGCAGGCGATAGCGGGTCGCGGTACTTTGGTCAAGATACAATGTACCGTTCGGGGTCACCCGGCCATACGTGGCCGCATAAAGGGCGACGGCCCGGACCGGGAATTCGGTGACCGGGGTTCCGCGACTCGTGATGATTAAAACCCGAGCGCGATGCGCCTCCGTCAAATTGACCCCGAGATAAAGCCAGCCCTCGTGATTCACCCCTAACAAGTCCAAATGCTGGATAGGCTCTCCGGCTTGCACGGTCACTTGGCCCAGGTATTGTCCGTTTGACCGGTAGAGTTGAATGACCGGCGTGGCTCCGTCCGCCAACGCGGGTTCCACATACAAGACGCCGTTGCCGCCCGCGACAAAAGTCCGCACCGGGGCGGAAATGGGCAATCCGGCGAGAGGAAGCCAACTGCCCTGACGGCCGCTCTGGGTTAACGCCACTTGCCGGACAAATTGGCCCGACAGGCGATACTCGTCCAATCGCACGGAAAATCCACCGCGACCGAGACGGACATACTCCACATACAGATGATCGGTCGTCACCCCCATATGCCATATGGCTTCGGTATAGCCCCGGGTGGCGGCAAACTTAATCAACGGCGTCGTCCGAGGGGCTCCCACCCGCCAAATCGCCGATCCCCGGTTGTCGGCCACCAAGGGAACCCCGTCCGGGGTCATGACCATATCTTCCACCAACATGCCCGGCAAGGCCCGCCGGGTAACCGGCCCCCGGCCAAACCACAGCAACTGCTCATGATAGGTGTCGGCCACGGCGAGCCCTTGAGCCCCTACCGCAAAGGTGAGCGGGCCGTAGACGCGCCCATCCAAACCCACCGCTTTGCCGGCAGCCGTACCCAACGGCAGGTTGACGACCGTGGGGCCCGCCTCCACCTTCCAGCCGGATACCCGGTGCCACCCTAATCCAAACACCAAGATCCCGACCATACCCACTAAAAGCCAGACCCGCCACACGGGAAACACCTCCTGGGACAGGATATGCCCCAGTCCGTGCTCCATGTCTATTACGACAACGGATCGAACACCAGCAAATAATCCCGGGCTCGGGTCAGCGCCACGTACCGCATACGGTCGGCTTCGGCTTCTTCCCGGGCCTCATGGCGCACATTCATCGTCTCGTAATCCGAGCTTTGCCATATGTCCGTTTTCAATGCCAAAAGCCCGGTGCGCGGATCATAGTGCAAGCCGCTGCCCAATTTCGTCGAACCCTTGCGCCAGTTCGCCACCACCACCAAAGGCCATTCTAACCCCTTGGCTTGATGGACCGTCGAAAACACCACTTGATCCCCCATAGCCGGTAATGGCGCTTCGTCCTCCGGAATTTGCCGTGTCACTTGGTCCGTCAGCCAGCGGGCAAATTCGGCCATTCCCCAGCGATCGCCCAACTCCCGTGCCAGATCCCGCAGCTTACCCAAATTGGCCAACGCCACCGGAGCTGGCCGGTGCCTTAAAGCCTCGGCATATCCGGTTGTTTCTAGGGCCCAATCCAATAAGGTCTCCGGGGCATCAAACCAGCGGTGCTCCGCTTGATAACGAAGCCGTTCCATCCATTGCCGGACCGTGGGGTCTCCCCCGTTACCGGGATCCCACAAGTCCCAAGTCCCCCCCAAAAGCCGATGCTGGGCCAGCCTTTCGAGCGAGAGTCCAACCCAAGGGGAGGTCACAAATCCCACCCACCACACCGGGTTCCACGGATCCGCCAGGGCCTGGCATAAGCATTGAAAGCCGCGCACTTCATCACGCCGAAAAAAGCCGCGACCGGCCGACGGCGCGACCGGAATCCCGTGCGCGGTTAAGACTTGGCGGTAGATGTCGAGCCCGGTGCGGGCCGGGACCACAATCGCCACATCGCCCCACTCCAGCGGTCGCTCTCCTCCATGACCGTCCCGGACCGGCCACTGTTCCCGCTTCGCCGTCAAAAGCATCTCGGCGATACGTTCTGCCTCTGCCCGACGGCATTGATCCACCGTCTGGCAGGCCTCTCGCGTCAGTTCCCAAACATGAGGCCGGTTATCGGCTTCGATGGCCGGTTGAAGCGGTTGATAGGGAGGGACATAGGGAACCGCCGGATCCGGTTCGGCAGGCCAACGATCAAGGAATTGGCGATTGACATAGTCGAGAATGTCTGGCTGCGACCGGAAATTTTGCACAATCGGGATAACCCGGGTCAATTGCCGCCGGACATCGGTGTAGGCTTCGACATCGGCTCCCCGAAAGCGGTAAATCGACTGTTTCGGATCCCCCACCAAAAACAAGCGGCCCGGCGTCAGCCGGCCCGGGGCGGCTCCGGGAGCCGTCGCCAAGCGTAAAATGAGGTCACTTTGTACCGGATCGGTATCTTGAAATTCGTCGACCAAAATCAAGTCATAGCGGGCATATTCCGACGCCTGGACTTCGGGATCGTGCACCAAGCGTTGCGCCTCGTACAATAAATCGTCATACGTTAACGCTTGGGCGGCAAAGCGTCGTTCCCGCCACAAGGGCCGCAAGGATTGCCGGACGATGTTAGCCCAACGGGCCAACCACTGATCCGCCATCCGCTGCCGAAGACGGTTCAACTCCTCCCGCAATTGGGTAATCCAGGCTTTCTGCTCTTTTAGTTGATCGCCGTGCCGCCAATTTTTTTGATTACCTTTAGGGGCATCCACCGTCCAATAGGCGATCCGTCGCGGCCATTGCTCCCGCGAACGCATCGTTATCTCTTGTATCTCTTGGTAAATCCGGGCGATTTGCTGCCGCCCGCCATCCTGAGCGTCCGCCTCGTTCAGGGCGACCGTTCGATAGTGTTCGGCCGCCTGACGCGTCCTGTCCAAAAACCCTTGATAATCCACGGTGACCGACGGTAATTCCGGCCAATCCGGCCAGCGGGTCAAATCGCGGGCCCAGGTGATCAAGTGACGTAAAGGAACCCCCGCCTCGACCAATCCCCAGGCCGTCTCGCCCGCCTCCGGCACACGGTCCAACCATTGACGGAAAACGTCTTCCCAAAACCGATCGGCTTCATAGGGCGACAATACGCGAAAAGTCAACGGTAGGCCGCGACCCAACCCGTGACGGGTCACGATCCCGTGACAAAACCCATGAATTGTGGTGATGGCCGCGTGTTGGAGATCCGTGAGGGCCGCCTCGGCTCGCTGACGGATCCGACCATCCGGACCGGTCATGGCCTCGGTGAGCCGCTTTTGGAGTCGCTGCAAAATTTCATCGGCCGCTTTTTCCATAAACGTAATCAGGACGAGACGGGCGGGCGGGATACCCTCCTCAAGGAGGGCGGTCAGGGCCCGATTGACCAAAAGCGTGGTCTTGCCGGTGCCGGCGCCCGCTTCGACCAATACGTTAATCCCAGGGGTTAACGCCTCTTGGCGCGCTTGTTCATCCAGACGTTGCATGCCGGTCATCGTCACTTCCTTGCCAGAGCGCTAAGAAATCCGGGTCCGAGGCGTTTTTGACCCGCGCGTCGTCTTCGATAAACCCCGGGCAAAGCGGGCGGAACCGACAATAGCGGCAAGGTTCGGCTTCCTGCGGGATCGGATACCACTGCCCGCAGTCCATCCGTTCGGCCATTTGGGCCAACATCCCTTCAATCGTCGGTGCCAGGACCGACACGTGAGCCGAGTCCAGCGTTCCGCCACGAAACTGGTTTCGTCGACTGACGCCCCAGATTTGGCCCTCCACGCCTCCATCCGTTCGTGAGGGGGTCAACCCGACGACATAAAGAGCCAATTGGAGATTATCCGGCCGAATTTTCTTCGGATCCCGCACATCGCCGGTTTTGTAGTCCACAATGCGCCAATCGGCTCCGTCACGGTCGAGTCGGTCAAGCCGTCCGCGAAAGTGCCATCGGATTTCCCCCACCGTCATCGTCCACTCGACGTCTACTTCGCGTTCGCTATGCGGGTGAAAAAACCTGTCGGACTGCCGGCGCCGAATGGCTTCCGGCAACTCCACCAGAAGTCGTGTCCGCGCTTCCTGAAGGCTCAACCGAAGCACATGCTCCGGGGGCGGTTCCTCTTCTATCGCTCGGTCCACCAGGCCCGCCAACCCGGCTAACTGGTCCGGTGACCTAAGCCATTGTAAGACCCGATGGGCCCAGCGACCCCAGAGATCGGGGGGCACCTCCGCCCCGGTATCGCCTGCAGCGGCAGGAATCCCCAAAATCCGTTGAAAATAAAATTGCCGGGGACAACGCCCATATTGCTCGATGGCCGATGGCGACCAGACGGTCGGACGTAGGTCGTTCAGCCGCGGGAGGGATACCTTGCCCGTCCAGGCGTTATGCTCCTTCTGCTCCCACGCTTGATACCAGGCGTCGGCTTCGCTCCGAATGGGAGCCGGCGGCCTTTCCGGTAACGACGTGAGGGCTACCTCGCGGATATCTGAGGTCCCCGCCGGAAATCGGGCACGGGGTAGGCTCACCATCCATAACGCGTCAGCCAGATGCCGCCATTGATCCCATAACCAGGCGTCGTGGCCCACGGGTAGCGTCCGCCCTAAAAGCGGCCAATACACGGGGGGACGCGGAAATTGTCGCCAGCCGCCATCAACTAGAACCGGCACACCGGGCGCGACCGGAGCCTCATCGGCTGTCGGGACTCTATAGGCCCGTTCTTCCGGCCACTCCAGTCGCATCAAGTGAGCGATCACGTGACGGGGAGGGCCCCAGGCATCAAAGGCTTGCCAGTCCCGCAAGTGCTCGAGCGGAGCCGGCAAAGCAGTCCCGGGAACCATTTTATGCCAGGCCTCTTCGACTAAGGCCGCCACATCCCGCCAGCGATGGATGAGGCTTAGGCGCTGGCCCCAATCTAACGCCCAGCGCCACCAAGGCCCCAAGCGCGGGTGCTGTTCCACCACGGATTGCCATCGTAACGCGGTCGGCAGCGGCAGCGGCTCTTGGGGGGCTACCAGTCGAAGCCAACGCCAGGTTTCCGGGCGATCGGCCTGACCCGACGCGACTTTCAGAAATAGGCGCCAATGATGCGGTTCCTGGGCCTCCGGCGAGGGTTCGGACACCCCTTGGTAGCGGGCAAAAGCCCGCTCAAGCGGCGCTTGGCGCGTACCGGCCACATCCACGGGCCAAAACGACGCAGGTTGTCTTAGATGGTGCCATATCCGAAACGGGGTATCCAGCAACTGTTGTTCGTTGTCCACCATCACTTGAAACGTCGGAGCCTGATGGTCCGGCCCATCCACGGCCATGAAGACGGCCCCCATTCCTCGCCACCAACGACGATACGGCTCATATAAGTCGCCGGCCGGAATCCAAACCGTCACCGGCGCGGTTTCCGCCCATTCGGCGATCCAGCGGCGTGCGGGAGGAGGGGGCAAAAAACCGCCCCAAATGCCGATGGCCTCGCCGAAACCGGGCACTTTTCGGGTCATCTGCGCATATTGATAAAGGCGTAACTCATCACCGATCGAACCGGACAGGATGTGATCCAGCCATTGCCATAACGTCGGCCAATTGAGGATGGCCGTATAGCGCCACAACTTGCCGGGCGATTCATGCAGTCGCAGCCACCGCAGCGTCCGGACGATTTCTTGACGAATGCCCGGGGTATCGCGCAAGGCCGGCGGAATCGCGTCTAACGGCAACAGGTCTTCTACCACCCGATGGACGTCAGGCGTCCACAAGCGGATGGTATCCGTACTCGCCGTCTCTAACGCTTGTCCCATCGATAGGGCTTGCCCGGGCGCTATCATCGTATTCAACACGCGGGCCTCTCGATCCGTCGGGGTGACCAGATATAAGGACCGACGAGCGGCCGTGTGCACCATGTGGTTCCACAAGGTCAGGTGCGGGCCGGTATAAACTGTGATAGGATAACGCATCGGGGATCCTCCTCGTCCAGTAATTCGCCAACATCCGGGGGAATCCCTGCCGTATAATGAGGTGACACGGGATTGATACGTTTAGTAAGTTGTGATTTGGACGGCACCCTCTTAGACAGTCGGGCGCACATTCGACCACGGTCAGGTGACGTCCTGCGCGCCTTGGGTGCCCAAGGCATCATCGTGGCCCTCGCAACGGGACGCAGCTGGCGAACGGCTTATCGGGTCCAAAAACGTCTCGGCCTCTCCGGCCCCATTATTGCCCACAACGGAGCCTATGGCTTTTTTAGCGATACCGGCCGCGAATGGCATCGGCGGGGCATTCCGCTGTCGCGGGCCCAAGAATTTGTTCGCTGGGCGGACCGTCAGCGTGTCATGATCCGCTGCTATCTAGGGTTTCGGCAACCCGTCGTCTATAACCGGTTTGATTTGGCGCACCAACTTGTCTGGATGAAGCCGGAAGACCGCCTGGTACCTCATTTAGCGGAGCAGTTAGCCGTCGAACCCTTGGAAATTTTTGTATCCGGGCTCCGGGAAGTCGACGCCTTAGTGCACGACTTCGGCTTATCCGGTTCGGATTATGAGTTAACCATATTTCCGCACCCGGGATATCGAGAAGTGAATATCTGCGCACCGGGGGTAGATAAAAAAGAGGGATTGGAATCCCTCTGTCAATTGCTCCAAATCTCTCCCAACGACGTGTTAGCCCTTGGCGACGGGCTCAATGACGTCGAAATGCTCCGCTGGGCCGGCGTGTCCGTCGCCATCGGCGATGGTGCCCGGGCAGCCCATCAAGTCGCCGACTATATTACCCCGCCTGGTCACCCCGATCCGGTTCACGACGGCATTTTTTGGGCCTGGGCGAAGGGATTCTTGCCGACACTGGACGTAGCCCAAGCCTTTCTTGGCCAGGCCTCCTCGTAACCGAAGGAATGCGGCTTAGCCCTGCCCCGGCCGGATGACCGAGATGGCCGATAGCGCCTCTTGGACGTGATCCCGCCGAGCCTTTTCCAAGTCGGCGAGCGAAATCTGATCAAGCACGCGCGGAATCATGCCGAGCTCTATCTCCCGGAAGTACAACGCGTTAAACGTGTACGCCAGATCCTCCAAATTGTCGAAAAGGGCAATAAATTCGCCGAGCTCCCGCCGTTTGACGCGTTCAAGCGCCTCCGGAGTCAAGGGGGCGTCCACCAAAATCTTGCGTAATCGGTCGGCCAAGACGTTGGGATCCGGGGTTTCCCCGCCGAATGAGCTGACTCCAAAGGTCGTCGACCCGGAATAATGGGCGGAAAATCGGTCGTTTATGAGCCCCGCTTCATAGAGCTCATGAAACGCCGGGGACCCGTGACCCAACAACAGCGACCACAGTAAACTCAACGTCATATCGTGCCGAAGTAAAGCCTCGCCCCGAAGCCCGGTGTGCAAATCCTTCAATCCCATCAGGAAAAGCGGGGTAGCCACCGGCATTTCCCGTTCCACATAAGCGGTCTTCACCGCATCCGGCTCGTCCGGATAGAGCCGCTCAATCGGTCCCGTCGGACTCAAATGCCGGGCCGCCTCCTTCCGGCCGATGAAGTCGATGACCTCCGCCGGGTCGACGTCTCCGGCGACAAAAATGACCATGTTGCTCGGATGATAAAACGTGTGATAACAGGTATATAAATCGTCGGGCGTGATGCGGCGGATTGACTCCACATCCCCGGCAATATCCAGTCGTACCGGGTTTTTCTGATAGAGCGCGTGCATGAGTTGCGAGTGCAGCCGATCGCCCGGCATATCCCAATACATTCGGATTTCCTGTTCAATAATGCCCTTTTCCTTTTCGACGTTCTCCGGTGTGAAATAGGGCTCTTCCACCAATCGCAATAACGTGTCCAGACACGCTTCGAGGTGTGCGGTGGCCGAAAACAAAAAGGTGGTCGAGGTATAGTCGGTATACGCATTCGTGTAGGCGCCTAACTCGGCAAACCGCTCAAAAACATCCTGCCCTTCGGGTTTTTCGTACATTTTGTGCTCCAAAAAATGGGCAATCCCGTCGGGCACCTCCACGACAGCCCCCGTATCCGGTCGGCGAAACCGGTTATCGATCGACCCATAATGCGTCGCATAGGTCGCATAGGTTTTCTTGAGCCCCGGTTTGGGCATGACCGCTACCGTAAGTCCCGACGGCAAAGTTTCCGTGACCAGCTTCTCCCCGATTTCGGGCCATTCCCTACTCTTGAGCGCCATGGCCGATCGCCTCCTTCGCCGTCAAAAAGTAGACGGTGTCTAATGTGATGTCCTGCGCCACCCGCACGATATCGTCCCGTGTAACCCGTTTCAGCGCGTCAATCAACGGAATACCGGACAGCCCGCCGCCAATCAACAAATGTTCCAACCGTCGGGCCATGAGTTGTCCGGGGCTGTCTTCTTCGGACAGGATCTCATTCTCAAATGCCTTGACGGTAAAGGCCATTTCTTCTTCCGTAAAGTCGCCTTGCCGCATCGCCTCCAGCTGCGCTTCGATAATGTCCCGCGCCGCTTGGTAATGGGTAAACTCGATGCCGGCACCGACGACCATCAAAGCCAACGCCGGATCAATCCGGGAGTAGGCATAATAAGCCAAACTGGCTTTTTCCCGTACGTTGAGAAAAAGCTTGGAATGCGAGAAGCCGCCCAAGATACCGGAGTACATCATAAGCGCGGGATATTCGGGATGGCCGGCTGTCCTCCGGGTCGCATAGCCTAATTGCAGCTTCCCTTGCCGGACCTCCTCCCGATCGATTACCTCGCGCCCCTGATGCAAGGGATAATAGGGTTCAATCGTCCCGACCGGCACCCGTTGGCGAACGCCAAACCGTTCCCGGACATATTGATCCACTTTGACCGGATCGACATCCCCGACGGCCAACACCACCAAGGGCGCCATTTGATGCATATGGTGATAAAAAGTTGTCAAGGCTTCCGCATCAACCGCTTCGACGTCTTTTTGGGTTCCCCATTTTCGTAGCCCAAAAGGCCGTCCTTGCGCCATTTCTTCAATCAACCGGGTCAGGGCATATTGCCCTTTATCATTAATTAAGGCGGCGATTTGGCGGGTGACCAACACCTTTTCCTGATTGACCCAGCTCTCCAAAAACCGGCCGGAGACCAGATGCGGGTGGTCTAACACGTCGGCGAGGAAATCGAGCCCTTGTTGCACGGTATCCGGTTGTCCCGGCAGATACTGGCCGTGAATCACCGACAATTGAAACGTCATGAGCTGTTTGTCGCCCAATTTCCCGACTTCGGCCCGAAATGACGCGCCATAAAGGTTTTCTAACGTTTGTTCCATGAGGAGCCGGGTCGGGTGAGATTCGGTCCCCCGTTTTAAAACATGCGGCAACAAGGCCCCCAATGCCCGCCCGTCGGGCTCCAAATTCCGAATCCAAAAGGCATAAAAGGTCACGGTCTTAAACCGTTTGGTCGGATAGACGAAACACCCCAAACGGCCGTCCCATTCCCCGTAAAACCCGTCGTTCGCATGATCCCAGGCCACTTAATCGCCTCCTTGGATTACTGTGCCCGAAAATGCGCCGGCCTAAGCCTCTTAGACCACGACTTCCTGTCCTTGCACAATTTGCAGAAGCTCATCGGCCAAAATCGTCTCTTTTTCGATGAGCGCCAAGGCCAGTCGATTCAAGGTCGCCCGGTGCGTCGTCAAAATATGCTTAGCCCGTTCATATTGTTGGGTGATGATGTCCCGCACTTCCCGATCAATCGCGGCGGCCACCTCTTCGCTATAATCGCGCGCCCGGGCAAAATCCCGCCCGAGGAAAATTTGATCCTGCCGCTGGCCGTAGGTCATCGGCCCCAATTCTTCCGACATGCCATATTCGGTAATCATTTGTTTGACCATCGCGGTCGACTTTTCCAGGTCGTTCTGGGCCCCGGTGGAAATTTCCCCGAAAACCAATTCTTCCGCCGCGCGGCCGCCGAGAGCCATCGCCACTTGATCTAAGATTTGCGATTTCGTCACCAAATACCGATCTTCTTCCGGTAACGGCAACGTATACCCCATGGCCATCCCCCGCGGCACGATGGTGACTTTGTGCACCGGATCCCCATGGGGCACCAACATCCCGACCAAGGTATGGCCCGACTCATGAAAGGCCACCGCCCGTTTTTCTTTTTCGGACACCACCCGCGACTTCTTCTGCGGTCCCGCCATCACCCGTTCCGCCGCTTCTTCGAAGTGCGCCATATGGATGGTCCGCTCGTGAGCCCGCGCCGCCAATAGAGCAGCTTCGTTACATAAATTGGCCAAGTCGGCTCCGGTGTACCCGGGTGTCCGGCGAGCAATCGTTTCGAGATCCACATCCGCGTCCAAGGGCTTCCCCCGCGTATGCACCTTGAGAATTTCCAGGCGGCCCCGAACATCCGGGCGATGGACCACGATTTGCCGATCAAACCGTCCCGGCCGCAACAAGGCGGGATCCAGCACGTCCGGACGGTTGGTTGCCGCAATCACGATAATACCTTCGTTCGGGCCAAAACCGTCCATCTCGACCAGCAGTTGGTTTAACGTTTGTTCGCGCTCGTCGTGTCCGCCGCCATACCCGGCGCCACGCATACGGCCCACCGCGTCGATTTCGTCGATAAAGATGATACACGGGGCATTCTTCTTGGCCTGGTCAAATAAATCGCGAACCCGGGAGGCCCCTACCCCCACAAACATTTCCACAAAGTCGGAACCGCTATCGGAGAAAAACGGCACCCCGGCCTCGCCCGCGACAGCCCGCGCCAACAAGGTTTTCCCGGTTCCCGGCGCACCTGACAGCAAAATCCCCTTCGGGATTTTCGCACCCAGTTCCAGGTACTTTTTCGGATAGCGAAGAAAATCCACAACCTCGGCTAATTCCTGCTTTTCCTCTTCCACTCCTGCCACATCGTCAAACGTCACCCGTCGGCGCTCGTCCGGGTTATGTAAGCGCGCCCGCGACTTGCCGAATTGCATGACCCGACCGCCGCCGCCTTGGGTTTGGGTAAAGAAGAAGTAAAACATGAAGACAATAATAAATACCGGGAGCAAATTCGACACTAAACTGAGCCAGAAGGAGGTCGTGGCCGGCCGCTCGATCGTTACGGTGACATGATCCGCCGTCAGCGTGTTGGCAACATATGCCGTACCCTCCGTCGCATAGGTGGTCTGAAAGCGTTTGCCGGTGGTGGTGACCGCGGTCACGACATCGGTGGCCGGATTCAAGTCGGCTCGGGCTATTTGCCCGGCTTTGGCCATTGTTAAAAGACGCGAATACGGCTCGGTCACCACTTGGGTGCCCGGACTGCTGGTGAGCTCCCACAACGTTGATATCAACAACAAGGCAAAAATGACCGTCAATACGCCACGAACCCACCGATTGGCCATAGCGGCTCCTCCTCCCTCACTTCCGCACACGGATCTACATTATACCATAGGGGTCTCCAGCCGTTGGGGCACCTGAAACCGGAGCCGCCATACCGGTTGACCCGGTTGCACGCGTGCCTCTTCACTTACCCGAATTCCGACTACGGCCCAAATCCAGGGTTGGTCGGGGGGGCCGACCAGTGGCCACCAGGATCGGGCGGAGCGAGGAATTTTGGCATCGATAAAGAGGTCCTGCAGTTTTTTTTGGTGACCGCCCAATCCCAGCGGCCGCATCCGATCGCCGGGTCGCCACGTCCGGCACTCCAACGGAACCGTCGGCGTCCGGGGGATATCGGTCCAACCCGGTTCCGGCCCTTGAAACACGGCCGACTGAATCGTCAAGGTGCCCGGCCCCCAGGGCCATTGGCCGGCCGTAACGACCAGGGGCGCGGGCGAACGAATAGCGATCGGCGGGCCGGCGGCCACGGTCAGCGATCCGTCGGGCTCATGACGTACCTGATACCCCGAGGGCCAATCGGTGTCGCCCGAAACGGCTTGGCGAATGTGTTCGTAAGTCAGCCGGATACCCATCTGTTCGGCCCATTTCAGCATCACCCGGGCGACCACCGCCTCGGGCCAGGTGCTCCATCCCGGCGGCAACCGCAGACGATCCGTCTCCCGGAGAGTGTCCCACGGGCCTTGGAGCAGATCTTCCACGACCGCCGCATCGTCCGCCAGCCGCAAGAGTGCCCGATCGACCCGGGGATTAATCGCGCGCCGTAAGTAGGGCAGCACCTCATGCCGGATCCGATTGCGCATGATCCGGGGATCCCGATTGGAGGCATCCTCCAGCCACGTCCACCCATTGTCCGCCAAATACGCCTCTAAGGACGCCCGACTAAATCCTAAGAGCGGACGGATCAAGCGGCCTCGCACCGGGGCGATGCCCGAAAGCCCCCGAATTCCGGTTCCGGTTAAAATCCGCATCAAAATGGTTTCGACTTGGTCATCTTGCTGATGGGCGGTTAAGAGTCGGGCATCGGGGCCGACATCGTCGACCGCCCGCCAAAGGGCTTGGTACCGTACACGGCGTGCCGCCATCTCGAGGCTTTCGCCTGGGAAGGGGATAACGTCAACCGCAATCACCGTGACCGGTAAGCCTAGATGCTCCTCTACCCATTGGACGAGCCAGGCGGCCTCGGAGGCAGATTCCGACCGTAGCTGATGATTAATGTGGACCAGGTGTAAAGACACCGGCCACTCCTCGGCTGTCCGATGTAATAAGCGGGTCAACGCCAGGGAATCCGCCCCCCCGCTCAACCCGACCACCAAAGGGGTGTGCTGGGCCCAAAGCGCGCGCGCCGTCATGATAAAGCGACGTTCCAAGGGGTGATATTTCATGCTGAGAGTGTAGCCGATTTTTCGGGAAAATCCTATCCTGCCCGCGACGGCGATCCTTTGACGGGGGTGACGCGTCGCCATTCTCGCACCATGTCCGTCTCGCCGGAGGTGGCCACACTGAGAGGACGGCCCCCCAACAACCGAATCACCAGCACGGACGCGTCGTCCCGGCCGTCTTCGGCTCCTCCCAGCATAAAACTGAGAATGGTCTCCGCCATCACCGGTGCCGGACCGTCGGGCAATGCGGCCAGAAATTGCATCAGCCGAGCTTCCTCTTGGGCCTGGTTTTGCGCGAAGACTCCGTCCGTAACCAATACCCATAGGTCTCCCGGTTCGGCCGACAGCATCAGGGGCTCAAACGTCACGTCTTCCACAATGCCTACCGGAAGGCTTTTGCTCTGAATTTTTTCGACCTGCCCGGCCCGTCGTAAAAAGGTTGGGGCCGCCGCCACCTTAATCAATTCGAGTTGCCGGGTCGCGCGGTCAAGGCGGACCAAATCTAACGTGGCAAAATGATCTTCCACCGATCGCAACAACAACGTGGTGTTCACGGCATGGACCGCCACCACCGGCGAAAACCCGGCGCGGAGCAACTGTTCCAATAAGGCAATGGCCGTGCCGCTCTCCCAGGCCGCCCGTGGCCCGACGCCCATCCCGTCCGACAATCCAAAGACCACCTCGCGTGACGAGAGTTCCACCAGCATGTCGCTATCCCCGCTTATCGCTCCCCCTCGGCGCGGACGCTTCGCGATACCGGCTTCATAATGCAATACGGAACGATGGGGACGCCGCTTCGGTAAGGGTGCTTGCACTTCCTGGCTAAGCTGGTGAACCAGTTCGGCCAATCCGGCCAACTGTTGTTGGGCCAAAGCCCGACTCTCTTTAATCCGCAAAGCGTAGATCCGGCGTTCTTTATATTGATCCCAAATCACATTGGTCGCTTCGGCAATGCGGTCCGGCCGAATACAACGATGCCCCCATTCGCCTTTGAAATCGGCGACCGTCACCGGCCGCGCCTCCGCTTGGGCCACCAAATCCAGTAATCCGCGATAAGACCGATAAAATTCGTCCTGCCAACAAACCCGATACAGCGAACACTTCCGGCACACGTCATCCATGACCGCTTGAACCATCTGGCTGTCTTTCGCCTGAAAATCCTCGTCAATCCGGAAGGCCCGAGCCATTTCCTGCATCACGTCGGCCATTTTGGCCAACCGATCGGCCAGATTCAGCCGTCCCTCCGGTTGGGTCCAGGCCCCCAGCCATTCCCGACCAATCTCCATCCATCGTCCCGGTACCAGTTGCATCCCCAGGGCGGCCACCGTCAAGGACACCCAAAACGTCGTCAATTGCCCCGGCATCCGAATAAAAACGGCGTAGATTAAGACCCCCGCCAGTAAGCCGGGTCCGGCCCATCGCCAATAGCGGGTAGCCAACCACCCCGCCACAAACCCGCCGGAAACGAAAATCCCAATCCCGGGCGCCGCCGATCCGCCTTGCAAAGCCAGGGTAATGCCCAATGTCGCACCGGCTACGGTTCCTCCCGCCGGGCCTTCCATCCATGCCGCCGCCTGAATCAAAATCCCGCCCAACAACAGCGCCGGATTCAGATCGCCCCAGCCGAAGTGGGCCAGACCGGCCAAAAAACACCCGAGGCTGGTCAGTGCCAAAACCATGGTGGTAGGGCTGCCGGCCCGCTCCCTAAGCCAGTCGAGCTCTCGGTGTAAAAGACCGTATAACACCGTTGCCGCCGCACTTAAGAATAAGACCACCGCCAGTTGGTAGGGGTTGGTTACCCGAAATGCCCCGTATAACGCACTGGCTCCGATAAACGCCAAGACCCAGCGTAAAAACCGCCAGGCCGGGTATCGCCACGGTAACGGCACCAATAACGTCCAAAAGGCCAAGGCAACGGCACTCGGCCAATGGCCGGCCACAATCAATCCGAGGATCCCTCCACTAATCAGCGAAAGAAACCACCGGCGGCGTCGCTCGAATACCAAAAGCGCAAAAATAGGGAGAAAAGGGGCGGCATGACGGTAGAGTTCCGCCAGGCCCAAAACCAAGCCCACCGCCGCGATTCCCAAAACTTCCGGCCATTTAACGGCTGTACGGCCCTTAGATGGGGATACGGGGCTTACAATACTTCCCGCCACAGCGTTCACCTGCCTTCAGGGCTAACTGTAGCAGGCGTCTGACAATAAAATTGTTAGAACTTGGAAATCGCGAGGCCGGCTAATCGACAGAAAAGCCGACGGGTTTCCGGAACTTGCCAGAAAACCCGCCGCCCGTTTTGGTCTAATATCCGTCTCATCGGCGTAGGATGTCCCGTATCGGTCAGCATCCGCCTCCTTGCTATCCCGGTGGCGGCTCATTTGCCGACCGGTCTCATCGTCTTCTCCCGCGTCGGATATTTTTGGAATCGCACGCGTTATTCCGACCGGATTCGCCGTGGGCGAGCCAGGGGTTACCGGAACGGGGCGACATCCCTGGTCCCGTTCCTGCGGCGGAAAATCGGTTTTCTCCCTTCCCTGCCCCCTTACAGCGAGGGCATGGTCACGCGGGCCAAGAGCTCTTTCAAATAGGGGATCAAAGCGTCCCGCAAATCGGCGCGATCCAAAGCCGCTTCGATGGTCGCCTTGACGAAACCCAACTTTTCCCCGACGTCATAGCGTTTACCCTGATAGGGCACCGCAATCAACTGACGTTCCCGGGCCAGCAAATCCAAGGCGTCGGTTAACTGCACCTCACCGCCCTGGCCTGGGGTCACCTCCGCCAACGCCTGAAAAATGTCGGGCTCAAGCACATACCGTCCCATAATGGCCAAGGGCTCCGGCGGTACGTCCGCCGGGGCGGGCTTTTCCACCAACCGGTTTACCCGAAAGACCCCTTGGGCATCCCATTGCCCGAAGACCACGCCATAGCGGCTCGCCTCCTCCCGGGATACCCGTTCCACGGCGACGACCGAGACCCCCGGCTGCCAACGCGCGATTAATTGAGACAACACGGGCGGCTGACCGACCATCACGTCGTCCCCCAACAGCACGGCAAAGGGGTCTTGCCCCACGTGCCGCCGGGCCTGTAAAACGGCATGACCGAGCCCCATCGGAACTTTTTGCCGAATAAAATGCAAATTGGCCAATCGGCTCACGGCTTGCACAATATCCAACAAATCGTCCTTACCCCGGGTACGTAAAAATTCCTCCAGTTCAGGAGCCCGATCGAAATGGTCCTCGATGGACCCTTTATCTCGCCCAATCACCACTAAAAAGTCGTCAATCCCGGAGGCAACCGCCTCTTCCACGACAAGTTGAATCGTCGGGGTATCGATAATGGGCAACATTTCTTTCGGCTGGGCCTTCGTAGCCGGCAAAAATCGGGTGCCGAGACCGGCGGCCGGTATGACAGCCTTATGCACCGCTTGACTATTCCGATTAGAGGATGTGATCATGGTTCCCCTCCTCCTTCAGGGCTTGGACCACTTTCCGCACGTCCTGACTGCGGTCAGGGGATAAAATGAGTACGGCGTCATGCGTGGCGATGACATAGAGATCACGTACCCCGATGAAGGATACCACCGGCCCGTCGCTAATGGCCGTCACGTTTTCCGATTCCACAAACACGGCCTGACCATGGGCGGCATTTCGGTCAGGGGTACGCGGCAACAAACGGGCTAAGGCCGCAAACGTCCCTACATCGTCCCAGCCGATATCGGCCGGCAACACATAGACATTCCGGGCCTTTTCCATGATGCCGTGATCCACCGAGATTTCCGGCAGCTCGGGAAAGATGGTGTCCACCTGGCGGGGATTTTCGGTTAACGCCTGAACGCCCTGCCATAACTCCGGCAAAAACATTTCCACCGCGGACAAAAAATCCCCCGCTCGGAACGCAAACATCCCGGAATTCCAGAAAAACCGCCCGGTGGCCAGCATTTCTTCGGCCACCGCACGCGGCGGCTTTTCTACAAATCGCACCACCGACAAAATATCGGGTTCACCGAACGCGCGCCCGTCCCGTTCGATATAGCCGTATCCGGTTTCCGGATGCGTCGGTAAAATTCCAAACGTATAAAGCCCGCCGTACTGTTCTGCCGCATCCAAGGCTCGCTTGGCCAGTCGCCGAAACTCCGGCTCGTTTTGGATCACATGATCGGACGGTAAAACCAAGATACTGCCGAACGGGTCTTGCCGATAAATGGCCATCGCCGCCCAGGCGATAGAGGGCGCGGTATTACGCCCAACCGGCTCGCCCAGAATGTGATCGACCGGGATGGCCGGCAGATGTTGTTGCACTTTTTCTACATAGTCGACCCCGGTAACCACCCAGGTATGCGCATCGTCCACGATCCCCTGCACCCGGTCCCGCGTGGTGCGGATCATGCTGCGATTCCCGGTGAGCGTCAGAAATTGTTTGGGATGCATTTGACGAGAGAGAGGCCAAAACCGCTCGCCCCGGCCCCCGGCCAAAATGACTAACCAGCGCGCCATTCGCTAGACTCCCGTTCCCACGCCACATATTGTGCTTCCAAGGCTTCGACCCCCGAGGGCAACGGCATACCCAGGTCATGCAATATCCGCCGTAATTCCACCAATAATCTCATCATATGCGAAATATCGGCGCCTTCGCCCATGACCCCGATGCGCCAAATTTTTCCGGCCCACTGCCCGAGACCGCCCGCGATTTCGATGCCCGCTTCATTCAATAAGCGTTGACGCACCACCCGATCCTCAATCCCGTCCGGGATTTTCACCGTCGTCACGGTGGTTAGACGATGGGTCCGCGGTACCATGAGTTCGAGTCCCATCGCTTCTAATCCCGCCCAGAGACTTTCCGCCACCTGTCGATGGCGCCGATAACGCGCCGTAAGCCCCTCTTCTTGAATGATGGTTAAGGCTTCTTTTAACCCGTAAATCATGGAAATCGGCGCGGTATGATGGTAGAGGCGGGCATTGCCCCAATACTCCCGAATCTGCAAGAGATCCAGATACCAGCTGGGTACCGGGTGTTGCCGCCGGCTTAACCGCTCCAAGGCCCGCTCGTTCACCGTAAACGGCGCTAAGCCCGGTGGAGCCGACAAACACTTCTGGGTTCCGGAAAACACAATATCGAACCCTTGGCGATCCACCTCGACCGGAATCCCTCCCAGCGCGGTCACCGTATCCACTAAAAACAGGGCCCCCGCCGCATGAATCCGTTCCGCCCATCCGTCCAACGGCTGGTAGACCCCGGTCGACGTCTCTGCCATGACCACGGCCACCAACCGCACCTGGGGATGGGCCGCGAGAACCCGGCTCAACTCCTCCAGCGAGCAAATCTGACCCCAGGGGATGTCCACCGCCACAACCTGTGCTCCCAGCTTTTCGGCCGCTTCGGCCATGCGTTGCCCAAAGACCCCTTGACGAATGACAACCACCGTATCGCCGGGTTCCACAAAGTTCGTTAAACTCATTTCCATTCCGGCGCTGCCGGTTCCCGACACCGGTAACGTGACACGGTTTGCCGTACCGAAAACATCACGCAGATCTTGTTGCACCGCATCCACTATCGCTAAAAAAGCCGGGTCTAAATGTCCGATAACCGGATTCGCCATGGCCTGCCGGACCCGAAAGGGAACCGGGGACGGTCCGGGCGCCAAGCACAGGCGGGACGGAATCGCTAGGTTTTGAGCCAACCGAAGGGCCTCCTCCACTATGATCTCAACGGCTTCTATTGTATCAAAATCATCTGGCGGACGCGGTAACCAAATGTATGGGGGACGTTCGCCCCGTGCAGGCTACTGCTGGGGGAGGCGAACGCGATGATTCTTTTGGTGGGGATTGGGGCAGGACTGGCGATTTTGTTATTTATCATTATCGGAGGACTCTACCGGCTGATGGGCGGCACCCATAAAAAACCCTTGAAATAACGGCTTCAATACACCGAGCCCCATTTGGCCGGTCCCAGGCAGGATAACCCGGTAAAAAAATAAAACCCCATCCTGGGGTCTAACCTTAAATAAATGGTGCCGGGGGCGGGACTTGAACCCGCACAATCCTCTCGGATTGGAGGATTTTAAGTCCTCTGCGTCTGCCGATTCCGCCACCCCGGCACAATCCCTATTATATCACAATTTATCGTCCGGCGCCGCGCCCTCCGCGCTTGGATTCCGTATTGCGCCGTAAATCCTGCAACCGATCTTCGCTGTCACGCATGAACCGTTGCATTTTTTCCTCGAACGAGGCCTGATTGGGCCGCCGTTCACGACGCGAGCCATTATCCCGCTCCCGGTTGGCCGGCTTGGGTTGCGTTTGTCGAATCGACAACGCAATTTTCCCGTTGGGATCCATGGACAGGATTTTGACCTGAACGCGATCGTTCTCTTTGTAATACTCCTTAATGTCCTTGACGTAGGCGTCTGCGACTTCGGAAATATGCACAAGCCCCGTCCGGCCATTCGGCAACACCACGAAGGCCCCAAAATGCGTGATTCCACTAATGGTGCCTTCTACAATTTGGCCGACTTCTAGTTCAGACGCCATAAAATGGTCAAAATCCTCCCATAAAAACAAATACCGTAGGCTTAATTATAAAACCGAACAATCAACCTGTCAACGCGTCGGATTTTCCGATTACAGAGGTATTGTATGTGATTTTTCCCCACTTGGCTATACCATTTTTTGGGTTTCTAGGGGTTCACGCTCAAATTCGGCAGCGTCTGGCGTCCCTCGATCAGGGCTTTAAGCGTTTGCGGATTTTTTAACGATTGGACATCTTGACGTAACTGCCGGTTTTGGCGCTGTACCACCGCAATCTGCGCCTCAAGGGCCCGCTCGCTTTGCCATAAGGTCCATAAATGTCCTAACGATACGACACTCCAATACCCTAAATAGAGGGCAATCCCTAGCGTCGCTAATTTACGCCAGCGAATCCGCCATCGCCTTTTGAGGATCATGCGTCGTCACCATCCTCCGCCTCATCGCCAAACACCCCTAACGGGTCCCCGGAAATGACTAGAACGACCTGATAGCCCTTGCTTTTGGCCCGATTATAGAGGGTCGCCACGGTTGCCGGCGCCATTCCCAGTTTGGCGGCCACTTTATCGTTTGACCACCCGGTTTCTTTCAGCGCGACCACTTGGCGTTCCCGTAAAGACAGCCGTTCGAGTCCCCGAATTTCAATTTGCATAGAATCCCCGACTTATCCACAGGTTATTCACAGGCTGTGTACAAATTTATTACAACATTTGTACAAGGTTTTTACATTATAAGATATCCACACCTGTGTGTCACGGATTGGACGGGGGTTTTTTTCGCGGCCAATGCCGACGGCCCCACCGGACTAAACGAATGCCCGGCAGAGCCAGTATGAGGCCGGTACGTTTCGTCACCCGGGCTACCGTGATAAGCCCGCGGGATACGACGGGAGCCGCCCAGGCCGTCCATAAGCCGAAACCGGCCAAAATGCCCGCCACGCCCCAGACGGAAAATTTTCCCCAATCTAGCCAAAATCCAATCACGAGATAGGCTGCGGCCGCGACCAGAAAAAAGCCCAAATCGGTCACGATTTTGATCCCCGGCACCGGACAAAACTCTTGACGCCACACGGCCATGATGGTGGCGAAAAGACCTAGCCCGATGCCGGTCAGAATCCAGACGCCTAAAAAAAAGAGCGCCGTCGCGTGCATCGGTCTCCCCCTAACGCCAGATTTTTTTCCACGCGTTAGATGAATCTCCCGATGGCGGGCGCTTCTTGCCATAGACAATGGACTCAAATTCCCCGACCGCCACAAAAAGTCCGGTCTCTAAGTCCAGGGTTTGAATCCGTAGGTTATGACCCCGAATCGTCAGACTGCCCAATGTGGTATTGAGCACAATGGTATCGTCGTCAAAGTTATCGACGTGCTCAACCCCTTGCAACGTCAAAGTTTGGCGATTGACCAGGGAAACCGCGTGTTCCCGTTTTTCCTCCATATGTCCGGCCTCCGTGAAAGGACTTCTCCTTTCATGCTATGACCCGGACAAAACCCTTAGACCTCTCGGTAAAGGGTCGCGGCCTGATCCGCCGACACATGCTCCTTAATCATGACCACTTCCACTTCGCGTACGCCCATCGGAAGTTCCAGTCGAATGCGATCACCGACATGGACTTCATAGCCGGGCTTGACCACCTTCTGATTGACCGACACCTTGCCGGCTTCGCATAAATCGTGAGCCATAACCCGGCGTTTCACCAATCGGCTCACTTTAAGATATTTATCAATTCGCATAAGACCCTCCACAGAATACCCCACCAATAAAAAAAGCCAGGCCGCGACATGACGGCCTGGCAAAACGGTAGCTATTTCGCGACCGATTCCTTTAAGGCCTTGCCCGCCTTAAACGCCGGCACCCGACTCGAGGAAATTTCCAAGGTCGCCCCGGTACGCGGGTTACGGCCCACGCGAGCGGCGCGTTCGCGCACTTCAAAGGTCCCGAATCCGACTAACGATACCCGGTCACCTTTGGTCAATGCCGCTTCAATGCTTTCCACCACGGCATTCACTGCCCGCTCGGCATCCTTTTTGGTCATCCCCGCCCGCTCGGCCACTTCACTAATTAATTCCGCCTTATTCAAAAAACCGTCCCTCCTTAACCTGGCAAACAATATTCGAATCCACATATTCGCCAAGACCCGAAAAAATCCTTTTTTTACCGCGCATATCTCGGCGTTTAAATCGACGCTAATGCCACCACCCGTTGCCAGAGAGCCCATTCCGCATCCTGATGGTGACGGCGTGCGGCCTCACTCACCGCCCAGGCGGCATCTCCCAGGATTTCCTCTATTTTCCCCGGAGACTGCGTCAAGTATACCTCAAGGGATTCTAAAATCGCTTGAAATACTGCCGATTTCGGGTGATCCCCCGCTTTAGCGGCCCTTTTGGCGGCCACCAAGGCCGGATAAACCCAACGGGCTTTCAACGGACGCGGCGGTTCACCGGCCTTCAGCGCTTCCCAGCGCTGCCGGACTTCCTCGCCGGTATGGGCCTCATCGGCCTGAAACACGTGGGGATGGCGGCGAATCAACTTCTGGGTTTGCCGCTGGACTATCGACGCAAAGTCGGTCTTCGGCAAAAGAGCCGCATGAAACACGATTTGCAACAGCACGTCGCCCAATTCGTCTTCAAATCCGTCCCAATCTTGGGCCACGAGCGCTTCCGCCGCTTCATAGCTCTCGTCCAACAAATATCGCAAAAGGGTCATGGAGGTTTGCTGGCGATCCCAGGGGCACCCGCCGGGCCCTAAAAGCCGGCTCATCACATACAAGAGAGGGCCGGCCGCCACGGGGATGCCGGGGAGTTCCAACGCCTCTCCGGCCGCGAACGTCATTCCGCCCACGGTCCCCCAACGGATCGGCGTGATGTGTCCATCCGTCCGATGCCATAGGGCTTGGGCATCGTCCGGAAACAAAGAGCCCCAACGCTCCCGAATCTGTTGACCGGTGAAGGGGCCGGGGATTAGAAAGCCATCCGCTGCGCGCTCGTCTTCTTGCCACATCCAACGGCCCATGCCATCGCCTCCGCGGTTAGTTTGGCAACCTTAGTATACCAAAATCTGCCTTAGCGTTCGTGTAATACCCGCCGGATGGCCTGCCACTCCCCGGACAAAATCACGACCCCCCCATAGGTCGCGATTCCCACCATCACCCCGGTCAAACTCCTGACGGTCGCCGACGGGGTGTCAATCAGGTGAAACCAAACCCGAATTCCCATCATCATGACCACCGATCCCACCAGGGGCCAGCCCACCGTCACCCAAGGCCGTGTCCCGGGCATGACACGCCCTTCCCAATCCCGCCAATTGAGATAAGCGGTGGTGACAGCGGCCAAGACGGTGCCCCAAGCCGCCCCCCGAATACCGAGCCCGGGGATCGCGGTCAGCCACCACGTGGCCAGAAACTTGACCAGACCGCCAAAAATCAAGTTTTTAACCGGAACCCATCCATACCCGGCCGCTTGCAAGGAGGATCCGAGAATCTGTTGCATGGCCAATACCGGGGCCCCAAGCGCCAAGACGGCCAAGGCCGCGGCAGCCCCGGTTTCCCCGTAGAGCATGAGCGTCAGCGGTTTGGCCAACAAGGCCAAACCGAATGCCATGGGCAACCCTAAAAGCCACACCAGGTGCATGGCTTGAGCCACGCGCCGACTCGCCAAAGCCCGATCCTGGGAGGCTAGCGCTCGGGCGACCGCCGGCACCAGCGATACCGCCAACGCGGCGCCGATCACCATCGTCAGGTTAATCAGGGGCATGGCCTCCCCACTTAACTGGCCGAATTGAGCCGTCGCCTGATATAAATTTAATCCGGTTTTTTCCAGCCGCAAAGGCACGAACATGGAATCCGCCATTAACATTAACGGGAACAAAAGGCCCGACAAAGACATCGGCAGCGCAATAATCGCAAGACGCCACAAGTCTCGCCAAGGCACGCCGCGCAGGTGATGGGGTTTCTTCTGGGAGATGCGCTGCGTCAAGAGATACAGCATCCCCACAAAAGCCCCCGCCGGCGCCCCCAACGTCGCCCCGGCCGCCGCCTTGTCTACGCCGTGCGGCAACCAATGGTAGGCCAAGGGAAACATGACCATCACGCGTGCCAATTGCTCAAGAATTTGCGATACCGCGGTAGGCACCATATTTTGATACCCTTGAAAATAGCCGCGAAAACTGGCCTCTAAGGCGACGAAAGCCAGCGCCGGGGCCAATGCGCGCATCGCCCAAACGGCTTTCGGCTCATGAAAGACATGAACGGCAATCCATCCGGACGAGAGTTCCATCCACACCGCCAAGCCCATTCCTAAAAAGCCGAGCCCCACCTCCGCCCACGACGCCAGACGCTCCGCATCCGCCACTTCTCCGCGCGTGAGTTTCTCGGCCATTTGCTTAGCCAACGCGGTCGGGATGCCGTTGACCGAAACCGCCAGCAAAATCGAATACAGCGGGTACGCCATCTGAAACAAACCGACCCCGTAATCCCCCAGCACTCGCGGTAAAAATATCCGGTACACGGCCCCGATCAATCGCGAAACAAATGAGCCGACGGATAGCCAAAATGCTCCTTGCCACACGGACCGTCCGGTCATAAACCGCTCTCCTCAGGCCATTGTCACTCGCCTCCAGCTTATGGCCCAATCCCAGGAAAAAGACCAAGCCGTCCAATCGGCTTGGTCCGAAATCAGGCGACGGTTATTCGGCCTGAAGCATCGAAAAGGCATCGTGTACTGCGGTTAACGTGCGGTCAATCTCCGCGTCGGTATGTTGGGCGGATACAAACCAGGCTTCAAACCGACTCGGTGCCAGATACACGCCGCGTTCCAACATCAAGCGGTGAAACCGGGCAAATCGGGTCGCATCGGCCTGCTGCGCCGTCTCGTAATCCGTGACACGCCGGGGACCAAAGAACACTGTGAATCCCGAACCGGCCCGATTGAGGGTGACGGGAATCCGAAATTGATCGGCCGTGGCCAAAATGCCGGTCGCCAACCTGTCGGCCAGGCGATCCATCCTGGCATACGGAGACTCCTCTTTCAGCACTCGCAACGTAGCTAACCCGGCGGCCGAGGATAAGGGGTTACCGGCAAACGTGCCGGCTTGGAACATCCCCCCTAAAGGGGCCACATATTCCATAATCGCTCGTCGTCCCCCATAAGCACCCGCCGGCAATCCCCCGCCGATGATTTTGCCCAGCACATAAAGATCCGGTATCACGCCCAAGAGTTCGGCCGCGGTGCCGTAATGAAAACGAAAAGCCGTAATCACCTCGTCAAAAATCAATAAAGCCCCGTGGGCATGGGTAATTTCCTTCACTCCGGCCAAATACCCCGGCTCCGGCGGGACAATCCCCATGTTGCCGACAATGGGTTCGGTCAACACACAGGCGACCTGATCGCCTACACGCCGCATCACCTCGGATAATCGATCCAAATCGTTATACGGTAAACTGATGACGTCCCCGGTCACGCCGGTCGGAATGCCTAAACTGTCCGCCGTTCCGACCGTCGAAGCTCCCGATCCCGCTTTGACCAACACGGCATCGCTGTGCCCATGGTACGTCCCTTCAAATTTCACCACCAAAGGGCGTCCGGTATAGGCCCGCGCAAGCCGGATGGCGGACATCACCGCTTCGGTCCCGGTACTCGTCAACCGGACCATGTCGAGGCCGGTAATGCTGGCCGTCAGCTCCTCCGCCAATTCGATTTCGCTTGGCGTCGGAGTCCCGATGACCGTGCCTTGAAGGGCTTGCGTTCGAATGGCCTCCACCACGCGAGGATGCCCGTGGCCGAGGACCAAAGGACCAAACGCCGCTAAATAATCGATATAGCGTTGGCCGGCGACATCGATCAGATAAGGGCCTTCCCCGCGGGCCATGACTACCGGCGGATCACCGCCGACCGCCCGAAAAGATCGGGCGGGCGAATTGACCCCGCCGGAGGTGACGTGTAGGGCTCGGGCAAACCATTCCGCTGACGTATTGCTGGTCATGCTGTTCTCCCTTCTTCTGCGCTCTCTTCAGTGTAACGAAACACCGCGCGCACGAAAACGCCTTTCGTGCCCGTCGGCCTCTCCAAACGGATGAGGTTCTTCGGTTATAATGAAGAAATGAACAGAAAACGCGTCATGATGTGGGGCGGTGTCGGCGTTCTCCTCGCCGTCGGTTTAGGGGTGGGGATTTGGCATCATCAGATAACCGAAGAGCAACAAATGGCGGCCGTCTGTCAGACGTTTCTGATCGATACGGCCGAACTTCCGAGCCCGGCGGCCGCCGAGGGCCTCCGGAGCCTTGTCGTTCCGAAGAGCCCGGCGACCGCGTTGGTGCGATGGATTGCGACCGAAAACGCTAACGCCGCCGCCCTCAGCGGAATTCATGTGACCGACGTGACCGTCTCGTTGTCGCATCTATCGTTGGCCGGCGGCAATCCCGCCGTGTTAAGTTGTGCCTTAAACGAAACCCGGCATCTATCGCCCAAGGGGCAGGCGAACGACCAGGCGGTAGCGTCCTTTTGGCTGGTGCCGGCCGGTCATGGATGGCGCATTAGCCAAATGACGATTACCCAAACTCCGCCTACGACCCCTTATACGCCTGACCACTTTCAATTAAATTTCTGGAATTTGGTACCTGCGCCCCCGCTCCCGGAAGGGCAGTAACGAATAAAGAAAACCGCAATGACCCTGCGGACGGATCATTGCGGACTCCCACGGTGTCCTGTTTTCCGGTTTTTCCTATTGCTCCATTTGTTTGGCCAGGAAGCCCGCAGCCGTTTCCGCCAGTTTCACTTCCATTTCCCCCATCTTGACGTCTGGTTCGCGACTGCAGATGATCACGGCCCCAATCGGATCGCCTTCGGCAATGATGGGCGCGATGACTTCCGCCACAAACTTGTCCTCGTCCTCATCCCCAATAATGCTGCCCTTCGGACGATGTTCACCCCGGTTAAAAAACAGCGTTTTGCGATCTTCCATGGCCTTTTCGACCAATGCTCCCAAAGGTTTGTTGAGAAACTCTTTTTTCGGCGCCCCGGAGACCGCGATTACCGCATCACGGTCCGCAATCAGCGCAATGTGCCCTACGGCTTCATAAAGAGAATCCGCGTATTCTTTGGCGAAATCCCCCAGCTCTCCAATCGGGGAATATTTTTTAAGAATCACCTCGCCGTCCCGATCCACGAAGATTTCCAGCGGGTCTCCCTCCCGAATTCGAAGGGTTCGCCGAATTTCCTTGGGAATGACCACCCGACCGAGGTCGTCAATCCGCCGGACGATGCCCGTCGCCTTCAATTGAGCCCCCCCTTTCTGCATACCTTCTGACGTAGTATATCGAGGCCGATTCCGAATTATGCGTTTTTACCAGTTTTACCGAAAGGTAGGAGTCATGCCTGGACCGTCACGTGAATAGGATGACGAGCCAATAGTCCCTGTACCCACTGTTGAAACGCCTGTTGCCGGGCGTTTTGCCATAACTCGGCCTGAATCGCTGGCGCGACCGCACGATAGGGAATCTCGCCTCCGTTACGACTTGCTTGAACGTCGATGATAGAGTAGCCGGATCGATTGTGGACTATACTCCAATGATCGGGGGAAAGTTGGGATAATGCCGACCGGTAGCCGGGCGGTAACGGTTGGGCCCCCAACCGAATCCAACCCAAACTGCCCCCGTCGAACCGGGTCGTCCGGTCGGTCGAATAGCGGGCGGCTAGTGCCGCAAACGACGCGCCTTTTTGCCATTGCCGCACCACCGCCGCGGCCTCCGCTTGGCTCGGCACGACGATGACCCGCGCCAAAACGGCCGGCGGGGTGACAAAAAAGCTCGGATTGGCTTGATAGTAGGCGAGCATGGCCGACGCGGGAGGCAGCTTGACCCGGGCCGTCACCTGTTGAAAGGCCCGCTCCAAAAGGATTTGTCGGCTTAACCAATCGATGACGGCGGCTTCCCCGATTTGGACCGTGGCCGCCCGCCGCCAAAAGGTCAACGTCCCCCAATGAGGAATCACCTGATGCGTCAGTTCTTGCCGAGCTTGGTTTTGTGCCGAAGCCAGGCTCAAGACATGATGGGTGAGCGCCCAATTCACCACCACCTGTTGGGCGGCCAGCAACTCGACCTGGGGGCGGGACACCGCCTGGCGCGGGGACTGGGGCAACCCGGTCACCACCCAACTGGCCTTTCGCCAATCATCTACCGTCCCCAAATTGAGGGGCTGACGGTCAACCGTCGCGACCGGGGTTTGATGGGATCCACAGCCCGCCAATAGAATCAGGAGCCCTAGAAAAACTGCCCCCTTAGCCGTGGGTGGTTTGAGCACTGGCATGATCGGAGACCTCCTGCATGATGGTCAGGACAGCCTCAGCCGTTTTCAACGCGTCGTCGGGGGACGCTTTCGGCGGCAACTTAATTCCCAACTCCGGCGCCCGTTGGGTTCCCGGTATCAGCCGGCCGGGAAAACGCGACGCCAACCGTTGAATGGCCTCCGGACCGACCCGGCTGTCAGGTCCTCCGCCCAAGAGGATCCGGTCGCCTTTATGGCTGACTTGGGTCAGCCGCACATCCCGCGCCAACACCCGAACTCGCGAAAGCTGCACCAAGGCTGTTACGGAAGCGGGAGCGGTCCCGAAACGATCTTCGATTTCCTCCGCTAACGCCTCCACCTCGGCTAAGCTTTTGGCAGAAACCAGTCGCTTATACATTTCGATTTTTTGGCGGGGATCCGGCACATAGTCATCCGGCAAATAGGCATCGACAGCGATTTCAATCGTCGGATCGACAGGGGTTTCCACCGGCTCCCCCTTTAATTCCTGGACCGCTTGGGCCAGCATCTGAGTATAAAGATCAAATCCGACGGTGGCGATAAAGCCGTGTTGTTCCGCCCCCAACAAATTTCCCGCTCCCCGAATTTCCAAATCCCGCAGGGCAATTTGATAGCCTGCCCCCAGTTCGGTAAATTCGCGGATGGCTTCCAACCGCTTTTCGGCGGCCGGCGTCAGCACTTTGTCCGGATGAAACGTAAAGTACGCATAGGCGAGCCGGGACGAGCGGCCGACCCGCCCCCGCAACTGGTATAGCTGGGCCAGACCCATTTTGTCCGCATCCTCCACGATGAGGGTGTTGGCATTCGGAATATCCAGTCCCGACTCGATAATGTTCGTGGTGACCAAAATGTCATATTCCTGTTCGATAAAACGCGCCATCACGTCTTCAATACGGTTTTCTTCCATCTGCCCATGGACCACCGCCAGTCGAATACCCGGAAAAAGCTTCATCAAATGCTCAACTGTGCGATCCATAGAACGGATGCGATTTTGGACGTAAAATACCTGGCCGCCCCGATCCAGCTCCCGCCGAATGGCTTCTCGCACCAAATCTTCATCGTATTCGGCCACCACGGTTTCCACCGGCAACCGATCTTCCGGCGGCGTTTCAATCACGCTCATATCCCGAATACCGACCAGCGCCATGTGAAGCGTGCGGGGAATCGGCGTCGCGGTTAAGGTGAGCACGTCAACATTCCCTTTGAGGGCCTTAATCCGTTCTTTGTGGGCTACGCCAAACCGGTGTTCCTCATCGACAATCAGTAATCCTAAATCTTGAAATTGCACATCTTTGGCCAAGAGCCGATGCGTCCCGACTAATAAGTCCACCTGCCCCTTTTTGACCCGCGCCAAAATCTCTTTTTGTTGTTTCGGCGTCCGAAAGCGGCTAAGCACTTCCACCGTAACCGGGTAACCGGCTAAACGGGACTTGGCGGTTTGGTAATGTTGCTCCGCCAATAGCGTGGTCGGCACCAAAAATGCCACTTGTTTCCCGCCCATAATCGCCTTAAAGGCTGCCCGCAAAGCCACTTCGGTTTTTCCATAGCCGACGTCCCCGCATAACAAGCGATCCATGGGACGTGCCCGTTCCATGTCCCGCTTGATGTCGTCAATCGCCCGCAATTGGTCCGGCGTTTCCTCATAGGGAAAGGCGGCCTCAAACTCGGCTTGCCAGGGCGTGTCGGGCCCGTATGCAATACCTGGCTCCGCTTCACGTTTGGCATACAATTTCAGCAATTCTTCCGCCATTTCGCGAACGGAGGCTTTGACCTTTTCCTTGGTACGAGTCCATTCTTGCCCGCCCATTTTGGATAGGCGGGGTTCCTGGCCTTCCACCCCCACATACTTTTGCACCAGCCCCAGCTGGTCGACCGGCACATATAACGTATCCGCTCCGGCATATTGAATGTGGAGGTAATCCTTATGCTGGCCCTGAATGTCCAACGTCCGGACCCCGAGAAAGCGGCCAATCCCGTGCGTCATGTGCACGACATAGTCCCCCGGTTTTAAGTCCCCCACCCGAATCGTACGACGCGCCTCCCGACGCCGGCGCGTCTCCGGCTTGACGTCCCGTCCGGATAACTCGGTTTCCCCCAAGAGGGCGAGCCCCAATTCCGGCAAGACAAAACCGTGGGAGAGCGTGCCCAGCAACACGCCGATTTCCCCGTTCACGCCAAGGCCGGGCCGTGGGGTCAACCCGCTATCCAAGACATGGTTCATCATGAGCCGGCGCGCGTCCTCGTCACGGACGACCAACCCGATTTTCATCCGCGACTTGCGTAACCGCGTCAGTTCGGTTTTCAACAAATCCGCCTGCCCATGAACGCGGGGTGCGGGCCGACCGGTCAGCGAAAACACGTCCTCGTCCCGTCGCGACCCGTGCGCCATGAGGGAAAGATGCACCGTATTCCATCCCTTTAATTCCGCCAAAAGGCTCTCCGGAGGAATGTCCAATTCGGCTTCGACCGGCAAAAAATCTCCTCGTTCCAGCCGACGTTCCCGTTCCAATTGGGCTTCCACCGCCTGCCCGCGAACGGCTTCCAATACCCGCGGCAAATCGTGAAAAATCACCAACGGTTTCAAGGAAAACACCTGCACCAACGCTTTGGGCGCGGCAAAAGCGGCCATAAAGCGCTCAACACCCGGAAAACTCCGGCCTTCACTCAGATCATGCCAATACCGTCCGTACCGCTCTTCGGCACGCCGGGCCTCCTCAAAATGTCCCGTGGCTTCGAGGTTTCGAATGACTTCGGCCGATTCCTGGCCCAGCCGCGCGAGGGCGCGACTTAACACCTCGGGACTCCAAATGAGTTCCCGGGCAGGACCAATACTGACCCGCGACAGCATTTGGGTGGTCCGTTGGGTTTCAGGATCGAAGGTCCGCACCGAATCGACTTCGTCGTCAAACCATTCGATACGCACCGCCGGCCCCCCCGGCAAAAACACGTCCATAATCGCGCCCCGCCAGGCAAAGTGCCCCTCTTGCTCGACTTCCGGATCCCGCACGTACCCCAGATGGACCAACTGTTCGGCCACGGTTTCCGGGGCAATGACCTGACCCGGGGCCAGGCTGATCCGTTCCTGGGCCATGGCGACCACCCGTTGCCGAACCGCCTCCACCGGTGCCACCAAGACCGCGCGAGGATTATGATACGCTTCATCCAGCGCTTTAAGCCGGCGTTCGTGCCATTCATAGCTTTCGGCCCGTACATCCCCCACAATGTGGGGGCGCGCCGGCAAAAGATATAGCGGCGCCTCCGGCCGATAGGCCTCCAGCTCGGCTTCCAACCGACGGGCCTCTTGAAAACCGGCGGTCACGACCAGGGCCGGCCGTTGAATGTGTTCCGTGAGGCTTGCCACCATAAAAGAGGGTAACGACCCCGAAAGCCCGGTGATCTGTACCGTGTGACCCCCGTTACGAAACCGGTTCAACAGCTCTTGATAGGGAGGATATTGGCTCCACAGCTCCAGGAGGCTCGCCAGTTCGCCCATAACGCATCCTTTCTTTGCCCAACGGCAAACACGGGCTAGATTGGCTAGCCCGTATTCATCCCATCGATCTCTAGCTAGTTATACCATAGGTTATCGTCCCACGGCAGCGGCAAACAATGGTCACACAAAACTTTTACCGTCACGACGGCTCCCTGGTCGTCCCATTCCAGCAACTGCGCTTGATCCACCGACGAAAGTCCGGTAAGCCCCAATTCCGGATCCGTCCAGGCTCCGTGATAGACGCCGAGACGCCGGCCGCACCGGCGACATTCATAGCGCACCATGGCATCAGGCCTCCTCTGTTTCCAGAGTGCCCCAATTCCGGTACGATTAGCCGTTATACCGGCTCATGGCCCATTCCAGCCCCTCCTGACCGATGCCGTCCAGAGCCTCGACCGCCCGCGCAATCGTATCTTGTAACACCCGTCTCTCGTCCGCCGAAAAGGGGGCTAACACCCAGTCAATCACCGGCATCGACGCCGGCGGCCGGGAGATACCGAGGCGCATCCGCGGAAAGCGATCCGTCCCCAAGGCTTGAATGATCGACTTGATTCCGTTGTGGCCCCCACTCGACCCGTGCGCCCGAATCCGGATGCGACCGAGCGGCAAATCCAAGTCGTCATGGACGACCAGCACCTGATCCGGCGTGAGCCGATACCGTCGGACAAACGGTCCGACCGCGTCGCCGGACAAATTCATAAACGTCATCGGTTTCATCAGCCATCCTTGGTCGCTGTCCGCCAGGTACCCGTAGCGTCCCAGCCGAAAGCGAAGCCCCCGATGGCGGGCATACGCGTCGAGAACCATAAATCCCACATTATGGCGCGTATTGACGTAATCCGGCCCGGGATTGCCTAGCCCCACAATCAGTCGAATCATCGCCGCCTCACTCGAACAGTTTGGACACCGACAGATCCTCATGCACCCGCATAATCGCCTCCGCCAAGAGGGGCGCAACCGAGATGACGGTCGTACGATCCATGGGTTCGGTCAACGGAATGGTGTCCGTCACCAATATTTCTTGAATCGGCGAATGGCGGAGAATCTCCGCGGCGTGACCGGAAAACACCGGGTGGGTCGCGGCCGCATAGACCGCTTTGGCCCCGAGATCCATAATCGCTTGCGCGGCTTTAGCAATGGTGCCGCCGGTGTCAATCATGTCATCGACGATGACGACGCTCCGGTCGCGCACCTTGCCAATCACATTGACGACCTCCGACACGTTCGGTTCCGGCCGCCGTTTGTCGATAAACCCCAAGGGCGCCCCCAGGAATTTCGCCAATTGGCGAGCCCGGTTAACCCCACCGGCATCCGGCGAAAAAATCATTAAATTCTCCAGTTGACGGGCGGCAATCGCTTGCGCCAAAATTCGTCCGCCTTGTAAATTATCGACCGGAATGTCAAAAAACCCTTGGATTTGGGGAGCATGCAAATCCATCGTCAGCACACGCTTAGCGCCTGCCGTGGTAATCAGATTGGCCACCAGCTTGGCGGATATCGGTTCCCGGCCGCGTTCTTTGCGATCCTGCCGGGCATAGCCATAAAATGGTACCACCGCCGTCACCCGTCGCGCCGACGCCCGTCGGGTGGCATCAATCAGCAGTAATAATTCCATCAAATTGTCATTGACAGGTCCAGACGTCGGCTGGACGATGAAGACATCCGATCCGCGCACGTTTTCCAGAAGCCGTACCCGAATCTCCCCGTTTGAAAACCGCCCGACATCGGCGTCGCCCAATTTAATCCCTAAATGTTCCACAATTTTCTCGGCGAGAGGCCGATTCGCATTTCCCGTAAAAATTTTCAAGACGCCTTCGCGCTCGAACATGCGGTTCTCCTTCCCTTATGGCTTGTGCGCGCGATCGGAATCTTTATGCCGTTTCGCGGCCCAGCCGGGTTTGTTTTCTTGGCGGGCCCGCGCAATCGCTAAGGCATCAGCCGGAACATTTTGCGTAACGGTCGAACCGGCAGCGACATACGCCCCGGCCCCAATTTCCACCGGCGCCACCAAATTGGCGTTGCATCCGATAAACGCCTCATCGCCAATGAACGTCGGGTGCTTCGCCACCCCGTCATAGTTGACAATGACGGTGCCGGCGCCAATATTGACCCGACCCCCAATGGTCGCATCCCCCAAGTACGAATGATGGCCCATTTTCGTGCCAATGCCCACCCGGGTGTTTTTGAGCTCCACAAAATTGCCGATTTTCACATCGCGATCTAACGACGTGCCGGGACGCAAATGGCTAAACGGTCCCACCCGCACTTTACTGCCGAGCGCACTTTGCTCCACCACCGAGCGATCGACCCATACGCCGTCGCCCAACCGACTCGAACGAATGGTGGTCATCGGCCCGATTTGACAGTCCCGCCCGATTTTCGTCCGGCCTTGAATAAAGGTCATCGGATAAATGACGGTGTCCTGACCGATCTCCACCTCGGCGTCGATATAGGTCGTGTCGGGATCGATGATCGTTACGCCCGCATCCAACAACCGGTCAATCGTTCGTCGGCGCAAAACGCGTTCCGCTTCGGCCAATTCGCGGCGTGTGTTAATTCCCATCACTTCACGCCAGTCGTCCCACACCACCGTCTCGACGCGTTCGCCCTGCGCGACGAGCACCGAGACCGCCTCGGTAAGATATTGCTCGCCCTGATGGAGCGGCAAATCCTGAAGAATTTGACGAAGCCCGTTAATGCGCCAGACGCCGATCCCGGTGTTAATCTCCGTAATCTTCCGCGTCGCCTCGTCGGCTTCCCGTTCCTCGACAATCCCCACCACTCGGCCCTCTAAATTGCGGATAATCCGTCCGTAACCGGTCGGCGAATCGAGACGGGTGGTCACCAAGGTGGCGGCCGCCCCCGATGCTTGATGTTGCTGCACCAAGGTCTGGAAAAGCGCCGGCGGAACCAAAGGACAATCACCGTAGGTCACCAATACCTCGTCCACGTCGGACGGGAGCGCCCCGAGCGCCTGATACACGGCATTTCCGGTGCCGGCCAGTTCCGGTTGTTGAATGAATAAGGCCCGCCCTTCCAGTGCCTCTTCCACTCGGTCGCCCTGATAGCCGATAACCACCCAAGGCGTTCCCAGTCCGGCCTCCTCCACGGCTTTGACGACGTGCATCACGAGCGGTTGGCCGCCAAGTCCATGAAGCGCCTTGGCGAGTCCCGAACGCATGCGTGTGCCACGCCCGGCCGCCAAAATCACCGCCGCGGTTTTTGCCATGCCCCATACCCCCTCGTCCGACCTCGAACTCTACACCACGGTTTAGCATACCAAAGTTTGTGCGTTCTGGGCCACTGCTATCATTCTGTTCCCCGTCGGATCCGCGCCGGAAATTCCCGGGAAACGGAAAACCGGCCCCCGACGGCGGCCGGAAGCCGGATTCCAAGCATCGCGATGTTTTTTAACCCACCGATGAAACCCGCGAGAGGGCTTTGGCCGGATGGGTCTCGTGAAAGCGCCCGATTAAAAGACCGGCCATGACCCAAGTCAGCCCTGCGATCACGATCACGGCCGAGCGCGCCCCAAAGGCCGCCACGAGGGCCCCGATCAGAAGTCCCCCCACCACATAGCCGCCGTCGCGCCAGAGCCGGTAAATTCCGAGAACGCTGCCCCGCCGCTGAGGCGGCGCGACATCGCCGACCGCCGAATTCAGGTTCGGATATAAAAGGGCCATCCCGAGTCCCCCAACGCTCGCCGCCACAATCCGTCCGGTCAATCCCGGCATCCATGCCAGTCCAAAAAGCCCCAACCCCAAGAAGACAAACCCGGACACAATCGGGCGCTTTCGCCCCACGTGATCCGACAGGATTCCGGTGCCAAACTGACCGATCCCCCAGGCCAACGCATAACTGCTGCCAATCTCGGCGATATGGACCACCGAGAGGCCTTGAGACGCCAAATATAACGGCAGGGCGCCCCAAGCGACCGTATCCGCCAGTTTATTGGTCATGCCCGCCCAGCAGGCGGTCGACAGGGTCGGATCGCGAAAACTGGTCCACCAAAAATCTTGCCACGGCGTATGATTCCGAACCGGGACCGAGGGGGCGTGCCGCGTCGCTTCATGGGCGACCCAATGCCGGGTGTCGCGGACGGCTCCCACGCTGATGGCCAATCCCGCCAACACCACGAACGAACCCACCCATACCGGGGATTCTACGAGTCCGACCTGGTGAGCCACCAGCCCGGTAAGCCAGGTGGCCACCGCCACTCCGATATATCCGGTCGCTTCGTTAATGCCCATAGCCAGTCCCCGTTGCCTGGGGCCCGCCAAATCCAGTTGGGCGGTGATGGTCATGGTCCACGAAAACGCCTGATTCGCCCCCAAAAACACGTTGGCCAAAATGACGCCCCACCACCGATGAACGACCATGAGCAGCAATACGGCCGGAATCCCCAATACCCACCCCCCAATCAACACCGGCCGTCGTCCCACGCGGTCCGACCACCGGCCCGCGACAAGATTCAAGGGGGCCTTGGCCAATCCGAACGAAGCGATAAAGCTTAGGGTCAATACCGCTCCGACCTGATAGACGTCCCGTCCCAACAACGGGACGACAGTCCGTTCCATTCCGACGGCGAGCCCGACAAATACCGTGTTCGCCACCAACCATAAAAACTGGCCCAAATTCGGCCGAATGCCCTGTGTCACGTTCCCGCCCTCCTGGTTGCGTGTTTCCGGATGAACGGATACAGAAACCGTGACCGGCCGCTGGTATATAATGATGCCCGGGAGGGTCTCATGAACGAACCAGACATGCTCGACGCCCTGTGGAAGGCGTTGGCCGATCCGTTACGGCGGAAAATTCTCCAATATCTCAGTCGACCGGAATACTTTTGTCAGAGCCAAGGCAAAACGGTCGACGGCATCTGCGTTCAGGACCTGGCTAAGTACTTGGACGTGCCGCAATCCACCGTCTCCCGTCATCTCGCCATTTTGGCCCGATCCGGTTGTGTCGTGCACGATCGCTGGAAGACTTGGCATTATTACCGGATTAATCCCGCGGCTCTAAAAGCCGTGGCGGCGTGGTTAGAGGCTCTGACTCCCCGAGACCGCCGGCCAAGTTGGCCTGCCGAATCGCCGCGAAATCTGCCGGTTGGTCCGGCAAACTCTCCAGAATGAATTGCCGAAACTCTTCCGGGGTCCGCGGCTTTAACGCCATGTTATAACGCCGCTCATATCCGAAGGTGGAAACGACCTTTCCACTCAAGTCGCGCCCTCAAGTCGACCCGGCGTAGGCTCCCGGAAAAATTTCCACATAATCGGGCAATCCCGCCAGCCGATCAAACAAACTGTGGTACAGTTCCTCGGCGCCCGTTTCGGCCACCAAATCGGGACGCCCGGCATCCCCAATCATGAGGGTATGGCCGGTTAAGACGCACCACGGTTCAGGCCCTCGCCGCCGGTCGGTAATGACGAGACTAATATGCTCCGGCGTATGACCCGGGGTATGCCACACCTCGATGTCGACATTGCCCAGCGGTAGGCGCTCTTGGTCCTCCACTCCCCGAAAGGGCACGGTGAGAGGCGCACTGCGGTGCATAATGAGAGTCGCTCCGGTTTCTTGGGCTAACCGGTAGGCGCCGGATAAATGATCGGCATGGACATGCGTGTCAATGACATAGGTTAGCGACAATCGTTTTTCTTCCAATACCGTGAGATACGGCGATAAGTCGGGCAGTGGATCCACCACCGCAGCGAGACCGCGCCCGGGTCAACCGATTAGATAGCTAGCGGCCACCACCGGCCGATCATGTAACCACTGACGAAACAACATCGGTGATCCCTCCTTGTAATTTCAATGTATCCGGATATACGGATATAATAACACATCTTTTGGGGGAAACCACCTTATGATTTTCGTCCGATTATCCAACGGCCATAAAGCCTATCCCGGTTGGACATCTTGTGGGCTTTGGGAGACGCTTTGTCGTAAGATATACCATTTCCGCCAGGCAATTACCCCCCATACGCTCTCCACCACCCCGAAAGGCCACGTGCCGGCCAAAAATCCATAACTCGCCGAACCGAAACAAGCGACCGCAAATGCCAACGTAAACCAGATGGAACGCGCTTCCAACGCATAAAAAATCATCATCAGGGTTACGACCGTCGCCCCATACACCGTCAACATACGCTCCACCTTCCCCCTGTGGTGATATAAGAAAAGCGGTGCCGCCCCACACGGCACCGCCGGAAACCGCTGGTCACATAGGCTCCAGCTTACCTCACGGAGTGGAGTGAAAGACGTCTAAGACCGCCTTTTGAATCCGTTCGCGCGCGGCTGGAGTAATGGGATGGGCCACATCGCGAAACTCGCCGTCGGGGGTTTTCCGACTGGGCATCGCCACAAACAAACCTTTGAGGCCCTCAACGACTTTGACATCGTGGATCACGAATTCACCATCTAAGGTCACGGATGCCACGGCCTTCATCTTTCCGTCATTGGTCATCTTTCGAAGCCGCACGTCTGTTATTTCCACGGGGAATCCTCCTTGTTGCCCTGTTGCCTAGTTGACCCAGATGATTGGGTGCAAGGAGTATTCGCCATCGAGAGGCCAAACTCCTCTCAATTGTCGAAATTTTTGTTATGAACGTGCGGGTATTTTAGGCTCCAGAACATAGCCCGCGGCTTCCAAGCTATCGAGTAATTCCCGGACATGTTGGGCATCCCGGGTTTCAACCACCAAATCTACACGGACTTCCGCCGGCGAAAGACCGGGATCCCAGCGCTCATGTTGCACCCGTAGTACATTGGCCCGTTCACGCGCCACGTGATTTAATAATTGGACCAATTGGCCGGGCCGATCGCCGATGACGGTGCGAAATTGCACTTGACGCCCTTCTTCCACCAACCCTTTTTCAATAATTCGGTTGAGCAAGGTAACGTCAATGTTCCCTCCGCTCACGACCGTAGCCACATTATGATTCCGCAAGGGGACTTTTCCGGCCAGCAGTGCCGCCAATCCCACCGCTCCCGCCCCCTCGACCAACAGCTTGGACCGCTCCAGGAAGATTAAGATCGCACGCGAAATATCATGCTCGTCGACCGTAACCAATTCGTCCACATAGTGCTCAATCATCCGAAAGGTCAAGGCGCCGGGATGCTTGACCGCGATCCCGTCGGCAATCGTGCGCACCGATTCGGCCGGCACTAGACGATGTTGCCGCACCGACTCTACCATCGCGGCGGCTCCCGCCGCCTGCACCCCAATGACTTTGACCCCCGGATTTAACGCTTTGGCCGCCAACGCGACGCCGCTGATTAATCCGCCGCCTCCCACCGGCACCACGAGCACATCGAGGGTCGGGCGCTCATCCATCATCTCCAGCCCGACCGTCCCCTGACCCGCGACCACCGCCGGATCATCAAAAGCATGAATCAAGACCCGGCCCGAGCGATCACGAATCCTCTCGGCTTCGTGAAACGCATCATCAAATGTTTGTCCGTGCAAATAGACTTCGGCCCCATAGGCTTTCGTCGCTTCAATTTTGGTCAACGACGCCCCTTCCGGCATGACGATGACCGCGGTCGTGCCGACCAACCCCGCCGCCAGCGCCACGCCCTGGGCATGGTTGCCGGCCGAGGCGGCCACGACCCCGGCTTTCAATTCGGCCGGCGTCAGTTGACGGATCCGGTTGTAGGCGCCGCGAAGTTTAAACGAGCCCGAGCGCTGCAAATTCTCCAGCTTGAAAAAGACCCGCCCGCCTAAGAGATCGTTAATATAACTCGATTCTTGCAGCGGGGTGCGATACGTCACCCCGGACAAGGCACGGGCCGCTTGGCGCACCTCTTCGATGGCGGGAAATCCTTTGTCCATGTCATGCCTCCCAATCTAACAACTCGCGCACCCAATGACTGGGAGCCACGGACCCCGGCCCCTCTTCCGCGCGCGACCATTCTAATATTCCGGCATATTCTTCCACCAATTTATGATCCGGTGCACGCGTGACAATGAGGACGCCCGCTCCCACCACCTGGGCCCCAAAATCACTTAACAAGTCATGGGCCGCCCGCGCCGTACCGCCCGCTTGCATAAAATCGTCGACAAATAAAATACGGCCACCGCGAACCGGAGCGCGTCGGGCCAACGACATGGACTGGACTCGACGAGATGAACCGGAAAGGTAGTTAATCGACAGCGAGGCCCCTTCCGATAACCGATGGTCACGCCGCAACAACACCATGTCCACCCCCAATTCACGGGCACAGGCGAGGGCCAAGGGAATGCCGCGGGTTTCGACGGTAGCGACAAAATTAATCCCTAGCGGCCGAAACCGCTCGGCCAGCAAAAGACCCATGGGATCAATGCGTGAGGGACTGAACAGGAGATCGGTCACATACAAAAACCCGTCGGGCGTCATCCGATCGGGAGAAGTCAGAGCCTGAATCCATTCGGCCAACGCGGCTTTTAGCTCGTCTTTGGGCAAGGAAGGCGAAAACACGACCCCTCCGGTAACTCCTACTTGCGACTCGACATGGCCCAGTCCATAGGTTTCCAGAGCCTCTTTGATCAACAACAAATCTTCACTGAGGGTCGATTTGGCGACCCCGAACAATCGGCTCAGTTCGGTCAGACTCACCTGTCGCCGGGCTTTCTGCGACAGGTGACGGGTCACCGCAATGAGCCGTTTATTGCGATCGCTCATGGACGTCCCCATCCTGTCGCTTGGGAAAAGCGCACCGCCCGTTCCGCCAAGGCTAAATCCTCGGGCTTATCCACATCGACGCCCGCTTCCGCATAGGGAAATATCAGCGCTTTTCCCTGCACCCCTAAAAGACTGCCGGCCTCCGCCTCGATTTGAGTCAAGCTCAAACGTCCGGTCAGAAACCGCCACAAAAATCCAAACCCTAAATCCTGGGCCAACTTCCACGGCGACTTGCGGTGGCTCAGCAATTTTTGTCCCCGTTCCGCCAATACCGGTAAAATAGCCGGATTGACCAAAAACAAATTGCCCCCGGTAAACACCCCGTCTTTCACGCGAATATACGTTCGCCGCGTTCCGGGAAACCGGGCCTCCGCCACGGCGCGCGGAATGACCGGATAGACTACGTCCACGTCGCGCGGGCTTAGCCGTAAAAATTCATCAATAATATCCCCGGTGATCCAGGGAATGTCCGAGGTTAAAAACAGGACAGCCGTTGCCCCCGGAGGAACGGTAGCCAACCCGGCCAACACGTTGTCCAAAAGCCCTCCCCGAATGGGAACCCGCGTCACTCCCGGCCGTTCAAAGCCTTCCGGCCCCACTAAAGCCCGAGACGTCACCAATGCGCTGGCTTCGACCGCATCCAGGACAAAATCGGCCATGCGCCGACCTTGTATCAAGATTTCCGCTTCATAGGCGGCACCCGAAACCTGACGGAGCCGTCCCTGGTTCGGCTGGCCCGCCAAGACAATTGCGTGCACCTATTCCTCATCCTTTCCCATACCCAAGCGGGCGGCCATAACCCAAGCCACCCCCCGATCGCGTAAACGATCCTGTGCCCAATACGCCCATTCGGGATCGGCCGGATCCGATCCTAGCATATAATACGTTGCCCCACTTCCGGATAAAAAGCAGGGCACCGGAAAAAGCCAGCGTTCGAGAGCCTGCCGAAATGCTTGAAGCCGAGGGTCCACCCGAAAGGCGGCCTTTTCCAAATCGTTTTGTAACCCGTCGACCGCCAGTTCGCCGCGCTCTATGCCCTCAATGACTTCAGAAATGCGATTGTCGGACTCTCGCCCCACCTCGTCCCACGCCCGGTAGACCACATGCGTGGCCAAGGGCCAACCCGGATTCGCCAGGACGACCCAAAACCCTTGCAGTCGATCGGCCACCGGCGTCAAGAGCTCGCCATAATGACGCGCACGCGCCGGACGTCCGGAAACAAAAAAGGGCACATCCATCCCGATGGCCTCCGTGCCCTCGACCGCCGGAGGTGGACCGAATCCGAGTTCGTGCCAGGCCCAGCGCAAAACCGCACCGGCATCCGCACTGCCTCCCCCTAGTCCGGCACCGAGCGGAATTTGCTTTTGGACCGCCATCCGCACCGTCGGTAAAGGTCCCCAATGTTCGCGGGCCCAATGATATGCCCGCATCATGAGATTTTGCTCGCCGACAGGTACTCCGGGCGTATCGCTGTCACACCGAAGCGTATGGCTCGGCTCCAACACGATCCGGTCTTTCACCTCAATCGGATACATCACCGTATCCACGAGATGATAGCCCGTCGGCTGTCGTGGCCCCACCCAGAGGCCTAAATTAATTTTGGCCTGCGCCCACAATATCATGGATTTCGCCTCACCGATCTGTTCGGGACGAAAGGGCTAAATTCCTGCCTCTTGCAAAAATGTCCCGTGATCGGACGTCGCCGACCCCAGACGCACCCGGTGTAATGCCTCTTCGGCCGCTTGCCGCACGACAGGATACCGCTCATAGAGCACCAGCACCAAACTCCCGGGCCCCGCCTGGCGAATCGCCGTGGTCACCGCCTCTTTTTCGTCCAGTACCATTTGGATCGAGGCATCCGGGTGCTCGGCCCGAATGGCCGCTTGAATTAACTGAGCGACCTCCCCGGGTTGGCGGCCTCGCCGATCAAAATCCTCCCGGATAATTACCTGGTCACTAAACGCCGCGGCGGCCCGCGCCGACTCGCGAATGTCCTCGTCACGCCGATCACCGGGCAACCCGAGGACCGTAATCACCCGACGGGCCCGAAGCCGCCGGCAAATTTCCCCCAGCGCGACAATCGCCGGCGCATTATGACCATAATCGATCAACACCCGCAAATCCGGTCCGCCCAAGAGTTCCAACCGCCCCCGATTTAATCCCTGCGCACCCACCGGAAAACTTGCCAGCCCCTTCGCCACTTGACTCGGAGGGGCGCCCAGCATCAAACCGGCCGCCGCCGCGGCCGCCGCATTGGCGATATTAATGGTGGCGACGCCACCCAAACTGGCGGGAAGCGCCCGCGTCCCGATGAGGCGGGTTTCCCGCCCCCCGGCCGCATACACCAAATACCCGCGTTTAACGTAAACCGCTCGCCCACCGGTCTCCACATGTCGTGCCACCAACGGATTATCGGATTTTGTGGAAAACAACACCGTCTGTCCGGCCGAGCGGCTTCGCATACGAAGGACCCACTCGTCATCGGCGTTTAAAACCGCGTAGCCGTCAGGCCGTACCACATCCACCAGCAAAGCCTTTAAGTGGACTAAGTCGTCGAGCGTCTGAATATCGTCCTGGCCTAAGTGATCGGGCCCAATGTTTGTCACCACCGCCACATCCAGGGCATCAAATCCGAGGCCGCCCCGGGCCATACCACCGCGCGCGGTTTCCAGCACCGCGACTTCCACGGTCGGATCATTTAAAATCAGGCGGGCCGACCACGGACCGGTCAAGTCGCCGGTTTGAATGACTCGCCGGCCGATGGTGATCCCGTCGGTCGTCGCCATGCCGACTACCTGGCCCGTTAAGCCCATAATGTGGGCAATCATCCGGGTCACGGTGGTCTTCCCGTTGGTACCGGTCACCGCGGCCACGGGAATACGGCCCTGGTCGTCGGGAAAGAGCCAGTCTACGAAATAGCGGTCTACAGGGCGCGGAGTTCCTTCCGCCGGATAAAGATGCATCCGAAGCCCCGGGGCGGCGTTGACCTCCACCACGGCCCCACCGGCCTCGGAAAGCCCCCGATCAAGACGCGGGGTGACGATATCCACCCCCGCCACGTCCAGGCCCAGTGCACGAGCGGCCCGAACCGCGTCATCGGCCAAATCCGGATGGACGCCGTCCGTAACATCCCGCGCCAAGGCCCCGGTCGACATATTGGCCGTCCGTCGAATCCATACCGTATGGCCGACCGGCGGAACATCCTCCAAGGTCCATCCCTGGGCCGTTAAGGTGGTAACGGCATCCGCGTCAATTTGCACTTCACTCATCGGAAAACCATGATCGGGCCCCCGACGGGGGTCCTGATTCAACCGATCGACGAGAGCGCGAATCGTTTGTTGTCCGTCCCCGACCACAAAAGGAGGAATGCGCTCGGTCGCGGCCACCATGTTGGATCCGATCACTAACAGCCGATAGGCGGTGCCGGGGACCTGTTGTTCCACCAATACCGCAGAAGACCCTTCGTGGGCGGTTTCCCACGCCCGGCGGAGCGCCGCCCGGCTATCGACGCCCATGGTCACGCCTCGGCCTTGATGTCCCGCCAACGGTTTGACCACCACCGGCATGCCGATGGCTTGGGCCGCTTCCCACGCCTCCTCCCAGTGATGGACCAATCGGGCTTGAGGGACGGGAATCCCGGCGTCATCGAGTACCCGACGGGTCACCCATTTGGATTGGGCCAACTCCACGCTAATAATGCTGGTGGCATCCGTCATGGTCGCCATAATCCGGCGCTGCCGGACGCCCTGTCCGAGCCGTACCCAATTATCCTGGTCCAAACGCTCCACGGGAATGCCGCGGCGACGCGCTTCCGCCACAATCGCGCGCGTACTGGGCCCCAAATGGTAACGGGCCAATTGATTGCGGACGGATAAAAATAACGCCGGCCAATCGACAGGCTGTCCGTCCCATAACCGCGTCACAATCCCTATCGCCGTCTCGAGCGCGAGACGCCCACCGTCCGCCGTTTCCGATTCAAACACCACGCGGACGCGCGGCGGCTGAATCTCCCGTGTCTTCCCGTAGATGCCGGTCTCTCCCCCCTGAAAAAGGAGTTCAAGCGCCACATGCTCAACCACATGACCTAAATAGGTCCCTTCGGTCAGGCGCTCCACAAAACCGCCGGGGCGTCCCCGTGAGCAGTGATGGTCCCGCAATCCGGGCAACCCCTCCAACAACGCGGCAATGAACGACGGACGCCGAGAGGTAGGAAACGCCCCATAGCCCTGCAGGTCCAGAATCGCTTCCAAAGCGGGAAATAACGTATGGCGATTAGGGCCGGGATAAAAGCGGGTGGATAGAATCTCCACGGATGATGTCCTCCCTACTCCAAGTGGGGTCCTCAGCCGAGAGCGGCAGACGCCGGGTCAAATCAAAACCATATCCGTCGGGCAGGACATGGAGGCGGACCGACGTTAAGGCCAACGGTTGACCGGGGGAAGACTCGGAGGCGTTCGTTTCGGTGACCTCCCGGCCATCTAAAATCGTGACGGTGCGTGATCCGTGCACCAATAGACGCGCCTCGTCCAGTCGGACTTCAATCGCGGTGTCCTCATCCAACCCTACGCCTAAAATCCCCGGGTTTTGAGCCAAAGCCGAAACCAGCCGCCCAATCCGCCCCCGTTGAGAAAAGTGCTGATCGATTACCGCTCCCGGCCAAAACCCCATACCGGGCGCCATTTCCACCGTGTTCCGGGTGGGCATCGTCTCGGCATCACCGGCCACGATCATCGTATCGGACATCATGGACGCGCCGGCGGAGGTGCCGGCAATCGCCAACCCGCGCCGATGTTCTTCCAGTAAGGTCCGATGAAGAAGCGTTCCCCCTAATAAGCTGGTGATACGGAGCTGATCCCCGCCACTGAAAAACACCAACGACAACGGTCGGATGCGATTGACGACGGTCTCTTCTGACGCTTTTAGACGCGTGGAGACCGGCAAGTGCTCCACCGTATGGACACCGAGTTCGTAAAACACGGCCCGATAGGTCTCATAAGCCTGCCGCTCTTCGAGAGACGCGGTCGTGATAATGCCCAATCCGCCCCCGCGCTCGGATTGCCGCACCAGAGCCGCGATGCGCTTCAGGATCCGTCGCGGTCCCTTTTTGTCTTCATTGCCGCCGATGATGAATAACGGTCCGCTAATCGCCAGTCCCCCCTGCCCGAGATCATGCAAAAAAGAACGCGGTGCATGCACACGCGTTCTAGTGTGGTCCCTTGGCAGGGATTTATACCAAATAGACAGCCTCGCAACACGGAGGCCAAATCTTCAAGATGCCGCCTCTAGCTGCTCAGTGACTCCGGAAGGATTAATTCGACCGTTTCGGTGAGGACGTCTGTATAGGAATAAGATACGCGCCGCTCTGAAAGGTGACCTTCCTCAATCTTGACCACAAAGATGTGGGGGTAGGTTTTCTCGAGAATACCCTCTTTTTCATCGACCTTCTTGCGGCCTTTGTTGGCTTTGACCCGAATCCTCTCTCCTACGTGAGAATCAAGCTCTTTCTTGATTTCATCCAAGACGCTCTTGGCAGCCACAGAATCACTTCCTTCCTCACTGATGAAGGGCACGCTATAAAGTTTAACATTCTATCCGATCCCTGTCAAATAAGCCGTTTATTTTACCAAGTCGGCCACTAGTGGTCAATAGGATTTTCGGCCCGTTTCGGCATCCGGTGGATTATTTCGTGTACTTGTCCGCGACTTTGGACGCGCCAAACGAGTGTGGTTTAATGGCGGCATGATACCCGCTGCCGGTCACCATCCCCACAATTTCCCGAATGAGATCCTTCGTTTCGCCTTGGTGCCCGACATCAATATGGATCTCGACGTCGAAATCGATAAAGCCGGACTCGTCCAGCAGATTCGTCAAGCGAGCGGCCACCGCCAAACTCGTCGAGGTTTCATAAAATATTTTTTGCCGTAGACTCTTAATGGCACGACGGTGGGATTTATGAAAGTAGTAACGCCCGCCTTTGCCCAGGTGATGAATGACGACAGCCGTCACCAAGACCGTATCGTGGCGGGTATGCGAATCGGTTCCGATAATCAGCTTATATCGGTCGTTTGGCGCTTGGCTCAAATACTGAAGTAAATCGGCGAACATCTGCTCAAATGTCAAGCGACCCTTGCTGGGACTCTCGAAGATCATCCGAATATCGCCTCGCTTTATGCACGTCGCCACTGCGACGCTAACCGCACCCACTCCTCCAACGTTAAAGATTCCGCCCGCCGGGCGGGATCAATGCCGATCTCCGTCAATTGGTTCGCCCAATAACTCGCGTCACCGGGGGAATCCGGCCCGCGGGCAAGCGCTTGCCGCAGTGTCTTCCGGCGATGCTGAAACCCGGCGCGAACGACCCAACGAAAGGCCTGCCAATCGACCGGCAACGGATCTCGACGTTCTAATTGTATCACAGATGAGACAATTTCCGGAGACGGATAAAAGGCATTAGGGGAAACTTCCGGCAAAACCCAGGTCACATCGGCTTGATACCGCAATAATACCCCCAGCACCGAAGAATTTCGGTGACCAGGGGGCTCGACCAGTCGCACCGCCACATCCCGTTGTACCATGAAGATGCCCCGGGACCAGTATCCGACAAAGTCCTCCAATAGCCGGCCTAAAAAGGGCGAGGTAATATAATAGGGCAAATTGCCCGTCACCGTCACCGGCGCCGGGCCTAACGGGGCAATCATCTGGTCCCAGGCCATGTGTAAGGCATCGCCGATCAGGAGATGAAACCGATCCGGCCATCGATGTTCCAAGGGCTTCAGCAACTGCGCAGCCCGCGAATCAATCTCAACCGCCGTGACCCGGGCGCCCGCTTCCAATAGCGTCACCGTCAGGCCTCCGGGCCCGGGACCGATTTCCAGCACGGCCTCGTCGGGCTGCCGGACCACCCGGGTCGCAATGTCCGTAAAAACCTCCGAGGCCACCAGAAAATTTTGCCCCCACCGATGGCTGGGCGTCCATCCCACTCGGGCCAAAGCCTGCAATAAGCCTTCTAACGTACGCGGATCGGTAAATTCCAGTGTAGGTACCCCTTGTCTAGTCGTCGCTTTACGGGTCTAAAATAAATACGTTGACCGTACGCACACCCCAGTCTTGCGCTTGGGTCGCGGTATCGAAGCACAAGTCAATATGATCCCCGACAATGGCCGATCCCGTATCCTGGGCTACCGCAATGCCGTACCCGGGGATATAAACCCGGGACCCCAAGGGGATAACGGCCGGATCGACGGCAATAATACCATATTGTGCACGCCAGCCGGTGGCCGTATACCCGCTCGACCACGCGGGATCAGGCCAATAAGCGGTCGCCATGACGGTCAGTTCCCGGGAAAACTGAAGAACTTGCCCGCCGCGATCGACGAGTTGTTGCGTACCGTATAGAATCACTTCGGGGGTAGGCGCTTGCGTTTGCTGCGTCTTGACGATCGTTTGGCGTACGGGGAACCCGTTTTGCATCAAGACTTGGACGGTTTTGACCTCGGTGCCGTTGCGCCCGGTCGATAAAATTTCCGTGTGTCCTTTAAAAAGGTTCGGATCCGGCCGATATTCAACCGTATAAGGGATCGTCACCGCGACCTGTTTAGTTAAAAGCCATCGCCGAATCACCTGAATCGTGGCTCCCGGCTTAACCCATGCGCTTAAGGCCGGTTTCACTTCATCCATAGCCCCTAATTTAATTCCGGCCGCATGAAGAATTTGTTCCACCCGATAGGACGTGGCAAACCACTTCAGTCGTCGGTGAGCCGTTTTAATCCAAATCGGTACTGCTTGATCCACCACAATCGCCCGTCCGGCCACCATTTGATTAAGCGCCGGACTCACCCGATCGTGCGTCGTGATCGGAATACCTGCTTGCTGTAAAATGTCACGCACTTTCGAACGAAAGGTCCATAACGAAATGTTCCGTTGTCCTTTAGGGCTCTGGACCACAATGTCGACCGGTCGGAACTGCGTACCGATAATTCCCGCTCCCATCGCCGTAATGGCGGCTGCGCCGAGAATCCAGGACCGTAGTCCTCGTGTCAGCCATTTAGTCAACAGGCGTCCTCCTTTGACATCGCACTCCTTCTGTAACTCCAACATCAGCCAACGAATGACTTTTCCGCCAGAATTATCCAGTTATTATTAGAGACAAAACAGTTTTTGGGTATTCGACATCGTGGCCTCAAATACCTCTTTTGTCCGGCAGTTTTTTTGCGCTGCCACGATTTCGGCAACACGGATGACACGGGCCGGTTCATTGCGCTGACCACGCCACGGCACGGGGGTTAAATACGGAGCGTCCGTTTCAATCAAGAGCCGATCCCAAGGCACCCGAGCCACCACCTCGCGTAAAGGCGCGGCATTCTTAAAAGAAATGACCCCCGCAAACGAAATATACCAACCGAGCGCTAATAACGCCTCGGCAAACTCCCAGCTTCCGGTAAAGCAGTGGAGGACGCCGGGGGTAATGCCCGATTGCCGAATGATTTCGAGCGTATCGGCTTCCGCTTCGCGCGAGTGAACAATCGGCGGCAGCCCCATCGTCCCGGCAACCGCCAATTGCCGGCGAAATGCCTCGCGCTGGATTTCCGGGGGACTGTTGTTATAGTGATAATCAAGTCCGATTTCCCCGATGCCGACCACCTTCGGCGCCTGGGCCAACCGTATAAGACGATCGCGGTCGCCTTCTTGAAAGGTCGTCGCGTCATGGGGGTGAATCCCCACGGCCGCCCAACAGGCGTCATGCTGCGAGACCCAGGCCACCCCCCGCTCGGAGCTCGTCCAATCATATCCCGGCACAATCATCCCAAGCCCTTCGGATCGCGCCCGTTCATAAACGGACTCCCGATCGTCATCAAAGGCTGGGTCTTGCACATGCGTATGGCTGTCGATAGCCGTTAACTCCATTACTTCACCCGCGCTCCTTCCGGCAAACGGCGGATGGGAGCCACCAACGCCAACTCGCCGCCCGCCGATCCGGCCAATAACATGCCTTCGCTCAAGATCCCGCGGATTTTGACCGGTTTCAAATTAGCCACCAACACGACTTGCTGCCCGATTAACGATTCGGGATCATAATGGGCCCGGATGCCCGAAACAATCGTCCGTTCCCGTGTCCCGTCAAAAACGGTCAGTTTTAACAAGCGATCGGCCCCCTCGACCACCTCCGCCGTCCTTACCGTACCGACCCGGAGATCGAGCTTTTGGAAATCCTCCAAGCCAATACTCCGGTCGTCGCCGGCATCCGGCTCCTGCGGAGTGGCGGCTTTGCTCTCGATCCGGGGAAACAGCGGTTCCCCCCGCCGAATTTTAATCCCGGCCGGTAACCCGCCGAAAATCGCCTCGCGGTATTCTTGCACCGGGCTATCCAATCCCAATTGATACCGAATCCGACCGGGGGTCTCCACCAAAAACGGGGTCAATAGGACCGAAAGAACCCGTAACGCCTCCGCCAAGCCATACAGCACATTACCTAACCGGACCTTTTGCGCCGGATCTTTGGCCAAATCCCACGGCTTCTGATCCTCGATATATTTGTTGGCGGTCCGGACCAAACGCCCAATCGAAACCAATGCGTCGGAGATGGCCAAGCGCTCCATCGCCGCCTGAACTTCTTGATAAACCGTTGCCACTTCCCGCGCAATCACACCGTCATCTTCATCGGCGACCAGCGGGGGAATCTCTCCTTGCCAAAATCGGTTAATCATGGCGGTGGTCCGGCTTAACAAGTTTCCCAAGTCGTTGGCCAAATCCACGTTGGTCCGCAACACCAGCGCATCTTCGGTATAACTGCCGTCGGCGCCAAACGGCACTTCTCGCAGCAAATAATACCGCACCGGGTCTACCCCGTAGCGATCGAGCAATTGGATGGGATCCACGGCGTTGCCGAGCGACTTGCCCATTTTGGACTCGCCAATCAAAAGCCACCCATGCCCAAACACATGTTGCGGCAACGGCAGGTCGAGCGCCATCAGCATAATGGGCCAAATGACGGCATGAAATCGCACAATTTCCTTGCCGACCACATGCACATTCGCGGGCCAAATACGTTGAAACTTGGCCTCGTCCTGCAAATATCCGGCTGCCGTAAGGTAATTGCTGAGCGCGTCAAACCAGACATAAATCACATGTTCGGGATCCCCCGGTACCGGTATGCCCCAAGTCAGACCCGTACGGGATACCGACAAGTCCTCGAGTCCGGCATCAATAAAGTTCAGCATTTCATGCTGCCGGCTGGCGGGTTGCACAAAATCCGGGTGATCCACGATAAATTGGCGCAAGCGGTCTTGATATTTACTCAGTTTAAAGAAATAGCTTTCTTGCCGCACACGCTCGACCGGTCGGCCACAATCCGGGCACTTCCCGTCGACTAACTTGTTTTCCGTCCAGAACGTCTCGTCCGGCACACAATACCAGCCTTCATAAACGCCTTTGTAAATGTCTCCTTGGGCACGCAGGCGTTCAAAGATTTGCTGGACCACCGCGGCATGCCGCGGTTCGGTGGTGCGGATGAAATCATCATATTGGATGTGAAGCCGCTTCCAGAGAGGATCTTGGATATACCGCACGATGGGATCCACAAACGCTTTTGGCGTCACGCCGGCCTCTCGCGCGCGCCGTTCGATTTTTTGCCCGTGTTCATCCGTCCCGGTCACAAACCACACCGGTTCGCCTTTTAAGCGATGATACCGGGCCAAGGCATCCGCCGCCACGGTGGTATAGGCATGACCCACGTGTAAGTTATCACTGGGATAATAGATTGGAGTGGTAATGTACCAAACAGGATTTCCCATAGTGCCTCCTTCGTCATTTCACAAAAAAGCCGCCCCCCTCGCGAAAGGGGCGACCTCTCTGCCACGGTATCACCCTACAATAGCTCCGAGGGTCCGACACAGGACATTCACGATCGAGTACCGCCGAATAAATCGGTCTGATCCTTCGTAGGCGGATTGTACCAGGCGATATACCGACTGTCAAATTGGGGATTTAACGACAAGATCAGGGACTTTTCGACAAAAATACCGCTTGTCCATTGACTATTTTTTGGTATTTCTGGTACTATACTGCCATCGCTATGTCGAACAAAAGGAGGTGTCGTCATGAAATCCACAGGGATTGTCCGACGTGTCGACGAATTGGGCCGAGTGGTTCTCCCCATTGAATTACGTCGGACCTTAAACATCAGCGACAAAGATTCGCTCGAAATTTACGTCGACGGCGAGAAAATTATTTTGAAGAAATACGAGCCGGCCTGCATTTTTTGCGGCAACGCCGAAAACATCGAAACCTACCGAGGCAAAAACATCTGTCAGAGCTGCTTGAAGGACCTGCACTCGGAAGCCGTTTAATCGGTTTGGTGGATGTAGCGGTAAAGCTCTCGTTTCGTAACGCCGGCCTCACCGGCCACCCGTTTAATGGCCTCATTGATCGCCATTCCCGATTCCTGTTGAGCACGCACGCGGGCCGCGAGGAGAGACCAATCGATCTCCCCGGCCCGAGTGGTTTCCGGGGGTTTGGGCCCCAGCACGATAACCCATTCGCCACGCCACTCGGACCGTTGACGTAATGCCCCCAACGTTCCCCGCCAGAATTCCTCAAACCGTTTGGTCATCTCTCGACCGATAAAAACCGGATAATCGTCCCCCAAATGGCGTGCCAGTTCATCAACCGTATCGGCCAGGCGGTGAGGGGCTTCGTATAAAATTTGGGTATAAGGCGACTGGCGGATTTCCTCCAGTCGCGTATCCCGTGCCCGCCCCTGGCGCGGCAAAAACCCCCAAAAGATAAAGGGATGGGGAAATCCGGAAGCGGCAAACGCGGTCACCACGGCTGAAGGGCCCGGCACCACCGATACCGGAAAGCCTTCTGTTCGACAGTAGTCCACCACTTCCTGCCCGGGATCGGACACCGCCGGCATCCCCCGATCGCTCACCAAAGCGAGGGCTTCGCCGGCTTCAAGCCACCGCCGGATATCCGGCAAGCGCTGCCGCCAATTATGTTCATGCAACGACACCAGAGGGGTGTGTATATCGTGGGCATGAAACACCTGCCGGGTTTCCCGGGTATCTTCGGCTAATACCCGGTCCACCTCGGCCAATACGTCCAGCGCCCGAAAAGTCCAGTCGGACTGATTTCCGATGGGGGTGCCGACCACATACAAGGTTCCGGGTTCTACCCATTTCTTTGCGATCATCGCCGATTCTCCCTGCTTATGCTCCCTGGTTGTCCGAACCGCACCGACCGATCCTTCTCGGGTATCGATTGGTCTCGAAATCCGGGACGGTCCATCCGGCGGCGGTATGAAGGGCGTCAGCCCATACCCCCTTCGGACGCCGTACGACCCGGTAGAGCCATTTTCTCACTGTGAGACAACCGTTTAATGCGGGACTCCAGCCGCAGTGCCTGCGAGTGCCCATAGGGTCCGCTCACCCACCACAATCGAACCGGCCGCCGACTCCGTGTATAGCGAGCCCCCTGGCCGGCTTGGTGGGACTCCACCCGACGTCGCAGATGATTGGTGGCTCCGGTATAAAAGGAGCCGTCCCGACACCGCAAAACATACACCCACCACATTACGGGGCACCCTCCGGCCAGACGGGATAAAGCCGCCCCAACGCCAAATCGGGGTTGCCGTTGGCGGCCAGGGTACGATGCACGTCGGCTAACGCTTCCCAAAACCTCAGCCACTCCGCCCTCCCCGTCGAACGGTACCGTTCGCGGGCATACCGTGCCGCCCACAGCACGTTGTCTAACGTCATCTGATCCTTTTGCTGCAAAATATTTAATGACCACCCGGCCGGCCTATCGCCTGGAGAAAAGGCCAACCGCCAGTGTTGACAGCGACTGTGAATCGTCGGCAACACCTGATCCGGAGTCGATGACCAGAGCGCATAAACGAGATAGGCCGGCGGTTCCTCCAAATGCTTTAACAGGTGACTTTCCGCCACCCGCGACAATTTGTCCGCCGGGTCGATAACCACCAGCTTCCGAGGCGACCATAACGGCCGTGTCTCCGCCCATTCCGTCATCTCGACAATCTGTTCCTTATCAATATGCACACGGGTCGCCGGGGTCAATCGGCGCCAGTCGGGATGGCGGTCCAACGGCGTTTGACACGATCGACAGGTACAATCGGCTTGAGCCGTCGCTTCACACAAGAGTTGCCGCACCAACCGCGGTTTCAACCGTTCCCAGGTGCTCTCCGCGCCTTCGAAAAAGAGGGCTTGTCCTACCCGTTCATGGGCCCATGCCTCGTCAAGTCCGGCCCACTCGTCCAGATATCTAGAATTTCTCATAACGATCAACATCCAGCACAAAGACTGTCGCCCCGCCGACGGTGACCTCGACCGGAAACGGTACGTACGGCTCGCCGCTATGGGCGGGTGTTTGCGGAGTCAATGTCTCTTTGCGTAACGAACTGGTCCTCCGTAATACCGACAAAACGTGCTCCACCTCTTTTTCGTCGACCCCAATCAAGATCGTGGTATTGCCCTCGCGTAAAAACCCGCCGGTACTCGCCAATTTGGTGGCCCGAAATCCGCGCCGATTTAATTCGCTAATCGCATGCTGGGCATCTTTATCTTGTAGGATGGCGACCACCAGTTTCATGGCGATTCCCCTTTCCGCTCCAAATCCGGCCACCGCCGGATAAGCGCCTCTTTTATGGCGTCCGAGACCGCCTCGGCCGGTTGATTGGCCGGGACCCGGTAAATGCGATTTGGCTCCCGGGCCCAAAGCCAGGCATAGCCTTCTTGTACCCGGTCAAAATAGGCCGCCTCCCGCTGTTCAAGGCGATCGTCACCGCGTGCCGTTAACGGCTGGCCGTCTAACCAAACGGTCATATCCGGGCGTTCCCCCCGAGAAATCCACCGGTTCACCTGATCCACCGGGCCCCAGGGTAACCCGCGACCAAACACTTGATATGCAATGCTGGAATCCGTAAACCGATCCGAAATCACCCAGCGCCCCGCAGCCAAGGCCGGGCGAATGACGGTCGTGACCAATTCGGCGCGAGCGGCGGCAAACAGTAAAAATTCCGCCCACGCATCATGAATCTCTACATCATGTAATATCATATGCCGTAAAGCCTCGCCAAGCGCCGTGCCGCCCGGTTCTCGCACCAGGAGGGCATCCCGACCGTGTTGGACTAACCATTCGGCCAAACGCGAAGCTTGCGTCGTCTTGCCGACGCCGTCAATGCCCTCAAAAGAAATCCAATGGCCTATGCCTCCACCACGCGAATCCATGGTCTGCCCCCTTGTTCTTTTAGCCCCTGAATCGCGGCGCCGGTCGCCTGCCGCCAATCGGCCAGCCACTCCAAGACCTCCGGCGACACGACCTCCCCCGGCCAGCCGAGCGGAATCCCCGGTGGATAGGGGATCAGCGGACCGGCTAAGATGCGTCCGATGGCCTCGTCGGCCGGAACCCAGCGGTGACGGGCACTCCAAGCCTCCCGAGGTGACAGCGCCCCATCCAACCGCGGATAAGAAATCGAGGTCAGCCCACGCTCAGGATGATCCGTCGGCGGTAACTGACGGATGGCCTCGACCAGCGGCTCCAGCGGTGTGGCCGGTGTGAGGAAAAATGTGACGGACCCGGGGGTGACTTTTTCCACCACCCCCACCCGCTCCAAATGGCGGGCCCAAATCGGTCCGGGACCGATTAGCGTCAACCGCGCCGGATCCACTTGATAGCCGTGCTCGTGCGCCCATTTTTGCAGCACCAGAAACCCCTTCTCGGCTAAGCCCTCCCAGACCGAAAACATGGTGCGGCCAAAAGACTGCCACCTCTCGAAATACGCCGGTTGATGCCGCTCGCCCTGCAGCCGATCCAAGGCGGCCAGCAATAAATACGATGGGCTGGTGGTGGCCAAGAGAGCCCAGGCGCGATCGACCGCGTCGTCGTCGATACGGTTCGAATACCGATGCAAAAGTCCGGTTTGGGTGAGCGTCGCTTCGGATTTATGCGACCCCTGGGCCACCAAATCGGCCCCTAAACGGCCGGCAGGCCGCGGAAAAACGTCTCCCGTCCAATGACTGCCATGGGCTTCGTCAATGACCACGGTTTGTCCGGCCCGGTGCGCACTCGCGATCCATTGGTCGATCGGACCGGCCAACCCGTCATAGGTTGGACGGGTTAATACCAAGCCGCCCGGTCGGTCGGTCGGCATCGGTCGGTCGTCAATCGGCAGTAAAATCCCCGCTTGCAATAACGGCGGGTCAATCCATTGGGGGGTGTAATCGCCTAAAATCAACGCGTGTAAGACTGCCTGATGGGCGTTGCGATCGACCCAGATCCGATGTCGCCACGGATTGGCGGCCAAAATCGCCGCCATCACCGGAAGAGTGGCCCCTTGAACGGAATACCAGGTCTTAAGTGCCCCATAGGTCTCCGCCATCAACTGTCGGGAGGCTGATACGGGCCCTTCGAGAGGATTTGAAAATTCCCCCACCTCGGTAATATCATAAACCCAGTCGAGAAAATGCCCGTGACTCGGTGCCGTCCCCTTGTGTCCCGGGGTGTGCCACCGTTGACGGTTTGCGTGACGATAACGTTCCAGCGCCCGAATGATGGGAAAGTCGGAAGGCATGCCAAACCCCCGTCGCTAAGGATCGGGTTTATTGTACCGCGTTCGGGGCATGGCTAATAGCACCGATTACCGTATGGGGTGATTGGTCCGAATGCCAAGCCAGCGATAGATAAGACAATATCCGGTCAAAACCGTCGACCATAAAAGACCGTCCAACACGCCGAGCCCGACCACTTGCCAACGTACAAGCGCACCGCGCCAAGCCCAAAACAAGAGAAAAATCGCCACCGCACTGCGTAGAGCCCGATCCGCCGGCGCCACATTAGGAATTAACCTGTCTTGCGGCATGGGAACCACCTCCTCGGCTAGCTTATCCTCTTTCCCCGGTTTTAGCCGTGGACTATTTTGCGCATGATCGGAATATGTCCTACCGGGAGGGATGGACATGAAATCGGGCGCATCTCATTTTTCACGGCGCACGGCGGCCTGGTTGGTCGCGATTATGGCCGCATTAGTGGTGATTCATTTCACCTATCAAAAAAGCCCCCAACAATTGGCCCAAACGGTGATGGGGCATCCCCAGATGGCGGTCGCCCTACGCGGAGAGATTACCCAACTGGCATCCGATCGGTTAACCGTTACCCTTGAAGATCCGCACGGCGACCTTACCACCTTAACCCGGCAAATTGAGCTGAGTAATGCCACCCGTTATATGACGCCGGGTAAACCGACCGTCACCGGTGCTCAAGGTTTGGCGTACCTGAAACAAGGCTATCGCGTCACCATTCGGGGTCACGCCACACTGACCAATGCTCTGGAAGCCGACGTGGTCCAAGTAAGTTTTCCGCCCCTAACCGGTACCATTCAATCGGTCGGCCCTTCGTCTCTGACGCTGACGGTCCCTGGTCAAAGCGCCCCCGCCGATATCGTCTTAACCTCACATACCGCCTTTTTCTTTCCCAACGGCGATTTTACCCAATTAAGCACCGGCTCGGCGGTTCGCGTATGGGTCGTCCCCAACAATACCCCCAACTCCGGATTGACGGCCGTCACGGTGTTGGTGCGTTCACAAAAAAGTTAGACTTGTTGGTCGTTTTGGGTGGCGCTACAATGAGGTCAGTCTTGAGGCAACCCGGCCGAACGAAGGGGACGGTCGTGCGGTGTCCGTCCCCTATTCATGGCCACACTGACCCCATAGGAGGCAAAAACCGTGTCAGCCGAATATTGGAATTTTAGTACCGATGTCATACACGAATGGGCCCGCCAACGAAAAGACCGACCCGCCCTTTATATCGTCGAGCCGGACGGTCGCCGTCGGCAGATTAGTTTCGGTGTACTCGGCTCCGTCATCAATCAAACGGTGCATTATTTCCGTGACCACGGCATTCGACCCGGCGACCGGGTCCTCGTCATGCTCGGCAAAAATCCGGCCTTTTGGCCCGTCATGGTCGCCCTGTTACAAATGGGCGCCGTACCCATGCCCGCCACCACCCAACTCACCGACCGCGATATCCACTTTCGCTTGAGCCGGGCCGAATCCCAGGCCGCCATTTTGCTGCCGGAAATTGCCACCCGCCTCTCCCCTGACGTCAAAAGCCTCTTAAACGTCCGCATAGCGGTCGGATCGGTGCCGGATTTTGACCTGTACGATCCCTGGCATTTGACCACGCCCACCCATTTGTGGAGTCATCCCACCCGCGTCGACGATCCGGCTTTGCTGTATTTCACCAGCGGCACCACCGGCCACCCCAAAATGGTTTTGCATACCCATGATTACCCTCGGGCCCACCACATCACCGCCAGCTATTGGCTAGGATTGACCGCGGACGACCTCCATTGGAATCTGTCCGATACCGGATGGGCGAAAGCCGCCTGGTCTTCCCTGTTTGGTCCCTGGATGGTTGGCGCCACGGTTCTGGTGGATCCGTTGGTGGGCCGGTTTCGGCCGGAAGATCTGGTGTCGATTCTTTCCCGCGAGCCGGTCACCAGTCTCTGTGCCCCGCCCACGGCCTATCGCATGCTCGTCCAACTGGATCTCAAGCCCGGTCAATTTCCTGCCCTCCGATCCCTCGCCGCGGCCGGCGAGCCCTTAAATCCCGAGATCATCGCCGCGATGGAGCGGATGACCGGCCTGACCGTGCGAGACGGCTACGGCCAAACCGAGACCGTCCTCCTCATCGGCAACCCACCGGGAGCACCGGTCAAACCGGGTTCTATGGGGCGTCCGGCTCCGCCCTTCACGATGGCTGTTTTAGATGACGACGGACAACCGGTCGTCGGCCGTGAAGGAGATATCGCTCTGCTCGTATCGCCCGAACGTCCGCCGGGCCTGTTTGAAACATACCTGGGAGATCCCGACGAAGTCGCCAAACGCCGGCGGGGACCGTGGTATCTTACCGGAGATCGGGCGATCCAAGATGACGAGGGGTACTTTTGGTTTGTTGGGCGCGCCGACGACGTGATTATTAGCGCCGGGTATCGGATTGGTCCCTTCGAAGTGGAATCGGCCTTAATTGAACATCCCGCCGTGGTTGAGGCGGCCGCCGTGGCCAGTCCGGATCCCGTACGGGGTGCCGTGGTCAAAGCGTTTGTAGTTCTACGGCCGGACGTCACGCCGTCGGACGCGTTAGTCGCCGAACTACAAGAGCACGTGAAAAAAACCACCGCACCCTATAAATATCCGCGGCGGATTGAATTCGTTCACGAATTGCCGAAAACCGTCTCCGGTAAAATCCGGCGCGTCGAGCTCCGTGAACGCGAGTGGGCAGCGCCCCCCAGCTAAGCGGCTCGACGCCGGATCTCGTATAATATGATATACTAGGCATCTTGGTACCGTATGTTTTCGTGGCCGGCTTTTACCGACGAGGTGGAGGAATACGCGTGATAAAAATCTATCCCCAATTTGATGATCAGGATCTTTTCATCCGACTTTTCCATAAAGGGGTTAAAGCCCAGTGGACGGTTTCCGATGTCGAATGGGAACAACCATTATGGTTAAACCCCGATGAAGCCCAAGCCCTGGCGCATATGCTGACACCGGTTTATCTGGGCGAACAGTCGGCCATGATTGGGGCTAGCGTCGTTCTTCCCCAGATGGCATTGGCAGGCGAAACGACCTCCCAAATTTATTTGAGCAGCTTTTTAATGGACGAAGCCCGTCACTTTGAGGTCTTGACCCGCCTCTATCGCCGTTTGGAAGCGGATCCCTTAAATGTCCGCCAAATGCCGGCGATGTTACGCTATCATAACCGTTTGCGTAAAGGTGACCGCATCGACTGGGTGTGGGGGATCTTAATTAGCGACATTTTCGCCAAAAACTTTTATCAAATCTTCTTTAAAGCGCAACCCGAGGCCTTATTCGGCCGCTTGTCGGGTAAAATTTTGCAAGACGAGTCCCGCCATCAAGCGTTTGCCGAAACCTATCTGAAGCGCGCCTTGCCGCATCTGCCGCCGGAACGGGTGCACGCGTTGGCACTGATGCGTGATGAACTCTTAGACATCATGGACGATATGTATCGGCACCTGGTCGACGACGCCGCACGGCTCAATATTGACGGCCGGGCATTTTTGGATAACCTCCGTGCCGAAATCGAGAAAAAAGCCCGACGGATTGGCTTGGATCAGAACCCGCCGGGCGACGGCGACGGTCTCCGGCGGATTTTTCAAGGGATTGGCGACGGCATCAAAAGCCGGGCTGAAGATATCACCAGTAAGTTTTCCGCGTTGGTTCAAAGCTCGCGCTGTGACGGCTGTTTCGTGACCCTTTTATGCCAATCCCGACTGATTACGGCAGCCCAGTGTCGCTAACTGGGCTGCTGTCCTTTTTCACTGCGGTGGCCGCCCCGTTCGAGATGAGCCCGAAAGAAGTTTTCGCTTCCCCGGCTGGCCATGGACGCCGAAGCCGAAATCTCGAGCGCCAATGCCGCCGCGGCAATGATCTGCGCCAGTTTTTGGGCGGAGCCGGGACCTTGGCAGCCCATTAACCGCAAAAAGGTTTCCGCATGGGGTAAGGTGGTTCCGCCCCCTACCGTTCCGACTTCGACGCCCCCCAGTTGCAAACTAAAGGCTGCCCCCTCCGGCACTTCCTGAATCGTCGCATGAGCCATACTGCTTGTCCCCACCATACCTAAGTCCTGACCGGTGGTGGCAAAAATCGCCGCGACGGCCGATGCCGGCGTAAACGCGAAAGATTGCATACCGCTCGCGTTCGACCCGTGTAGCCCGGTCCATTCCAAACGGCGTACATCCTCTACGGTAATATTTAAAAAGTGCTTCAACTGCTGATGGGTTAACGTCGCGGTCGCCAAGACGGTTTTCCCATGGCCCCCGTTATAGTGCTCATGGCTCGGCTTTTTATCGCCCCCCATATTGGCCTCGAGAAAAATGTTCAGGGGTTTCCACCCATACGGTTCGGTTTGACGGACAATCTCCCGATTCAAGGCGTACGCGTTACGGGTCATCATATTCGGCCCGCAGGCTTCATGAGTATAAAACCGATAGAGCAAGTGACAGACCGGTCCGACTAAAACCGTATCGATAGCGAGGAGTTCCGCATGCCGGGATACCGGCGCCACTTTTTGCCCGGGCGGGACCTTCTTTTCCGGTAGATCCGGATCGTTGAGCCACTGGCGGAGCGCCTCACGCCGTTCTAAAATCCACTGTTGAAAGGCATACGCTTCTTGAGCGGTATAAAAGACAAAAGCCGAGTCCCTGGTCATCATATCGTTTAATACATAGGTTTGGACGCCGCCCGCTTCATTTAAAATATTGAACCCTCGTTGCATGGAGACGGATAAGCCGCCTTCCGTATGCGCCAATGGTACAAAAATCGATTCGGTCTGCCGACGGACCTCCTCAAACGCTCCCCGATGCCAATGATATTGGCCGTAGGTGATGGTGGCCGGTCCGACCACGGCCACCGGGAGTACCATTTGAGCCGTCAACGACTCCAAATGGGTCCCTAATTGTTCCGGATCAACCGACCAGTCGAAAACGCGGTCGTCTTCCGGCCGCCATTGGGGCAAGGCCCGTAAGGCGGCCTGACGGTCTTCGATAGCCGCTCGATGATTACGATGAGTCCAACGTCGCGGAGACATGTTTTACCCTCCCGATAGAAAAAAGCCCCCTGCCCGGGGCAGAGGGAACCTAATATCATTGGTCGGCACGGCCTGATGATCCCAGTCCCCGACGGGACCAGTAGTCTCAGCGTACGGGCGGGGGACGACCGTGTTCGGCATGGGAACGGGTCAACTCACCCGGCGCAACGCACCGACCAAACCTACCGCCCTTCCGGGCGTTCACAACTTCCGAGGAGAAAGACGTCCCGACCGATTAGTACGGACTCGCTCCACCCGTTACCGGGCGTCCACGGTCCGCCTATCCACCCGGTCATCTTCCGGGGGTCGGGGCCGGACGCGACGCGTCCGGACGGATACCTCATCTTGGGGCGGGTTTCGCGCTTAGATGCGGTCAGCGCTTCTCCCTCCCGAACCTAGCTTCCCAGCGGTGCATGCGGCCACACAACTGGGCACACCAGCGGTTCGTCCACTCCGGTCCTCTCGTACTAGGAGCAGCCCCCCGCAAGTATCCTCCGCTGACGACGGATAGGGACCGAACTGTCTCACGACGTTCTGAACCCAGCTCACGTACCGCTTTAATGGGCGAACAGCCCAACCCTTGGGACCGACTCCAGCCCCAGGATGCGATGAGCCGACATCGAGGTGCCAAACCTTCCCGTCGATATGGACTCTTGGGGAAGATCAGCCTGTTATCCCCGGGGTAGCTTTTGTCCGTTGCGCGATGGCCCTGCCACTCGGAGCCACCGGATCACTAAGCCCGCCTTTCGGCCCTGCGCGCGGTGTCCCGCTTGCAGTCAAGCTCCCTTGTGCCTTTGCACGCCCGGCACGATGTCCAACCGTGCTGAGGGAACCATGGGGCGCCTCCGTTACCCTTTAGGAGGCGACCGCCCCAGTCAAACTGCCCCCCTGCCACTGTCCCGCGACGGGTTGCGTCGACGGTTAGACCGGTCCGGGCGCGAGGGTGGTATCCCAAGGATGGCTCCCCCGCCGCTGACGCGGCGGCTTCTCCGCCTCCCACCTATCCTGTACACGCGCCCCAACCGACCCATAGCAGGCTACAGTCAAGCTCCACGGGGTCTTTCTGTCCAGTCGCCAGTACCCTGCATCTTCACAGGGCTTGCAATTTCACCGAGCCTCTCGTTGAGACAGTACCCAAGTCGTTACGCCTTTCGTGCGGGTCGGAACTTACCCGACAAGGAATTTCGCTACCTTAGGACCGTTATAGTTACGGCCGCCGTTGACTGGGGCTTCGGTTTGGAGCTTGCACCCCGCCCCTTAACCTTCCAGCACCGGGCAGGCGTCAGCCCCTATACGGCGTCTTACGACTTCGCAGGGACCTGTGTTTTTGGTAAACAGTCGCTTGGGCCGCTGTGGTGCCCCCGGCTGCGGACGCAGCCGGGCCCCCTTCTTCCGAAGGTACGGGGGTATTTTGCCGAGTTCCTTAACGAGAGATCACTCGCGCGCCTGAGGCTCCTCGCCTCGCCTACCTGTGTCGGTTTCGGGTACGGACAACCGCCGGCTCCTGCCGCGCTTTTCTTGAGGGGCCCCGCGTCGACTGTCGGCGCAGCTCGCACCGCGCCGTCCCGCCCCTTGCGGAGCGACGTCCACGACCAACGGGACGCTTCCCGCCGGACCCCTGTCCCGCGACACTCACCGCCGACGGCTGGTCACGGAATCTCGACCGTGTCTCCATCGACTACGCCTCAACGGCCTCGCCTTAGGCCCGACTAACCCGGAGCGGACGATCCTGGCTCCGGAACCCTGCGGCTTTCGGCGGGGATGATTCGCACATCCCTTTTCGCTACTCATACCGGCATTCGCACTCCAGTGGCGTCCACCGCCGTTTCCACGCCGGCTTCGCCCGCCACCGGACGCTCCCCTACCCCGGCCCGCCGCGCGGCGGGCCAGTCGCCGTTTCGGTAGCACGCTTAGCCCCGAACATTGTCGGCGCCGCGGGACTGCGACCAGTGAGCTATTACGCACTCTTTCAAGGATGGCTGCTTCTAAGCCAACCTCCTGGCTGTCTGGGCCCTGCGACGACCTTCTCCACTCAGCGTGCATTTAGGGACCTTAACGGACGATCTGGGCTGTTGCCCTTTTGACCCCGGAGCTTATCCCCCGGCGTCTGACTCCCTCGAGCCCCCCGACCGACTTTGTCGTTTGCGAACAGGCAGTAATCCCGGCGGGACCCCTTCCATTCACAGAGCGCTACCCCGGTCGGGGTGTATCTGAGAGGCTCGCCCTCAAGCGATTTCGGGGAGAACCAGCTATCTCCGCGTTCGATTGGCATTTCACCCCTAGCCGCCGCTCCTCCCAGCCCTTTTCAACGGACACGGGTGCGGCCCTCCATCCCGGCTTAAGGGGACTTCAGCCTGGCGCCGGCTAGATCACGCGGTTTCGGGTCGATCGATCCGCACTCGCGCCCTCTTCGGACTCGCTTACGCTCCGGCTGCCCGCCTTACGGCGGTTAACCTTGCGCGGACCGGTCACTCGCCGGTTCATTCTTCAATAGGCACGCCATCACCCCGCAATGGGGGCTCTGACGGGTTGTCAGCACACGGTTTCAGGGTCTCTTTCACTCCCCTTCCGGGGGGCTTTTCACCGTTCCCTCACGGTACTGTGCGCTATCGGTGACGGAAGGTCGGCAGTCTTGGATGGTGGGCCACCCTGCTTCCCACGCGGGTTCTCGTGCCGCGTGGTACTCGGGCGGCGTTGCACGCCGCCGGGAGACCAAAGCGACGGGGCTTTCACCCTCTGGGGCGCGGCATTCCAACCGCTTCACCCTCGTCTCCCGGCGTACGCGGGATCGTCTGGAGGACTCCCGCAACGCCGCCGCAACCCGCCGCAGGTCCGGCCTCCAGCCGTGGGATGACCTGCGACGTTTGGACTCACTCCGGGTCGCTCGCCGCTACTGCGGAGTTCGCGTTTGCTTTTCCGATCCGGGTACTGAGATGTTTCAGTTCCCCGGTTTTGCCTGGTCCGTCCCGCTGGACGGCCATCGCGGCCGGTCGGCCGCGGGGTTTCCCCATTCGGTCACCCTCGGATCGTTGCCTGCGACGCGGCTCCCCGAGGCCTTTCGTGGCGTGCCACGACCTTCTTCGCCCTTCCGCACCCGAGGCATCCCCCGTGTGCTGTGTGTGTCTTTCTCCTCTGAAGTTGTCAACGTCCGGAAGGACCCGGTCCTTCCAAACCATATCATCATGCCGCCACGGCTCCCTAGAAAGGAGGTGATCCAGCCGCACCTTCCGATACGGCTACCTTGTTACGACTTCACCCCAATCATCCGCCCCACCGTCGACGGGGTCGTCCCCTGACGGGGTTCGACCGACCGGCTTCGGGTGTGGCCGACTCTCGTGGTGTGACGGGCGGTGTGTACAAGGCCCGGGAACGGATTCACCGCGGCATGCTGATCCGCGATTACTAGCAATTCCGGCTTCATGCAGGCGAGTTGCAGCCTGCAATCCGAACTGAGACGCCGTTTGAAGGATTCGCTCCCCCTCGCGAGGTCGCGGCCCGTTGTCGGCGCCATTGTAGCACGTGTGTAGCCCAGGACATGAAGGCCATGCGGATTTGACGTCATCCCCACCTTCCTCCGGGTCGTCCCCGGCTGTCTCGGCTGAGTGCCCGACCGAATCGCTGGCAACAGCCGACGAGGGTTGCGCTCGTTGCGGGACTTAACCCAACATCTCACGACACGAGCTGACGACAACCATGCAGCACCTGACGACCGCTCTGCCGAAGCAGCCCCGCGCTTTCGCGCGGCTCACGGTCCCGTCTAGCCCTGGTAAGGTTCTGCGCGTTGCGTCGAATTAAACCACATGCTCCACTGCTTGTGCGGGCCCCCGTCAATTCCTTTGAGTTTCAACCTTGCGGCCGTACTCCCCAGGCGGGATACTGAGTGCGTTAGCTCCGGCACCGCGAGGTGGACCCCCGCGACACCTCGTATCCATCGTTTACGGCGTGGACTACCGGGGTATCTAATCCCGTTCGCTCCCCACGCTGTCGCGCCTCAGCGTCAGGGCCAGGCCAGTGCACCGCCTTCGCCACCGGTGTTCTTCCTGATCTCTACGCATTTCACCGCTCCACCAGGAATTCCATGCACCTCTCCTGCCCTCGAGCTGCGCCGTTTAGCCGCCCTCCGTCGGGTGAGCCGACGGCTGAAAACCGCTACGTGCGCAACCGCCTACACGCCCTTTACGCCCAGTAATTCCGGACAACGCTTGCCCCCTACGTCTTACCGCGGCTGCTGGCACGTAGTTTGCAGGGGCTTCCTCCGCCGGTACCGTCCCCCCGCGCCCTCCGGCGCGGTCCTCGTCCCGACAGACAGAGCTTTACAACCCGAAGGCCGTCTTCACTCACGCGGCGTTGCTCCATCAGGCTTGCGCCCATTGTGGAAGATTCCCTACTGCTGCCTCCCGTAGGAGTCTGGGCCGTGTCTCAGTCCCAGTGTGGCCGATCACCCTCTCAGGCCGGCTACCCATCGTCGCCTTGGGAGGCCGTTACCCCCCCAACTAGCTAATGGGCCGCGAGCCCCCCGTCCGGCGACCCGAAGGCCTTTCCCCCCGGCGGCTGGCGCCGCCCGGGGCGCATGCGGGATTGCCGCGCCTTTCGGCCCGATATCCCCCACCGGACGCCCGGTTACTCACGTGTTCCTCACCCGTCCGCCGCTGCCGACGCCTCCGAAGAGCCGTCGACCGCTCGACTTGCATGTATTACGCACGCCGCCAGCGTTCGTCCTGAGCCAGGATCAAACTCTCCATAGCTCGGTAAAACACCGTCATACTTCAAACACATTCTTGCGTGTGGCATGATGATATAGTTTTCAAGGACCGGGACTGTCTCGCGACAGCAAAAAGGATTATATCGCGCCCAACATCATTTGTCTAGGGTTTTGATCTAGAAATTTATCCCGATAGCAAAAACCCGCGGGCATTTAACCCGCGGGTTTGCTTATAACCGTTCGCCGACCGCCTTCATTTGCAAAAACAACAGTAAATAATCCGGACTGCCGGTCTTGGAATCGGTCCCCGACATGTTAAATCCTCCGAAAGGATGCGCGCCCACTACGGCTCCCGTACACTTTCGATTAATATAGAGGTTTCCGACTTCAAACTCGGCTCGGGCCCGCTCAATCCGGTCACGACGGCGGCTGTAGACCGACCCGGTTAATCCGTATTCCGTATCATTGGCGATAGCCAACGCCTGGTCAAAATCTTTCGCCCGGATAAACGACAAGACAGGCCCAAAAATTTCCTCCTGTTCGATTTTAGAGCCCGGAGCGACATCGGAAAAAATCGTCGGTTGAATAAAATGGCCGGGTCGACTCAGTTTTTCGCCGCCGTAAACTAACCGGGCGTGCTCTTTTCCCCAGTCGATATAACTCAGAATCTTCTTCTCGGCCTTCGCGTCAATGACCGGACCGAGCCAGTTTTCGGGTGCTTCCGGCTGCCCGATGGTTAACGCCCGGGTCTTTTCCACAACCTTTTCCAATAGCTCGTCATAGACCGATTCCACCACGATAGCCCGTGAACACGCCGAACATTTTTGGCCCTGAAACCCAAATGCCGAGACGACGATGCCCTCGGCCGCCGCTTCCAAATCCGCTGTCTCGTCAACGATAATGGCATCCTTGCCGCCCATCTCGGCTACGACCCGTTTAATCCACCGTTGGCCCGGGCCGACTTCGGCGGCCAGTCGGTTGATCCGCAGTCCCACCTCCCGGGATCCGGTAAAGCTGACAAATCGTGTCAGCGGATGGGTGACCAAATGATCGCCGATGACCCCTCCATCGCCCGGCACAAAGTTCAGCACCCCCGGCGGCAATCCCGCTTCCTCCATAATTTCGGTGAACTTCGCCCCCATAATCGGCGTCGGACTGGCCGGCTTCAGTAAAATCGGATTGCCCGCAACAATGGCGGCCGCGCTCATCCCGGTCAAGATCGCAAGAGGAAAGTTCCACGGCGGGATAATGGCGCCCACCCCCAACGGGACATAAAACGCCTCGTCTTCTTCACCCGAAAGGGGAGTTAAGGGAATCGGCCCGGATAACCGAATCATCTGGCGCCCGTAGTATTCCAAGAAGTCGATCGCTTCCGCTACGTCCGCGTCGGCTTCCGCCCACGGCTTTCCGGCTTCAAACACTTCCCAGGCGGCCAATTCCCATTTGCGCCGACGCATGATGGCCGCGGCCTTAAAGAGATATCGTGCCCGTTCTTCCCCGGTTAAGCGTTTCCATTCCGCAAAAGCGTTCCAAGCCGCCTCCAGCGCCTGGTCAATATGTTCTCGCGTGGCTTTGCTGACCCGCCCCACGATTTCATCCGGATTGGCCGGATTCGTCGACACAATCACGTCCGGAGTCGTATGCCGCACCCCGCCGATGACCAGAGGATACTCTTGCCCGAATTGTGAACGCACCCATGCTAGCGCTTCTTGCATACGGGCTTGATTTTCGGGCTGGTGAAAATCGGTTAGCGGTTCACTGCGGTACGGTTGGATTGCCATGATTATTGCGCCTCCTGTTGAGCTGAACTCCTCATCCCACCGGTGATCTCTAGGCTTTCACAAAAAGCTTGGTAAATATCCGGATGCCGACGATCCAGACGTTGGGCTCGCCCGCCCTGCACAAACGCATGGTCGGTTTCCCCTTCTAACGCCAAAATCCACTCCTCACGCCATAAAAACCCTTCATAATGAAAGGTAGCTCGGGTCGGAGTGATTTGCTGGAGCCGAATGGTTACCCGGACGCGATCGCCGGGGGCCAGGGCATGCCGAAAATGTGCGTGGGCCGATTTAACCAGCAATTCGACGCCTTGGGGCCGTAAAACGTGATAATAGCTGAGAGCATGTTCAGCCAACCAGCTGACCCGTGCCTCCGAAAACCAATCAAATACGCGGGCATGATAGATAATGCCGGCCGCATCACATTCGGCCCAGCGCACCACAGTTTCCCATTGGGTGGGTGAGTTTGACATGAATGGGCCTCCCCTCGCCGCCTAGGCATATCATAACAAAAAAACCGCCTGACACATCGGCGGATTGATTAAAAATCATACATATTGAGTTGTTGGTAGCCCCAAGCGGATTCGAACCGCTGTTTCCGGAATGAGGGTCCGGCGTCCTAGGCCTCTAGACTATGGGGCCCCGTTGATGGCTGGGGGACCAGGATTCGAACCTGGGCGAGGTGATCCAGAGTCACCTATGCTACCGCTACATCATCCCCCAAACGAGCACGGAAACTATTATATAAAGAACCTGGACCCGAATCAAGAGTGTAGAGCCGTTAAGATTTTCCGCGATCAAGGAGAGTCTTGAGTGAAGCGCCACTAAAACGTAGACTATAAATAAGGAGGGACATTGTCGCTATGGCTAAATCGGCTCGTCCGTGGTATGGACGCGATCTCGGATTATCGGTTCGCATGATGATCACCATGCTTCTGCTGGCGGCGCTATACGCGGGATTCGTGGCCGTCCTGTGGGCCGTTCACGTGCCCTGGGGTCTGTTGATTTTTATTATGGCCTTAGTCGCTTTGTCGCAATATGCGCTTTCCGATCAAATTGTTCTCTGGTCCGCGGGAGCTCGGATTCTGCGACCCCAAGAAGCGCCGGAACTCCACCGCATCATCACACGGTTAGCACAAATTGCCGATTTACCGACACCGAAGTTGGCTTGGATTAACACCCGGATGCCCAACGCCTTCACGATCGGGAAAAATCCGAAAAACGCCGTGGTTGCCGTCACTCAAGGGTTGGTCGACCGGTTGGACGAAAACGAACTGGAAGCAGTCCTGGCACACGAGTTAACCCACATTAAAAACCGCGACGTTACCGTGATAACCCTGGCCAGCTTTTTCGCCATGGTGGCCTCGTTCATTGTCCAACAGTTTTTCTTTTTTGGTTTTGGCATGGAAAACGATCGCCGGGACCGCCAAGGAGGCGGCGTGTCGGCCGTCATGGTGGTCTGGCTTGCGTCCATTATCGTGTGGGCGGTGAGTTATGTGTTAATCCGCACCTTGTCGCGGTATCGGGAATACGCGGCCGATCGAGGCTCTGCCATCTTGACCGGACACCCGGGCTATCTGGCCAGCGCCTTATTGAAGATTCAATCCGGCATGCGGATGGCCCCCACGCGTGATTTGCGACAAGCCGAGGCCTTCAATGCGTTCTTTATTTTCCCGGCGATGCGCAAAGATAGTCTCATGGAGCTCTTTGCGACCCATCCCACCATCGAGCATCGTATCCGGCGCTTAGAAAGTCTCCAACAACAAATGGAGAAAAAACCGTAGACCCCCGTCGCATGACGTTAGGAGGATACCCTCATGGGCCTATTTGACGCGCTATTTGGACGCACACGGGTTCCCAGCGGGAAAACCGATCAACTTTTTGCCCTGTCCACCGCCGCCCTCGACATCGAAACACGTCTCGCCAGCCACTACTTGGGGCAATCGGCCATTATTCTGCGCGCCGTCGATAACTCGGCCTATGAAACGATCGAACGCGATATCCACGATGTGTTAAATTTAGGCGGGCGCGATTTGGCCATCACCGCCAAAATGCTGACCGATAATTTGGGGTTCCGTTGGATTATCATGTCCGGACCGGCTTTAGAGGATGCTATCAACGGTCTCCATTTGAGTGCGGAACTGGTCAAACAAGCCGGTTACGGGGATAGTCTGTTAGCGGCCATGTTTGCTTTTGATCCCGATTGGTATCTTATCTACAACTACCGGCGAGGAACTTTTTACCCGTTTGTCCCTCGCCCGGGTCAGCGGCGGGACGAAAGCCGAGAATTTCGCATCCGTGAGGTGTTGGCCACATTACTTCCCATCGAAAAAGACCCCGAGCGATGGTATCCCCTATGGGATCCTCCGCTCGGTCCTTAACGGCTAGGCGAGAGGGTCGGCAAAAAATTTTTTGGCTTCCTCGATCGTCATATCATGCGGGGGTAAAATCAAATCCGATTCCACCAAGTCGTCCGGTCCCAAGGCGTCGCCTTGACGGACGATAGCCATGAGTTCCTCCATGAGCCGGTGAAACGCCGGCTCATCGTGATCGGTCACGGCTTGCATTAACTCCCCGTCAATCGCCTTAATCTGGTCCAATTGCTTCGCATCGACGCGGTATTGGCCTTCCGATAAAATCCGAACAATCATGAAGCGTCTCCCGAGGAATCCGCGGGACCTAACTCCGCTTTCAGCCGGGCCAATTCATCCGAAACACTGGAGGACGCTTTGAGTTTATTCAGCTCGTCCCGGATGGAATCGCCGCTACTGGGTAACGCCTCGGTTTGAAAAGCCGGATGCTCGGCCAAGGCGTCGACCGCTTCCGCTCGCGCACGCAGGGCTTCCGTTTTGTCTTGCGCCCGTTGGAGCGCCATATTGACATCGGCCATGTCTTCTCCGAGTCCCGTAAACGCTTCGCCAATTTTCACCTGCGCTTGGGCGGCCGAATATTGGGCTTTAATCACTTCTTTTTGGACCCGGAACGATTCGACCTTCACTTGCAGCTTTTGCTGCAAATCGGTTAAGCGGGCTTCTTCTCGTGCGAGGTCATCCACTTGGGTCTGCAATTGAGCCAACTGCGCTTGGAAACTTTGTTTCCGCGTCAGGGCTTCTTGCGCCAAATCATCCCGCCCGGCTTTGACGGCGTCCCGGGCATCCTCATCAAATTGCGCCACCTGCTGTTGTAGCCGCGCCATTTGAAGCTCCAGCCGTTTTTTCGACGTCACCACATCCGCAATACCGCGGCGAATATTCTGTAATTGCTCCACCTGTTTTTGATACGAATAATCTAAGGTCTCGCGGGGATCCTCCGCTTTGTCGAGCACCGAGTTGACCTTCGATTTAAAGATGGTTGAGACTCGCGCAATTAATCCCATGGGAAGCCTCCTCTCTTGGACTCAGTATATGCCCAGGCGAATTTTCTTGTCAAAGACGCTCTAGGTATGCATCCCGGCCAGACGGGGACACTAGCGATAACCCAATAAAGGAGAGCGACTTGAGGCGTGGCCACCATCTACTGCCAAGTTAGCCAATGCCGTCACAATCGTGAGCAGGAATGTCAGTTAGCCACCATCGAGGTGGGGCCAGGGGCTACAACATTTCATGCCCCCGGCCAGGAAACGGGAACTTTGGACGCGTCCACCCTATCGGTCGGTTATGCTACGGAATATGCGCTCTATGAGGCCTATCGAGAATCCCAACCGGAGTCCTTACACCCGGGCGCTCTGTGTCTCAGTTTTTCTCCCCAATGATGAGGGCGCCCGCCCGGCTTTTTTGATAGTCCCGACTTGCGGCAACAAATGCCTGAAATAACGGATGGGGCCGATTGGGCCGGGATTGGAATTCAGGATGAAATTGCGTGCCGATAAACCAGGGATGATCGTCCAGTTCCATGATCTCCACCAGCCGCTGATCCGGGGAGAGCCCGGATGCTTTTAGGCCCGCCGACGCCAATTGGTCGCGGTAGGCGTTGTTGACTTCAAAGCGATGCCGATGGCGCTCAAACACTAACGCATCCGCGTAAACGGTTCGGGCTTTACTGTCCGGAGCCAACACGCACGGATAACTCCCAAGCCGCATGGTTCCTCCGAGATCCTCCACCTCTTTTTGTTCGGGCATGATGTCAATGACCGGATGGGGCGTATCCGCTTGGAATTCCGTCGAGTTTGCATCCGTCAGTCCCAATTTATGCCGAGCGATCTCGATTACGGCCGCTTGCATTCCCATGCAAATCCCGAAAAACGGGATCTGCGCTTCCCGGGCATATTGAATCGCCGCGATTTTACCTTCGACGCCTCGATACCCGAATCCTCCCGGGACCAAAATCCCGTCCACACCGGCCAAATGCTGAGCTGCCCCGTCTTGTTCCAACCATTCCGAATCAACCCAGCGAATCTCAATCCGTACCCGGTTGGCAATCCCACCATGGGTCAATGCTTCCACAACACTTAAATAGGCGTCGTGCAAATGAACATATTTCCCGACAATGGCGATTTCCACCACGTCTTGAACGTCACTGGCCCGTTCGACCATCTCCGCCCATTCGGACAAATCGGCCGGGCCGGCGGTTAACCCCAGGCGTTCAACGACGATGTCGTCCAACCCTTCTTCGGCCAACATTAAAGGCAGGCGATAAATCGAGTCGGCGTCGACATTTTGAATCACGGCACGCCGGTCGACGTCACACATGAGAGCAATCTTATCCCGCATCTCACGCGACAAGGCACGTTCCGCCCGACACACGATGACATCCGGCTGAATACCAATCGACCGCAACTCTTTGACCGAATGTTGGGTCGGCTTGGTTTTGGCTTCCCCCGCCGCACTCAGAAATGGCACCAGAGTGACATGCACATAGAGAACGGATTCACGACCGACATCCGAACGCATCTGCCGAATCGCCTCAAGAAACGGCAAGCTTTCAATGTCCCCCACGGTGCCCCCGATTTCCACAATAATAACGTCCGCGCCACTGGCCTCGGCAACCCGGTGGATCCGTTCTTTGATCGCATTGGTAATATGCGGAATCACTTGGACGGTACCGCCTAAAAAGTCTCCCCGCCGCTCCTTGGTAATTGTCGACCAATAGATCCGCCCGGTGGTGACATTATTGGCTTGACCCAAATTAATATCCATGAACCGTTCATAGTGACCGAGATCTAAATCCGTTTCCGCGCCGTCTTGCGTCACGAAAACCTCGCCGTGTTGTAATGGCGACATAGTGCCCGGGTCCACGTTGATATAGGGATCGAGTTTCAGTGCCGCCACCCGCACCCCGCGACTTTTTAAAATACGTCCTAACGAGGCGGCGGTGATTCCCTTCCCCAATGAAGACACCACGCCACCGGTAACAAAAACATACTTGGCCACCTTCGTCGGCCCTCCTGTACCTTGTGATTCATCGAAGCAAAAATGGAGAAGGAGTCCGTACGGCGGTTAGCCGTCGTCCTCCTCTAATTCCTCGCCGTCCTCGTCATCGTAGCCTCCGCGGTCTCGCCCCAAGGATACGGACCGTCCGGGCGATTTGGGTTGCCATTCCTTCAAACCCCACTGATTGCTGCCGCGGTACTGAAATCTCACGTCCATATTGATGTCGGTATATATCCTCGCCACTTGCCGCGGTTCGCGGTCGAGGCCGAGTGTCGCCAGTGTCTCGTCTAACAGGTCTTGGATATCCATCGGCTGGCCCTGATTTCGCAATACCTGGTACGCCGCGTCCGTCGCCCTCATAGGCTGAATCCCATCCTCCGCAAAGTTTCCGTAGTATTATACCACTGATCGGACGAAATCCCAGCAAGTCGTAGCGATTTTATCTTGGCCAAGTTCACCCAGTTTTATCCACCATTCGCAAGTTTTCACCAGAAAACCGCTTATTTCCTTGACACCAAACGGCACCCCTCGATACACTGAAGCATATGATAGTTGTGCCGAATCCCTGACATTCAGGGTACGGGGGATCCCGCCCAGCGGGCGGGTAGGTGAATCTGGCCAAACCAGTAGGGGGCTCCTTCTCCCCCGAACCACGGGAAACCGTTAACTAACCTCGGAGGCAGATCGCAGAAGGAAGGACGAAATATCGTTGAATAATCGACGTCGTGTGTTGCCGACGGCGGCGGCAGGACTTGCAGTGATTGCTGTTCCTGCAATGTCTCAAGTCGTCCAGGCACAGGTATTAACCGAACCCGTGATCCAAATGGGTGATCGGGGTCCGGCCGTGTCCTTAGCCGAAAAAGATCTGCAGATTTTGGGGTATTATCACGGTGCCATTGACGGAATCTTCGGGCCCGAACTGCATCAAGCGATTCTCACATTCCAGGGCCAACACGGACTCGCCCAAGATGCCATTATCGGACCTTTGACCTGGGCCCGATTGAGCGCGGCCGTGAATGCCCCGGCCACTACCACCAATAGCGCTTCGCCGACTTTTCAAGATAGCGCTCCTTTATTGCAATTGGGCAGCACGGGTTCGGCCGTTGTTCATTTGCAACAGTTGCTCGACACCCAAGGCTATGGCTTGGCCACCGACGGCAACTTCGGGCCTCTCACCTATGCGGCGGTCCGGAATTTTCAAGCCGCGCACGGGTTAGCCGTCGACGGAATTGCCGGGCCGGCTACCATGGGATTACTGGAAAGTCTGGCCAGCGGCAATGCGGCGGTTTCGACTCCGGTCGAAGCGGCGCCGCCGGAGTCCCTCTCCGGTTACCTCCAAGAAGGCGCAACCGGGGCTCTCGTCGCCAAACTCCAATCCGAGCTGACCCAAGCCGGGTATTCGACCGGTGGCGTAGACGGCATTTTCGGACCGGAAACCAAAGCGGCGGTAGTCGCCTTTCAAGAAGCGCACGGTCTTCCCTCCTATGGACTGGTGGGAACCTTGACCTGGAATGCCCTATCTCAAGTGTTGGCCGGAGGCGTCCAAGCCGGCGTCAATCGTGGAGCCGTCTCGGCGAACGGTACGGCTGCGGTGGGGTTGGCCATGAAGTACCTGGGTTATAGTTACCGTTTCGGCGGGAATAGCCCGGCGACCGGATTCGATTGTTCCGGCTTTACTCAATGGGTATACGGCCAAGTCGGCATTTCTCTTCCCCGCACATCCTACGCCCAATGGAACGTCGGGACCCATGTCAGCTACGATCAGCTCCAACCCGGAGATCTGGTCTTTTTTTCAACCGACGGCATTTTTGCCAATCATGTCGGAATTTACTTGGGTAACGGCGAATTTATTTCTGCCGCCACCCCATCCCAAGGCGTTATCATTCAAAGCCTCTCGGCCCCTTACTGGAGTCAAACCTATGACGGTGCCGTGCAACTTTAATCGTGAATCCAATGGTCTCAAGGCAAGAGACACCCGGAGGGTCCGGGTGTCTCTTTCGTTAAAGGTCAGAATCCCCTCAAAGGAGCGTCCATGAATGGTATCTCGCCAATCCCGTTCCCAACCCGCATACCGTGTCGCCCCGGACGGGTTAGTCCGTCTGTTGGCCGTAGCGACCACGCTAGGACTTTTGACGTTATCGTCCGGGTGGCTTTGGTGGATCGGTTTTAGCCTGATGACGGCGATTCTCGTGACCTTGACCCGTTCGGCTCACCCCTGGCTCGGTGCCTGGTCGATTACGTTGTTTTTGGTCGCGATCGCCCTCTACCATGTTCACCGTCTCGCCCTCATCATGACCTTCGGACTCGGCGCGCTAGCCCTTGTAGGGCTGTTGGGAGCCTATTCCCGATTCTATCGGCCTTGAAATCGGGGGCGACGCTTTTGTTGAAAAGCCATAACGCCTTCCACGGCATCGGCCGTCGTCATCAAACGTGCGGCCGCTTCGGCTTCGGCTTTCGGGCTTTCGGGACCGCGCCGGGCCAGCAGCTGCTTCAGCTCCGCCAAAGCCCGAGGTGCCAAACTCGCTAAGCGGTCGGCGATATTTATCGCATAATCGAGCAACACATCGGCATCGACCACCCGATCGACCAAGCCGATACGCCAGGCTTCTTCTGCTGAAATGGGGTCTCCGGTTAACAAAAGGCGGGTCGCAACCGAACGGCCCACCAGGTCCGGCAGTCGCCAGGTTCCTCCCCAAGCGGGAATAATCCCCAAATTCACTTCGGGTTGACCAAACCGGGCGTTTTTGCTGGCCACCCGAATGTCACAGGCCATGGCCAACTCGTTGCCGCCTCCGTAAGCGACCCCATTCACCGCCGCAACAAAGGGCTTCGGATGCATTTCAATCTGGCGAAACAACCGGGCCCCCGCCTGCTGGAAGTCCGCCAAGCTGCCGCCCATCTGTAAAAACCCCATCACGTCGGCGCCGGCCGCAAAGGTCGGACCGTTCCCCGTAATCACGACGGCCCGCACCGCCTCGTCCAGACGCACTTTTTCTATCTCGTCCGCCAACGCTTGCAAAAGCTCCCCGTTAATGGCATTCACCGGCGGATGGCTCATTCGCCAAATCGCGACCTGGTCTCTCCTCTCAACCGTTAACACGCTCATTCTACCGCCTCCTTCCCGTAACGGAGGTACCCGCGTCCCGTCTTGACCCCTAGATCGCCACGAGCGACCCGCTGTCTCAAGGAGACCGGCGGTTCAAACCCCGGTAAGCTTTGGGCCCATTTTTCCAGGCGGTTTAAAATTACGTCCAGGCCTTCCCGGTCGGCCCACGCAAACGGGCCGAGGGGGAGTCCGGCTCCGGCCCGCATGGCGATATCAATATCTTCGGGGCCGGCAATGCCCTCTTCGAATAAGCGGACACTTTCCAAAAACGTGGCCAACGTAAATCGCTCGATTAATTGATCTTCCAATGTTTTCTCCATCTCCGCCCCTCCAACTTTACCGATAGGAATAAAAACCCTGTCCCGTCTTAACCCCTAAGTGGCCCTGAGAGACCAACGTCTCTAGTTGCGGGCCCGGCCGAAAGCGGTCACCGTAGGCCGCCGTTAAGGTTTTGGACACCGCCAGCGCCACATCCAGCCCTAAGGCGTCGGCTAACACGAAAGGCCCCATCGGCGCCAATTTATGAGCCGTGATGGCCTGATCAATCTCTCCGTACGGGACGCCGGTCTCCGATTGAAACCGCAGGACTTCCGCCATGCCGGCCATCAGCACCCGGTTGACGACAAACCCGGGACACTCTTTGACCACGACCGGAATTTTTCGAATTTCCTCAGCAAAACGAACGAGGGTCGATACCGTCTCCTCGTCGGTGGTCTCGCCCCGGATGACCTCTACCAGTTTCATCATGTGGGCGGGATAAAAGAAATGAAAACCCGCCACCCGTTCGGGACGGGACACCGCCTCCGATAACGCGGTAATGCTGAGCGCCGAGGTATTGGAAGCGAGCACCGTCAGCGGGGAAACGACCGCGGCGATCTCTTGCAACACCGCCTGCTTGACCGACAATTTTTCCGTGACCGCCTCAATGACCAACGAGACGTCCTTAAGCGGGGCCAGATCCGTCGTATAGTGAATCAGCCCCTGCCGGTCGGCCGCATCTTCCGGTGACATCCGGCCTCGCGCGACGCGTGAGGAGAAAAGCTCTTGAATATGCGTGGACGCTTTTTGCAATAATTCCTCGGTCACGTCTTTCAACACCACCGGAATCCCGGCTTGCGCGACCACGTAGGCAATATCTGCCCCCATCGTCCCGGCGCCCACCACCGCCACTTTTTTAATAAACATTCTGATACGCCCCCATGAGTTTGGTCGTTGTTTGCAGTATAGAGACCATCATCAATATTTGTCAACGACAAGTTTTTTACTTCGATGGGACAATAATGCCCTTGTCAACCATTTGTGGTATGATAGAAGGAATATCATAAGGAGGGACACCCATGGCGGACACCGAAATTCAATGGTTTGTGGAACAAATTCAACGTCTTTTTCCGCGTATCATGCGCTATTTAGAAGCCGAAGCCGCCCGTGAACTCATTGGGTTGGAGGTCACGCCCGCCCAAATGAACGCCTTGGTTGTCCTCTATGAACCGAAAAATCTCCCCATGGGCGAACTGGCGGATCAACTCGGGTTAACCGAAAGTGCCGCCACGCGATTGGTCGATCGGCTGCTTAAAATGAATCTGGTCCGACGAGAGCGTGACGAAACCGATCGGCGTGTCGTGCGGGTGCGCTTGTCCACCTATGGACGCCAGTTGGCCGATTTGGTTTTTCGCCGTCGGGAACAGCAATTTACCCGCTTTGCCGAACGATTATCCGCCGAACATCGGGACAAACTGATTGAGGGTCTCTCGGCCCTTCTCAAGGTGTTTCAAGATTTAGAACATGAAGTCAAAATTCCGGCCGATGCCTTTTCGGATGACTAGGCCTATGTTATAATTCCGAATTACAAGGAGGGGTTCGATTTGATTACGTTAACGGATGCGGCCGTCGAAAAAGTTCGCGAATTTATGACCATGAAAAATCGCGAAGATCTGGCACTGCGGATTTACGTATCCCGGGGCGGTTGTAGCGGGTTTAGCTACGGGATGGCCTTGGATGAACCTCAGCCGACCGACAACACCTTCCAGTTCGGCCCGATTAAGGTGGTTATTGACCCCGATAGTGCCCCGCTTTTGGACGGCATCGAAGTCGATTATGTCAACTCGTTAATGGGCGGCGGGTTTTCCATCGAAAATCCGAATGCCGTGAGCTCTTGCGGGTGTGGCCATTCGTTCCGCACCAAAGATCAGGCGGGTGCCCCTAACGCGTGCAGCCACTAATCGCAGCCAAAACCCTTCGAATCGCTCGAAGGGTTTTGTTTAGTCAATCCGCAGAACCAGGCACTTTAAATAACGGGATTCCCATAACGCCGGCAGCACCGGATGGTCCACCCCTTGACCACGAATTTCCAAAATCCGCACCCGCCTTTTGGCGTCATGGCCGGCTTGTTGCACGACACGAATGAATTCGGTTTCCGACACATGATAGGAACAGCTCGAGGTCACCAAAAAGCCGCCGGGACGAATCAGCTTCATGCCCCGTAGATTGATCTCTTTGTACCCTCGTAAAGCTTCGGGAACCCGATCTTTGGATTTGGTAAACGCCGGCGGATCCAAAATCCCCAAATCAAATTGAGGGCCTTGATCACTGGCTTGTCGAAGCCAATCAAACGCATTGGCCGTTACGAAACGCATCCGGTCATCCAACCGGTTGATCCGGGCATTTTGTTCGGCTTGCAAGATGGCCTCCGGATCGATATCAATCGCTGTCACTTCTTGCGCGCCATGCCGAGCGGCCACCAACCCGAATCCCCCCGTATGGCAAAACGCGTCAAACACCCGTCGGCCTGCGGCCAATTCGCCGACGCGACCCCGGTTGGCATATTGATCGAGAAAATGGCCGGTCTTTTGTCCAGCTAACAAATTCACCTGCATGATGACCCCATGCTCATGAATCTCGACGGTGGCCGGCACACTACCATATAAGATACGATTGACGCGCGGCAATCCTTCCCGATCGCGAACGGGTAAGTCTCCCCGTTCATAAATCGCAAGCGGTTGGCCGCGTTCGACGAGGGTTTCCACAATCGTCGGGAGAAACGCATTCATCCCGAGCGAGGTCACTTCGACGACAAACACCGGCCCATATCGATCGATGACCAAACCCGGTAAGCCGTCGGCTTCCGCATGCACTAACCGGTAAGCGTCCCGATCGCCGACCAATTCCTCCCGCAGCGCCCAGGCCTCCCGGATTCGGCGGGACACTAACGCCGGCGTAACCGATTCGGCATCCGAAAACGTCATAATCCGCACGGCAATCATCGATTGCGGATTATAAAACCCTTCGCCCAAGAGGCGCCCACGCGCCGACAGGAGACGCACGACCGCCCCGGGACGCGCCTCCGTCGGTTCAATTTCTGTCCGGTATACCCAGGGTGAGCCTTCCAGCACCCGATGCGGCCCCGGTTTTAACCGGACTTCCCCTTCCGCCATGGTTCCATCGGTCCTCCTTCGATAGGTGTGGACCCATTTTAGCCTTTTTGGCCTGATTTGACGAATGACCAGGAAAAAGCCTGATCTCTTGGGAGACCAGGCTCTCCGGTTACGACCGAACGGCCGGCACGCCGTGGTTCCCTCCACCGTCCCAATGGCGGTGATGACGATGGGAACTCGAGCTGGAAGACGTGCGTTCAAATCGCCCCAACAATAACAGCAGCAACAACAAACGGGAAATCCGACGATGGTGACGATGGTGCGAGTGATGATGATAACCCATGGGCGTACCCTCCTCGATTTCATCCTTGAGCGGTTTGAGCCCTGCCGAAAGATGCGGGGTTCATGGTAAGGTATGCAACTATTACCAAATCTGTCACTGACTAGCGATCAAGGAACCCTTTGAGTGCCGTCGGCATACCGTAAAGCAAACCTATGAGGAGGGAAATTACCGTGAGCAATAGCTCATCACTTCATGACTTGTTGCCGTTATTGCTGTTAGGTGGGGACCACCATCAAGATTTACTGCCATTGCTCCTGTTGCTGGAAGGCGGATTCGGCAGTTCAAGCTCCAGCAGCTCATCAGAGAGCCGTTCGGGCGGCGACGACCCGACATCCATCCCGACCAGTTTCGCGGCCTATGCGGCGGGTTTGGTCGGCGAAATCGTCCGGGTGAGTGTTGTCAATGCGGTCGACAATGCTATCGTGATTGTCGGTAAGTTAGAAGCTGTGGGCAGCGACTTTATCTTGCTCCGTGACGCGTCGGCGGGAGGCATTTCCCTTGGGTTTCGGGAACGCCTATCCATCCCCTTGGACAATGTGGGAGCCATTGAGCGCGTACCCTATATCCTGGAAATTTTGCCGTTCCTACTGCGTTCCGGTTCCGGGTGGTAAATGGATGAAATCCCCGGGGTGGGAACCGCCGTCTCTCCCGCCCCGGCACGGTTTAGCGTTGCAAATATTGACGCAATAAATCTTGAATATCGCCCCGTGGCCGCTGGGTCTCGCCGGTTTGCGACAACCGCGACAACAGTTCGGTTAAGGATGTGGTACCGCCGGCTTCGTCGGTCCGGAGCCGATGCATCAACCCATCGAGAGATTCCAGGGTCAAAGCCAGCGACGTCAACATCCGGGCTACTCGCAAAAGGTCTTCCACCAAAGGCGCGCGAACCGGTTCTCCCCGTACCGGCGTGCCGGCCGTCGGTGTTTCGGGAGACGGGATCGCCGAATCTTTGACTTCGGGAGGTTCTACCGGCGGGCGCACTTCCGCCTGCGGCGTGACGGGGGTCGACGGTTCCGGCACCACCCGGGTGTCCGATTCCCGTTGGTGCAAAAATTCCCGGTCTAATCGACCTTTGAGCGGTGCTCGGGGAGACTCCCCGGCCCGTTCGAGACCCTCAGACGTCCAATGTTCGGAAGGGCTCACCACCTGTACCTCCTTAGCGAATCAGTTCCCGATCCGGGGGCTATGGCATGATATGCGAATGCCCCTTCCGACATGCTGCTCCGCGTTGTCTTCGGTCGTGTTTTTGTCCCCAGGAGGGATTTTGTGGATTACGTGTGGAATCGGGTCCCTGTGGTCACCCCCCGTCGATATCTGGGCTGGGGCGGGCACGGCGGCTCCCGTCCGATTTTGCTGGAAACGGTGGATGGCCGGATCGTGCACGTCAAATTGCAGCATAATCCGCAATCCACCAGGAGCTTAATTAATGACTGGGTGGGGACCTTATTGGCATCCGCGCTTGGCGTCCCGGTCCCCGAAGTGGTCTTGGTGGCGCTCGACCGGAGCCATCTGGTCGACATCCCGATTTTGACCCGTCTCCGCTGGTATCCGGGCTGGCAATTCGGAACGCGGTTTTTAGCCAACGCCCGCAAATTTTCGGCCGACACACCGCTTACTCGGCTGACCAACTGGTCGGATTTGCCCCTTTTAGCCCTCTACGAACTCTGGGTTTACAATAACGACGTCAAATTTTCCCATCTCTTGTGGACGCCGGATCCTGTCCCCCGCTTTTTAATGGCCGACCATGGATTTATCTTTCCGGGCGGACCGGATTGGACGCCGGCGATTCTCACCCGTCAGCGCGACACCATCCCCTCCATCGGTCCCTTGACCGCGCTCGCCCGCAGCGTCCCCTATCCGTTTCGGTTTGACGAAGCGCTAACGATTCTTGGGGCCGTGACCGAGGACGATTTACTGAGCCTCATGGCGTCCGTGCCGCGTGGATGGGGTTTTTCCGGCACGGACCAAAAAGCCGCGGCCCGGTTTCTCGTCAACCGGCAACCGCGACTCTCGGCTTGGGCCCGCCGCCTTCAACGCGTGTGGAACAGCAAAACGGTTTAGTCGGTCGCCAACGTGCCCGTCCGCAGAGCGTCCGCGGCAAATTGGAGTCGTTTGACCGTCTCGTCCCGGCCTAATAGCGTCAATAGTTCAAATAACCCGGGCCCCACACTCCGTCCGGTGACGGCGAGCCGGGTAGGATGGATTAAGACGGCCCGTTTGACTTGGCGGGCTTCCGCCAGTTGGTCATAGGCGTTCATCAGGTGATCGTGATCCCAAGGGGTAACGGTCAAGAGCCGATCCCGAATCGCCTCTAGGAGTTCGTCCACGCCGGCCGTAAATTGCTTAGCCACCGCTTTCGCTTCAAACGTCCGCGGCGCTTCATACAAAAACCGCATCGACTCGGCCAATTGCACCAACGTCGCCGACCGTTCGCGGGACAAGGCGACGGCATCCGAAAGCGGCGGACCGTTGTCCAGCGCATAGGTAATAAACGGACGCACCGCCTCCACCACGCGTTCGAGCGGCAGCTGCATCAAATATTGATGGTTCATCCACTCCAGTTTCTTTTGGTCATAGATCGCGGCGGTATGTTGCACCCGGTCGAGGGTAAACAACCGGGCCGCCTCTTTCAGCGTCAAAAATTCCCGTCCGTTGGGATCCGACCATCCCAGCAACAGCAAATAGTTGGCCAAAGCTTCCGGTAATATGCCTTGATCCCGGTATTCTTCGACCGACGTTGCCCCGTGGCGTTTGGACAACTTGGAGCGATCGGGCGCCAAAATCATGGGTAAATGCGCAAATTGGGGCGGTTGAAAGCCGAGGGCCTGATAGACCAACAGTTGCTTCGGGGTATTGGAGAGATGTTCCTCGCCCCGAATCACGTGCGTCATCGCCATATCGTGGTCATCGGCAACCACCGCAAAATTATATACGGGCGTATAATCCCGTTTCATGATGATAAAATCGTCGAGCACCCGATTATCGAAGCGGACCGTCCCTCGAATGAGGTCTTCCACCACGGTCTCCCCCGTGTCCGGGACTTTCAACCGCACGACATAGGGTTGTCCCTCCCGCTGACGGATTTCGTCCGGGGTCAAAAAGCGGCAACGACCGCTATACCGAGGGGGAAGCCCCTCTTTTTGCCGCGCTTTGCGCTCGGCTTCCAGTTCTTCCGGCGTGCAATAGCAGCGGTAGGCCTTGTCCTCCGCCAATAGTCGATTGGCCAGCTCCTGATGGCGCGCTAACCTTTCCGATTGACGGTACGGCCCAAAATCGCCCCCTCGATCGGGCCCTTCATCCCACTCGATACCCAAGCTTTGAAGCCCCCGCATCATCTGGGCTTCCGAATCGGGAACCTGCCGGGACTGGTCGGTATCCTCCACCCGTAAAATGAGCCGGCCGCCGTGATGCCGTGCAAATAAAAAGTTAAACAGCGCCGTGCGAGCGCCGCCAATATGTAACGTTCCCGTGGGACTTGGGGCATAGCGCACCCGGACCACGCACATCTCCTCCTCCATATCTCTGAGCGTCAGTGTACCCAAGCCCCTTATGAGGGTCAAGAAACACGAGCGTTGTCGAACGATTTTTCCCGACCCTGGGAAGGATTTCCTGACGCCGTTCCCGAATGTTGTTGCCGAGGTGATGCCCCATGAAACCGGCTGCGGCTCCATCATTCAGGGCCTCGCTCGGGTTAGGTCGCGCATTTGCTTCCGTCGCGTGGGTGCTGATCTTTCCGGTCGGGTTCGCCGCGGCGGTCATGCTTCATAGCCTCTTTTGGTTAGATTGGGTACATGTCATGGGAGCCCTCTTGTGGACCGCTATCGATATCTTTATGGGATTGGTTCTCGGTCCCGTGTTGCAACGGGTTCACCCCGCCGCACGGCAGGAGGTCGTAAGTCAATTAATGCCCCGCATGCTCTTTTTAATGCCCATTCTGGCCATTACCGTCGGGTTTAGCGGATGGACCCTGGGTCACTGGCTAGGGCACTTCCCACCCCATCAGGCACCGGCTCCGGCCATTTGGGCGATTGGTGCCATCACGGTGATTCTCACCGTGGAAGGGTTAGGCGGCATTTTGCCCATCAACTACCGCGTGTTTCAGGCCGGGCGCCAAGCGGTTCCCCCGCTAGACACCATCACGCGTCTGGTGAAACTCTACCGCGTCTTGGTAACCATTCAGGCCGTGTTGCAATTTGCCCTCATTTTACTCATGGTCCACCTCGCCGTCAGCTAGCGGGACGTCGGCCCGACCGCATTAGGTAGCCCCCCGACGCCATGTGCACGGATCATGCCAACGTCGTTCCCGACGAGCCGTTGGGAGCGGTCGTAGTCCGACCAGGGGCCATTGTTGACTCAGCGTGTGCCAACTTTCCGGATCCCACCCGGGTGGGTCAAAAAAAATTTGCTGTTCCCATCGGGGCTTCAGTTTTAACCCTTTCATGCAAATCCCCCCTCACCGTCTACGGTAATTTATTCCATAGTCGATCGAGAGGTTCCTGGTTCCTAGATGTCTTGGCGGCCTTCCAGGGCTTTGGTTAAGGTCATTTCATCCGTATAATCCAAATCGCCGCCCATGGGCAAGCCGCGCGCAATACGCGTGACTTTAAAGCCCATCGGCTTTAATAAGCGGGCCAAATACAGCGCCGTGGCTTCCCCTTCCAAACTGGAACTGGTCGCCAAGACGATTTCTTTAGGGTTCACCCGCTCCAACCGCGTGACCAGCTCGCGAATCTTCAACTCGTCCGGGCCGATCCCTTCCATGGGGGAAATCGCCCCGTGCAAGACATGATAGCGCCCTTTAAATTCGCGGGTTTTTTCCATCGCGACCACATCTTTCGGGTGCTCGACCACCATAATCCAGCCGGCGTCCCGCGCAGGGTTTTTACAAATAAAACACGGATCGGCATCGGTAAAATTGAAGCATTCCGAGCAATAGCGGATGCGCTGACGCGCCTGGATAATCGCCTGGGCTAATTGCTCGGCTTCGCCTTTGGGCATGTTTAATAGAAAAAAAGCCAATCGTTGAGCCGTTTTAGGCCCTATGCCGGGTAGTTTGGCCAATTCTTGCACCAAGTCTTGAATGGGTTCCGGATATAACATTTAGAATAACCCTGGCATCCCGGGCACACGCAAATTTTGAGTGACAGCTCCCAACCGTTCTTCCGCCAGCTTCTGGGCATCCGCCTGTCCTTGCCGCACGGCGGCTAATATCAAATCTTGTAGCATCTCGACATCCTCGGGATCGACCGCCTCGGGCAAAATCGTCAGGGATTGAATTTCACCATGCCCGTTAAACACCGCTTTCACCACGCCACCGCCGGCTACCGCCTCAACCTGCGCGGTTTTCAGTTCCTCTTGTACGCGTGCGACGTCTTGTTGCATCTTTTGCATCTGCTTCATCATTTTCTGCATATTGTTCTGGTTGAAACTCATCGCGGATCCCCTCCATTCATATCTTCCCGAGCGTCCTCGTCAAACCCCACCAGCCGTACATCCTCACCAAACCATTGACGGATTTCCTCCACCAAGGGAGACGGGCCGGTCGCCTGGTCGCCCGACGGACGGATTTCCAAGCGAAACCCCGCCGCCGGCCCAAACACCGCCTTAAACGCGCGGGTAAAAACGTCCCGATTGGTGGTTTGTTCCATCAAATTGAGATGGGCCGGAAATTCAAATTGGATGGCCCATTGATTATTGCCGAGGTCGACAAATTGGGCGGATTGCAAAAGCGCATACGTCGACGGACGCTCCCGGCGCACCAATTCCAGCACTTCTTGACTGCGCCCGGACCCTTTGGCCCGCTCGAGTGTCGGAACAGTCGCTGTAGCCGGAGGCGGCGGGGTTGAAGGCGGCGCGGCCGCGAAAGACGGCACGAAAGCCGGTTCCAAAGCCTCGGGTCGAGGGCGCTCCCGTCCACGTGTCGCGTCTCCCGCCAATAGCTGTTGCGCTTTAAACAACCCCAGCTCCGTGGCCAAATCCGGGGGGAATCCCCCTTTGATACGGGATTCGGCTTCCGCCAACACATCGGCGGCCTGAATCCAGGCCGCTTCCGGTATGGCGGCAGGAAGCTCGCGATCGACCCTTTCCAACCACTCCCGACGGTAGGGGGCAAATACGGCACCTCCTGCTAGCCGGTACACCATGACGTCTCGCAGATGACGAGCCGTATCGCGCAAAATCCGCGTATAATCGGCGCCGGCGTCGACCAATTCGGCCAGGGCTCGAACCACGCTGTCCACGCTTTGCCCCAATGCCCCGATGAGGGTGGCCAAACGCTCCGGGTGTAGCGCCCCCAACACCTCAATGCTATCCGCCAAGCGCACCGCCCCATGCATCGCAATCACCTGATCGAGCATGCTTAACGCATCGCGGAGGGCGCCGTCGGCATGGTCGGCAATCATTTGTAACGCTTCCGGCTCAAAGGCAACCGATTCCTCGTGGACGACCCGGGTCAGCCGATCCACGATATCCTCCAAGCTTAATCGTTGAAACTCATATCGTTGACAACGCGACAACACCGTGACGGGCAGTTTCTGCGGCTCGGTCGTGGCCAAGATAAACACCACATGGCTTGGCGGTTCTTCCAAGGTTTTCAGTAGCGCATTGAAGGCCTCCGGTGTCAACATATGCACTTCGTCGACGATGTACACCTTATACCGACTCATGGCGGTTTGGTGATAAATCCGTTCTTTAATCTCCCGGATTTCGTCAATCCCGCGGTTGGACGCGGCATCGATTTCAATCACATCAAGATGGTTGCCTTGTTCCACCGCTTGACACGAGGTACAGGTCAAGCACGGATCGCCGGCTTCGGTGGGAGCGGCACAGTTTAACGTTTTGGCCAAAATCCGGGCAATACTGGTCTTTCCGGTCCCCCGGGGACCGGCAAACAAATACGCATGGGCAACCCGCCCCTGGCGTACCGCTTCCCGAAGCGTGGCCACGGTCCGGCGCTGCCCGGCCACTTCCGAAAAGGTCCGGGGCCGGTATACGCGGTATAAGGCTTGATGCGCCATCGGTTCCGTCCCTCCAGTTGCCCTTCTATTGTACCGTGCGCGAGAAAAAAAATTAAGCCATAGGGCTGCACCGATCAGGCACTCCCACGGCACCACAGCCGATCTGCTTACCGCTGCTCCCTTCCGGGCCTGACGGGGTTCACAGGGGCCGTCCGCGCGGGACCCAATCGATGCAACTCCATGGCTTAATCCAAATGGCGGAGGAGGAGGGATTCGAACCCTCGAGGCAGGTTTGGGCCCGCCAACACGCTTTCCAGGCGTGCGCCTTAAACCACTCGGCCACCCCTCCATATGAGATCCATGGCGGAGAGGGTGGGATTCGAACCCACGAGACGGGGATAAGCCGCCTACCCGATTTCGAGTCGGGCTCCTTCGACCAGCTCAGACACCTCTCCGCATTCATTATTCACTTGTGACGTCGCGCCCGAAAGAACTCCTTCAAGAGCATTCCGCCGGTTTCCGCCAGAACCCCCGGCACAACCTCCACCCGATGATTTAACCGGGGATCGGTCACCAGATGATAAAGACTTTCAACCGCTCCCGCCTTAGGGTCCCAGGCCCCAAAGACCAATCGGTCGATGCGGGCCAGCACAATGGCTCCTGCGCACATGGCACACGGCTCCAGAGTCACGACCAACGTATACCCGGTTAACCGCCAACTGCCGCGGCGTTGAGCCCCCTCCCGCAACACGAGCATTTCCGCGTGCGCGGTCGGATCCTGCTGCGTTTCCCGTTGATTATGATTGCGTGCCACCACCTGGCCCGCGTCATCAATTAATACGGCCCCCACCGGTACCTCTCCGGTGTCTGCCGCTCGTTGCGCCTCCTCAAGAGCTAGGCGCATCCACGCGTCATATGTCACCAAAAAACGTTTGGTGCGCCCGGGAGGACTCGAACCACCGACACAAGGTTTAGGAAACCTCTGCTCTATCCCCTGAGCTACGGGCGCATACCTCTCCTTGCCCTCGCTTTGAGGACATCATCATATCAAACCTGTGTTGTGGCGTCAAAGTGCGCCATCGAAAGAATATCAAATTCATCCCCTCGACGCAACGGTAAGTCACACCGAATTTGCCATCTTGCCCACGGCGGCGATATGGTATGCTGAAGCAAATTTTGGAAATGAGGGGTCCATGATGATTGTTGCCGCCGCCTATGTTCCGAACACGCCCACGATTATCCCGCTGGCCGAAAAAGCGCCCGGATTTTTACCCCACACGGCGATTCATACCGCCTTGCAACAAGTCGGTCAAGCCTGGCGGCAACGCGGCATTGACGCCCTGATCACCGTTTCGCCCCATTTTCAGGGCTGGCATCAAATCCCGATGGCCAAAGCTTCTCCCGTTCCCCTGATTTACGACTACGACGGCTTTCCCGATGCCTATTATGATATCGCTTATCATCCCACCGAAGACGCGGCATTAGTCGAGCAAATTTTAACCAGCCCGTCGACCAGGTCCCGAATAGCGTCGACAACACGCTGGGGACTCGACCATGGAGCCTTTGGCCCGTTGATGAATCTGGACCCCGAAGCCCACTGGCCCATCGTCCCGTTTGGCATCGCCCGCTTTTTGGACCTCGCCGAACATGTCGCCTTCGGTCAAGCGCTGGAAATCGCAACCGGCTCTCGGCAAGTCGCCTTAGTGGCCACCGGGTCCCTTTTACATCGCTTGGATTATTGGGGCCACCCGCCGGATCAGCTGGACGACGAGACGTTGAACGCTCTGGATGCGGTCATCGCCCGACTATTGGCCGCCGATTGGGACGCCTTATGGCACATGCCGGACGATTGGATGAAACGTCTTGCACCCGAAGGCGACCTTAAACCGCTTGCCGTCTTATCCGGGGCCCTCTCGACCCCGATCCGAACGCACCACTGGGCCCATGCGCTCGAATACCAAGCCGCTTCCCTCGATGTCGTCACGTTTGAGAGCGATTAGGGCATCAGCGAACGGCGGGAATCCGGGGTAGGTGGCTGGTCCGGCGCCTGAAGCGTCAGGGCGCCGACCTCTTCGAGCGAGCGACCGGCCGGTTCCGGTAAAAGAAAGGTTAAGCCGAGGCCCGCGAGGGACAGTAGGCCGGTCATCATGAGAGTGCCCCGCACGCCCCACCGATGTTCCAAAATGGGGAACAAGAACACGCCGATAAAAGCGCCGAATTTCGCCAATCCCGAGGCGATGCCATGGGCACTGGTGCGAATATGGACCGGAAAGACTTCGGCGGTCAAGACAAACGTCGTCGTGTTAGGCCCAAATTCCGAAAAAAAGTAGCTCACCCCAAAAATCGCCAAAAACCCGGGAATCCACTCGGTCAGCACAGGTACCCACCGGATAGCGAGAAAGGCGCCCGCCATGATCAAAAAGCCGATCCATTGCAACCGACGATGTCCGATCCGATCAATGGTCAAAAACGCGACGACATAGCCCGGTAAGGCAAACACCGCGAAAATAATCAACGACCATGCCATATCCGCCAAGTGAGACGCATGAGGCGCAACCGCCTTCAACACCAACGGCAGGGAGATGGAATTGCCATAGTAGGCATAATCAAAGAGGAACCAGGTCCCGGCCACCCCAATCAGGACCCGCAAAAGCTGGGGATGGGAGAGGACTTGTCCCAAAGTCAAACGCGCGGGCGGGGCGGAGGACTCCTCCATTATTTGGGCCCGATAGCGCGGAGATTCCGGCATCCGCCGGCGAAAATAAATGATGACGCCCGCGGGAACGGCGCCAAATCCGAGCATGAGCCGCCAGGCCAAATGGGACGGTATCCCCGCCGCCAAAAGCGTCATCGCGACCATCGGCCCGACCAAAAGACCCAGCGCTTGCATGGAAAAGACCATGCCGACCAATTTTCCCCGGTCCCGCACGTTGGCGAATTCACTCATCAAGACGGCACTCACCGGGTAATCCCCGCCGATGCCGAGTCCCACCAATACCCGGCCAATCAATAGCCCCGTCACATTCGGGGCCATGGCCGATACCAGGGCCCCCACGGTCATCAAGGCCGCTTCGAGTCCATAGAGACGGCTTCGTCCCCACACGTCCGCCAACCGTCCGAAAATCAACGCCCCTAAAAATGCCGCCAAAAGAGCGATTGACCCGACCAAGCCGATCATATATTGCCTGGGGGCCCATTCGGCTTGAATCAAAGCCAATGCCGCCCCGATAATAAAGAGATCATAGGCGTCGGTAAAATAACCCATCCCGGTAATAAGAGCGGTTTTAAAATGATAGAGTGATAGCGGCGCTTGATTCAGCGATTCGGTGGTGTTGGTGTGGGCCATGATGTCGTCCTCCTCCTGAGACTCCCCCTGGCATCATGGTCCCCCAAGATTAACGTTTTATGATCGTTCGGTTAAGATTTTGTTAAGACATGTGGCCAGCGTGCGTGATCGAAGGGAGACTTTCATGGATGATGTGATCGTCATCGGAGCGGGACCGGGAGGCGCCACCGCTGCGCGTCGGCTCGCCGAATCCGGGCTTCAGGTGCGTCTTCTGGAAAAGGCGGCGATTCCGCGGGTAAAGCCTTGCGGAGGCGCGTTGACCGACCGCGCCTTAGCCTGGTTGCCGCCGGACTATTCCGCCGTCCTCCAAACCCACCCCTATCAGTGGACCTGCCAGGCCGCCCGGCTGCCTCCGGTGACCCTGACCCGGCCCGAACCCTATTGTCATATTGTGGACCGGCCAGAATTTGACGCATGGCTAACCCGGCACGCCGAAACCGCCGGCGCCGTCGTCCTGACCGAACATCCGGTCACCGGGCTGAAAGAAGAACCCGACGGGGTCGGGGTGATGACCTCCCGCGGACCGTTTCAGGCCCGTTACGTTATCGCCGCCGACGGCGGCCAGGGACCGAGCCGACGCCTATTAGGGTTGCCCCGCCCGCGAATGGGCGCGGCTCTGGAAGTGGAAGTCCCGGTGTCCCCCACGTTTTACGATCGCTTTCGCGACCGGGTGGAAATCCATTTTACCGAAATTCCTTGGGGCTATGCCTGGGTCATTCCCCGATCGCCTATCCTAAATGTTGGGGTGGGCTCTTTTCGCGCGGAGGGACTGGCTCTAAAAAAGATGCTGGATACGTTCATGACCGCGATTTTCGGGGATTTGCCCCCCGCCCGGACGGTCCGGGCGCATCCTTTACCGTATCGGCATCGCTGGGTCCCTCCGATCAAAGGCCGGGTCTTATGGGTCGGCGACGCCGCCGGCCTCATGGATCCGTTTTCGGCCGAGGGCATCTATTCCGCCTTAGTTTCCGGCCATTTGGCCGCCGATGCCATCGTCCGCCATCTCCAATCCCACGTCCCCTTGACCCACTATGACCAGCTCTTGCGTCACACGCTGGGACCGTCCTGGAAGGCGGCTTCCGGCATGGCCCGGATTTTCTATCCGCTCACCGCTTTTTGGGCGCCTTTTTTCCTGGAAAATCAGCTCTTGCTCGAAGACTACTTGGGAATTGCCACCCAACGGACCGACTATGATACCCTACGCCGGCATGCACTGGCCATTCTCTGGCAAAACCGGGTCCATATCCGCCGATAGCGAAGCAAAGCGGCTGCCTTTTCCGGACAGCCGCTCGCCTGATCGGATTCAAGCCGGATTAGAGATACGCGTCGTCGCCCAGCGTCATCTGGTCAACCTCGGCGCCCCCACACGTGGGACAGGTGAGGGACTCCGCTTCACAATGGCGGCACCAGAGCGTATGACAGGCCCGACACGCATAAACGTCCACCAACACCCCATGATCCCCATGATACCCATTCGTCACACAACGCGGCATGGTCATGCGCCTCCTTTGTTAGTCTTCCTCCCCGAACCCGTCGCCAACCAAGATTACGATTGAAATTGCGCTTCTTCGGTCGAACCGACCAACGCAATGGTTGAGGACGAACCGCCGGAAATCACTAGCGACACCTCGTCAAAATACCCGGCCCCCACTTCCCGCTGATGCCGAACGGCCGTGTACCCGTCTTTTTCGGCCTGAAATTCCTGATCCTGCAAATCGGCATAGGCCTTCATGCCGTTTGCCTTATAGTCGTGGGCCAGCTGAAACATGCTGTAATTCAACGCGTGGAATCCGGCCAGCGTAATGAACTGGAACTTATAGCCCATGTCGGCCAATTCGATTTGGAAGCGTTCCAGCCCCCGCTCATCCCAACGACGGCGCCAGTTAAATGACGGCGAGCAGTTGTAGGCTAAAAGCTTGCCGGGGAATTCCGCGTGAATCCGTCGGGCAAATTCCCGCGCTTCGTCTAAATCGGGTTCCGAGGTTTCGCACCAAATCATGTCCGCATAGGGCGCGTAGGCCAGCCCTCGGTGCACCGCCTGATCCAGCCCGCTCTTGACCCGGTAAAAGCCTTCCGCCGTGCGTTCCCCGGTCATAAAGGGATGGTCGGCCGGATCGACGTCGGACGTGAGAAGGTTGGCCCCGTTCGCATCGGTTCGGGCCACCAAGATGGTCGGCACGCCCAGCACATCCATGGCCAAACGGGCCGCCGTCAAGTTGCGTACCGCCCAAGAAGTGGGAATCAGCACTTTCCCGCCCATATGCCCGCATTTCTTTTCGGATGACATTTGGTCTTCGAGATGCACCCCGGCCGCACCCGCCTCAATCAGCGCCTTCGTCAATTCAAAGACGTTTAAGGGACCGCCGAACCCGGCTTCCGCATCGGCCACAATGGGCGCAAACCAGTCGGTACCGTGCCGACCTTCCAACGTGTCAATCTGGTCGGCCCGCATCAGCGCCCGATTGATCCGACGCACGACTTCGGGCACGCTGTTCGCCGGGTATAACGACTGATCGGGATACGTTTGCCCGGCCAAGTTGGCGTCGGCAGCCACCTGCCATCCGCTCAAATAGATGGCTTCCAACCCCGCCTTGACTTGCTGGACCGCTTGATTACCCGTCAAAGCGCCCAACGCGGGGACAAAATGACGTTCATGCAAAAGCCGCCAGAGCCGCTCGGCGCCTCGTCGCGCCAAGGTGTGCTCAATCATGACGCTTCCCTGCAACTTCGCCACGTCGGCCGCGCCGTATCCCCGGGTAATTCCCTCAAACCGTGGCGTGCGCCATTGCTCCTCGATCATCCGGATGCGATCGTTCAACTCCGTCATGCGTTTAGCCCCTCCTCATTAATGTAAAATCGCTAACAGGCGGTCATAGGCCGGCAATGTGAGAAAATCGACCCATTCGGACGACAAGGCGACCGACCGGAAAACGTCCACCGCCGCATCCCGTTCGGGCCAATGGGCTCCCCATTCCTGAAGGCCTTCTTGAATTAACCGTTCCACCAGTTGGGCCGTCACCGGCTTACCGTCGGACAACCGCACGCCATGGGTAATCCACTGCCACACTTGGGCCCGGGCAATTTCCGCGGTCGCCGCATCCTCCATCAGGTTATAAAGCCCCACCGCCCCCGAACCGCCGAGCCAAGCCGCCAAGTATTGGATGGCAACCGCCACATTATTTTTCAGTCCCGCCTCGGTCATGGTGCCTCCGGGTACCCGGAAATCCAGTAAATCGTCGGCGGTTACGACCACATCGTCCCGTTGGCGGTCGCGTTGATGAGGACGCGGCCCCAGCACCCGGTCAAAAACGGCGGTCGCAACCGGCACGAGGTCGGGATGGGCCACCCAGGTCCCGTCGAATCCGTCACGCGCTTCCCGCTCTTTGTCGTCCTCGACTTTCGCCAGCGCCACGCGGTTAATCTCCGGATCCCGGCGGCTCGGGATAAATGCCGCCATGCCTCCAATGGCATAAGCCCCCCGCCGATGACAGGTTTTGACCAAAAGTTCGGTGTATGCCCGCATAAACGGCACGGTCATGGTAATTTGCTGCCGGTCGGCCGGCATGACGTCCGGTTGGCGACGGAATTTCTTAATAATGCTGAACAGATAGTCCCAGCGGCCCGCATTCAATCCCACAATGTGCGGACGCAAGGCCCACAAAATCTCTTCCATTTCAAAAGCCGCTAAAATGGTTTCAATCAGTACCGTCACTTTCATGGTGCCGAAGGGAAGCCCCACCCGCTCCTCCGCCCAGCCGAGCACGTCTTCCCACAACTGGGCTTCTTCCATGTTTTCGAGTTTCGGCAAATATAAATAGGGGGCACTCCCTCGTTCCACCAGTCGGCGGGCGTTGTGAAACACGTACAGTCCGAAATCGACCAAGGCTCCCGCCATCGGTTCACCGTCTACCGTCAGATGCCGCTCGGGCAAATGCCATCCCCGCGGTCGCACCACCAAGGTGGCCACCTGATCCTTTAAGCGGTATGTCTCCCCCTGAGGCGATTCGAACGTAATCGTCCGCTCAATCGCGTCGATTAAGTTCATCTGACCCAAAACCAGGTTGGTCCAAGTCGGACTGTTCGCGTCTTCGAAGTCGGCCATAAAGACCCGAGCCCCGGAATTCAGGGCATTAATCACCATTTTGCGATCCGTCGGACCGGTGATTTCCACCCGGCGATCCGTGAGATCGGCGGGTATGGTTCCCACCGTCCATTCGGATTCCCGTATCTCTCGGGTATCCGGCCGAAAGTCCGGCCGCCATCCCTGAAAGATGCGTTGTTGGATTTCCTGACGGGCGCGTAACCGCTCCAACCGCCGCGGGTTAAAGGTCCGATGCAAATCCTCCAGAAAGGTGAGCGCGTCCGATGTTAAAATGCGTTCGCTTCCCGGAACCGTTGGACCCTTGATGTCCACTGCCATGTCTGATTCCCTCCCAGAGAAGCCGTTCGTCTACCCATGCTGTGATAAGAGAATTCTGCTATGCTCATGGTACGCGGCAAGTGAACCGGGTCACGAGACATTCGCCGCGAATGGTCAGCAATTTCTGGTGAACTGCTCCTCTGTTCTGGTCAATCGCAGCAACGTCTTCACCGGACAACATTTTTGTATCGCAAGAAATTTCGCGACCTAAATATTTCAGGCGTGTTTATGCGTTTCGAATATGAAACACGGGCCGCCGAGGAGGTGCTTGATGATTGGAGAAAATCCCGTTGATTCCGGTCAATCCCCAGCGATCTATCGTGCTGTGGTATGAAGGACCAACCTTTTTGGTGGCCGATAAACCGGCGGGACTTGAGACGTTTCCGGAGGAGATCCTTCAAGACGATACGCTGGTCAATGCGCTTTTACAATCGAATCGCTGGTTGGCGGAAATGGAAACCAGTCTTCGTCCTGGGGTGATTCACACGCTCCGACGGCAAGATCGCGGGGTGACCGTGGTAGCCAAAACCGACGAGACCGCCGAATCGCTGCGACAGTCACATCAGGATGGAGCCTGGCGTTTTCGTTACCGCGTGCAGGTGCCGGAGACTCTGGTACCGCACACCACGCCTTCGGTGACGGTGGTCGATTCCCGCTCGTACGGACCGATAACCGTCTATGATATTGACGCCACGCTTGGGGATACCGCCCAACTAGCCGCCGATTGGCTGGGGGATCCGGAAGCGCCCGCCACGTTTTACGCCTATGAAGTGGAAGTGCCCACCCCCTATCGACGGCTAACCGCAGGATTTGGCCACCGCATCGTACTGCCCGAGATAGACCTTTATACGGCCCCCACGTGAAGTGTGTGTAACGGGACGAAAGAGTTTCTTTCGCAAAACGGCTTTTTCTATATTGACCATCCGCTCGAAGACGCCGCCAATCGCCAAGAAGCCCGGCGACTGAGCCGGGGCGAACGGGGCATTCCGGTCATTCGCTTCAACGGCTCGGTCCTGATCGGCTTTGACCGGCGGCGGCTGAAAACCTTGTTGGGTCTTGACTAAAAAATACGCCCCGGGGCCAAAAGCCTCGGGGCACGAAGCAAAGGAGACGCCATGATCGACATCCGAACGGCCCGAACGTCGGTCTTGGCCGCCTTTTTAGAGGCGGCCTGGGATGACGTCGAACAGGAGCATTTCGGCTATCGGCCCGATTGGGCGCCCGTCTCTTTAGCGTTCGACGCCTGGGTGAACGACCGACGGGTGGGCGCCCTATAGGGCGAGATTATCACAGGCGTGGCCACCGTCCGGCAATTGGTCGTGATCCCCGCCTAGCGGAGCACCGTCGGCATTGGTCGCGCGCTGCTGGAAACCTTCGAAAACGCGGCGTGGGACCAGGGATGCCATAAAGTCACCTTGCGCACGTATGCCGACAGTCGTGCGGAAGCGTTTTACCGCCGCCGGGGCTATGTGCCGGAAGCCCGACTACGTCAAGATTTAGGCGGTATCGATTGGGTTATCCTTTCGAAATGGCCCCTTTCGACACCTTAGCCAACATCTCTTCCCAGATGGGGGCGGCCATCGACGCTTCCCAGGGAGCGGCCAACTCTTGCGCCCGGCGGATGATCTCCTCTCGGATCAACTCCTGGGACAACCCTTGGCGGACACCTTGGACCCAGGCGTCTTCGCTCATATCGTAAATCCACAGCGCACCCGGCCCTAAAATCGCCTGGTTATGGGCGCTATAGGCTGCCACGGCAGGGCATCCCGCCGCCAAAACGTCGCTTAACGTGACCGGATCCGCCCCCGTCTCGCTCGGGACGACGACCAGGTCGGCACTTTTCAATAAGGCCGCCACATCGGGACGGGAAAGCGGCGGGGCAAAAATCACCTGTTCGGACAACCGCAGTTGGTGGACTACCGGTGCCAACCGATTGCGCACGTCGAGGGCATCCAGCCAGACCAACTCCCCGCCGGCGCCCAATACCCGACGACCCAATTGCAGTACGCGAGTCGTGGCGGCTCCCTCGTCTTGCCCTCCGACAACCACCAGGCGAGGGCGCTCATGCAAGTGAAGCCGTTCCGTCACGCCAAACACATCGGCCCCGGTGGCCAAGGGATACACCACGGGAGGCACCAAACGCGGCAAGATCCGGAGCGCGTCCGCCGTCGGCAATTCCGGATCCAGCGATTCGGCCACGAGGATCGGACGCTCGGGCCATTTCGTCAGCACGCGGGTTAGGCGCTCACGATCCGGCGCCAGCAACACGATGGCGTGCGGACGACCTCGGCCTGTCTCGCCCCACCAGAGCGACGATTGCCAAGGCCAACGGCCCGGAGCCGTACTCCGGGCCCATTGGTCGAACATCCGGGCCTCGGGACTGGTGGTCATGACTCCATTTGCCGGGAAAAGCGGAGGTGGGGCCGACGGAACCGGTGCGTCGCCACCCGAGACGGATGGTGCGCCTCATCGGTAAACCATACCCGTGAGCTGTGGGTCGCATCCCGAAAGAACAGCCAGCGTTCGGCAAATACCCCGATCGCTCCGACAATCGCGGCGGCGGCCATCATCCAGGCGGCCCGATCCAGCATCCAGCCTAAAATCCCCAAGGCCGGCACAATCACCAACGTCAACAAAACGAACGCCATCACCAGGATGCGCTGACCGGGATCCATTTCCGGATAGATTTGGGTTTGTGTCCGATAAGGCGGACGCGTGGTACCGGTGTCTTGCAAGCGATAGGGGCCTCGGGGCAATCCGGCACCGGTCTTTGCGCTGACCCGCCGACGGGCGAGCGTAAAGAAGTGCCACTGCAAGCCTTTCATTAAGGCGGCGACGACAATCAGGGCTAACAGGACCGATGTCGCAATCCGCTCACCCCGGGCCGCCGCAAAGGCCAAGGTGACTTCACTGCCGCTAAGCCACCCTAACACCAACAACACCAACACCGTCAGCGGGGAGTGCCAACTCAGCATCGCCGGGATCGTGGCATATAGCATCGCCGTGACGAACATCGCAATAAATCCGGCAAAAGCGGCGAGCCAGGTGATCGCGATAAAGAGACCTCCCTGCCAATGATCCAGGAGTCCGACGACGGCGTTTAAGGCTAACGCCCCGCCAAAAAGTCCGGTCGTCAAGGCCTCCCGGCTTAACCAGGAGGTTTTTAGCCGACGTAACACATACTTCGCCGCTTGAATGCGATGCATATGGAAAAATGAGGACACGCCGCCCAGCGCGGCAAACGCTAAAGCCAATCCCAGCGCCCATTCCCGACCCCCGGCGGGGATGTCGTGGGGGGCGAGCGATATCATCAACGCTAACGCCAGCACCGCCCCCCCGGCCAAGCCTTGGAACGCGGTTAACATCAGTAGTGGTCCGGTCGGTTTCATTTAATATCGCTCCTCCAGCACCTCGTCTACTTCCTCCGCATGCACCACGCTGGGAGCCGGGCGACGGGGTAAGTAGTGAATCGCCGGGCGTGCGCCCAATTCCGGTAACAACCCGAACCCTTGCCGCTCCGCGACCAATTTGGCCACTTGAGACGTGGGATCGTCTAAATCCCCAAAGGTACGGGCGTGGGTGGGACAACTTTGCACGCAAGCCGGAATCCGTTCACTCTCGGGTAACGATTCGTCTTCAATCCGGTCGATACACAACGTACACTTTTTGACGACCCCTTCATGTTCGTCAAATTCCCGTACCCCATAGGGGCACGCCCACATACAGAGCTGGCACCCGATGCATGCGTCGTAGTCGACCAGCACCACGCCGTTGTCGGCCCGTTTATAGGATGCCCCGGTCGGACAAACCGGCACACAGGGCGCATCATAGCAATGCATGCACGCTTTCGGGAGATAGAGGACCGAGGTGTTGGGAAAATCCCCGGCCTCCATCATGACAATACGGTTCCACCACATGCCGTCGGGATCCTGATAGGGATCCATGTCCGGTAACGGTCCGTACGAACCGGCGGTATTGTGCTCCTTACAAGAAACCTGACAACTTTTACATCCGACGCACTTATTCAGGTCGGTTACGATCGTCAGCTGCATTAATGATTCCCCTTTCCGTGCGCCTCAACCGGAATCGGTTGACTCGTCGTGTACGCATATCGCTCCAACGCCACAGAGCGGGCGACCGGGTCACGGGCCGTCACGTGCGGTTCGGGCCACACTTTTTGCAGTTCCGACGGGTAGATCGCCACCCGCGTGTCATACCATCCGGCCTGACCGGTCACCGGATCGTTATTGAAGAAGCGCCCTCGTTCATCGGCGGCTTTGTCGGGAATGATATGGTTGATTAACACCGCCCGGGTCACTTCCGGGCTGTCGGGATGAAGGGCCCAAGAGCCGGCGCCTTTGGCCACGGCGTTCCAGGTCCACACCGTGTCGGGCTCCACCGCATCCGAATACCGTAACCGGGCGGTCATCTTCCCAATCCGGGATTCGATCCAAACCCATTGCCCGTCTTCCAGCCCCAGCTCGCGGGCTTTCACCGGGTTCATGTACACCGGATTTTCGTTCAAGAGCTGGCGCAGCCAGGCATTATGCGAACCCCACGAGTGATAATGGGTCATGGGCCTTTGCGTTAAAATCCGGAGCGGGAACTTTTCGGTATCGCTGCTTTGATCTTCTAACGGCGGATACCAAATCGGCACCGGCGAAAAATACCGCACCAGCCGTTCTTTGAGCACCGGATCCGACGGTTTTTTGCCCGGCCACAGCCCTTGCCCGGCCAAGCGGAAGGTTTGCAGCGGTTCGGAGTAGAGATGCAGCACGATCGGCTCCGGTTTGCCAATCCACTTTACCGAGGCGGCCCAGTTGAGGTATTTCTGGTTCGCCATGCGGTAATATCGCTGGTCATCGGGTAATCGGTACCGCCAAAAGGCTTTGTTTTCCTTGTAGAACTCCAGTTGCCGGGGATTCGGCTCACCCACCAGCATCTTATCGCCATTGACTCCGCGATAGCCGGCTAAAAGGCCCACGCCCGAACCGGGCTCGGTCTCCCACAGCTGAATGAAGTCCTGGTAGGTGTGATATTTCGGGCGGCCTTGTTCGTCGACAAACCCCGGTAGTTTCAGCCGATTGGCCAGTTCAATGAGCGTATCGGCCGTCGGCCGAGATTCGAGCCAAGGCATCGCCGCAGGCTGACGAATGGAATCGGCCGGCCCGTCCGGCTCCGAAATCGGCCGGTCTTGCAACGAGGTGGCGTCATACCGTTCCAAATAGGTCGTGTCGGGAAATACCACATCGGCATACGCCACGGTTTCCGAATCAAACGTATCGAACACGATGACGTGCGGAATTTTATATTCCCCGGTCTTCTCGTCGCGCGCCGTCAGCATCTCGCGGGTTTCCAACGTATTCCAGGTGGAGTTCCAGGCAATGTTGGCCATATAAATCATCAACGTGTCGATCGGGTAAGGATGACCTTCCGCCGCGTTCCGGATCACGTTTTGAATCCCGCCATGCGCGGCCAACGGATATTTCCAGGAATAGGCCTCATCAATCCGCATGGCCTCATCGCCCACGACCAGCATGTCGTCCGGCGTGGTCGGATAGCCTAAGAGGGGCGCCTTCGCCGGCTGGTTGGGTCGGTAATCCTCCGGATTAGGCGCCGGCTTAACCGGCGGCGGCACCTGTTTCGGATAGGGACTCTTGTACAAAAATCCTCCCGGTGTATCCACCGCGCCCAACAGCATCATCAAGTCGAACAGGCCGCGAATGGTCTGAAACCCGTTGGTGTGGGCCGCCAGGCCTCGCATCGCGTGAAACGCAACCGGACGCCCGATGGTATGCGAATGTTGCCGACCGTAAAAGTCGGTCCAAGGAATCGGCAACACCACCGGGTGCTCCCGGCTGACTTTCCCCATCTCCAGCGCCAGCCGCACGATGGTCCGCTTGGGAATACCCGTAATCGATTCCGCCCAAGCGGGCGTGGCCTTCATGACCTCCTCTTGGAGATACGTGAATGCGGGCCGTAAGGTCTTGCCGTCGACCGTAAAGCGGCCTTCCAACACCCCTTGCCCTTGCGCGTGAAGAAACGACACCAAATCCCCGGACTCCAGCGCGACCATCATTTCGCCGGCTTCATTGCGGTAGAAGAGACCGTTCTCCGGTGTGCCCGGCGCATCAATCACCAAAGCCGGCCCGTTTGTCCAAGCCCGGACATACTCTTCGTCCACGAGTCCTTCCCGGATTAACACGTGCATCAGGGCCAAAATGAACGCACCGTCCGTACCGGGCCGGATTGGCACCCATTCGTCGGCGAGGGCGCCATAGCCGCTTCGAACCGGGTTAACCACGATAAAGCGCCCACCGCGGTCTTTTAATCCGGAAATGGCGAGTTTCAGGGGATTGGAAGGATGGTCCTCAGCCACGCCAAACATGACAAATAGCCGGGCCTTTTCAAGATCAGGCCAGCCAAACTCCCAAAGGCTCCCGCCGACCGAATACATGCCGCCGGCCGCCATGTTCACCGAGCAGAACCCTCCGTGAGCGGCCCAGTTGGGCGTACCGAACTGCCGCGCCCAATAGCCGTTAAAGGCTTGCATTTGGTCCCGGCCGGTAAAATAGGCCAATTTCCGCGGATCGGTTTCCCGGATATTTTTCAGCCAGCCGGTGACCGTCGACAACGCGGTTTCCCAATCGACGGGAACCAACTTGCCTTCGCCGCGGGGCGCGCTCGGATCCCGCATCAAGGGCTGTGACAAACGTGCGGGACTATATTCGGTCATAATGCCGGCGCCGCCCTTGGCACACCAGACCCCTTTGTTGACCGGGTGTTCCGGAATACCAGAAATAAACCGAATCCGGTCGCCTTCGAGCGTCACCTCAATCCCGCATCGGCAGGCACACATATAACACGTCGTGTGGATTTTCCGCAGGTTAGGGTTTTCTTCCGGTTGTTCTTGAATATCAATCAGTCTGACTTGCGCCATGGCGAAGCCCCCTAAAAATTAATCTTGCCCAATAACAGGATTTGGCTGAAAATGACGAGAAACGGGTGAAGATGGTCTTCTGTAAAATCCCGATCTTGCTAGCCCCTTTGCACTATGTGTCTAGAAAAATAGTAAAATTTAATTGCGAATATGGCGTACGCATTTCACAATAGCCGCACGTTCAAAATATAAAGGGGGTCATCCGAATGAACGAGCATCTCTGGCGGACCTATAAAACGGTGGCCGAAACACGAAGCATCTCGCAGGCTGCCCGATTTTTAAACTTGTCGCAATCCGCGGTAAGCCAGCACATTCACCAAATGGAATCCGAATATGGCACCCCGCTGTTTGTGCGGACCTCGCAAGGCGTCAGTTTGACCGATACCGGAGAACTCGTCTACCGCTATGTGACCCTCATGCTGAAAACCCTCAACGAATCTCGCGAAGCGGTGAAAGAACGTCTGCAACAGCAACCCACCACGTTTACTCTCGGCGCCAGTCTGACCATTGCCGAATACCTCTTACCTTATGTCCTGCCCCGGATCGAAAAAGTGTTGGGTAAAACACATTTGACGGTGTTTATGGCCAACTCCTGGGATATTGCCGATCGGGTACGACATGGCGAAATGGATTTAGGATTGGTGGAAGCGCCGATCAGTGTCCCTCAATTAACCGTGCGGCCTTTTTTGGACGACCATTTACGGGTTGTCGTCGGTCCCCGACATCCCTGGTTCGAGCGAACCAGCGTCCATTTGGAAGAATTGCTTGATGCCCCTTTTATTGTTCGGGAACCGGGATCAGGCACCCGCTGGGTGTTGGAGGACGCCTTAAATCAAGTCGGGATTGGCTTGAATCAGCTTAATATCCGGTTTGTCTTAGGCACGACCCAGGCGATCAAAACCATGATTATCCAGGACGTCGCCGTAAGCATCATGTCCCCTTATACGATACTGCCGTATGAACGACATCTGTTTCGCTTGTTGCCGGTGGAGGAACTGCCGATGTACCGGAATTTTTCTCTTGTGTATCCGAACGAACTCAGCCACTCGACCGCTTTACGGCTCATTCATACGCTCGTGACGGTCCCTTGGGCGGAAATTCTGGAACAGCCGTCTCCCCCACCGTTACAGCCGGACACGGTCTAAGGTTAGAACGTCACAAACTCGAATCCTTGATTTAACGCCTCGACCAAATCCTTACCCACATAGTGCAGGTCTACCCGCTCAAGTTGCCGGATTTGATTACGGATCCCTTTTTGTTCGGCATGATATTGACAGGCCATCACGAGAATTTGACGTTCCCAGAGCGAATTCAGCAACGATTCGAAGGGCCCCCGATTGGCCGGTGTCAGGACCTCGACGCCGTCAGCAAAAAAACAACATTGAACGTCCTCAACACGCCCACTATCCTTCGCCACTCGGGCAAACCCTAATCCGGCTTTGACTTTGGCCGGTTCGTCCGGTCCGCTGGTAATCAACACGAGTAACTTCGCCATGCCAATCCCCCGTTTCTCCTCGACGCTTTTTCATTGTACAAAAGGTTTGGAAGCTTTTGGATAAGAAATGCCGATAGTCGGCTATTGATTTTCCCGAGTCTCACACCCGACTTCTTGTGACACTGTCGGTTAGGATTGCGGAAAACGGTGTAAGTCGCCAAAGACGGGGAAAACCGCCGTCCGCAGAACGAACAGCTCTCGCGCCATTAAGCCGAGAGCTGCCGTTATCCTTAGGACTTTAGGGATGTAAGCCGGTCTTTTAGACCGTTTGAACCGGTCCGGACCATTTTTGCATACCGCCACTCATATTAAAGACATTCCGAAAGCCGGCTTCCGCCAAGAGTTCCGCCGCTTTGCTGGAACGGCTGCCCGAGCGGCATACGACCACCACGGTTTTATCTTTGGGTACCTCTTTTAACCGATGTACCAATTGCCCCAATGAGATATGCTTGGCGCGAGGAATATGACCCGCCCGGTATTCGGACGCTTCCCGCACATCCACAATCACCGCTTGACCGGAGCGAGCCAATGCCTCGACCCGTTCGGGACTCAAGTGGCGTACCATGCAGCATCCACCTCCATGCATATACCTCTATGGGTATGATTATAGCATGGTTCGCCCCGGTCGATTAGGAATTCCGAATCCGGCAACCCTTGCAACAGAGATTTAACCGAATGTGCCCAAATTCTTCACGGGGTATTAACGGTCCCCCGGTAACGTAGATCAGGGATAGTCCCCATAATCATCCCATGAGGAGGACCCTATGAAAAAAATTTCTTGGCTGACCGGCCTTGCGACGGCAACGCTTGCGGCGATCGCCCTCGTCGCCCCCTCAAACCCGGCGTTAATGGCCGCATCACCGGTTTCGGAAGCCGCATCCGGCCAAAATCCGTTTCAACATGTGTATGTCATCATGATGGAAAACACGGGAAGCGCCGAGATTCTCGGGAATCCCGCGCTGCCTTACACGAACCACTTAATTCGGACCTACGGGTACGACAACAACTATTACGGTGTCACCCATGAAAGCTTAGCCAATTACGTCGCGTTTCTCACCGGCAATAACTGGGGCACCAATAGCGACGATCCGACCCAGCAATTTAATCACACGAACCTGGTAGACCAATTGGAAGCCCACCATTTATCGTGGAAGGGCTACATGGAAAGTATGCCGTCGGTCGGCTATACCGGTTATTGGTATCCGGATAATTTGCCCGCCGGCACGTCCCCTTCGGTCACCCCGCCAAATGCGCTCTATGCTTTAAAACATAATCCCTTTACATTAATGACGGATATCCGGGACAATCCCGCCCGCCTCGCCGATGTCGTCCCGTTTTCGCAACTGCCCACTGATCTGGCCGCTAACCGGGTCCCGAACTTCGTGTGGATTACGCCCAACGTCATTAACGATATGCATGGACAACCACCCGGCCCGGGTGCCACCGTCACCTACAATGATCCGACCGCGCTCTATCAGGCGGGTGATCAATTTCTGCAGCACACCGTGCAAATGATTATGGACTCGCGCAGTTGGCACGACAGCAAGTCCGTCATTTTTATCATGTGGGACGAAGCCACCTATCCGAACGGCACCCCCAGTGCGAGCGCGCTGGCGACTTTTACCGCCCCCGGACCGGACGCCCCGATCGTTCCCGCAGGCACTGTAGACGGCTTTAATTGGCCCGGGGGCGCCTACGGCGGCGGTCAAGTCCCCTTGATTGTGATTGATAATGCGGCGTCCCGCCACTTTGTCCTCAACACCTGGGCCAACCATTATTCGTTATTGAGGACGATCGAGCAAAATTGGCATCTCGGCTTTCTGGGTAACGCCTCGGACGCCAACCAAGTCCAGACGCTACCCATTCCGGGCGAACCGAACCTCTAATCTCCTCACCCCTCTGCCGGCCGCCAAGGCCGGCTTTTTATTGGGCGGCTATGACAAGCGTACCGATTCGACATACAATATCAGTCAAGAGTCGGCAAAAGCTCGGCAGCTGGTTTTGGAGGAACGCCCGGTGGCACATCATCAGCACGCCCATCATTTATCGCCGGAGCGAGACGGCCGCCCTCTCATGCGGGCGATTGTCGTGACCGCCCTATTAATCGGCGTCAAGGCGATTGGCGCGGTTTGGGCGCATAGCCTCGCGCTATGGGCGGATGCCGCGCACTCTTTGACCGATCTGGCCGCGATGGGCTTATCCTGGTATGCCTGGCGGCTTGCCCGCCGCCCTCCCACCGAGCGCCTCACCTTTGGCTATGGTCGCACCGAAGTGTTGGCGGCACTGGTTAACAGTCTGGCGTTAACCGGACTGGCGATTCTGCTTCTCTGGGAGTCCTGGCATCGCTGGCGGCAGCCGGTTACCGTAGCGCCCGGCGCCATGCTGATCACCGCCGCGATTGCCCTGGCGGCCGATATCGTGTTGGTCTTGGGCTTCAACCGACAAGCCAATGTCAATATCCGCAGCGTGTCGTTGCATCTCGCCAGCGACGCCCTCGGATCCTTGGCCATTCTCGTCGGGGCCGTTCTCATCGCCCGTACGGGCTGGACACTGATTGATCCGATTCTGACCGTGGTGATCGCGATCTTTATCCTTTGGGGAACCTGGGGCATCATCGCGGAAACGACCTCCGTGTTATTGGAGGCGACGCCGCCCGGCATTCGGCTCTCCCAGGTCATTCAAGCCATCGAAGACGTCCCGGCGGTCGAACGCGTGCATGACGTGCACGTGTGGAGCGTGAGTCAAGGTCAAAATGCCCTGGCCTGTCATGTCGAGATTCGCACCGGAATGACTCTTGACGAGGGGCAAGCCGTTCTCGAAGCCATCCAAGCGGCGTTATTGCCCCTGGGGATCGAGCATATGACCATCCAATTCGAAACCGCCTCCGCGACCCATCACGACCCCGGCTGGTAACCTGAAAAAGTTTCGCAAAAACCCTTGTCTTTCCCTGGTGACCCTGTATAATATGCACTAACGATATGTGTAAAGGAGGCCAACTCATGGATCAGCATGCGACACCACTGATGTCCACGCTGGAGTTGGCGCGCCTTTTTCGTGTGATTTCCCCCGCTTTCTTCGGCGGGTCTTTCGTCCTGGCCAAGAAGGGCGTTAAGACCTGGCCGGTTTGTTGCGCCTAAGCGCGGCAACCGGCGCCTCCAAACAGTCACCAATCTCCTGGAACTGATTACTGTACAGTAGCACAGCCTGAGTCCGTTATGGCCGACAGTGATAACGGCGTATGTCTGTGACACATTTCGCATAGATATCCCCTAAGGAGGCATTTTTATGCAGTGGCCCCGTTTAATCACGGCTATGGTGACCCCATTTACCGAGAATGGCGAATTAGATGAAGAGCGCGCCGAATCGCTCGCCCATTGGTTAATCGAGCAAGGATCGGAAGGTTTGGTGGTCGCCGGAACCACCGGGGAATCGCCCACGTTGACGCCCGATGAACGCGAACGGCTGTTCCGTGCGGTCCGGCGAGGAGCTCCTACCGCGACCGTCTTGATGGGAACCGGTACGAACAATACCGAGCACGCCCGGGAAATGTCGCACCAAGCCGCCGAGTGGGGAGCCGATGGCGTTCTACTGGTCACCCCCTACTACAATAAACCCCCGCAAGACGGTTTGTTCCACCACTTCGTCCGGATTACCCGGGATTTACCGATCCCCGCCATGCTCTATAACGTGCCCGGCCGAACCGGTGTCAACCTCGAAGCCCGCACCGTCCGCCGCATTATCGATGCCTCCCCTAATGTGATTGCGATCAAAGAAGCCGGCGGCACGATTCAAGGATTTGAACAGTTGCGGGAGCATTGCCCCGACCTCACGATTTATTCCGGCGACGACGCCCTCTTCTATCCCTCGTTGGGCTTAGGAACCTATGGGGTGGTCAGTGTAGCGGCACATGTCGTCGGCCCGGAAATGGCCCGCATGATCGGAGCCTTTGTCGGCGGTCAGGGGGCGGAAGCGCAACGTCTGCACCTGATGTTGGCCCCGCTATTCCGCGATCTCTTCAGCTGGCCGAACCCGATTCCGGTCAAATGGCTTTTAAACCATATCGGGGTACCGGTCGGCCCCGTCCGTTTACCGCTGGTATTCCCGGAAGATCAAACGGCGTTAAACCGGCTGGCGGACGAATTTGAAAGCATCCGGGCTTCCCGCAGCTCTGCCGCGTTTCTTTCATAAAAGCCAGGGAATGCGCTCTTTAAGGGCCATAACGGTCGCCCGATTGGTGCTGTGAATCCGCTCCCGATCCAAAATGGGGTGAAAATCTTTGGGCGAATCCCAGAAGCGATCCGGGAGCGGTCCCATACCCGGAGGTTGCCAACGGGTAAGCCACGACTCGGGCACCCGGGCATCGGCCGGAAGCGGTTGATGCACCATTTCCGCCCACAAAAGGGTCCACGCCCGAGGGACCACTTTCAGGGTTTGATAGCCGCCCCCGCCGGTGGCCAGCCAGCGTCCCTGGCAATATTGTTCAGCCCACGCATGCACCCGCCGGGGGACCTCGGCATAAAAGCGGGTGGTGGCCGCCAAGTCGGCCAACGCATCCCAATAATGGCCGTCACACCCGTGCTGACTGACGATGATATCGGGCCGAAACCGGTCCATCACTTCCGGCATCAACAGATCAATCGTCTCCAACCACGAGTCGTCATCCGTCGAGGGCATGAGCGGCACGTTGAGGCTATACCCGTACCCCGGTCCGTCGCCGAGCTCCGTAATCGCACCGGTTCCGGGAAATAAATATTGGCCGGATTCGTGATAGGATACCGTGAGCACGTTCGGATCCTGATAAAAGGCTTCTTGCACCCCGTCGCCGTGATGGGCATCGGTATCAAAATAGAGAACCCGCCACCCGGTCATTTCCCGGATCCAGCGAATCGCGACCACGAGATCGTTATAGATGCAAAATCCCGAGGCATAACCGTGCCCGGCATGATGAAGGCCCCCGGCCAAATTGGCCGCATGGCGCACCCGGCCGCCGACTATCGCTTCGGCGGCGGTCAAACTGCCGCCGACGATGAGACCCGCCGCGTCATGCATCCCCAAAAATACCGGGTTGTCCTCGGTTCCGAGCCCCAGCCGTTCAATGCCGTGGGTCGCCACCCCGGTTTGACTGATGCGCGCCACGAGATCGATGTAATAGCCGGCGTGGGCCCGGGACAAGTCCTCTACGGTTGCCGGCCGGGGAGGCCGGATCATGTCGGGGGACAAAAGCCCTACGGTATCGATCAAATCCTTGGTGACCAACAGACGATGGGGATTAAACGGATGGTCGGGCGAAAATTGATATCCTTGAAACGCGTCACTGTAAATAAATTCTGCGAGCGGCACCGAACGCCCCTCCTGTCCTCTGTCGGGGACTTCCAATTGTCTATAATTGTATCATGACGGGAAACCGCTCGGGAAAGAAGGGATCCTTCCATGGCGCGGGTCATTTTACGTGACGGCCGGGTGGCCGAATTGCGGCCCCCGAATCCCACCCCAGAGGATCGGGAGCGACTGCATGACCTCTTTCGGCGTTGTTCAAAGGACAGTCTATACTTTCGGTTTTTTCATGTCGTCGCCGATGTCGGTGAAGACGAACTTACCCGCATGATGACCATTATTCCGGGGCATTCCTACGCCTTGGTTTGTGATGCCGGCGAGGCCTTTTTGGCGATCGGCAATTACGTTCAATCGGGTCCCGGGATTGCCGAAGTCGCCTTCCTGGTCGATGACCAACTGCACGGCCGCGGCTTGGGCACCCTATTACTCGAACATATGGCTCATCACGCCTGGCTGGAAGGCTTCCGTCAGTTTGAAGCGTACGTCCTCAGCGACAACTATCAAATGCTGCGGGTATTTCGGTCCAGCGGATTCCAACTGGAACAAAAGTGGGAAGACGGGGCGCTTCATCTGGTGCTGCCGCTCAATATCACCGAACGGCAGCGCGCACTGCAGGCATTGAGAGAAAAATTAGCTACTGCCGCCTCTCTCCATCCCTTTTTTCACCCTCGCACCGTCGCCGTGATTGGAGCCTCGCGCGATCCGGAACGCCTGGGTCATGTGCTGTTGCAACACATTATTGCCGGCAACTTTCAAGGCACGGTCTATCCGGTTAACCCGCAAGCCTCGGCCGTCGCGGCCGTGCATGCGTATCCCCGAATCCAGGACGTGCCGGAACCGGTGGACTTAGCGGTCATTGTGGTGCCGGTGCGGGAATTGGAACCGGTCGTTAACGAATGTATTGCCGCCCATGTACGCGCCGTCGTCATCACCACCTCCGGATTAAGTGATGCGGGAGAGGACGGGGCCCAGTTGGAAAAAACCCTCACCGCCCGCCTCCGCCAAGCCGGTATCCGTTTGATGGGCCCTAATTGCTTGGGTCTTCTCACCACCCACCCGAATGTGCGGCTAAACGCCAGTTTTGCACCCAAGCTGCCGCGTCCGGGACGTCTTGCGCTGGCCAGCCACTCGGGAGCGCTCGGGATTGCCATTTTAGATTATGCCGATCGCATGGGTCTCGGCATCTCCCGGTTTGCCAGTCTCGGCAATAAACCCGACGTATCCGGTAATGACCTGTTACAATATTGGGAAGATGACCCGGACACCGACGTCATCATGCTCTATTTGGAATCGTTCGGTAATCCCCGGAAGTTTTCTCAAATTACGCGTCGGATTTCCCGAACGAAACCGATTTTGGTGGTCAAAAGCGCCCGCACCCGACGCACCCGACCGGATGTCACCACGCGGAGTATGCGCTGGGATATGTTGGACGCCCCGGTCGACGCCCTATTCCGCCAGTCCGGCATCATCCGCGCCGATACATTAGAAGAACTCTTTGACGTCGCAGCCATCCTCACCAGCCAACCGTTACCGCGCGGCCGCCGAGTTGCCTTGGTCACCAATAGCGCCGCCGGCGCCACCATTGCGGAAGACGCGTTGATCACCGAGGGCTTGCAATTGGCCTGTCCCGCCATCGATTTGGGCTTCGACGCCCTGGCCGACCGGTATGCCCGTGCCATCCCGGATATCCTAGCCCGAGACGATGTGGATGCGTTGATGGTCCTTTACGTTCCGGTCGGTCTATCCGAAACCGAAGCTGTCCTCTCCGCCATTCGAGAGGCCGTCGCCCGTTCGCGCCAGTCCGGGGCGCCCCTCACGCCGGTGGTGGCCAACGTGCTCATGAACGACCCGGTGCAACAACGGTTTCTTCCCGCCGGCGAGACCCGCATCCCGGTCTATCCGTTTCCCGAATTGGCAGTACGCGCCTTGGCTCGCGTCGCTCGTTATGCGGAATATGTCCGTCAACCGGCCGGCCGGATTCCGGACTTGCCTCACTTGGATACCGAACGGGCCCGTACCTTGGTGACCGATTGGATGCACCAAGGCCTGCCCTCATTACAAGGGGATGCCGTCACCCCGCTTTTAGAGGCCATCGGCATCCCCGCCCGGATCGAGGCCTATCCCGCCAATGACGCCGGTTGGTCTTTAGCCGTCGTCACCGATAAAGTCTTTGGTCCGATTTTGGGTCTTCAAGGCACGACCCCCCGTATTCGTTTAGTCCCCCTGACGGACCAGGATGCATCCAATTTAGTCTCGCATTGTCCCGACCCGCTCAAACCGCTCTTGTACGAGTTGGTGCTCCGAGTATCCCGCCTGGTCGACGAAGTCCCGGAAATTCAGAGCATCGAACTCGCCCACGGCCACCTGAAGAACCATACGTTAACGATCGGACAAGCGGAAATCACCTTGAGCCGAGCCACCTAGGGCGAGTACGACGGTCCCCTTTAGGATTTGGTAAGGTTTTCCCCTTTGGTTACAATAGATGCGATCTGATGGAGGGAGAAAGGGGAAAACCTGTGACACAGGTTGGCGTGGTCATCCCCGTCTATTACGGACGGGCATATCTGGAAAAAGCCTTGGCAAGCGTCCGACAACAAACGGCGGAAGCGTTCGTCGAGATCCTGGTGGTAGAAGACGGCACCCCGGAAGAACATCGGGCCCAAGATATCGCCAATCGGTACGACGCGCGCTATCTCTGCCTCCCCACCAATCAAGGCGTATGGGTGGCTCGTTGGACCGGTGCCGAATCCCTCGGGCCGGCGGATTACCTGGCTTTTTTAGACCAAGACGACTGGTGGGAACCGACATTTTTGGAACGTACCCTGGCCGATCTCGAGGACCATCCCACGGCGGGATTTGCGGTGACCAACGCCCGGATTGTCTCGCCGGACCAGCCCGACCGCCTGTTATATCAGGTCCCGCCCACGTTGAAACTCCGGGACCTCAAAATGGCCAATCAAATTGTCTCCCCAAGTCAAGTACTCTTACGCATGGCAGCCTGGCAAGAGGTCAAATCGCGCTTGGCTCCCGATCCCGCGATATCCGGCGCCGACGACTGGCTCCTCTGGCTGGCGCTATTATCGGAAGGCTTTACCGCCGTCTACCGTGCGGAACCGCTAACGGTCTACCGCGACCATCCGGGAGGGGCTCATCATCACTTGACCCATCGCGATCAACCTTTGATTGACACCTGGTTTCCCCGGTTGGGCTTTAGCCCCTGGGACCAGCGACAAGTGCGGGCACGGCAACGGCTTGATGCCCTGGTCAGCGGCTGGCGCCAAGGACGCAAATCAGTCCATGCCCTCTTAAAAGCCGTTCAAGCCGATCCGTTGGCCTGGACAGCCGCCGTGATCTGGCGATGGAAGATGAAACAATATAAACGCCGGGCCTAACGATCACTCCAGGCAGGCGGGCGTTTTTCGAAAAAGGCGGTGATGCCCTCCACGGCGTCCGGCATCCGGCTTTGTCGGGTCATAAACTCCACGGCATACCGGGCCGCCCCGTCTTCCGTCATCTCCCGTTGCCGGTATAAGAGACGCTTGCCGGCCGCCAATACCGGCCGGCTCCAGCGCGTCACCTGCCCGGCCAGCCGGAGAGCTTCCATCTCGACCTGGTCGTCCGGTACCACCCGGTTGACAAACCCATGCCGATAGGCGTCGTGAGCGGAGAGATACTCGCCGGTCAAGAGCAGTTCCGCCGCGATTTTCATCGGCACATTGCGGGAGACTTGCACCGACGGACTGCCGCAAAAGTATCCGATGCGCACTCCGGGCGTGGCAAAGCGGGCCGTCTCCCCGGCGACCGCCAGATCGGCCGCCGCCACCAACTGGCATCCGGCAGCGGTGGCAATTCCGGACACCTCGGCGATGACGACTTGCGGTACCTCGCGGATGGTGGCCATCACCGTCCGGCATTTTTCAAATAAATTCCACACCTCGTCCACCGACTGTTCCAGAATCTCGTGCAAATCATGTCCGGCGCTAAACACCGGGCCGTCGGCGCGAATGATGACCGCATTGAAAGCGGGATCCTCCGCCACGGTGCGTAAGGTCTCCTCCAACGCGTCAAGCATGGCATACGACAGCGCGTTTCGTCGTTCCGGATGGTGAAGGGTTACCCGAACCACCCGATCCTCCGGCCGGTTATCCCTGACGACAATACTCATCGTAATCCCCTTCTCTTTTTTATCACATTATATCGAATAGTTTGGATTGTGTGGGTTCATGGCGATCATGCTACAATCCATAGTAATAACAAGATTTTTTCAAGGAGATTGATACCATGATCGTGCCGGTAACCCCGTTGGACTTTGGTCGTCGTGCCTTTAAACTGTATCCGGACCGTCTGGCGGTGGTCGACGGACCGCTCCGCCTCACCTACCGCGATTTGGCCGAACGCACCTATCGGCTGGCCCATGGCCTCAAAGCGGCCGGCCTTCGGCCGGGAGACCGGGTGGCCGTACTGGCCCCGAATACCCATACCATGTTGGAAACCTTTTATGGCGTCCCGTGGGCAGGGCTGGTGCTGGTTCCGCTCAACACCCGCCTGACCCCGGAAGAATACCGCTATATTCTCACCCATTCGGGCAGTCGCGCCTTAATTGCGGACGGGCGGCTTTGGCCGCTCATCGCCCCGGTCGCCGAGGGGTTGCCGTTAATTTTAGTGGACGGCGATGCCCCGCCCGGCACGCTTGCTTATGAAGACTGGCTTTCTCGACAATCTGCCGATCCGATTCCGCTTGACGTACCGGACGAAAACGGGCTTATCACCCTGAATTACACCAGCGGGACCACATCCCGGCCCAAGGGCGTCATGTTGACCCATCGCAACACGTTCATGAATGCGGTCAATTTCTTGCTGCATCACCGCATGGCTATCACCGACCGGTATCTTCATACGTTACCGCTCTTTCACGTCAACGGCTGGGGGGACGCCTGGGCGGTCACGGCGGTCGGGGCGGTGCATGTCATGATGTCCAAAGTGGAAGGACAAGCCATGTGGGACTTGATCCATCAAGAAGGCGTGACAGCTCTTTGTGGAGCCCCGGCAGTCTTAAACATGCTGGCCACGACGCCGCACGCTCCGCTCGACCACCCGGTACGGATTGCCACCGCCGGCGCGCCGCCGCCCGCGGCATTACTCCAAACCTTGGCCCAAGAAGGGATCGAGATTTTGCATGTCTATGGCTTGACCGAAGTCTCCCCCTGGATTACCGTCTCGGAGATCCGGCCGGAAGACCACACATTGTCCCCGGAAGCATTAGCCGCCAAAATGAGTTGCCAAGGAGTGGAGCAGATTTTGGCCGGCGAAGTCAAAGTCGTGCATGAAGACGGCACCGAAGTGGCGCACGACGGGCAGGACTTGGGGGAAATCGTCAATCGGTCTAACGTGGTGATGGCCGGTTATTATCAGGATCCCGAAAAAACCGCCGAAGTGATTCGCGACGGCTGGTTTCACACCGGCGACCTCGCGGTGGTACATTCCGACGGCTCTATCCAAATTCGGGACCGGGCCAAAGACATTATTATCTCCGGCGGTGAGAATATTTCTTCGGTCGAGGTGGAAGACGTGCTCTATCGCCACCCGGGCGTTTATGAGGCGGCGGTCGTGGCGGTACCGGACGACAAGTGGGGGGAAACACCCAAAGCCTTTATCGTGCCAAAGCCGGGCATGACCGTGACCGCCGAAGAGCTGCGCCAATTCTGCCGCGATCGATTGGCCCATTATAAAGTGCCCACCAGCTTCGAATTCGTCGAGGCGCTGCCGCGCACCGCCAGCGGCAAAGTGCAAAAATACGTTTTGCGAAAACCGTACTGGGAAGGCCGACAAAGCCATGTCAACTGAACTCCGTATCGAATTGGTACCGCCCCATCATCCGTTGCCCTGGCGTCTTTTGCTGATGGCCGATCCGTCCCGAACGGCGATTAAAAAATATATCGATCGAAGCCTCCTCTACCTGGCCTTTGAATACGATATGCCCATTGGTGCATTGGCCCTGTTGCCCCAAGACGAAACCCAGGCGGAAATCGTCAATCTGGCGGTCGACCCGGACCGGCAAGGACAAGGCGTAGGCCAAGCCCTCATCCGCACGGCGATCGCCGATGCCCGGACGCGAGGAATTCGCGAGATTCATGTCGCGACCGGCAATTCCAGTTTGGAAGCTCTTGCCTTGTATCAAAAAACGGGTTTTCGGCTGGCGAGAATCGAGCCGGATTATTTTCCCGCCCAGTATCCCGAGCCCATCTACGAACACGGCATTTGGTGCCGGGACCGGGTATGGTTGGTCAACCATATCGACGAACCGGATCAGCCCATAAAGCCAACCGGTTCGGGTCGAATAAGTCCGGTATCAGATAACCCGGGATTTTAGACGCCACATCCAGACCAGTCCCGCCGGCCCCAGGCCGATCGCCGGTATCCCGGCGGCCCAGGGCACTTCCGGTAATTGCCCGTACGGTATCGTCACCTGGCCGACGCCGGAGACGTTATCGTCCGCCCACGAGTTATCGCTTGACGGGCCCATCCGAAATATATATTGACGATTGGAGCCCGGATAGATTTCCAGGTTATCCCCGCCGCCAAGAACGACGGATGACGGTAGGACCAATTGATAGGTGGCCGACGCGGAAATCTGAGGCGCCGAGGGTCCCGGCCCGAGGTTAGGATAGGTAATCCCGGGGGTCGGGCTGGTCGTCAGGGTCGCCGAATACGGTCCCTCCGTGACCGACCCGTTCTCGACAACAAAATACACGGTGCCGGGAAAATCATGGGTTTCCTCCGTCACTTGAGGAGTAAAATCGCTGCCGTCAGCCTGGGTTTGGGTTACCGTCACCGTTACGTCAAACGTGTTGGAATTGCCCTTCACGGGCGTGGCGCTCAATCCGGTCAGTTCAAAGTCGCTGGAAGACGGCGGCAGCGCGGCCGCCTGTGCGGCTTCCGATCCGATCGCCGTGAGGGCGATCGCCATGCCGAGGCCGAATATCGTCGGCCGTCCGATTTTTCCATTCATCTCTGACGTCTCCTTGAGTCTTCATAAAGGCATCATGCGACGGGACCCGACCCGATACGCGATGACAACATGACTGTAGGATATCCGGCGAAGATTCGCAGGTAATCACCGGTCTCAATAACCGTCTCGTCGGCAAGGGATAACGGCCGTCTTCCCCGCCGCGGTTTCGCCGATAGGCTATACTGGGGGGGAATATTCCGGACATGGGCCATCCGTAAACGCCTTTCATGAATTTCAGGGGAGAGTTGTCATGAACACCCGGTTGCCGTTGGCCTGGTCATCCGGCGCGTTGGCCAACCCATCCTTTCGTTGGTTCTATCTTGGCCGTACGGTGTCGTTGTTCGGCAGCGCCATGACACCGGTGGCGCTGGCGTTTGCCGTGCTTGCAGCCCGCCACGGCCAAGAACTCCTCGGTTATCTTCTGGCCGCGGAGCTTTTGCCCAACGTGTTGCTGGTTCTGCTGGGAGGGAGCCTGGCCGATCGCTTTCGCCGGGATCGGCTCCTTGTCTGGGCCCATGTGGGACAAGGATGTTCCCAGGCCGCCGTCGCCGCTGTCGTGCTGACCGGCACGAACCCTTACGGTCTTTTCCCTTTGGCCGTGTTAAACGGGGTCTTGGCCGCCGTCACCTCACCCGCCCTCCGCGGCATCGTGCCGGAGCTGGTCACCCCTGCCCATATTTCCCAGGCTAATGCGCTCTTGAACGCCTCCAAAAGCGCCGCCAGGATCGTCGGTCCGGCGACCGCCGGCCTTCTGGTCGCCACCATCGGCGGCGGGTTCGGCATTGCCGCGGATGCCGTCACGTTTTTTGCCGCCGCGGCGTGTATGGCCCAAGTCGCCATTCCCTCGCGCCCGGCGGGACCGGTCCGTTCGTTGGTTCGCTCGATAAAAGACGGCTGGCAATATTTCCGACGGCGGCGGTGGATTTGGTCCATCACCGGCGCCTGGACCGTCATGAACCTGATCCAGATGGGAGCCTGGCAAGTGCTAGGCCCGATGATTGCCCAAAAATCCTTCGGACCCGCCGGCTGGGGACTCACGCTCAGCGTCAAGGCGGCCGGAATATTGGCGGGCAGCATGGTGTTACTGAAGATCCGATTTGCCCGGCCGCTCCGTGACGGCATGGCGGCTGCGGCCGGAGTCGGGCTGCCGTTGGTGGTGCTGGGCTGTCATCTCCCCTTACCCGTTCTGACGGCGGCCGCCGGTTTGGCCGGCATCGGCTCGGCTATTACCGGCGTCACCTGGGATACCGCCCTTCAGCAAGGGGTCCCCCAAGACAAGCTCGGGCAGGTTCTCGCCTTCGACGAATTCGGATCGTATGTCGGCATTCCGCTCGGGGAAATTCTGGCGGTCCCGCTGGCGGACCGCTGGGGCATTTACCCGGTGGTCACGGTCGGCGGAGTCCTCTTTATCCTCGTGGCCTTGAGCCCCCTTGCGCTTCGTGACGTGCGCCGGATGACCGCTCAAGACATTCGATCCACCATGCCCGGATAGCATCCCAAAGGGCTCACCGGATTCTCAAGGGGTTTTGGGGGTGACCGGCCGTCCGCCCACGATGACCCGATCGACCGGGTTATGTCCCAGGCGATAAGGAATCATAGCGACGGTGTCGGCGTCCAGCACGACCAAATCCCCCCGCCGGCCGGGTTCGATGGATCCGTGGGTGTCCTGTATCCCCAAGACATAGGCCGCCTGCCGGGTCACTCCGGCCAGCGCTTCGTCGGGACTCATCGCCATCGCGTTGACCGCCATGGCCATGACGGTCGGTAAATTGCCGATGGGACTCGTGCCCGGGTTGAGATCCGTCGCCAGCGCCACCCGCACCCCCCGGTCCAACAGCGCCCGCGCCGGGGCATACGGTTGACGGGTATAAAAGGCGGCGCCCGGCATCAACACCGCAGCAATGCCGTGACGCGCCAGGATCTCGATCTCGTCGGGCTCTAAATATTCCAGATGATCGACCGCCCGCGCGGACAAACGGACCGCTAATTCAATCCCGCCTTGACGGGAAAATTGGTTGGTATGAAGCCGGATCGGAAGGGAAGCCGGCAATGCCTCAAACGCTTGGGCGACCGCCGTGACCGAAAAAGCGGTTCGCTCGATAAAGGCGTCCACGGCCGAGACCAGTCCCTCCGCCAAGGCAGCCGGCAACAAAACCTCTCTCACCGTCCGAATCCAATCGTCGGGGGCCGTCTCCGGCGGCACCGCATGAAAAAAGAGACCAGTGGCGGAAATGTGCTGGGGCAGCTCGGCCGCAAGTCGCCGGATGAGCCTCAATGCCCGTAACTCCTGATCGACGGACAGTCCATAACCGGATTTCATTTCCATGGCCGTCGTACCCCATAAAAGCGCCTCCTGGGCCAAGCGGCGCGCCATGGCCAAAATCTCCGCGTCGGTCGCCTCCTGCCATTGCCGGGCGGACCGAACGATACCGCCTTTTTTCCGGGCAATTGCCTCATAGGATTGGCCCCGCAGCCGGGCCTCATATTCGTCAACCCGCCACCCGGCAAACGGTACGTGGGTGTGGCAGTCGATTAGCCCCGGAATGACCGCCCGGCCGTCGACGTCGATGACCGTGCCGAGATCGGTCTCCTGCCGCATCACATGCCGGCTCGGTCCGACGCGGGTAATCACGCCGTCATCCATCACCACCGCCCCGTCCGGTTCAATCTGCCAGAGGGCTTCGGCCGGATCGCCGTCGCGATACAGACGACCGTGAATTAACGTCACGCGTTTTAGGCTCATGCCGACATTCCTCCCAACACGTCGCTCAGATGCTCGAGCCCCTCGGGGGCGATAAGCGCCTCCGCCAACCGTTCGATATCGGGCGCCAATACCCGATCATCCTCCCAAAACGGCACCCGCCGGCGGACAAAAGCATAGGTTGCCCGCCCGTGCGGCGAGAGCAGCTCCGGTCCCGTCAAATCGGCCGCCTGGGCCCCGCACAAGAGCTCGATGGCCAGCACCCGGCGCAAGTTGTTCAGCACCAGGTGGGCTTTTCGGGCGGCGGTAGTCCCCATCGACACGTGATCTTCCTGATTGGCCGACGTGGGGATGGAATCCACGCTGCTCGGATGGGCCCAAACCTTGTTTTCCGACACCAGACTGGCCGCCGTGTATTGCGCCACCATCAACCCGGAATTCAGCCCGCCATGCCGCACCAAAAAGGGGGGCAAGCCGGACAGCGCCGGGTTGACCAGCCGTTCGGTCCGCCGTTCGCTGATGTTGGCCCACTCCGCCAACACGATCGCCAAATAATCCAGGACCACCGCCACCGGCTGTCCATGGAAATTGCCTGCCGAAATTACGGCACCCGTGTCCGGGAAAAACAGCGGGTTGTCGGTGGCGCTATTGCATTCGCGTTCCACCACCTGCCGGACATGTTCGAGTCCGTCCCGGCCGGCTCCGTGCACTTGGGGAATGCACCGAAGCGCATAGGCGTCTTGCACCCGAAGTTCTCCGGGCCGGGTGGTCAGGCGGCTTCCCTCCAGCAACCGGCGAAGATGGGCGGCGCTGGTGATAGCGCCCGGATGCGGCCGGACGGCAAACACGGCCGGATCAAACGCCTCCGGAATACCCCGCAGCACTTCGAAGGTTAGGGCGGCCGCGACATCCGCCCAATCGGCCAGCCACCCCGCCTGCTCGACCGCCAGCGCCCCGAGCGCGGTCATGGCCTGCGTGCCGTTAATCAAGGCGAGCCCTTCTTTGGCTTCCAGCACCAAAGGAGTCATCCCCACCTGACGCAAGGCGTCACCGCCGGTATAGCGCATGCCGTTGACAAAGGCTTCCCCTTCGCCGATCAGCACCAAGGCCAGATGGGCCAACGGCGCCAAATCCCCGCTGGCCCCGACCGACCCTTGCGAGGGAATGACAGGAACCACCCCGCGGTTTAACAAATCCACCAGGCGCTCCACCACGACCGGCCGGACCCCGGAATACCCTTTGGCCAGCGCATTGGCCCGTAAAAGCATCATCGCCCGCACCACCGGCTCCGGATACGGATCGCCGACCGCCGCCGCATGACTGCGCAAAAGATTGACTTGCAGTCGCCGGCGGTCTTCCGGGGCAATCACCCGGTCGCTGAACCGGCCGAACCCGGTGGTTACCCCGTAGACGACCCGTTCTTCATCCAGGTAACGCGTTACCATAAAACGAGAGGCCGCCAGTTTCTCGGCGACCTCTCGGGCGAGTTCTACCGGCCGGTGCTGAACGGCCACATCATAAACGTCCGCGATGGAGAGCTCTTCTCCGGTAATGAGACAGGGCTTCAAGACCAAAACTCCTTCCTGCTGTTTACACGGGCCGGCTGTCCTTTCGGGCGTCCACCAGGGGATACGCCTCGAGCCGTCCGCGCATCAATCCGTAATACAGGGCACCGGCCACCACGATCCCGACCAACCACGAAATATCCGCCCCGCCCATCAGTTTCGACAACGGTCCCTGATATAATGTGGTATTCATCAGCGGTACCTCCGCTGCCACCGAAACCACGAAAGCGACCATCGCCCGCCAGTTGACGTCCCCGTAGATCGGCCCGCGTTCCAAAATCGCATCGATGTCATAGGCGCCGTGGCGCAACAGATAAAAGTCGGTCAGGTTGATGGCGGTCCAAGGAACCAGGAAGTATAACAACAGCAACAGAAAATTACTGTAGTTGTTGAGGAAGTTCCCCTGCCCCCAAATCGCCAAGGCCGTCCCGGCGACACCCCCCGCCGTAATGACGGCAATCCGCCAGACCTGAGAATGGCCGGCGCGCCGCAAAGCGCTTACTGTGGTCATCGTTGACATATAAATCCCGTATAAGTTTAATACGTTAGCGGCAATAATGCCTAAAATAATCAAGAGATAGAAGGCGCCGGCCAATCCGGGACCGGCTTGCCCGACCACATAGGCCACCCCGTTGGCGTTAAACGCCTTGGAGGCCGCCGCCATTGCCCAGGCGCCGAGCAGCATCATCCAAACCGATGCCGCCACACTGCCGGCATACGTGGTCCAAAAGGTCGCCGAGACGGGCGTGTCGGGCGCCAAGTACCGGCTGTAATCCGCAACGTAAGGCGCATAGGTGATTTGCCAGGTGGCAAAGACCGATACGGACAACAAAAAGGTGGGAAAGGAAAACCCATGAGGGCTGACGCCCCCGGCCACCGGATGGCTCAGCATCCGCACGGTCAGGTACAAAAACGCCACCGCGAAAATTACCGCGAGGTACCGTTCATACCGGTGAATCGTGTCATACCCATAAATTGCCAACACGGCACAGACCGCCGCCACCAGTAAAATCCCGGCCGTCGCCGGCACGTGCAGCCACCCCGATATCGCCTGCCCGCCCAACACCGCACTGGTGGCGAAATAGCCGACATACATGACGATGACCAGCAACAGCGGCAAGATGGCGCCATAATAGCCGAACTGGGCCCGGCTCTGGATCATTTGGGGTATGCCCAGTTTTGGCCCTTGCGCCGAATGGTAGGCCATAAAGATCCCGCCGACCACATTACCGACCACGATGCTGACGGCCGCCCAAAAAAACGACTGCCCGAGGACGACCGCCAACGCCCCGGTGGTAATCGCGGTAAACTGCATATTGGCGGAAAACCATAACGTCAATAAGTCCCGGGCCTTCCCGTGACGTTCCGCCAAGGGAATAAAATCCACCGAATGCTGTTCTATCGGCACGGCTAAACCTCCTTTACAATTCCTGTGCAGCCCGTCAATGATGAATAATTTGATTCGCATCATACCACCGGTTATTTATCCCTTCAAGCGTGATTTTCCACAATCTTTCGCCTTAAACCCGAATATCTCTTGTTTTCAAGCGGTTGTCTTCTGTACAATGATTGGCGAATGAATGACTTTATTCTTTAACCGGCACAAAGGGGCACGTCCGTATGGCATCGATTACGTTAGATGAACTGCGCCGCCAGGTAGACAAAACCGGAGACTTGTCCCCGGTCAATCGGCAAATCGCCGCGTTCATTGCCGACCACCTGCGGGAAGTCTCGCTGATGACCGCCACCGAATTGGCCGAGGCGGCCCAGGTCAGTCAGGCCTCGGTCACCCGATTTTGTACCGCGCTCGGCTTTAGCGGCTTTTCGGAGTTCGTTCGGGTGCTGCAAGATCTGATTCGGGAAGAATGGCAGGCACCGGAGCGTGTCCGCTATCTGAAACCGGCGGCCGACGACGATCCGCTGTTGACCCAAGAACGCCAAAACCTGGAACGGCTGCCGGCCATTTGTCGAAGCCCGGCCGTCGACGAGGCGGTCCGGTTTATTTTAGAGGCGCCCCGATTGGTTTTGGCGGGCGCTCGGGCCTCGGCCACCCTTATCCCTTATGCCGCCTATTTTTTCAGTAAAGTACGGGACCGGGTGGAAATCGCCACACCCGGCACCATACTCTGGGACGCCTTGGCCAGCCGGCCGCAGCCGGATACGGCGGTCTTTACCTTTGTCTTTCCCCGCTATCCCGCCGTGCTGTTGCAGTGGATTAAAGATCTGACCCAATGGGGGACCCCGGTGGCGGCTATGACCGATCGGGAACGATCCCCGGTTCGGGCGTGGGCCGATCCGTGTCTAGTGGTGCCGGTGGCGTCGGCATCGTTGTTTGACTCGTATGCCGCTCCCTTGGTCTTGACCAATTACCTGATTCGGCAGGTGGCGGCCAAGACGCCGGATATCGCCCGACGCCTGGAGGCCATCGAACAGTATGACATCACCCATCACGTGTATGTACGGGCCGGGAAGGGCCCGGCCGATTGACGACAGCGGGTGGGACTTTTTGACGAAACGGAGCGGTGTTTCATGACAGCTCAGATCCATCCCGAACGCCTCCGCCGCCGGCTAAAGACCTTAGGAGCCATCGGCCGGGATCCGTCGGGCGGCATTACCCGGCCCTTCGGCAGTGCGGCCGATGGGGAGGCCCGCCGCTGGTTTTTCGCCGAAGCCGCCGACGCCGGGCTTACCGTAACGGTGGACGCCGCCGGCAATCAGTGGGCCGTGTGGCCCGGCACCGCCGGCGAAAAAACCATTGCGGCGGGATCGCATTTGGATACGGTGCCCCAAGGCGGCATGTACGACGGCGCCGCCGGCGTCATATTGGCGCTGGAGGCGATCGAGACCTTAAAAGAGGCCGGATACCGGCCACACCATCCGTTGGCGGTGGTGGCGTTTACCGGGGAAGAACCGAACCCGTTCGGTCTGTCCACTTTGGGAAGCCGCCTCTTGACCGGCAAACTGAAAGCGGCCGCCCTGAAAAACGTGACCGACCCCGCCGGACGGACGCTCGCCGAGGCCCTACGGGAAGTGGGCGGCGACCTCGATTCGGCCGATCACTTGACCCCGGATTTTTTGGCCGCGTTCATCGAACCCCACGTCGAGCAGAGCGGGCGGTTGGACCAGGCCGGACTGCCGCTCGGGTTGGTCGACGTCATTACCGGCATTCATCGTGACCGGATTGTATTTCAGGGAGAACAAAACCATGCCGGCACCACCCGTCCGGAAGACCGCCGCGACGCCCTGATGGCGTTCGGGGAAGCCGTCACGGCGTTTGAAGCCCTCTTGGGTGACGGTGTCATCGGCACCATCGGCCAAGCCGCCATTTTCCCGAACGCCATCAACATCGTCCCGTCCCGGGTCGAATACGTGGCGGAAATGCGATCGGTCGACGAAAACCGGCTGGCCGAGCGGGTTCAAGAACACCGCGAACGGTTAACCCGGCTGGCTCTTCGCCGGGGGGTCACGGTGCACGTGACGAATGTATTAAACCAGGCGCCCCGGGCACTCCATCCGGACATTCACCGGTTGTTGGTCGACCGACTGGTTTACCGACAAATTCCGGTGACCACGCTGTCCAGCCTGGCCGGCCATGATGCGACCCATTTGGCGGATGTGGTGCCCACCGGCATGCTCTTCATTCGGAGCCTCGGAGGAAAAAGCCATTGCCCGGAGGAATCCAGCCGGCTCGAGGATTTGGCCCTAGGCGCTCAAGTGTTGGCCGATGCGCTGTTGGTCCTCGACCGGGAAATTCGGAGGTTGTCCCATGCTCAAACGCTATGATGCCGCCTATCTCTGGGACGGCGAGACGCTGTACCCCGACGGATCGTTGGTGATCGACGAGACTGCCGGCCGGATTGTCGATGCCGGCGACCGTGCCCGCCTGTTGCGGGATTATGGGCCCCTGCCGGCCATCGGGTGGTCGCACCATCTGGTCATGCCGGGAACCGTCAATCTGCATGCCCACTCGTTTCAGCATTTGGTCCGCGGCCGGGGGGTGGATCAACCGTTTTTGGCCTGGCGGGACGATGCCTTGTATCGCATCAGCCCCCGTCTGGATCCGGAAGCGGTCTATTTGGGGGCCGCCCTGGCGTTTATGGATATGTTGAAATCCGGCATTACCACTGTCGCCGACTTTTTCTACGTGCATGGCGACGGCCTCGACAACGACCGGGCGGTAATTCAGGCGGCGCGGGATACCGGCATCCGGCTGGTGTTCGCGCGCACCTTCTACGACTGGGACGGGGCCCCGGCCGCCTACCGGGAATCCATCGAGGATGCGGTGAGCCGGACCCGACGATTGGCCGCAGAGGTCCAAGGGGATCCCCGGGTGACCGTGCATCCTGCCCCCCACAGCCTGCACGGCGCGTCCGACGCCATGATTCAAGCGGCGGTTCGGCTGGCCGAGGAACTGGATACGCCGTTTCACATCCATGTGGCGGAGGAGCCGTTTGAAGTCGACGAAGTCCGGGCGCGCACCGGCCTGACACCGGTCGCCCAACTGGCTCACCTGGGGGCGCTCTCCGAACGTACCATCGCGGTGCATTTGGTGTGGCTTACGCCGGACGACATCACCCGGCTCGGCGATGCGGGGGCATCTTGGGCCTATTGTCCCTCCAGCAACATGTTTTTGGCCGACGGGATCGCGCCCTGGACGGGACTCCGCCAGGCCGGAGTGCCCGCAGGCCTCGGCACCGACGGCGGGTGCAGCAACAACCGGTCAAGCATTTTCGAGGAAATGCGGATGGCCGCGCTACTCCACAAGGTGGCGAATTTGGACGCCACCCGGGTCGACTGGCGTACGGTGCTGGATATGGGAACCCGGGCCGGGGCGGATATTTTGCGGCTGCCGGCCGGTCGGATCGCGCCGGGCCGGTTGGCCGATTTCATCGCCGTCGATCTCACCCACGTTTCGCTCACTCCCTGGACCCCGGACACCTTGATGGCCAATCTGGTCTATGCCATGCAGCCCGACGCCGTGACGCACGTGGTGGTCGGTGGCCGTCCGGTGGTGGAAGCCGGACGTTGGCTGACCCTGTCCTGGTCGTCTTTACAAGCGGACGTCACCCGATGGGTGCGACAATGGTCTTAACGAAGGAGGTCTTCCGATGACCGATTTTTTCCGACACGACGACATTCATGCCCCGACCGGCCCTACGCTTCATTGCAAAGGCTGGGGACAGGAAGCGGCACTTCGCACACTGATGAATAATCTTGATCCGGCGGTGGGGGAAGATCCCGCCCATCTGATCGTCTATGGCGGACGGGGGCGGGCCGCCCGGTCCTGGGACGCCTACGACAAGATTGTGCAAAGCCTGCTGACGCTGGAAAACGACGAGACCCTCTTGATTCAGTCCGGTAAGCCGGTGGCGGTGTTTCGCACTCAGCCGGCCGCTCCGCGAGTCTTGATCGCCAACAGCCATTTGGTCCCCAAATGGGCCACCTTAGAGGAGTTCAACCGACTGGAGGCATTGGGTCTAACCATGTACGGCCAAATGACGGCCGGCTCCTGGATTTACATCGGCAGCCAAGGCATTATCCAAGGCACGTTCGAAACCTTGGCGGCCTTGGCGACCAAGCATTTCGACGGTACGCTGGCCGGACGGGTGTACGTGTCCGCCGGGCTCGGCGGAATGGGAGGAGCCCAGCCGCTGGCCGGCAAGATGCTCGACGGGGTCGCCTTAATTGCCGACGTGGATCCGGCCAAATTGGAACGCCGCCACCGCTCCGGCTATCTCGACGTGATCAAAAGCGATATCGCCGACGCCGTGGCCGAGGCTTGGGCGGCCAAAGCGGCGCGCCGCCCGCTCAGTATCGGGGTGACGTGCCATGCTAACGACCTTTTGGCCTATCTCATCCGGGAAGGGCGGGTGCCTGACGTTTTGACCGACCAAACCGCCGCCCATGATCCGCTGGTCGGCTATATTCCCGACGGGTTTTCGGTGGCGGATGCGGCCCGGCTTCGCCAAAACGATCCGGCCGAATATCTCCGGCGGGCCCGGGCATCGATCGCTCGGCACGTGGAACAGCTTTTGACCCTGAAGCGCCGTGGCGCCGTCACGTTCGACTACGGCAACAACATCCGCCGGGAAGCTTATGACCAAGGAGTCACCGACGCGTTCGACATTCCGGGCTATGTGCCGGCTTTTATTCGGGACCTGTTCAATCAGGGCAAGGGGCCGTTTCGTTGGGTGGCGCTCTCCGGGGATCCCGCCGACATCTATCACATGGACGACCTGGCCTTGACGCTGTTCGGGGACAACCCGCTACTTCGCCGCTGGTTCGACCTGGCGCGCCGGTACATCCCGTTTCAGGGGCTGCCGGCCCGAATCGCCTATATGGGACAAGGGGAGCGCGACCGGTTTGCCGTGGAAGTCAACCAATGGGTCGCTTCGGGTAAATTGCGCGCCCCGGTGGTGTTTGGCCGCGACCACCACGATACCGGATCGGTGGCCTCGCCGTACCGGGAAACCGAACGGATGCTTGACGGATCGGACGCGATTGCCGACTGGCCCCTCTTGAACGCGATGCTCAACGTGGCGTCGGGCGCCCACTGGGTGTCCATCCACCACGGCGGAGGTACCGGCATCGGCTATTCGCTGCACGCCGGAATGGTAGTGGTGGCCGACGGGTCCGCCGACAGCGCCGAACGCCTCGCCCGCGTCTTATATAACGACCCCGGGATTGGGGTGGTGCGTCATGCCGACGCCGGCTACCGGCTCGCCCACGACACGTTACACGCCCATGCCGACCGGATTCGGACGCCCCTCATCGGCCCGGTACGGGATGCCGAATAGCCGGAGGAGATGGAAGGAGCCTACCGGAGTCCGGCCGATGTCCCCTGTGAAGGGGATGCGGCCGGACTCCCGATTATGGGACCGCCTCGCCAAAACGGCTCATGGGAGTTACCCTATCGGAAGAGTACGCCGATATCCATTCGACGAGGTGACGTCATGTCGTTTACCCTATCCCGGCAATTTGCCGAAACCGAGGACCGTAACGATCCGCTCGCGCCCTATCGCCGCCTGTTCCCGCCGGCGGCCGAACGCATCTATCTGGCGGGCAATTCGCTGGGGCTCTGGTCCGAACGCGCGGAACAGTCGCTCATGGCGGTGCTGGAGAGTTGGCGGCACCATGGGGTGGACGGCTGGTCTCACGGCCCCTATCCCTGGTTCGACCTGTCCGAACGCCTGGGACGCTTGATGGTGCCTTTGGTCGGGGCCAACCCCCATGAAGTGATCGTGACCGGATCGACCACGGTCAATTTACATCAGTTGCTGGCCACATTTTATCGTCCCCGCGGGCGACGGATAAAAATTCTCACGGATTCCCTCGCGTTTCCCTCGGACATCTACGCCATCAAAAGCCATATCACCCTTCATGGCCTTACCGTAGAGGAGGCCCTGATAGAAGTGGCAAGCCCGGACGGGCTGACCCTGGACGAAAACGCCGTCATCCAAGCCATGACGGACGACGTAGCGCTGGTCATCTTGCCCTCGGTGCTCTTCGTCAGCGGGCAGCGACTCGATATGGCCACACTCACGGCGGCCGCCCATGACCGCGGCATTCTCATCGGATTCGATTTGGCCCATTCCGTCGGCATCATGCCGCATCAACTGTCCGCGTGGGGCGTCGACTTCGCTTTTTGGTGCACCTACAAATATTTAAACGGCGGACCGGGCAGCGTCGGAGCCCTCTATGTGGCCGACCGCCATCTCCCGAAAACCCCCGGGCTGGCCGGTTGGTTCAGTTCCGACAAGGCGGTGCAATTTGATATGGCCCATACGTTAGTGCCGTCTTCCGACGCCGGGGCTTTTCAAATCGGAACCCCTCACATTTTAAGTCTCGCCCCGCTGATGGGATCGTTGGAAATGTTCCGGGAAATCCCGATCGAGACGATTCGGGACAAGTCCTTGCGCTTGACCCGATACCTGATGGATTTGGTGAACCATCGTCTGGCCGACCGGGGCTTTCGGATCGTCACGCCTCTTCAAGACGCGCGTCGGGGCGGGCATGTAGCCCTCGCCCACCCGGACGCCATACGGATTTCAAAAGCGCTGAAAGCCCGGCAGGTCATTCCGGACTATCGGCCGCCCCGAATCATCCGCCTGGCGCCAAGTCCGCTGTATACCACCTATCAGGATGTCTGGGACACCGTCAATCACCTATGGGAGATTATGGAATACCGAGAGTACGAGCGGTATTCCCCCGAGCGTGAGGTGGTCTCGTAAGCCTGGCCCGCAGCGGATACCCGATATCGTGGGGGCGCCCGGCGCCCCTTCACGATACTTACGGAGCTAGAGCGCGATGACGTGAGGACCGGACGGCACCACGACCGGTTTATGCCGGCGGAAATACTCCGAAATCACCTGATGGGCGTCGACCGAAAGCCCTTTTCGCGTCACGTCAATCCCCTTCAGCGCTTGTGGTCCGGCCGATACCACCCGGTAGCGGGCATGCGGCCGGACTTCCTGATTATTCACCGCCAAATATTCAATCCGGTGGCCACGCGGATGATACGCTTTGAAGGCCATCAAAAGGCCCGAACTCCGCACGACATATCCACCTTTTTGGTGAAAAGGATTGGCCGCGAACACGCTCTCCAAATTCTTTTCCAAAAAATCACGCAGCGTGTGCCCGTCGAGTTCGGCTTCAAACAGATCCGGATTAGTCGGGATCATGTTGTATAAATCACCCCGAGTGAACACTCCGGGCAACATCGGCGCCCCATACCGCCATCCGTGGGAAAAGGCCATGTCGGCCCCGGTATAGGCCACATAGGCGTCGGTAATGACCCGGTCCATAGGAGTTTCCAACACGGTCATCCGGTGAAGCGGACTCCCCAGCTGGCCGACCGGCTCGTTCATCTGTTCCTGATACGGGGCGAGGGCTTCTGAGACCCGGGCGGCGATCGCGGGGTCTTCCTCCTCGTCGATCAAGGTCATGAGTCGATAATCCCAATCGCTGAGTTTCTGAGGCCCGTCGACGGTCAACGAGAGCACGCCCAAAAAAGACCCGTGTGCGCCCGCTTGAATCACCACCGTGTTTCCCACGGTCATGACCTGATGCAGCCGATCGTGACTGTGCGCGCTCAAAATGACGTCAATACCGTGAACCTCCTCGGCCAACCGTAAGTCTAACGGTAGCCCGATATGACTCAACAAGACCGTCAGATCGACCCGTTCGGTATGCCGCAACCGGTCCATGGACGCCTGAATTTCCGGAACGTCCAACGTAAATGTCAGCCCGCGGCTAAAAGACTCCGGCATGGTTTGGGTCTCGGCCGGATAGGTCAGGCCCATCAGTCCCACCCGAACCCCCCCGACCTCTTTTACGGTGACCGCCGGCAAAAAGGAGCCGTCCGATGTCTCGGCGTTAGCGGCCAAAGCCGAAACCCCGCTTTGCCGGATGAAGTCTTTCAACGCGTCGGGTCCGTAAGCGAAAACCCAGTTGCCGGGCACCATCACGTCAATGCCGGCCGCCTTTAAAAGGGGCGGTACGATTTGCCCCCGGCTCAAGACCACCGGTCCGGTGCCGTGAAAGGTGTCCCCGCCGTCGACCCATAACACGGGCCCCGCCTGCCGTAACCGACGGACCACCGTCACCGCTCGGGCCAATCCCCCGACGTGCCGGCGAAACGTGGGTCGGGGCACCGTCCAAAAGAGTTCCGGATGAGGCCACAAATAGCCGTGCGTATCGTTTTGTTGCACCAGCGTCAGACGCCGTTCCGCCATGTTTCCCACCTCCTCCGGTAAGATGCACGGTTACTCTGCCCCATATGCCCCGAACCGCGACAAGCCGGTTAACGTTCCCTTACAATCAAAGGGACAAAATGGACCGCAAAGGAGCAAGCCGGTTGTGGGGTTGGCGAAACTGAACCGATCGGTACTGGAACGGTGGATTCCCCACCGGTATATCGAACGCGGGGCGCAATATCTCTACGACGGCCGGGTACGGCTTTTGGACGCGTTAGAGGCCGAAGAGGAATGGGTGTTTCGGGTGATGGGCGTCAGGCCCTATACCGTCACCATCTTCGGTGCCCAGGAAGACACCCTCGGCGCGGAATGCGAATGCCCCGTCTATCATGGCGGCGAATGGTGCAAACACATTGCCGCCGCCCTCTTGTATCTCATTCAGCCCCCGCCGGAGATGAGCCCGGTCGAGGCCGGCCCGTCCGATTTGTCGGCACGGTTTTTGCAGATTTTTCGTTCCGACGTCGCGCCCAAAACCCGGGACGTGCTGACGGTCCAGTTTTTTCTTCACATGGTCCCGAAAGGGATTGACTATGTACTCCAACTGGAACTGAAAGTCGGCCCGAAAAAGCCGTATGTGGTCAAAAACGTGGGGGACTTTTTGGAAGCGGTCGCCCAACAAAAGCCCTATCGGTTTACCGACAAGTTTTGGTACCGGCCGGAAGACCATACGTTTGACGAAACCTCTCAAAGGATTTGTTCCCTGCTCTACGAGATGGTCCAACAGCGTCGGTTCTACGAACGCCAGATCAACCCCTATAGCTATACGGTGCCGACCGAACCTCGGATCCTGGCCGTGCAGCCCGACCTCTGGCCCCGACTGGCGCCGCTCTTGGCCACCGCTTCGACTATGGTCGGTTCCCTGGCGGAACCCTTTGAACTGGGTCAGGGCCCGTTACCGCTCGATACGACCGTGACGCCCGATAGTCCGGGACGTTACGTCCTGCAAATTAACGGGTTACACGTGCTCTTTTTGTTGCCCCTCTATCACACCGTCTTTTGGGACAACGTGGCCTATCTTCTGGCGGCCGAGGATTTCGCCTCCCTCAGCGAATTACAGAAGCTCTCGCGACATCGCGCGACACTGGATATCGGTCTGACGGCCGACGATCTGCCCGCCGCATTGGCTCGGGCCCTGCCGGTACTCGACCGCATCGGTCAGGTAACGATCGACCCGGCGGTCGCTTCCCAAGTGGTCGATATACCAGTCGTTTTAAGGGTCTACCTCGATTGGATTGACGATATGGTCACCGCCCACGTCGACTTCGTCTACGGCGCCTGGGTTCTTCATGACGGCGAGCCCCTGCCGCCGGACGCCCCCGTCATTATCCGCCGAAGCGCCGAGGAATCGGCGCTTTTGGAACGCCTCGGCCGGTTCGGATTTCAAAACGTCGGCTCGCATTGGATATTGAGCGAGGAGGAACCTCTGTTCGCTTTTCTGACCGACGGTCTAAAAGAATTGGAATCCGCGGCGGAGGTTTACGCCACCCCGCGGTTCGAATCCCTTTTAGGGCGGCAGGAAACCGTGCGGCCGAGCGCCCGGGTGGAGCTCGACCAAAAGCTTCAGTGGCTGGACGTCTCGTCTAGCCTGGACGGTATCGATCCGGACGAGCTCCCCGGGATCTTAAAGGCCCTGATCGAGAAAAAAACGTACCACCGTCTGACCAACGGCACCTTTCTCGCCTTAAACGACCCTGAGCTTCAGGCATGGGGCGATACGCTCGACGCGCTCGGTGTCAACCCACGTACCCTAAAGAGTACCCAAGCCCGAGTCCCCGCCTTGGGCGCCCTGCCGCTGTTGGACTCCGCCCCGGGCCCCGTAAAACTGGGCCGGACGTTGAAACAGTGGCTCGAGGATTTACGTCACCCGGAGGCCGCGGATATTCCGGTGCCGACCTCGTTGGCGTCGATCTTGCGAGAATACCAGGTGACCGGGTTTCAATGGTTTAAAACGTTGGCCCGCTATGGCTTCGGGGGTATCTTGGCCGACGACATGGGCCTAGGGAAAACGGTGCAAACTATCGCATTTCTCTTGTCCGAATGGGAATCCAGCGCCATGACAGAGCCTGCCCTCATCGTGGCGCCGGCATCTTTGGCCTACAACTGGCACAGTGAACTCATGAAATTCGCCCCGGTGCTGCGGGTCGGCCTTCTCACCGGCAATAAGGCTGAAAGGGAAACGATGCTGGAAAATCTGGACGCCTACGACGTGCTGATTACCTCATACCCCTTAATCCGGCGGGACATCGTCCAGTACCGGGCGCTATCGTTTCACGCGCTCATTTTGGACGAAGCGCAGATGATCAAAAACCAAGCCACCCAAACCGCCCAGGCGGTCGCCGACGTCCCGAGTCGGTATCGGTTTGCCCTGACCGGCACGCCGGTGGAAAATTCCTTGGATGACCTCTGGTCCATTTTTCACGCGGTGTTTCCCGATCTCTTGGGGGGCAAAACCGCTTTCGGCCGGCTGACGCCTGAGCAGGTGGCGAAACGGGTGCGGCCGTTTATCCTCCGCCGGGTCAAACGCGACGTGCTGCGAGAATTGCCCGACCGGATCGATTCGGTGCATTATAGCGACCTCACCCCGGATCAGAAAAAGGTCTACCTCGCCTATTTGAGCCAGTTCCAAAAAGAAACCCGTGAGGAACTGGCACGCCAGGGGTTGGATAAAAGCCGAATCAAGATCTTGGCCGGACTGACCCGGCTTCGTCAAATCTGCGCCCATCCGGCCCTATTCCTCGAAAATTACCAAGGCGGCTCCGGAAAACTCGACCAACTCGTGGAGGTATTGGAGGAATGCCGGGACGGGGGCCAACGGGTGCTGATCTTCTCCCAATTCACCTCCATGCTGACGTTGATGAAACCGGTTTTGGAATCGCACGGCTGGCCCTTTTTCTATCTCGACGGCAACACTCCGCCGGCCGACCGGCAAGCCATGGTCACCCGCTTTAACCAAGGCGAACGGAGTCTTTTTCTCATTTCTCTTCGCGCCGGCGGTACCGGCCTTAACCTGACCGGGGCCGACACGGTCATCTTATATGACCTTTGGTGGAACCCCCAGGTGGACGAGCAGGCCATCGGCCGCGCCCATCGACTCGGCCAGCGTAACGTGGTACAAGTCATTCGGCTCATAGCGCAAGGCACCATCGAGGACAAAATCTATGAGCTTCAACAAAAGAAATCGGCCTTGGTCGACCATGTATTGAGTAATGCCACCGAATCCATCGACCGGCTGACCGAAGAGGATATCCGGGAGCTCTTGGCGCTTTAAGAGTCCGGTATCAATACGATAGGATAACGAAATTAAAGGAGTCGTCATGGAAGCGTTACAGATTACCCCCCTTCTCGCGACCGATTGGCACGCCGTACGTCAAATTTATTGGGAAGGTATTCAAACCGGCCACGCCACGTTTGAAGAACATCCACCAGAATGGGTCGCATGGGATACCGCTCATCTCAAGGCCTGTCGGTTAGTGGCCCGTGTCGACGGGCCCCCCGTCGGATGGGCGGCCTTAAGCCCGGTTTCCAGTCGTTGTGTCTACGCCGGGGTCGCCGAAGTCAGTATCTACGTGAGCGAAAAGGTCCGTGGTCAAGGCGTCGGTCGTCGGCTCTTACAGGCCCTTATCGACGCCAGCGAAGAGGAAGGGTTTTGGACCCTACAGTCCGGAGTTTTTCCGGAAAACACGGCCAGTGTCGCCCTCCATAAAAAGCTCGGGTTTCGCGAAGTCGGCCGTCGGGAACGAATCGGTCGCCTCCATGGTGTTTGGCGCGATGTGCTGTTATTGGAGCGCCGAAGTCCGGTGATTGGAGTCAATGACGACATGAACCCCGAAGCGGGCTAAGCCTCGGCCGGATGAAGGCCATAGCCCCGGCAACGGCCGAACCATAAAGACCTGACATGAGACCTTGGCGGAGACTGCGACAACCGGGAACGCGCCGTACTATGGGATGGGCTCGATAACGCCACCCATCCACACCCAAAAGGGGAGTCGTTTTCGTGAAGACATCTTTGGTTGTCCGAACCGCGGCGATTTTAGGGTCGACCGCCGGAATCGTCTGTTTGGCCACCGGGGTCAGCTTTGCCTCCTCCGGCCCGGTTTTTAGTCCGGGAGAAACCGTCGACGTATTTACGTTACCCTATTACGGCACCACAGGTTTTACGATTAGTCTCTTTCCCGAGTCGGGAACGGGCAACTTCAACAACACCGTCCCTCTGACCTATGTGGGGCAGATTACCGGGAATTTCACACCTGATTTTGCCACGCAAGATGGCATCAACTGGGGAACGACCTGGGACGAATTTAGCTTTAAAATGCCGCCGGGAGGAACCACCGGTCACACGTATGGCGCCCTCATCAACACTGGGAGCGGAGGAGCCGTATTTACGCGATTCGAAGGATATCCCGATCCCACCGAACCGTATGGAACCACCTTTACCTACCAAACTCCGACGACACCGCCTACAGGCCAATTACCGGAGGTGCCGTATTCGGCCGCATTACCGCTCGTTGCCGGCGGCATCGTTTGGGCGTCTCTTCGGTTAGGCCGTCGCCAGGCAACAACAGGTTAGGGAAACACCGACCCGTAAGAATATGGGCGTGATAGGCCTTCCGTCACGCCTCCAGGTTCTTTTGCGACCGCCTGGTCAAACGTGATATAGTCAGGCAGACCTGATCGAAACGAACGGAGGGTGCCTGATGGATTTGACGGGGAGAGTCGCGTTGGTCACCGGTGGCAGCCGGGGGATCGGGGCCGCCACATCCGTCATGTTAGCCGAGCACGGAGCTCGCGTTGCCGTCAACTGGTCGACCGGATTCACCAGGCGGGTGGGGACGCCCTCGATATTGCCGCCGACGTCCGAAACCCGGATGAGGTACACCGGTTAGTCGAGACCATCGTCGACCGCTGGGGTCTACTGGATATATTAATCAATAACGCCGGTATGTCTTTTGTCATGAAACCGATTGCCGACATGACCTGGGACGAGTTTGCCCAAAAATTGAACGAGAGATGAAATCCGCCTTTTTGGTGACCCAAGCGGTCACGGCGGTGATGAAAGTACAATGCTACGGACGCCTGGTCTATATCGCCAGCGGACTCGCTAAACGGCCGGCCCCCGGAATGGCGGAACACGGCAGCGCCAAAGCCGCATTGGTGCAATTTGCCCGCTACGTTGCCCAGGCACATCTTCCGCACGTCGCTTGACAGAAAAAAATAATTTTTTGCAGCCCCGACGCAAAGGACTTGGGGATCCGTGTGTCGAATAACCTGCGTATGAACACACCTGACATCGTCGGGGCGGGGCCGGTGATTCGGGCCCTGTGCGAAGAGATCGGCCTCGTGGCCGCCATTGACCAATGCGTGCAGTGGGATCCCGAGCGCTGTCACCTCTCCCCCGGAGAGCGGATCTTAGCCTTAGTCATCAATGTTCTGACCGCTCGGCAGCCCTTATACCGGGTGCATGAGCCATTGGCGCTCACCGATACGCCCCTGCTGTTAGGAGCGGGGATTACCGCCACCGACTTAACCGATGATGCGCTCGGACGGGCCCTCGACAAAATTGCGGCCGCGGGTGGGGCCACCGTCTTTAGTGCGGTGGCGGCACGCGCCTTACTGCATGACCGGGTCTGGTATCCCGACGGCCCCCTGTTTGTCCACTGGGATAGTACGACGCGATCGGTGTATGGCACGTATCCGGATGCGGGCTCCGGGTCGGGGGTCACTCCGGCCTATGGGCACTCCAAGGATCATCGGCCCGATCTCCGCCCAATGATTTTGACGCTCTTAGGGACCCGGGAGGGGATCCCGGTCGTCGGGACCGTTCAAGAGGGGAACCGCAGCGACAAGACCTTAAATGCTGAGATGGTGGCCGCCCTCGACGACGATTTTTCGCCCACTCAGTTGCGGCAGTTGGTGTACGTGGCCGACTCGGCCTTGGTGACCGGCCCCAACCTGGAGCTCCTGGCGGAGCGTCAGCTCCGCTTCCTATCCCGCTTACCGGATACGTATCACGTGGCCGCCGACGTCAAAGCCGCGGCTTGGGCCGCCGATGTGTGGAGGCCGCTGGGCCGCATCGGCGTCCGGGCGGACGCCGCGACCTACCAGGCGTCGGAACAGCATGGCCAGATTGAGGGCCGGGACTATCGCTTGGTGGTCTATCGGTCGAGTCATCTCGACCGCCGGAAGGCCCAGACCCTGGACCGAGCGGTGACGCGGGAGTTCCAGCAGTTGACGCGGACAGCCGCGGCCTTCGGCGCGCGGACCTTCGCCTGCGCCGCCGATGCCGAAGCCGCCGGCGCCCAATGGCAGGCCACCGCCGTCTGGCATACCGTCTCCACGACCGTGGTGGCCGAAACCGTCCCTCAAAAACGGCCCACGCGGGGCCGGCCGCGGGCCCAAGCGCCCGCCCCGCCAACCATCACGCGCTATCGCGTGCAGCCGACCGTGGGCTCGCCCGATCCGGATCGTCTCCAAGCCGCGCGAGAACGCGCCTCAACCTTTGTGCTGATCACCAATCTGGCTGCCGAAGATTTTGACGCCCGACGGCTCCTGGAAGAATACAAAGGCCAAACCGTCATTGAGCAGCGGTTTCATTTTTTGAAGGATCCCGCCTTCGTGGATGCGTTGTTTGTGCAGAAACCGGAACGCGTGGAGGCCTTAGGCGATGTCCTGCTGCTCGCCTGTCTCGTGCTCAGTCTGTTGGAACGGCGCGTCCGCCAAGGACCGCCGCTGCCGACGCCGTCCCGGGGCCGCCTCGCGCGGCCCACGGGCCAAGAAATCCTGCACCATCTCCGACCCTTAGTGGTGATCCGAGGGCATGATCAGACGCGACAGTTGGTCGTCCCGCCTCTCTACCAGAAGACGGTGTCCGCGATATTGGCGGCGGCCGGGTTCACCGCCGCGATCTATACGCAGATTCCCGAACGACGCACCGGTTAAAATGTGGAATCACCAATCGCCCACGTGCGAAAGAGGTGCCCAGGAATACGGCCCTTACGGAATCACCGCCAATGTGATTTCCCCCGGCCTCGTCAAGACCGAGGCCACTCAATTTCAACCGGAAGACTGTCTCCGCCAGGTTGCCGCCCAAAAGCCGCTTGGTCATGTCGCCCGGCCGGAGGACGTAGCCCGAGCCGTCATGATGTTTGTCGGCGACTATACCGGCTTCGTCACCGGGGCCTATGTTCCGGTTAATGGAGGGCTGGCCATGGACTAACCGAAACCCGATATGTGGATAAGTCGTGCAGGTTATCCACATCTACAGTTAGTCAACCCAAAAACCGCGGCTCAACCCCTATTTAATGGTTTGCTCTCCGAGCATCCCGCTTAAAAAGCCTAACGATTCCTCTCCGGGTAATCCCACCACCAATGCCCTATCTAAAAATTGATTGCGCCAATCGCATGAAGTCTCCGATATCAAACAGCACGCGTGGCAAGCCGCCAGATTGAGCACGTCGTCAACCGGTTTATCTGTTTCGAGACACAGCGGATCGGACGAGCACCACTGAGCCTCCTCGTATATCGAATATAATAGCTCCTCCAGCCGAGCTGGATTCGCCTGACGCACCAATCCTCCTAACGTCCCTGTTGCGGTGGTGGCCGCCACATATATGAGAATTCCGGCCATCCATGTATCTTCCCGGGGGTTGACATAAAGCCTCTCTCGAAGAGCCCCCATGCCGTAACCGGAATCCAAGCTTAACTGTTTAATTAATAGATGCGCGAGGGTATGAAGGAATATGGATACAGGATGCGCCTTCTCCTGCTGATGGTCGCCCGCCAAGTCCGCCAAGGGCTTCACGCGGGCACGGACATTACTCTGTGCTGCCCATTTCAATAACGAATCGCGGTTAAATTCGAGGTATATCCCTTCACCATGTAATTCGACGGCCGGCTTCCAATCGAAGTCGTTTTTGGATAAGGCGGCCCTAACCCCATAATGAGTTATACGACTAAACCCATTTAAGACTTGTACCACCCGCAATCGGTCCACACCAACCAATGATTGAAAGAGGCGTGCCATGTTCGGCGTCAATGCCTCTGAAGGAACCGGAGTAGCCACAAACACCGAACGATCGATTTCGGGATACCCGTTTAAGAGGGCGAGCCGTTCGTTGGCCATATGATCCTCTAACCGGTTTTCGTTAATGAAAGCCAATGATTGCAATGCATGAATAATCTGATCGTCGGTATAGTTGGCCAGCCACCGTATGTCGTCACGCAGGGAATCCAAAATTTCTTCCCAATCGATATCCCGTCCGCGTTTGTGGGCCGACTGAATCCGACTAATATCACGTGCCGCAACCTTTTGGAGTCGTTGGTAAAGTTCTTGCGAATACGGCGGAATCGATACGGCAGAGACAACGTCGGGAAAATAGATGGTACTGGAATGTCGAAAGAGAGCATGCCCCTTCTCGGTGCACCCCTCACGATCATTTAACCACGGCCGATTTCCGGTACAAAGAAAGCGCTGGTGTAGAGCCCGTCCTAAAGAATATTCTTTTTTATAATCGGTACAATCGGGGTTTAGGCATGATACCATCAAGCCCCCTAAGGATGTGGTACCCGGCTGGACCGTCAAACGTAGCGCCGGATTATTACAAGAATCCTTGCCTCCATGGGCCCAATAAGCCCAGGGAAAATCATCAATATGGCCTGCACGACATGCCACCACCAAACGCACCGGAACCCCGTGTCCTTTACAACCCGCGGCATTACATACAGGGCCCGAAAAACCGATATCGTTAAATTCTTGGGGGACTTTTCCTAATCGATGGCAACGGTTACATACCAGCCACCGAGGAAATCGAACAACCGGTATAGCCGACTTGGAATACTTCTCATCATCGGGCAATGACGGCATATAAAATTTCCGAACCCCTAAAATGCTCTCCAAAACGGGATCATGGAGCTCTTGAAGTGCGTCCGTGTTCCAATAATCTAATCCCGCCACCATAACGGAATGTAATGTGGCTTGTTTCTCTTTCCAATGGGTACGTAATTCGTAAATGGATCCGACCCCGTGATACCCCACCAATTGATGACTGGGTATTTGACTCGTATGTTTAGCGGAGGCCATTTACTTCCCCTCCCCGTTGAAGCTCCTGATGCTTGAGAATCCTTACCCGCGCCGGCGGGGATACATCCCGCATCGACTGCATAGTGACCCACCCGATGACGTCGTTAATCCCCTCCTCGACGGGATATAGTAAAGCCGGATTTATAGAATACGCGGTCTTGGTCCATTTGAGGGCTCCATACTCACGAGCGATGAATCTCCACTTTTCGAGTATCTCTTCTAGTTGTCGCCTGGTCGATTCGCTTTCTTCCGGATCGACGTCGTTAACGCGGTCGACAATTCGGTCGATTAATCGGATAACGGCTTGATGGACGGACGGTTCCAGCACACGATAAGGCGAATCATACGGTTGGAGCTCAGGAATACTTAACCGGGCTAACGCAAACAGCACCGCATGTAACGCCCGTTCTCGAGCCCGAAGGGAAAACGGGGTTAGACTGGTCGGCTCGACAAAACGATACATTGCTTGGTGAAACACCCGAAATTGTTCATAGATGGACCGATCCCGTGGGCGCGCCCAGTTAAATATTGTGACCACCACTCCGGCCGCTTCGCTTCTCCTACCGACCCGGCTCGTAGCTTGAATATATTCCGAAACGGAAGACGGCTGACCGTCGACAATCATCATACCGAGTCGATCGATATCAATCCCCACCGAGATCATATTCGTCGCTAAAACTACATCGACCGGCGCCCCACGCTCCAATTGTTCCTCATCTTGTAACTCCACGATCGGCTGCGATAACCGGGATAAAATTTCCGGAATGGTCCGTGACGGAACATGACTGGTTAATTCTTCAACCTGAATCATTCGGACCGGTTCCGCGGGTTTCGCCAAAGATTCCATATACCGGGGCACGCTATCTTGCATCAAAACCAAAGCCCCGCCTAATTCCCGTAACGCCTTAAAATATACGGCCAAGGTCCAATATTGGTCCCGAACCGCATCATTTTCAATTTTTGTAACCTGGTGTAATAACAAACCGGCTGTCCTTTCGAGAGTATGTGGCATTGAACGACCTATCGCATGAATGCCCACATAGAGCCGTCCGGGATTTCCGTCATCTTCCCGGTAAAAAAAGGCATCTCCCATATCCAAACCACCAGCCGGAAATTGCCTTAACTTACGATTAAACAGGATGTCTACCTGACTGCCCGTTCGTCGAGTGGTCGCGGTAGACCCGATAATTTTGGGTAAAAAGCCCTTATTCAAGCACAATCCGTCAACCACCGCTTCGTACAAAGCCGCGATGGAACCCAGGGCGTCTCCAATTAAGTGAAGTTCATCTTGAATAATTAAATCGGGGCCCGCTTCGAATAAAGCGGCCATCCGCGGTTCCCACGGCATCCGTGCAAATTTGTCAATGGTCGCCACGACCATATCCGGCAGTTGTGAATAAATATCGACGTCAACGACCCGTATCGGAATTTCCTCAGAAAAGGAACAAGACGTATCGGGGCAACGGGTCCTGAGATATTTGTCTGCCGACTGAAAAGTCGTATCTAATGGCGATCCACACCAAGGACATCGTACCAAAGGAAGGGTTGTGGTCGTGCCTTCCGCATCGGTTGCGGCTAATAACGTCCGGGCATCCTCAAGGTTATTCGGTGTTAATTGTCCTCCCACAAAAAGTCCACCCAATATCGGGGGCCCCTGTCGTAAATCTGGCTCTTCGCGCCGGACCAATTCGGCCGCGCATATCATTCGGCTAGCACGCTCAAACTGTTGCACGGTTAATAATCTCAGCGTATATCGCGTTAGTACCGCAACCCCATGTTGACCATTTAGTCGCCGATAAAAGATTACCGTAGCGGCCAGTCCCAAATACGCCTCGGTTTTTCCGCCACCGGTGGGAAACCATATCAAGTCGAATAAATTTCGCTCGGGATGCGAACGGTCCACGGCGGAGGGTAAGGTCATCACCATAAACACTAATTGGAAAGCTCGCCATCGTGGCTCTTTTAGGGGATCCCGTTGCTGCATAGAAAGCGCCATAGCTCGGTTTGCCAGACTAAAGGCCTTCATTGCCACCGAATCACGGCCCAAAAAATCTATCCCGGCGACAAATCGTTGGTAAACTTCCCGATTCTCTTGAAGTATTTCCTTGGCCGCCGTTTGAACCTGATCCCTGGCTTTCGGAAACTGATCGACGATATCACCCACCGTGGTATGTAAATCGTCAATCCAATGCCGGTATGCTTGGGCTATGCGCATCAATCCCTGCATATTGTCGGATTGCAAAGACAAGTCGCCCAAACGCTTCATCGATAAAGCGGGTTCCGATTCCAGGACCTTGGATGATGCCCGCCGCACTTCAACTGTTGGCAACCATTCCGTATAAATTTTATAAACACCTAACCCGTCGTCTTCCCAGTCCACCGCACAACCATGGCCAATCGCGTAGCTACGAATCTTTCGAAATCGAATTTCATCCCGCCAAAACTCGTTATCGTGTTTCGCTGCCCGGTGGATGCGAGGTGTAAATATCCCCTGTCGTTTACTGTCTATCACGGTTAATTTTACTTGGTAAGCCGTGTCATCCGATTGGTGGTCACTCGTATTGTCTTTCTTTTGCCCCCGATTAATAACGGAAACGGTTGTTGCGACCCAATCATCCAGAGGACGCGTTAACACGCGAACCGCCATTCCGCCGTGATTAAATTCTTGTTGATCGAATCGGTGCCCCACCGGCACGTCGAATGTAAAAGTGAACGGCTCCCGTTGCCAAGACGGTTCCGTTCGACCCTCACGGTGAACCATAAAATATCTTGCCCATTCTACCTGAATCGAGATATCCGATTCCGGTACCAACTGAAATGTTATCCCTATCGTCCGAACGTTTCGGGTCTTATTGATCGGGAGAACCTCGTCCTCCCCCAGCTCATCATTGTCGGTATCCACCAGATCTTCATCGCGGATATCTTCTTCCACCAAAGCTTTATCTTCTTGAGCAATTAAATAGCCGTAATGATAATGTTCCCGGGGATGTTCATCGATAATTTCTTCGGCTTCGCTTGGTCCAATTAAGTGTCTTTTCAATGCTTCCACCAACATTTGGCGTGCTTCAACATACAACGTAGAATCGCCCATGCTATCCCTCCCGTAACAGGACCCGGCTCCATCCGAAAACCCAAGGCACCAGGAATAATCCGGCCGTACCGCCTACGTCCCCGGAATGTGGCCGAGCCACGGTCACCAAATCCCTCACCGGCAGTTCCATGAGTCCCTGTCGAGGCAAGGAATGTTTATTAACCAGTTCTTTTAAATCCTCCTGAACCGAATGGTCTAATTCTATAAGAGATGGACTACCGACACCCCCGTTAAGCGACCAAGGCAACGAGAGGGTCCGGTTCATTCCCCCTTCTTCCCACCATCGTTCCTGTTCCGACTTGATTAGCTGCTCCCATGCCAGGCGTGTCATATAATTGGGACATTGCCACAAGTTTTGCACCGAAATATCTTCCAACCCGTGTAAAAGAAATTCGTTGTCCTTGTGAAACCGGTGAAAATGTCGATAGATATCTTTTCGACCAAAGCCTAGAACTTCCGAGTTCCGCTCAAGTAACACTAAGTCATGCCGGGCGCGCGTCGCGGCGACATACATTTTCCGCACTTCTTCAGGATCTCCGGAAAGATTTTTACCGGTCGGTTCGAGAATAGCCACCGTATCATATTCCAGTCCTTTGGATTGATGAATCGTGGTGATAAACACGCCGGCTTCTTGAGAAGGCAGGGGTGGAACATGTTCTCGAACCAATTCGCCCAACCGATTTAGAACCAAATGGCCTCGCTGGAAGGTTCCGGATTGCCGCAACAATTCAAGCGCGTCACCCCATGATTCGGTTGCTCGATCAGCCACCCGTTGAAACCAGAGTTTTTTCAAATGTGCTTCGCTAACATGTTCACCCGAAATACCCCATACTAAGCGCGCCATCCAAGCCGGCCAGACAGTCATCCGGGACTTCAAGTCGACGCGGACGTCTTGTTCCCGAAGCCATTGAGCCAATTGAAAAACTTCCAAATTATTGTGAACCAAGATAGCAATGCGGCGTTTTCGGGATTCCTCGATTAGCCAACCGAAAGTGCGTCGAGGGGCGTTCTCTCGAAGGTTCGGCAAAACTTCGATGGAGGGCGCCTGTAATCCGTCTTCACCGAACGATTCACGCAACTCCTTGGCTAATTTTTCCAAGGCCGGATTATGAAATCGATAATACGTTTTGAGACGCCAGGTAATCAGATCGGAACCGACAAGCTTTATCAATCGGCGAATAAATTGGTGCCCGGTTAACCCTCCCTCTCGATCAAAGTCATAAATGGATTGAGCCGGGTCACCCGAGAAAAATAATCCTCCCCCATGATCAAGCACTAGACGCGCCAAGCTTAAGACCAAGTCGGCTCGAACTCCCGAAAGATCCTGAAGCTCGTCCACGAATAGGGTGCGAACCGCCGTCAATTCCTGTAAGGCCCGAGGAATCTTTTGGGCTTCCAATAATTCGAGAAAGTAACGGATACGTTGGTTATAGCCCAAGGGCAATTTATCCGGCTCAATGTCCAAAACCAAAAGCCGGGACACCAAAGAATCAAAAGTGGACACATTCACGTAACGTAAATTGTCAGACGCCCCGTGGGTAATTCGGTCTTGCAGTCGACGGACGATTTCGGACACGGTAGCTCTCGTGAAACTCAAGACAAGTACATCTCGGTGCGGATCGCCTATATCCGGTTGTTCGATCAATGATTCTAACCGATCCAGCATCAAGTAGGTTTTACCGGTGCCTGGAGGAGCCGTAACTAAAATTCGAGCGTCGGCCGGTGCCCGCAGTATTTCCGACACGTTTTCCGCAGCATGTAACGACGCATTTTCGATAGATGAGCTTTCCGGAACCGACGGAACCTCCGGGAATAGCGACGAAAGCGGAGAAGAGCTAACCGGCTTTTGCGTTTGGCTAAACCAAGGAGCATCGTGGGTTATCGGCATAGGCTGAAAAACTTTCGGGATGTTCTGCCATAGGCTTATGATATGTTCACTGGCTGGGCGGATAAAGGCATCTTTTTCCGCTTTTTGTCGTTCGGTCAAATAACCCTCACGCGCCCACTCCCGGGGAAACCGCATGGGCCAAATGCGCGTCAACTCTAACAGATCCCAATACCAAAGATGGGACGCGATGTCTTGTTCGGAACGGTAGTCCATTCCCTTACTCTCAGACTTCGTTTGAATATCGACCGATTCGGCCGCTACGGCCAAAATATTCGCTCGCAGCTTCGGACGATTATTGCTTTGTTCTTTCATTGCGGTTCACCCAAACGAACGGTTAACGGAATACCGGTAATGAAGTCTTGCACACTGGCCTCGCTTCTTTGCGCCTTTAGATAAACGGCCACACTCAAATTTTCGTCCAACCCGGTAAACACATGGACTATATCCGGGATATTTTTCGCGCGTGGCAGTTCAGGTTGGCCGACTCGAATAAAGGTTTGACGAACCGATTGAAACCCCTCGCTATCGACCGACCACATGGACGTGGCCCCTGGGGTTCGATGGTGCAATCCAAAATCAAAAACCGCCTCATCCGCTGTGACGTCGGTCACCATAAAATCGACCTGCCGGTATCTATTTTGCGACACCGATTGTCCCTTCTTTAAGAGGACAAATGATGAATCGTCGCTCTGGCGAACGGCAAAATCGGCAGCAAGCTCTAGAGAAAAGGGCGTTTGCGCCAATTTCGCACAGCCGATTCCGGTGCTTAATTGCGGGTTGTCGTCGTGAATTTCTTCCGCATCCGGAAAAAGCGCCATAATCTCGTCACGAACGACGGACGATTGACTCACACCTCCGGCAAAAAATATTTTGGTGATATCGGTCGGGTTGATTTGCATTTTAGCCAACATGTTTTCAACCGCCGTTCGTGCACGACGGGCAAAATTTTGGATAACCGACATAACCAAATCGGAATCCAGATAAACTTGCACCGGCAACCCCGACACCAGTTGTCTTGACGCTTCCGGATCTTCAAGAAAATATACTTTTAACCGTTCGATGGTTTCTAACAATATGGCATACCCGCTGGGTATCGATTCGACAGCCTTCTTTGCGGCAGCCGATTTTTGAAGTAGTTGTCGGACGATTTCATGATCCATTTGACTACCGCCGAGATCATTCACATCGCCATCTACCCCCAACTCCCGAAACCCATGGTCTTCGTCTATCCGAATCAGGGCCAAATCCAGCGTTCCTCCACCCCAATCGACCACCAAAACGGTTTCCGATATTAATTGCGAGATATTACGCATCGCCCCCAATAAGGCCGCAGTCGGTTCATAGATTAATTGCACGGATGGTATTCCCGCCCGCCGAAAGGCCTCTCTAAGATTTTCCCGGTGTTTACGAGATACCCGAACCGGCGTGCCGGCCACGACTTGCACGTCCGTCGTGCCGTACCCGGCGTTGGAAAAAAGGGATTTTAAATATCGAGAGATAATATCGACAACATCCACGGCCGTTGTGCCCAAGCGAACTATTCCCGAATCCAGGTGCATTTTTAAATCCCGCAGCGGATAAGGCGGACTTCCCCGTTGAGTCAGATCCCGAGCTTTTTGGCCCAAGGCCACGATTTGATGATTTTCCCATGCAACTAATGACGGAACCGGACCATTTGTGCTTATCCGACCATTAGGTTGGACGAATGCAATGGTCGAATTGGTCGTGCCAAAGTCGACCCCGACAAATAATTTACTCATGAACATTCTCCTCCGGAGGCATTAACAGTTCCGAAGATATTCGGCCCTCTTGCGGTAATTTGGCCTCTTTTAAAATTTCTTGGTGCAGTTGATCGAATTGCGCGGCCAGTAGCCGCACATCTTGGGGTAGTAATGTGTGCAAAGCTTGTTCCGCACGGTCACGGACAAAGGCCGCTAAAGGCACAAGATTTTTACGCAAACGATGACGAAATTCCAATTCGGTCTCTTCTCGGGCCTGTTCCGCTTGGTGGCGCTGAGCTTCGGCAGTTCGCTCCCAAAGAACGATCTCGGATTTCAACTTGTCTCGTTCATCCGTTATAACCTGTAACTCATTTTGCAATAATCGACCTTGGGCAATATAGGTGGCGATTTCTTCTCTTAACTGCTCCCGCTGTCGCCTTAATTCGTCGCCCGCTTCTATCGCGGCGTCCAATTGTTGGGTAAGATCGGACAGTCGTTTTTCGAAATCGTCCCGTTCACGGTACAACCGGGCAATCCGATCCAAAAGCTCGTTTCGTTCTGTTTCCCACCCTTGTTGCTCCTCGATAATCTTCCGGTATAACTTGTCGACCGCGTTGATCACAGCGTCCTTATCGGCACGTAACCGTTCACTTTTTTGTGACTTCTTGGGCTTCTTGCCGGACGTCGACGGTTTTGATGATGGGGATTCCCACGATGACAACAGCGATAGGATGTCGGATATGTCCACGGGAATAGACGAAGCTTCTTGTAAAAACCGAACAATATCGGAAGCCCAAGTTTTAGACCCTGATGACTTCTCAGTTGCCATCTTTTCCGTAATCTTTTTCCAATTCGTCCACCATTGTTCGTCGCGAATATTTTCCGAAGCCGCATCCATTAATAGAAGTCGCAGACTTTCGGTGATAGACGTCCTATCCGTTAAATACTTCAACCAATCACGGTTTTGATGTAACCCTTCCAGCAAAAAACCCTGGAGCACGGGTTTAGGCAGCGATTTTATGCGTAAGACCGCTTCGTAAACCGTATCGTCGGTAACTAAGGATTTAGCCACGAGACGTCCAACCCATTTCTTGTCGGGATCCGACAATTGACCTATTTTCTTTTTTAACTCGTCAACGTCCGATAACAAAAAGTCGATGGCTACGTTCTGAATAGCTTCGGGGTTGTTTTTCTTCATCCGGCGGACTCCTCTACGTTATAAACTTGCGATAACCAATGACGAAGTCCCTCATCACTCAGAAAGACGGGGTCCGTCAATAGACGAGCGGGTAGCTTATCATGTGAAACAAATCCGGCAATCTCTTGGCAATACCTCACCATTAGGCGACTCCAAAAATCTATACTTTGATCATCAAAGTATTGTCGAAGGGCATCAATGAGTTTGTCGCATTCCTGAGGATTTCCCATGCCCTTTAAAAACAACTGTTGTTGATTCACCACCAGTAGACTTAAGTAAAACACACGCGACTTCACGTCGATACCGAAAACGTCACGAACATCATATCGCGGTGAAGGATGCCTTTTAATTATTTCTTCTAAAAGCCGAAAGGTATTGACGGCGTCCTCCGCGCCCGGGTCTTGGATGGCCCGCATCAGCCGCACCACTTTATCCGAGCTAATCGGCGGAAGCGCATTCGCTTCCCGGGTATAGCGTTCGAACGCGTAGACGACTTCCCACGCGTCGCCGGCAGTGACCATCTTGTCTATCCGGGATTTTAAAACCCGTAAAATATCCCCCGGGTCTTTTAATGGCGGAGGCGTTATTTCGGCAACCGGAACCCACGATTGGTCCTTCCATAAAAGAATCGGCACGGATTGATTCCGCTCGCCATCCGTTTCGAATGCCGGCCAAGCGATTTTCCCCCTAAAGCGACGATATCCTATCGGCCCTACGAGTTCCTCTTCCTCAAAGGTTTCCCACGTTCCTTGACGGCCGTTCAGCATTAAAACGGGCCGCTGTCCCGGAAGGCTAATCCAACATACTTCGCCTTTAGGTTGGCGATCGCCCCAGTCAACATGAACTTGCACGATCTCCAAATCAGCCGTAATCACGAATCGTTTCGTCCACCCGGGGCCCTGGACGACAACCGGTATTTCCGCCGCCGTCTCCCGTAAAACGCCTTTCAACATCTCGGGAAAACCCGTCAGTTCGGACGAACCGTCCAATCCGTCGACATATACTTCGCAGGATCCATGGGATAAACCGACCGGTTCCAAGGTAACGGTCTCACGAATTTTTTCGGCTTTGACCGTAATTGACGAGTCCAAAATGATCCGTTGGCCATCCACTTGCAGTACAACATCCGAAACCCACGGCTTCCAATGAAATTCCAGTGTCCATGAACGGTCTGCTACCGGCACATACGTTCCACGGACGAATTTGTTCTCGTCGACAGTCGATACTTCGACCGGCGTTTTGCTCGATAGCGTGATAACCTGGCCCTGCCCATCAACCCATTGCAATAACGCGGGTCGCCCGAGTTGCCCGGTTTGCCGCTGAGGCGGTTGGTTAAAGAAATATCCATAAGTCGTCAAATCCAAGGACCGGCCCTGATATAACACATCAATCGCAAAAGGCCCGGTATCCGAAATCAAATCATCGAGGGATATCGGGTGCCCCCGAACCAGGGGTATCGTTTTAACGTCACCTGGAAAAACCGACAATTGTAGAGCCAATTGACCCTCAAAGTCTTCAGGATAATTGACGGATATGTCATTCCCTCGTGAGGCTTGAATAACATGGCAATGATTCCCTAAAACCGTTATGTCGTCCCACTTCACCGATTCGGCAGGCAAAACCACCTCTATCTGTGACGTGTTAATCACGGTCCAACGGCTGGCGCCCACCTGAATCCAGGCCAAACGGTCCACCGGCCATCCTCGAAGATAATGCCGTTTAATCCCGTCAACCGTTTTAGAAGAAATAGAAACGCCTGGGGACGTCTGAGGAATATCACCGTTTGAAAAAACCTCGATCCGTTCCTGGGCAAATCGAACCGGGACAACTCCTGTAGCAATCGGCCGACCGTGCAGCTTGAGACGGGGAGGCCGGTTCAGGGGCACATGGGGCACTTTGTGGACACGCCGCGACCATCGCGCAATGTCCCTCAGCAAATCCCCTATCATCTCTTGTGCTTCGGGGAGCAAGCGGTCAATATCAATATTTCGGGTCTGAAGCAATCCACGCGCCGTCTCCCACTCGGAGGCAGAAGGGATTTCATGGTGCTCGGCATAATCCACCATGTCAAAGAGCGCGAGCAGCGTAGGTTCTAAAACCACCGATAGGATGGATAAATCATCGGACTGTCTACGCGCCATATATTCCCGGAGAAATGAGCGACCATCTAGATGTCCCACTTGGTCTCGATATTCCGTGGCGGCATCCCACAAAAATACTTTCACCGATCGACTGCGTGCCAGGCCCGCACCGGTATCGCTAATCAAAAACATGACATATTTATTGTGATGATGAGGCAGCTCGCGTCGATGAACTTGCTGAAGACTTTCCCGAAAATATCTTTGCAAAACGGCATCCGGAACATCAAACGCCGTATAGGACCGTAAGAACCGCCCAACCTCCGGCCATAACCGATTGCCGCGGATAGCACTAAGCCGGGTTCGCAAAAGATAACGCAGAAAGAGGGTACTGGCCCGAGGACATTCCGCCCATCCTTTCAAACGGATTTCTTGGACTACGGCCCGGGCTGCCGTTTCAAGGTCATCCTCGGGGAGAAACATCTCTAATTCCCAAAAATGCGGTGTTATTTGGGGATGATCACGTTGAAACTTGTCATAAGCCGTTTTATAAGCGTCAAATAGGACGTCCCGCCACATAAGACCCTCAAAACTTCATTCTGATTTCATACTCTTAGATCAAAGCATAAGACACATTCTTTTGCAACACTCAACGAATTTTGACACACACATCGACCGCCTACGAAAGTCAGCTTCACAAATTAGACCTTTTGGGATAAGTGTTTTAAGGTCATCCTCCGCCCCATTTCGTTTAAAGCAAAGTTGTGGTCTAATATAACAAATCTAATTATTTATTTAATACATGTTTGGAGGAACCGATTTTGACGAAACAGGAAGAAGCCTATTTTATCGCTTTATCTGCCGACAGGGCAGACAGTGCCAATATGCTCGAAAAACCTTCGATGCGCGGAGTAAGAACTAGCGTAGTCGAGAAATATTCCGATCAAGCGCATTTTATATACGAATTACTACAAAACGCCGATGACGCCGGCGCAACATCGGCGCGTTTTATCTTACACGACCAAGAATTAATTTTTGCCCATAATGGTATAAGGCGTTTTTCCATATCCGATCCCGATACCGAAGAAGAGGATTCTCGAAATGGCACATTAGGGGACATTAACGCCATTACGTCAATTGCCAATTCCAATAAAACAACGGCTTCCATCGGTAAGTTCGGCGTGGGCTTTAAAGCAGTGTTTCAATATACCCAAACTCCACGGATTTACGACCCGAATTTCCGTTTTAAAATCGAAAGGTTTATCGTACCAGTTCGACTTGATAACGACTTCGACGGCAGACACCCGGAGGAGACCTTATTTGTGTTGCCTTTCGACCACCCGGACAGATCACCCGTCGAGGCCTATGACGATATCTACGATAAATTACGGTCGCTAGTTTACCCTGTTTTGTTTTTAACCAACTTAAATAAGATATCGTATGAATGTCCCGGACAACCAATGGGCCAATATAACAAATCCATTCAAACAAAAATCCAGTTTGGCACAACAGTTGCCGAACTCGTTAACGTAACTAATAGAAATAACGATGCAAACACAGAAGAAAAGCTTTGGTTGTTTTCCCGTACCGAAGAAAATGGCTATAGGTATTCATTAGGGTTTTTATTAGACGATGAAGGAGAACTCAAACGGTCAAACCATGCGGCTTTTTGCTTTTTCCCAACCAAAGAGGTAACCGGGCTAAATTTTATGATTCATGCCCCGTTTTTATTAACCGATAGCCGCGAGGGAATTAAATCCGGTGAATTCCATAATAAATACATGATTAATTTATTGGCGAAGTTAGCCGCCGACGGTTTAACCTATCTCAAAAATCTTGGCCTTATCAACGATCGTGTTTTTGAAATTATACCATACGACCAAAACAAGTTTACGGACGTCAACAGCCGCGACCGTATCTCCTTCAAGCCATTTTATACGGCTATTAAGGAGCGACTAACGACCGACGAATTATTACCGAGTTCGGATGGATTTGTTTCGGCCGAAAATGCATATTGGGCCTCCGTACCTCAAATTCCGGAGATTTTCTCCGATTCGCAGTTGGCTTATCTATGTCAAAACAATAACGCGCAGTGGGTTTTTACTTCCTTTGGACGGGACGAAACTTTACGAGCCAACTCGGAATTAACCAACTACATTGATGCGATTACCAAGGATTGGTTTAATCATGAAGACATGATAGGATTTGTCAGCGCCGAATTTATCGAAATCCAGCCAATCGATTGGTTGCACCAATTTTATAAGTACGTAGCAGATACTGCCGGCCGTACCAAACTGATAAAAACCAAGAAAGTGTTCCTGAATCAGGACAGCAAAGCGGTGGCCGCTTTCGATGCCACTGGGCAACCGATATTGTTCCTGCCCACCGAGGATATCGACGGCTATGAAACAGTTAGCAAAGTTCTTCTACAGAACGAAGAAACCGCCTTGTTTATCCAGCAGCTGGGCATCACCACCCCCTCCTTAAAGGACGAAATTTATAATAAGATTCTGCCGCTCTATAAGGATAACAATCAGTCCATTAATACCCTGGGCCATTTTAAAAAATTCTTTCAATATTATCTGGAGTGTTCACAGTCGGAATCCGACGCGTTTATCCACAACCTAAAGGAATATAACTTTCTTCTATTCCGTTCTAACGACGATCCGAAATTATATCGGGGCAAACCGGGTACACTTTATTTCCCCGATGACTCGATTCGCCAATGGTTTATAAATAAACCCGATACGCGTTTTCTCGCACTTGAGAAGTATGTCAACCTATCGGATTCAAATAACACGGAGGCCCTTATAGGCTTTCTGACCAGACTTGGCGTGCGATTGGAACCCAAAGTTTTTTCTCGCGAACTTTCTTATGAAGAGGCTCTTCTTATTAAAATGGAGTGGCCTTATTCCAGCCGATCAAGAAGATGGATTGAACCTTATATTGACGGATGTCAAGAGGTCCTTTTACATGCTACCCCGGATACCTCCGTTGTTATTTGGGATCAACTTCTTAAAATCATAGCGTCCCGGTGTTCGCACTGGAACACCTTCAGTCGACTTCTTCTCGGAACCTATGAATATTTCTATCGGTCACAACAAAATGAACGGTTTATTTCACGTGACGCCATGGCACTTCGCAAAATAGCATGGTTATTAAACCGCAACGGCGAACTGGTCTCCGCGGAAAAACTGACAATCCAAACGCTTTCTTCAACGTATAATACGACGAGCGACGAAGCCAGGGAACTCCTTCAGTTTTTAGGTATTAAGGACGAAGCCGCTTTGATCCCCTACAACAATTTAACTGAAGACCAAAGGGCCAAAATTGCCTTTGCGGACACCTTTGCCGATGTTCCACAGCAGGTTTTGATACAAGCCGCGGAGGAGTATCGTAACCAACTACGCGCCTTAAACTCACAATCCGGCAACCCTATTAACCAAGAGCCGTTGGAATCGGAAGAAGACGGATCCTCGGCTCAATCGCCCATCACACGCGTAGCAAAGGAAATCACGCGTCGAGCGGTTTCTCCCTCTTCAAGGAATACGTCCCCGAACGATACCGCCAAAGACGGCATTTCCTCCGAGGAGGACGAAGACGACTATATAAAGCCGTCAGTCGACTTTCTCAAGAAAATTGAACAGGCCAAACAGCGAAGCGCGGAAGAGATTTCGAAAATAGCTCAACTGGACGAAATAACGCAGCAAGCCTTGTCCTCCAAAAAATATTCCTACAGATGGTTTCAGGCCTTACTTGAATTGGAAATGCTAAACAGCAAGGAGAATATCGCCAACAGTAGAGAAATTTCAATAACATTCTCAAAGGTGGAGCGAGAAGAGGGCACGTCTCGGACTCTCATCTTAAAACATCCAAACCGTCATATTCCTCATTCTATGGAAGACCTCGCGGATATTCCGCTTGAACTCTCCTTAAGCAATCAACCGCCGGTAAAAGTCGCTGTTGAGGTTGTTAGCGTTAAATCTTACACTTTAAGGGCCAAACTCCGTTCTAATGCCGAGATCGACGGGGTAGACTTGTCGCTTGTCACGGAAGCAAGAATAGAGGCTCGAAACCCGGTGTTCCTCTTGGAAGAATTAAAGAAATCCTTCAACTCCCTTGATTTTGATGCCGATTACGATCTACAGAAAAATCTATGTAAAAACATTGAATTTATCTTTGGTCCTCCTGGGACCGGCAAAACAACCCATCTGGCTAAAGAGGTAATTCTTCCGATTATGAGAGAACCGGACGACCGGAAAATCCTTGTCTTGACACCCACAAATAAAGCGGCTGATGTCCTTGTACGCCGGATTATAGACAGCATGGACTGCGACTCCGGTTATACCGATTGGTTAATTCGTTTCGGATCCACAGACGATTCCGTCATTGAACGAAGCGGGGTATTTCGTGACAAGACTTTCGACATACGTACTTTGCCACGCAACGTCACCGTTACCACCATTGCACGTTTTCCCTATGATTATTTTCTGCCGGATCAAACCACTCGGCTTCATTTAAGTGATCTCAAGTGGGACTATATTATTATTGACGAAGCGTCCATGATTCCGCTTGTCAACGTCGTTCTTCCGTTGTATAAGAAGACGCCTAAGAAATTCATCATTGCAGGTGACCCGTTTCAAATCGAACCGATTACAACTGTAGACATCTGGAAAAATGAAAATATCTATACCATGGTGAAACTCAATTCATTTAATGATCCAACAACCGTTCCCCATTCGTACCCCACCAAACTACTAACCACACAATACAGAAGTATTCCTTCAATCGGAGAAGTTTTCAGCCGGTTTGCGTACGGAGGGGTTTTACGGCATAACCGCTCATCTGATAGTCACCGCAGGTTAGATGTTAACGAATATATTGATCTCAAACCTTTAACAATTTTTAAGTTCCCGGTCAGTAAATTTGAAAGTATCTACCGGCCCAAACGTTTGGCCGGAAAAAGCAGCTATCAAGTTTATTCTGCGCTTTTTGCTTTTGAGCTTGTGAAGCACCTGTCATCGTTAATCGAATTGCAACATGGCGACGAGTTCTTCCGAATAGGGGTAATAGCTCCCTACCGGGCTCAGGCCGATTTGGTCGATAAATTAGTATCCTCCGTGCCATGGGCCAAGAACATTGATATTCAAGTTGGAACAATTCACGGATTTCAAGGCGACGAATGCGATATCATCATTGCGTTATTCAACCCGCCTCCCTCGATCTCTGCCTCAAAAGAGATGTTTCTTAACAAAATAAACATCATAAATGTATCGATTAGCCGCGCAAGAGACTACTTGATTTTGATAATGCCTGACGATAATACCGAAAATATTGGCCATCTGACGTTGATTAAGCAGATCGAAAAACTTTGCAAAGAACAATCCGACTGGATTGAACACCATTCTCACTCGATCGAAGAGTTAATTTTTGGGAGCCAAAGCTACCTCGAAGATAACTCTTTCTCTACTGGTCATCAGCTGGTCAACGTATACGGTAAAGCAGAAAAACGATATGAAGTCAGAAGCGAAGATACGTCCGTTGATGTTCAAATATATGAATAACAGGGAGCTGACTATTGCATAGTGGCCCACGTTTGCATTAAAACCATGAATTCCGCGGTGTCCAAAGAAAACCATCCCACCCCCTCGGATTTTAAGCGGCGATAGGTCGCCGGGTCGGCCGTTACCCATCGATATTCTCCGCGAACCGAAATTCGTGCGACCGGATGATCGGACCACGGTGAAACGAATCCCGTAATGCGGTGGTACAGTTCAAGCCACTCGATTAAGGTCGAACGCCATGCCTCAATCCGGTCGACGGCCACGGTCAAAACCGTGTCTCTCGTGATGTCCAACGTTTTGGCGGCAATCGCCAGCCGTTCCTGTTCCTTTTGAAGCCGCTCGATTTCTTGGGAAATACGAAATTGCCGCCGATCCGACGACGGTTCCAGAAAAACCTGTTCGACCACCGACTCGACTTTCCCCAAAATCGCCTGCATCGGCCCCACCGCCGCCACGAAGAGATTCAGGCGTTGGCGAAGGGCCCCGTACACCGCGCGGTCTACCCCGACCGGGTAATAATAATTGAGGATCTCGATAACCGGTGCCGACTGCCCGATACGGTCGATGCGTCCAATCCGCTGCTCTACGCGCATCGGATTCCACGGCATGTCGTAGTTAATCATCGCGGCACATGTCTGAAGGTCGAGCCCTTCGCTGGCGGCATCGGTGCATAATAATATCCTGACGGTATCTCCCCGACGAAACGTTTCCAAAAGCTCCGTCTTGGATATCGGCGCCCAGTCGCTACCGGTCCAATATTCGCCGCCCCGCCCGCTATAAGTGGCGAGACGGGTGCCGAAGACGGGTAAGAGACGCTCCCGCAAATCGTCCAACGTGTCGGTATACTGCGTAAACACCAAGATCGACCGGTGACGACGCAGCAATTCATCCATATCCTGGCGCAACCGCAAATATTTGCTGTCCGGCGGAGCCTGTTCCAGCCGGTGCAGCAGCATCCGAATTTGTTCGATTTCGGATTCCCGGACGTATCCCGGCTCGGCCGGTACCTGGACCGGATCAGCGTCAATATCCACCAACTCAAGGTCGTCGAAGTCAAAAGTTTCGTTTATCCCTTGAGACAGTCTTTTGGCTCGACGCTCCAAACTCTTTTTCGCCGCGGTCAGACTGCTGGTCAACCGCCGCAAATAAAGGGTTTTCATGAAGCCGAGACCCTTTTTCGTCCATTCATCGTTACGGTAGACCTGAATGAAATACGATTCGATGTCTTGATAGATTTGTTCTTCCTCGGGGGTCATGGCCACAACGACGTCTTCCACCCGTCGTTCCGGCAAAGGGTCCTTGGTTATGCCCCGTTGGTGATAGGCTTTCAGCAGTTGTCGGGTATGCCGGCTCATCATATATTGCAACGGCGTATGAGATGCGGCCACAAAGGTCATCTCGGAGGGTTCGAGCGTGTTGACGACTTTGCTTGCCATCAACCCGGGCACTTGCAAGGCCTTTTCGACGAGCCACTGCTTTTGACGGGACAGCGTTTGCAACACGGTAGGAGAAAGCCCCTGCCCATACGTTTCCAATGTGGTGTTGACCGCTCCCAGAAGCCAAGGAAGTTCTTCCCAGTCTCCTTGACGAATCTGGTCAAGGACATCATAAAACTTTCGAAACCACGTTTCCTCGGCCCAGGGCCCGTCGACCCCCAACACTTGGAGCAAGTCGTACAGCTCGATAGGGTGCATTTGCATCGGCGTCGCGGTCAAGAGCAAGGCATGACGAAATTTGCCCCGCTCCCGAAGTCCGCGAAATGTTTGAAGAAGCTGATTGAACTTGGGCCGTTTAATATTCGTCGGCGCCTGACGACGTAAATTATGAGCCTCGTCCACCACCAGGACGTCCCATACGACCGATTCGTCAAGCCATTGGCGACGATCTTTTCGTGCCAGAAGCGACTTGGAGCAAATGAGCCAGGGGACCCTTCCGTCCAACGGATTTTTCGTCGGCGCCGGCATCGACGAACCGTCTCGCAATTTCAGCTCACCCTCGTCGTAAATCGGCACCTCCCATCCGCCTTTTTCCCAAAGTTGTTCCTGCCATTGCGGCATTAATCCGGCAGGAACGGCAAACAGGACGGTTCGGGCCTCGTCGGACAGCGCCAGCGCCCGGACGACCAGCGATACCTCCACGGTCTTTCCGAGCCCTACCTCGTCACACAACAACCGCCGAACCGGACGTCGCCCCAAGGCATCATGCAGCACCGCCCTTTGATGGGGCCATGGATTGACCGGTTCGGATGCATAGGTTTTTTCCTCCAAAGAGAGGGCTTCCCATTGATCCAACAATGCACGCGCCTTATCGCTCAACGTGCGACGACCGTCTTGTTCCGGAACCTCGTCCCGGCTTTCGTCCTCGTCCGAATCGCCGGCCGTTATCAAGCGTTCCTCTTCCGACGGCTCCCAGTCCGGTTCCGGTACCCATTCCAAGAGCCGTGCGGCCAACGCGTCCGACAGAGGAATCACCGTTAATTGCGGTGAACGCCCTTCCCAGCGACGTTCGAACGCTTCACGATCGGTGGCCACATGGGCGCCCTCGCCGGATCGCCAGGAGGCAAAAACGTGAAAGCTCTCCACATTTTCTGTCCATCCCCGGGCGGATTCGTTTAGGCTTCCATTGAATGTCAGATAGTTTCCCGAGTCGTCCCGGATAATCCCGACTTTCGGATGGTAAAGAGCCCCGACATCGCGGGGAATGCCGATGCGGATCTCCAAATAACCTTCCCGAAGTAACCAGGCAAGAATGCTCAACCGTTCACGAATCAGCAGATCTTCCGGGACCTCCCATGCATCAGCCAACTCCCGGGACACCGTCTCCGCCAAAGCCGCGTCCTCCATGGCCAACCGATCCGGGGCCGGTAACTGTGCCCCGATCAAAAGGCGTACGGCCGGCTTGGCGACTTCTCCGCGCCGAACCCGGGAAAACAACGCGGAAAACCCCTCGGCGGCGATGGCCAAGCTGGTGCTGCTGAAATAACCGGCTTCACGCGAATAGTGCGAGGCCGCCTGAAGGACGGGCACGTAAAAGTCCCGCACCAACGTTACGCTATCCGAATGATAGGCGACACGCCATTCCCTATCCGAAAGAAGCACGGGTTATCCCTCTTTTTGGCTCAATTCCCATTGGATTTGCTCGAGCACCTGACTGCTCGTCCGGAAATATGCCGTGGCCAATATGTGTATCGCCTGCCACTCGGGCCGCACCCGCGGTATGGCGGTCAAACACGCGTCAATCAAAGCCTGAAAGGTAGTATCGGTCGTTAGGCGATGGTCATTCAGGTAGCGCCCGGCGGCTTGACTGCCGTCCCGATTCAATAAAAATAACGCCAAGTGCAATGCGTCCACCGAAGCTTCCGGTGCCCGGTCGAGACTGCCCCGCCGATGTCCGTCCATCCGCTCCTCGGGGGTCGCCAATATCAGATACTTGCCTTTTTTCCCGGCCAAGCCGTGCTCCCGAATCACCTGCCGGTCCAAATCCACGCCACACGTGATGGCCAACAGCCGGGCTTCGTCGTACGGAAACTGTTCCGCCCCGAACACGTCCCACGCCAACAGGTACCACCGGGTCAACGGATCAAAAGTCACTTGACGGTGTTGCACCAGGTCTGTCACCCGGAGCTGGGTCACCAAGGATCGGGCCTCTTCCAGCACCCGTTCCGGCTGTACCAATTGCCCGGTACTGTCTTTCACCGGCCAATATTCCGACAGCACCTGCAAGGCCGGCCCATAGGTTGCCAGCATCAGGTCAAGCTTACGAAACCCTTTCGCTTCAAAGACCTTGGCCCGCTCTAAAATCCGTTGTCGCACCAGCGGCAACAACTCGTCCCACCAGCCGCCGCGCTCCGATTCCCGTTTGCGACAGGCCAACAAGATGGTGCTTTCGGCGGCGTTCTTATTGGCGATATGAAGACTATGCTCCGACTCGGTGTGAACCGGCCACGACGCGGTAATCTCAAATCCGGCGTCAATCAAGGCGGAGGCCAGCGTATCCCACGCTTCGACCCGTTTATGGGTAAACATGAGCGTCAATACCCCGTCCGGCCGCAAAACGCGGGCGATTTCCCGAAACACGCCCTGCATCTTGTTGCGATAATCCTGTTCGGCTTGGGCCTTCGGCGTCAGGGTCCCCTGTTTGCTAAATAACGCCGGATTGGCCACCGCTTCCTGGGTTTTGTCGGTCAACGGGTCCAAAAACGCTTCCGGATAGAGATCCCCTAACGTGCGTTTTTGCCACACGTAAAAGAAATCGGCCATCTCCGCATACATCACGTTGTCGTAGTAGGGCGGGTCGACCACCACCGCATGCACCGACGCGTCGGCAACATCCCACAGATCCGATGCCGAACCCAACCGGACCGTCGGCAAGGTCCGATTTTCGGACAACCAATTCATGGTGTGATTGGCTGTCCCCAGGAGCTTACAAAGCCCCTCATAGGCGTCCAACACCTGATCGACGGCCCAGTCGAATCCTAATCCGGGCGCCGTCAAGTTCATTTCGGCAAATGACCACTTAAACGCATAATCATGCCGATCGAACGTATTGGCGATTTTATTGCGAGTACCGTCAAATCGTGTCATTCGAGAATTATAATCGGCCGCCTTATCCAAAGCGAAGGCCAAATACGTCAAAATGGCCTTGGCCTCATCTGCAGGATGGTTCGCCGTCACCTCGTCCTTAATCGCGTTAAACGCTTCCAAATAGGTGAGGAGGCTTAATAGCTGACGCGGATTGAAAAAATCTTTCCATTGTCTCATCCCATAATAGAGTGGTCGCGGATCGTTGGTGATTTCGGGATAGGGCTCGTTTGGCACCCACCCCAGCGCTTCCCAGCGGGGTAGATTTTCCGCCAACCGACGTTCCGCCTCAGCGAAAGCTGCCTCGTCCTCGATTGTGGGAGCCCTAAATTCCAATCCGCCCTTAACCTTAATTGCCAACGCATATAATTGAAATCCCAATCCGGGTCCTTGCGCCTGCCGCTTGATATAATCACTCTCAATAACAATATGACAACGGGGACATATACCCGCCCCATTTTTTACCGTTCCCTTATCAGGATCGTAATCTTCCCGCGTAACGTCAATGACTTCGGGTACCAAGCGATCCTCGTTGGATGTTACCTTCCAACGCACGGCTACCTTTTGCTTTTTAGTATTAGCCAGCCACCAATTGGGACTTAACGGGACTTCTAAGGCACACGACGGGCAATAAACCGTGTGCGCCCACAAATAACCCCAAACGCGTTCGTTGTCTTGTTCGGCAAATATTCCATTGGTCACTGTCTGAACAAATTTTTGCATGCTCCGAGCGTAATTACCCACCAGATCGACAAGCCCCAACCCAAACTGCACGGGATACCGCAGTGTGGCTTGTTGAATAACATAAGCTACTGGATTCAAATCGTTAGAAATAACATCCATACCCGTACGGACTCCCTCAAACGGGATAGAACCGCCACCGGCCATCGGGTCGAATACCGTGATCGACGAGGATGCCCAATAATTTGTTAAACGGCTATGTAGCTCTTTCCTTATAGTTTCTGGAACCGGTTCACTGAATGCCCTCTTGTATCCATACGGATTTGTTCCGAGATCTTCACCGGTAGTTCTGGCCTCAAGAATCCGTTTATAAACTTTAACCGGATCCCCCTTGATTCCCAACACCTCGAGAAACCATTGGGGATCGGTATCCGCCGGCAGCAGGCTGGCCAAAATGGCCGCCCGACTAATGGTCAGAGGTCGCCTGGCCCACCATACATGAAGAAAATATAACGGCGGTAACGCACTGCTGGCTCCCCGTTCCCGGCGACTTTCAATCCCCAGCGCTTCGACCGGTAGATTTTCTTCAATCAAGACGCGTGGTCGTGCCATAGCGAAAACCCTTCTTTCGTTTGCGTTTTCCTGTTCATTCGCCCAACCAGAGTCTTAGTGCCCGTTCCATGTAGCGGCCTTTGCCGGGATAGCGGATACGGGCAAAAAAATATTGCCGTTCGTCCGGGGTCATCCGGGCTAATCCCTGAATAATGTTTTGAATCCGCTCGATCTTTTTGACTGGTTGTACCAACCGAAACCATAGGGCCAACAATATCCCGGTGTTTTCCGTCAACTCGGCCGGTTCGGGTTGCGGTCTCGTCAACCATCCCGGTCCGTATCCCTCTTTTTGCAGGAGTTCGACCAATCCGGTATGGGACACGGTCAACGGAACTCCGCGCAACGTGCCGACCTTAAGCGGCGTTCGCTCGGTTTCCCGAGGGCTATATCCCACCTGCCAAAGTTCCAGCCTTAGTGCATTGTCGTGATCCAAGGAAACCTTCAGCCGATAGGGTTTAGGAACAGTCACCGAAAAAAGCCTCCCACAATGATGTGAAATGTCCTCATACCGTGGCTTCCTTGAAACCGACGGTCAGTTCGTACGTGCCGGGCCGCTTTCCTAACGCGGTCCGAAGCCAATCGACGAGCGCGGTAGTCGGCTGATCGGCATCCCAGTCGTATGTCAGCGTCATGGACACATGATTTTGATCCGGTCGATTTCGCGTCATAGCCTCCGAGACAAACGGCACTATAGCGGTTTTGACCCGTTGGAAGCGTCGGACGGACCCTTTAAAATCTAACCGAATTTCCTCGTCGTCCACCGTGATCAAAAAGCTCGCGTCAACCGTTACGGGCAGCCGAATACCGGTGGTGGACAGCTCGGTCAGGGCGTTGACCGCGGCCAGTTGCACCGCCGCCAACCGGACGATGGCGACCGGCTCCGTTAAATCCGCATCCGCCAGATCCCGAATGACCTCGTCTACCGTACCGGTGGTTTTCCATTCCCGTACGGGTTTGGCGTAGGTTACGCGAGCTTCTTTGGCGGATCCGCCCGAATATCCCGTTTCGGCCGGACGTCCCGGGGCTTTTTCAGGTTCCGTCAAGATGGCGGCCGATTCGTCCGTGCCCGGCTGCCATGGCCCGATGCCCAGGTTTTTGGCCCGTTCCGCCGTATAAAGCCATACGGTACTTGAGATGACCGGATTCACCGATTCCCCGTAAACCACCCGGTCTCCGTCTCTGTATACCCAAAGCCGTTTTTCCACGGCCTGTCGAATCGATTCCTTCAAGGGATCGACCGCCGCCAAAAAAGGCAGTTGACCCCGACGAAAGAACGCATGATACAAGGCCTCGGTGGTAATCTCGTCCCGTCCGTAGTCCCAGGCCCGTTCTTTCAGCCAGTCGGGATCTTTGGGCGGGTCGTCGGCCACCAGCAATTTCGGACCTTCCGGCCGTTCCCGCAGGGCGCGTTCAATCATGTGTTGCCCTTTCCCTTTGGGAAAATCGTCCTGGTGCGGCTCGATTATCCGATAGGCCAGGCCGTTCGCGCTGCCGTCCGGATAGAACAGGTGGCGATAGGTTCGGTAGATGGCCCGCGAAAGCTCTTGGGGACCCGATTTCTGTTCTTGGATCAGGCGATCCCATTGGGAAGCGAACGCCTCTTTCCGCAAAGGGTCTTCCACCAACGACCGGATGACCCGTAAACGACGGGCCAATCGGTAAAGATCCTCCCGCATTCCTTCGTCGGCCAGCAAAAATACCAGGCTGTTCCGGTACTTGCGTAAATCCCCGCCATGATTTTCGAACAGATCGCGAATTCGATCGGGAATCGCCGGCGTTTCGATTCCGGTCGTCCGCAGGTCCAACAGCGGGCCATCCGGACTCGTCACCACCAACCGTAAACTCGGCCGATCCTCCAATTCGACGGACTCGTCCGGGTTGTACACCAATTTGAACGCGCCGTCCTGAAAGACCTGCTGAATCTTCGCCACCAGTTCCGCCCGAACATCCTGGTTGTGAACCATGGTCATTTCGTCCGCAATCACTTTGTTGAGCGAGGGCTCGGTTTGAAACCGGAACAAGCGACCGTCGGATACCACATACCAGGCCGCGTTCATAAACTCTTCCCAAGCCGTCAGACAAAGGCCCAAGTCCACTCCCGGACTCCCCGCCCCGATCAGCAGATCCGTCAGGGTCGCTCCGGACGCCTTCCCTTGCACCAGACTATGGAGATAGGCGGTCCGGGCCATGTGCGACACCAGGGGCCGACCCGTGCGGCCGATCCATGACCGATCCAGAAGTTGGGCGTGGGCATCCCCCTGATCGTTGGCCAAATCCGCCCGAAGGGCATGAGTAAACACTTCCCGTTTGATACGGCTGGTCAGCTGGGGCTGAACCCGGACGTCGGAGACCGGTACCATTCCGGGAAGAATCAGGTCCGGATCGTCGTCCCCCTCCCATAAGGCTTGAACCGTATCCGCCAATACCCGCAAGGCTCCCCGCGTTTTGTTGAAATCGGGTATGGTCGCCACCTTTCGGTCAAGCACGTCCAACAGGGCCGGATGAAACGGATAGGACCGGATCAGCGCCTCCCGGTATGCGGGGGTAACATATTCGGCCGGTAACGGCATGTCGTTACCGAGAGACGACTGGTAGTACCGGATAAACCGGTCCGCGGTGTTTTCGGCGGCCGCCGGATCGACCGAGGCAAACAACCGCCGGTTGACGATAGCCGCGACTTCGGTATCCCCGGTCGGCCGGATTACCGTCTCGACCCGTGCCGACACCGCGTCAAGTTCCCGTAACAGTTCTTCCGCTTCGTCCGCATACGCTTCCCGAGCCAACGAGTACACCACCACCAGATTCGGCAAACTCGCCGCCAGGGTCAACAGCCGTTGCATAAACGGAATCGTCACCCCGGCCAGGGTCGTGTGCCCCACGGTGACCGACCGGGCGGTACGCAAATAGGCCGGCAATTCGTCCATCAGCAACACGACCGGAGACCCGCTCAACAAACGGTGCAACACCGCGTCACTGGGGGGCATCCGCTCCTCGTCGTAGGCCTTCCAGGTGTTCCACGCTTCTTTGCCCCCGACCTGGTACGCCAATTCGCCCCATAACGTATGCGTTTCGATGCCGTCTTCCGCATATTCCATGCAGTGGTTTCCGGAATACTTGTCCCCCACCAAAACCACGGTTTTGACCGGTGCCGAAGGTATCAAGGCCTCGTCCAAAAGCGGCCGGACGAGCGATCGGAGACGGTGTCCGTCTCGGGCCACGTGGTAGATGGTACTCATCACGTGCGTCTTGCCGCCCCCGAAAGCGGTTTCCAGCCGAATGACCGAAGCGGATCCGGGCACATGGGCGATGCGACCGAACACTTGCTTCAACGTGTCGCGAAGACCCTCGGTAGGAAAGGTTTGCTTTAAAAATACGGTCGGATCCTGGTAGACCGGAGGCGCTTCGTTGCGATAGAGACGCATTAAATCGGCCGCGAAATCGGCATCCGTCAAGGTGTCTTTTAATAAATAGGCATGAGGTACGGCTCCGACTTTAATTCCCATTTTCCGGTCACCAACCCGTTTCCATTACGATGGGGATTCGAATGATCCCGTTATAGTGTGTATCATATGTCAAACCTTATTGACACACATTCGACATAAAGCCGTCAATCCCTGCAATCCCAAAGCCTTTCAAGCTTGGAAGATGTTTGAAACCCTGTTGCTCATACAGGACGATTACAGTTCTCGCCGTTTAACGCGGTACCCAAATGTCGAAGTCGGCTCCGCGCTCCACAAAACGGCGTCCAATATCCGTACGGGCGTCCGAAAAATGCCGCGAGCCATTAGCCGTTGTTGAATCGCCGTCAAGGCGTCCCGATTCGAAACCAAAATCTCATGCAGGCTATCCAACATTCGGGCGGACCAATCCGGCATCGCGGATTTATTGCTCGGTTTGGGTGATCCGAGAACGTTGCCCACATAAGAATCCAATATCGGCACCAAGTACGGCCTTTTCATGTGTAAAATCTTGGTGGCACCGGCGACGGAGATATGTCGATACCGGATCATTCGAGAAACGGCGTCTAAAATCCGGTCACGGGCCCGATGCCAGTCCCCTCCGAGAAGGTTTTCCGTCGACCAGCCCGGATCCAAAGCGGCGATCCACGGCAACCGGTCACCGGTCGCGATCGCTTGCCAAGCGGTCAAAGGTGATCGCATATGCATATTGGACCCGTTAATAATGCCGATATCCTCCGGTATCACCATATCCCGCCAATCCGGATCCTGAGCGTGCGCCAGAATCCACGCGTCGTAGCCTTTCCGGGATACGTCATAAGCGGAACTGGGGTCGGTCCGAAAGAAAAGTTCGGCGATTTCCCACGCGTTTTCGATTCGAAATGCCTTTTGGCCAAACGGCTTGATATCGATCATAACGTCATCGTGCATTCTCTAGGCCTCCCCTCTCGTCACCGATCCCCGACACCGACTTTCATGCCGCAAAACCCGAAAAAGTCGCATGTCCGACACCGATGCTTACCGTCGGCCGCGGGCTTGGCCGGCCCCCGTCGGAAGTCCCGATTTTTGATCGCTCGCGCAATTCCAAGGACCGTATCCTCCGCCGTTTTTAGGGATTTGGCATCCAAGGACACCTCCAGTTGCCGCCGCTCCGCGGTTCCGTCCACATCGAGATACCGGACCAATCCCAAATCCGGTTCGTATTCCAACTCCTTTTTGGTCCCAAGCGCATAGATGCCGAGTTGCAGGCGCATTTCATCCTCGTCCAGCCGATATTTGTCGGAATCCGGGTCCCCTGACTTAAAGTCGATGAGGGTAACACGCGGAGGATCCTCGTGCCGCACCACGTCGATGGCCCCGGATACCATGATGCCTCCGGAGTCGTCGCCCGGATCCAATACCGTTTCGAACGCCTTTTCGGGTTCAAATACCGTCCGTTCCAATTCCGACCGGAACGTGCGCACATATTCGGCCGCCAACCTGATCCCTTTTTGGCGCATGTTTTCCGCGGGTTCTCCAGTCGTGTACCGAAGGTAAAAGAGCCCTTGATCCACCAATTTTTCCAGTTCGCTTATCAAGCGCTTTTGGTCTGTCGCCAATTCCGCCCAATATCGGGGATTACCATGTATTGCCCGCATCAAGTTATGTAGGCCGCGACCGTATCCGAAGGCCTGATCGATAGTGGGGGAAAACCCCAGTACCTTCCGTAAATAAAAGTCATGGGCGCATGCGAGGTAATACCGGAGATCGGAAAACGACGTGTTCAGCTGGACGTCCCGTTGATATTCCAACGGGGCATGACGAATCCGACGTAAAAGCTCTGTCGGGTTGTCCGTTACCGTTCCCCCGTTGTGACGGATAATCGGCTCCAGATCCTTGATAAATTGCGATGTCCTTTTTCCCGAACGCGAGACGAACAGGAACCGTTCGGCCCGAGTCAACGCTACGTACATGAGTCGCCTCTCGCCGTCGTGGTTGTCGTTATCCGATAATCCGTCGGCGTCGATTTGTCGCAGAATGTCTCCGGACATCGGTAACTCCGCCTTCCTTTTGGCCAGCGAGCTCGGAAACCGCCCGGCGGTCACGTCGGCCAAAAAAACCGCGGCGAATTCGAGTCCCTTGACGCCATGTATGGTACTCAGCGTGACGGCGTCGGGCGGCACCAGTAACGGCTGTTCGGGACTCCGGCCTTCCTCGGACCCGAATTGGCCCAATCCGACAATTTGCCACTTGTAATCCGTGGCACTGGTCCAGCCCGGCGTCTCCAACCCGGTCACGAGGCCGCTTAACGCCCCCAAATGGAACAAAGCGGTCTCCCCTCGAGGAAAACCGGTGTCCCACCGGTCAATCTCCGCTTCCGTCAATAACCAGTGATAGATGGTTTGAGGAAATACCCGCCGCGGTTTTCCCGAATCCCGCAAATACCTTTGAAGCCCCTCGTCACGAAAGTCGCCGGCCCCGGCCGAACCCGATGTGATCTTGTCGCGAACGGCCTCGGCGGCTCGTAAGACCCGTCGTTCGGCCTCGTGCGACAACGGCAGGCCCGCTTTCCGTAGCATGTCGGCGGAAGCCCGGATGACCTCGTCAGGTCGCGGAGGGCAACCAAGCACGTTTTGGATGCGTGCCGGCAACGACCGAGGATTATGTAAAGACCCGTAAAATTCGGCGATGTTTGCCGTAATGGCCAAAAGCCCTAAAAAAAACAACACTTCCGGTTGCGAAAACAAATCCGGCCCTGCGCGAACGACGACCGGGATGCCGCGATTTTCCAGGGCGTTCATATAGGTGCGTACATCGGTCGCCGATCGCACCAGGATGCCGATGTCGGACAGGCTAAGCCCGCGCGTCTTCCCGTTCCGCTTATCGTGCTCCGCCCCGAACCGATCCGACGGAACCAGGGCTCGAATGGCGTCGGCTATCCATCGGGCTTCCTCTTCCCGTGTGGTAAACCGTACGGACGCCACGTGCGACGGATCGATATCGATCCGGTCTTCCTTCCCGTGCCGCATATCGGGCGTAATCATCGAACCCAAGGGCGAGATGGTTCGGGCCCATTCGTTGGCAATGCCGATGATGCGCGGCGTGGAACGAAAATTCTCCCGCAAGTCTATGGTTTCCCCGTCGTCGGCCCGCCGAAACGTCGCCCAAAGATCGGCAATGATTTGGACTTTTGCCCCCCGAAAGCCGTAAATGGATTGTCGATGATCCCCGACGACCGTCAGGGATCCGATAGAGCCGATTAACCGTTCGACGATGTCTTGTTGAACCGGATTAAGGTCTTGCGCCTCGTCGACCACCACATGAAGAGGTTCTTCGGACAATCGGTGCGGGGGATCCGGGTCCCTCGCCATATTTCTTAAAAATTCGGTCTGGGAGGTACTGAAATCGAGAAACCGTCGACAACGCAAGTACGCGTAATATCGTGCCGCGGACTCGGCAAACGCCCGTGATACGGCATCGTCGCCGACGTCGGTCCTTAGACGAGCTTCGGCACACCACGCCCTCTCGTCGTCGCCTAACCGATAAGGCGGTACGGTATCGGGAAGGGCGACATCCAGCAGGTTATGTTCGTTCAGTTGGTCGTATCCGGTCATAAAACGCTTGACGGTCTCGTTTTGGCTGGTGTTTAACGCCTCCTGTAATTTATCCAGCCGTAAAACCCCGCGAAACTCCCGAAAAATCAGCGCGCTACGGGCCGCTTCGTCCAGAATGTCGTAATTATGATAGATATCGGGCCAATATTCTCGCAGTTTAGCCAGACAATAACCGTGAATCGTACCGACGTACATCCCCCCCAAACTCACGTCGTCACCCGGATCGGCAATCGTTTTCAGTTTTTCCCTGATCCGGAATTTCATCTCTCCCGCGGCCTTTTCCGTAAACGTCAGGGCGACGGTCCGTTCCTTCGGTACGTCGTTCATGGTAATCCACCAGACGATACGCCGAGCCATAACCTCGGTTTTTCCGGCACCCGCTCCCGCGACGATCAACAAACGTCGTTTGGGAGACTGCACGGCAACTTTCTGATCCTCGGTAAGTCCGGCCAAAAGCCTTTCTTTAATTTCTTCCGGTGTCAATTGGGAGCCCCCCTTCCGGAGCAAATTCGTCTCTCTTTTCGGACTTTTTATTAGGTACCTCGGTATCCATTCACCGTCCCGCGTTTACCGTTGGCGCAGGTTACGTCATATGGAGATTTTGAGGAGTCTTCCCCGATTCCGTTGTCTTTCGTAGGTATCGGCGACGAATGTAATGCTTTACCTTAACGGCATGCCGACGGATAAATTCAGGAGGCAGCGCGTTCCCGATGACCACCGCGGCGGCGTATTTCCCCTTTCGGAGACTAAACCGGTAATCGCGCGGAAACCCCTGTAAAAGCGCCGCTTCCCGTAGCGTAATGGTTCGGTGTTGAGACGGGTGAAGGAACCGGCCCTTGCTCGGATTCACGCAACCGCCCGTAATCGTCGGGGCCACCGCATCCCAGGCCATTCGTCCGTAAACGTCCTTAAACCCGTTTCCGCGACGGTGACAGTCCAAGGTCAGGTCTTCCGGCAACTCCGCACGACTGCCGCCATCCAACGGGATCGTTTGGATAATGCGCCGGACCCGTTCGCTCCGCTTTTCGGGCAAATCGTGAAGAGGATCCCCGCTGTCGCCGGGTTCCGGCAACATGCCGATAGTTTCTCGAACCGTGATTTCCGGTGTCTCCGCCGCCTCCGCAAACGGTACGGGGCCATATAATCCGGCTAAAAGAATCAATCGCCGTCTTCTCTGGGGAACCCCGAATTTTGCCGAATTCAATATGCGGAATTCCACCGTATAACCCAACGACTCCAATTCCCGAAGGACGTCATGAAATCCCGGGTCGTTCGCCAACCCCGGCACGTTTTCCAGCATAATAACTTTCGGCTTAAATTCGTCGGTAAATCGCACGAACTCGCGTACCAGGGAGTTTCTCGGGTCGTCAATCGTCTTGGCCCCGTTTTTGGTCGTCAAGGCGGAAAACCCCTGACACGGAGGACATCCCGCCAAGAGATCCAGCCGGCCTTTCCGGAGACCCAACGTCCGACGAAATTCCTCCGCATCCAATAGGCGGATGTCTTGTTGTTCGATGTCAACCTCGGGGTGATTCATCCGGTACGTTTCTGCCGCCAAATCATCAATTTCGACCGCGCCCAAAACACGAAACCCGGCCAATTTCAAACCGAGCGTCAGGCCTCCGCCTCCCGCAAAAAGGTCAACGGCCACCAAATCCTCGGAGCGATACCGCTTTTTTCGGTTCCCGAGTCCGTTCATTCGGATACCGTCCCCTTTAATTCCCGTAACCGCTCCGAGATTCTCCGGGCCACCGCTGCAGGATCTTTTTCGATTTCAAAATCCCACACGCGAATCACCGTATAGCCCAAACGGGAAAGAAGACGATTCACCTCGTCGTCACGGCGCCGGTTCTTTTCAATCTTTCGGTCCCAAAAAGTCCCGCTTTGACCAGGACGATAATGACTGGGATGGCCATGCCAAAATGCCCCGTCGACAAAAATCGCGAGCTTCCATCGTGTAAACACGATGTCGGGCGTTCCCGGCAAATCCCTTTTATGGCAACGCCAACCACGCACTCCGGCGGCATAGAGGGTTTTTCGCAATAGTATTTCCGGAGCGGTATTTTTGTTCTTGACCCGGGCCATAACCCGACTGCGTGATTCGGCGGTCATCCTATCCATAGGCGAACCTCAAACCATGACGTGTTACCCGACCAAGCTGATCCGGCATATATTGCATAGTCTGCCAACCGGTCATTGCTTTTTTCGACTTTTAATCCGAAATTCCTTCCAGATCGAAGAAAAACCGAAGAAGACCATTACCAAAAATGGCGCCCTATACCAATGCTCTCAACGTTAACTCCGGGGCGGAGGTTGACGAAAGATGAAGACGGTAGTCAGCACAACGGCGGCCACCAGCAGTAAAAGCCGGAGCAGTATGGACAACACCCGTTTGAACCCCCACCAAAAGGCGAAAATCAATATCAATAAGCCGTTACCGAGAATGCGTAGAATGACCATGGTCCATCACCGACCTTGTGTGCGCTGATAATTCCAGATGGCATAATCGAGCCGACGGGGCGTCACAGCGGGATAGTCGGGCTGAAGCAACGCTGCCGCCCCGCGAATAACAGCCAAGGCCCGCTCCAAGCCTATTGGGCCCCCGAGCGCGGTTTCCAAATACGTTAGGACATGGCGATCGGGTTTAATCAGGTTATCGTCACCGGCCAACATCCAAAAATAGGCCCAGCTAACCCCGGAGGCTTGACCGGGAATCGCCCGGAACGCCGCTTCCACCGCCGAATTGGCGGCGGCCTTCGGCAAATCTTGAAAGTAGCGCACACCATGATCCGTAAAGACCCGAGCGGCTTGAATGACCGCCTCCGCTTTCAAGATGCCGCCCGAAGACGACGTACGATTGCGATTTTGAAACACCTCGTCGGCCAACCGCTGCGGACCCAAGCGCTCACCCAACGCCACCAACGCGTCGAGCGGTTCCTGATCTTTTACGGACGGCCATTCCGTCTCGTTCGGGCGAAATAGGGTCAACCGTTGATAGCGAGCATATCGCGCGACAACGCGGGATGTGGTCGTATACTTAATCCCTACCGAAAACACCGCATCCACCAAGGCCAGCCCCAGATGGGCATAGCGATATTCGTTGCCGAGTCGAAGATCCCGTAACGGCAATGTCCTCTCCATGTATTCGGCCAACCGTTCCGCGTCCCCCGTCATCCCAAACCCCTCCCCATTTATGGCAGTCTATTTATCCTATGGACGTATGATATACCTCCATTGCTTTTTCGTCAATAGTGACTTGGGAATTCATGGCATGACACCGGAATTCGGCGAAAAGCAAAAGGTAGGATTTACCGCCTTTGGTCACTATATCCTTTGCTTGAATTTCTTAGAGAATCTCGTACGATGATAATCATTAGATCTCATATTTCGACGTCATCAATAAAAAGCGAGGGCTTAAGGTGGGTAATCCCGGAAACTGGATTTATTATGCGATTTCCTGGGTCGGTAGCATCAATCGGTTCGGGGCCTTATATCTTTGGCTTTTTTTATTCCTGACCAGCGGCGTCCTGGTCTGGCGGATTCGCGTGGAAGGCGGCATTCGGTCCGAAATGCGCCAATTGACCGCTTATCTGAAAGAACACGGTACCTCCCTGCCGACCGTTGATCAATGGTTTCACGATCACCCGAACGCCAAACTCCGTCCGCTCTGGCAACAATATGTGGACGCCGTTCAGCACCACCAAGACGGGGATCCTGTCCATCCCGACATTGGACGGTTTTTCTCCGAAGACGCCATTTTATTAGGCATCGCCAATCGCCGGATTACCGAGGCGGTTCCCAGCCTATTGACCATGGCCGGAATTTTAGGGACTTTTCTCGGTTTGGTGGCAGGATTACACGGACTGAACCCCAATGCCCCGAATGGATTGGGGGCGGGGATTGGCCAGTTGGTGGGCGGACTGAGCTTGAAATTTACCTCCTCCGTTTACGGGATCTTTTTGGCCTTAGTCTGGATGGTGGCCGACCGGTTTTGGTACCGATCGTTGTATGAGGCGGTCGTTGCCTTGCAAGAGGCGCTAATCGCGGGATTTTCCGCTCCGCCGGAGGAATTGTCCCTTCAACAGATCAAAAATATCTTGGAGGATCAACGGCAGACCCTTTATACGTTGACGACAGATACTTTAATTCCCCAATTAATCGAAGGATTTTCTCAGGCATTGCAAACCCAGCTATTTCCTCCGCTCGACGAACTAATTCGGCAGCAACATCAAACGACCGCATCATTGGATAATTTCGGCCAACAGATGACCCTCATGGCAGAAAGGACCGCGACCGCCCAAGTTGACGGACTTGAACGGATTGCCCATGAATTTATCAACCAAATGAGTGCTCAGACGGTCGAAGTGGCCGAACGACTGCATGAATCCCTGCAACAAACGGTCACCGTACAAGAACGTATCGCAACGTTGGCGACTGATCTCTTACAGCATGCGGAACCATTATTGGCTCGGTTCCAGGAAACCCAACAGCTGCAGAAACAACTATGGGAACAAGGACACCAGGTCCATACCGTTCTCCTCGAAGGGGCCCAATATTGGAGTACGTTCCATACCGAAATACGGGGAACGCTCGAAACGACCGAACATCGATTAGAGGCGTTCTTCAGTGCCGTGGAATTACGCACAGGAACTCTCCTTAAGGATCTTCAGGCGTTGGAAGAAACCTTTATTGCCGAGTCTCGCTCGGTGGTACACCACATACAGTCCCTCAACAATCAATGGGAAGAACATCTCCGACTGCTGACCGACCGCCAAGCGGCCCTGGGTGAGTGGCAAAAAACCTATGAAGAACAAATTAGCCGGGCATTAGGCGACTTCCCCCGGTTAGTGCAAGACCTTCGGGAATCGTCGCTCCAAGTCAGTCGAGAAACCGAACGGGCTTTGACCCAATGGCAAGACCGGGTCGCCGGTGATTTGGAAAACCTTACGGCCCTTTGGACCCGGCAATCCCGCGAATTCACCGAACTGGCCCAAACGTTGCAAACCCAATTCCAAACCGAGTTGCAGCAAACGGTCGCCCAATTTCAGGATGTCGGGCAAGCCTTGGGCAAGGCCGCCCATCAATTACGGAAAGAAGCGGGAGAAGCACTGGAACAACTGCAAACCAATTTAACTGCGGGACTGCAATATACCTTCTCGCAATTTGACAAAGAGCTTGGACAGGCCGTCACCCACCTGTCCGGCGGTGTCCATGTATTGGAACAAGCGATTAAATCGCTAAGCCAACCGGTGAATCACCTGAAAACGCAGGGCGAAGCCCTGACACACGAGGTAACCGGGATCAATCGACACCTGAAAGTCTTGAATACCGCATTGGATAAGCGAAACGAGGTGGCCGAATGAACCGCGCACCGGCACGTAGTTATGGCCAGCGGGCCCCATTCGATCAATGGATAATGTATTCCGATCTGATGGCCGGCCTCTTATTGATGTTTATCCTGTTTTTGGCCGTCAGCGTCATGACCTATCACCGTCTCCTGCAAGAAAAAGAGGCCCGCATCAACCAGTTGCTCGGGGTCCAGGCATCCATCGTGCACTCCCTGGAACATCAGTTTCATGCGTCCCACTTAAGCATGACGCTGGATCCGAAAACCGGTAATATCCAGTTTGCCAGTGACGTATTGTTTTCTTTTAATTCCTATCAATTGTCGCCGGCCGGGGAGGCCCGACTCAAAGCCTTTATTCCCCAATATATCTCGGTGTTGCTTAGCCCACGGTACCGAAACGACATTTCGACCATCGTGGTCAAAGGGTATACGGATCGCCAGGGAACGTATCTGTATAACCTGAACCTGTCGCAGGAGCGGGCCCTATCGGTCGTCGACGCCATTTTCAGCCCACAGTTCGGTAACTTTCCCTACCGGAATCTCTTAAAGCAGTACATTACTGCCGAAGGTCGATCGTACAACGACCCGGTCTATATCGACGGCCGGTATAGCGCCCGCGCCTCGCGGCGGGTGGTGTTCTCCTTTGTACTGAAAAACACCCAGATCATGCAGGCGATTCAATCGACGGTGAAAACCCCATGAGCCGCCCGCACGGATTTCGTTTTGAACCGGTCGGCCTGCGGGCGGTGCGAGAAACGTTGGAACAGGAATACACCACCGACCGAACCAAAGGCCAACGGCTGGGAATGCTGTTCCAATCCCGGCTGGACACTTTGCTCCGAATGCTGGGCCCATTGGACACGGTTGTACAGATTCGGCAATGGGCCGAAGGATTAGAACCCGTCGACGTCTATGTGCTTTTGGTGCATTTCCCCCAACTGCCCGAACCGGTCCGCCCTAAAATCCTGGCGGTGGCATTGGTCCATCCGGATCCGGTAGCCGCCTGGGTCGCTTGGGATCATTTCGTCAAATGGCCACGCGATCCGGAACTCGTCAAATTAGTGTCCGTCTACGTCAACCAGCACCGCGTGACCCCGTGGTGGGACGCGGTTCAGGACGGTAATTTCCGGATGGACCTGATGAAGGCCTTTTCTCGGTCGGCCCCCCTCGGTCCATTGGCGAAGATTCTCGATGACCACGGCATCGGGTCGGGTACTCCGCTGATGGGGCTCCATTGGGGTGACCCCTTAAGCGATGAACTCATCACGCAAATTCTCACGAGTAGTGCGTTGCCGGAATGGGAACGCCATCTGGCCGACTCGGAGTTTCCCTGGTCGGAATGGCTCTGGGAATTGGATCAACGGGCGCGGGAACGCGCTCAGGCCGTCTTGTCGCAATATCTGACGGTGTTTTCCTGGATGAATTTTGACGGGACCTTGCTACGCCGTTTCATCCAACGGTGGGGCAACCCGGAAACCACCTCCGGACCGTGGACGGGCCTGTCGGCCGAGGCACGCCGGAAGCTGATTCACTGGGTTCACCAAGCAAAGCTGCAGCAATTTTTTCACCAAGATAATGCGCGCTTTCAGTTTTGGCGCGGATACCTCGAGCGATGCCTGCATGTCACCGTTCTGGAAAAGGATACCCCGAGGGCGGCGGTGGTTCTGGATTTCGGTGATGTGGTGGCGGTGGAGTTTGCCCAAACCGGCAATGCCTGTTACGTATATCAAAAATCCGATTACGAACGGATCCGTCAACGCATGGTCAAGAGTACCGACTTGAAAGATTCCAACCAAGCCTTGTTACGGCTGATCCATTCCGGCTATTGGCAAGGAACGTTCAGCTATGACTTGGCGCAATATATTCAAATTCCCAAAAATCGAGGTGCCCGATGAAAAAGCCGGTCACCGGTTCAGTAATAACCATAAATTTTGTGCCCCTCTTAGAAGGGCTGTCCTGGCAAATCACCTATCAGGGAGAAGCGCTCGAGTTTCCTTGGACCGAAGGTTCGATATCCCCGCGCGCCTTATTAACGGACCCCCGGTGGCCGCAACTGGAGGCGTTATACCAACGGTGGGCAGACGACGAATTGACCCGCACGGGCCCCGGTGAATATTTGCTGTCCTGGGAGCGGTTTTTGGCTAGTCCGGAATCGTTTTTGGCCCTATTTCAGTTGCCCTCTCCGAAAGCTCCGGACATCCGTCTCAAGGCCCGCGGCGCTATAACCGAACCTCGGTTTCACATCGAGGCGCTGGTGACCCTACCGCCCTATGCGGGAAACTTGTTGCAATGGGGACGGCGCATCGGTCCTTGGCTTGAAACCGCGCGGGGGCCGGTGACTTTGACCGGCGCGTCGGCTCGCCTCCTTGACCGCCTCTTGACCGCACCCGGCCCGGACATCGACGGCCGCACGCTATTTCTCGCAGAGGTTAAACAGCTGGCCAAGGACGCCGGCGCCCGCCTGGATCCCTATTTAGAACGGGAAGAGTATATTTTGGTCGACCAAGTCACCGTCGACCCGGTGTTGGATAACGGAACCATTCGTTTGAGGGCCCGCTATGACCATCCCGACCTGCCGTCGGAGGCTTTACGTGAAGGCACGCTGTCCCGACCGTCGACCGGTCTCGGCCGAAAACGCTGGATTGCCAGGCCGGAGGCGCGCCGGCAATTCCGGCGCCTCGATGCCTTGCCGCCGATAACCGGACAGGATGTCCCTAAGTTCGTTAAAAATCCCGAGGCTTTCTTACCGGAAGATGTTACTCTCGATTTGACGGCATTTTCCGAACGAGTCAAAGGCCTTAAAATCCGAGTCTACCGCGCGCAACCGTTTTTGCATGCAACCGAAACCGAACGCGGCTGGTTCACACTCGACGCGGGTGTCCGGCTGGAGTCCCCCGAAGACGAGCCCCCCGCCGAACCGGTGCTCACACCGGACGAATTGTTGTCCGCCATTCAACACGTCGGGCCGGACGAATCCCTGATTCCGCTCGGCAACGACTGGATCGAAGTACCGCCGGCCGCTCGGACGGCATTGCAACAACTGTCTGCCCTTCGGAACCGGTCGACAGAACCGGTGTCACGGGAGCGGTTACCATACGTCCTGGACATCTTCACCAATCTTGAACAGGTCGAATTCAATCCGCCGTTTCATCCGTGGATTTGGACCGACCCCAACGAGGACGTAGAGCCTCCCGCCTGGTTTCAGGCGTCATTGCATCCCCATCAGCGGGACGGAGTTCGGTTCCTTTGGCATCGGGCGGCCCACCGGCGGGGCGTCTTGCTGGCCGATGAGATGGGCCTCGGCAAAACCGTCCAGGTCATTGCCTGGTTCGCGATACTCCATGAGCGGAGCCGTCTCCGGCCGAGCCTGGTAGTGGCTCCGGTCGCCTTATTGTCCAATTGGCAGGAAGAACTGACCAAATTCGCCCCCAAGATTTCCTGGGCAGCCCATTACGGTCCGCACCGGGCGCGCCAGATCGATCACCTACCGGATGCCGATGTCATTCTCACCTCCTATGAAACGGTCTCACGGGATCAGCTCATACTCGGACAGGTTGACTGGAACGCCATTGTCCTCGATGAAGCCCAACTGATCAAAAACGTCTCCACGGGACGCGCCGAAGCCGTCAAAGCCCTCAAAAACACATATCGTGTAGCCCTAACCGGCACCCCGGTGGAAAATAGCCTCAGTGACCTGTGGTCTATAGTGGACTTCGTGCAACCCGGATTGTTAGGGAGTCTACGAGAGTTCCGCCAAACCTACGAAACCGCCACGAAAAACCCCGATCCGGATATCCAAGGAGCCCTTACCCGCGCGATATCGCCGATCTACCGCCGACGGACTAAGAAGGAATCCGGTTTGGCCTTGCCGCCCAAAACGGCTTATCGTTTTCACGTCCCGTTCGGCCCGGAACAACAGCACCGTTACCAAGAGGTGCTCAAAGCAGTCAAAGCACGACAGGTGGCCCCACTTCCGGCGCTTCGACAATTACAAAACATTTTGGGGCATCCTTTGGCCGTTGAGGGGCGGTCGGCGCCATGGAACCGGATTCCGGTGTCGTCTATCCCCAAACTGGCCAAGACGTTGGAAATTTTGCACACCATTCACGGACAGTCGGAAAAAGCCCTGATCTTTACCCCGTCACGGACGTTGCAAGCGATGCTACAGTTTTGGATCATGCGGGAATTTAACCTGACTCCCTATGTGATCAACGGGGATGTGACGGCGCGGCAGCAGCTGGTCCATCATTTCAACCAGGCTTCCGGGTTTCAGGTGATGATCTTGACCCCGCAAGCCGGCGGCGTCGGTTTGACCCTGACCGGCGCCAACCACGTGATTCATTATTCCCGGTGGTGGAACCCGGCAGTGGAAAACCAAGCGACCGACCGTGTGCACCGCATCGGGCAAACCCGTCCGGTTTCGGTCTACTACCCGCTAGTAGTTGATCAAGACCCGCGCATTACCGCCCAGGGCACGGTTGACGAGATTTTGGACCGCTTGTTGGAAGACAAGCAGGGGCTGGCCAACGCCGTCGTGATCCCGTCCCGGCATCTCGACCTTCAACAAGAACTGTTGGAACGGGCCCTGGGACGGGGACCGTCCGATCCGGTCATTTAGACGGATCGGCCATAAAGTCAGGGCCGTTGGACCCAAGGAAGACGCCGGTCCTTCCCGGTATAATCGCCAGGGAAGCGGAAAAAGGAGGCGATTTCATGAATCTCATCCTCTTGTCGGGCGACTACGCCAAAATCCATGCCGCCGCCATGATTACCATGGTGGCCGCCAGCTTGGGCCAGCCGGTGAACATTTTTGTCTCGATGGAAGCGTTACCGGCGTTTCACCGGGACGACACGGTGCGGGCCCAAATACCCCAAGGCCCCATGGGCCAAAAAATCGTGGAATCTCAAGGCCAGGACTATCTCGAGATCTTTCGTCAAGCCAAAGAGTTCGGCGATGTCAAAATTTATGCGTGTAGTCTGGTGATGGATCTGACCCACTGGACACTGGAGGATCTGGCCCCTATTTTTGACGAGACGTTGGGCCTGACCGCCTTTATGGGTCAGGTGGGCGACGGCTTGTCCCTGACATTCTGATGGGGAGGAAACAGCGATGGCAGACGAAGTCAAAGTAGTCGACGCACGCGGGTCGTTTTGTCCCGGCCCGTTAATGGAACTCATCAAAGGCATTCGGCAAGAACCGGTCGGCACCGTCTTCGAAGTCTGGTCCTCCGACCAAGGCTCGGCCAAAGACATCCCGGAGTGGGTGAAGCGGGCCGGCCATGAAGTGGTGGGCAACACCGAAGACAACGGCATCTACAAAATCCAGGTCAAAAAACTGCGTTAGATCATCGGAGGGGAGCAACCTATCATGACGCGTATCGTATTGCTTGGTGGGGGCGTGGGCGGCACCATGGTGGCGAACCAGGTCGCCCGTCAATTACGCCAGGAGATTCGCCGCGGCGAGGTCCAGATGACCGTCATCAACGAATCCGCCACCCATGTCTATCAACCCATGTTTCTCTATATGGCGTTTGACCAAGCGGTCCCGCAAGACGCCCAGCATGCCGAACGGGCCTTGCTCGACCCCGGCGTACAGCTGGTGGTCGGCTCCGCCGACCGCGTCGACCGCGAACACAATCAGGTACTGATGACCGATGGCCGCGCCTTCCCCTACGACTATCTGGTCATCGCCACCGGCAGCCGCCCGGCCCCAGAAACCATTCCCGGGCTCCTCGAGGGCGGCCATATTTTTTACACCCAAGAAGGCGCCTTAAAGCTCCGTCAAGCGTTGCACGATTTCCAAGGCGGCCGCATCCTGGTCACCGTCAGCGTCCCCCACAAATGCCCGGTGGCTCCCCTCGAATTCACCCTGATGGTCAACGACTGGGTCAAAGCCCGGGGCCTCGCCGACAAGACCGAAGTCTTCTACACGTATCCGATTGGGCGCTTGCATTCGTTGGAACCGGTTGCCGAATGGGCCGGGCCGGTGTTCGAAGAGCGCGGCATCCGGTCCCAGGTCTACTTTAACCTGGAATCGGTCGATCCGGTGAATCACACCGTCACCAGCCTCGAAGGCGACACGATCGCCTATGACCTCTTGGTGTCCGTCCCCCCGCACACCGGGCAGGACGTGATTAAGCGCTCGGAACTCGGCGACGCGGGCGGCTGGATTCCAACCGACCGCTACTCGCTCCAGATGGACGGCGCCGACAACATTTATGTCTTGGGCGACGCCACCAACCTCCCGATCAGCAAAGCCGGCTCGACGGCCCACTTCGAGGCCGACGTGGTCTCCGCCAACCTGATTAACCGGATTCGAGGCGGGCTCGGGTCGGTCCGCTACGACGGCAAAGTCTTCTGCTTCATTGAAGCCGGGCTCGGGGAAGCCACCTACATTAAGTTCGACTATCAACATCCGCCGAAGCCGCAGGCGCCGTCGGAAATGATTCATCTCTACAAGCTGGCGTTCAACAAGATGTATCCGTTGTCCGCCGCGGGGATTTTATAACCCCCACGGGAGGGAGGCTGGTTATGGCAACCATTGAGGTATCTGACGCGACCCTCAGTGAGTGGATGACACTCTTAAACGCCGTGAAAGACAGTGCGACCCCGGCTTTGGCCGAACGCATCGCGGGGATGATCACCGCCTTGGGGCAACTGGCGGGGCCCTTGGCGGAACCGGAGACCCAAACGCTAATCCGGACGGCCGTCGCGACCGGCCCGGCCCTGACCGAGATGCTCGAGACCCTGGCGACGTGGCATCGCACCGGGACCTGGGAGGCCTTAAAAGAATTGGCCACCGTGGCCACGGCGGTGAAAGACAGTGCGACCCCGCATCTGGCGGAACGGGTGGCGGGGATGGCGACCGCCCTCGGGCAGCTCACCGCCCCCTTGACCGACCCGGCCGCCCAAGACCTGGTCCGCACCGCTGTCGACAGCGGGCCGGAACTGACGGAGATGATCGCGACGCTCCGGACCTGGCACCAGACGGGGACCTGGGACGCCTTGAAGGAACTGGCCACCGTGGCGACGGCGCTGAAAGACAGTGCAAGTCCGCATCTGGTGGAACGGATAACGACGCTCGGCGTCCAGCTCGGCCGGGTGGTCAAAGACATCGGGCCGGGCGTGGAAGCGACGGTCAGCGCCGCCGAGGACGAAGGGGCGGCGTTGGCCCAGCTTCTCCGGCAAGTCGGCGAGTGGACGCGGGACGGCACCTGGCAGACGGTCACCGAACTGATGGCGCTTTTGCGCGGGTTCCGGGAATCGGCGACCCCGCAGTTGACCGAACGCCTCATCGACTTTATCACCCATTCGGTGCTGGCGCTGCGGGAAGCCATCGACTCCGGTCTCTTGGAATTGGGGTTGGCGTTGATGCAAGCCATCCATGAAGCCACGCAGGAGGCCGACAAGGCCACCACCCGGGTGACCGTGACCGGATTGCTCCGCAGCCTGAACGATCCCGGGGTGCAATATGCCTGGCAGGTGCTGCTCGGCGTCATGCGACGAAGCCCGCAAATTACCAAATCCTTTTAATCGGGACGAGCCCCTCATCCGGTCGATGAGGGGCTTTCATTTCGGCCGATGCGGCGTAGCCGGGCATCCCGGGCATCCGCCCACTGGGCGACACGCCGGACGACCCATCGGATGCGCCGATCTTTGCCGACCCGAAACCACCCGCCGTCCCACCAGCGCCGGTCCCGATAGAGGCGGCAATACAAGCGGACATATTGTCCATCGGATTCCGGCCGGGCCTCTTCGAGAACCACCACATAGTGACCGTAGGACGTGGTCACGGCATAGGCGCGAGGCATGGCCGTCACGGGTTTTTTCATACGAGGTTCCTCCATTGAAGAAATAATTATTAAAGGGAAATCCGGACCGCCAAGCGACCGGAACCCCTCGATTGTTATTAGGACGCAACGAGTTAAAAATTTACGGTTAATGGGAAATTTTTTTGCGGATCCGGGTAAAATCCCGATGATCGACACACCGGGATTCGGGATCGGCCATTAGGGTAGATTGACCCGGCCACCCGATTTCGCACCGGTGGCCACGGCTTGGAGGGCGTAAGTAAGAGATGACGGCAAGTAGGCGAATGGTTCCTAAGCAATCGGCTCGGCTTAGAGCCACTCTAAAAACTCTAATCGGTTGCCGAACGGATCGGTTAAATAAAACCGGTCCGCGCCGGGCAACGGTTCATCTTCGATAGGATCGAGCCCGTTCTTTATTACGTGTTCCCGCAACGCCTGAATGTCCCGCACGTAAAACGCCGGGTGGGCCTTGGTTGCGGGCGTAAAATCTTTTTGAATGCCGATATGCACTTGTTGGGCGCCGCATTGGAACCATAGCCCTCCACGCCGCCTCAAATGCTCGGGTTTAGGTAGCTCGACCCATCCGAGAATCTCCCCGTAAAATCGACGGGCGGTCTCTTCACACTGCGGCGGGCCCGCCAATTGCACGTGGTCAATCCCGACAAAATGAAACGACACGACTCGGCCTCCTCTGTCCAGATATCCTTGGTCCTTGCTACGACGTTCATCTCCAGTCTACCAGGCGATATTACGGATCCCCCCAATCAATTGATAATTGCTGCACCTTGAACCAATTCCACCGAAGGGGTCCATGAGCGCTTGCTTTATCCGAGAACACCTGTCACCCCAATTCCTGATCCGATCGGTATCCAAATTGGCCTCCAATATGAAAAGAGCCCGCCGAGGAGCGAAAACCGGGACAAACCGCATTACAAATTTGTCCGAGAAGACCGACTAGCGTTATCACGACAGGGATCCGACGGCCTGAACAATAAGCCATATGCCTAAAAAGCCCAGTACGAGCCCCGGCAATCTTTCGGTCCATTCACCCCAATACGGGGCCAACCGGGCTCCGAACGTCATCCCCAACACGGTCAAAAGAAACGCTTGGACCGCAATGAAAATAATCGTCAAAGCAACGGGCACTCCGACCAAACCGACGGAAAACCCGGCCGCCAATTCGTCGAGACTAATGCCCAGCGCCGCGCCTACCAATGGCCATCCCGAGAGACGGCGATCGGACGCGATGCGATCGTCGTCCCGGTCGAAAAATATCAGCCAGACGGCGAGGGCGATCAGGATCAGCCCGCCCATCCACTCGGTTCCGTTTCCCACCAATCGGTCGACCGCACGGCCGGCAACGACTCCCATGAGAGGCATCACCCCTTCGGCCGCGGCAAACGTCAGGGCGACGGGGAGTTTCCCTCGAATCTGTGCCGCACCTAGGAAAATCGCTACCGTAAACGTATCCGTCCCGAGCGACAGGATGAGAGCAATCATTTTGACGGTATCCACCAGTCGTTCTCCTACCTTAGCTTTTTGTGTAAATCCTGTGATTCTCTGAGATTTTTGTTTCATCCCGGGACCTCTGCGACCGTCTGCCGAAGAACGACCTCCCGAAGCCTACCGAAAAAGTTGCAGGGTCTGGGCCCGCATCGTCCTGTGTTCAGGTGGATGTTAGTCTAATTTGTGGACACCTCGAATTGAGACACGATGGTACAATGTTGCTCAATTGAGGTGAATATCCGATGGCCAATCATTATGATCGGGAATTTAAAGCCCAGGCGGTTCAGCTGGTCTTGACCCAACAAAAAACCGGTGCCCAAGTGGCCCGTGAGCTGGGCATTCCGAGTAAGACGTTATATGCGTGGGTGGCTGCCTATAAGGCCGACCCGGTAGAACCCTTTGTCGGCAGCGGGCATCTGAAAGCGGAAGACCAAGCCCTGCGCGATTTGCAGAGACGCATTCGAGATCTCGAAGAGGAGAATGCGATCCTAAAAAAAGCGATGCGCATCTTCACCAACGATCGGACGTCATCGTTCGGTTCATTCATGAACACCGCTTCACCTTCTCGATCACGAAGATGTGCCAGATCCTCGACGTCTCGCGAAGCGGATATTATGCCTGGTGCCATCGTCCACCCAGTACCCGGGCGCAAGCCCGGGCCCGGCGGGTCGAACGGATTCGAGCGGTGTTTACGACATCGGGCGAACGGTATGGTAGCCCCAAAATCACCGCCGTGTTACGGCGGGAAGGCGAGCGCATCAGTCAAAAAACGGTGGCGCGGTTGATGCACGACCATCGGTTGCGCTCCCGCGTGACACGGAAATATAAAGCCACCACGAATTCGCGGCACACGTGGCCGGTGCACGAGAACGTCTTGAATCGAACGTTTAGCGCGGATCGCCCACATGCTGTGTGGATGGCGGATATTACCTACATCCCCACAGAGGAAGGATGGCTCTATTTAGCGAGCCTTCAGGACTTGTACACCCGAAAAATTGTGGGATGGGCGGTGGATCGGCGCATGACGCAAGATTTGGTCATCCGGGCCTTAGACCGTGCGGTGATCCACAGCCGGCCGCCGGCCGGCGTGCTGCATCACTCGGATCGCGGCAGCCAATATGCCGCCGCGGCGTACCAGGAACGCCTTCAGCAGTACGGCATGACCGCGAGCATGAGTCGCAAAGGAAATTGTTACGATAACGCCATGATTGAATCCTGGCACAGTCTCCTCAAGAAGGAGCTGATTTACCTGACGAAATTTCGAACACGGGCGGAAGCGGAAGTCGCGATCTTTGCCTATATCGAGATTTTCTATAATCGGCAGCGGATCCATAGTGCCCTGGATTATCAGACTCCGGCCGAGGCCGATGCAGCGTATCATGCGCGATACGGCTAATGTCTCAATTTCGGGTGTCCATTTTATTGACATAGGTCCAAAAGCCCGCCGCGCATCGTACGGGGTCTGATGGTGCACACAAGCCCACGCGATGCGTAAGAGTTTACACGCCAGTGCGATTAACGCCGCTTTCGGGGCCAGGCGCTCTCGCAGTTCCCGATAGCGGGCCCGCGCGGGCCCCTCGTGGGCCATGGCCACCAACGCGGCTTGATACAACACTTGCCGGGCTTGCGGCCGCCCGCGCTTGGCGAGATGGGTCTTCCCCTGATGTTTCCCCGAGTTGTCGGACACGACGTTCAACCCCGCCATGCGCACCGCTTGCTGCGGATGGGCGTAGTCCGCCAAATTCCCCAATTCGCCCAACAGCGTCGCGATGACCACTGGCCCAAAGCCGGGAATGGTCTTCAAGACGTCCGCGGCGGGCAGCGAGGCCAGCAGCGCCTGCTGTGCGGCTTCGGTGATGGCGAGCGCGTCGCGCGCCGCCCGCCAATGCCTCAAGTAGGCCGCTAATTGGCCCCGGGCACTCGCGTGTCCGGGCACTCCAATGGAGTCACGAGCAGCAGTCACCAGCGCCTGGGCCCGTTTTCGGCCCACTCGATGATGGGACGCCTCCAGCAAGCCCTGGACCAACTCCTCGAAGGGTAACGCGACCACGTCAGCTGGCAAGGGCACGGTGTCCAGCACCCACAAGGCCGCCAGACCCTGCCACGATTTAAACACCCGCCGAAATTCGGGGGCATAGACATCCAGCCACCCCTGAATGCGATTCTGCCAGCGCACGACGTCTGTCTTTTGCTGGCGCCGGGTCACCGCCAACGTGGCCAGTTCACTCCAGACGCCCTCGCGCGGGACCCAGGGGATATATCGCCCCTCCGCGACCGCCCGGGCAATCATCCCGGCATCCTTGGCATCGTGTTTCGAGGGGGTGCGGTCGTCGACTTCTTTGAGTTTGTGCGTATGCAGCGGATTGACTAAGACGACGGTGACGCCCGGTTGTTGACGGAGCCAGTGCGCCAACGACAGCCAATAGCCGCCAGTGGACTCGAGCCCAATCACAAGGCGGGTCCCGGCGGGACGCCGGGCCCACATCGTCTCGAAGCCGCTGCGCGTATTCACGAACCGGATCGGCTTACCCGCCGACAAGCCGTTCGGTAACAACCACTGGATGTAATGCCAACCTTGGGCCACGTCCACCCCTCCGATCACGGCACCTTGGACAGCGGCTTTGCGTTGATCAATCGTCGAGGTAAAATGCATGGAGAAATCCTCCTGGGTCTGGTGTTGGGTTTGCACCACAACAGTACCAAAGGGGGATTTTTTTCTTCAACTGTCAAAGTCCGCCGAAATCACATCTTTACAGGACGCTTACGGCAAGTTGCCCATACCGGTTAACCCAATGTGGATCCCCACCAGGCTCCGTGAATGCTGTAGCGATTTTTGATGAGATTCGCAAGCGGCGTCGGTTGGAGACGGTGGTGTTCCAAAGACCCCACAGGAGCCCAATAAAACGTCAGATGCGGTTCTTTCGAGACGGGAGCGGTTAACGGCGGCAAGCCTTCCAGCGTTACCTGAAACAGATGGTTCATTTCCACATGATCCACCCTGTCGGCCGACCAGCCGTGCTCCACCGCCCCTAAATACGGCCCCACGGTACAATCGAGGCCCAGTTCCTCGACGATTTCCCGGACCAGGGCAGCCACCGCGCTTTCCCCAATCTCGATATGACCCCCGGGTAAATAAGCATAGGGCGTCAATTGATCCCGCACCAACAGAACGTGCTCTTGGTCGATAATGACCGCGCGTGCCACGTAATGAAACCGTGTGTGTGTCATGTCTCCGCTCCTAATCCCCAACGATATCCCCAATAATTCTTGATGTATTATAATGGGCCTCTTCTGAACCAGGCCCGGTTCGCGATACACTGAAGGCGGCACATTAACGGCAAGAAAAGGGGGCCTTTCATGAAACGCCCGTCGGTTATCGGTTTGGTCGGCCTATTAGGATTCGGCGGGGTCGCCGCCGCCTGCGGAGCCGCTCCCCCATCTCATCCCGCTTCGTCGACTCCGGTGCTTTCGGCGGCTCTAAGCCCCCGTCCGTTAAACACGGTGCGACAACGCATCCTCTTTCACCTGACCCCATCGTCCTCTAACCTGTTAGTGTTCAGTACCGCAGGCACCCAAGCGGAGGTCACCGTCTACCAATGGACCGGTCATTCGTGGCAAGGCATCTTTTCTCGTCAATCGTTAAACGGCACCCTACCTCATGATCAAGGCATCGGATCGTTTTCTTTGGCGGGCCCGGCCCGATTGATGGGCGGACCGAACCAAGCGTTCGTCCTCGATACCTGGCTAGCCGGCGCCGACGCCGGTTCGAGCACGGTGGAAATTTGGGCTCCAAACGCATCCGGCCATCTTCAAGATGTTTTGACCCTGTCCGATTTTGGGACGATGGGCGTTCGCCTTGCGGGTGACCATCTGGTCGTTACCGGCAACTACTATAAAAACGCCGGGGTGTGTATGGCGTGCGGCACACCGGATACGGTCACGATCTCCTATCATCCCCGTTCCCGCCGGTGGACAGGAATCCCCGCCAATTTCTTTCAGGCCCTCACCGGCGAAAACGTCTCGGCAAAGACTGCCACCGGTGCGCCGTCCACCCTTCCGTCGCCCAGTTCTTCCGGACCGTCCCTCACTTTCGGCGGCGGATTTGATGCGACAACGTTCAGCCTAATCGATCCCGGATCCACGTTTCCGCCCGGACAGGTTTACGCGCTATTGACCGACCCGCCCGGTTTCGGCTCACTATCCTTGACGTGGCTCATCGAGGAACAAGACGGCGCCGGTTGGCTGACGTATGACTCCGGCACCCTGGTGTTGAATCCGCAGGACAACGAACTGGCCAACCCGTTTTACTTATGGGTTCCCGGCGTCTATCGCATTTCCTTCCTGAACGGCAACAGTATCATTGCCGGTAATACGGTAACTATTGTCGCGCCACCGACGCCGACTCCGTCGGCCACCCCTATACCGTCATCGACCCCGACGCCCCTTCCACCGTCGCCAACACCGATCCGTCCGTCACCATCACCATCACCGTCAACCCCTCCCCCGTCATTCACGCCTTCATCGCCGTCGGTCGTTCCCAGTGCTTAATAAGCCTGATCCCGATAAAAGTATCGATGCAAGCGATATTCCACAATTTCGCGGGTCCACCGGGCGATCAATGTCCGTTCCTCGGCCGTAATGCCGCCATGACGGATACGAAACAGGCCATCCATATAAGAAAAAGATTCGGGATGCCGCTCTGATAAGAATTTGACAGGATTTTTGACCAGGATGTTAACCACGGCTTTTTCCTCATAGCGGTCCCGAAATGTCGTTTGCCGTTGTGTCTCCCTCATCCAAAGCCCGTTATCGTGCAAATAGGCATAAAATCCGGGAGCCAGCTCGCGCGGGGTAACGGGTTCGTCCCACCGATCCGGTCCCCGGTCGAGCATGGTACGCAGCAACACCATTTTATAACTCTGGCTCATGGAGGTTTTTTCCACCACCTCAAGCCAGCCCCGGGCTTTCTCATAGACGGCGGTTTCGAACGAATTGAGCTCCTCCGCCGCGGCCAAAAATCCCGGGTAGGATTTGAACCAGTCTTTTACCAGCTTGCCGTCCACCCCGCTTTTCAAATGAAACTCCAAGTAGGTCGGCCGTCGGCCCACCTCCTCTTTAAGGGCCTTAAGGGCTTTAATCGCGAGCATCTCAGGGGATGACCGGCGTTTTTCGATCTTCTGCAAAACGTCAATCACCTGAAGGTCCAACGCGATAAAGCAATTCGGCGGCAATCCCCGGGTGATAACCGCCATATCGTCCGTACCGGCCTGCAAGGCGGCCAACGGTTCGGCAACTCCGAGCACGGCGAACCGCTCGTCGGCATTGCGGTAGTTGCCGACAAAGTCGATAATTGTGCAATGCGTTTTCTCGCCGAACGTCCGAAGCCCCCGGCCTATTTGTTGGAGGAAGACGACCGAGGAATCGGTCGGGCGCACCAGTAAAATGGTGTCTGTACTGGGAATATCGAGGCCTTCATTAAAAAGATCGACGGAAAATATAATCGACAAATCACCGTGTTCCAGCTCCGCCAGTGCCCGGCGCCGTTCATCCAGGGTGTTTTTCCCCGTCAATGCCCGAGCAGCCACACCGTGCCGGGAAAAATAAGCGGCCAGATATTCGGCTTGGGTCACCCCGGCACAAAATGCCAATGTCCGCGACTGACGGTGGTTTTGCCATCCGGCTAATATCCATGCAGCGTAAGATTCTTGAGTCTGTACTCGTTCCAGCGCCTCTTCGTCATAATGGGTTCCACGCCAAGGAATGGTACGATAATCGATCGGGTCATAGACGCCGTAATAATGAAACGGTACCAGCCATTTCTTTCGAATGGCGTCCGGTAACTTCTCTTGATAAACCAGATTCCCGTCACAAAGCGCATAAACGTCTTTATTGTCCATCCGTTCCGGCGTCGCGGTCAGCCCCAGCAAAAACCGCGGGGTAAAGTAATCTAACAGCGCCTCGTAGGATTTGGCCGCCGCATGATGGAACTCGTCGACAACCACCAAGTCGAAGGTATCGGGTAAAAACCGCTCCCGATGTCGTTTGCCGGCCAAGGTGAATACCGAGGCGAACACCATATCCGCTGCGCCTTTTTGGGACCCGGTATAAAAGGCGAGCGATCGGTCCGGTAATACCCGGTGAAACGTGCGAGCCGCCTGCCGTAAAATCTCGTCCCGATGGGCGATGAAGAGGACTCGCCGAAATTGGCGGGCAAAAAAAGCGGCCAAATAGGTTTTCCCGAGACCGGTCGGCAGCACCACCAGCCCCCGCCGGTATCCTTGTTGAAGAGCGTTGGACAGTGCCTCGAAAGCCTCTATTTGAACCGGCCGCAACGCTAGTTCCTCGGAGGCCGAACCCCTCTCCGTCTCGGAAAGATCCACCGGTGCCTCACCGGACCAGGAGACCGAATCCGCCCACACGCGTTCCACGGCCGGATGATCCCGGTAAAACCTGTCCCGCCGGCGCTGGTACTCTTCAATCGTCACCGGGTTAACCGGACCGGTTTGTTCGGCATAAAAGAGCCGCATAAACTCGGTGACCGGATCGTCTTGTTCAAACACGGCGTCTTCGACCAGTACATTCCATTCCACTCCGGTCGTCACGGCGCTCCGAGACAAATTGGACGACCCGATAATCACGTGAAGCGTCGTTTCGGATTCAAACAAAAAGGCCTTCGGGTGAAACGCTTGGCCATCGGTGTACCATAACCGAATTTCGACCTGCGGCCCCAACGTCAATAACCGGGCGAGCGCCTCCGGTTCGGTAATCCAAAGATAATCGCCGGTCAGGATTTTGAGGTCGGCCCCGGCCTGGACGGCGGCAGACAAAGCCGGAAAGATTTCGTCCACGCCGGACGTCCGGACAAACGCCAGCAACAGATAAATTCCTTTGGCGTCGGCGGACAGGCGGTTGACCAGCGTCCCGAGATGGCGGGTGATTAAGCGTGGGTTATTCATCGGCCTCAATGAGAAAGAGCCGTTGTCCAAATCCGCCCCGTTTATCGCGTTTACGGATGCGTACGGCTTCCAATTCCTCCACGGTAGCGCCGTGAACCTCGGCCAAGTGATAAATGACTTCCAAAATATCGGCCAGCTCTTCTATTGCTTCCGCGGACGCTTCGGCCCGACGGTATTCGGCGATTTCCTCGTCGAGCTTCTCCCGAAGCCGCACGACAAATTCTTCGGTGTCGAGCGTACGCACCCGGCAGCTTTTTCCTGCGTTCTCGATAATCTCGGGAATCCGGTCGCGGACCAATTTATTGTAAATCACTTTGATTGATTCACCCCAATTATGACATGGTGCATTCCTCTCTATCCTAACGGAATCCAGCCGCTTCTCGCCACGAATAACACGACGTTCCCGTCGGACCGGCGAGAAACGAAATTGCAACGCCGATCCGACCCTTGGACCGGATCGCCGTCCGGTCAGGCCGTGCCGAAAGATCGCAACGGACCGAATAACGATTTTTGGAATTTTTGAGATATAATCCTTGTGAATCCCGAGCATAATCCTGAAAGCAGGATGACGCGTTTCTCACGCTCTCGTTTAGGGGGGTAAGCCAACAAATGGATGATTTTGGATTGAGGGTGACGAAACCTTCTGAATGAGATCGCTTAATGAATGACCATGGATAGTTTTATGGTGCAATCCTCGGTTGCTTATCATAATCTTTTGTCTTTCCCAAAAAGACCAGGCGCCTGAATTCCCGGGAGGGCGGCGGCAGAATAATTCGGTAGGTTCTTGCTGTCGCTCCTCTAATCCCCCGCGAAATGACGAGACGGTTAAGCTGTTGTCAAGAACATCACTCCCACCCCCTTGATTCCCTTATTGAATCCGGTATTTCGCCGATTATGGATAGGACAATTGTTCAACGTCATCGGTGATGCGATCTTTTCGGTCGCGCTTGCCCTCGACATGGCAAGCCGGCGTCATGCTGCACACGCCTTAGGCCTTCTGTTGGGGTCTGTGGCCACCGGCACCGTCATGTCTTTACTGTTAGGTGGGTTGATCGCGGACCGGTTCCGCAAGAGTCGTCTTCTCGTTGTTTCGAACATACTGCAAGGGATGGGCGTTGGTGGCATTTTACTTCTCGGTCGAACGGATCCATGGGCGTCTCTAATGACTTGTACTCTGACTATTGGCCGGGGAGAAGGGATTTATCGACCGGTGTACTCCGCATTGCTTCCACTGATCGTAGGCAAAAATTACATTCGCGCCGCCAATGGCCTTCGGTCATCCACCAATCGCGTAGGGGCGATTATGGGTTCTGCCCTCGGCGGACTCCTCATTGGCGCATTTGGCGTCCGATGGGGAATGCAGATAGACTTGGGCACTTTCGTGGTAAACGGCATCCTCTTGCTGTCTGTGAACGACTCGCCGTCGACATCAGACCACGCGGTCAGCGCATGCCGGAATTCGGCATGTGATCGAGTTCCGCTGGTTGGTTGCCGTGATGATACAGGGCCTCGTCCAGGTTTCTTTTGTGGCCGCACCGGTTTCGCTGATGCTTCCCCTGCTGTTTGGCCTCACCCACGCTTCGCTTTATGGATTGGCGGTTTCAGCGGACGCCGTGGGGGCGTTGGCCGGGTCCTTGATCGGAATCGGTCTTCACACAAAAAAACCGGGACTCTATGCCCTTTTGGCCTTGGTCGCCCAAATGCCCCAACTTGTCGTTATCGCCGATCACCGCTCCGTTTTATGGCTCATCCCCTGTGGCTTCGTAACGGGACTCGGTCTGTCCGTTTTCGGTGTCGCGTGGACGACGGCTATTCAGGTCACGACGCCACGAGACATGCTGGGGCGCGTATTTACGCTGGACGCCCTAAGTAACTCCGCGTTAATGCCGCTTGGACTTGTCCTCGCCGGATACCTTGTGCCGAGGTTCGGTGTTTCGGTTGTCGCATGGACCTCAGCCGTCATTCGCGCCGCATCAATTATCATCGTGCTCCCGGTTCCGGGTGTATCGGCCTTTGGTCAGGATCCCGTTTAAAGAATATTTGTGAGTGAGCAACCGAGTGTCGACGAACAGACCTTTGGAACCGCGCCCCCGTTCGGCGGGCCAGGGGGTTGAGTCAATCCGATTTGTTTCCCTATCCGCCACTCAATTCATGGGAACGAGCAGTCATTGAGGGGTCATTTCACGACGGCAACCTCACAAAATCTTAACCGGCCGTTTACCATGGGTTTACCGGTCCCTAACAGTCCCTTGCCATAATGAAGCCACCATCGATATGGAGGAGGGCTTCATCTCTTGGATCAGTCTGTGTTACATCAGCCGATGACCCGCCGAAAGCTATTAAGCACATCATTAGGCCTAGTCGGCGCCGGGAGCCTCGGTAGTCTCTTGGCCGCTTGCGGCGTGACCGCCGCCCCCACGGTCAAATCAGGAGCCGGTTTGTTGGCCTCCGCCCGGTCCGAAGGCCAGTTGAATGTCATTGCGCTACCGCCTAATTGGGCCAATTACGGAGCGATTTTAGCCGCGTTTCAGAAGAAGTACGGTCTTCATATCAATAGCCAAGCTCCGGACGATTCCTCGGCGGAAGAACTCCAAGCGATAACGACCTACCGGCACAATCCGTCGTTGGAGCCGGATGCGGTGGATGTGGGGCCGTCCTTTGCCGTGATGGGCAAAACCTCCGGTCTATGGGCCCCGTATAAAAATTCCCATTGGGATACCATCCCGGCTTCGCTGAAAGATCCCGACGGGTACTGGGTCGGCGACTATTACGGGGTGATTGCGTTCGGGGCCAACCGAAATATCGTGAAAACCATGCCGGAGGACTGGTCCGATCTATTGAAACCCGAGTACCAAAATATGGTCTCCGTCGACGGCGACCCGCGAAGTGCCTCCGACGCCTTTATGGCGGTCTATGCCGCCGCGCTCGCGTTCGGCGGGTCGTTGGACAATATCCTGCCGGGGATCGAGTTTTTCGCCGAACTGAAACGGCGCGGCAATTTTGTGCCGGTCGACAACTACCCGGCCAATATTGCGAAAGGGACCACTCCGCTCGCGATTAAATGGGACTATTTACTGCTTGGCTACCGGCAGCAATTCGGTCAAAATCCGCCGTTGACGGTCACCATTCCTCGCTCGGGGGTGATCGGCGGATATTACTGTCAGGCCATCAGCCGTTATGCCTTTCATCCGGCGGCGGCCCGCCTGTGGGAGGAATTTTTGTATTCCGACGAAGGCCAACTGCTCTATCTCGCCGGATTTGCCCACCCGGTGCGCTATGAAGATTTAGTCCGACGAAACCTGGTACCGCCGACCTTAGCCCGTGAATTGCCACCGGCCTCCGCCTATGAAAAAGCCCAGTTTCCGTCGGTAGACCAGATAAACCGCGCGGCGGCGGTCGTCCAGGCGGAATGGGGTCCGCGGGTGATCGGGGCGTGATGATGGAAGTCCGGGAGCAGCCGATTACCCTGACCGATAATCCGCCGCGCCGCATGCGTTCCCACGGCTCGAGCAGTTTTTGGCTGATTCCCCTGGGAGGCTTTGTCGCCCTATTTTTGGTGATTCCCTCGGCCAGTTTGCTTTGGGGGAGCCTTCACGGATCGACCGGACAATGGACATGGACCAATTACCGGAGCCTCTTTCAACCGCAGTATCTGGACGCCTATCGCACCAGTATCGCCCTGAGTCTCGGAACGGCAATTATCGGCGGCCTGGCCGGACTGGGCCTCGCTTGGCTGATTAGCGGTCACCATGCCCCTGGACGGCTCCGTTCGCTTATCACCACCTTTTCCGGCGTCGCGTCCAATTTTGCGGGCATCCCCCTGGCTTTTGCCTTTACCGCCACCATCGGTCCGGTCGGTCTGGTCACCGTCCTTTTAGAAAAGACTGTCGGATTTAACCCGTACCGGCACGGTTTGACCCTATTCAACCTCGGTGGATTGGCCGTCACCTACCTCTACTTCCAGATTCCCCTCGGTGTGCTGGTGTTGGTCCCGGTGTTGGACTCGCTCAGTCGATACGGAGAGGCGGCCGCCAATCTTGGAGCCGGGCGGGGACAATTTTGGCTTCGGGTAGGATGGCCTACCGTCCGCCGTCCGCTATTCGGCACGTTGGTGCTCCTCTTCGCCAACAGTTTCGGAGCCTATGCCACCGCCTATGCGCTCACCGCCGGGATGATTAACCTGGTGCCCATCTTAATTGGGCAAGAACTCAGCGGTAACGTCTTCTTCAGCCCCGGTTTAGGGGACGCGCTGGCGATGGGCATGATTGGCGTGATGGCCCTGGCCTGGTCGCTTCATCAGATTCTTTTGGGGGAGAGGGATCGGACATGACGCCCCATCCGATAAATCGAATCATATGGCTGATCGGCGCCGGCTTCTATTTTGGCGTCCCGTTGATGGCCACGGCCGCCTTCAGCCTGGGAGGGCCCCATCCTTTCGACGCCTACCGGATGGTCCTACAAAGTCCCGGTTTTTGGCATGGGCTGACCCTGTCGTTGGGGTTGGCGCTGGTGACCGTCGCGGGCGGCATTCTCGTCATTTTACCGGCCGCCTTTTGGGTACATTGGAAGGGAGCGGCCTGGAAGCCGTGGGTGGATGCCGTCAGTCTTATGCCTTTCGTGGTCCCCCCGATTGTCCTGGTGATGGCGCTCATGCGATTTTACGGCGCCTGGGCAGGGCGTCCCATCCTCTTGACGGCCGCCTATATTACCATCAGTCTGCCGTACCTCTATCGAACCCTGGCGGCGGGCATGGCGGACGGCAACCTGCCTCGGCTCGTAGAAGCCGCACTCGGTCTCGGAGCGGGATGGCCGACGATCATGGTCCGGGTCGTCGTGCCGGCTCTTCGTACGGCCCTACTCGGCGGAACGTTTTTGGTCATGGCGCTCATCTTGGGGGAATATGCCATTGCCAGCATGCTCGGCTATAACACCTTTGGCGTCTATATGGAACTGACCGGAGAAACCGCTGCCCGACCCGCGGCGGCACTGGCCGTCCTGAGCTTTATCTGGGTTTGGGCGCTCACCGTTATCGTCACGCGCTTGTCCGGACCACGGACCGGACAGCCGGTCTAGTCAAAAAGGAGGTCGTCATGGCACACGTGTCGATTCGTCATCTGAGTCGTCGGTTCGGATCCTATCCGGCCCTCGACCAGATCAATCTGGATGTGAATTCCGGGGAATTCGTCAGTTTACTGGGTCCGAGCGGTAGCGGCAAGACGACCCTCTTGCGCATCATTGCCGGATTTGAAATGCCCGATATGGGGGACGTGTACGTCGACGGCCGCCCGGTGACCCGGGTCCCGCCCCAAAAACGCCAGATGGGGATGGTGTTTCAATCGTATGCCCTCTTCCCGAATTTAACCGTGCGGGACAACATCGGGTTCGGCCTAAAAGTCCGGCATTGGCCGGCGGATCAGATTCAGCGTCGGGTGGACGAACTCTTGGAACTGGTCGGTTTGTCCGGCAAGGGACACCGTCTGCCCCGGCAGTTGTCGGGCGGCGAGCAACAGCGGGTCGCCCTGGCCCGGGCCTTGGCACCCAGTCCGGCCGTGCTCTTGCTCGACGAACCGTTATCGGCCCTCGACGCCCAAATCCGCATGACCCTCCGACGGGAAATCCGACGGATTCAAGAAGCGTTACAAATCACGACCGTTTACGTCACGCACGATCAAGAAGAAGCCTTAGCCCTCTCGGATCGGGTCGTGGTGATGCATCAGGGTCGCATTGAACAGGCGGGGCCGCCCATGGCGATTTATGATCATCCGGCCACCGATTTCGTTCGCCGCTTCATCGGCACCTCGAACCGACTGAAGGCGACGGTCGTGGCCGGCGACATCGGCCTTTGCCGTATCGACAGCCAAGTGGTGCATTTGACCGAAGCGATCGGGCGGATGGAGGGATCCACCGTCGACCTCTGGTTACGGCCCGAACATGTGCGGTTGGAAGCGGTCGGCATGTCCAGGGACAATGCGCTCCTAGGGCGGATCGACGATGTCGTCTTTTTAGGGGCCCGGCGTTCAATCCGGATTCGGGTAGGACTACAATCGTTGGTCGTGGATCAGGTTCGGCTACCCGGAGAACCGGTATGGGCTCCCGGTGAACCGGTCAGTGTGGTCATCCCCCGTCATGCACCGGTTCTGGAAGACGAAACCACCGTCACGTCACGAAAAGAAGTGGTCCAATGACGCATTTTTACCGCAACCGGACCCGTCAGCGACCCTTTGTCTGGGGTCACCGGGGCTGGCCCGCCCGTTATCCGGAAAATTCCCTGACCGGTCTGGTAGAAGCGTTTCGCGCCGGCGCCGACGGCGTCGAATGCGATGTCCGGCTCTCTCGGGACGGGGTCTGGGTCGTGATGCACGACTATTTGACCGATCGGACGACCACCCTGTCCGGGGCGGTTGCCGAGAGAACGTGGCCGGAGCTTCGCTCGGGGCGTTTGAAAACCGCGGACGGGCAAGTCACGTCGGAACGTATCCCACGCCTGGAAGACGTGTTCCATGCGTTACACCCCAAAAGTGCGCTGAATATCGAAATCAAAACCCCGTTACCGTCCCGGGTGCCGCTGGAGCGCTTAGGGGAATTGGCGTCGACCGCCGATCGGCCCGTGATGGTCTCGTCATTTGATTGGACACTACTCGAATTCTTTCATCGACGATTTCCCGCCGTCCCGGTGGTCCCGATCGGCAGTGGCCGGTGGACGGACTGGGCGTCATGGCTCACGCGCCTCGGCACCCAAACCGTCCACTGGGACTGGGAATATTCACCGTTACCATCGTTTGACGGCCGAGTCGTCGAAGTCGGTTGGTTTAACCTTCCCCGGTGGGAGGATCGGGACACGGTCCATCCCGCCGATGCCTGGTTTTTGGACGATTTGGCGGTCTTACCGTCCGGTACGGGCTAGTCGATCCGCTCCAAAAACCGGGCTACCGCCTCGATGGCGGCCTCCATTTGGGGAAAGATGGGCATGGTCATAAATCCGTGAATCATGCCGTCAAAGCGAATCTGTTCCGTCGGCACGCCGGCGGCCCGTAGGGCTTCGGCATAAGCCTCGCCTTCATCCCGCAACGGATCGTACTCGGCGGTAATCACCAGCGCGGGCGGGAGTCCGGTCAGGTCGGGGGACAAAGCGGGCGAGGCCCAGGGATGGCTTACATCGTCCGGAGTTCTCAGATATTGTTCGCCAAACCATTGCATCGCGTCCGCCTCCAAAAGATAACCGCGGGCAAAATCCCGCTTGGACGGCGTTTCGTGGACCATGTCAAGTGCTGGATAAAACAGGAGTTGGGCCGCAATCGGTAGCGATTCGTCTTTGGCCCGTTGCGAGACGACCGCCGCCAAATTGCCGCCGGCGCTGTCCCCGGCCACCACAATCGACGGCTTTAGCCCCCATCCGGGGGCCTCGTGAGCCGCCCAGCGTGCCACGTCAATACATTCGGCGACCGGCACCGGAAATTTGGCTTCAGGTGCCAACGAATAGTCGACGGAAATGACGGTGGCTCCCACCGTTTGGCATAAGCGGGCCACCAACCCATGATGGGTGTCGATATCCCCAAACACAAATCCGCCGCCGTGATAAAACACCAGCGGATGAGAGAACCGCAACCGGTCCGGGATATACCGACGGATCCGGACCGGCCCATGCGTGGTGACGACCGTTCCGTCTTCGGTATCAACCGGTGGTGGAGGCACCATTTGATCCAGCAATAGCGCTCCTTGCTTAAATTGCTGACGCGCTTCCGCCAGACTCAGGCCCTCCCGGTTCAGGGGCGGCATCTGCGCCAAAAACTGTTCAACCCGCGGATCAAGTGGCATGAACGGCATCTCCTCTCTTGGCGGAACGCCATCGGATATTTCCGTTATCTCATAAATACTTGAACCATTCAAGAGTCAACCACAATAACTAATGGGCCCGCTCCCAACGCACGTGGCCCGCCTGTCGATCATACCGGCGCACCGCCAATCGGGCCTGATCCGCTACCGAGCAGGAAAATCCCCAAGCGAGCGCCCAATCGTCGTATTGGAGAAAGTCCTCGATGGTGAGAAGCTTGGGATATCGTTGGATCGCCTCGGACACGACCGCCTGGGCGGTATTGTTCCGAACCAGATTCGTCAGATTCGTAATCAGGTCATCCGTCGGCGCATTCCCCTTCTGCGTTTTTTGGATAAACCGAACAGGGCGGTAACCGCACGCGATATTTTGCCGAATTACCGCTTGCACGGCTGCTTCCAGCGAATGCACCTCCGGAATTCGTCCGGCCATCGTCAAGGCTCCAATCGGGGAAACCGCCAAAGCGATACCCCGATCGCCAGGGTAGCCCAGCCGATCCACACGAAAGCCCCGACCGTCAGGGTCGCCGCAGGTATCCCGCTAGATTGGGCCACGGTCCCTGCCGATAAGGCAATCAAAGAGAGGACCAAGCTCGGATCAACCAGAACCCATTTCCAGCCCTGGCCATGGGATCCGGACAGTAAAAATCCCGACAATAAGACCGCCGTCATGACCCCCATGGCCTGATTCACGGAACGCAGGATGGTCGAAACGGTCATGACCAAAAGCGTCCAACCGCTCATCGTGAACCACCCGGCTACCAAAGCCAAAGCATCATACGCCCACTGGGGGACGATAATCCAACGGGACGGAATCATCATTAAAAAGGACGAGCCGGATTCCGGTCCGTAATGCACATTGAGCGCATTAGGGGCCATTGGCGATCCGAACCCGACCAATAGCCCCCCGAAAAGGGTCAATCCCAAAACCGCGACAGCCATAAACCCGTTCAAAAGGACAATTCCCGCCAATGCCTTGGCCCACCAAATGCGTCGGCGCTCGGCCATATGCAAAAATAACACCGGCAACGTATAATCCTGTAATTCACCGGCAACCGCGTCGGCGGACAACACGATCCCAATCAGGGCAAACAACAAGAGACCCAGCCCGGCTAAAAGCCCGCCTGCCAAGGACCATCCGGTGGGTCCGGGATTAGCCGGATACCGGGTAATCCCGTGAGTTAGCCGATAGCGATCCAACGCAATCTGAAGCGCGACCGGCGGTCGATCAATCGCCGGTGTTTGGCGGATTTGAGCGGTTAATTGGGCCAATTGCCCCCGAACCGACACCGTCGCCGAGGCGCTCGCCTCCTCTTGACGCAATGCGGTTTCGTCATTCGTCAGTTGGTTTTCCAAAAGGCGCTTTTGTTTAGCGCTTAAATGCGGGTTTTGCAATTGTTGAAGCGTGGCGTGGATGGCCTGGGTCAAGGCAACCCCGGAATTTTGCACGGACTGGCGATATGCATTGTGGGCCTGAAGCGTGATGAATCCCCCAGCGAACACCACGAGCACCCAAGCCACCAAGAGGAATACCCGTTTACGCCGCCATAACTTGTCCCATTCATTACGCCATAGGGATCCGAACGAACCGTACCCGCTCATCCGATCACCTCCCGGTTCGCCCCGGTCTGCGCCAGATACCGGGCCTCCAGACCGCCCCGATCGGGTACTACCGCCAAAATGGCCACATCGTGATGGACCAAATGCCGGATGACATGCGGTACCTCGTCAGGACCGATATAAACCACCAGTCCTTGGTCTTGCCGTTCGGTTCGCCATCCGGCCTCCCGTAAAAGATCTGCCGCCCGGTCGAGCGGCTCGACTTGGAGCCACACCGGACGGTCGTCCCGTCGCTCGCCGCGTAACCGCTCTTCACCGACCAATCGGCCGCCGTCCAATAAGAGGACCCGATCACAGACGTGTTCCACTTCGGAAAGCACATGACTCGACAACAATACCGCCAAACCGTCGGCCGCCATTTGTCGCAAGCGGTCGCGCAAATCTTTGATGGCGGCCGGATCCAATCCGTTCATGGGTTCGTCCAAAACCAAGATCTTAGGCCGGACCAATAGTGCCACCGCCAATGCCAGACGCTGACGCATGCCAAGAGAGTATTCGCGGACCGGGCGGTCGGCCGCTTGCAGTAGTCCCACTTCTTCCAAATATCCCAGCAAACTGGCCCGACCGCTCGCGAGTGCCCGCATCCGGGCCACCTGACGAAGATTGTCCAAACCGGTCAAATACCCGTAAAACCGGGATTCTTCCATAATGGTACCCAAGGCCTTTAATGCCGGGCCCCGTTCGCTGACGACGGAATGCCCGTCGAGCCGCACGGTGCCGACGCTTGGAGCGGCGAGACCGGTCACCATACGTAAGGTCGTGGTTTTCCCGGCGCCGTTGGGCCCGATAAGGCCTACCACCTCCCCGGCGTTAACATGAAAAGATATCGCGTGAACCACCGGCACACCCCGATAGGACTTTTCGGCGTTCACCACCTCAATCAGAGGGCCTGGTGGATTGACCATATGGTTTTCATTCCCTTCAGGTAATCATTTCCATTCACATGGATTATACCGGGTGGGTGGTGCCGGATAAAGACCGTATCTGGAATATTCATTATTCATGAACTTCGTAGGCTTCGACACCGTCTAAATTCAGAATGCCCTGGGCTCCTTCCGAGGTGATGCCCAGCAGGGAAAAATCGAGGTCAATATCATGAAAAACACACCAGGCCCGGTCGTCGGGCCACCAGATAAACGGCTCCTCGGCGTATATCCCGCGGGAAAGATCATAGACCGATTCTAACGGCCCCACGGCTAACCAATAGGTGCGGCCGGACGGAGCCCAGCCGGGCGGGGCAAACCGGGGTAGTCGGCCAATTTCTCGGCAAAACTGTTGACGAAGGCGTCGACGCTCCAAGTAATCCGGGCGGTAGGGGTCGTCGTGCACATCGGCCGTACCGCATCTAATCCATTCGCCGGTGGTATCACAAAAGCCCATCCAAATGCGATCCGGTGTCGCAGTCAGCGTGCGAAGAACCGGAAGGAGTTTTTCCAGCACGACGGGAGATAACCCCCAAGGCTCCTGGTCGAAGGGTTTAGTCTTAGGATCCACCGTATCGGGCACCAAATCGGCGATGATCCAAGCATCATTTAACGACCGGCCCGACCACGCCGCCACCTCGGCCCACGAGACCGGTTTCAGGCGCCGACGGTGCTGATCCCACATCATTCGCGGAAAATCGGTCTCAGGATCAATCCACGCCGGATGGTTTATCCGGATATATCGGTGATAGCCTCGAGGAATGAGATTCCCAATGTAACGCCGCCTGCCCCCTGCCCACAACCGGGGATCATTGAGCCACGCGGTCGCCGATACGTCGTGGCATAGCGTCACGGCAGGCGGCCACCCAAAAGGTCCGATATCAAAAATATCCGTATCCGTGCGCATTAAACCCCTCCTTCCGATATGCTTTGATGGTACGCTATGCCGGTCCCATAACAAGATGTTCTCAAGTCTACTACCGTTCTTGCGCATTTTCGATATCATGAGAGAAACCCAAAATCCGGAGGTCGCGCATGAAGACGGTCCATACGCCCTGGTTGGAGAACGTTACGCTGGATTTTCTCTTTCCCGGCACTTTTCGCCGTCAACGGCTATTGCCGCCGCTACACCCCGGACAAGCCAGCTATGTCTGGGAAGTCACCACCACCGCCCAAACGGTCATCGTCCGCACAACCCGATTTTCCGTACTGCCCAACGAAGATTTTTGGCAAGGTGCCTGGCGGCTTTTCGGCGCGGATACCCGACGGCTGGAACGATTGGCGGCGATTAACGCCCGCTTGCGGCGAACCTGGACGGTGCCCGTGCCCCGGGTTCTCCGGTACCGTCGGTACCGGGACCGGCTTTTTGCCGTGGTCGAACGGCTACCCGGCACCGTACTTGGCGATTTCGGCCGGCTGTCGGATCTCGAGTGGTTTCGCATCGGACAGGGTCTCGCCCGGACTCATCAACACACCGTGTCCCGCTTTGGGCCGCCAACCGTTTGGACCGGTCTCTCATCCGGCTGGTCATTGGACAAATTCTGGAACCGGCTTGGTCAGACGGCGGAATTTCTCAAGGCCCGCTACTATCCCGAAGACCGCGCTTTAGACGCATACTGGACAGATATCCGGGCCCATTGGCAACACCTGTCCCCGCTCCAGGCAGCCGTGCCCATCATGTTGGACTGGGACCCCACTCAGTTTCTCGTTGAGGGGGATCGACTCACCGGCCTCATCGATACCGAACTTTATGTCACCGGCCCGGCCGAACTCGAGTTGGTCGGAGTGGAATATTTTTTGACCGATCGTGCAGTCGAACCGTTTCGGGCCGGGTATACCGCCATCCGGCCTCTCCCGGTTTTAGCTCCGTACCGGCCGGTGTTTCGCTTGCTTCTCCGCCTGATGTCGTTTCAAGGCCCCATCCCTTGGAAAGATTGGATGGCCATGCCGGCGTGGCTGGACTGACCGGACCGGGTTGGGGAAAATGGGGAAAACTTGTGGATATCCTGAGGATGTACGGAGGATATCAGGTGGATTATCTTGTCGTTGGGTCGTCTTCTTCCAAAAACAACAGCTCCGTATCGGTATCGTATTGAAAAAGTTCGGCAAAACGTCCCCAATTGATGGCCGTCATCAGTTGACGCTCCGCTTCTTTGGGCGAAAAGTGCTCTTCCAAGATATCTAAGAAAAAATCTTTCGCCATACTATGGCTCGCCTTGGACCGTAATACCCGTTCAATCATCTGAAAGAGGGGAATCTCCCGTAACTGCTTTAGAATAATGGCTTTCCGATCGCCAATGTCGCCGGCCACAAATTCTTCGCCCAAGGGGGTCAGCCGGATATCCCCGGCTTTGACGTCGGCCAAGTGGAAGAGTTGGGCGGTTTCCGTCACCGGCAGCAAATCGTCGACTTCTAAAAATAATTCCGCTCCCAGATGATAGAGATCATCCGCGCCCCCGCGGTCCCGAACCAACTCCAAAAGCCCGCTCAGCATAGACAAATGGCCATAAGGAATAGGTTTCAGGGCCGTTTTAGCCGGTTCTTCGGTAACGGCCCATACCGCTGCCGGCGGTCGATCCCACCCGGTCACGATTTGATAAATTTGGTCGGTCAGTTCCAAAAATGCCGGGGATTTGCGATTTCGCGGATAGGGCAAGGGATTGGCCAGATCGGCAATGACCCGCGCCGGATTTTTGGAAAGGATAATAATGCGATCAGCCATATAAACGGCTTCTTCAATACCGTGAGTCACCATTAAAACCGCCTGAATCGGCAACCGTCCGTCATGCCACCAACCGACCAACTCCGACCGAAGGTTTTCGGCGGTTAAAAAATCCAGGGCGGAAAAGGGTTCATCCATACACAAAAGTTCCGGATCCACCGCCAACGCCCGGGCAAATCCCACTCGTTGCCGCATCCCGCCCGAGAGCTCTTTCGGAAACGCGTTTTCATATCCGTCCAAACCGATAAGATCAATCAACGCGGCGGTCCGCCGGGCCCTCTCGCCAGCCGGTACCCCTTTAGCCGCCAAGCCGAGTTCGACGTTTTGTTGCACGGTCAACCACGGATAGAGTGCGAACGTTTGAAACACCATGGCGGCCGCCGGATTAGGTCCGGTAACCGGACGGTTTCGATAGAGCACCGTCCCATAAGAGGGACTGGTCAACCCGGTGACAATCCGCAGTAACGTCGACTTTCCCGAACCGCTAGGACCCAATAAGGCGATATATTGTCCCCGGTAAAGATCCAGCGTAATATCATCCAAAATACGAATGTCACGATCCGATTGGGGATAGGATTTGGTCACCCCTAAAAGCCGCACCATAATATCCGGTGATCCCGCCATATCTTGTACTCCTTTTCCTCTATCCCAAGCGATAGCGTTCCTGAGCCCGTCGGTAGAGCCGGCGCCATACCAACCGGTTAATCAGGACGACGGTCAGGGCCAAGGTCACCGTGGATAATAACAATAAGCCCTCATGGTTGCCTAAAGAGCTTTCCGCAATGAAGGCCCCCACCCCGAACGTCGTATAGACATGGCCTTGGAAACTGACGTACTCGGCTACGATGCTCGCGTTCCAGGCCCCTCCCGCAGCCGTAATGAGGCCGGTGGTCAAATAAGGGCTAATAGCCGGTAAAATCAAAACGGTCCACGTCTTCCGCCGCCCTAAGCGAAATAGTCGAGTGGCTTCTTTCAGATCTTCCGGAATGGCCGAAGCTCCGGCAATGACGTTAAACAAAAGATACCATTGCGTACCCAACACCATTAATAAAATGGCGGCGGTATTGAGTCCACCCCGCAAATGAAGCAAGAGGGCGACCAATCCGGGAAAAAGGGCGGTCGCCGGTACCGATGCGGCGATTTGGGTCAGCGGGGTCAGCCGGGCCGACCAGTTTCGATTGAGTCCGATCCACACGCCGACCGGCACCGTCCAGAGGACCGAGATGGCCAATGCGGCCAACACGCGACCTAAAGTAGCCAACGTAGCCAACCCGACCCTGATCAGATCGGATCGATGTAGTTGGGCCAACAGGTGAGCGGCCGTATTGACCGCGTCATAGGCGGCAATCGTCACCCCAACAATGACAAGCCACCGCACGACTCCCCACGTCGCCGTCCACCGTGGGTGCCGTGTGGCCCGCCCGACGGTTAACGCCCAATGGTCAACCGTTTCCAAAAGACGGGACCAATCCGCCGTTAACCGATCCAAGATCGTCAGACGGCGTAAAAAAACCAATACCACCGAATGTGGGGGCGGGGCCTCGACCAGTTCGACTTTAAATTTTTCTGCCCATGCCAACAAAGGGCGCCATATGATTTGGTCCATGGCCACAATGACTAACACCAACGTGGCGATACCGGCCGCTTCGGCACCCCATCGGCCTTGATTGGCGGCGGTCTGCAAATAGGAACCATGGATGTTAGTCTAATTTGTGGACACCTCGAATTGAGACACGATGGTACAATGTTGCTCAATTGAGGTGAATATCCGATGGCCAATCATTATGATCGGGAATTTAAAGCCCAGGCGGTTCAGCTGGTCTTGACCCAACAAAAAACCGGTGCCCAAGTGGCCCGTGAGCTGGGCATTCCGAGTAAGACGTTATATGCGTGGGTGGCTGCCTATAAGGCCGACCCGGTAGAACCCTTTGTCGGCAGCGGGCATCTGAAAGCGGAAGACCAAGCCCTGCGCGATTTGCAGAGACGCATTCGAGATCTCGAAGAGGAGAATGCGATCCTAAAAAAAGCGATGCGCATCTTCACCAACGATCGGAAGTAATCTTTCGGTTCATTCATGAACACCGCTTCACCTTCTCGATCACGAAGATGTGCCAGATCCTCGACGTCTCGCGAAGCGGATATTATGCCTGGTGCCATCGTCCACCCAGTACCCGGGCGCAAGCCCGGGCCCGGCGGGTCGAACGGATTCGAGCGGTGTTTACGACATCGGGCGAACGGTATGGTAGCCCCAAAATCACCGCCGTGTTACGGCGGGAAGGCGAGCGCATCAGTCAAAAAACGGTGGCGCGGTTGATGCACGACCATCGGTTGCGCTCCCGCGTGACACGGAAATATAAAGCCACCACGAATTCGCGGCACACGTGGCCGGTGCACGAGAACGTCTTGAATCGAACGTTTAGCGCGGATCGCCCACATGCTGTGTGGATGGCGGATATTACCTACATCCCCACAGAGGAAGGATGGCTCTATTTAGCGAGCCTTCAGGACTTGTACACCCGAAAAATTGTGGGATGGGCGGTGGATCGGCGCATGACGCAAGATTTGGTCATCCGGGCCTTAGACCGTGCGGTGATCCACAGCCGGCCGCCGGCCGGCGTGCTGCATCACTCGGATCGCGGCAGCCAATATGCCGCCGCGGCGTACCAGGAACGCCTTCAGCAGTACGGCATGACCGCGAGCATGAGTCGCAAAGGAAATTGTTACGATAACGCCATGATTGAATCCTGGCACAGTCTCCTCAAGAAGGAGCTGATTTACCTGACGAAATTTCGAACACGGGCGGAAGCGGAAGTCGCGATCTTTGCCTATATCGAGATTTTCTATAATCGGCAGCGGATCCATAGTGCCCTGGATTATCAGACTCCGGCCGAGGCCGATGCAGCGTATCATGCGCGATACGGCTAATGTCTCAATTTCGGGTGTCCATTTTATTGACATAGGTCCACCAAGACCACGGAGTTCAAATTGCCGGGACCCCAGCGCAAACATTTCACAGGCCATGAGAAAAAACCAGCCCCCGGCCCAGGACATCATCGAATTCCAGACCAGTCCCACCATGCTGTGCGGCAATTCCACCACCCGAAACCGCTGCCATCGACTTAACTGCAAATTATCGGCCGCTTCTTGTAAATCCTGTGGAACCGTAATCATGCCATGATAGACGGAAAACACCATGTTCCACACCTGACCGGTAAAGATGAGCAAAATCGAGGCTAAATTGACCCCGATTCGGCTATGGGGAAAGAGTGCAATAAATGCCAGCAATACGACCGGGAGAAACGACAGGACCGGGATCGACTGCAGAATATCCAATATCGGAATGAGAATTTTTTCGGCTTTGGGGTTATGAGACGCCTCATAAGCGTAAACGAGAGAAAATATCAGGGACAAGAGATAGGCAGCCGCCATCCGTAACCAGGACCAAAGCGCGTCTTGCGGCAAGGCCGACCAGGTAAGAGACACCGATCCGGTTTCGGGGTGAAACCCGTGGACCCGGGTCGCCCAACGAATGACGAGGGACAACAAAACCGCGAGGACGGCACCCGTTCCAACCTCTCGCCAACCCCAGCCCGTCTGGGTGGTGGTCATCGATTGACCCCCTTTAGGCCATCTTACCGAATCCGGGATACTTCGCCAAGATGGAAAATGCGCATGATAATTGACGCCCGGCTGATGGCGGTATATTATCCATCCAAGATAACGGGAGGACACCATGCCGAAAAAAACAATATATATCCGCGATAGCGACGTCGAATTGTGGGAGCAGGCGGAATCGGTCGCCAAAAACGGGGAAAGTGTCAGCGCCGTCCTCTCGGAAGCGCTTCGCCAGTACTTGACCGGCCATCAAACGCGGACCGCCTGGGTCCGACTGAAGGGAGCCGAAGACGGCATCCGGGTACGCGTCGAACCGGCCCCCGACGGGTGGCTGATTGGCGTACCGCCCCTAGCCTCGGGAGGCACGCCGGTGTTACAAGCCTTAAAGCAAGCCGGTATCTGGATACCCGACGCGATAACCGCCCAGCTCCGTTCGGGCAGTGCGCCCCTTTGGGTTTGGATTCCGGCGACCGTGATCACCGGCCTCTGGCTTATTACACCCGAAGGTCTGACCGGCATCGACTACGTTGATTTGGCCCGTCACGCCTGGCCGCGCCTGGTCGGTGCCGCCAAGGCCCGTCAAACCATGTCCTATAGCGAGCTGGGCCAGCAATTAGGAGGGCTTCACCCGCTCCATCAGGTACCGGCGGTGTTAGACGTGATCGAGCGTTGGTGTCTCACCCATGGCCACCCCGACTTAACCGGGGTGGTGGTCAGTAAAAACACGGGATTGCCGGGCGCCGATTTCTGGCGCCAAAACGGTTGGGCGGAATTGCCGCTCGCCGAACGAGTCGACCGCTGGCGGCAGACCCAAACCGAGCTGGCCGCCGCCGATTGGTCGGAAACCCCGCCCTTTTAAAACGAACTATGCGGCCTGCCGCGGATCAGGGCCGTATTGGTTTTGTCCTGCGTGCCCTTTTTCCGCCAAAAACACAATCAACACGATCCAACCGATGACGGGCAAAAAGGCCCAAAGCATATTCCACCCGGATCGCCCGGTATCGTGCAATCGACGGACTTCCACTGCCCAAGACGGCAAAAACACCGCGATATCATAGATTGCGAGCAAAAAGTGCAGGCCGGTCATGACGCCAAAAAGTGCCAATGCCGCCGTCACGACCAGATTAATCAGGTAAAAGAGCCAAAATTCCGGGCGAGAGGCCCGCCCGTCAAACACCGCATACTTTTTCCACGCCTCGAGATAGGCTTCCATTTTCTTGTCTCCTTCGTGCGCACCCTTTAGACATTTTATGTTATTGTGCGACACGGTTGTCTCATCACCGGAAAAAATATGGCCCCGGTATTAGTCCGGGACCACCAGAATTCGTCGATTCTCTAGGGTAACACTTGCCACCGGGCTCCGCCATCTTGGGTTCGGTACAATTGACCCAGTCCGCTCTCCAGCCATCCGTCTTGGGCGTTGGCAAACGAGAGATCCGCAATCATCCCGCCGACGATATTGCGCGGGAACGAGTGCGTCACCCATTGGGTGCCGTTGTCCGTCGAAAGGGCCCACCTGTTCTCCCCGAGAATCCACAGAACCGGACCGTTTGCCCCGACCTCCAAAATCTCCTGGGACTCCCCCAACGTTTTCGGCGTCACGGCACGGTTGAGACTCCCCAGTCCTTGAAGGACCGTCTCCCGCTGGGCCCGATTCCACGTCGCACCGCCGTCGACGGTCCACCATGACGTGTTCTCGTAGGGAGCACCGACAATTCCGGCCGAGTCGAGGAAGTCAACCATATCAAGACCGTCGGCGGACGTCCAATCCGGCAAAAAAATGGGCGTCCATTGCCGTCCTCCGTCAACCGTTTGCCAAAGGTGTTGATCTCGGACCGCCCAACCAGTGACCGGACCGGTAAACACGATGGACGGCATAGGGGCATCCGACTGCCAGTTATCCGGTGCCGGTGACTGGCCCACCGTTACCCACCGGGTCCCTCCGTCCGTCGTCTTCACCACCGCATTCGGCTGTCCCGGTAATCCCAATCCATACCCGGTGGTCGCAGAGGGAAAACTAACGCCACGCACCGGAACGGGTGCCGGAAACACCTGGTACCAGCTTTGTCCGCCGTTACGCGTCCTGAACACTTGAGTCGCTCCCGAACCGGCGACCAGCCAACCGTCACGCGGATTGACAAAGCTCAGCGCATCGGGACCCGGGACTCCGTTGACGCCATAAATCGCGGGAAATTGGTTCCAACGGCCGTCGTGATACGCCCACACGGCGGTGGTGCCGAGATTGGCGGCCGGCACTTCGCCGGCAAAAAAGGCCGTTCCGGCGTCAACCGCCACCAGCGGGCCCGGCACCAGCCCGGGCCCGGCCGGGGCGCCAAGGGCCGCATCCGGAGCGGGTCCGGCTCCGGCGGTGCTGACAGCCAGAGCGGTTTTCCAACCGCCTTTCGGCGTGTATTGGAGCACAGTATAGGATGTTTGATTCATGCCCGAACCACCTCGGAGTAGGACCCAGACCATGCTACCCGTTATCCGGATGGTAGCCGACATCGGTGGGGTACGAAGTCCGAAGACCGGATGCCATTGCCGACCACCGTCGACAGTCCGCCAAATGTGATGGGTTCCTACCACCCATCCGTTTAGCGGTCCGGAAAAATCGACCGCTACCGGATTAAACGGCGTGGTCAATGCCCGCCATCGGCGGCCGCCGTCCGTCGTCACAAAGAGCCGGCCGCCGGGTAAACCCGGACCGGCCGGTGCAGAGGGGGTGTCCCACACGGCATACCCCCGGAAAGGGGATACCATACTGAAAGACACCAAGGGTGAAGGTCCCTGATGCACCACCTGCCAGGTAATCCCCCCGTCAGTCGTTTCCACCAGGGTCCGATTGCTCCACACCCACCCGACCCGGGACGTCACAAACCGGATGCCGTGAAAATCGGCATCCCCCTGATCGTAGACCACCTGCCATTGACGGCCGCCGTCGGTCGTCATCCAAATCTGGCCCGCACCGGCTAACCACCCGGTTTGTTGATTTTCAAAGTCAATCGCACTCATCGTTTGGCTCATCGCCAGCGTGCCCGCCACGGCAGGCGGGGTGCCCGGCCTAATCGGCGGTTTGGCCGACGCCGGGGGCACGCTGCCGCACCCTGCCAGTGCTATAGCCCCTCCCAGCACAAGAGCCGTTCGGATTGCTATTTTCATGCCGCCCATCTCCGATCCTCATAATGGCTGTTATCGACCATAACGACTCGGTACCATTCGGGGTCACGAACGGTGAGCGGTGTAGTAGAGGTCATCTCGCTATAAGTTGGCCCCGCCGGTTACATGAATCGCTTCTCCGGTAATAAACCGCGAGTCGTCGCTCGCCAAAAATCCCACGACCCGGGCCACATCTTCCGGTTCTTCAATTCGACCAAGTGGTGTTAATCGAATATATTCGGCCTGAACCGCATCCGGGGTCATTCCTCTTAACTGCGCTTCCCAAACGAGTTCCCGGTCCTGCATGCCGGTCCGCACATAACCTGGACACACGGCGTTTACCCGAATCCCATAAGGCGCCACCTCAAGCGCCACGCTTTTGGTAAATCCGATAACCGCCCATTTGGATGCCGCATAATGTGCCAATAACGGCACGCCTTTGGTGCCGGCCATTGATGCCGTATTAATGATCACACCCCTTCGGCGATTCATCATGGCGGGCAGCACCGCTTGCGTCATCAAAAAGACGCCCTTCATATTGACATTGAAGTTAAAATCCCATTCGCGTTCGGTGAGGTCGACCACCCGATTCATGGTTGACACACCGGCATTATTACACAAGACCTCGATGGGTCCAAATCGGTTTTCGATTGACTGGACAGCCGCGGTAACCGTATCCTTTCGGGTCACGTCAAGAACCACAAAGTCCTGTACAATCCCTTCCGCCAACAAGCTATCCGGTTTGACCAAATCACCCACGATCACCGCATATCCGTCCCGCGCCAGCCTGCGGCATATGGCGGCTCCGATTCCCTGTGACCCACCGGTAACCAAAGCCAATGGCTTGTTTTCTGTCACGAATCTTCTCCCCTTCCCATGACATGCATTAAATCGTGGGTTCGCTCATAGAGCGTTCGAAATACCGAATAATTTCGGTCATAAACGCTCCGGTTATCCGGATTGGGCTGATGCCATATGCGAGGTGTATCAATACGGTCCACTACCGGCTCTTGCGGTAACAACCCCAAACCCTGAGCGGCCACGATGGCGGCACCCATAGCACTTCCCGGATGGTGGGGAAACGCCAGAATCGGGCGCTGAAGCACATCCGCCGCAATTTGCCGCCACAGCTCCGATTTCGCGCCCCCGTTGGTGGCAAAAATCCGCTCGACCGGAAATCCGGAATTCGACAAAACGTCTAGGTGATGCCGAAATCCAAAGATAACGCTTTCCAAAACGGCCCGGAACAGATGGCCATCAGTGTGGTGAAGCATCAGGCCGAATATCACGCCGCGGGCATCTGCATCAAATATGGGCGTTTTTTCTCCCAGAAAGTACGGCAAGACCACAATCCCGTCGCTACCAGGTGAAATCGCTGACGCCCGGCGATCCAGCTCCGGAAGACTCCGGTCGTCGGCTTTTAATCGGGATAACAGCCACCGCACCAAAGATCCGCTGGCGGCCATGCACCCATTTAACAAATAACGGCCCGGCAAATCATGAAGGTCGAAATATAACCGTCGGTGAAACTGGGGGGTGGCCGTGCAATATAAGATGTCCCCGGCACCGCCGAACTTGATCAAGACGTCCCCCGGGTTCGCCACCCCGGCAGCCAACGCCGAAGCCACATGATCCGCACTGCCATACACCACCGGAATCCCCGAAGGCATTCCCCAAGCTTCCGCCATACGCGGACGCAAAGTTCCCGCCGGTTCCCATGGATTTCCTACCGATCCGAACCATCGGGAATCAATCGACCATCGGTTCATGAAATCCGTCAGCCAGCTCCTCGCGTGTACGTCGAACAACCCGCTTTCAACCGCCCAATTCACCTCAATCGCCCAATTGCCGGTCATGAGACCCCTGACGTAGTCATAACTTCCTACAATCGCATGGAGCTGTTCCCACGTATGAGGTTCGTAACGTTGCAACCACAGTAATTTCGGGGCAATATGCTGTTGATTCAAAACCGTGCCCGTACGTTGATACAGCCACTCGGTATCGGCATCGGCCATGATTTGCGCCAGTTCTCGACCGGTTCGCGCATCGTTTTGTTGTATCGAACGTCTCAACGGGCGGTGGGACCGGTCCAACGGCACCAGAGCCGGTACCATGCCGCATACCCCTATTCCTCGACATTGAGACACCGCCTTGGCATCCTGTTGCCGCAATCGTGCGATCGCCTCGGATATGCCTTGTTCCCAATGCTGCGGATCCGCCTCGGCCCAACCGGCATTCGGGCTATATAGCGGATACTCGTCGCTCGTCGCCGTCACCGATTGTCCCGTTTCCGTATCCAGCAACAGCGCTTTAACTGCGGTGGTTCCGATGTCGATTCCCATCACCCATGCCATAAAATGCACCTACCCCGCTATCAGTTGCCGGGCAACTTGAGATCGACCCGTATCCACAGTAACTAACGCCCCTTTAAGGGTTCCGTCCGCATACTCTGAACCCGGGTTAATACACGTGGTTCTCCCTAATTTGATAATTCCGGCCGATTCATGAATATGGCCGTGCAACCCTAACAACGGTTGGTACCGCATAATAAAATCACGGACCGCCGTACTCCCTACACTGGCCATTTGGACTTCACCGGCTTCCACCACCGGCTTAAGATCGGATGTTAGCCGGGGTGCCTTATCCAACGGCGTGTTAAACGGCGGGACATGGATATTGAAAATAGCGTTACGCATATCCGGTACCCCAGCAGCTAACCTCTCCAACCGACGGGCAATTTCTGGTTCATCTAGTTCCCGGGGAGAATTCCACGGAGTACGGTTACTCCAACCGAACGAAAGCATCCACACGCCGTCGGCGATTTCGCGCACGGTTTCGTCCGGATTAATCACAAACGGGGCTTCGCGAAGAGATTCGATAACGGCATCGTCATCATCGTTCCCCGGAGAAATATAGACCTGCACCCCTTTGCCCTTAAGACGTTCGGCGGCAAGGTCCCACCACTCCGCTAAACTCTCGCGAATGACCCGATGAAAGAGCGCTTCCCGCGCTTCGGCGTTATCCCGCAGATACTCTGCTTCCTCACGGGTCGTGACGTAATAATAAAATCCGTTGCTGCGAATATCCCGACATAACTGTGGAAGATCCGATTCACTAACCGTTTGCTCCTGGTGATGAACAGTGGCCCGATAAGTTCCGTTAGATTCCCGAAATATCGGGACAACGACTTTACCGGTAATATCCCCCCCAAGAATAAGCACCTGAGCATTATAAAACGCAGCGGCATTGATGAACTTACGAAAACATCGATCGGATCCATGGATGTCCGTAGCAAAAAAGATTTTCAGGGGGGTACCGCTTCCCGGTTTCCCAAATATTTTCATCGCTTAACCTCCTCCGGTAGTTCGTACCACGACATTCGACGGCCGATTTTTTCCCGCAAACGAAACCGTATGGTTTTGGGACAATCATGAATCCACTGTTGTAAAGATTCCAACCGATGCCAGGCCTTTTGCTCTTCCCCGTTCTGTAGATAATCCGAAATATGGTGTGACACTATATCAAGAGCGTCGTTCACGGTGGTAAATAGTCCCCAGTCATTCCCCAATATTTGGGCCAACACGGGACGATTGATTCCCTGATCATCGTCGGCCAACGGCCAATCATAGAGCATGGTAACGATATCTCGAATGTCTTTCTCGTTGAGCTGAACGATTTGCAGTTTGGTTAGCAGCAACATGGTGGGCGTCACCGTGAAGGTCATATTCTCGGCCCCGTTTAATAACTCCAGGCGGTGGCACTGTTGAAATGTGCCCACAAATACATCCAGTTGCAGGTTCTCGTCATGTTCATCCCAAAATAGCAATCGAGTCTCCCCATGCAAGGCGTTAAATCGGCGATCAGGCACAAATCCTTCTTTTTGCAAGATGGGGGTTAACTTGCCCCCATCCCGCGCTTTGACAACCGCGTCAATATCTTTATAGGACCGGATTAGTGCCGGATGCGTGCGAGCTGACGGAGCCAACAAGTAAAGTGCCACACCTCCTAACAGCCGAACGAAAATTCCCTGGGATTCTGCTGTGGCTACAAGATGTTTGGCACGTTCCGCCAGATCCATATCAATGACCTCCTATTCCGGTGGAATTGCCTTAAAGGAAACGTTCAAGTCAAATCCTTCACGCTTGCGAACGGCCGACACTACGAGGTAGTAAATAATCGCCGCGATAGGTACGATAAACGCCTCCAACATAGGAATCGGTTTCGTACTCAACCCGAAATACGGTGTTGTTAATGCAATGATTAACACCGCCACCCATATAGCAGTCCCAATGAGACCGGCCCATGTCAGTAAAGGCACTCCGGCCAATCGGCGTTGAACCATGGGTGAAGCTTCCTCAAACAGATCCCGACGCCGGTAGGGAAAGACTATGGCACTAATACTCACGACAATAAACGCTGCGGCCATCACCGCAATAATGTTGATCAAGAATTCCGATAAGCCTAAATACACGTTCGCGACATTGATGACTTCTACGACGGCACCAATCACCAAGGTCGCCTTGACGGGTGTGTGAAAACGCTCCGAGACTTCGGCCAGGGACTCAGGCATCAACCGATCAAAGGCCCAAGCAAACAAATTCCGCGTCCCCAGCATGAACCCCGTTGGTGTCCACCAAAAAATCGCCAGGATAAAACTGAGCCCGATGTAATCCCTCAAAATGGCAGGCAGGCTTAAAAACCGCGCTAAAGCGGGTAATACATACGGTACGTTTGCGGGGAGTTTCGATGCATCGTTAAACCCCAGATAAGCCAACGCATTATAAAGGGTATATCCGGTGGAATGATAGACTAATACCGTTCCACCAGTATATAATATCGCCGCGACCAGCAATCCGCCCATTATCGAAGTGACGGCGGTCTTTCTCACATTCTTGACTTCTCCGGCAAAATAACCGGTCCATTGAAATCCTGTGTAAACCTGAAATGCGTAGACCATGGCAAGAAGTGTCATGCCCCAGTTAACCCCGGAAGAAAACGACGCACCGTAATGATGAGCCAAACTGATCACCGACGCGGCGCTATGGCCGGTTACCGCTTTCAGGCGGGCTTGAAATACGCTGCTGGGTGTCACGGCCATACCAACGAGCCATATGCCCATACCAACCCAAACGAGCCAAAACATCCACCGCATATATCGTGCGACCCGACGGATTCCGGTAATCATCAATGCGGTAAAAAGCATCGTTAAGCCCGTGGCAATGGCAAATTCCCAGCCAGGCTGGCTTAATGTGGTTATTAGACCGTTAGGCAATCCCCAAAGATAAAACACCGCCGGCCCAAAGTAACTAATCATCGTGGTAAAGTTGAATGACACCCATGTTAAAAAAACAAACGTCAACGCGGCGTTGGTTACAAACCCGACTCCGGGAGACAATGTCCGGCTTACCCAGACATAATCCCCTCCCGACCGAGGCATCAAATTCGTAAAATACAGATAAACGGCACCAAATGCCACCATTAACACGGCGGCGATTACAAACGATATTGCCACATTGGCTCCCGTAAACACGGCAGGCGAAAACCCCAAAGCTTCGGATATGCCCACCGGGATTAACACAGCCGAAAATACGAGATTAAACGCGTCAAACGGCGATAGCTCCCGGACCAATCCGGTAGCGTTCCGGACAAACATCGTGTTCGTTTGGGCCAATTGAATCTCCTCCTCTCCTTCTCAGGTCGTCAATTGAATCCGGAGTTCCTGCACCGTTTTCATCAGCATCCGGGCGCGGTCTAGATCCACCGCATTAAAGGTTTTCCCGTCAAATTTTAGTGACGTTCCCACAATCACCCCATCGGCCACCGAGAGATATTTATTGACGTTATCCGCCCGGACCCCCGTGTTCACGAACACGGGAACGCCGCCAACCCGTTGGCGAACAGATTCCAAGTCCTCGGGGTCTACAGGCCGACCCGTCATCGGACCCGACACACAAAGGGCGTCCGGCAAACTGGAGAAGGCGACGGATTGAGCTATATCGGCAATGGTTCGATGTCCTATCGGGGATGCAAATTCGGCAGACACGTTGAACAATAGTTTGATTCGCTCCGTTTCGCCCAGATTTGTCCGTAATCGAAGAGCCTCAGCGGCTCGTCCGTTCCATACCCCCATGTCGCTTTCATACAATCCGGTGAACACTTCTCGAACAAATTGGGCCCCGACGGCATGAGCCAATGCCACGGCGGCCACGGGATCCCATAAAATGTCGACACCGTAGGGAACCGCTATCTCTGGTTGAAGCCGGCCTATTACAGTAGCCATTGCCGCAATAGTCGAATCATCCGCGGTAAATTGATACGGTCGGTCATTTTCATTGCAAAACATTACTGCGTCAACCCCGGATTCTTGCAAGGTTTCAAGATCTCTCCGGACCGAATCCAAAACATGCGACATGCCGGCGCTTTTATCGTATAAAGGGGTACCAGGTAGCGCAGGAAAATGTACCATCGCGATCACAGGTTTTTGGGTACCAAAGGTTGATTGAATCCACTGAGCCATAACGAATTTAAACTCCTTTCTCTAAAGCCACGGGAGCAACATGTAACGTCGTGAGTTGGGAAACCTGTTCTTGAACTGCATCCGGTAGCTGATCGTCGGTAATCACCGCATCCACGTCGGTTAAGGAAGCGATGGTCGTCAAGGATGTTTTTCCATATTTAACGGAATCCACCACTGCAATGACGGACGACGAGGCGGCCATAAATGCTTGTTTAATTTCTACGTCATCAATGGAGTAATCCATTAATCCTTGCTCAACCGACCAGCCTGCCGCCGCAAGAAAGAACACATCGTAATGGAACCGTTGGATAATATCTCTGGTGAGCGGGCCCACAAGGCTCATTTCTCCCGGACGCATTCGGCCCCCGACCACGTAAACAGTCGGACGCCCTTTCGAGAGAACGTCTGCGGCCGGTAACGAGGCGGTAAACACGAGCAATCCCGTTCGTAATTGAAGTCCCCGTGCAATTTCCAGGGTTGTAGTGCCTACATCTAACGCTACAACCTGACCGTCTTCGACCATACCGGCAGCCATGCGGGCAATCGCGCGTTTTTTCTCTACGTTTTCTCGGTGCCTTTCGATCCACGAAGGTTCAACCCCAAGCGGGTGGGAAATGGTCGCGCCGCCCCGTAATCGCTCAATTAATCCCTGTTGGGATAATGTTGAAAGGTCCCGTCTTACCGTAGCCTCAGAAACGCCCAGTCTGTCACTGAGCTCCTGAACGGACATCTCGGGTTCTCTTTCTAACAATTCTATAAGCATCTTTCGGCGCTTACCAATCATGTTTCAATCACCTCCTGTTCATTTATGATCCACTTTTAACACAAAACGGTTCATAGGTCAACGCAATTTTCTGTATTTACTGTAGTGCCCGCGAAGATCGCGACGATTTTGATGATCATGATTAACAAATTCCAATCAGTTTTGTTCAAATAACTGAAATATGGTAAGATATCTTCGATTCAAGAACGATAGTTCAAGGAGATGTATTCGTAATGAACGAAGATCATTTACGCGTGATGATTGCACGGGAAATAAAATCACTTGGTCAAAAATGGCGCAAGCGCTGGCACAAAAATCACGGGTTTTCTGTGGACGAAAAAGCCCCAAACGACTATGTCACATCTTGGGATTACGTTATACAAAAAGAGCTAATCTCCGTAATTACCGAAGCACTTCCAAACAGCGGCGTATTGAGTGAAGAGCTGAATGACACGTCGGCGCTTCCAAACTACGAGGTTTCGTGGATTTTGGATCCGATAGACGGCACTGCAAATCTTATGCACCACCATCCGCATTTCGCTATATCTTTGGCACTGGCCGTGTATGAAGAGATTCGAATCGGTTGGGTCTACGATTTTTTGCGCGACGAATTGTTTACTGCAACCCGCGGTTGTGGTGCGTGGCTAAACAACCGGCGTATCCACGTCTCGACTACTAAAGAGTTACGCCATGCACTGGTTGCTATCGGCACCAAAGTCATTAAATCCGACGCGGATGTCTTAAGTCGTTGGAACCCCATTTTCCAAAAGACGCAAGCCCTGAGATTAGCCGGTTCGGCTGCACTCGATTTAGCGTGGATTGCATGCGGAAGATTAGACGGGTACGTTGAAGAGCAGGTTTTTCCATGGGATTGGGCAGCCGGCCATTTAATCGTGTTGGAGTCCACCGGACTAGTCACCACATGGAATATGGCGGAACCGTCTTTACGGATGCACGAACAAACCCTGGTAGCAGGAAACACATGGATACATAACGAATTGAAACCCCTTATTCCGGCACTCAAGAATGACATCCCTTCTGTCTGATTGTAGCCCAATGGGCTGGTTTTCCTTTGAGGATCTTTCTACGTATTTTTTGGTTCGGGCCACCCGGGTTTTTGCTTGGGTTGAAAAAAGTACAAAACACCATGCGCGCGTTGTCACCCAGAAGTCCACCACTCGGAGCCCGTTGTAATCCCGGCATCTTTTCCATTTCTTTTGAAGTTCCACCGGAATAACCCCTTGCCTCAACCTCTTCACCATCAACCCGCTTTTCTCCATGCGAACCACTTCATTCACATCATCCTGAAAATTTGTTGCGTTGCCTGTACATCTTCCGTTTCTCCCGCAATCATCCGATAGTAACCACTTTAAAAAAGTAGAGCGGGTCCCATATTCATCTCGCCACTGTAAAACCTCACGCAAAACGCCTCGACTATGGGTTACTCAGAAGACCTCGCGGTCCAGTCGACCGAGTCGTCTGCCCGACCACTAAAAAGGGCCGGCTTGGGAGCCCGAAAATTCGGCCAAAATGCATTCCGTTTCGACCGGATACTGCTGTTTGAGACTGCCGTAATGCATATTGCTGGCCCAACCCATCGCCGGCTTCTCGCCCCGACTGGCACGCTCGAGGTATTGTTCGAGGATAAGCAGCTCTTCAATATATTTCCGACGGGACCATGGAGTCACCACTGGACCGCAATTTTGGGATCACTTGTCCTTTATCCTACCACCGAGAGATCGGACTCCGGAAAAGTGTGATCGGTTTGTGATCGGGAGCTAGGTTTTAAAGGGGACGGCCAAAACAAAAAACCCGCAATGCCAGGTTGCATGCGGTTTTACATGGTGCGCTCGGCAGGATTTGAACCTGCGGCCTTCTGATTCGTAGTCAGACGCTCTATCCCCTGAGCTACGAGCGCATGTCCCTATTGTATCAACTCCGACCGTCCCAATCAAACGGCGGTTATTACCAGATAAGTGGCGGAGGGAGTGGGATTCGAACCCACGCTAGGCCTTGTAGCCTACTAACGGTTTAGCAAACCGTCCTCTTCACCAGCTTGAGTACCCCTCCGCAAGCAACAGCTATGGTATCATACGTCGTTTTCCCTGTGCAAGCCTTAATAGTGACCAATTGCTAACAAAAATGGCGGAGGGGACAGGACTCGAACCTGCAAGCCCAGAGGGCGGTGGTTTTCAAGACCACTGCGTTACCAATTACGCTACCCCTCCGTGAACACGCTCTATTGTATCGAATCTCCCCGCTATCCGGCAAGCGACAGTTCCCGCAGGAAATTCCGGTTTTATCCGGAGAGCGTGTTCTTTTTCGATTGTTTGGCTCGAAATAGCTTTCCCCGGTTAGGTTCCTCCAATCCGATCTTGCCCACCGAGATAAGGTTGAAGACGTTCCGGTATCCGAATGCTGCCGTCCGCTTGTTGATGATTTTCCAGCAAAGCGGCCATTGTACGACCGACCGCTAACGCGCTGCCGTTCAAGGTATGGACAAATTCGGTCCGTTTGGATCCCTGCGGGCGATACCGAATGTCGGCCCGACGGGCTTGAAAATCGGTCATGTTGCTACAGGATGAGATTTCCACATAGTTGTCATAACTCGGCAGCCATACTTCGATATCATAGGTTTTTGCTTGGCCAAATCCCATATCGCCACCACATAACAGAACCGTGCGATAGGGTAATTCCAGTGCTTCCAATAGCGATTCGGCATCTCGCACCATCTCGGCTAAGGCCGCTTCGGAATCGTCGGGCCGCACCACCCGCACCAGTTCCACTTTATCAAATTGGTGCTGTCGGATGATTCCTCGCGTGTCACGACCGGCCGCTCCCGCTTCGGCCCGAAACGACGCCGTATAGGCGGTATATTTCAACGGCAAATCTTTCTCGTTCAAAATTTCATTGCGATGGAGATTGGTTAAGGGAACCTCCGCCGTGGGAATCAAATAATACTCGTGGGGAACCACCCGAAATACGTCGTCCGCAAATTTCGGCAGTTGTCCGGTTCCGATTAACGCGTCCCGATTCACCAAATAAGGCGGGGCGATTTCACGATAGCCGCGTGCCCGATTGTGATCTAACATAAAATTAATCAACGCCCGCGACAAACGAGCCCCGTCGCCCTTCAGCACGGTAAAGCGCGAACCGGATAATTTGCGACCGCGTTCAAAATCTAAAATATCTAGGGATTCTCCTAAATCCCAATGCGGTTTGACGGGAAAATGAAAATGGGGCGGGTCTCCAACACGATGAACCTCTTGATTGTCGTCCGCCCCATCACCATCCGGAACGTCCATCAACGGCGTATTGGGGACCCCCAGTAAAAAGTCTCGAATGGCTTCTTCCAGCGGGCCCAGTTCATTTTCCAATCGTTGAATATGCTCGCCGACGCCGCGCATTTCCTCGATCAGGCTCGTGGCATCCTGCTGCGATTTTTTCCGACGCGCCACCTCTTCCGACACCCGGTTGCGTTCGGCTTTCAGCTGTTCGACCTCAGCCAATAATTCGCGGCGTTTCTGGTCCCAATCCAATAACGGGGTAAAATCCACCTCAACATGTTTCTTTCGTAAGAGCTCGCGAACCGTCTCGGGTTCTTGACGAATCCGCTTGAGGTCAAGCATGCCGATCCTCCTCTAGCAATTGGCGCAACTTTTGATCAAAGGGCGGATAGACAACCCCGCGATCGGTAATAATAGCGGAAATTAAAGCGTAGGGCGTCACATCAAATGCCGGATTTTTCACCGCCATCCCCTCCGGGGCAATCGGTACGCCGCGGATCAACCGAACCTCGTCAGCTTGGCGTTCCTCAATCGGAATGTCCTGACCACTGGCAATATGTTCATCGATGGTGCTGACGGGCGCCACCACGTAAAACGGAATCCGGTGATATTGTGCCAATACGGCCAAACCATAAGTCCCCACTTTATTGGCCGTATCGCCGTTTAAAGCGATGCGGTCGGCGCCTACAAACACGGCATCTACTTGTCCTTGCTGCATCAAGCCGGCGGCCATACTATCGGTGATTAAGGTCGCCGGAATCTGATCCTGTAAGAGTTCCCAAGCGGTCAGCCGCGACCCTTGTAAAAGCGGGCGCGTTTCATCCACCCACACCATCGCCACCCGGCCTTGCCGATACCCCTCCCGAATCACGCCTAGCGCTGTGCCGACACCCACCGTAGCCAACGATCCCGTATTACAATGCGTGAGTACACGACTATCCCGGTTCGGCAACAGTTGGGCCCCCAACTGCGCCATCCGGGCATTCCGCTCCTCTTCCTCTTGGCGAAGGGTATCGGCCATATCCCGTAACCGCGTGACAACTTCGTCCGCCGGACCCGGGGTCAGGCGCCCGAGCGCCCGATCAATAGCCCACGACAGGTTGACGGCGGTCGGGCGGACATGACGCAACTGTTGGGCCGCCACCAAGAGCTTGTCCATAAACCCGGACTCGCCGGCTTCTGCCAGATAACGGGCTTCCAGCCATAGACCGTAAAGGCCGGCAATCCCGATCGCCGGGGCTCCGCGGACCGCAAGCGTGCGAATCGCTTCAACCACGTCGGACGCCCGATGGGCATTAAAATAGCGGACCGCCTGCGGTAATTGCCGTTGGTCCAAAATTTCCACATGATCGCTAAAGACCCGCAAGGGTTCCATAGGATTCTCCCTTACCTAAAAACCGCTCGGCGTCCGGTTCGGGTCGCACTCGCCCCCGACTCGCTGGACCGGACCTCGCGGCGCCGATTACGATGCCGACTGCACTTTGGCCGTACGGGCCACCTTTTCCAGGAAATATTGGTGGACCCGAATGTCTTCGCTCATTTCCGGATGGAACGAGCTGACTAAGTATGGACCTTCTTCCGCCATCACGACGGTCCCTTGATAGGTGGCCAAGGGTTTTACGCCATCCCCCAACCGGGTGATTTTCGGCGCCCGAATGAAGACTGCCGGAAAGGGTTCTTCGCCTAACACCGGAATGTCCATCAACGCCTCAAAAGACGCAATTTGCCGGCCATAGGCATTCCGATCCGCGGTAATGTCGACGAGTCCAAGACGCGCCGGGGAGGGTCCGACAACCTCTTTAGCCAACAAAATCAGGCCGGCACACGTTCCATAGATCGGATACCGGTTATCTTGGGCTAATGCGCGAATGGCCGTCAAAAGGCCGTATTCATCCATCAACATGCCGATGGTGGTACTTTCGCCGCCGGGAATAATCAGGCCGTCCGTTTTCGCTAAATCATCGACTCGGCGGACCAGTACCGGGTCACCGCCGGCACGGCTCACATGGCGTGCGTGTTCCCGGACATCCCCCTGGATTGCTAGGATTCCTATTCTCATCCACGTGGCCTCCCCTCTGTTGTAACCCCGTTGTTCCGGGTTTGCTAAATTCCCCGGTCTTGCATCCGATCTTTGGGTTGTAGCGTTGCCATCTCGAGACCCGGCATCGGTTCTCCGATATCTTCGGACACTTCCGCAATCACTTTCGGGTCATTGTAGTGTAACGTCGCACGAACAATCGCGCGCGCCGTTTTTTCGGGATTGGCGGATTTGAAAATACCGGAACCCACAAAAATCCCGTCCGCTCCCAGTTGCATCATCAGAGCCGCATCGGCCGGCGTGGCCACCCCCCCGGCGCTAAAGTTCACCACCGGCAAACGTCCCAGTTCTTTGACTTTCCGAACCAACTCCAACGGTGCCCGCAATTCTTTGGCCAGGTCGGCCAGTTCGGCTTCCGGAGTCGCCACGACCTGGCGAATTTGGGTGTTCACCGCACGGAGATGACGGACGGCCTCGACCACATTGCCGGTCCCGGGCTCCCCTTTGGTCCGAATCATCGCGGCCCCTTCCGCAATGCGCCGAAGCGCCTCCCCTAAATCTCGAGCGCCACATACAAACGGGACCTTAAACTGCCACTTGTCGATGTGATATTGTTCGTCTGCGGGTGTCAAGACTTCGCTTTCGTCGATATAGTCCACCTCGAGGGCTTCCAAGACTTGGGCCTCCACAAAGTGGCCAATCCGTACTTTCGCCATCACCGGAATCGAAACGGCCTCTTGAATGGATTTGACGATCCGGGGATCCGCCATCCGAGCTACGCCGCCCGCCGCACGGATATCGGCCGGAACCCGCTCTAACGCCATAACCGCCACGGCGCCCGCTTTTTCGGCAATAATCGCCTGCTCCGGGGTGGTGACGTCCATAATCACGCCGCCTTTGAGCATTTCCGCCAACCCTGATTTCACGTTAAATGTTCCGACTTGTGCTTCCATCATGGATAACCTCCCTTGCCGCCTAGGCCTTATCTGTCCTCATTTTACTCGTCATCGTCCGTTTCCGCCTTGACCAGCGCAAACGCGCTGACATGTTGCCCGTCTTCCAGCCGCATAACCTTCACACCTTGGGTCGCGCGACCCTGTTCCGATATGCTGCCTACTTCCAACCGGATCATCGTGCCTTCGCTCGAAATGACCATACATTCTTCCGAGCCCTCGACAGGTTGTATCCCTACGACGTAACCCGTCCGATCGGTGACCCGCATGCCGACAATCCCTTGGCCGCCGCGGCCCGTCACCCGGAATTGATCCAGGCGAGTCCGTTTACCGAAACCGTTTTCCGTCAGAATCAGGAGCTCCGGTTGCTCGGAAACGGTGGCCAAGGATACGACCATATCTTCGGGGCGCAAGCGAATCCCGGTTACGCCGCGGGCCGCCCGACCTGTCGGACGCACCTCGTCTTCCTCGAACCGAATGACTTGTCCGTGCCGGGTCGCCAAAATAATGTGACTCTTGCCGGCTGTCGGTTCCACCCCTATCAATTCGTCACCGTCGTCGAGGGTAATGGCGATAATGCCGCCCCCACGCCACGTTTCATAATCAGACAACGGCGTGCGTTTGACAACCCCGCGTTTGGTGGCGAATACCCAATAATGGTCATCGAGGGTATCGGTCAGGGTCTGCACGGCGGCGATCCGTTCATCCTGCTCGAGTGCAATGAGGTTGGCGACCGAAATTCCTTTGGCTTGGCGACTGGCTTCCGGGATTTCATGGACTTTGACGCGGTAGATACGGCCCCGATTGGTAAAGAAACACAAATAACTATGCGTCGAGGCGACGAACAAGTGGTTGATGAAGTCGTCCTCCCGCACCGTGCTTCCGGCAATGCCGCGCCCGCCGCGCCGCTGCGGCCGGTACACACTGGTAGCCAGACGCTTGATGTATCCGCGGTGGGTAATGGTGACCACCATGTCTTCTTCCGGAATCAAATCCTCGTCTGCAATATCCTTGACCGCCGGGCCCAGTTTGGTCCGCCGGTCATCACCGTATTTTTGCCGAATCTCCGCCAAATCCTCTTTGATCATGGCGTAAACGAGCTGTTCATCGGCCAAAATGGCCCGTAAGCGTTCGATGAGCGCCATCACGTCCTGGTATTCGGCTTCAATTTTTTCTCGTTCCAATGCGGTCAATCGCTGAAGGCGCATTTCCAGGATAGCCGTCGCTTGCCGTTCGGACAGACCAAAGCGGGTCATGAGGCCTTGTCGGGCGTCTTCGACGGATGCCGCCGTGCGAATCAACTGGATCACTTCATCGAGGAATTGCAGGGCAATGCGCAACCCCTCTAGAATATGGGCCCGCGCTTCGGCTTTATTAAGTTCGTACCGGGTCCGGCGGGTAATGACCTCTTTTCGGTGCCGGATAAAGTTTTGTAACATTTCCCGCACGGAAAGAATCATTGGTCGACCGTCAACCAACGCCAGCAAAATGATCCCGAAAGTCTGCTGCATGGGAGTAAACTTATACAGCTGGTTTAAAATCACTTTCGGAACGGCATCCCGCTTCAGTTCGATGACTACGCGCACCCCGTCACGATCGGATTCGTCGCGGAGATCGCTAATACCTTCAATGCGATGGTCATGCACCAACTCGGCAATCTTTTCGATCAGTTTGGCTTTATTGACTTGATACGGGACTTCCGTAATGACGATGCGAGCCCGCCCTTGCGCGGTTTCTTCAACTTTCGCGATCCCCCGAATGGTGATAATCCCGCGGCCGGTCAAATAGGCCTGACGAATCCCGTCGCGGCCCATAATCATGCCGCCGGTGGGAAAATCAGGACCCGGCAGGACCTTCAACAAGTCTTCAAAACCCGCTTCCGGATGATCGATCAGCATTTCCGCGGCTTGGCACACTTCATTTAAGTTGTGGGGGGGAATATTGGTAGCCATCCCCACCGCAATGCCTGACGACCCGTTGATCAGCAAGTTTGGAATTTTAGCCGGTAACACTACCGGTTCTTCCGTCGATTCATCAAAGTTCGGAACAAAATCGACCGTCTCTTTATCGATATCCGCCAGCATCTCCATGGCGATGGGAGACAGACGGACCTCGGTATACCGCATGGCAGCGGGAGAATCGCCGTCCATCGACCCGAAGTTGCCGTGCCCGTCGACCAAGGGGTACCGAATGGAAAAGTCTTGCGCCATGCGCACCATGGCATCGTAGACCGCCGTATCACCGTGAGGGTGATAACGGCCCAAGACTTCCCCTACGATACGGGCCGATTTTTTGTACGGATGGTTCGGCGTGTTGCCTAATTCCTGCATGGCGTAAAGAATTCGGCGATGCACCGGTTTCAACCCGTCTCGAACATCGGGCAATGCGCGACTGACGATAACGCTCATCGCGTAATCGATGTACGATTTTTTCATTTCCTCCTGAATGTCGACCGGAAGAACGTGTCCAATGTTGGCCATGATGTCGCCTCGCTATCCCACCGTATCCAAATTGCGCACCAGATGCGCATGTTCTTGTATGAAATCGCGCCGCGACTCCACTTTGTCGCCCATAAGGACCGTGAAAATCCAATCGGCCGCCGCCGCGTCCTCAAGTTCCACACGCAAAAGGGTGCGCGTCTCCGGGTTCATGGTCGTGTCCCGCAATTGCTCCGCATTCATTTCGCCGAGCCCTTTGTAACGTTGAATCGTAATATCGTTACCGCGTCCCCATTCATTCAGCAACTGTTCCAGAGCCGCATCGTCATATAAATAGCGCTCCTGTTTCCCTTTTTTCACCAAATAGAGGGGGGGTTGGGCGATATAGACATATCCCGCTTCGATCAAAGGCGTCATATAGCGATAAAAGAACGTGAGTAACAAGGTCCGGATGTGCGACCCGTCGACGTCGGCATCGGTCATAATCACAATCCGATGGTAACGCGCTTTGGTCAGATCGAATTCGTCTCCGATGCCGGTGCCAATCGCGGTAATCATGGCCCGAATTTCTTCGTTGCCCAATATTTTGTCCAGCCGTGCCCGTTCCACGTTCAATATTTTTCCACGGAGCGGCAGGACCGCTTGAAATTGGCGATCCCGTCCTTGTTTCGCCGAACCGCCGGCCGAGTCTCCCTCGACCAGGAAGAGTTCGGACTCCGCCGGATCTTTACTGGTGCAATCGGTCAACTTGCCCGGCAATGACGACGATTCCAGTACACTTTTTCGCCGCGTCAGCTCACGGGCTTTACGGGCTGCTTCACGCGCCCGAGCCGCCGCGATCGCCTTCTCCAAAATGCGTTTCGCAATACTGGGATTCTCTTCAAAATAGGTGGACAAACCTTCCGCGACAATCGCTTCCGTTATCCCTCGGACCTCGGAGTTACCCAGTTTGGTCTTGGTCTGCCCCTCAAACTGAGGTTCGGGCAATTTGACCGACAAAATCATCGTGAGGCCTTCGCGGACGTCGTCACCCGACAGATTGTTGTCGGCGTCTTTCAATAGCCCCAGTTTCCGCCCGTAATCGTTACAGACGCGCGTCAACGCGGCTTTAAACCCAGCTTCGTGAGACCCGCCTTCCAACGTTCGAATGGTATTGGCAAACGTAAACAGGGTTTCGGTGTAACTGTCGTTGTATTGGAGCGCCGTTTCGACGAAGACCCCGTCCCGTTCGGCGGAAAACGCAATCGGCTTCGGGTGAATCACGTCACGATTGAGATTGAGGTATTGCACGAAGGACACGACGCCGCCGGTATAGTGGTACCGCATTTCACGGCCGCTCGCCTCGTCTTTGAGTTCCAATAAAACTCCGGAATTCAAAAAGGCTTGTTCCCGGAGGCGATTGGCGATTGTTTCAAAGGAAAACCGCACCTCTTCAAAAATATCCGGGTCCGGTAAAAAGACCACTTCGAAACCCGTTTCGTCGGTATCGCCTATGCGCGTAAGAGCATCCAGCGGTTTCCCCTGGGCATAGTGTTGCACGAATATTCCACCGTTAAAGCGACTGGTCGCCGTCAACTCTTTCGATAAGGCGTTGACCACCGACAAGCCCACTCCGTGCAGCCCTCCCGAGACTTTATACCCTCCGCCGCCGAACTTGCCGCCGGCATGGAGCATCGTCAGAACCACTTCCAGCGTGGGGATACCGACTTTCGGGTGAATGCCGGTGGGTACGCCCCGACCGTTATCCCGCACGCCGACCCGTCCATCCCGGTATAACGTCACCTGAATTCGGTCACAAACCCCGGCTAAGGCTTCATCGATGGAGTTATCGACAATCTCATACACCAAATGGTGAAGACCTCGCACATCGGTGGAGCCAATATACATACCCGGGCGTTTACGGACCGCTTCCAGGCCTTCCAATACCTGTATTTGATTTTCGTTATACTCCGGCGTGCTCGGTCCCGCCATTCCTGGGAATCCCCCTTAACACACGAATAAGACCCGCCACGGGTCTGGTAATTTCAGTATACCATAAGCTTTCGCCACCACTTCTAATCCTCATCCGAGGCCAACCAGACCGACGGATCCCGTTCTGCCCGGCGCCACAATGTGGACGCCGAAATCGGCGAGAAATACAGGTGAGTCGGGGTGACGATGACCGACTTGGCCAACTCGGCGTCCCCCACTATTTGGTTGTTCTGCCGCAGACGATGATAGTAATGACGAAAGTCGGTCGAGGACTCGAGTAAATCCCGATCAAAAATGCCCACAATATGCTGGTAGGCGACCAATACGTCCTGACCAATGTGTAAATACATCGATTTCACTCCTTGCCGGGTTGTCCCGTCCATTGGCAGACCGCACACACCGGATAGCCGTCGAGCGACGGAGCCCCACATACCACGCAGGGATGATACCCGTTATGAAACCAGTATTCCCGCGCGCTTTCATAATGGTCTTGCACCTGATGAAGCAATTGGGGCAGAGAAGTCGCCGACGTACGGCGAGAACGGATAAAACGGCCGCCGCGTTCGGTCGGTCCCTGTCGGCGGAGATCGACGTTTAACCGATTGGCGGCCATTACACGGGTTCGAAGGTCTTTTATGAGTCCCCCGGGGACAATTCGGTGAATCCGCTCCATAATCGCCGGTTTCAAAAGCTGCAACTCCTGACCCCAAACGGTCGATGGCACCCCGACCACCAGCACGCCACGGGAAAAACCCAGAATCCGCGTATGGCGGGCTACCTCCGGTCCTACGGCTTCGTGCCATAGCCGATAAAGATCGCGGAGAACCCGTGCCGGCTCCCAACGGTAACGACCGGTCATCTCCTCCAAAATTTGCGGCAGTGCCGTTATCGCTCCCATGGTGTTATCACTCCGTTACCTACATGATAGATCAACGGTGTTAAAGCCTCGAAATTTCTCGCTTCGGTATCGGTCACCAACGTTTGTTGGCCCGGTTGAGCCACGAGCTCCAAGAGCCGGGAACGCCGTGCGGAATCGAGTTCGGATAACACGTCGTCCAACAATACGACCGGCGTCATGCCGGTTTCTTTGGCCAACCAGTCATAGGTGGCCAATTTAAGGCTTAAGGCAATGGTGCGTAATTGCCCTTGCGACGCAAATCCGGCGGCCGGTTGGCCGTTTAAAAAAAATTCCAGGTCGTCGCGGTGTGGTCCGACCAAAGTGACTTGCCGGACGATTTCGTCCGGTCGGCGACGCTGCATCTCCGCCCGGTATGTCTCTTCGCCCGCCACCGGATGGGCGGCCCCCCCGAAGTGATAACTTGCGGTAAGGTCTTCCCCACCCGCCAATTCATGATGTAAAGGCTTCGCCAACGCCAAGAGTTCTTGAAAAGCTTCAGATCGGCGGCGCCAAATATAGGTGCCTTCCCGAATCAATAGTGGCGTGAAGTCGTCAATCAATCCGTGGTACTGAGCCTCTTTCAACGCCCGGTTTCTTTGCAGCAACACGCGATGATACGCTTTGAGCGAACGGGCATAGTGGGGATCATGGGGTGCCAATAGCAAGTCCAGAAACCGCCGCCGCACCTCGGGACTCCCTTTGGCCAACGTCACATCCTCCGGCGAAAAGAGCACGACCGGTACGACCGGTCCCGAATGCAGGCGACGAAGCGGTTGCCGCTGAATCGCGTGGCGCCACTTAACCGGATGATCCCCAAGCCGTCCTTCAGCGGTCAATGTCGCCACCGACTCGTGGAGTTGAATGGCGTCACGCTCCGAAGCCACCCGGAAGTCTCGGCCCTGCAAGATCACATAGAGCGCCTCTAACAAATTGGTTTTGCCTTGACCGTTGGCCCCCACCACCAGCGTGAGGTGGGGAGCCAGCGTCAGGGAGGCTTCGGTTATGTTTCGAAAATGGGCGATATCGATGCGTTCGACGGGCATGCGAGGTTAGACCAATTGCCGGAGCGGCAACACGACATGGCTATATTGGGAGTGCTCAACCTCCCGAATCCGCAGCGGCGATTGAACGCCGGAAAATTCCAACAGCGCTTCGTCACCTTCCAACGATCGCAGCGCCTCCAAGAGGTAAATCGGGTTGAATAGGAGATCCAAATCTTGGCCGTGACTGTCACATTCTACCGATTCCAAGGTCTGACCGTACTCTTGAGCGGAGGCGGAAATTTGTAATTCGCCGACGGTATGGCGAATGCGGACCGATGCCGCTCGATCTTTAGCGGCAATCAGGTTGGCCCGCTCAAGCGCCCCCCGGAAATCATTCACGTTAATGCGCCCTTGTGCCACGTACTCTTGCGGAATGACGCGCTGGTAATCGGGATATTGCCCGTCTAAAAGCCGAGCCACCAGTTCGCCTTCGGAGGAACGAAACCGCATCATGTTGCTCCCTACCGTCAATTCGCCATCCGCCGCCGTGTTTAAACGGGCCGCTTCGGCCACGGCTTTGGCCGGTAGCACGCATTCCAGTGGATCGTCCAAGTACTCCGGAACCGGAATCCAGGTTTGCGACAGTCGGCTGCCGTCGGTTGCCGCCAGCACCAAACGCCCGGAACCTAATTTGAGGGAAACGCCCCGTAATATGGGTCGTGTCTCGTCTTTCGCACATGCGAAGAGGAGCTGGCGGGCCAAGCGGGGAAAAGTGCCCGCGGCGATCGCAATCGTACGGAGCGGCCCTTCGATATCCGGAAAGTCGGGTAAGCGTTCTTGGGCGAAGCCATGCAACGTGGCTTGGTTTTTGCCGTAACGCACGATCGCTTTGCCGGAGTCATAATTGGCCTGAACCGTTAAGGTGGCCGTGGGCAGCTTATGGATTAATTCGGCCGTCAGTGCGGCCGGTACCACGATGGTGCCCGGTTCATCCACATGAACCGGAATATGGCTTACCAACATCGTGAAGAGGTCGGTTCCGGTTATCGACAGGACGTTGTCCCGGGCATCCAACTGAACACCCGATAAGACCGCCAGGTTGTTTTGCGGTTGGATCACTCGCGACACTAAAGCCAGCGCTTTGGCTAATTGGTCCTGGCTCGCTTCGAATTGCATACACGTTCCTCCTCGGTGCCGATGATCTCTATGATCCTAATGAAACAGTTCGTCGTCGTAGTAAGCGCTGGGGATATCGGGATAAGTGACTCCAATCCGCGTATATCGCCAGCTTCCGACAAGAATAACTTTGGGATAAGTTAGCGCCCTATCCACCAGGCGACGGGGCTCGACAGACTTCGCTGTGCATTCTGTGTGTAAGTCCCCGATTCGTCCACAGAGTTTTACCCGGCTTTTTCACAAGATATCCACCGTCACCGGGAACGGATGCGCTTCATTAAGGCCTGGAGCGTTTGATTCAGCTGAGGGTCGACCGATTTGTCGCGCGCGATTTTTTCGCAGGCATGCATCACCGTAGTATGGTCGCGTCCGCCAAATTCGTCGCCTATTTTCGGTAAGCTGGCGTCGGTTAATTCCCGCGCGATATACATCGCCACTTGGCGCGGAAAGGCCACGGCTTTCGTCCGCTTTTTGGCTTTGAAGTCATCCACTTTCAGGTCGAAATGACGTGCCACCTCTTCTTGGATCAATCGAATGGTGATCGGTGGCTTGGCCCGGGTTTCCGGGATGACGTCTTTCAGGGCTTCATAGGCGAGTTCCGGTGTGAGCGGTTGGCGGGTGATCGAGCCATAGGCCATTACGCGAATCAACGCCCCTTCTAATTCGCGGATGTTGGTATCGATCCGTGTGGCGATATAGTGCAATACTTCATCCGGGACGGAGAGTTTCTCCATTTGTGCTTTTTTGGCCAAAATTGCCATACGGGTTTCGAGATCCGGAGCTTGGATGTCACTAATAAGACCCCATTCAAACCGGGACCGTAGCCGTTCTTCCAAAGTGGGAATATCCTTGGGGGGACGGTCGCTTGAAATGACAATTTGCTTATGGGCCCCGTGAAGGGCCTCAAACGTATGGAAAAACTCTTCTTGGGTCCGTTCTTTGCCGGCCACGAATTGAATATCGTCTATCAGCAAGACGTCGATGTTGCGATAACGTTGGCGGAAGCGCACCATCTTGTCGTCCCGAATGGCATTAATCAATTCGTTGGTAAAATTTTCTGAAGAGACATATAAAACACGCAACTTTGGGGAGTTTTTTAACACATGATGGCCTACCGCATGCATCAAGTGTGTTTTTCCCAATCCCACTCCGCCATATAAAAAGAGCGGATTATAGGCCTTTGCCGGCATTTCCGCCACTGCTTGGCATGCTGCGTGGGCAAAGCGATTGGAACTTCCCACCACAAAGGCTTCAAACGTGTATTTCGGGTTGAGGCGGGATTCAAATTCGCCTTCCGGCGACGGTTGGGATGTCGTCGGGGACTCCACGGGGGCCGATGGGCGGGATTTGGTCGTCGGTGGATCCACGGGCTCGGCCACTTCAATGCGTACATCGAGCGTCGTGCCCGACGCTTTCGCTAAAATATCACGCAAAAGTCCGGTGTAACGGGAGGCGATTAACTGCCGTACAAACTCCGTGGGTACCTCCAACGTCAAAATATTTTCATCGATCGCTTTCGGGACCACCGAGCGGACCCAGGTTTCAAAACTTGGGGTGGACAGTTCCAACTGGAGGCGGTCCACCACATCAGCCCATAGCGACTCGAGGCCGACTTCGAGCATGATTCGATTCCCCCTGTGCACGCTATACACAAGAAATCCACAAGCTTATCCACAACTTGTTGATAGATCTTGTAAAAATAATGATTCCTCCGGCCAAAGGCGGAGGCTCGGTCATCATCATAGCAGATCACCTAGGCCGGAACAATTGATAGGGCGGGTTTGGGAGCTTGGTCTAAAAGGGCGATTTTTGGCATAAAATCAACATTAGAGGGGTATGTCGGAGGTTGTGGATAACCGCAA